>JAMPBP010000010.1 GCA_023666645.1 Clostridiales bacterium
GGTCAAAGTCACGAGGTTGTCATACCCCTTGACCTTAACCTTCATCACCGACCACCCGTTCTCCGGATTCTGGTAAGTGATATGCTCAACAACGCACCGCAGTTTGATCTGCGGATTCATCTTCATATCCATTAATGCAAAAGCTTTTTGCAACCATAACAGTCGATTCTATTCTTAGTTGGCTTCATAACTAATGATAACTTTATTATCAAAAATAGAAACTCTCACACAGCATCTGAAGGCCGACCAAAGCCTGTAACGACTGTATGAGAGATCCCAAAGGTTTTAGGCTTTCGTTGCATATCTTTGTTGTTAGCTAATGGTCATTTTCAAATTTTTATCGTTAATTCTATCTGCAAAAGTACATATAAAATTCGATATTTTTTATGCACCTTTGCAAACTAAAATCATAGATTCATATTTATATATGAATATTATCCTTTCTAAGAGCCTGTCTCATAAAATCACGCGGACGAGGGGGCGGGTATGGGCGAGCGATTTTATGAGACAGGCTCTAAAGGTGCGAAGATTTCCGGGAGAGAAATTTTCCATATGCTTGGTAAAAATGGTGAATTAGTTTTCGTTTAGATATGCTATTATCTGTTATTATGGCTGATGACTTTAGGATTATATGTGGAGATTGTATCAATGAGCTTTGTCTTATTCTAAGCGGGTTTATATGATTTTTGCTGATCCTCTCTATTTGAAGGAGACGATTAAGGTCGAAGATGGAAATATGGGGAGTAGCTTTTTTGGGTGATTGGCTATTTTTGATTATCTTTGCCGTCAAATATAACCGGTTAAAGATTATGCTTAATAAGATTAAATCATTGCGCGAGGAAATTGCATCACTACAGGCATCCAATGCCGATGAGGTAGAGCAGCTTCGCATCAAATATCTGAGCAAGAAGGGCGCTGTATCGTTGCTGATGAACGATTTCAGAAGCGTTCCGGCTGAGGAGAAACGTGCCGTAGGCCAGGCTATAAATGAATTGAAGAACTTCGCTACCGACCGCATCAATTCGTTGCGCGAGGCTCTTGAGACAAGCGACGGCGATGTTGATGGAATGGATTTGACCCGCACACAGTCCGATTTACGATTGGGTACCCGTCACCCATTGTCGATTGTCAGGGAGGAGATTGTTTCAATATTCAGCCGACTTGGATTCACGGTGGCCGAGGGACCTGAAATAGAGGATGACTGGCATGTGTTTTCATCGCTTAACTTTGCCGAGGATCACCCGGCACGCGACATGCAGGATACGTTCTTTATACAGCGCAATCCGGATGTCTTGTTGCGCACCCACACCTCGTCGGTTCAGTCGCGTGTGATGGAGCGCACTCAGCCCCCTATCCGCATCGTGTGCCCGGGCCGTGTGTACCGTAACGAGGCAATCTCGGCCCGTGCCCACTGTTTCTTCCATCAGGTGGAGGCTCTGTATGTTGACAAGAATGTATCGTTTGCCGACCTTAAGCAGACTCTCCTGTACTTTGCACGAGAGATGTTTGCTCCCGATACCAAGATAAGGCTTCGTCCGAGCTATTTCCCATTTACCGAGCCATCGGCCGAAATGGATATCTCATGCAACATATGTGGAGGAAAGGGCTGTTCGTTCTGTAAGGGCACAGGCTGGGTCGAGATTCTGGGGTGTGGTATGGTCGATCCCAATGTACTTGATGCGTGTGGCATTGACTCCAAGGTATACAGTGGTTTCGCACTGGGTATGGGAGTGGAGCGTATTACCAACCTCAAGTATCAGGTGAAGGATTTGCGCATGTTCTCAGAAAATGATGTGCGTTTCCTCGAGGAGTTCAAGTCGGCCCATTGAGTGAAATGCTGATATAACGACTTTCGGCACTTCCCGGCTATGTAGCCGGGAAGTGTTCTGTTCTTTTGGAATTATATGACGGTTAAACAACGATATGAGGCGGTAGTGGAGTATTTTGAGCATGCGATGCCTACTCCCGAGACCGAGTTGCACTATGAGGATAATTTTCAGTTGCTTGTGGCCGTGATATTGTCGGCTCAGTGTACCGACAAGAGGGTGAATATGATTACCCCCGCGCTGTTCAAGGCTTACCCTACGGCGGCCGATATGTCGCAGGCCACTGTCGATGAGATCTTCCAGTACATAAAGAGCGTATCATATCCTAATAACAAGGCACGTAATCTGCTCGGAGCTGCCCAGATGATTGTCCATGAATATGATGGCGAGGTTCCGGGTGACATGGATTCATTGCTCAAGATTCCCGGGGTTGGTCGCAAGACAGCCAATGTGATGCTTGCGGTGGCTTTTGACCGCCAGGCTATGCCTGTCGATACCCATGTGTTCAGGGTGAGCGAGCGGCTTGGGCTCACCACCAATAGCAAGACACCGCTTGAAACCGAGCGTGAGCTATGCCGTCATTTCCCGCCCGACAAGTTGTCGAGGGCTCACCATTGGCTGATACTCCATGGCCGCTATACATGTAAGGCCCGCCGGCCTGATTGCATGGACTGCGGCTTGACGTCGGTGTGCCGATATTTTAACAAAGCGTCTAAGAGCAAGTCTATGGAGTAGACCGATGGCTGTAGTACAATAAAGGGATAAGGTGATGGAAGATATGTTTCTGTTCATAATAGAGGTAATCGGCACCATAGCATTTGCCATAAGTGGAATAAGGCTTGCCGCGTATAAGAACTTTGACCTTTTTGGAGCCTACACGGTGGGTCTGGTCACCGCCATAGGTGGCGGAACGCTGCGTGACCTGTTGCTCGATATCCCAGTGTTCTGGATGCAAACCCCTATGTACCTGTCGGTGACTGCCATATCGTTGCTGGTGGTCATACTGTTCAAAAAAGTGCTCGTAAGCCATAACCGCATGCTCTTTATCTTTGATACGGTGGGCTTGGCTTTGTTTGTGGTCATAGGTATACAGAAGTCGCTCGCAGTGGGTTATCCCATGTGGGTAGCCATTATTATGGGTATGATAACCGGTGCCTTTGGTGGTGTGCTTCGTGACATTCTGATCAATGAGGAGCCGCTGTTCTTCCGTAAAGATATTTATGCCACGGCTTGTATAGCCGGTGGTGTGGCCTATTGGCTTGTTGGTCTTATGAGTAATGATCCTATAATCAATCAATGTGCCTGTGCCATAGTGGTCATAGCCTTGCGGATGCTTGCCATTCGCTTCAACTGGTCGTTGCCGGTGATCTCGGTCAATAGTAATAATGATTAATATAACGCCTCCCAAGATTTTATGAAAGCAGCACATATGATATTGACTTTTATCGTCATGCTCGGGTTGATATGTACTTCGTGTAATGGTAGCAACGCGTCCAAGCTTGGGGATTACAACATGAAAATCTATACTCCCGCTTATGCATCATGTTTCGACATAATGGGTGCCGAGGGGAAAGAAAACGTGATTATATCGGTAAGGAATCCGTGGCAGGGAGCCGAAGATGTGACCACTCAGCTGTTCATAGCCCGAGGAGGGGAGGCCGCTCCCGATGGTTTTGACGGCCAGGTGTTGCAGGGAGACGCAAAACGTGTTGTTGTGATGTCGACGACCCATGTCGCCATGCTCGATGCGATAGGTGCCGTCGACAGGATTGTCGGTGTCTCGGGGCTCGATTTTATCTCAAATGAATCAATACGGTCGCGGCGTGCGAGTATTGGAGATGTGGGTTATGAGGGAAATGTGAACTATGAGTTGCTGCTTTCGCTCAATCCTGATATCGTATTGTTGTATGGCGTGAAAGGAGCGAGTGTAATGGAGGGAAAGCTCAAGGAGCTTGGAATCCCGTTCATGTATGTGGGCGACTATATCGAGGAGGACCCGCTTGGAAAAGCCGAGTGGCTTGTGGCATTGTCGGAGGTTGTGGGCATGCGCAGTGAGGGGGAACAACTATTTGCCGGGATTCCTCAGCGTTACAACAATCTTAAAAATATGGTCAAGGAAAGGGGGAAGTCAGCTCCAAAGGTGATGGTTAATACACCATATGGCGACTCTTGGTTCATGCCATCGGTCGACAGTTATGCGGTGAGACTTATAGATGATGCCGGGGGCAGTTATGTCTATGACAAGAACAGAGGCAACGCCTCGGTTGCAATAGATCTCGAGGAAGCTTATAGACTTGTTTCGGCTGCCGATATGTGGATAAATGTAGGAACAGCATCTACGCTCGACAATGTCAAGGGAATGTGTCCCAAGTTTACCGATGCACTCTGTTTTACCCGCGGAGAGGTATACAACAACAATAGGCTCACCAATGAATCGGGTGGCAACGACTATTTTGAATCGGGCGTAGTGAACCCCGATATTGTACTCCGCGACCTAATCAAGATTTTCCACCCTGAGCTTGTCGAGGAGGATTTAGTCTACTACCAAAGGTTGCAGTGAATATGCTCAAATCTTAACGTATCAATAAGTTTAAATAAGTTCATTTTTCTCCTTCCATTCCCGGTATTCATTGATGAGGGAATTGACTTTGGTCTCCCCCTCGTGATAGAATTCAATCCATGAATAGTTGGGAATCTCGGCATCCATGGTCCCGACACCATTGGCTACTGTTCTGATTACAAATCTATTTTTATCTTTTATATAATCAAATAAATTATCCCCGGTCTTTGACAGGTTCCAGTCATCGTCGATTGCAAGGAGATACATGTATTTTCCTTTGTATTTGGCCCAAGGGGAATCTACGTCAACATCATCGGGGACATGAATCAACACGGTATTGGTTGCAATGAAGTCATTATAGGTGTCGGTGGTGAGTTCCTGGCGTTCCTGATGGGATGTGCGGTAATACATACGACCGAAGGCACTGTGTTCGTTTACTACAGTGGCTCTTGAATTCATGATGTATTTCAAGTGTTTGAGAGCTTCGGTATATTGTTTGCCGAAATAGTACTCCCAGGCGGCAAAGAACAGAGCCTTCAGGGCAGTTTCCCGCAGGGATGGCGTTTCAGAAAGTTGGTAGAGTTCACTGACAATATCAGACAATAGGGTCTCACGGTTAGGCAAGATATCTGGGCATAGGGTAGCTTCCAAAAGAGCGTCGGTGGCTTTGGCTTTGCTGTTGGCATAATATTGGGGTTCAAGGTATATCTGTGCTATTTTGTACTTGGCCAAAAATTTATTTTGGAACAGACATTTCTCAAAATACTGAATTGCTTTTTTGTAATCACCGTTGTCGTGATGGTACAATGCTGTGATGTACATGCCCAGGTCGTTGTTGTCATTTATGCCTATTGTGGCATACTCTTCAGCTTTCTCTGTGTCGATGTCGGTATCAAGACCACGCAGGTATATGTTGCATATATACCTTACAGGGTTGGTGTTACCGAGTGAGACAAGGATTTTGAACAACTCAAGGGCTGCTTTATATTCTCTGTTGTCATATTTTTCTACGGCAATATCATAGGCTATGGACATTTTTTTGTCAACGTTGCCAAACTGAATGATTCGTGTCAATATTTCGGCCGATTTATTATCACGGGCAATGCTTTTGCAATATCTCAATGCCCGGATATAGTATTCGTCGGCCTTCAGTGAGTCTCCCCGGGCGAGTGAGATGTCACCGCAGTATAATTGACCCATGTCAAAGGCGTAGGATGTAGAGTCGATAACCGATAATATCGATTCTGCTTTATCAGGTTTATTCTGGTTAATGTAGGCTTTTGCCAAATCAATCAAAGGATATGTATTACCATATACTTCATAATCTTTTTGAGCGTATTTCTGAGCTTCTTTCAAGTTGACAGGTGTACCCCAGCCATTGATGTAGCTCAGTGCTAAATTTGAGTAAATTTTTTCATAACCCGCTTTGGCGAGATTCTTGTAAATGGGAAATGAGATGCTGTCAAAATCGGCAAAGTAGTATACCTCGGCACGCTGGGCTATTGAATCACGAGCCTCGGGCGACATCTTCTTTATGTTTGCGAGATTAAAGTTTTCCCTGGCGAAGTCGATTGTCTTGATTTTATCAAATGCTTTACTGAGCCGTTTCATACTTTCTTTATCAATCAACATATCATTGCAGTGACAGTTGATATTTTTATTGAAGTCGGTGTGTGTGATGGATTGCCCGTCGGCAGTGTAGTAAACTCTCAGAGTAGGTTCTTTATCAAAGGTTACGTTCTCATTGACCCTTATATCAAAAACATTTCCAAACTTGTTTATTCCATCGCCATACTGCCATTTCAGTGCCGGATACTCGAGAAGTTGCAAACCTACCACGACAACAAATCTTCCTATTTGGGTCGAGAAAGGTGTTGAATCATAACTTTTGAAATCGATGGGCCGCATGATTATGATGCTTTCGGAATCAGAGTCACGGTCGTGCTTGCCCAAGATAATGTCGGGACGGGATGCGAGAGTCGAGTCCATACGGGCTACCTGGCGGGCTGTGCGGTAAATGCAGTGCATCCTGATGCCCATATCGACGATATTTCCCTGTGGCAAGGTCACAGTCTCTATCGAGGGTTGCAGTGTTGTGGGGTCTATGCGGTAGAGGGTCAATTCCTTTTCGATAGCTGCATCGGTCACTTCCTTCAGATGACCGTTATTTTTGAAAATAGCATCAGGAAGCTTGCTGTCAAATTGTTCTCCGTTCCAACCGAGAATTATATCATTGTCCCTGATACCGAGGGAATAGGCCTCGGGGGTTGAGACTTCGATACTGAAGAATTTGGGCAGGTAATTCCTGAAAGCCAACATGTCATTGGGATTTTTAGGCACGTTGAATTCATCAAGAAAAATTTTCTCACCATTGGGTAGTAGCAATTCCTGACAATATATCTCTGAGTTATAACCGTCAATGTATTCAGGTTCACCATATTCGTCATGACCTATGATTGCTTGAATTTTACCCTTGAGCGAGTTGACAGTGTTTATCTGGTAAAATCTTGTAGAAGATGTCCCTCCGTTGCGCGACAACCGACCCAATGCACTTATATCCTGTTGCCAGTAGTTACCATTGGCATCGGTCTCAAAAAGATATGTGTCGGTCAATTTGTTGCCATAGATGAATGTACGGTACATTTTTCGGGAGCCATCGATTTGGGATATCATTTCCTGTCGGGAGGCAAGGTTGGGCGTGTATCCTATGACAAGGTTGACCCGTTCCCCCAATCCGAGAGCGGGATCCAGTCCAAGCGAGTCGGCCGACAGATCATAATAATATTTTTCGAGTGGATAATCATAGTCAGAGTCATACTTGCCAGAGGAATTGAGATATTCTTTTTTAATGACGCGGCCGTATTTATCTCTCATTTGAATAAAACTGCTATTGTCGTAGTAAACAACTGAATCGGTAGTCGTATAATAGTCAAGAATCTCCTTTTCATCGACATACTTGTAATATTTTTGAGCGATAAGGTTGCCTAATGAGTCATATTCATAATATACTGATGATGAGTAGATGTCGCTTTCAATGGGGTTGTTTTCAGAATCGAAAAAGTGGGACGAAAGAGTGTGTCCGGCATTATCGAGACAGTTTTGTATACGGCATATGCCTGACTGGTTAATGGGGGATAGATGGCCGGCAAGGTTATAGGCCGTTACTTCAATTACTTCTTCGTAATTATTGAGTTTCAATGCTATACGATATGTTCCCAATGCATTTTCTGTGGGGTGGTGGTCGGCATCCAAGTTACGTGACTCGATTAAACGGCCATAATCATCGTATATATATTCATTGGTAATCACACCGTTTTGTGACGCCAATGCAATGGGTTGCCACAGGTTGTCCATGTATGTCGCCCTGATTAACCTGAGGTCGTCATATTCGTATTGTACGCCACAGTTGCCTACAGCGTCGATAACCAGCTCATCGTTGTCGTTCATAGACAAGTTGCGTAGGCATTTTCCATTCTCGTCATAGATGAAGATCTCCTTGTATACACCGTCAGAGTTGGGCTTTACGTATCCTTCCGAATCAATGTGTTGCACGAGTGAATCGTTGCCCCAACGGTCCCGCTCGATGTAAACGAGAGTACCGTAGGAAAAATTGTCGGAACTTCTCATCTCGGCAGGCAGCCCCATGAAATCTTTATATGACCCTACAAATGCTTTCCCCTTGGAGTCCAATGGTGTTGTGGAGAATGAGTATATGAGTTGCCCCGAAGTGTCATAGGCGCGTTCCTGGACTACGTTTTTCCCTGAAGGGTCGGTTATCATGTCAAACCTGCAACCGGTGTTGGCTATCTCTTTCCAATGTGCATCGGCAAGCGAGTCGGTCTTCGACGATGACTTGACTATGTAAGGGTCGTAGATACCGCCTATGGGTTGACCGTGGCCATTGAAAATTTCCATGCGGCACCAGTTGCCAGCAGCATTCTTCCGGGAAAACAGTCTCACCTGTGAGTACTTGCCGGCATCCTCTTTATTGATTATTTCAAGGGGGCAGAACCAGCCGTGCTGTTTTTTGGTAGAGATGGCATATATGGTATCGGGTTCAGTTTTAACCTGAACCGTAGTGTCAACAGACTGGGTGACAGCAGTTGGCTGATTGTCGTCAGGCCTGATGCGTTGAGCTTTGACATTAAAAGAGAGAACTGCGATCAACTGCAACAGAATGGCTGTATATATTGATTTTTTCATTCTAATATGTAACCTTGTCGTTAATGTCAAAAATTGTGTAGCTTCCGTCGGGAGCGAACGTTATGCGATGTATATTTGAGATTTCATCTTTCAGAAGTTGGCCATTCTCCATGATGAAATGGGCAATTTGAGTTACATTCCCATCTTTATCCATATACCACACTTTGGTTTGGAAATTATCAAGTATATCGGAACTATAATGGGGTTTTACAGGATTATGATTGTGGTCGTAATTGCTTCGTGTCAGTGTGTTTTTCTCGGGGTCGACAGTGTAGGTGTAGTATGCAACCCCTCCATCGGTGTCCATGAGATCACCTGCGGGGTTGTGATAGGAGGATTTTATAATTTCGTCGTTTTCGTCGTATTGTATCCGTTTTTCATAGACTTTCAGCTCGGAAGGACGAGAGTTGCCTGCTCCGTCAAGATAGACTATGCATGAATCGAGCCCAGATGAGTTATATGTAATCAATGCCACATGCCCATGCTTATACCGAGAGTCATTGTCAAAGTCGACAGGTAGGCCGCGTTTGTCATTGTAGGACGCTACTATGCGGTTGTCGGGCAGACGGTTGAATTGAAGCGAGAACAATAGGTTGCCGGTGCTGTCATATGAACGCTCTTCAAGTATTGTCTCTCCATCAAAATCGGCAAACTGAAACCACTGGCATATGCTGTCGATGTCTTGCCTGATGGAATTGTCGGGGTCGTAGTTCTTGAAGTACATGTATTGATTTGTATAGGTGTGGTTGTCTCTGTTCATAGCCTCGATGTGTTGCCAGTAACCTTTCTCATTTTTCATTGTCAACCTGTAATAGAGAGTCTTTTTGAGGGCTTCATCGTGTGAAAGAGAGTCGCCTGTCCCCACCAGCCAGGAATGTCGGCGGACGATATTTGTGTAGTAGGCAGTGTCGTTGGCAACTTTGTCGCCTTCCTTTGTCGATTCTGAAAATATGTCGTTGAGGTTGAGTCGTGAGGCCTCGTAGACGGTGGTTGAATCGGGAGCAATGATGCGTATACGTTTGCTTTGCGCGCATATGTTGCCCACTGATACTGTTAAGATGAAAAGTGTAAAAAGTTGACAGATGAATGTTCTCATTGTTTTAATGCCTGTTTAAATCTGTTCAGTTCAGTGTTGGTGAGGCTGTAGTTATAGGTGCGGGCATGTAGATTATTTCCCGGTGCCTTGATCGAGATGTCAAATGACATGACCGCCAGGGAATCAGATTGAGGACGAAGCACTTTGACCGTGTGATGCCCTGCCTTTGAAAGTGACTCCCATGCCACGTCAAATCCCGTGAGTGATGGGTTATATTTCCAATAGTCCAAGCCTATGATGCGGTCGCCATCTTTCATACCGGCTGCATACAATGGCGACTCTTTACTTGTCAAGTGCAGGTAGGGGACGGTGTAGTGTGAGATATCGGTGGCATCGGCAAAGTAGTATATGTATTCTGGTGTTGTTGAGGCACGGTTGGCGTTGACTTTAATGGAGTCGGACACCTGGTATAACACGTTATCAGGAAGAAATGCCTTATGCGATACCCACTGGGTATAGTTGCTTTTGTGACCTGAAGGATAAGGGTCGTAGAAGATGCTGTTGTCCATGAATTCATCGACCGGCCTTATACCCACAAGTACATTGCGGTCGTTGAGCAGCAGTTGTATGCTGTAATAACCGAATGCATCCTGCTCCCACTCGGGGGCTCTCACCGGAGTGTCGTCGATGCCCATAGCCGAGCGTGATACACGGTGACCATCTTTGTAGCCATACATCATGGACTTGTGGATATTCCCCTCAAGGTCGAATAACCGTAGTTTTATGATATTCCCCTGCGAGTCAAAAGCCTCATACTTACTGCTTACCGACCTGATATAACCATTCTGTTCATCATAGGTTACGGGCACTATCTCGCCTGAATTGTCCACAATATAATAGTCGGTATATACCTCTGAGCTATCCACGCGGGTCACAATTTTGTGGACCGGTTGCTCGTATCCTTCCATGAAGAAGATTGTCTCGTTGATGGGTTGACGATCTTTCCCGTAAAAAACACTGTAGGTATAGTTGCCGTTGATGGAGTCGATCTTCATCTTGTAAGGTTGGGCCGGGATGGTAAGGCGATTCTCGGTCTCATCGACAGTCGCATTGGCCGTGGCGGTGTGTCGCTTGATGTAAATGCGGCCTGTCGGGGTGTATAGTTCGGTATTGGTTCGACTGCCGTCACTGTCATATGTATAGATCGCTTTTGAGATGGAGTCGCGTGATGATTGCCAAAGGGTTTTCCCGTCGGCTTTTAGTTTTTCCTCTCTTACCAGATCATTGCCCTGAGTGGAATATTCAAATTCATGGATTGTAGGAATCCCGGCCGGTGGTATGTCGCTGTTGAGTCTCACCGATGTTACACGACCATAGCGATCACGGTCAATTGTCGCCCGGATATATTGCTGTGGGTTATCGGTGTCGTTATAGTAGGCCGCTGAAGAGCTGGTGACAACTTTCTTCCATATACCATGGTCGTTGAGCGCATTGGCATAGTCGTTGAAATTGCCATTGGGAGTATAATACCTGTAGTGGGTTATTATACTGTCACCGGCGATTGTTGTTGCCATGGCGTTGGCTCCCGAGTGGAAAAATGGCATGCCGAACTTATCGAGGGGAATGTCGACAACAGTATTGCTGCCATTGCTGCCATCATAGAGGAATTTGTGGCCGAAAACATGATTGAGATCGGTCCTGATGCGCTGGTTGTCGTAGTACATGTAGGAGTCGATGCGCCGCAGGGAGTCGTAAACCACATAGATGCGGTCCACACCGTTCTGAGAAAGCGGTTTCATGCGTCCGTCGGGCTGCAGGAAGTTCACCCAGGCTATCTCGTTGGGGCTATTGTTGACATGGAAGAAGGAGAGAATGAATACCGGAGCCGAGTTTTTGTCGAGGGCGTTGATATGCTCTACAGCGCCATCCTCGTTGCGTGTGAACTTCAATGAGACGACTTTACTCAGGTCTTCTTCAAAGGCGAGAGCTACGGGATCGGTATATGAGGCACGCTTGATGCCGAAGATTTCAAATTTGGGAGTATTGGAGAGTGAGCCTGTTGAGCTCATGGCCTCGACGTCGGTGTAGTGTGGACTGCCGGCACCCTTCTTGCTCAGCCGGTAATAAAGCGGCGTTATTTCGCGCTGTGACTTTTGTAGTTCTTGTCCTACGCCTACCGGCCAGCCATTCTCAAGGGTGAAGTCGGAGTAATAGGCACTCTGCTCTCCTATGCGGTCATGGTATATGTAGCCAAAGACCCCGAGGCCTATGATGGTGATACCGGCGATGATGGAGAAGGTCCATGTGAGGATACGTCGGTTGCGCTTCTTGGCTTGCTCGGCTTTTGCTTTGGCTACAGCGAGGATATGGTTCTTTTCTTCTTCCTGGCGGCGGTGCTCGGCCTCGATAAGTTTCTTTTGCTCGCGGTCCTCCTTGTGCTGTTTTATTACCGAGCAAAGGATATCGTGAATGTATTCGATGCGGAGTACTCCGGCATAGTTGAACTTACGCAATATTTTCTTCTCCTCACATAATGTGTTGAGCTCCTTGACGGTGATTCCGCCTGAATTGATGGCATCGTAGATGGTGATATTGTCGCGCCGGCCCTGACCATTGAGCAAGTTGTCCTCAAGATACTCAGTGGTGTGTTCCGTGACGCTCGATATTGCATCGATATAGAAATTGTGTATTATCTCGCCACCCTTTTGCTCAACAAGGCTTGTTGTGATGGTAGACCCGGTATTGGCATCATAAAGACGGTTGAGGTATAGTGAAAGTACGGCTGAATCGACTTCAATCTCAGGGATTCCATCAAGTTCGAAATCATTGCGGCCGGTTACTTTCTCAATGATTATTTTTGCGACATTGATATCTATGAGTCCCGGACGTGGTCTCAGGATAATCTGAGCAGCCTGCTCCTCATTGATGGGTCGTAATCCGTAGCGGTTTTGCTTGAGTGATGGTATTGGAGCTGTGTAATATTCAAATTCGGAGAGGAAGTCTTCCCTTATCGTGAATACAAAATGTATCGTATTGTCGTTGACATATTGTGGTAATGCCGATGAGATTCCCAGGTCGATATCGTCAAAGATGTCATCAATGTTGTCATTGTCGATATTTACGGTTTGGGGTGTGTCATTGACAGCGTTGCCATCGCTCTGCTGGAGGGAGTCAGGCATTATGTCGTTGAGAACGTCGGCGATTTCTGAGAAGAATTTCTTTTTGAGAGGCTCATTGTCCTGGAGCGTGAATATCTCCTCAAACTGGTCGAAGACAAGAAGTAATTTGACTCTCTCACCCTCGGCATTGTGGAATGTGTGTCGGTGGAAAAATTCATAGATGGATTCATGTGCGGAATTCTTGGCTTCCAATACTTTTCTTATGAATCCTTGCCTATAGGCTTGGTCGAGCGTGACACCCATAGCCTCGGCTATGGATTCCTTAAGCTGGCCGAGGTAGTCCTTGTCTTCCTTGTGTGACAGGCGCACCCACACGGGAATATAGCCGTATCGACGTGCGGCGGGAAAGATGCCGGCCTTTAGAATTGAGGATTTGCCTATGCCGCTTTTACCATAGAGGAGAGTGTCGGCATCATTGATAACACATTGTATAAGGTCGCGTATGTCATCGTCGCGTCCATACAGAATCTCACCCTCATTGTATGATTCGAGTCCCAGCCATGGGTTATTGTTGCGAGCGTGGTCCATAAGTGTCAGTCTTGATTCATTTTGTGTATGATGCGGTTGGCAACTGAATCCACATCGTCTTGATCGGAGAAAAACAGAGCGTTGTGTTGTTGCAGCTTATCGGGAATAGCTGCCTTATAGAAATCAAATCCATTCACGGCAAGAGGAATGATAAATGTGCGTCCCATACTGATGGCTACTTCGATGGCTGTGTCCCACTCATTGCGGTAAACGTGGGAGTCATCTTTCTCTTTTGTTATGTTAGGGGTGAGAATGGGAATGAAATATTTGGATGTGCGTATCGCTTTCTTTATTTCGTCCATGAAATTGCTGCCATCGGTAAGATTGTTGCGGTCATACCACACTCGTTTTCCTTGGGCAGTGAGAGCAGTGTAGAGTTTCTCGGCTATTGTTGAGTCTTGACGGGAATATGATATAAAGATGTCGGTATCTTCTTCGGGTTTATTGAATTTGGTCTTCTCGTTTTCACGTATTTTCTTTTCCAGTCGTGATATAATCTGGTCGATGACATCGGCTGTGTTCTGCTTTGTGAATGTCTCGGTGCGTTCGAGGAAATTGATCAGCATTTCGTCGAGGGTGTCGTAGGCGAGCATTCCTTGCCCGAGGTTGGACTTGCGCATGGAATACCATATGAATCGGAAGAGCCAGTTGCTGTAGTTGTTGCCCAGCATGAGCAGGTACTTGTCCTTTAGTTCATTGCATAGATTCTTTGGGCGTGCTTTGTTGTCGCCCGACAGCCATGCCGATACATAGTCAAGCATGTCGGTGTCAGTAAGTACATATTTTTTTGCTCCGTTGCATACTTTGCCAAACATGTAGTAGACAGTAGGTTTACGCAGGTCGGTACCGGTTTTGATATCATCGTTCTCACTGGGGTTATTGTTGAAACACATCACGCGCAGTTCATCTTTCCATATCTCACTCATAGTCTGTTCCACAATAGGAGCATAACTTGTGGTGATTATGAATGGGAATTGGCGTATGGCCAGGAAACGCTTGAGCATTGGTGTAGCCGGAAAAATTTTCTTTGAGAAAAGATTGTTGACTTGATAATAAATCTGCTCAAGATTTCCAATCATGTTCTTGTATTCAGGCGAGTAGATAAGTTCCGAAAAACTATGGGGTTCGGTGGTCATTCCTATACGTCGGGCAAGTCCACCTATAATGAATGAGTTGATATCCTTGCCGTTGATGGTGAGCATTTCGGGGCCTATGACAGGAATTACTTTTCCATCGATGATGTTTTGAATGAGTTTGTCCCAAAGAGGCTCTTCTGAGTCGGGGTTCAGAATGTCAAGGTCGTCAAATATATCGTCATCGACAGTAGGGAGATTGCTATTTATCAGTTTGTTGTCCATGGTATGGGATTTATTGAGAAAAGAGCGGATTTTATGGGCGGGGATTTCAGTAGCTGTCCTCGACTACTTCTTCTACAACTTCTGTAGAATAATCGTCATAGTAATAGTCGTAGTCATCTTCGGCACACGCTCCCCCCGCCATTAGAAACATGAGCATGGGGTAAAGGTAGATGAACACAAATGGGCGCTTGCTGAACGCCAGTAATTTAGGATTGATCATACCTACAATCAGAGCTATGACCATGAGGAAGAACGTGAAAATGAAAATGTCGGACAACTCGGGAGCTTCGCCCTCAAGGATGAGTCCGATGAACATTGCGAGTGTAGAGATACCACTTATCACGAGACTTATGATGAGTCCCACGAGATTGCGGCGACTGGTCGCCTTTAATGGTAGAGGCTGGGTCTCGACCATCACAGGGGCGTAATGTCGGGGAGGCTCGGGTTGATACTGTGGTGTATTGTCCTGTATGGGCGATGGTGCTGGTTGTGGTGGAAGTGGATTGTTGCCACCAAACCAATTTCTGAGGTTTCCGATGAGTTTTTCGCGCTGCTTTGGTATATTCCAATCGATAAAGTCGAGTTCGCCACATTCAAACAGGAGCCAGTCACAGTTGTAGAGCGAGGTGCCGTCGATTGAAACCGGAATGACGCGTATTCCTTTGCGCAGAGCATAAAGGACTTCTTTCTGAATCCATGTTGGAGCTGATGATTGTGAAATCACTGAGGTCTTTGACATGAGGAATAGAACGACACGGGCGTTGGTAATGGCGCGCATGATTGTATCGCGGAAATATTCTCCGCTTTCGATGCCGTTTGTGTCAATCCAGCATGTGCCTTGACCAAATTGAGATTCAATGGTCCTGACAAGCTGCATGGCTGCTTGTTCATCTGTGCGTTTATAGCTTATGAAGATTTCGTTCATCGATATGAAGAAAGATTGTGATTTGGCCTAATGATGTTTGTAGTTATTTTAATGTAATGCAAAAATAATTAAAGAATATTGAATTTTTCCGATTTTGTCGGAAAAAACTTTGACTTTTAAATCATATGGCTATATGATTACTAATGTTAGAGCCCATTCCTTATCAAATGGGCTCTAAGTGGAATTTGTTGCTCTACAGCGCTTTTTTTACGATATCGAGCATGTCGCTTATTTCTTGCAGCGAATACGATTCCATTATAGAGGCCGGTGTCGATTCTTTGCTGAAGAAGATGTCGGCGCAGCGGTGGGTGTCGGCCGGCATGTCCTGACGTGCCATTTCTATTTTGTTCATAATCTCGATAATCTCAGGCTGTGACTGGAATATGTCGGGTTGCGCGGCTATGGTGTAATATATCTCTTTGATATTATGGTAGACCGATGCCTTGGTTGCTTTGACGTTATCGGCGGGGTCGGGAGCTGTGAACATATATTTTCTTATGGCCAGTTTATAATCATTGTGAGTTATTCCCAACTCATTGCGAATCGCAAAGCTGAGCGCTGATGCCAAGTAGGGGGTCCCGTACCGGGCTATTTGCTCGGGTGTTTTATTTTTAATTACTACTTGAATGGCAATGGCGGCAATCGACAGGCATTCATCATATTCAACATCGAGTCCTACATCGTGGGCTTTCTGTTGCTCAATTGACGCCACAACCTTTGCCAAATTGAGCCATTGGTTCAGTTTTTGCTTGTCGATTTTGGCTGTATCGCTATCAGCTTGTGAGGTTGAATCGTTATTGAGCGTGTTCATCGATATTCCAATTCCATAACCGGGGAGCTGGTTTTTCCTGTAGGTGTCGCCGATAATGTTGATTGCCGGCAGAATAACGGTGGGCCCGAAGCGTTGCTCTATTTCTTTGACGGTTGAACCACTGGTCATAAAGAAGTCCATGAATTCCTGTTGCTCGAGAGTCATGGCCTCGCGTGCCTGTTTGAACAGGTCCCACCGTTGTTCAAGCGGGGCTATAAACTCGGAGTATTTCTCGGGATTCTCTTTGACTATATAATATAGGTCTCTAACGGTTAGATAGATGCAATAGATAGTGTTAAGCTGTTTCTTATTGACGCCATTGATAGAGGTGGAGAACTGCGAGGACTCCGTAGCCGCGTTGTACCAGTCGTATCTTTCGGCGAGTTCGGCGTGTAGAGTGTGTGTCACTACAGCCGCTATGTATTCAAGGGGGAGTTTTTTTAGTTGCTCAGGAGTTTTGTCACGTATCAGGAATTGCATTGATATGATACCGATGGAAAGTGCCTCCTCATATTGAGGGAGCGGATAATTTTCCAAGTCGGGTGTCTCATGCTCGTTGCGTGCTATAAGTGTGATAAGATTGACATAATCCCTTAGATTGGTTTCGCGTGATTTTGATACTGAGTCGGTTGGTTCGTTATCGGCCGCTGAGGTGGGCTGGTTTACAGCGGTTGGAGAGTCGGTGGAGTCACAGAAGTGGTCGTGAAGCCGTGAATGTGTTGTTTTGTACAAAAGGGGATTTATCTCCAATGCTTTCTCCATGTATGCCCGGGCCTGTCGTTCATCGCCTTGCAACAGGTACAATTCGCCCATGCTGTCGAGAATATTGGAATGGGTCACAGGATCATCGATGGTGAGGTCAAGTGCTTGTTGGAGCAGGTTTCGGGCCTTTGCCATGTCATATAGTGGTGAAGAGGGGTCCATTATGAGATAGGCATATTGATTCAGCGTTTCGGCACCGGGTGTCTTCATTGCTTTGCTGTAGTGTTTTTCGGCCTCGGTGTAGTTGCCCATCACGTGATAAATATTGGCGAGTGAGCCCTCGGCATGGGTTCCGGTGAGCCTCACCCCTTCTTTTGCAATTTTTAAAGCAGAGAGAGTATCGCCGATTGCCAGCATATTCTTTGTAATTTCGGAGTAGCCAAATGCAGCCGATGCTTTATCCTTGTTTTTGATGTAATGGTCAATGATTGCTCGAAGCAATGCATTTTTTGCGTTTGCATTGCTTGACCGATCGGGATATTCCTCATATAGTGACTGTAGCCTTTGGGCAATCCATTCAGGGTGGTCTGTCCCATGAGGTAATGTCAACATGGTATTCAGGTTATCACCGTGGGGAATGTATTCGAGGTGACGGTTCACTGTTATTGAATCGAGCATGGTGCATTGAGAGAATGCCCCGTATCCCCATACCCTTAGATTGGCTGGCAATGTAACGCTTTTGAGTGACTTGTTGTTGAGGAAGGCGTTTTTTGAAATTGCTGTCACGGGGTATTCGCGACCATGGTAGGTTACTATGTCGGGAAGCTGGGCATTTCCCTCGATATGGGCCGAAACATATGTTCCGTATCCACACAGGTAAGCTTCGGTGTCACCTTTCCATAGACCGAAAGGATATACATTGCCATCGCTGCCATTGATTGTGCCAATAGGTAAGAGAAACAAACGTGCTGATAATTTCTGGCTCAGGCTGTCATTGCCGTTGGCCAGTTGGAGCGCCCTGGTATAGAGCTGGCGTAGGCTGTCGGTGAGCTCAGGTTGGGCTTTGAGCCACATTTCCATGCGATCTCCCAATGTGAATAGGCCGGCTGCGCTGGGAAGTGATGCTGCTTCCCTGAAGTCGTTGATACGGTCGTGCCAGTTTCTCCAAGCCGAGCGGGCTATGATCATCTGCCCCAGGGTCTCGTTGTAGTAGCCGCCGGTGAATTGGTTGAGTTTGTAAAGTAAAGGAATGATCTTCTCTATAAGCTCACGGCGTTTGCTGTCATAGTCTGAGCCGCCCATCTGGTAAAGACCGATCTGTTTCTGCATTTTCTCGACGAGGAGCATCAGGTCGTTTTGTGATTCCGATACCATCTTTTGGGCAGCCTGCAGCATCTCATTCCCAGCGTCGAATTTCGACAGCTGGTTTTCAACTTGCCTGGAGATGTGAAGCTCTTCATACAATGCTATAGCCTCGTCGATTTTTCCTTGCTCCACGAAGTCAAGTGACCGGCTCTCTATCGAATCCATCTCGCTGCGGTCGATGCGTGAGAAGAGTTCGACATAGGTGTTTATGTTGCTGAGTTTTTCGTTATAATCGGTCTCGATTTTTTTCAGTTTGCTTTCGAGCTCCTTGGCGTCAGATGTGAGTTTTTCGGCAAGTCCTTTTTGACGTTCATACTCCTGACGGTAGGAGTTCTCGATGATATTGTGGAATTTTTTCTTGAGAGAGCGGAAGTCGCTCTCTTTGCACATAATGATAGTGAATGGACGTTGATTATTGGAGATGCGCCATGCCTCGAGTGCGTCCTTGTTGAAAATTACGTATCCCTCCTTATATATATCGGTGCAGTCGACCTTATCGCCCGGTGAGAGTGTGGCGAAGTGAAGTGTGAAGCTTCCATCGGCATCGCTCAGTGTTGACTGCGCCCCCTTTATCATTAGTTCGACACCGGCGAGAGCGGTCTTTTGCTCTTTGCCATGATATTCCTTTACCGAACCTCGCTCTATGGTCTGGGCCGTTGTCGACAGTACAGTAGCGAGAATAAGTAGTAATGATATGTAAAGTTGTTTTTTCATTCCCGATGCATTATGTATTTAAGCTGGCCGCCCGGAGTCTCGTCATCACGTTGAATGGATTGGAATCCCGCTTTGGTCAAAGTGACAGGTTGCTCGGCCTGTTGCTGATTGAGTGGAAGCTGAATCTTGAATACACCGTTGTCGTCAGTGACACAAGAAAAGTCTCCTATTCTAACAGATACATTGGGAAGTGGAGAAATATCATCGTCATATACTGTTCCTGCAAAAATTGCAAATGTATCGTCACGCCTTAGTGAAAGGTTTATGTGGCGGGTCATGCCTAAGCCTGTGTCAACTACGGTGTCGATGGGTTGGAAGAATTGGGCCTCGGCGGTCACTCTTAAATTTGAGAAGCGGTGATAGCCGGGTATCCTCACGGTGTCCAACCGTGGCGAAGCGACTGGGGTTGTATATTCAGCACCATTGACCGATAGCGATATGTCGCCCTTTGTGGGAAGGCTGGACTGTTGCACGTCGATCTCCACGTTTACATCTACAGGCAATGCAAATAGATAAGCCATGGATAGTGTAAGGGCTGTAGCACATGTCACTATGATCGCTTTAAGTCGGCGGCGGCGTTGATGGCGTTTCCATAACGAGTCAAAAGAAAGGTTGAGCATGCGCGAGACAATGCGTATGAGCGCTTTCTCTTTTCCTATCTCGCCTATGTTGACGCCCAGCAGTTCCTGCTGGGGGTGAATTGTGAAGTATTCCTTGAGGTAGTCAGGGAAAAGCTCCCGCTCGTTGTTATCTCCATGAGGAATGATGAGAGGAATGATGTGGTCGAGTCGTCCTTCCTCGACGAATGCCCGTGCTTCATCGCTTACCCATTTCGAATGAGAGGAGTGGGTTGAACATAACAGTATGAGAAACTTGCTTTCCTGCAGGTTTCGCCGAAGCTCGTCACTGAGTATTCCTGTACTGAGGTCAGACTGGTCACGGAAAATGGGACGCAGGTAACGGCTATTGGCCTCGATATCGTTATGAATCTGAGTTGGTAGCCGGAACCCCTCAAGTCGTTTCTGTAACCATTTGGCTACCTCCATGTCGCGATGGCTGTAGCTGATGAAGGCAAAATTACGATAGGGTGTGGTCATATCTTAATTAAGTGTTCCGGTTTAGGTTGTCAGTCCTGTGTTGTTGGATTACTACCGATGGTGTCTCCATGGGCAATGTGTGTCGATGGTTTGGTGGAGGGTATTGGCGATGTTGTGGCTGTGGTGTCACGGCGTTTCCTACGGTTGAAGTTCAGAAGGTCACGCAGGTTGTCAAAGTTGCGACGGAATGAGACACCTACACCTTGGGTAGTTTCGGCTGTGCGCACATAGTAGTTCATGTCGTTGTAACGGTTGTAGGCTTTCAATCGGAGTGAGCCTGCCCGGTTGAGTAGGTACTCGATATCAAAATCGCCTACAAATTGTGTGTTGTTCAGCGACTTGTCGCGATAACCGAGGTTGCCGTTGAACAGTAGCCGGTTGTTGAGCAGACTGCTTGATAGCGCTACATCGACCTCGACATCGCTGAAGTCACCGCGGTCGCTGCGGAAAGTAGGCGCGATATTCCAATTGTCGCTGAGGCTACCCAGTATATTGCTCAATTGTGACGACAGGGTTGAGGAAGCTACCGACACAAGTTCGTTGCCACGTGAGGCCGACATATAGTCGGGCGTGTAGAAGCGGTTGAGTGCAAGCAGGTATATGATTTGACGGTTCATCATCTCCTCGGTGCTCACTATGGAACGTACCTTGCGGTATGTGTCTTGCGTGAGGGTGGGGAATTCGAGGTCAAACGTTATATCGTTTTGCTGCAGGGATCCTGTTACCTGCAGGATGGCGTTGACAGGAACAGTCGTGCGGTTGAGGTCCTTGTCTTGTTGGAACGACTGGTCGAGGTCAAGCAGATTGGCAGTGAGCGGGTAGGCCGCCTTGATGTTTAGCTGGGCGTTGAACGGGTCACCGGTGAATGTTATCTTGCTCCCTTGCTTGATAACGAAATCCTTGATTATTATATCCTGTAAGGTGAAGTTGTAGTTGCCTTTTTCGAGTGTGTAGGAACCATACATGTGCAGGTCGTTATTGCGCGATCCATAGGTCATGTGCATGTCACCGGTGCCTCGTGAGCGTATGCGGTCGCCACCGACAGGGTCCATGATGAGGTTGATTTGTGCATCAGGATTTATGTCGATGACAAGGTCAATGTTATAGTCGGACGATGTTTCCTCCTGTTTCTTGGCCAGCATCTCGCGTAGGCGTTTCACTGTGCTCGGGGTATCGTCGATTTCTTGCTGCTGGACTATATTTCCGGCAAGGAGTTCGTCCCTGTTCCGGAATGTAATGAATGTGTAGTCGCTGGCATCTTCACGGTCGTTGAGCACAAATGTGAATGTTGAGCCTGGAGCTGTCGACATCTTTACCCCAATATCAACAACACCGGGACGTCCTTTTATCGATGCCGAGCCGTTACCGTATATACGGCCATACCAGTCGGGGTTCTGTGTTGCCGATTCATCGTATACGAGAAGGTTGTGGGCATCTGTAATCGAGAAGTCAAAGACCGGCTCCTTGAAGTATTTGTGCCATACCTTGCCATTGAGTTTGGCGGTATTGCCGTTGATGTCGTGAATGGTGACATCCTTGAGCGAGATTTCTCCCAGCCGTAGTGTCACTGAGTCGTTGGTGGAATAGGTGGTTTGGGTGAAGTCGATTTTGATTTTGAGATTGTCGCCTTTTAGCGCGCCCTCCATGTCGATATATTTGAAGTTGCCCCAAAGCCGGGCAACGCCCGAGGCCCGTCCGCTCACATCACCGGCAAATGCCTGCATGTAAGGATACATGAATGCGACATTGACATCATGGGCATCGAATGTGATGTCGAGCGAGTCGTTGAGCGGGTAAATTGCACCGTTGATGAATGTACTGGGACCACCGTCGGGCTTGACGACAGCGTTGAGTGTGATACCTTTGCTCTCGTTGTCCCATCGGCTCTTGACGACAGCATCGCCCAGGACCACCTTGTTATAGCTTATGTTCTTGACGTTGAGTCCGGCTGTTGTGAGCCGTGGCTCCTTGCTGAATAGGTTGGAGGCGTAGAAGCAGCCTGTGGCATCACCGCCGAGCATAACTTTGTCTATACCCAGTGACTCGAATATATAGTCGAGGTTTACTCCGAGGAGATCGATGGCAATGGCATCATCGGGAATATGTGAGGCGGTGCCGTCGATTTTGACGAATTGTCCGGATCGATGGGCATTTATTCCATTGATGTTTACAATTCCGGGCATGATATCGACTGTAGCGCGGTTCACGGTCCATGTCGAGTCGTTGAATGTGAGTTGGCCGGGATTGATTGTTGCCTTGACAGCGAGGTTGTGGTTTATGCGGTTGAGTTGTGTTGTGAGCGAGAGGTCTCCATCATAGCGGGCGGCGCGTTCAATGTTCCAGTTGAGAGCTGTATTTATGATGTTGTTGACCGCATTGGTGGAAAGGTTGAGAGTCAATGGGCCATGCTGGGTGGGGACACGTGTGGTGAATGAGAGTTTGCTCAGACTGTCGGTTCCGTTGATTAAGGCTTCAAGACGCGTTTTCTCAATAAGTTTGTTGCCTTGTCGCAGATATGGGGCATAAAGGCACATACTCATGGAGTTGAGCTCGGTGTTGAGTGCATAGTCAAGTGTGCTTTCTCCGAGATTGCTTATAGGTAAGTGCAAGATATCGCTCCATTCCTCTGTGTCATGAATTTTGAACTGGCCGGAAAAATCGTTTAAAAGTGGCCGGGGTTGTCGTCGGGATTTCCTGTTGGCGCTGGGCGAGGCTTTCTGGGTCTCATTTTTCAACGCAGGCAGAGACAGCATGGCTACCTGACGCATCTGGTCGACAAGTGTCGAGAAATATATGTCTCCACTCAACCAACCGCTGAGTATGTCGCTGTCGAGGCTTATGTAGCGCTGATTGTCGACTGTGTCCTCAGCTTTGATATGGATTTTGTCGAGAGTGAGCTGTGTAGCGGTATTGGGTTGCTGTACCCTGATTCCGGTTATAGCAATGTCTCCGGCTATGTTGTCGATGTTGTCTCCGGCCAAATTGGCGTCGGCCGACAGTTGCACTACCGTGTTGGCTATGTTGCTCTCTGGAAATAGTTCGCCCAGATCGATTCGTTCCAATCGTGTGTGAAGATTGAGACTTTTGTACTTTGAACCATAGTTGCCTGAAGCACCGAGAGATAGAGTGGCTGCGGGATCGAGGGAATTGAGCGACAGGTCATATTGCTGTCCTATAGTGGCAAGTCTGGCTGTGATGTCACCGAGCGGGTGGCCCTGCCAGTCAAAATGGTTGATGTCGAGTTTAATCTCTCCCTCATGCTTGTGGCCTATTAAAGCTCCGTTTATGGATATGTTGACTGAGGCGAGATCAAAGCGTGTGTCCCTGAGCAGTTGTCCTAAGTGTATATCGTTGAGGTCAAGATTTATGTCATATCGAGGTGAAGCCGTGTCTATGGCCCTGGCAATGGCATCGAGGGTGATATCGCCGGCTGCCGAGACCAATGCTGAAGCGGTGCGAGCCTCAGAGTGAGATGCTGTCAGTTGAATGTCGATGTCGACATATTGGGCAAGTCGTGCAATCTCGGCCACGCGTGGATTGTTGCCGGCCATCTTGACAATGGGATCGGCATCGATGTGTCCTTTCATGTCAAGCAATCGCAAGGCCCTGTTGAGCGAGTCGAGCGGCTTGTAAAGCAGTGCATCGGCATTGAGAGTGAAACCGTCGCTCGCGGCATCGGCCTTGAATAGCACACGAGACTCGTCATTTATGATACCGTCGAGCGATAACTGCAACTTTACCGGTGATGTAAAGTGTTGGAGTATGGGGCATATGGGAGAAAGGTCGGCCGGGGTTAGTGAAGATCCGGCCGACGTGCCTACGAATATTGCGTTATCGGTTAAAAATGATATCGGGTTATCTACCGTGTCGGGAATTGCGGCTGAGAAATCACGTAGGGCGATGTGGGAGGAAGGCAGTGTCACCGATACATTGTTCCACATGATGCTATCGGGTGCAAACAAAAATGCCCCGGTTATATTATCAATCTGTAGTCCGGAGTGTTCATAAGCTTTGAATCGCTTTATTTCGGCTGATACCCCGCTGTTCCCCACGGTGGGTAGCAGCAGGTCGGTGTTAAGGTCGGATATCTCTATATGGTGGGGTGAAAAGTGCCCGTGGATTGCCGCCGGAGTGTTGAGAATGTCATAGCGCACACGGGAATCGCGAAGTATCACGGTGTTTATCGCCATGGTGAAATCGGAGGCGGGTTTGTCGGGGTCCTTGGACGATAGGCGGTCGATGATTGGTTGTATGTTAAGCGGTGTGCCCGTGGAATCGCGGGTGACTTTTAGATCAAGACCCACCACCTCGATGTAGTTGACAATGGTCTCGCGGTTGAAGACAAGGTCGTAAATGCTTATTCCGGCTCCAAGACGGTCGATTGTGAGCACGGTGTCGACTGGTGATTCCATAGTGATGGTCACATCGCGCAGCATCGCCCGGTTGAATGGAGCAATGTATAGTGACCCGATATCAACATTGGCCCCGAGAAACTGTGATAGCCGCTCGCGGGCTACCGACGCTACCGAGCGTTGAACCGGTGGCAACGACAGCCCCACATACATGACAATGGGTATAGTGATTGCCAGGGCGATAAGTATCACTATAAAAGCACGTAATATTTTATATAGAAGTTTCAATGCAGGGTGTCGTGAATAAAACAGTTCATTTAGCAAACAAAGGTACAAAAAAAAATGTATTTTATCCGTGTTTATCGGTCACAATGCCCGCATTGCTCCATCTTCGCACGAATAAAACTGCGCAACAATTGGCCGCCCTATCGTTAACATTTCTTGTGAGACAGGCTTTAAAAAAAAATAAGATATGCCATGGCATCAATGATGCTCATGGCATATCTAAATAAAATATTGATAAATTGTAAGTTGTGAGCTCTTACTGGAGTGTTCCGGCCTCGGCTTGCTGTATCATTTTCTCATTGGCAGTGATGTAGATTTCTACGCGGCGGTTCTGGGCGCGGCCAGCTGCGGTCTCGTTGGAAGCGACATAGTCGGCCATTGGAATACCCTGGGCTCTGAGTCGTGTGGGTGAAATACCGCAATTCACGAGGTCGACAAGGACAGCGTCGGCACGTCCGGTGGCAACACGCTGGTTGACCTGCATAGTGCCGGTGTTGTCGGTGAAGCCGTAGATCTGCACATCGGTATCGGGGTTCTGCTTGAGGGAGGCGGCAAAGCGTGCAAGGTCGGCCTGTGCCGAAGTGCTCAGTGTGGTGCCGTTGGTGGGGAAAAGGATACCGCCATCAAATGTGACTTTGATGGCACGGAGACCATTCTGATCGGTGGTCTCCTCAACAGTAGCCTGTTGAGCGAGCTGTTCCTGAAGCTCTTTCTGCTGTTTGTCCATCTTCTTTCCGATGAGGGCACCGGCACCGGCACCGATTCCGGCACCGATGGCAGCGCCTATGCCGGCACCTTTGCCTCCACCTATGAGTGCTCCTATACCGGCACCGAGGGCTCCGCCTCCACCTCCACCTATGAGTGCTCCTTTACCTGTATTGTTCATTGATGAACAACCGCTGGAAACTAATAGCAACAAGGCCATTCCACCGGCCACGAGAATCTTTGTAGTTTTCATAATTTATTGAATTTTGGATTTTTATATAATTTCATTTTGATTTAGACATGTTCTGGACCTGTCTGATTATTATGTAGCTATGAAATGCAAATTTAAGAAAAAATTATAAATCTATTATTATATACAAATATAGGTAAGTAAAAGTTTAGGATAAGTTTTGTAACTTTGTGGCCATATGACGCAGGAGAAAACACAACACAGTGAGATGGGAGCCGATGACAAAGATGCAGCTGTGATGCGCATCGACCTGGACGCGGTTCTAAAGACGCGTTTGCCGGGATGGTATAAGTACATTCCTCGCTTTGTTGTAGCGTGGCTCGAGCGTGTGATATGCCAGAGAGAGATGAACGAGATGCTTGAAGAGTGTCGAGGGCTACGCGATGGAGACTTTTGCCGCGGGGTGATGGACCATCTTGATATCACGGTCGAAACGATTGGTGAGGAAAACCTTCCTCCTGTGGCTGACCGCAGGGTCACGATTGTGAGCAATCACCCGCTGGGCGGCCTTGACGGCATGGCGTTAATCGATTGGTCGACCCGCCGTTGGGGTAAAGGTGTGAAATTCGTAGTCAATGACCTGCTTATGGCGATTGAGCCATTGAGCGGCACGTTTGTACCGGTAAATAAGCATGGTGGTCAGTCGCGGACTGCCTCGGGTAATCTTGACGAGGCCATGGCCGATGATAATCCGGTGATAATTTTTCCTGCCGGACTGGTATCGCGCCGTGGAAAAGATGGTGTCGTGAAGGATTTGGAATGGCGAAAGATGTTTGTCAATAAATCCATACAATATGGGCGTGATATCATTCCGGTCCATTTCAATGGACACAATTCATCTTTTTTTTATAAATTTGCACGGCTGAGGACTCGCATCGGACTTAAGTTCAACATCGAGATGATAAGACTGCCGGCCGAGGTGTTCAAGTGTCGTGGCTCACACTTTATCCTTACAATAGGGAAGTATATACCGTGGGAGACGCTCGAAGGGGGTGCTTCAGCTACCCGACAGGCCGCTGACATCAAGGAGGTGGTTTATCAATTGGCACCTTGTGAAAATGCATGAGTGCCATAATGTTATATTAATACAACAATGCAGGAACAGATAATAGAACCCATTCCGTTGGAACTACTGGAGGCAGAACTGACTCCCGAGCGATTTTTACGTACGTCCAACAAGGGTAACAATCATATATATGTAACCGATGCCCACGAGTCACCTAATGTGATGAAGGAGATAGGCCGGTTGCGTGAGCAAGCTTTCCGTCTGGCTGGCGGAGGCACGGGGAAATCGTGTGATATCGATGAGTATGACATAATGGAGAAACCGTGTAAGCAACTGATTGTTTGGGACCCGGTCAACAAGCTTATACTCGGGGGCTACCGTTTTATCGTAGGTGCCGATATTGAGATTGATCAACAGGGACGCCCACACATCGCTACAAGTCACATGTTTCATTTCTCTGATAATTTCATAAAAAATTATCTGCCATGGACGCTCGAGCTGGGCCGCTCTTTTGTGAGAGTGGAGTACCAGTCGTCACGAATGGGAGCAAAGGCGATCTTCGCTCTTGACAACCTGTGGGACGGTCTTGGGGCGCTGACGGTTATCAATCCTGATATAAAGTATCTATTTGGCAAGATGACCATGTACCCGAGCTACTCACGCGAGTGCCGCGACATGATACTATATTTTCTGAGCAAGCATTTTCCTGACCCCGACAATCTGGTTTGCCCGATAAAGCCGCTACATGTTGACTATAATGTCAAAGCCATGGAGGAACTGTTCACAAGCGATGACTTCAAGGAGGACTATCGTATACTGAACGGAGCGGTGAGAGCGCGTGGTTATAACATTCCCCCTCTTGTCAACGCCTATATGAGTCTGTCGCCTACCATGCATATGTTTGGGACAGCAATCAATGATGAGTTCGGCGATGTTGAGGAATCGGGTATTTTCTTCGCTATCAATGAAATATTTGAAGAGAAGAAACGACGTCATATAGAGAGTTACGACAAAACGGAACACCTGTAATAAAATGGGTGAGCCATAAACAGAAAAGAATCGACCTACATGTGCAAAAGACGTATATCTCTTACAATACTCCTGACGATGGTGGCTGCGCTTATAGCTGAGGCCCAATATCCTATGTCGCTTGACCTGTCAATCATGGGAGGTGGCGGTAAAGGTGAGTTCGCACCTTATTATATAGCTTCCAACAACCATGGTAAGATTACCCAGTCATCAAACATGCTGCTTGATCTGGGTGTATCGGGAGGTCAGAAACTTACCGACCGATGGTCCTATCAATGGGGCTTGGAATTGGTGGGAGGCTATAGCTCGGGTACAGTATACAGCCGATATATTGCCGCTCTGGGAGAGTGGACCGGCAACAGACAGCACCCCTCCAGAGCATGGGTACAGCAATTGTATGGCCGCGTCGATTACCGCTCTTTGTTCTTGCAGGCCGGAGTGTGGGAGAGCAAGTCGGCATTGCTCAACAACCGTTTGTCGTCGGGCGACTTTGTCGAAGGTGCCAATGCTCGACCGGTACCTCAGGTGAGAGCGGGATTCGATGATTTCCAGCCGATTCCGTTTACCAACGGATGGGTTGAGATTCAAGGTGAGATAAGTTATGGCAAAATGAGTGACAACGGGTGGATTGAAAATCATGCCAATTTATGGAACGACCACACCTGCATAGGCTCTCTATACACTTACAAGCGATGCTATTTCCGTAGCAAGTCGTCCATGCCGTTGGCGTTGACTGTCGGAATGCAGACGGCCGGCTTTTTCGGCGGAACTACAACGGTTTATGAAAAGGGTGAAGTTATAACTGTCATGAAACACAAGGCCGGGGTGAAGGAATTTTTTAAAATGTTCTTTCCTACTGGTGGCGATGAGGATTATTATCTGGGAAGCGCGCTGGGGGCATGGGATGTGATGTTCACCTATAGACTTCCCAATGACCGTGGAACGGTAAAGGCCTACATGCAGAAACCCTGGGAAACAGGTTCGGGCATTGGCTTTCTCAACGGTTTCGATGGTTTATGGGGGATAGAATACCGCTCGCCTTCACGCTCGATAGTTGATGGGGTTGTAGTGGAATATATTGATTTCACCAATCAGTCTGGGCCGATTCATTATGATCCGGCCGACCGTCCAGGTATCAATTTCCCCTATCACACTGATGGAGGCGATGACTATTACAACAACTATGCCTATAATGCTTATGCCAACTATGGCATGTCGCTTGGTACCCCGTTCCTTAAATCACCTCTCTATAACAGGGATGGTTTCATGGCCTATGTGGACAATGTGGTGAGAGGATTCCACGTGGGTATCGAGGGGTCGGTAGGGGAGCGTCTCACATACAGGGTGCTTGGCGGCTACCGTAAGGGTTGGGGCGCGATACGCATTCCGCGTATCAATGCGGTTCACGACACCTCGGTGATGGTAGAGGCGGCCTACAAGCCAGCTTTGTGTAATGATGCTATGACCGTGACAGCAAGAGTGGGCATTGACCGTGGCACAATGTATGGAAATACATTGGGAGCGCTCGTTACGGTAAAATATCACACCGACTTTAATATAGGACGATGATTATGAAAAAGATAAGCGATCGGTTACGCGATTTTAAATTTATGGTCGTCATGTTGCTGCCTGTGGCGATGCTGTGTGGATGTACCCGCAACAACGGCGACATAGGTCATTGGTTCGGAACATGGCGCGTGGAGTCTATAACGCTCGATGGCCACCCGGACCCTGATTATCCCAAGCCAGCAATGATATGGAAATTCCAAAGTCACATAGTAATGATTATGGTGCCTGATGAAGTGGAACATAGCGCTCCGGGCACAATAGGGACATGGAATGAAAAGGATGGTGTGCTTACACTCGACTTCAGCGATGAAGTCATAGGGCCCTGGACTGAAGTTACCCACTTTGAAATGGTGAGCCATCTTGATGTCCTCAAATTGACATCGGGGAATATAAGGCTCAGATATGAGACATCATCGGGCACATATATATATGAATTGAAAAAATGGGGATAAATGGATAAATGCAATATGGATAAGGGAATGGTGCTTGTGACGGGAGCCGATGGCTTCATAGGTTCACACCTCACTGAGATGTTGCTTTCGCGCGGATACAAGGTGAGAGCACTTGCACAATATAACTCGTTCAACAATCTCGGATGGCTCGAGGGAAACAGAGCCCCGGGACTCGAGGTGGTAACCGGTGATGTGCGTGACCAATCATTCTGCCGCAGCATAGCTACCGGTTGTGACACGATATATCACTTGGCGGCATTGATCGCTATTCCCTATAGCTACGTGGCACCCGAGAGCTATGTCGACACCAACATCAAGGGAACGATGAACATGTGCCTGGCTGCACGCGACGCCGGAACGCGGCGTCTTGTGGTAACTTCCACAAGCGAGGTTTATGGTACTGCAATCGCTGTCCCTATAAGTGAGCGACATCCCCGTCAGCCACAGTCGCCCTACTCGGCTTCCAAGATAGGTGCCGACGCTATTGCCAAGAGTTTCTACAACGCCTTTGACCTGCCTGTGGTGATAGCGCGTCCATTCAACACCTATGGACCGCGTCAAAGCGCCCGTGCCATAATACCTTCCATAATATCCCAGATAGCCGCGGGTAGCCGCAGCATCAGTGTCGGAGATCTTACTCCTACGCGCGACTTCAACTTTGTCGGGGATACATGCCGTGGATTCATAGCGCTGGGAGAGACTGCCGGCATTGAAGGCATGGAGATCAATATCGCTACCGGCACTGAGGTGTCAATGGAGGCTACCCTCAAGACAATAGCCAGGCTCATGAGGGCCGATGTGGAATGGGTGGTCGACAGGCAGCGTCTGCGTCCTTCCAAAAGCGAGGTGTTCAGGCTATGTGGCGACAACAGTCTCATCACCTCGTTGACCGATTGGCGTCCTAAGGTTTCCCTTGAAGAAGGGCTGCAGCTGACGATTGATTGGTTTACCAATCCTTCAAATCTTGCCCGCTACAAGACCGACCGTTACAACGTATGATTTGCCTTCAATAATCCATTACCCTGTAAACCATGACTAAACGCAAGGATAGTATAGGCCTTCTGATGCTTGGTGGTGCCAAGCGAGTGGCTATGGCCAGCCATTTCCAGGCAGCGGCCAAAAATCTCGGCTATGAATTGAGACTCTACAGTTATGAGTTGTCACCGATGGTGCCCATAGCCGGTGTCGCAACAATCATTGAGGGTAAACGGTGGACCGACCCCACAGTGGTGTCTGATTTACAACGTGTGGTGCAGGAGTATGGCATTGATGTGATGGTGCCATTTGTCGATGGAGCCATTGAAGTCGTGGCGCGCTACCACTATGGTGACTGCTATGCACCGGTGTGCAACCCTACGGTCGCCTCGGTGATGTTTGACAAAATTCTTGCAGCCCAGCTTTTTGCCCGAGAGCGCATAGTGATTCCACGCACGTATACCAAGGGGGCGCCACAGTTCCCGCTTATTGCCAAACCTCGCCGCGGGTCGGCTTCACGTGGGTTGAAAGTGATTGCCTCATCGGCCGATTTCAGGGCTATCGACCAGTCGGAATATCTGATACAGGAATATGTGGAGGAACGTCGCGAATTTACGGTCGATTGCTTTGTGAGGCGCGATGGTGTGCCTATTGCTGTTGTGCCACGTGAGCGCCTGGAGACAGCCGGAGGTGAGGTGACGCGTACGGTTACAGTGGAACGTGATGACATGGTAGCGGAATCTTGCTATATAATAAAAAAGCTGGGCTTGACAGGTGCTGTTACATTGCAGTTTCTGCAGGACAACCGCAATGGCCGCTTGTTGTTGATGGAGATAAATCCGCGACTTGGCGGTGGTGCCGTGTGCTCGGTTGCTGCGGGAGCCGATTTGCCCCGGTTCATTCTCTCTGAAGCATTGGGGCTGCAGGTCGAGCCATGTGACGACTGGCGCCCCGGAACATTAGTGGCAAGATATCTGCAGGAAGTGGTGTTCCATATATGATGTTTTAAGTTAATTATCTGCGATACAGTATGAAAGACAAGTCACATGTGATAATAATAGCTGAAGCCGGTGTAAATCACAATGGCGATATGGAACGTGCCCGAGAAATGGTACGTGCCGCCAAGCGAGCCGGTGCCGATTATGTCAAATTTCAGACGGCTGTGCCCGAACTGGTTATATCATCCATTGCCCCCAAGGCCGCCTACCAGGAGGAAACCACCGGGAGTGGAGAGAGTCAGCTTGAGATGTGTCGGCGTATTCATTTGCCACTGAGTGCCTATGCTGAGCTTGCCGGGTTGTGTCGCAGTGAAGGAATAGGATTCATGAGCACACCGTTTGACCTGGTGTCGATCGATGCCTTGGAACCTCTTGAGATGGATTGGTGGAAAATCCCATCGGGCGAAATCACCAATCTACCTTATCTGAGACGTATAGCCCGGTTGAAACGTCCTGTAATCATGTCGACAGGCATGAGTAGTCTCGATGAGGTGAAGTGTGCTGTCGATGTGTTGACTTCTTGTGGCCTTCCTGCCTGGCAGGTTGCCTTATTGCATTGCAATACCCAGTATCCCACACCCATGGTCGATGTAAACTTGCGGGCCATGGAGCTGCTCAGGAATATCACACCCGGTCCAGTGGGTTACAGCGACCACACGGTGGGTATCGAGATTCCTGTAGCTGCGGTTGCTATGGGCGCCGACATAATAGAAAAACATTTTACCCTCGACAAGACACTGCCGGGCCCCGACCATCGTGCTTCGCTTGATGTCGATGAGTTGACAGCAATGGTCAAGGCTGTGCGTAATGTCTCTATGGCGATGGGACAGGCATGTAAGAATCCTACACCCAGCGAAACACCTAATATCGAGGTGGCCCGCAAGAGTATCGTGGCGGCCCGGCCAATCAAGGCCGGTGAACAGTTTACCGAAGAGAATATCACAGTGAAACGCCCCGGCAATGGTATCTCACCAATGCTTTGGGATCAGGTGATAGGCCAGACCGCTCCTCACGACTTTGACTACGACAGTCTTATACAACTTGATTAGACACTCTCAAAAAACATTAATTGAAACAGTATGGCTCAAATCAGCAATACATCCCATCACAACGGCAATGGAAAAAAGCCGGGACTCTACGAGCGCTTCGTAAATGTCAACAGGGAACACCCTGTGCTCATGAACATTCTTTATATCATCATGGCCGGAGTTGTACTTGTGTGGCTCCTGCTCATGTTTCTTGACTCATGGACCCATCATGGAGATGAAGCCACAGTTCCTGCACTGAAGGGACAGTCGGTAGAACTTGCCGAGCTTACACTGCGAGATGAGGGATTCGGAATGGAGGTCATGGACTCGGTTTTCGAGTCGACACAGAACCCCGGTACTATTGTGGAACAAAATCCCTCGGGTGGTGCGGTCGTGAAACCCGGCCGCACGGTGTATGTCACCATAGTGGCTTTTTCACCCAAAATGGTGACTGTGCCCGAGTTTATGAATGTTTCGCGACGTCAGGCTGAGTCAATGTTCATGGGCCTCGGGCTGAAAGTTAATACAGTAACTGTGGCATCGGAATATAAGGATCTCGTGCTTGGAGCCAAAGTCAACGGTGTGCCTATAAGAGTGGGACAGCGAATACCGGTCACATCGAGTGTGACTGTCGAGGTGGGTGGCGGAGACCTCACCGATGACGAGACCGACCCCAATTTCGTTATGGTCGATGGAGGTATGTCGGCAGAGGAACGGGAGGAACACTCGCAGGGAGATGCCGATAGTGATGACTCAACAATTAACATGCTGCTACAGGAATGACAGAATATGACGACATCGAGGCCGATGAGCTTGCCGGTGAGGACCTCAACGCTCTTGACGACGGGCGTGAACTATATGAACACTACCGTATTGTAGCCGATAAAGGGCAGGAGTTGTTGCGCGTTGATAAATTCCTTGTGGCACATCTTCCCAATGTGTCACGTAACCGTATACAGCAGGCGGCTGAGGCAGGCTGCATTCTTGCCAATGGTCGCCAGGTGAAAAGCAACTACAGGGTAAAACCTGCCGATGTCATCTCGGTAGTAATGGATCGTCCACGCTATGAGAATGAAGTCGTGGCTGAGGATATCCCTTTGGATATAGTATATGAGGATGACACGCTGCTGGTAGTCAATAAACCTGCCGGATTGGTGGTTCACCCGGGTCATGGCAATTACAACGGAACGCTGGTCAACGCTCTGGCGTGGCACATGAAGGATAATCCCGACTATGATGTCTCAGACCCACGCATGGGACTGGTGCATCGTATCGATAAAGACACCTCGGGGCTGCTTGTGGTGGCTAAGACCCCCGAGGCTAAGACGCATCTTGGAAAGCAATTTTTCAACAAGACAACAAAGCGCGAGTATGTAGCCATGGTGTGGGGCATTCCTGAACCGCGTAATGGACGTATAGAGGGCAATATAGGACGTTCGCTCCGCGACCGGCTTCAGATGGCTGTATTTCCCGATGGCGACCAGGGAAAACATGCTGTGACTCACTATGAGGTGATTGAACAATTGGGCTATGTCTCATTGGTGAAGTGTGTGCTCGAGACAGGGCGCACTCACCAGATACGTGTACACATGAAGTATATAGGACACCCATTGTTTAACGATGCCCGTTATGGCGGTGACCAGATTCTTAGGGGAACAACATCGGCAAGCTACCGGCAGTTTGTCAAAAACTGTTTTGACGTGTGTCCCCGACAGGCGTTGCATGCAAGGACGCTTGGATTTGTCCATCCCGCCACCGGTAAGGAGATGTTCTTCAGCAGCGAGATTCCTGATGACATGACACGCCTCATCGAAAAATGGCGTGTGCTTGCCGGGTCATAGAGCCGTGGGATGTGGTGTGGTAAAAATGGAAACTGTGACCTTATCGGGAAACGAGCGGCATGATATCGGCGAGAGTCCTGACGGTGGGAACTCCAGCTATGGGACAGTCATCGTTGCCCCTTGTGAAGTAGATGGCTTGCCACCCGGCGGCCAATGCCCCGGTAATGTCGGTGTCGGGATTATCGCCTACCATCAGGCATTTGTCGGGTTGGGTTGATGCTGTTTGCTCGGCGTGACGATAGAGTCGCACATCGGGTTTGTTGACTCCTATTTCATCGCTAAGCACTACGTAGTCAACATATGGTGCGAGGCCTGAGTTATTCACCTTGCGGTGTTGTACCTCGGTAAATCCATTGCTCAGAATTCCGATTTTCCAACCCCTTTGTCTTAATCGGATCAACAGCTCGATGGCTCCATCTACAAGCTGTGTGCATTGTGCCAGGCGGTCAAGATATTCATGGTCAAACTGTTGTCCCAGTTCAACAGCCTTGTCACATGAAGCCTCAAGCAATGGGCGTTTGAAACGTTCGGTCATGAGAAAATCCTTGGATATTGCAGCGTGGTTGTATAAATCCCACAGAGCATGGTTATGACGCTCGTAACATGCTATCCAATGCTCTACGGTATCAAACCATTGTGACAATTGGTAGTCGCGGTACAGTCCTGACAGGGCAATGCGGGAATTGGCCTTGAAATCCCACAGCGTGTCGTCAAGGTCAATCCATGCAATTCCGGCATGGAGTATGTTCTTGTTGTCCTGATTCATATTTTTGTGAATTTCCACCACCTATAGTCGGTATTGTTGTCGGTAACATCTCCGCCCTCGATTTTTCTCATGTATTTCACCACCGATATGGTTACGGGCAAAATGAGCAATTCATAGACAGTCTTGAGCAGAGTCTGGGTTACAATAAGCGATAAGATTGTAGCCCATGAGAGTACACCGGCAAATGCTATCGGGAAGAAAATCACGGAGTCAACTCCTTCTCCCAATATTGTCGACACAATTGCCCTCAGACCGAATGAACTGTTTCCGGCGGTATTCCTGCCGGCTGCTTTCATGCGGCTCATTACATAGGCATTTATCATCGAGCCAGATAGAAAAGCTATGAAGCTGGCAGCCATGATGCGGGGCACAGCTCCATATATGGCAACCATTGCCTCCTGCAATGTCCAGTCATCGCTACCGGGTAGAATGATGGCCAGCTGGAGCATCAGGGCAACCCCCAGAGAGATGAAGAAACCGAGCCATATCATGAAGCGGGCTCTTGCAAATCCATATAGCTCGACAACGCAATCGTTGATTATATAGGAGATTGGGAACACTATGACTCCGGCAGTGATTGTGAACCACCCCAGGTCAACTGTCTTTATCTCGGTCATGTTGGCGACAACGAGACATGTAACGAAAATAACGGTGAGAACCATGTATGGCACAGTCACAACGGTGTGCCCATGTGAATTATTATTTTGCATTGTTCTTGTTTTTTAAGAGGTTACAAGCACTCTGTGAGAATCTATTACAAAAAGAACAGCATCTACCGTGAAAGTGTACATGCTGATTGAAATAGTACCCCCGCAGGGAATCAAACCCTGATCTGATGAACCGGAATCATCTATTCTATTCGTTGAACTACAGAGGCTTGCTCGATTACATGGTGGTCATGTAACCGCGATGCGAGTGCAAAGTTAGTAACTTTGTCACCATAAGACAACACATTAACATTTTTTTTACTTCATCGGTCAGCTTTGACTGAAGAGTTTGCACGAAAAACGTGGGATGTGAGGAACAAAGGCTCTAATGCCGTAGAAAATGACGACAAATGACGATAATTGTCGTAGAGTCATGATTACGTTTTGGACGTTTCAAGCCAATTGACTAATTTTGCTTGATTTTACAACGATAAGAAATAAATAACGATGCAATTCCAGCTACAAGCCACCGATCCCAATTCCCACGCCCGCGCCGGCCTCATCACAACCGACCATGGTGTCATCGAGACTCCCATATTCATGCCTGTAGGTACCATAGGCTCGGTCAAGGGTGTGCACTTCAATGAGTTGCGCGATGATATAAAAGCCCAGATTATTCTTGGTAATACCTACCACCTGTATCTGCGTCCCGGCACTGCGATACTGGAGCAGGCCGGTGGTCTCCACCGTTTCAACGGCTGGGACCGTCCGATACTCACCGATAGCGGTGGTTTTCAGGTGTTCTCGTTGTCAGCGATAAGAAAATTGACAGAGGAGGGAGCTTGGTTCCGCTCGCATATCGACGGCTCAAAACATCTGTTCACACCTGAGAATGTCGTGGATATCCAGCGCTCCATAGGCGCTGACATAATGATGGCGCTTGATGAGTGCCCTCCGGGAACGTCTGATTACCAATATGCCCGCAAGTCGCTCGACCTTACTATGAGATGGCTTGAACGTGGTTGGCGTCATTATCGCGGGACTGAGCCACGATATGGCTACTCACAGGCTTATTTCCCGATTGTGCAGGGGTGTACCTATCCTGACCTAAGGCGGGAGGCTGCCCAGCGTGTGGCCGAACTCGGAGCCGATGGCAATGCTATTGGCGGCTTGGCAGTGGGGGAGCCCGCCGAAGTCATGTATGACATGATTGAAGTGGTGAATGAGGTATTGCCTGCCGATCGTCCCCGTTATCTCATGGGAGTGGGTACTCCGGCCAATATTCTTGAGGCCATAGAACGTGGCGTCGACATGATGGACTGTGTGATGCCCACACGCAATGGCCGTAACGGGATGTTGTTTACCGCCCATGGCATCATGAACATGCGTAATAAGAAATGGGCCGATGATTTCTCTCCCCTGCAGGAGGATGGCCCAAGCTATGTTGACCATGTCTATTCCAAGGCTTATCTGAGACACCTGTTCATCGCCCAGGAGTTGCTGGCGCTCCAGATTGCATCGATACATAATCTCGCCTTTTATCTGTGGCTGGTAGGTGAAGCCCGCCGACACATAATCGCCGGAGATTTCTCGACATGGAAACCGAAGATGGTAGAACAAGTAACACGCCGACTCTAATGAAATTCCAGCGTCCCATAAAAATCCTTGACCGATATATAATAGGTAAGTTTCTCGGTACCTATATCTTTGCCATAATCCTGATTCTGGCAATCACGATTATGTTTGATATAAACGAGAAACTCGATGCTTTTATGAAAGCACCGCTCAAGGCTACGGTTTTTGACTACTTTCTCAATTTCCTACCTTATTTTGCCAACCAGTTCAGCCCGCTGTTCACATTCATTGCGGTCATATTCTTCACTTCCAAAATGGCCGACAACAGCGAGATTATCGCAATCCTGTCATCGGGTGTGAGTTTTCACCGGTTGCTGCGTCCCTACATGATATCGGCTGCTGTCATAGCCGCCGCCACATATGTGCTCTCGGCCTATATCATCCCTCCGGCCAATATAAAACGTATTGAATATACCAACACCTATGTCAAGAACAAGCGTGTGGACTATGGCAGTAATATCATGCTTCAGGTCGATAAAGGTGAGATCGCCTATATGAGCCGCTATGACAACACTACCAAGACAGGTGTCAAGTTCTCGCTTGAAAAATTTGAGGATAAGAAGCTGGTGTCACGTCTCACAGCCCAATCCATAAAGTGGGACACCCTATATCAATGGCAGGTGCAGAACTACATGATACGCGATTTCCGCGACAACCGAGAGTATATCACCAGCGGTTATTCTCTCGACACTATCATTCCTTTTGAGCCGCGTGACTTCCTCATCTCCAAGAATGACCACGAGACTCTCACGTCGCCCCAGCTCCGTGAATATATACAGCGGCAGAAAAATCGCGGTGTCGCCAATATCAAGAGCTTCGAGATTGAGAATGAGCGACGTTACGCCATGACTGCAGCGGCGTTTATATTGACCATCATAGGCATGTCGCTTTCTTCGCGCAAGGTCAAGGGCGGCATGGGTATAAATATAGGTATAGGATTGGCGTTGAGTTTCAGCTATATCCTGTTTACTACGGTGACATCGACATTTGCCATCTCGGGCTATACCTCGCCCATGGTGGCGATGTGGATTCCAAATTTTGTGTATATGATAATAGCCGCAGTGCTCTATAAGAAGGCGGCGAGATGATTTTACAGACAGAGTCCACTCGAAAAATGGACTCTGTCTGTAAAGTATAAAGGTTAAAGTATAAAGGTTAAATTATAAAGTATGACACAGGAAGAAGCACAAAAATGGGTTGACTCACGTTGTTGGGCCAATGGCTGTACTCTCACAGCCGATTCTACTATCAATGCCTTGGAGTTTGCCGGGCAATATGCCAGGAATAAAGAGCTTTGGGACACATTATTTAAGTTTATCGCCGAGACCGACCTCTCCACGCTTGAAGCCGGCAGCAAGATAGTTCTCGTTGAGGGGCGGCTGTGGGTCAATGTTCTTGAATATACGCCCAAATCGGCCGCCGATACCAAGATAGAATCGCACCGCAACATGATCGACCTGCAGTATACTTATGAGGGAAACGAACTGATGGGGCTTGCCGACAGCGTGATTACGACCGAGCCCTATAATTCGGTCAAGGATGTGGAGAAGTATCGTTCAGAAGATCCCGTGAATTATGTTCCGGCCGATCCCTCTCGCTTTTTCCTTTATTTCCCCGATGATATGCACCAGCCGTCGGTGAGGGCATGTGACAATCCCGGTGTTAGCCGCAAGATTGTGGGTAAAATCGAGTATGCACATTGAAAGTCGATGGAAAAGAAAAAACGGCGGGAATCGTCGTTGTGTAATATGTTGGTTTGTAGCGGGTTGGTGATTTGATTAAAGAATAATAAGGAATTTTTTCGGTAATTGATGCCGGAAAATCAATAATGTTTTGTAACTTTGTGCTCTGAAAGTGTGGCAGTTTTGAATTAATTGCTTAACTTTGCAACGCAAAAAAAGAAATTACTAATTATAAAACTTTAATCATTATGTCAGAAATTGCATCACGTGTTAAAGCTATCATCGTTGATAAGCTGGGTGTGGACGAGAACCAGGTAACCGAAACCGCAGCATTCACCACCGATCTCGGTGCTGACAGCCTTGACACTGTAGAGCTCATCATGGAGTTTGAAAAAGAATTCAACATCACCATCCCCGACGACAAGGCCGAGGGTATTGCTACTGTAGGTGACGCAATCGCTTACATAGAAGCAGCACAGGCTTAATAATAGCCCCACCTTTGTCACTCTTGATTAAACGGTCTCACCAAGTTGTGGGCAAAACCGTGGGTCGAGAGTGATAATGTTTTATTAGAATAATAATTGAAAATCAATATATTATAGTAATGGAGTTAAAAAGAGTAGTAGTAACCGGTCTTGGTGCAGTGACCCCACTGGGCAACGACGTTGACACCACTTGGAGCAACGCTCTTGCCGGTGTGAGCGGAGCAGGGCCCATTACTCATTTTGATGCCTCAAAGTTCAAAACCCAGTTTGCCTGTGAGGTTAAAGGTTTTGACGCCAACTCCTTCCTTGATCGTAAGAAGGTGCGCACTCTCGACTTGTATGCTCAGTATGCCATGTATGCTGCTAAGCAGGCTGTCGAGGATTCGGGCCTGGAGAATGACGGGAATCTCAACCGTGACCGCGTTGGTGTAATCATCGCTGCCGGTATCGGTGGTCTGCACACATTTGAGGAAGAAGCCGGATATTATGCCTTGAATGAGGATAAGGGTCCCAAATACAACCCCTTCTTCATTCCCAAGATGATTGCCGATATCGCTTCGGGTCATGTATCTATGGAGTATGGCTACCATGGTCCCAACTTTGGTACCGTATCGGCTTGTGCTTCGTCCAACAATGCTATCATCGACGCTTTCAACCTCATACGTCTGGGCAAAGCCGATGCTATCGTGACCGGTGGCGCTGAGGCTGCTATCTTCCCTGCCGGTGTAGGCGGTTTCAACTCGATGCACGCTTTGTCTACCCGTAACGACAGCCCTGAGACAGCATCTCGCCCCTTCAGCAAGTCGCGTGATGGATTTGTCATGGGTGAGGGTTCGACAGTGCTTGTACTTGAGGAACTCGAGCATGCCAAGGCTCGTGGCGCCAAGATTTATGCTGAGGTAGCCGGTGGTGGATTGTCGGCCGACGCTTACCACCTCACAGCCACTCACCCCGAGGGCTTGGGTGCTATCCTCGCCATGCGCAATGCACTTGAGGATGCCAACATGAAGCCCGAGGATATCGACTATATCAATGTGCATGGCACATCGACACCTGTGGGTGATATCTCGGAAATCAAGGCCATCCTCGAAGTGTTCGGCAAGCATGCCTATGATTTGAACATCAGCTCGACCAAGTCAATGACCGGACACCTGCTCGGTGCTACCGGAGCAATGGAGGCTATGTTCAGCGTTAAGTCAGTGCTTGAGGATGTTGTTCCTCCCACAATCAACCATGAGGAGGGCGATGAAGATGAGGAGATTGATTACAATCTTAACTTCACCTTCAATAAAGCACAGAAGCGTCCCGTGCGCGCTGCATTGAGCAACTCGTTTGGCTTTGGCGGTCACAATGCTACTGTGATTGTAAAGAAATACGAAGAATAAGAAAAACTGTTAGTTTAGTCATATTCAACGAGCCGTTGCCCTATAATGATGGTCGACGGCTCGTTAATTTTACCTGTTGTAATGAATAACCAAAAAATAGCTTTGTTGGTGCTGTCGGGCGGTATGGACTCGACTACCATGCTATATGAGTTTAAGGATCGTATCGCCGCTGCGGTAAATTTCAGCTATGGGTCCAATCACAATGAGCGTGAGCGTGAGTGTGCCCGATATCATTGCCGACTGTTGGGAATCGAACTCATTGAAATCGACCTTGATTTTATGAAAACCTATTTTGAGAGCTCTCTGCTCCAAGGTGCCGATGCTATCCCCGACGGACATTATGCCGACGAGAACATGCGTTCGACTGTCGTTCCATTCCGTAACGGCATCATGTTGTCGATAGCCGCCGGACTTGCCGAGAGTCGCCACCTCAAGGAGGTGATGCTTGCCAATCATGGCGGTGACCATGCAATCTACCCCGACTGCCGCGACGGTTTTATAAAGGCGATGGACTCAGCTATCGAGAGCGGAACCTATGATGGTATCCATCTATACGCCCCTTATACCGACATTTCCAAAACCGATATAGCCCGCAAGGGGGCGGCTCTGGGAATAGACTACTCCCTGACCTATTCCTGTTATAAAGGAGGCGAGACTCATTGCGGAAGCTGCGGTACCTGCGTAGAACGCCGCGAGGCTTTGGAACAGGCTGGAATCAAGGATACAACAATCTATATGTCAGAATAAGAACTTATTCCAAGCTATTCCTGAAAGTCCATTCCAGCTTAAGTATAAATCGGGCACTGTTATAATCCCGGCATAAAGTAATGGCTCTGTAGTCTGATTGGAGATTGCAGAGCCATTAAACTCTCATTTGGCTATAGCATATGCTTGTCGGTAATGCCGATTCGGCTCTTGATGAGTCGGTTTTCAGAATGAGTATTTGGCCATGATTTCAAGGCGGTTGGCCCGGTTGTTGGAGCCATCGACATTGCTGCGGGTGCCATGCAGATATTCAAGTCCAAACTGCAGGTCAGCGATTGGTGTATAGAACATGTTGGCTACGACATAATTGCCACGGCGGTAGGTATCGGGACCTAACTGGGCTTGATCATACAGCCGGTTCATGCTGTAGGCTGCAGAGATGAATATCTTTGGGGAGATGTTGAATTGTGCGCCGGCTACGATGCTGAGTGTGCGCGGTGCTATCATCTCTCCCGGGTGTGAGCCTGATGCCACAAGATCCATGCCTGTACCGTCAAGATCGTTAACATAGTGGGCAATGCCCCGTCCATAGGCTCCCTGATAGTATATGTTAGCCAGCCTTGTCACTTCGGTAATACCGCTTATTTGTGCACCATAGCCCACTTTGTGACGATTGCTGCCATCGACGAGATCGCGGTAGCTCATATTACGCAGTATACCCGAGGCTCGAATGTGGCTGTTGTGCCCCCATGAGTATTGGATATAGGCTGGAATATCGGGAAGTGATTGCTGAATGTATTCCTGCTTGTCATCGAGAGGCGAGATTGTCACCTTGGGGAGTTCGGCCGAGGCTGCGATTGTGAATCCGCTTGCAAAGTCGTAGCGATAGCGAAGCAAGATATTCTTGGCTCCTATCTGTCCCGATGGTCCCTGGTAGTCGATAGTAGGTACTCCGGCCGAGGGGTCGGCAAAGGTGCTGTTGGCAAGTCCCATGGTTACATTGCCCAGTGAGATGTAGGCTTGTTCAAGTTTCAGTCCATAGTTGTTGTCATCGCCTGTGAAGTTGGTCTGGACATAGGCGTTGAGAATACCCAGGCTTGTGTGGCGCACGAGTTTGAGGAATATCGTAGTGTGTGATACATCGGCACCCAGCCGGCGGTTGCTGCCGGGAGTCGACGGAACAGGAATGTCGTAGGTGACAAAACCATAGGATGGGATTGAGCCGCGGAAATCGGCTGTGGCCACTCCCTCGACGTAGCCGCCAATGCCGAGTACCGATTTTCCTTCCTTGTCAATGAGAAGGTAGCGTGGAACACCGGGGTCCTGAAAATGCAGGTCGCGGGTGTCGAGCAATGCGTTGAGAACAGTGGTGCGCAGGCGGTTGTTGTTGCTTCCAAGAACTACCATATGACCCGGCAGAGTTGACATCTCGGGTTGTTCAGTTGATTGAGTCGGCTTTCCGGTCGATGTGTATTGTTCCGATTCTGACTCGGAAGCCGCCGTAGTGTCGGCGGCTTGAACATGTAATGACAACATTGTGGTCATTGCAGTCGCGATGAGGAGTGTTTTTCTCATAATTAGATAATTGAATTTAAAGAAAAACACTTTACCAAGGTATACAGTTCACCCTCCACAGGTGCTTTTGTTTCTGCACCATGTGGAGGGTGAAGTGTTTATAAGCAAGGTGTGGACGCGCTGTAGAAAAGCTTGTCCTATTCTTATTGCAGTTTGAGTCGTTGTCCCACTTTTATCTTGGACGATGTCTTCAATCCGTTGAGACGGCAGAGACGTTGCAGGCTCAGACCGTTGCGCTGTGCGATTTTGCTTAGGCTGTCACCGCGCTTGACGACATAGGTCGATGCTCCGCCACCGCTGTTCTTGCCTGTGCGGGAGGCTACCTGACGCGCCGGTTGCGGATTGGCCTGACGCCATTGTGCAGCATACTGGTTGTTGGCGGCCGGGTCAAAGTTACGCGCTTTCTGATATGTGTTTTTGTCAAATGTATATGTGTCGGTGTGGACAGTCTGGTTGGCGAAGTCGAAGATAGCTGTAGGGTTGATGGGGTAGCCCATGTAGCGTGTCTCGAAATGGAGGTGGGGACCTGTGGAGCGGCCTGTGTTGCCGCCAAGTGCTATGGGGTCGCCTGCCTTGACATATTGGTCGGCCTCGACGAGGAATTCCGAGAGGTGGCCGTAGACGGTTTCCAGACCGTTGGTGTGGCGCACGATGACATATTTTCCGTAGCCGCGGCGCTCAAAGTTGGTCAGTCGCACCTTTCCGTCGAATGCAGCTCTGATCGTGTCGCCTATGTAGACCTTGATGTCGACTCCCTTGTGCATGCGGCGGAAGCGCTTGCGGTAGCCGTAGGGTGAGGTGATGTAGCCTGAATGGGGCATTACGTAACCGCTCACATCGATTTCGGCCGACTGGGGCACGATGGCGTTGGCATAGGCGTTGACGAGTTTTGAATCCCAGCCCTCGGTGTAGATGTCGAGTTCGGGCTCTTCCTCGTCGTTGAAAAGATTGTCAAGAAATGCCTGGGTGTCCTCGACACGTATCTGTGAGCCTACATGATCCTGTGATGCGAGCATTTCCTTGTGGGCCTGAGTGTGTTCGGCAGGCACACGGTATGTGTTCTGGGCATCGACATTGAGCGTTGAACCCAGGAGCAATAGTGCGGTAGAAAGAAAAAGTTTATAATTGAATAACTGCATTATGTTTTTGAAGTCAAAAAAATATATCTTATTCGATCGGTTGTTGAGTAGGTTGGGGAAGAGGGGTGTGGACGATTGTTGGTCTATGGATTTATGCCTCGTCGGGGGCGTAGAGATATTTGAACGAATCGGCAGTGTAGTCGAAGACTTCACCGGGAGCAAAGAAGCGGTTGATTTCTATCATGGCGTTCTCGACCGAGTCGGAGGCGTGCACAATGTTTTCCTGTCCGCTCATGCTGTAGTCTCCGCGTATGGTACCCGGCTCGGCTTTGCGGCCATTGGTGGCACCGGTCATGTTGCGCACCACCTGCACGGCGTCAACTCCTTTAAGGCATATCGCAATGACCGGTGTGCGCATCATCGAGGCGAGCAACGAGGGGAAGAATGGACGGTCCACAAGGTGGGCATAGTGCTCACGGAGTATTTCCTCGTCGAGCTGCATCATCTTGAGGCCGCTGATCACAAGTCCCTTGTTCTGGAAGCGGGCTATAATGTCGCCTATGAGGTTGCGTAGAATTCCTGACGGTTTAATGAGAACAAGCGTCTGTTCCATGATATGTTGATTTATAAGTTTGTCATTAGGATTTATTTCAGACCTCAAAGATAATGAATATTTGGCAAGTACCATAATATTAATATGTTAAATTTTCTCACTTCCTGTGAAATTACCAATTATTCCATTTAGTTCATTAAATTTATTGGAATATATGGTATTCATGAACATTTCGCTTCGTTTTCGATATAAGAGCCTGTCTCATAAAATCACGCGGCCGAGGGGGCGGGTATGGGCGAGCGATTTTATGAGACAGGCTCTAAGTGTGTGTTGTTATCATGTTTTTATTTTTCTCCAAAGGATGGTTTGGGCCAGACCGCGGGTGAGAAGGTAGGTTATGAAGGCGAGCCACAGGGCGTGGTTGATGCCGAGTGTGTTTCTGAATGAGTAGTAGAGCAAGAAGAATACCGACATTGCTATTGCCATGGTCAGTAACATCTTGCGTGTGGCTGCATAACCTATGTAGACACCATCCCATATGAAGGCGAGGAAACCGGCGAGTGGGACTGTGACAGCCCATGGCTCGTATGCCCGCGCGGCAGCCCTGACGTTGTCATTGTCGGTGAGCACCGACAATAGTTTGTCACCTGCAATGAAGTAAATGATGGAGTAGGCAGCCGCCAGTGTCGCGCCCCACACGAGCAGTTTTCTGACACAGCGATGAAGGCTGCGGGTGTCACAGCTGCCGTTGAAGTGACCCACAAGCGCTTCTCCGGCAAAGGCAAAGGCGTCGGCGGTGTAGCTGAATAGTATGAACAGTTGCATGAGAAGTGAGTTGACAGCAAGCATAAGGTCTCCTTGGCGTGCACCTTCGCGGGTGAACCACAGGGTGACGGCAATGAGGCAGGCTGTGCGTAGCATTATGTCGATATTGACGGCAAAGTAATGTTGTAGTGAATGAGGTTCAAGAATGGCTTTCAATGGCACACGACCGGGGTGATAATGGCGGCACAACAGCAGGCCTGCAATCAGTCCGGCCCATTGTGCAGTCAGGGTGCCTGTAGCCACGCCGTCAAGCTTCATTTCAAGGACGAATGCCAGGAATGGGCTTAGGCCGATATTCACGATATTGATAAGTATAGAGATGACCATGGGGCGTTTTGACGATTGCATGCCAAGGAACCATCCGGTCAGCACATATGTGCCCAGCACGGCGGGAGCACTCCATATGACGGTTTTGAAATAGCCCGCGGCCAGCGATGCTGTCTCTGGGTCGGGACTGAGGAACCATAACAGGGCATCGACAATCAATGGACTAAGGGCAATCATTGCCACTGCGACGAGCGTAGATACAAGAAGTCCGCGGTATAGGGTGATGGCGGTAAGTGTAGGAGAGGCCTTGCCATGGGCTATGGCTGTCATGCCGCTGGTGCCCATTCTCAGAAATGCAAAGAGCCAGTAGAGCAGATTGAACATGCTGCTTCCCACGGCTATAGCGGCCAGGTAGCTCTCATTGCCCATGTGGCCTGTCACAGCGGTATCGACAAGCCCCAGCAGAGGCGTCGTTATATTGGCTATAATCGACGGTACTGCCAGGGCGAGTATTCTATGGTTGAGCGATGGGGTCATCGCAGGCTCTTATTCCTTGATTTTTTTTACGCGGCAGCTGTCCCACCACAGGTAGGCTATCAGCAGGATGTACATCACCAGTCCGGCAACCTGCAGTGTGCCGGTGTTGAAGGGGAGGGAGTAATCGATTCCTATCCAGCCAAGTATTGTGGCGAAGAAGTTGTGCATCGGTTCGTTCCATTCAAAGAAGCGTGTGAGGGCGGCGAAGACACCAAAGAGAGCGCCTCCGGCTATAAGGCCCGATGAGATCAGTGTTCCTCGGTCACGACGTAGTTCGTTGACCTTCTCGTCCTTGGAGCTACGTGCCACGAACCATGCGATTATGCCTCCCACGAGCAGCGGGGTGTTGAGCGACAGAGGAATGAACATGCCCAGGCAGAATGCCAGGGATGGCACCTTAAGCCAGTTGAGAAGCAGCGCGAGCACTACACCGGTTATATATAGGATCCAAGGGGTGTCACCACCGGTCATGAGCGGTTCTATCACTTTGGCCATGGCGTTGGCTTGCGGAGCTACGAGAGGGTCGGGGTGAGCTGCATCGGCAGTGAATCCGTAGACATCGTTGAGCACGAGGATCACACCACCCACGGTGGCCGCCGACACCAGGGTGCCCAGGAATTTCCATTGCTCCTGTTTGCGGGGTGTGGAGCCGAGCCAGTAGCCCACCTTGAGGTCGGTGACAAAGCCTCCGGCCATTGAGAGAGCCGTGCACACCACA
>JAMPBP010000011.1 GCA_023666645.1 Clostridiales bacterium
CTGCGCAAGCTCTGCGACCCCCTCGGCCACGTGATTTTATGAGACAGGCTCTAAGAAATGGGACTCAGCGGTAGACCAGCATCAATCCAATCTGTCCGAAACACAATCCGGAAAAAGAGGAGGCTGCCTTCACGGTGAAAACAGCCTCCTCATCATAATGCGATACTACCGCCGACGGGCAGATCAGTCGAATATCAAAGTTTTATCTTTATCGACTTGCCGTCAGATCCCTTCAGAATGTACACTCCGCTATCAAGTCGCGCTGCAACCTCCTCACGGGTCACCCCCAGCAGAAGTTTGCGGCCACTTATATCATACACAATATAGCGAGTATCAGCATCGACAGCATCAACAATGGGCGAGGTCACCGCGCTGAGGTTCTTTACAGCGACCGGCCTTATGGCATAGGCATATTTCAAAGCATAATCCTTTCTGAGCTTTATAGCTTTCAGGGGGTCATCAGAGCTGCTCTTGGTGAACGTGACATAATAACAATCATATTCAGAACCGGCTACACCCGAGGAAGTGAGGAAAGCCACATCGGCATAATCGGCAGTGTGGTCATTGCCATAACTGTACAAACCTGTACCTATGAACGACAGCTTATTACCGGTGATCCTGGAAGTCAGCTCCACAAGCATGCGGCCATAGGTGTAACTGTAGGATATCTTCACATCACAGGCATTGAAAAGCTCCTCAAACTGCGTACGCGACGGTGTGCTCCACCCCTGCCCGAGCTCGGCGGCTGCAGCATCACAATTCGGATCTCCACCCCATTCGTCGACCAATGGATTGGAGTAAAACCACGATGAACTGTTTTCAGGATAAGGGGACAGACCGCCGAACAGGTAATGACGTCCACGAGGATGATCGGCATCTACGCCAAGATTATTGTCGGCCCACAACACCTCTGTTCCCATATCAATAAGTCGAAGTGTGTAATCATCAGCATTATTGACAAAAATTCTGCAAGTAGCCGACAGGTCGGTGCCATCGGTAGTGGTGGCGGTAACTTCACATTCACCCACAGCGACAGCTGTCACTGTTCCATCAGCATCAACAGTCGCGACATTGGTATCACTCGAGCTCCAAGCCAGTGTCTTGACCTTAGCATCGGCAGGCAGTACCGTGGCATTCAATTTCTCCTGTTTACCTACAGCAATAGTCAGAATCGACTCGTTAAGTTGCACTCCGGTCACCTTGACACCTGGCAAAGAAACAGCACGCAGCGGATAGGCATACTGAAGTCCCGTTTGCTTGCGCGCAAGTATCGATGGCCAAGAAGTTTTGGCATTATAATTCATGTAGTAGCAATTGTAGGATGTTCCTACATCGCCGGTCGAAGTAAGATATAACACAGCATCGGGTGTTTGTACAACACCGTCAAGCATATAGCCGATACCGGTAAAACGCAACTCATTACCGGTAGCTGTCGATTTAAGAATAAAAACACCATGTGTTTCTCCATTGATCTCGACAGTCTCATACCTACGTGTACACGCGTTCAACAAATCGCGGAACTGTTGCTCGGTAGGAGTTGAGTACCCCTCACCATAAAGTGCGGTAACGGCATCCAACGACGAATCGCCATTCCAGTTTCTAACTGTGATGGCAGGAGCATCGGCCAACTTTGAAGCCCCGTTGGCGCTGTCGACCGGTCCAGTGGCACCGGGACGGTAATAGGAACCAAGCGGGTGAGCATCGTCCACCCCTAAATTCTCGGTTGCCCAGAGTACCCCAGTACCCATATCCACAAATTCGGGCATACATGTAGCACTACCACAAAACAGAATTGCACACAAAACCGGCAATACAGCGATAAATTTCTTAATCATGATTGATTATTACTTTTGATATTAAATAAAATTGAAAGATACGGTACAAAAGTAGTAAATCAGGACCCCGTTAACAAAAAAAAAAAACATTAACATTTTTAAATACCACTAATAAGTAAATTGGATGAGCATCGATGTAGTTGTTGACTGAGATAAATTGAAAACGGGTGAAAACCTAACAATGAAGGTTCTCACCCGTTTTCAGGAACTAAAAAAAAATACGCGACTAGAATTATCTGATATACTATATAAAAACAACCATTATCAGTTATATCTCAATTCCGCAATACAACCGCCGATCCCAAGTCCAAAGTGACAATACGAGATAGACGGGAATTTACACTATTTGATATAAATCTTCTTTCCATGCTGAATATATATACCGGCGCGTGGATTGACAACCTTGCGTCCCATCAGATCATAGATGGTATCATCATTATATTCGGGAGTCTTGTCAAATATCACATCGTCCACTCCCGCTGTATAACCACCGGCCTCCCAGGCTTCGCTATCACTCCCGAGGTCACTTCCAAGGTAATAGCCGGTGTGGGTGGGTTGATTGTAGCCTATATTCTGGTTCAACGCACTCATAAGGTACACATGGTCGGTCATGAGCCACGGGAAACGATGCTCTGAAGGATACCAGCTTGTGAAAATCTTCAGGTCCTTGGTCTTTGTGGCATCAGGATATATTATCTCCTCACGCCAGTCACCGAGAATATCGCCATAGAACGAGGGATTTTCTTTCGTACCGTTAATATCGGCTACATCGAAACGATAAACGGTGAATACACGTCCCTTCTTGTAGTTGTCAATCTTCACCCCACTGAACACCTGGCGGTTGAGCCCCCCATCAAACCATATGGCCATATTGCATGATGACGGTTTATCACCCACATCGTTACCGTCGATGTCGAAAACATGACTGCCATACCACCACATCTCACAGCCTGGAGTAGCAGGATTGATATCGGCTATGCAAGCGCGACCCATATCGTTGTCGGTGGCTCCGACATGTGAATATAATATCTCACCCGTCGCGGCATCGCGAAGTGCCACCTCTGTCCTGCCGGTCTCAAAGCAAGAATATATCTGAAGCCCCTCACGGGAAGGAATGAACTTGCCCAGATGCAGAGCGTCACCATGCCCCAGACGGGTAGTATACAACCCCACTCCATCATGGTCGACAACCATAGAGCCATATACTATCTCATCGAAACCATCCCCATCGACATCACCGGTACTCAGAGAGTGAAATCCCTGTGCGGCATATTGGGAATAGGACCTTCCATCCTTTCCTTTCTCATTACGGGCCGTGTCGAAATTCCACCTGCGTGTGAGTTTCCCATCACGATAGTCCCATGCCTCAATCACCGAGCGTGCATATACGCCACGACCTAAAATCAGAGACGGGAGTTTGCCATCGACACATGCTACTCCTACACGCAGACTATGAGCTCGCTTAAAATAGTTGTCACCCCAATCCTCACTCTTGCCACGCGTAATGAAATTGTCACGTGCGAGCTCACGTCCGGTTTCCCCATCGACGATCGAGAAAAATTCGGGACCACGTCCTATATAGTTGGCTCCCGCAGTGCGATAATCAGTGACCCCGTCGCCATCGGTATCGCCAATCTCCGCCCCATCACCAAAGATAGTTCCCTCACCGGTCTTTATACCCATCTCAGCCTTACCATCACCGTCAAAATCGGCAATGGCGAACGAAGAGCTGTTGCCCAAAATAATATTGGGTCCAGAGCAAACTCGCCACATGAAAGTACCGTCAAGTCTGTAAGCTTCATACAGCACAGTGTGACGCACATTCAGGGGTGAGGCTCCGGCTCCGGTACCATCACTGCTGCCATGTGAGAGAAGACGCTTCACTACAATCTCCATGATACCGTCACCATCGAGGTCACCGACACTTACATCGTTGGCCTGGTAACTGATTGTATCAAGGCTGCACACCGTGGAGGTTTCCTTCAGCGAAATCGTAATATATGGTTTCGCAGCATTGATATCCTTTGCTTTGATTTCAAGACTGGCGATTGTCTCGCTGCTTCCCGCATATGTGAGACGATATGTCAAATCGGGACAACGCCCTGAAAGCGTAAGACCTGAATCCTGAAAGTTGGTGACTGTTATGGGTTCAGAGTTGAGTTTCACCTCTGCTTTCCCCTTGTATTTGCGATAGATATCAAAAGCAGTGGATTCATCATCGCCCGGAAGCATGCGCCATGTCACAAGCACCTTCCCGGTGTGATTGCTATACTCACCATAGGAAGCATTGTCAACTTTACATGCCGACCACCACATGGAGCGCTCGTTCATCTTGTCCAACTGGGCATTTGCCACTCCAGCAACAAGCGAAAATAACAACAGAGATAGAATTGACTTTATTTTCATGATATGATTGGTTAAGAATAAGGCAAAGATATATACGACTTAACCTAATATGCAAGAGCTACTACCCACTCTTGACACCATCAATTCAAAATTGGTCAAATTTCCCCCTTTGGTTGCACAAAATACAGCACTGTTATCACCGGCAGAAACGCCTCATACAGTTCATCACCCCACTGCCGAAAAGACGTTCCATATGTCCACTTGCCTCCATGGCGGCAGTGGGCATGCAATGCAGATGAGGGGTATCAATCAACGCGATGTCATCACACATATTAAGTGCTATATCGAGCTCATGGGTTGAGAACAGGATGCATTTCCCCTCATCATGGGCAAGTGAAGCCAGCAGCTCACACAATTCATAACGGTTGGGAAGATCGAGAAACGATGTGGGCTCATCGAGCAGAATCACCGGAGTGGACTGTGCCAGGGCTCGGGCTATCATCACTCGCTGACACTCACCATCGCTCATGGTATCGAGCGGGCGGTCTACATACTCAGCCATACCCACCGAATCCAACGATTGTTCCACCACCTGCCTGTCGCAGTCACTGAGTTGTCCTATCCAGTTGGTATAAGGGGCTCGCCCTATGGCCACAACATCACGGCATGTGAGATTGGGCACACGTGGACGCCGTGTCGACACATAGGCAAGATTGCGGGCCATGACCTCGGGTGTCATGCCTGCTGCCGATTTTCCATTAAGCAACACTTCTCCACAATAAGAGCGGTGTAGACCGGCAACAGCACGCAGAAGCGTGGACTTTCCGCTGCCGTTACGGCCTATCAAGGCCGTAAGCCGCGAGTCGCCAATAGTCACGTCGACATCGTCAAGCAATAGTCGCGAGTTATATCCTACTGAAAACTGTCTCAACTCTATCATCGCGCTGTAAATGATTTATTTCTGATTATCACCCATATTACTACCGGAATGCCTACCAGCGAAGTGATGGCATTGAGCGGGAGAGTAAACATCTTTGACAATAGATCACAACAAAGCAGTACCGACGCTCCGGTTAACATAGTTCCGGGAACAAGCACTTTATGGTCACTGCTATTGAAGAGCATTCGTGTGATATGGGGCATGGCAAGACCAATGAAACCTATAGGTCCGCAAAAGGCTGTAACCGTTCCGGCAAGCAACGTGGTGGACAGGAACAGGAATTGGCGTGACCGTTTGATATCAAGGCCCATTGTCACAGCATAATCCTCGCCAAAAAGCAACATGTTAAGTGGCTTGATTGTCCACACCGCCAGCAACAGCCCGGCAACAACCGATGGTATCAGGATATACAGCTGTGACCGGGTGACATCCCCCAGCGCACCCATGGTCCATATCACATAAGCCTTGAGCGACTGGTCATCACTCAGATATTGTAATATCTGAACTACCGCACTGACACCCGAAGAGAACATCATCCCCAAAATCAGTATGACCATAATGTCCTTGATGCGGTGACCCACTGCGGCGATTATCAGAAGCACCGCCGCCGCCCCGAACCACGCACCGCCGGCTATCCCCAACGGGAGCGATACTCCGGCAAGCACGACAAGAGCCACGCCAAGACTCGCACCGGCACTGATGCCGAGCACATAGGGACCGGCCAAAGGGTTGCGGAACAGAGTCTGCATCTGCAGTCCGCTCACTGACAATGCCGCCCCGGCGAAAAGCGCCACGATAGCCTTCAGCAACCTTATGTCAAGTATTATCTTGGCCGTGGTGGGATCACAATCTCCACCGGTGATTGCTTTCCACACGTCACTTATCGATATATTCACCGCACCAACCGACACATCGACACAAATAAGGACGAGTAGCAGAACCGATAATATCAGGAATCGTAACGATCTGTTCAACACCATGCAAATACTGTTTTGAGAAGCCCGGTAGTCCTCAGAACCTCCTCTTGATGATCAATCCGTTATTCAACTTAACGACATTAAGGCCTTTGAAGGGAGTCGACGATTGCATGCCTGCGACACTATAATATACAGCCCCTTCGAGCGATTCTGAATCCATAACAACATCATCAACACTACCCCACCCGGTAGGTTGCAATGCCAGCATATGCGAGGGATTGGTATACACCTTGTATTTATTCACATAGCTGCCATCGGGGGTCCACTGATACAGGTAGCCCGACTCGGCATTGCCATTGGCATCTGTAGCATATATATACCCTGAGTAAGGATTGACATATATTCCATAGGGAGTGACCATATTCTTAATATCCTCCATCACTGTTCCCGGCAACTCTGCGCTTACACCTTTGACACCATGGGAACTGAAAACCTCGATGGGATCGATTGTGGCATAATTATATATAAAGTTACCTATTGCGAAAGAAAAAGTTGACCCTACAATATAGAAGTCACCATTCTTTGCAGCACAATTGTAGGTTGAGGCACAATCAAGCTTGACACAACAGTCGGCAGCCGTTGCGCCATTGAGGACCTGCTCACAATCCATTATTATAGTAGCAGCCTGAACTGCATAATAATCGCCGGGCGAATTGATGCAGATATACTTGCCATTGATCGAGATGTTGCCGTAAAGGTTGGGCTGACCGGTATCGATCGTGCGCTCAACAAGCATAGTGCCCGCATCGACAATACTCACAGTCGACTCATAGTCACCGGTTTCCATCGAATGGTAGCTACCCGAATTGCCTACGAACAGTTTCCCTTTGTAATACACAATGCCCTCCGGCTCATAACCAACCTCGGTCGCAGCCACAATCCGGTAGGTCTCGGTATCGATTTTGGCGACAAGACCCTTGGTGAAGGTCACCTCCTTGCCGTCAACATAACAGGAGTTGCCATAAGAAGTGACGTAGAGATATCGTCCGTCGGTTGCAAGATGCCGGTTATTGGCTATCCCGTCAACAGCAGCCACAGCCCGGCACGACCCGTCGACAAACTGGATTAAATCGGACCCCGAAACAGCGATGGCGATTAACCCTGGCTTTACTTCGATAATATCATTTGGGGTATCACCGAGCTTGCTGCCGTTAACCTCCCGGAACCACTGATTGCTCACGATACGGTCATTCACAAAATAGGATATACGTCCATTGTCTGATTGCCATATCCCCTCATCAACCACGATTATCTTTTCCTCAGCTACAGAAAACATTGTCACAAATGACATCATGACACAACTTACAAAAGCAATTACGCACCTTCTCATTATATATTACATGTAGGGTTAAAAACAATGCAAAACAAACCTCAAATCCTAACGTATCAACATGTTTAAATGAACACATCGTTTATTCAGCGTTTTGCGACTACAAAGCTACATTTTTTTATTCATTTACAACTTGTTCAAGAGCAAACTTTTCGTACTTTTGTAAATGGTAGAAAAAAATTCCGTTCAAAAACACCAACATAGACAATGCCTGCAACCAGCATACTACAACGCTACAACCATCTGTGGATTGAGCCATCCTCGCGCGGTCTATGGGCTATAATCATGCTCCTGTCGATAGCAGGAATGGCCGACATTCCCGGTGCCAGCATCCTCACACTACCATTATGGCTACAATGGACTACTGTCGTGGCGATCGCCTCACTCAAGGCCACACTACTTTCCATGATGGTCCTTATAGCCCGCAAGTGGAAAGCGGCAACAATTGCAGTATGGCTTATCGTAGCAGTACACATTTTTTTGTGTCTTGTCAATTTTGTGTGCTACGAGTTATACGGATTCGGTATCTCGCACAAATTGATTGTCGTAATAAGCCAAACTAATATGGCCGAGACATGCGAATTCCTGCCCGGACTCATGGATAATCTTGCAACCGCAACGACACACACCGGTTTTTGGGCCGGTATGGCCATAACCGTCATTGCCTATGTCGCTGTAAGACGGCTGCAACCGGCCTTGTTCGCCATCTTAACCATAACGCTCTCGCTGCTGGGAACATTGTCGATGGGATGTTACTTCATGACACTCGACAGCGGACGCAACTCTTTCTCGCTGTCGGTGAGAACACTCAAGGATGTCATTGAGGGTCGACGTGAGCAGGAAGCCATAACCATGATGCTCTCTCAGCTCGATAATCAAAAATGGGACTATTCCACAGTATCATCGTCCTGCAATGCACACGTCGTTTTGATGATACTCGGAGAATCGGCTTCTCGTGACAAGCTGTCACTCTACGGTTATCCCCTACCCACCAGCCCCCGTCTCGACGCGATGCGCGACTCACTGGTGGTAATGAACGGCGCGATAGGTTCGTCAGTAACCACAGCCGGAAACATGAGCCGGATACTCACACTGAAAAAAGATGACCGTGTCGATGGCGACTGGTGGAACTACCCACTGCTCATCGACGTGATGAAGAGCGCCGGCTACAACACATTCTGGCTCTCCAACCAAGAACGTAGCGGTGTATGGGGCAACTGCTCGGGGGTACTGGCCGGACGTGCCGACGTTGTTAAGTATCTGGGAGCCGAGAGTTCGGAAGATGCTTTGCTCAAACGATATGACGAAGTGTTGTTGCCTGAGTTGAACAAGGTGCTGACTGCCGATACCACATGCAAGTTTATTGGTGTCCACCTCTACGGCTCACATACAAACTACACGAGCCGATATCCCAAAAACCGCAACAGTTTCAAAGCCGCTGATGTCGAGCGGGTGAAACCACGCCGATGGATGACTCCCGAAAAATATGCCGTCGATGCAAGCTATCTCAATTCATTATGCTACACCGACTCGGTGGTGAAACTCATGCTTGATGAGATAGCCCGGCTTCCATACCCTGCTATAGCCCTTTATTTTGCCGACCACGGAGAGAACGTCTACGACGACCGCGACTTCATAGGACGCGACGAGCGATTTGTCGAAGTTCCATTCGTAGTGTATGCCAACGAGCCCTACCGAAGGGAGAACCCACACATCGTTGAACTTCTCAATGCGAGCACCGACCGCAAATTCTCGACAGCCAACATATGCTATACTCTATTCACCCTTACCGGCACAAGCTACGAAGCCTACGACGGCAAGGACGACATCCTCTCGCCCGAATTCATCGAGCGCAAGCGCTATGTTGACGAGGAAATCTGGAAATACGACCGGTAAAAGGAACCTCACCCAATTATAGCGAGACCCAATTATAGCGAGCCGGGAGCCATGCGGTCGGTGCGGAAGGGGACCAGTGGCAGCCCCAGATGATTGTGAATCCGCCCTACCGGGAAATTCTTGAAATTGTAACGCACATTGACTATACTGTCAATTTCCGGACACGATACCTCAAGGGAGCGTTTGTTCCAGTCGCCCCAGGCATTGGCCGGGTGATACACTCCGTCACTGCCGGCGGCCTCAAATCCTTCAAGATTGGAATATGGAGTAAATCCGGTAGGGATATTGTTGATTTTTATCGTTGCCCGGTTACCGTCAACTGTCATGGACCCAAATGTGGGATAGTCCACAGGGAGCCCGTCAATTCCATATGTGCGTGCTCCCGCCAGAAAGGCAAGACGCTCTCCAAGCTGACGCTTTATAGGTGAATGTATGCAGTGGGGATTGTCAAGGTACACAAGGTCGGTAGTGCATATTACCCCACTGTTGGGAATCGCACCTACGGCATCTCGCTGACACTCTCTGAACAGGGCAGCCTCGTCGCCATTAACATCGTTATAAATCCACCCGGGTATCTCGACATAGTAGAACGGGAGGTCGCCAAGCTGCCACTTATCACGCCAGTCAGTGACCATGTCCTTGAAATGATTGGGATAGGTTGCATGCTGACCCACGTTTGACTCACCCTGGTTCCATAGAAAACCCTTTATCGTATAGCCAATGAGTGGGTGTAGCATGGCATTATACATGACATTGATGCGGGCCATATCATTCATTGTGGAATCGGCCGCCTCCCTGTCTATATCATATCCGGGATATTGCTCGAGTTGCTCACGCGACTGCCACCCTTCGACCTTACTGCCTCCATAGGCACTGACAATGATGCCCACGGGAACATGCAACAGGTCAGTGAGCGATCGCGCAAAGAAATAGGCCGTGGCACTGAAACGGGGAGCATTGGCAGGAATGTTCTCATCCCACCGGCACTCCACATTACGCTGTGGGGTATAAGACTGGCAACGCTTCACCATGGCTACCCTTATGCCTGGATAATTGCCCGCATAGGCTATTGCCTGAGGTGCCTCGTCAACAGGTTGCATATTATATCCCTCAAGAGGCATCTCCATGTTTGACTGACCTGAGCAGAACCACACCTCCCCTATCAATACATTATCGATGGTGATATCACTACCGTCACCTTTTAGTCTTATGGAACGGGAAGAGAATGAGGCTTCAGGTGTAGGAATCATCACCTCCCAGCGTCCATCTGAATCTGTTACGCCTACCTGCTTGGCTTTAGGGCTCCAGGAAGAAGTCACCGTGATCTTGCTTCCCGGAGTCGCCCATCCCCACAGGCGGGCATCGGTGTTCTGCTGGAGCACCATGTTGTCACCAATGATATAGGGCAGCACGATGGCTCCAAAGGAGCTTTGAACTGCAAAGGCGATGGCTATAAGGACGCTGAAAAGTTTTTGAACTGACATTTTATTAAAATTTATAGATTAGCCACCACAAAGTTATAAAAAATTGCAGTCAATCAGCTTCGAAATTGACTGCAATTTTAAAAAAAGTTTTCGCAAATCGGGGCGATTCACCTACCTATTGTAGTGATGAGCGTAGTGACCGCCTCTTTTACTGTGGGACATGATCCGAGATTCTTGATGAATTGAGAACCTATTATTGCTCCGGCACTGTTGGCACACGCATCTCGATAGGTACGGGCATTGGATATTCCAAACCCTATCATGCGATGGTGGCGCAACGGCATCTCGGCTATCCTGTGAAAATAGTCCAGCTGCCTGTCGGTAAAACTGTCACGGGCACCGGTTGTCGATGCCACCGAGACCATATAGATGAATCCGTCACAATGCTCATCAATGAGCCGTATACGCTCATAGGAGGTCTCGGGCGTTATGAGCATTATCATGGGTAAATCATATTTTCGACTCAGGTTCTTATATTCCGATAGATAAAGGTCGAAAGGAAGATCGGGTATTATAACTCCATCTATTCCCGACTCCTTGGCACGCTTGAAAAAAACCTCATGACCCATTCTCATTATCGGATTGAGATAACCCATGGCGATCAAAGGAATGTCGGGGTTATTGAGTCTTGCCTCCTTCACCTGGTCAAGAAGCAAGGATAGTGTCATGCCATTGCGCAGTGCCACTGTGCTGCTGTGCTGTATCACGGGACCATCGGCCATAGGGTCAGAGAATGGAATACCCACTTCTATCATATCGGCACCCTGTGACGCAAGTTCGGTTATTATCTCGACAGTAGAATCCTTCTTAGGATAACCGGCTGTAAAATAAACCGAAAGAAGATTACTGGGGGAATTATCGAGAAGTTTAGTCAATCTATTCATTGTTATTATACATTTAGATACTGTTACCTGATTTATCGATTTAGGTTACCGAGGAAGCGTGAGAGACTGTCGACATTCTTCAAACCAGGCGAGACTTCAAAACGACTGTTGAGATCGACACCGACAAAATGAGGATTGTCAATCGCCAGGACTTTATGAGCGTCATCCTCACCTATGCCACCACTCAATAGAAACGGTTGCGGAATATCGTAAGCTGACAGAATATTCCAGTCAAATTTTTTTCCTGAACCTCCCTTTGACGGTGTGGAAGTGTCGAGAAGAATATAGTCGACAAGTCCCACAAACTTATGAGCCTCACGCAGGGACTCCTCATTATTCACCGATATAGCTTTTATCACTTTAAAACCAAGCGCTTTCAATCTTGAGCACATCAGGGGTGATTCCTCGCCATGGAGCTGAAATGTCGTGAAACCATGTTCTTCATTAAGGACCAGGAGAGCATCCATATCAAGATTAACGGTCACTGCCACAGGCTCTATTCGGGCTTTATTCAACCCGACCACGGTCTCGCGCGAAAGCCTCCCGCAATAACGTGGAGAAGGGGCATAGAATATAAAGCCCATGAAATCGGGACGCAATGCCATCACCTGCGATATATTATAAGGCTCGCGCATTCCACAAATCTTTACCTTCATAAACGTTGCAACTGAAAAGTTTTCAAAGCTTTCACTCGGTCGCCGGCTGCCATCAGCGCCTCACCGATAAGAAACGCATCAAATCCTTCCAGCAGCAAGCGTTCTACATCGACAGGCTGTCTGATTCCGCTTTCGGCCACCTTGACAGCATTGTCGGGGAGCGAAGAGACAAGCCGAGAGGAATTGGCTATATCTGTTTTGAACGAAGTGAGGTCGCGGTTATTGACCCCCACCATGTCGGCATCACATGGCAGCGATTGAAGCTCCCCGATATCGTGAATTTCCACAAGAGTTTCCATTCCAAGTGAATGAGCCAGATTATTCATAGCGGCAAGCGATTCAGGTGAAATCATTGCAGCGATCAGCAATATGGCATCAGCACCATACACCCTTGCCTGATACACCTGGTAAGCATCAACGATGAACTCCTTGCGCAATAACGGCAACCCGGGCACAGCCTCGCGGGCAACGGCAAGATCCTCAAGACTTCCTCCGAAAAACGGGGTATCGGTAAGCACCGACATGGCAGCCGCACCATGAGCGGCATAATCCCGAGCCACTGAGCCGATATCGCTCATGGCCGATATCTCGCCTCGCGACGGTGAGCGACGTTTATGCTCAGCTATCACAGCTACCTCATGCTGCCTGAGGGCACCAGCCATCGATAGCGGTGTGCGACGGCAATCCTCGGCCATACTTTTCAACATATCGAGCCCCATGACACGCTTCATTGCCTCTACCTCCCTGTGCTTGGAGGCCGCGATGAGTTGCAATATATTCCCTTTCATATCCATAATCAACTGTTGATTTCAACAAATCTTCTGAAACGGTCGAGTGCCGCACCGCTTTCAAGAGATTCCCTTGCATCGGCCACTGCCTCGCCCAACGACAATTGCGGTTCAAGTGTCTTGATAGCAAACGCGGCATTGGCTATGACACAGTTTTTCTTAGGCGCTGAGGCCCGGTTGGCAAGCACATCATCAAAGATTGCAGCTGCCTCCTCAACTGTATCTCCTCCATAAAGATCCTCCTGTTTTCCCGTGGAAAGTCCCAGATGAGAAGCCTCGAGCACCTTTTCCGAGTAATTGTCGACGACCTTGAAAGGGGCTGTGAGTGAAATTTCGTCATAACCATCGAGCGAATGAACTATCGTGCAATTGATCTTCTCATTCTGGGCTATATATCTGTACAGACGCATCAGCTTCAGATTGTAGACGCCCAGCAACTGATTTCTGGGAAGAGTGGGATTGACCAGCGGACCGAGCATGTTGAAGAATGTGCGCATCTTCAATGAACGTCTCACCGGCCCCACGCTCTTGAGGGCAGGGCTGAAAAAGGGAGCATGGAGAAAACTCACTCCTGTCTCGTCGAGCGAGCGCTGCAACAATTCCTCACTGGCTGTAAATTTCACACCATGCTGCTCGAGCACGTTGGAAGCTCCGCTCACCGAACTCGCGCCATAGTTGCCATGCTTCACGACCTTGCGTCCGGCTCCGGCCACCACAAAACATGAGGCAGTCGAGATATTGAACGTGTTTTTGCCGTCACCTCCCGTCCCTACAATATCAATTGTCTTGTCGTCACCAAGATTTATCACCACACGACGTTGCAGAATCGCATCGCGGAATCCCGAGAGTTCAGCGGGAGTAATACTACGCATCAGGAAGACGGTCATGAATGCCGACAACTGGTTGTCATTATACTTTCCATCAGCTATGTTATGCATTATGTCACGCGCCTCCTCGCGTGAGAGGCTCTTATGTTCAAACAGATTTTGGAGTATCGTATTCATCCTTTGCTTGTCAGTGTCAATTGTGAAACAGGAAATTTGAAATAATACGTATCCCATCGGGGGTGAGGAGCGACTCAGGGTGAAACTGCACTCCGTGCACATCGAGGGACCTATGGCACATCGACATTATCGCACCACTATCATCGACCGAAGTTACCATTAGTTCCTGTGGCAGATTTTCAGGACTCACCGCCCATGAATGGTAGCGTCCCACAAGAAAAGTCTCACCCATGCCGTCGAGTATATAATCAGGGGCACATACATGCACAGGAGTCTGTATTCCATGATACACATCGTCAAGATTTACAAGCGTAGCGCCAAAGTTCTCACCGATAGCCTGATGGCCAAGACACACACCGAGAATAGGTTTGGATCGTGCATATTCCTTCAGAAGCCGAGGCAGTATTCCCGCCTCCGATGGAATGCCGGGCCCGGGAGAGATTATTATCTTGTCGTAGCATTCCACCTCGGGGAGCGTTATCTTATCGTTGCGCACGACATCAGGATCAACCCCCAGCTGCCTCACTGCGTGCACTATATTATAGGTGAATGAATCGTAGTTGTCGAGAATTAGAAGTCTCATAATACCTTTAAATATTAATTGGTAAATATCCTTGCGTGCATCACTGCTTTCACGAGGGCACCAAGCTTGTTGTTGGTCTCCTTAAGCTCGCAAGCCGGTACCGATCTCGCCACGATTCCTGCTCCGGCCTGTGAATACAACCTGTTGTTTTTACTAAGGAAACTGCGTATTGTGATAGCTTGATTCAAAGACCCGTCAAAACCAAATGACCCTATGCAACCTCCATATGACATGCGGGCCACAGGTTCAATCTCATCTATGAGTTGCATGGCTCTCACTTTGGGAGCACCACTCAGAGTCCCCGCCGGGAACGTGTCGGCAAAGAGTCGATACACATCGGCCGTCTCAGGCAATTCAGCTTCCACCCGGCTCACCATGTGTATCACATGGGAGTAGAATTGAATCTGCTTTAAAAATTTTACATCCACTTTGCCTCCCGACCTGCTCAGATCGTTGCGGGCGAGGTCCACAAGCATGATGTGCTCGGCATTCTCCTTAGGGTCGAGCAGGAGTTTCTCGGCAAGAAGATGATCCTCGCGGTCATCACCGGTGCGTCGGAATGTCCCGGCTATAGGATCGATGTATGCCTTCCTGTCGGCTGTCACCCTAAGATGGGTCTCGGGCGAAGAACCAAATACCTTGAAATTACCGAAATCAAAGAAAAAAAGATAGGGCGAAGGATTGACCGACCGCAATGCGCGGTACACATTGAATTCATCACCGGTGAAACCCTGTGAAAAGCGACGCGACAATACAATCTGGAACACATCACCGCGCTTGGCATGGGCGATCCCTTTCTCAACCATTTCCATATATTGCTCATCGGTGACGGGCGATTCAATATCGTCGGCCGGGACGAATGGATATACTGCTATATTGTTGTTACGTATGATTGACATCAGTTCCTCCGTATGGGAAGTCTCTCCAGCCGGTATATTTTCTATTATCGTCATCTCATTATGATAATGGTTGACTTGTATTATGAAGCGATAAAGAAGATATTGCATGTCGGGGAAATCGGCAAACTCCTGAGTCTTGGGCTTGACAGGAACCGAAGGCTCGAAATATCTCACGGCATCATAGGCCGTGAATCCAAGCAGCCCATTGAAAAGATTGTTCTCAATGTGATTGACTTCATAGGATTTTATGAATTCTCTGAGCTGTCCCGTCACATCAGCAGCAGGATCGACCGATTTCGTTCCATCGGGATATGTGCATATGACATTCTCGTCAAGCACTGTGAATGAACCTATTGGATCTACACCAATGAGCGATACTGAGTTTTGGGATGTGTGATAGTCTGAGCTTTCAAGAAGTGCTGAGCATGGATAAAGATCTCTGATTTTGAGATACAATCCCACAGGGGTCTCAAGGTCGGCTGGAACTACCGTTATATTTTGAGTGAGAATCATGATAGTAGTTTGAATGTGTTCATGTAAGTTAACATATCTTTGTCACCTCTCCCCGAGACATTGATTACAACCACATCATCTTCGGCAAACTTACGCTTATCAAGCACAGCCAGAGCATGAGCCGACTCGATGGCAGGAATAATTCCTTCAAGACGTGTAAGTGTCATGGCAGCCTTCATAGCCTCATCGTCGGTTACGGCCTCCATCTGTGTGCGCCCCGTCTCGGCGAGATAGGCATGGAGAGGTCCTACTCCGGGATAGTCGAGCCCGGCCGATATTGAGTAAGGTTCAGAAACCTGGCCATCGGGGGTCTGGATCACCAAGGTTCGAGACCCGTGGAGCACCCCCTCGGTTCCTATCTTGATTGTAGCCGCGGTCTTACCTGAATCGACTCCAAGCCCCGCCGCCTCAGCTGCCACGAGCTTCACACTATTTTCCTTTATGAAGTGGTAGAATGCACCGGCAGCATTGCTTCCCCCTCCTATGCAGGCTATGACATAATCGGGCAACTCGCTACCGGTCATCTCCTTGAGTTGCGAACGTATCTCCCTGCTTATGACCGACTGGAACCGGGCTACCATCAACGGATAAGGATGAGGCCCCACCGTACTGCCTATTACATAGAACGTATCGGCCGGATTACAGCACCAGTCGCGGATAGCCTCGTTGGTGGCATCCTTAAGGGTCATATTGCCTGAGCTCACCGGGACCACTTTGGCCCCGAGCATCTTCATGCGTTGTACATTAGGTTGCTGACGCTCCACATCGGTGGCTCCCATATAAACGACACACTCAAGACCACGCAATGCACAAACTGTGGCCACAGCCACACCATGCTGTCCGGCTCCGGTCTCGGCTATAATGCGATGTTTTCCCATTCGCTCGGCCAGAAGGACACTTGCTATGGCGTTGTTGATCTTATGAGCCCCGGTGTGACACAGGTCCTCCCGTTTCAAATATATATTGGTACCGTAGTGCTCCGAGAGTCTCTTGGCATGATAAAGTGGAGTGGGACGCCCCACATATTCCCGGAGCAACTGCTCATACTCAGCATTAAAATCAGGGTCATCGACATATTTGGCAAATGTCTCTGTGAGTTTCTCAACATTTGAATGAAGTATCTCTGGAATATAGGCTCCTCCAAAACGGCCGTAATAGCCATCCTTATCCACTGGAAGAATCGTCTCTTTTATCTCGGTTATCATTGTGAGTGCTATTTATAGAATAAGTGAATTTGATATCTTTTATAATGTGTGAATTGTTGGAAATACCAACTTAAATCAAAAGCCACCGGCTGTTACTCCGATGGCTTTCTGCGCAATATTACAAATCAGTTTTAAAGATTCAGCATACGTAATAAATATGATCAACGCCATCGAAGATTATTCCCGATGCGCCACCAATATCGTATGTTAACATTATTAATCATTACAATTTCGTTGTTTACGGTGCAAATTTACTACCGTTTACGATAAAAACAAATAAAATCGACAAAAAGTTGTCAAAAAAAAATCACTACTGTAAAGAGGTTTTTAGTGAACATTGCCAACTTTTACCCTCCACGAGTGTTTATATCAATGAAACCACACCCACGTGGCACTATGCCCGCGGGTCGAACAAGAAACAATGTATAACATATAATTAATCATTTTACTACTATGAACACCGCACCATTACAAGGAATGAAAGTTGTCGACTTCACCGAAGTGCAATCAGGACCATCATGTACACAGATGCTCGCCTGGCTCGGCGCTGAAGTTATAAAAATAGAGCGACCCGGAGTAGGTGACGCTACCCGTAAAGAATTGCAGTTTGACCCCAACGAACCCAGCTACTACTTCCTACAACTCAATAGCGACAAGAAATCCCTGGCTCTTGACGCCAAGACACCCGATGGCAAGGAAATCCTTACCAAGCTCATCAAGGAATGTGACATTTTTGTTGAGAACCTGCACCCCGGTGCCATGGACAAACTTGGCTTCAGCTGGGAGGCTGTACATGCCCTCAACCCACGTTGCATCTATGCCACCATAAAGGGTTTCCCTGTTTCTTCCAAATATAAAGACTTGAAAGCCTATGAACCTATCGCTCAAGTGACGGCTGCCGCTGCCTCAACCACAGGCTGGTATGATGGTCAATATAACATTCCTACACAAAGTGGTGCGGCTCTCGGTGATTCAAATACCGGCATGCATGCACTGATAGGCATTCTCGCTGCTGTCATTCAGCGTGGCGTGACAGGCGAAGGCTGTTATGTATACCAGTCAATGCACAACGCATGCTTGAACCTGTGCCGTATCAAGACTCGTGACCAGCTCACACTCGACCGCATTGGATACCTCACACAGTTCATGCAGTACCCAAACGGAAAATTCGGTGACTGCGTTCCGCGTTCGGGTAACACCGAGGGCAGCGGTGTTCTTGGCTGGACCTACAAGTGTAAACCCTCAGGAGGTCTTGACCCTGAACTTGACGCCAATAATTATGCCTATATTATCCTGCAGCGTGGTGCCAAAGACTTTGAACTGGCCTGCCAGGCATTCGGCTTCCAGGATTGGCTCACCAATCCCGACTTCAACACTGCCGATGCACGAGACCGTCATAAGGATGAAATCATCGCACGTATATCGGCATGGACTGCCGACAAGACAAAATATGAGGTTACCGAGCTTCTGTCCAAATATGGTGTTCCTGTAGGTCCTGTATTGTCGACCAAGGAGATGATGAGCGACGAGTCTCTATATGATGGCAACACTCTCGTCAAGATCAACCAAGGTGGCAACATCGGTGAATTCGTAACCGTAGGTGTACCTTTCACCATGAGCAACTACCAGCCCACATATGGTCCATGCCCCACACTGGGTGGCAACACCGAGGAGATTCTGACCTCTTTGGGTTATTCCGCAGAGCAGCAATCGGCAATGAAAGCCAACGGCACCACAGCACCTATGCCCAAGCCTGCCGCTCCTGCCAAATAATTGAATCAAGAATTTTTTGAAAGTGGAGAGTCATAAACTACAAGTAATGATGATGGCTCCCCACTTTCATTCAAGCATATTTGAATATACAATTTCATAAACATTTTCTTTACTATGACAACAACACCTTCCACATCACCTGCAACCCAGGCTCCCCATTTTCCTGAACAGGTGACAGGTATGTACATACTCGCTGAGTCGTTGCGACGTGTAGGCATCGACACAGTTTACGGTCTTGTGGGAATTCCCGTCACCGAGACCGCCTATGCGATACAGAAACTTGGAATGCGCTATGTGGGATTCCGTTTTGAACAGCAGGCCGGCATGGCAGCCGCCACACATGGCTATCTCACCAAAACCCCTGGCGTGCTCCTCACCGTCTCCTCACTTGGCTTCATGAATGGTCTTACCGCCACAGCCAACGCTACCGTGAACTGTTACCCCATGATACAGATCTCAGGTGCCAGCGACCCCACTATGGTCGATATGGATATGGGCACGTATGAACAGCTTGACCAGCTCAACACGGCCCGGCCTCTTGTCAAGGCAGCTTTCCGCTGTAGCCACGCCAAGGATATCCCACGTGCCGTAGCCCGCGCCTATCGCGCTGCTATCAGTGGTCGTCCCGGTGGTGTGTACATCGACATGACAACGCCGGCTCTTGCCGAGATTATGGACGCAACCGAGGCCGACAAACTTTTCTATACACCGGTCGACCCCTATACTCCCCAGGCTCCGGCTAAGGAAGCTATCGACCGTGCCGTTGATATCATTGCATCGGCCAAACACCCGGCTGTCCTTTTAGGCAAGGGTGCAGCCTATGCCCAGATTGACGACAAGATCAAGACTTTGATTGAGAAATATAATATCCCCTATCTGCCCATGTCGATGGCCAAGGGTCTCATGCCCGATTCCGGTCCGCTGAGTGCATTATCGTGCCGCTCGACCATCATGGGAAAGGCCGATGTGGTAATCGTGATCGGTGCACGTCTCAACTGGATGCTATCATTCGGCCGCGGCAAGTGGAACCCGGCAATCAAGTTTGTACAACTTGATGTCGAGCCTTGCGAGATTGACCGCAATGTACCCATCGCAGCTCCTGTGGTGGGTGACCTGGGTGAGTCGGTCAATGCTATTCTCGATGCGCTGGCTGCCAAGACTCCTGCCTTCGACCCTGCATGGGTTCCATCGCTACAAGCCGAGGCTAAGGAAAAGAACTCAAAATTTGCCTCACGCCTGGCCGCAGCAGCCAACCTGCAGCCCATGACCCACTGGACAGCACTCAATACCATAAAACCGATAATGGAAGCCAACCCCGATGTCATACTCATCAACGAAGGTGCCAATACCCTTGATGACACCCGCGACACTCTCGACCAGGCTCTCCCACGCCATCGTGTGGACTGTGCGACATGGGCTATCATGGGTATGGGCATGGGATCCACAATCGGAGCTGCTGTCTCGACAGGAAAGAGTGTCGTAGCCATCGAGGGTGACTCGGCATTTGGATTCTCAGGTATGGACTTTTCTACCATATGCCGCTATAACTTGCCTTGTACAGTAGTTATTTTCAATAATGGTGGCATCTACAACGGCATCGGTGTCAATCCCGGCAACGACGGTGACCCCGCTCCTACGACACTGGATATCAACGCACGATATGATAAATTTGGCGAAGCCTTCGGTGCTCAGACATTCTATGTAACCACACCGGCCCAGCTCAGCGATGCCTTGACAAAGGGTATCACCTCAAAGAAACCTACACTTATCAATGTGCAGCTGGCAGCCGACTCGGGCAAGGAGAGTGGCCATATAGGCTACCTCAACCCGGCACCGCTCATCGACTACACGGTGTAATGAGTTATAAATGTTAGTCTCTATTTATAAACAGGATGAGTCCCGCGGGTAATCGGCAACCGGCGACACCTGCGGGGCTCTGAATCCTCAACTAAAACTATTTATTATGGATATTTCCCATGTAATTCTATATGCAATCGTGCCTATTATCGTAGTCATGCTGGCAGGTTACATTTCAGGTAAAAGAGGAGCTTTCTCGGGTGACGATGCCAAGAAGTTCAACAAGGTCGTGCTCGACTACGCGTTACCGGCCGCTTTGTTCGTATCTATCGTTCAGGCAACACGTGAGGATCTTATAAAGGATATCAAACTCACAGTTATCTCGACCGTGGGTATAATGGCTTGCTTCATGCTGGTATACTTCGTGTTTAAATACTGCTTCAAAAAGAACACCGGCGCCGATGCCGCCGTGAGCGCATTGATAAGCGGTTCTCCAACTATCGGATTCCTCGGCTTTGCAGTCCTGGAGCCTATATTCGGTACTTCGCCATCGGTGGCTCTTGTAGTAGCTATCGTAGGTATCGTGGTAAATGCCATCGGTATCCCGGTAGGCCTGTCGCTGATGAACGCATCTATTGAGAAAAATTCCCCCAACGCCAAGAAAGAAAGTGCTTGGAAACCGGTGCTTCACGCACTCGCCCAACCTGTTGCCTGGGCACCAATCCTCGCTGTTGTGTGGGTAGTGTGCGGTATTGACTGGCCCAAATGGGCAAGCCCGTCATTCGATCTGATTGCCAAGGCCAACGCTTCAATGGCTGTATTCTCGGCCGGTATTACCCTTGCTGCCATCAAGATTTCCATCAACTGGCAGGCAATCCTCGGTTCCATCATGAAGATGGTGCTCATGCCTCTGGTGGTTCTTATCCTTGGCTTGCTGTTCAAGATGGACCCCCTCAACCTGAAGATGATTGTTGTGGCATGTGCCCTTCCCCCTGCTTTCTCGGGTATCATCATTGCCGACGAATATGACACTTACGTAGCTACCGGTACATCTTCCTTGACTTTGTCAGTGATTCTCTTCATTGGGTTCTGCCCATTATGGATATGGCTCACAGACCTGGCTATCAACTGCCACATGCTCGGATTCTGATTTACTGATTCCTCAATTCCAAAATAAAGACAGGGAGACGAACACTGTATACCGGTATTCGTCTCCCCGCTTTATGTAATGGAGTATATCACGGACTCTTATTCTAACGGCCTATAGCTGCAAGGACAGTGGCATAGGCTATGCCCAGATTGCAGCGGGCTTCTGAACGAGAGATGAGAATCTCGCTATAATTATCACGCACCTCCATCAGCTCCACAAGCGACACATCTCCATGACGGTAAGCATCGAGATAGCTGTTGTAGATGGCACGCGAGGTCTCCAACATCGAATGATCGAGCGAGTCGTAAAAGCTACGTGCATTACGGTAAGCATCAATGGCACTCATCACCTGGGCACGCACCTCGGCCTCGGCCTGCTCATATTCCAGAGCCGCTTGCTCACACCGCAACCGGGCCGCAGTGATAGCTCCCTTGTTGCTGTTTGACAATTTTAAGGGAATTGACACTCCGACCGTCACGCCCGAGAAACGGGGCGCGGGTGCTATTTCGTTGCGCACCTCGGTATTATAGTTGTATCCGAGAGCAAAATCAAAGTCAAGTTTGCGCTCAGCGCCCTCAACCTTAAGTTGCATGGCTGCCACCTCACTATTCTTCAAGGCCGCCCGCAGGTCGGCGCGTCGGTCAATGGCCTCGGTGAGGGCCTTGTCCTCATCGATATCATGAAACACCTTAGCTGCAGCGCAATCAAGTTGCAGAGAACGGGCTTCATCAACACAGCCCATGATCATGGCCAGGGCTATACGTGCATTGTTATACTCGGTCAACGCCGAGGCTGCATCGGCTGCCGCACGGCGTGCATTGACACCGGTAGCCATAGCATCGACCTGCCTCACTTCACCGATAGCCATTCCAAGAGAGTCACCACGGGCTATATCGGCCATAGAACGGCTCAACTCCTCAAATACGATATATAGCTCATCGGCCTTGACAGCCTCATGATACAAAGTAGCGGCCTCGAGACGCAATTGCCGTATATAATCGTCAAATAAATACTCGGCCAGCTCACGCTCGCTACGGGCCAGATTCTTACGGGCTCCACGCTTGCCGGGCGACCATGTATAGCCGAGTTCCACGGCATAGCTCTGACCCATCTGCATGCGATGGTCGTCATTGTTGGCATATTCAAACGACAGCGAGGGGTCGTTGAACACGGCTGCCGCACGCTCCTCAGCACGGGCTATTGGAATGTTGAGTCGTTCAGCCGCCAAGGAGATATTATTATACATCACCGCATTGAGGCAGCTGTCAAGAGTCAATGGAGCAGCATGGGCAGCAAGAGCCGACATGCACGCTATTGATATGACAGTACATATGTTATATATTTTCATAACTTATCCTGTTGGTCTGATTTGAGATAGTTTTTTTCGACTGCATAGTAAAGTACCGGCAACACATATAGTGTCAGCACGGTCGCAAAAAGCAGTCCATATACAATCACTGTCGCCAGCGGACGCTGCACGTCGCTGCCTATGCTCATTGACAACGATGCTGGCAACAAGCCCAACACAGCAACTGAGGCTGTCATGAGCACCGGGCGGAAACGATGGGTCGCTCCATCAACCACATTTTCCTTGAGCGTAGCGGCCGATTGCCGGCGCCTCAGATTATTGATGTGGGCAAGCATGATGACTCCATTCTGTATAGCCACGCCAAAGAGCGCTATGAAGCCTACTGCCGAGGACACATTGAGTGTCATGCCACGCACATTGAGGGCCAGCATACCGCCGAAAAGCGCAAGCGGTATCACGCAGAACAGTGTGAAAGCCATGCGCACCTTGCCCAAGGCGATAATGAGCAACAGCAACATCAAGGCCAGAGCCAAGGGCACCACCACTGCCAGACGCTGGTAAGCTCGCGATTGATTCTCAAACTGCCCACCCCATTCAAGATGTATCCCATCATGGTCGTAGTCGAGCTCCTGCTCTATCTTCTTATTGGCGACCGAAAGGAATTTTGAAAGGTCGACTCCACGTAGATTGACACGCACTGTGAGATGGCGGCGGTTCATTTCACGGGTAATCATCGAAGCTCCGGTGGTCATGCGTATGTCAGCGACCTGGTCGAGCTGTATCATGGAGCCATCGGGTGTAGCCAGGCGCAGGGCTCCGATTTTCTCGGGTGTGTTGCGATAGCTCTCATTGTATCGGCATATCACATCATAACTCTTGCTACCGATGAAAATCTGACTCACGGCTTTGCCGCCGATAGCAAGTTCGATGAGATCCATGACGTCGGCTACATTGAGACCATAACGGGCTATCTTGCTACGTTCAACCTCTATCTGCAACTGAGGCAACGGTGGCTCCTGGTCGACAGCCACATCGACAGCTCCGGGAATGGTGCTGAGTATAGACTCTATATTCTCGGCAAGATGACGGGTTGAATCAATATTCTCACCATATATCTTAAGCGCAAGGTCACTGTGGGCTCCCGCCACCTGATCCATTACCATATCAATGATAGGCTGAGAGAAGCCTATTGTGATGCCGGGCATATTTTTGAGCTCAAGGTCCATGGCCTCCACAAGCTCAGCCTTGGTGCGTCCCGATTTCCAAGTATTGTAAGGCTTAAGACCGATGCCACACTCCACGTGGCTCAACGAGAAAGCCTCAGCTCCCTCATCGTCACGTCCTACCTGGGTCATGACATAGCTCACTTCGTCAAACTTGCTGAGACGATGGCGTAATTCATCGCCCATCTCTGTAGAGCGCTCAAGCGATATGCCTGGAGGAAGTTGGACCTGTATCCAAATCGAGCCTTCATCGAGAGGGGGTAGAAAGTCCTTTCCCACCGTAATGGACAACACTGCGGCTGCAACCACCACCGCGAAACCGGGCAGAATGAGACGCCGAGGATGGTCTATGAGATAACTTATCTGGCGACGATAGGCATTTGTAAGACGCTCAAGCCAACGGTTGGTGCGCACTTTACGCGGCCGGCGATAGCAAAGATAGGCAATGCCGGGAATGAAGAACAACGCGACACACAGAGCGCCAAGCAGGGCATACCCCACTGTATAGGCCATTGGGGTGAACATCTTGCGCTCGATGTGCTCAAACGCGAAAAGTGGCAGATAGGCCACTATGATGATGAGAGTGGAAAAGAATATAGGACGCGCCACATCGACTGCACGCTTGATGATATTGTCTTGCTCGAGCGGCTTGTCGGGAGCGGTCTCACGCTTCTTGAGGATTGTCTCCATCATCACTATGGCTCCATCGACAAGGATACCGAAATCAATGGCTCCAAGTGACAACAGATTGGCCGGAATACCGGTGATTTTCATCAATATGAAAGCTATGAGAAGCGACAGCGGTATAGTGACTGCTACCAACAGGGCTCCCTGCCAGTTGCCGAGATAGAGGATAAGCACCACTATAACCAATATCATCCCCTCAAACAAGGTGTGGCTCACCGTGTGTAACGTTGTATCGACCAGATGTGTGCGGTCCATGAAAGGCTCGATATGGACACCATGGGGCAAAATGTTGTTGTTGAGGTCATCGACAGTCGCCTTGATGCCAACAAGTACCTCCGACGGGTTCTCTCCGCGAAGCATCTGCACTATGCCCTCAACACAGTCAGGGGTGTCGGTACCATCCTCGGCTGTGAAACCAAACACACCCTTGCGCTCAAGGTTGCCATACTTCACACAACCCACGTCAGAGAGATATACCGGTACTCCATTATCACATTTCACAACCACCTGGCCCAGGTCATCGAGACTGGAGAGCAGACCTATGCCACGGATCACATAGCTCAGATCTCCGTGCGACAGCATGGAGCCTCCTGCCGAAGCATTGTTGGCCTCGATTTTCTCGCTTATCTCAGAGAGGGACAGTCCATACTGCTCCATCTTCACAGGGTCGAGTTCTATTTGGTATTGTGTAGTGATTCCACCATAATTGCTCACATCTGCAACACCCTCGACCTGACACAGGCGCGGTATGATAATCCATTTGTGAATGTCGGTGAGTTCACGCAGGTCACGGTCTCCACGCACAACATAACGGAATATTTCACCCGTAGGCGATGTGAGGGGATTGAGCTCGGGTACTGCTCCATAGGGCAATTCAACCTCGGCCAGCCGTGCCTGGATAAGCTGTCGTGCCCAATAATCATCAACACCGTCATCAAATACCACTATGACAGTCGATAGTCCAAAGGTGTTTTTACTACGCATTACTTTCATGGAGGGGATACCGTTCAGGGCACGCTCAACCGGAATCGTAATTTGCTGCTCTATCTCCTCCGCGGCAAGACCAGGCACCTGGGTAACGACCTGTACGGTCACATCTGCGATATCCGGATAGGCATCAATCGACAAACCGCGCCAGCAAAACCAACCGATCACGGTTACAACAGCAAAAGCTGCGAACATCAGGCCTCGCCGATGTATCGCATGTGTTATCAGTGATTTCATAACCCAACAATCAGAACTGTATCTCAGGCAAATAGAATGCGCCCTTGGTAACAATCAAATCGCCCGGCCGCAATCCCGAGTAAACCGGGGTGAAACCATCGACCGATTTGCCAACTTTAATCCTTACACCCTCATATCGACCTTTTTCAAGTGCACGCATCACATAGACTATATCCTCGTTACGACGCAAGGCCGAGTTGGGTACGAGCAACGCCTCCGTCTCGGGGCCGTAGACTGTAACCCGTCCGAACATATTGGGTTTCAGCTTGCCTGCCGAATTATCACACTCCACAATAAGCTGGGCTGTACGAGTTGCAGGATCAAGAATATCACCAATGTGATATATACTGCCATCAATGACTGAATCAGGCATGGCATCCACGCCCACACTCACAGCGGTGGCATTATTCATCACTGCAAAATCATGCTCCTTGACATTGGCTACGACCCACACCTTGCGAAGGTCGGCTACAACTACTGCCGCATCGGTATCATCTTTGACATACTGGCCATTGACCAAGTTGTTGCTCACAACCACTCCCGCTATAGGAGACTTCACGGTGAGAGCCTCGCCCGGTACCACCGAGTTTATATCGGCACCAAACACCTTTAGCGAGGCGGCGGCATTGGCAGCGGCACGGCTTTTTATGTCATAGTCGGCCTGAGCTTCCTCGAGCTCGCGGGCTGATGCCATCTTACCCTCATACATGCGCTTGGCACGTACCAAGGCTCGCGATGCCTGCTCTTCCTCGGTGCGGGCATCATAGGCAGTACGGCACACTTCCATAAATTCTCCCGAACTGATGCGGAACAGCGGTGTGCCTACCGACACTTTGTCACCAAGTTTCACCAGCGACTCACTTATACGCCCGGCAAATGGAACACCCACCTCGGCATAATGTGACGGAATGGCGCTGACCTCACACGAGGTGACGAATTCATCTTGAAAATTGCGTGGGCTTATGCTCTCTACCGACAGTCGGGCCATCAACGGTGATTCGGCCAGGACCTCCACTACAGTACCATCGAGAATATACTCCCGGGGTGCCTCATTGTTCTCCTTATTTGAACACGAGGATACAAGCGACATAGCTGCCAGTGCCACGACACCACAGCTTGACGCAATAAAAATATTCTTCATTGAGATGTGATATTATGCGTTAAGAATCGGACTGACTGCATTTTTATGCAGCGTTAATAAACTTATTTTTACGCATAATATGGTGGGGCGCGGGTACACCCGTTTTTGATTTCCGAGGCTTCCTCACAATCAGCCACCACCGGTTCAATCATCTGCAACAGGTGTTCAGCAGGCGCAACCAACGGTGAGCCACCCATCTCCTCAGTCACTATATTGTTGAGCACAGATAACGTCTCAAACTCATACTCCATGTGTGAGTGATGGGCCTTGGGAGAATATGGATGAGAGTGGGTTACTACACCGTGCCACGTGTTGTGACTATGTACAAGAAGGGTTGAGCCACAATAATATGCGGCAAACAGCATCACCAGAAAAACAGCTCGCATTGACAGCGACCGTCCGGTTATGTCGTGGCTCATTTTCAACAACTCTCTCGTAAGTTTTAATGTCAGTGACTTTAGCAGTTACCACATCAAGCCCCCAATAGGGCCATTCAGGGCTTTTCAAGTCGCAAAGTTATCAAAAAATATGTAACATTATTTATCAATCAGTAAAAAAATTGACAGCATTGGAAACCAGCGGGAAGTATGAAGGTCGGGAACCCAATGATTCCCGACCCTCCCATAATGGACTATTTATTATCCTCAATATGTCACTGCAAGGAGCAGCTATATTACTTTGAAGATTTCTTGGTAGTCTTGGTAGCTTTGGCAGGTTTGGCTGTAGCCGGCTTTTCAGCTACCGCCTCACGCAGTTTATGCTCCTCGTCCTTATGCTCGGCATCACGGCGTATCGATTCAATCTCCTTATTGAGAGTCTCGATTTCTGTAGCCTGGTTACGTATGGTTGTAAGCAACGATCCAAGTTCCTCGTTATCGATTGTCATGGGATACTGCTCCTCTACACGCACGATAAAGTCGGCAAGTACATTCATATAGTTGGTGAAAGCCTGGAACGGAGTCTCGTAAGGGCTGAAATGAGAATGTACCGCACCATCAGCCATATGCTTGGTCGACATGTAGTAGAGATGGTCACTCGCCTGCAGATAATACCAATCCTGCTTGAGGCGACGGTCATCGCACAAGCGCACGCGCTCTGCCACAGAATATAGCTTGTTGAAAGCTTCGTTCTGAAGCTTATTGCCCAGCCATGCCGATGTGTCGCGAGCCTCGTCGGCTCCCGAAATGGGGTGCATGACACTCAACTCGCCCACAGGCTTAATCTTCGCGATAGCCTCGCTGGGTGTGATGAAATCGATACCGCGTTCAGCCGCAAAGCGTGGCAGAGCCTCAAGAAACTGGAATATGCCGCTTGATGCAGGCTGCAACTCACCAAATGTCTCAAGCCCCATGGAGAGGTTGACAATCTGTTCCTCTCGGGGGGTGTCGGCTATCCAGCCAATGTATTTGTCGGCGGTGAGAGGATACTCGCTCCAATCGTAATTATTGAAACGGAATGAGATATCATCGCTGAGTTTTGAGTTCTTGAGCAGAAGCTTAAGCTTGGGTGCCGATGCCGCTGTGTAGATATAGTTGGGCGACTTCCAGCCGAGGATGTGCTTGGCCCCCTCGGTAATCACTCCCTTATAACCCATGGCGAGAATCTGAGGTGCCAGATCATCGCAATAAATCAACTCGGTGTTGCGCAATACCTTGGTGGTGACTCCAAACAATTCCTTGATTTTATCGGCGTGAACTTTAACCTGATTGGCAAATTCATCAGGATCTACGAGCGATGCCAGTGAGTGGGCATATGTCTCGGCGGTAAATTCTACCTTGCCGGTAGCTGCGAGCTGTTTGAGCAAATCAAGAAGCTCGGGGACATACTGCTCACACTGCTCAAGGGCGACTCCTGTAATTGAAATCGAGCAACGGAATTTGCTGCCGGGCTCATTAATCATTTTCAGCAGTGTCTGTGCCGCAGGGATATAACTGCGCTCGGCAACGTGTGACATTATGTCATCGTTGGCAAAGTCATCATAATAGTAGTGGTCGTTGCCTATGTCGAAGAAACGATATCTCTTAAGACGGAACGGCTGGTGAATCTGAAAATTAAAACAGATAGCTTTCATTGTGGTATTTTATTTTTTCTATTTTTCTTTTGATATGTCACTATAGTCAGCGGCCAAGCACTTTCTTATAAATGTCGATGACTTTGGCTCCAGCTTTGTCCCAGGTAATCTGAGCCACCTCAGCGAGCCCGTCCTCACGCAGCTGTTCATACATGGCAGGATATGTCACAATCGAATTGATGGCATCGGCCATAGCGTCGATGTCCCAATAATCGGTCTTGATGACGTTATTGAGTATTTCGGCACAACCACTCTGCTTTGAGATAATGGATGGGACACCCATCTGCATCGCCTCGAGTGGTGAGATGCCGAATGGTTCAGATACCGAAGGCATGATGTAGACATCACTGGCCGATAGCATCTCATAAACCTGCTTTCCTTTTTGGAATCCAGGGAAGTGGAAGCGGTCGGCTATGCCGCGCTCGGCGGCAAGTGTTATCATCTTGTCCATCATATCTCCGCTGCCAGCCATTACAAAGCGCACGTTATGATTGTTTTTCAACACCTTGGCAGCAGCCTCGACAAAGTATTCGGGACCTTTCTGCATAGTGATGCGTCCAAGGAAGGTAACAACCTTCTCCTTAGGTTTGGGTGCCTTGGCATTCAGCAAATCCTCGCTCAGGGGCACAACGGCATTGTGGACGGTTGTGACCTTGGCAGGGTCAATGCCATATTTTTCAATCACAGTGCGACGCGTGAGATTACTAACGGTAATGATATGATCGGCGTGAATCATGCCGTCGCGCTCGATGTTGAACACTGTGGGATTGACATTGCCGCGCGAACGGTCATAGTCGGTGGCATGAACATGTATCACGAGCGGTTTGCCTGTGACCTGCTTGGCGTGTATGCCCGCCGGGTAGGTAAGCCAGTCGTGTGAGTGTATTACATCAAATTCCTCAGTGCGGGCTATGACACCGGCCACTATAGAGTAGTTGTTGATTTCCTCAAGCAGGTTGTCGGGATAACGGCCTGAGAATTCTATGCATCCAAGGTCGTTGGTGCGCATGTAGTTGAAATCGGCATAGATGTGGTCACGGAGACGGAAATACTCGTGAGGGTCCATCAGTTTTCCGATACGGCTCTCCACATAGTCATATGAGACATCTTTCCACACAACAGGGGTCTGTGAGCATCCTATGATTTTGGCAAAGCTCTTATCCTCGTCGCCGAAGGGTTTGGGGATTACAAAGGTTATATCCATATCACCACACTCCCACATTCCCCTTGTGAGACCGTAGCTGGCAGTACCGAGACCGCCCAAGATGTGAGGTGGGAACTCCCACCCGAACATTAATGCTTTCATGGCGCTTATTGTCTGTATTTCTTAAGGGTATAGAGAGTGCGTAGCACCTCGGCTATATTGGTCGCATGGCTTATGGCTCCTCGTCCGGCAAATGGAGGGTTGCCGTCATAGAGCTGCGACAACGAGCCTATGCAGCCCTGCGACATCTCGTCCTCAAATCCTATGAGCATACGGTCGATGTAGCTTACACCGCTCATGCCGAACACCCTCAGATAAGCCTCGGCATAGAAGCCCATGAGCCATGGACGGGCCGGTCCCTGGTGCAAAGCGAGTTCACGGTCGCGGGGCGATCCCAGGTAGAAGGGACGGTAGCCGTAGCTACGGGGTGATAATGAGCGCAGCCCCTTGGGGGTGAGCAATTCTCGTGTTATAACATCGAGCACACTCTTGCGTTGACGACGGTCGAGCGGTGAATAGTCCAGACCTATGGCTATCGCCATATTGGGGCGCACCGAGGGGTCGGCATAGTTGCCATCGACATAGTCATAGAGATAGCCGCTCTCATTGAGAAAGGTATCGATGAACGGTTGTTTCATCTTCAGGGCATGCTCTTCCCAACGCTCACGATTGGCAGCCTGTAGCTCGACTTCGGCAAAGAGTTCTGCCGCAAACATCAATGCATTGTACAACAAGGCATTAAACTCCACGAGCATACCTGAGCGCGGTATCACAGGGCGGCCATCGACTACCGAGTTCATCCACGAGGCCGGCACGTGTGAGCCATCGGTCGATACAAGTCCGCTGTCGAGAATAAACAGATTGGGATGATTGCCATCAATGATATAATTTAGCAAGCAGGCTATCAGCTCGCCATATTTCGCGCGCGCATTCTCAGCGCCTTCCATCTTGGCATATTGCTGCAGTGACCACAGCGCCCAGAAGGGTATGTCGGGTAGATCAATGCCGTGGATACGGTCGCTCTTCTCTCCCGTTTTCATGAAATTGAGCAGTGCTTCTGAGGCCGTCGCCATTATCGTCTCAAAATCTTGTTTGTGACCTATGGCAAGAGTATTGCCTGGCAACGACATGAATGTGTTACGTGCAAGCACTGTGCCCCAGGGATAGCCCGAGAGCATATACTCATCCTTGCCGTCGACAAGATAAAGTTGCTTGGCCGAGTTCTTGAGGCAATTGTAGAAACTTGTGCGGCATGTGCGGCTGGCAATCTCATTCTCATACATCTTATTGAGACTGCGAGGCGACACTTCCTCGATACCAGCCGAGAAGATAATCGACTCTCCTTTCTTGATAGGCACAGAGAAATAGCCCGGCACCCAGAGGTCCTCGGTATAGGGCACGCCCCGCTCCAGATCCTTGACATATTCAATATCCTTGTACCAGTGGGGATCATAGTTCCACTCAGGTTTGCGGCTGAACTGCATGTAGAGTGTCGGATATCCAGGGTACATGCACGATGCCACACCGTTGTTGACCACAGGGCAATCGGCATTGAGAGCACCATTCTCAACACACAACTCGTTACTGTCGCGGAACGCAAGGAATGGCCGAAACTGGAGTGTGGTAGCCGAGTGGGCATCCACAAGTGTGTAACGTATGAGAAGACGGTTTTCCTTGGATATGAAAATCTTCTCCTTAGTGAGAATCACTCCACCCACACGATAGGTTGTGCGCGGAACACTCTCACAATCAAATTCTCTTATATACTTGTGGCCGTTGGGACTGTAGACCCCACCCTTGTAGCGGTGTAGCCCGAGGTTGAACGGCGCACCGTGCTGGATAACTGTAACATCGAGCGATGACAACAGCACGTGTGGCCTATAGTCTTTGTCGCTCAGCGGCATTACAAGCAATCCGTGTTGCTTGCGTGTGTTACAGTCAACAATCGATGTGCAATGGTAAGCTCCGGCCTGATTAGTGCGGAGCATCTCTTTGGGAAGTGATTGCTCCAAGTTAATCATGAGGTTCTTATCAAATTTAAGGTAGCTCATTGTTGAATTATATTTATTGTTCTTTTTGTCTTTCTACTTTAGGTTTTCCCGTCAGGGAGGGTATTCGGTTAGCGAATATACGCATTATTTCAATTGGTTGACACTTTTTATTAAAAAAAATACCCATTTTTCACATTTGACGCTTTCAACCACACGTATATATGTTATAAAACATTGTTTTTAGAGCACAAATGACTTGTCAACCCGTTTAAACGCATCATTACTCGTCAAGATGCCGCCAGCGGTAGAGCCGGTCTGATGCTCTCACCTTGGACGGCACTTTAATAGCGATGCTCTCCCCTTTATGGGCTTGCTCTACGGGTCCATTATCGCCATGCATCTCGTCGACAGTGATAATCAACGCTCCGGTAGTGGGACCGGTAATCACAATCTCATCGCCCACCGAGAGAGTTCCGGCCTCAATGAAAAATTCACCAACACCGAGTTTGCTGAAATAACGCGTGGCCTTGGCAACATATTCCTTGACCCGCGTAGCCGACGATCCATATTTGCCCGACCATTCACCAAGCCGCTGTCCAAGATAGTAGCCATCCCAGAAACCACGGTTGAAGATTTTCCTAAGCTCAACGTCCCAACGATTGACCGCCTCTCCATTATAACTGCCATCGGCTGCACATATGGCACGCAATGCCTGATCATAACAATTCACAGCGATGCTCACATATTCAGGACCGCGGGCACGCCCCTCGATTTTGAACACCGACACTCCAGCCTCGACCATGCGGTCAAGAAAATGTATGGTTTTCAGGTCCTTGGGCGACATTATATATTTATTGTCGATACCCAGTTGCTCTCCGGTCTCGTTGTCAGTGACTGTATACGACCGCCTGCATATCTGAGTGCACGAACCTCTGTTGGCACTCGAATTCATCTCATGCAACGACAGGTAGCATTTACCTGAGACAGCCATACAAAGGGCCCCGTGGCAAAACATCTCAAGCTTTACAAGCTCTCCATGAGGACCTCTTATATCATCATCAACGATAGCCTTGTGTATAGCAGCGACCTGCTCCATGTCAAGCTCGCGTGCAAGCACCATGACATCGGCCCACTGCGCGTAGAATTTCACTGCAGCTATATTACTAATGTTACATTGCGTCGAGATATGGACCTCGACTCCGCGCTCCCTGGCATATGTGATTGCCGCCAGGTCGCTCGCTATTATGGCCGTAATGCCACTCTCGGCTACCGCGTCAATGATGGCATGGCACTTATCGAGCTCATTGTCGTAAATTATTGTATTGACAGTGAGATAGGTTTTAACGCCAGCATCACGGCATGTGCGGGCTATCTCACGGAGATCATCGAGCGTGAAATTGGCCGATGAACGGGCCCTCATATTCAACCCTTCAACTCCAAAATATACAGCATCTGCCCCGGCATTGATCGCAGCATGCAGCGACTCGTAGCTGCCCACCGGAGCCATTAATTCCAAGCTTTTACGTTCCATTCCTATATCGAAATTTATGAACCCTTTTTTATTTAGACATAATCATGAACCCGCGATTGCCGACCTTCACAGCAAGTCATAAGTGGGTTCAAACTGTTTCGGTATGCAAATTTAATTATAACTTTGTACATTTGCATTTATATTCAAAAAAATCAAACCTCATCGTCATGAATAAAAGCCTTCTTTATACACGCACAGGCGATTTAGGCACCACTTCCCTCGTAGGTGGGCAAAGAGTATCAAAAGCCTCCACCCGTCTTGATGCATACGGTACGGTCGACGAACTCAATGCTTGGATCGGTGTACTCGCCAGCGACACTTCAATGCCCAACAGCCAAATACCGCTGCTCACCTACGTACAACACAAGCTCTTCGACCTCGGAGCCTATCTCGCCACAGAACCCCAACAAGGCGTCATGCCGCAAATAGAATCACTCGGGCAGAACGCCATCTCCAAACTCGAGCAAGCCATCGACACCCTCGACGACGCTACCCCAAAAGTAAACCAATTCGTTCTTCCTGGCGGCTCGCAACTCGCAGCCTGGACCCACGTGGCACGAACCGTATGCCGCCGAGCCGAACGTGAAATCATCACACTAAAAAACGAGACCAACTATGTCGACCCAGCAGCTCTGCGCTTTGTCAACCGGCTCAGCGACTACCTGTTCATACTCTCACGCTTTATAAACCACACAAACCACACCCCTGAAATATTCTGGGACAAAGAAATCTAACTACTTAAAAAGTTGTCTCGCACCTCTTGAGCAAGACTGAATACATAAATAATAAATACAATCAACAGAATGAAGAAAATCGCTATTACAACATTAGTCATGTCATCATTACTCCTTGCCACGACATGCATAGAAAGCTGCAAGAGCAATAGTAAAACCGCAGGGGACTCCGATGAACCCACCTACGACATAGTGACGTATGTGTGGAGCGGAGCCGAGACAATGCCCGACCCAGCAACAGTCACAGCTATAAACTACGGCTTTGCAAATATGAACGAAAACCGCGACGGTGTGGTGATAAACAACGAACCGCGATTCAGAAAAATGATCGGCCTGAAGAAACAGAAACCCGAATTGAAAATCATACTCTGCATAGGCGGAGATTGCAACTCAGGACTCAGCGAAATGGCTGCCGACCCACTCAAACGGGCATCGCTCGCCGGTGACTGTGCAAGCATCATCAAACGATACGGAATCGATGGAATAGATTTTGACTGGGAAGTGCCCGGTGGCCCCGGTGGCACACCCCACGACGTCGACAACTTCACACTCGTGCTACAGCAAGTGCGCGACAGCATAGGACCCGACAAGATTCTCTCACTCGCCAGCGGTGGTGACATAAGCTTCAACGTCGACCCCGTACTCCCTCTCATTGACTATGTGAGCATCATGGCCTACGACCTGGGCGGACAAGCACCATGGCATCACACAGCACTTTACCGCTCCCCCAACACCGGGTGGCACTCTGTCGACGAGGTCGTGCAGATATATCACCAAGCCGGAGTGCCTTACGACAAAATGCTGCTCGGGCTCGGATTCTACGGTCGTGGCGACGACAACTACTACGCCGGCTGGACAAGCTATTCCGCAGCCAACCCCTACGCCGACCTGTCAGCTCAATGGGACACCATAGCATGCGTGCCATACATCGCCGATGCCCAAGGAAACCTCGTGCTCGGATATGAAGACCCCGAGTCTTTGAAAATCAAATGTGAATACCTCAAGGAAAAAGGGATGAGAGGTGCGATGAGCTGGCGTACAGAGACCGACACCGACAGCCTCACACTCGCCCGCGCAGTATCCTCCTACCTCAGGCATTAAACACACCAAAAAAGCCTCAACCGCCTGAAAATAAGCAATACCGCAATCAATATAAACTAAAAATCAGGCACAGCCATACTATTTTAATAACAAAAACGTTGAATAGTAAATATAAATAACTATCTTTGCGCACAATTTTAAAAAAATCACACTTACGACTATGTATTGGACACTGGAATTAGCATCAAAACTTGAAGACGCACCATGGCCTGCAACCAAGGATGAACTAATAGACTACGCCATGCGTTCGGGAGCACCGCTTGAAGTTATAGAAAACCTGCAGGAAATCGAAGACGAGGGAGAAACCTACGAGTGCATAGAAGACATCTGGCCCGACTACCCCTCAAAAGAAGACTTCTTCTTCAACGAGGACGAGTATTAAGACTCAAATTTACACGCAACATACTGATTACCAGCCATATAAGCAATTAGAATTTGTTTGTATGGCTGGTGTTTTATGGTCTAAAATAGCCGAATTTGTTTGTGTAAAATACAACATTTGCCCCGATTTTTCCGTTTTGTTTGTATATAATTCACTACCTTTGCAGACATGTGGGAATATCGTAAAAGTACAAACAAATAACGGCCTATGGGAAGGACAAAGAGATTATACCCATTAGGGAAATACCGTCTCAGGACACCAAAAAATCCGGATAAGAACAAGGCTTATCCGGTGGACATAGAATATACTTGGAACCGTAAGGTGATCCGACGCACTACCAATATCTTCGTGAAGATTGCAGACTGGAACCAGAATCTTCACGCCGGGCGCGGTGGTGTTCGCCCATCCTACGGCTCGGAGTCCAAGCGCATCAACAGTGTATTACTTGCCAGAGTAGAAAGGACAGATTCTTTACTTGCCGAATTTGCCCAAAACAATCCGCATCAAATAACGGAAGAAGTCATAGATGGCTTCCTTCTTGAAAAGCCTGTTGCCGTAAGGAAAGATAACGGTAAGGACTTTGTTGAGTTCGTTACTGACAGGCTGGATTCCGAATATTCCCGAAACCGTATCGGCCGTAGTCGCTATGAAAACGGGAAAAGCGGCATGAATATGTTTAAGGAGTTCCTGCGTTCAAAAGAACGTGGAACATATAAATCCGATGGAATCTATCTTGGAGAGATTTCTATTGAGCTGCTTGAAGAATATATAGAATGGCGTCGTGAAATAAAACAGAATAGCGACCACACCATCAACCATGCTCTGACCCCTATTCTCAAAGCCTGTGCTTATGCCGCAGAACTACATATAATAGATGCGGCATTAAATGCGAGAATACAAGACATGCGTATTGCAGTCAAGCCTAATCTATCCGGTGATGAGTCTTCTTATGATGGCAAGAGCCTTTCGCAAGAAGAATTGGCAAAGTTGATAGAATACTACCATCATTGTAAGGAACCCCGTCGTAAGGAATATATCGAAATGTTTCTTTTCGCCTTTCACGCTTGCGGTCTTCGAGTCGTAGATATTATGACGCTTCAATGGACTAATGTCGATTTGAAGAAAAAAGAATTAAGAAAGGTCATGATTAAGACAGGGAAACGCCATATAATTCCGTTGTCTGACCCGGCTATTGAATTACTTGAAGCATGGAAAGAGAAAAACGGGGATTCCAAATTTGTATTCAACCTTGTAAAAGAGAATCTGGATATAGATGATGATGAGGCATTATATAAAGTCAGAAATACGGCGACAAGAAGTATTAACCAGTCCTTGACTGTTGTGGGAGAGGAACTGGAGCTTAGTTTCCCGCTGACTATGCACGTTGCGAGACATACATTCGCCGTTTATGCCTTGAATGAAGGCCTTTCTATGTCTGTTGTCAGCCGTCTTCTCGGTCATGGAAGCACAGATATAACGGAGAAAGTGTATGCTCGTTTTCTTCCTGAAACTTTGTCCACTGAACTTAACAGACTTTCTGGTTTATCCTCGTTTAGATTATAAACATATTATTATCCATAAAAAAACAGTTGACCCGATTGTGAGTCAACTGTTTTTTATTTATACGGAAGATAATGGAGTGGCAAAAGCCTCATAATGGAACCGACTGAGAAAAAGATCCACATCGGATTGAGAGTACCAGTATTTGTCTCCGCATCTGGAATATCCAAGAAATCCTTTATCACGGAGCATTTTAAGATACTTATGTTTGATATTGAGTAATTCCATTATCGCCTGATTATCATACACCCTATTTTTAAGAGAGTTTTCACAGGGTTTTCCTTGTTTTTCGAGGATTGAGAGTATTCTGTTTAGAATATCTCTATCAGTCGATTCTCCGTTTTGCTTTGCCATAGGCATCTCTTTGGTATGTCAAATACGGAAACGTAAATTTATTGCTTTTCGAGGGTGTATCTGCCCATTGTGGTAATATAGAATCACCACGGATTGTGTATGTTCTTTTCATCTTTTAACGGAATTAGTGGGTGACTTGACCGAATACAGAGAGGGTGGCCCACATTCCGGACTGCGGGTCGCCGGTATCTATATTTCGGCTGGGATTTTGAGTAAAGCGTATGAGGCATTCGCCTGTCTTACGCTTTGAACGTGTAACCATCTCTGTGGCGAAAAAGATTACTGTCTGTCAGCGGGTTCCCGATATTTCAATGAAGTTTCCCAACATTTCCCAACTTGGAAATTTGTCGGAAACAAACAGCCATATTCCGGTTGTTTCTATATCGAATCCGATACGGTGCCGGGCTTTCCCCATGATAACCGATTGGGCATTTTCAGGATATAAGTCATGACATTTCCTGATAGACCATTAATCTCGCCTTATTGGATTTATCCCTGAATTTTTAACGACACACACCGTCATGTCAATCCGTTATAACGGACTGGCAGACTGACCTCTATACTCTTTCAAAAGGAGTATGGATAGCCACCACCAAATCTTAACGTGTCTTAAAAAAACAGGGAACTACCTGAGGAATACCTCAGCAGGGTTTCGGCTTATGGCGAACTTTGCGGCATAACATTAAATCCGAAAAAGAATATGATAACAAAAATGCTCAATTACATCGCCGAGACAATCCGCGAGTATAAGGCCAGACTGATGATGAAAATCTTTTTCCGTATGATGAACCACCTTTACAAAAATCGCGGGCAATGAGAACGGAGGAATACACGACACTTGTCCGGCTTATCCGTGAGCTGGCATCGGAGGTCAGGAATGTCAAGACTGGTCTTGACAGCAAGATTGACCATGTGGCGAAAAAGGTTACGGAGGCTTTTCAGGGCTTCGGCATCCTTGATCCGGAGGAAGAAACGTGGACGGAACAGCAGGTCTGCGAAAGATACCACGTTTCAAGACGCACGATGTACGAATATCGCAAATGTGGCATGATTGCCTATATCAAGACCGGCTCCGGCAAAAACTGCAAGGTGAAGTACCGCAAAGCCGACGTGATAGAATTATTCTCCGTGCAGAACGCATGACACACCTACAACACAAAATAACCCCGCGTCACCAAGGTGGCGCAAGTATCAACCCCCCAAACACTTTTTAATTTATGGCAAAAGACCAAAACTTAGAAGAAGTGCTTATCGCCCGCAACAACGATACCGGGCAGGTAGGCGCGGTTACCGGACTCAACGAGGACGGCACACCAAAGATGACCGATGTCAAGTCGGCAAAACTCTCTGACCTTGTAAAATTCTCCAAAGGTCAGAACCCGCTTGAGGCTTTCCTCTCCAACTTCGTCCGCCAGTGCAAGAACCCCACGACCTTCGGATTTTTCCGAGTACCCGCCGACCGCTACGAGACGGTAGGCACCGTAATCGGGGACTTTGCAAAAGACCCCGTGGCAAACGCCGATATGCTGAAGAACAACAAGGTGGATCTCCCACAGGTTACGCAGGACAACAGGCAGGAGGCGGCACAGACGGCCGAACAGCCCAAGCAGTCGCCGGCAGGCTCCCCGCAGGAGGAACAGCAGGCACAATCCAACGCACAGGCATCCGCAAAGGAGACCAGACACTCCGCCATCGACGAAAGCAAAATCGACTGGGCGAACCTCAAGGAGAAATGGGGCATCGACCGCGACGAGCTGGAAAAATCGGGAGACCTCCGCGAGATGCTCTACAACCGCAAGTCAAGGGTCGTCACCGTCATCCCGACATTCGCCGGAGAGAAATTCCCCATTGACGCACGACTGTCATTCCGAACCGACGCTGACGGCAATGTAAAGGTGGTACCCCACTTCATCCACAAGGAGCCGAAACTCGATCAGGAGTTCAAAGGCTACAAGTTTTCCAAAGATGAGAAAACGGCTCTCCGCGAAACCGGCAATCTCGGCAAGGTAGTGGAATTGACCGACAAGAACGGCGAGAAGGTGCCGTCATACGTCAGTATCGACCGCTACACCAACGAAATAGTTTCCGTCCCGGTCAAGGATGTATATATCCGCGACACTGTGGGCCAGACCAAACTGACCGATGCCGAGATAGGCCAGCTAAAGCGGGGTCAGGCACTCCCTCCGAAGGAGATAACCGACAAGAACGGCAAGACTTACAACGTGGTGCTTCAGGTGTCGGCAGACCGCAAGGGCGTCGAGTTCGTACCCGGCGCGGTCAGAAAGCAGGAACAGGCGCAGTCGCAGACACAGATACAAAGCGGCACCACGAATCAGCAGCAGTCGTCGTGGCTCACGAAGGACGGCAAGATAAAGCCTCTTACAAAATGGGCGAAAATCCCGCTTACCGAACAACAGCAGAAGGATTACTCCGAGGGTCGCGTGGCGGAACTTACAAACCGCATCGACGACAAGGGGCAGCCATGCACCGTCTATCTCTGGTTCAATCCGGAGAAACAGCGTCCCAACATATCACTCAACGACCCGCGTGTTCAGGTAGCCAATGAATCCAAGACACAGAAGGCCGTCAACAACGACGGACTGACCAACGAGGCGACAAAGCACGTCGCCGAGCCTCTCCAGAAATATCAGACGGCACCCAAGAACGAGGACCAGATGCGTCAGCAGCGTAAGCCGAAAGGTCCGAAGATGTAATCTTCAAAAAGCAGGGATAAGACCCTGCACCCCCGAAACGGCATCCCGGAGAGTCCGGAATCTCCGGTGCTATTTCAAAGAAACCACTACATCCAAAAAAATATCCACCCAAATAAAAAAAGCAAAAATGAAACAGAAAAATCTCATAACCGTCGTGACAGACCATCAGATCACTGCGGACACAATCGCCAAAGCCATCGGCGCGAATGAAAAACACGACGGCTACTATCTCGGCAACGGCTATGCCGTGACATGGACAAACGGACAGCTCGTGGAGGCGACCTTCTCACCGGAGGAGAGTTTCGTCCTCTCCACCACGATGGACAGCCGCCTCGCCTACGCACATAACTTCAAGTTCGCCATGCGTGACTACGATGAGCTGGTCGGCTACAAGAAATCAGCAGAGGACACCCGACAGCTCGAAACAATCAAGTCGCTGTGGAAGATGAGCCAGACGGTCGTGAACGCCATGCACCCCGACATTGCCGGCGACCTCGACTTCCTGAGCCTCTACTACTTCATCAGCTGCCCAGTGGATACGCGTCGCGCATGGCTCCCCGTGCTGAAAAAGAAAGCCATCGTCCATGCCGTGAACCACGGGCCTCAGAACCGTAAGGAATACGAGAAATGGCTGGAGGAATCCATCTACAACGCCATCATACAGGCTGCCGAGGAATGTGCCGAACTGAAGGGTGCGCCTACGGTTGAGGAAATATCCGTAACGGAAGCCGCCGTCGATGCTGAATGTGCCGGTATATCAGCCCCGACTGCCGGAGAACGTCGTGAAGGCGACAACTATATCGGTCTGATAACCGACCGCTGCCCGCTGTTCAACCTCCCGGCCCTGATGATTCAGGCTGCCTGTGAGCTGGACTATACCCACGAAAAGACAATACTCACCGCATACCGCCTGTATGCCAAGAAACTCATATCCTACCCGATGGTGATGCAGAACACCATCCCCGGCGGAGTGTGGAAGGCGATGCTCCGCAATATGGAAATGCTGCGCTACAACAGCAGGTGGGGCCGGTTGATACCCGAAGGCAAGCCCTCCAAGTGCCACAACTTCCGCAACGGCGAGACAGTCTATAACGGATTCGGCATAGTCACCACCGGGCTGCACCCCACGGATCTCAGCCGCGACGAGGAAAAGCTATACAACCTCATAGTCAAGCGCGTCATCGACGCCTTCGCTCCCGACAGCTACGGCTGCGGTCGCAAGTCCAAAGGCGGCAAGAAGAAAAGCCGCCGTTACCGCAAGGAGAAGAAGGCAAAAACGGTTAAAACCGCTTAAACTCTCTTGAAATCAAGACAGAATAACCATAACTATTCCTCCCGTGTCAGGATAATTTATTATCTTTGCCATTGATTCGGCGTCATTATGTTTTTTGTTTCATTTTTGACGCGGATTTAGTGGTTGGACATCGGGAGGGATACCCGGTGTCCTTTTTCATTGCGTCGTTGTACTATGAAAATTATAGGACATCGGCAACCACTATATCCGCATCCCCCGATGAAACATAACATAGAATTGCCGGAGGCAGACTTTTTCCAAGTCTATCTCCGAGGTCATCTCATTGACCATCATTTTCCCCAGAGAAACAACAAGAGATTTATTGAAACCCGCTCGGACGACGCATACGACACATTCGTGTCGGCGCGTCTGGAGGGCAAGCCAGTGCCGATTGCCCGTGAGCTGGCGATGCGCACTCTCCTTGCAGGACTGTATGTGTCGCGCTACGACATAATATATAATGTGGTGGAGGAAAACCTCTGGCTGCGTCTGCCGCCGGAGTATATGCCTGACTTCGCCGTGCATCTGCTCGGACAGAAACCCGTCAGCGACATACTCGACCGCTACGAGGTCAACGGCGACTTTCTTGACAGGGAGACCCATCAGCCGATGCTGACAGAACTGCTCGGAACAATCACTGAAATACTGGACGGCTATGGCTTATAACCGCCTCCAGACCATGCGCGACAACATTGAGGCGATAAGGCTTGCCTTTCGCCTCGATGTTGCCGGGCGTGGAGCGCAAACCGCTGATGAAATAGCGGTGCTTCGCAAGTATGCCGGATTCGGAGGACTGAAATGTATCCTCAACGATGCCAACGATTTGGAGGATGCCGCCAAATGGAGCAAAACGGACATTGAGTTGTTTGCCCCGACCGTTGAACTGCGCCGTCTTATCCATGATTATTCAAAGGACGACAGGGAGTTTGCGCGGTATATGGACTCACTTAAAGCCTCTGTGCTGACGGCGTTCTATACTCCGGCTCCCGTCATTGACGCCATTTCAGGCTCACTGAAACAGTCTGGCATAGAGGTAAAGAGTTTTCTTGAACCCTCTGCCGGACAGGGAGCGTTTATCGATTCATTCCTGCTCAACGACCGATACCCCGGGGCTGAGGTGCTGGCGTATGAGAAGGATTTGCTCACAGGCAAAATACTGTCGGCGTTGCATCCTTCAATATTGACTCGCATTGAAGGCTTTGAGAAGATTGAGAGTGACTTCAATGGCTATTTCGATGTCGCCGCCTCTAATGTTCCTTTCGGTGATTTTGCTGTCGCAGATCCGGCGTATGCCGTGAGCAAGGATGTTGCCTATCGTCAGGCTACCAAAACAATCCACAATTATTTCTTTCTGAAGGCACTCGACCAAGTGCGCGAGGGAGGATTGGTTGCCTTTATTGCTTCGCAAGGTGTTATGAACGCGGGCAGTCCTTTCGTGAGGATGGAGCTTGTGAAACGTGCCGACCTTGTAGCAGCGTTACGACTGCCCAACAATACATTCTCCGATAATGCCGGAACGGATGCAGGATCCGACCTGATTATACTCCAGAAGCACACGGGGAAGAAAGCGTTATCTGCCGACGAGGAATTTTTCATTCAGTCTGTTGTTGACCGAGGTACGAAGGTGCCGGGCAACAAGTTCTTTCAGGCTTTTCCTCAGAATGTAATATGCACCGATGCCAAGGTTGGGACCGATCAGTACGGAAAACCCGCTATCATCTACAAGCACGAAGGCGGTATTGATGGTATCTCCGAGGATTTACGCAAAGCGATCGATGAGTCGCTGCGCCTGCGTCTTAATCTGGAACTGTATAACTCCAACGGTATCAATCCGCCTACGCCTGACCCAGTAAAGCCGACACCTGAAGTCAAGCCGGAACCACCGAAACAGAAACCGCTTGCAGAGAAGATTGAGCAGAGAAACGAGCCTTTGCTCAAACAGTATCAGGAGATGAAAAAGAAACACCCTGATGCAATTCTGATGTTCCGCGTAGGAGATTTCTATGAAATTTTCGGCAAGGATGCCGTGCAAGCGTCTGAAATACTCGGCATTACTCTGACACGCCGGATGAACGGTCTTGACAACCGCATCGAGCTTGCTGGATTTCCGCATCATGCGCTCGACACATATCTGCCCAAACTTGTACGGGCAGGCAAACGTGTGGCTATTTGTGAGCAGTTGGAAGACCCGAAACTAAAAAGGACTACCAAGCAAAAAGTTGTCGAGACGGTTACGCCTAATCAACCTCCGAAGCCTGAGCCTAAACCTGTAGAGCCGCCAAAGGAAGCACCAACCCAAGAGATTGAAACCGACGGCAGACCCGATTATTCGGACAATCCAGACCCGCGTCTGTTCGCCTACAATCTTTTCGGAGAGCTGGAGCCAATCGGCAAACCGCGCCCGCAGCCGAAGCATAAAGTGGAAGCCTCGGAGTCAAAGCCCCGTCCGACTGTAAAAGTCGATGACATTCCGGTAAAAAAGTTCCGACCTCTTTCAGAAAAAGAACTGGAGTTTTATGGCTCGTTGAACTGGGAGGACAATCCGCCCATCAACGGATTCTATGAAACAATGATGTCGATTGCCTATCGCCAAATGGAGGAAATGCGTCTGGAGAAAGAAGCTCAGGAGGCGGCACAAGCCGCCGGTATCGCACCCGGCGAAACCTATATCGAAAAGACCGAGGGCGATTTCATTCCCGGCGGTCGCAACCGTACCGCAAAGGTTACGGCTATTCCGATTGAGCGCGATATGTCGCCCCGTCCTTTCCCGGAGGACATACAATTCTTCCACAAGAACGGCTCAATGGTCGTTGCCGACGGCATGGTAGGCTTTCTCTCCGATGTGCGTAAAACCGGTGCAACATTCACGCCGCTCAACCTCAAACCGGAGCAGGAGAAACGCGCCATGCTGTATATTACTCTATCGGAGACATATCAGCAGCTCTACAACTACGAGGCGGAGACCCATGAGCCTTCGGAACATCTGCGTAAACACCTCAATCAATATTATGATGAGTTTGTCGTCAAGTACGGTAATCTCAACGAGAAGCAGAATGTCAAGTTCATAATGATGGACGCCAACGGTCGTGACGCACTGGCACTGGAGCGCGGCGAGAACGGTCAATTTGTCAAGGCTGACATCTTCGACCATCCTGTTTCATTCGCCATTGACGAGGTTACTTCGGTCGATACTCCGATGGAGGCACTGACGGCATCGCTCAACAAATACGGCGAGGTCAATCTCGAATATATGTCGTCGCTTGTGGATATGGACGAGGACGCAATGGTTGAAAACCTTGAAGGACACATCTATTACAATCCATTAGTGGAGAACTATGAGATAAAAGACCGCTTCATCGCCGGAAACGTGGTTGCCAAAGCCGAGGCAGTCAAGGCATGGATAGACCGTGAGGAAGAACGTATCAAAGGCTTCCCCGGTTATGACGGCATGGAGCCGTTTATTGCAATGGCGCAGGACTCACTCAAAGCTCTGGAGGAAGCCCGGCCCCGCCGTATTGAGTTCGACGAGCTTGATTTCAACTTCGGTGAACGATGGATCCCAACCGGCATCTACTCCGCCTATATGTCGCATCTGTACGAAACCGATGTGAAGATTGCCTATTCTTCCTCTATGGATGAGTATTCGGCAGACGCATCCAACAAAAATATGAAGATATGGGAGGAATTCTGTGTCAGAGGTTACTATCGCACATATGACGGCATGAGCCTTCTGAAACACGCCCTGCACAACACTGTACCCGACATCAAGAAGTCAATCGGCAAAGATGATGACGGGCACGACATAAAGGTTCCCGACAATGAGGCGATACAGCTTGCCAATGCCAAGATTGATGAAATCCGAAACGGATTTACAGACTGGCTGGAGGCTCAAAGCCCGGAGTTCAAAGAACGGTTAGTGGATTTGTATAACAACAAGTTCAACTGCTTTGTGCGTCCTAAATATGACGGCAGCCATCAGACATTTTCCGACCTCAACATGAAAATGTTGGGAGACCGCTATGGAATAAACTCCATTTATCAGAGCCAGAAGGACTGTATCTGGATGCTGAAACAGAACGGCGGCGGTATTTGTGATTTTAAGGTGGGCTGTGGTAAAACGCTGATAATGTGCATTGCGGCACATGAAATGAAGCGTCTGGGGCTGGCACACAAACCGATGATTATCGGACTTAAAGCCAACGTAGCCGAAATAGCCATGACCTATCAGTCAGCCTATCCCAACGCCCGCATACTGTTCGCCGATGAAAAGAGTTTCAAGGCAGACAAACGAGTGGATTTCTTCAACAATATCAAGAACAACGACTATGACTGCGTTATCATGTCGCACGACCAGTTTGGCAAGATACCTCAATCGCCTGAGATGCAGCAGCAGATTCTTCAGGCTGAACTTGATACCGTTGAGGAAAATCTCGAAGTGGTGAAGCAACAAGGACATGATGTCTCGCGCGGTATGCTCAAAGGTCTTATCAAGCGTAAGGAGAACCTTACTGCCAAGATTGCCACCATACAGTATCAGATGGAGCAGAACAAGGACAGTATCGTGGATTTCAAGCAGATGGGCATCGACCACATATTTGTGGACGAGAGTCACCAGTTCA
>JAMPBP010000012.1 GCA_023666645.1 Clostridiales bacterium
AAGGTAGGCACTTTCTCCATTCCCTCCAAATTTTTTTGAGTGTTTTTTATACACTTATTGCACACTTTTTCACAATTGCCTGATTTAGCCGAATTTATATAGTGTTAAAAAGTGTTTACATATATTATCTCATTTTTTATCCTGTTTTATCCTATTCCACTAATAAATATTACGGAGATTATGCTTATCTTCGCAGTCGGCAATTCACTACACATTATAAATTAGCTCTAAAGTCAAAAGCAATTATGAAATATATCAAAACTGTTATACTTTCCTTACTGCTCGTTTCGTCCATAGATACATATGCCATTTTGCCAAATGAAGCAATATTTGCCAATGAGGCGAGTGACACCACACAAATAAATAGTATCCTAATTGACGCGGCGAAAATAAAAGATAGTCAAAATCGCATAGCAGCAATAGGACGCCAATTCATCGACGTACCCTACGTTGCCGGAACAATCGAAGGTCCTCAGGAAGCTTTGCGCATTAATCTGCAACAGATGGACTGTACTACATTTGTTGAAACGGTAATGGCTCTTGCATATACAGCAGGAGAGGGGCGCACATCGTGGAGAGATTTCGTATATAATCTCGAAAAAATGAGATATCGTAACGGTAGTATAGGCGACTACTCTTCCCGCCTGCATTATTTCAGCGATTGGATTGTTGATAATGTACACCGCGGTATATTGATTGATTACACATCAAGAATGCCGGCTACCGACTATGTTGTCAAGACTATTGACTACATGAGCTCCAACAGAGACAAATATCCGGCACTGAGTGACTCGACCCAGTATGCAAAAATAAAGAATTGCGAGATTGGCTACCGCAACCATAGGTTCTCGTATGTAAAATCACGCAATGTGGGCAATAAAAACGTTATGGCAGCTCTAAAAGAGGGCGATGTAATAGCAATAACGACCAAGGTGCCAGGGCTCGATGTCTCTCACATGGGAATCATTGTTAAAATCGAAGGAAAGCCATATCTGCTACATGCCTCGAGCAAAAAGGGTAAGGTAGTGATTGATGAGCACCCACTGAACGAATATTTAAGGCGTAGCGGTGGTTCCGGCATCAGAGTAGTGAGACTCAACGAGCAATAAACGCCATGGCGAGCAGCCATTCCATGTGATTTCAAAGAATAATCCCAATTATCATCCTTAAAAAAATAACCATATGACAATAAAAAATGTAATTATTGCATCAGCAGCTGTTTTTACATTTCTATCAGCCTATGCCTCGGAAGGGAATGACTCGACATACATCTATCTGTCGGCTACCGACGACGGACGCTCCGGACTGGTAATGTCGGAGCAAGATTCCAAAAACAAAGAGAAATGGTCACAGGCGAGGCTCGAGGGCCGACTTGTAGGTAGCGACTTTGGCGATTGGGGCAACGGGAAAAAGATGTTCCGTCCCCAAATGTTCCGCGATAGCATAGACAATTCCTGGCACTTGGTATTCCTGGCTGACAAAAACGGATCGGTGGCCGGCTACACATATTCACCTGATTTGATTACCTGGTCGGTACAGGAGTACAACTACCCCGACAAGGTTCTCGAAATGCTACCTAAAAGCGTTGTCAATGGACAGCCGGCATCGTTTGATTATAAAAACAAAGCAGCTCATGGCACTGTAATGAAAGTTGAAAAATCGGTCGTTGACCGCATAAAAGCCTACCTGCAATATTCTGAAATAATCGACCGCCGCAATAACGAACGTACCAACCAGGATGGTTGGCGGTTTACCGGTATCGACACAGTTAACATGACTTTGAAAATCGACAGAAATTGCACGAAGGATATAAGCGACAAATTCATAGGCATCTTCTTTGAGGATATCAACTATGCCGCCGATGGTGGACTATATGCCGAGCTGATTCAAAACCGCGACTTTGAATACTCTAAGAACGACCGCCACAATTGGGACCACATTACAGCTTGGTCATTGAGCGTACCTGAAGAGATGTCGGCAACCATTGAAGACTCAGACCCAATAACCGCACAAAATCGACATTACGTGAGACTGACCACTCCCGGCTCATCCAAATATGCACTCATAAACAATGGATATGACAGCATTGCCGTAACGAAAGGTGAGGCCTACAACATATCATTATGGGTAAGACCTGAAAAAGCGTCTAAAATCACCGTATCCATATACGGTCCTGAGAAAAAAAGCCTGGGTAATTGCACTCTCAATGCTGCAACACCTGGTGAATGGCAACAACTCTCAGCTAAAATCATTGCAAAGGCAACGTGCAGTAATGCCAAACTCCACATTTCGCTCGACAGAAAAGGGAGCGTTGATATCGACTTAATTTCCATGATGCCAGTCAATACCTTTAATGGAAGAAGCAATGGGTTACGCAAGGACCTTGCTAAAGCATTAGCCGACCTGAAACCTAAATTCATACGTTTTCCCGGCGGGTGTGTCGCCCACGGCAACGGCATAGACAACATATATGATTGGAAGGGTTCGATCGGGAAACCCGAAGAGCGCACAGGGAAAAGGAATCTGTGGGGCTATCATCAGACACGGGGACTCGGATACCTTGAATTTTTCGAGATGTGTGAAGACATGGGAGCTGAACCGCTGCCTGTACTGGCAGCCGGTGTACCGTGTCAGAACTCCTCCCATAAATCCCACGTATCAAAAGATGCGCTTACCACCTATGGTCAACAGTGCGGAATACCCATGGAGGAAATGCCTGCTTATATTCAGGACATTCTCGACCTGATTGAATATGCCAACGGTGACGTGTCCACAAAATGGGGCAGCAAGCGTGCCGAGGCCGGCCACCCGGCACCGTTCAATCTCAAAATGATAGGCATAGGCAACGAAGATCTGATCACCGATGCATTCAAAGAGCGTTTCCTCATGATATTCAATGCCATCAAAGAAAAATATCCTGAAATTGAAGTTGTAGGTACAGTAGGACCATTCCATAGCGGACCCGATTATGATGCCGGATGGGCCTTTGCCAAAGAGCATAATATTCCGGTTGTCGACGAGCATTACTATGTATCACCCGGATGGCTCATACACAATGGAGACTACTACGACAATTATGACCGCAATGGCACTAAGGTTTACTTAGGTGAATATGCCTCACACCTGCCCGACAGGTCTTCAACCCTGGAAGCAGCTCTCTCCAATGCCTTGTATCTTACCAATGTTGAGCGCAATGCCGATGTGGTGACAATGACATCATATGCTCCACTTCTTGCCAAGAAGGGACATACACAGTGGCGCCCCGATTTGATATATTTTGACAATACAAATGTATACCTCACTCCCGATTACTATGTACAGAAAATGTATGGCAACAATCCGGGCACAAAATATGTCGTAAGTCAGCGCGATATCGACAGCAATAACAATGACCTTGCCCTACGACTTGGCCATTCGATAGTACTCGACGAAACCACCGGTGATACAATTGTAAGACTTGTCAACATGACACCGACCGTGGTTGAAACGAAATTGCCCCTGAAGGGTGAAGCACGGCTGACACTACTCACCGGCTCACCCGATGACTTTGATGCCAAAGAAACAGTGAGCGATATCAACATTGATGGACATTTCACCCAACAACCTTATTCTTTCAGCGTCCTACGCTTTAAGAACCAACGATAAAGGATAAAGCCCGAAACGGGCACAACGGTACAAGAGACAACAGTGGCGGCCAGGTAGTGCCCTCTCGTGCAGAGTGCAGACTGAGCCGCCACTACTGCAACAACAATGACCGACAATAGATACTGACGGCTGAGATCCGCAAATGAGTTGCCATACCTGAGACAGTACACCAAAGTCACCGACAATAGATACAACATGTACCAAACGACATATGCCAGCCCCACACCGGCATATCCCCACCAATGATAACCGGCAATATTTAATATGATATAAAGCACCGAACTGACTGTCTCGGTAAGAATATAAATTTTCCCGTCGGCACGAGCTAATATAACAAATGCAAGGACAAATGAGAAAGCCCTGAACACCGTTCCCACCGATGCGATGGTGACATAGTCGGTAGCCACGAGGAATGAACGCTCATAGAGCAGATCAATAATGACCGGCACCATATTTATAAATAGCGGTATGGCGCCTAATAGGGCTACAAGTATAAAGGCAACCTCATGCTTTACATATATTGAAACCTTAAAGCGTGAAGATGACACACGCGACAAACGTGGAAAAAACTCATAAGCCATTGCTGTAAATATAAGTCCCACATATTGGTTGACGATCATATAGCCCGATTGATAGATACCTACCCCCTCGCTATCGACTTGAGAACGGAGCCACACTATAAAAATATACTGCGACAGCGAAGAAACGAACATCGCGGCTGTCATATATGTTCCAAGCCTTATAATAGCGGTGGAATGGCGCAGTGTCTCCCGGACAGAAACAGATACCTTGTTCTCACTTTCACGTCTAAGATAAAATGCGACTGCAGTAACAACTGAGTAAACAATAATAGAGGGCAGAATACCATCAAAACCGGCATATTTTATCAAAGCAATGGACACTACGGTAGCTACCACCCCACCCCACATGGAAGCCGATGCCAGACGTCTCAGACGGTCGGAAGCTTGTAACACAGCTTGTTCTCCTGCAACCATGGCATTTAGAAAAACAACCGTCGACAACAATATGAATGGCATGGTGTGTGAGTCATCACCAAAGGTAAAACGGCTTAGCAACGGGGATAGGAAAAGTGTGAGCAAAGCTCCTATGACACCGAGAAGTGTCCCCATACGACGCACTACCGCAACTATAAAATTGAAACGAAAGGACGGAGCGTTGGCAATCTCACGCACGCCCGATTGACGCAAGTTGAGTTGAACCAATTGGTTGATTACATCAAGAGTTGTATTATAAAGGGCAAAGATTCCTATTCCGGCAGTGCCAAGCCATACCGCAATACATTTGGTACGAACCACAGAACAGAGGATATTGACAACCTGCAGACTACCGAATACCCCCAGAGCCTTGAAAACCCGTTGGGAGGTCAGCGACTTAGCCATAGCTCAGGGTTTTGTTTCTCTTTCTCTCGTCTGAGTTCGAAATGCAACACACTGCGGCCACCATCACTTTTATCCATATATAAGCGACCTATCTGTTGTCCGGTTTTTACCTTGTCACCCTTCTTGACATTGAGGGTCTCGATATTGGCATAGACCGTAACATAGTCACCATGGCGCAACACAACCACATTGTTGTAGCCCGCGAGCTTGAATATCTGTGACACTTCGCCATCGAAGACAGCATGCACCGGAGCGTTTTTAGTAGCTTCGATATCGATACCGGGATTATCAGTTTCAACTTTGGGCAATCGAGGGTGTTTCTGGCGGCCAAATTTCTTCACGACTGTGAATTTGCCCGCCAAAGGATAAGGCAACCGGCCTTTATTACTTTCAAAAGAACCTGTGAGTTTGCGATTTATCTGGGACAACGTTTCAAATGAAGCCGCAGTAGCCTGAGAAGTTGTATTACTATTCAAGTCGCCTCGACCGGAGCTTGCCTGAGTCGAAGAGCCTGAACCTGAAGCACGATTATCAGAATCTTCCGACTTGACTTTACCATTGCCGGGGTTCTTATCATTCGTTGATGACGAATGATTGGAAGACTCATCTTTACCCTTCTGCTGGGCAAGTTGTCGACGACGCTGCTCTTCCTGCCGCGCACGCTCCTGGAGTTCTTTTTCCTCTTTAAGCCGTTGCGCCTCAATTTCTTCAGCAATGGCTTTTTCAAGTCGTTCCTCAAGACGACGGGCCTCATCCTGACGACGCTTGAGAATCTGTTGCAACTGCTTGTTTTGTGTACGCAACGACTTTACAAGCCTGTCGGTATCCACCCTCTTTCGTTCCACTTCATTACGTTGAGCCTGAACAGACTTAAGCACACGTGTATTGGAACGTTTGAGCGAATCAAGCCGTTGCTGCCTCACCTCAAGGTCACTACGCGTAGCTAAAATTTCGCGGGCCTTTCTTTGGCGCCAGCGAGAGAACTGTTTAAGCGACCGGTAGCGCTCCCAAGCCTGAGAAAAGGTCGACGACGAAAATACAAACGTAAGATCATCCATTCCGCTGGCATTGGATTGCGACTTACGTAGAGCCGCAGCATATCTTGACCTCATCATCGCCAATTGATCATTGAGAGCCGAGATGGAATCATTGAGCGGCCTTATGATTCTCAGGAGAGAATCAGATGTATTATTGAGACGTCTTATATCTTTATTGAGATCCCGAACCTGACCGTCAAGAAGCTCAAGATCGTGCAACTTGTTTTCTACAGCCTGTGCATTGAGCTTGACATCCCGCTGTGCCTTCTCTACTTGCTGGCGGTTACGACGCTGGTCCTTGCGTATCTTGGAAGAAGACTGAGCCATGACAGCAACCGATGTAAGTGAAAGCATCAGAATTGCAACTAAAATTCTACGTAATTTGAGCAACATAAACGAGGGTTAAAGAGTCAGTGACGATGATAGGAGATTGTCTATAACTATATAATACCTACAAACAAATTTATAATGTAGCTTTTGACAGAACTTTGATTAATTCAGCTAATCCGATTCTACGATAACTGCCATCGGGTTGCTTGAAATGCTGAAGCTTATCGGAATTGAATTTCAAACCCGATGGGGTATATCTCAGTGTGGCATCGAGCTGCTTCGTGGAAATCTTCGTATTGCAAGACAACAAACGAGGGAAAAGACCAAGCGATGTTTCTGTCCAATCAACATACTCACATGCTATAGGATCGCGTCCAGGTAGAATTACTGAAAGTCTACTGAGCTGATTGACCTCCGGGTCGACATCAAACCGACATACATAATGACGCTTACCGCTGGCCGACAAAGAAAATGACCAATTATGCCGCCCAACACCATCATCAGTAGATTCTTCAAAAGAGAGCCCCTTGGTTTTCCTGCTCAATCTACCCGGCTCGCCAGGAAGAAAGGCACGTCCGAGCATGAGCGACTGGAGCTGTGTGATATCTATTCCAGTGAGCTGAGTCAGATTCTTCATGTTTTCAGCTACGACAATCTTATGAACTTTATCCACACAGTATAATGAATCAGAGTCGGCATACATCGTAGCAACCTCAAATCCAAGCAATCGCATCGAAACGAGAATCGATTGTCCATTTTCCATATACATTCGTCCCGACAGGGAAAATTTGGCCGGTGATTTCAACTCGACTTTCAAAGGAATCTCAAGATTATCCCACGAAGAATATGACGCCATCATCGCGTCAAATCGTTTCCCGACAGTCATTGCTGAAAGATCCGACTTAGCTACAGTAGTGGTTCGTGAAGAACTACACCCGGGCAAAACAGCCGACCCAAAAGTCATGACACACACGGTGATCAACGCATATATATAATGAATATACTGCCTCATGGAAATTGGTGACAATGGAATAGAATTCATTCAATTATTAAATTAGGATTTCCAACTAAACTCATTTATAAAAATAAGTTTTGTTCTTGATCTTACGTTGCAACAACTCATCATCGGGCTCAAGTTCACCGGCAAGCTTCCAATAGTCGAGCGCTTTGTCAGGATCACCACACATGAAATAGATATCACCCATGTGGTGGTATAGCTCGGCCGATGGCTCGTCGGTATGTTCAAAAGCTTGATCGATAAACGCTTTAGCCTCCTTATAATCTCCCTTCTTGAACATAATCCATGCATAAGTATCGAGCGATGACTCATTGTCGGGGTCGATAGCGAGGGAACGACGGCTCAATTCAGCGGCCTTATCAAGGTCATGACCCGAAAGTGCCATAAAATATGCACAATTATTCATTGCCATAGCATTGGAAGGATCCTTTTGAATAGCCTCATTGTAAAACTCTATAGCCTTATCAACGTTACCGTTTTTATAAAAAATATCACCCTTGGCCGTGAGAGCTTGAGAGACATTTGACAAATCGAGCGAGTCAATCGCTATCGACTTGTCGAGCAACGTCAACGCCTTGATGGTATCACCATCAAGTGAAGCAGCCTCACCCGTGAGAAGATATAGAACTTGACTTTCGGGGAACAACTTGAGGGCACGCTCACCAGCGTCCAAAGCCTTTGAATAATCGCGGGCACTGAAATACAGACTCATCAAAGCACGCCAGCGATCGGCATTATGCATATCTGTATCAATCACATACTCCTGTTGCTCGGCAGCCGAACGGTAATCCTTGACAGCAATGAAATAAGAGCTATACAGGTCATGAACCGATTGCTCGTGGGGATACATGTCGACAAGCTTGCCGAAGAGTTCATTGATGCGCGGTTGCATGAGTGTATCGGCATATTGTTCCTTCACAAAGCCGGTAAAAATCTCGAGTTTGGTATCGAGCTCAAGATCATGCAATTCGAGAGCACGGAACACCTCACGGTCATAAGCAGAGGAATCACCCATCTCCTTATAATATCCGGCGCGTTTGTAATAGGCAAGGCCACTTGATGGGTCAACCTCACAAGCCTCATTATAGAACTTAAGTGCCTGCTCGTGGTCACCTACTGACATATACATATCAGCTGCGTAAACCCTTGATTCAGCACTCTTGGGAGTTTTGTTGACAAGATTGTTGATTTCATCAAAAGCCGCCACGGTATCATTGGTATTGAAAAAGCTTATCACTTTACGAGCCGTGAACTGCAACTGCGGACCCTCGGTGAGTTGCAATGTATCAATAAGCGAACGGGAGCGTTGCTGGTCGACCGTATCAGCGGTATGAGAAAGATACACATCAGCAAGCCTCATTGTAACATCGCTTTTACGAGGGAATATATCGTGAAGTTTTTCCCACACGCGGTCTGAGCGGTCCTGTAATCCCATACGCTCACACATGGAGCCGTACAAAACCGAAGCATAATAGTCATCAGGGTGCTCATTGAAATGATTCTCGAGCATTTTGAGCCCCTTGTCAGTCATAGCCTTGTCCCCCTGACCAAGCATAAGGAGATAAAAACCAAGGTCATGCCCGACTGAAGTCTCGGCAGGATTAAGTTCGTAGGCACGACGCATGAGTTCAAAGTAGGCATCGGCATTGTCTACAGCAAGTTGACGCTGAGCCTCCATGAATATATAGTCGGCTTTGCGTTGCCGGGCATCTGTCTGCCAGTCGGTCTTAGCTTGCAACCCGAAAATAGGGATACCGAACAATATGACAGGCAGGATATATGAGAAAAACAGTTTCATAATTATAAATTAAACCTCCTTAAAGAGGGTGTTAGTATCACTTGAGACCAGTGTGCCCAAAACCACCCTCACCACGCTGAGTCTCGTCGAGCGAATCGACCGATTGCCAAGAAGCACGCTCATGACGGGCGAACACAAGTTGAGCGATACGTTCTCCATCATTAACTACGAACGGGACATCAGAAAGGTTCACAAGAATCACCTTTACCTCACCACGGTAATCAGAATCCACTGTACCGGGTGCATTGGCTACAGTGACACCATACTTGGCTGCAAGGCCGCTGCGCGGTCTTACCTGGCATTCATAACCCACAGGAATTGACATATATATGCCGGTTGGAATCAAGGCGCGTTGCAAAGGATCGAGAGTGACTGGAGATTCGAGATTGGCGCGCACGTCAAGACCCGCCGCACCTTCTGTAGCATAAGCCGGCAAATCGTGATGAGATTTATTTACAACTTGGATATTTATCATAATTGATAAAAACTAATATTTTGAAAACAAGCAGATTATCCACAAACACAAGGATATATCCGCATTAATAAGCGAAGTTACGACAAATAACACTAACGCGCCAATGACCCTGGAACAAAAAATGTTAAATTTTAACGTTGTATACCCATTCTATAATAATCGGAGAGAATCAAAATAAATATCAGGAAATCTTTATTAACTTTGGGGCTTCATAAAAAAACAGATTATTCTATATCTACACTATGAACTATGAACTCATTTATACATTTTATATATTGAATCGGTATCAACAATATCCAGGTGAGCTCAAACATTTGGACAAAATGATTAAACATGGTTTCAAAGCTTAACTTAGAAATAAGTCTATATGAGTTCTATAAAAATTTAATCAATGAGTGACCTTATAAAGAAATCCGGCTCCGTGAAAGCAGGAAGCCACACCCGCCACCCGCTCACAGTAATGGGACTCATAGTAGCACTTGGCATTGTGTTCGGCGACATAGGCACCTCTCCTCTTTATGTGATGAAAGCTATAGTGGGAGCATCGGGCAATACCGATGCCGATTATATAATAGGGGGACTGTCATGTATCATATGGACCCTCACCTTGCAGACTACCATAAAATATGTGCTTATCGCCTTGCGAGCCGACAACAAGGGCGAAGGTGGTGTTCTCGCCCTGTATTCCCTGACAAAAGGTTTCAAGCTTAAATGGATTTACCTGCCTGCCGCTCTCGGAGCCAGCATGCTCATTGCCGATGGTGTAATAACCCCAGCTGTCACCGTCACCTCGGCCATAGAAGGTCTGGAACCATTGTGGGAAGGAGCCCCGGTTATAGCTCTTAGCCTGCTTATAATAGCGGTGATTTTCTTCATTCAACAGTTTGGAACCGCCAAGATTGGCAAATGCTTCGGTCCATTCATGCTCCTCTGGTTCCTGATGCTTGGTATAATGGGGCTGATGTCAATACACTGCTTTCCATCGGTGCTGAAGGCATTCAATCCATGGTATGCCATGAAACTTCTTACCCACAGCCCCGAGTGGTTCCTGGTGCTTGGCGCCGTGTTCCTGTGCACCACTGGAGCCGAGGCCCTGTACTCCGACCTTGGACACTGTGGGCGCCTGAACATATCGGTAAGCTGGATATTCGTCAAGATAATGCTTATCTTCAATTATCTGGGACAAGGAGCATGGATCATATCATCGGGTACGGAAGCCATAGGCATAAACCCCTTTTATGGCATAATGCCCCAGCCATTCCAGCCACTGGGCATCGCCATGTCGACAGGAGCCGCAATCATTGCGAGCCAGGCACTGATAAGCGGCTCGTTCACTTTGTTCAGTGAGGCAATCAACCTCAACCTATGGCCCAGGCTCAAGATCAAATACCCCTCCATAAGACGCGGACAACTCTACATTCCATCGGTCAATCTGCTCTTGTTCATAGGGTGTGTCATAACAGTGCTGCTTTTCGGCTCATCATCGAGAATGGAAGCCGCCTACGGACTTGCCATCACCGTGACAATGCTCATGACCACGGTCATTATAACCGTTTACATGTTGCACCGGGGTGTCAAACCCTACCTTGCATACACATTTGCCACGGTATTTGCTGTGATAGAAATTCTATTCCTCGTTGCCAATATGTTCAAATTCATGCATGGCGGCTGGTATACCGTGCTTATAGCTGGAGCGATATTCTTCGTTATGGTAATGTGGCACAAGGCCATGATCATAAGGAATCGCTACATCGTATACAAACCCATACAGGACAGCAGTGGCATCATAAGCGACATTCGTAATGACCGAGACATAGCCAAGTATGCTTCCAATCTCGTGTACATGAGTCATTCCACCGACCCCGGTAAGATTGAAAGCAAGATTCTGTACTCGATAATCAACAAGTCGCCCAAACGTGCAGACCGCTATTGGTTCATAAGACTTGAGTACACCGACGATCCAGACACATTGGAATACACAGCGGCACCTCTCTGCGACGGCATAATATGGAGTGTGGGCATGAGAATAGGTTTCAGGGTAGCTCCACGTGTCAGCGTGTTCCTGCGCCAAGTAATACAGGACCTTGAAGCCGAGGGTAAGGTCAATATATGCAGCACATATCCGTCGCTGAGCAGATACGGAATCCCCGGTGATTTCAAGTTTAAACTGATACACCGTAAATTTTCACCGATGAGCAATTGCAGCAGCAATGACCGCTTTGTGATGCAGATTTATGAAAAGATAAAACACTTGTCATTCTCCGACGAGAATGCACTGGGACTTGATACAAGCATGGTTTCGGTCGAGACCGTACCATTAATTATTGACAACGGACAACAATCACGCATAATGCCAATGTCAAGCGTAGGCCATGATGAGTGATAGGATTCCCTTTACCGGCTTCCATTGTCACGTTTCAATTCTCTCAAAACTTTAACGTTTGAAATGTGTTATAAGATATAAAGATTAACGATTTCAACTTTTATCTTATGGCACGCTTCAACTATTTAACGACTGCACTCATAGCGAGTGTAATCACATTACTGTTTACCGGTTGTAAAAAACATGACACACCACGCCAGGCCCCTCCCGTTAGAGTAGGCGTTGAAGTAATCGGTAAAAATGACATGCCGGCCAACGGTGACGGGGATGTTTTTTCCGGTACCGTACTCTCAGAGGAAGAGACAGTGCTGAGTTTCAATGTTCCAGGTACAATAACCGAAATGAGAGTCAAGGCTGGGCAATATGTCGACAAGGGGACTGTCATCGCCAAGGTAAAGAGCGGCAACCTCAGTGACCAGCGTAATATTGCTGTGGCAGAATTGGAGCAGGTAAAAGACCTCTACAGCCGACTGAAGAAACTCCATGACCAGAATGCCTTGCCCGAGGTAAAATGGGTCGAGGTACAAGCCAAACTAAAACAAGCCGAGAATGCAGTCTCTATTGCCGACCGCGCTGTAGGTGATGCCATGCTCGTATCGCCGGTATCGGGATATGTATCGGAAAAACTGGCCGACACCGGTCAAAACATCCTTCCCTCCCAACCTGTCGTCAAGATTGTAAATCTCAAGAAGCTACAGATTGCCATATCGGTACCTGAGACTGAAATAAACCGTTTCTCCGACACAACAACCGCTGTGGTCACGTTCAACACGCCACTCGATATCACTGTTCACGGAAAAATGGCAAGCAAAGAAGTCGTAGCCGACCCCTTTACAAGATCCTATACTGTCAAATTCAATATCACCGACAAAGTAGGAAAGATTCTACCTGGAATGATAGGGTCAGTAAACGTTAACGGGCTCAGCCCGGAAACTTCAGGAAGCGGGTCAGCCGAATATATCGTGCCGTCACAGGCAGTGCTTCTGTCAGCCGACAACCAGCAATTTGTGTGGGTAGTGAAAAACAGTACAGCACAAAAGCGTGAAGTCACCGCCAATGAGCTACGCACCAATGGGGTGGCTATCGAAGATGGACTTACCGCCGGTGACACGCTTATCATATCGGGCATGCAGAAAGTAAGCAGCGGCACTGTTGTCGCCCCCATATTTCAGTGAATGAGAGTGGGATGTATGAGAAAGGTAACAGCAACAATTCACCATTCTTACTTATAATGCTATGTCAAACAACACCATAAACAACAATAAAGATACCTTACCAGCCTCCAAGGTTGGTCAGAATCAAGGCAAGCCCAATCCCATTGTACTTGCCGGCATGAAATACAGCAAAGAGGTTATTCTGCTGGTATGTATCTTCATCGCATTCGGAATCTATGCGCTGAAGGAGATGGACAAAAATGAATTTCCGTCGTTTACCATACGCGAAGGTGTCGTAGCCGCTGTATATCCCGGTGCTACCGTCGAGCAAATCGAACAGGAAGTATTAAAACCCCTTGAGGAGTATGTTTTTTCCTACAAAGAGGTTAACAAGAAAAAGACCCATTCCCGCGTGACCGACGGCATGGTTATCATATTTGTGGAACTTGACAACAATGTCTCCGACTCCAAACCCTTCTGGAATGAATTCAAGATAGGCATTGACCAGGTAAAAATGACACTTCCCCCGGGCGTTCTTGCCGTGGAGACCCTTAGTAACTTTGGTGATACATCGGCACTGCTCATAACAATGCAGAGCAAAGACAAGACCTACAGGGAACTGAAAGATTACATGGACGACCTAAAGGATAGACTTCGCTCAGTCGAGAGTGTAGGCACTATGAGTGTATCGGGCATGCAGACAGAGCAATTTGCCATTTATCTCAATCCCGAGAAGCTAAAACACTATGCCTTGTCAGAGACTACAGTAGGAGCCACCCTCCTCGCCCAAGGGTTCCAGACCACAGGAGGATCGCTACGTTCCGACAATTATTCCAACCCCATCATCGTAAAGAGATCGATGAACTCAATTGCCGACGTAGCCGACATGATTGTGTTGTCAACGCCCAACGGAGACATAGTGAGACTCGGTGAAGTAGCCGACATAAAGCGTGAGTATCCCGAACCTGAGAGTTATATCACCAACAACTTTGAGAAATGCATCCTTCTGAGCGTACAGATGAAAGAAGGATACAACATCGTAGAGATGGGTACTGAAGTAGATCGCCAGCTGAAAGCATTTGAAGAGACACTTCCGGCCGATGTCACCATGTTCAAGATCACCGACCAACCGGTAGTGGTCAACAGTTCGGTCAACTACTTCCTCGTCGAGCTCATTGTAGCCATAATAGCTGTCGTGATAGTCATCATGTTGCTGTTGCCACTGAATGTGGCACTTATTGCCGCATCTACTATTCCCATCGCGATATTCATATCACTTGGATTGTTCTATGTATTTGATATAGAGTTGAACACAGTGACCCTTGCATGCCTTATCGTGACACTGGGCATGATTGTCGACAACTCAGTAGTGATAATCGACGACTATGTGGAACTGATATCGGAAGGGATTGACCATTACACAGCGACACTGAGGGCTGGCACCGAGTTTTTCAAAGCCATATTCTCGGCTACCCTTGCTATTTCGGTCACTTTCTTCCCATTCCTCATAACCGTCTCGGGCATGTTCAGGGATTTCCTCACCGACTTTCCATGGGGCATGACCATCATATTGATAGTCTCACTGATACTTGCCGAATTACTGGTTCCATACCTGCAGTTCAAACTCATAAAAAAACCGATTTACAAACTGCAGCAAGAGGCATTGGCATCAGGAAAAAAGAAATTCAGCTTTTTCCATTCGATGCAGACAGGCTATAACAAATTGATTGATGGTTGTTTCAAATATCCCAAGACAACAATTGTAATAGGAGTTATATGTATCGTAGGCGGAGTGTGGCTTTTTGTGACACGCCCCATGCAGCTCATGCCTATAGCCGAGCGTAACCAGTTTGCAGTGGAAATCACCTTGCCCCAAGGCACATCGGTAGAACGCACTACACAGATAGCCGACTCTCTCGAGGCCATACTGTCCCGCGACTCCAGAGTCGTGTCGATTGCATCGTTCCATGGATGCTCGTCGCCACGCTTCCAGACAACCTATGCACCGCAAGTGGGAGGCCCAAACTACGCACAATTCATAGTCAACACCAAGAGCAATCAGGCAACCATCGATGTCCTCAACGACTATACCGAGGAATATGAGAGCTATTTCCCCGATGCCTTCGTGAGATTCAAGCAACTAAGCTACTCCATGGCCGACTATCCTATAGAGATACGATTCTCAGGAGCAACCCCCGATGTGTTGCACACACTCTGTGACTCAGCCTCGGTCATCGCGGCTAAAGTACCGGGATTGCGCAATGTGCGCCTCTCGTTGGGAAATCCGTTGGCTGCGGCTACCGTAGTACCCGACAACACAAAGGCACAGCGCATGGGGCTTAACTCAACACTCATAGAAACCTCTCTTGCCATGCGCTATTCCACAGGTCTGCCTGTTGCAACAGTGTGGGAAGGTGATTATGGAATTCCAGTAACTGTAAAAACCACCGCATCGCGCCGGGCAAACATCAACCAGCTCGAAAGGGAACCGATGCCAGTGCTTGGGTTAGGCACCGTTCCTCTGAGTCAAATCGCCGATATCAACGCCGAGTGGCACCCCGGCATGCTCACACATTATAACGGTATTCCTACAGTTTCAGTAATTGCCGAAGTGCAGCGCAACATCAATGTGATTGACCGCACTGAAGCATTAATGGACAGCCTTAATGCCAACCTCAACATCCCCGATGGGGTCACCATTACAAAGGGTGGCGAGTGGGAACAGGATATGGAAACATTACCCGAGATACTCTCAGGACTTGCACTCGCCATTGCGGTCATATTCTTTATATTGCTACTGCACTACGGACAGGCCGACACATCGGTATTGCTCGTGTTGTCACTGCTGCTGTGTATCCCTGGAGCCGCTTTTGGCCTCATCATACAAGACACCGCGTTGTCACTTACATGTGTATTGGGTATCGTCTCTCTGATGGGCATCCTTGTGCGCAACGCCATCGTTCTGCTTGACTATGCCGAGGAACTGCGTAATCAGGGGCAGAGCGTGTTCAACGCTGTGCTCAACGCCTCCAAGCGTAGAATGCGCCCAATATTCCTTACATCGGCCGCAGCCACCATGGGGGTATTGCCTATGGTAATGGGCGACAGCGCCCTTTGGAAACCTATGGGAGTAGTGATATTCTGGGGAACACCTATCACAATGATATTTATCCTCACAGTGATTCCCGTAGCATATGCACTCATGAAAGGGAAGTCAAAAGGTGCCGACCAACCCCTTCCTGATCCACTTGAGACACACATGTTGTAAAGAGACAGTAAAATAAATCGCCCCTTAACAATAATATTATGAGACATACAATATACACACTCGTCACAACCATCATGATGGCTATGGCAATCAACATGGCAGCGCAGGGGAGTGACTCCATATTCACGCTCCAACAATGCCGCGACATGGCATTGCGCAATAACGCTGCGATATCTATTTCCAACAATGATTATAAGGCAGCCCGCGAAACGAGCCGCGAAGCATTCACCAAATACTTTCCTGAAATATCGGCAGGAGGAAACGCCTATTGGGCAAACCATGACATGCTTCAATATAACCTGCTTGGAAAATTCACGCTCGGCATGCTGCAGAATGGAAAAGCTGCCGGTGTGTGGGCAATACAACCGGTTTTCATGGGGGGACAAATCGTCAATGGCAACAAGCTTGCCCATGTAGGGGAAGAGGTAGCAGAAATCAAGCGAGAGAAGGCTCATGACGACGTATTGTTGGAAACCGACAACATCTACTGGAATCTCACCGCCTTGAAAGCCACCAGGCAGACAGTGGTGAGCGCTGTAGTGATGCTCGACAGTCTTGAAAACGTTGTCAAGGTTGCTGTTGAAGCGGGAATGGCAGTGCAGAATGACCTGCTGAAGGTTGAGCTCAAACGTAATGAATTTAAAAATACCCTTGTTGACCTCGACAACGGTATCAATCTCATGAAAATGTTACTTGCCCAGCAAATTGGGCTCGGACCGGTGTCGACAATCGAGACCATCGATGTAGTTCCCGACAGTGTGCCTGAGTTTCCCTACACACTCTTCATTGACTCCCGTGCCGCATTGATTCAGACCCCCGACCATCGCTTACTGGTGAAAAACGTAGAAGCCAAAAATCTTGAAAAGAAAATTGCTATAGGAAGCAACATGCCTACAGTAGGTGTTGGCGCCGGATGGGTATACCACGACATTCTCGACCAGAACCACAACTTCGGTGCCATAATGGTAAGCGTCAATATCCCCATCTCGGGGTGGTGGGGCGGCTCTCACAATATCAAGAAAAAAAATCTTGAACTTGCCAGTGCCCGCATGCAGCTCGACGACCTGAGCCAGAAACTTGAGATCGAAATGTCCGACAAATGGAATAATCTAACCGGTGCTTACCGCAAGATGGAGCTTTCTCATCGGGACATTGCCCAGAGCCGGGAAAATCTGAGAATCACAAAAGCCTACTATGATGCAGGAATGAACACCATTACCGACCTGCTTGACGCACAGACGCTCTATGTCGAGTCACAGAGCAACTACATCGCTGCCTATGGAAACTTTGAAATGTCGATGACCCAATACCTCAACGCTACCGGACGACTGTAAGCCAGCAGGCTGAAATTTTAAGAATCGAGGCCTAAGCCCATCTGACAGAATTCTCCGACAAAGATTCTACCAGATGGGCTTCGTCCGTTGACAATGTGAATCAAGGATAATGATTCACAAAACGATCCAGCACTTCAAGCGTGATGATTCATCACTTTTTTATGCGATTATTGGCATTTTTGATTATTTCAATTGTAGTGGTATCAGCGGCAAATACCGAGTAAAGCCCCTGGGGCTCCTGAGCCGGGTCACCGGTATAGGCATCGCCCGGCTCCCAGGTGGAATGCAACGGAATCACATCTCCTCCCCACGCCCAGAAATTCACTCCCTCAACCTTTGACGAATCCACAAGCTGAGAGAACATCATGTTGTAGTAAACATCTCTCGCATCGGTGGCTGAACCGGGAATAATCGACATACTGTCACGAGGATAACCAAATTCCTCGATTACGATAGGTTTAGAGGTCAACGCCCTGTGGTCATTGATATAAGTCAACGTTTCGGCTATTGAGTTCTGAAGGCCCGAACCGCCAAGGCTGTCGGCAGTTGTCCACCTCCAGTTGTAGGGCCAAATGTGAATGGTTGCATAGTCGATATCACTGGAGTTATGAATACGCGCCCACATGTCGATATCGACCTCACAGCCATAGCTGCCTTCACTACCTGTCGAGACGAGATGATTGGGGTCGATGCGTTTAATGAGCTGCGCCACGTCACTTATCCAATGCTCAAAGGGCTCCTTCTTACTATCGTCAAAGCAACGAGGCTCATTAGCAATCTGCCACGACATAATTGCCGGAGACTCGGAATATGGCACTCCGTTGAGCGAGTTGACACGCCCCACAATGGCCGCCACATTGTCGGCATACATTCTCATAGCAGCCGTGTCGGTGGTAAATTCACTCACATAATCGGTATACATATTATAGGAATCGCGATTGGGAAGCGGTGATTCTCCACGACCGGCCCATTCGAGATAAACACCAAATCCCCCACTCCATTCCCATGAATTGCCAAGGTAAAGCACGGCTCTCATATCACGCTTCTCCAGCTGGACGAGCATATTGTCAAGTCCTCTGAGCAACGTATCATTATAAATACCTGGAGCCTGTTGCAACAGCGGGGCGATACAATCCTGCCTGCCTTCTACACCCTCGCCACCCACAAGAATGCGCAGATTATCAACACCGATGGCCTTCAACGAATCAAGCTCGGCCGCAAGACGCATGGTATCTCCGCCCTCACCCTCTGAAGCGAGTATTGAACCATACCACATATTTGCGCCTATATACTTATAAGGTTTTCCTCTCAGGAAAAACTGGCCGTCATTGACCGTTACGAACTCAGAAGAATTATCATGTGACGGATTACATGACACACCACCAACCAGCAGTAATGACATAGCCAGAGGGGCAAACAAAGCTATACAGTTTATCCTCATACTTTAAATTATTGTAGACATCTTAACAAATGAAATGGAACTTCACCTTGCATCATCAAGGGCAATGTGACGACACAAAAATAAGAAAAAAATAAGACACGTGCACACGACTTACGATAAAAGTATGCTACACATTTCAACAGCAAAGAAGACACATAGGAGCTTAATTAATAAAATTTAGTAGTTTTTTCCTAAAAATGTGACATAACGTTGCGCAATCTAACCAAAAATTGAGTAATTTTGCATCTTGATAGCGCAAGACCCCAAAAGTCAAAGCGAACACGAACGATAATAAAACGAACCATTTCACATAGAGAATATCATTATAATGAAGCTCTTACAGAAGAAACTATCGCAGTATACCGAGCCACAGAAAGCCAAGGCTGCCGGTGTCTATCCCTACTTTCGCGCCATCTCGAGCGAGCAGGAGCCAGAGGTAATCATCAATGGAAAACGAGTGCTCATGTTTGGCAGCAATTGCTATACAGGCCTTGTATCCGACCCCCGCATCAAGGAAGCCGCCATCGATGCCATCAAGAAATACGGAACAGGTTGTGCCGGTTCACCTTTCCTCAACGGAACACTTGACCTTCACAAGAAACTTGAAAACCGCATAGCCGAGTACATAGGCAAGGAAGATGTAATGATCTATTCCACCGGATTTGAAGTAAATCTGGGCGTAGTGTCATGTCTTACCGGTCGTGAAGACTATATCCTTTGGGACGAGCAAGACCACGCTTCGATAATTGAGGGTCGCCGTCTTTCATTCTCGCAGTCGTTGAAATATAAACACAACGACATGGAATCACTCGAGAAGCAGCTGCAGAAATGTGCACCCGACAAAGTGAAACTCATTGTCACCGACGGCGTGTTCTCAATGGAAGGCGATGTAGCCAATCTTCCTGAAATCACACGACTCGCCAAGAAGTATAATGCAACCGTAATGGTCGACGAAGCTCACGGCATCGGAGTATTCGGCAAAGGTGGACGCGGCACATGCAACCACTTTGGCGTATCCGACGATGTAGACCTCATCATGGGTACATTCTCAAAATCATTTGCATCGCTGGGTGGCTTTATCGCAACCGACAAGGAAATCACCAACTATCTGCGTCACCACTCACGCTCCTACATCTTCACCGCATCAATCACTCCCGCCTCGACAGCAGCAGCTCTCAAGGCTATCGACATCATGGAATCAGAACCTGAGCGTCAGGAGAACCTGTGGAAACTTACCGACATGGCACTGAAGAGCTTTAAGGAAGCCGGTTTTGAGATAGGCAACACATCGACTCCTATCATCCCGTTGTATATACGTGACAACATGAAGACCTTTGCCATCACCACCGAGCTATTCAACGAGGGCATCTTCGTCAACCCTGTTGTATCCCCGGCCGTAGCTCCTCAGGACACCTTGATACGATTCAGCCTGATGGCCACACACACACCCGCTCAAGTTGAAGAAGCGATTGAGAAACTGACCAAAGTTTTCAAGAAATTTGAAATCATCAAATGATGTTTCTATAAAAAAACAAGATTCTCCTGAACAAAACTTGACGACCGATTGTTGTAAAGTCGATGATTTAGTGAATCAAGGCATCATGCCATAATCCAATTCACATTAGACCAAAACACTCAAATATATTATAACTAATTATGAAGAAGAAATTTATCTGCACAGTATGTGGTTACATACATGAAGGAGAAGAGGCACCCGAAAAGTGCCCGCTATGTAATGCTCCCAAGTCAAAGTTCAAAGAACTTGATGACACAGAGGTTGTCAAGTTTGTTACAGAGCATGAAGTAGGCGTAGCCAAAGGTTGCGACGAAGAGATGATTAAAGACCTCAACAACCACTTCATGGGAGAATGCACCGAGGTGGGCATGTATCTGGCAATGTCACGTCAGGCCGATCGCGAGGGCTATCCCGAGATTGCCGAGGCCTTCAAGCGCTATGCTTGGGAAGAGGCTGAGCACGCTTCAAAATTTGCCGAGCTTCTCGGAGACATGGTATGGAACACAAAAACCAACGTTGAAAAACGCATGATGGCTGAGGCCGGCGCCAACGAGGACAAGATGCGTATAGCACGCCGTGCCAAAGAGCTTGGCCTTGACGCTATCCACGATACAGTACACGAGATGGCCAAGGACGAAGCACGTCACGGTCGCGGTTTCCTTGGTTTGTTCAACCGTTTCTTCAAGGAGAACAAATAATCGGTACCCATTATTAACATCATAGGAGGCTGTGCCTAAATAGGCGCAGCCTCTCTGTTTTATGTTTTTCAGCATCTTATGCAAAGAGGGCGTGCCATAAATTTTGACACCCTTTCCCTTTTTAATCCATCTCAAATTGGGAAGGAGCCTTCAATTGGAAGTGAGGGATTTAGAGCGAAGTATTAAGATAAGGGATTCAGAAAGTTTTTTGACTGTTTTGGTTATAGATTGTTTGTAAATTGGGGGAATAGTTGTAAATTTGCACAATTTTAGGCGGAGGGCATCTCCGCATAAATAAAACAGATACTAAACCAACGTCTTATCGCGTATGCTTCAAGCACGTAGAGCCGTCATAGAACTTGAGGACGGCACCCGATTTGAAGGCCAGTCATTTGGCTTCGAGGCTTCCACCGCCGGTGAAGTAGTGTTTAATACCGCCATGACAGGCTATCCTGAAAGCTTGACTGATCCCTCCTACGAGGGACAGATTCTCGTCACCACCTATCCCATTCTTGGTAATTACGGAGTTCCTCCACGCAGAGAGAAAGATGATGTGAGCGAATTCTATGAGAGCGACCACATTCATGCCAGAGGCATTGTGGCACAAGACTACTCATGGGAACATAGCCACTGGCAAGCCGACCGCTCACTGAGCCAATGGCTCATAGAGGAAAAGATTCCCGGTATATATGGAATAGACACCAGGGCATTGACCAAGCACCTGAGGGAAAAAGGCTCCATGCTGGGCCGTATAATTATTGAAGGAGAGCCGACGGTTGATTTCTACGATCCCAACAAGGAAAACCTTGTAGCCAAAACCTCTTGCAAGGAGGTCGAGGTTCATGGAGATGGAGAAAAGACCGTCGTTCTTGTAGACTGCGGCACCAAACACAATATAATAAGATGTCTCACACGTCGCGGTGTCAAAGTTGTGAGAGTTCCATGGGATTATGACTTCATGACAATACCCTACGACGGCTTGTTTATCTCCAATGGTCCAGGTGATCCCGGTATGGCCGGCAAAACAGTCGAGAACATACGCCGCGCCATGGAACTGGGCAAGCCCATATGCGGTATATGTATGGGCAACCAGTTGCTGTCGCTCGCTGCCGGAGCTAAGACCTATAAACTCAAATATGGTCACCGCAGTCACAATCAACCTGTGCGCCGGGTGGGAAGCAATGTGTGTTATGTGACTTCTCAGAACCATGGGTTTGCTGTAGATCAGGCAACATTGCCCGACGAATGGGAACCGCTGTTCATCAACATGAACGACGGTACCAACGAAGGAATACGCCACAAGACCAAGCCATTCTTCTCGGCCCAATTCCATCCTGAGGCCTCGAGTGGACCAAAAGATACAGAATTCATATTTGACGAGTTCATTGATTTACTGTAACGGCACTATACAACTCAATATCACACACATCAGTTTTATTACAAGCGCTAAAAATTCATAATCAGATGACAACCTCTATAAATCGCAACGAGAAGATAAAGAAAGTGTTATTGTTGGGAAGCGGTGCCTTGAAAATTGGGGAAGCCGGTGAGTTTGACTACTCAGGCTCCCAGGCATTGAAAGCCATGAAGGAGGAAGGTATCTCCACAGTGCTGATCAATCCCAATATCGCAACCGTGCAGACCTCCGAGGGATTTGCCGATAAAATATACTTTCTGCCGGTCACTCCCTACTTCGTCGAGAAAGTCATAGAGAAAGAGCGTCCCGATGGTATATTGCTTGCCTTTGGTGGACAGACAGCCTTGAACTGTGGAGTGGAACTCTTCAAGAGTGGAGTGCTCGATAAGTACAGTGTCGAGGTGCTTGGCACCCCGGTACAGGCCATCATGGACACTGAGGACCGCGAACTGTTTGTGAAAAAACTCGATGAAATAGATGTCAAGACAATCAAAAGTGAAGCGGTGAACAGCATCGACGATGCTCTCGCAGCCGCTGCTCACCTGGGTTACCCGGTCATAGTACGTGCAGCTTACGCGCTTGGTGGCCTCGGATCGGGTTTCTGTGACAATGAGCAGGAACTCGTGGCACTTGTTGAAAAAGCGTTGTCATTCTCTCCCCAAGTCCTGGTAGAAAAATCGCTGAAAGGGTGGAAAGAGGTTGAATATGAAGTAGTGCGCGACCGCTTTGACAATTGTATAACGGTGTGCAATATGGAGAACTTTGACCCGCTTGGCATACACACAGGCGAGAGTATCGTTGTAGCACCGTCACAGACATTGTCCAATGAAGACTACCACTACCTGCGCAAACTCGCAATCAAAATCATACGCCATGTGGGAATCGTCGGAGAATGCAATGTACAATATGCCTTCGACCCCGAATCAATGGACTACCGGGTCATCGAGGTCAATGCCCGTCTGAGCCGGTCGTCGGCATTGGCTTCAAAAGCCACCGGATATCCCCTGGCATTTGTCGCTGCAAAACTGGGACTTGGATACGGACTCTTCGACCTCAAGAATTCAGTCACCAAAGAGACATCGGCATTCTTCGAGCCGGCTCTCGACTACATAGTGTGCAAGATTCCACGTTGGGACCTTGGTAAATTCCATGGTGTGAGACGCGAGATAGGCTCGTCGATGAAATCGGTGGGTGAAGTGATGGCTATTGGACGCACCTTTGAAGAGGTGATTCAGAAAGGACTGCGCATGATAGGACAAGGAATGCACGGATTTGTAGGCAACAAGGAGATAAAAATTGATGATATCGACCATGCTCTGAAAGACCCTACCGACAAGCGTATATTTGTCATCTCACAAGCTATGCAACAAGGTTACAGCGTTGACCGTATTCACGACCTCACAAAAATTGACAAGTGGTTCCTGCACAAGCTCCACAACATCATAACCACTCGTGAGCAACTGGCCCAGAAAGATACAGTCGAAGCTATAACACCCGAACTCATGCTGAAAGCCAAGCGCCAAGGTTTCAGCGATTTCCAGATTGCGAGAGCAGTGCTCAAGGGGAACATGACCGATGCCGAGAAGAGCAATCTCGAAGTGAGAGCACTCCGTAAGAAACTGGGTGTTGTGCCGGTGGTAAAACAAATCGACACCTTGGCTGCAGAATATCCGGCCCAGACCAACTATCTCTATCTCACCTATAATGGCAGCGAGAATGATGTCACCTACCTGCACGACCACAAGTCGATAGTAGTGCTTGGATCGGGAGCTTACCGCATAGGCAGCTCGGTAGAATTTGACTGGTGCTCGGTCAATGCTCTCATGACAGTCAAGAAAGAGGGATGGCGCTCGGTAATGATCAACTACAACCCCGAGACCGTATCGACCGACTATGACATGTGTGACCGTCTATACTTTGACGAACTCACATTCGAGCGTGTCATGGATATCCTCGACCTGGAGCAGCCTCATGGTGCCATACTGTCGGTAGGAGGTCAGATACCCAACAACCTTGCCACACGTCTCGATGAGCAACATGTGAACATACTTGGCACCCAGGCCCGCTGGATTGACAATGCCGAGGACCGTCACAAATTCTCGGCCATGCTCGATGAGCTGAAAATCGACCAGCCGCGCTGGCGCGAGCTCACCGACATGGACGATATATACCGGTTTATCGACGAAGTGGGCTTCCCGGTACTCGTGCGTCCAAGCTATGTCCTCTCGGGAGCTGCCATGAATGTATGCTCCAACGCAGAGGAGCTGGAACGCTTCCTGAAACTTGCCGCCAATGTATCAAAACAGCACCCCGTAGTCGTTACAGAGTTCATACAGTTTGCCAAGGAAATTGAGATGGACGCAGTGGCCCAGGACGGAATAATCAAAGCCTATGCCATAAGCGAACACATCGAGTTTGCCGGTGTTCACTCAGGTGATGCCACGATACAGTTCCCGCCCCAGAAACTGTACGTAGAGACCATGCGCCGCATAAAGAAGGTTTCTTCTCAGATTGCCAAGGCACTGCACATTTCAGGTCCGTTCAACATACAGTATCTCGCCAAGGACAATGATATCAAGGTAATCGAGTGTAACCTGAGAGCATCTCGAAGCTTCCCCTTTGTATCAAAAGTTTTGAAAATCAACTTTATCGACCTGGCAACAAAGATAATGCTCGGGCTGCCGGTAGAGCGCCCGGCCAAGAGCGCATTTGACCTCGACTATGTAGGTATCAAGGCATCGCAATTCAGTTTCTCACGGCTGCAAGGCGCCGACCCAGTGCTTGGAGTCGACATGTCGTCGACCGGCGAGGTAGGTTGTATAGGTGACGACACGAGCGAGGCTGTATTGAAGGCTATGCTATCGGTGGGCTACAAGATTCCCAAGCGCTCAGTACTTCTGAGCACAGGTACAGCCAAGCAGAAAACCGACATGCTCGACGCGGCCCATCGACTTCACAACCAAGGCTTCACAATCTATGCTACCGGAGGAACCCATCAATTCCTGAACGACAACGGCATACCGTCAATCAGAGTCTACTGGCCAAGCCAGCCTGAGAACCACCCACAGGCTATCGAGCTACTTCACGAGCATCAGATTGACCTGGTAGTCAATATTCCCAAGAATCTCACTTCGACCGAGCTAAGCAACGGCTACAAGATACGTCGCGCGGCTATCGACCTGAACATTCCGCTTATTACCAACGCACGCCTTGCATCGGCATTCATCAGAGCTTTCACCACTCTCTCGACCGATGATATCGCCATCAAGGCTTGGAATGAATACTAAATTCAGATAAAGATTTCAAGCATGGCTTGACGACGTCAAGCCATGCTTGAACAATCACTCATATGGCACAACACAATACACTCGGTAAATGGGGCGAAAGGATAGCCGTGGAATACCTTATCACGCAAGGCTACGCCATTGTACAGACCAATTGGCGTATAGGGCACTACGAGATTGACATAATCGCCACCAAGGGAAACCGGGTGATTTTTATCGAGGTCAAGACCCGCTCTGACAATGATTATGACCCGTTGGAAGCTGTTGACCGTCGCAAGAAGATGCACATGGTAAGATCGGCCAACGTATTTCTAAATGGCTCTGACCTCCCCTACGAGGTTCAATATGATATTGTGACCATAACCGGTGACCCCCACGACTATAGGCTTGAACATATTCCCGATGCTTTCTTTCCACCACTCACAACACGTCGCGGCAGTTATTGAACGACTCATTTACACCTATTGATCTCGATATCACATTGCCATGAAAAATAATAGGCAATCACAGATTCACCACCGTGATTCCCGCTCCCCCAAACCTCACATCCTCATCATGATAATCGGCTACGCCTGGCACTGTCGACAAATATTGCCTTATTGCCTGACGCAAGGCACCCGTACCGGTGCCATGAAGTATTCTTACACGCTGTGAATTAAACTGCAAGGCATCATCGATAAAATAGGTGACGGCTTGTATGGCTTCATCGGCACGCATGCCTCTCACATCTATTTCCTGCTTGAATTGTAACTGTTTGTCACGTTGGGAGTCAATTGTGGCGGCACTTATGAACGATGAATTGCCGGCACCGCTCTTAGGCTGAGACATCGTTCGCTTAAGCCTCTCGAGCTTGACATTGGTTTTCATCAAACCGAATGCCACTACGGCCTGCTTGCCACTGATTTCAAGAATACGACCCGGTTCGCCCTGCCCGTCGAGTTTCACATTGTCGCCAACTTTCAAGGGCGCCTCAGACTGTGACAACGGTTTGGGGGCACGTGATTTTTTAGATTTCGGAGCCTTGGCCAAAAGCGGGTGGTTACCTGCATTGTCACTTTCCAGTTTCACACGCTCCTGAGCAAGGCGTTTGCGCGCTGCAATTGTAGCCTCACGCTCAGCCTGGGCAGTTTTTATCTCATGTATCGTACGCTCAATGGCCGCATTTGATCCTTCGAGAATACGCCTGGCCTCCTCACGTGCTTCAGCTATGATCTCACGGCGTTTCTCCCGCAGTGTTGTTGCATCTTCCTCATATGAGGCAAGGACATTGTCGATTTTCTTTTCTTTCTGCTTTATCGACAACCGCTTGTTTTCCCAGTACCGTTTGTCGCGTGCTATATCGAGAAGATATTTGTCGACATTCACATAATCACTACCTACAATCGTTTCGGCTTCGGAAATGATATTTGACGGCAAACCAATCTTACGTGCTATCTCTATGGCAAATGATGAACCGGGAGAGCCTATGGCAAGTTTAAACATGGGCTGCATGAGATGTCGGTCATAAAGCATCGAGCCATTGACAAGGCCCGGAGTCGTCTCGGCAAGTTGCTTGATGTTGGTAAAATGGGTATTTATCACACCCCACATACCCAGTCGGTTGAACTCTACAAGTATAGCCTGAGCGAGGGCGCCTCCTATAAGAGGCTCGGTACCCGCTCCAAACTCATCAATGAGAGCCAGTGTCGACGATGAGCCATGAGCCAGAAAAAACTTCATGTTTTTGAGATGGGAGGAATAGGTCGACAGATCATCCTCGAGTGACTGGTCATCACCTATGTCAATAAATATTGATTCAAAGATTCCGACATGAGAATTCTCATAGAGTGGAGGCAATATACCACACTGAGCCATATACTGCACGATTCCAACTGTCTTGAGACACACCGACTTTCCTCCGGCATTGGGTCCTGATATGATCAACAGCCTATCGGCCGAAGTCAAGGTAATGTCGAGCGGCACTATTTCCTTGCCCTGTCGCTTCAATGTATCGAGAAGTACCGGATGAGTGGCATGATACCACTCCAATTCAGTACCACGCTCAAGCCGGGGCAAGGTACCTCCTATTTCCATGGCATAGTGGGCCTTGGCCCGTAAAAAATCGAGAGTAGCCAAAGTTGCAAGACTTGATGCTATAGGCTCAATGAACGGACGCAATTGGTCGGCCAACAGAATGAGCAGACGGATTATTTCCCTACGCTCGTCCATTTGCAACTCACGCACACGGTTATTGGCTTCGACAATCTCAGCCGGTTCTATAAAATATGTTTTACCAGATGCCGACTCGTCATGAACAATACCGCCAATCTTACGCTTGAACGCCGGGGCAACGGGGAGCACAAGACGACCATCACGAACCGATGGTGTGGTATCCGACTCGAGATAGCCCTCACTTACAGCACGTGCTATGACACGCCTCATGATTGAATTGATAGTGCCTGATGTCGATTGTAGCTGACGCCTTATCTCGGCAAGCTCGGGCGAAGCGCTATCCTTGACTTCTCCATATTGGTCAACAATGCGGTTGATGGCTGTCACAACCATAGGTGTAGGCTCCAGATCGACAGCATCGAGTGAAAGCTCCGGAAACTGAGAGACCCCATCTTCAGAGCGGTGACGTTCAAAAAAAGAGGCAATGTCGGCGACACACTGCATTGTGCGGCGTATGCTCACAAGCTCCTGGGCCGTAAGAAACGTACCGGCTACTTTCAATGTTGATAATGAAGAGGCTATGTCATTGACAGCGATAATAGGCAACGGGTCATCTCCGCTTTCTATCGCCATCATCTCGGCAGTAGCCACAAGCCGGTGGCGCACTGTGTCATAACGCGAGCTGAACTCTATGCCTTCGACAAGCTCTCTTGCCCCGGGGGTAAGACACAAAGACTTGATGCGGGCCTTGACAGTGTCAAAGCCCACCTTAGATTCATATTTATCGGCAGGATATATCAAAACTGGTAAAGTAGTAGGGAATATTATGTGGATACTGTTTTCAATACTTGCCACAAAGTTATAAAAAAGTGATGAAAGAATAAAACCCCTCGCCAAAACTGCGGTTGGCGAGGGGTCGGTATCAAAGTATAGGGCTATATATAACCGAGAGAGAATAAGAGGATATTAAATTAGCGTACTACCTTGACAGTCTTGACATTTCCAAGGGTATCAACGGCTTTTACAATAAGCACTCCGGTCGGTACACCACTCATATCAAGAGTCAATGTCTCATTGCCACTGCTCTTGTCGTGTGCAACCAACTGGCCACCGGCGGTGTATACCTCGACTGTCTCTATGCCGGCCATTGAGCTTATTCCAAGCACAGCGGCTGAACGGTCGAAATCGACATGGATATTGTCGGCATCAGCTGTTATATCCTCGACACCGGCAGTCTCAAGCTTAACATAGCAGAATGCCGAAGAATCGAGCGGAATATATCCTTGAGGCGCTTCATAGGCCGACAAAATAAGATAGGTCTCGCCAGGTATCATCGATGAATAGCTGAGCTCTGTCTTCACTGTCTTTGACAGGCGTGAACTATAGAACAAATCAAACGAACCCACCGCCATGATTGCCGCCTGGCCCGTAACTTCATCAAGTTTACAGAGACAACTGGTGAATCGATAGTTGAACTCTCCCGAATTGAGTTTAAGGCGTGTTGACACCTTGATATCATAGGGATCATTGATATAATAGGTCGTAGGTACATTCTTTAGGTCATCGTCCTCAACACGCGTCGCATTGATCACCTTGGGATCCTCTATGGTGACGTCGGGCGATGATGCGCGTTGAATCATGACAGGTGTCGTGAAGTCGTAGAAAAGATATGAACGCTCGTCAAAGATGAAGAGATCCATCTTAGTCTCTTGTGACGGTCCTGAATAATTCTGAACCATAGTATAGAGCGACGTTGTCCACTCCTTGACAACAGTCTCACCAGGTTGCACGGTAAGGAAAACGCTCTCTCCAAGATATAAAGGCGTACCTTGATACACCACCATGGGAGCCATGCCTGTCGACAACTCCACCGTACTGTTATTCTTCATTTCGACGCTGATCTTGTTCAAGGCATTGGGGTTGACCGATGTGGTGAACTTGGCTGAGACAACATCGAGCGATGGAGCGGGGATATCGCTTACCTGGATATTGGAACCCGACTTGACTACGTTGACATAATCATAGTAACCATGAGGACATAGAATGTCGAGATATGGCCCTGAGGTTGCGGTTGTCTCGGCTGTGACAATTGTCACTTTGTAATTTCCATCGGCGAGGTCATTACGCAAAAGCGAAAGTTTCAAGCGTGGATTGATGCCATGGTCAACACCCAGGCTGTCCACGTGGTGAGGCATTATACCATAACCAGGATCCACCACACAGTTACGATTGGATATTTTATAATAACGGGGGACTGACTGAGCACCCTGAGCTTCGACCTTGGCATATACATTGAATGTCATGGAAGCAGGGTTGTAGTTGACCCACATTGCATCTTGCTGCATGTCGAGGTCAAAGACTATCTCTTCGGTTGCCTTGTCAATCTCAGCAACGAGCGACCCTTGCATGGTGAGCTGATTTGGGCGTTCCACAACAGGCTGGCCTGTAGGAGGACACATGCCGAAGACACCGTCCTGAGTAAAGTTATAACCACCTCCGGCACCACCACCCGTTCCGAGAGCCGAGGGATTGAGGGCATCGAGCGAGAAATATCCATTGGACATGCCGGTCCAGCCCCAGTTGAAATGGAACAGTCCGCTCTCGCTGTCGTAACCGTCACACACAAAAGAATGACCGCCACCCAAATTTGAGCCGCCGCCATAGATTACAGGACCTACATTCTTAAGGTTGTCATACATGAGCTGGTTCCACTCGGTCGTGGAATACAGGTCACGAAGCGCATAGTAGCTGTTGCCGTCATAACCGAAATACTTCACCATGGCGTTACGCACATTCATAGCCAGGGCGCCTGATGAGTCGAGTCCATACTCCATTTTCACAGAATAACCGCATGCCTGCATAAGGTAAGCTACAGCAGTAGCCTGTGTTTCATTATAGTTGCCGGCAGTATAGGTCTCGAGCATATTGTCCCAATCAAATTTTTTAAGATTGAGGTTCAATGTAAGTTTCTTTTCGAGCGTCCCGCAAGTATAAGAGAGGTTTCCCTTACCCTTCTCGGGATAATTGAAATACTTCATCACCTGAGCCATCGAAGTGGCTACACAACCTGTCCATGTGCGCTGTGTCTGCAACAATGGGCATCGGTTATTGTAGGGTTCACCCTGGTCCCAGCGTGTCTTGAGCATGGGAGCTATCGACTCGCGACCGGCACGTTGAGACATGGCACGTGACACTGCCGCGGCGGCAATTTTGGGATTAACCGTGAGTGAGCGGGCATATTCAATCTGTCGGCTGTATTCGTCAAGCCACCATTTCATGCTTGGAGGCATATTGTCCGGGTCAAAATCACCCTCATCGAGGATACCGAGCAGGGGATAAGCCAGATCATCGGCACTGAGTATCATCATACCCTGCCTGTCGGCACGTTCAAAAATATAGAGGGAAGCTTCTCCATCGTTAGTCGTCATGGTGTGCATGAGTCGAGGCTCTTCAGCCGCGACAGCGGCACGCGACCGTGCATCGGTATCCCCCATGAATCGCGATAACGCCTGCCCGGGGGTCAATGTCTCGGCCATCGCAGCGGCAACCGACATTGCGAGCAAAACTGTTGTGGTCAGTATTCTATTTATCTTCATCAATTTATCATTTAGTTACCGGATACCCCTCATAACCTCCCATGAGAGAATATGAAGGATACCCGGTATTTTAGGGTGGAATTTATACTGTAAATTATTTCTTTATATACAGTTTCTTACCATTCACGATATACAAACCTGCAGATAATGATTGCATCTCAGAGGGTTGGGCATTGAGCAGGAGTACACGACCATCAAGAGTCACAACCGTAACCTTACCATCGGCATCGTCGGAAATAACGTTGTCGATTCCTGCAAATTCAGGATCAAAGGTATAGACTACCTTGAACTCGGGTGAAATCTGTGCTCCGTCGAGGGTGAATGCACCTTCATTCAGTTTAAAGGTGTATGAACCTGCCTCAGTGGGAGCGTCGGTTACAGTAATCTCGAAGGTGGGCACCTCTGCATTCTCGACCTTCTCAACATCAATGGTTCCACGATAAGTGTAATCACGTGTGAGCGAGATGTAGTTTTTATTGAAGAGCTCAGCGCTTTGGGCATTGGTGAATGCCACAGTAATCTTAGTAAGATCGTTGACTGTCTCAGCTCCGGAGGGTGTGACTACAACGTCGTACATCTTAGGCTCTACAACATTCCACACATGGCTCATGACGGGAGATGGTTTGCCCGACACTGTAAATGCGCCCTCAGCAACATTGACTTCGAGCTTACCAGGTTTCATGACATCCGGGTTGATGATGCCCATGAGAACCATGTTGCTCTCGGCCTGTGCAAAGAAATCTGTACCATAAGTGAGTTCCTCTCCGGCAAGTTTTACCGAGAAAGCATCGGCAGCTGCACGGCCGGTGACACTGTATTCATCGCCAAATATGAAAGTAAAGTAGATACCGTTCTCACTGATTACGAGGTCAGAGGAAGGATCGGCCAAATAGGTGAGGTCGGCTTCCTTATTATAGGTATAGCTTGCAAAGATTTCGTCGCTCTCGACACCGTCGATAAGGAACGAACCCTGCTCTATCAAGAGTCTCATATAACCCAGCGGAGGATTGTCGGCATCGGGTGAGAGCGACAACCTGAAGGTGGGGTGAGAAGCCTCCTCAACAGGCGTGCACTCGAGACCGGCAGCATAACTTCCACCTACCTGCAACATGATTGAGAAGCTTGAACCTACATATTCAACCTTGGCAGCCTCAGCAAACTCGAGGATAAAGTCTTTGACTTCTGAAAGCTCCGAACCGGGTGCCGGTGTCAATTTCCAGGCGGGTACGTAATTGTAGACTGCAGTCACAGCCTCAGTGGTTTGCCAGCCATCGAGTGTGAAAGCTCCGGCAGGAATCTTCAATGTGTAGTTCCCCTCAGCGAGCGAGAGATTGCTGAACTGGATTACATATTCATTGGGAGCACCATCATGGAGTGTTGATGTCGTGGTAGCAACTACCTCACCGTTGACATCCTCCAGGGTGACGGGTATATCATTGTACTCGGCCGCAGTGGCATCGGGGAAAGTTATTGTAATGAGCGACAGACTTCCTGTAACCTTGCCTGGAGCCGGTGAAAGGGGATAGGCAGGAAGTGTAGGATCGACAGTATAGGTTGCCTTTATTGCGGGAACACTGTTGTTCTTATATGTGAATGTGCCCTCAGGAATTTCGAGAGTCCACTCGCCGGCATCGCTTATGGGTTGATTCATCCACTCATCATTGATAGGAACAATCATCATCATAAGCGACTCGGAAGAACCGGTCTGGTCAGGACCAACCATGCACTTGCGTTTTTCAGTACCATTGGTGATATACACAAATCCTTCCTCGTCATAACGGAACTCGTAGGAATACACAGCGTTGGCAGCAATCTTGGGGAATGAGATAAAAATGGTGTTTATACTGTGAAGCTTTGAACCGTCAACGGGATTGAGTGTAAACTCCTCGTAGGCCTCCTTGACATTGGGATCGATTGTGAATGTCGAGGTATAGGCTTTGTTCTGTGAGCCACCCTCAATAGGATTCATTTCATAGTCACCCTCGACAAAGGCACCCTGAGGAATAGTGATAGTGTATACACCAGCCTCGTCCACGGTCTTTTCAAGCAAGAGAGTGTACTCAAAACCTATGGGTGTCCAATTATCGTCATAGGCCATGCCTGGTTCACCCATATCAACGATGCCTACAGGCTCCCCACCCTCACGCTGAAGTATGACCCCGGTGATTTTTTCCATATTGGGGACAACCATTTTCTCCATGTTCTCATCTATGACGGGAGTCACGACCTTAATCTGATTGATGCTCTTGACTACAGCACCCTCGGCGGGAACTGTGGAGGTGATATCGAAGGTAGAAATTTCGTTGCGTTTCTCAACCTTGATTGTCATCTTGCCCTTGTCGACAGCTATGACAACTTCTCCCGAAGCATTGAGTTGACCGATGTTCTCGCCATTCTCATCAACGCCATATACGAGTGTGGTTCCTACAGTGACATTATATTTTTCATTTGCAGGTTTAACATATACTACTGAACCACGCATGAGAGTGAGAATTTCCTTCTTAGCCTCAATATGAGCTGTAGAGTGGAAAATCTCAACGCCACTTTCGGGCTTATCGATTGTCACTTCCGAGAGAGAAGGCATTTTACCGGTAGTGTTCACATAGACAGTGGAATAGTATTCCTTGTTACCACCGTCATAAGCATTTATGTAAAAACAACCATATTCCTCATCAATTGCAACACGAGCGTCATCTACAAACACTACAGGCTCAGTCGCGGCAAACGACCTCACACTGAATGGATTGTCATAACGGCCCACAAAGTTAATCTCGTTGTCGCCTTCTTTGAGGGAATACTGATTGGAAGGATTATACCATAACTGAGACTTTGTGTCGCTCGCCCTCAGTTGCAATGTCTGGGTTGAACCCACCACATTGACCTTCATCATGGCATTTTTTTCCAACTTGCGGGCCACGATATAGAACTCGTTGACCTTGATATCAGTTGTTCCGGTTATAGGGCTCACAGGTGAGAGCTGTCCATCCTCAGTGGCAGCAACCACGTCGATATACCAGCCATCGACTGGAGCTACGAATAGGTAGGGTTTCTTGCTGCTGACATTCAGATCATAAGCTTTGGTGTTGGCAGCCTCAAGAGTATATGACACGCCCTGAACTTTAATATTGATATCAGATGTTACTGCTGTTCCGTCCGAGAGGTCGGCTATGTCACTTCCTGCATATTGCCCTTTGGAGATAATCACACCTTCGGGATTGCATATGTATCCCTTGAACACAACATCATCGTAGGTTTTGGGAGCACCTTCAAACCTCAGCACATTCTCCTCTTCCTCGATGGTGAGGTCAACGCGGGAACCTCCATTCTGAAGTTTATCGGTAATGTCAACACCGTTGAAAAGCACCTTGCTGTAATTATAGTCATCGGTGATGAGATTGACCCAGAGATGGGTATTTGAAAGAACCGTTATTGTATTGTCGACGATATCAGCAGGCTGTATAAATGTGCTCTTGGTCACGTTTCTGATATTATTCAGACAACCTTCCATACCCTCGGCATATTCAAGTTTCAAGGTGCAATCCTTGATGACTGGCTCTTCGTTCTCAAATACTCTGACTTGGACAGTACTGTTTCCGGCAACTTCACTGATAGTCCAGCGCTCGCCATATTTATACTTCTCGACGGGAGCGCCATTGTATTCAACCTTGAAAATAGTTGATGCGCCATTATCGGGAACAATCTGCAGATTCTTATCGATAGCCGGGTTGAAAGGAACCGAATTGGTGCCGTTGACAAGCTCAACCTGATAATTGGAACTTGTGAACGTTGCATTCATGAATTTGGCACCATTCTCAACATTAAAGGTGAATGTATCGTTACGCTCAAGTTTGACACAGTTTACCTTGACAGTAGCATTGTTGAGTGAGGAATTGCACGAAATAGAAATGCGTCCATTGTTGGGTGAAAATGTGCGGGTACCTCCCTCAAGAATACCGTCGACCAGGAAATAACCGTCGGCAGCTGTAACGTAAACATAGCCGAAAGTTGACTCGGTTGTAAACACATACTCCGTTTGGTCGGCCGAGAGCTCGACAAATGGAGCTGATATGCTTCCGGTCTGGATTTTCACCGAACCGGGTGTTTCCCACTTGATCGTCGTGGTGACAGCGGCACTCATTGACAGAGAGCCGAGCAACATGGCGAGAAGCAGAAAAGCATAGGAGCTTAATCTCTTCATAGAATTGTGATATTGTGGATTATTTAATCAGTAATTTAGTAGCTTTTCCATCGGCCTTTACAATATAGAGGCCATTTGCAAGAGTGTTGCAGTCGAGCGTTGACACCGCCTTGGCAGCCAGAGCACCCTGCATGGTATAGACCTCTATGACACCTGAAGCGGTAACCACACCGTTGTCAATTGAAATACCGTTGTCGGCAGCTTCATCGACAATGTTGTCAATACCTGAATTGTCGGAATACAGAGGCAAGTCATAATAATCGACAGTATACATTCCCGATGTCTTTTCATAGTAACCAACTGTGAGACGGTTGCCACTCTTGAAGGCCGCGGGAATGATAGTGTTCAGAATACCCCTCTTCTCATCGGGAACGAGTGAGAGAAGATCCTTACCCTCAGGGAAGTCCTCACACATGGCTTTACCTACGAGCAGATGTTCCTCGCTCATAGTTTCAGACACGGCACGCTTGATAAGGATAAGGTATTCAAAGTTGTTGTCATCGTCAAAGAACTTAGGGTCGAGGGTCGTGGCCGAAAGATAGCTCTGGGCATAGGTCACATTTGTTCCCATGTCGATCATGTCTATGCGCTCATACTCGGCTTTGTTGTTGAGCCACATGATGCGCATTATGTCGTGGTCATTTTCATCGACCGACGGCATACGCAGCTCGATGGCATATTTGTAGGTACCGTTCTCAGCAAAGCGGTCCATGTTGGCATACAGGAGCTCAAAGTCGTCAACTTCCTCAATGTAGAAGTTGTTTGTGAATGTATTTACCGTCTTGCCCGACACAAGGTCTACGAAATAGAAGCGGTAGTATGAACCTTCGAGCCGCACAAAGACTTGCTGTGGCTCCTGCCCTTCGATATCGGCAAGCGACATAGTGCTCTCAGCTCCTTCAAAAAGAGTCTTGAGTTTATTTCCATCGCCATCATAGACATAATATGAACTTACGTAGGCATCATCGCTGCCCACTACATAGTTGTCCTTGGTGACAAAGAGCGCCGGCTTGTCACCGCCGAAGTGTGTGAAATCAATATCCTGACGGTAACGCATTGTTCCGATACCATGATAGCAGGCAAGTGCCTCGGCCGAATCATCTTTCTGGAATTTGATTGTTGTGGTGTGGTCAAGAACTACCTTGTCATTGCCGGCAAGATAGAAATTGACAATCAACTCATTCTCCTGCTTCATTGACATCGACTCGTCAAAAGGATTGCTATAGGGGTTATAGAATGTATCCTTATACTCCGACTGAACGAAGTATACCTTTCCATCGTTGACAACCGACAGCATGAATGGGGTGTACTGCTGGTCACCGGGAAGCTTGATGAGCGGCATTGTCTTGCTGAAAAGCTTGCGTGGTTGAGCCTCACCATGGGCCGGGCCGTATATGGTGAATCTCACACCTTGCGAGCAGAGATATTCCCAGAAACTCCAATCGGTATCATCACCCTCCTCAACCTTGGGAAGGTCATCGGGGTTGACATCGACAGTAGTATCCTCTGAAAACGAGATATAGAAATTATCCTTACCATCGGGAGTGCGGGGCCCCTCGGCAACGTCACCAATCAAGGCTTCGTAGGACATGATCGGCTTATCGTAGCCCTCCTCATCCTTTTCACCATCGAGGCTATACACCACCGAGCGATAATGGTTCACACCTTCCTCGGCATTGACAGCAAATGCAATCACGACCTCGATATCGTCAGTATCATTGAAGAAATTTCGGGTAATGACAGGCGACACCTCACACATTACGGTACGCACCTCGTCATCACGATATTCCATACGGTCCTTCACAACTCCTATGACATTGAAATCGAAGTCATAGATAGTAAAACTGAATTCCCGCAAAATCTTGTCTTCGAAATACACATCATCATGAGCCGGGATAATGTCATACTTCATCTCGGCTGTACTGTACCACAACTGGCCGTCAGGAGCGTCGAGATCAACAATCTGCTCGCTGGGACCCTGGGTATGTACCGGTACCGGAGCTGCTGTACCGTCGGACAACGCGTTGGCCGACGCGCGTTTAAAACGGCAGTCATTGCCATACATAAGCTGATTCAACTGTTCTCTCTTGAGCTCTCGCCCAGTGTTGTTGAAAGCAGCACTCGATTCAACACGATAACGGTAATTTGTGAGATCGTGCTTCAATGCCTGGCGCTGATTCCCGGCAGCGCTTGAACATAGCGCCGATGCCGACAAAGCAACTGACAAAAGAAGTGGTTTAAAGTAAAAATTCGTCATGTAACTATGTAAATAATTGGTTAGCACTGATACAGTTTTCCTCTCGCTCTATTTTCAGAAAAATCACCACTACGCTTAGAGGTTTATGTATCAACAGTTTAAAAACGAAATAAATTGATTTTCCAAATTGAAGTGCAAAGGTATTAAATTTCAGTAAAATTACCAAGTCAACATGTAATTTATTTGCTTCAGCGATGAAACATTTAGGTTTTGGATTAAATTTATTAAATGGCGGTTAAAAATCATAAGAGCTCAAAGTAAAAAAAACGCCTGCGCACCCATCTCGAGCGCAACAGGCATTTCAACGAAAATAGATTGTCAATTATTCGTTATTAGATAGTGATAAAAGAAATACTTATAGCAATAGAATGCTAACCGGGTGCAAATATATAACAAATTGTAATTTTAACCAAATTTTCAATAATAAAATATTACCATTACCTCATTTTTGCTATTATTTCAACACACCCAGACACCATTTAACATCATTCAATAACATACCATACCGTCTATGGCTTGCATGGCGATACACGCCGACACATCACACAAAAAACCGTGACCCCCAACTTTTTAGGTTGAAAATTGTTTATAAATTAAAAAAAGAAAAACTAACTAAATCATACTCTTATGAAAACACACGATTTCAACTATTTCGGCACATCAAAAAATTGGTGGTTGCTATTGATTATGGGCATCCTGCTTATCATAGGCGGCTTTGCCTATTGGTTTTGGCCGGCAGCAGGCTTTGCAGTAGCCTCTTTGCTATTTGGCTGGTTGCTTATTGCGTTTGGCATCGTACAACTGTGCGTCTCGGCCGGACGCAACCGGCCTCGCGGCTGGGGGTGGTGGCTTGCAGGTGGAGTCATTGACATCTTCATTGGCTTCATGATGGTGAGCAATCTGTTTCTGGCCGAAGCGGTTGTACCTTACTTCCTCGCGCTGATATTTGCCTATGGAGGCATCATGGCAATTGCGCGTGCATTCACCGGTAAACATTACAAAGGGTGGTGGCTTTATCTTGTCAACGGAATCCTGTTGATAGCCGTCGCCATATTCTTCGCCTTGGGAGGTTACATGCAGGAGCTCAACATGGTAAGCTTCCTCACCGCACTGGCATTCGTATACTGGGGATTCATCGTATGCTCCATGGCCTACGACATCAAGCCCGGCAAGGATACAGCGGAATAAGAGTCAGCAGGATTGCTTGACAGCATCGGCCAATAAGCTAAATGTGGAAATGATTGGTCATAAAGTCAATTTTTATTCTAAAAGTTTGGCAATGTGACCAATTTTTGCTTATATTTGTAGACAGCAGTCGTAAACAACGCGACACACACATGTTTTAAGTATACACTATTATAGGAGAAAAAGACTATGAACAGAACGCTCAAAACAACATTAGGATTCCTCGCCATGGTTTTCACAGCCTCAACGCTTTCAGTTCAGGCCCAGAGCTACTATGACGACGATATCTATTACGATGCTTCCAAAGCCAAGAAGGAAAAGGAGGCCAAGGCGCTCGAGCGTGCAAAAACTGTCGCAAAGAGCAATTATATACCCTCTCAACAACCGTTTGCCGATTATCCTGCAGCCGATACATACACAGTGAACAGCGGCAGCAACCGCGATATCGATGAATACAACCGTCGTTACACTGTCAATCCCACCGGCAAGGAGCAGACCGATTCCATATCGCTCGAGCAGTTGACAAGAGGCGACTTCTCCAATACCCGACGCATCGAACGGTTCTCAAATCCCGATATCATCGCCGAGAGCAACGACCCCGACCTGCAAGAGTATTACTATGCCTCGACCCAACAGGCCGATCCCACCACTGTTGTCAACATCAATGTCGTCGACCCCTGGTACTACGGTGGTGCATGGAGTCCGTGGTACACAGGCTGGTATAGCGGTTGGTACTCACCCTGGCGTTACAGCTGGTATGACCCGTGGTATTCACCCTCATGGTCATGGGGTTGGGGCCCGTCATGGAGCTGGTCATGGGGCTGGGGCCCATCGTGGAGCTGGGGACCCTCATGGGGTTGGGGTCCTTCCTGGGGCGGAGGCTGGCACCCGGGTCCCGGACATGGTCCATCATGGGGCTGGGGAGGCGGCTGGCGTCCATCATCGCCGGGAGCATCGCGCCCACACAGTCAAGGTGGAGTGACCCCTTCTGTGCCCGGACGCCGTCCTGGCAACAGCATTTATGGCGGAGGAAACCGTGGTCATAACTACGGGAATGGAAATGTAAACGGAACAACCGTTCCGGGTTCACGTGTCAATGCCGCCGGACGTCGTCCGTCGTCGGTCAACACCAACAGCGTCAATCCCAGTTCAAGCGGTCATCGCAACAACACTCAGGTAGGAGGATCGCGAGTGAACAACCACCGCAACACAACCCCATCAAGCAACAGCAACAGCAATAGCAACTGGAACAGTGGCTCACGCAACAGTGGCTCACGCAACAGCGGCTCGTCATGGAGCACCGGTGGAAGCCGGTCGGGCGGTGGCAGCTTTGGCGGCGGCAGCCGGTCGGGCGGTGGCGGTGGTGGCCGCTCAGGAGGAGGTCGCTCAGGTCGTCACTGATAACAGATTTTGGCCATATACAGTAACATAACGATTGATATTTCACACACAATGAAAAAGAATATATTATTGGCTGCAATGACAGCCTTGCCCATGGTAGCACTGGCTCAATCGGCAATCGATCCCTACAATCTGTCACAGAGTGACCTGCGAGGCACAGCCCGCTTTATGTCAATGGCTGGAGCCTTCGGAGCATTGGGCGGCGACCTGTCGACAATGACACAAAATCCCGCCGGTGTAGGCGTGTACCGCAGCAGCGAGATAGGAGTCACTCTCGACATCAACATGACATCGTCGACAACCAATGCCGGTGCCGGCGAGTCGACATGGAACAAGACCCACGCTTACTGCAACAATGTGGGCTATATAGGCTCAATAAGACTCGACAGCGAGACAATGCCTGTATTCTCATGGGGTGTAAGCTACAACAGGGCGGCTTCGTTTGACCGCGCCTATCGCGGACGCATAGGTGCCCTCAACACTTCAATGTCAAACTATGTTGCCAATTTTTCCAATGGATACTCGACCGATAAGCTCGGAGAGACTGATAAATACAATCCGTTCCTTGACTCTGACGCCGACTGGATGAGTATCATGGCCTATAACAGCTATATGATTTCGCCCAGCGGTGCCAATGGTTCGTACAACGGCCTGTGGGTACCCGGCACAACTCAAGGCAATGCCGAGTTCTCAACGCGTGAGCGTGGCTATGTCGACGAGTACTCGATCAACTTTGCCGGAAATATCATGAACACCCTATATTGGGGCGTGGCATTCGGAATCACCGATATCAGCATGACCCAGGATTCATTCTACGACGAAGAGCTTGACGACGCCGATGTCTATGACGACAAGCAGGACTATATCGTCCCCGGTAATGCCTACTACGGGTTGCGCAACTACAGCAATACAACCGGTAATGGATTCAACATGAAATTTGGCGTGATTGTAAAACCTATCAACGAATTGCGTTTCGGACTCGCAATCCACACCCCCACATGGTACAATCTGTCGACCCACTATGCAAGCACAATCGACTACAGCTATGGGTGGCAGCTTGATCCACAGGGCAATCCAACGCAATCCAACAACGGTCAGTACTACTCGGAGGATGCCTACTATGACTGGCACATGAAATCGCCATGGCGATTAATAGCAAGCGCAGCCGGTGTCATTGACGGTCGATTCATCATCAGCGCTGACTATGAGTACAAGGCATTTGACAACATGTCGGTATCAATACCCGGCTATTATGGCGACTACGAGAAAGACCAGGCTACCTGTGATGATATAAAGGCCTATTACAAACCCACCAACACTCTGCGACTCGGTGCTGAATTCCGCGTGACTCCCCAACTGAGCTTGCGCGCCGGCTACAGCACCTCGACTACATCGGTCGACAAAGCTTATAACAACGGCGACAACAACTGCTACGTCTCGACTGCCGGTACCAATCCGGCCTACACATTCAACAAAGGCACCGACTACATAACATTCGGACTCGGATACCGTACGGGAGGATTTTACATCGATGCAGCCTATGTATACAAGAAAACCTCGTCGACATGGCACGGTTTCTCTTCGTTCAACGAGAACGGCACCGGAAACTGGGTACATGGACCCATCGCCAAGGTTGATAACAAGAACAACAATATAGTTCTCTCGGTAGGCTACAAGTTCTAACATGATTGTCAACCTTGCTTACGATAGCAAGAGATAAATACAAAAATGGTGGAGTGCAAGGACAATGTTGCATTCCACTTTTTTTGTGCATAGCGGTTGTTAACATTTATTATCCTTCGGGGTGGGAAATGAAGTTGAGTTTACAACTTATTATTTGTACCTTTGCCCTAAATCAGATTATAGCCAAGCAAGATTCTAATTTATACTCACTTATATTACATTTATGAACCTTAAATCGTTATTGACAACTACTGCGGCAGGTGCCATGACGCTTGCCATGTGGGGAGCGAACAATACGTTTGACGTCAATGTAGCAAAACTTGGAGCCCCGATTCAGCCCACAATGTATGGTCTCTTCTTTGAGGATATCAACTATGCTGCCGATGGTGGCCTATATGCCGAACTTGTAAAAAACCGATCGTTTGAGTTTCCACAGTCGTTCATGGGCTGGGACACATATGGCAAAATTGAGCTTAAGGACGATGGTCCATTCGATCGCAACCCACACTATGTGAGACTATCACCGTCAGGTCATCATGACAAATATACAGGTCTGGCCAATGAGGGCTACTTTGGAATAGGCGTTCACAAAGATTCCACCTACCGTTTCAGCGTGTGGGCCCGCACCGTAAAACCGGGCAAGCCCGCCAAGATAAGGGTTGAGCTCACCAATCCCCGCTCCATGGGCGAGTCACAGGTGATTGGCAACACTACAGTGGAGATTACCTCCGACACCTGGACCAAATATACAGCAACCATCAAAGCCGGCGAGACCCAGGAGAAAGCACAATTGCGCATATTCCTCGACCGCCCCGAAGTGGCCTGTGACCTGGAGCACATTTCGCTCTTTCCCTCCAACACTTTCAACGGACACGAAAACGGCTTGCGTGCCGACCTTGCACAACTGCTTAAAGATATCAATCCCGGCGTGTTACGTTTCCCCGGCGGTTGCATCGTGGAAGGTACCGACCCCGACACACGCTACCAGTGGAAACAGACTGTGGGGCCGGTCGAGAACCGTCCCACCAATGAGAACCGCTGGCACTACACATTCCGCCACCGTTTTTTCCCCGACTATTTCCAGAGCTACGGTCTTGGATTCTATGAATATTTCCAACTGGCCGAGGAGATTGGGGCTGAGCCCTTGCCTATTCTCAATGTAGGCCTCGTGTGCCAGTTCCAGAACGACAAGAATCACCAGATTCCTCTGGACTCACTCAACACGTTCATTCAGGACGCCGTCGACCTCATCGAGTTTGCCAACGGTGGAACCGATACCCGCTGGGGAGCCCTGCGTGCCGAGATGGGACACCCCGATCCCTTCAACATGAAATACATAGGCATAGGCAACGAACAATGGGACAGCATCTACCCCGAGAGGCTTGAACCATTTGTCAAAGTATTGCGCCAGAAGCACCCCGAGATTAAGATTGTCGGTTCGTCGGGTCCCGACAGCGAGGGCAAGCAGTTTGACTACCTGTGGCCCGAGATGCGCCGTCTTGGAGCCGACCTTGTCGACGAGCACTTCTACCGTCCCGAGAAATGGTTCCTGTCACAGGGAGCACGATATGACAACTACGACCGCAAGGGCCCCAAGGTATTTGCCGGTGAATACGCTTGCCATGGCAAAGGAAAGAAATGGAACCATTATAATGCCGCTCTTCTTGAAGCAGCATTCATGACCGGCCTGGAGCGCAACGCCGACCTTGTTGAAATGGCCACCTATGCCCCACTCTTTGCCCACATAGAGGGCTGGCAATGGCGCCCCGACATGATATGGTTTGACAACCTGCGCTCGATGCCTACATGCAGCTACTACGTGCAGCAACTATATGCCCAGAACAAGGGTACCAACGTCCTGAAACTCACAATGGACGGCAAGCCCATCACCGGAGCCGAAGGCCAGAACGGACTTTTTGCCAGCGCGGTAGCCGACACCAACGACAATACCGTAATAATCAAGGTAGCCAACACCGGCAACGAAGCCCAGACCCTCGATATCAACTTCAACGGCCTGAAAAAGAAACAGACAATCAACGGTGGCAAGGTAATCACCTTCACCAGTGACGATCCCATAGCCGAGAACACCCTCGATGAACCCGACCGCTTGGCACCCACCGAGGCTCCAATCGAGTTCAACGGCAAGAGCTACAGCACCACAATAGCTCCCAACACCTTCCAGGTGTACATTTTCAACCGTTAATCAGAAATATCATTCACCAATCCAGAGCAGAGCGCGACATTCTCAATCTCGCGCCCTGCTTTTCACATCTCTAAACAAAATGAAACCACCAACTATCGGTCAAAAGTCGGAATATGCTCATTGATGCATATGACGCCCATAATAAGTAACAATTTATACAACAGCACGTTAACAACCTATTCACAGGAGTTTATCAGAGTTTGTCGGGGTTTGCTTTGCTATTTTAAAAATAGTCCGTAACTTTGTGCCCGGAATAGTGCCCGTTGTGCATGGAGATGCATATGAATCGGGCTTGAAAGGGAACGGGGTGAGAATCCCCGACAGTACCCGCTGCTGTAATTCCCGGCCGAGAATGATGT
>JAMPBP010000013.1 GCA_023666645.1 Clostridiales bacterium
TCAGTGCCGACGGAAAGAATGTTCCGTGCACTGTTATCGAAGTAGGTCCTTGTGTTGTTACTCAGGTAAAGACAGTGGAGAAAGACGGCTATGCAGCCCTTCAGCTTGGTTTCCAGGAAGAGAAGGAGAAGCACCTCACCAAGCCCGAGCTCGGCCACTTCAAGAAAGCCGGAGTAGAGCCCAAGCGCCACTTGGCCGAGTTCCAAGGATTTGAAGGAGACTACAAGCTCGGTGACACCATCAGTGTCGACTTCTTCAACGACAACGACTTTGTCGACATTGTAGGTACCTCCAAGGGTAAAGGTTTCCAAGGTGTTGTAAAACGTCATGGATTTGGTGGCGTAGGTCAGTCGACCCATGGTCAGCACAACCGCCTTCGTGCACCCGGTTCAATCGGTGCATGTTCTTACCCCGCAAAGGTGTTCAAGGGCATGCGTATGGCCGGTCAGACCGGTAATGAGCGCGTAACCGTACAAAACCTCAAGGTTGTAAAGGTTATCCCCGAACATAACGTGATGATGATTAAGGGTTCTATACCCGGATGTAAAGGTTCAATCGTATTAATTGAGAAATAATGGAACTCGCAATATACAATATTAAAGGAGAAGATACCGGCCGCAAGGCTGTGTTGAACGATGAGATATTTGCCATCGACCCCAACGAGCACGCCATTTATCTCGATGTAAAGCAGTACCTCGCCAACCAGCGTCAGGGCACACACAAGTCGAAAGAGCGTAGCGAAGTTTCAGGTTCAACCCGTAAGCTTCACAAGCAGAAGGGTGGCGGCGGCAGCCGTATCGGTGATATCAATTCACCTGTTCTTGTAGGTGGTGGCCGTGTATTCGGTCCCCGTCCCCGTGACTACCGTTTCAAGCTCAACAAGAAACTCAAGCAGCTCGCTCGTCGTTCAGCTCTTGCCTTGAAAGCTCAGGAAAACCAGATTGTAGTAGTCGAAGACTTTACATTTGACGCACCGAAGACTAAAAATTATATAAATTTTGCAAAAAATCTTAAAGTCGACGGTTTAAAGACTCTGTTGGTTTTAGCAGGTCAAGATAAAAACGTATATTTGTCATCGCGAAATGTTCCGAACACCTCTGTCATGGCAGCCGGTGATCTGAACACATATGCTGTGATGAATAACAAAGCCCTTCTCGTTACCGAGAGTGGCCTTGAAGTCATTAATAAACTTTAAACCAGCACAGGAAAGGAAAACTAACAATGGATATCACAATACAGCCCATCGTTACCGAGAAAGCAACCAAGCTCACCGACAAGCTCAACCGCTACACCTTCCGTGTTTCGGGTGACGCCAACAAGTACCAGATCAAGGCGCTTGTTGAGCAGCTCTACGGGGTTAAGGTTGTTAATGTAAACACAGCAGTAGTACGTGGCAAGAACAAGTCGCGTTACACCAAGAGTGGCTTGCTCCGTGGCAAGACCAATGGTTACAAGAAGGCCTTCATCACAGTAGGTGAGGGTCAGACAATAGACCTCTATAGCAATATTTAAATAAAATGGCAGTAAGAAAATTCAAGCCCACAACACCGGGGCAAAGACACAAGATTATAGGCGTATTTAAAGGTACGATCACTGCTACCACGCCTGAGAAATCTCTTACAGTCGGTAAAAAAAGCACCGGCGGCCGTAATGCCGAAGGTCATCTCACCACCCGCTACCTTGGTGGTGGACACAAACGCAAATACCGTATCATAGACTTTAAGAGAAACAAAGACGGTGTACCCGCAGTAGTAAAGTCGATCGAGTATGATCCCAACCGTTCAGCTCACATCGCCCTGCTTTACTATGTAGACGGAGCAAAAGCTTATATCATTGCACCCAACGGCTTAGAAGTAGGCATGAAGGTTGTGAGCGGTCCCGACGCAGCTCCCGAGGTAGGCAACGCCCTCCCCTTGAGCAAAATTCCCGTAGGTACCGTAATCCACAACATCGAGCTTCGTCCCGGCCAGGGAGCCTTTATGGCACGTTCGGCCGGCACATTCGCTCAGTTGACTTCGAGAGAAGGTGACTATGCCATTATCAAATTACCTTCGGGTGAGACCCGCAAAGTTCTCGCAGCATGCAAGGCAACCATCGGTGTGGTAGGCAACAGCGAGCACTCACTGGAGAGCTCGGGCAAGGCCGGCCGTTCACGTTGGCTCGGACGTCGTCCCCACAACCGTGGTGTTGTCATGAACCCTGTCGATCACCCCATGGGTGGTGGCGAAGGTCGTCAGTCAGGTGGACATCCCCGTTCACGCAAGGGTCTGTATGCGAAAGGTCTCAAGACACGCTCGCCCAAGAAGAGCTCGTCGAAGTACATTATCGATCGTAGAAAAAAGTAATCTGATAAAGACATTTAATTATGAGTCGTTCATTAAAAAAAGGCCCATTTATCAGCGTGAAGCTGGAAAAGAAAGTCTCGGCAATGGAAGAGAGTGGCAAGAAGCAGGTTATCAAGACCTGGAGCCGCGCATCTATGATTGCGCCTGAATTTGTGGGACACACTTTTGCAGTTCATAACGGTAACAAGTTTATTCCTGTTTACGTAACCGAGAACATGGTAGGTCACAAGCTTGGTGAGTTCGCTCCCACACGTACATTCCGTGGTCATGGTGGTAACAAGAAAAAATAATTGAGGCCCTGTTTATAAATAATTTTGATAATAAAAGAATTAAGATAAAATGGGTGTAAGAAAAAGAAATTCAGCCGATGCAAGGAAAGCTGAGCTTAAGAACATCGCGTTTGCAAAGCTCACCAATGTTCCCACATCGCCCCGTAAAATGCGTCTCGTTGCCGACCTCGTGCGTGGCAAGGAGGTAAATCGCGCGCTCGGTATCCTCAAGTTCTCCAATAAGGAGGCCGCTGCACGTGTAGAGAAGCTCCTGCGTTCGGCCATTGCCAACTGGGAGGCTAAGAATGAGAGAAAAGCCGAGGACGGCGAGCTCTACATCAGCACAATATTCGTGAACTGTGCACCGATGTTGAAGCGTCTGCGCACAGCTCCTCAGGGCCGTGGTTACCGCATACGCAAGCGTTCCAACCACGTTACATTGATTGTAGATACTATCGCTAATAACACTAAAGAGTCTAAGTAAGAAATGGGACAGAAAGTTAATCCGGTCAGCAACCGTTTAGGCGTAATACGTGGTTGGGATTCCAACTGGTATGGAGGAAAGAAGTACGGAGAGACCCTGTTGGAGGACTCAAAGTTGCGTAAGTATCTTAATGTGCGTCTTGCCAAGTGCAGCGTATCACGCATTGTAATCGAGCGCACATTGAAGCTTGTTACAATCACCGTTTGCACATCGCGTCCCGGCCTCATCATTGGCAAGGGTGGCTCGGAGGTCGACAAGCTCAAAGAGGAGCTCAAGAAGATCACCGACAAGGATGTACAGATCAATATCTATGAGGTTAAGCGTCCCGAGCTTGATGCCGTAATCGTAGCAACCAACATCGCACGTCAGGTAGAGGGCAAGATTGCCTATCGCCGTGCCATCAAGATGGCTATCGCATCGACCATGCGTGCCGGTGCCGAGGGTATCAAGGTACAGATCTCAGGTCGTCTCAATGGTGCTGAAATCGCACGTAGCGAGATGTTCAAGGAGGGTCGCACTCCCCTGCACACACTCCGTGCCGATATTGATTATGCACTCGTCGAGGCTCACACCAAGGTTGGTGTGCTGGGTGTTAAGGTTTGGATATGCCGTGGTGAGGTTTACGGCAAGCGTGACCTCGCTCCCCAGTTTGCCAACAATACCAAGGAGACACGTGCTCCCCGAGGTGGAGAAGGATTCCGTCGCGGCGGTTTTCGCAAGAACAATAACAACAACCGTTAACCATTAATTGAAACACCACAATGTTACAACCGAAAAAAACTAAATTTCGTCGTCAGCAAAAGGGTCGCATGAAGGGCAATGCTCAGCGTGGCAACCAGCTGGCCTTCGGTTCGTTTGGCATCAAGACCTTGGAATCAAAATGGATTACCGGTCGTCAAATCGAAGCCGCCCGTGTAGCTGTGACACGTTATATGCAGCGTCAGGGACAAATCTGGATCCGCATCTTCCCTGATAAGCCCATCACAAAGAAGCCTGCCGAGGTACGTATGGGTAAAGGTAAAGGTTCACCCGAAGGCTTTGTAGCCCCTGTGACTCCCGGTCGCATGATTATCGAGGTCGAGGGCGTAAGCTATGAGATAGCAAAGGAGGCACTGCGTCTGGCTGCCCAGAAACTGCCTGTGACCACCAAGTTTGTCGTACGTCGCGACTATGACCCCACTCAAAACGTGTAAACCGCTATGAAGAAAGAAGAAATCAAGGAGATGAGCACGGGCGACTTGAAGGAGCGCCTTGCTGAGATGGAGAAGGCTTACATGCAGCAGAAAGCCAATCACGCAGTTACCCCGCTTGAGAATCCAGCCAAGATTACACTGGACCGCAAGATGATAGCACGCGTGAAGACAGAGTTGCGTCAACGCGAACTAAATAATAAATAATCCCCAAGGAAATGGAAAAGAGAAACTTAAGAAAAGAGCGCATTGGGGTTGTATCGAGCAACAAGGGTGACAAGACTATCACAGTCACCATTAAATGGAAGGAAAAACACCCCATTTATGGTAAGTTTGTGAACAAGTCAAAGAAGTATCACGCCCACGATGAGAATAATGAGTGCAGCGTTGGCGATACAGTACGCCTGATGGAGACCCGTCCCTTGAGCAAGACCAAGAGATGGCGTTTAGTTGAAATCATTGAAAAAGTAAAATAAGATATGATACAGACCGAATCACGTTTAACCGTAGCCGACAACAGTGGCGCAAAGGAGGCATTATGCATCCATGTTCTTGGCGGCACCGGTCGCCGTTATGCCTCAGTAGGCGACATTATCGTTGTATCAGTGAAGAGTGTCATTCCTTCATCTGACGTAAAGAAGGGCACTGTATCGAAGGCCGTTGTAGTGCGCACAAAGAAAGAGATACGTCGTCCCGACGGTTCTTACATACGCTTTGATGACAATGCGTGCGTGCTGCTCAACAATGCAGGTGAGTTGCGCGGAACCCGTATCTTCGGCCCCGTAGCACGTGAGCTTCGTGCCACCAACATGAAGATTGTTTCACTGGCCCCCGAGGTACTTTAAATTAAATAAAGAAACATAGAAACCCAAAATGAGCAAACTACACATAAAAAAGGGTGATACCGTTTATGTTCTTGCCGGCGAGGATCGCGGCAAGACCGGTCGCGTGCTGTCAGTGCTCGCTACCAAGGGTCGTGCTATTGTTGAAGGTGTGAACATCGTCAGCAAGAGCTGCAAGCCCAGCGCCAAGCATCCCCAGGGAGGCATCATAAAGATGGAGGCTCCCATTCACATTTCAAATCTCAGCCTTATCGATCCCAAGAGCGGCAAACCCACCCGTGTGGGCACACGCAAGAACGACAAGGGTGTGACAGTACGTTATTCTAAAAAATCAGGAGAGGAGATTAAGTAATGAGCACAACAACTCTGAAAAAGGACTATCAGGAGCGCATTGTTCCTGCCCTGACCAAGGAATTCAACTATACTACTGTCATGCAGGTACCCCGCCTCGAGAAGATTGTTATCAACCAGGGCTTGGGCGAGGCAACACAGGACAAGAAGATCATCGAGACAGCAATCAACGAGCTCACGGCGATCACCGGCCAGAAAGCAGTTCCTACACTGTCGCGCAAGGATATCTCAAACTTCAAGGTACGTAAAAAGATGCCTATCGGTGTACGTGTGACACTTCGTCGTGAGCGCATGTACGAGTTCCTGGAGCGTCTGATACGTGTGGCATTGCCCCGTATCCGTGACTTCAAGGGCATCGAGGGCAAGCTCGATGGTCGTGGTAACTATACATTAGGTATCACCGAGCAGATTATCTTCCCTGAGATCAACATTGACAACATCAGCAAGCTCCTGGGCATGAACATCACCTTCGTCACCACGGCTAATACCGACGAGGAGGGTTTTGCACTGCTCAAACAGTTTGGCTTACCGTTTAAGAACGCAAAATAAAGCAAGACAGTCCTATGGCAAAAGAATCAATGAAAGCCCGCGAGGTAAAGCGTGCGAAGCTGGTAGCAAAGTATGCCGCTAAGCGCGCTGAACTGAAAAAGATTGTAAACTCGGGTGTAAACGAGGAGAACCGCTACGAGGCCTTCCAGGCCGCACAGGCTCTTCAGAAGCTTCCCAAGAACAGCAATCCCATTCGTGTTCACAACCGTTGCAGCATCACAGGCCGTCCCAAAGGATACATTCGCCAGTTTGGCATTTCCCGTATCCAGTTCCGTGAGATGGCATCGGCCGGTCTTATCCCCGGTGTGAAGAAGGCAAGCTGGTAAATCACTCTGTACTGCTACCATCGTCAAGCTCAATTGAGCGTCAACACAGCAACCAAACAAAGAATAAACAGAGAGAATTAAATATTGTTGGGATATTCCCAATCAATTTAAACCTTACTAACAATGACAGATCCTATAGCAGATTATCTTACAAGATTGAGGAATGCTATCAAAGCCAACCACCGTGTTGTTGAGATTCCCGCCTCAAACTTGAAGAAAGAAATCACTAAGATTCTTTTTGAACAAGGCTATATACTTAACTATAAGTTTATAGAGGGTGAGACCCCCGCAGGCGTTATCAAAATAGCGCTCAAGTATGATCCCGTGGATCGCGTAAACGCCATCAAGAATTTGAAGCGTGTATCGCGTCCGGGTCTTCGTCAGTACACCGGCTACAAAGACATGCCCCGTGTATTGAACGGACTCGGTATCGCCATCCTGTCGACATCAAAGGGAGTAATGACCAACAAGAAAGCTGCCGAGCTGAAGATCGGTGGTGAGGTATTGTGTTATGTTTACTAATTAAAGATTGGAGGAAATAACAATGTCAAGAATAGGAAAAGCCCCCATCGAGATTCCCGCAGGTGTCACAGTCAAGGTTGACAACAACACTGTAACAGTAAAGGGCCCCAAGGGAGAACTGACACAGACAGTAAACCCCGACCTTACCGTCAAGGTTGAGGATAACCATGTAGTAATAACCCGTCCCAGCGACGACCGCGAGCATCGTGCCCAGCACGGTCTCTATCGTGCTCTTATCCACAACATGGTAGTAGGAGTATCGACAGGTTACCGTAAGGAGATGGAGCTTGTAGGTGTAGGTTACCGTGCCACAGCAACCGGACAGGTTCTGGAGCTGGCACTCGGTTTCTCACATGCCATCTACATCAAGCTCCCCAACGAGGTTAAGGTAGAAGCCAAGACCGAGCGTAACAAGAACCCGCTCATCATCCTGGAAAGCGACGACAAGCAGCTTCTCGGTCAGGTTTGCGCCAAGATACGCTCACTGCGCAAGCCCGAGCCTTACAAGGGTAAAGGTATTAAGTTTGTCGGCGAGGTTATTCGTCGCAAGTCTGGTAAATCGGCTGGTGCCAAATAAAAATTAGTGAACTATGTTAACCAAGATAGAACGCAGAAATAAGATCAAGACCCGCATACGCGGTAAAATATCAGGTACCGCCGAGCGTCCCCGCATGACTGTCTTCCGCAGCAATAAGCAGATATACGTACAGCTCATCGACGACCTGGCCGGCAAGACTCTTGTAGCAACCTCGTCCAAGGGAATTGAGGAAGGCACCAAGTGTGAGATTGCCGCCAAGGTAGGCGCCGCCATAGCCCAGAAGGCACAGGCAGCCGGCATCACTGAAGTAGTGTTTGACCGTAACGGATATCTTTTCCACGGTCGTGTTAAATCATTAGCCGACGCAGCTCGTGAGGGCGGTCTTAAATTTTAAGCATCATGGCAAAGAGAAATAACAGAGTAAAATCGACCAACGACATAGAGCTTAAGGATCGTCTTGTGGCCATCAACCGTGTAACCAAGGTTACCAAGGGAGGACGCACATTCACCTTTGCAGCCATCGTAGTAGTAGGTAACGAGAACGGTATCGTAGGCTGGGGTCTGGGAAAGGCCAATGAGGTCACAGCTGCTATCGCCAAGGGCGTGGAAGCTGCCAAGAAGAATCTTATACAGGTTCCTGTACACAAGGGAACCATACCACACGAGCAGGTTGCCAAATTTGGCGGCTCTCGCATCATTCTCAAGCCCGCTTCGCACGGTACCGGTGTAAAGGCCGGTGGTGCTATGCGTGCCGTGCTCGAGAGTGTTGGTATCACCGACGTGCTTGCCAAGAGTAAGGGATCATCCAATCCCCACAACCTTGTGAAGGCTACCATTGCAGCGCTCGACGAGATGCGCTCGCCTGCAACAGTAGCCCAGAACCGCGGCATTTCGGTAGAACAAGTATTCAAAGGTTAAACCAACCCAAATCTACTGACACACCATGGCACAGATAAAGATTAAGCAAATCAAGAGCCGTATCAACTGTCCCGCGATACAGAAACGTACGCTTGACGCACTCGGCTTGAAGAAGATGAACCACACTGTAATCAAGGAGGACACTCCTTCAGTGATGGGAATGGTAACAAAAGTAAGTCACCTCGTAGAGGTAACCAAAGCCTAAAATAGAAGAAAATGGATTTAAGCAACTTACAACCCGCAGTGGGCGCTACAAAGCGTTCTACTCGCATAGGCCGCGGTCCCGGTTCGGGCAAGGGCGGGACATCAACTCGCGGTCACAAGGGCGCGAAGTCACGTTCAGGCTATAGCCGCAAGATAGGTTTTGAAGGTGGTCAGATGCCCCTTCAGCGCCGTCTTCCGAAGTTTGGTTTCAAGAACATCAACCGTGTTGAGTATAAGGCTGTAAATCTTGGTCAACTTGACTCTCTGGCCGAGGCTCAGAACCTTACAAAGATAGGCATCGAAGAAATGCGTCAGGCTGGCTTCATCGGAAAGAAGCAGCTCGTGAAGGTATTAGGAAACGGTGCGCTCAATCACAAGATCGATGTCGAGGCCAACGCTTTCTCGGCCAGCGCTGAGAAAGCAATCGTAGCCGCCGGTGGCACGGTCAATAAACTCTAAACCCGATGAGATTTATTCAAACCTTAAAAAACATCTGGACAATTGAGGAGCTGCGCAAGCGTCTCGTCCTGACCTTCCTGTTGGTGGTAGTTTACCGCCTTGGCTGTTACATTGTGCTGCCGGGTATCAATCCCGGTCAGCTCAATGCTATGGCTGAGTTCACTGAGAAGAGCGGCTTGATGCAGTTGCTTGATATGTTCTCTGGCGGTGCATTCGCACAGGCCTCTATCTTTGCTCTCGGTATCATGCCCTATATCACGGCTTCGATCGTGATACAGCTTTTGGGCATGGTGTTGCCTTCTTTCCAGAAGATGCAGCGAGAGGGTGAGAGTGGCCGTCAGAAGTTGAATCAGTACACCCGTTATCTTACCGTGCTGATTCTTCTTGTGCAGGGTCCCGCCTATCTGTTCAACCTCCAGCATCAGCTTCGCGCCGCTCAGGTAGACTTCGAGATGACATGGTTCCTCGTGATTATGCTCACGGTGATCCTTGCCGCTGGTTCGATGTTTATCATGTGGCTCGGTGAGCGTATAACTGACCGTGGTATCGGCAACGGTATCTCATTTATCATCTTGGTCGGTATCATTGCCCGTCTCCCCGAGGCTCTGTTCTATGAATTTGTAGCCCGCACTCCCGGCAATGCCGAGACACAGGGTGGACTTATCATGTTCATTGTCGAACTGCTGTTGCTCTTTGCTGTCACCATCGGTGCGGTGCTTCTGGTACAGGGTACAAGAAAAGTGCCCGTGCAGTATGCCAAGCGCATTGTTGGCAACCGTCAGTATGGAGGTGCTCGCCAGTATATACCATTGAAAGTTAATGCTGCCGGCGTGATGCCTATCATCTTTGCCCAGGCTATAATGTTCATACCGTTGACACTTGCCGGTTTCAGCACCGGCGACGGTACTCCCGGCTTCTTTGGAGCCTTCACCGACATCAACGGTTTCTGGTATAATTTTGTATACTTCATCATGATTGTTGCGTTTACCTACTTCTATACCGCCATCACAGTGCGTCCCACTCAGATGGCCGAGGATATGAAGCGTAACAACGGTTTCATACCGGGCGTTAAACCCGGCAAGGCCACAGCCCAGTATCTTGATACTATCATGTCGCGCATCACACTGCCCGGCTCGCTGTTCCTTGGAATCGTTGCCATCATGCCCGCTTTTGCCCGCATGCTTGGTATCAGCAACAATTTTGCCCAGTTCTTTGGTGGAACATCGCTCCTGATTATGGTAGGTGTCGTGCTTGACACTCTGCAGCAAATCGAGAGCCATCTTATGATGCACCACTATGATGGACTGATGAAGGATGGAAAGATCAAGGGTCGCACAACGGGAAGTGCTTACTAACCAGAAGTGAGACCTGCGAGAATCTTAAACAATCAGGCTTTTAACAACGCTTTGAAACTGTAATGATTTATCTGAAGACACCCGAGGACATGCAAGGAATGTTAAAGGCTTGTGACCTCGTGAGCCGTACGCTCGGAGAGGTTGCACGCTGGATTGCTCCCGGTGTTACTACAAACAAGCTCGACACCATTGCTCGTGAATTCATTCACGACAATGGGGGTCGGCCTGCTTGTTTAGGCTACGGAGGGTTCCCCGCTACCTTATGCATCGAGGTCAATGAGACAGTTGTGCATGGTTTCCCATCCAACTATGCCTTGAGAGAGGGTGATATCATAGGAATCGATACTGTCGTTGAGCTCGACGGATTTAATGGAGACTCCTGCTACACATTTCCGGTGGGGGAGGTCGATCCCAAGGTGATGCAATTGCTTGTCACAACCAAGGAGTCGCTTTACAAAGGAATCGAGGCTGCCCGTCCGGGAGCACGGATAGGTGACATTGCCAATGCTGTGCAGGTGTATTGCGAAAAACGCGGATACACAGTAGTACGTGAAATGTGTGGACATGGGATAGGCCGCAAGATGCATGAGGATCCCGAGGTGCCCAACTATGGACGCCGAGGAATAGGCCCTATGCTTAAGAACGGGATGTGTATATGCATCGAGCCTATGATCAATATGGGCAGCCGTAACATTGTTATTAGTCCGGATGGATGGCAGTGTCGCACCAAGGATCGCAAGCCTTCGGCCCATTATGAGCATACACTCGGAATATGGGACGATGAGACGCATATCATGACGACATTCGATTATATCAGGGAAGCGCTCGGTGAGCGATTCATCTAAACGATGTATTCTCTTGATTCATCAGCAACACTCAAAGTAGATTGAAAATTAAAAACCCGATATGGCAAAACAATCAGCAATAGAACAGGACGGAACGATAGTCGAGGCATTGTCGAATGCAATGTTCCGTGTAGAACTTGAAAACGGACATGAGATCACGGCTCATATCTCGGGCAAGATGCGTATGCATTATATCAAGATTTTGCCCGGCGACAAAGTAAGAGTCGAGATGTCGCCATATGACCTGTCGAAGGGGCGTATAGCATTCCGCTACAAGTAAGTTACTACCGACAAAGCGTTACCGTATGTAACAAAGCTCATATATTTACTCACGACATAAACCAATACTTGAAATGAAAGTAAGAGCATCACTGAAGAAGCGTTCAGCAGACAGCAAGATCGTACGTCGTAAAGGCCGTCTGTATGTAATCAATAAAAAGAATCCCAAATTCAAGACCCGCCAGGGTTAATGGAATAGGGCCCGACCACCAAGATAATGGTCGACCATAACTTAGGGTAACAAATGCTCCGCAGATAGCTGACGGGGCTTAAAAGTCGTCTGACCACTACTTTTTTTGCTTCAGATAGTCAGACAGACAAATTTTTTTCTTACCTTTGCACGAATTTTTTAATAAACAATAGTCAAGAACATATGGCAGTTAGAATCGTGGGAGTTGATCTCCCCCAGAACAAAAGAGGTGAAATCGCCTTGACTTACATCTACGGAATTGGTCGCAGCGCCGCCAAGAACATCTTGGACAAGGCTGAGATTGACCGTGATATCAAAGTTAAAGACTGGACCGACGCCCAGGCCGCTCGCGTGCGTGAAGTAATAGGCAGCGATTACAAGGTAGAGGGTGACTTGCGTTCAGAGATACAGTTGAACATCAAGCGTCTTATGGACATAGGCTGTTATCGTGGCGTGCGTCACCGTAACGGACTTCCTGTACGTGGACAGAGCACCAAGAACAATGCCCGCACACGTAAGGGCCGTAAGAAAACCGTTGCTAACAAGAAGAAAGCTACTAAATAATAAAGGAATATGGCAAAAAAGACAGTCGCAGCTAAGAAGAGAAACGTTAAGGTTGACGCAGCTGGTCAGCTTCACGTACACTCCTCATTCAACAACATTATTGTCTGCTTAGCAAACAGCGAAGGACAGGTAATTTCATGGTCGAGCGCCGGCAAGATGGGATTCCGTGGTTCAAAGAAGAACACCCCTTATGCAGCTCAGATGGCAGCACAGGATTGTGCGAAGATTGCATATGACCTGGGTCTGCGCAAGGTTAAAGCATATGTAAAGGGACCGGGAAATGGTCGTGAGTCAGCAATCCGCACCGTACATGGTGCCGGTATCGAGGTGACCGAGATCATTGACGTTACACCGCTGCCCCATAACGGATGTCGCCCTCCCAAGCGTCGTCGTGTATAAAGCAAGCAAAAGAATTAAAGAAAACAACAACATCTTTAACCAACCTTGAAGGGTAGGATAAAGGTCGTGGGAATGTGAAATAATAGACCATAACATTCACCTCCTCTATGGTCGCGGCTGCACTAACGACGACACTATCCCCTTCACAACACACAGAATAACAATGGCAAGATATACAGGCCCTAAGACCAAGATCGCCCGTAAGTTTGGCGAACCAATCTTTGGTGAAGATAAAGTTCTCGCACGCAGAAACTTCCCCCCTGGCCAGCATGGAGCCAACCGTCGTCGCAAGACCTCGGAGTATGGCGTACAGCTGCGCGAGAAACAGAAAGCAAAATATACATACGGTGTATTGGAGCGTCAGTTCCGTAACCTCTTCAAGAAGGCATCTTCGATGAAGGGTATCACCGGTGAGATTCTCCTTCAGTTGCTCGAGAGCCGTCTCGACAACGTAGTTTATCGTCTCGGAATCGCACCTACCCGTGCTGCAGCCCGTCAGTTGGTGTTGCATCGTCACATCACTGTAAATGGCAGTGTGGTTAATATTCCTTCTTATCATGTTACAGCCGGTGAGGTAATCGGTGTGCGTGAGAAGTCAAAATCACTCGAGGTAATAGCCGGTGCACTTGCAGGATTCAACCACAGCAAGTATCCCTGGATAGAGTGGGACGAGGCAAGCAAGAGCGGCAAGTTGTTGCATGTACCTGCACGCGAGGATATCCCCGAGAATATCAAGGAACAGCTCATCGTCGAGTTGTACTCTAAGTAATAAACACTAAAACACCTCATAGATCCATGGCTATTTTAGCATTCCAAAAACCTGACAAAGTCCTAATGTTGGAAGCCGACAACTTCTACGGCAAGTTTGAGTTCAAGCCCTTGGAACCTGGCTATGGTATCACTGTGGGCAACGCGTTGCGTCGCGTACTGCTTTCATCGCTCGAGGGTTTTGCCATATCGTCGGTAAAGATCGATGGCGTTAACCACGAGTTTGATACCATTCCCGGAGTGATAGAAGATGTTACCAACATCATTCTGAATCTCAAAAAGGTCGATTTGAATCAAGTCGTAGAGGAGACAGAGGCCGAAACCATTACAATTCCGGTGTCGGGTCAACAGGAGGTGTTCAAAGCCGGTGACATAGGCAAGGCTCTGACAGGATTCGAAGTCCTGAATCCCGAGCTGGTGATATGTCATTTGGATCCCAGCGCAAGTTTCAATATAGAACTCAGTATCAACAAGGGACGTGGGTGGACTCCTGCCGATGAGCAACAGCTCACCAGCGATGATGTGCATACTCTTGCCATCGACTCGATCTATACTCCCATCAAGAATGTCAAGTACTACGTTGAGAACTTCCGTGTAGACCAGAAAACCGACTACGAAAAACTTGTTTTAGAAATCACTACCAACGGATCGATTCATCCAAAGGATGCTCTTAAGGAAGCTGCAAAGATATTGATATATCATTTCATGCTTTTCAGTGACGAGAAGATTACCCTTGAGACAGCTGAGACCGATGGCAATGAGGAGTTTGACGAGGAGATACTCAAGATGCGTCAGCTTCTCAAATCAAAGCTTGTCGACATGGACCTTTCGGTGCGTGCCCTCAACTGCTTGAAGAGTGCCGAGGTTGAGACCCTTGGAGAGCTGGTAGTCTTTAACAAGACCGATCTCCTTAAATTCCGTAACTTTGGTAAGAAGTCGCTGACCGAGCTTGATGAGCTGCTGGCCAATTTGAACCTTTCGTTCGGAATGGATATTTCAAAGTATAAATTAGATAAAGAGTAATAAACGATGAGACACAATAAGAAATTTAATCATCTCGGCCGCAAGAAAGCTCACCGCGACGCACTCTTGGCCAACATGACGATATCGCTGATCAAGCACAAACGTATCTTCACAACACTTGCCAAGGCTAAGGCGCTTCGTGTATATGCCGAGCCTCTGATCAACCGTGCCAAGGAAGACACCATGTCCAACCGTCGTCTTGTGTTCAGCTACCTGCAGAGCAAAGAGGCTGTTACCGAGCTTTTCCGTGAGATCTCGCAGAAGATAGCCGACCGTCCCGGTGGCTATACCCGCATTCTCAAGACAGGCAACCGTCTTGGTGACAATGCCAAGACTTGCTTCATCGAGCTCGTTGATTACAACGAGAACATGTTGAAGGATAAGAAGGCTGCCAAGCCCCGTCGCACACGTCGTGGTGGCAAGAAGAACACTGCAGCAGCTGCTGAAACTCCCGCTGCTGAAGCTCCTGTTGCCGATACAGCTGCAGCTGAATAATCGGTTAGGGCATTTGTGCCGGGAGTATTGCTATTCAAGTTAACGTCTTGAAAGAATTTCCTGCCGAAAATTTTTAGTTATTACCTGCGCTTTGAAATCTGTAAAGGTTTCAGGGCGCAGGTTTCTTTTTCTATTTTTTTTGAGTGCAGGTTTGTATATGATGATGAAAATCACTACCTTTGCAAGCCGATTATATCCAAAGGAATCGAAACGCGAGTCGCCATCCGGGCTCTTTTGGCCGAGAGCGGTTGGCGTAAGTGTGTATTAATTAATTATTAACCAAACAATTAGAAGTGGATACTCTAAGTTACAAAACCCTTACACCCAACGCGCAGAGCGTTGAAAAGGAGTGGGTACTTATCGACGCCGAGGGTCAGCATCTGGGCCGCCTTTGCTCAAAGGTAGCCAAGATTTTGCGCGGCAAGCACAAACCCACCTATTCACCCTTCGTAGAATGTGGTGACAATGTTATCATCATCAATGCCGATAAAGTAGTTCTGACCGGCAAGAAATGGACCGACCGTGTATACCTCCGTTATACCGGATATCCCGGTGGCCAGCGTGAACTTTCACCAGAGGTGCTCCAGAAGAAATCGTTCAACAAGCACCTTAAGCCCGGTATCAATCCTCTCTTTGTACATGTATTGAAAGGAATGCTCCCCAAGAACCGTCTTGGCCGCCGCATTATTGAGAACATGCATGTGTACAATGGTGCCAATCACCCCCACGAGGCTCAGAACCCCAAAGTAATCGACATCAACAATTTTAAATAAACCTCTTGAACAATGGAAACAGTTAATGCAGTAGGCCGTCGTAAGGCCGCTATCGCGCGTGTTATTGTAAAAGAAGGCAATGGCAATGTTGTTATCAACAAGCGCTCACTTGAGGTTTACTTCCCCTCGTCGATACTTCAGTATATTGTAAAGCAGCCCCTGACTCTTCTTGACCAACTTGAAAAGTATGATATTCAGGCTAATCTTGATGGCGGTGGTTACAAAGGCCAGGCCGAGGCTCTACGTCTTGCCATAGCCCGTGCTCTTGTAAAGATTAACCCCGAGGACAAGGCCGCACTCCGTGCCGAAGGCTTCATGACCCGCGACCCTCGCGCTGTAGAGCGTAAGAAACCCGGTCAGCCCAAAGCTCGTAAGCGCTTCCAGTTCTCAAAGCGTTAATCGCCCAAGGTTGCAAACTTTATTTCCCCTCACTCTCCACCCGGTGGCATGAGCGTGCCTGACACAGGCTCTCAGTTCCCAATGAGGGAGCGTTGCTTTTTAAGCGACTGTCGCCAAGTGTTTAGTATCTAAATCCCGTCGATGGAATACAAACTCCCTACCTCGGGGTTGAAACACAAACAGAACGTAAACAAACAAACACAAAAAAAATGTCAACACCTACATTTGACCAATTACTTGAGGCAGGTTGCCACTTCGGACACCTGAAGAGAAAATGGAATCCTGCCATGGCTCCTTATATTTTCATGGAGCGTAACGGTATCCACATCATTGATCTTTATAAGACAGCGGCTAAACTTGATGAGGCAGCTGCTGCATTGAAGAGCATAGCAAAAGGTGGCAAGAAAGTACTTTTCGTAGCTACCAAAAAACAGGCCAAACAAGTAGTCGCCGACAAGGCTCAGAGCGTGGGCATGCCCTACGTTATCGAGCGTTGGCCCGGTGGCATGCTTACCAATTTCCCCACTATCCGTAAGGCTGTCAAGAAGATGGCTACCATCGACAAGATGACAAAGGATGGTACATTTGACAACCTTTCAAAGCGTGAGAAGCTTCAGATAAGCCGTCAGCGTGCAAAGTTGGAGAAGACCCTCGGATCAATTGCCGATCTTAACCGTCTCCCCTCTGCACTCTTTGTAGTTGACGTGCTCAAAGAGCATATTGCAGTAGCTGAAGCTAATCGTCTGGGTATTCCCGTATTTGCAATCGTAGATACAAACTCCAACCCCAACGATGTAGACTTTGTAATCCCCGCTAATGATGACGCATCGAAGTCGATCGAGATTATTCTCGACACAGTGTGTGGCGCAATGGCCGAGGGTCTTGAAGAGCGCAAGGCTGAGAAAGTTGACACCGAGGCTGCCGGTGAGGGAGAGAATGCAGCTCCCAAGCGTGAGCGTCGTCGTGTAAGCCGCAAGGCAGCCGAGGCTCCCGAAGCAGTTGCTCCTGCCGAAGAGGCACCCGCAGCTGAATAATAATATACAATAACGAAACAACAATTACAATTATGGCAGTAACAATGGCTGAAATCACCAAGCTTCGTCACTTGACAAGTGCCGGCTTGATGGATTGTAAGAAAGCCCTCGCCGAGACCAACGGCGATATAGAAGCAGCTGTCGAGATCCTTCGCAAGAAGGGTCAGGCCGTAGCTGCCAAGCGCGAGGACCGCAATGCCTCAGAGGGTTGCGTTCTTGCCAAGAACGAGGGTGACTTTGCCGCTATCGTGGCTCTCAACTGCGAGACCGATTTTGTGGCAAAGAACGCAGGCTTTGTAGAGCTCACACAGAAGCTCCTCGACCTGGCTGTCGCCAATCGTGTTAAGTCGCTTGACGATCTTAAGGCTCTCACCGTTGATGGTCGTACAGTAGCCGATCTCGTTGTAGAAGAGAGCGGCAAGACCGGTGAAAAGACCGAAATCAGTGCCTACGAGTTTATCGAGGCTCCTTCTACAACCAGCTACAACCACCTGGGCAACAAGCTGTCGACTATCGCCGGCTTTAACCAGGAAGGTGTTGACTATCAGGTAGGCCGCGATGTTGCCATGCAGGTAGCTTCAATGAATCCTGTTGCTGTAGACCGTGACAGCGTTCCCCAGTCGGTTAAGGATAGCGAGCTGAGCGTTGCTATCGACAAGACCAAGGAAGAGCAGGTGAAGAAGGCAGTCGAGGCTGCTTTGAAGAAGGCAGGCATCAACCCCAATCTCGTAGACAGCGAGGCTCATATCGAGTCAAACATTGCCAAGGGATGGCTCACCGCCGAGGAGGCTGAAAAGGCTCGCACAATCTCGGCAGAAACCGCTGCCGCCAAGGCCGCCAATCTTCCTGAGGCTATGATCCAGAATATTGCCAATGGCCGTATGAACAAGTTCTTCAAGGAGTCTTGCCTCATGGAGCAGGAGTTTGTGAAGGATGAGAAAGTGACCATCGCTCAATATCTGGAGTCCAACTCCAAGGGTCTGAAAGTTGTCGAATTCAAGCGTGTAAACTTGAATCAGGACTAATTCCCTTACAATAGAATAGTCATAACAATTCTATAAATCGGCACCCCACTGTGACACAAGTGTTGCTGTGGGGTGTTTAGCTTAAATATGAGTAATAACAATAATCACCCGCTTGGAGAGGCTCCTTGGGGACATGTGATATTTTCTACCGGACTTGGAACCGGTTTCTTCCCGTGGGGACCGGGCACAGTGGGTGCCCTGATGGCACTCGTGATATGGTATATGCTGTATCTGTGGCTTGGAGCGGGACTGGCTATAACGCTTGTAACCTTAGGGCTCATAGTAGTTGTGACCGTGCTCGGAGCCTGGACATCAAAGGTGATGGAGCGATATTGGGGCGAGGATCCGCGTACGGTGAATATCGATGAATATGTAGGCACCTGGATGCCGTTGCTTGTGGCTCCCACGGGTGACGACCATCTCCTCACGGGGATACTTGCTTTCCTGGGTTTTTTGTTCTTCAGGATTATCGATATTTTCAAGCTCTTGGGCTGTCGCAAAGTTGAAGAGAATATCCATGGTGGCTGGGGCGTGATGCTCGATGATATTGCTGCCGGTGCCTATGCGTTGCTTTTCCTTTGGCTCGTGAAGGAATTTCTGTTCCTCCCGCTGTGGTGTTAGGGCCAACGTTTTAAGGCCAGGTATGGGCTGCTTTGTGTAACCCTCTAAAATAAATGGCGGGCGTGTGATGAAGTCTTATCGGCTTCAGGCACACGCCCGCTTCATTTGTGTGAAAGGGATTTTATTTTTTTGTAGCAGTGTAGATAGTGCAGACTCCAAATGTGAGTTGCTTATAGCTGGTATCGGAGAGACCGGCGTCGCGCATGAGCTGCAGCATATCGTCGCCCTGAGCTACTGCTGCTATACTCTCGGGCAGATAGCTGTAGGCTCTCACATCTTTCGATACGAGGCGTCCGGCAAGTGGTATGATATGGCGTGTGTACAGATTGTAGAGTGGCCCTGTGAGCCATCCCCGTGGGGTGCTCAGTTCGATGACACACACCATGCCGCCTTTGCGCAGTACACGAGCCATTTCCTTGTAGCCATCGGCAAGACGTTCAAAATTCCTCACTCCATAGGCTACGGTGATGCAGTCGAACGACTCGTCGGCAAACGGCAAGTTCAGGCAGTCGCCCTTGAGAAATGTGATACGATTGGCCAATGGGGAGTTTTTTACCTTCTTGCGGGCCACGTTGAGCATTCCTTCAGATAGGTCGATGCCTGTGACTGATGGACGGGAATCTATTGAGGCTGCGAGTTTCATTGCCATGTCTCCTGTGCCGGTGGCGACATCGAGGATGTTGCCGGGGGTGGCGGCAGCAATTATTTTGACAGCCTTAGCACGCCAGTGCTTATCGATGCCGAGTGTCATGGCACGGTTCATGAAATCGTAGGCCGGAGCGATTGAATCAAACATCTGCTCGACCTGTTCATGCTTGGCCCTGTTGTCATCATAGGGCGTGATGCATTCGGCTCCTGTATGACTATCGTTGTTCAAATCGTGAGGCTCTTATGGTTATCGGCTCAGTTGGTCGAGACAGTCGAGAACGTTACGCTTGATGCGGGCTGCAAGGTCGTTTTCGGGTGCTTTCTCAAATTTACGACCGGTGATGTGCTCGTACAGTTCGATATAGCGGTCGCTTACCGACTCGATGAACTGAGGAGTCATCTCGGGAACTTTCTGTCCCTCCTTGCCCATGAAACCATGGTCGATGAGCCATTGACGCACAAACTCCTTGCTGAGTTGGCGTTGTGGCTCGCCTGCTTCAAAACGCTCTTCGTAACCATCGGCATAGAAATAACGTGAAGAGTCGGGGGTGTGAATCTCGTCGATGAGAATTACTTTACCATCGCGTTTGCCGAATTCATATTTGGTATCTACGAGAATAAGGCCTTTCTCGGCTGCCATCTGAGAACCTTTGGCAAACAGAGCGCGGGTGTATTTTTCCATCACTTCATAGTCCTCGGCGCTGACGATGCCCTGGGCTATTATTTCCTCGCGTGATATGTTCTCATCGTGTCCGGCATCGGCCTTTGTGGTGGGTGTTATTATTGGCTCCGGGAAACGCTCGTTTTCACGCATTCCATCAGGTAGCTTAACGCCACACAGCTCGCGGCAGCCGGCTTTGTATTCTCTCCATGCACTTCCTGTGAGGTAGCCGCGTATAATCATCTCGACGCGGAAACCCTCGCATTTGTATCCGACGGTTACCATGGGATCGGGAGTGGCGAGTTTCCAGTTGGGTACTATGTCGGCGGTGGCGTCGAGGAATGTTGCTGCAATCTGGTTGAGCACCTGTCCCTTGTAAGGAATTCCCTCCGGGAGTATGACATCAAAAGCCGAAATGCGATCGGTGGCGATCATTACCATGATGTCGTCGTTGATGGTGTACACGTCGCGAACTTTACCGTGGTAAACGGCAGTTTGGGCGGGGAAGTTGAAATTGGTTGATACTAATGTGTTGGCCATTGGTTTATAATATTAATGAGAGTTTTAATTCTTGTTTTCCTCGTGATTGTGGTGTTGCTGTGGTGGGTTATCGTGGTTTTTGCTCTCGGTGTCCTGTTCCTTGTCATAGGCTTCGTAAGCTTGCACGATGCGTTGAACGAGCTGGTGACGTACGATATCTTTTTTGCCGAATTCCACTTTCCCGATGCCCGGAATGTCGTGAAGGACCTTGAGTGCCTGTACAAGACCCGAGACGGTTGAGCGGGGGAGGTCGATCTGAGTGATGTCGCCTGTAATGATCATTTTGGCGTTCATGCCAAGGCGGGTCAGGAACATCTTGATTTGATGGGAAGTGGTGTTCTGGGCTTCGTCGAGCACGATTACAGCATCGTTGAGAGTGCGTCCGCGCATGAAGGCGAGAGGTGCAATCTGAATGACGTTGGTCTCCATGTATTCCTTTAGTTTGACAGCCGGAATCATGTCCTCGAGCGCATCGTAGAGAGGTTGCAGATAGGGGTCTATTTTGTCCTTCATGTCGCCCGGAAGAAAACCGAGTTTCTCACCGGCCTCAACAGCGGGACGCGAGAGGATTATCTTGCGCACCTCGCGGTTCTTCAGAGCTCTCACTGCAAGTGCTATGGCAACATATGTTTTACCTGTGCCTGCAGGACCGAGAGCAAACGTGAGGTCGTTTTTCTGGAATGTATCGACGAGGAGTTGTTGATTGGGGGTGCGACCTTGGATTGGTTTGCCGTTGACTCCGTAAATGATGACGTCGTCCATCTTCATGAGCCGTGGCTGCGACCCCTTGGCAATGTCGAGGATTACATCCTCGGGAAGTTTGTTGAACTTGGCGCAATAGGATTCGAGTTCCTTGATGCGTTTTTCAAACATTGCAGTTTCCTCATCATCACCTATGACTTTCATTACATTGCCACGGGCGGCGATGCGCAGCTTTGGGAACAGGTTTTTGATGAGCTGCATGTTGCTGTTGTTGACGCCGTAGAAATTTACAGGGTCTACATTCTCGATTATAATTATGCGTTCAATCATAGGTACAAAGTTAAGGATAGTCTATATTAATTTAAAGTTTTAGGGATAAAAAATGTTCATAGTGCAAAAAAGTATTAACTTTGTAGGAGATTCACCGCTCCCCGTTCTGGAGTTAAACATGAAAGAGATATGAAACGATTTTTAGCATCAGCCTTAACATTATTGGCAAGTATCGCGATAGTAAGTGCAGCTCAGGGTGATACCATCACCGTAGCGTCGGAATACATAGACCCGGCCATGAAGGTTGTGGTTGTTACTCCGGCAGGATATGATGACCCGGCCAACGCCACGCGGCGTTACCCTACCGTGTACTTGCTCCATGGCTATAGTGATGACTATCGTTGCTGGCCGACACGCACACAGCCGGCACTTGATTCTCTGGCTACCAACTGGGGGATGATTTTTGTGTGCCCTGATGGTCGCAACAGCTGGTATTTCGATTCCAAAACCAACAAGGCGATGCAGATGGAATCGTTCATCACGCGTGACCTGGTACCATATATTGATGCCCATTACCGCACCAAGGCCACAGCTTCCCAGCGTGCCATCACCGGCCTGTCGATGGGTGGACATGGGGCTATGTGGCTTGCCATTCGTCACAGTGATATATGGGGTAACGCCGGCTCGACAAGCGGTGGCGTGGACTTCATTCCCTGGCCCAACAACTGGTCCATTCAGCAAGCTCTTGGCCCATATGAGGAGAACAAGGAATTGTGGGAGAATTCAACAGTGCAGTCGCTCGTTCCCTCATTGAAGCCCGGACAGCTGAATATTATCTTTGACTGTGGTGATGATGATTTCTTCAAGCAAGTCAATGATAATCTTCACAGGTCGCTGCTGGATGCCAAGATTCCTCACGATTACATCTCACGTCCAGGTAATCACAGTCATCCTTATTGGCGCAATGCAATATTATTTCAGCTTCAATATTTCAACGAGCGGTTCCAAGGGCGTTGATGCCTGGTCCAGTTTTATTCCCGGCTTGGAGATACGGGATGTAGAAAGATTATTTAAGGTTTACAGAAAATTACTATGGGTATAAAAGAATTATTCATCACACTCACCACAACAACGGTATTCTTTACAAGTAATATAGCGCATGGTCAAGATCCGGAGGTGTACACACTCGGAGGCCTCATGGATGAAGACACCACTGTATCGGGCGATACAATCATAGTGGATGACCGTTATGAACAGGTTGACTCATTGATAGACCTTATGCAGTTGCTCGACAGTGTTAGCGCACCTTCATTTGAGGAATTGTTGCTCAAGGAGCAGGAGAAATTGTTGCTGCCGTTGGAGATTGACCGCACGATAGATGTATCGGATCGTGTCATGACCACATTGTATTACCTTCCGGCTGTGTATAAGCCGTATGTAGTAGGACGGTATCATAGGGTTGAGTTTGAGACAGAGGTTCCCGGTCATGAATATGTCACACCGACACTTCCCGCCAGCGAGTGGCTGACACGGGAGGTGGCCCATCGAGAATATATGGAGGCCAATCGCCAGGAGTTCAATGTCAAGTATCCATGGGTAGTGAAGTTGAATCTCGAATCGTTGCCCGAGCCACCGAAGAAGTATGTGGCATCGGTGGATCCTACATCAGCTACCATCACCGTGCAGGAGATAAAGGTTGACATCAACGAGGCTGGAAAGGATATCGAGGCTTCCAAGCGCGGGCGTAAGAACTGGCTGCACACGTTCAATGGCTCGGTGCAGTTTTCGCAGGCCTATAACTCTCCCAACTGGTATCAGGGCGGTAACAACAATTTGAACCTTTTGGGTAATTTTGTGTGGAATGTCAAGCTTAATCCTAAGTTCTACTCCAAGGTATTGTTTGAGAATACCCTTCAATATAAGGTCGGTGTAAATAATGCACCCGATGATGAGCTGAGAGGTTACAGCATCAGTGAGGACCGGTTGCAGATGAATACTAATTTCGGCCTCAAGGCAGTGAAGAATTGGTACTATTCTATAACGATGCAGTTCAAGACTCAGTTATTGCAGAATTACCCTGTGAACAGCCATTCGTTGAAGGCTGCGTTCATGTCGCCCGGAGAGTTGAATCTCGGTGTCGGTATGACCTACAACTACACGACGCCCAATAAAAAGGCCAGTATCAATCTGTCACTGGCACCATTATCATATAATATGATATGCTATAAGAACACCCATGTATCGGGCTATAGGGACAAAAAGGTAACCAACCAGTATGGTTCCAACCTGGAGGGCAGGTTCACATGGAAACCTGTATATAATATCTCTTATCAGTCGAGACTTTACATGTTCACCAACTATGAATATGTGCAAGGTGACTGGGAGCACACTATCTCGTTTGAGATAAACCGCTTCTTGTCGACACAGATTTATGTCCACCTGCGCTATGATTCGTCGACCAAGAAGCTCGACGACACGAAGTGGCACCGTTGGCAGTTGAAGGAGATACTGAGCTTTGGATTTGCCTACAAGTTTGACTCGCTGAAGTAACCCGGTATCCACTAAATAACGAGGCATGAGGGAGAGAACAGTGACCGTCATATTGGTATTGTTCATGACAGTACACATGATGTGGAGTGTCGACTTGGCGCGCCTTGTGCCCTCGATGTCACAGCGTCTTACGGGATATGAGGATGTCGATTCGGTCATGGCCTCAATCGATCGGCGCGGAGCTGCCGGTATCGAGGGGTTGTGGTTGATGTCGGGTTCACAGTCGCTTGTGTCAATCGAGCCGGTTACCGACCCGTCGATAACACGTGGAAGCTATAATCTCATGCAAATAGTGCTCGTGTCGTCGCCTCGCAAGGCGTTGAAGCCGGGCACCGTGCTTGGTTATCTGCAACCGGCTGGAAAGGCCGGTAGTTATGATGGGCGTCTTTACACCGGAAAGTATAGGTCGCTGTTGCAACGCCACCGACAATTTGCCTTTACACTTACCGATGAGGGTCATCTCACGGTGAAAAAGGGGAAGTCGCCATTGAGATTCAGTCTGAGGCACACGTTCAACTTTTTGTTCAGGGCCGGAGTCTATATGCGAGATGCCGACAATGAGTCGACCGAGGGATTTATAAAACAATATCCGTGGCCAGGCGGTAAACCGTTAACTCCAGTTTATCTATGAGGAGACTGCTGTTAGTTATAAGCGCCGTCATGCTGCTGCAGGTCCATGCCGATGCCCAGCGACAGCGCACAACCATTGGCATGGGACGGTCGCGAAGTATCAGGTCTCATATACCGGCCGGTACAGGTACATCCGGGCTTAAATGGACCGAGGATACACTGAGCGGTGTGGACGATTGTGTCAAGGTGTTGGGTCTTTCGGGCTATGATAAACCGATCTCTGCGAATAGGGAAACGGTTCATGTCACTAATCTGAGCGACTCGTTGACAGTGACAGGCTTTGAAATGGAGATACTTTATCTTGACAGGCAAGGTAGGGAGTTGCATCGCCGCTTTGTTACGGTCAACGAAACGATAGAAACGGGCCACACTGAGATGGTCTCGTTCCCCACGTGGGACCTTCAGCGTTCATTCTATTATCGGCTCAGTGTGAAACCACGTCGCCAGGCTACCCCTTATGATGTGAGATGTAGCGTAAGAAATGTTTTTTATAGAAAGCCTTAATAGCGAGTTTATAAACTGTTTTGAATCATGATAGAGTCAATACTTGAATATAACCGGAAGTTTGTAGCCAATAAAGAGTATGAGAGGTATGAAACGAGCAAGTATCCCGATAAGCGTATCGCAATAGTCACATGTATGGATACCCGTCTTGTGGAATTGCTTCCGGCAGCCCTCGGAATCAAAAACGGTGACGTCAAGATGATTAAGAATGCCGGTGGAACAATCACCAACCCGTTTGATTCCACAGTGAGGTCTCTGTTGGTGGCTGTCTATGAGCTTGGTGTCAACGAGATAATGATAATAGGTCACACAGAGTGTGGTGTGCAGGGAATGGACTCAGGTGAGATGCTGCAGGTCATGAGAGAACGTGGTGTCGATGATGAACACATAAACTTGATGAAACATTGTGGTATAGATCTGGATCGGTGGCTGCACGGTTTTGAGGATACCGAGGCTGCTGTGATGGAGACCGTCGACCTTGTGAGATTTCACCCGTTGATGCCACGCGATGTTACAGTGGCTGGCTATATAATGGACTCACTGACCGGAGAGTTGAAACCACTTGGCTGAGAATGTAGACCAGAGATTCCAGAACAAAGTCCTGAAGCCTGAGAGGGTGATTCTGTATATTGGGTATATTTCGTCAGCATAATGTAGCTTTGTGAACCTCACGATGCCCCTGCGCGTTGTTGAGGTATATGAAAAGGACACAAATATATACGATGCTGCTTATTGCTTTTCTTGCGTGTGTTGTGGAGTGCATGGCGGGGGAGCCGGTTGACAGTGCAGCTGTCGACAGTGTACATGAGCGCATGAGTTATCCTCGCCGTCTGTTGCATGATTTTCCGGTGATATATGCCGACACAGCCTATTCCACTGAAGATTACAGTGTGGTGTTAAGAGCAGTGTGGATGTCACATGGCAAGAAGAAGTGCCGGTTGACGAGCTCTGAATTACTGCCTTACAATGAGGAAAGTGAAATGGTGAAATTTGGAAAATTCATTTATCAAGACACCATGATATCCCATACCGATGCCACGGTGATGAATAGGAAGTAGATACATACAATGAATTTCATGAGCACTCCGAATATGAAACCGAGCATGCTTCCCACGCCCGATCTGAATGCCAGAGTGCGGTCCTGACGTCCTATCAATTCACCTATGAATGCACCGAGAAACGGTCCCAGCAGTAACCCTATGGGAAAATAAGCCAGACCTATGATGGTGCCTATGAAACTGCCCCATTTGCCATATTTTGTGCCTCCGAAATATTTGACACCGAGCGATGGTATCACATAGTCGAGGATAACTGTTATTATTGTAATGATTCCGTAGAACGACAGAGCCCATGGGCTTATATGGTCGTCGGTGATGCAATATATGGTCAGAAGTCCGAGGAATGAGATGGGAGGCCCCGGTATCATGGGAATGAAGCACCCTATGATGCCTACAATGTTGAGGGCTATAGCAAGTGTAAGGAATATATAGTCAGCCACGTTTGAATCATTTTTTATATTAGAAGGTGAAAGATGACATTTAGTATTAAAAGTCGTAGTCTGTGCACCTGATATCTGCAAATATAGTGAAACCGATTAAATAGTGCAATTCCCTGCATCGCAAAAATTAATTGAATAGATTATATGAGCATAAGAAAAAGGCCCTGTCTCACGACAAGGCCTTTCCACCAACTAGCGGTAGTCAGATACAATATAAAATTATCGCATCACAAACTCTGCATGAGCATATTGTACATTATCAATAGTTAATGCAGATTTATCGTTTGTTTAACTCCGGGAGACCCGCTAAGTGTTCTCCCGGAGTAATTTCTGATAGCCTTGGGAGGCGTGGACTTAGTTCAGATCACTGTTCTTCTGGATCAGGACCTTGATGTAGCTACGTAGTACACCCCACTTGTGGGTAACTGTGATAGGTACATTGAGGTACATGTTTTCCTGGAGAGCGATACCGCTGCCTGTGAATGTGAGTACACCGGTCTGTGAATCAACCAGAGGCTCCATGTTGAGCTGAGAAGGCTGATAGATCTTATCACCGGCGATGTTGGAAACAGTGATGTTGAAGTCGGAACCCTCTACATTGCCGTATACAACACTCTGGATGTCATAGTACTGATAGAAGTTCACACTCGGATCATTGTCAAATACATTGTTAAAGCAGTCGGTGAATGTAAGGCCTTGTGAGAGGTCACGAACCTGAGCAACCGAATTCTGTGTCAAGGGCTCGATGGCTCCTGCATTGACGCTCTTGAGAGGTTTGATAATCTGCAGTGTAGTGTTGTCGAGCGAGTATGTGTTCTCACCGATGCGGCCATTGAGAGCGATGTACCAGCCGAGGTGTATCGAACCTTCGTTTTCAACGAGTTCAATACCGGCGGCGTTGTTTTCGATGAAGAAGTTCATAGCACTGATAGCCTCGTCCTCACCGGCACCGCTTCCACCTTCAAGAGAGAAGGGAGTGTGCTCTGTATCCTCATACCACAGATAGGCAACCTTGTCCTCTCCGTTGACAACCTCATAACCGGCAGTTCCTTCGGTCACAGGTAACTCGTCGGCACCAACCTTGAATCCTTCAGCATCAACGTCGACGCTCTGGATCTGTACGTCCCAAAGAGCGCAAGGGAGCAAATTCTCCATGTATGGAGCAGTGCGGCCTGTCAGAACGTTGGTATTGTAGGTAGCGGTGGCGTCACCGGGCTGGAAGTTCTCTGGCATAGCGAGGGGCAGAATCTGCATCACGCCGTTGTTCCAGTAAGCCGAGAATGTCTCACCAAGAACGGGCAGTACAGAAGGCCAGTGGATAGTGCCTTTGAGTACAACGGTGATTTCAGGGAACAATTCCGACTGGAAGATGATCGACTGCTCATATTCCTTATCCTTACCGTTGAGGTTGCCGATATTGTCAAGACCGAATGCCCAACGTATGATATTGGTCTCATCGTTCAACGTGATGTGGACGGGAGCGTTGTTTTCGGGATAGGTAACTTCTTTAATGGTATAATTCTGGAGGAACTCAGCCTTATCCATCTCGAAGGGCAGTTCATCAAGAACGTTCTTGACAAATTCATTCCATGAAACGTTGATATCGAATGGATCGCAAGAGAGGGTCTTGTCAAGAATATCGAGAGTGAATGTGGTGGCCTTAGCGTCGATTACATAGTTGATCTTGAAGAAGCGCTGGTCAACAACGTTCTCGCCCTGTTTCATTACAACACTGATGATGGGTGTCTTGCCAACGCGGCTTGCCTGAGGCTGACCCTCGGGTTGAATAGCGACGAGCTTGCCATCGGTTGAAACCTGAGCGTATTCCTGCTGGTTTACACCGTTGATTTCATAGGCTTGTTTTGCAACACTGTACTCGAAAGTGAAGCCGAATGAAGCAACCTGATCAGCGTCCATGAGTTTGTGGACGTCGTTACCCTCGTTCCTGCAAGCAGTTACAAGTGTAGTGAGGTCGAAGGGCTCCTTCTCGCTTGAAAGGTATGAAACCTCGGTCACAGGTTCTATGTCAGTGAGTGTCCAAAGGTCTTGGCCCCAGAAGTGAGAAACGGGAGTGATCTCGGCATTGTTCCAAGCAATTTCGGGTTTGAATGTAGACTCAGAGATGCGGCTGTACTCAGAGTATACCACAGCATCTTCCTTAGCTTCTTTGACCTCGTTGCCATCAGCGTCGGTCCACGTGAAGTAGTTCTTGGGAGCTACAGGAACCTTGAGAGCAACAGTGTAGATCTTGCCTTCACCGGCATTGTCGATTGTATTGGTCACACCGTCGGCCTTGGTGGTGGTAACTTCAAGGATACCATCTTCGTTCTTGGCTACAGATACAACCTTGATTACGTTCTCGGCTGCAGCGCGGGAAGTAGCAGTCTGCTGTACGAATGTAACCTCATCGGCAACGATATCATCGAGAGCAACGCCCGAGGGGTTCATGCGATAGAGAGCCTTGGTGTCGTTATTGGTAACTATTACGGCAACTGCGTCCTCGGCAGCGGGAGCGTAGAAGCCGGTCTCCTCGTCGAGTGCACCCATGGGCAGATAAGATGCAGAGTAGAACTCGATGGTGGGAATGCCACCAACGTAGGAGGTAGGCACGAGTGTGACGCTTGTAAGGCGTTTTGCACTGATCTGGTTGAGTGTGCTCAGCGCGGCATTGATTTTGACAATGTCGGCCTGAATAGCCGTGATGTCGGCCTTGATTGTGTCGATGTTCTGCTCGATAGCGCTTACACTGCCCTGGAGGGTTGTGATTGTACCGTTGATTTCATCGATAGCGCCGGCGTTGGCGTTGATATCCTCTATAGCTTTGTTAAGTTTAGTGGTGATATCGTCAAGATTGGTCTCAAGTCCACCAAGAAGTTCCTCATATTTGTTCTTGAATTGCTCGAGGGTTGCAATCTGTGTCTCGGCCTGCTGTTTGAATGTGTTGAGGGCCGATAGCTGAGCTGCATACTTGGTATCAACAGCAGTGAGAATCTGTTGCTCGAGAGCGGGCAGTGTCTCGGTTACAATCATGTTGATTGCTTCGTTGGATTTAGCTATGGCCAAAGCGTTGGCAGCTATTGCTGCCTCGTTGCTGGAAATTTTGTCGGCGTTAGCCTCTACTTTAGTCTTGACGTTGGCGAGGTCGGTGCTGAGTGTATTGAGGTCAGAAGCAATACCGTCGATTTTACCGCTGAGGGCAATGATGCTCTGAGCATTTGCATTGATCTGGCTGATATACTCTGACAACATAGCCTCTACTTGAGCCTTTGTGAGCTTGGAAGCCTCGATGGCCGATTGCAGTGTTGCAACAGCTTGAGAGAGCTCTTCTTTGGTAGCGGCTTTTGCTACAGCGGCAGAAAGCTCGGCATATTGTTCACCGTAGAGTTTCTTCAAATCGTTGATTTGAGCTGTTATCTGGTCGCGGAGTGCGTTAACCTGAGCAGTAGCTTCGCTGATGGCGTCAATCTTTGCTTGCGCAGCAGCAGCGGCAGCGGCTTGAGCTTCTGCGTTGGCTTTCTGAGCATCGGCTTGAGCTTTGGCAGCAGCGGCAGCGGCAGCGTCACCGGTTTTCTGTGCATTGTCGGCGGCAGCCTGTGCAGCGGCAGCGGCTTGAGCGGCCTTGTTGGCTGCGTCCTGTGCTACAGCCAAATCCTGCTTAGCCTGGTTAAGGGCGTCCTGTAGGGCGGCTACCTGTGAGTTGAGAGCTGCCTGTTGCTGGGCAAGTTTGTCGTTAAACTCTTTTTGCATCTCATCATCACGCTGAGTGAGATTGTCGATGTCGCTGTCATAGTCCTTACAACCGGTAAGAGTGGTAGCAGGAATAACACCAATCATCATAGAGAATAACGCAGCTTTCAGAAACGTTTTCTTCATAATTGTTTTTGTTAATCAGTTAATAATTATTGCTTAAAAAATTTTTGTTTGTGATGTCTCTGTCTTTTTTTAATAGGTGAATATACTCATTATGGACCGCATGGATACACTGAACCATGAGGGCTGAACTTTTCACCGACAAAAGTACATCATAAAGATAAGGTGGTTTGTTAATTGGCGTAGCGATATTGACACAGGAGTGTCGCAATAATTACACTTGTAGCAAATAACTGAAATACAACGATAAAGAAACGTTCGGAAGTGGTGTTATGTATAGTGCGACAGTAGTGATGCAAAATGTGCATATGGTGGAATCTTGTTTTCTTAGCCGGCGCTGTACTTGGGGTTGTCATGACGCCGGGCTGATAGGGCTATTGGAGGTCGGACTTATGCTCGCGATTCTTGATGTCGTTGGAGAGAACCTGGAAAAAGTCTCGATGAAGAATCATAGAGATGCGGCTTAGCAGTCCGGTATCAATAGAGTTTTTCTGGAACAGGCGGTACACGTTTGAACGGTCGAGGTGCAGTTTACGGGCAAACCATGTCACGGTGCGTTCCTGAGCCTGGAGCTCTTCTTTAATCAGTTGGCCTATTGGAATCACAGGCAGTAATGATTGATGTTCACCAGTCTGTCATGTACCGGGTCCCCGCCTTTAATTACCGAGCGACTGATGATGGTGTTAAAAAAAGCGTAGGGAACTTCGCATTAAACTCCACCACGGTATCGCCAAACACCGACTGAAAAGTAAAATAACCTGTTACCCTACGCCCAGCCGGTATTGCGTTGCCACACAGACGTCCATGTGGTACAGTGATGCAGTTGAGTGAACTACACCATTGGGCATGTTGTCAGTGTCGCAGTCAATTAGCGACGGACATAAGCGTGATAGGGTTACTTATTCTCTTTTCAGTTTTAAAATTTGGCGATTTCAGGTGGAAAGAGTAAGCAAATACGCTTATAAAAATATGTCATGTCGACACTGTTGGGTTGCAACAGTTATCGACATGACAAAGATACAATTAAAAAGTCGACTATAAAAAATATGTTTTTATAATGGAGCTATTGCGAATGTGTAGGTGTAACGTTCACCTGATTTTAAGCGGTATTGCGGGAGAGTGCGTGCTCCCCAGCTGTTGGTGCCACCGATTCCTGCTTGACCGAAATCGATGTTGAGAGTGATGTAATTGCGTGGGTCGATGTCGATGGTGTGCATCTGTTTCTTTGTGAGGCCCGGGTCGAGATCAGCGGTTTCATTGCGCGAGGCTCCGAAGCATACAGGTTGACCAATGCCCTCGATTGCCAAGCCTTTACCTGTGGTGGGGTTGGTGAGCGTAAGTGTACGTACATCGGTTCGATATCCATTCTCTTGCGGACGTATGTATTCGAAATTGAGGTCGTCGACGGTCGATGTGTAGTTGCCTACATAGCTTGACCATGAACGGTCAACGTAGTTTTCCCATGGACCACGGCCGTAGTAGTTGACTTGGTCGAGATTATTGTTGATGCTGGTCACCATGCCATAACGAGGGAACTCCGGCAGGTCTTTGTGGTCTTTGAGGTCGAGTGTGGATGTCACATCGATCACGCAACCGGGGTTGATGCGATAGGTTATGGTCATGGGTATGTTCAGGTCGCGCAGCTTGATATTGGCTGTAACCACATATGCGTCACCTTGGCGGGAAGTGTTGAGCGAGACGAGTGAGGTGCGTTCTCCGGCAACACGCCATATGTTGCTTTCAACTTGCATCCCGAAGCCGAAGTCGTTGTCGAGTGGAGCGCGCCAGAAGTCGGGACGCAGTTCGCCCGTTATGAGCGTCTCGCCGCCGACTGTGTAGCTGTTGAGCAACCCGGTGGTGCTGTTGATGACAGCGCGTACATTACCTGATGTAAATGTAAGGGTTTTGCCTTGTTTTTCCTCCATGGTGACTTCACCGCTATTGTTGAAATGGCGTTTCTTGAAGAAGTCGTTGTTGGAGAGTGCTATCTGCTCTGTGGCGACTTCATGACGTGCCGGAACGAGGTTACCTCCTTTCAAGGTGTGGGCCTGTAGGTTGAGGAAATATTCAAGACCTGCCGCAGGTGTAATGTCGGGGAGGGGTAGTGTGTGTTGTATGGTGGACAGAGGATCACCATCGATGGTGAATGAGCCCGTGTCAATTACCTTGCCATTGCAAAGGAGTTGCCAGTCGAAATAGTAGTCGCTGAGAGGGGTGAAAAGGTTGCGGTTTTCGATTGTGATGGTCTTTCCGTCAGCGAGTGAAAAGCCGATGGGTTGATAGGCTTTTTTCATCTCATGGATGGCAGGGTGGGGGGTGCGGTCGGGATTCACCATTCCGTTAAGGCAGAAATTCTCGTCGTGGTGCCAGCGGTGTCCGCCGAGGTCGCCACCGTAAGCCCAGTATTCACGTCCTTGCTCGTCGTGAGACACAAGTCCCTGGTCCACCCAATCCCATATGAAGCCGCCCTGCAGTGAGGGTAATGACATTATGTCGATCCAATAGTCTTTGAAGTTTCCATTGGAGTTGCCCATTGCATGCTGATACTCGCACTGAATGAGTGGCTTGGTTATGTTCTGGCGCTGTGCATATTTCACGGCGCGGTCGGTGGGGAGATACATGGGGCAGTATATATCGGTGTATTCCTTGCCATGTGCCTGTTCATATTGCACGGGGCGTGTGGGATCGATGTCCTTGAACCAGATGTATGCTTCACGGAATGCATCACCCATCTGTGTCTCATTGCCCAGTGACCATATGATTACCGAGGGGTGGTTTTTGTCGCGCTGATACATGCGCTGTTCGCGGTCGAGGAACTGACCGCGCCAAGCTGGCAGGTCAACCGGATGATTGGGGTAGTCGTAGCCAAAACCGTGCATCTCAATGTTGGCTTCGTCGACTACATAAATGCCAAAACGGTCGGCCATGTCGTAGAACTCCGGGGCTTGGGGGTAATGACTCGTACGCACAGCGTTGACATTATTCTCTTTCCACAATTTGAAGTCTTTGAGGCGGGTCTCGTTGTCAAGATAGTGCCCATATTTCTCATGATGCTCGTGGAGGTTCACACCTTTGATTGATACCGGACGTCCGTTGACAAGCAGTTGGGCATTCTTGATTTCGACAGTGCGGAAACCGGTATTGCAACCGGTCACCTCGACCGTGTGTCCATCGGCAGCTTCAAGTTCCACAACTGTTTTGTAGAGGTAGGGATTCTCGGCATTCCACTGGTGAGGTGCCTTGATGTCGGCGGTAAATGTGATCTGTGTCTCTTTGCCAGCTTTCACAGTGTTTATTTTGCGCGATTGCGATAAGATTGCGTTGTTGTTCTGGTCAAGCAGTTGCAGTTTTACTTTGTAACCTTTGGCAACTTTGTCGGTGCTGTTGATAATGGTCACAGTAGCTTTATATATGCCATCGGTGTATTTGTTGTCGAGGGTTGCTGTCGCGCTCAGGTCGTTGATCGACACCCACGGGCGGGCTATGAGTTTGACATCGCGTTCAAATCCGGCCAGGCGCCAGAAGTCCTGATCTTCAAAGTAAGAGCCGTTGCTCCATTTATATATCTGCACTGCGAGCGTGTTGGTGCCGGTCTTGTTGATATAGGGTGTTACATCAAATTCGATGTTCATCTTTGATGCTTTGGTGAACCCAACCTCGTGACCGTTGAGGTAGTAGGTTGCCGCGCCTGAAACAGAGCCAAACTGGAGTATGAGGCGGTCGTCGGCCATGGATTGGGGCACGGTGAACGAGCGTCGGTAGGTTCCTACAGGGTTGTCGTTGTTGTCGACATAGGGAGGGTTGAGAGGAAAGATATATTCGGCATTGGTGTAGATAGGTATTCCGTATCCTTGGTTTTCCCAGTTGCCAGGAACATTGATGTCGCCCCATGCAGAGGTGTCGATTGTCTCAGAGTAGAAATCAGCAGGGGCATCGGCAGGGCGCTCGGCAAATGTGAATTTCCATTTCCCATTCAGCGACATCTCCATTGGCGATGCTTTTCCATCGAGGAAGTCGTTAACGCTTGGAAATGCGTGAAGCGTTGCTCGTGCCGGCAACTGATTTATGCTTACAATGGTTGGGTCTTCCCAGCGGTTGAACTGGACATCGTCGGCAAGCATTGTAGCGAAGGCAACGGTGGAGAGTGTCAGTGCTGTTGCTATTTTTTTCATGACTGTTTGCTTATAAGGTTTTCTATTTTACTATCTCAATTGTATATGGATATAGAGAGGCACGGTAGTGGTCTCTCACCAGTTCGTCCCATTGTTTTGAACTTTCGACTCCACCTTTGCTCCATCCAGAGCCCCAATAGTAGGTGTATGTGGTGTCGGTAGGGTTGAAGGTGTGGGTAGCCATGATGTGTCCTAAGGCGTCGCCTGCCGGGGTGTCAAGTGGACTGTAGGCGAGCTGGGAGGCCTGGGGGTCGATTACACCTATATATATGGTGCCATTGTTATTGGTGGGGTTGTCAGTGAGGTCATCATAGGTGACAGCATGTACATCGGGCAGTGTTCTGTATGCATCGGGATTCTGACGGTGTACGACGATGCCCGATGCTATTGTTGCGGGGTGGGTGAGACCATTGTAGCTGACGGTGGTGGTGTTGAGCCATGAGTTGCGGTCGAGGGTGATGGTGCGTGTCTCTGTAACAGTGTCGCTATCGACAATGACAGGGTCTATGTCAAGCACAACGGTGAGCCTCAATGGACCGTTATCAAGAATGGTGGCTTTGTTGTACCCCTTGGGGAATATGAAGTTTCCTGAAGAATCAAGAAGGCATGCGAGTCCTGCCCCGAGTGTTTTTCCTACTGTATAAGGATCCATACCATCGCCTTGGTCGACATGGTAGGATATCCCTTTGTGGTCGTTTTCGTAGCGTTGTGCCAGCGTGGGGTGTGATACCGATTTAGTCCATATGTCGTAGCCCCTCACAGGGCCGTTGCCGCGGTGATAGGAAGGTCCGTAGAGCCGATATCCTCCATGTGAATTCTCCCATGCTAAGTCATCCTGTTTGTCGGGTCGCAGTTGAGCCAGGGCGATGGTGTCGAATGTTGCCTTGGTGTCGGTCTCGATAATTTTGAAAAGAGCTTCAGACCCCGGTCTCAGAGTGGCGGGGAACAATAGGTTTCCGTTGTGTGTAAGCTGATGAGGTAGTTCATTCCCGTTTTGGTCGGTGACCATGATGCCTCGGTCGAGTGACAAGTTGAGCAAGGTGTGGTCGATTTCAACAATATGTTCGCTTTCCGGGGCTTGTGACGGAGCGGTCACTTTTACTGTGATGGCGTTGCTGCAGGCTGATGCCAGGAGCAGTAGGATGGCTTGAATTGTGATTTTTAACATTTCCATGGCAGTCTAAGGTAGTATATAGCTTATGTGCAAAATGAATTTTGCACATAAGAAGTCGTATAAACAAAGGTGTTGCCATGGGACTATAAATAAATCCTTATTGGCAACACCTTGTTAAATTAGATATCACGATGGCGGGTAATGAGAATGTTTTCTCGTTGTACCATCGTCAATTGACGATTACTCAGCTTTGCCGTTGCTGCCGAGCACATTCTCAATTTTGTGCTTGTAGAGTTTCTCCATTTCATCGCGAGCCGGACCGAGATATTTGCGGGGGTCAAATTCTCCGGGCTTGTCGTGGAATACTTTGCGTATGGCGGCAGTCATGGCAAGACGGCTGTCGGAGTCGATGTTGATTTTGCATACGGCGCTCTTGGCTGCTTTGCGGAGCTCTTCCTCGGGGATACCGATAGCATCGGGCAACTTGCCTCCGTATTCGTTGATTGTGTCGACATACTCCTGGGGAACAGAAGAAGAACCGTGGAGCACGATGGGGAATCCGGGGAGCTTCTCCATTACAGCATCGAGCACGTTGAATGCCAAGGGCGGGGGAACGAGCTTGCCTTCAGCGTTGCGTGTGCACTGCTCGGGAGTGAATTTGTAAGCGCCGTGGCTTGTGCCGATTGAGATGGCGAGCGAGTCGCAACCTGTGCGGGTAGCGAAGTCGATTACCTCCTCGGGATCGGTGTATGTGTGGTGGTCGGAAGACACTTCGTCCTCAACGCCGGCGAGAACACCGAGTTCACCCTCTACAGTAACGTCAAACTGGTGGGCGTAGTCAACAACTTTCTTGGTGAGAGCTACATTCTCTTCATAGGGGAGGTGAGAACCGTCGATCATTACAGAAGAGAAGCCGTTGTCGATGCAAGATTTGCAAAGTTCGAAGCTATCACCGTGGTCAAGATGAAGCACAATCTGGGGATGCTCCCAACCGAGTTCCTTGGCATAGGCTACGGCACCTTCGGCCATGTAGCGCAACAAGGTAGCGTTGGCATAGTTGCGGGCACCTTTTGAAACCTGCAGAATCACGGGTGAACGGTCCTCAGCAGCGGCTTTGATGATAGCCTGAAGCTGCTCCATGTTGTTGAAGTTGAAAGCGGGGATAGCGTATCCACCCTTAATTGCCTTGGCAAACATCTCGCGGGTGTTGACAAGACCAAGTTCTTTATAACTTGCCATTGTTACAGTTAAGTGTTTAGTGAATAATATGAATGTCTTTTTTTAGGTTATGCAAAGATACGAATAATTCGTTAAAAGAGTAGTCAAAATAGATTAATTTTTCTTGACTTGATGGTTGTTGTTCTCCATGCCGTCGCTGTTTAGGTGGACATAGCTGTGCAGCCAGCCTACGAGGATTGCCCCGCCGGCTATGTTTCCCAGTGTTGCCGGCAATAGGTTTTTCCATAATGCATTGGCAATATCGATAGATGCGCCTTCGAGCATGGCGGCGGGAATGTAGAACATGTTGGCGATGGAGTGTTCATATCCCAAGGCTACGAATGCCATTACCGGAAGCCAGCAACCGAGGCTTTTTTCGAGAAGTGTTTTTCCCGACATGGCCAGCCACACGGCGAGACATACACACCAGTTGGCACCGATTCCTTTCAGGAAGACTGTGATCCAAGGCATAGATGTTTTGGCTATTCCTATCGAGGTTATGGCCTGCTGGTAGGGGTGGGCCGATATGAGACCTACGGAGTATACGAGGAAATAGGTGAAGAGCAAGGCGCCTATAAAGTTGCCGAGGTAGACGATGGTCCAGTTGAGGAGCATGTCACGGATAGTGGCGTGACGGCGCATATAGGCCGGGACCAACAGTGCATTGTTGCCGGTGAATAGCTCGGCTCCGAGAATTACAACAAGTATGAGTCCTATGGGGAACATGGCTCCTGAGAGAAGCTTTTGCAGTCCTGGGTTGCCTGATGTTATTTCGGGGAATCCATATCCCACAATCAAGGACAATGTCCCGCCGAATGCTATGAATGCACCGGCCATTATGGCCTGCAGTGTGAGTCGCGTTTTATTGCCGCGCGTGGAGTTGGTTTTTGCGATTCCGGCCTGTAGTGTGGCTTGGGCTATCTGAGCAGGTGTATTTATGCGCATGGTGATGATGAGGTAAGTGTGATGATTTTTTCTGAGTGCAAAGTTAAGCTTTTTCGTCCTATTGTTATAGTACTCATTCTTGTTTCTTGCATTTCTTGTGATGCACCGGTTGATGTTGTACAGAGTTCCGGAGGAAGAGTGTTGATTGGTCACGACATGAAAATCGGATTGCAGGATTTTATTCATGCAATCCGATTCGTGTAAGAGTTTTTTTGATTCAACCCGTTGTGTCACTTATGGAAGTGCCATTGTATATGTGGGTTGATTCAGTAGGATAGATGTAGGGCTTACTATTTGCGTTCCTTGATTTTTTCGAGCTGGCTGTCAACAGCCTCAAGAGCTTGCGTCACGGCATCTTCGAAGGTGTCGGCTGTCTTTGTGGCTGTATATTCCCCGAAGTGGGGCATGATGGCTTTTACGCGGGCTTCCTTATTCTGTGTTGTCTGTGGTTTTACGAGAGTGAGTGTGAAATCTATGTAGCTGAGTTCGGGGTAACGACGGGCTATACGGTTGGCCTTGTTGTTGATGTAGTCAGTGAGTTGCTGCGATGCATCGAAGTGGATGTCTTGAATTCTAACTTCCATGGTTTCCTCCTTTTTTTAGCGCACGTGGGTGCGCATGTTGATAATTCTGTTTTAGTTCGCTATAGGTCAGGTGTGTATAAACCTGTGTAGTTCTTAATGACGCGTGTCCCAGGAGTTGTTGAACTGAGGTGATGTCGGCACCGTTGTTTAGCATGTCGGTGGCACAGCTGTGTCGCAATACGTGAGGACTCAGTTTGGGTGAGTGGGCCTTCCCCAGAAGTTCCTTTCGTACGATACGTTCCACCAGAATTGGGTAGAGAGGTAGTCCACCGGGCCTCACGAAGAAAGATTGTGGAGTGTCGATGGTCTCGTTGTCGCGTAGCCGACGGTATAGTTCAATGAGCTCTTTGAGTTCGTTGCCAAAAGGCACTATTCTTTCCTTATTACGCTTACCGAGTACTTTTAGTTCACATCGTGCTGTGTCGACATTGACATCGGTGAGTCCAATGAGCTCGGCTTGTCTCATGCCGGTTGTGTATAGCATGAGCGTGATGAGCCGGTCGCGGGTCTCGATAAAATTATCCCTGTCAAAAGGTTGGTCGAAAATCTCTTGTGTCTCATGAGGACGTATGAAGGAAGGGAGCGGTTTGTCGGGTTTGGCCAAAATGAGGTCGGAGGCTGGGTTGCGGTCGGTTTCACCCATCAGCATGAGGTAATGATAGAAGGATCTCAGCGCTGTTGCTTTACGTCGCAGAGTGCGGGGTGAGTTTCCTTTTTTGCTCAGATGCAGTATCCATTGTCTAAGGTCGTTGGTGGTGACATCGAGGGGGTTGAAGTCGCGGGTGTTTTTATCGGTGGCCCATTCTTTCCATTGTTCCAGGTCGGTGCGATAAGACAAAACGGTGTGAGCCGAATAGTTCAGCTCACACCGTATGTATGTTAAAAAGCGTTCGACCGGCATAGTATATGCATTTTGGTTATACTACGCCTAAGTTATAGCTTTATATTGTTATGTGCAAATAAATCGGGGTAAAAATCACCTCCTCTCAGAAAAATTCGTGTAACGTGGTCTTTTCGAGTACTGGAGCTATTACTCCTCGACAGAGCGGAGTTTCTGAACGTAAACCGCCTTCATCATCTTCTTGCGGTTTGTAACAGATGGCTTCTCGAAAGCCTGACGGCCGCGGAGTTCTTTAACAACACCTGTTTTCTCGAATTTACGTTTGAATTTCTTGAGGGCTTTTTCGATGTTCTCGCCTTCTTTTACTTGTACGATAATCATTTTTTTTGTTGTTGAAGTTTTTAGTGTTAATACTATTTTTAGCGGTGCAAAGGTAAGTCTTTTTTTTGCAATGCCAAAATTATTTTAAAGATTTGCTGAATTTCTGCGCGAAACGTAGCAGCTGTGGTGCTGTTATGTGGCTGGCATTGTATGAACTGACAGCATTTTAGTGTTGCGGGTGTTGTCACTTTTGTGATGTGTTGTCATCATCATACCACTTGGAGTACATCAGATAGTTGTGGGCTATCTTTTGGTTCATCTCGCGTGATTTTTCGGGCTCGACCATTTTGATGAATTTGGCAGGCGCTCCGCCCCATAGTTCGTTGGGACCGATTACTGTGCGTGAAAGGACGACAGCTCCCGCGGCTACCATGGCTCCTTCGCCCACCACAGCATCGTCCATGACTACCGCCCCCATGCCTATGAGGGCGAGGTTGTGGATTTTGGCGCCGTGAATGGTGACGTTGTGTCCTATTGATACGTCATCGCCTATTTCGATGGTCGATTTCTGGTATAGGGTGTGCAGTACAGATCCGTCCTGTATGTTCACCCGGTTGCCTATGGTTATGGTGTTCACATCGCCTCGCAAAACGGTGTTGAACCATATGCTGCATTCGTCACCCATGGTGACGTCGCCTACTATGGTCGCGTTTTCAGCCAAAAAGCAGTCGCGGCCCATCTTTGGCGTGAATCCTCTCAGTGGTATTATAAGTGCCATTTATTATTTATTAATGTGTGAATTGGATGATCCGGTTTGGTTGCCTATCGGTCAATGGGTAGAGTGGCTTTCCTGAGCCATGCTTGCTCCTCCTCGTTGAGGCGGCTTTTCAGGGTGTTGTACACACGGTTGTGATAGTTGTTCAGCCATGTTATCTCATCATCGTCGAGCATGGAGCTGTCAATGAGTTTCAGCTGGAAGGGGAAGAGTGTTAATGATTCGAATTTCAGGAACTCGCCTGATGGTGTAGAGATTGCCGGAATGACGAGCAGTGTGTTTTCGCAACGTATTCCGTAGGAGCCCTCGAGGTATAATCCTGGTTCGTCGGTGATGGTCATTCCTGCTTGGAGTGCTACCGGGTTCTCATTGGTGCGGATGCTTTGCGGACCTTCATGCACGTTTAGGAAGTGACCTACTCCATGGCCGGTGCCGTGGAGGTAGTTGTAGCCTTTTTTCCAAAGTGGGGTGTGAGCCAGTGCATCGAGTTGTGTACCCCGGGTGCCTGTGGGGAAAATCGCCATTGCCAGGTCGATATTGCCCTTAAGCACGGTTGTGAAATCCAGCCGCTGTTTTTCTGAGGGTTCACCGAAGATGATTGTGCGTGTAATATCGGTGGTGCCGTTGAGGTATTGGGCACCGCTGTCGATGAGCAGCAAGGAGTCGGGGCCTATGGTTGCATCGCTGTCGGGTGTGGGTTCATAGTGCACTATTGCGCCATGTGGGCCGTAGCCGGCTATGGTGCCGAAGCTCTCATCGAAAAAGAGAGGCTGTTCGGCGCGGTAGCGGTGCAGGGTCTCGCACACGGTGAGTTCTGTTATCTTCTCGCCTGCCGCATATTTCTTTTCGAGCTCCATGAATCCTTTGGTCAGCGCAATGCCGTCATTGGTCATGGCCTGGCGGAATCCTTGAATCTCGACTTCGTTTTTTATCGATTTGGCGAGTGGTATGGGTGATTTGAAGTAGATAGAGCGGTCTCCTAAGGTCTCGATGATGCGTGCCGAGGTAGTGGCCGGATCAATGGCTATTACCGGGAGGCTCGTTTTGTTCATGCTGGCGATTAGTGAGTCGTATGGAACGGCTTTTATGCCCAAGGCTTTGAAGTATGCGGCTGCCTCTTCGGTGATTTTCTCAGGTTGAATGAACAGAGTGCAGTCATTCTGTTCTACGAGAAGATAGCATGTGGCGACAGGATTGCAGCGTACGTCGGTCGAGCGAATATTGAGCAGCCATGCTATTTCGTCGAGTGCTGATATGAGCATTGCGTCGGCTTTTATGGACTGAAGTTGAGCGCGTAAGTCGGAGAGTTTTTTTGAAGCGCTCACGCCGGCATATTTAAGGTCGTTCAAGATGATGGGGCGTGCGGGGAGTGGAGGACGGTCGGTCCAAATGTCCCGAGCCGGGTCAAAGTCGGTGTCAATGTTGATCGATTTGTTTAGCTCGGCTCTAAGGTTCTTGTATTCCGTGGCTGAGAAGAGCATGCCGTCGATTCCAAGGTTGTCTCCGGCTTTTAAAGATTGATTTATGAACTCGCTGATTGTCGGTGTGCCTTCAACGGCAATCTTCATGAGTTTGATTCCTGATCCTTCAAGCTGTTGAGATGCTTGAATGAAGTAGCGGGAATCGACCCACATGCGGGCGTCGGTGGCGGTGACTACGAGAGTTCCTGCCGAGCCGGTGAAGCCGCTCAGCCAGCGTCTCACTTGCCAGTGGGAAGCCAGGTATTCGCTTTGGTGAGGGTCGGTCTGGGGTATGATTGTGGCGGCTATATCCTCGGCGAGCATGCGTGAGCGAAGTGCTGAGATGCGTTCATGGGTTGTGCTGGTCATGATGTAGTGTTGTAGTGTTTTTTTGTTTATTTTGGCACTCATATATTATGATGCTGTACCTGTAAATACACTACAAATATAGTGAAATGTTTTGAAAGAACAGTGAAGGGCGTTGATGAGTTGAGTCAAGAATAAGGCGTGGAATATGGAGACTTTGGAAGGTGGAGATTTGTATGTGTGCCGATATTGCTGAATGCTAGGCATATACTGAAAAGTGGAGAAAAAATATTAAAAATAAATTGGAAAAATTTTGGAGATATGAAAATTGTTCGTACCTTTGCAATCGCAAAAGGGACGGTAAATGACCTGAACTTGAAGCGAGAGAAATTTGAAATGCCTCTTTAGCTCAGTTGGCCAGAGCACGTGATTTGTAATCTCGGGGTCGT
>JAMPBP010000014.1 GCA_023666645.1 Clostridiales bacterium
GTGGCCGTAGCCACGTAACCGAGATGAACGGCAAAAAGCGCCCGCGAGATGCGATACGAAGGTAATTTCTTGTCATGTAACTCGTTATAATTATGTGAAGATACTCAAGATGCTGACATTCACTCAGAAAACGTGGATACGCAGATACAGCAAAGACAACAATATCAATCTGAATTTAAAGTCATTGGAGGCCATCATATATCTATTGCGAACCGGATGCCAATGGCGACTGCTGCCGACCTATTATGGCTGCCGGCAAACTATAGGTATCTGAAAGCTGAACTACACGTTTCAACTGATCATTGGTCTTGGACTAAAACGTAATCGGTGGCATATAATTACCATCGTCTCGGCCACTCGGTGGCATTTTTATCCGTGTTCATCGGTCACTATGCCCGCATTGCTCCCTCTTCGCACGAATAAAACGAATACTCAGTCAACCATTATTAGGGATAATCTTAACCGAGTCAACTTCTATCAGGGTTAACGACTCCTGACAGTCAACCAAAATCAGGAAAAGTCATGCACAATTGGCCGCCCTATCGTTAACATTTCTTGTGAGACAGGCTCTTAATATCCACACGATTGCAGGTGCTGAAATCATTTGAACTTATGGACAATTATTAACCGGCATCGTTCATAATCTTATGATTATAAATGGGTCTAAATGAGCTCATAAAGTTTTTTTTTCATTGAGGTACGATTTCATCGCGGGGACTCCTCTCAGGGTAAATCACGGGAGATTTCCCGCTCGAATTGTTTTTTCCCTTCCGTGACTTCTTGGCAGGTTGTGTTTTGATGTTCTTCAGGCTGTCTGTTCCTTCTGGCAATGCCTCGATGGTGTAGGGTGAGGTTGTTGTCGGGAGGCTGTCTCCAAGTGGGGCTGAGCCGCATGCCTTGACCAGGATAACAATGATGAGTATCAAAGCTATGGCAATTAGCGCTGTGGCGGTCCCGTTGATTATTGAGCGTGGTGGTTTTTTCATGGATGGAGCTTGGGTTACAAGAGTCCCGATACGAGAATGACAAAGATGGCCGGTGGTGCAATGTAACGTATGCTGAATATAGCCAGCCGTGCGACATTACCGTTCAGGACCCCGTCATTGGTGAGTTGATTGATCATAAGTTTGCGCGGAACAATCCAGCCGGCATATACACACATTGACAGGGCACACAGAGGTAGCAAAATATTTGTCGCTACAATGTCCAGAAAGTCAAATAAGGTTTTGTCGCATATCACGAGACTGCTTCCCTCACCAAGGCTGCTGGAGCATAGTGTGCTGAACAACAGGGTGGGTAGCAATACTGCCAGGCATGCTTTAAGACGGGGCATCTTGAAACGGTCCTCAAACATGGCTATGGTTACCTCGGCAATCGAGATGGTTGATGTGAGTGCAGCTACTGTGAGGGCGAGGAAAAATAGTGACGACCACATGCATGTGAATTCCATGTGGGTGAATACTTCGGGCAGTGTCACGAATACCAGGGTGAGTCCTCGCAGACTTTCTCCCTCAAGACCAAATGACAGCACAGCGGGGAAAATAATGATGCCCATGAGTATGGCTACACCGAGGTCGAGCATTGATACTGTCATGGCAGTCTTGGGAAGTTTGGCTTCTCGGGGATAGTATGCGGCATAGGTGATTAGGATTCCCATTCCCAGACTTAGCGAGAAGAATGCCTGCCCCATGGCGTTGACGAATACCGATGGCGTGATTTTGGAAAAATCGGGGTTGAAAAAATATTCAAGACCCTTGGAGGCTTCAGGCAGAGATAGTGATACGCAGCAAAAAATGATGAGTAGCAGAAAGAGTGTGGGCATAAGCAGATTGGACATGCGTTCTATTCCTTTACGCACACCGGCGATAAGAATGAAGAGGTTGAGACCGATCATGACATATGTATAGATGAGAGGCGAAATGTCACCTTGTATATATTGCTGCATGCGTGAGGTGAATGTAGCGGCTGCATCGTTACCCCCGATTGGTTGGTATAGATTGCCTGTTATCGACTGCACCAGGTATTCAAGAGTCCACCCGGCTACCACCATGTAAAAGCAAAGGATCATGTAGGAGGCTATGACCCCTGTGAGTCCAGTAAGCCACCACTTGGTCCGGGGCGATAACTTCTTGAACGTCCCCACTGCGTCTGAGCCACCGGCGCGTCCTAAAGCAAACTCGGCAAGCATCACGGGAATACCAAGCATGAATACACACAACACGTAGATCAGAAGAAAAGCTGCACCTCCGTTTTCCTGTACCTCGGCAGGAAAGCGCCATATGTTTCCAAGTCCGACGGCCGACCCTACGGTAGCCGCAATTATTCCTATTTTAGATGAAAATTTAGCTCTCATGTAATGATTTGCAACTGAAAATATGTATTATAGTTATATTTAGGTGCAAATTTACGAAATAATGAGAGAAATCACGATTGTTTTGTGCGATATAGTTGCAAAAAAAAACTGACGGTCGTTATCAGACCGTCAGCACTATGTTGTTTTTCTCGGCTATGCGTCTCATGTTCATGACCGCATATCTCATGCGGCCTAATGCGGTATTGATGCTCACTCCGGTAGCCTCGGCTATTTCCTTGAAACTCATGTCCCGGTAGAATCGCATGTCAAGGACTTCGCGCTGAACTTGTGGCAGTGATTCCATGATGCGGCGCACATCGGTGTGGATCTGGTCTCTGACCAGTGTGTCTTCAATGTTGTCATCGGCCAGCTCGCGACGGTTCAGGACATCTACATCGTCGTTATCGGCCGAAAAAGTGTTCTCTGACTTTTCTTGACGAAAATTGTCAATAATCAGATTATGGGCTATACGTGTTATCCATGCCGAGAATTTTCCCGACTCACTGTAGCGCCCCTGTTTAATCGTGGTGATTGCTTTGACAAAGGTTTCTTGAAAAATGTCATCGGCGAGAGCACTGTCTTTTACTATACGCTGTATGTACTGGAACACCTGGGTGCTGTAACGGTTGAGTAACGCGTCAAAGGCCTCGTTGTCTCCTGCAGCATACGCAGCTACCAACTGTTCGTCGGTCAACTGAATGTTTTTTTGCATTACTGGTTGGTTTTACTGTTTGAGTAATGTTGTGCTATAGGCGGTGAAATTTTTGTGGTTTGGTTATCGTGTTTTTTAGTTTGTAAATTCAAAATTACAAAATCCGGCATTTATGTGCAAATTTTATGTCGGAAAAATTGCATCATTAACAATATTTCTCTTTTTGGCACGTTGCGGCTTCTAATCTTTGCTCATGCAAACAGGTGGCGAAATGCTTCCTCGACCTTGGCTACTTCCACTATGTTGATTGTCAGTTTGCCGGTATCGATGCCCTTGAGGTTCCCTTTGGGTAGGATTATTGTGGTCATGCCGAGTTTCTGAGCTTCGTGAAGGCGTTGCTCTATGCGGGTGACGGGGCGTATTTCGCCCGATAAGCCTACCTCTCCTGTGAGACATATGCCGCGCGGTATCGTCATGTCGACATTGCTCGATAGGATGGCACTGATTACTGCGAGGTCGAGGGCGGGGTCGGTTACCTTGAGTCCACCGGCAATGTTGAGGAACACATCTTTCTGAATCAATTTGAACCCAACCCTCTTCTCAAGCACGGCCAGCAGCATATTCATGCGCTTGGAGTCGAAGCCTGTGACCGACCGCTGCGGGGTGCCGTATGCGGCACTGCTCACGAGTGCCTGCACTTCGATGAGGAAGGGGCGCATGCCGTCGATTGTAACACCTATGGCTACCCCTGAGAGGTCCTCCTCGTTGCCCGACATAAGCATCTCAGAGGGGTTTGTGATTTCCCTGAGTCCACGCTGGCACATCTCATAGATACCTATCTCATTGGTGCTTCCGAAACGGTTCTTGATTCCGCGCAGTATACGGTACATATACTGGCTGTCGCCTTCAAATTGGAGCACGGCGTCGACTATGTGCTCCAGCACCTTGGGGCCGGCGATCGACCCCTCTTTGGTTATATGTCCGATGAGTATCACCGGAACTCCTGTGGTCTTGGCATATTTAAGCAGTCTCACTGCACATTCCCTCACCTGGCTCACGCTTCCGGCCGGCGAATCGAGTTCATCGCTTGCTATGGTCTGTATGGAGTCAACGATGAGGAGTCCGGGTTGGACATCATGAATGTGGTTGAGTATGGTTTCGAGTGAGGTCTCGCACACTATGTAGCAGGTGTCACCGGGGCGACCTATGCGGTCGGCTCTCATCTTGAGTTGGGTGGCGCTTTCCTCGCCCGAGACATATAAAACCTTGCGCGATTTGATGGAGAGGATATTCTGCAATACGAGTGTCGATTTTCCTATGCCTGGCTCTCCTCCCAGCAGGATTAGTGAGCCCGGTACAACTCCACCGCCCAACACTCTGTTGAGTTCTTTCGATGGCAATGGTATGCGTTGTTGTTCAGTTGCCTCGATGTCACTGATTTTCTGGACTTGGCTTCGGCCAGCTTCTGTGGGGCCTATGTTTTTTGAAGGCTTGGCGGCAATTTTTTCCTCGACGAGAGTGTTCCACTCGCCACAAGCCGGGCAACGGCCTTCCCACCGTGGGAAGTCGGCTCCACAGTTATTGCAGTACCATATGGTTTTTGTCTTGGTCTTTGCCATGTGTCAGTATCTTCGGTGTGTTGGATTGAGTTCGTATGTGAGTGGGAGCTACCCGATTGCTAAGCTGCGGCGCCTGAATTCGGCCACGGTGATTGCTGTTGCAACCGACACGTTTAGCGATTCGACACACTGTGCTTCAGGTGGGTAGGAGGGAATCAATATGCGATGGCTTATGTGACGTGCCACTTCATCGCTTATGCCATTGCCTTCATTGCCCATGACTATTATGCCACCATCAGTGAGGGTTGTGGTATAGATGTCTTCTCCGTCAAGAAATGTGCCGTAGACTGGTATCGAGCTTTTACGGGACTCTTCAAGCAGCTGAGGAAGATCGGTATAATGCAGTTGCACCCGTGTAAGTCCACCCATTGTGGCCTGTACTGCCTTGGGGTTGTAAAGGTCGACTGTGTCGTGTGAACAATAGATATGGGATATGCCCATCCATGACGCTATTCTCACGATGGTGCCGAGATTGCCTGGATCCTGCACGCGGTCGAGAGCCAATGACAACTGTGATGCTGTGGGCATGACAAATTGTGTGTGGGGAATGTCATATACCGCCATTACATCGGGAGGAGTCGATAGTGATGACATCTCGATCAAGTCGCTGCGTTTCACGACAGTTATATCGGGTAACCCTTCGGGCAGTAGCTTTGAATGTTGCGACAGCCATAGGTCGGTGGCGAGAAGGTGCCGGCAGTCATAGTGGGTGATTGTCTCCATGACACAGCGGGTACCTTCGGCTGCAAATAGCCGATGCTCACGTCGTCCTTTGGCCGTGGCCAGTGATGCCACCATCTTGCGATTGGATTTAGTCATTTCCATAGTTGAAGGCAAAGATAAGCATTCATGCCAATTTCACAAAATTCAGACACGAGATTATCAATTGTCGATGGCTGCGGGTGATGTGTGGGTGATGTGGAGCATATATTATGGAATTGACCGGAGTTGAATGAACTTTTAAAAAAATTGTAAAATATGTTCTGAAATTTCCCAAATATTATTATCTTTGCCTATGAAATAATTATAGCAAACCAACCATGTCACGTAAACTAATTCTCATCAGCAATGACGACGGGGTTCAAGCTCCCGGTCTACACCGTTTAGTCGAAACTGTAACACCAATAGCCGACGTGATTGTCGTGGCTCCAGATGTACCACATTCGGGCCAGTCGGCTGCTATGACTGTAAATAGTCCTTTACGCATAGTGTCTCACAGAGACTCCTCGGGGGCCAAGGTGTTCTCGGTTACCGGCACCCCGGTGGATTGTGTAAAGTTGTCAATGCACCGTATCCTGCCCCGCAAGCCCGATCTCGTGCTGTCGGGGATAAATCATGGATCCAATGCCGGTGTGAATGTCATCTATTCAGGTACAATGGGCGCTACTATGGAGGGGTGTATACAAGGTATACCCTCGATTGGATTCTCGTTGTTGCAACATTCTATGGCGGCTGATTTTACTTACTGTCTTCCGGTGATCAGGAAGATGGTGGAAAAGGTGCTGGAGCAGCCTCTGCCTCCTGATTTGTGTCTCAATGTCAATTTCCCTGCGCGGGTTGAGATTGCAGGCGTGAAAGTTGTGCGTGCGGCACGCAGTCATTGGACTGAGGAGTATCAGGAATACGCCGATCCTCACGGTAAGCCATTCTACTGGCTCACGGGTGGACTGATCAATGAGGAACCTGAGGCCGATAATACCGATCTTTATTGGTTGGCTCGCAATTATGCTACAATAGTCCCTGTTACACCTTGGTCAAGTGTCGTTGATTCGATACCTCGGGTGAATGAGTTGTTTGAATCGCTCACCAAATGTTGAAACGGTAGCCTATCGAGGCTTCAAAACTGATTATGGATCCGAGCATCGTGTGGGTCCTGTCGTAGAAGAGAGCATTCTCCATGCGGAATATCCCCCCCATGAACCACTTGCCATTGTTGTAGACCAACGATGCCCGCAGACGGTTGTAGAACGACAGGCTCACACGCTCTTCATTAAAATTGAGCAGCCACCCTCGTCTTACACCAATGATAGGCGATTCGCTGATGGCAAATGTCCAGCCGCGGTGGAACACCCAGTTGTAACCGTAGCCCAATCTCAGGGCATAGTTGTTGCTCTTGGTGCGATAATAGTAATCATACTGCTGCAGAGGAATCTGAATTTTGATATCGTCGGGGAGAATATTGAAGTTGAAATCATATTCAAGTCCCCAGAATGATAAGCCGGCATAGAATGAGCCTGAGCTCTTTAGTTGTATTTTGCTGAACGCAAAAGCAGCCGCCTGGGAGTATTTCTTATGATTGAAAAAATAATACAGGTCAAGACCCCAAGATGAGTTGTCGATACCGCTGAAGTCTATGTCGGTCTTGTGGATGTGGCCGCTGGGACCGAGCCGTGTGATTGTCGACCCTACATCGTTGCGTGAGAAATAGGCATCAGCGGCAAAAAGGCTGCAGTTGAACTGTATGGACCATTTGCGCCTCATATCTCCACCGCCAAAGTATTTTCCTACATTCATGTCATAACCCACCGAGACTGCCATGTAGGTGAGCCAGAACCCGGCACTGGTGGTGGGGTTGGATATGAGTGACATGCGGGTCTTGGGCTCTTCGTCAAAGAAAAAATTGTAGAAGTCGGTCCAACTTTCGGTTCTCAGCTTTATATTGAAACGCTTGCCGGTACCGGTGACATATGCCGAATCGTAGGTATTGAAAAATTTGTCGCCCCATCGGTAGGTCTTGATACAAAATTTCGGAAATTTACCCCATGAAGCTATCGTGTCGAGTGACAAAAATTCAGCCTTGGCCTCCCGTGGGGCCAAAGTTGCAAGCAGGAATGCCAAAATTGTTATTGACAGATATTTCTTCACGAAATTGGAACGATTTTTGCTTTGCAAAGGTACATAAATTAAATAACTTTTACAATACGAGTCAATGAAGCGCTTTTTCCAATTGCTCCCTCATGGAATTCTCACAGTTTTGATACTGTTGGTCATACTCTATCTCACTCTTATGCCCGATCCGCTGCCCGATACCCACGTGGAGTTGTTTGCCGGGGCCGACAAAGTGGTCCATGCCATCATGTTCGCTGCTCTGGCGGGAGCTATAGTGCTTGATATGGTAAGATTCAGGAGAGTTGACAGGCTGTCGGCTGGTGTTGTTGCCGCCATAGTCGTTGTAGCCTCGCTGGCCGGTGGCGGCATTGAGTTGCTGCAGGGAACAATGAATGCGGGACGCTCATGTGATTTCTACGATTTTGTGGCTGATGCGGTTGGCGCGGTTGCAGGCGCGCTGGTTGCATTGCCGATAGCCCGATGGCTCTCAGCTGGTAAAGATTGCGGTGAGTGACATTCCGGCGGTGACTGCTGCGCAGGTGTAGCATATGAGCTTCACCGGTAGGTTGCCTTGACGCGGTTCACGTCGCGGATAACGGTGGTAAATGGCTCTCGATGAATAATAGGCGGTTACTGCTACCAAGGACCCGGCTATTGCTCCGGTCAGCAAATCCCCCGGGTAATGCACACCGAGTACTATGCGGGAGTATGCTGTGACGATTGCCCATAGCAACAAGACGATGGTGACGGCCTTGTGACGGAAAAGAAGTGAGATGAATGTGGCCAGTGCAAATGAATTGGCTGCATGGCATGATGGAAATCCGTAGGCTCCGGCGCGATGTCCATTCACTATGTGCACCATGGGGCTGATAGGGTTGTTGAGGTTGCATGGTCTGAGACGTTGGATGCTGTCACGCACCCAGTGTCCGCACATCTGGTCACACACGGTTATTATGAGTCCTATGACCAAGAGTATGCCAAATCCCTTGGTCCACCCATAGCGGTATATTATGCCGGCGGCAATGGCGATATAGAAGATAATCCATATCCATTTACCGCTGAAATACCACATGAAAGTATCCAGCCAGGGTGTGGTGGCTCCGTTGATAGCCAGAAAAATGTCGGTGTCAATATTTTGTAATGTTTCAAGCATGGCAGTCGTTGGTTATTTAGGTGGTGGAGTGGGGTGTTGGGATTTATTTTAGATGTGTATTGGAGTGTCAGATTGAATCGATGGCCTTATAGAGGAGGGCATGAATGCGCGAGCGCGCTTTGTTACGGTTCCATGCTGCATTTTCGCGCGATGGATTGATGCGGTTGCTCAGAAATACATAGATGAGCCTGTTGTCGGGGTCAACCCAAAAACATGTCCCGGTAAAACCGGTATGGCCATAGGCGCTCCCGGGAACCTCCTCTGGAACGGGAGAGCGGTCTGGGTCATTGACATCAGGCTTGTCGAATCCCAGCCCACGGCGACTCTGTGTGGATTGGGTTGTGGTGAACAGTTCGACAATATCCCTCGAGAGAAGACGCTCACCGGCATATTCTCCTCGGTTCAGGTACATCTGGCACACTTTTGCTACATCGGTTGCCGAGCCGAATAGTCCGGCATTCCCTTGCACTCCTCCCGAGAAAGCTGCCAACTCGTCATGGGCATAGCCCTGGATTGTCTGCCGCCGTAGAAAGGCGTCGTTCTCGGTTGCGGCAATGTGTGTGGAGGTGAATTTCTCAAGGGGTCGGTAGGTGAGGGTGTATGCATCGATCGGGTCAAAAATATTTTCTTTAACCCACACGTCATGTCCATGACCTGTGACATTGCTCTCGATTTGTGCCAGCAGGCAGAAGTTGAGACAGCTGTAACGTGTAGTGCGTGAGCGCAACGGTTGATCATAGATGCGTTGCATCAGTGTGTCCAGGGTAACTTTTCCTACCCAAATCCCCTTGGCGATCTCTTTGTCAAACTGTGAAGTGGGTGAGGGTGAAGTGATGTCGCGGCGTAATTTTGCATTGCTGTTTCCATAGGTGTTGCGGGCTATCCGTATCGTATATGGGGCTGCGCGGCGTCGTCGGGTGAGTGGCCCGCTGTAGCTGGCGGGATCGGTCATGATGCGGTACATGTCGAGACCGGCTGGCATACCGCTCTCATGCAGGAGCAAATCGCAAGCAGTGAGGGCGGCTTTGTCGGTGCCGGCAAGCTGTTTTATGTATTGTCCGATAGGAGCATTGAGATCGAGCATGCCGCGTTGGGTGGCAAGCATTATGCCGGGCAATGTTCCTATGGCCTTTGAAACTGAGGCGAGATCGAAGAGGGTGGAGTGGGTTACAGGAGCCGATGTCGCTACATTGGATACATTTCCGTAGCAGAGGTCGGCAACCACATGGCCATCTTTTACCACCATTACCTGAAGTCCCGGAAAGGCTCCGCGTGTCACTGCCGGGCGTGCTATGGCATCAATCGAGTCGGTGAGCCACTCGGGCATGCCGGCTGCATGTGGAGTGGAGAAGCTGAGACGTGTGGCTTGGTAGGATACTCCCTCGCCCAAGTTGGCGACTCCGGGCATCGAGACAGGAAGACGTCCAGATACTGTGTTGCCGGCAAATATCGCATCGCCGGCTACCCGGCGTGCGGTGGCGTTGTCGTCATACATCATCATCATTGCTGCCGATTGTGACAGTGTGCTCTTGAATTTCATCGCTTTGTAGGGTGTCATGAACATCACCGGCACAAGATGATCGGACATCTTGTCAAGGCTTGAAAGGGTTTTGATTGATGTGGCTTTGTCATTGTAGACTGCGGCCACCACTATGTCGTGGCCGGCGATTTCAGCAAGCTGGGCCGCTGTGAGCGGAGTCTCGGTATTATATATCTTTACATCAGAGTGGCGAAGCATCACATCTCCCATTGCCGATGAAGAGCTCCCGATGTTTACCAATGCGACGCTTTTGCCAGGTTTTGCCGGAAGAATTGAGCTGAGGTTGCCGGTCACAGTCACAGAAGCTGCGGTGAGACGCTCGATCAGCCCCTTGGCATGTGCGGTGTTCAGTCTGCCTTTCATTCCGTTTATGTCCAATGGTGCCTGGCGGCCTCTGAGTCCGAGCGCCCATTTGTAGGCAAGTACTTTACGGCAGCGTCGTTCTACCTCGTTGCTGTCGATGGAGCCTTCTTCACAGGCCTTTAACAAGGCTGTGATATCGGAGGGCGGATTCAGTGAACTGAGCAACATATCGGCACCTGCCTTAAAGGCTGCGACACAGTTATTGTCGGCGCTCGCACCTTTCATCTCGAGTGCGTCGGTGAAGACAAGGCCTTTGAATCCCATCTGTTGCTGAAGCAAGCGGGTCGTTATTTCGTAGGACATTGATGCTTGTGTGCCTGTATCGTCGAGCGATGGTACTGAAAGGTGTCCTACCATAATTCCCGATAACCCGGCATCGATGTAACGCTGGAATGGGTACAGGTCGGTGTCGTGCATGTGTTGGGCGGAATGGGCAATTACCGGGACGCTCTTGTGGGAGTCGACCGATGTGTCACCATGTCCCGGAAAATGCTTGGCGGTTGTGAGCACTCCATTCATTTCCATCCCGCGGCCGAAAGCTACCACTGCGGCTGCTACCCTTGCCGGGTCCTCGCCGAATGAACGCCGGCCTATCACGGGGTTGGCCGGATTGAGGTTTACATCGGCTACCGGTGCGAAATCCACGTGCAGGCCCATCTCCTTGCATTCGCGTGCCACTTCAGCACCATATTCTTCCAGCAGGCGGGTGTCGCTGATGGCACCCAAGGTCATATTATAGGGGAACTTGGGAGTGTCACTGACACGCATCGACAATCCCCATTCTCCATCGAGAGTCATCATCACCGGTATGCGTGCCAGTGATTGGGCATAGTTGGTCATGTTTACATAGTTGGCTATGGAGCCTGATCTGAACAGCAGGCCTCCTACCTCGTTCTGGCCCACATAGCGCTTGATGACCGCCTTGGAGGTTTCCCCTTTTGACGGGTCGACAACGGGGCAGAAAAGTTGGGCGACACGTTGGCGAGGTGTCAGTGTATTGTATACCGAGTCGACCCAACGGACACACTCGGGATTGTCGGTTAGCGCTGTGATTCCAGCCGTAGCTTTCCATGTGAATAGATGGGATACGGTAAACAGTAGGACTGTGATGACTGAAATTCTGTGCATCGGTTGCATTGAGTTTGTAATTGAATGGGTTGATGAAGGTGGGGATTGCAGAGGAGAAGATGTGGGTCTATTTGACCTGTTTTACAGTCATGTAGTTGGTATCATCGCTACCTATTGTTTTACCGGGTAGCGCGCCGATGTATTCCATGACGTCAGCGTTCATCACCTTGTCGCTTTGCGCTTTCATATGTCCTCGCGTCAATGGCTCCATGTAATCTCCTCCTTTGGCAATGTAGTCGATTGTCGAGATGCGATACGTGTGTGAAGGGTCGATCTTCTTGCCGTCGATGGTGGCTGATATGATACGGTCTCCTTTCATTGTGATCACTACCGGGCGGTCGAAGCTCACACGGTTCATGCGTGAGTTGATGGCGAGCGCTTCGAGCAGATCGCTACCCTTGATGTCGAGCACTTCAACCCGGTTGTCAAAAGGCAGCATCTCCATGACGTTGCCCTTTGTGACTTCCCCTCGTGACATTCCTGTGCGCACTCCTCCTTTATTGGAAAACGAGAGGTCTATCTTGCCATTGGGCGAGAGTTGTTTGCCGCGCCAATCGAGGAATGCCGATACAAAGTTGTATAGCGGCATGCAACTGCGGTCTAAGCAGTCGATGTCGCTCTTTCCTATGACAATGCTTTTTAGCGAGTCGACTCCGTTGCGGTAGGGACGCAGTATACGGGCAATCTCATTGTCCAGGCGGTTGTCCAGACGGCTGTCTATGGGAATCAGTTCGGCCTGAATGGAATCGGTGTCGGTATCGAGGGTGACAACTCCCAGATATCGTCCGGTGTTGCCGGTCTGGGTTATTATGACCGGCTCACGGTCGGCGTTGAGTTTGAATCCTTGTGGTGAGCCTGGGGTGATTACGGTGTGGCTGTGTCCACCGATGATGAGGTCGATGTCATGTCCCAGCTGGGCCAGCTGGGAGTCGCAGGGCATGTTTTCATAATCATATCCTATGTGGGATAAAGCTACTACATAGTCCACGCCCTCGTTGTGTTTGAGATGCCAGGCGGTGGAGTTGGCCGCCCTGTACACATCTTCATATTTCAGCCCTGTGCTCTTTGCAGGGTCAATTATGCCGTCGGGGTTGACATTCAAACCTATGAGGCCTATTTTTTTGCCACCTTTCTCTATGATGGTATAGCGGGTGAGTAGCCCTTCGAGAGGAGTCCCCTCCACTTCATAGTTGGTCGAGATGAATGGCGCGTTGATGCTTGAGATGTAATTGGCGAGGGCTTCAATTCCATTGTCAAATTCATGATTGCCCAGAATCGCATAGTCGTAGCCCAGCAGATTGAGCATGCGGGCTTCAACCTCACCTCCATAGAGATTGAAATAGGTTGTGCCCTGCACGGCATCACCGGCATCAACGAGCAGTGTGTTGGCATTGGCGGCCCTGATGCTGTCGATAAGTACTTTGCGTCGGGCTACACCTCCCTGGTTGGCCGGGGTGGGGTCTATCTGACTGTGAGTGTCGTTGGTGTGCATGATGACGATTTTCTCAGCCATCATGGCCGGTGTCGCGCTCAAAGTCATCGTGGCGTATGTTGCTAATACGAGGAATTTATTCATGATTGTATATGAAATGATTAAGAAGGGCTTTTTTCTGATGTTGATTAGCCCTTAGTGTGGTGTTTGTCTTTAAACGACTACGAAGTTACGAAAAAGCGATAGAATAAGTTGTATCAATCATTGATTTTATAAATAAATTTTGAATCAATCGGTTTTGGAATTCGGCAATTCTGCTGGTGGGACTTCTGTTATCCCGGAGTATGCAATGGAGCGTGAGCCGTGGCTTCGACTTGCTGTGAAAATATTTTTTCGGGGAAATGTTGCCAGGACGGAAAATTTTCTGTAAATTTGCACAGTTTTTTCAACCGATAAGACCAAGTGGGAAAATTTACAGCATATAAATTGCCTCTCAAAAGTTTGCCGGTCGGTTCATATAATTATGAATATAAGCTTGGTGGACAATTCTTTAAGGATATGGAGAGTGCTGATGTGCGTGGCGCAGACGTTGACGTGCGTCTCGTTGTGGTGCATCGTGACGGTGTGTATGACATGACGTTCAAATTCACCGGTGAGGTTGTATTGTTGTGTGACCGTTGTCTTGACGAGCTGCATTGGCCTATTGATACCGATTATCATATCGTGGTAAAATATGGTGACGCTTATCGTGATGATTCAGATGATTTTCTGGAAATTCCCGAGAGCGATAATGACCTGAATGTGGCTTACATGATGTATGACACGGTGTCACTTGCAATACCCATCAAGCATGTGCACCCACAGGGAAAATGTAACCGTGCGATGAGCGCTCTGTTGCGCAAGCATCGCACAACGATACCCGGAGATGAGGACTCGGCTCTCGAGAATGAACTTATCGATGAAATGGACGATATGGCCGGTGACGATGCACAGGAAACTGTTGATCCCCGCTGGGAGAAACTCAAAGGGTTGTCAACCGGAGAAGAATGAGAACAAAAAGAACTAACATAAATCGAAACTAATTACTAACTATAAGCAACAATGGCACATCCTAAACGCAAACAATCAAAGACCCGTACCGCAAAGCGCAGAACTCATGACAAGGCTGCTATGCCTACATTGGCTATTTGCCCAAATTGTGGCGCTTGGCACGTTTACCACTGTGTGTGTGGTGAATGTGGCTACTACCGCGGAAAAATCGCAATCGAGAAGGCTGCCGCTCTCTGATTAATATGATAAGGGTACATGTCGACATGTGCCTGATGCATATAACGGGAACGTTTGTCACCCCTTGGAAAATGCGATATCGGGAGGCTATATAGCCGGGAGAGTGAGAGGGCTGAACCCTCTTTCCCGGCAGGCCTCTCTGTTGAATTTTGGACGGTGATGGCAACCTTTTGGTGCAAAACTATTACAATTCAACTTTCGTGTCACGAAGTTGAAAATTACAGCTGATATTTAATACATATACTCAAGATATGCTTTATGCTCGAATTTCAGGTATAGCCTCATACTTACCTGACGACATACTCGACAACGAGATGCTCTCTCAGATGGTCGACACCAACGATGAGTGGATAACCACCCGTGTAGGTATCAAGGAACGCCGTATTCTCAAGATGGAGGGTGCCGGTTCTTCTTTCCTTGGTATACAGGCTGTCAAGAAGCTTATTGACTCCACCGGTGTTAACCCCGACGAGATTGAACTCGTGATATGTGCAACTTCCAATCCTGATTACCGTTTTCCCTCGACGGGTTCAGTAATCGTGGAAGGTTGTGGCCTCAAGAATGCCTATGCCTACGATATACAGGCCGCATGTGCCGGATTTATCGTGGCTCTTGAAGATGCCGCTGCCTATATCCGCTCCGGTTTGCGCAAGAAGGTTGTTGTAGTATGCGCTGAAAAGATGTCGTCGATGGTCAACTATAACGACCGCGCGACATGTCCTCTGTTTGGCGACGGGGCGGCTGCCGTTCTTGTTGAACCCACCGAGGAGCCTGTAGGTGTGATCGACGGTGTGTTCCATGTCGATGGTTCAGGACTCGAGCATTTGTTCATGCCTGCCGGTGGTTCTGTCAAGCCCACCACCCAGGCTACCCTTGATGCCGGTGAACATTACCTGTTCCAGGATGGACGTCACGTATACAAGAATGCTGTTACCGACATGTTCAACTCATCGGTCGATATCATGAAACGTAACAATCTCTCGGTCGATGATATTGACTATCTGATTCCTCACCAGGCTAATCTGCGCATCATCGAGGCCGTTTCTTCACGTGCCGGTTTCCCCGACGAGAAAGTGCTTGTGAACATACAGCACACAGGCAATACCAGCGCCGCCTCTATTCCAATATGTCTTGACGAGTACAAAGACAAGTTGAAGAAGGGCGACCGCTTGTTGCTCACAGCCTTTGGCGCCGGCTTCACATGGGGTGCCATGTATCTCATATGGGATATGTGATTAGCGTCCTACAATCCTTTGATAATTACCTATATAGGGTAAAAATACTTAAAATAGCATCTTTTTAGGTGCTATTTTTGTTTATAGAGGTGAATGTGATGCCGCTTAAGGTTCACGTTAAAGAACACTCTAAAACTAAAATTCAAGATTTTATTATGGCAACAGAACATAAAGCCGGATTTGTCAATATCGTTGGTAATCCCAATGTAGGCAAGTCGACACTCATGAATGATCTCGTGGGTGAGCGTGTGAGTATAATAACGAGTAAGGCACAGACAACACGCCACCGCATTATGGGTATTGTCAATACTCCCGACTATCAGATTGTATTCTCCGATACTCCGGGTGTACTGAAACCAAAGTACAAACTCCAGGAAAGCATGCTCGATTTCTCGGAGGGTGCGCTCACCGATGCCGATATTCTTCTATATGTAACCGATGTGGTGGAAGACCCGGTGAAAAATGCCGATTATCTTGCCAAGGTTGCCAAGGAAAAAGTTCCTGTGCTTCTGGTGATAAATAAGATTGATTTGGTCAAGTCGCAAAAGGAACTGGAAGATATCGTGGCCCGCTGGAAAGAGTTGCTGCCCAATGCCGAGGTATTTCCGACGAGCGCCAAGGAACATTTCAATGTATCCAACCTTATGGCACGCATTGTCGAACTGTTGCCCCCCTCGCCTCCCTATTTCGGCAAGGATGCGTTGACCGACAAGCCCGCCCGATTCTTTGTCACCGAGATTATACGCGAGAAGATATTGCTCAACTACGATAAGGAAATACCTTATTCGGCCGAAGTGATAGTCGAGAAGTTTGATGAAAGTGAGAAGGCTATCCACATCATGGCTGTGATATATGTGGAGCGTGACACCCAGAAAGGTATCATCATAGGTAAAGGTGGCTCGATGCTCAAGCGCGTGGGAACCGAGGCGCGTAAGGATATCGAGAAGTTCTTTGACAAGAGCGTTTATCTGGAGCTTTTCGTAAAGGTGGAGCCCAATTGGCGCAACAGAGAGAATAAGCTTAAGCAATTTGGTTACACCGAGTGATTGCAACATTCAGTTCTTTTGACTAATTTTGCACAATACACTCTCTGACCGAGTGTTATTGTTTGAATGAGTATAATAATAAGTTTAATGATTTCATTATAAATGGGACAATTAGTAGCTATTGTGGGACGTCCAAATGTGGGTAAGTCGACTCTCTTCAACCGACTTACCCAAACACGTACTGCAATCGTGGATCCTACCGCCGGCACTACCCGTGACCGTCAATATGGCAAGGTCGACTGGAATGGCAAGGAGTTTTCGATTGTTGATACAGGTGGTTGGGTGGTCAACAGCGACGATGTATTTGAAGGAGAAATCAACAAGCAGGTGGCTTTGGCCATAGAGCAGGCCGATGAGATACTTTTTGTTGTTGATGCCATGAATGGCGTGACCGACCTCGACGACCATGTCGCTGAGATTCTGCGCAAGTCGCGTAAGCCGGTCATTCTTGTGGCCAACAAGGTCGATTCCAACGATTGGCTTTACAATGTGCCTGAATTTTATTCGCTTGGTCTGGGTGAGCCTTATCCCATTTCGGCTGTGAGCGGTTTCGGTACCGGTGACCTCCTTGATGAGGTTGTCAAGGAATTGCCTGAGAAGGACGATGAGGAGGAGGCACTTGAGGAGATTCCCAGGTTTGCTATCGTGGGACGACCCAATGCAGGCAAATCATCGTTGATCAATGCTTTTATAGGAGAGGACCGTCATATCGTCACCGATGTTGCGGGTACCACGCGTGACAGTATATATACACGTTACAATAAGTTTGGCTTTGACTTTTATCTGGTCGATACGGCCGGTATACGCAAGAAGACCAAGGTCAACGAGGATATCGAGTATTACTCAGTAATACGCTCCATACGTGCCATAGAGTCGAGCGATGTGTGTATTCTCATGATCGATGGTACACGTGGTATTGAAGCTCAGGACACTGCGATATTCTCGCTCATACAGCGTAACCGCAAGGCACTCATCGTGTGTGTCAACAAGTGGGACCTTGTGGAGGATAAGTCGGTTGCTGCCATACGGCACTACGAGGAGGCCATACGTGCACGTTTTGCTCCCTTCACCGATTTTCCCATCCTTTTCACATCGGCTCTCACCAAGCAACGTATATACAAGGTGCTCGAGACGGCTGTCGAGGTTTATAAGAACCGTAAGCGCACAGTTCCAACTCACCAACTTAATACAGTGATGCAGGAGGCGATAGCAGCCTATCCGCCACCTGCCAACAAAGGAAAATATGTCAAGATAAAATATGTGACGATGTTGAAAGGGTCGCCTATTCCCACGTTTATCTTCTTCTGTAATCTGCCTCAGTGGGTCAAAGAGCCTTATCGGCGTTATCTTGAGAATAAGATAAGGGAGAATTGGGATTTCCATGGTACTCCTGTCAACGTCTTCATGCGTGAGAAGTAATAAGAGCCGGCTCCCCTCGACAGTGATGAATGATGGGGAGCCGGCTTGTTTTTTTACACAATCTTGGTGTTGGTTACTTCAGGTTGTCGCGTACACGGTCGAGAAACTCTTTCATGGCCACTGTGTCGCGCTTTTCCACTATGGACTGGAGCCGGGTGAGCCGCTCTCTTATTAGCTCGAGCTGTGCCGGAGTATTGGGGTTGAAGAGGATTTCGCTGAGCAAGTAGTCGTCCTCGCTCATGAGACCATGGGCAATGGCGAGATGGCGCTTGAATGTGGTTCCGGGAGCATCCTGATGTTTCATGATCGACCCGAATACAAGGGTCGATGCAAATGGGATTGAGAGTGAGTAGGCGATAGTCTCATCATGCTGGGCAAATGTGTATTCCTCGATGTGCAGTTTCAGGTTGCTGTACAATTGTCTGAAAAAAGCTTTTCCCAGGTCATCGCCCTCGGAGATGATGATTGCATTCTCGCTCGATAGATTGCTGAGGGTGGCAAATGTGGGTCCGAACATGGGGTGGGTGGAAACGAAAGGGTGTCCGCAGCCGGCGTAGAATTCGGGCAGTCCTGTCTTGACCGACGCGATATCGCTTAATATAGTGTGGTCTGACAGGTGGGGTAATACGCTCTTGAAGGCATCGAGTGTATATTTTACTGTAGCTGCGTTGATTACCAGCTGTGGGGCAAACTCGTCAATCTCGTCAAGGACTGTGAAACGACGGGCATTGTAGGTGAACCGCAAGCGGTGTGGGTCAGGATCATATACCGCGACTTCATGGTCAAATGACAAGAGATCACAGAAGAATGTCCCCATCTTTCCAGCTCCAAGAATAAGTATTTTCATTTCAGTATACTGCTTTTGATGCCTTTATTACAGTGAATTGACAATCTCAATCTGTTTGCGCACCGACTCCTCGTGAATTGCAGCAAGAACCTTGCGCATGAAATCGGGGGACATTCCCATCTCAGCGGCGAGTTTCACACGGTTGCTCATGAGATCCTCGTAGCGGTTGGACTGTACTACGGGCATGCGGTGCTCTTTCTTGAACTGACCTATCTCGCAGGCTACTCTCATGCGTTTGTTGAGTACTTCGAGCAACTCATTATCAAGGTTGTCGATCTGTTTGCGCAGCAATTCAAGGCTCTCGGTAGTTACCGTTTGCTCACGCAGAACGAGAGTATGGAGAATGAAGTCGAGTATTTCGGGTGTTACCTGCTGACTCTTGTCGCTCCAGGCTTGGTCGGGGTCGCAGTGACTCTCGATAATGAGCCCGTCAAAACCCATGTCGAGAGCTTGTTGGGAAATAGATGCAATGAGTTCTCGCTTGCCGCCAATGTGGCTTGGGTCATTGATGATGGGGAGTCCTGGAATACGTCGGCGCAGTTCGATTGGAATGTGCCATTGAGGCATATTGCGGTACATGTGTTTGCCATATGCACTGAATCCGCGGTGAATCGCTCCAAGACGCCTCAGACCTACGGCAAACAGGCGTTCAATGGCACCGATCCATAGCTCGAGGTCGGGATTCATGGGGTTTTTCACGAGCACGGGCACATCTTTGCCCGACTCAGCGATAGCCTCGGCAATCTCTTGCATGGCAAATGGATTGGCCGATGTGCGGGCTCCTATCCACAGCAGGTCTATGTCATGGTCAAGGGCTGCTTGCACGTGGGCTTTTGTGGCAACTTCGGTCGACATGAGCATGCCTGTCTCGGCTTTGGCTTTCTGCATCCATATCAGGGCATCGGTTCCGATTCCCTCGAATCCACCGGGTTTAGTGCGAGGTTTCCACACGCCGGCACGCATGATCCTGATGCCGTTGGCGGCCAGGGCGTGGGCTGTTTCCAGTATTTGTTGTTCGGTCTCGGCACTGCAGGGACCGGCTATTATCATTGGACGCTTGGTGAGCGCTGCGTCGTCAAAAAGGGGAAGGAATTTATCCATGATATTTTGTGTTTGGTTGTGTATTCAGTTTGCTGGAATTGTAATAGTGGAGCCTGAAGGGCAGAATGTTCAGGCCGGGGCAGAGCACGCGGTGATGCGTTTCAGTGCTCTTTCCATATTTTCGCGTGTGGCACAAAGCGAGATCCGTATATAACGGTCACCGTTGTTGCCGAATATGAAGCCTGGGGTAATGAATACGTGTGCATCGTGAAGGACTTTGTCGGCAAGGTATTCGCTCGATGGCATGTCCTCAGGGATACGTCCCCACAGGAAAAGGCCTTGCTGGTTGGGATCGGCCTCGCAGTGCAGTGCCTCCATGATTCTCATTGCTGCTTCCCGGCGGTAGGCATACACGGTGTTGAGGTCATCATACCATTTCTTGTCGAGTGAGAGAGCTTTGATGGCGGCTTTCATCATAGGTTTGAACTGACCCGAATCGACATTGCTCTTTACCTTGACTATCCAGTTGATGAAGGTGGGGTTGGAGGCGACCATAGCCATACGCCAACCGGCCATGTTGTGGCTTTTGCTCAGTGAGTTCATCTCGATGACAATATCCCGGGCGCCTTCAATTTGCAGCATGCTTGTGGGTTGCTTGCTCAGAATAAAGCTGTAGGGGTTGTCATGGGCAATCACGATGCCGTGACGTTTACCAAAGTCAACAAGACGTTGCATGGTCTCGATAGAGGCCGGTGTCCCGGTAGGCATGTGCGGATAATTGACCCACATGAGTTTCACCTTGTCAAGGGGCAATCGCTCAAGTTGGCAAAAATCGGGCTGCCACCCGTTTTCAGGTTTAAGATCATATTTGATGACTTCGGCCTCGACCAGTTGGGCTGCCGAGGTGTAGGTGGGATATCCCGGGTCGGGAACAAGTACTGCGTCACCTGGATTGAGGAATGTGAGATTCACATGCAAAATGCCCTCCTTGGAACCTATTAGCGGCTGTATCTCGCAAGAGGGGTCGAGTGTGACGCTATACCACTTTTGGTACCACTTGGCGTAGGCTTCTCTCAATTCAGGAAGTCCCACAGTGAGCTGGTAGGAGTGGTTGGCCGGATTGTGGGCTTCCTCGCAGAGTGTCTCTATAACATCGCCAGAGGGTGCACGGTCGGGACCACCGATACCAAGCGAGATGACATCGAGACCCTCCGCGTTCATTTTGGCCACCTCGCGCAGTTTGCGCGAGAAGTAGTATTCTTTTATTTGAGCCACCCGGCGGGCCGGCTTTATCTTGTCTGAAAGTTCCATGATGAGGATTGTTGTTTCTTTTGATATTCAGGATGGATTGGTGCATTCCACATATTCACCTAAAATTTTAAAATCGTTCATGAGGGGCCTGGCTGCTTCGATGGCTTGCCTATATCTCACATAGCTGTCAAAGGTGAGGTCAACATAAAATCGGTATTCCCATTCTCTTCCCACAATGGGTAGTGACTGGATTTTTGACAGGTTGATATCATAGAATGACAGTATCGTCAATACTTTGGCGAGAGCTCCTTGACTATGGGGCAGAGTGAACTCTATTGATGACTTGTTTATCAGTTCGGCCTTGGGTGTCATTTCTCTGGCTACAAGAGGGTCGGCGACAATGAGGAAGCGGGTGAAGTTGCGCTTGTTGGTTTCTATACCCTCCTGGAGTATATCAAGGCCATATAGTTCAGCGGCATATTTGCCACATACTGCGGCATGTCCTTTCATGTTGTTGATGGCGATATCGCGCGCGCTGCCTGCGGTGTCATTTTTCTCTACGATGTTGAAGCCCGGGTGCCTGCGCAGGAATTGTTCACATTGCATCAGAGCCATGGGGTGGGAGTTGACTTCCGAGATGCTGTCGATGGTTTCCCCGGGGAGGGCGCACAGCACATGGCTTATGCGCATCTTGGTCTCACCGACAATGCGCAGGTTACTCTTCCTCAGCAACTCGTGGTTGGGGAGAAGGCTGCCGGCTATGGTGTTCTCTATGGCAAGAATGCCAATCAATGAAGCGTCGTTGTCGAGAGTGTCAAACATTTCATGGAATGTATCGCATTCCACTGTCTCGATCTCTTCATCGTCAAAGTAGGCGCGGGCTGCGGCATCGTGGAAGCAGCCTGCTATGCCTTGTATTGTCACTCGTTTCATTTTCATTGTTATGTTGTGGGCCCATGTATTGGCGGTGTGATATTAAAAAATCCCGCAGGTGAATGTCAACCGCGGGATTTGAATATTGTCTTTGTTTGTATTGTCTAACAACTCGGTAATGCAACGTGTTATCCCGCTCTTATTTTGTCCAAAAATAAAAGTAATAAAAATAACCGCTGTTAAAAAATCGAGTTGATTTCATTGTCGTAGTTTTTGTTCTCGGGATAATCTGTTACAAAGGTAAAGTGTTTGGGTTATATTTTGCAACTTTTTAAACTAAAAACTTTGATTTTTTTTAGAAAAGGTAGGTCACGCGTACTGTCCATGTGCGGTTGCGCGCTGAGAGTTCCTCCAGTTTCACTGTTTTGAGGGAGTAGGTCATACCCCAAGTATAGCTGCCTTGAACCTGCCAGTGGCGCAGTATCTCAAAACCTATGCCACATTGCACACCCAAGTCTCCGCCGGCATATTCAAGCGCTTTGATTCGGTTGTGTCCCATAAGGAAAGAGAATGATGGACCACCAAATACATAGGGGGCCACATAATCTTCCAATCCAGACATGCGGGTCCATTTGAACCGGAGGTTTACGGGAATTTCAAGGTAGTGAAGATAAGAGCGTTCGCGTCCATAGCCTTCAGAAGCCCACACCTTGCGCTGTCCCAGGTTCAATGTGGCGCCGCGCTGAGTATAGAGGGCAGCGATATCGATGCCGAATCCTATGCCGGGAAACATCATTTCTCCCTGTATACCTACTACCTCACCTACACTCTTGTCGATGTCGAAGAGTGTCTGCTTGAATTTCAGTGTGGTGAGGTCAAGTCCTACTGTGGGTCCGTAACGGAACTGTGCTGCCGCGGGAAACGCTGCACCGAGGCTTATCAACAGTACTAATATCGAAAATAACTTCTTCATTTCAATGGTTGTTTATTATGGCGATGGCCTCAGCGGTATCTACGAGCGACTGCTCCCCGCTTGCCATGTTTTTCAGTGTCATCTTTCCCTGGGCCAGTTCGGTCTCGCCTATTATGGCCACATAGGGTATCATACGGCCGTCGGCCCACGACATTTGCTTTTTCATCTTAGTGGCATCGGGATATACCTCGGCGGCTATGCCGGCCTGACGCATGGCTTTCACAGCTTTCATGGCTGCAAGGCATTCCTGATCTCCAAGATTGGCAAACATCACTACAGTAGTCTTGGCCGTGGCCTCGGGGAAAAGGTCGAGAGCCGTGAGTACATCATATATGCGGTCGGCACCAAAGGAGATACCCACACCCGAGAGTCCCGGCATGCCGAATACACCTGTGAGATTGTCGTAGCGTCCACCTCCGGTTATAGAGCCTATGGCAACGTCGAGAGCCTTGACTTCAATGATAGTGCCGGTATAGTAATTGAGACCTCGTGCGAGTGAAACATCGAGATCGAGAGTGGCTTTCAATCCAAGCGATTCTGAACCCTTGATGACTGTGAGCAATTCTTCGATGCCCTTGCGTCCGGTTTCTGAACCGGCCAACACTTGTGACAACTGCTCCAGACGTTCTGAGGTAGTGCCGTTGATGGAAAGGATAGGCTGTAGTTTGTCGATGGCTTCATTGTCAAGACCGCGCTCGGCAAGTTCGAGATTCACGTTGTCGATTCCTATCTTGTCGAGTTTGTCGATGGCGACTGTGATATCGACAATTTTGTCGGGGTGGCCTATGGTCTCGGCTATGCCTGCGAGAACCTTACGGTTGTTGAGCTTGATGGCGATGTTGATGTTCAGACGTGAGAATACCTCGTCAATGAGTTGCAGCAACTCGATTTCGTTGACCAGCGAGTCGGATCCCACCACATCGGCATCACACTGGTAGAACTCGCGGTAGCGACCTTTCTGGGGACGGTCGGCGCGCCACACGGGTTGTATCTGATAGCGCTTGAAGGGCATCTGCAACTCATTGCGATGCTGTACTACAAAGCGGGCGAAAGGAACAGTGAGGTCGTAGCGCAAGCCTTTCTCACACAGTTGGGCGGCAAGCTTGAGTGTATCGCCCGACTCGATGAGAGTGTGATCCACTTTCGACAGATAGTCGCCCGAATTCAATATTTTGAACAGTAGTTTGTCTCCTTCCTCGCCATATTTTCCCATCAGTGTCGACAGGTTTTCCATGGCAGGTGTCTCGATAGGCATGAAGCCATAGAGACGGAATACCTCGCGTATGGTGTCAAAGATATAGTTGCGTCGTGAAGTCTCGGCTGGCGAGAAGTCGCGTGTACCCTTAGGTATTGAAGGTTTCTGAGCCATTGATTTTGCTAACTTTGAACTTGTTCTTGATTTTAAACTGCAAATTTAGCGTTTTATATCAACTCACTACCATTATTTGCATATTTTAACCACACATTACACGATGTAAATGTAAGAGCCCATTCCTTATCGAATGGGCTCTGATGGTTGTGTATGTGTGCTCAGTCACCATACAGGTGACTGAGGGCCCGGGCCGCGCTCCCTATGGGGAGTGACTCGAAGGGTATGATGAGTAATTGCAATGGGGAGTTGTTGTAGCTCAGTTCGATATGGGTGTTGCGCTCAATTATGTTTTCTATATTTTTGCCGTCAAGAGTCATTTCAGCAATTGATAGGTCAGACTCTTCGTCGGGATTGTCAAACTGAATGGTTATTGAACGGTCGGGATTGATGATGACATGGTGAGGACGTGACATAGCAGCCGCCTCGGGTTTGAGCAGATAACTATAATAGGCCATCATCAAGGCTGGAGGCAATAACATGAGAAGCCATATGAGGGCGGCGACTATGTAGGCTTTGTCCCAGAAGGAAGCGATGCCAAACAGTGTCATGGGAATGACCGCTATCCACCAGCGCCGTGCTGCCAGTTTGGACATGGCGGCACGGGCATAGGTGGCCGGGCTTATCGTTATTGTCTCACTCTTGATCATATACGTTCGAGTACGGTCTTGATGAGATCGGTTACGGCTGTCTTGTAATTGGGGTTGGCATCATTGTTCATGCGGTTGGCAATGATTGTGCATACGGTCATGGCGCGGTGACCCATGAGCCGGCCCAGTCCCTGAAGAGGCGCGCTCTCCATTTCGTAGTTCGTGATGCGGCGATGGTTGTGCTCAAACTCTTCAATGGTGTGATTGAGAGTGGGGGAGGCCAACGGCAGACGCAGTTTGCGGCCCTGTGGACCATAGAATCCCACTGCCGATATTGTGTTGCCGCGTACCATATCGTCACGTCCTATCTGGGCTACAAGTTCCTCATCGGCATTAACGACATATGGCTTGGCCCACAGTGGATTCCATGCTGTCTTTTCAATGAAAGCTTTTTCAAAATCGAGGTCGGCCACCTCATTGCGTCCCTCGTAGTAGTTGAGCACACCGTCAAATCCTATAGCCTTTTCGGCAATGACGGGGGTGCCGAGCTTCAATTCGGGCTGCAATGCTCCGGAGGTACCTATGCGCACCAGGGTGAGACAACGTTTTGTATCTTTTACTTCGCGTGTCTTGAAATCAATATTGGCCAGCGCATCGAGTTCGTTGATGACGATATCGATATTGTCGGGACCTATGCCGTGGCTGAGGCACATTATGGGTTTTCCCTTGTAGGTGCCTCCGATAGTGTGGAATTCGCGTGAGGATACTTCAAATGTACGTGTGTCAAAGAAGCTGGCTACGATGTTTACACGTGCCGGATCTCCCACAAGGATAACTCTGTCGGTGAGCTGTTCTGGAAGCAGGTGTAGGTGGAACACTGAGCCGTCGGCGTTAATGATGAGTTCCGATGAAGGGATAATCTCCTTGTTCATGATACTGTATACTTAAATTTTGAATTGTGTCTCATCGAAATAAAGGGTGAGGGAGGGTCCTTCCTTCTCATGTGAGTCTATGTCGGTGAGCTTATATTTTTGTTAACAATTTTATTGGGTCGATTGTTTGGAGCACTTGGTAACGGTTGGCCGGCGTAGAGGCTATGATGCCTCTCATTTCGAGTCCAATCATTAGTGTCATGACTTGTGGCGCTGTCATGCCTGTAATTGCTGTCAAAGAGTCGTTGTCACAATTCTCGACTGTCAGGACATTATATAACAGTAGCTTCTCTTCGTGGGTCAAAGTAGTGACGATATCGGGTTTCTCATGTGTGGGTGTAATGCCGGGCGATGAGGAGACAGTAGGCCAATTCATGATTTTGAGAAGGTCGTCACAGCATTGGATACACTGTGCGGTGCCGTTGACAAGCATCGCGTTGCAGCCGCGGCTGTAGTTGTCGGTTGTGCGCCCCGGTACGGTGAGCACCTTGCGATTGCTTTTTCGTGCGAGGCGTGCCGTGGCGATGGCTCCGCCCCTTTCTCCTGATTCGACTACTATGAGGGCATCGCTCAGCGCTGCTATGAGCCGGTTGCGGGCAAGGAAGTTGGGACCTAAGGCGGTGGTATCGTGACTGTAGTCGGACAATAGCATGCCGCCGTTTTTAACCATGCGTGCCGCTATGTCTCGATGAACAGCCGGGTATACCCTTGTGAGTCCATGAGCCACGATGCCTACTGTAGGCACTCCGGCCTTGAGTGATGCTGTGTGGGCTGCTACATCAATACCATAGGCAAGTCCGCTCACGGTAGCAATGTCAGGAACCTTGGCTTTCAGTTCCTCGACGAGTCGCTCAGTAAAACTGGTGCCATAGCTTGTGGCGTGGCGTGTGCCGACTATTCCTACTGTACGGGAGTTGTTGAGTTGTGTCTTGCCCAGAGTGTATACAAGAACTGGAGGCCTGTCGGCGTCAAGCAGTCGACTGGGAAAAGCTTCATCGGTGTACCATAAGGCTTTTACCTCGTTGTTCCTGTTGAGGAATTCAAGCTCGGCTTTTGCCTTCTCAACTGCTTTGTAGCGTTCCTGCATTGCAGCCCAGCGTATGGGTAGCCCTTCGATAGCCTTGACTTCACACTCAGTGATGTCGAAGAAACCTGAGATGTCACCGAGATTGTCGGTGACGATATCAGCCAGGCGTGTGGTGGCACCGGGTAATAGCGAAAATGCAAGGCGGCTGAGAAGGAGTTGGGTGTTCATGATATTGAAAATGTAGTCATGTAAGGCCCGAAGGCATCCTGTAGCTCGTCACCACGGGTAGGGCGTCCGTCATGAAGAATCACTACGGTTATGATGGCATGTATACATTGGGCACCATCGCTTTTGCGGAAGATGTCCTGTTCAAAAAAATATCGTGGACCCCTGCGGCACACATTGAGGCAGCTTGTCATCGTATCGCCCATCCTGAGTGGTGTCATGTAGTTTATCTCGGCTCTCGCCAGCACCGGATCATAGCCTTGCTCGTGCATTTGCTGAAATGTGTAACCGGCTGTCTCACAGAAATCATGACGTGTCAACTCGAGGTAATGCAGATAGTTGGCATTATTTACAATGCCCTCGACATCAAGCTCATAGTCGCGCACCTTTATCTCGGTAGTGAATGTGTATTGCTTGTGAATCATGACTTCAAAATTACAATTTTTTATTAAAATTTAATTGCAAAACGGTTTAAAAATTAATTTAACAAATATTTACAGTATTTGCATGCTGATTTTTGCTAAATTCGCATAAAAATAATGTTTATACCAATTGTTAGTCATATATGCGTGTACGTATTTTAGTAATAGATGACGAGGAGTCAATCTGCGAGATTTTAAAATATAATCTTGAGAAAGAAGGCTATGATGTTGACACCGTCTACAGTGCCGAGGAGGCTCTCACACTCGATATCAAACTCTATCAGTTGCTGATAGTAGACATCATGATGGACCGCATGAGCGGTTTTGATCTTGTAAAGCGCTTGAAAAACAGTCAGGCAACTGAGCGTATTCCTGTGATATTCTGCTCAGCCCTGTCGGGTGAGGACGATACCGTGATGGGCTTGAATATAGGAGCCGATGATTATATCAGAAAGCCTTTCAATATAGGCGAGGTGGTGGCCCGTGTGCGCTCAGTGTTGCGCCGTTCCCAGATAGGTGAACAGACCGCCACTCACATCAAGGAGGGTAATTATGAGCCAGACATTACCTTCAAGACATTGCGTATAGACCGTAACCAAAAGCAATGTTTTATAAATGGCAAGCTCGTGCAGTTGACACGCAATGAGTTTGATATCCTGCTCTTCTTTCTGGAACATCGTAACCGTATTCACTCACGGCAGGATATCATACAGAATGTGTGGGGCAAAGGAGCCGTAGTGGTCAACCGCTCGGTCGATGTCAATATAGCCCGCCTCAGAGGAAAACTTGGAGAATACGTACAACACATTACTACACGGCCCGGTTTCGGTTATGGTTTTAAAGAGGAAATTTAATTTCCAGATACGCCTATTCCTCACATTCGTGAGTTTGTTATGGATTGTTGTTATCACAATAGGTATTTTGCTCTGTGCCCATGATCGCCACTCGCGCCGCGCAGTGCTTGAGCAGCAAATTGACCTTTTCAACAGCAATCTGCTACGGGAGTATGATCGTTCACGTGATATCTCCACCTATCTCGACGACATTTCACAGTACTTTATGGACACCCCGCTGGGTGACCTCGTTGTGGGTGTCTACGATGTGCGTACGGGCCGATTGCTTGACAGCAGCGGCAACTTTGAACTCGACATGTCGGGCGACCTCCCCTATGACGATGGCTTGCTCACGGGTCTTGACCTGGAAAACATGACTACCAGGGATATCGGTCTCAACAAGAAGGATGTATTTTATTACCGCACCGGTTTTTCAAACGACAGTACCCTTTTTGTAAGTACTGTTTTGCCTTATAATATCACGGTGTCAGATGCAATGTCGACCGATATCTTCATATGGGGAATACTCCTGTTGATGCTTATCGTCATCACATTGATATCATATGTCGTCACCCTTCATGTATCGCGCAATATCAAATTGTTACGGGACTTTGTTGACCGTGCGGCCAACGACCGGGATTTTGTGACCTATAATGATTTTCCCGACGATGAGCTCGGCCAGATTACGAGCCAGGTGGTGCGTATATATAATGCACGCAGTGCTGCCGTGGCTGCCCGCGAGCATGAGCACAATATGGCGCTTCATGCTATCGAGGAGCGCTCGAAACTCAAACGCCAGCTCACCAATAATATCTCTCACGAGCTGAAAACACCGGTTGGAATAATCAAGGGATATCTCGACACCGTGATTGAGGAGCCTTCGATGGACGAAAATGCCCGTAATCACTTCCTCATCAAAGCTCAGGTTCAGGTAAACAGGCTTTGTGACCTGCTTAATGATTTGTCGACCATGACCCGTCTCGACGAGTCGTCATCGTCGGTGTCGATAGAGCCTGTGGATTTCAGAGAAATTGTGCTTGGAGTCATTGATGAGGCTGAGACAAGCGGTATCATAGGCAACATGCATATAAAGGCTGCTCTTCCCTATGAATGTATTATCATGGGCAACAGGTCTTTGCTTAACTCTATGTTGATGAACTTGGTGAAGAACGCGGTTTACTATTCGCGTGGCACTGAAATTAATATAAAGTGTGTGGACACCAGCGAGCGTTTCTACTCGTTCGTGTTCTATGACGACGGTGTAGGTGTACCACCTGAAAGCCTGTCCCATCTATTTGAACGTTTCTATCGTGTCGACACGGGTAGGTCCCGTCGCAATGGTGGTACCGGACTTGGATTGCCTATTGTCAAGAGTATTGTCAATGCCTTTGGCGGTACGATTACTGTATCCAATAAGGAAACAGGTGGACTCCAGTTCACGTTCACTCTACGACGTCCTCAAAATAGTGATAATTGACATGGTGATGAAACCTGTCACTTTTATATTTATGGCGGCAGTGGCACTCTCCATGTCACTGCCGTCATGTGTTGATACACCACAATTTCAATACCTTGACGGAGCGGCTTGGAACACGACCTACCATGTCAAATATGAGGGACCTGAAACGCTTGGTGATTCAATACAGTCGGTTTTTCAATTGATTGAGATGTCTCTGTCTCCGTTCAATGATAGTTCGCTTGTATCGGCAGTCAACCGAGGGGACAGTGTGACCGCCGATTCTCTGTTTATTGAAGCTTTTCAAATTTCCCGCTGGGTCAATGGTATTACCGATGGCGCTTTTGACCCAACGCTCTCCCCATTGATCAATCTGTGGGGGTTTGGTTATGACCATTCACATGTTGATGGGTTTGAACCTTCTGATTCACTGGTAGCCGAGGCGTTGGCGCTTGTAGGTATAGGCGATTGTTACATTGACCCGCTGGGCTATGTTCATAAGAAGCACCGGGCTACGACATTCAACTTCAGTGCCGTGGCCAAGGGCTATGGGTGTGACTTGATTGCCGGCATACTGCATCGTAACGGTGTGGATAACTATATGGTGGAGATAGGTGGCGAGATTGCTCTGAACGGTTTCAATGAGCGTGGGAAGCCATGGCGTGTGATGATTGATGCTCCACGTGAGGAAAGTGTGGGGAATGAGGGCGTTTTCATTATCGAACTGACCGAGGGAGGCGTGGCTACATCGGGTAATTACCGCAATTACAGGAACACCGGACATGGCAAGATAGGGCATACCATAAGCCCCAGGACCGGACGACCCGTTCAGACGGATATACTCAGTGCGACCGTTATCGCTCCCTCCTGTGCTATAGCTGATGCTCTTGCCACGGCAGTAATGACAATGCCGAGTGATTCGGCGGTCATCATGCTCAACAGTATTGAAAATGTCAAGGCCATCATTGTAAATATGACTGGCGATGGCGAGGATGTCCTGAAGGTTGGTTTGTAGAGTAGAATGCAAATATATGACCTAAGAGCCTGAAGAGCGTTATGGCGCTTATTTGGAGTATATGCCCATGAGCTTGTCATAGTGGATCGAGGCAGAGAATCTTCTTTGAGCCTCGGTAGCTATGCTGTCATTGTCATATTGCGTGTTCATGACTTTTTCAATTGCAGTTCTCATATCTTCATTACTATTCCAGGTGTAAGTCTCACCGCTATTCTCATCGATGAGTTCTGGTATGCCGCCTATCGAGGCTCCTATCACCGGTGTCCCGGCGCACAGTGATTCAATTACCCCCAAAGGGTTATTCTCATACCAACGTGAGGGCATGACTGTGGCATGGGACGTTGAGATGAGATAGGCAACTTCTACGGCGTTCAACCGCCCTGTAAAGCTGATATTCTGGCATTGGGAATATTTTTTTCTGAGTTCTTCTTCAAGAGGACCGGTGCCGGCAACGACAAGGCGATAAGGCAAACCTGACGCTACTTCGAGCATGTGGTCGACTCCTTTTTCGGGTGACAGACGTCCTATGTAGCTGTATTTCTTATCTTCGCGTTTTATACCCTCGACCGTGAGATCATGTATGGATTTCATTTTAACAGGATCAACGAAATTGCAAAGAGTCACCAATTTTTTTGAGTCAAAACCTCCCTGCATCATTTTGGACCTCATGAACTCGCTCGGGCAAATAAACGTGTCGACATTCTGCTCGAGTGTCTTGCGATTCCACCATAGGGCTTCTATCCATGCAATTGCCGATGCCGGGAGCGATCCTTTCATGCAACATCGGCTTATTACATTCCATTTAGAGGAGAAGCATTTCTCGCAAGGTAATCCATGGTGCATGCAGCTATACGCGGGGCATAATAATTTATAGTCGTGGAGTGTCCATACCACTTTGGCTCCGGTTTTGCGCGCTATACGCGCCAGGACGGGTGACAGATATGAATGAATGTTGTTGAGGTGGACGATATCGGGTTTGAAATCTGTCAGAATCCTTTTGAACGATTTTTTGATGTCTCCCATTCCAAGAGTTCTCAGTGCCGCCTTCATCAAAGAGGAGGGTGACCCGCCGAATTCCACTTGTGATGCGAAATAGGAAGACCATCGTGAATCTAAGTTCTCGGGATAATGCATGGCATAGATTGCAGTTTCATGCCCATGTGATGTGAGCATGTTTTCGAGATTGATAGTGCACACGCAATCACCACCGCGTGGATAGTAAAATTTATTGATTATGAGGACTCTCTCCATATAATTTGATGTAATTTTGTGCTGTGGCTGAAATGTCATAAGTCAAAGCTTTATCATAGGCTTTGATTATAGTTGACTCATCAATACCGGTGTGTATTATTTTCTTAATCTGCACTGTGCAATCCAGCGCATCTCCTGCTTTAAACAAATATCCATATTTGCCGTTTTCTATTAAATCAGCAGGCCCCGGGATATCTGAGACAAGAACCGGTACCTTTGATGCCATAGACTCAAGAACTGATATTCCAAACCCTTCTGTAAGGGATGGTAATATGAATAAATCGTAGTCGCACAAATGCTCCATGATATAATCTTGTTCCTTAACGCCTAAAAATGATATAATATCATTGAGATTATTTAAATTCCTTAGTTTTTCTAAATAAGATCGTGAGGGCCCGTCTCCTATAATATCAAGATGAATATTGATATTTCTGCATTCACGATTTAATAAAGCAAAGGCATCGATGAGAATATCCTGTCCCTTGATTTCATGATAGAGACGACCCAGGGTCACACATTTTATATTGTTGTTGGTTTTGTATTGAGTCGTCCTTTTCTTAAACCGTTTGACATCAATGCCATTATGTACCACTGTTGATACAGTACCGGTTTTTCTGTTTAGATCATTCTTGACACTTTCCGAGATGGAAATTATTCTTTTTATTTTGGAAACCGATTTTATGTCTTCATCGATTATATTTTCATGTTGTGTCAAGACGATACGCTTCCTAAATAAAGGAAGTATATAATTTATAATGTTGGCCTTATGTATATGGATTATTTCAGGATTTTCTTCGAGTAATTTGATGTTGATTTTTGCTAAATAGCAGGGGTTTTTGGAACCGATTGGCCTATTGATCTTATGGATTTTTATTGTTGGCGCGAATTGTGATAAAAGTTCCTCATTTACTATGTTGTTTATTATGTATATAGAAATCTTATGACATGGGTTTTGAGCTTGAATATTCGCTATATTGACAAGCATTGTTTCTATCCCGCCGGTTAGTAGACCAAATACAATATGGGCTATTTTCATTCTTTTTTAATTTAAAGAGTTGTACACTTTGGCGGTTGACTGGGCGATATTTTCCCAATTGAATTGTTCCATATCATGATATTGTGTATCGTTCATTTTTCCCTTGCAGAAATCTGATATCTTGTTTTTCATCATGTCGACATCGCCAGCCCGTGTATATACCTCGGTTGGTAATTGTACCATATGGGTGGCCGGCAGATCAGTCACGATTACCGGTAGCCTGTAGGACATTGCTTCCAGAAGAACAATGGGGAAACCTTCATTGATGGATGACAGTATAAAAAGTCCGGCATGTGAGTACAATTGTCTTAATTGTTCGCCTTTTGTGAATCCGGTGAAAATCACCTTGTCGTTCGTATCAAGTTTTCTAAGCGACTCCTCGTAATTTGAACCATTGTCTGAAGCTCCTGCTATAGCAAGTTTTAGCGACGTATCACATTGATTGATTGCCTTTATGAGCGTGTCAAATCCTTTTTCGGGTGTGAGTCGTCCTACTGCGAGGATGTATCTCTTCGGTGTCAAACCATGTTTTTCCAGAAAATCGGTACGTGTGGATCGAGTCACTTCGTTTATACCGTTGGGAATGAAGACAGAGTCATGAAAGATTTTTTCAGACAGTTTTTCCTGCTGGAATTTGTTTACAAATATAATACGGTTGGCATATCTTAATGATACCTTCTCTCCTATTTTGAAAATTGCTCGGGACATCTTGCCCCATTTTGAATGCTCGTAATTGGGGCTGTGATAGGTAATCACCACCTTGTATCCAAATAATCGGAGTATAGGGGTAAAAAGTCCGGGGCCTATGTTGTGAATGTTGACTATGTCGCAGTTATGGTGAAGGATAATGTGAACAACAGCAAGAAAGGTGTGGAACACAGCCTCGAATCCTTTGATACGTGTTGATGGTAAATCTATGAAAGAGATGTTGTTGAAGCTGACAGCCGAATGCTGGTTCAAGTAAGGTTTACGCCGGTATACGGTACAATGAAAATCAGGGCCAAGACGAGGAATGATGTTCTCACAATGACTCTCGACTCCACCTTGAATATTAGGAAAGCCTCTTAAACCTATTACCGCGATTCTCATTTTTTTAGGCTATACCTTTAATCCCAGCATATGTCTTTCCCACGACTTATGCGCCATTTGTTCTTGATGATCCATTTGATTGGAATCCATGGGCGTCGTTTCATATCATGACGTTCGGTGACGATAAATGCGCAATTGCGCTTGCACTGTTTTACCTTTTCAAGAGCCTCTTTAGCTTTATCTGATGCCATAATATCTTCAAAGCTTTGCTCTTTGATATTGCCTATTACCCATTCCTCAGCCGAACCGTTGCAAGGCGATACATTGCCCCATGGGTCGATAAAGAAAAAGTCGGTCAAGGCACCGCAGGCCGGGCGGTAGCCGGCGTCGTCGCCACGCAGGCGACGATGTATCGACCTGTTGAAGAAGGCACGACCGTAGTCTTTCAGTCTATTTTTGAGCCCACGGCGTTTGGACGTGAGCAACGCTTTTACAAAAAGCTCGTGTTGGGCCAGGGCGTCAGCGCTTTCTATTTGATTATCATCCTTGTGGAAATACCATGAATTGTGTACGGTAGAGTTGCCAAGTTCCACATCAAGAGCAACGCATAATTCATATAGATGCAACAAGTCCTTGTAATTATCAGGTGATATTACAACCGAGAATCCAATGTTTTTGCATTTGGTTTTCTTGAGCTCAAGCATTGTGCGGAGCGCATGGTCAAAACCATCTTTCAAGCCACGTTTGCTATCGTTGATTTTAGGGAGTCCTTCTACACTTACACGGATCAGAATATTGGGATATTTGTTGGCAAGTCTTACAATCTCTTCGGTATTATATCCATTGGTGCTCAATTCCAGTAAGCTTGATTTGGGATATAGAATTTCGAAGATACGGTCGATATCCTTGCGTATTGTTGCCTCTCCGCCTGTTATATTGATACGTAGTCCTGACGGTAGCTTTTCATAATATTCAGCCGGGATTTCCTCATTGGGGTGTGTCGGGGACTGCCATATGTTGCACATATTGCATTTGGCATTGCATCTGAATGTTGTAATAAGACTACCCTGAACAATATTTTTCATATGTTATGGCTCAAAATTGTTACTGATGAATGTATTGATGTTTGGTTTCAGTACCTTCCTGTATTTTAGAAACGAACGTTGCTGAGTATTATTGTGAAAATAGATTAATATTCATGATAGTAAAACTCCACCCTTCCATTTCATGGGTAGCATTGTTTTCTAAGACCTTAATTGTATGATTTGGGACTGTGGGATTTCATGGCTATGCCTAAAATTAATCGTAATTATAACATTTTGTATAGTAGCCATCCACGTATAGTGGTATATCTGTCATGATTCCGAGGAGTCAATATACGATGGAATCTACGGTGTTGTTTACAACGTTAAAAAGGGCATCAACAGGTAAACTCTCCGTTAAGCTTAATAGCTATACGATGGTATTGGTCCTTTCTTATTACAGAAAGGGGGAATTCAGTCTCAGTTGAATTCCCTCTTTTCTTGATGTCGGTGAATCAGCGTCGTGGTTTGCGGGCTGAGTTGCGCGGGTTACGACGCTTCTTGCCGGGACGCTCATGGAGGGCTTGTTCGGCCGATACTTTTCGTCCCATGTTGTCCTCGTCGTTGCGCGACGGTTTGTCGGCTATGACGAAGTCGAGCATTTTCTTTGCGATGTCGGCCCGTGCCACTTTGACTCTCACTTTGTCACCCAGACGGTAGCGTGTACCGGTACGACGGCCTATGAGGCAGTAGTTCTTTTCGTCAAAGTCATAGTAGTCGTCGGCAAGGTCACGCATTGGTACAAGACCCTCGCACATGTTCTCTTCGAGTTCGACATACAGGCCCCACTCGGTGACTCCTGTTATCACACCCTGATATTCCTCACCCAGGTGGTCGGCCATGTATTCAACCTGTTTGTATTTGATAGATGACCGCTCGGCGTTGGCGGCCAGTTGTTCCATCTCCGACGAGTGCTTGCATTCCAGTTCGAGCTTCTCGAGGTTGACGCTGCGGCCGCCTTTGAGATAGCGTGCCAGCAGGCGGTGAACCATCATGTCGGGATAGCGGCGTATTGGTGAGGTGAAATGGGTGTAGAATGGGAATCCCAATCCGTAGTGCCCGATATTCTCGGTTGAGTAGATAGCCTTGGCCATGGATCTGATGGCAAGTGTCGACAGGAAATTTTCCTCAGCACGACCCTTCACCTGTGCCAGCATTTTGTTGATTGACTGGTTGACTGTCTCGGGGTCACCGGTTACTTTGACTTTGTAGCCGAAGGTTGCCGCTATGGTTGCCAGGTCTTGTAGCTTGCCGGCATCGGGCATGTCGTGTATGCGGTAAACGAATGCTTTGGGCTTGGTGCGGCCGGCAGGTCGGCCTATGGCTGTCGCCACGGTTTTGTTGGCGAGCAGCATGAATTCCTCGATGAGTTTGTTGGCGTCTTTTGACTCTTTGAAATACACACCGGTAGGGTGTCCGTTTTCATCTATGTCAAATTTCACTTCAGCGCGGTCAAATTCCACCGAGCCGTGGGCATATCGCTCGGCTCTCAGGATCTTGGCCAGGCGGTCGAGGGTGAGTATCTCCTCCTTGTAATCACCCTCGCCAGTCTCGATGATTTGCTGTGCTTCCTCATAGGTGAAGCGGCGGTTGCTGCGTGTCACAGTGCGGGCTATTCGGGCTTTCTTGACCTCGGCTTTGTCGTTCATCTCAAAGATGCATGAGAATGTGAGCTTGTCCTCATCAGGTCTCAGTGAGCATATGCCATTGCTGAGATGCTCTGGGAGCATGGGCACTACGCGGTCCACGAGATAGACTGATGTGGCGCGTTTCGATGCTTCACGGTCGAGGGCTGTGTCGGGGGTCACGTAGTGGGTCACATCAGCTATGTGTACGCCTATCTCGTAGTTGCCGTTCCTGAGCCGTTTGATCGACAGTGCGTCGTCAAAGTCTTTGGCATCTTTTGGGTCGATGGTGAATGTGACTGTATCACGGAGATC
>JAMPBP010000015.1 GCA_023666645.1 Clostridiales bacterium
GACCCCACCATGCCGCGATGGCCGGCGACATATATTTTAGAATTCTTTTCCATCTCTGATTTCATCTACAAAGTTATATGATGTGGAGCTATGTAATCAGTCATAGGTCCACATCATATATGAATTTCGTTTAATTGATTATTTGACTATACCTTTTTCGAGATATTCTTCAAGATTCATTCTCACTTGGTCTCCGGCTCTCTCTACTGCTACCTTTGCCATGTCGGCATCTACCATTAGATTGACCAATTGCTCGAAAGATGTTTTTTCTGTGGGGTTCCAACCGAGTTTTTCCTTAGCTTTCGTAGGGTCACCCCATAGATTGACAACATCAGTGGGTCGATAGAAATCGGGCGATACTTCAATAAGCACTTTGCCAGTTTTTTTATCGATACCCTTTTCGTCAGCCCCTTCACCTTCAAATACGAGCTCGATTCCGGCTCTACGGAATGCGTAAAGACAGAACTCTCTGACAGAGTGCTGCTCACCGGTGGCAATAACGAAATCTTCGGGATTGGGTTGCTGAAGAATCAACCACATACATTCTACATAGTCTTTGGCATAACCCCAGTCGCGTAACGATGAGAGATTGCCAAGGTATAGTTTGTCTTGCTTACCTTGTGCGATACGGGCAGCTGCGAGTGTAATCTTTCTTGTAACAAATGTCTCACCGCGTCTTTCCGACTCATGGTTGAAAAGGATTCCGGAGCAAGCAAACATGTTGTAGGCTTCGCGATATTCTTTTACGATCCAAAAGCCGTAGAGTTTGGCAACAGCATATGGTGAATAAGGGTGAAATGGAGTTTTTTCGTTTTGAGGGACTTCCTCAACCTTACCGTAAAGTTCGGATGTCGAAGCCTGGTAGAAACGGCAAGTTTCCGCGAGCCCACATTGACGTATGCCTTCAAGCAATCTGAGGACACCCGTAGCATCTACGTCGGCCGTAAACTCAGGTGAGTCAAAAGATACTTGAACATGGCTTTGTGCAGCAAGATTATATACTTCATCGGGCTTAACCTTATTAAGTACCTGAATTATCGACATTGAGTCTCCAAGGTCGGCATAGTGAAGGTGAAAATTAGGTTGACCTTCAAGATGAGCTATACGTTCACGAAAATCGACTGATGAGCGACGAATTGTGCCATGCACACTATATCCTTTCTCGAGAAGTAATTCGGCGAGGAACGAACCGTCCTGACCTGTAATACCGGTTATAAGAGCTGTTTTCATTAAAGGAATGTAATTTATGATTGTTTTATTCTGATCCATGAATTATCATATAAGTCTATTTCGCAATCACGGTTCAACCACGGATAGGGAGCAATGACGCTTTCTACATTTTCGTTAAGGAATGCGCCCCACCAACTAAATGAACTATTGGCTATAATCAAATTCTTGCAATAAGTCATTAAAAACATATCCCAACAACTCATTGCTCCTTTATTTTCAGTTACGAATACTACTTTATTCTCGCCTGTCAGAGGTATGAGTTTTTCTTTGCACCATTCCAAATCATTAGAAAAAATGTAGAAAGTTGTATCGGGATTGTGTTTTAATATATGAGTTATTGATTTTTGATAATAATCCAGTCCACATATACCCTTGAATTCAGGCTCATTTAAATAGTCTCCACGTCTCACATGAATGCCCGTTGAATTACGAGTTGAAATTTCGTTGATTAGATTCTGATTGTATGAATTGGGTTTTGCGTGCGAAAAAGTTTTTATGAGGTTTTTTTTTATCGCCGTCATATACTTAATGCATTGCCAGTAACCTTCGTAGTAACAATTTGCATTATTCTCAAATGCTCGTTTATCATAGGAATAATTCATGCTGTATGGAGCTATGTATTCATTCTTTCTTATTGGCAAAACTTTGCGGGCAATTCTTGACAGAATGTAATTGGGAATCCAGTATGAAATTTTTGCGAGCTGAAGTGGACTGGCGATAGGTAATGATGCATTTGGGAAAATATTATTAATTTCATAACCATTATGCAGATTAATCCCTTTGTATCGCTTAAAGAACAATGTTTTATAGTGTTGTGTATCTAAAAGGATCTTTTCATTGGGATACCTATTTTTCAGTGCTAATGCAAATGCATATTGAAACATTTGATTGCCTAATCCTCCTGTGATGTTTACGATTTTCATTGTGCTATCTTTTGCTTGTAAATATCAATTATAGAAGAAGTGACTTCGACAAAGTCAAGTGTGTTTTTTAGTTTATTACGCGTATCGTCACAATAGGGAATTTGCAATTTTTCCAGAATTTGTTTTGTGGCGACATCAGGATCTCGACTTATGATGCATGAATTATTTAACCCCAGTAGTTGTTTTTCTGCATCTCCTACATTTACTGAAAAGAGTGGTTTATTAAGAGCTAAAGCTTCTCTTATTATGTTTGGAGATCCCTCCTCATCGGAGGTTAACAACACAAAATCGCAAGCATTTATGAAATAGGGTACTTCATCGGGCTTTACTCCGCACATTATCAGTAGTTCGTATTCTCCTCCTAATTTAGACACGATGGCTTCTGCGATGTCTCTGCGTTTTATTGGCGTATTGCTTACATCTGAGAAAAGAATATAATTACCAGGATTGAGATTTAAGTGATTCTGGGCTGTTTTTTTGTCAACTACAGTAAATTTTTGATAATCTACGCCCAATCTCTGTATAAATGATTTGCTTTTTAAGTATGAAGAATATTTTCTCGGCACATAATCAATCATGTCAGATGCAACAAATCCACACATATCAAACAATTTTATAGACCAAAACGATGCCTTTTGATTAAGCTTGATTTTAATCTTTTCTTTTTTTGACTTTGTGGTTTTCAGTGCTTTTGCGTGAATGTCGGTTCCGTGGAAAGTAATGAATTTTTTAACCGATTTTCCTAATAGAAGAATCCATATGATTAACGCATACAATCCACCAAAATGAATATGAATTATGTCGTATGCATCAGACATATTTCTAACCGAAATATAACTTTTAATCGTATTATCAATTCGGTGAAAATCAACTTTTTCTATGCGCTGGTCTCTCGATAAAGCCTCTTTCATCCGAAACATTATAGGGTTACCAACTCCTTTTTCGTTTGGGCCTTGATTGGAAACTAATAATATCTTCATTCGGCTATTTTTTGTAATGCTTTCTTCATGAAAGCTCTCGATTTGCATAAATAATTGTGCTGTTGGTATTTCCAGTTTTGGCTGTATTCTTTGAATATCGGTTTGCCAGTCAACTCAAACATTGCTTCCATCTGGGCAACGTGTAGATTATGATAGAATGGACTCGCTATTAATCCATCAAGACTATACATGCTCCAGTAATTGCATTTGAATTGTGGAAGTGTCTTTAATAAAGTGTTTAAAGTTTGGTTTAATGCTGATTTGTACTCGTAGGTATCGTTGGTGATTGTAACATAATCGTATAGCCCCCACCATGCAAATATGGCACCATTCAATACCATTCCCTTGAATGTATATTCCATCAAATAGGCATCGGTACCATCATATTTTGTTGTTCCACCATTTTCCAAAGGCTTTAGCATGAAATCAATGGCCGATTGGGCTTTATTGAGATATTTTGATTCTCCGGTGTGTTTAAATGCCCTAATAAGCAGAGATGCTCCTTCGCCTTGGGCCATTGCTCCGTAAGGAGTATCTGGACTATAAAAAAAGAAGTTGTTCCAACGACCCTTTTCATCTATATGATCCAATGCCCAATTAGCAGCTTGCATGAACTTTTTAAGGTATTTCTTATCACCCGTGATGAGAAACATATCATAGGCACCGAGTCCGTATTGAAAAATTGCAACTGGAAAGTATACTGGCTCCATATTTTCAGGTTGGAGCATAGGTAATTCATCAGAATTTAGAATTCCAGGGTTTTTAGTGACCTTTTCGGTTAAATTGTTGTAATATCCGGAAATTTTACCATTGGTTGAAAAACATTTTCCCTTGTCCTGGTTTACGTGATCGATGCTTTTGCCCGAAAGCATTTTAATCCATCTTTTGATTTTGAACATTGACAGTGCCATTTTGATTTAACGGTTTAATATAAGTGATACATTTAATGGATTTTGTGTATGTGTAAGTTGGGATATGTAGTAAGATATTGCATGATTGGTGGTATTATGGTAAATTGAGATAATAATTTTTTATGGAAATATATAATTGTACATAGGTTATGATTTGTTTATTGTTTGTTGATGCTAATCGAACCGTATTTATTTGAAGCAATTGATTAATAAATTTTTATCAAACAGTGAATAGGAACTGCTTATTTCTTTTAATGATGCAGCCCTTACCATACAATCAGCCAATTCCTTTGGATTATCAATTTTACAGTAATATCCGTTCTCTCCAGGTTTAACTATTTCTTTTATTACGTTTACACAGGTAGTGGCAGCTATAGGCTTCTTGAAGCACATTGCTTCAAGAACGACATTAGGAAAGCCTTCCATGCGTGACGGCAATACAAAGGCATCACAATGCTTAAGATAGGTGTAAGGATTACATTGGAAGCCAAGGAATGTAAAATCTTGTAGATCTTTTGCTTTGTCCATTATTTTTATGGCATATTCAGATGTGTTGCGCCCCACAATATACATGTGAGCATTAGGTAATGCTTCTTTTACTATTGGCCAAGCCTCTGCAAGCGTATCGATACCTTTTGAATAAGCGATGTTACACACATTTACAAAATTGATTTCTCCGGTATTAAATGGGTTTGCACTACCTTCTGCGCTATTTAATACGTAATTCTTATCTATAGGGTTATTGATGGCAATAATCTTATTGGTCGGAAGCCCGTAGAAATCTTCCAATTGAAGTTTCATTTCTTTATTTTGCGCTATTATATATTGTGCATGTGTCAAAGCTAATCGGTTGATTTTTTTTATAACCATAGCCTTGAATCCGCTTAAACCTTTGGTCAGGACATTTCTTGGCATATTGGGTATTCTGACAACGCATTTTACTTTAGTACCTCTTGCCGAAATAAGCGAAATAAGGTTGACATGTTCTCTACTTGAGAAGAATATTGCATCATCGTTTTGCTTCATGTAGGCGTGGAGTTTTGGTATCGCCTTAAGTGTTCGGGAGAGGCCGAATGAAGTAAGTTTAAATTCTGGTTCAATCCATGATAACATTTCTCCGCAATGGCTCCCAAAATTGAGAAACTCCACATCAAAACCTTCATGAGAAAGTATGCGTGCAATCGTTATTGTTACTCTCTCGGCCCCCCCAGCAGCAAGATTCGGTAAGAGAAATATAACTCTTTTCATAAACTATTTTTGAATTTTTAAACGCATATTTTTTGCTTCACACTTTAACCTTTCGTAATGTAAAGTGAAGATCATGAGCATGAAATATGTAGACTTGCTGTAATAAGAGACAGCACCCCAGTCCATAACTAGTCGCATAATTATAAGTAATAATATAACTGGAGCAAATCTGTTAATACGAATAAAATTGTATTCTTTACGTAATAATACTACATAAATCCAATAATAAAGTATAAGACCTACAATACCACCGTTGGCCGCAAGTTCGGCATAGTTGCAATGAAGGTAACAATCGTGGCCGCTTGCCCATATTGCAAGAAAATGAGCATTACCCATTCCCATGCCTAAAATTGGAGTTTCTGTTAATTGTTTAAAACCCAGCATTCGATATAGTTCTCTAAGCTTGGTAGAAGAATCAACCTCTCCTTCTCCTGTCAACGATGCGATAAATCCGTCCATACGGTCCATCGTGCCTGAGAATATATTTGTTTGCATGATGACCATAAGAATCAGAGACACTACGATAATCGAGCAAATAACATTGACATATTTATTTATTCCCTTAGTTTTCTTGTCTCCCTGATATACGAAAATGAAAATTAGTCCTAAAATTAACATGACTAATGCCTTTCGACTTCCCGAACCGGCCACAATAAGAATTGATGGTATACAAAGGAATAGTTCCACCAAACTTTTCCTTTTTTTATTGAGATATGCAGCAATTATTATTGCAATGCTGCAGGTCATTCCTATCTCGTTTACATTTGCAAAATCATTTTCTAATCGGCCACCTGCTTCAAGTGTGCTTTGTAAGCCTGAAATGCCATAAAATATTATTGAATAGATAGATAAAACAAATCCAGCCCACATGACTATTCGGAGTAATCTATCGATTTCAGACTTGTAATAGATAGCATATAACAAGGAAAAACTAATTAGTAGAGAGATTATTGTCGTCCCTTTTTCATATGCATCCCCGGGATTTATGGCCCAAAATGATGATATATAACAGAACAAAGCCCATACCAACATATATCCATGAAATATACCTATATGGAGCTTTAACTTTTTATGGTCATGGATTATATTTAATATGTATATAGTTAGAATAATTCCAACCATCATATATACACCTGTTGAATCGGTTGATAGTGTTACAAATGTAACATACAATAAAGTCATCAATACATCTGACAAAGTATTTACAGAAGATTCTTTATGGTCAGAAAAAATGTTCATTTTATTTGATATTGAGAAAGCGAGAGATTTCGCTATCTGCTGAGTTAGGCGTGAAGTGGCCCATGCCTGAGGCTGGATAAAAGGTCAGTTCACCAAAGTAAATTTTACCTGCTATATTGTATAGGTCAACTCTCAAAAATTTATGCCCAGTTGATAGGTTAGTAGCCAAATCTACCATTTCTGAAAAATTGGGAGGGCAAAGTTCGATGTGTGATTCGACAGGAGGTAGGTCTGCTTCGCCAAATGGTAGCAAGTTCCACTTCATATCATAATAGTTAGCATGATGGTCTATGAATCGGTCAAAATCCACTTTAAGGAATTGAGGCTTACCGTTGAAGCAGAAGAATTTGTAATCTTTTAAATCTTTTTTATCTGGAATATCAAGATATTTTTCTGCGATAACGCGTCTGGGAACATATTTATAAGGCCATTCTCGATATCGATCGTAAATATTTGAATGTAAAGATTGGGTAATTTTCGTTCTTGCGACAATATGATCAAACCCAAATTTATCATTACATATAACGACACCTCCACTTCCTCCCCCGTGGGTAGTTTTAAGAACAAATTTGTTGGGTAGCGCGTCAAAATCAATGTCATCATAATTGTCCCATATACCAAGTGTTGGAATTATATACTTGTCACCAATAATGTTGGCGACATATTCCTTAACTGCGGCTTTGTCAACCATACGGGTGTATTCAGGTTTCCGGTCATAAAGTTTAAGCCACTGAATTTTCTCAGTAAAAGTCTTTGGATTTTTCCAATCAATCCAATGACCCATTTTTGATCTATATAGAATCGACAAGTATATTTTGTCAGGTAGGAATTGTAAATAATTTGTCGTTATAGCTCTTACAAGATTCCAAGGATTCTTTATGTAATGTGATAGCGCTAACATATGAATAATAATCTGTACGTTTTATAAATTAAAGGAAACTTTATCTCTATGAGATTCGCAATTAATGAAGTTTATAAGCTGCTGACGCTTCGTCCCTTTTATAAATGATGGCAAGAGTTTCATCGAAAAAAGTTTAGAAGCTATACGCCCGGAATATGGATTAAATACGGAATGAATCTGTTGGCGACATGATGAATAGTATGTCTCTGTTTCCTCGTTAAGTTTAGTCGGGTTAACTATGATTTCATTGAGTTCGTTGATTCTGTCTTTGAATGCATCTGATGATAATAGTGATATTGTAGAGTCACCATTGCATTGTCTGTATGGGTGTATCTTGAATTTTATTTGGTCATCAAATTCTATAGTCACCATGTAGCCATAGTTCCATAAGGAATTCGTTTTTGTAGCGTATTCGAAGCATAAGTTCCCTAAACCGTAAAAAATTGGTTTGTCTCTATATACTTCATAACCGCTATAGCAATGCTGATGGTGGTTTACCACTGCATCAGCTCCCGTATCAATAAAGAATCGATAAGACTCTACCATGCGGGGCGATGGTAGCTGCCAATGTTCGTGGCCTCCGTGAATGATTACCAAGATATAATCGGAATTTCTTTTTGCTTCTTGGATTGAGTAGTATAGGCTTACTGGATTCAAGGGATTTGCACCTGATTTATTGGTCGTTGCTATGGAAAATTCATGTTCGCAACAATTTATAATTGCAAGAGTTTTATCTCCTACTTTTATATACTCTATTTTTCTAGCTGATTCCAAATTTTCACCGACACCAACGTGTTTAATTTGGCCTTTATTAAGTTCCTTTAGCGTGTCATTCAATCCTTCGTCGCCAAAGTCCATTATATGGTTATTGGCCAGGGTCACCATATCTATACCGGCAAATTGTAGACTTTTTACAACTTGTCTTGATGTTCTGAGATTTGGACCGCACTTTTCAATTGGCTTTGCAATTGAGTTTACGATAGGAGCCTCGAGATTTATAATAGAATAGTCGGCATTCTCAGTAAGTGGTTTAATTTCATTGAAGTAGGAAAAATTTCCCGACTCCATCATTTTTGCTATATTTTCGCGAGGAACGTAATCTCCTCCAATGAGTATCTTCATATTTTCAATTGTATTTCATTTATTATCATATGGTGAATACAAATTCTTATAAAGGTTCATTACGGTAGTAGTTTTAAAATTAGAAGTGTCATAGTGTTGTTTTCTTCCATCGGTTGTTCTAAACCATTTACTGATTTCTTTAGCCCACTTAATTGGGCCGTCATTAAGGTTGAGATATGTTACACCACCGCAATTAGTTTCATGTGTGACATTTGATGATGCAAAACATTTTAGTCCAATTGCTTGAGCTTCAATTAGAGATAGGGAAAAACCTTCTGATAGGGACGGAACTAAGAGTCCATTGGATTCATTGAGGATTGGAATAAAGTCTGAGTCTCCTCTAATTAGAGAGACAATATTTCCCAGTTTATGTAAATTAATATAATCCTTTAATTGATTGGCATAATTGATATCCATGTCAAAACCTATAAGATTAAGTCGAGCATTAATACCGCTCTCAATTAGACTCTCTAAAATCTTAATCGAGAACATTTGGTTTTTGTTTGGAGAATATGCGCCGACTTGACTTAAAATTAGTTGACCATAATTTTTTGCCACATCAATATCGCTGTATTTGAATTTTATCTCATTGTAAAAGTTGGGCATTAATACTGGTGTGACTTTTTTGAAATGAATGGAATTATTGGAATGAATTGAACAACCTATACAGTCGGTAGCATATTTTTCAATAATTCGCTTACGTACATTATCAATAACAGTCCGTACAATATTTGTGGCATCATGATATACGTGTGTATGAAAAATACGTATCGGCACATTACATTCGAAAGCGGCTTTTAATATCGGTGCGCTTTCAAATTCATTATGGCAATGCACAATGTTATAAGAATGCTCTGCTTCTAAAATTTTTTTTGTTTTATGGTAAATACTCGTATCACGAATGTAGGGGTCAATTCTTTGTAGAAGCCGATTATTACCTTCATAGTGAGGTATTCGTATGATTTTACCACCGTAACTTAAGAACTCATCATCATAATGCCTTTTTTCTGAAGTGAATAGAAGCATATCGAAGTTATATTCAGATGAGAGATTCCTAACAATTCCCATCATTATTGCTTGGACCCCACCATTACCCAATCCACCACATGAGACTAATAATACTCTTTTTTTTGACATAGGGAATCGAACTTACATCATACTTTGAATTATCTTTATTGAATTATCTCTAAGTTTATTGAGCTTAGGATTTATGGTGTCATAGTCAAGTGGTTTATTCCACGGTTCATCTACCTTTAAATCTGTAACAGAATCATATACTCTATGCTCTAATCCTACGAGAGACAAAAGATTTGTTATTCTTGTTAATTTATTGTTTCGAGTCTTCAAAACAGCAAAATTCTTATTGAATATTAAAGAGAATGCAAGACCATGAAATGATCGAGTAATGACAAATTTAGCTTCAGCCATATTTTTTAGCCATTCTTCGATTCCTACTCGATTCCAGGTTAAACGGTTTAATATTGTAGTTTTAGCATTATTGTTTATGACTTGCATTCCCGTTTCTTTTGCCAAGGTATTTGCTAATTCAGATAGTTCCTCGTCATAGCTGAGGGGGTAATAAACAAGAGTATTTCGTTCACTGATTGATTTTATATCTATGAGGTCTGAGTATGTTGCCAATATCAGGGTCGGATCAAGAACTAAATCTGAATTTTTACTAAATGTTTTTTTTAGAATATCTATACCTGATGCTTCTCTACAAGTTATATGAGAAAATCGTGATAGGAGTTGGGATTTGTTTTTTACTTCTGAAGGGTAATCCCAAGTATCTTGACCAAAACTGGATGCAATAGAAATTCTTTTTATATTTTCGTCTCCAAAATTCAAAAAATACAAATCTGAAAACTTGCCTGTAATTCCAGGATTCCATACTTGATCACTGCCTACGACATAAATATCTGCTTGTGGAGGCCTTTCCTGCAATTCAAGGATTGAGCGGTATCTTTGGGTTGTAGGAATGTGTTTTTTCCAAAATCTTTTGAACTTTCGAGAAGCTGGACCGCAATTTTCGATAGCCTCTGCTACTTTTGCTTTTAAATTTTTGACATTTTTATCAGATAGACGTATGTCAATCATGCGAACTTCGTGTCCTAAACCCTGAAGAAGTTTGATTGTAGCATAAGCTTGTAGCTCAGCACCATAATTTTTTTCATGCCAAATTGTAAGGAGGGCTATTTTCATCGCCTTATTGCTGTTTTTATTAAATTTTTTAATAGGGAGATTGTTCTATTGACTTTATATCTGTAACCTACATCGCTATATTTTTTAGCAACTTTTATAAAGCCACCTGAAATATAGTCGTGTAAGAATTGTTTTCGTTTATTATTGAGTTTTATTGGGCTTATCAATTGTGGTTGTATACTCTCATTAAGAGTCTTGGGTTCAACAATGACTGAGTCCTTGATGGTTTCAAGTAATTTCACCCCTTTATCAGAATTTACATAAACCAAAGATGTGCCTAAATTATCCTCAAATTTTGAATCTTTTGGAAGACCCCAAAAGTCACCTACTGTTATGTCTCCTATTCTTGAAGTGTTAGTGAAGGGACAGTTTGAGCAGCTTTCTCTTACCGAAAGTTTAGAAAAGTATAGAATATTATTTGTTCGCCTAAATTCCTCATGTCCATTTTCAAATAAAAAGCTCTCTCGTGCTCCATGCCAACCAAAACGTTTGTCCCTGAAACAAGCCTTTATAATTTTTGATTTGTTTTTATTTTCAAGATATGAAATGTATTCACTCCATATCTTAGGACTTGGGACAGCGTGGCATACAATGTCTATACAGTACAAATTAGCGTGAAGTAAATTTGGAATATAGGATTTTATGGCGCTTATCTGACAAGGTGTTCCAGAAAATAGAACCTTATATCCTTCAATAAGTAATTGTCGAACTTCTTTATAGCATGTACGAATCTCGCTCTGAACGTATTTTGACATTCTCAAATTCTGTAATTCGGAGATGCTCTCTGCTTTATTATGCCGTACAACCCAATTATTGTCAAAAGAAGCGCCATAAACGATGCCACCATTTTCTATGAAACAGGAAGCGATTGCATAAAATGCGCCACCACTTTGACTTTTTTTTAATTCAGATACGTCTTTTAGACGAGTCAGATATGTTAACGGTTTGTCAAAATTTTCATATCTGGGATATTTTGTTGTAAAATTACACACTCGTTCACATAGACCGCATTCAATACACTTCGAAGCATCAACTTCAGGATATAGAAAGCCAACAGAATCAGGTCTCATTTCTATTGCATGATGACCACACACTGCTTCACATGCACTACAGCCGCAACAATTATATTTGTCTTTTGAAACAGACATTATTTTATAAATTTAGATTTCAACTTGTTTAATAGAAAGTCTCTCTCATTCCTTTGCAAACCTAAAGATGTAAAAATTATGCATGATATGAATTCAATTGCTATTACTGATTCGAACAAGCCTATCCACCCAGGATTTATTACCTTAGAAATGTAAAATGATATAATTGCAACAATGCTGAACAATGTTAAACACCTTAATACTACATTTATATAATAATATTTATTCGGGAACCCAATCATTGAGTGTAGCATTTCTGCTCTTACAATTAAGGCTATAATTGAGAAAATTATAATGGATGCTTGTGCAATTATAGGAGAGAATCCAAGTTTCAAGAGCCCCCAACCAGCAAAAAAACTCATTATTACAATTGTCCCTACTACAAGTTGATACTTTTTAATTTTTCCGGAAGCCAGCATCAGCTGGATTGGAGTTTGAGAAAATGACTCGATAAGACCATAGAGTAAAATTACAACGACAAATGATGTTGTATATTGGGGTACATTCTTGAGCCATATCTTTAGAATGAAATCTGCATTAAAGATAATTGGAAGACAGAGCATACTTAGCAAATAAAATGCAAATCTGGAAGATCGGCATGCTAATTCGCAAGCTGGTTTGGTTTCATTATTCGCGAAAGATTTTGTTATTTGAGGTTGCACAGCAGTATAGAAACTATTTGAGAATTTTATGACAGCAGTTTCTACTTGAACACTTAGTCCGCGGGCTGCATTGACTACAGGTCCACCATAAAGGTTAAAAAGAATATTTAATCCTTGAGAGCGTAATAAACCGGCCGTTGAACCGTAGAAATTCCAACCGGCAAAACCAAACATTTCCTTAATCAGTTTTTTATTACACTTTAATTTGTGATTACATTCCTCAAAATTTTTCTTGCAATAGATTGTATATACCATGCGAATTCCTACAGAAATTAAGCACATTAACCCAGCATATAAAACAAGTTTATCGCTTGTAGACCATAATATTATAAAAGCAACTAATAAATTAAGAAAACCTTCCAATAATCCAATGTATGCAAATGCCTTCATACGTTCGTGAGCGATAATAACTGCGTTATATGGAATATTTAAAAGGTTAAAAATGAATGTAACTACTGAAAATTGAAGTACCCAATTTGCTGCCGTTAAGCTTCCCGATGGTATATTCATTTTAAAATTTAGAAACCATACTCCAACAGTTTCTATTAAAAGAACAATTAAAAGACTTAATGCTAATTGAATTATAATTGAGGTGCTAAAAATTTCCTTAAGTTTTGCTGAGTTATTTTCACCTAATGTGTATGTTAGGTATCTACTAATTGCTGAAGATAAGGCATTGGATACTATGCCGAACATACTAACAAATCCTCCAACAACATTATACACACCGTAATCATCAACTCCTAAAGATTCCAGAACCACTCGAGATGTATATAGATTTACCACCATCAGAATAATCATTCTGATATAAAGAAACAATGTATTCTTTGCTATCTTTTTATTGTTTACAACAGTCATTATTCTGTATGATAAAACGGTTAAATACAATTATATACCTTATATGAAGTAAACTGGCATGGGGCAAGTTTCCTGCGGAAGTATTCCAAAATTACAACTGTGAATAAATATTTTATTTGCCCTAATTTGCGATAGGGGTTGTGAATCTGTCCTTGTCAGTAGGTAGGCTCGGTGAGGGAGCGGATTGCCTGTCTCACGGTGACATAGTTGCCGGCGTTGTCGAGTAGGCGGGTTTTTATGAGGTAGGGGGACAGCATGGCGGTGGCGGTTGTGAGGGCTATAGACCGTTCGCTGTCGCCAATCTGGATACGCCTCATGTCTGAGAGCCGTTGTATTCTGGTTCTGATCTGCACTTTCAGCCCAACGCTATAGTTGTTCATACACTCATCGAGCATGGCTTTCAGATATCCGGCTATGAGAGATGAGAGGTTGTCGAATTCGCGGAGTATTTGGCTATTAGTTCGTGCGATACGTATATTTGCTTCTAATAGTGTGTACACCATATCGGCCCAAATGCGATCGGTGAGGTCAATCTTTGGGTCTTTGATGAGATTCCTCAACCTTTTTTGATTCTCGGCAATGGTGTTTTCGTTTCTCTCATAGATGGATATGACACGTCGCAGTTCATTGAAGGTGTTGTCGATATACTGCCGTGCCTGATTTATGTAATATTCCTTGCTCATGATTGCTGATCGGTTGCTGCGGAACAAGATTCGTCATCATCGTCATCAGTTACACCCTCCTCATCGTCGGCCAGCGGGTGGTCGTCGGCGGTGTTATCATGACTGCCATCGGTCATATCTTCAAGCTGTGCCTGTAGATCGAGATACTGTGCCTGTAGAGTTTCTATGGAGGAAGTGATATTGTCATGGAGGCGTGAGATTTCAGTTTCAACCATTTCCTTGATTATACCGTCAAGGTCATTTTTCTTCTGGTCGACAATGTTTGTGAATGCGGTCACTTTATTATTATATTCTGTTTCAACCTCCGATTTCTTATCTGCTAATACCTGGCTGACTGTAGCTTGGCGTGAAGATATCTCGCTGAGTTGGGTTCGCAATTGCTCCAGGTTGTTATCTTTTATAGCATTGATGTCGTTAAGTAATGCATCTTTGTGATTGGTCACTTCGGCAATGGAGTTGGATAGGGCAGTGATTTTATTATTTGTACTCTCAATGTCGGTATCAATCTTATCTGATTTTGTATGGAAATCACGTGCAATGGTTCTCATGTCATCAAGAGCGTTCTCACTCTGATTTGCCATCTCGTTGGCTTTGAATATCGAGAAGAAAGAGAATATCAGGAATACTATTGTAAGAAGGGCGCACCAAAGGTTGAGAACCTCATATTCTGACTGAATTTTTGCCAGTTCTGATTCAAGTAAGTTGGCGATACGTGCGTTATTGTCGTTTTCATCAATTTTTCTATTGAGAAGGGAAAGCTTGGTGTATAATTCGGTCGTATTTATGGCTTTTGTTCGCCTCATGGTGTCAGTGGTGAGAGTGAGATATTGGCGGTATAGAGAGTCTGAGGCCTGAGTTGCTTTTACGTGATGTGAGATAATTATCTTGTGAGTTTCCTCCAAGCGACGGTTGGCATTATCCATCACAAACCATGTCACAAGTGAACATGATATAATGAGAGCAACAAACAGTATGATGTGATGCCAGTGATTATTTATGTTACAATTTATTCCGCTCATATTGTGGAGTAATCAGAGCGATCTCTTATAGTTGCTCAATTAGGTCATAGAAATGGGTCAAGAGTGCCGCTTTTGAACACATTGATATGTTTTCAATACATCTGGATTTTCCCCTCAACTTTGTGAGACTTGTTCCAAGCAATTTCTTTAAGTGTCATTTTCATTGACTATCGAAAGATATTTGATTTATATTTTGAGGTTTCCGGAGCTATACTTTGTTGTTGATATAGTTTTCTGTTGCGTTGTCCCTCTGCTTTATTATGCAAGGATTTCCAAAGACCACCGAGTGACTTGGTACATTACAGTTCACATAAGTGTTGGGCGCTATCAATACGTCATCACCTATCGTAATGTTTCCGACTATAGTTGAGTTGATGCCAATCCAAACTTCGTTTCCTATGGTTGGCACACCTTTACGCGTACCTCTGTTTTCTTGACCGATAGTTACACCCTTATGTATATGGCAATTGCGTCCTATCATAGCTTTCGGATTTATTGTGATACAATAAGGATGTCCTATAAATAGTCCCGGTCCTATTTGTGTACGTTCAGAGATTTCGCATTTATAGATAAATCTCGTGAGCGATAGCATTAATTTGTAAAATAATTTAATAAAATGGGGAGTGGTATTTAATCCAGCTTTTCTAAACCAATATTGGTAGCATGGTAAAGCACCCTTCCTTTTTTTATCTAATTGCCAATAATTTTGATTTCCCATTATCCTTAATTTCAAATGTTGGCTGTATAGTAGGGTTGTGTATGGAGATGCTGAGTTTATTCGCCGATTAGGCGGAGTTGTTGTCGGTGTTTTCGAGTTCAATCATATTGTCGCTATTGACATATGATTGTGGGAGGGGTGTCAGAGGGTGGCTACGAGGCGGTGGTCTATGTTTACCACCCACTCGATGGAGTTGTCGCCTATGAGGCGCAGACGGTAGATGATGCGGCGAGTGTCGGGGTCGGTGAGCTGGCGCTCGTAGGTGGCGGTGTGACCTTTGAGGTCACCGCCTATGATTTCGACACGGTCGCCTTCTTGAATGGTTATGGTGCCGGCGGGATAGATGTCGGTGCCGGGGGTGAATTGCCCTATGGCTTGCTGGAAGGTGGCAAACTGGCTGTTGGGTATGGCCTGGTAGTCGCTGCCGGGGCGACGGCTGGCGGTGTAGCACCAGGCGAGGTCGCCGATGTGGAGGAAGAGTGGGTAGATGTCGGTGCGCCGCAGCCGGAAGAAGACGATGTCGCGTATGATGGGCTGGCGGTCGTAGACAAGTCGCCGGCCTATACGCCGGGCTATCTCCTGGTGGGGATAGAAGAGTTCGGGGAGCTGGTCGACGGTGTGACGGGTGGTGCTATTGAGTGTGGCAAGCCTGTCGGTGAGCCTGGTGTAGTCTACCCGTGGCCTGAGTTTCATGACAAACCATTGTGGGGGTGTGTCGAGAAGGTGGGCGATGACGGTGTCGCTGATTGTTGCGAGTCGGTTGTCGCTGCAGGCCGGGGTTGCTTCATTGATGGGCCGGGCCAAGGTGGCCGGGTCTCGCTGTCGGGCGATGGTTATGAGCGGCAAGTCGAGGGTGGGGAGAATGGTGGCTATGTCGCTCGCTGGGACGCCATCGCTGAGGGCGGTAAGGGCCCACAGGGTGGCTATGGTGTTGTCGATGGTGCGGACCAGTGGTATGCCGCGTAGCCTGAAGAGGTTGGCCATTAGTGTGGCTACCCGCGTGTCGAGCTGACGGTCGGTGAGTTGTGACTGTCCGAGTTCAAACAGGTAGCGCCGCCGGGGTGATGAGTGGCGCTGGACGAGGTGCCGGACCATCGGGCTGGGGTTGTCGGCGAGCCGGGCTGTCTTCAACCTTGCCACCTGATGCATAGGCATGGCTTGCATGGCGAGGGAGCACAGGAGCAGGTCACGGGCGAGCTCTATCTCGCGGCTTCCCCGGGTGAGGGGCTGGCGCAGGAAGAGGTGGAGGGAGGGGAGGTTGGCGATATTGATGCCTGAGGTGAGGGAGGGGGTGGCGGCTGCCACGCTGCGTATATCTTTTTTTATTGTTTTGAACAGTTCCTGATGGGTGGTTGTGGGGCGTGGGGCTGTTTTTGTGCCTGTGTCGCCCGTGATGTCGCCAGCGCTGAACAAGGCTGCCACGATGTCGAGATAGTGGAGTGCGGTCTTAAGGGAGAGGCGCCGTGCTATCATGCCGGCAAACCAGTCGGCTATAGAGCAGCGGGAGGGGATTTGGTCGGCATAGTGATAAGTTGATGCCCACGATTCGAAGCATGCTATGGCCTTGAGGTAGTTGCGCGAGGTGTCTGTGGGTTTGCCTATAGCCTGCGACCTGAAGTTTTCGATGGTCGATAGGATTGCTGATTGTTGACTGTCAATCATTTGGTTGAAAGAGAGTTTTTAACCAAGTCGCTTTTTTGTGCTGTCAAGTACTTCCCCCTGTCGTCGGGCTTGTGTGCTTGACAGGGGTGAGGTTGTGTGATGAATGGTGGCAGTTACCATGAGCTGCGATGCTGAAACTATGGCGGCATTGTGGAGTATTATGGCGTGAGAGATACTCACGTATTAGTAAAAAAAATTTTGCTACCGCCGGGTTGTTTCTGTTTTGTGGGGCAAAGATAGGGAAAGTTTTGTTAAATCTCAAATTTTTTTGAGTGGCTGGGAGGGAGCTGGGGGGTCTGGGGAAGCTGGGGGTTCTGGGAGAGCTGGGAGGGAGGAGCTGGGAGTTCTGGGAGAACTGGATGGGCAAGAATAGGCAACAATAGGCATTGATAGGCAATTCTTGTTGTTGGGCAATTCTTACTGTTGGGAGAGTGGGTTGGGGTATTTCTCTTGGAGCTGGTGGTAGCCTTTCTGGAAGTGGGGGGAGGTGTAGTCGGCGGGGCGTTTTATCTCGTTGTCGTAGATCACTATGTCGATGTCGAGCTCGATGAGTCCCAGTTGTTTGGATTGTGGGGTGCGTCCGGCTTGGACTTCGAGGGTTTTGTATTTTTGGGCCAGGGTGAGGTGGTCGCAGTGGGTATCGATGATGGCTACGATGTTGACGTAGGGGGCGGTCGCGTCGTTGTCGACGGGATCGATGTAGGGCTGGCTGGCGGCTACGATGGTGTCACCGAGCTGCCTAAGGGCGCGACTCACAATGCGCTCTTTGTCCGGGACGTTGCTCCCTAATGATATGATGGCGCGGTGTTTCATTGCGCGATTCCTTTCATGGTGAGCGATATGCGTTGGCGTGTAGTGTCGACTTCGAGCACTCTGACATTGACATGCTGGCCGAGCTGTACGGCCTGGCTGGGGTGGGAGATGAAGCTGTCGCTGAGCTGGGAGATGTGCACCAGTCCCGATTGATGTATTCCCAGGTCGACGAATGCTCCGAAGGCTGTGATGTTGTTGACTACACCGGGGAGTGTCATGCCGGGGTGCAGGTCGGTGATGTCGTTGATGGTGTCGTCGAAGGCAGGGTTGGTGACCTCGCCTCGAGGGTCGCGTCCGGGTCGCGCAAGTTCGGCCATGATATCCTGTAGGGTGGGGAGGCCAACGTCACCGCCTATGTACCGCGAGAGGTCGATTGACTGGCGTGCCTCGGCCGATTGTATAAGCCGGGCGGTGGTGCAGCCGGCGTCGGCAGCCATACGTTCCACGAGTTTGTAACGCTCGGGGTGAACGGCGGTGTTGTCGAGCGGATTGGCGGCGCCGGGGAGCCGCAGGAATCCGGCTGCCTGTGTATAGACTTTGTTTCCGAGCCGGGGCACTTCGAGCAGCTGGCTGCGCGAGGTGAAGGGGCCGTTGGCACCGCGGTAGTCCACGATGGCTGCTGCCAGTTTTGGACCTATACCCGAGATGTAGGAGAGGAGTTCGGGGGAGGCGGTGTTGAGGTTTATCCCCACTGAGTTGACGCAGCTCCCGACGGTATGGTCGAGCGATTCTTTGAGTGAGGCCTGGTCGACGTCATGCTGGTACTGGCCCACTCCGATTGCCTTGGGGTCGATCTTGACCAGTTCGGCCATCGGATCGATGAGCCGTCGGGCAATGGAGACGGCACCGCGCACGGTGACATCGTGGTCGGGAAGTTCCCGGCGGGCCAGTTCAGAGGCTGAATAGACCGATGCCCCGGCTTCGTTGACTATATGTATGTCGGGACGCTGATGGCCCCATTCAATCGACTTGAGGAAACGTTCGGTCTCGCGCGAGGCTGTCCCGTTGCCTACGGCAATGGCTTCGACCTTGTAGAGGTCGACGAGTTGGAGTATTGTTGACTGTGCTCCGGCTACGTCCTGACGTGGTGGGGTTGGATAAATAACATCGTGATGGAGCAGCCGGCCCGACTCGTCGAGACACACTACCTTGCAGCCGGTGCGGAACCCCGGGTCGATACCCATGACCCGTCGATGCCCAAGCGGGGGTGCCATGAGAAGCTGGCGCAGATTGTCGGCAAAGATTCCGATTGCCACTTTGTCGGCACTGGCCTTGGTGGTGGCAGCCGCGTCGTTTTCAATCGATGGTTTAAGCAGGCGCTTGTAACTGTCGGCAATTGCATCGTTGATTACCGGGAGAGCCAGCGGCGAAATGTTTTTGGTGAAGATGCGGTCAAGACGGTCCAGGGCCTCATCTGTATCAACATCGATCGAAACTTTGAGAATGCCTTCCTTCTCGGCCCGTCGCATTGCCAGATAGCGGTGGGAGGGGCATCGGTTGAGGGGGCTTGAATAGTTGTGGTAGTCGGCATACTGTGTGTCATCGTCGTGTCCCTTGGCAACCTTGGTCGTAATCGTGGCCTTGCGCTCGTAGAGTCGGCGCATAGCCTGTCGGGCTGTCTCGCTCTCGCTTATCCACTCGGCGATGATGTCGCGGGCACCGTCGAGCGCCTCCTGCTCGGTAGTGATATCGTTGTTGAGAAACCTCCCGGCCAGTTGTTGCGGCGACGATTGCAGCCTGTGCCCCATGAGCATGCGTGCCAATGGTTCCAGTCCATGCTCCCGGGCAATTGTGGCGCGTGTGCGACGGTGTGGCTTGAAGGGGAGGTAGATGTCCTCAAGCTCGGTGAGCGTTGTGGTGCCGGCAATGCGCTCGCTGAGCAGGTCGGTGAGCTGACCGGTCTCGCTGAGGGTCGACAGCACGGTCTCCTTGCGTTTGGCGAGTTCGTCATACTGTTTGGCACTACGCTGTATATCGAAGAGCTGAACCTCGTCGAGCGACCCGGTCGCTTCCTTGCGGTAACGGCTTATGAACGGTATTGTGGCACCCTCGTCAAGCAGGCTCACGGCAGCTTTGACCTTGTGGAGCGGAATGTTGAGAAGGGTGGAGATGTATGACGTTTTGTCCATTGTAGGCGGTTGTTGTATATATTGATTTGTATGTGTGGTGGAGGGTGATGACTCCAGTGGCGATGGATTATTCTGAGCCTGAGCGCATGAGGGTGATGAGGGTAATCTCGGGTGTGGCACCGATGCGCATGGGAATGCCCACTGTGCCTGCCCCGCGGTTCACGTATAGCTTGCGCCCCAGGGTATCGGTGTACATTCCCCACGGGGTGTCGTAACGCCACGATGATGGGGTGGCGCCGGCAACCTGTATCTGCATGGCATGTGTGTGACCTGAAAGTGTGAGGGGGATGTTCTGGGAGGGAGCATCCTTGATGTCGTGGGTCCAGTGGGCCGGATTGTGGGTGAGCAGAATCTTGGGCAGGGAGTCGGACGTGTCGTGATAGGCGGCCTGAAGGTCCCCGTAGGTGCGGAATGGGGGGTCGCCTATGTTTTCCACGCCTATGAGTGCGATGGTGTCATTGCCGCGCGAAAGATAGACTGTCTCGTTGAGAAGAAGCCGGTGGCCGGTGGCTTGGTACAAACGTTGGAGATGCTCACGGTCGGCGATGTGGTCTTGGTCTGAATCCCATGAGCGGTAGTCGCCATAGTCATGATTGCCCATGATGGCATAGACCCCATCGCGGGCGTGAAGATGTGAAAATGTCGGTACCATCGGCTCGAACTCGTCAGACTGCCGGTTGACGATGTCACCGGTAAAGACTATGAGATCGGGTTCGAGAGCGTTGACCCGGTCAACGAGCCGTGCAAGGAAAGTGGTGTCGTTGCCCCATGTTCCTACATGCAGGTCGCTGATCTGAGCTATGCGGTAACCGTCGAATGCAGCGGGCCATGAGTTGCTGGCGGCTGTGGTCTCGACAACGGTGATGCGGTTACGGTTGACGAGTGCACCCCACCAGAATGTGGCGAAAAGGGCCACTGCACACACTGCTCCGACTCGCCCCGGCCATTTCGCCCGTCCTTTTTTGAACAGCTTGGGTAAGAAACCCGGCAAGTCAAGAAGAATATACAGGAATTTTGATAGGAACATCGTGACGCATAGAAATATGAGCCACATGTCGGCTACCAGCACTGAGTTGTCACCCCCGCGGCGAGGTAAGGCTATTGCGGTTATAAGGCATGCGTAGCCTATGAATGCAATGCCAGCATAGGCCATCGATGCGGTTTTGCCTTGACGGTTCAACCGGTTCCGTATAGCCTTGAAAATGTATAGGTCGGCAAGAATGTTCAGGGCAAAGATAATGAATGCCAGAATGTAGTTGAATCGCATCGCGGTTGTTATCGCTGGTCGGCAACGAGTTTGTTGCGGAGCGGATTGGCATACATGCTATAAATAATGTTGCGCATGTATTCACGTTCCTCTGGTGTCACATCGGTGAGCTCGACCTTGCCGAGCTGTCCGTTGATATATTTGTCAAACTTCTCGATGTCGGCATCGGTGTATAGGGCCTTGAAGCGTGGAGTCTCCTCGACGCGGTCATAGGCGATATAGTTGCCGGGGAAGATGTGGTAACCGCGGTGTATCATATGGTCAATGGCTGTAGCCGCAGCATGAATGCATTGCTGGCGGTCGGCATTTTCGTCGAGAGATCCGAGGGAGGGGTTGATACATGATCCGGCATTGAACACGACGCGCCCCTTGAATCCGAGAATACCGGTCTCCATGTTCTTGAGGTCGTCACGCTCAGTCTTGTGATAGTCGGGGTCGCGACGCTTGTTGAGATATTCGGTAGCCTTGAGATAGTCGCAAGGGTCATATTCATATGTGATTGAAACGGGTGTGATGTTGAGTGCTTTCAGGCTCTCCACGGGCGATTTCGGTCCTGCCAGGGTGAGCATCTTGATGAGACTCTCCTGGGTGAGGTCGTTGGAATCTTTGGCTCGTCCCTCACGTTGTGCGATCCATGTCGATTCGTGCTTGGTCGAGATGCAGTAGTGCATGTAGCCCGAGAGTTGGCGGGCAGCCTCGAGAGCCTTTGTGACCTTTAGGTTGCGTTTCACGATAAAACTCTTGTTGAGTTTCACGAGGTCCTCAATCCAGCTGTACACGAGAAGGTTGTTGCCGAGGGCAATCTCACATGTGTGATGGTTGTGTTTCACCAGGCACAGATTCAGAAACGAGGCATCGAGCACTATGTCGCGATGATTGGTTATATATGTGCGGGGTGTCTCGATATCGAGATGCTCGAAGCCGTGGCTCTCAACTCCCGAAGTGGTCTTCATGACGAGCATATCGAGGAACGGGAGCATGATGTTGCGCTGGAAGTCGTGCTTGGTCTTGACCGAGAGCAACTGTTTAGAGAATGCATCATAGTCAACGTCGGGCATGACATAGCGCACAGCATGTTCAAAACCAGGCTCTTTGACCAATTGAGACATCTTTTCTTGAAATTGATTGTCTTCGTATGGTGCTATATCTATATATTCTTCGGGTATCATTGCTGATTCTTTAGTGAGGAAATATGTGCAAAATTATCTGTTTGCTACTGATTTCAGAAATTTTTGCATGACAAAAAGTCGTGGCTTTAGTAATTTTAACCTAACTTTGTAAAAAATAGATATTCAAGACATGCCGATAGTACATCTCAATTCGCTGGATCATAAACTTTTGGAACCTTATATTAAGCTTACTGAGGCTCAATTGCGCAATAAGCTCGATCCATCGCGCGGAATTTTCATAGCCGAGAGTCCCAAGGTAATCAAGGTGGCCATTTCTGCCGGTTATGTGCCGCTGTCGATGCTGTGTGAGGAACGTCATATAGATGGTGACGCTGCATTTGTCATCGCGCGATTTCCCGGGATAGATGTACTCACGGGTGAGCGCGAGATGCTCGCCTCAATAACAGGTTACACGTTGACGCGCGGTGTGCTGTGTGCTATGGTGCGCCGACCCTTGCCCACCGTGACTGAATTGTGCCAGGATGCAAGCAGGATCGCAGTGATAGATGGCGTGGTGGACACTACCAATATAGGGGCGATATTCCGTTCGGCAGCAGCATTGGGCATTGATGCTGTGCTACTTACACGCAGCTCATGCGATCCGCTAAACCGCCGGGCTGTGAGAGTGTCGATGGGCACTGTGTTTCAGGTGCCTTGGACATGGCTCGATGATGAGATCTCCTCGCTCAGAGCATTGGGATTCAAGACTGTTGCGATGGCGTTGAGCGATAATTCTGTTTCTATCGATGATCCATCACTTTGCAATGAGCCAAGGCTTGCCATAGTGCTCGGTACCGAAGGGGATGGCCTAAGCTCCAAGGTGATTGACGGTTGTGATTATGTTGCACGTATCCCAATGGCCCACGATGTTGATTCGCTTAATGTCGCCGCAGCATCGGCCGTCGCTTTCTGGCAACTTAGGAACAGGCTCTGAATAATCGCTTTTATTGGACTCCTACACAAAACCAAGGACTTATATGACTATAAATTTACGAAATCTCTTGATTTCAGCTTTATTGAGCTCGGGTACCGTATATGGCTCGACCGATACTTTCAACAGTACGTTCTGCGACAGCACCCTCAGGGTTGATTATGTGTTGGCCGGTGGACCGTCGGGCAATGCCGCTTATCTGTCATCGCAGTCAATGAGTGAAGGATGGGCCGGACGTCGCAAACGGCTTGACGAGGTGCCTCTCGAGGGTAACGGACATATTGATGTCAAGGACCCCGTCAGTGGCCGGGTGCTCTACACACAGTCATTCTCTACGCTATATCAGGAGTGGCTTCACACGCCTGAAGCCGCTGTGATTCCTCGCTCGTTCGAAAACAGCTTCCTTGTGCCACTGCCCAAGGATTCAGCTATCATCGAGCTAACACTCAATGACAACCGTCGCCAGCCAATGCTTACGATGAGGCACCTTTATCGTCCCGACGATGAGCTGGTGAGGAAGTCACCACTAACGCCCCACGAGACGAGGTATATACATCGAGGCACCAATCCCGCTGAAGCGATAGATGTGGCTATTCTTGCCGAGGGGTTCACACCGGATGAAGCTGATGAGTTCTTCAAATATGCCCGCATCATAAGCGATGAGATTCTAAGTTACGAGCCTTTCAAGAGTTATAAGGATAAGTTTAATTTTGTGGCGGTTATGTCACCGTCGGTCGATAGCGGGGTGTCTGTTCCGCTTGACGGCACATGGCGCAACACGGCGTTTGATTCTCATTACAGCACATTTTATTCATCGAGGTATCTCACGGTACCATCGGTGAAGAAGATGCACGATGCACTGAACGGAATTCCCTATGAGCATGTTCTTGTGCTCGTGAACACAGAGCGTTATGGTGGAGGTGGCATTTACAACTGCTATCAGGTTGCCGCCACTCGCAATGAGCACACGCTCCCGGTGGCAGTGCATGAGTTTGGCCACAGTTTCGGTGGACTTGCCGATGAGTATTTCTATATCAACGAACTTGACGACACATACCCCATTGATATCGAGCCATGGGAGCCAAATATCACAACTCTTGTAGATTTCGATTCCAAATGGAAATCAATGATCACCCCCGGCACCGAGATACCGACCGATGGTGATGTCTTTCTGACAACCGATGGTAAACCGGTAGTAGGCGTTTTTGAAGGTGGAGGCTACAAAGCCAAGGGAGTGTTCAGGCCGGTCATGTCATGTCGCATGAGGGATAACAACAATCCTGTTTTTTGCCCTGTATGTCGGGCCGCGATACAGCGGGTAATAGAGTTCTATACCAAGTGAAACAGCTGGTATCGATGTTACAGGACATCGAAAATGTAATAAAGGCACCGCGTGATGCAGATATTGCACCCGGTGCCTTTATTGTTCAATCGTCTATCCTTGTGGCCTACAATGATTCCTTGGCAAGCAGAGCAAGTTGCCACTGAGCACGGGCTCTCACAAGATTATGGTCGGGATAATTGATTTTATAGTAAGTGTCACCATTCAGGTAGTCGGTAAGGAACCTCACGGCCTGCATGTAGGCAAACCGGAAAAGTCCGTGGGGCAGAAGTCCTACTTCCGTGTCAGTAAGAAACTCGCGCGCACTCTCGAGATAGCCACGTGTGAAAGCGTCATAGATATCGCGGTTGATCGATATTTTTGAAAGGTCGGGCTCGTCCTCAGGAGCATTGTTGGCAGCAGTGCGCATGAAGTCACCATAGTCGCTCAATACATATCCGGGCATTACCGTATCAAGATCGATGACACATAGTACATTGCCTTCCTTGTCAAACAGCATGTTGTTGACCTTGGTGTCGCAGTGGCACACTCTCAAGGGGAGTTTGCCCTCGTTGAAAAGCCGCTCGGCTGTGGTGGCCAATGGTACCAATGTCAACATGTCGTCCACGAGATTCTTGACCTCGGCAAGCCTTCCGGTCGTGTCGGCCTTTATCGCGTCATCAAATTGTTTGAGTCTGAATTCCATGTTGTGGAAATTTTCAATCGTCTCGACAGGAAGAGGGGACATGTCAGCGAGCATTTTCTCAAAGTCTCCGAAGGCTCGTCCGGCCACTTCGGCCAGTTGTGGTGTCACAGCCTCATAGGTCACGCTATCGGCTATATATACCATGATTCGCCAATAATCCTTCCCATCGAAGAAGTAGCTTTTTCCCGTCGTGATGTTGGGCAGAAAGCGCAGACAGTGACGCTCAAGGTCCGTGATACCGCGCTCGGCAAGTTTGCCCCGTAAGTGGGTTGTCACACGGTCGATATTGTCTTGCAGCCCCTCGACATTGGGAAACACATTGGTGTTGATGCGCTGTAGCACATAGCGTTGACCGGTAGGAGTGGTCACGAGCATCGTGCTGTTGATGAGTCCATTCCCGAGAGGAGCGACGGTGCAGTCATGGTCAAGACCAAAGGCCGCGAGTATAGGAGCATAGTTATCCATGGAGGAAATATAGTGTTAAGGTGATTGAAAGCAGAAAAGCCGGTGGACAGCTATATCATTGTCATTGCTGACCACCGGCTTAGAGTAGTATGATTGTATGTATTGTTCAGAAACTTAAGCCTGGGTATACAGGGCGAGCTCTTCGGGTTTGAATGAGGCGATAAACGAGCTGTGCTTGTTAACCTCGGCCTCGGCGATATTGGCATATACCTGTGCGCTCTTGGCCATAGACTCGTTATTATAGCGAGTGGCATCGGTGGCAAGCAGATAGGCCATGACGATATTGCCGGCCATCTCAACAAGACGGCGTGCCATGAAGTCGGTATAAGCGGGCTCGTTGACAGCCTGTACAGCGTCAACAGCAGCCTGATACTTCTCAGTCATGGCAGCAAGACGCTCCTTGACGGTAGCGAGAGCCTCGCTGAAGGGCATCTCGGCATACAGGTCGATGAGTGCCTTGTAGGTGCCAGTGGTGACGTGGCGTATGGCTGCTACAACCTGCAACTGGGTGGTTCCTTCATATATAGATGTGATGCGGGCATCACGGTATACACGCTCGCAGGCATAATCTTTCATGAAGCCTGAACCGCCATGAATCTGGATGCAGTCATAGGCATTCTGGTTACAATATTCTGAGCCAAGGCCCTTGGCAAGAGGTGTGCAGGCGTCGGCATATTTGCGGTAAACCTTGAGCTCGGCCTTTTCCTCGGGAGTGAGTTTGCGCTCTTTCTCGATATCCTCGTAGGCTTTGTAGAGGTCAACATAGCGTGCAGTCTCGTAAAGAAGACAACGCGAGGCATCAAGTTTGGCCTTCATCACCGAGAGCATCTCGTAGACAGCCGGGAACTCAATGATGGGTTTACCGAACTGCTGGCGCTCGCGGGCATATTGCAGAGCCTCACGGTAGGCAATCTCGCTGACGCCTACCGATTGGGCTGCGATGCCAAGACGCGCGCCATTCATCAGAGCCATCACATACTTGATAAGACCCATGCGGCGTGAACCGCAAAGCTCGGCCTTAGCGTTTTTGTATACGAGTTCACATGTGGGAGACCCCTTGATGCCCATCTTGTTCTCGATACGGCGCACGGTGACACCGCCATCACGCTTGTCATAGATGAACATTGACAGGCCACGGCCGTCCTTTGTGCCATCCTCTGAACGGGCCAAAACCAAGTGGATATCGCTATCACCGTTAGTGATGAAGCGTTTTACACCATTCAGGCGCCAAGTCCCATCGGGCTGTTCAGTAGCGCGGAGCATTACAGATTGGAGGTCAGAGCCGGCATCAGGCTCAGTGAGGTCCATCGACATTGTTTCGCCCTGGCATACACGGGGAATATACTTTTGTTTCTGTTCCTCGCTTCCAAACTCATAGATAGTCTCGGCGCAATCCTGAAGGCCCCACAGGTTTTCAAAGCCTGTGTCGGCACGGCTCACGATGTCGGCTGCCATGATGTAGGGAGTGATGGGGAAATTGAGTCCTCCAAGACGGCGGGGCATAGACATGCCCATGAGACCGGCCTTGCGGGTAAGGTCGAGGTTCTCGACAGTAGCGTCGGCATAGTATGCGTGGCCGTTGGCACATGAAGCGCCCTGATGGTCGACCGACTCGGCATTATCGGCAATCTTGTTGCCACAGATGTCGCCTACAATCTCAAGCACCTTGTTATAGTTGTCCATAGCGTCGGCATAGTCGACGGGAGCATAGTCATACTTGTCTGCGTCGGTGTAGTCGCGTTCTTTCAACGCAACGATTTTCTCCATCAACGGGTGTGACAGATGGTCGCGCAGATCGGGATTGTCAGTAAAGAAATTAGCCATTGCTGTATACTGTTTTACTTGGAGTTCTTCTTGTAATATTTAATAAGCTTGGGCACTATCTCCTCCATGTTGCCGGTGATGACATAGTCGGCAATAGTGTTGATCGGAGCATTGGGGTCATTATTGATCGAGATGATGATTGAGCTATCCTGCATGCCGGCGATGTGCTGAATCTGTCCCGATATGCCGCAAGCGATATAGAGCTTGGGTCGCACTGTCACACCTGTCTGACCAATCTGACGCTCATGCTCGATAAAGCCAGCGTCTACAGCGGCACGTGAAGCACCAACCTCGCCACCGAGTACTTTGGCAAGATCAAAGAGCATGTCAAAGTTTTCCTTGCTGCCTACACCATATCCGCCTGCCACGATGATGGGGGCATTCTTGATGTTGACCTTTGATTTCTCAATCTGGCGATCAATGATCTCAACAACAAAATCGGTATCGCTGACATAATCCTTGGCATTCAGATCGACAACCTTGCCTTTGTGGTTGGGGTCGAACACCTCCTTTTTCATCACACCCTCGCGTACTGTAGCCATCTGTGGACGGCAATCGGGATTCACGATTGTGGCGACGATGTTTCCGCCAAATGCAGGGCGTATCTGATAGAGCAGGTCGGTGTATTCTTTACCACTCTTGGGGTCAGTGTGAGGACCAATCTCGAGAGCTGTGCAGTCAGCCGTAAGACCGCTGTGCAAGCAAGAGGAAACTCTGGGACCGAGGTCTCGGCCTATACATGTGGCACCCATCAGACATATCTGAGGTTTGATTTCCTTGAAAAGGTTGATCAATACAGCGGCATGAGGATTGGATGTATATGGGAATAGGCGAGAGTCCTGTACCTTGTAAAGGGTGTCGACACCATAGGGGAACACCTGAGCCTCGATTCCCTCGAGGTTGTCACCGAGGACAACAGCCTGGAGCTCTACCCCAAGTTTTGTAGCGAGTTGACGGCCTTTGGTAAGAAGCTCAAGGCTCACATCGGCAATCTTGCCATCTTCATACTCGCAGTATACTATCAAATTGTTTTGTGACATAATTGTGATTCAATGATATACCGTCCATTATCCACCTATGGTGTGATTGGCGATCAGTTCGACAATGAGGTTTTCAATATCCTGGTCGTTGTTGTCGAGACGACGGCTCTCCTTGGCGGTGAACACGACATTCTCGATAGCCTTGACCTTGGTGGGAGAACCGGCAAGACCAATCTGTTGAGGATCGGCCTCGACATATGCGGCACTCCACTCGTCGATGTTCAGGTAGGGACGTGCGTCGACAATAGCCCGAGCTTGCTCATCGAGAGCTTTTTTCTCGCTGGTCGACACGGCACGTTTGTACTTCATCAGTCTCTGAGCGTTGCGGGGACGGCAATCTGGAGCCGAGCCGTTGACGGTTATTACACAGGGGAGGGGAGCCTTTACAGTCTCCACACCATGCTCAAGACGACGCTTCACTATGATTTTGCCATCTTCGATACCAAGGATTTCCTCGGCATATGTAACCTGAGGTAGCCCCAGCTTCTCAGCGATCTGAGGACCCACCTGTGCTGTATCGCCATCGATAGCCTGACGTCCGCCAAGAATGATGTCGTAATTGCCAAATTTCTTTACTGCCTGAGCCAGAGAGTAGCTGGTGGCAAGAGTGTCGGCGCCACCCAGTACGCGGTCAGTGAGCACTATACCACCGTCGGCACCGCGATACATAGCCTCGCGTATCACCTCGGCTGCACGGGGAAGACCCATGGTAAGCATTGTGACGGTTGACCCGGGGTTAGCGTCCTTAAGACGCAAAGCCTGCTCGAGAGCATTAAGATCCTCGGGGTTGAAGATGGCCGGCAGTGCTGCTCGATTTATGGTGCCATCCTCTTTCATTGCATCTTTACCCACATTGCGGGTATCAGGTACCTGCTTGGCGAGTACAATGATGTTCAGACTCATATTATCCTTGTTTTTAATTAATATATGTGCTTAATTACTTGTATAATCAATGCAAAATTTTGGGCAAAATTACAAAAAAAATCTGTAGTTATCCCCCTTTTTGGCTCTTTATTGATGTTGAGATTGTAATGTGTTGATATGTAGTGTGTTTTAAATGTTAAATAGTGTGATTGTAGTAATTTACATTCTGTTGGCTTATGATAAATCATCAATTTTGTGAACATTTTGACCAAATTTTATTATAAATATATATGTTCTATCATAAAGATTATTCTTAAATTTGCATGTTGTTTGTGCCAAAAACCGGCCTTTGGATTGGAACATTGGTATAGATGGCAAGAACTCAATTTATTAGACAGTAATGATATTGATAAATTCCATAGCACAGTTTGGCCGCTATTGCAGTTTCATGACTCGTGTATTCTCAGTCCCTGACCGTTGGAAAGTCTTCTTTCAACGTACACTCGCCGAGGTTACGAAACTCGGGGTCGATTCAATCCCCCTTGTAGTGATTGTGTCATTATTCATAGGCGCCGTCATAACGATCCAGATGCAACTCAACATCTCGTCGCCTCTCATTCCCGCTTATTCCGTAGGACTTGCTACCCGTGATATAGTGCTGCTCGAATTCTCCAACTCAATACTATGTCTTATACTTGCAGGAAAAGTTGGTTCAAACATAGCCTCAGAGATTGGCACGATGCGTGTCACCGAACAAATCGACGCTCTTGATATAATGGGTGTCAACTCGGCCAATTTTCTTGTGCTTCCTAAGGTTGTGGCATTTGTCCTGTTTATGCCGGTTCTGGTGTTGATGAGCATCGGAACTGCATTTTTCGGAGGACTAATGGTAGCATGTGTCACAGATATGATAAGTGTAACAAAATATATATATGGACTGCAGGCCTTTTTTCAGGAATGGTACGTCTGGTATGGACTTATCAAATCACTTGTCTTTGCATATATCGTGGCATCGGTCGCTGCTTTCTTCGGTTATTATGTCAAGGGAGGAGCTCTCGAAGTTGGCAAGGCGAGTACCAATGCCGTCGTGTCGAGCAGTATTCTTATTTTGTTGTTTGATGTCATACTCACTAAATTACTACTGCAATGATTGAAGTCAAGAATCTGAATAAATCGTTCGACGATAAGACTGTTCTTTATGACATCAATGCCACATTTTTTACCGGTAAGACCAATCTTATCATAGGACAGAGCGGTTCAGGAAAAACCGTTCTCATGAAATGTATCGTAGGCCTTGTAAAGCCCGAACAGGGAGAGATCCTTTATGATGGACGGGATTATATCAAAATGAATTCCACTCAGGTCAAAGCGATACGTAAAGAAATCGGAATGCTTTTTCAAGGATCGGCATTATTTGATTCTGAGACAGTGCTCGGCAATGTCTTATTCCCACTCGTGATGTTTTCAGACATGTCACGGGAAGACCAATTGGAAAGAGCCCATTTTTGTCTTGACCGTGTCAATCTTACAGGAGCAGAAAACAAATACCCGTCAGAGATATCGGGAGGAATGCAGAAACGAGTTGCGATAGCTCGTGCCATAGCTCTCAATCCAAAGTATCTGTTCTGTGACGAACCCAATTCGGGCCTCGATCCCAAAACCTCAATTGTCATCGATGAACTGTTGAGCGATATCACCCATGAGTACAACATAACCACCATAATCAATACTCACGACATGAATTCAGTATTGGGCATCGGAGAAAATATCATCTTCATCGACAAAGGACATCGGGCATGGGTTGGTGACAAAAACCGAATATTCAAGACGAGCAATGAAGCCCTGAATGATTTTGTATTTGCCACCCGATTGTTCCAGGAGGTGAAAGAATATATAATATGTCATGGTGAATCCACTGATACTTAATAGCATAGAGAATATGTGATAAAAAACACAGGAAAAAACTTGCACAAAATATAGAAAACACCTACCTTTGCAGAGTCAAAAGGGAAACCTTAAGACATACATATCAAGAAGGAGAGATGGCAGAGTGGTCGATTGCGGCGGTCTTGAAAACCGTTGAGGGTC
>JAMPBP010000016.1 GCA_023666645.1 Clostridiales bacterium
TTGAGCGATGTTCCGGTGATGCGGCGGGGTAGAATCTTACCCTGCTCGTTGAGGAACTTCTTCAAGAACTCGGGATCCTTGTAGTCGATATACTTGATGCCGCTACGTTTGAAACGGCAATATTTTTTCTTTTTAACGTCAACCGACAGGGGTGTGAGATAACGTATTTCTGATTGTGCCTGTGCCATGTCTTAGTCCTCCTTTACTTCTTCTTTGGGTGCAGTTGCTTTTGCTGCCTTGAGGCTGCGACGCTTTGCAGCATACTCAGCGGCATACTTGTCGTTGCGGAACACGAGGAAGCGCAGTACACGCTCGTCGCGACGGAACGCTGTCTCGAGTTTCTTTACAAGAGTGGGCTCGCCGTCAAATTCCACAAGGGTGTAGAAGCCGGTCGATTTCTTCTGAATGGGATAAGCAAGCTTGCGCAGGCCCCACAGTTCTTCGTTCACGATGGCTGCACCAGCGTCGGTGAGCACACCTTTGAACTTGTCTACCGCTTCCTTCATCTGAGCATCAGACAAAACGGGAGTTAAAATGAAAACGGTTTCGTAGTGATTCATTGTGTTATAAAATATTGTTAATTGGTTAAATCGGCCACAAAGGTAAGAATTTTTTTATTCTCATGCAAAATTATTCCACCACTCTTTTTGTTTTCGTGCAATTTCACCTCCCTTAACACCCTCACAGCTCCATTGTGAAAACACAAACGAGAATTTCATCAAAAAGGTATGGTTCATCGGCCGGATCCATGGTGACAGATGAATCGTCCAGCGGTTTTATACCAAAGACACAACACATCCTGTCATGACATCAGGGCAGCATACCTTCCAGCACTGTATCGGCGACATCACGTCCCATGGAGGCGACAATGATTGCCTCGGCAAACTTGAACGTGTAGCCTGGACCCTTACCTGTAATTATATTACCCGACACCTCCACCGGATTGAATGTAAATTCAACGCCAGGAGCCATACCCTCACAACCGGGATAACATGTAGCGGTGACACCCTCCAGAAGACCGAGCGCGCCCAGCACATAGGCCGGAGAAGCGCATATGGCCGCTATGTGGCCATCATTGGCATTATGCGAGCGCAACATGTCGACCAGCTGCCCGCAAGCTACAAGATTGGACGCACCGGGCAGACCGCCGGGCAGTATCAGCCAATCGATGTCCTCTTGTTCGGCCTCATTGATAGAAGTATCAGCGACAACCGTGACACCATGAGCCCCGGTCGCGCGACCATCGGCATTAATAGACACCGTCTCGACATTCATACCAGCACGGCGCAGCATGTCAAGTGTAGCAAGAGCCTCGATTTCCTCAAAACCGTCGGCAAGAAACAGATAAGATTTACTCATATATTTATTATATAGTTAAAAATTTATGGACTCAATGGAATGTGTCACAGGACCCGATTCCCTCTGAGCAAATATAACAATTATCCGTCATACAATACCCCTGAAAACCAAAATATTTTTGTTGTCGGATATCATCTATCTAAAAATATTTGTTAATTTTGCACCGTGACATAGTAAGCCCTATCGGGCCAAAAAACCGATAATTTATTTAAACCAAACAAATAACAGCAAGATTATGGAAATTTCCCACATCGAACACATCGGTATTGCCGTTCCCTCACTCGAGGAAGCCATACCTTTCTACGAGAACATTTTAGGTTTCAAATGCTTCGCTATCGAAGAGGTTGCCGACCAAAAAGTGCGCACGGCATTCTTCAAGGTAGGCCAGACCAAGATCGAGCTTCTCGAGCCAACCGCCGATGACAGCGCCATCGCCAAGTTCATCGCCAACAATGGAGGCCGCGGAGGCATACAACACGTAGCATTTGCTGTTGAAAACGGTGTAGCCAATGCTCTCGCTGAAGCTGAAGAGAAAGGCTGTCGCCTTATCGACAAGGCTCCCCGCAAGGGCGCCGAGGGTTTGAATATCGCCTTCCTGCACCCCAAGTCGACCGTAGGCACCCTCGTCGAACTGTGTGAGGATCCCAACAAATAACCTTTAACCCATCACATTATCCCAATCATGAGCAATCAACTGAAAAAAATACAGGAACTCATTGACCTGAGAGCTGAGGCACGCCTCGGCGGAGGTCAAAAAGCCATCGACAAACAGCACGAGCGTGGAAAATATACAGCCCGCGAGCGCATAGCACAACTTCTTGACGAGGACTCTTTTGAGGAGCTCGACATGTTTGTACGCCACCGTTGCACCAACTTCGGCCAGGAGAAGAAATCATTCCCCGGTGATGGTGTTGTCACAGGCTACGGCACTATCGATGGCCGTCTGGTATATGTATTCGCCCAGGATTTCACAGTGTTTGGCGGCTCGCTGAGCGAGACCATGGCTTTGAAGATCTGCAAGGTGATGGACATGGCTATGCGCATGGGCGCGCCTGTCATAGGCCTCAACGACTCGGGCGGAGCGCGTATCCAGGAAGGCATCAACGCCCTTGCCGGATATGCCGAGATTTTCCAGCGCAACATCCTTGCATCGGGTGTGATTCCCCAGATTTCGGGTATCTTAGGCCCTTGTGCCGGTGGTGCTGTCTACTCGCCGGCCCTCACCGACTTCACTGTGATGGCCAAGGGTATTTCATACATGTTCCTCACCGGCCCCAAGGTTGTGAAGACAGTAACAGGTGAAGATGTAACCCAAGACCAGCTGGGCGGTGCCGAAGTACACGCAACCAAGAGTGGCGTGACCCACTTTGCTGCCGAAGATGGCGAGGAGGCTATACGCATAATACGCCGCCTGTTCAGCTTCATTCCACAGAACAACCTTGAAGAGGCTCCACTGGTAGAATGCAACGACCCCATCGACCGTCTCGATGACACGCTCAACGAGATTATCCCCGACTCAGCCAACCGTCCCTATGACATGTATAAGGTGATCGGCGCTATCATCGACAATGGCGAATTCCTTGAGATACAACGCGACTATGCCAAGAATATCATCATAGGTTTTGCTCGTTTCAACGGCCAGTCGGTAGGTATCGTGGCCAACCAGCCCAAATATCTCGCCGGCGTACTCGACTCAAACGCATCGCGCAAGGCAGCACGCTTCGTGCGTTTCTGCGATGCCTTCAACATTCCGTTGGTAACTCTCGTCGATGTTCCCGGCTTCCTGCCCGGCACCGGCCAGGAATACAACGGTGTGATTCTCCATGGAGCCAAATTGCTCTATGCCTACGGTGAGGCTACAGTGCCCAAGGTTACCGTGACACTGCGCAAGAGCTACGGAGGCTCACATATCGTTATGAGTTGCAAGCAGCTGCGTGGCGACATGAACTATGCATGGCCATCGGCCGAAATTGCAGTTATGGGTGGCGCCGGAGCCGTCGAGGTTCTATATGCCAAGGAAGCCAAGGCATCTGAGAATCCCAAGGCTGTGCTGGCCGAGAAGGAAGAGGAATACAACAAACTATTCTGCAATCCCTACAATGCAGCCAAGTATGGCTATATCGACGACGTTATCGAGCCTCGCAACACCCGCTTCCGCATCATCAAAGCCTTGCAGCAGCTGGCAACCAAGAAGGTAACCAACCCCGCCAAAAAACATGGCAACATACCTCTGTAATAAACCACTCGCATAACCTTTCGATATGAAAAAATTCAAACTGATAGCTATCGCTGTCATGGCAGTCGCCTCACTCACTGCTACAGGACAGGCCCGCAAGGGTGTCCTGCACATCAACGAGGTGATGACCGTCAACGAGAGCAATTTTGTCGACGACTTTGGTGGTCGCCCGGCATGGATCGAGCTGTACAACTCCAAGTTCGCACCGCTCGAAATATCGTCGGTCTACATCACCACCGACACGACGACCAGCCCTGACCAGTGGTATGCCGTGCCTCTTCACGATGTCAATACCAAGATGCCCAAGCGCCAGCATGTTATATTCTGGGCCGACGGCATGCCCTCACGTGGCACATTCCACACCAATTTCACCCTGTCGCCCGACCGTCCCAACGAGATTTTCCTCTTCGATTCAGACAAGGAGACGCTCATAGACCACGTAGTGGTACCGGTTCTTGAGCCCAACACCAGCTATGCCCGCGTCAACGATGGCATCAACGTCTATGACGCCAATGGTAACGTCGATGCCGCTGCCACATGGGAAGTCAGAAACGACCGCGACCCCGGGAAATACATTACCCCGTCGAGCGCCAATGTCATTGCCGACCGCAATGACAAGGTAGAGAAATTTGCCGAGCTCGACCCCAATGGATTCGGAATGGCAGCCATGGCAATGGCAATCGTGTTCAGTGCCCTGGCTCTACTGTGCATCGCCTTCCTCGTGATAAGCAAGGTTGGTGGCAAGGTAACCCGCTCCAACAAGATGCGCGCCCATGGTATCGATGTTAAGGAAACACCCCGTAGCGAGCGTCCCGAGCACGATTCAGGCGAAGAGATCGCTGCCATAACCATGGCCTTGTATGAGCACCTCAACGCCCACGACATCGAGAGCCATGTGCTCACCATCAACAAGGTGAAACGAGCCTACTCGCCCTGGAGCTCCAAAATCTACAATATGCGTCAACTTCCCCATCGTTAATCACTTAATATCTAAAAACAATGAAAGAATATAAATATAAAATCAACGGCAACACCTACAATGTCGCCATAGGAGATATCGACAACGGCCTGGCCCAGGTCGAGGTCAACGGCGTCCCCTACAAGGTTGAGCTCGAGGACAAGAGCGCCAGCGTGAAGGTAGCCGCTACTCCCAAACCAAGTGCAGCTCCACGCACGAGCACAGGCGAGAAGGTAATAGCCTCCCGTCCCGCTGCCGGTGGTGCAGGTACACCCGTCAAGTCACCCCTCCCCGGTGTAATCATGTCGATCAACGTCAACGTTGGCGATACGGTGAAAGCATCCGATACCGTAATCGTTCTCGAGGCCATGAAAATGGAAAATTCGATACAGGCCGGACGTGACGGTGTCGTTGCCTCTATCGATATCAAGAGCGGAGACTCTGTTCTTGAGGGCACTACGCTCCTTACCATAAGCTGATGAATCGTATAGCCTTTTTATTTCTCACATCTTAAATAGACTATACCGATGATTCTTGCTCAAAACTTTTTCATGGAAAACTTAAACGAGTTTTGGCAGTTCACAGGTTTTGCCAATGCTACGTTTCCTCATTTCATAATGCTCGCCGTGGGTTTGTTCTTCATATGGCTCGCCATCAAGAAGAATTTTGAACCCATGCTTCTCGTCCCCATAGGCTTTGGTATCCTCATCGGCAACATACCGTTCAATGCCGAGGCCGGTCTCGAGATAGGCATCTATGAAGAGGGGTCAGTGCTCAACATTCTCTATAACGGAGTGTCGGCCGGTTGGTATCCCCCACTCATATTCCTGGGAATAGGCGCGATGACCGATTTCTCGGCCCTCATAGCCAATCCCAAACTCATGCTCATAGGTGCAGCTGCCCAGTTTGGCATATTTGGAGCCTACATGGTGGCACTCGCCATAGGCTTCTCGCCCGACCAGGCAGGCGCCATCGCCATCATAGGTGGAGCCGATGGCCCCACGGCTATCTTCCTGTCGTCAAAGCTTGCACCCAATCTCATGGGAGCAATCGCAGTATCGGCCTATTCCTACATGGCCCTGGTGCCGGTAATTCAGCCACCGCTCATGCGCCTGTTCACTACAAAGAAGGAGCGCCTCATACGTATGAAACCTGCTCGCGCGGTCTCACAGAACGAGAAGATTATCTTCCCTATCGTAGGATTGTTGCTCACATGTTTCGTAGTTCCGTCGGGTCTGCCCCTGCTGGGAATGCTGTTCTTCGGCAACCTGTTGCGTGAGAGCGGTGTCACAACCCGCCTTGCCAAGACCGCCAGCAATGCCCTGACCGACATCGTGACAATCCTCCTCGGTATGACAGTTGGAGCGTCGACCCAGGCCACCACGTTTCTCACTAAGGAGACCATTTTCATCTTCTTCCTCGGATTCATGGCCTTTGTCATCGCATCATCGTCGGGCGTGCTGTTTGTCAAATTGTTCAACCTCTTCTTGCCCAATGAGAAAAAGATCAATCCTCTCATCGGCAATGCAGGTGTATCAGCAGTGCCCATGTCGGCTCGCATTTCCAACAATCTGGGTCTGGAATACGACCCCAGCAACTACCTGCTCATGCACGCCATGGGTCCCAATGTCGCCGGAGTGATTGGCTCAGCAGTTGCCGCCGGTGTCCTGCTGGGATTCCTCGCTTGATTACTTATGCTCCGATGGTGGCTTGACCACCACGGCGAGAGCATCAAATACGAATCGGGTGAACCTGAAAGCATTTTCGGTTCACCCGATTCCATTTTCACACTGATTCCATTAAAAGCATCGTTATCAAGTAATTATATAGTATCAACAGCATACACATAGGCACATCCGAATGTTAAATACCGTTAAGATACATATATTTATCCATATGTAACACCATCGTAACAACATTTCAACCTTACCGTATGTTTTACAATCAAACAAAGCGAAAAACAGACAAAAATAAATAACTCTCAAAGAATCCACAACGATGATCAACAACAAAACAATAGAGTCTATATATAAGAAATACAGCAAATTACCATCATCACTCGATGAGCTGAACATACCTTTATTGTTTGAGGCCGCCCACGAGGACCACAATATCGAGATAAAAGGGCATGACCTTATCATCAATAGTCTGGACTCTTTGTCACCATTCCACGATATAGATCTGCGCAGAGTCAATGCCATCATCGACTTCGACAAATATGTGGGCGTTGTGTTACATTCGTCGATAATATTCATAGGCAAAGAGAACAATGAGATACATATTCATATCAAGGAATTGAAGGGATCATTCACCAACCGTATGCGCAATCTTTTCTGTGCCTGCCTATAAACGATACACTTTCAAGTATAAGAGCCCCCTATTTACATTTGGGGGCTTGCATCTTTTTCACTACCTTTGTATAAAAGTTTGGGAAGATAAAGATATCTTACTTTCCACATGTTAAAAAGGCCGTAACCCGGAAAAACAATGATTGAATACATCAAAGGTCATATAGACAGCCTCACACCCGCATCAGTGGTCATAGAGACTACCGGAGGGGTGGCCTATTTGCTTAACATATCATTAACAACCTATACTGCCCTTGAAGGGAAAACAGAGACGCGCCTGCTGGTGCACGAATCCATAAGGGAAGACGCATGGGTGATGTATGGATTTGCCGACGAGCGTGAACGCTCGCTCTTCCGCCTGCTCATCGGGGTATCGGGAGTCGGAGCCAATACTGCACGCATGATACTCTCGTCGCTGGCAGCGCCACAGCTTGAGCAAGTGATTTCCCAGGGCGACTCCAAGCCACTGAAAGCAGTGAAAGGTGTGGGGCCAAAGACCGCCGAGCGTATAATTGTTGACCTGAAAGACAAAATAAAAGTAGACGACAATACGTTAACATTACAGACCCCCGTCAACAATCAACTGTATGAGGAAGCATTGGCGGCATTGGTAATGCTCGGATTCCAGCGTCAGGCCTCACAGAAAGTGCTTAACAAGCTTTTTGAGGCCAATCCTTCAATAACCGTCGAAGCCGCTATAAAACGCTCCCTCACAATGTTGTGACATGCCCGGGGCGTGTACACGCGATGAAGACCCGTCACTTTACAATATACTCTACATTATCACATGGAAGTATTGCCGCGCACGCGTGGGTGATACTGGTTGTCATGATATATGTGGCATGTATAGGGGTTCAGGCACAAACCACAGCATCGACCACATCCGGTCCCGGGAAATTTACGGCACCCTATAACAGTTCCATGGCTGGAAACGCCCTGGTGGGGGCCGCCGATTCGATTATGCTGCCATTTGCCTCATCGGGTGGTGTTCCGTACAACTATGAGCAGTTGCTTGGCGACCAAATAGCCGGGGATCTCGCAACTCCCTCCAATATTACCACAACGACCGAATATGACCCGGCCACTCGCACCTACATACTGCGCACGCGCGTAGGCGACCTTGACATTGCCACCCCGCTCATGCTTTCCGAGCGTCAATACAACAGCCTGCAGCAGCGACATATCATGCAGCAGTACTACCAGCAACGCAACAGCGAGGCATTCCAGGGTAAAGAGAAGGATCCATTCAATCCACTCGACATGCACTTTGCCATAGGTCCGCTGGAAAAGATATTCGGTCCGGGAGGCGTTCAGCTCCGAACCCAGGGTTCGGTACAAATCAAGATGGGAATCAAGAGCAACAAGACCGACAACCCATCGCTATCGCTCAATGCACGGCGCAAAACCTATTTTGACTTTGAACAGAAAATACAGGCCAATGTCAATGCCTCTGTGGGCGACCGTCTGAAGTTCAACCTCAACTACAACACCGATGCGACATTTGACTTCGACTCCAAGAATCTCAAACTGGCCTATGAGGGTAAGGAAGATGACATTGTGAAGAACATCGAGGCCGGCAATGTGTCACTGACCACCGGTTCATCACTCATAAGGGGTAGCACAGCCTTGTTTGGCATAAAGAGCAAATTGCAGTTTGGACGTCTCACAGCAACCGCGCTGGTGTCGCAACAGAACTCTGAGTCACGCACAGTCAACACAAAGGGTGGCGCACAGCTCACCCCCTTCTCAGTCACCGCCGACAACTACGATGCCAATCGTCATTTTTTCCTCGCCCAATATTTTTACGAGAATTATGACCAGTTTGCCTCCCGTCTTCCATTCGTCACCTCGGGCATAAAGATTACGCGTATCGAGGTGTGGATCACAAACAAAAGCAACAACTACAACCAGTCGCGCAACATTGTGGCCTTCATGGACCTCGGTGAACAAAAGAATCTTGCCACCGACCTGTGGCAGGGCAATCCTTCCTACCCCTTCCCCACAAACTCGAGCAACAACCTGCTTTCGACAATCAAAAACGAATACCCCGATGCACGTAACATCAATACCGTGACCCAGGCATTGGAACCGTTGCGCGCATGGGGAGTCGAGGGAGGACGCGACTTTGAGAAAGTAGAGAGCGCACGACTGCTGTCGAGCAGCGAATACACGCTCAACTCCACGCTGGGATATATTTCGCTGAAGAGCGCACTCAACAGCGACGAGGTGCTCGCCGTAGCCTTTGAATACACGCTCAACGGCCAGGTATACCAGGTGGGCGAATTCTCGACCGACATAAGCACCACCGACCAGTCGCTATATGTCAAGATGCTAAAGGCCACAACGATATCTCCCTACCTCCCCATGTGGCGATTGATGATGAAAAACGTCTACTCGCTGGGTGCCTACCAGGTACAGAAAGCCAAGTTCAAACTCAACATCAAGTATCTGAGCGACACCACCGGTATTGAGATCAACTATCTGCCCGTACCTGGGTTATCGGGCATGCCATTGCTGCAGGTGATGAATCTCGACCGCCTCGATAGCAACGAACAGTCAAACCCCGACGGCTTCTTCGACTTTCTCGAGGGGTATACCGTACAGGCATCGAGCGGTAAAATCATATTTCCTGTCGCCGAGCCATTCGGCAAGCATCTGGCCGAGAAGATCGGCGATCCACAACTGGCCGCGCAATATGTGTATCAGGAACTGTACGACTCCACCCAGGTGGTGGCACGCCAGTTTGCCGACAAAAATAAATTCTCGCTCGTAGGCGAGTACCAGTCATCGGGCGGCTCCCAGATACGCCTCAATGCCATGAACGTGCCACGCGGCTCGGTAGTGGTCACTGCTGGTGGAGTTCAACTTACCGAGAACAGCGACTACACGGTCGACTATGCCATGGGAATCGTGACCATAACCAATCAGAGCATCATTGACTCAGGACAGAATGTCAGCGTCACACTCGAGAACCAATCGCTATTCTCGATGCAGCGCAAAACTCTTCTTGGTCTCGACCTGCAATATGCCTTCAACAAGAATTTCAATATCGGTGCCACAATACTCCACTTCAGCGAGAAGGCATTGCTTGAGAAAGTAAACATAGGCGACGAGACGGTCAATAACTCCATGTTTGGATTGAACTTAAGCTACAACACCGAGTTCATGTGGCTCACCAATCTGCTCAACAAGGTGCCCACAATCAATGCCACCCAGCCATCGCGATTCAACGTTACTGCCGAGTTTGCCCAACTCGTACCCCATAGCCAGAAGTCGGGGTCCAACAAAGGCAGCTCCTATATCGACGATTTCGAGTCGTCACAGATCAGGATCGACCTGCGCTCTCCCTATTCATGGTTCCTTGCCTCCACCCCCTACGACCCATCGCCCGACGCTCTGTTCCCCGAGGCAGCGCTCTCCAACAATGTCAACTACGGCAAGAACCGCGCCCTGCTCAACTGGTATTACATAGACCGCATGTTCACACAGCGCAACTCCTCATTGTGCCCGGGGTACATCAGGAGCGACCTCAAGCAGCTCTCCAACCCCTACGTGCGCGAAATCCAGACCTACGAGATATTCCCGGGCCGCGAGCTCACATATGGCGAGTCCAATATCATACAGACCCTCAACCTCTCGTTCTATCCCACCGAGCGTGGACCCTACAACCTCGACGCCACAAATATCGACGACAACGGAGACCTCACGCAGCCGCAGAAACGCTGGGGTGGCATAATGCGACGCATGGACAACACCAACTTCGAGCAGAGCAATATCGAGTACATTCAGTTCTGGCTCATGAATCCGTTCCTCGACCCCGAGAACCCCAACTATGACGGTGGTGATCTCTACTTCAACTTTGGCGAGATATCAGAGGATATCCTCAAGGACGGGCTCAAGAGCTACGAGAACGGAGTCCCCTTTGACGGCAACAATGAATACATGGACTCCACCAACTGGGGCCGCGTGTCACGCCAGGCCTCTCTCACATATTCCTTTGACAACAACCGCACCTCGCGCCCCGTGCAGGACGTAGGACTTGACGGTCTTCGTAACGATGACGAGTTCACATTCCCGAGCTATTCCGACTATCTGACCCAACTGACCCAGCGGTTGCCGGCATCGACAATCACCAAGATGCAGAACGACAAGTTCTCTCCGCTCAACGACCCGGCCGGCGACAACTATCACTTCTTCCGAGGTTACGACTACGACGAGGAACGCCTCTCGATTCTGGAGCGTTATAAACGCTACAATGGAGTCGAGGGCAACTCTTTGTCGCCCGAGGACGCCTCCGATCCTCTCTACCAAAGCTCACGCAGCGTGCCTGATGTCGAGGATATCAACCAGGACAACACCCTCAACGAGTATGAGCGCTACTTTCAGTACCATGTGTCAATCAGACCCGAGGACCTCGTTGTAGGACAAAACTTCATCACCGACAAGCAGGTATCGGTCGTACCCCTGCGCGACGGCTCCACAGCCGAAGTTGACTGGTATCAGTTCAAGATTCCGCTCTCGGAGTATGAGAAGGTCGTAGGCTCCATCAACGACTTCACAACCATACGCTTCGCCCGCATATTCATGACCGGATTCAAACAGGTAACCCACCTGCGTTTTGCCACTCTCGAACTCGTGAGAGGCGAGTGGCGCACATATGACTTCAACCTCAACCAGCGAGGTGATACCCCTGCCGAGGGCGAACTCGATGTGTCGGTGGTCAACATCGAGGAGAACTCGGGACGTGAGCCTGTCAACTATGTGCTTCCTCCCGGCGTGACCCGTATAACCGACCCGGGCCAGCAGCAGATCGTGCAACTAAACGAGCAGTCGATGTCGATGACAGTGAGAGGGCTTCAGGCCGGCGATGGCCGAGGCGTCTACCGTAACACAATGCTCGACCTGCGCAACTACAACCGCCTTCAGCTCCACACACACGCCGAGGCACTCATCGACAACCACACCAATCTGCGCAGCGGAGAACTCTCAATATTTGTGCGTCTCGGCACCGATGTCAAGAACAACTTCTACGAGTATGAGATTCCACTCGAACTCACACCCCCGGGCCATTACTACGACAACCCCTCCGACCGCGAGAAAGTGTGGCCGCGCAACAACTACCTTGACCTCAACCTGCAACAGCTCGTCAACCTCAAGAAAGAACGCAACCGTGTGCGCTCGGAGGAGGGGTCGGAGGTGAGCTACACCACACTATACACTGGGCGAGACCCCGACAACGAACGTAACCGCATGGCCGTAAAGGGCAACCCGACGCTGAGCGATGTGCGCGTCATTCTCGTGGGCATACGCAACAACTCGGCAATGACCAAGGACGGTACCATATGGGTCAACGAGCTGAAAGTAACCGATTTCAACGAGAGCGGCGGTTGGGCCACCAAGGTCAACGCCAATCTGGCCATGAGCGACATTGCCACACTCAACTTCGGCTCCCACATAGAAACCGCCGGCTTTGGCGGTGTTGACCAGTCGCTCAATGAGCGTCGTCTCGATGACTACCAGCAGTACAACTTTGCGGTGCAAGGCGATGTGGGGCGTCTATTGCCTGAGGCCGTCAAACTGCGTGCCCCCATCTTCTATTCAGTGTCGAAGGAGACAACAACCCCCAAGTACAACCCCCTCGACCAGGACGTGCTCCTCAAGGACGCTCTCGATGGAGCTACCAAAGCTGAGAAAGACTCAATCAACAACTATGCCGTGGAACACAGCAGCACAAAGAATTTCAGTATCTCGGCATTGAAATTTGACATAAAGAGCAAAAATCCCATGCCATGGGACCCGGCCAACTTCACCATAAACTTCTCCTTTGCCAAGCAGTCGCGCCACGACCCTACCACTGAGTATGAGAACACCAACGACTACCGAGGCTCGTTGCAATACAGCTATTCCCCATTCATAAAAGGAGTGAAACCATTGTCGTTTATCAAGAGCAAAAACAAGAATCTTAAATTTTTCAAGGATTGGGAACTGCGCTGGGCTCCCGACAATATCTCATTCCTCACCACCATGTCGCGTTACTACTACGAGCAGCAAACGCGCTCGGAGACTGACCAGATGTTCCAACTCCCGGTATCGGTGAGCAAGAATTTCCTTTGGGACCGTCAGTTCAATCTCACATGGAATCTCACACGTTCAATATCACTGTCGTTCAGCTCCAACACATCGGCACGTATCGAAGAGACTGCAGGGCCTGTAAACCGCAAGCTCTTCCCCGACAAGTATAAGGAATGGCGCGACACCGTGTGGTCAAGCATTCTGAGCATGGGAACACCCTGGGCCTACAACCAGTCGATGGTAGCCAGCTACAAGGCACCTTTCAACCGCATTCCCGTTCTCGACTTCCTCACAGCATCCACAAGCTACAACGCCACCTACCGCTGGGACCGTGGAGCCACAATCGAAGGGCTCGCCATGGGCAACACCATAGCCAACCAGTCGACCTGGAATGCCGACGGACGCATCAACTTTGAATCGCTCTACAACAAGATACCATACCTGAAGGATATCAACAAACGATTCTCCAACTCAAAATCCTCGGCGACCAAAGAAAAAGCTCCCAAGAAATTTGAACGCACATTCAAGCTGAAACCCGACACTACGATTGTCATCAAGCACAACCTGCGTGTGCCACGAGTTCAGGTAAGAGCTGTCACAGTCGACGGTGCACCCTTCACCATCAAGACCCGCGTCATTGACAACAGCAGCATCGAGGTGCTCACCCGCGGTGACAAGAACCTCAAATTCACCATCACCGAAGTAAAGAAAATAAAACGCCCTGTATTCAAGGAAATTGCCGCCTATGCCACACGACTGGCCATGTCGCCCCGCAATGCCTCGATACGCTGGAAGCGCACCAACTCACTCTCGCTTCCATTGTTCCGCAACGACATAGGAAACATTTTCGGCCAAAGCAATTCATATGGCCCCATGTCACCTGGTCTCGATTTTGCATTCGGCTTTACCGACGAGAGCTACATCTACAAGGCCAAGGAACGCGGCTGGCTCATCACCGACGACGGCCAGACCTCACCGGCCTTGCTTTCGCGCAACGAAGAGCTGAATATCGAGCTGAATCTTGAACCGGTGAAAGGACTGAAAATCCAGCTCACCATGAACCGCTCAGACAACCGTTCACGGCAGATTCAGTTCATGTACCCTAATATGCCCGTCACACGTTCCGGCTCTTACTCTCGCACTCATATAGCACTGGCTTCAGCTCTGAAATCCTCATCGGCCGGTTCAGGCTACGCCTCCAAAGCCTTTGACGATTTCCTCAACAATATACCCGTCATAGCCTCCCGAGTGGAAGGACAGTATCGGGGAGTGAACTACCCGTCGACCGGCTTCCTTGAGAATACCCCCTATGCCGGCCAACCTTTCGATCCCACAGTAGGCACCTCGAGTCCCACCTCGAGCGACGTGCTCATTCCCGCTTTCCTGGCTGCATATTCAGGCAGCGACCCCTCCAAGGTAAATCTCGACCCATTCCCCTCGTTCAGCTCCGTACTCCCCAACTGGCGCATCACCTACGACGCCATGCAGGTATTGCCGCGCCTCAAAGGGAAAATCAAGACCATCACCCTCTCCCACGCCTACCAGTGTACCTACTCAGTAGGCAGCTACTCGTCCTATCTCAACTGGCTCTCGGCCGACGGCGACCTTGGCTTCACCCTCGACGAACTCACCGGACGTCCCACACCATCATCGCCATTCAACATCTCTTCAGTAGCCATAACCGAGAGATTCGCTCCCCTCATCGGTGCCAGCGTCACATTGAAAAACGACCTCACTTTCAACGCCGAGTACCGCGACCAGCGCACCCTCACGCTCAACTCCAGTGCCGGTCAGGTAGTGGAAGCCACCTCTTCGGGACTCACCCTGGGCATGGGCTACAAGATCGTAGGATTCAATACCATACTGAAAATGCGTGGCAGTGGAACCAATATAAGCAATGACCTCACCATCAACGCCGACTTCTCGCTGACCAACACCCAGGCCTTGATAAGGCGCATTGAGAGCGCCTACACCCAAGCCACCTCGGGCACCCGCACCCTGTCGATCAACTTCCAGGCCAGCTACGTACTCTCACGCCGCGTCACCCTGGCCGCCTACTTTGACCACCAGGTGAACACCCCGCTTGTATCGACCAACTCCTACCCCACAACCAACACCAACTATGGCATCTCCCTAAACCTGAACCTCGCCCGCTAATCCCACAATCACTACATATGAATGACAATGTGAGCAACCTCCATGCCATGGACACAGGCAGCACAGTGAACAATGCCCATGTTAAAATAAGACACTCCCGGACCACCGACTTGGACGCGATTATGAATATCCTCTCCTATGCCAGACAGCGCATGCGGCTATTGGGCAATTATACACAATGGACCAACGGTTACCCATCGGCCCAAGTCATAATAAAAGATATCGAGGAAGGCAACAGTTATCTGATAGAATCGGACAAGGGAATATGGGGCGTGTTCACATTTGTCGTAGGGGAAGAACCGAATTACAAAGAAATAGATGGAGAATGGCCCGACGACAAGCCCTACGGCACTATTCACCGTATAGCCTCAGCCGAAGGTGCAAAAGGGATTGCCGACCTCGCCCTTGACTTCTGCCAGCAAGCCGGAGTCAACATACGCATCGACACCCACACCGACAACGCACCCATGCTCGGGTGGATAGGAAAGCGTGGATTCAGATACTGCGGTATAATACGCGTAGAAGACGGCACCCCCCGCAAAGCCTTCCAACTCACCTCCCCTGTAAAAACAACGACGGGAGAACGTTGGTCATAAGCAGCGAAAACGGTCCCCTCACCACTCCCGTGGTTACCGTTATGCCGACCCGAAAAGGCCTACGGTTCAGGTCCTTTTTTTATTATGTTGGGGTGGTTACAATCTTTTCGGGGCTATCGGGTGTTATAATGGAAACAGTCAGGGATTATCAGTTACTCCCTGCAATAAAACAGTTTGCTATGGATAGTATGTATGACATATTGGTCGACCTGCCGCTATTCAAAGGTGTAGGGCATGACCGCATCTCGGCTATGGTTGGCTCGACCAAGATGCATTTTCTCAAATATCTGCCGGGGGAGAACATCGTGGTTCCCAACCAAGTGTGCACTCATCTGATGTTTATAATCTCGGGCAGTGTACGCACTTCGATTGCCAATAATTCAGGACGTTTCAATGTGTCGCAGACTTTAACGGCACCCGATGTCATCGCTCCCGAGTTTCTCTTCGGCATGTCGACCCACTATCCTTGCACCGCTACTGCCATCAACGCAACAGGGATATTGCAGATAGAGAAGAATGATTATATCAATATCCTCAACAGCGACCGGGTATTCCTGTACAACTATCTGAACCTGTTGTCAATGAACGCCCAGCGCGGAGTGAACGGCATTCTGTCGTTTACCACCGGCAGCCTCGACGAGCGACTGGCCTACTGGGTGATAGCGCTCACTCAGACGACCGGCACCGACATATCGCTCATATGCCGGCAACGTGATCTGTACTTGCTCTTCGGTGTACAACGCTCCTCGTTCATGGCCACGCTCGACTCGATGGCCGAGCGTGGTTTACTCACCTACGAGCCGGGTATAATCCATTTCAAAAACAGGTCGAAACTGCTCGACCTGCTGCTACACCACGCGGGCAGTTAGCAGTTAAAGGGAAGTCAAACGAGGTCACAGATGAGAGTAGCTGAGGAAGCCTCCTTGACCCGCACCTTGACCAGATCGCCAACCTTGAAATCACCACGAGGGAAAACAGCAGTCTTGTTTTGCGATGTGCGCCCCACCCACTGTTCCTTACTGCGTTTCGACACACCCTCCACAAGTACTTCATACTCGCGGCCTATATCGCGGCGGTTGCTCAGGGCCGAAAGTTCGTTCTGCAAGGCTATCATGCGGTTGAGACGTTCGATTTTGACTTCCTCGGGAATATTGTCGGGCATGTGCTTTGATGCCAATGTGCCGGGGCGCTCTGAATATTTGAACATGAATGCCGAGTCAAATCCCACTTCACGCATCAACGACAGAGTGAGTTCAAAATCCTCCTCACTCTCATTATGGAAGCCGGTGAACATATCGGTAGTGATTGAGCAGTCGGGTATATATTTCCTTATGGCGGCAATGCGGTCAAGATACCATTCGCGCGTGTACTTGCGGTTCATATTCTTCAGGACGCTGTTGCTGCCACTCTGCACGGGCAGGTGAATGTGACGGCATATGTTGGAGTGAGCGGCTATCGACTTGATGATGTCATCGCTCATGTCCTTGGGATGGGAGGTAGTGAAGCGCACCCTCATGTCGGGAGCAGCCTCGGCCACTACAGCCAGCAACCTGGCAAAGTCATACTTCTCTCCTGTCACAGTATCGGTGTAATCGTAGGAGTTGACATTTTGACCCAGCAGGGTAACTTCCTTAAATCCGCGACGATGCAGGTCATCGAGTTCGTTGATAATGCTCCCTACCGAGCGGCTGCGCTCGCGACCGCGTGTGTAAGGCACAATACAGTAAGAACAGAAATTGTTGCAACCGCGCATGATGCTGATAAATCCACTCACACGATTTCCACCGATGCGGCTCGGAATGACATCGCGGTAGGTCTCGGTGGTGCTCAGCTCCACATTGATGGCGGGATGTCCGGTCTCCGCCGCGGCAAAAAGCTCGGGCAACGAGAGGTAGGCATCGGGGCCGGCCACGATGTCGACGCCATGGTCGTTGATGAGCGACTCCTTGGCGCGCTCGGCCATACACCCTATCACACCTACGATAAGTTTATCGTGGCGCGGGCGGCGGCGCTGCAACGAGGCCAAAAAGGCCAGTCGCGACAGAATCTTTTGCTCGGCATTGTCGCGTATAGAGCATGTATTGAGCAGAATTGCATCAGCATCCTCCACACTCTCCACCATCTCATAGCCGGCCATGCCCATGATAGAGGCCACGACCTCACTGTCGGCCACATTCATTTGACACCCATAGGTTTCTATATATAGTCGGCGTGTCGCCGTTTCATTATTTATAGCCATAAAAAATTGTGCGTTATCAGAATATTCATTATTTTTGCACAAAATTACGAAATAAGTGAAAATGAAACAACATGTCACAGCAGTTTAACTCAGCAAAACGGCTTCCATGTTCACGTTGTCAATCACTACCGAAGCGAATATAGAAAAATCATATCACATATATAAGAATAATGGCATACAATTTTATTACAGCCCAGGAAGCGGCAGCAATGATCAACCATGGGGACACACTTGGTCTCTCAGGTTTCACAGCTCCCGGTAATCCCAAAGCCATACTTGAAGAAGTAGGCCACAAGGCCGCCCGTGAGCACGAGGCAGGTCGTGAGTTCAAAGTCAATATTTTCACAGGCGCCTCTACCAGCGACCATGTCGACGGAATCCTGTCACGCAACAACGCCATCAACATGCGCGCGCCCTACCAGAATACACCCGACCTACGCAAACGCATCAATTGCCACGACGCCCACTACTTTGACCGCCACCTCAGCGAGATGGCCCAGGAGACACGCTACGGCTTCTATGGCAAGATTGACTATGCCATCATCGAGGCAACCGACCTCACAGAGAATGGAGAGATTCTGCTGGGTTGTGGTGTAGGCAACATACCCACCTATGCAGCGATGGCCGACAAGATTTTTGTCGAAATCAACGAGGCTCTACCCCGCTCCATACGCGGTATGCACGACATCTACATGCCTGCCGACCCACCCTACCGCCGCGAGATACCTATCTTCCACGCCAATGATCGCGTGGGCTCACCGGTGCTGAAGGTCGACCCCAACAAGATTATCGGTGTCATCCACACCAACGCCCTCGATGGAGTCAAGCCCTTTACCGAGCCCGATGAAGTGAGCAAGCAGATAGGCTCCAACGTTGTCAGCTTTCTGCTGGGTGAATACCGTTCAGGACGTATCCCCAAAGAATTCCTTCCTTTACAGAGCGGTGTGGGCAATGTAGCCAACGCTGTTCTCTATGATCTGGGAGAAAGCCCTGAGATACCTCAGTTCATGATGTACACCGAGGTTATACAGGATGCTGTGCTCGCCTTGATGAAGAAAGGTAAGTGTAAATTTGCCAGCACATGCTCGATGACATTCAGCGACGAAACCGAGAAAGAACTGTTTGCCGACATCGACTTTTTCCACGACAAGATCCTGATGCGTCCGGCCGAGATTTCAAACAATCCAGAAGTGATACGTCGTCTCGGTGTAATTGCCATGAACACAGCTCTTGAAGCTGACATATTTGGTTGTGTAAACTCCACACATGTTCTCGGCACCCGCATGATGAACGGTATCGGAGGTTCGGGCGACTTCACGCGCAACGCCTACATCTCAATATTCAGCTGTCCCTCAATAACCAAGGGAGGACTCATCAGCAACATTGTCCCGATGGTATCGCACGCTGACCACAGCGAACACTCAGTAGACATCCTCATCACCGACCAGGGCATAGCCGACTTGCGTGGCAAAGACCCCGTACAGCGTGCCGAGGCTATCATTGAAAGCTGCGCCAACCCCATCTACCGTGAACTCCTGTGGGATTACCTCAAGATGGGTAAAGGTGGACAGACCCCCCACTCACTGGCGGCAGCCTATGCATTCCACACCGAGTTTGCAAACTCGGGTGACATGCGCAACGTAGACTTCGCCAAGTATTGCTGATTCAAGAGAACCCGGCAAAGAAACCTACTATTCACAACAAAAGCATCAACAATAAGGAGGTTCCACGTCCCGACGTCGATAAAAAAATATCTCATCTAATGAACAATTCGCTTCAGGGCGTGTTTCATAAGTAAGAGAAGGCATTTTACTGACGTTATTAAAAAGTCATGAACCACTTATAGAAAGATAACCTTCTCACGTCCGCCCCACCAGCCGTATTTGCAGCTGTGGGGCGGTCTCTTTTTGTTGCATTAAGAATGCCTGAGTTGTAGCTCCGCTTGTTTAACTTATTTTTTATATCTACCTTTGTAGCATAAAATCAATCTTGTAATTCTGACACACTCTTAGAAACCAGGAAATAAAGAAGATATGGAAAGACAGGTACGTGTACGTTTCGCCCCGTCACCCACGGGTCCACTTCACATAGGCGGTGTACGCACCGCGCTCTACAACTACTTGTATGCCCGCCGTAACAACGGTGTGATGATACTGCGCATCGAGGATACCGACTCCCAGCGTTTTGTACCGGGAGCTGAAGACTATATCATCGAGTCGCTCAAATGGCTCGGCATAGGCATCGACGAGGGCGTAGGCCATGGTGGTCCCCACGGGCCTTATAGACAGAGCGAACGTCGCGACATATACCGCGGTTATGTAAAGCAGCTCCTCGACAACGGCAAAGCCTACATAGCATTTGACACTCCCGAGGAACTTGAGGCAGCACGTGCTTCAAAGCCAAACTGGCAATATGACGCCACCACACGCAACATGATGCGCAACTCCCTGACTATGTCGGCCGATGAGGTCAAGGCGTTGATTGACAACGGCACAAAATATGTAGTGAGATTTCTCATCGAGCCGGGGCGCGATGTTGTAGTCAATGACCTGGTGCGTGGAAAAGTGACCATCAATTCGAGTGTCCTCGATGATAAAGTGCTCTACAAGAGTGCCGACGACCTGCCTACATATCACCTTGCCAACATCGTCGACGACCATCTCATGGAGGTATCCCACGTGATACGCGGTGAGGAGTGGCTCCCATCGGCACCCCTTCATGTGTTGCTATACGAGGCATTCGGCTGGACCGATACTATGCCTCAGTTTGTACACTTGCCATTGCTGCTCAAGCCCGATGGCAAGGGTAAACTCTCAAAGCGCGACGGCGATCGTCTCGGGTTCCCGGTGTTCCCTCTCGAGTGGCACGACCCCAAGACCGGAGCCATATCGGCCGGTTACCGTGAAAACGGCTACCTTCCCGAGGCAGTGGTCAATTTCCTTGCCTTGCTTGGCTGGAATCCCGGAGATGACACCGAGATTATGTCGATGGACCAGCTCATTGAAAAATTCTCATTCGAGCATTGTTCCAAGGCTGGTGCCAAATTTGCATTCGAGAAGGGCAAATGGTTCAACCACCAATACCTACAGGAAGTCGACGACATGACTCTTGCTCAGATGTTCAAACCGGTCATGGAGAAGCATGGCGTCAATCCGTCTGATTTCAGCGATGAATACATAGCCCACGCTGTTGGAATGGTAAAAAGCCGCATCAACTTTGTAAGCGACCTGTGGGAACAAGCCTCATTTTTCTTCGTAGCCCCCACCACCTACGACCCCAAGGCAGTCAAGAAACGTTGGAGTGAGGAGATGCCCCGCATCATGAACGAGCTCATCGAGGTGTTGCGTGGCATGCCCTCATGGAAATCGGCTGAGGCTGAGCCCGTTGTACTCGGTTGGATAGCCGACAAGGGTTATCATCTTGGCAATGTGATGAATGCATTCCGCCTGGTTGTTGTAGGAGAATGTAAAGGTCCCCACATGTTCGACATCACCGAGCTGATGGACCCTGAGGAGACCATACACCGCATCGAAACCGGAATCAAGAACATAAAACTTCCCGAGTGAGACATATTGAAATAATACGCCTGCTGTCGATCGCGCTGCTCCTTGTGGGTGGCGTGCTCGTCACTATGGGACAGCAACTGGAATGGAACGTCGACTTCAACACCGTCTTTGACAATAGGGAAGGTGACAAGAAAATGACCGCGACCAAGACTTTCTTCCACACACAATTGTCGCCCGAGATAGGAGTCTCGATGCTCGACGGCACCCACCGACTGATGGGGGGCGTGGTGTGGACCCAGCCTATAGGACAAGAATGGTATGGGAAGCGCGTGTCGCCCACCCTCTACTACCGCTACCGCCAGGCTTCGGCCCGGGGGTGGAGCATGGCGATGGGTATGTTCCCTCGCACACTCATGCATCGCCAGCTCCCCAACTATATATGGAGCGACTCGGTCAACTACATCCAGCGCAACGTGAGAGGCTTCATGGGAACCTATGACGGAGCCAACGGATGGGCCGAAGTGATTGTCGACTGGCGGGCCATGCAGTCCAAGCGACAGCGCGAGGCATTCAATATAATTCTTCAAGGCGAGTGGCAGCGTCCCGGCAACATGTTGCTTGCCGGTGGTGTGGCCATGATGAACCATCTGGCGCTCGATGCCAATCCCACTCCCGACCAACGGCTGGTCGACAACTTCATAGTCAACCCCTATGCAGGTCTTGACCTGACCCGTCACACTGCTATGGACAGCCTGGCCGTAAGAGCCGGACTGCTCGGTTCGATAACACGTAACCGTGCTGTGGGCAACTGGAACGCCCCTATTGGAGCATGGCTCGACATCACAGCATGCTGGCGCTGGCTGGGTTGGCACAACACTACCTATATAGGCTCAAAACCGCTGTTCCCATATTACAGCACCTTTGGGTCGGTACTCGACCAGGGCGAGCCATACTATCAATCGTCATGGTATAACCGCACAAGCCTCTACGGCACGATTATAGCCAATCAGTTTGTTAACCTGCAAGCCTCACTCGATTTCAACCTGGCCAAGAGCAACTTTACCTTCTACCAGCGTCTCTTGCTGAGAGTATATATCGACAGCTCCTTCAAGAAACTACCCAAAAAATATAAACTACAGCAGGCTTTCTTGCCCTGATGCAATAATCGGTATACATCGCTATGACTTACCACATATTGTCATTCCTGCTCAAAGCTATATCGCTTCTTCCTTTCTGGGTTCTGTATGCCTTCTCTGATGTTTTGGCACTGCTTCTATATTATATTGTCAGGTATCGCCGCCGGGTAGTGCGTCGCAATCTCACCGAGTGCTTCCCCGACAAGGACCTCAGCGAGATCAAAGCCATCGAACACAAATTCTATCGGTTCTTCACAGACAATATTCTGGAAGCATGCAAAATGGCAACCATCAGCCCCGAGAGCATGAGCCGGCACATGGTGTTCACCAATATCGACCAAGTCAACAAGCGGTTGAGAGAGGGTCGTTCCATATCGCTGTTTCTGGGACACTATGCCAATTGGGAATGGATATCATCCATGCCACTGCACCTCTACAAGGGAGCCATAAGCGGCCAGATTTATCAACGTCTGCGCAACAAGAACATGGATCGCCTGATGCTCCACGTGCGTAGCCGCATGGGAGCCACCAATATCGAGATGCGCAACACGGCACGCTTCATAACCTCGCTCGTAGCACAGGGGAAGGAGTGCATCATAGGATTCATAGCCGACCAGTCTCCACGTTATCGCGATGTTCACCACTTTATGCCATTTCTCAACCACGAAGCCCCGGTACTTGTGGGTACAGAGAAAATCACCAAGCACTATGACTTCGATGCCTGGTTTGTGAAACCCACCCGGGTGAAGCGTGGCTACTACACTGTCGAATTTGTAGAACTGGCGCCCGATTCCAAGTCTCTTCCCGACTTTGAACTCACCGCACTCTACTACCAACATCTCGAGGCTATGATAAACGAGTGTCCCTACCTGTACCTGTGGTCACACAACCGTTTCAAACATGCCCGTAAATAAAAACAACAGCCCACTACCCCTCCCACTATCATGGATATAGATATCGTCGTTACCTGGGTCGATATGAATGACCCCAAGTGGCAACAGGAATTTGCCAAATACTCCAACCGCACAGTCAATGAGAAGAACGGTGTCTCCGACGCCCGGTTCCGTGACTACGGTTTCCTGAAATACTGGTTCAGGGGGATAGAGAAATTTGCCCCCTGGATACGCAAGGTACATTTCGTTACCGTGGGACAGAAACCTGATTGGCTGAACACCGACAACCCCAAACTACACATGGTTGAGCATAAGGACTTCATTCCCGAGCAATTCCTGCCCACCTATAACTCGGTAGTGATAGAGCGATATATGCATCGCATACCTGGCCTTGCCGACCATTTTGTATACTTCAACGATGATTTCTACATAATCAACCATATCAAGCCCGAACGCTTTTTCCTCAACGGTCTTCCCCGCGACATCGCTGTATTCCAGTACAACCCATCGTGGTCTCAGTGGTACCGCCGCATCAAGAACAACATACGTCTCATCAACCGCCATTTTGACAAACGGGAGGTTATGAAACGTGATCATGACAAGTGGTTCACCCCCATCTACGGCAGCAAGGCACGTATGAACTATCTGCTCAAACCTTACGGCAAGTTTATCACCTTGCGCACCCCTCATAATGCCCAACCCTACCTGAAATCCACCTTTGAACAGGTGTGGGAAGCCGAGGGTGAGGAACTTTCCCGCACTTCGGTCAACCGGTTCCGGGCATCTGATGACTACACTCCCGAGCTGTTCCGCACATGGCAGATAGTCTCAGGTTGCTTTGAACCCTACAACACCTACAACGATACCAAGATGTTCCCCCTCATGGTAAAATCTGAGAAAGCCATCAGGGCCATCACCGAACAGAAATACTCGCTTGTGTGTCTCAACGACAACATACACATACGCAACTACCAGCAAGTGATGCAGCGCATTGACCAAGCATTTCAATCAATTTTACCAGAAAAATCCTCATTTGAACTATGAACAAAGTTATTGCCGAGATAATTGCCGGTATCATTCCATCAAAGATGGCCCGCAACAGATGGCGCGGCATACTGCGCTACGGTCTCCTACGCGGAGCCCGATTGCGCCGCATGCTACGACTCGACGCCTCCCAGCCTCGCTACAATCTTGCCATATGTGCCATAGCCAAGAATGAGGGACCCTACTTCAGAGAGTGGATTGAATGGCATCGCAGCAAGGGAGTCGACCGATTCTACATATACGACAACGAAAGTACCGATTGCACCCGAGAAGTGCTTGACCCCTATATAAAGACCGGCCTGGTTGAATATATACCCTACCCCGGCTACCGCATGCAGCTGGCAGCCTATGATGACTGTCTGGCACGCCATAGAATGGATACACGGTGGATAGCATTCATTGACCTTGACGAGTTCATCGTTCCAGTCAAAGACAAGGATATACCACAATTCCTAAGCCGCCATGATGACGCCCCGGTGGTCGAGATCAATTGGCTCATATATGGCAGCAACGGGCAAGAGAAGAAATCGGCCGCCCCTGTGATGGAACGGTTCACACGCCACTCGCTCCCCGACCACCCGTTGAACCGCCATGTCAAGAGCATCGTCAATCCACGACGTGTATTCAACATGATAGGGTGTCACGAAGCAGCGCGCATCAACGGCAAAGCGGTTGACTCACATGGCGATATAATCACAAAAAATTTCAAGGACCGCACGCCACAACAAGATGTAATACGTATCAACCACTATGCAGTAAGGTCACGTGAGGAATTTGCCGAGAAACAAAACCGAGGCCGTGCAAGCGGCACAAAACGTTCCATCGAGTGGGACTACTTCAACACCTACGACCTCAACAACCTGCCATAAAGCTTAACACCAACTCTACCACCACTTCGACAAACAACAGCATATACTTTGTTATGAGACAACAATCTGTCATCGATTCAGCCCTTATCTCCATTATTGTTCCAATATATAACGTTGAAAAATACCTTAGCCAGTGTCTCACCTCGATACTGGCCCAAACCTATACCAACTGGGAATGTATACTTGTCGATGACAGTTCGCCCGACAACTCGGTAGCCATATGTGCTGACTATGTGGCCCGTGACAGCCGTTTCAAATTACTGCGACGTCCCAACGGTGGCGTTTCGGCCGCACGCAACGCAGGCCTTGAGATTGCCCGGGGCAACTATATTTACTTTGTTGACCCCGATGATTACCTTGAGCCACGGACAATCGAACGAATGATATCGGTCATGAAAGAATATGACGCCGATGTTGTGGAAACGGGGTATGACCGTGTGTACACACATTTTTCCAAACCACGTCATCTCGTGTCGGGAACCACAGTTTTCAACCAGGAGGAGATTGCCATGTGCATGCTCGCCGAGCGTGCCATACCATGCTATATGTGGAACAAGCTGTTCAAACGCGAGGTCATCAACACCCCCTTTCCTGTGAATCACACTTTTGAGGATATGTATGTCATGTCCTTCTGGGTCAAAGACATGCACAAAATGGTGATTATTCCCGATATCCTGTACAACTATCGCCAACGAGCCCAGAGCATCATGCACTCTGACTATGCCAACAATCGATTACAGTATCTTGAATCGACAATAAAACTTGCCAACGCTCTGGAAACCATAAATCCAAATATAAATAAAACCGGAATCTCCAACATATTCATATGGAAAGGAATCGTTAATGCCGGCAAAGACATTTCGCGAGGAGAGACCAGCAAAACAGCGAGAGCGAAATCCATAGCCCGGGTATCGGAGAAAGCACAACAATATCCACTACCTCCATTCTCCAAAGTAAAAACCAAACTATGGTTGCGCTGCTATCTACTGAAGCACTACCCGGGCATATTCTCACATGTAATTAGATTTACCGGTAAGATTGATTTTTACCGCCAGCGGTTAAACCGGAACATGTTCAAGTAATCAGAGCATGTCCCATAATATATGTCGACAAACTATATTATGGGGCATGTGTATTTTCTTGATTTCAGTTGACTGTCAGGACCTTATTTTTCAAAAGGGGTTTTTTCAGGGAAACGTGCCTTCAGGAATTCCTTGGAATGCCGGCGGTCCTCATCATCGGCATATTCCGAATCATTCATGCAGAACAGCATTGGATTGTAATGCTTCAACTTCATATAATGATCCTGACGGTGTATGAACAAATGGAATGATGTGTGACGTCCCACATATTGCCTGTGGGCCCTGTGCATAGCCATGGCAGCATAGCTATAAAGATGACGTTGCACATCGTTGGCCTGTCTCACATGATTGGAATATGTCTCCTTTATAGGCTCCCTGAACTCACACGCTATCTTTTCCATATCGCTTCTAAGGTAAGCGTCGATATTATGGTGGGACTTACACCCGTAGTACCGGCCATATCGCTCCTCGACCAGCCTGGCTGAATTCTCTATCACGTGGTTATAATAGTTGAGCGGCTTACCGAGCAGTTTTGTTTTGTACCATATCTCAAATTTACGCATCAACCGACGATAGGAAAACCGCATGATAGGCAAACCATCGTCAGCGCTGAAAAAATCGCAGGGATTGACAGGTCGGTTGAAAAACATATCATCATTGCCAAAGAGGAAATGCTCCGACAATCCCGGTATTCTATACAGGAAATGCTCTATCAATGAAGAATTGAAGCATGGCCGTGTCTCGGGAGGCAATATCTCACTATGGTCGACTATGGTGACTCTGGGATTGGAGGTGTCGAGCCACCTGGGTACCTGACCATCGGTCACAATATACACATGATGTATCCATGGAGCATACATGGCAAGAGAACGCAGGCTATACTTCAGCTCGTCATTGTCGACATATCTTCCCTTGCAATCCTCGGCAGGACTGTATTTTACATTACCGTCAAGAGCATGGCGCTTAGCCCTCCACTGGGGATCGCTGCCATCGACCCACAAATAGACCATGTCAATATCATAGGAATGACGGGGATGACTTTCAGTCAACATGTCAGTATTCATGATCAGATACGGCTTAATTGTTGATATTCATTTCCAATCTCTCTTTAACCTCGGGATATGCGGCAAGAATGGCCTCAAGCGCGGCAGTATTGCGGTCGATTCCACTTTTGAAATTGACTGTCTTCAGCGAGAGTTCCTTAGGCTTGCCGAGTCCCCGCGGCTTGTTACGACCGAAAGGAACGGGGATAATACAGCGGTCATTGGCCACAGCGGCAGCCCAGAACCAAAGGTCATCGGCCGTCGGTGCCAATCTCACAAATTTCTCGGCATCAATCATGTCGGCACGCAAACTATGAGGCGGATAGAGCACTCCCCCCACACCGGTCTGTATATTGCCAAAACTTCGGTAAATCTTCCTGAAAAGGAAATGATACCATCGGTATTTCTTCCATTTCTTATAAGGACGCCCCACCAGCACTCGCTTGGCACGATGAGCCAGCACATCGTTGGGGAAACGCTCATGCATGTCGAGCAGGTCACGGAGCATATCGGGATGATAAGCTACATCGTCGTCAATGGTGACAATCACCGACTCGGGGAAATCGGCAAGCGCAGGTACAAGTTTGCGATACGAACGTATGTCGCGGTCATAATCGCGTATCTCGAAATTATCATACTCGCCGACAAGACTTGTCACCTCAACGGGCAACCCCTTGTCGCCAAATTGCGACATTGTGACATAGAGTACCACACGGTCGGGTTTCACCGACCCTTCGAGCACCGACCTTATAGCTCCCGGAGCATACATTATAGCTCCGGGAAAAGAGGTGAGTGACACCACGACATGAGGCTTGGATTCTTTCATTACACTATTTCATTAGTGCCACAAATATACAAAAAGAAACGTTATTTGCACAATAGGACGAAAACAACTACCTTTGTCATCGTAAAAAAAACAACAACATAACAAAAAGACAATGGCACAACAAGAAGATGTATTTAAAAAAATCGTTTCACACGCCAAGGAATACGGTTTCGTCTTTCAATCAAGTGAAATATACGACGGCTTGTCGGCTGTCTACGACTATGGCCAGAATGGCGTAGAACTGAAAAACAACATCAAGCGCTACTGGTGGGATGCCATGACGCTTCTCAACGAGAATATCGTGGGTATTGACTCGGCAATCTTCATGCACCCCACCATATGGAAAGCATCGGGCCACGTTGACGCCTTCAACGATCCTCTCATCGACAACCGCGACTCCAAGAAACGCTACCGTGCCGACGTCCTCATCGAGGAGGAGATAGCACGTATCGACGAAAAGATAGAAAAAGAGGTAGCCAAGGCCGCCAAGCGATTTGGCGACAGCTTTGACGCCGAGCTCTACCGCACCACCAATCCCCGCGTCCTTGAACACAAAGCCAAGCGAGACGCCCTCCACGAGCGTTTCTCCAAGGCTATGAACGACAATGACCTCGACGAGTTGCGCCAGATTATCATCGACTGTGAAATAGTCGATCCCATCAGCGGTACTAAAAACTGGACCGATGTACGTCAGTTCAACCTCATGTTCAAGACCGAGATGGGTTCTACAGCCGATGGTTCCATGACCGTATACCTGCGTCCCGAGACCGCCCAAGGTATCTTTGTCAACTATCTCAACGTGCAGAAGACAGGCCGCATGCGTATACCCTTCGGTATCGCACAGATAGGCAAGGCATTCCGCAACGAGATTGTAGCCCGTCAATTCATCTTCCGCATGCGCGAATTCGAGCAGATGGAGATGCAATTCTTCGTGCGCCCCGGTGAAGAGCTGCAATGGTTCCAAAAATGGAAAGAGACACGTCTCAAATGGCATAAGGCACTTGGTCTCGGTGACGAAAAATACCGCTACCACGACCACGAGAAATTGGCCCACTATGCCAATGCAGCAACCGACATCGAGTTCAAGATGCCCTTTGGATTCAAAGAGGTTGAGGGTATCCATTCCCGTACAAATTTTGACCTGTCGCAACACGAGAAATTCTCGGGTAAGAATATAAAATACTTCGACCCCGAGCTCAACGAAAGCTATACCCCCTATGTAATCGAGACCTCAATCGGTGTCGACCGCATGTTCCTGTCGGTGCTTTGCTCAAGCTATGAGGAGCAGACACTGCCCAATGGAGAGTCGCGTGTAGTTCTGCACCTGCCCGCACCCCTGGCCCCTGTAAAATGTGCAGTGATGCCACTTGTGCGTAAAGATGGACTACCCGACAAGGCTCGTGAGATAGTCAACGACCTCAAGTTTGACTTTGCCACACACTACGATGAGAAAGACTCCATAGGAAAGCGTTACCGCCGCCAAGACGCAATCGGCACCCCCTTCTGTATCACAGTCGACCACCAGACACTCGAGGACAACACCGTTACACTGCGCCACCGCGACTCGATGGAGCAAGAGCGTGTCAACATCAGTGACCTGCACCGTCTCATTCATGACCAGGTGAGCATCAATTCACTGTTGCGCCGTCTGGGCTAAGAGAGGCACTTCAGTCCTCAAGGAGACCACACAACAGTGGTTAATTATATTTAAAAGATAGCCTAATTACTATTTTTAGGCTATCTTTGAATGTTTTTATAGGTACACGTAACCTCAAGATATGAATATTGAATAAAACAATCTGAATATGAAAAAAGGAATTCTTTGGTCTATCATAGGCTCTCTTCTATTAATCATCTTATTAGGTGGTGGTTGCAGCGCATGTTCCACCTATAACTCCCTCGTAGGACAGGAAGAAAGTGTCGACCAGGCATGGGCCAATGTCGAGAATCAATATCAGCGCCGAGCTGACCTCATTCCCAATCTCGTATCCACCGTCAAAGGATATGCCAGCCATGAAGCCACGACCTTTGAGGCTGTCACCGATGCCCGCGCCGGACTCGGCTCGGCACTGGAAGCCGTGAACAAACTCAACGCCGACAGCGCCTCCTACTCACCCCAAGCCATGGCTCAATACAGCCAGGCTCAGCAAAAGCTCCAAAGCGCACTCGGATTATATGTCAACGCCGTCCATGAAGCCTACCCCGACCTGAAAGCCAATGAGAACTTCATGTCGCTTCAGGACGAACTGGCCGGCACCGAAAACCGCATAGCAACTGAACGCACCCGCTACAACGAGAGTGTAAAGGGCTACAATGTGAGCGTACGCCGTTTCCCCAACAATATTTTCGCAGGCATGTTTGGCTTCAGCACCCGCCAGGCTTTCGCTGCTGAAGAGAGCGCGCAGCATGCCCCCAAAGTCGAGTTCTAATCTCACCAGTAAAATAACCAGTCAACATCACCGATGAAAAAAATACTTTTAATTATACCTTCACTCATCGCAGTTCTCACACTGTTAACCCAAACCTCCTGTGGAGAATCAAACGACACATGGAATGACTATGCCCTATGGCGTGAGACCAACAGCAACTGGCTGCTCGACCAAGGAGCATTGCTCGATGATGATGGCCAAGCATTCTATACCCGTGTTGTTCCCCAATGGAACAGCTCGGCCTATGTCTACATGCACTACTTCAACGACCGCTCCCTCACCGAGGGCAACCTCACTCCACTCTACAACAGCACAGTGGCAGTAAAATACATAGGCCGTCTTTACAACCAGGAGCCGTTTGACTCCTCCTACAGAGCTGTCGACAGCCTGTTTGTAACACAATTGGGCAACGTTGTATCAGGCTGGGGAATTGCCTTGCAGAACATGCGCGTGGGCGACAGTGCCCGTGTGGTCATTCCCTACGAGCAAGGCTATGGAGCATCAAGCATGGGTTCGATACCACCCTACAGCGTCCTGCAATTTGACATCAAGCTTGTGGACATTCCCTACTATGAGGCCAAGCCCTGATGGCAACCCGTACTATCCACATCAGATATCAACTGACCGGTCACACATTCCACTCACTCCCTATCTATGAAAAAAATACACTTTCCCAATAATAAGTTGACAGCCATCCTCTTATCGTTGCTTATCACCATGAGCCTTGCTTCATGTAATGATGATGAACCGGGGCATATCGATGGAGATGATAACACTCCTCGCACAATTTTGGTCTACATGGTAGGCAACAACAACCTGTCAAGCAATGCCAAAGCCGATCTTGCCGAGATGCAGCTTGCAGCGGCCAATGGTGACCTCGGAGAGTCACGGCTACTCGTATATCAACACATGCGTTACCAAACGCCCTCTCTTGTTGAAATCACGCCACAGGGAACAGAGACGCTCATTACCTACGATACCGATGACATGTCGGTAAGCAGCAAGCGCCTCCAGGCAGT
>JAMPBP010000017.1 GCA_023666645.1 Clostridiales bacterium
TTTAGAGCCTGTCTCATAAAATCACGCGGCCGAGGGGGCGGGTATGGGCGAGCGATTTCCGAGGGTGACGGAGGGAGTGATGCGGTGGCATCATGACCGACGGCAGCCTCGGAAAGCGCCGTCCATACCCGGACAGAGGTAACTTTAGTGCTGCCTGACAACACTTTCGATGTCCCGGCAGACATAAGGATATGACAAATGCTTCCGACCTGAGCCGGAATAATGATTATGCTTCTCACCACTCACCTTCCATCTATGGATATGCGCAAGCTCTGCGACCCCCTCGGCCACGTGATTTTATGAGACAGGCTCTTAGGTGCAATATGTTAAATCCAGCCACTCCGACAATATATAAAATTCTAATTTTAAGGTATATACGCATTAATTTCGATTTATAGGCAAGCAAAAAAGCAGGGAGGGTGATTGTGAGATAGCCAAAAAGCAGTAACTTTGTTGAAAAGAATTTATTATGGCACGTTTTCGCATCAATATACTCGGTTGCGGATCAGCAACCCCCTCCCTGCGCCACCAGCCCTCGTCTCAGGTCATAGATTTCAGAGACAATCTTTTCATGATTGATTGCGGCGAAGGCACGCAGCTCGCCATGCGACGCATGAGATTGAAATTTTCACGACTTAGTCACATATTCATAAGCCATCTTCACGGCGACCATGTGCTCGGTCTGCCCGGGCTACTATCCACGCTTGCCCTGCACGGCAAGACAGGGCGTGTCACAGTACACACATTTCCTGAAGGAATTGAGGTGCTAAAGAATGTGATTGATTTCTTTTGCCGAGAGCCTGGCTATGAAATAGTCTTTGAGCCGGTTGCCCACAATGGCGGAACCGTTTACGAGGACGAGTCATTGGCAGTCACCGCCTTCCCTTTATATCACCGTGTCCCGGCAGTAGGTTATCTATTCAAAGAGAAACCCAAGCCTCGACACCTCAAGGGAGATATGGTCAAATATCTGGAAATTCCGGTGAGTAAACTTCATGGCATAAAGATGGGTGACGACTACGTGCGCCCTGATGGAACCATTGTTCCCAACAGCCATATCACAACCGACCCTGACCCCTCAATGAGCTACGCCTACTGTTCCGACACCCTATATGACGAGCGTGTGGCCAACTCAGTGCAAGGAGTCGATACAGTCTATCATGAAGCCACCTATATTGATGCCGATAAAGCCAAAGCCCACGACCGTGGCCACGCAACAGCTTCAGAGGCCGCCCGCATTGCAACTCTTGCCGGTGCACGGCAATTGGTGATAGGGCACTATTCCAAAAGCTACGAGAATGAGAACCGCCATTTAGAAGAGGCCACAGCAGTATTTCCAAATACTATACTTGCCAACGAAGGATTATCAATCGACCTGCTATGATACACGATGACAATTACTTCATGGCTATCGCTATCGCTGAGGCCATGCACGCCCTCGAAAACGATGAGATACCCATAGGAGCCGTAGTGGTTTGCAACGGACAAGTCGTAGGACGCGGCCACAATATGACCGAGCGACTCGGTGATGTGACAGCACATGCCGAAATGATGGCTATAACATCGGCCGAGCAAACCCTTGGCGGCAAGTATCTTGCCGACTGTACCCTATATGTAACCGTAGAACCGTGCCTGATGTGTGCCGGTGCAATAGCGTGGGCCCAAGTGAAACGTATAGTGTATGGAGCTGGCGATTCCAAACGTGGATATTCCACATACACTCCTACCCCATTCCACCCGCGAGCAACTGTGACCGGTGGAGTTATGGAAGAAGAGTGTGCCAAACTTATGAAAGACTTTTTTGCCCGACGACGATGAAAAAATACAGCGACAGAGTTAATACATTGATAGAGACCATGAGCCGGCGCATACTTGTCCTCGACGGAGCCATGGGCACTATGATACAGCGTGCCGGCCTGTCGGAACAAGACTTCCACACGCCCAATATTCCTGTACAAGGTGTCATGTCAGGATGCAACGATATTCTCACATTGTCGAGACCTGATGTGATTGCTGACATTCACCGCAGCTATATCGCAGCAGGCGCTGACATCATCGAGACATGCTCATTCAATTCCAACGCTATATCGCTTGAGGAATATGGCCTTGCATCATATGCACCCGAAATAGCCCATGCCGCAGCACGGCTGGCCCGCTCAGTAGCCGACGAGGCAACACACCCCGTGTGGGTGGCCGGAAGCATAGGTCCCACCAGCAAGTCGCTCACCATGGCTGTCAACCTTGGCGACTCTATCACATTTGACCAGATGGAGAATGCCTATTATGACCAGATTGCCGCACTGATCGACGGTGAAGTCGACATATTGCTCATAGAAACTATTTTTGATACCCTCAACGCCAAAGCCGCAATTCATGCTGCATTGAGGGCTATGGATGACAAGAATATCGACTTGCCTATCATTACTTCGGTCACGCTCACTGAGAGTGGTCGCACTCTTTCAGGACAATCACTCGATGCTTTTGTAGCCTCTGTGGCACATGCCCATCAGCTCATCGTGAGTCTCAACTGTGGATTTGGTCCAGAATCAATGGCTCCATATGTCGACTCTCTTGACTACGTGCCGGCTGGAGTGGGTATGTATCCCAATGCCGGACTCCCCAACAAACTTGGGGAGTATGACCAATCACCAGCCGACATGGTACACGCCATCGAACCTCTTATGCGTGCACATCGCCTGAACCTGGTAGGAGGCTGCTGTGGGACCACTCCTGAGCACATTGCTGCTATTGCCACACTCGCCAGGAAATATAAACCACGGCAAATACCCAAGCCTCAATCGGCCACTATTCTTGCAGGTCTCGACACCCTCACCATACAACCGGGCAACAATCTCATAAACATAGGTGAAAGATGCAATGTTGCCGGTAGCCGCAAATTCTTGCGCCTTATTAAGGAAAACGCCATTGACGAAGCTATCGAGATTGCCATAAAACAGGTAGAAAAAGGGGCTCAGGCAGTCGATGTCAACATGGATGATGGAATGCTTGATGCCACAACATGCATGGATCAATTTGTAGCACGAATACAGGTAGAGCCTGAGGTAGCAAAGGTACCGATGGTCATAGATTCGTCTAACTGGGACGTGATTCTCGCCGGGCTGAAACGTGTACAGGGTAAACCGCTCATCAACTCCATCAGCCTTAAGGAAGGAGAAGAAGCCTTTTTAGCCAAAGCGCGTGAAATAGCACGCATGGGAGCGGCCATGGTGGTAATGGCCTTTGACGAGGAAGGCCAGGCCACAACTTTTGAACGACGTGTCGATATATGCACCCGAGCCTACAATCTGCTTGTCAGTGCCGGCATTTCACCATGCGACATCATTTTTGACGCCAATATTCTTACAATAGCTACCGGCATAGCAAGCCATGACTCCTATGCTCTTGACTTCATCAACGCGGTAAAGAGTATCAAGGCGACACTGCCTGATGCCAAGACTGGAGGTGGTGTCAGCAATCTGTCATTTGCTTTCAGAGGCAACAATTACCTACGTGAAGCCATGCACGCCGTTTTCCTCTATCATGCTGTAGCCGCTGGGCTCGACACTGCAATTGTAAACGCAGCCGGGCTCATGGCTATCGACGATGTACCGATAAAACTGCGACAGGCTATCGAGGATGTAATCTTCATGAAACGTCCCGACGCCACTGACAGGCTTATCGAGATATCACACGAACTGACAACAGATATCCCCTCCACATCTACGTCTGAACACGAGGCTATCGAGATGGACCCCGAGCGACAGCTCGAGAACATGATCGTGAAAGGGCACACAGGCAATCTTGACACAGTGCTCGCTAACGTAGAAGCTAAATACGACCATGTAGCTGACATTATCGACGGCCCACTCATGCGAGCCATGGACCGTGTCGGTGTAATGTTTGGCGAAGGGCGCATGTTCCTTCCTCAGGTTGTCAAGAGCGCATCGGTCATGAAAGCCGCTGTATCAATATTACAGCCACGGCTGGAAAGCCAGCAGTCGGCCTCCCGTCAAACACGCCGCCGCAAGATGGTGCTTGCCACCGTCAAGGGTGACGTCCACGACATAGGGAAAAATATCGTGGCTATCATAATGAGATGCAACGGCTGGGAGGTTGTAGACCTCGGGGTAATGGTACCTCCCGAACGCATAATAGATACAGCCATAGCCGAAAAAGCCGATGCTGTGGGGCTTAGCGGGCTCATAACACCTTCGCTCGACGAAATGTGCCGCGTAGCACGCATGATGGAGGAAAACCGTCTCGACATTCCATTATTCATAGGTGGAGCAACAACATCGGCATTGCACACAGCAGTGAAGATAGCTCCGTTGCGCATCGGTCTCACAATCTTTACACGTGACGCCGCCATGGTTCCTGTAACAGCCTCGCGCCTGCTTATCGAAGCTACCCGCGAGTCAGAGGCATCGTCAATCAGGGAACAGCAAGCCCAACTCAGGGAGATCAATGAAAACAAGAGGACAACAATTCTGCCACTTGCCACCGCCCGCGAGCAACACGCTGTAATCGATGAATATGGCAGTCATGACCATTCACCTGTAACAGGAGAGGTGGAAATTGATTTTTCTGTTTCAAGATTACGTCCTCTCATCAATATCAAAGCCTTTCTTGCAGCATGGAAACTTGACCCGGCACTGACTCAGGCTCCCGAAGCCATCAAATTGGTGACCGACATGAACAATATGCTGGACCGTCTCGATGCTGAAGGATATGCAGTGAGAACCCGGGCCATTACTTCCCGGGCTATTCCAGATGGCGACAACCTCATCGCAGGCAATATTACGATACCGATGCTCCGCACCCAACATGAGTCAAAAGATGGCGATACATTATCGATTGTTGACTTTGTAAATCCCGACGGGTCAGACGTAGTTACACTGTTTGCTGTAACAGCTCCGGTTATAGCGGTCGGTGGGGATTCCGACAATGATTATTCCCAATTGCTGGCCGACAGCGTTTCACATCGTCTTGCCGAAGCGGCAACTGAATTGCTCCATCGCGAGATGAGCCGCGGAGGAGACCGGCACATCGGTATACGCCCTGCTATTGGATACCCCATGCTTCCTGATCAAAGCCTCGTCAAACTACTTGATAAACAGTTGCACTACGACACACTTGGCATAGAAGTGACCGAGAATGGCGCAATGTCACCCTCGGCTACCACTACAGGACTTATAATCTACTCACCCTCAGCAAAATATTTTGACATAGGGATATTGGGCACCGACCAACTCACCGACTACGCATCACGTCGTGGCATGGACGTGGACATGATGCGCAAATTTCTCACAAACCATCAGTGAGCACCTTTGTGGCGAAACTCACAGTCACTCATTGAGTGGTACTTAACTGAGGCAACGACACTGAATACCACCATCACTGTTACCGCCGCCGCTACCAATACTGTCCAAATGAGTGTTATCATAGTAAAAGGAATTACTTGTTTATTTTTTTAACATAAGCACTACCGAAAGAGTTCATGAAACCCGAAAATAAAGTAAAAAACGTTAAGCTCCGTGAACAGCAGGCGCTGGTACCACTCTATGGCGACCGGGAAGCCGGGTGGATAGTGCGCGCATTGATTGAAGATGTGATGGGATGGTCTACCACCGATATCATCCTCAATGGGGAGTACGAGCTCAATGACTACACGGTAGAGCGACTCGATAAAATGACCTCTCGTGTCACTGCCGGTGAACCGGTACAATATGTCACCGGTATAGCACCATTCTATGGCATGCAGTTTAAAGTAAACCCGGCAGTACTTATACCGCGTCCTGAGACAGCTGAACTTGTTGATCTTATAGTCAAGGACTACGGGACCTGCAGCGATCTTTCGGTTCTCGACTGCGGTACCGGATCAGGGTGTATTGCAATAGCCTTGGCACGCAATCTCCCCTTTGCCCAAGTTGTCGCCATCGATAAGTCGACCGCTGCCCTTGAAGTAGCACGCGACAATGCTTCACGACTGAAAGTGAAAGTTGACTTCCGGGAATTTGATATACTCTCTCTCCCTGCCCTCACAGATGAATCACGTTACGACATCATCGTAAGTAACCCTCCCTATATTGCCCGGCACGAAGAAGAATCGATGAGCAGCACGGTCAAGGACTACGAGCCGTCAATGGCTCTTTTTGTACCCGATGATGATCCGTTGCGTTTTTACCATCCCATCTTGGAATATGCCACCTATGCTTTAAAACCCGGTGGCAAGCTGTATTTTGAAATCAATCCTCTCTATGTTGAGCCATTGATGAATATGTTGTCTTCATTCGATGATACTGAAAGTTTGCGCGACAGTCAAGGCAACACGCGCTTTGTCACCGCAAGAAGGCCTACAGCCGCAAAACGATGAACAAATTTCTCCTCTATGATTGCACAACGCAGCATAACACCACAGACCGCCCTTGTCAAACTTCAGGAACTGTGTGCCCGAAGCGAGCAATGCAGCAATGAAATACTCTCCAAGTTAAAAAAATGGGGAATTGCCGGAGATGTCGCCGGCAAGATTCTTGCATTGCTCAAGCGCGACCGCTATGTCGACGACAGCCGGTATGCCATGGCATTCGTACGCGATAAAGTTGTCTTCAACCGTTGGGGACGTATCAAGATAAGGCTCGCCATGATTCAGAAACGTCTGCCCGATGACCTAATCCGTGACGCACTCGGAAGTATCGACCCCGAAGAGTATCACACCGCCCTTGTCGAAGTACTCGCGGCCAAAGCCCGTACACTTCCCGAAGTCCAAAGCTACGAATCGCGTACCAAGCTTCTGCGATATGCCGCGTCTCGTGGATTTGAGACCAGTCTTATAGTGAAGATCATAAAGCAACCGTCGCTATGGACTGCATGAAGGTAATCTCAACATGGTGGCATGACTTGCTATCGATAATTTTCCCAAATGTATGCGAGATATGCGGTCGTCAACTTATCGATGGAGAAACCTTGCTATGCACCCATTGCGATGTGAATATGCCTCGTACGTCATTCCACCGTGACAGTTTCAACACCATGCATCAACGACTCGTTGGAACTATCAAGGTAGAACGTGCGGCAGCTTGGTTTGAATATCGCAGGGGCAGTCAATATTCACAGCTCATCCTCAATGCCAAGTATCATGACCGGCCAGAGATTGCGCAGGCAATCGGTCACAGATATGCTTCTGAAATAATTTCAAGCGGATTCTTCAATGATATCGATATTATTCTTCCGGTACCCATGCACTGGCGCAAACGGCTCAAGAGAGGTTACAACCAGTCAATGGAGCTCGCCAAGGGTGTGAGCGAGGTCACAAATATACCTATAGGCGACAACCTTAAGATGCTGTATAGTCACGCCACACAAACACGTCGCAGTGCCTATGAGCGCTACCGTAATGTTGAAGGATTGTTTGATGTCGAGCGTCCCACCGAATTAAAAGGGAAGCACCTGCTCTTGGTCGACGACGTTCTGACAACGGGTTCCACCATGCTCAGCTGTATCATGTCTCTCGCCGCTGCAGTGCCGCAAATAAGGGTGAGCGTGCTCACCGCAGCATCAACCTCACAATAACTCATACAAAAATAAAATGAGTTTTTATTAAAAATCAAGACCAAAGAGGATATTTCAAAAAAACTCACTATTTTTGTAAAAATTTATTATCATGAATATCAAAATCATCAGCATAATACCATGCATTGCTATGATGGTTGCATGCAATGGTACCAACAGCGATAAAAGTGCAGAGAATGGCGATGTAGTGATGACCGGCAGTCCCGACCTTACAACTGTTGTCGACACCATGACAGTAAGGCAAATGCCCTTCACAAGCGACGTCGTAAGTAACGGTAGAGTCAAAGCGTCAGAAAGCGCAGAACTGTTTTTCCGCTCCACCGAACTCATCAAAGAAGTTAAGGTTAAAAATGGTCAACGTGTAAAAAAAGGAGACCCGCTCGCAGAACTCGACATGTTTAAACTCGAGGCTGATAAATCGCGCCGTGAAGCCGCGCTTGCCCAGGCTCGGCTGGAACTTCAGGACGTGCTGATAGGCCAAGGTTACAATCCAGATAATCTTTCTGTGATTCCCGATAATGTAATGAAACTGGCAAGAGTGCGCAGTGGACTTGAACAGGCCGAAGCCGATTACAACACCACACTCAAGGATATCGAGCACGCCACACTCACAGCTCCTTTTGACGGGGTGATTGCCAATGTCAAGGGTACACCCCACAGCATGGCATCAGCCTCAGAACCATTCTGCCGCATAATCAACGACACCGACATGTGTGTCGAATTTGCCATTCTTGAGAGCGAACTCCAACTCGTGCAACCCGGTGAACAGGTTGAAGTCACACCCTACAACGGCGGCAACACGAGCACTGGCAATGTAACTGAAATCAACCCCATGATCGACGAGAATGGACATGTGACAGTCAAGGCCCATCTCAACGGAGGCCGTTCCCTGGTCGACGGTATGAATGTGAGAATACGTAGTTCCCACAGTTTAGGCAACCGCATCGTTGTTCCCAAGAGCGCTGTAGTGCTGCGCACTGGACGCCAGGTCGTGTTCACCTACGACAACGGCAAGGCAATGTGGAACTATGTAACCACAGGTCTTGAAAACTTTGACTCATACGAAATCACCGAGGGGCTCAGCGAGGGTGAGATCCTCATCATCAAAGGCAACGAAAACCTGGCCCACGAGGCTCCGGTAACAATAAAACTTTAAAAGTAACCAATCAGTAATCATGGAAAACAAAGCAGTTATTTTATCACTGACAACTATCGCCATTCTTTCCGGTTGTTCTGTGAAAGATTCCCATAAAGGTGAACTGAAAGTCATAGACTTTGAAAAGAATTTCACCACCGATGAAGTCGACAACCTGTCGTCACGTCTGGAAATTATCGATATTTTCGAACCGGAGTTTACCGACAGTACAATGTTTGGCAGCATCACTACCCTCCTGGCCGTAGAAGGAGACCGAGCCTATATGTATGACGGTGACTGGATGGCTACTTTTGAGTACCCTTCGGGCAAAGTTGTCAACGCATTCAATCATTCAGGTGGCGGTCCCGGTGATTACGCACCCCGTTCATGGTATAAAGAATATGACCGCAAGGCACGCCAATGGTATGTACTTGACTCGCAGCTCGGCACCCATGGCAAAATCATGAGCTACGACTCCTCAGGTAATTTTGTCGGTTCAGTAAGAAACGACACCATAAACTCGTTCACGTCACTCCCCGATGGTAGTTGGCTGGCATTCAACAATAGCTATGCAATCGACTCGACCGGCTTTCATAAAGTACGCGACATGAAAGTCTACCAATATACCCCTCAATGGGAATTGGCAACCATTTACAATCTCAAAGGACGCAGATGGGGGGCGCTCGCAACTGACCGCATGGACCATGTGATGCTATACAACAACAAGAGCTATGTCAATGACAAGGACACCATCTACCGCATCGACACCGACTCACATACACTCATACCCGAAATAAGCATAAATATGGGTAAATATGGTTGTGACTGGGGTGCATTTGAAACATGGGAAGAACTAAAGAGCGCCAATGAGAAATATATCGAAATAATGTCGCCTGTTTTCAACTCGCGATATGCGTTTGTCGATTACATTCTCCCCGATAATCCCGATATAGACGGCATGGTGAGGGTGTATGATGTATACGACCTTGAAACCAACGAGTTGATTTACCGCCGCCGTGCACTGCTCACAGGCGACTATGGCTTCAGCCAGTTCTATGAGGGGATACCGCTCGATATCAATGGAGAAACAGCCTACGCATGGCCTACATCGTTCGTAGAAGGCGACATGTTCTATGCTATGATTGGAGCCGATGAGGCCGCAAGAATAAAGGATTCAGACCTCACCAACCCCATCTTGGTAAAATTCAGAATACGGTAAAAACAGCACATTAGAACAAAACTCATTCAAACATATTGATAAAGCAAAACATACCTCAGATCTTAACGCATCAATATGCTTAAATAAGCTCATAATCACAAGGTTGGTAAAAAACATTTATGGTAAGATTCCTGCTGCAACGTCCAATAGCCGTCATAATGGCCTTCCTGGCCGTGGTGATACTGGGGTGTGTCACCTTTGTGACATTACCGGTGTCACTGCTACCCGATGTGGCGATACCTCATATATCGGTACAGGTTACCGGTGAGAACATGTCGGCCCGAGAGCTCGAGAACTCGATGGTGACCCCTTTGCGACGCCAACTCCTGCAGGTGTCGGGCATAAGTGACATAGGCAGCGAGACTCGCGACGGGTCGGCTATAATCAATCTCACCATGGAATATGGCGTCAATACCGACCTGGCCTTCATCGAAGTCAATGAAAAGATTGACGCTGCAATGAACTCACTGCCACGCGACACCAAGCGCCCCAAAGCGGTCAAAGCAAGCGCTACCGATATACCGGTAGTATATCTCCAACTCACACTGAAAGATAGCGATACATCCAATGAGTTCCTTGACCTGTGTGATATCGCCGACAACATCGTGCGCCGCCGTCTTGAGCAATTGCCCGAAGTCTCGATGGTCGACATGACAGGCCTCGCAGGCAAAGAACTCAGAATGGAGCCCGACTATGAGAAACTAAAATCGGCCGGTATAACCATCTCTGATATCGAGAATGTACTCAATGCCAACAATGTCGACCCGGGCAGCATGAATGTCAAGGATGGCTACTATCAGTATAGCATACAAGTATCAAGCCGGCTGCGCACCCCCCATGACGTCAACAATATCACACTGCTCAAAAACGGACGCATACACCGCCTGGGTGACCTGTGCCGGGTGACACTCTCCGAGGAGACTCCAGCCGGCATTTCGACCTACAACTGCAAGCGGGCCGTGACAATGGCCGTCATCAAGCATGATGCCGAGAGCATGTCTTCAATGGAGAAAGCCATTGACAACACTGTGGAATACTTTGCCGACATGTATCCCAATATCTCATTCAGTAAAAGCCGCAGCCAGACCTCACTTCTTGATTTTACAATCAGCAATCTCGAGCAGAATCTCATTCTCGGACTCATACTGGTTTTCATTGTCAGCGCACTTTTCATGCGCAGTGCAAGGCTCCCATTTGTCATAGGCATCACCATCATCGCCGCGGTTATCATAACCTTCCTTCTCTTCTATCTTTTTCATGTCACTATCAATATCATATCGCTTGCCGGACTTATTCTCGCTGTGGGTATGATGATCGACAACTCCGTTATTGTAGCCGAGAATATCACGCAATACCGACAGCGTGGCTACCCGTTGATCGAAAGCTGCATTGCCGGCACCAACGAAATGATTACTCCGATGCTCAGTTCGTCACTGACTACCGTGGCGGTATTCATTCCCCTTGTATTCATGAGCGGCATAGCCGGCGCTATATTCTCCGACCAGGCATTCGCCATCACAGCAGGCCTCACAGCCTCCTACATTGTTGGAATAACCCTGATGCCCGTGCTCTACAAGCTCTTTTTCAAAGATGGTAAGATTACACCCGTCGGGAACAAAAATCATGATGAAAAATCACCGGACTCCCTTATCAGATGGTATGACCGCTGGATTGACTTCATATTCGGACACAAAGCTATCTCCATAGCATTTATCGCCCTGACGATCATGGCCATCTATCCGCTATTCACAATACTCGAGAGCGAACGCATGCCACGTATCGATGCCTCAGACACCATGCTCGGTATAGACTGGAACGAAAACATCAATCTCGACGAGAATCGCCAGCGTGTCAAAACTCTCATTGACGCTGTGTCGGATTATACAGTCGAGAACTCGGCTTACGTGGGGACACAGGATTTCATAATCAGCGACGAGAACGACCTGGGGGTCTCAGAGGCCGAGTTATATCTGCGCGTGCCCTCCACCGATAGCCTTGCTATGTTGAAGGAGAGAATCAAAAATCTGCTATCAACCAGCTATCCCGATTGCAGCTATGAATTTCAAGCTCCCGACAATATTTTTGAAAAAGTATTCTCCAGCAACGAGCCACCACTGGAAGCGCGCATTGCTATCAAACCTGAATATGCCCAAATGGCAGTCCAACGTTCAACGGCAATAAGTGATGACATAGCCCGTGTCACCGGCAAGAAGACAAGCAATGTGCCACTGCGTCGGCAGATCAATATCAGCGTTGACCATGAGAAACTCGCCATATACAATATTGATTTCCACGAAGTACACCGGGTGCTACAGGCAGCCTTTGCAGGTTCACAGACAGCGACATTACGTTCCAATAACGACTATATCCCTATAAAAATCATTGACAAGGGAAAGAGCGTGGAAGAAGTCCTGTCGTCGACATTGGTGGCGGCACGTCCCGACAGGCATGGCAACATTGCTGAGGTACCACTCAAAGCGATCGTATCCACATCATGGAGCAACGATTTCAAGAATATCCTGTCAGATGAGGGTGGCGAGTACTTCCCCTTAGCAATGGAAGTATCAACAGGGGAAGCCACTCAAGTCATGGAAAAGATAAGACACGAGGCGACCGATAAAAATGACTTTGATGTATCATTTACCGGCTCCCTGTTCTCCAATTCCAAAATGATGGAGGAATTAACAGTCATCTTGCTCGTATCACTACTCATGATGTATTTTATATTATGTGCCCAGCTCGAAAGTTTCGTTCAGCCACTCGTCATATTGCTTGAAATTCCTATTGACGTGGCTTTTGCTTTGCTGAGTTTGTGGATATGCGGCCAGACACTGAACCTCATGTCGGCCATAGGCATAATAGTCACATGTGGTATTGTGGTCAACGACTCGATATTAAAGCTCGATGCTGTCAATGAGCTGCGCAAGAGAGGAATGCCCCTGCTCAAGTCGATTCATACAGCAGGACAGCGACGCCTCAAACCAATCATAATGACATCGCTCACCACAATATTTGCCATGGTGCCGGTGCTGTTCACCAGCGATATGGGGTCGGAATTACAACGCCCTTTGGCCATAGCCATGATAGGATCGATGATTGTGGGTACACTCGTGAGTATTTTCATAATTCCGCTCATATATTATATGATATATAATCCTAAAAATAATGGGTAAAACAGTATTGAAATCAATCCTTCTCGCCTTTATATTACTTGGGACAGTGACAATGGCGGCACAGCGTAGCGTGACACTGTCGCTCAATGACGCCATCAAACTTGCCAATGACTCGTCGCTCACAGTGTTTCGCTATCAGAACCTGTATGCCGCCGGCTACTGGCAGTGGCGCACATTCAAGGCCAACCGTCTGCCAAGCCTCACACTTGACATCACTCCTGCCCAGTATAACCGCTACATAACACAGCGATACAACTATGAGGAGAATATCGATGTATTTCGCGGGCAGCAGATTTACATGGCTTCGGCAGGTCTCTCAGTCAGCCAGAACGTCGACTTCCTTGGAGGCACATTTTATCTGGAGAGCGACCTGGAATATATGCGCAACTTTGGCGACTACACAAGCAACCAGTTCTCGAGCATTCCCGTTCGCATGGGATACAGGCAAAGTCTCATAGGCTTCAATGCCTTTAAATGGGAAAAGAAAATCGAGCCGGTAGCCTATGAGAAGGTCAAGCGTCAGTTCATCTACAACATGGAGAGCGTGGCGGAGGATGTGGTCACCTACTTCTTTGCACTGGCGCTGGCCCAGTCGGAATACAATCTGGCCAAGGACAATCTCGCTTCGTGTGACACACTTTATATCGTTGGCGAACGTAGGTTCAAGATAGCCTCCATCTCACAGGCCGACCTTCTCACGCTTAAACTCGACAAAGTCAACGCTGAGAACACACTGGAGAATGCCCGCATCGATGTGAAGCGCGCACGCTTTGCTCTGGCTTCATATCTGGGAATGGACACAGACACCGAGATTGAAGTAAAGATGCCGGGCAAACCACTCGCCATGGATATACTACTGGGCGATGCCTTGCAATATGCCCGCGAGAACAATCCGTCACTGCTGCAACACCGGCAAAACGTACTTGAATCTCAACGCGATGTGAGCCGTACCAAGGCCGAAGCCCGATTCAACGCCTCCATCAATGCCAGCGTGGGCTTCAACCAGGTAGCCAACAAGTTGGGCACAGCCTATCAGAACCTCATGCGACAGGATCTGGTGTCGCTGACGGTATCCATTCCGCTGGTCGACTGGGGTGTGCGCAAAGGAAAGGTCAACACAGCTGTCAACAACCTCAATGTGGCCGAGATTGCCGCGCGCCAGGAGGAGCTGACAGTCGAGCAGGACGTGACCATGACAGTCAACGACTTTTCTACTCAGCAACGGTTAGTGTCGAGCGCCGTCGAGGCCCTCGACCTTGCCGACATGGCCTATAGCCAGACACGTCAGCGCTTTATAATAGGCAAGGCCGACATAAATAGCCTCACGCTTGCCCATAACCGACAGCAGGAAGCAAGCCGCAACTATATCAACTCGCTAAAGAACTATTGGTTGAGTTATTACAAGATACGCAAGCTCACACTGTTTGACTTCGAGATGAAACAACCCATATCCATATTGTTTGACCGCGAGATAGGAATCGACTGAACAAAGTGGGCATAGCCAAACCATTGTATGAAAACAGGGATATCATTGGGCAAATCGGGATTTTCAATCATGGTCAGCTTTGTGGCTATGGCATTGCTGGGGTGTGCACTGATGCCTCTGTTACCCGTAAAACTCGTTCCTTCAGAGAGCTTGCCGGCAATAGGCATAGGATTCTCGATGAACGGCACTCCGTCACGGGTGGTAGAATCGGAGGTTACCGGGCGCCTCGAATCGGCACTGAGCCGCGTGAATGGCGTGAAATATATCGATTCACGGTCGAGCACCGGGCGCGGTTACATCACTCTCGAATTTGACCGTAACACCGACCTTGAGACAGCACGCTTTGAAGCTGCCATGATTGTGAGACAAATCTGGAGCAGCCTGCCCGACAATCTGTCGTATCCCTACATCGAGACCCGACAGGTCGACGCTACCGCCTCCCGGCCGTTCATGAGCTACACTGTCAATGCCGACATCATGCCGGCACGTATAATGAAATATGCCGAGGAAAACATTCAACCACGTCTCAGCCGCATTCCCGGTGTCGCGAAGGTAGAACTATCGGGAGCTACACCCATGGAATGGGCCGTAGAATATGACAGTCACATGATGGCCGACCTCGGAATCACCCCATTACAGGTGAACGATGCACTATCAGCCTATTACGGTTCAGAATTTCTAAAGATGGCGCCGCTCAAAAGTGATGACCCGAGCAACTGGACCCGCATAGTAATCGCCAATGTGTCAGGTACCGACACCCTCGACCTCTCACGCATCATAGTGGCACGCAAAGGCTCTAAGATTGTCACCCTCGACAAGATAGCACGCTGCTCACATCTCGAATCGACCCCTACACGCTATTTCCGCATCAATGGACTCAATTCGATTTATCTCAACATCACATCGACCGACGATGCCAACCAGATTGAAGTGAGCCACAAGGTCAAGGAGTGCCTGGCATCGATGACCCTTCCCCGGGGATTCATGATGAATCTGAGTTACGATGGCAGCGAGAATATAGCCAAGGAACTCGACACCATATATTTCCGCACCGGGCTCACGGTACTCATTCTCCTGCTCTTTGTTGCACTGATGACACGCAGCTGGCGCTACATGCTTCTCATTACAATAGGTCTTGCCATCAATATGGCCATAGCGTTTGTAGCCTATTATCTATTGAAAGTCGAGATACAACTTTACTCGCTTGCAGGCATCACAATATCACTGAACCTCGTCATCGACAATCTGATAGTGATGACCGAGCATGTTACTCGCCGCCACGATCTCAAAGCATTCTCGGCAGTGCTTGCCGCTACCCTCACTACAGTGGGTGCCCTGTCGGTTGTGTTTTTCCTCGATGAAAAAACAATGTTGAGTCTCAAGGACTTCGTCATTGTCGTGATAGTCAATCTGTCAATTTCACTGTTCACCTCGCTGATGCTTGTTCCGGCGCTTGTGGTACGCATGAAAATAAAGTTGAAGAAACATCATGGCCGCCGGGCGCGTCATGCCGGCCTTATGCTGATGAAGTGTTACGAGTCGACCGTTCATTTTCTGTGTCGCTACCGGCGATGGGTCTACGCGGTGTTTATCCTGGCCTTTGGTATCCCTGTGTTCATGCTGCCCGACAAGATTGACGGTGACGGATTCTGGGCCCAGACCTATAACAAAAGCATTGGAACCAATAATTACCGCGAGAATATCAAGCCATGGGTCGACCGTTGTCTGGGAGGGTCATTACGTCTCTTTGCCGAGAAAGTGAGAGATGGTAGATACTACAGCGGTGGCAATAGTGAACCTGTCCTTTCCATCAACGCTACCTTGCCCAGCGGAGCTACCCTCGGGCAAATGAACGCACTCATCAAGAAAATGGAAAGCTTCCTTGCCGACCAGGATGGGATAAGGCAATTTCAGACCAACGTTTATGGACCTCAGCGCGGAGGCATAACGGTCTATTTCAAACCCGACAGGCAAAGAACCGGCTATCCCTACCGCCTCAAGGCCGATATCATATCCAAAGCGCTAACACTGGGTGGCGGCAGCTGGGGGGTGTATGGACTCGAGGACCAAGGGTTCAACAACGATGTAAGGGAGAGCGCCGGTGAATACCGCATCAAACTCACCGGCTATAACTATGATGAGCTATACTCCCACGCCGAGGAATTGAGGGACACCCTTGAAAGCCACCGCCGCATCAAGGAAGTTGTGATAAACTCCGAATTCTCTTATTGGAAAGATGACTACACTGAGTTTTATCTTGACATCGACAAAGAACGCCTTGTGAAAGATTCACTCACAGTCGCCATGCTTTTCAACGCCATCTCCAACGAACTTGGTCGAAATAACTTGGCCTGGACCCTAACGACAGCCCACGGCAACGAGGCCATACGCATGTCGTCAAGCAGTCGCGACCGCGATGTATGGTCGTTCATGAATGTCCCGGTAAAACTGGGCTCGCGCAACATCAAGCTCGGTGACTACGCCACCATCGAGAAGCGACAAGCCCCCAAAGACATTGTGAAATACAATCAGGAATATGTGCTCTGCCTCCAGTATCAGTACATAGGCTCAAGCACACAGGGCAACAAACTGCTCGACCGCACCGTCGAGAAATTCAACAAAATCCTACCCATAGGTTACAGGGCCGAACGCCACGATTACCAATGGCGCTTCGGTGATGACGCAAAGCAATATGCACTGCTGGCCCTCATTGCAGTAATCATCTTCTTTGTCTCGGCCATCCTTTTCAACTCCCTGCGACAACCACTCGCCATTATATTTGTTATTCCAGTATCATTTATAGGAGTGTTCCTCACATTCTATATATTTGAACTGAAATTTGACCAGGGAGGATTTGCGGCCTTCATCCTCCTGTGTGGCATAACGGTCAACGCTGCCATATACATCATCAACGAGTTCAACGCCTTGAGAGCACGCTACTCTCACCATTCACCTCAAGCACTGTATTTCAAAGCTTTCAGAGTGAAGATTACCGCCGTGCTGCTCACCGTGCTATCGACAGTGCTGGGATTTATCCCATTCCTCATTGGGGAAACACAGCAAGGCTTCTGGTTCCCGCTCGCCGCCGGAACGATGGGCGGTCTGCTATTCTCCATGATGGCGATTTTCTTCCTGCTTCCAGAGATGGTGCTTCCGCGTCCCCACAAAAAAAGGCCTACAGTAAAAGCAACAACCTTTGATCATGAAACAGAATCTTTGTGAACGAGTAATCATCAGAAACGCGCGCCCCGATGACGCGACATTTATAGGCCACGCCGTAGCCGAGGCCATAGGAATTGACACTTCACGCGAATACACAGGCGGGAATCCCGTCGATGTGTTTGCCGAAATTGCATCGACTCCCGATTCCCAGTACAGCTATCGCAACGCCTTGATAGCTGAGATAGACAACGAGCCGGCCGGAGTGATCGTAGGATATGACGGAGCACACCTCGACCGGTTACGTGACGGCTCACTGAAAGTGATACGGAAATATCACCCCGACATCATCATCACCGACGATGAGACCGGACCGGGGGAATACTATCTCGACACCCTGGCCGTCGATAAGCGGTACAGAGGGTGTGGCATAGGCCGTAAACTCATATCGTCGATGATCGAGCGAGCCCGTGAGCAAGGAAAAGACACAGTAGGACTGCTCGTGGACTTCGAGAATCCCAATGCCGAACGCCTCTACCGCTACATAGGATTCACACAAGTGGGCGAGCGCCCATTCTTCGGCCACAACATGAAGCACCTGCAGATTCCAACCGCAATCGCGGTCAACCGTTAACCCCCTGCTCCCTTTAAGAGCCATAACCATAGGCTGCCGCGATCACCGATGATTCGTTATTATCTTTCTATCATCGGGAGAGTGTCTTAACATTTATTGGGTGACGTACTGGCATTATTATAGATTATTGGGTAACGGCTTCTTGTCGATGAGATAATAAATGTCTACTTTTGTGCCACTGAATTGGCAAGGAGCGCCATGCACCTTGCAGTTCAACGATAAGCAATATATAAATCAATGTTTTATAGTATTTAAGCAGATGAAAATCCTAAACATTTTACTATTAGCTGTTGCGGCTCTTGGCCTCAGCTCATGTCTTGGAGACTCCTCCAACAGCGTGAAATCAGACTTCAGCAACTACACCATGACCTATGTCAGCGATAATGTCACCGGTGATACACGCCTCACCAAGGGTGCTACATATAAGTTGAGCAACAACTACGACAATGGCACTATCACTATATCGGTAGGAAACCTACAGCTGCCCAACGGCACTTTTGTATCGTTCGACATCAAAGACCAGAGAATACGTTACAACGATAAGGGTGGAATGATTCTGACACTCCCCTCCTATGCCACACAGTCTGGGTCTCAGTCCCACTCTCTCACCAATGTCGATTTCACCTACTACAACCGTTACTACAACGGTGCCCAGTACCCCATCTTCACATTGAGTTTCAATATCGATGACCGTTACTCAGCCCGAGTGATCTATACACCGGCAGTGTACTGGGGAACAACAACTGTAACCGACCAGGATGGTAAAATTTTCACCAACGAACAGTTGTCGACCTACTATGCCGTAGCCTTCGATCCCGAGACCCGCAAAGCCAACTTTGGCGCTTACGGAGCAAAATTTGCCGAGAATATGCCTGCGATGAACATGATATTCCCCTCCATACCGTTCTCGCTCAACCTCTCCTCCTACAATCTGTCGGCATCTGAGCTCACACCCCAGATTGGAGGAACACCCTACCCCAACTACAAGATTACCGATTTCTCAATGACGGGAACCTATGACGGTACACAATATGTAAGCTTCACATGCACCATCGACACAGAGAAACTCAAGGGGACCTACAGAGTAAGTGCCGTTCTCAAGATTATCCCCGACACCAAGCCAAACACAAATAACTAAGTGACAGCATGTTTTCCTGGCTAAAGAGACATTCTAAAGCTCAGGCTCGGCTGCCATTCAGCACCGATGTCCATTGCCACGTAGTGCCGGGCATCGATGACGGGTCCCCGTCGGTCGACTACTCTCTAACCCTGCTCCGACACATGGAGAAATGGGGTATAGAACGTGTAATACCCACACCCCACGTGACAGAGGATACCTACGAAAATACTCCGGCCACCATTGACCCCGCCTACGGGGCTTTGGTGGCCGGTGCCCGTGAGGCTGGTATAGGGATCGAGTTGCTAACCCCATCGGCCGAGTATCGTATCGACAGTTTCTTCCTCTCATGCCTTGAAAAAGGGCTCGTGAGACCCTTGTCCAATAATTACCTTCTCGTCGAAAACAATTTCATGAACGAACCGATCGACCTCGACGAGGTGCTTTTCGGACTATCGGCCAAAGGCTTCACACCGGTGCTGGCCCACCCTGAGCGATACATATATTATACAGGCAACCACAACCGCTACAAAGAATTGCATAACAATGGCGTGCTGTTCCAGTGCAACCTGATGAGTTTCGGCGGTTACTATGGCAAGGAAATAATGAACACCGCCCACTGGCTTCTAAAAAATGACCTTGTCGATTTCATAGGCACCGATCTGCACCGCCGGCGCCATATCGAATTTATCGAACAGTACCTGACCGGTTCAAATTTTCGCAACGTAGCAGGAGCGCTCGAAGGCCGACTATACAATGACCAAATCATCAGTACTCCCTGACCAATACTATCCTCACTCGTTACAACCATTCCTATGGAGACAAAGCATGAAATACTCATAACCGGGGCCGACGATTTCCTCGCACCCTACCTGTTTCGGGAACTTGACCATAAATATGGTCAGGAAGCCAATGTGTGGCTATTAGGCACAGGCGATATGGCAGGCATAAAGGCCGATCTGAGGCAATCGCCGGCCACCCTGCCGGCAGCCATGGAGAGCGTGATACTATGCGACTCCACATCTCGGCTTTATGACCGCGACTGCAGCTGGATAACCACTGCGGCCCGTAACATGTTGTCGACACTGGAGCAGAACGGCGTGCCAGGGAGCATGGTATATATCTCCACCTGCGATGTCTATGGGCTTGACCGTGGGGAAAATATAACCGAGGAAACATCTTGTGAGCCGGTCACCCCTTATGCCAAATCTAAATATGAAGTAGAGTTGATGCTTGAGAAATGGTGTGCCGCCCAAGGTGTCAAACTTGCCATTCTACGTGCTCCACATGTCGTAGGCACCGGAATGGGAGGCGAAATGAGACGGTTGGTCAACCGCATATACCGCTGCACCTACCGTCATGTGGGCGACGACGATGCCCGTGTGAGCACCATTCATGCCACCTCACTGGCCCAGGCCGCCGTCATGGCTATGGGGCACGATGTCACATGGAATGTCACCGACAATCACAACCCTACCATGCATGAACTCTCGGAAGCACTGGCATGGCGACTCGATAACAAGCGCATCTACTCGTTGACGCCCAAGAAAGCCCGCATCATGGCAAGGATAGGCGACTTTATTCCAGTTACAGGCTATGACAGCGCCATGCTCCAGCGACAGCTCGACACTCTCACATTCTCAGGAACAAAGCTGACCGACGAGATGAATTTCAAGCCGGTCAGTGTTGTGGAGTATCTACGCAACCACATCTATGATGAACAATCTCTTTAATACAATAAAAAGCATAGGTAAACTGCTTCTGCAGTCGCGGCCGGTAAAAATCCATAGGCAAAGATCCGATGGTAGGCAGCTGGTAATCATGGGTAATGGTCCATCACTGAATAAGGTCATTGAGCAACGCGACAGTCTCCTCAAAGGGCGTGACACCATGGCTGTCAATTTCGCCGCCAATACACCTCAGTTTTTTGATATCAAGCCACGTTACTATACCCTCGCCGATCCCCATTTCTTTTCTTCGCCCAACGATCCCAACGTATCGTCATTGATGGCCAACCTGAAAAAAGTCGACTGGCCCATGACACTGTTCATTCCATGTAAACCATCAATGGTAGAGTCACTCATAGGCAATGACAGGATAAAAATCATGAGATTCAATGCCATTGGTATAGAAGGCAGCCACTGGTTATGCCGTATCGCCTTTAATAACAAATGGGGTATGCCACGCCCCCGCAACGTGCTTATTCCATCAATAATGATAGGTATATGGCTCGGATATAAAGAGATATTCCTTGTGGGTGCCGACCATTCCTGGACCCGCTCACTATGGGTCGACGACAACAATCGCGTTGTTACAAATCTCCCCCACTACTATGCCGATAATGACCACGAACAATCACGTGTGAAGGCTCTGTATTCCGACATACCGCTTCATGCCCTTTTCCACAGCTATTATGTGGCATTCAAGGCCTACCATGAAATTGAGTTTTGGGCACGCACCCGCGGGGTAAACATATATAACAGCACACCCCAAAGCTTCATCGATGCATTTGAGCGACGTCCATTGTAACAATTGTTACAACAGTTACAATCAATGTAACAAAGAGGTGGATTCCCGTAACAGAAGCAAATGATGAAAAGAGTTTATATCGTAACAAAGGGATTACATTACATAAACATCTCCCTTTCAAAAAACAGATTCTCATCAAAACTCATCATTTTATATCTTTTGTAAATAATTGTATTTCAGCATATTAAAATTTTGCTGAAATTTTTTTTCATTTTTTTTGAAAAAAAAGAGAAAAAATTTTTGGAAGTTACAAATATGTTGTATATTTGCAACGTGAACGTTACAAAACGTAACACAATTAATAATACAACAACCCTTAAATGTTTCGACTATGAGTTCCAAGAATTTCCAGACAAAGCTTCTCGCCCTCCAAAGCAATCTGCTAAATTTTGCATATATGCTCACAAACAACCGGGACGACGCCTACGATTTGCTTCAGGACACAACCCTGAAAGCACTCGACAACGAGGACAAATATGTCGACAATGTCAATTTCAAGGGTTGGGTGTTCACAATCATGCGCAACATCTTCATCAACAACTACCGCAAGGTTGTAAGATCAGCCACAATCATTGATCAGACCGAAGATTTGTATCACCTCAATCTCCCCCAGGATTCAGGAATAAGCACCCCCGAAGGTTCAATATCGGTCAAAGAGATAGGTGCAGCCATCAACTCGTTCAGTGATGAATACCGTATTCCCTTCTCCATGCATGTGGCCGGGTATAAATACAATGAGATTGCCGAGAAGATGGGACTTCCACTCGGCACAATCAAAAGCCGCATATTTTTCGCCCGTCAAAAACTACAGGTAATGCTTGCCGACTACAACAAATAATCGACTGAACACTATTGGAAAACACACCTCCTTCCTCACACCAAAACCTTTATTCAAGTATAGGAACTCAAAATCTCCAAAAACACGGACATCCTCGGTGGCCACCGAGGATGTCCGCATTATTTACACCCAACAGCGACACATTCTTTGCCAAAATATCCTTACCTTTGTACGCCTCAAAAAAGGCCACACTAAAGACTCTCTAAATTGCTTATGACATTAGGAAGAAACATCAAGGGATACACACTTGGCATCGTGGCAGCCGCTACCTATGGTCTCAATCCGCTGTTCACATTACCTTTATATGCCGACGGGATGGACGCCTCATCGGTATTGTTATTCCGCTACCTTACAGGCCTACCTATGATACTTGTCATCGCACTGCTCAGCGGTGAAGGAATCGCAATCAAACGCAACGAATTTCTCCCGCTACTCATCACCGGACTTCTTATGGGCTACTCCTCATTGTCACTTTTCGAGAGCTACAACTGTATGGAAGCCTCCATTGCATCAACAATGCTGTTTGTTTATCCGCTCATGGTAGCCGTAATCATGACCGTGTTATATCATGAGAAATTCACCCGGCTCACAGGGACATGCCTGCTGCTGGCGGGCGTGGGGCTCCTATGCCTTTACAATGGTAAGCCAGGAGCATCGCTCGACCCCGTGGGAGTGTTATGGGTAATGACCTCGGCATTGTCATATGCCATTGTCCTGGTAGGAATCAACCGGTCGGCCCTGGCCCATATTCCATCCAACAGGCTTACATTCCATCTGCTTCTTTTCGGTTCATTGATTTTCATAGCACAGGTAGCCTGGAAAGGGGAAGTAGCAATACCACAGAACTCCTGGCTATGGGGCAACTTAGTGGCGCTTGGATTGCTGCCCACAGTGATTTCTTTGATATGCACAGCTGCCGCCATACATTGCATAGGCTCTACCCCGGTAGCATTATTGGGTGTTTTTGAACCTGTGACAGCAGTTCTGTGTGGCGTGCTGGTATTCGGAGAGCAACTCACAGGACGCGACACAACAGGCCTTGTATTGATACTGACATCAGTAATGCTCGTAATAGCCGGTGGCCTGAGAAAAAGCAAATAGACACCTGCCCGCCTTTACCAAAGCCACTTCCAAATCGTAATCTACATCGACCTCCCTATCAACAATCCACAATCAACATCTCCATCATACATTTTTTTGATTTTTTTTATTATTTTTTGCCGGTTATTCAATAACTATATTTATATTTGCGTAATATTCAAAATAGGCCTTTTTTAAGAGGTGCTAAGCATTGACTAATGGCATTCAAGAAATAAACCTTAATAAACAACAAACCATTATGAACAAAACAGAACTCGTAAATGCAATTGCCGAACAGACAAATCTCTCAAAGGTAGACGCCAAGGCTGCTCTTGACGCAACAATCAATGCTATAGGCGATGCCCTCGCTGCCGGTGAAAAGGTTGCGCTCCTCGGCTTCGGCACTTTTGCCGTTACAGAGAAAGGCGCCCGCACTGGCATCAACCCCCGCACAAAGGAAAAAATCGAAATCGCCGCTCGCAAATCTATCAAGTTCAAAGCCGGAGCCGAGCTCGACAACAAAGTAAAATAAATTGGCAATAATATCGCTCAACAACTATCTAATTGAGTGGAGCTAAATATTTTATTGAAAAATTCAAGCGAGAACCGCAGTCATCTCTTCCACACAGGAGCGACTACGATTCTCGCTTTAACAATGCCAGCCACCACTCCCCCACCCTCCCTCTCATTAATAATAGTTGCACAAACTTATTAATCTGATTAAACTAATTTTCAGATTTATTTATCAAAACACATTTTAATACCCTCTATTTTTAAATATCTGAAAATACCATGGTAAAACGTATATCACTATGCCTGTCGGGAATCATGACAGTCATATCGCTCCATGCTTTTGAAATAACAAGCCCCAACGGCTCGTTACTTGTCAATATCGACATCGACAAGGGTAAGACACCTTGCTACAACATTACACTCGATGGTAAAACCATGCTGCGCAACTCACCGCTGGGCCTTTCGACCAATATAGGCGAGATGATCACCGCCGAAAGCATGACACCGGGCACCATAACACCAATTGACAAGAAATACACACAGGACCGCATCAAGAAAAGCCACATACACTTCACCGCCAATGAGGCCACCGTCGACTTCGTGACCCCTCTGGGTAAAAGCGATAAAAAATTGAAGTGGAGCGTGACATTTGTCGTGTCAGACAACGACGTGGCATTCCGCTACAATCTACCCAAAGAAGGTGATACCGGCTCGATATACATCAATAGCGAGGCATCTGGATTCCGCTTTCCCACCGGCACCACAACTTTCCTCACACCACAAAGCGACCCCATGATAGGCTGGAAGCGCACAAAGCCTTCATATGAAGAGGAGTACACCGTTGACGCCCCCATGGACAAGCCATCCCAATATGGCCACGGCTACACATTCCCCTGTCTGTTCAAAATAAATAACGACGGCTGGGTTTTGGTATCGGAAACAGGAGTCGACAGCCACTATTGCGCCTCCCACATGAGCGATTATCAGCTCGATGGGCTCTATACCGTCGCATTCCCTATGCCAGGGGAAAACAACGGCAACGGCAATACCGGTGCCGCCATGGCTCTTCCGGGACACACGCCCTGGCGTACAATAACAGTAGGCAACAACCTCGCTCCAATTGTTGAGACAACAATCCCATGGAATCTCGTCGAACCTCTCTACGAGACCGAGCATCAATACAAACCGGGCCGTGGCACATGGAGCTGGATAATATGGCAGGACAACAGCATCAACATGGACGACCAGAAAAAATATGTAGACCTTGCAGCCGCCATGGGCTACGAGTATATACTCATCGACAACTTCTGGGACAAAAACATAGGGCGGGATCGTATTCCCGAATTAGTCGAATATGCCAATTCCAAAGGGGTTGACCTAATATTGTGGTACAGTTCGTCGGGCTACTGGAACGATATCGAGCAAAGTCCAATAAACTACATGGACAACCCCATCGCGCGCAAACGCGAGATGAAATGGCTCCACGATATAGGCGTGAAGGGAATCAAGGTTGATTTCTTTGGCGGTGACAAGCAGGAAACCATGAGGCTGTATGAGGCTATCCTTTCCGACGCCGATGATAATGGACTAATGGTGATATTCCATGGTTGCACACTGCCACGAGGCTGGGAACGCATGTACCCCAACTACATAGGCAGCGAGGCTGTACTGGCAAGCGAAAACATCTATTTCAACCAGCATTTCTGTGATAACGAAGCATTCAATGCAACACTACATCCCTTCATACGCAACACTGTGGGCTCCATGGAATTTGGAGGCACCATTCTCAACAAGCGACTGAACCGTGACAACAACTCCGGCAATCACCGCGTCACCAGCGACGCTTTCGAGCTCGCCACAGCCGTCCTGTTCCAGAACCCCGCACAAAACTTCGCTCTCACCCCAAACAATCTCACCGATGCTCCCGAAATATGCCTTGAATTCATGCGAGGAGTTCCCACCGTATGGGACGAGACACGATTCATCGATGGCTATCCCGGCAAATATGTAGTCCTGGCACGCCGTCATGGCGACACATGGTATACAGCCGGCATCAACGCCACCGACCAACCCATAGAGGTCGAACTACCAGGAATCTCAAAAGGCCAAGCCCTGACAGTGTGGCACGACGACAAAGACAGCAACCCCGTTAAGGAAACCATCACAGCCGGCAAAAAAGCGCCCAAGGTAACAATGCAACCCAACGGCGGTTTTGTAGCGACAATGTGATCTTCCCGGAGCTATGCTCCACTCACTGTCACTGTATTTTAATATTTTTTTAATTACAAAACAGGCTTGAAATAGGCGCTATTTCGAGCCTGTTTCGTATCTTTGCAACAAAGAATCCATAATATACAAATCAAAAACTCTACAAGCATGGAAAACGTAGATCGTCTCCTGGCAGAAAAACTCTTGAAAGTAAGTGCCGTAAAGCTTCAGCCCGACAATCCATTCACATGGGCATCGGGTTGGAATTCTCCCATATACAACGACAACCGCACCACATTATCCTATCCCGAGATACGCACATTCATAAAAATCGAGCTGTGCCGTCTTATCATGGAGAATTTTGAGCGTCCCGATGCCATCGCCGGTGTCGCTACCGGAGCCATCGCCCAGGGAGCTCTTGTAGCCGACCAACTCGGACTTCCATTTGTCTATGTACGTTCCACACCCAAGGACCATGGATTGGAGAACCTCATCGAGGGCAATGTAAAACCGGGACAAAAGGTAGTTGTCATCGAAGACCTCATCTCGACCGGAGGCAGCAGCCTTAAAGCTGTTGAAGCCCTACGCAATGCTGGATGTGAGGTAATAGGCATGGCAGCCATCTTCACCTATGGCTTCCCCATCGCTGTCAAAGCTTTCGAAAACGCCGGCGTAAAACTTCTCACGCTCAGCAACTACGATGCAATGCTCAAGACCGCCCTCGAGACCAAGTACATACGCACCCAGGATGTAGAGACACTCTCTAAGTGGCGTGAAGACCCGGCCAATTGGACACCCAGCAAGTAATCAAGCGGCAAGGTTACCATATACCATAATCAACAACTATATTCAATGTCAAAATACACAGGAAAGCCTGCTGTTATAGATCGTCCCATCGACGACCTATACAACAGGTTTGCCAATCTGTCGGCCCTTGAGGACGTACTGAAAAACGGCAACAACAAAGCAGGAGAAGTTGGAGAGATAAAATTTGACGACAACTCCATAACCATAGTCAACCCCCAGGTAGGCGAGATAAGATTTGAAATTGTGGAGCGTGTACAGCCCACACGTATCGTCTTCAAGGCGTCAAAGTCACCGCTTCCTTTGGGCATGACCATCAACCTTAAGTCCATCACTGAGTCGACGACCGAGGTCGCCACTGTTCTGGACATAGAACTCCCGATGATGGTACGCACTATAGTAGGACCTAAATTGCAACAGGTAGCCGACAAATTCGGCGAGACAATGGCCCAACTCGGAAAGTGAAAAAATCAACGCTCTTTTTCTTTACATGCCTTGTCGCGTTGTCGACAGCCTGTGACCACATAGACAATGACCGCATTCCACCGGCTCCGGTGAGACTATCTTTCAACACCATTGCCGAGTGGAACACATATGGCGTGCCAGGGGCACTCGACTACCGCCGCTACATCAAGAGCGAGCGCCAGCCGGCCAACTTTCCCTACACCGCCCTGTCGCAGACCGGATTCGGAGGCATACTGATTGTTGGCGACATACTCGGAGCCCCCAAGGCCTACGACCTATCATGTCCCGTAGAATGCAAGACCGATGTGCGCATCGTTGTTGACGAAGAAGCATCCAAAGCTTATTGTCCAAAATGCCACAGCGTCTATGACATATTCACCAATTACGGCGTGCCGCTGAGCGGCCCGGCCCACGACTATGGCTACGGATTGCAACAGTATTACATAGGAGCTGGCAGCCAGGGTGAATACATGGTCGTATTGAGGCTATGATGAAGAATAAAGCGGAATGAATTAGGCAAATTTACGGCACAATACTTTGATTTTATTATAAAAAAGTTTTATCTTTGCCCACGTTTTCAACCCCGGCATGGGGTTAAATGGCCGCTCGAATGGTGGAATGGTAGACACGAGGGACTTAAAATCCCTTGGCCATTGCGG
>JAMPBP010000018.1 GCA_023666645.1 Clostridiales bacterium
AGATCACGGCCGCAAACATCTTCCATTCATCATGGAAAATCAGCGATGACATATTCCAATCAAAATGGTTCGATAGTAAAATCACACAATGCGGAGCCGATTATCACCGTAGAATTTCTTTGACAGTATCATACACGTTCAATTATGGCCGAAAACTAAATGTCACCAATGAACTTAGGGATAACGGAGGAGGAAGTTCGAATATATTACGGTAAGGAATCCCGACCCATGATTGTCTATGATTTTACAAATCCCGCGTAATGGTTTACAAGTTCCGCTTGCCCCCAAAATTGTTTCATTGAAATCGGTGCAAAAAAACTCCTTCCTCTATTATAACAATAGTGAGGAAGGAGCTCTGTGCGCATGAAGGGACTCGAACCCCCACGACCTGAGGCCATTAGATCCTAAGTCTAACGCGGCTACCATTACGCCACATGCGCTTATCATGTGCAAAGGTAGTTGATTGGGTCGATATGAACAAATTTTTCAGTGCTTATTTTTTTGTACTTTTAATCTATTGGAACTATTGAAGCTTTTGTCGGTCGGTTATGGCCTGATAATCAATTGTCCTGTAATTTTATGAGCATCTATCACCGGTCTGTATAGGCTGGCGGTAGATGCTCATAAATGGTGTCGTTGTATTGTTAAAGAATCTGGAACCCGGCTTTGTCGAGTGCGTCCCTGATTTCTTTTACATGGTCGTTGTTGCGTGTTTCCATCTCTACGTGGAGCATGCAGTCGTTGATGCCTTTGGTATTGGTGCGGGCATGTGTGACAGTGATGATGTTTCCACCGTGTTTTCCGATTATGTCACATACGGCAGACAGTTGTCCGGGTTTGTCGTTGAGGTCGAGCGACAGGTTGCATACTCGTCCGCTCTTGATGAGTCCGCGGTTTATGACGCGGTTGAGAATCGATACATCGATGTTACCTCCTGAAACTATGCACACGACTTTTTTGCCTTTGATAGGTATTTTGTTGAACATGGCAGCTGCAACGGAGACTGCTCCGGCTCCTTCGGCCACGATTTTCTGTTTTTCAATCAGGGCGAGGATTGCGGCTGCAATCTCATCTTCGGTTACGGTGACAATCTCATCGACATAGCGCTGACATGCGTCAAATGTGAGAGTGCCGGGCTCTTTGACGGCAATACCGTCGGCAACGGTTGCTACTGAGTCGAGACGTATGCGTTTGCCATCTTCCAGTGATTTCTCCATGCTTGGTGCTCCGGCTGCCTGTACGCCATATACCTTGATATCGGGTCGCAGTGTCTTGAGTGTGAATGCTACACCCGAGATGAGTCCGCCGCCACCTACGGGAACGACCACGGCGTCAATGTCGGGCATTTCTTCCAGAATCTCGAGTCCAATGGTTCCTTGTCCGGCAATAACGAGTGGGTCATCGAATGGGTGGACGAATGTGTAGCCTTCCTTGTCACGGAGCTCAAGCGCTTTGTTGTAAGCGTCGTCATACACACCGTCAACGAGGCACACTTCAGCTCCGAGAGCCTTTGTTGCTTCAATTTTTGATAGTGGGGCTCCGGCCGGCAGGCATATGAGGGCTTTGATGCCGTTGCGTGCAGCTCCGAGAGCCACGCCCTGGGCGTGGTTGCCGGCCGAGCAGGCTATCACACCTTTGGCTTTCTCTTCGGGGCTGAGTTGGGATATTTTGAAGTATGCTCCGCGCAGCTTGAATGAGCCGGTGTGTTGAAGGTTCTCGGGTTTGAGATACACTTGGGCATCTTTTACTATGGCAGTAGGTCCTACAAGACGTGTGTGACGGGCTACGTCGCTGAGCACTTGTTGAGCGCGATATACATCGCTTATCTTAAGTTCTTCCATCGGTGTTTATGTTTGAAAATATGTGCAAATTAACCCTAAAAATGTGAGTTATGCAATAGGTTGTTGCAAAAATGTCTTGATGTCAATGCGTGCAGTGTGGGTGTGGGCGATATGAGTCAGGTCCTTATTTGATAGGCTCGAGAATGAGTGGATAGGGAGCCTTGGCTGTGATAGCCTGATTGCTTGTGAATTTGTCCAGGAGTTCTACTGAGGCTTGTGTGTCACCACCGCCTAATGTTACATAGTAGAGGGGCTCGCCGTTCACGAGAAGCGTGGCATCGGGGTATCCGGCTGTTTTAAGCCGGTCGCGCATGGAGCGGGCGTTGAATAGTTGCTTGAATTGGGCTACCACGACATAGGATTGGAGCAGGGTGTTGGATTGCCCCTGTGTCGGATCTTGAATCTTTACCCTCTCGCGTTTCACTTCGAGGGTGTCACCGTTGACGATGCGTGCCTGTTTGATGGCTTTGCGTCGGAACGAGTCGTATATGGTGTTGTCGATGTTGCTTGAGTCGCGACGGCCGGCAGTAGCTTGTTGGTAGGCTGTGCGATAGTTGGCCTCGGTGGTTCGGCAGGCCGACATTGCTGTTAATAGTGTGGCAATTACCACCAATGGATAAAAATAGGTGTGTTTCATAAATAATGGGGGATTAAATTTTAATTTTGCCAAGCTCTATCACTTCAAGGTCGTGCATGTCGGTACCATCGATTGTGAGTCTTACAATGGTGCGTTCCTTCTGCCAGCCGTGGTGTCCGGCTGCACCTGGATTGATGTGCAGGCAGTTCAGTTCGTTGTCATACATTACTTTCAGAATATGGGAATGACCGTCGACCATGAGGTGTGGGTGATACTCGATGATCATGCGTCGCATGCCTGGGGCATATCGCCCGGGGTAGCCTCCAATGTGGGTCATCAGAACGTTGATGCCTTCAATGGTGAAGTTGAGTACTTCGGGGCATCGACGTCTCACTATGCCGTTGTCGATGTTTCCGTGTACGGCTCTCACTACTGGGCATATCCCTTCAAGTCTAGCTATTACGCTGATGTCGCCGATGTCGCCGGCATGCCATATTTCGTCGCAGTCTTTGAAATGCAGGGCAAATCGGTCGTCCCAGCAAGAATGAGTGTCGCTGAGAATTCCTATCTTTTTCACGTGATTGTAGATGGGGTGTATGTCGGTTTATAAAGACGGGTGTCATGCACCCTGTGTAAGGGGAAGGACACCCGTCATAAAAAAGAATTTCAGATCAAATTATATTATTTGATCCCCATTTTTTTAGCTATGTCTTTGGGGATAGCATCGCGGTGAACGAGAATGTCGAGGGTCTTGGCCAGGACATAAGGCTCCGAGACATAAATGTAGCCGCCATAGACCTGTTTGTCGGTCCATGAGTTGCGCACCTTGTAGTAGCGCTTGCCATTTTGGTCGGTGGCATAACCCACGATTTCCATTCCATGGTCGTCGGTTGTCTCGTGACGGTCATACATAGCCTGACGGGATTCGGGAGTAACGATGATTTCCTCAACCGGTCCTTCGAAGTCATATTGTTCGGCCTTTTTCTCTGCATCGGAGAGTTTTACCCAGCGGGCGAGCTCTGTACCTTCAAGGGTCTCCTCATTCTTGGCGGCAGGCATTACGGCTACACCTTTTTTCCATTTGAAGCCGGGCTCGCTGACATCGGCAGCCCACACCAGAGGAAAACCGTTCTCAACAGCGTTGTCGATAACCTTTTTGAGATCGTCGAGAGGCACGTTGTGGTAGTCGGCCCATAGCCAGTTGTCGGCAACCTCAACCGGATATTCTTCGTAGTAAGGGTGATGAGTGAAAGAGGTTATGGCGATGTAATCGTCAGGGTTGATGGGAAGCGAAGCGGCATATGTTTTAGGGGTATACGTCTTGCCATCGACAACGAAAGTCTCAGGCAGTGTTCCGAGATATGCTTCGGCTATACCTTTGAGGGCAGCTGGCCAGGCTGTAGACAGGCGACGGTTGAGGTTGCGTACAATCACATCGAGATAGGCTTTCATGCCTCCTTCGAGCTCGCTGTGCATGTGGTTGTCCTCGCCATATTCGAGTCCGCGGTAGGCTTCTTCAGGCACTGCGCCGTAATGTTTCCATACATAAGGCACGTCCAAGATGCTGCCACCCTGTGAGAAATTTGCTTTGCCGTCGGTGCGCACATATTTGTCGGCCTTGTCGAGATAGCAGTGAGTGACGGTGAACATCTCGGAGAGGTCGACAGGTTTGCCACCTTTACGTATGATTTCGTCCTCAAGGAATGTCGTACCGGAGAAGCACCAGCAAGTACCGCTTTTGTTTTGGTCGCGCACGGGAGTCGATTCGATTACGCGCACATCGGTGAAGACGAATTTTTCGGTGCTGTCATTTTTCTGTGCGTCAGAGCCGTTGTCGGTCTGTGCCATTGCTCCAATAGAAGTTGAAGCAGCGAGGAGCAGGGCGAGAGTGAAATTGGTTTTCATGATGTTGAATTTTATTGTTTGCCCGAAACGGTGGCGTTGCGGTCGATTTTCATAACGAGTCCTTGAAGCACTTTGCCGGGGCCGAGTTCTACGAATTCGGTAGCACCGTCGGCAATCATATTCTTGACGGTCTGGGTCCAACGTACCGGAGCAGTGAGCTGGGCTACGAGGTTGGCCTTTATTTCAGCGGGGTTGGTGTGGGGTAGAGCGTCTACGTTCTGGTATACGGGGCATATTGGTTCGTGAACCTCGGTGGCCTCAATTGCCTGGGCGAGTTCAGCGCGAGCGGGTTCCATGCAGGGAGAGTGGAATGCACCGCCCACTTTGAGTTTTAGGGCGCGCTTTGCACCGGCGGCCAGCAGGAGTTCGCAGGCTTTGTCGATAGCCTCGATTTCGCCCGAGATAACAATCTGGCCGGGGCAGTTGTAGTTTGCGCAAACTACGACACCGTCGATGCTGCTGCATATCTCTTCAACCTTCTCATCGGGGAGTGCGAGCACAGCAGCCATGGTTGAGGGTTTCATTTCACAAGCCTTCTGCATGGCCATCGCACGGGCGGCAACAAGTTTGAGACCATCTTCAAATGAGAGTGCACCGGCGGCAGTGAGAGCAGAGAATTCACCCAGTGAGTGACCGGCTACCATATCGGGCTTGAACTCGTCACCGAGAGTCTTTGCGAGAATTACCGAGTGGAGGAATATTGCGGGCTGAGTCACTTTGGTTTGACGCAAGTCCTCATCGGTACCCTCAAACATAAGGTCGGTGATGCGGAATCCCAGAATCTCGTTGGCTTTCTCAAACATCTCACGAGCTACCTCGTTGTTATCATACAAATCCTTGCCCATGCCTACAAACTGGGCACCTTGACCTGGAAAAACGAATGCTTTCATAAAATCAGTATTCTTAATAATCAGTTTTTGTTATGTGAATGTTTCTTGATTTATTTAAATTAGTGCAAAGATAGAAATTTTTTATGGGATGAGGGCTTAAAAAAAAGAATTAATTATTATCTTTACACCGTGAAATGTCACCTGGGCATGTAAAGCAATGGCTACAGAGAGCATAAAATATTAACTTTAAACCTAAAACAGATCATGACACTATCACTTATAATCTGCCTCATCGCCGGCTATCAGTGGCTCATAATATTCCTTTGCATCCTCCTTCTTTTCGGTGGCAAGAAGATACCCGAGTTGATGAAGGGAGTAGGCAAGGGAGTGAAGGCTTTCAAAGATGGAATGAACGAAGCCGAGAATACAGTCAAAGAGGCAATGAACGATAAGCCGGCCGAAAAGAAAGCGGCAGAAGCAACTACAGAGAAGAAGTAAACCGCTGTGTCAAAGACCGACGCTACAACCGAAATGGATTTTTGGGATCACCTCGGTGCGTTGCGAGGTGTCCTGTTCAAGATAGCGATAGTTGTCGTAGCTGTCGCTGTCGCGCTGTTTATATACATGCCATGGATATTTGACAATGTTATCCTGGCTCCGTGTGATGGATCCTTCATCTCTTATAAATGGCTCGGAATGCTAAAGGGTGACGGGTCGTTGTTGCCTAATATGTCGGGCGAGGGGTTTCATGTTGATTTGATCAATTACAGCCTCACGGCCCAGTTGAACACCCACGTCTCATTGTCGGCGTGGATTGCCATAGTGCTCTGTTTCCCATTCATAATATATATGATGTGGAGCTTTATAAGTCCCGGATTGTATCCTCATGAGCGCTCCAAAGCTACCCCGGCTTTTGTATTCGGTAATCTCATGTTCTATCTGGGAATGGTGTGCAGCTATTATCTTGTATTTCCCATGTGTCTGCGTTTCCTTGCCGAGTATCAGATTACCGATGCGGTAAAGAATACAATCTCGCTCTCATCGTATATTGATAATTTTCTGATGCTCAATTTCTTGATGGGACTCGCTTTTGAACTGCCATTGCTATGCTGGGTGCTTGGAAAAGTAGGGATGATTACGCGCAATTTCTTCAAAACCTACCGGCGGCATGCTATCCTGGCACTTGTTGTCCTGGCAGCGATTATCACCCCCACGGGTGATCCTATCACCCTGGCACTCGTGTTCATACCGCTCTACATGTTGTGGGAGCTAAGTGCGTTGCTTGTTCCTAAGGCCAAGCCTGCCGAGGATGATGACTAATTTATAATTTCAATTTTCAATTAAAGAGCCCATCCTTTTATGGAGAATGGGCTCTTATAATGTTGATATCTCGTGAGAGACCGGGGAATGCAATCTCTTGAAAATGTGATGCCTGTGTCAGAATAGTTTTTTTGGTTTGGTTGCCTGATACTCTTTCAAATAATTGGGTACGCTGTAGGCGAGGTCGAGGAATTGCCTGTTCATGTAGGCTTTGTCGGCAAGAGCGGCCATGTCGACAGCGAGGGGATTTACATCCTCAACCCATATGAAATTGGGGCTCTGAATCACTGAGCGTGCTTTAACGCTGCCATCGCCACCAAAGTATACCTTATGGTCGTGAAGGTATTTTTCGTATGAATCGGGTTCCAGAATGAGCGGAGTGGGTGGAGTGAGCGGATTTAGCATCATGTCGTAGACCGCGGTATAAACTTCCATGCGGCGTGCATCGATCATGGGGGCAAACAACGCGTCGGGTTCCACGTCAACGTTAAACATGATGTGCACGGCCATGAGCATCAAGGTGTCGATACCTATAAGAGGAATGTCGAGGGCATATGCAAGGCCTTTGGCTTCAGAAAGACCTATGCGCAGGCCTGTGTAGCTGCCTGGTCCCAGGCTCACTGCTATGGCGTCGAGTTTCATGCCGTGGGTTGATGCTACGTCAAGACATTGTTTGATGAAGCCACTCAGGAGTGTGGCATGGTTCATGCCCTGGAAATCCTCGCAATGATGTATTATCATCCCATCGCTGCTGAGAGCGACTGAGCATACGTGGGTTGAAGTATCTATGTTCAGAATTGTTGCCATTGTAATTTTTTTTGCAAAGATACTGTTTTTTTGAGCTAATTGAACTAACTTTGCAAAAGAACTCATATAAAGTTATTGTTAAATGTCACCATGAGCCCATCTGGACTCAGTTGACGCGCTGATAATATTAAAGAGTAGATAATCTCAAGCAATCAGGAAAATATCATCATATGCTCTATTCAATGACCGGTTTCGGTAAAGCCGTTGTACAGGAGGGTACCAAGAAATTTACCGTCGAGATCAAGTCGCTCAACAGTAAACAATTGGATCTGGCGTCACGTGTCCCTGCGGGCTACCGCGAGGTAGAACTTGAATTGCGTCAGCTTATTGCCTCGCGTGTTGAGCGGGGAAAAGTCGATTTTAATATTTATGTCGAGAGCTCGGTCGCTGATAGCGCTATGACTGTCAATGCCGAACGGGTGCTCTCCTACAAGGAGCAGTTGAGCGATTTGGCTACCAGGATGGGCGTTGATGAACCGGTCGACTGGCTGTCGCTGCTGTTGCGTCTTCCCGATACCATCAAGAGCGAGACCCCGGCAGCGGCCACACCTGAGGAGGTGAAGGCTATGACCGCTGCTGTCAACAGAGCCATCGACGGACTTATCGATTTCAGGCGTCAGGAGGGTTTGCGTCTTGAGGAATTTTTTGCCATACGCATTAAGCGCATCACCGACCTGCTTGCCCAGGTGCCACAATATGAAACTGAGCGTGTTGCTAAGATAAGGGCGCGCATAGAGGATTCTCTCTCCCGTCTTCCTCAGGTGGAATATGATAAAGGCCGGTTGGAGCAGGAGATGATATTCTATATTGAAAAACTCGACATAAACGAGGAGAAGCAGCGTCTTGCCCAGCACCTCAATTATTTCCTTGAGACAATGAAAGGAAACGCGGGACAGGGAAAGAAGCTTGGTTTCATAGCTCAGGAGATGGGTCGTGAAATCAATACCCTCGGTTCAAAGAGTAATCAGGCCGACATGCAGATTCTTGTTGTGAAGATGAAGGACGAGCTTGAGCAGATTAAGGAGCAGGTGCTCAATGTCATGTAATGATTCAGCTGATTGTTGCTTATTGATAGCCCTCCCTACTTTAAATCAAAAATAACGATATAGCATGGGCTTGCCGTGTTATTCAGCATGGCAGGTTCGTAAAGCATGATAATAGGTATGTCATCAGGAAAACTAATAATTGTATCGGCCCCATCAGGTTGTGGAAAGTCGACTATCATTCATGAGATAATGGACGAGGGTATCCGCGACTTGCAGTTCTCGGTGTCGGCTACCAATAGGTCGCCACGTCCCGGTGAAGTCGATGGTGTGAGCTATTATTTTCTCACCGACGAGGAGTTCAAAGACAAGGTGGCAGCAGGCGAATTTGTTGAATATGAAGAGGTCTATCCGGGCCGTTTCTATGGAACATTGAGGACAGAACTCGAGAGCCGTCTTGCCGAAGGTCACAATATCATTCTCGACATTGATGTCAAGGGTGGTGTCAACGTGAAGCGCATATTTGGTGATAGAGCGTTGGCTTTGTTCATCATGCCACCGTCGGTCGGCGAGTTACGACGCAGACTTGAAGGTCGTGGAACTGATTCTCCTGAAGTCATAGAACAGCGGGTGGGACGTGCCGAGTATGAGCTCACCTTTGCCTCTCAATATGACTGCACGGTTGTCAATGACGACCTTGCCACGGCAGTCAACGAAACCAAAGGAGTCATTGACTCATTTATTAATTAGTCAACGCTGCAGATTGTGCTCCCACAGGTTGTGAATAGAAACCGTCGCGTAGGAATCATGGGAGGCTCCTTCAATCCTGTTCATTCAGGGCATCTCATGGTGGCCTCCTACATACGCCAGGCATGTGGGCTTGACGAGGTGTGGCTCAGTGTGTCACCGGTGAATCCTTTCAAGGACAAGCTTAAGCAGGTGGACGATATTCAGCGTTATGAAATGCTGACTATGGCCCTGGAAGGTGCCGATGGTCTCAGGGGCATTGATACCGAAATGAGTCTGCCGCGACCGTCATATACGTTGACACTGTTGGAGCATCTGTCGGAGGAGTATCCCCATTGTGATTTCACGTTGATCATAGGAAGTGACAACTGGATTGCTTTCGAACGTTGGAGAAACCCCGATGTCATACTTCAACGTTATGGCGTCATTGTTTATCCCCGCCCCGGTTATGAGGTCGGGGATATATCGACACCCGGTGCGCAGCTCGTCAAGGCACCCGGTATCGACATCTCAAGCACTTTTATCAGGAAATCGATAGCCGACGGTTTTGATATGGCCTACTATCTGCCCCAGGCGGTAAATCAATATATCAAGGACAATAACCTTTACTCAATACCGTAAAGTTATGAATGATACAGATGACACGACAAAAATTTTAAATACCAATTCTATCGCTTTCATAGGATTGTGTCATGAGTATTGCAGCACTCTCGAGAGTGCACGCGAAAGTGAGCAGGAAGCATTCCTCGAGTCGATGGTGAAACTTTTGCCACGACTGTATATCTCGGCTACCGATTTAAATGTCACGTTCATAGAGAATGATGAGCCTTATCTCGATAATTTTCTCGATGAGGACTACTATGAATCGATAAGACGCGACATAGAGATGCTGATGGGTGAGCATGATGTCTACCTGGAGGTATTTGAGGAGGATATGAAGTATAGCGATACGCCGGTGTCGGCAAGTGTCTCCGAGGGCCTTGCCGATATTTTCCAGGTATTATACAATTTCCTTAACACGATACGTGATACGACCGATGAAGTGACCGCTATGGCACTTCTTGCTGTACAGGATGACTTCAGGGGGTATTGGAGCGCGATACTTTGCAATGTCTTGAGAGCTGTCAACCACCTGCGTTACCAGCGGTGATGAGACCTCCGACCCTTTGATCACATTTCACGGGGCGATCCATACAACAGTACTGTCAGTGACAGGGGGCCCTGGGCGCCTGTTATGTGTACAGCCTCGATATCGGCCGTAGCTGACGGACCTGAGAAGAATGCCATGTATTGATATTGCGTAAGGTCGAGGGTATTGTAGGCTGTCTGTAGGCCGTCGACCATTTTTTCGCGGTCAAGCAACAGATACAGGTTCAACGCCAAGAGCCCATTGGCGGCTTGTCCCAACGACATGGAATCGACTGCGACACTTCCTGTCTCTCCGATGCCCATGAAACCTTCAGCCACACAGTTGTCAAGAAGATGGGCGTCGCCTGGCGATGTCAGCATTGATGGCAAGATGTTCCCATGCCAGTCGGGCAGGTTGCTGAAAGTGTGTTCCCCCTTGACATTGTTCGACAACCATTGTAACGCCTCATTCCGGGAAACAAATGTAAACACTTTACCATCAAATCCCTCGACATGCTTTTTAAAATTGTCATACATGTCGCCTGCTACACGGAAATGAGGGATTTCAGGGTGTGCTGCCTCGTCGGGTCGGTTTTTGCGCAGGTTGGCTAATATTTTATCGCGGTTGTCCATTTCTATACTACTTGTTGTTTTTCTTATACCATTGTCTGAAAGTCTCTTTGGGGGGTATAGGGTTGCGGTGCCATTGGGCCCACGGATTAATCTTGCTTTCGGATATAGCGGTGGGTATGTAGCGCAACGCCATGAGTCCAAGACGTTCTCCGGCCTTGAGATTGGCTGCCGACTTCAGTACCTGGGCCATGACGCCCATCTCGGCATTGTGGGTGAACAGGGACTGCCGTTTCTCGACAATTACCTCTCGCCACCCCAGTATGAGCTTGGGAAGCGGAATTTTGACGGGACACACATTGCCACACGAACCACAATGGGTACATGATAATGGCAACCGGGCATATCGGTGCAGGTCGTAGGATGGCTCCAGAGCCAACCCGAGGGGACCGGGGTAATTGGCATCATAGGATAGACCCGATGTGCGCCTGAACACGGGGCAAGTATTCATACAGGTGCCACATCTCACACATTTGAGAATTTCCCGATACCATGCTCCGAGGCGTTCGGAACGGCCATTGTCAAGAAATACAATGTGCATTTCCTGGCCCGGTCGTGGACCGTTTATATGGGAGTTGTACTGGGTTATGTCATAACCGAGCGAACTCCTCGACAGAAGCCTTATGAAGATGCCGAGATCCTCTTGACGAGGAATCACCTTTTCAATCCCGATGGTAATGATAAGAAGCGGAGGCACAGTCGCGCAAATGTCGACATCACCTTCGTTGGAGCACATCACCACGGTGCCGGTCTCAGCAATAGCAAAATTGCAACCTATCATGCCGGCTTGTGCCGCTATGTATCGTGGACGCATATCGGCGCGCATCACACTGTTGAGGTAGGCGGGATCGTCGTTATCAGGGTCAGAGCCCAGTTGGCGGGCAAATAGACGTGCCACATCGATGCGCAATTTGTGGATTGCCGGCATTACAATGTGGCTGTCACGCTGGTTATCAAGCTGCTGTATACGTTCGCCAAGGTCTGATTCATATACTGCGATACCATTTTGCTCGAGATATTCTCTCATACCACACTCGTCCATGGTCATCGATTTCCCTTTGGTGAGAGAGTTCACATTATGGTCGTTGAGTATTTTCAATATCGTCTCATTGTGTTGGTCGGCATCTATGGCCCAGTGGACATGGACTCCGTTACGGGAGGCATTTCGTTCGAACTCTTCAAGATACTCATCGAGATGTGATAGCGAGTTCTCCTTAATCCTTGATGCCAGTTCTCTCATCTCCTCCCATTCAGGGAGCGTATGTGCCACTTTGTCACGACGGGTGCGAGCCGCCCACAGACACCGGTCGTTGCTCTCACGGTGTGGGGTGTCGGCTATAAATTTGGCTCCCAGTTTTACTTGATTGACCTGTTTCATGACTGAAATTTCATTAATCATTTTTATCACCGTTGAGTATTTCGGTTATGTAGTAGAACTTGATATCGAAACCAAATTTTCGGGCTACGCACTCTTGATGCAGCAGGCATGACATGTCCTGGGAAGTGACATATTTGAAACCGTTACGGTCATAATCGGTCACTTTGTCAAGACCCTGTTGTCCGGAACAAGGGGCGTCCCACATGGCATATGCTCCACCAAATCCACAGCACTCGTCACGCCTGGTAGCATAACCGATCTCGATGCCGTCGACGAGTTTCAACAATGATTCGGTCTTTGAGAAGTCAGGCTCCACAAGTTCCGACGGGCGAGCTTCATTGAGGAATCTCAAAGAATGGCATCCATTATGGAGAGCCACACGGTGATTGAACCTTGCCCAAGGCAAGGCATTGACTTTAATCACATCATGCAGAAATGTCACGATATCGACTGCCGTGTGGCGCAGGTGCTCGACAGCCGGAGTCTGTGGGATGTCGTCAAAGTGGTGGGCAAATTGGTCGGCACATATTCCCGAAGGCATGACAATCCAGTCGAAACCTTCCAGTGAGCGCGCAACATTTCCCTCGATATGGCATGCAGTGTGGCTGTATCCCATATCTTTGAAAGGAAGGGCGCAACAGGTGGCATTGTCGATGAATTCAGGGTTGAGTTCAAGGCGTTGAAGCAGTTTCCAGGTCGAGATTGCGGCCTGGGGAGCAATTGCATCGATATAGCAAGGGACAAAAAATCCTACTCTCATAATAATAGTTCTTGATGTATAAATCAAGAACATATTAAAAGAGGGTAAAGTTCGGTAGTGAAAAGTTCGGTAGTTAAATGTATGTTCTGTAAGAGTTTCCCTAAAAGGGCGTTTTCAAGAGTGACATCATGGCAAACAGAGAGGCATAGGCAAACATCGCTACTGACGTGTCCCGCAGAAACTTTGTGAGTGATGCACCGCTATGTCGGGTCATGGCTATGGCGATTAGGACACCTACGATGGCAAATAATGGGAGGACGACACAAGTGACCGGTGTTCCAATGGAGAGCCAGTCGGGTAGCATAAGGGCGAGAGCCCCCAGCCAATTGGTGATGTATAGGGCAATCATGGTCTTTGGCCCGAAGATAGTGGCAAGTGTATGTTTTCCCACTGCACGGTCGTCGTCAATGTCACGGTAGTTGTTGACTATAAGTACATTGTCGCCAATAAGTCCCATCGAGATTCCACCTCGCAGCACTTGCAGCGACCATAATCCTGTTTCTACGAAATAGGTGAGGCATACAGGGACTATTCCAAAAAAAATTATCACAGCAATTTCACCCAGCCCGTGGGTCGACAGAGGAAATGGTCCAGTACTATAGGCGAAGACACCAAGCATTACGGCTACCCCTACAGCTATAAGCCACCAGCCGCCCCAGTATATGAGTGACAGGCCGAGACAGGCGGCTAACGCGAGTGTTATAAAAATGGCATGTTTCATGGACGCTGGGGTGATATCTCCCTCGGTGACACCACGCCGCGGCCCTTGGCGTCCGGGTTTATCGCGTCCCGACTTATAGTCGAAATATTCATTGGCAAAATTAGAGGCAATCTGGCACAACACGGCAAATACAAGACATATTATGAGTGGCAACCAGTTAAGATTATCGTTCAGGATATTGTATCCGAGTGTGGTGACAATGCCCGCTACTGCTACAGGTAGTGTGCGCAACCGGGCCGCTTCTATCCATGCTTTGGGTCGTAATGAATTCTTCATATCACAAAATTAGCCAAAAAGATTTTTATTTTAAAATTTTCATTATTTTTGTGGTTATAAACTATGAACACATTTAAACTGATTGATAATTGTCAACAGGTATATGTCATACCTGATGAGAGTCAATATCAGATGCTGTTCACTTTGATTTCAGTACCATGATTTTTGTGACATTACCCGATAGCCGTGAACGCCGCCTGCCATTCTATCTTGCGATGGAAGAGTATCTTGCTTCACGTGATGACGCGGAGTATTTCTTCATGTGGCAAGTGCCTCCCACGGTTATTATAGGACGTAACCAGCATCTCCTTCCCGAGGTTAATATAGACTATTGTCATGGTCACAACATTGACATTGTACGACGCAAGAGCGGTGGTGGATGTGTCTATTCCGACCACGGAAACATAATGTTCTCCTATATCACTACGTCACCCACTGTCACCACGACTTTCAATGCTTATACGGCCATGGTCGCTTCCATGCTTCAGCAACTCGGAGTAGGTGCCGCAGCTGGCGGTCGTAACGATATCATAGTCGATGGTCGAAAGGTATCGGGCAATTCCTTCTACCATAAGGGAAATCGGGCTATAGTCCATGGCACAATGCTTTTCAATACCGATGTAGACGAAATGTTGCGGGCCATCACTCCCTCACGGATTAAGTTGACAAGCAAGGGAATAGAGTCGGTGAGGTCGAGGGTCGCCAATCTCTCGGAATTTTTGTCGATTACGATTGAGGAGTTCAAGGAGCTTTCGGCCAGCTTGTTGTGTGATTCTCAAGCGACTCTGTCGCCCGATGAAGTAAGGGCAATAGAGAAACTCGAGGCCGGATACTATACTGACTCGTGGTTATATGGGAAATCACCCAAGGCAGGGGTTGAGATAGAACATCATGTCGACGGGGTGGGAGAGATGAAATTCTCGATAGTCATGAAAGGCGACAGGATTCAAAGTATAAATCTACAGGGGGATTTTTTCCTGCTGTCTGACCTCGATGATATGCTGCTGAGCCATCTCATCGGTATAGAGTACAATCGCGAAGCCTTGACGCTGGCTCTGAAAGATGTGCAGGTAGACTGTGTGATTGCACATCTCACAAACGAAGAATTAGTAAATACCTTAATGATACCATATATGGAAAATGAAAACAAAAAGACATGTCTGCATGACAGGCATGTGAAACTGGGGGCTTTGATGAGTCCATTTGGAGGTTTTGACATGCCTATACAGTATGCCGGAATCGTAGATGAGCATCAGGCGGTGCGTACCAAGGTGGGAGTCTTTGACGTGTCACACATGGGTGAGGTAAGAATTACCGGAGCTGATGCCACGAAGTATGTCAATCACATATTCACCAATGATGTGAGTGGAGGCACCTACGGCAAGTGCTTTTATGGCATGATGCTGCACCCTCATGGGGGCGTTGTCGATGATCTTCTTGTGTACCGTCGCTCGGCAACCGACTATTTTCTCGTCATCAACGCCTCTAATATCGACAAGGATGTGGCGTGGATTGAATCACACACCGTGGGATATGACGTCAAGGTGGAGCATCTCAGCGACATGTATGGAGAACTTGCCATACAGGGGCCTGATGCTGAGAAGACGGTGAAGAGTGTGCTGGGCATTGACTGTGGAGAACTCGAGTTCTATACATTCAAGGATATTGAGGTTGATGGTACCCCTGTCATAGTCTCGCGCACAGGCTACACCGGTGAAGATGGTTTTGAGATATACACCACTCATGAACTTACAGTGAAGTTCTGGGACAAACTCATGGCCGCGGGAGTGCAGCCATGTGGACTCGGGTGCCGCGACACATTGCGTTTTGAAGTCGGGCTTCCGCTATATGGTGACGAACTTGCCGATGATATCACTCCGGTCGAGGCCGGATTGAGCATGTTTGTCAAACTTGACAAGCCCAATATGATAGGAGGCGAGGCTGTTGCCGCCCAGAAGGCCGACGGTCCCAAGCGTAAGCTCGTCGGACTGGAACTTAGCGACCGTGCCATTCCGCGCCATGGTTATGAAGTGCTCAATGTCGCTGATGAGGTAGTGGGACATGTCACCACCGGCTATCATGCAATCTCGGTCGACAAGAGCATAGCTATGGCGCTGGTCGACGCGGCATATAGTGCCCGCGACACCGAGTTGAAGGTGCGCATACGCCGCAAAACTTTCCCCTGCAAGGTTGTCCCCAAGAAATTCTACAAAAAATCATATAAGAAATAATCCATTAAGTTTATAACCGATAAAACACTGTAATTATGTCACAGATTTATTTTGCCCCCACTCATGAATATATAGTTGTCGATGGCAACAACGGAACTATAGGTATAACCGACTATGCCCAGCATGCCCTTGGCAATGTCGTATATGTCGACATGCCGGCCGTCGACGACGAGGTTGTGGCCGGAGAGGATTTCGGCGCCATCGAGAGTGTAAAGGCAGCCAGCGATCTCATCTCGCCTGTGAGCGGTGTCGTGACCGAGGTTAATGAGGCACTTGAGGAGAATCCCCGTCTTGTCAATCAGGATCCTATGGCCAACTGGATTATAAAGGTAACAATCGACGACCTCTCGGTGCTCGACGAGTTGATGGATGCTGCCGCTTATGAAGCTTATTGCAAATCGTTATGATTCACCATTATTTCCCACATACACAACAGGACATCGATGAGATGCTGGAGCGAATAGGCATAGGCAGTCTCGAGGAACTCTACAGCGATGTACCTGAAAGTCTGCGGCTCAAGCAGCCCTACAATCTGCCACCGGCTCAGAGCGAGAAGGAGATACGTGACTTCTTTGACATGCTCGGGGCATATAACCGCCGCCTCACATGTTTTGCCGGTGCCGGGCATTATGAGCACTATGCTCCAGCAGTGATAGGGTCACTGATAGCCCGCTCGGAGTTCTTGACAGCCTATACACCCTATCAGCCTGAGATATCACAGGGTACCTTGCAATATATCTTTGAGTACCAGACAATGATGTCGCGTTTGACAGGTCTTGAGATAAGCAATGCTTCCATGTATGATGGAGCTACGGCTACAGCTGAGGCTATGCTCATGTCGGTGGCTCATGCGCGCCGCCGCAACCGTGTATTGGTTTCGGCTACGTTGAATCCCGCCGTGCGTGAGGTTGTCGACACATATGCCCATTATCACGGTGTCAAAGTCGATACCATCGAAGAGAAAGAAGGTGTCACCTCGCGTGAGGATTTCGAGTCCAAGCTTGCCACCGGTGATGTGGCCGGAGTCATAGTTTCCGCGCCCAACTACTATGGTATCGTAGAGGATTACACCGGGTGGGCCGATGCCTGCCACCAGGCCAAGTCTTTGTTCATAATGAACAGTGTGGCCATCGACCTCGCCAGCATCAGGACTCCCGGAGAATGGGGTGCCGATATCGCTGTGGGCGATGCACAGTCGCTGGGAATGCCGTTGTCGTTTGGCGGTCCATATCTTGGATACATGTGTGCGACCAAAGCGTTGATCCGCAAGATGCCTGGACGTATTGTCGGTGCCACAACCGATGACCGCGGCAACCGAGTTTTTGTACTTACACTGCAAGCCCGTGAGCAACACATACGCCGGGAGAAGGCTACTTCCAATATATGCTCCAATCAGGGCTTGATGGCATTGTATGCCACCATGTATTGTTCAGTGATGGGTGCCAAGGGGTTGAGAGAAGTTAACAGTAAGGGGTATGATGCCGCTCATTATCTCGCTTCAAAGCTTGAGGATACAGGCCGTATGAAACTTAAATATCCGGGACAGCCGTTCTTCAACGAATTTGCTGTGACTGTCGATTTTAATATCGATGCACTGTTTGCCCGTGCCCTTGAACTCGGAATCCTGCCGGGTGTCAAGGTCGACAACAATACCTTGCTTATCGCTACAACCGAGATGTTGACCAAGGCTGATCTTGACCGTTATGTCGAACTTGTAAAAGCCCTATGAACTCATGAACCGTAAATTTTACAGCAAGCTTATATTTGAGCTGTCACGTGCGGGTCGCACGGGCTATTCATTGCCATCCAACGGTGTCCCCACTGCCCAACAACTCCCTGACGTATTGCAGCGCTCGACTCCTCTCGATTTGCCCGAAGTTGACGAGCCTACTGTGGTGAGACACTACAATAACATGTCGACCAATAACTTTGGTGTCGATACCGGGTTCTACCCTCTGGGATCGTGCACAATGAAGTATAATCCCAAGATAAACGAGGAGATGGCGTCACATCCCGGCTTCAGGTCATTGCACCCCGCTACCCCGGCGGCCGCCTCTCAAGGCGCGCTCATGATTTACTATACATTGCAGCGTATGCTGAGTGAGATAGGTGGTATGGCCGAGTTCACTCTCAACCCATTTGCAGGTGCTCACGGTGAACTCACCGGCTTGATGGTGATACGGGCCTATCACGAGTCGCGCGGTGATGTGAAGCGCACCAAGGTTATAGTTCCCGATTCAGCCCACGGTACCAATCCGGCCAGTGCGGCTGTAGCAGGCCTGGAGATTGTCGAGGTGAAAAGCCGTACCGATGGCACTGTCGATGTCGACGACCTGCGCCCTCTGCTCGATGACAGTGTGGCGGCAGTGATGATGACCAATCCCAATACATTGGGTATATTTGAGAAGAATATTCCCGAGATTGCAGAGCTCGTGCACGATGCCGGGGCTTTGTTATATTATGACGGAGCCAATCTCAACCCCATGCTGGGTATAGCGCGTCCGGGTGACATGGGCTTCGATGTGATGCATATCAACCTGCACAAAACCTTTTCGACGCCTCATGGTGGAGGTGGACCGGGGTCGGGCCCGGTAGGTGTGCGCGCCGGGTTGGAGCAGTTCCTGCCCAATCCACGCGTTGTCCGCTACGACAATGGTGCTTTTGGCATAGTGAGCGATTCCAATGCTTTGGGCCGTGTATCGGCCACACTCGGCAACTTTGCCGTTGCAGCGCGTGCTCTGAGCTATATATTGTCGTTGGGACGCGATGGTACAATGGTTGCCGGAACATTCGCCACGCTCAATGCCAACTATATCAAGGAATCGTTGCGTGACGACTATCGATTGCCTATAGAGGGCGTGTGCAAGCATGAGTTTGTTTTTGACGGACTTGCCGACAAATCGACAGGTGTCACCACTCTCAATGTCGCAAAGAGATTGCTTGACCATGGTTACCATGCACCCACGATCTATTTTCCGTTGCTTTTCCACGAGTCGCTGATGATAGAGCCTACCGAGACCGAGAGCAAGGAGACTCTCGACGACTTTATCGCCGTGATGCATGATATTGCCCGAGAGGCGCGCGAGACACCCGAGGTGGTGAAGTCAGCGCCCCACGACACGCCCATAGGTCATCCCGATGATACTGAGGCAGCACTGCATCCGGTTACAACCTATATTGCGCCCGAAGCATGAAACTGATTGTAATAGGAGGAGGCCCCGGCGGCTATGAACTTGCCGCCGAGGCCGCCCGTGGTGGCTATGATGTCACCCTCATTGAGCGAGACTTGCTCGGTGGAACCTGTCTCAACCGTGGCTGTATTCCCACAAAGGCTCTGCTGGCATCGGCCGATGTGATGCGTATGGCCCGCAACGCAGCACGGTATGGTGTGGATATCCCGCAGGTGAATGCAAGCTACCATCGCGCAGTTGAGCGTAAGAATGAGATTGTCGATGGTCTGCGGCAAGGCGTGGAACAGGTTCTGGCAGGTGTCAATGTGGTGAAGGGGGAGGCTCGTTTTGTCGCACCCAACGCTGTTGAGGTAGATGGCTTGCAATACAGTGCCGACCGCATAGTGGTGGCTACCGGTTCGGAGCCGGCAAGACTCCCTATCCCGAGTGCTCAGCTTGCCCTCACAAGCGATGATCTCCTCGCTGCTACCTCATTGCCAAAATCCATGGTTATCGTGGGTGGTGGTGTGATCGGTATTGAATTTGCCACGATTCTTCAAGAGTTTGGTGTCGAGGTGACAATCATAGAATATTGTAAGGAAATATTGCCACCCTTTGACCGTGATATCGCCAAGCGGTTACGCTCGCATCTCAGCCGTCAAGGCATCAATGTAATCGTAGGCGCTGCCGTGGTATCGATTGAGCCCGGTCGTGTGAATTACGAACAGCGTGGCAAACAACTCAGTATCGATGCCCATCAGGTGTTGATGGCGGTGGGGCGCAAGCCTGTGATTCCGGCCGGACTCTTGGAGCTGGGTGTAGAAGTTGACCGCCGTGGCATTGTAGTCGATGACAATATGAAAACCAGTGTCGATGGTATCTATGCCATAGGTGATGTCAACGGACGTTGTATGTTGGCCCATGCTGCATCAGCACAAGGACGGGTGTTCATGGGTGAGAAGGTAAACCTTGACGTAGTTCCATCGGCAGTATTCTCAAACCCCGAGTGTGCCATGGTAGGAATCACCGAGGAGCAGGCCAGGCAGCAAGGCTGTGATATAACAGTTGGCAAAGCCATGTTCAGATCCAATGGTAAAGCTGTGGCGATTGGTGAGACTGATGGTATGGTCAAGCTCGTTGTCAATGCTGCCGACCGTCTTATTCTCGGTTGTCATGTGATGGGTCCCCATGCAAGTGATATGGTTCAGGCAGTAGCCGACATGATGGTGGCACGACAGCCTGTCGATATCCTGGTGCGTACGATTCATGCGCATCCTACTATTTCGGAGGTTATGCAGGCTGCAGCTTTGTCATGTAAGTAAAAAATTGGAGAAATATGTAATAATATCGGCAAGATAAGCGTTAGAAAAATGTAATTCATCACCTAAAACTAATAAAACTTGCCTATGGATGATATTTCTACTCCTTCAATTACAAACCGTCAGATTGCTTCATTAAACAAGAAAGGGAATCTCTCTTCTTCCAACGAGCGTCCCTCACAACGGGTGTTGGATTTCGTAAAACAGTATGCCCGTGTATACCACATTCAGTCGAGATATTCGTTTGTATTAAATTAAGAAATAGGGGCTGCAGTCCAGGATTCAAAATGGCTGCGGCCTTTATTATGTTCTTTTATATGCTCATTGTTTATACAAATATTGCAACCGATTTTTTGTGTGTCGTTTCACAGTAGGTTCTAATTTTGTGCTGTAAACCTGACGAATCGCTGCTCTGACAAACGTTCGGGATTAAGGACAGATGATATGTCTGATAAGTGAAAGCCCTTCCCGGCCTGATGTGGCTGAGAAGGGCGATTTTTTAAGATATTTGCAACTGATGTGGCGCAGTTGAGTGTATGGACTCTGAATTTATTGTGGTTTTCTATTGCGAGTGGTCATCACTGTTTTGATTCCCGTACAATCACTTCGCATAGGAAGCCTTTACAAAGTCAGCACCACGTAGGTAATCGGTATTCATGGCGACACCTTCCATGATGGAGTGGGTGCCGTCGGTGCCTTCCTGCTCTACGATGTAGGCTTTCATGCCTGCCTCGTCGGCACAATTGAATATTGGCTCGAAGTTCACCATTCCGCTCTGTCCAAGTTCATACTTGTCCTTGATGTGTAGCAGAGCAAAGCGTCCGGGATATTTTTTGAGATATTCCACAGGGCTTGCCTTGGCCATTACGGCCCAATACACATCCATCTGCCAGAAGAAATTCTCAGGATCGGTGTTCTCAACGAGATATTCAATCCAAACCTTGTCAGAGTCTCCGATTTTCTTGAACTCACCAGAGTGTGTGTGGTAGCCGTATTTGAGACCGGCTTCCTTGCATTTGGCACCGATAGCGTTGTGATAGTCAACGAGCGTCTGTGCCTCCTCGAGAGTCTTAGGTTCATTGCCCCAAGGTGAGACGATATAGGTCATTCCGGCGGCCTTGTGGGCTGCTATGGCTTCGTCCCACCATGCCATGGCGGCTTCGAAGTCGTGATTGGAAATCTCCTCTTCAGATAGTCCGCGTGTGGTGTGTGACGACAGCGGTGTCAGTCCCGCGGCCTCACAATCGGCTTTGAACTGTTCGGGTGAGATGCCGTAGAACTTGCCACCGCCATAGTTGGCGGCTTCCACTGCTGTATAGCCCATTTCCTTGAGTTTGGCAAGGGCATCAACATGGTTGTCGGCATACTTGGCAGAGTCGCCTATTACTTCACGTATTGAGTATAGCTGCAAGGCTATGTCCTTATCGGGAAGGGAAGTCTCGGCTTGCTTCTGGCCACAGCTTGTAAACGTGCATGCCAGCATTGCCGATATCAGTATCGATGAAAATTTAAATGACATGGTAATAGGCTGTTTTATTCAAGTTCCTTGATTCTGATATTGCGGTACCACACATCGTCACCATGATCCTGGAATCCGATATAGCCTTCGTGGTTCTTGCCACCCATGTCGATCATGAGCTTGTAGGCACAGGGGAAATCGCCATCAGCATTGAATTTGCTGTCCTTGAGCATCTGTTTCCACTTTGGGGTCCACAGGTGGTATTCAAGCACGTTCTCACCGTTCTGGTTATGGATTACGGTACCCTTGTAAACTGTGATTTTGGCCTTGTTCCACTCACCGTAGGGCTTGGCGTTCTGAGGTTTGGCAGGAATCATATCATAGAGTGATGCTGCCTGGCGGTTTCCATCGGTGCCGAGCTTGGCGTCCTCGTGGTTATCGTTGTCGAGCACCTGGAACTCTGAGGCCGACTGCCATATGGGAAGATATACATCCTCACCGTCCTCATTGGTCGTAGCTTCCTGGGCAAGGTAGAAGATGCCCGAGTTACCACCCTTTGAGATCTTGTATTCCAGATCGAGCTCGAAGTTCTTGAACTTGTGGGGGAAGATAAGGTCGCCGCCACCTTCCATCTGGGCCTCGCCTGTGCCCGAGCCTACGAGGTGTATGGCGCCGTCCTCGACGTTCCAGCTCTCGGGAGCAGCATCCATGCCATATCCTCGCCAGTCACCCAGTGTTTCACCGTCAAAGAGTACTATATAGCCATCGGCGTCGACAGGGTAGGAGCTCACATCGACCTGACCGCGATCGGCAATCTTGTATTCGCCGCGTGTCTCTTTGGCAGCTATGGCTGCTTTGTCCTTCTGACAGCCACACTCGCTGCAGCTGCATGTGCATTTCTGGTTATTGCCACATGATGACAGCATGGCGATAACTGCCGCACTAAGTATATAAAACGATTTTTTCATTTCCGTTAAGTCAAATTATATTATTTCAGTTCCTTGACACGTACATTCTTGATCCACACGTTGTCGCCGTGGTCCTGGAATCCAATGTATCCCTCGTGGTTTTCACCGCCACAATTGTTGAGCAATGCGAATGCTGCGGGCCATGCCTGTTCGCTGAACTTACTGTTCTGGAGCATTTCGGTCCATTCGGGAGTCCACAGTTGGTATTCCACAACTTTCTCACCATTCTGATAGTGGGTCACGACACCATCTTTTACGCTTACCTTGGCTTTGTTCCATTCACCCCATGGGTTGGCATTCTGGGGCTTGGCGGGAATCATGTCGTAGAGCGATGCCGACTTGCGGTTGCCGTCGACACCCATTTTGGCATCGGGGTGGTTCTCATTGTCGAGGAGCTGATACTCGGGAGCCGAGATGTAGATGGGCTCCAGGCCACCGTCGCCATTCAAAGCCTCTTGTGCGAGATAGAAGAATCCGGAGTTTCCGCCCTCCGACATTTTCCAATCGAATTCAACCTCAAAGTTGCCGAACTTATGTGCGAAGATGATATCACCGCCCTCGGCCTCGCCACGCTGGAAGTGGAGGCAGCTGTCCTGGATTGACCAGCGCTCGGGCATGTGGTCCTTTCCGTATCCGCGCCAGCCGTTGAGGTTGGTACCGTCAAAGATTACTGTATACCCCTCGGCATCGACAGGATACTGAGCCTCTGCTGTCTGCTCACCATTGAGTACGGTAGAGTAGGTGAGTGTTGCGGTCTCTGGCTCTGTGGCCTGTGTTTTGGCAGCTCCGCCACATGAAGATGCGGCGGCTGCGAGAGCTACAGTGAGCGTTGCGCTCATCAATATATGCTTATTCATGATAATGTGAGAATTAATCAGTCTTGTTTTTTTTTGAAATAATATCTTTTTTAAGAACCTGTTCAAGGTTATAAGGGTATGGTCTTCTTTATTGATAGACCATAACCTTATAACCTCATATGTTTTTGAAACAGGGTGGACTACTTTAGATCAGGGGCATTTCGGGTAGTACCCAACCGTCGCGGTATTCGGGCTTGATGAGACGTGCGGCGTACTCATTGGCGTTGACGGGTTCAGAGTATGAGCGGTCAAATGTCGGGTGTCCGTCGTGAATCTGGAATTTGTCCTCGATGACGTCTCTTACGGTAGCATTCTCGGGAATATTGGTGAAGCGCATGTTCTTACCGTCCCAGTCGAGCCACTGGTTGAGACCCTGCAGGCGTATTGCGGCCACGCCCATTGTAATCATCTCGTTGAGCGGGCCTGAGTACATGAAGTCAGACTCTGACGGTACTCTCGACTCGGGGCTCTCCTTGCAGGCACGTATCCAGTCTTGCTGGTGGTTGTCGTCCTTGACAACACGGCATATCTCAGGCACCTCGGGATTGCGGCCTGAGCAGAGGAATGGATCTGAGCCATAAGTGCCCACTACCATGATGTCCTTTGTGCCGTAGAGCACTGATACACCGTTGGAGTCGAAGCCCTTGCCCTCGGGAAGGTTGACAGGAAGATTGGGTTTCAAACCACCGTCATACCATGTGAGCTCAACCTCAGGCAGAGCCAGACGACGCAGGTTGTCGCGGGCGGGGAAACGATAGGTTATCTTCTCGGCAGTGGGGCAAGCATCGCTCATGAGCATGGTGGAGCTGCCTATTACTGCCGTCGGGTAGCCGAGCTCGAGACCCTTGAAAGGAACCTGGAGAATGTGGTTGGCCATGTCGCCGAGAGCACCTGAACCGAAGTCCCACCAGCCGCGGAAGTTCCAGGGGGTGTAGGCTGAGTTGTAGGGGCGGAATTTTGCCGGGCCTATGAATGCGTCCCAATCCATGGTGCTGGGCACTTTCATCACCTCCTTTGGAGCTGCCATGCCCTGGGGCCAGATAGGACGGTCGGTATAGGCCTCGATGCGGGTCACCTCACCGATTTCACCGTTGCGCAGCCAGTTGATGGCCTTGCGGGTGCCACGGCTTGATGCTCCCTGGTTACCCATCTGGGTAGCCACTTTATGCTTTTTGGCGAGGTTGGTGAGCAGGCGTGACTCGTAGGGATAGAGAGTCAGTGGCTTCTCAACATATACATGCTTGCCTGCTTCGATGGCCTGGGCTGCGATGATGGCGTGGGTGTGGTCGGCTGTAGCTACCATGACGGCATCAGCGTCCTTGAGCATCTCGTCATACATCTTGCGGTAGTCCTTGTAGCGCTTGGCCTTGGGATACTTGTCAAAAATGTGTTTGGCATACTTCCAGTCGCAGTCACAGAGGCCTATGATATTCTCGGTCTCCATAGCCGACAGGTCGGCTGCACCGCGTCCTCCGATACCTACACCGAGGATGTTGAGTTTGTCACTCGGGGCTGTGTGTCCCGTCATTTTTCCAAGCACTGATGCCGGCATGATAGTCGGGGTGACCATCATTCCTGCCAAAGCTAATCCGCTTTTTTTCAGGAAATCTCTTCTTGATAATTCTGACATAATGATTTAAGGAAAGATATTGTGTTAATAATGATTGTTAATTTCAATTGAGGGTGGTGACAGCTTTTTTACGGTTTTTCGGGAGTAGTCCGTAGCCATCGGTCATGTGGCTGCGGCGTTCCCTGATCTGCACCAGTTCATCGTGGGTGCCTATGGCCGGCATGGCGTTGTGAGAGGCATCGTGCAGCATCTCATTGGCCATCTGGGAGGCTATCGCTGAGTCGCGGAATTGAGGCATATCCTGACGTTCGCCGGTCAATATTGACTGCGCCATCATCTCTATGAGACGGTCTATGTTCTTGCCTCCAAACGGCTTTTCCAGTTTCAGAGTCTGGGTTACACCGCGCAGTTCCACGGTAGCTGTCTTGAAGTCGTGGGTCATGTGGGCAATGCCTTTAGTGCCTATGATGTCGATATAGGAGTTGTGGGTCTGGTTCTTTGACATCTGGCCGTAGACGAATCCTTGGGTGATGTCGTAGACGACACCGTTCTTGAAGGTGCCGTGCACCTGAAGCCACCACGGGTCTTTGTAGCTCCACATTCTCACACCCTGGGCGTGCCAGGTGTCATACTCGCTGCCGGCATACCAGCGTGCGAGGTCGACATAGTGCATGCCGCAGTCATGGAATGCTGGCCCCTCGGCGTCATGCCCCTCACCGGGCACCAGACCCGGAGTCATGTGGCACACACGCAGAATTGCAAGGTCGCCTATCTCACCGCTCTTGATGAACTCTTTGATAGTGTGGTGGTACCAGGAATTGCGCAGGTACATGTTGACTGTACTGTATACCCCGCTGCGTTCAGCAAGGTCGACCATGGCCCACTCGTCGGCAGGGGTCATGGCAATGGGTTTCTCGGCTATTATGTGCTTGCCGGAGACTATGGCGCGCTCGATGCACTGCCGGCGGGTGTCGGCATAGGCGCTCAGGACAACAACTTCGACTGCCGGATCGTTGAAAATCACGTCGGCGTCGGCTGTTACTGTTGCCGATGGAGTTATAGTGTGGGCCAGATGCCGGGAACTCTCGTCGACGTCACAAACGTAACTCACTTCATACCTGTCGTTTTTCAACAGCTCGTCAAGGTAAAATCGTCCCATGCGACCAAACCCTATGATTGCAGCCTTAATCTTCCTCGTTTGATTATTGATTGACATGTCAGGAATTATGATGACGATGTATTGGTTAAAAAAACTGTTAGCTATTGGATAAATATACCTATGAAACCTATGAGGATTTCACGCAACTTTCAAGTAAATATGTATGAAATTGGTCCCTCAAATTTTCGTCTTTAAAGTTAATTATATTTAGTATATAAATTTTGATTTCAACTTTAAATTTAGTATATTTTAGCATATGATAAAATATATTTCCATTTGCAGCGACTGTTGCTCGTGGACTATTTATATAATTAGGGTGTTCAGTTTTACGCTCCGATAATTATCACTCTGAAATATCGCTCTAAAGTACCTCCGCAAAAATAAGTGGTGCAATTCCGGTATCGCTTACTGAACACCCTGGTAAATGAGTTCAGTATGGAAGTAACGCAGCAAATCCACTTCCTTGTCCTTTTTCAGACGATAGCCCTCACGGTCTTCGAGAAACTCCTGCTCCCGCTCGAAGCGTATCTTTTCAGCGAGGGCAAGAGTATTGCGGTTCTGAGTCCGTTCCTGTGTTGTCTTTGGAGAGAGCCAGATATATAGATTCAGATTCTCACGGCGGCGGTTGTGTTTGATTTTGTATTTAGGCTTACCGGCCATAGCCCCGTCCGTATATATGACAGGGTTGCCCGCATCGTCAATGACCGGGGTTTCAGTGCGTCCGAGATAATACTCCAACGCAAGGCTCGCACGGCCATCTTTGAGGACAGTCTGCACGAGTTTGGGGTTCTGCTTATTCTTTGTTTCGACTTTTGCCATATTGCTATGATTATGTGTTTGAGCGCAAAGTTAATGCGCTATCCACTTATGCAAAAATCGCCCTATACACTTATTAACAAACGAATCGTACAAATTGTGTACTGATTGAGAAAAAACAGGCAAATTCGCCCAAATCGTTAGAAATCAGCAAATCTCCAATCCTCTGATTCTCAAATCAAATCAAAATTCCCCAATTTCTCAAAATAATACTCGTGACTTTACGACATTTTGATGAATTCACCAATTTTAGGCCCGAAATTTTTGAAGCCAGGCACAGTATTTAAATTAGGTATTTAAATTAGGTTATTAAAATTAGTCGGCCTACGATATTTTGATGGCGCGTTGATTTTCTGAGTTGGGGCATAAGGTCGGCAGGTGGGGTGGCAATTATTGCGGAGCTGTCGCTGCCAGTGGTGAAACTTTATGTTTAGTGTGACATATTGTCAGTTCAACTTTTTTGGCATATTGTTTGTTTAAGTGATGTAATGAAACATAAAAACATCGGCACGATGCGGGAATGTTTCAACTTAAGTAACCGAAATTCAAAAATAGTTAAACATAAAAACTTAAAATTATTATGGGAAAGATTATTGGTATTGACCTTGGTACAACCAACTCTTGTGTAGCCGTAGTAGAGGGAAATGATCCCGTCGTGATCCCCAATAGCGAGGGTCGCAACACAACACCTTCGGTAGTAGCATTCGTCGATGGCGGCGAGCGCAAAGTCGGAGACCCGGCCAAGCGTCAGGCAATCACCAACCCAAAACGCACCATATATTCAATCAAGCGTTTCATGGGCGAGAATTGTGAGCAGGTAGCTGAAGAGATAAAGAGAGTTCCTTATAAAGTAGTATGCGGCGCCAACAACACTCCCCGTGTTGATATCGATGGCCGTGAGTACACTCCCCAGGAAATATCGGCAATGATTCTCCAGAAGATGAAGAAGACCGCTGAGGATTATCTCGGACAGCCTGTCACTGAAGCTGTCAT
>JAMPBP010000019.1 GCA_023666645.1 Clostridiales bacterium
ATCACTCCGCGATATGCGACCCTATCGTTAACATTTCTTGTGAGACAGGCTCTTAAATCCGGTTATTTTTTTGTAATTTCGCACTATGAAGACTTTCACACCCTTTACACTAAACATGAGAGGAAAGCTGGTTGCCTACGACAAGCCGGCTGTAATGGGAATCCTCAACATTACCCCCGACTCCTTCTTCAGCGGCTCGAGAACAATGCTCGACAATGATATCGAGCTACGGGTCAGAACGCTCGTTGACCAAGGTACTGATATTATAGACATAGGTGGTTACTCTTCAAGACCGGGAGCTTGTGATGTCACACCCGACGAGGAACTGCGACGTCTCGAGACGGGAATCAGCATAGTGAAACGATTGGCACCCGACATACCCATATCGGTCGATACATTCAGGGCATCAGTCGCACACAAGGCAGTGACATCACTTGGCGCCGACATAATAAATGATATATCGGGGGGACAACTCGATGACAAGATGTTTGAGACCGTAGTTTCAACACGGGCTCCATATGTGTTGACTCACATGCGGGGCACTCCTGCCGACATGCAACAACACACTGACTATAATGATGTCACCGCCGACGTGATCAATCGCCTCAGCACACTTCTTGCCGAGCTATCGCTTTCCGGTGCCGGCGATGTCATAATCGACCCCGGATTTGGTTTCAGCAAGACCGTAAGCCAGAACTTCGAGCTCCTTGCCCATCTTGAGCTTTTCAAAGCGCTGGGACGCCCTGTGCTTGCCGGACTTTCACGTAAATCAATGATTTACCGCACGCTTGACTGTCAACCATGCGAAGCTCTGAACGGTACAACAGTTGTCAACACACTGGCCTTGGAACGAGGGGCATCGATACTGAGAGTACATGATGTCAAAGCGGCCCGAGAAGCAATAACTCTCTTGACTGCGCTCAATAGTGTTGATACTACAAAAAAATAATCGTAAATTCGCAGTCACACTCAACTCAACAATCGACATCTCATGGAGAGCTTTGGCATAAAAGATATTTTTGACATTGTAATCGTAGCCTTGATGCTGTATTATCTATACCGCATCATGAAAGAATCGGGCACCATCAACATATTCTATGGAGTCATGGCTTTCATCGCAGTGTGGGTCATAGCGAGCGAGATTCTTGAGATGAGACTCATAGGCACGATTCTTGACAAATTCATGAGCATCGGTCTGCTCATTCTTGTAATAATATTCCAGGAACAGATAAAACGGTTTCTTGTCGAACTTGGCTCACAACGGCGATGGAAATTTCTCACCAATCTGTTTCATCATCGTCGATATGATGGCGGCGAGGATGGAAATTCCCAGAAAATCATGCCCATCGTCCTGGCATGCCGCAACATGGCCAAGGAAAAGACCGGCGCCCTTATCGTGATCCAACAGGAGTTGCCGCTCGACAACTACGAAAACACCGGTGACAGTATCGATGCGGCTATCAACTCGCGCCTTATCGAAAACATATTCTTTAAAAACTCCCCTCTTCATGACGGAGCCCTCATCATCGCCGACGGTCGACTGAAATCGGCCGGTTGCATATTACCGGTGAGCCATGACACTGACGTGCCACGCTCGCTCGGGTTGCGTCACCGCTCAGCACTGGGCATCTCTCAAGCGAGCGATGCCATGGCCATTGTAGTATCGGAGGAGACTGGCCACATCTCTATAGCCAACAAGGGTCGTCTCGAAACTAACCTCACATCAACCCAGCTTGAGCAACGCCTCAGTGAATTGCCAATAATATAACCCGTCAGCCACGCCTCCTCCCCAAATAGAAAAATTAGCCCCATACATCAGTAGGAACAGCGAAAATAGCAAAGTCGGCATCGTGGGTGGACGTTGATGTTCACGACCCAAACTCGCTGTGCAATTTCTCGAAACGCCCGGCAGTCACTGAGCCCCACTTTGACATAGATTGTCTCACCCTGTCGAGTGATTTGCGCTGCATGTCGCCACTCTTGGAATAAAACTTGTCGGCATAGCACACCAGGCGCTCAAGTAAAGTGCGTGGCATATAGTCGCCGGCTGGCAATGGCAGATTATTTTCAGCGATGTCGGCAGCAGTGAGACCGGCGCCGGTGTGCCGCTCGGCCACCGATGCTATAGTCTCTTCCACACCCTCGCCACGCAACAATGAAGCTCCGAGCACACCATGTTTTATATAAGGCTCACTGCCATGACAATGAATCGATGGCGCATCGGTGAGAAATATTCCTATATCATGGAGCATGGCAGCCGCATCGACGAGAGCGGGGTCGAGTGGCAGCCGCTTTTGTGACATTATGTCAAGAGCCAGATTGGCAACCTGCTTGCAGTGGCGCATATAAATATCCCGCAGAGGTGACCCTGCGGGATAATACTTATCTATGATATTCAGGTAGTCGTACATCAGTCTATGATTGTATTCCAGTTGTGGACATCAGGTTCCTCACCCATCTGTATTCCCCTTATCTTGTTATAAAGAGCCGTGACCACCGGACCGGGCTGTCCATCCTTGGCTATGATATATTTCTTGCCGTTATCAAGGTCATGAATCTGGGCTACAGGTGAAGCCACAGCCGCAGTGCCTACTGCCGCAGCCTCGTCAATCTCCTCGAGTTCCTCGACCGGTATGTGACGGGCTTCCACCTCCATTCCCATGTCACGGGCTATCTGTTGCAGTGAGCGGTTGGTCACCGACGGAAGTATCGAATCGCTTGCCGGAGTTATGTACTTGCCTTGCTTTATAGCTATAAAGTTGGCGGGGCCACACTCATCGAGATATTTCTTCTCACGGGGATCGAGATAAAGCACAGCCGAGTAGCCAAGTTCATGAGCATGCTCGCCGGCTGTGAGACTGGCGGCATAGTTACCGCCACATTTCCAGCGACCGGTACCCTTGGGGGCTACGCGGTCATACTCGCGCATGATGCATATGTTGGTGGGTTTGAATCCCTCCTTGAAGTATGGTCCTACAGGAGTGACCATAATCATGAACAGATATTCGGTCGAGGGTTTAACACCTATGCGGGGTGTGATTCCTATTTCGAGAGGACGTATGTAGAGCGATGCGCCACTGCCGTAGGGGGGAACGAAGCGCTCATTGAGTTTAACTACTTTCTTCACCATCTCGGCAAAGAGCTCGGTGGGGACCGGCTCCATGAGCAAGCCGCGGGCTGAGTCCTGAATGCGTGCCGCATTCTCCTCAAGACGGAACACCCTGATCTTTCCATCCACACCACGGAAGGCCTTCATGCCTTCAAAAATTTCCTGACCATAGTGGAGTGAACTTGATGCCATGTGCAATTCAATGGTTTGAGAAGTGGAAACCTCGATTTCTCCCCATTTTCCATCCTTGAATGTGCATCTTACATTATAGTCGGTTGGAATGTATCCAAAGGCCAGATTGGCCCAATCCAATTCTTCATTCATTTCCTTAGAAGCCTAAAGGCGATTATTTTAAAAGTAGTATAATGTTGTTATATGAGCCACAAAAGTACAAATTATTTTGGTAGGGAACAAAAATAAGGTTAAATTCGTTCTCATAACAAAGCCACCCTTCAAATGCACAGGATGGCAGCGTAACCAAAATTCAACTATTGTGGGAGCTAAATTCATCAAAATATCGCTTAAATGCTTATTATGGATTGTATTGGGGTGTATGGCACTGCTGCTCGTCATTATTACTGCCTTATACTTGCCGCCGGTCCAGGATTTCGCGCTTAAAAAAACTTTGTCGATTGTCAACAAAGACCCGTCGATGCACCTCGAAGTTGACCGTCTGCGCCTCTACCCGCCATTACACCTGGAGGTTGAGGGCGTCGACATGACTCAACACGGTGATACTATGATACATGTGGGAAATGCCGATGTCAAGATCGCACTTTCACATATCATGAAAGGAGTGGTAGGAATATCCGACATAAGGCTCGATGATGTTGTCTACAACATGGGCAACCCCGACTCGGTGATGTGTATCAAGTCGAGTATTGTCAGCGCCCGACTTTCTGACGCTGACGTGTCACTCGGCTCCAAAACCATCGATATCAACCGACTCGACATCAACGGCACACTCTTCTCGCTCGACATGAAGCCCACCGACGATGCCGAGCCAGACTCAGCCACTGCTTCACAGCCATTGCCATGGACCATCAACCTCAACACGCTCACAGTCGACTCCCTTTCCTACGCTATGTCGATGTACCCCGTCATTGACACTTTAACCGCTACCATACCAACTGCCACAATCGATGACATATCAGTCGATCTTTCCTCGCAGCGTGTCAATGCCGCTGCATTCATTGTAGCAGGTCTGTCAGCCAGGTATCTCACCCCCCCGCTGGTTACCGATGACTCGACCTATGATTCAGTGTCAGCAACAACCCAGCAACCCGACACGTTAAGCAACGAGGCCGATTCAACGCCTTGGACAGTGATGGTGGGACACATCGACATCAATGCGCCCAGTGCTATATATGGTGTGGCAGGGTCTACACCTCAACCCGGTCTCGACATGAACTGGCTTCAGGTCAACGATGTACACATTGTTGTCGACTCGCTGTTGAGCCGAGGTTCAGAACTGCGTGTCCCGATGAAACGCATCGCCGCCACCGAACGTTGCGGCCTGAGCATGCTGCTCACCGGACTCTTCACCATGAACTCCGATTCCCTTAATGCCACCGACATACACCTCTCCACGCTTCATTCGGCAATTGACCTCGATGCCATGATGGGAATGAAAAATGCCTCTTTACCCATGCCGTTGAGAATAACGGGTACCGGATACCTGTCTCCGTCAGACGCATCAACTGCCATGCCGGCTATCACACCGATGCTTGCCGGTCTGCCGTCATCGTCACTTCTCGACATGAATATCGATATCGATGGGGAAAATGGACGATATGATGTAAAAAGATTGTCGCTGGAACTGCCACGCTGCTTCAATGTCAGAGCCAGGGGAACGATTGCGGGCATGCCCCAACTCAATACAATGAACGGACATCTCACTCTCGATGGTGCCATCACCAACAACCGCTGGCTTAAACCAGCCATGGCAGCCTCTCACCTGGACAATACAATCAACATACCCCCACTCGCCATCAATGGTGATGTCAACATCAACAACGGGCGGGTGAACGGAAAACTTGCAGCCACCACTCACGAAGGCAAACTTGCCCTTGACGCCACATGGGTAGCCCGCAGTGAAGGATATGACGCATCATTGAAAGCCTCCGATTTCCCTATCCAATCTTTCATGCCTACTATAGGCATAGAAAATATAACCGCCACAGCTACCGTTGACGGCCAAGGTTATGATGTATTCAGGAAAAGCACATCGGCCCATGCTACGGTCGACATTCACAATATCATATACAATAAACGACAACTTGCCGACATTTCTCTTGTAGCTGCTGTCGACAGTGGCAATGCCCGCATCTCTATGACTTCAGACAACCGGCTGGCTAATTTCGACTTGCGTGCCGATGGCAATCTGGCCAATTCACCCTATGACTGGACCTTCTCAGGCGACTTGGCAAATCTTGATCTCAAGGCGCTGGGTATGAGCGACTCCACGATGTATGGTTCGGCCAATATCAACGGAAACGTCAACATGGAACTCCAACCCCGAAAGCTGGTTAACGCCGCGCTCGACATCAACAGTCTCGACTGGCACATAGGCGATGGACATCTGGCCACAACAGGCATCAAGATGCATCTTGCCGTCGATTCCACTACCGGAGTCACCATCGACAACCGTGACCTCACGATGAGCCTCAAGTCGCCATGGCCTCTTGACAGCATTCTTGATCACATGCCGATGACAACCGCGGCCATCGACAGCATGATGGCTCATAATGATATCAATGTCGACATGCTCCAACGAGCTTTACCCCGCATATCGCTCGACCTATCGGCCGGACAAAATAATGTGGTGTCAAGTTATCTCAATTCACTGGGTATGGGGATACGGAGCGTGGAGCTGGAAGCCACCAACGATTCCCTGATAAAGATGAACGCCCATGTGCTGGGATTCAACAGCGGAACCACCGTGCTTGATACAATCACAGCACGAGTCTACCAAAAGGGGAAAGCGTTATACTACCGGTTCCACCTGGGCAACCGCCCGGGCACACTCGACCAATGGGCCAGCGTGTCAGCCAATGGTATGGCCGGTGGAAACCGGGCTTCAATCCTGTTCAAGCAACAGAACATCGACGGCGATATAGGTTACCGGCTCGGATTCATAGCACGATGGCTACCCGATAAAATAAAAGTGAGAGTGGTACCATCCCACCCCATCATAGGCTACAAAGAATGGACTGTCAACGATTCCAACTTTGTGAGCATCGATATGGCACACAAGCATCTCGATGCCGACCTCGCCATGAATAGCGCGGAGAGCTCCATACACCTGTTCACATCTCACTCCGAGCACACCGATTCAATACAGGAAGACCTCAACCTCAAAATTACCGATATAAAACTGGCCGAGTGGGTTGCCCTGAATCCTTTTGCTCCACCTATCAACGGTGATTTATCGGCCGATATGCGCTTTGGCTGGAACGACAGTTCGATTGATGGTAACGGCACGATATCACTTACCGACCTGTATTACAATAAGCAACGGGTGGGCAGTTTTGACCTGGGTGTAGAGCTGGAGACCGCTAAGGGAGGCCCCACAAGAGCCGATGTGTCACTCATGGTCGACAGCATCAAGACCATCACAGCCAGCGGTGCGCTCAACGACTCGACAGCCCGCAATCCATTCCTGCTCGACTTCAAGATGATACATTTCCCGCTCAACATTCTCAATCCATTCCTGCCCAAGGATATGGCCCAGTTCAGCGGTTCGCTCAACGGCACGATGGATATCACAGGGTCGCTCGCCCAACCGCAATTCGATGGATTCCTCAACTTCGACTCCACCAACCTGAAGATACCGATGTTCGGCACCACATATACATTCTCCAACGAGAAGATAGCCATGGACTCCAACATAATTACCTTCAACAACTTCAAGATTACAGGAGCCAATCAGAATCCGCTCCTGTTCAACGGCACTGTCGATGCCCGACATCTCACCGACATCATGCTCGACCTCAACGCTACAGCCCGCAACATGCAGGTTGTAGGGTCGAAGAAGAAACGTGGCGTTCAGGTATATGGCAAAGCCTTCATCGATCTTGACGCCTCTGTTAAAGGCCCGTTGTCGAGGTTTGCCATCGATGCTGACTTGTCGGTGCTTGAGAACACCAATGTCACCTATATAGTCACCTCGGCGACCGACAATCTCACTTCACGCTCCAACAACAGCATGGTGAAATTTGTCAATTTTGCCGATACCACCGTTGTGGCAATGGCCGACAGCGTGCCGACATCGTCAATGCTCATGTCGATCAATGCCACATTGAATGTGAGACAAGGATCGACCATCGGCGTCGACCTGTCGACCGACGGCAAGAACCGGGTGCAACTGCAAGCAGCGGGAACGCTCAACTATGACATGAGCTACATGGGCGACTCCCGACTCACCGGCCGCCTGAATCTCAACCAAGGATATGTAAGATACACACCACCATTCATGAGCGAGAAACTCTTTAACTTCAAGGAAGGCAGCTACATATCATTCAACGGCAACATGATGAACCCCTACCTGAGCATCAAGGCTGTCGATGTGCTCCGCGCCAATGTGCAGCAGGACGGACAGAATTCACGCCTCATCAACTTCGACGTTATTCTATCGGTTACCAACTCTCTTGACAACATGAATGTTGCCTTTGACCTGGCCACCAACGATGATATAACCGTAGCCAACGAGTTGCAATCCATGTCGGCCGAACAACGCGCCAACCAGGCCATGAACCTGCTGCTGTACAATGTCTACACCGGGCCAGGCACCAAGGCCTCGTCAAGCCTCAACGGCAACCCGCTGTACTCCTTCCTTGAATCGCAAGTCAACTCATGGGCTGCCCGCAACATCAAAGGGGTTAACCTCTCGTTTGGAATCGACCAGTATGACCGCACTGTCAATGGCAATTCCTCTACAACGACCTCCTATAGCTACAAGATGTCCAAGTCCCTGTTCAACGACCGCTTCAAAATATCCATAGGTGGAAACTATGCCTCTGATGCCGATGCCAACCAAAATGTGGCCCAGAACCTCATAAACGATATATCATTTGAATATGACATCACCCCCTCAGGCTCGATGTATATCAAGATATTCCGTCACACAGGCTATGAGAGCATTCTCGAAGGTGAGATCACACAGACCGGTGTGGGATTTGTCTACAAGCGAAAGCTAAGGCGTCTGAGCGACCTGTTCAAACCCCTTTACCGCCGACGCAAAGTGGTAACCGGGCAACAAAACGTCGACGGATCCCTCCAGGAGCAAACAATAGACCCGACAAAGTAGTTATATAGATAAAATCTGATATACACCTTTATTCGTCAAACGCCATTAATTAATGATGAGCGCAATTCATCACCATAGGAGAATGAAACGATACTTTCTTTACATATTGACCACACTGTTGCTGGCCTCGTGCTCTACAACACGCCGCATACCTAAAGATGAGCAACTCTACACCGGTGTCAAAAAAGTTGTGATCGATACCGATGCCGACGGCAACACCATCCCCACCGAACTGGCCGACCAGTTGAAGGAGACCGTCGAGGTCGCCCCCAACAACTATATCCCTATGTTCAAATGGCGATACCCGTTTCCGCTGGGATTGTGGGTCTACAACAACTGGCCCAACCCCGACCATGGATTCAAGCACTGGATTTATGAGAAACTCGCCTCTGAGCCTGTACTCGTATCAGATGTAAGACCAGAGGTACGCACGGTAATGCTCAACGAGATGCTCGACAACAACGGCTATTTCCGCGGCTCAGCTTCCTATACCATCAACCAGGCCCGCAACCCTCGGAAAGCCTCCATCACCTATACCGTCAACCCCGGGCCTGCCTACCTCATCGACAGTATAGCCCTACTACCCGACAATTCCCATCTCTATCACCTCATTGACTCGATGGCAGCAACCGACAGCTACCTTAGAAAAGGTTCACGTTTCTGCACCGACTCGCTCGGAAGTGTACGCACACGCATCGCCAACAAACTGCGTAACCGTGGCTACTACTACTTCCGCCCGGAGTATATCGAATATCTTGCCGACTCCCTCGAACAACGCGGCAAGATAGCCCTGCGCCTCACCATCGCCAACGGTACACCCGACGCCGCCCGTACTCGCTGGACCGTAGGTGACGTAACCGTGAGGGTGAATAAACCCTATGGCCGTACAGAGCGTTACGATACAATCGAGACAGCCCGAGGCACTCTCATACAGATGATGCCGTCACGGTTGCGCCGTGCCTTGATTCCGGAATGTGTCACACTACGCAAAGGACGCACATTCACCGTCAACTCAATGGAACGCACACAGACCTATCTGGCCCGCTTGGGCATATTCAACGCAATTGACATGAACGTAGTGCCCGACACACTCTCAGCAACACCACGGCTCAATGTCGATATCGACTGCACATTTGACACACCGCTCGAAGCCTCTATTGAGGTCAATGCCTCGTCAAAGTCCAACAGCTACATAGGCCCGGGAGCTACATTCTCGGTGACCAACCGCAACATATTCGGCGGCGGAGAGCAACTCAGCGTCTCGCTCACCGGTACTTATGAATGGCAAACTGGACGCTCGGGAGCCCAGAAATCATCACTCTTCAACTCCTATGAGGTGGGAATCACCGGCACCCTCGCTTTCCCACGGCTCATCGCACCCAAATTCATTCCTCGGCGTCACCGCGAACTCAACTGGACCCGCATCACTCTCAACGCTGATCTTCTCAACCGGCCTCATTATTTCAAGATGGCCCAGTTCAACATGTCTTATTCCTACGAATGGCAGGCCTCACGACATGTGTTCACGACACTCACACCATTCAAACTCACCTATACCAACCTCATCAACACCACCCAGGTGTTTGATTCCATAACGGCGGCCAACCCGGCAATCGCCCTGAGCTTCCGCTCCCAGTTTATACCCCAGATAGCCTACTCCTACAACTATAGCCGCGACTTTGACCGCAACAATCAACTCAACGTGTCTTGGTCGGTACAGGAGGCTGGCAACATCTTCTGGGGCATATACCGGCTGTGTGGCGTAAAGGGTGAGAAACGGCTGTTTGGAACGCCATTCTCCCAATTTATAAAAGGACAGATGCAGGTCGTGTTCAACCGGCGCATGTGGGGCGACAACTGGCTCGTGACACGCGTGGCTGTAGGTGCCGCACATGCCTACGGTAACTCGGCCCAGGTGCCCTACAGCGAGCAATTCTATGTGGGCGGAGCCAACTCCATCCGTGCCTTCACAGTGCGATCCATAGGCCCCGGTTCGTATCATGCGCCACAAGACGAAGTGAATGGCTACTTTGACCAGACAGGTACATTCAAATTTGAAGCCAACGTCGAGTATCGCTTTCCTATAGCCGGTCCCCTTCACGGAGCACTCTTCATCGACTCGGGCAATGTGTGGTTGCTCAAGAACGACCCTCAGCGTCCCGGTGGAAAGCTGCAAGCCTCGTCATTCCTCAAAGACCTGGCCCTGGGCACAGGAGCCGGCCTACGATTCGACATCTCGATGCTCGTCATACGCGCCGACCTGGGCATAGGAATCCACGCCCCCTACGACACCGGCAAGAGCGGCTACTACAACATGAGGTCATTCGGCCGCTCCCTCGCCTTCCACCTCGCCATAGGCTACCCCTTCTGATCCCCACAATTTTGTACTTTCCGATGTTTCTTACATTTCCGAATCCTCATGATAGTGAATGTATTTTGTGGATTTTACATCATTACGCTTCTGGACAATATTGTTCCATTGCTCAATTATGAAAGCATCGTGACTGTCTATATCCAACTTAGATGCAAACGGGCGTTTTGAGTACATCTCTAAAACCCGTCTATGTCCGAGGTGTAAATCGAACGTAAAGAAAGTATCATTCATACATCAATGGAAGGATATTGGTTTACAACATAATGTTTTGGAACTTTTTGGGTAAGCCATATATGGTCGGACACACGAAAGAACACATATCCATCCTCATACATTTTACCTGCCGCTACCAGTACAGCTACAGGGTCCCCATGTCGTGCACCGGTATCCATGGCAACCTCTATGTCGTTGGTTAGATGCACATATTGGCGCGATCGGGGAATAATCCCCTCTTCAACGAGTGATGCGAACGCTTTTGTTGCTGTACCATGCCATAGAAACATAGGGGGGGCTGTTGGAATGAGACTCAGATTGATATTCAGACTATGTCCGTAAATTGCGCGAACCTTATGCCCCGATTTGCTGTACTCAAAACGATGTTTAGAGTCAGTATTTACAAGCACTTCAATTGCATCAGCAGTAAATCCTTTGTTTTTTATAAGATACTCAATTGGTAACCAGCCACCTATCTCCATCTCAGGCAAAGATTGTTTATCATGACGCAGAATATAGGCCAGCTTACGGCTACTCTTCTCCATATCATTTATTTTCTTCATCATAATCACCTTATTTGTTAAACAAATTTATCACTATCGCACTTACGTTATCACGACTACCCTGTCTGATAGCCATTTGTATAAGGTTCTCTGCTGCGGAGTGGGGAATATGCTTGGACACAAGAACCTCTTTAATTTCGGGTGAAGAGACAACATCGTGTACTCCATCACTAACTAATAGCAGATGGTCTATGCCATCCATCGGAAGCTTCGTAACATAGATATAATCATCGCAATAATTAAGTATTTGGGAACCTAAGCAACGGCTTATGCGATTCCTTTTGGGACTACCCATTGCTTGTTGCTCTGTAATTAAACCGTCATCATACAATTTTCCATTATAAGAATGATCAGGAGTAAGCTTTTTTATTTCATCAGTTGCTCCACCGTATGAATATATGCGCGTATCCCCTACATGGCATATAAACATTTCCTTAGTTTCAAGAGACAGTACACATGCCGACAAACACGTTCCCATTCTATCATATAGAGGATTCATTTGCTGCTCAATTATGGCATTATTGGCTTCTACAGTCGCCATTTGGAGAGTCTCAAGGTTAATCTCATTGTTCTCTCTTAGAGTATTTACAAGTACTTTTACTGCAATATAAGCCGCTATCTCACCACCATTTTCCCCTCCCACGCCATCACATACTGCCGCTAATAAATATCTTCCATCAGCGAGATACTCAACATGACATAGGTCTTCATTGTTATCACGGAGTCCTTGTATGGATAAGGCTGAATATTCTATTCCATGTGACATATTTTTGTTAATCATACGGTTAAACAATGAACTCATATTAAAACCTGTACTTGATGGTCGACAGATCTATTTCACGCAATTTTTGGTACCACTGCTGAATCATATTCCAATCAAAAGACCCCGGATTGGCATTCTTTTCAAATAATCCAAAATATTCATCTTTAGTTATCATTTGATTCATACATAGTGAATCAAGATATTCTCCCGTCTTTGACTGATACTCTGCCGGGAATATTTGGCTTAACGGCACATTAAAGTTCACCCACATGTCAATAATAAGCGAGGTAGCCAGCGAGTCCAGTTCACACAAATCCAACTTTGAGATAGGCTTGTCCACTATGTCTCCATATGTAACATACAGTTCCAGAACTTCACCTTTGACGAATCTATAAGAAGTCTTTCCATCCAAAACCATCATACGGAACAGGGCTTCAAAGAATGGCCATTCAACGCTTGCTTCTATTATCAAAGGAAAGTTGAATAGGGGAACCTCTATAAATCGCATCAGATATTTATACATCGGGGTTTCTTCAAAATCCAACTCAGGATTCATTCCACGAGATATGCAGGCCTGCAGAAAATCTTTGCCCTCTTTTGTATCACTGAAACTGGTGACAATCGTTTGATATGTAAATTTTTCACCATCGCCATTTTCGCAATCTGATTCCGCAACATCTGCTCCATAATTTGACAAATCATCATTTTGTTTTGACTGATAATGTTGCTCGAAATCAAAATTTTGCAGATGTACCGGGGGGAATCCTGAGCGAAAGGTAATTTGGGCAACAAAATCGCGAACAATAGGGTAGACAGCCAGAGGAACCTCAACCAATAACACACGGCGTTTTTCCTCCTCCCCAGCTCCATTATTCATATTAAGCAAGACAAGGCTGGAATACTCTAATTCCAAGAAAAAGATCTCCTTATCTTTTAATGTCGGACTCAGAGTCACAGAAAGCGTGACATCGCATAAACTGTCAGATGCACTTTTACATTTAACGTCAATATTAATGGCGAGTTTTGACTCTCCATCATCATTGTTGAAAAAAATCCCGGGAGTATGAGGCGATGAAAATTTTACACACTTCAAATACTCTTTAACAATACTAAAGTTTGCCATAATTAAGTATATTAAACTGTTTTATCTATTATGATTCTTTCCGATTAATCGAGACACTTCTCTTTTATCGATAAGTATATTCTTTTTTGAATTGGATGTGAGAAGCATTGTATATGGCTGCATCAACTCAGATACTACCGTTTCAATCGAGCGTGCTCCAAACTCTCCATTTTCGAATGCAAAATTTGCTATAGCTTTGATTGCTCCTGTAGAGAATCTGAGATCAATACCATAGTGTTTAAATGCCGAAATATATGTAGCAATAGGAGAATCGACACTTTGTGTAAGGATGTCATACATTAAATCTGAAGTCATGCAGTTCAAACAAATAGGATTTGAGACACGACCGATAAATTCCTTCATCATACCATATCCCAGGAGATCTATTTTCTGAATTTTTGCACGAAGGTCATGCATACCATTATGAGAGCCTTGGTTAAATCCTACCTGTCCCAATCCCAACCTACGCGCTACTATTTTTTCTATTCCTTCAAAGCAACCATCAAAGAGCACCAGAACGTTATTTAAATCCAATGACTGAATACCTCCCAATGCCGAAGACTTATGTATTACACTTTTTTCAATAATAGACATAATAGATGAAAGTAGTTCAACTCTATATCCATCATTATTACCGCGAACGGTTTTGTCAATCTCATGGATAATGATGATAACAGGACCTTCCATTGCGTCTAATGAGTCATTATATTGGCTGAATATCTGATCTATCAAGCTATCTCCGCCTTTGTAACCAGGAGCAGTAATCGTAGAAGCAAAAATATTAATGATTGGAACATTTAGAACTTCCGACAAAAGATTAAGTATTTGAGTCTTACCAACACCGGTCTGACCTATAAGGAGTTGAGCCGGAACCTTTATGCCCAAATTTTTGCGTACAGAAGTACAATGGAGCCACGCAGCTGTAACAATACTCCTTATTGCATCATCTTGTCCTATAACTCGCTGGCTGATATAACTGACAATCGACTGGATATCATCACTCTTTACTTTATATTCACTTGTCTTGGCTCTTGAATTCAAATATAGCATGTCATAGGTGGAAAATGGACCTACAGTTTCCTGCCACCGGTCAAGATGTTCAAAAATCTCAGCCTGCGTAATAGTATTGGAGTTATTCTTCTCAATATATCTAAACAACTGTTGTTTGGTAAGTTGATTGTCGATTAACATCCTAATGATTTCTTTGCCCGAATCAATACTTATACGCGGATTTTCCATCACACTACTGATTGCATCTAAATAAGCCTGTTCCTCAATATCAGAAGATATTTGTATTTCAAACCCAAGAATTTTCATTTCATTCAGTTTTAATGTTGTCCAATCAATTTATTTTATCACAACGGGTGGCCCGGTTAAAAGCCACCCGCGTTTTGACTTTTAACAACCTTTAGTCGTCATTATCCGGAATATACTCACCCTTTGTCAATTCATGCCATTCGTGACTGCCCCCGACAGGACATGGGCCGTCTTGAAGTTGAGCTGCCCCATAGCCACGCCAAAAACCAGCATGAGGCTGAACTGTTCGGACTACTGCTCCGCATTTAACACACTGCCATGTAGTAATATAAGTCGCCATAATAAAAAAATTTCAAGCCCTCTTCTTAGGCCTCGGGCACTGCCTTATGTTTACAGCGACAAATGTAACTGATACAAAAATCGCCCAAAACAGAGCGTTCTGTTTTCGGGCGATTTTAAGTCACTATTGAGTATGTTTGCAGTACTTCTACATTTGCATACTATCTTTTTTTCGGAATGTCTGCTGAAAGTTCAGAATATCCTTTGGCCTTATCTCCTGGTAATTTACTCCCTTTAAATGTTTTAAATGAGGAAACAAAGCTCGAATAAACTCTGCCGACCTCAACAATTCTCTTGAGATTCCTGAATCCAAAAGTTTTTTATAGATACCATTATAGACATTAATTTTAGACGTACATTGTGGGCTTTCAGCATAGTCTATGGTTTTCCTTAGCAACTGTTCATCTTCTATATAGAACGACAGTGGATCAGGCATCTCTACTGTTGTCTTTCTTTCCAATTCCATTTTCAAAGCTTCATTTTCCTGCCTAAGTTCACGTATCATTGATAACAGTTCATCAGAGGAATCACCTGATTTCTTTGATAAGAGAAGTTCAACTTCCTGTTGTAGCTTGACATATTTCTCATTAAGATCACAATAGGCTTGTTGCATGCCGACATATCGTCTCATTTGAGAAATGGTGTAGTTATCATAAATTTCAGGCACACATTTATTGAAATATTCAAACAACCGTTTCCTTTCAATATTCATTCTTGAGGAAGACAATATACACAAAGCTTTATCAAGATTAGCACAATTTGCATAGTATCTCCATTCTTTGCTATCGAAGTCACTGAAATCGACCAGACTAACAGACAAAAACAAATTAGCAGGTACATATACGCTGGGGAGACCCCGATAGGCCTGCTTATATACAAACTTAATCTTTTGCAAAAAGTCTTCTGTTGATAATTGAGTGTCCAACTCTACCTTTTCCCTTGGAATATATTTTTTAAAGATACTCTCAAAATGCTCAAAAATACTACTTGTACGATCCTGAGGGACTAATTCTTCATCAAAAGCAATTTTAAGGAAAACTACATAGTATGCCACCCTGACAACAGTAAGACGCACCAAGTCAGTTTTGGATTTATCCTCTTTTCTTAGAAGTGGTTCCTGTTCTATATAATTACTTAATCCTGTGTCCAAAGCCTTTTTAAATCCTAAATCCGGATCAATCGAATCCATGACAATACCAAAAGAATATACAATGGATTCCTCTACCAACCGCGATTGAAGAATACTGTTGGACGTAATGCGCCAGAAACTCTTCGCCATGATTCTAAAAAATTCATTGGCTATCGGGTCATTACACTCTTTTTTCAACGCAATGCCACGGATAAAGGATTCTACACTTTCCAAACTGTTTGCAGATCCAATGATATTATTAAAGCGAACGTTTGTCGTGATCATCTGTTGGAGTGTTATTACTATGACCTTTATTAGGATTGAGATGCAAGAAAAAGTCTTCTGATAAAAGAGGGGGCTACAGGTTGTAGAAGGTGGTGAAGGCTTGGATTATGTAGGCGTGGTCGGCTACCGATGAGGTTTCACGGCATGAGTGCATGGCCCACTGGGCAGCTCCCATGTCGACTCCTCTCAGCTCGAGTTGGGAGGTGAGTATGTTGCCGAGTGTCGACCCGCCGGCTACGTCGCTATGGTTTACAAAATACTGGTAGGGAACCCGGGCCTTCTCACACACTGAGGCAAATACTGCCGATGTCTCGGCATCGGTCATATACTTGCAGTTGGCATTGATCTTTATCACCGGTCCTCCTCCAAGCACTGGGTGATTGGTGGGATCCTGCTTGTCGATATAATTTGGGTGTGTGCCATGGGCGTTGTCGGCCGATACCATGAAAGAGCGGTCGATAGCGCGTATGAATGTCTCCTCATCGCCTCCAAGGCTCTTGTTGACACGTTTCAGCACGTTGTAGAGCAACGGTGAACCGGCGCCTTGCTTGGTACCGCTGCCTGTCTCCTCGTTATCAAAAACAGCCATGACGCGTGTCATGCCATTGCCAGGAGCGGTGGACTCGGTCAAGGCTGTCATGGCGGCGTGTACCATCGAGAGGTCGTCGATGCGGCCTGAGGTCATGAACTCTCCCTCGGCTCCCACACGGCAGGCCGGTGTGGTGTCGTAAAGAAGCAGGTCACAGTCGAGGATATCTTTTGGGTCAACGCCAAGTTCCCCGGCTACGAGTCTCAGAACGAAGTCATCTTTCTCGGTCTTGTCATTGAGGAGTGCAATGATGGGGAGCATATCCTTTTGCTTGGATAGTTTGTTACCGTCGTTGACCTGTCGGTTGTAATGAATGGCCAGATGAGGAATCGTCAACACCGGACGTGATATCCTCACCAGACGCACTTCAGGCGACAGGGGGTCGTCGCTTCGGAGCACGACTTTCCCGGCTATCGACAATGGACGGTCAAACCATGTGTAGAGTATAGGACCGCCATAGACCTCTGTATTGAGTTTGAGGATATGGTCCACGGCCACCATTTCAGGGTTGGGCTTGATGCGGAATCCCGGCGAATCGCTATGGGCCGCAATAATCTTGTAGCCGGCAGCGGCATCGTCACCAACCTTGAAGGCCATCAGCGCTGTGTGGTTCTTGGTTACATAATAGCATTTGCCGGGCTCGAGGTGCCAGGCAGCGTCCATTGCGAGCTCTTCAAAACCATGACTATTGAGACATTGTTTCACTGTATCAATAGCCCACACGTTGCACACGCTGCGGTCAAGAAAATTCATGAGCGACTGAGCGCGCTCGTCTACTTTAAGGTTCTTATCGTTCATTGTCAAAAGTTGTTTTTCTGGTACATTACCGGTTATTCTGAATCACTTGGATAGATGGGCTCAGGCCTCGCCGGGTCAGAATCAGGATTCTCAGTTACCTCTGCGGGCTCCTCAGTAACCGTTTCCTCAACTTCGGCAGCATTCTCTGGTGCTTCCTCGGTAAAAGCCTCTGGTGATCTGGCCGGCAGCAAGGCCTGATTGATTGCAGGCGCTGACTCCGGGTCGTTTTCAGGACCATTGCCGCTGCCATCTTTAGGGGCCTTCGGGAAAAGGTCATGGTGACCAAGAGGGCGTCGTTCGGGAATCCATTTGAAATCCTTCAGGAAAAAGATGGAGCGTTTGGCAAGATAAAGCGGGGTGATGACCTCGGTGCTTTCGGGCCACATCATCAGGCGCTCAATATCCCCCTTGGCAAAATCAGCGGCAAGGAAACTGCTCTCGGCACTGGCCACCTTGTTAAAGGTCGAATCCTCTTCCATCGGGAAGAAGATAATCATGACATTTCCATTCATGTCGAGATGCCTGAGAGTATTCTCGGCAAGATGAGCCACCATAGAGCGACCCGACATCTGGTTGAAATATCCATCTTCCAGTTTCTCGGCCATGAATGCGTTTTTAGGAAGATTGATACGGTCGGCTGTCGAATCGTTCATGTGCACGATGATTTCCTCTCCAAAAATCTGGCGCTCACCGCTCCACACTACAGGGTCTATGTTCATGTAAAGCAGGGAGTCCTTCTGTACGAATGTCATCGAGTCACACACTCCCTGAAGGTCCGACCGATAAAATCGCACATTGGGGAATGCCACTATATGATGGGTAGTATCGGCAACGTCAATCATGCCGTCATCGACAGGCACCACCGGTTGCTTCTCATTCAAAACTGCATTATCTGAGGCATGCACCTGACCGTCATGAATAGCCCCGGTCACCGACAAGGTATCGACAAGCTCGGGCGGTTCAATAGCTATTATCTCAAGGAGTGAGTCCTTCGGGAGGTCTCGTTCTGAAGCTATCGTATCGCCCATCGTTTCGTTTTGGGAAATGGGAGGGACAATTTCCGTCACTGCTTCTTCGACAACCATTATGGTGCTGTCGCCCGGCTGTACGATCCCGCCTCGGGGCACATCGCTGTCCACAACGACTTCAGAGGTATCGGCAATGACAGTCACATCTTGATGTGACTGTAGATCGGACCGGAGCAAAGCCTTCTCTTCCTCGGCTCTCGGCACACGGGTAATATTGATGACCCTGAATGCCTGTATCGTGTCTCCGTGGAGCGAGAGGGAATCGGCCGATGAATAATCCACCGCCAAAGCGTGTCCGGTAACGAATGCACTGTCGGTCAATTCATTGTAGAAGCCATAATCGCCCGTGAGCTTTGACTTGTTGACCGTGTCGTTGAGAATCATATTGCCCCAAGCCTCGCCATAGCCGGCCTTACGGTCATAGAAAAGAGTGTCGCCTGTCAATGTCTTGCCTGTAGTGGTGACCACCATCGAGCGGTCATACAAATCGGCGACCGAGGTCTCTGTATTATACACACCGTTATAGGTGTAGATAGTACCATCCTTGCTTATGATGGTCGACTCATCGGTCAAATCGGCTATGTGGGTATCGGTATTATAGTGAAGGGCCTCGGTGAATATATTCAAGGTATCATTCTTGCCGAGACTCGTAAGGTGCACACGATTCCTGAAAATCGCATCTTTGGTGTTGGGGGCATACTCGCCATAGATCGATGTGAGCTTGTTCTGCTGGTCCTCAAGCTCGCCACCCACTTCATAGTATCCGAGTTCGATGCCAAGGTCATAGTTGAATATATCGGTGCGCAATTCGACATCGCGGTTGATGAGCCTCACCTTCTTTCCGGGATCAGCATAGAGGACAGCCAGCTCCGTGCTGTCGCTATACTCCAGCATATCGGCAAATACAAACAATGTGTCACCTTGTTCCATGCGCACATTTCCGAAGGCCTCGAGCGAACTGTTGGTATCGTCAAAGTGGGCACTGTCGCAATACATATACATGTCTCCTCGGCGGAACAATATATTACCGATGAGCACCTGATACGAGACATCGGCCGATGGTTTCAACAACTTGTCGGCTCGTTCAAGAAATACACGGCCTGTATTGTAACGGTTCTCACCGGGAATGACCGGGGCTACCCGGTTGTCATCATCTACGTTAACCTGCCCACGGGAAGCCGGTACTATTATCAAGGTGATGACTGCGATAAAAACAAGGCACAGGAGGACTCTGAGTCCCCCGTGCCTGTTATCAGGTTTTATGTGGTTGTGTTTCACTTCGTCACCTTTGCATTAGATGTGGAGTCAATAAGTTCAATTGTTGCGTTTCTTCATCCAGCCTGAATGTTCAAATTCGCATGCGTCCCATCCATCTTCGATACGCACATAAGTGTCCTTGATTTTATTTTCAATCCACTCAGTAAGAATCTCGTGACGGCGGCTGGTTTCATACATTTCCTTGATGAGCTGGTAGTCATCGCCCATATTGGCCTTGTGGGCCGGAGTGCGTGATGTGAGTTTCACCATGGCCACTATGTCACGGTCGCGCTTGGGATCCTTCATGATGAAAGGCTTGGAAATCTGCCCTACTTCAAGTTCATTGACCACCCTCGCCACTTCCTGTGGAAGCTGTGCCATCTCAAACTGAGTTGTTCCTGTGACACTGTTGATCATCACACCGCGGTTGTTACGTGTATCTTTGTCCTGTGATATCCAGGGCGCAGCCTCTTCAAAAGTGTATTTCTTTTCCTGCAACTCGTTGTAGACCGAGTCGTAGCGAGCCACAGCTTTCTCGAGGTCGGTGTTGGAGACTTTCGGACGCAACAGGATGTGACGCACATTGACACGGTCACCTCGTTTCTCTATGAGCTGTATGATATGGAATCCAAACTGGGACTCTACAATCTTGGATACTTTTTTGGGATCATTGAGATTGAAGGCCACAGCTGCAAACTCAGGGTCAAGCTGTGCACGCCCCATGAATCCGAGCTCACCGCCACGGCTCGACGAGCCGGGATCCTCCGAGTACATGATTGCAAGTGTCGAGAATGGGCTCTCTCCACGGGTCACACGGTCGGAGTAGTCGCGCAGACGTGCCTTTACATCCTCAATTTCCTGTCGCGGTATAGTGGGATTGATCGAAACGATCTGCACCTCTACCTGCATAGGCACATTTGGGATACTGTCCTGTTCGAGTTCGTTGAAATATCGGCGTATGTCGCTCGGTGTTGCCTTTATATCCTTGGTAAGATTCTGCTGTACCTGACGTATGCGCTCATTGTTTCGCACCTGCTCGGCAAGCGACTCCTTGATTTCGGGCAGAGGTTTACGGAAATATTCTTCAATTTTTTCCTTGCTGCCTATGTTCTGCATGAGGTTATTGATATAGTCGTCGGCTTGACTCTGCACCATAGGCTCGGACACCTCGATGGTGTCGATATCGGCCTGATGAAGGAACAGTTTCTGAATTGCCATCATCTCAGGTATGACACAATAAGGGTCACCCTTGATGTTGGCGCGCTCATAGAGCATCTGTTGATACTGCTCCTCAATTTCAGACTTGTATATAGGCTGGTCACCCACCATCCAGGCAACCTCCTCTGCTATATTGTCATTGTTCTTGGCCATAGCAAGCAATGCTCCGGCGACGGCAACGACCACAAGCGGTAAAAGTTTTATTTTCACAACTATAAGGTATAATGAGTATTCGACTATAATGAATAATTCACAAAGATACTCTTTATTAATTGAAAATAACCAATTCTTAAGTTTTTTTAGTGATTGTCGTTTCAACTACGACACCGCCACCACCGCTCCCTTCGCTTCAATCAACCCATATCAATAGCCTGTTCCACCAAAAATAGAAGCCTTGCAACTTTGGGGCTGCAAGGCTTCTATTTTTGTAGCGGGACCGAGAATTGAACTCGGGACCTCCGGGTTATGAATCCGACGCTCTAACCAACTGAGCTATCCCGCCTTTTGCGACTGCAAAGTTAGAGCAATATTTTGAATTAGGCAAACTTTTTTTCTATTTTTTTATCTCAACAATTCTGCAAGTCGCCCTTATTACTGTATATCAAGCTATTAATTCAGTCCACAACGCAACTGCATATCAAAGCTTATCGTCATGGACAGTGCGCCCGATCAATACTTCACAGTGACATCGGCTATCACGGGCATGTGGAAGCTGGCGGCACTGGGACGTACATAGGAGTTACGTTTCTCGACTTTGTCGGCCGGATAGCAGCTGAGAAAATCAATCTTGCGGTCGGGCACAGGAGCGGGGAATGTCACATCGGCCGGACTCAACTCGGTAAAACGGCCCATCATGATTTCCCATGGCTTGCTTTTGGGCTTGTCATTGAGACCGGCACCCAGGATAGCGGGAATGGCGGCATCACGCAGCTTGCGTGTGATAAACTCAGCCTGATGCTCACGGGTCACATCGTTCCAGTCGCTCATAGAAGCTGAAGCTATATTGACCTTGATGGCATTTCCAAGATCGTAGGTACACACTATCGCCTTGCAAGGAACATTGCGAAACTGATTGGGCAGTGTATAGGTCATCACCTCGGTGGGAGTGAGTTTGGACATGATGGCCACTCCGTTCTTATCGTTGGCACAGAAATAGGTATACATGCCGGCGATATCCCCCAGCCGGTTCAGGTCGGCACTGTTTCTGACACCTTGCAGTGTGACAAAGTCGGGATGTTCGGCTCTGATTACCGATGCGGCGGCTTCAAACGACTCAGCTCCCTCGAGATTGAAATCCATGACTCTGACATCTTTTGAAGATGGGGTCTCATCCCTCAATTTCAGGGCCAGTTCGGGTGTATCGGTAGTGATATAGTCCACATCAAGGTCGATGAAATCCTGGGTAATCTCGGGAGTGGACACCGTCCACACATTCACAGGCATACCCAGACGCTTGAACTCGGGAATGAAATCGGTATTTTTATAGAACACCTCATAGTGGAAATCGGGACCGTCACTACCCATCTCCACCAGCTCGGCAGGTGATTTCCCGCTCAAAAAGTAATGGGGCACGCCATATTTTCCCAGTTCGGCATGCGCCGTGGGAGAAAAGGTGATATATATAGTACGGTCGGCAAGGCCTCGCTTGTTGATAGCCTCTATCGATTTTTTCACACACAAGGCCTCACGCTCAGTGTTCACATGCCATTTGATCTCAAATACCAGACCGATATTGAGGTCTTTAGCCACATCAAGATACTCATCAACCGTGCGTATAGGCTCACCGTTGGCCAGACGCACATTCCTACGCAACACTGTCGACGTAGTATCGGGTATCATATAGCCATCGACCACCGGGTCATGGTTAACCATGAGGACATCGTCACTGGCTATCCACACATCAAACTCAGCCATGTCGGCACCAATCGAATCAGCCTTGACAAGGGCTCTGATGGAATTCTGAGCCGACCCTTCAGTATTCCAGTAACCACGGTGAGCCACAATCTTGGGACGCGCGGCATGAGCCAATAAACCTGTCGTTACAATCAGAAAACAAGCAAATAAAAGCTTTTTCATCTTCAGTATATTATTAAGGAATAAGTATTAATTGAAATATTTTTTTCATAAACTCCCCAAAATTACTAAAGATTCTTCAAATCTAATTTCTAAAATTGGAGATAAACAAATATTTAACTGTTATTAACGATTTGCCATCATGCAATAATTGTTATGAAAACGTATCTTTGAAATACTAATTCCCTGAGCCGACACCTGGAATCAGGTTTTTCAACCAACAAGTAATGTCTTAAAACATGAGTTTATGTATCTTTTAGGCTATGACATAGGCACATCATCAGTAAAAGCCGCCCTCGTAGATGCAGAGAGCGGAACATGCCTTGCCTCTGATTTCTATCCCAAAACCGAAGCTCCAATCAAAAGCCAAAGAATGGGATGGGCCGAGCAGAATCCCGCGGCATGGTGGGAATACATAAAAGAGGTAACCAAGCAGGTTATTGGCAGGACATGTGTCGACCCGCACGAAATAAAGGCTATAGGATTTTCCTATCAGATGCATGGATTGGTGTGTGTCGACGAGAAGTTCGACACACTGCGCGATGCCATAATATGGTGTGATTCCAGAGGTGTGCCCTACGGTGAAAAAGCCTTCTCCGAGCTCGGTGCCGAGAAGTGCCTTGGGCAATTGCTCAATTCACCCGGTAATTTCACAGCCGCCAAACTCGCCTGGGTAAAGGAAAACGAGCCTGAGATTTTCAAGAGAATCTACAAGATCATGCTCCCGGCCGACTATATCGCATGGAGAATGACAGGCAATCTATGCACTACCCCCGAGGGGCTCTCAGAGTACATGCTCTGGGACTTCAGACACAATACTCCGGCCAAGTTCCTGATGGACTACTTTGGCTATGACATGGGCCTGCTTCCCCCGGTGGTCGACACGTTCAGCTACCAGGGTTCCATCACAGCCGCGGCCGCAACGGAGCTCGGGCTCGCCGAGGGCACTCCGATAACCTACCGCGCCGGCGACCAGCCCAATAATGCTTTATCACTCAATGTATTCAACCCTGGCGAAGTAGCCTCGACTGCCGGGACATCGGGCGTGGTATATGGAATTAACGGTACTGCCGACTATGACCCGATGAGTCGCGTCAACAATTTCGCCCACGTGAACCACTCCGGGCAACTCACACGCATAGGTGTCATGACCTGCATCAACGGGACTGGAATCCTCAATTCCTGGTGTCGCCGCAACATAGCCCCCGAGGGTTGCTCTTACAGCGACATGAACATGCTTGCAGCCAAGGCTCCGGTGGGTAGCCACGGTGTCTCGGTGCTGCCATTTGGCAACGGTGCCGAACGTGTGCTCCAGAACCGCAATATAGGTTGCTCGTTCCACGGTATCAATTTCAACCTTCATGACAAGCGCCACCTGCTCAGAGCAGCCCAGGAGGGAATCGTATTCTCGTTCATGTATGGCATGGAAATAATGAAAGACATAGGCATGGAAATCAACAGGATTCATGCCGGGAATGCCAATATGTTCCTGAGCCCGGTGTTCAGAGACACCCTCGCCTCAGTGTCGGGAGCCACGATTGAGCTATATGACACCGACGGTGCCGTCGGAGCTGCCAAAGGTGCCGGCATGGGCGCCGGCATTTACCGGGATAACAATGAAGCCTTTGCCTCGCTTGTTAAGCTGCAGGAGGTAGGTCCGGCAACCGACAGGACTCCCTATCTCGAAGCCTATGCCCGCTGGAAAGAATATCTCGAAAAAGAATTGAAAACCTAATACTTATATACCAAAAACTATGCTGAAGAAAGAATACTTCCCCAACGTGGGAAAAATCAAATTTGAAGGCACCGGGTCATATAACCCCATGGCATTCCGCTATTACGATGCTGAGCGCATTGTTCTCGGCAAACCCATGAAGGAATGGCTGAAATTTGCAATGGCCTGGTGGCATACCCTCTGTGCCGAGGGTGGTGACCAGTTTGGCGGAGGAACAAAGAAATTCCCATGGAATGAAGGGCCCGACGCCATGACCGTGGCCAAGCAGAAGGCCGATGCCGGTTTTGAGATAATGCAGAAACTCGGCATCGAATACTTCTGCTTCCATGACACCGACCTCATCGGAGAACTTGGCGAGGACATCACCGACTACGAAAACCGCATGGCCGAAATCACCGGCTACCTCAGGGAAAAGATGGCCCAGACCGGCATCAGGAACCTATGGGGCACAGCCAATGTGTTCGGCAACAGCCGCTATATGAATGGAGCCGCCACCAACCCCGACTTTGACGTAGTGGCACGTGCATGCGTCCAAATCAAAAACGCCATCGACGCAACGATAGCCCTCGGCGGACAGAACTATGTATTCTGGGGTGGCCGCGAAGGATACATGAGCCTGCTCAACACCGACCAGAAACGCGAAAAGGAACACCTTGCAACGATGCTCACCATGGCACGCGACTATGCCCGCGCCAAAGGGTTCACCGGCACATTCCTCATTGAACCCAAGCCTATGGAACCCAGCAAGCACCAATATGATGCAGACACCGAGACTGTGATCGGATTCCTCAAAGCCCACGGCCTCGACAAGGACTTCAAGGTGAACATTGAAGTGAATCACGCCACACTCGCCGGACACACCTTCGAGCACGAACTTGCAGTAGCGGTCGACAATGGGATGCTCGGTTCGATTGATGCTAACCGTGGTGACTATCAGAATGGTTGGGACACAGATCAATTCCCCATCGACAACTACGAACTCACCCAGGCCATGATGCAAATCATACGCAACGGAGGTCTCGGCAACGGCGGCACAAACTTCGACGCAAAGACACGCCGCAACTCGACCGACCTTGACGACATATTCATAGCCCACATAGCAGGCATGGACGCAATGGCCCGAGCACTGCTCAGCGCCGCCGACATTCTTGAGAAATCCCCATACACAAAGATGCTGGCCGACCGCTACGCCTCGTTTGACGAGGGCGAGGGTAAAAAATTTGAAGAAGGAAAACTCTCACTCGAAGATGTAGTGGCCTATGCCAAGACACAGCCCGAACCGGCACAAACCTCGGGCAAGCAGGAACTCTACGAAGCGATAGTCAACATGTACATCTAAGCCCACCCACCCCCATTTAACACAGAGCCATAATTCCGGGATACCACCTCCCGGAATTATGGCAAATAAGTGCGTACAAACACGCACTACTGATCTAATATCCCTGTTCAACGGCAGTCAACCGCCATCGTTATAACACGTTACGCATCAATACATCATTTCCCGATTCAGAAACCACTAAATTGTTGATTTACAATACGGTGTAAATTAAACCGTACAAGAGCCGTACAAGTGGCTCCGTCGGGGTGTTTCTGCGGCAGGTTTGCGGACTTGAAAACATGCGTGGCCCCTATGCCGGACATGCGGTCGTTGACCTTATGCGAGGGTTAATAAATTTCCGGCAGATAGCCAACTTATTTGCTATCTTTAACGCTGTTAATCATCTGATTGTTGCATCTTTGGGATAGGATAATGCACGTCTTCGTACTCCCCGACGATGTCTGAGACTTTCAACAATTCAATTTGGTTGTGGTCGTCATCGGGAGTATCATCTGACACCAGCGGCAGCAGTTCATCAATTCGTTTGAGAGCCGCCTCGTATTCTTCTTCGGTTATCTTCATACAGCGTTGTTGCATACGGTTAGAGACTTCAATCTTTATCATCCGAATCCTTCTGAGCTGAAGCTTTCAGAAGTTTCGCAATTCGTTTTTGTTCTTTCAGTGCATTACGGATATTTTTCCTGCTATAATTGTATCTCCAACGAATCTTATTGATTTGATTGTTGGATAAATTGCAGGATACTTTGAAGGGTGTGAATTCTCTCTTCAAATGAATCTCAGGGTCATAAGAGACGAAACACAGACGAGTGATGTCGTCTCCTGATGGGTCTATATTTATTTCATAGGTTTCTCGTAAATATTTTTCTATTTGAGGAAAAGCGCAATGCTCATGGTATATCCAAGTATTGGCATAAGGGTATTCTTTGTCATAATCAAGATACAGCAGCGCCTTAAGTCCGTTGCCGGACGGAGAAAGCCATGTCGCGATGATATGGGAGTTTTCTTTCAACTTATCCTTTATCGAATCAACTGATTCAAGTTTATCTATGTCGACAATCATAAGTGAGGTATAGCCACAAATGTCAAATTTGAATCTTGTGTCAAATAGAGTGCCGCTGAAAATAAAAGAGGATAGCTGTTTCTTTTTTGATTTGTACCCCGCAATAGCGGATTTGCCTAAATGATATAGTCTCCGAATATTTTCAATTTGAGTTCTATATTTACCCGTTCTGATAGAATTTAATGCATCAAACAAAGTGATGGTATGATATGATTTAGCTCGTATATCTAAACACAAGGCTATGTGCTTGTTAAGAATGTCAATCGTGTTCATACAATTTGTTTTTTCTGTGTTACTTTGCCGACGATGTTACTCGGATTGTCGGGTGAATCGGCTGATGCGTTCGTTGACGAAGCGGAGATAGTTGCGTTTCATCTTTTCGGTGAGGTAGGTGCCTTCTATCAGTTGCCGGGCTCCATCGGGGAGAGTCATGAAACGGTCGAGGATTTTGTTGGTTCGTTTGCTTACCAATCCGATTTTGACGGCGAATCTCTCGAAGTCGAGTCGGCATGGGTGACCGGTGCGGTCATAGACATCACTCTTCTCAATATCGTGCGACAAACCTCCATCAAGTCCGAAATCATCACCATCCACATGGAGGCTCGTATTCAATAAGTCATACGCCGGAGCAAGTCTGTAATCCTGCCCTATAAGAATCAATGAGAAGTTTTTAAGATGTGCGTCACCGTTGGCATAGATGTAGTTGAACACGACAAGTGTGAAAAACCGCTCCATATCCACCATCCACGCGGCGACATTGCTACGGATTGCTTTTGCAATATCCTCATAACTGCCGTTGTATTTGAACTGCGTTCCGGATACCTGCTCATT
>JAMPBP010000001.1:0-12698 GCA_023666645.1 Clostridiales bacterium
TCGACGACAACGACAAAGGCAGCCGCGAAGCCTCCAAAATCGTAGTGAAATAACCTCTAAGCACCTACGAACAATAATTGCTCAATAACGATGCACATTTATTGTTCGTAGATACTTAGAGCCTGTCTCATAAAATCACGTGGCCGAAGGGGTCGCAGAGCTTGCGCAGATTTCCCCTTGCAGATGAAGGAGTTTAGCGGGCTAAACGACTGAACCAAAAGGGGAAAGATGCCAAACTCTGCGAGTCGGAACTATTCTTCCGCACCGGGTCAGACGTTCCGGCATGGTATTTGTATGATTTATACATAATTTAGGAATTCTTTTCTCCGGGAGTTTCATTCCTTGAAATTTCCAAAATAATCCCGAAAATGCTTTATCATACACAGTTCTCCGAGATGCAGCGGGAGCTGCTCCGCTGCGTATTCCCCATATTGCGGCGGAAACTCCGTGTCCATGACCCGATTGACATACCTGAGGCCATTTATTTCATCGTCCATACAGGCTCACAATGGCGGATGCTGCCGTGCGGCTATCCTCCATGGCAGACTGTATACTACCATTTCCGCTCATGGAGCGAAGGTGACGGGCTACTTCATACCCTGCATGTGCTGGTGGCCATCAGGCGTGTCAGTGGCGTAGAAACGCCGGAACCGACCGTGACAGTCATAGACAGCCAGAGCGTGCGCACGGGTGTGCCGCAGGGAGTGTCAGGAGTGGATGGTGGGAAGAAAGTCCAGGGTATCAGACGTCATATCGCCGTTGACGGCAACGGCTTCCCGATTGATGCATGGCCCACACCTGCCAACGTCCATGATTCCAAAGGTGCCGGAGGTTACCTTTGTCCGGGTATGAACGGCGCTTTCCGAGGCTGCCGTCGGTCATGATGCCACCGCATCACTCCCTCCGTCACCCTCGGAAATCGCTCGCCCTTACCCGCCCCTCGGCCACGTGATTTTATGAGACAGGCTCTCATGTAATTACGAGCAAGTCACAATAAAATTGCTCCACAGGCGTTTATTGATTAATGAAGCGCTTAATTGTCATATTGTCAGTGTGTCTGATGACCATCGCGTCGCTCGGAGCCAAACAACTCAACGATAAGGTCGAGAACCGGCCCTATGCCGACTTGCGGCCCTGGCACCTGGGATTCTCGGTAGGACTTCACACTCAGGATCTCACATTCGCCCACAACGGCTTCATAACCGAGGAGGGGGAGACATGGTTTGTCGAGCAACCGGGTTTTTCCCCGGGATTCTGTGTCAACGGACTCTTTGACCTGCGCCTCAACAATTATTTCTCACTGCGTTTCACACCGGGCCTATACTTCGGCAACCGCGAGGTGAAGATGATCAACACATCGGCCCCCGAGGGTACTCCCGAGGCTGAGAGCCATCTGTCACAAAACATCAAGTCGACTTTCATTGTGATGCCTGTCGATCTGAAATTTGCCGCCCAGCGTTACCGCAACTGTCGCCCATATCTTGTAGGAGGAGTGATGCCGGCATTTGATGTAGGCAAGAAGCGCACCGACTTTCTGAAACTCAAGACTGCCGATGTATACCTCGAGGTAGGTTTCGGTTGCGACTTCTATCTTCCTTATTTCAAATTCAATCCTGAAATAAAATTCTGTTTTGGCCTGGGCAACATTCTTGAAACCGACCGTCCCGACCTGGTCGATGATCCCTCGACTATGAAAATAACACAGTCGCTCAAACGAGCCACGAGCCAGATGGTGGTTCTAACATTCTATTTTGAATAGCAAGCCTTTACCCGGAAATGAGACAGATATTGCACAGCCACATATTCACACTGCTCCTGATCACGGCATCGGTAATGCTGGGCCGCGGCATCATGAGAGCACAAAGCGATGCCCAGTTCACTCAATACTACGAGATTCCAGCCTATTACAATGCAGGCGCCATAGGGACAAGCGACCTGTTGAGAATACGCGGCGGAATGCGCATGCAATGGGTAGGCATCGACAATGCCCCACGCAATTTCGTGGCCACGGCCGACATGCCTGTGCGTGTGCTCGGCAAGCGCATTGCCGTAGGCTTGGTCATGAACCAGGGTAGCATGGGTCTCTACCGCTCCATGAACCTTAGCGCGCGGCTGGCCTATCACCAACCACTGTTCAAAGGAAGGCTGAGCATAGGACTCGGTGCCGGCTTTGTCGACCAGAGTTTCAAAGGATCGGAGGTCTTTCTACCCGACGATGATGACTACCACCAGGGGAGCGATGATGCCATACCCACCAACGACATACGTGGCAACGCCCTCGACCTCAGCGCCGGACTCTTCTATACCCACAAATACTTCTGGGTAGGCGTCTCGGGCAATCACCTCAACAACCCCACTGTCACACTCAACGCCGACAGCGGTGACAACAGCAACGGGAACAACTACGAATTCACAATAGGCCGAACGCTATATTTCATGGCAGGAAGCAATATTACAATAAAAAACACGTTATTAGAAGTGATACCATCAGTGCTGGTCAAGAGCGACTTGACGTTTACCACCGGCGAGATTACCGCCCGGGTGAGATACAACAAGTTTCTAAGTGCCGGCATTGGATACCGCTACAAGGATGCTGTCTCTCTGATACTGGCAGCCGAGCTCAAAGGTTTCTATGTGGGCTACAGCTATGACTACGCCACCTCGGCCATCGCAAAGGCCTCCAGCGGCAGCCACGAACTGATAGCCGGCTACAGCCTGAAACTCGACTTCAGTGAAAAGAACAAGAACAAGCACAAGAGCATACGCATAATGTAACCATATATCACACACTACTGATGATGAGAAAAACGACTATATACATAATGCTGGCGGCCGTGACCATGCTGTCGGCTGTGTCATGTGCCGTAGGCTCCCGCAGCCAGGCCGGCGGCGAGGTGACAGGAGTAGGCGGTACCACTCTGAGCGAGCCCACTCCCTATGGAATGGTCCTCGTGTCAAGAGGTGCACTCGAGATGGGGCCGCAACACGACGACTCGTTGTGGAATATCAAGGCCTCACCCAAGGGCATGTCGGTCGATGCGTTCTGGATGGACGAGACAGAGATTACCAATTCAAAGTATAAGCAGTTTGTATTCTGGGTGCGCGACTCCATCATTCGCGAGCGCCTGGCCGACCCCGCATATGGCGGTAACGAGGAATTCAAAATCGAGGAAGACCGCGATGGCAATCCTGTCAAGCCCCACCTCAATTGGTCAAAGGCTATTCCATGGCGCAATGCCAACGAGGACGAGCAGCGCGCCATCGAGAGCCTCTACCGCACCAACCCCATCACGGGACAGCGCGAGCTCGATCCGGAGCAACTCAACTACCGTTACGAGACATACAACCACACCGAGGCTGCAAAACGTCGCAACCGCCTCGACCCGCGCCGTCGCGAGTATAACACCGACCGCCCCGTTCCCACCGACGTGCCCATTATATCGAAGGACACCGCCTATATCGACGATGAGGGCGAAATCATACGCCAGACCATCACCCGCGGCCTCACCGGTGACTTTGACTTTGTAAACACTTATATAGTAAACGTATATCCCGACACCACAGCCTGGATCAACGACTTTGAGAACGCCTACAACGAACCATACGTACGCCTCTACTTTGCCAACGGTGGCTACAATGAGTATCCCGTCGTAGGTGTGAGCTGGGAGCAGGCCAATGCCTTCTGCAACTGGCGTACCGACTTCCTGCGCCGTTCTCTGGGCCGCGAAGGTGTATACATCGAGCCCTACCGCCTCCCCACCGAGGCCGAATGGGAATTTGCCGCCCGTGCCGGTGTCAACGAGAACAAATACCCCTGGGAAGGCGACCTCCCCATGAGCGAGGAAAAGGGATGCTTCTATGCCAATTTCAAACCCAATGACGGCAACTATGTAAAGGATGGACATCTCATCACATCGCGTGTAGGAACATATGCCCCCAACGATTTCGGTCTTTATGACATGGCCGGCAATGTGAGCGAGTGGACCTCGACCGCCTTCACCGAGAGTGTGAGCCGCCTCACAGCCGACCTCAACCCCGAATACCGCTACGACGCCGCTATCGAGGATCCCTACAAGATGAAGCGTAAGATCGTGCGCGGAGGTTCCTGGAAAGATGTAGCCCACAATATACGCAGCGACATGCGCATGTGGGAATATCAGAATGAGCAGCGGTCATACATAGGATTCCGTTGCGTGAGATCCCAGATTGGCTTTGCCCGGGGACAGAAACTCAAATAAACGACATTTATACGACACCTCTGAAAAATGGGAAAAATAAAACGATACCGCAATGTCATAAGCCGATTCATATCGAGCGAGAACGGACAGCGTTTCTTCAACTTTGCTTATAGTATAGGCGCTGCAATCGTAATATGGGGCGCACTGTTCAAAATCCTTCACCTACCGGGTGGCAACGCATTGCTGTCGATAGGTATGGGCACCGAGGTACTCATGTTCATCCTCACAGCCTTTGACCGTCCGCCAAAGGAGTATAAATGGGAACGTGTGTACCCCTCCCTTGAGAGTGCCGAGGAAAAGGCTGAGCGTGAATCGGTCGAGGCTGAGGAAGCTTTGCGCAATAACATCGGGACAGGCACAGTGGTTCCCACAGGCAACAGGGCTGCAGTTGTGGTCGGAAACACATCGGCAAGCGACATCGCGGCCCCCACAACAGCACTCGCCGACCGCATGCAGTCGATAAGCGACGAGATGGAACAGTTGCGCGACCTCACACATCGTCTCAACCAGGTGTCATCGACACTCCTTGAGTCATACCGGGCCATAACCGAGAATTCCGACAATATCGCTGCCAACTCGGCAGGATATGTCGACCAGATGCAGACACTCAACCGCAATATACAGGGACTGAATACAATCTATGAGATTCAGCTGAAGAGCGTTTCGAGCCAGCTCGACGCTATCGATCGTGTGAACCGCGGTATCAAGGAAATCAGCGACATGTATGCCGCTACCGCCGGCAACAGCCAGCGGTACTGTGCCGAGACCGAGAAGATGGCTGAGAACATGAAACGTCTCAACAGCGTCTACGAGAAAGTGCTCACCGCCATGACCATCAACATGTATCCCGGCATGACAGCTCCCGCGGCAACAACACCACCGCCCACCCCATCACGTGCCGGGAGCGATAACAAGTAATTATTATTAAAACTCACACTTAAGCAATGGCAGCCAATAACAACAGGCTTTCTCCCAGGCAGAAGATGATCAACCTCATGTATATCGTCCTCACTGCCATGCTCGCTCTAAACGTGTCGAGCGACGTGCTCAACGGCTTCACTCAAGTCGAGGCCGGACTGACACGCACCAACGACAACGTGGAGCAACGCAACGCGGCAATCCTGGCTCAGCTGCAGGCATTCAGCAGGCAAAATCCCGACAAGGGCCAGCGTTGGCTCGACAAGGCAGTCGAAGTGCGCCATTTCACCGATATACTATACAACACAGTCGACTCTTTCAAATATCTCATAGTAAAAAAAGCCGATGGCTCTGACGCCGATATTCACAACATCGTCAACCGCGACGACCTCGAGGCCGCCTCGGTAATAATGCTCAACCCCGCTAATCGTCGCGGTGAGGCACTGAGACACGAGATCGACGCCTACAGGGAATATATATCCTCCATAATCACCGACTCTGTAAAACGTACCAATATAGAGGCTGCCCTATCAACCGACCCAATGCTCGCTCCCGGCGAGCTGACTCAGTCGTCGTGGGAGGAACTGAAATTTGACAACCAGCCGGTCGTGGCCGCAGTGACATTGCTCACGAAACTGCAGAACGACATAAAATATGCCGAGGGCGAAACCCTCATGTCGCTCCTTGACAATGTCGATGCAGGCGATGTGCGCGTCAACGAGCTCAATGCATTCGTCATTCCCAGTTCACGATTTGTGATGCGCGGAGGGCGCTACCAGGCCAATATCGTCCTGGCGGCTGTCGACACGACACAACGTCCTGCCATATACATCAACGGCAAGGTTCTTGACAATGAAAGCGGTCTCTACGAAACCGTGGCTGGCTCGTCAGGAAATTATGACTACAAAGGCTACCTCGAGGTACCCCACGGTGACGGCACCGTGACACGCCATGAGTTTGAATCAAGCTACACAGTGATTGAACCTACGGCAACCGTCTCGGCCACTATGATGAATGTGCTGTATGCCGGCATCGATAACCCCATGAGCATTTCAGTGCCTGGTGTCGCTAACGGCAACGTCTCAGCCACGATGACCAATGGGACCCTCACCCGACATGGAGATACATGGGTGGCCCGTCCGGCTCAAGTGGGACAAGAGGCTGTCATCACCGTCAATGCCGAGATGGACGGACGGCGCATGGACATGAGCCAGACGCGTTTCCGTGTGCGCAAACTCCCCGACCCCACCCCGTTCATCATTTATACCGATGCCCAGGGCAACCGTGAGCGATATCGCAGCGGATCGGGAGGTATTGCCAAGACAACTCTGAGACAGTCGCCCGGGATTGAGGCGGCCATCGATGACGACCTGTTGAACATATCGTTCGACGTACAGTCGTTTGAGACCGTATTCTTTGACTCCATGGGCAACGCAGCCATCGAGCGCAGCAATGGCGCCGCATTCTCACAACGCCAGCTTGACCGATTTGCCAAGATGCGTCCGGGACAACGATTCTACATCTCGGCAGTGAAAGCCACCGGTCCCGATGGCATAGCACGCACCCTCGCCCCAATCGAGGTTATTGTCAAATGATAATGTGTACACTACAACTACATCAACAACTATGATGAACGTTTTCAAAATATTTTCACTGATTGCCATCATGGCCACCTGTGGCTCGACGGCAATAGCACAGTCATCACAGTCACAAAGCTCGGCCGTGAGACGCGGTGGGCGCGACAAGGCGACCGACAAGCAGGAGCAGCCGGGGGTGACACAGCGCATGCAGGCATTCTATGAAGACCCAGAGGGCAGTGACGCCGACCTACAGTGGATGCGTGTCATTTACCGTTCGCTGGACCTGGAGAAACCGGCCAATCAAGCCCTGTACTTCCCCGAGGAACCGGCCGAGGGTGAAGAAAATCTCATACGCATCATAATGAAACTTGTGGCCGACGGACGTATTCCCGCATATGAATATCTCGATGGTCGTGAAGACTTCACCGACAAGTCACGGCTCGACGTGGCCGAGATGCTCGACCGATTCCACATCCCATACACCAAAGCCAAGGGATCGACCGACAAAAATCCACGGTTCACCATCGAGCCCGACGACATGCCCGCCTATGAGGTGCTTTCATACTACATCGTGGAGCGCTGGGAATTTGACACCCGCTCCAATAAAATGGAGATAAAGGTCGAGGCTTTGTGTCCCGTTATCCATCGCTCGGGCGATTTTGGGATGGAGTCGGTCAAATATCCCATGTTTTGGGTTAAACTCGAAACGTTGCGTCCATGGCTCGCACAGCAGGATATATTTGTCGACGATGACAACAACCTAACACGCTTCACCTACGATGATTTCTTCGCCATGAATATGTATGACGGTGAGATTTACAAAACCCGCAACCTTGCCAACAAGTCAATGATGCAACTCTATCCCGATCCCGACGACCGCAAGCGCGCCCAGGACAGCATACAGGCCCGTCTCGACTCATACGACAAACATCTGTGGGTTCCTACCCGCGAGGAACTCGAGGCTAAACGCGCCGCTGCCGACTCGCTCAACAATGACATCGACGAGTCACAGGTCAAGAAGGAATCACCCCGCAAATCGACACGCAAATCAACCCGCACACGCAAAGAACGCAAACCCAAAGTCAAGGAGAACGATTCGCCCAAAACCAAATCATCGTCGAGCTCGGCAGTACGCTCTGTGCGCCGTCGTCGCTGATTACGAAGCACCATGTCTGACCGAATTGCATTTGAATGAGAAATCACCTCACCATATTATTGCTTCTTCTGGCCGGAGCCGGTATAGCCCACGGTCAGTTGACATTACCCTCCGTGCCATCATCGCTGAGAGTGCCGGCTGATCGCGCCGACTATATTGCAGCCCATTTCTATGACTTGATGGACTGGCATGACCCCTTCATGACACAGCCTGAAGCTATGATGCAGGACTGGGCCAACTTCCTGAGTGTACTTCCGATATGCCATGACACAGTACGTGACAGCATAATCACGGCAACCATGCATAGGCTTCCACAGGCCATGATACCGACCTATGCCGACATGGCCGACGGCTACCTTTTTGCCACCGACTCTGAACTATGTGACGAGGTCACCTATATTAAAGTACTCTCGGCGTTGGCGACCAATCCATATATTGAAAAAAGCTATAGAAATATTCTCGACAGCCGCCTGGAATTTCTATTGAAGAACGCTCCTGGCGTCATAGCCACCGACGTCGAGGTGGAGCTGACCACCGATGAAGACAACCGTTGCAAACTCTCAACACTCAGAGACCGCGCCCGTGATATCCTGTTGGTGTTCTATGACCCCGACTGTGAGGATTGCCACGAAATGTTGCACACCCTCACCACAGCCCCCCGGTGGACCTCGAAACAATCGCAAGGTGATATATTTGTTGTCAAATGTGAGATTACCGACGAGACCGACGCACTGTTTCCAATTCTCACCGTCCCCTCACTCTACCTGCTCGACGGCCACACACTGCAAGTCAAGAAACGCAATCTGCCGCTGCAGCTCATTTTTCCTGAAGGATAACTCACGCTCAGCCACATCGTCATGAATGCCCTCAACGGTTCCACCGTCCACGAAATAATCGGATAAGGAATATCGCGCCCCTGAAAGTGAGCTCTATAGCCATCGCGACCCACACCCCCTTGAGTCCCGATCCAGGCTCCACGCTGGCATAGTAGCCCGACAGCCAAGCAGCCAGAGGTACCCTCACCAACCATATGCTTCCAAAATTCATGCATGCCGGGACAATAGTGTCACCCTTACCGACAAACACTCCATATGCAACTATCGAGGCGGCAAACATCGGTTCGGCCCAGGCCTCAATACGAAGCACCTCGGCACCAAGCTGTTGAATGGAAGCGACAGGTGTCATAAGTTCCATCATGAGGGGAGCCGTAAAGTAAAGAATCAAACCCATCACTGTCATTACAGCCATGCCCAATCCTACCGTTATATATCCAAACCGGCGTACCAACCACCTGTTATTGGCGCCATGGCTCTGTCCCACAAGAGTCGTGGCAGCATCGCCTATTCCATAGCCCGGCATATAGCAAAGACTCTCGGCTGTAATGGCAAATGCATTAGCCGCGATTGCCACCGGTCCGAGCGGAGCCACAATAACCGTGATCATCACCTGAGCACCGCATATCACGGCATGCTCCACAGTCATCGGTGTCGAAATACGCAGCGCTTTATAGATTAATGATTTCACCGGCTTAAAGCTACCCTGCGTACCTTTCAAAGCCAGACCCCGCTCATGACAACACAGGTAATAGAGCATCGAGCAGGCCGTGACAATCTCAGCAAGTACCGTGCCCAATGCCGCACCTTCCACTCCGAGGCCGGCTCCGGGCATTGTGAAATTGACAGATCCCACCGACAACTGCCTGGTATCAAAGATGAGCAAAAAATTAAACACCACATCAAGAAGACACATCATGATATTGAGGAGACTCGGAACCTTCATATTTCCGGCACATCTCAACATTCCTCCAGCCAAATAGTTAAGGCTCAGCATAGGAAGGGCCATGACAAATATCATGAAATAGTGTGATGCCATACCGTTGATTTCAGACTCACCTCCGAGCCATCGCGGCAATGACGGAGCAATCATGACACCAATCGCTGTGATGACAAGACTGAAAATAATTGTAGCCGTAATCGATTGCCTGAGTATATCGCGTGCCCCCTCATAATCCTTGGCACCCACACGATGGGCCACAAGCACCGAGAATCCCATAGTGATAGCTGAGCAAGTGCCCCAGAATAGCCACAGGGAGGTCGACACCAGTCCGATAGCCGCCGCCGGGTCGGTGCCCAGACGCCCCACCATCGAAGCATCGATATATTGCATCACTATACTCGACAGCTGGGCTAAAATAGCCGGCATGGCCAACTTCACAGCCAATCCCAATTGCTGACTGAACGTACCGACGCGTCCTTCCTGTATGTATGATATATCGGCCATCAGAGAGACTTCATTCCAGCTATAAACCTCGACAGCCCCTCGGCAAGACGCTCGCGCGAAGTAGCAAGATTGATACGCACATATCGGCCATGTGCTCCATACATACTGCCAGCATTGACCCACACCTTGTAATGCTTCATCAGATAGTCCTCAAGAGCATCATCGCATATGCCCGCGCAACTCACATCGAGCCATGCAAGATAGGTGGCTTCAAGACGCGCCACCTTGACCATTGGCAACTCATGCGACAGCATAGCCACGAGCATCCTATAGTTGCCATGGATATAACCGAGCAACCCATCGAGCCACTCCTGTCCTTGATTGTAGGCAGCAATGAGCGCTGTGACTCCGAATGGATTGACATCACACACCTCATTGTCGTTTATAGCCCGGTCGATAAGATATCGCAAGCGCGGTGACGAAGTGAGGATATTGGCGATCTGCAAACCCGCCATATTGAAAGCTTTGGATGGAGAGCTGAACACCACACAGTTCTCCAGCGGGTCACCGTCAAGAGCCGACACCGACGTAAACCGGTATCCCGGCATCACCAGGTCGCCATGAATCTCGTCACTGAGCAGAATGGTATCGGTGGCGCGACACAAGTCATAGACCCTCTGCAATTCGTCACGGCGCCACGCCCGGCACGCCGGATTATGGGGGTTGCACATGAGCAAGACCGGAGTGCGCTCATTGTTCAAAGCCTCACTCAGTTTCTCATAGTCGATGTCATAGCCAAAACTGCCATCCTCATTGTCATGTCTGAGCAAAGGTACATCAACAGCCATGCACCCATTATTGCGTATCGACGAGAAAAAGCAATTGTAGACAGGCGTCATTATCGCCACCCCATCACCAGGCCGTGTAAGAGCTTTAATTGTTGCCGATATAGCCGGCACAACACCCTGAGTATAAATAAGTCTCAAAGAGCGGGGAAGTATCACGCCATAACGTGAGCTATACCAGCAGGCAACAGCTTCATAATAAGATTCAGGAACATGAGTATAACCAAAAACACCATGCTCCACCCGCTCCCTGAGCGCATTCTCTATGGGAGCAGCTACCTTGAAATCCATATCGGCTACCCACAGAGGTATAACATCAGCTCCAGGAGCCGAGTCCCATTTATAGGAACACGACCCATGACGGTCAGGCACTACATCAAACCGCTCGTCAATCATTGTTTTTTTAAGACTTTGCAATTTCCCGGCTTGCGCAGGTTCTCATCAAAGATTATCTCGCCATAACCAAGAGCCGAGATTGAACCATCACGCGGATTTTTAATTGATGTGACAACCGAATTTATAGTAGCCTTGACACTTGAATCCTCAAAAGCAAGATTGCACGATGGATCTAGCGTACAATCTTCCAGCACAAGCCCCTCGCAGTAACACAGAGGCTGTATGCCACTTATCCTACAACGCACAAATTTAAGATTCTTGGAATGCCAGCCCAGGAATTCACCGTCGATCTCAGAATCATAGACCGTGACATTCTCAGTTTCCCAAAACGCGTCACGCGAATTGATCACAGCCTTGTGAATCTCTACATTCTTGCAATACTGGAAGGAATAATTGCCCTGTTGGCGGTAGTTGCGTATCTTTATGTCACGCGAATGCATGAAAAGGTAATCACCATTGACCACCTCTACATCCTCAAGCTTAACCTTTGAACAGTGCCAGAATGTCTCAAGGGCATCATTGAGCTTTACACGCTCAAGCCTCAGTTTATCCATCTCACGGAACATCTTGGGAGCATCCACCACGGTGTCGGCCATCTCCAGATCGCGAGAATACCACAGAGCGGCACGTGCACCGGGGGTGAACAGACAGTGGTCAATCTTGAAACCATCGACATGCCAGAAAGGATATTTTCCCTCAAATCGGCAATTCACCGCCTCGATATTAGAGCAACATTTTATGCCACTTTCACCGGCCGTTATGGTCACATTGTCCAACTTAAGGTCATGTGACGCAAAGAGCGGACGCTCACCGCCCATCGATATATCTTTCAATTCCTTCATCTTAAAAATAACATTAAGCCTTCTTTACTTGATTTCATAGTATCCTTACTTAAACAGGATAAGTGAACTGAGTGTTCAGCGAGACAGCGGCCATCACAAAGAGCCACCTCACATGAACACAACAAAGATACGAAGAATTTAAATAATAACATATCATCACCCATCTACAATCGATCAAGCCTTCAATCATCAAGGCTAATACTTTCAGCAACTCACACGATAACAACCAGTTGCACCCTAATCGAGAATCATTATCAACAATCTTGCAGAAAATTATTATATAAAAAACACAAAAAAAATTTGCAGATAAAAAAAAAAGTGCGTACCTTTGCAACGCAAAAGCGGGAAAGCCCACGGGAACTGCCAGGCTGATGCAATCAAAATAAAATGACTCCGTAGCTCAGTTGGTAGAGCAACTGACTCTTAATCAGTGGGTCGAGAGTTCGAGCCTCTCCGGGGTCACAAAGAAAAATGGCAGAATGCCGCAAAACGCTGAAATCACT
>JAMPBP010000001.1:12798-44723 GCA_023666645.1 Clostridiales bacterium
TCCTGGCCTGCCGGGGTAACCTCCGTTACTCCCTCAAAAGCGAGTGCAAAGGTAGAGACTTTCTCCATTCCCTCCAAATTTTTTTGAGTGTTTTTATACACTTATTGCACACTTTTTCACAATTACCTGATTTAGCCGAATTTATATAGCGTTAAAAAGTGTTTCGTTCTTTTGGTTGTTTTCTTTAGAAGCAAGTAGCGTTTTCAACAACAAAAAGCTTTTTCATTTGACTACCTTCTTGACAACGGTATTTCCGCAACGCTCGATAACGAAAGTTCCCGGTGCAGGATTGGAGATTTTCTGTCCAAGCGGGGTGAAATATTCCTTTGTAAATTCATTATTCCCGGAGTAATCAATAACAACATCATCAACACCCGATGAAATGACACCCCCTTCTCCACCATTAATATATATAGGAATACTGTAACTGGCATCGCCATATCTCACAGTAAGGTCTCCACGACAATTACCATCGGAAGCTGTCAGGCAATAGCCCTCAACTCGCGCAAGAGAGGGCGAGACGAGGAACTCGCAGCCCGACATATTGGAATCTACGAGTGTGCCATAACGGTTATATCCATACACAGTGGGAGTATATGACTCGCCTGTGACAAGGTCGAGACGCTTTTCTTTGATTTCAATCGATGAGACCTCTCGGTCGACGGGAGCGGTGTTCACCGCAAAAAGAGCATTGACCACTACACGCGGCACCCCTTCAGGGCGCCACTTATCGAGACCAGAGGTCGACGGGACGTTACGCACACCACCCAGAGGCTTTACATAGATGGTCGACGAACCTCCTCCGTCAAAATTCATAGCCTCGCTGCAACCGAGATTCGACATATAGTAAGCGAGTTCGCACTGAGTGACACCGGCCGAACCGCCGGCATTACGTCCGTCGACTACAAGGAGCGTGAGTTTGGTGCGGTCTTGGTCATACCCCACGGCTGTGCGTGGCTCCCGATTGGACAGGTGTTCAGGATAACCGGGTGTATACTGCACCACATTGTCGACAAGCAGAAACGGGAATCCGGCTATGAGTTCCTTTATGACAGCCGGCTTATTGTCGGTCCTGACGCCCATGAAAGCTTTAAGCCGATCACCTTTCCTAAGCTTCATCAAACAATTCACAGCATCGCCATGACCCGACAGCACGTAGCAATCAGGATCGATTGTCATGTTCCCTACTCCCTTCACCGGCTCCTCGACGACAGTTAGCTCCTGTGAGCTTCCCCACAACGTTCCACCGGAAAGGGGCTTCACCTTCACTTCAGCTCCAAATGCATTGGTGCCGGTGGTACCGATACCGTGGCTCACTCCTTTGCCATCGATATACTCCCACTGGGGAGTATACAACACGAGATGATTGGTTCCACGCGCTTTATTGACACGCAATACGTAACCCTCGTCGAAGGGGAACATGACCGACCCCGTCTCAGTCAATGTGACATGACGTGCCAGCGCCGGCAAACCCTCGGCATCAAAACTTATGTAATATGAATCAATATCGGCCTGGGCCGGGGGTGTGGCATAGTTTGCAAGCGAACCATTGGCTATGGCTGCCCCAAGCGAATTGTACGGGTAATAGGTGTTAAAAAAATCGGCATTGAATCCTATAATGTAGTCAGCCCCCTCGTCGGACAAGCGTTCTGATATCTCAGGAACCGTCTCAACATATCTCATTGTATTGCCAGCCTTGGCCACTCTCATATCTATATAAGGATTGTTCAAATCCACAGTCACACAGAAAAGATTGTTGAACACCGCAGGGTCATCTGAATAGGCAACCCGCATATGAGTTTCTACAACGCCTGGTCCCACCGTGGCATGAAAAAGAGTATCCACAACGGCAATCGAGCCATTGACATTCCATGAGGCAACGCCCGACATCGACAAACTTGAAGCGGCAACTAAACACGAAAACAAAATAGGTTTACACATAATATAATAGCACTTGTAAATATCTTGAACACTCAATAGAAGAGTGCATGACTCAGACATGGATTTTTTAATTATCCTTGCTCTACGCCACAAATATACATAAATATTACCATAATAATCAATTATATGAGTGCACGTTTAAAAAATTGTGCATATGGGATAAATTCACTACCTTTGCACCCGTTTTTGAAAGTTGTCAACCAAATTGAGGGAATTACTTGACAAACAAATATATATACCAATCATAATCATTAAGCATTCATCACTATGTTTAAAAACTTCCATGGGTTCCACCTTGTCGAAAGTTATCATGAGTGGAAACATGCCCATCGTAAAAACCGTAATCCGCTGCCCACACGCACACTGAAGATTATCATTGCAGTCATTGCAGCGCTGTTTTTCTGGATCGCTCCGTCGGCCCTGTTCGGACTCCCGGCACTCAACCCCGTTGAGCAACGTGTGCTCGGAATCTTTGTATTTGCCGCTTTGATGTGGCTTCTCGAGCCAGTACCGGCATGGACAACATCGCTTGTCGTTGTGGTACTACTCTTATTCTGCACCTCCAACAGCTCGCTGTGGTTCATGCAAACCGATGGTGCCGGCACTAAGTTTGAGAATCTTGTGAACTACAAGGACATACTCCACTGTTTTGCCGACCCCACTATCATGCTTTTCATAGGCGGTTTCATCATCGCCATTGCCGCCACCAAGAGCGGTCTCGATGTAAAGCTTGCACGCGTGATGCTCAAACCATTCGGAACCAAGAGTGAGAATGTACTGCTTGGATTCATCCTTGTGACAGCGGTATTCTCCATGTTCATCTCCAACACAGCTACCGCTGCCATGATGCTTACCTTCCTGTCGCCGGTGCTCAAAGCTCTCCCTGCCGACGGCAAAGGAAAGATAGGCCTTGCACTCGCAATCCCTATCGGAGCTAATATCGGAGGCATGGGAACCCCCATAGGCACCCCTCCCAATGCTATAGCACTGAAGTTCCTGAAGGATACATTCGACCTGCAGATAGGTTTCGGACAATGGATGATGGTAATGGTTCCTCTCACCATCATACTCCTTTTAATAGCATGGTTTGTGCTACGCACCATGTTCCCCTTCAAGCAGAAGACAATCTTCCTCAAGATTGAAGGACATCACGAGTCATCATGGCGCGACATTGTTGTATATATCACATTTGCCGTAACCATCGCCCTATGGCTCACCGACTCGGTAACCGGAGTGAACGCCAATGTCGTGGCAATGCTCCCGGTAGGTGTACTCGCTGTGGCCGGCGTTATCACAAAGCGCGACCTTGAGGAAATATCCTGGAGCATACTATGGATGATTGCCGGTGCCTTTGCCCTGGGCGTAGCCCTGAACTCCACAGGCCTCGCCAAACACATGATTGAGGCAATTCCCTTCGGCAACTGGTCGCCGATTGCCGTCATCATCGGTTCGGGTCTCATGTGCTGGATCATGGCCAACTTCATAAGCCACACCGCTACAGCAGCTCTGTTCGTACCTATTCTTGCCATCGCCGGCGAATCAATGGGGTCACAGCTCGCACCCATCGGAGGAGTCAGCACTCTGCTCATCGGTGTTGCAGTATGCTCATCACTGGCTATGGTTCTCCCCATCTCAACACCGCCCAATGCCCTGGCCGATGCCACCGGCTTCATCAAGCAGAAGGACATGGTACGCACCGGCTTGATTATGGGTATTGTAGGTCTCACCCTGGGTTATCTCGTTCTAATATTATGTGGTGTTAACAATATATTCTGATGAAAATAAATTTTAAACAAATATTGGCGTCAGCAGTCTTCCTTGTCGCTCTCAATGGATTTTCCATTGAGGCACAGGAGAAAGCTACCGACAAGGGATTCAGTTACATGCCCCATTTCCACGGTGCAATCCGCGCCCGCTGGGAAGGAGATCTCGATGCCGAGCGCAGCCGTTTCCAGCTACGCAATGCCCGTGTGACAATGGACGGTGCAATAGCTCCCGTAATCGATTACTTCCTGCAAGTAGATCTCTGTGACCAGGGAACTATGAAATTTCTTGACGGCTGGGCACGACTGCAGATTACCAAGGGGCTCAAATTCCAAGCCGGACAATTCCGCATGCCATTCGGCGTCGACCCGTTCAAGGCTCCAGCCAACTATATTTTCTCCAACCGCTCGTTCATAGGTAAACAGGTGTGTAACGTGAGAGCTGTAGGCGCCAAACTCACATATGCATTCCCCTCCATACCGCTTACACTTGAAGGAGGTATGTTCAACCCCACAAGCATCTCCGACCACACCGGGTGGAATAATTCATATGCATACGCCGGACGCGCCATCTATCGCATAGGCAATATCAAGCTTGATGCCGGCATCCAATCACTGCGCCCCGACATGATACGCATCAATCTTCTCGACGGTTGTGTCAACTGGACCGCAGGCCGCTGGATTGTAGAGGGTGAGTACATGAACAAGCACTATGTCAACAACGCCCACAAACCTGTACACGCCTGGAACCTCTGGGCCGACTATCACATGCCAATCAAGGCCGGTGTCTTCAACAAACTCTCATTCCAGGGACGCTATGACGGCATGACAGCCCACTCAAACGGCAAACGTAATGACCAGAGGCTGCTCACCACCACCGACCCCGCACGCAACCGTGTCACCGTCGGTGCCACAATAAGCTACATGAACAAGCCCGTGTGGTGTGATATACGTGTCGACTACGAGAAATTCTTCTATCATCATGGAATAGACCCCGTCACCGGACAAGGTGACCGCCTCGTGCTGGAAATGGTAGTGCGCTTTTAACCATTAGCGACAATCACAAATCAACACGGGATTGATTTCCCTACAAGAGAGTGCGTCAGTAAACGATGCACTCTCTTTTCTTTCACTGTATACAATATATTATTTAAAATTCAATCAAATTATCACCTGTCGCCCAAAATTAAAGAGTGTCAATTAACAATAGTATGGATTAAGTGTTGTATATTTGTAAATTCATTTAAAACAAAATTTATGACATTTCAAGAACTCGGGGTCAGCGAGCCCCTATTACGCGCTATAAACGAGATGGGATATGAGATTCCCATGCCAATTCAAGAAAAAGTTATCCCCCACCTGCTTAAAGAAGACAACGATGTGATTGCCCTGGCCCAAACCGGCACAGGTAAGACCGCAGCATTTGGTCTACCGGTTCTGCAACGCATCAACATTGACGACCGCACACCACAAGCGCTGATAATAGCTCCCACCCGAGAACTGTGTCTACAGATTGCCGGAGACCTTGCCGACTATTCAAAATACATCGATGGTGTCGACATACAGCCTGTATATGGAGGTTCGAGCATCGAAAGCCAGATAAGATCACTGAAACGTGGGGTACAGATCATTGTCGCCACACCGGGACGCCTTATCGACCTCATAAACCGTGGCGTAGCCAAACTCGACCACGTACACACCGTGATTCTTGACGAGGCCGATGAAATGCTGAACATGGGCTTCCAGGACTCTATCAACGAGATACTCGAGCACGTGCCACACAACCGTAAGATGCTGCTCTTCTCGGCCACAATGCCTCCCGAGATAGCACGAATAGCAAAACAATACATGCACGACCCAGTGGAATATGTTGTGGGAACCCGCAACGAGGGCGCAGCCAATGTCAACCATATCTATTACCTCGTCAACGCCAAGGACAAATACCTGGCCTTGAAGCGCATCGCCGACGATAATCCCGACATTTACGCAATCGTGTTCTGCCGCACGCGCCGCGAGACACAGGAGGTGGCCGACCAACTCATACGCGATGGATACAATGCCGAAGCCCTTCACGGAGATCTCTCGCAACAGCAGCGCGACATAACCATGAAGAAATTCCATGACCGCGTCATCACCATGCTCGTGGCCACCGATGTAGCTGCACGCGGACTTGATGTCGACAACCTCACTCATGTCATCAACTTCGGTCTGCCGGAGGATGTCGCTGTGTACACACATCGCTCGGGACGTACCGGACGAGCCGGGAAAACAGGTGTATCGGTTGCCATCATACACACCCGCGAAAAAAACCGCTTGCGCGAGATTGAGCGCATCATAGGCAAGAAATTTGAACGGAAGGAAGTTCCCACCCCCACACACATCATCGAAAAACAACTGTATCACCTGGCCGACCGTCTCGAGCGCGTACAAGTAGACGAGACAGCCATGGACAAATACATACCCGGCGTAATCAAGAAACTCGGGTGGCTATCGACCGAAGACATCATCAAACGCGTCATGTCGCTCGAATTCAACCGTCTGCTCGAATATTATAAAGATGCCCCGAAGATTGACATTATCGATGAAAAGCCATCAAAGGAGAAAAAAGGTAAGAACACCGACGGCCAGCCACAGGACAAAGACCGCCGCACCGCCGACAAAGGGATGGAGCGCATATATGTCAATGTTGGCAAACGCGACGGGTTCTACGCCGGAAACCTTATAGACATGCTCAACCACACCGTCGAAGGCAAGCGTGTCGACGTGGGCCGCATTGACCTCATGCCCTCATACACACTCTTTGATGTCAAGAAAAAAGATGCACGGCGCGTTGTGGGCGCTTTCAAGGGCGCCGACTTCATGGGCAAACGCCTATATAGCGAGATTGCCGAGCCCGACAAAGATTATACACGCTCCTCCAACCGTCGCTCGGGCGAGCATGACCAGGAAGAACCGTTTGCCAAATATAAACGTAAAGGAAACAAAGGGAAAAGAAGATGAGTAGATCACTGTCCATAATCGCAGCTATCGCCGCTGTCACCCTGACAGCGGCAATGCACGCCATCACTCCCCGGCAAGCTTTCACCACAGCCCCCAGGGAGGTAATCATGACCATCGACTCAATAACACGGCTCGACATGCTCGACTACTATGGCAGCAGCGCCAACGCTGCCAGCCGCAATGCTTTCAACAGCGAAGTGTCGGTGAGGTTTATGAACGATGATCTTATAACGGTAGCGACCTCCAAATCGTCGGAGGTGACAATCATACCATTGGCCGCTGGAAAAGACACCTTACTAATGGTAATCAATACCCTCGCCCTACCCGCCTCTGACAGCAAAGCCACCATCTACAACAGCTCGTGGACCCGCTCGGGTGACGCCCGACAGCTCCCCGACCACAACAACCTGTCAATGTGGCTTATGCCACAGGCCGAAGAAAAAATCTCAGAAATTGAAAACCTCATTCCTTTCGTTCCGGCTACATACACCTACAATGACGGAGTATTGACAATGACCAATACCCTGGGACGGCTCATACCCAAAGATGAATACTCCCGTATAAAACAATACATCATACCCTCCATAAGCTACCGATGGACCGGCAAAAAGTGGAAACAGGAAAAGCCCTATACACACCGATGAAAGAATCAGTCACGCTATTAGACCTCAACAATGCAATAGCCCGCTCAATCACCACCGAGCCCACTACACAAAATGTATGGGTCACGACCGAATTGAGCGATGTAGCCGTGAGGCGGGGACATTGCTACATGGAACTGCTGCAGAAAGACGACCGAGGCAACCAGATAGCCAAAGCCCGAGGTGTCATATGGGCCAACAGATACTATGAACTGTCACGGAAATTCACTGAGGCCACCGGCCAACAATTTAAGTCGGGAATAAAACTCATGCTCAAGGTTGCAGCCACCATGCACCCCGTATTCGGACTCTCACTCGTAATCAACGACCTCGACCCCGACTTCTCCATGGGCGACTTGCTCAGGCGACGCCGTGAGATCATCGAAAGGCTGACTAAGGAAGGTGTTATCAATCTCAACCGCGATCTCCAATGGTCATCCCACCCCCAGAACATCGCTATAATATCAGCACCAGGTGCAGCCGGTTACGGCGACTTCATCAACCAACTGTACAACAATCCTTCCAGACTTCGATTCAATGCGTGCCTGTTTCCAGCCGTAATGCAAGGCGAACATGCAGCAGAATCCATAGTCAAAGCTCTCGGCCAGGTAAGCATGAACGGACACTGGGACTGCGTAGTCATCATACGCGGCGGCGGCGCAACCAGCGACCTGCAGTGCTTCGAGGACTACAACCTGGCCAACAATATAGCCCAGTTTGACATTCCCGTCATAATAGGCATAGGACACGAGCGAGACATAACACTCCTCGACTATGTAGCCAATATGAGAGTAAAGACCCCCACCGCGGCAGCCGAATTCCTGATAAGCCTCGGTGAAAACGAATTAGGGAAAATAGATGCCCTGGCCCAGAAAATCTACAACATGGTTTCTGAAATAATTGCCGGCAATAAAGAACAGCTTTCCTACTACCAGGGGGTGCTACCCATCGCTCCTCACAACGCCATACAGCGAGCCACACTGCGGCTCAACCGAGCTGCGACACTGCTTTCGGGTATCAGCAACACCCGCATTTCACCCGCTCGCTCACGGCTCGACGTCATCGCCTCCAACATCGACTCTCTTGCACGCATGACAGTGAGACGCAACCGCGAAAGTCTGGAGGCCACCGAGAAGCTACTGGCAGTCCTATCGCCACAATCAGTCCTGAACCGTGGATACTCCATTACACGCGTCAATGGCTCCATATTGACCGATGTCTCAGCTATAGCGCCCGGAACCATGATAGAAACAACCCTTGCCACAGGCACCATTACATCAACAGCCAATTAACACTTTCATCAAATCCTCATACATATGGAAACCGAACTCAAGCCTGTCACCGAGCTTTCATACAACGAAGCCCTTACCCAACTCGGTCAAATAGTCAACGCCATGCAAGCCGACAATTGTGATATAGACAAACTCGCCGGCTATACCCGACGAGCCACAGAACTCATAGCCGAATGCCGTCGCCGCCTCACAGCGACCGATGAGGAACTTTCCCAGATACTGCAATCATTACAGCAGTAAACAAGCGTTCAGCATCTTACAACGCGAGAGGGTGAGCCACTGTCAAGGCCCACCCTCTCGTGTTAAAACGATTGCCTGATATCAGAGCCTGTCTCACATATTCCGGTGAACACTTAGATGGATATCGATGACTGTGTCTTGAACTTTATAGCAACTCCATGCGTTGGAATATATATCTTCAAACCACTTAATCTGTACTGCTATGACCTACGACATTATTCAAATCGAAGGAATTGGTGAATCCTACGCCACCAAACTCAATGAGGTAGGTATTGACACAACCGACCAACTGCTTGACCAGACTGAAACACCCCGCTTACGCGCAACCCTCGCTGAGAAAACCGGCATTTCTCCTAAGCTCATTCTCCGATGGGCTAATCATGCCGACCTATTCCGCATCAACGGTGTCGCAGGTCAATTTGCCGAACTGCTCGAAGCCGCCGGTGTCGACACAATCAAAGAGCTGCGTCACCGTGTCGCCATCAACCTCGTCGATAAAATGAAAGAGGTGAACTATCAACGCAACCTTTGCAACCGCGTTCCATCAGTAGCCGAGGTACAACGCATGATTGACCAGGCCAAGGAACTCGAGCCCCGTCTCAAATACTGACAATACACCTAATTTTTAGCCTATCTATAGCCGTCCCCTCAGTTCATATTGTCGGGACGGCTATTTTGTCATAGCCCACTACAGTCATAACTACTGCAACGGCCCTATCTTTTTACCTTTTTTAGCATAAATCAGTTAAGAAAAGTTAATCTTATACACCTGTCTATTTTCAACTTGCAACAAATCGAAATAAAATATTTACATTTGTCAAGTATATTTAAGCTTTTCACACCAATCATAACACTTTTTAAACATCATCAAATACAAAACAGACACTATTCCCATATATATCAACAAGGTAAATAAGACAAGATACTGTTAAGTTAATTTATTTAACCTCAACTAATTTTTTTTGCAACTTCAATAATATAAACAGATTCACTTATCACAAAAACTCTATTCTATGATGAATAAAAGTTTTATTGCCTGGATTATCATAGCTATCATGACAACGGTTTCGATTCCTGAGTCATACGCTCAGGTAGCAGCGGGCCGAGGTAGCGGCGGGCAAGCAAAGACAGAAAAAACATACGCCTTGACAGGACAAGTATTTGACTCTGAAGGAGAACCACTTGCAGGCGTATCAGTACGCGATCCCAAATCAAAGCGAGGTTGCCTCACCGATATTGACGGAAAATTCCGACTCATCGCCGATGGGCCCGGTGAAGTCACCATCGCGATGTCCTATGTAGGCAAAAAGCCTGTTGAGATGAAGATAGCGCCCGGAAAGCCGGCACGCGTCACAATGCACGACAATGAGAATGCCATACAGGAAGTCGTTGTAACCGGTATCTACAACCGCAACAAGGAGAGTTTCACCGGCTCGTCCAAAACATTCGATTCCTCACAGCTCAAAGAGGTAGGCAACCAGAATGTGCTCCAGAGCCTACGCACACTCGATCCATCGTTCACAATGATTGAAAACAACGAGTTCGGTTCCGACCCCAACCGTTTGCCCGACATCGAAATCCGAGGCAAAAGCTCTATAGTCGGATTAAAGGAGGAATTCGGCGAGGATCCCAACCAGCCGCTATTCATTCTCGATGGATTTGAAACGACACTCCAAACGATCATGGACCTGAGCATGGACCGCATAGCCTCTGTGACATTGCTTAAAGATGCCGCCTCCACAGCTATATATGGAGCCAAAGCAGCCAATGGTGTTGTCGTAGTCGAGACCAAGGCTCCCGAGATGGGCAAGCTCAAAGTGAGCTACAACGGTACATTCAACATCTCATGGGCTGATCTTACCGACTATAACTTGATGAACGCAGCTGAGAAACTCGAGTTCGAGCGTCTGTCAGGCAACTTCGAGTCCAATCTCGCCTCTACACAGGAGCTAATGCAAGTACGCTACAACCAGTTGCTTGCCAATGTAAAACGCGGTGTCGACACCTATTGGCTTTCCGAGCCGTTGCGCACCGGTTTCAATCAGCGCCACAACCTCTACCTTGAGGGTGGAAGCAACGAGCTGAGATTTGGCATTGGCGCCAATATCAACAAGATAACAGGTGTGATGAAAGGCTCAGACCGCACTACAGGTGGTGGTTACATAGATCTCACATATCGTGTAGGCAATCTGCGTTTCATCAACAAACTCACCGTAGACTTGAGCGACTACAGCAATCCTATTGTCGGATTCTCCGAATATGCAAGCGCCAACCCCTACTATCCCAAACGCAACCCCGATGGCAGCGTTAACAAATGGCTCGAGGCCCCCGACAAGGAGTACAGCTCGACAACCGCTTCGCCTTATGTAGGAAACCCTCTCTACAATGCCTCGCTCAACAGCTATGACAAGACCAATGGCTGGAGCGTACGTGAGAACTTCAACATGGAGTGGCGTCCTATCAAGCAGTTGATGGTGCGCGGCCGTCTGAGCCTGTCAAAGAGCACTCAGGATGCCGAGCAATTCACATCTCCATCCGACACTCAGTTCAATGAAGTGGAACTGCTCAAGAAGGGCTCATATCGCGACAATCGCAGCGACAGCTTCTCCTACGATGCTGACCTCACAGTGACTTTTGGTCAGAATTTCAAAGAACACCACCAGGTAAATACCGTCCTCGGTGCCTCGGTGCGTGAATACCAGAGCAAGTTCAAATCGTTTGAGGCCGAGGGATTCCCCGAAGGCGAGTTCACTACTCCTGGATTTGCCAACCAATACCCCCAGAGTGGCAAGCCTGGGTATAACGAATCCAAGACCCGCAGTGCCAACTTCTACTTCAACGGCAACTACTCCTATAAGAACAAGTACCTTCTTGATGTCAATCTGCGCCTCGACGGAACATCGGTATTCGGTTCCAACCGACAGTTCACCGAGACTTGGGCTGTAGGACTGGCATGGAACCTCGCCAACGAGGATTTCATCATCAACCACACTGATATATTCAACATGTTCAAAATACGCGGTTCAATAGGTAACCCCGGCAACCAGTCGTTCGGTGCTTTCAACGCCATCACCACCTACCGCTATAACAACTGGTTGCTCAACAACTTCGGAACCGGTGTGCTTATCGACGCCTTTGGCAATCCAAACCTCGACTGGCAGAAGACAATCGACCTCAATGTAGGCCTTGACCTGAGCATGTTTGAACGGTTGCATCTCACAGTCGATGCTTACCGCAAAAACACCGACCCATTGCTGGCCAACATAGGAATTCCATTGTCGGTAGGTATCAGCCAACGTCTGGAGAACATCGGACAGCAAATCAATACCGGCATCAGCGGAACATTGCGCTATTCCATTATATACAAGCCTAAACAACGCATCAACTGGACGATGAGTCTCTCAGGGGCCTACAACCACTCGGAATATCGCAAGATAGGAGCCAATCTTGACCAATACAACCGTGACAATCTCACCAAAAACCTTACACGTTACTATGACGGAGGCTCTCCGACTGCTATCTGGGCTGTTCGTTCAGCCGGAATTGACCCGGCAACCGGTAAGGAGATATTCATTACCAAGGAAGGTAAATACACATTCCTGCATAATTATGCCGATGAAGTCGTGGTAGGTGACACACGTCCTAAGATTGAAGGTGTATATGGCAACACATTCTATTGGAAAGGATTCTCTGCAAGCATATACATGCGTTATAGCTTCGGCAGTAAAGCTTTCAACTCCACTCTATATCAGAAAGTCGAGAACATATCCTCGTCGGCCCTCACCAACAATCAGGACCGCCGGGCACTGTATGACCGCTGGCAGAAGCCGGGTGACATAGCACAGTTCAAGGGAATCAGGGAGTACTCCACCAGCAACCCAATGTCATCACGTTTCGTACAGAAGAACAACTATATAACCATCGAGTCGGTGCGCATAGCCTACGAACTGCCTTACAGCTGGATGAGCCGTATCGGATTCCAGGGCGCGACAGTAAGTGCCTATATGAACGACATCGCACGCTGGTCGACCATGAAGACCGAGCGCGGTACATCATACCCATTTGCACGCAGCGTGACATTTGCCGTAGGTATTAACTTCTAAACTACAGACAATCATGAAACTATCACACATCATAATTACCATCATCGCAGCCACCTCCATGACATCATGCTCGGAGTGGCTCGATGTGAAGCCCAGCGACCGCATCTCGGAGGATGTCAACTTCACCTCCCTTCCCGGTTTCAAGCAGGCGCTTAACGGTATATACATTGAACTCAACTCCAACGAGCTGTATGGTCGCACATTGACGAGCGAGCTGACCGAGGTAATGGCACAGCGATATGCTGTGAACTCAGAGAATAAGACAACATCTGAATTCATGAGCCTCAACTTCACCGGAGCCGCTGCACAGAGTCGTATCGAAGCTCTCTGGGGCAAAGCTTACAATCTGATTGCCAACACCAATCTGCTCATTGAAAACTGTGAGAAGCACCGCGATGTGCTGCCCGACGACTATTACCACATGATCAAGGGCGAGGCTTATGCATTGCGTGCATATCTGCATTTCGACCTTTTCAGACTATTCGGCATGGCCTACGACCCTGCCTCATCATCTTCCGGTATCCCTTACTACGACAAATTTGTCCTTGATGTCAACCCCGAACTGAACTCACACGAATTCATGGAGCATGTGATCAACGACCTCCTTGTCGCTGAGGAGGAGCTCCTCGACGACCCTATTGTGAGATATGGCGTGGCAGGAAGTTCCAAAGATGTATTCTTCAGCTACCGCAACCTCAGGCTCAACCTCTATGCCGTGCAGGGAATGCTGGCGCGAGCTTACTATTACATGAAGGATAACGAGAATGCCGTAAAATATGCCCGCAAGGTTGTCGCTATCCAGGAAAGGGTATTTCCATGGGTAAACCCCATAGTGCTGACACGCGCCAATATTGACCATATATTCTCGACCGAGGTAATGTTTGCGCTGCAGAATCTCCAGAGAGAGACGCTCTTCACCTCACTCTTCAACGGCAATGTCATAAAATCCAACGGCCTGCTTGCCCCACGCGACGATGTGTTCAAGAAGATCTACCCCGACAACGAGGGTGACTATCGCGTAAAGGGATGGTTTGGACAGACTACCACCATCGCCAATGTCAATTACCGCATTTTCAACAAATATGAAGGTACCGACTCTCTCTACAATCAAATGATACCGATGATACGTACCAGCGAAGCTTTCCTCATTCTGGCTCAGGTGGGCGATGACAATCAGGAACGTCTCGATGCATTCAATATGTTACGCAATAACCGCGGCTTGAAGAGCATTACCAAGGTGAACGAGTTGAACCATGTCAACGGCCTGTACAATGAGATTGACTATGAATGGATCAGGGAAACCTATGGCGAGGGACAGCTATTCTTCTGGTACAAACGTAACAATTGCACCGGAATGCGCTCGGCTACCGACCAGTATGGCACGAGTTCGGTAACGGTATCGGCCAACAAATATGTATGGCCTATTCCCGATGGTGAAACCAAGTACAACTAATCAGATACAGACATGAAACTACCATATTTATTGGCAGGCTCTGCCATAGCATTGACCCTTGTATCATGCAGCAAGGACCTGGACACTTACCAGGGTGAGGACGGTATCTATTTTGACACCACCTACAATGGCGGCATAATGCTCGATGACACGATAAGCGTTGCCTGGGGCATGAAGAAATCAGACGTCACCTCACAGGTTATCAATATCAATGTGAAATTATTCGGAAACACTGCCGACCATGACCGCACATTCGACATAAAGGTAGATACCGAGATAATGCCGGCCGGTTCATCGTTACCGTCTGAACCGATTCTTGATGCCGATGGCAAAACATTCATACCCACGTTGAATGCTACGGCAGGTGTGGACTTCAACATGCCCTCCACTTCCTATGTGATTCCGGCTAATGCCGCTCAGGTCACAATTCCTGTGACAGTGTTACGCAACAACACCCTGCGTCAAGGCAAGCGTGCGTTTAAAATAAGTCTTATAGAGAACGACCACTTCAAGTTCCTGTATTCCCGTAATATCTCGACAACATCGCCCGATGGCACCTCCACATCCTATGCCGCCGACCTTCAGCGCGTGATTGTACTCAACGAGAACTTCCCCATACCACAATGGTGGGATTACAGAGGCAAGCCCTATTTCGGAACTTGGTCTCAGGCCAAAGCGTCACTCATATGTGATGTCATGAATATCGACCGCGAGGAATGGCTCAAACCAGCCGCGCTGTCGGCCGGCTATCTGAAGTTCTGCGGACGCTACATGTACATGTATCTTCAGGAAAATCCCCACTACGAGGATGATGGAACACTGATGGAGATGGGCCGCAGTTCAATTTACTGATTATTAAACCTCAACAAATTCTCTCTGCTTAATTATGAAAATAAAGAGCATACACAATTTGATACTGTCATCAATTGCCGTCACGGCATTTTCGGCTTGCTCCGACGACCTGGGCAACTACAGCTATGAGCCTGTCAACGAGGTCTCGGTGGGAGGCTCGGAATCAGACGATGTGCCCGAGCTGATAAGCGGCAAGACCTATGATGTAGTAGCCCACGTTGACCATATAAGGTTCAGCCCCAAGATTGTTTCGACATTCGGTATAACCGATGACGCCAGATATGAATATGAATGGCGCGTTGTCCCGCCCAGCGCTGAGACAGAAGATGTTGACTATGACAAGGTGGTGATTTCCACACAACGCTGCATCGACATTCCTGTCACACTCGATGCTGCCAAGTACAACTGCTTCTTCAATGTCAAGGACAAGGAGTCGGGAGTGACATGGAGTACTCCATTCTATCTCCAGGTGAGGTCACTCAACGGTGAAGGCTGGTTCGTCCTGTGTGACGACCATGGTCGCGCCCGTATCGACAATATATTCAACAAGACCGCTGATGAAGACATCGTAGCCCGGGATGTATTTCCCACTGAGGAATTTGATCCCGGCAAGCCACACAATCTCATATTCAGCTACAGAAACCGCTCTGAAGATGTACTTCTTGTCACCGATAAGGATACATACATTCTTGACCCCACCGACCTTCATGCCGGCGAGGACAACCGCCTCGCCTGGAACTTCGGTGCAGTCCCGGCTTCAATGAAGGTGAAAGCCTCGGTCAAATCTCAATACGCCGGTCGTGACCTATGGACCATTATCGATGAAAATGATGAGATATACACTCTCGACCTCTCGACCGATGGTGGTGTATTCGAGTTTCCCGTAACCAAAATTGATGGCAAGACTGCGTTTAAACCGGCTCCTTTTATCGGTGTGAACGTCAACAATAATTCCTATAGTGAGGATATGTCAGGATGTATACCTACAGTACTATATGATGAGACCCACTCACAATTCCTGATGATTTCCAACACTTCCAATTATCCCGAGGTAATGGATTTCAAGACGCCCCATCTCTTTGAGAATCCCACAGGGGGACTCACCATGCTATGCATGGAAAATACCCACTCGGGGGTAATAAAATCTATACTGCGCAATCCCTCCAACGGTGAGACATTCTATTACGGAATCTCTCTTCACGCCGAAGTGATATGGGCCGAGAACTGGTGGGAGGAAGATGAATATCGACCCTATAACAAACAGGTTGGATATACACGAATCATAGGCCCGGGGGTAGATCGAGCCGACAAATTCACTTTCCACGGCATGTGGCAATACGTTTTCTACTCAGTAGACAACAAAGTATATCAGTTCAACCTCAGCGAGCCCGAGGTTCCCGCTCAGGAAGTTCTCTCATTCCCCGGAGAGGAGATTGTCGAGATGAAACTTTATCCATTCATAGCCTGGGTACAGTATCAGGACTGGGAACGTGCTCGCGAGTATGACCTGGTTGTAGCCACCAACAATCCGAGCCTTGACGACAGTAATTGCGGAACAGTACGATTCTACGAGGTCCCCAACTTGATGAAACCGCTGAAGCTCAAGAAAGAGACCAATGACTTCGGCCGCATTGTAAGCGTAATATATAAGGAACGCAGACGCTAATCCGGTACATACTCCTACCCGAATTATATAACTCATTTAAACTTGCCGACAATCGGTTGCAAGTTTAAATGAGTTCATAACCTTAATAAGAAACCAACTTAATAAATTCATGAAAAAAAATTCTATCTGGACACTTGGTACTCTTGGAGCACTAACTGCAATCGCCATGCAATCATGCAGTAACGACAAATATGAGGTATCGGGCAACATAGCCGGCTATGATGGACCCATTATGCTCCTGCAACCGATATCTGAAACGGAAACCGATACTCTTGGCAATATCTTATCGCCCGATGGTTCGTTCTCTTTCAATGGAACGGTAGATGCTCCCGCAATGGCTCGTATCGTAGCCGGGAATACAGGTCTTGACATTCCAGTGTTTCTCGAAGGTGGAGCTATAATCCAAGTTGAAGCCGACACCGAAAATAAAGGATGGAACGCTACCGGTGGCGGTGCTCTACAGCAACTGCGCAACGACTGGCATGCACGCGAGCTGGCCATGAAAGCAGCACGTGACTCAATAGAGAACTACTACAAAACAAATTATGACATGACCGACTACTTCTGGGTGGTACAGGCCAAGGGCGCACTCCAGAGCTTTGCAGAGGAATGTGATTCAATAGAAAATGACTTTATTGCCGCCAATGACAATATGGTGGCTGCCTCTCTCATATATGACCACCGCTGGCTCCTTACACGCAATAAGAAGATTGCAGCCAAGTATGAGCTTCTTGGAGAGAATGCACGGGCATCTGTCCCCGGCCAACTGGTAGCTGGCGATGCTGCCAAGATCGCGAGCATCAGCGTTGGTGGAACCGCTCCCGACTTCACGATGGAAACACCACAAGGTGAACCCATATCACTCTACGGCATCAAGGGCAAGATAAAAATTCTTGACTTTTGGGCTTCATGGTGTGGTCCATGTCGAGCTGAGAATCCTAATGTGAAGCGTATCTACGAGAAATATCACGACAAGGGACTTGAGATTTTAAGCGTATCGGTCGATACCGACAAGGATAAATGGATTGAAGCTATCGAGGCCGACGGTTTGCCTTGGAACCATGCCAGCGAGCTCGGAAAGAATACCACCGCCCAGTCGGTCTACTTTGTATATGGTATTCCATACATGCTCATTCTCGACGAGAACAACAAGATACTCGCCCAAGGATTAAGAGGAGAGAAGCTCGAGCAATTCATCGCTGAAGCTCTCGGGGAATAATCACTAAAGGCTGGACGGTATAGTCGGTCACCAACCGCACATACCATTTAAGAGCCCATTCGATAATGTTCCATTGACACAACTCATAAAATAAGCCGGGATAGCTCAAGTACAACAGTACTACCGCTATTCCGGTTTATTATATATTGTGATATTCTACTTGACCAGTTCAGGATGGGCCGCGACAAAGGCCTTCCAGCTTGATTTACCCTTGGCGATCACAGGCTTTTGCGACTCATGGAAATGACATAGAGCGGCAGCTAAGGCATCTGTCGCGTCAAGCTGTGGCAGCAGATTTTCGCGTGGAATGTTCAACTCGCGTCTCACCATTTCCTGAACCTGTTCTTTGCTTGCCCCACCATTGCCGGTGATCGCCTGCTTGATTTTTCGTGGCTCATACTCGGTGATAGGTACATCGCGGGCGAGTGCCGCAGCCATGGCGACACCCTGGGCACGGCCCAGCTTCAACATCGACTGCACATTCTTCCCATAGAACGGGGCCTCTATGGCAAGCTCATCGGGCAAGTATTGCTCCACAATACCCAATACACGCTCATAGATGCGCCTCAACCTCATGTAGTGGTCATCAAACTTTGAGAGCTGTATCACCCCCATTGTTATCATCGCGGCACGCTTGCCCGATATCCCCACAACACCATAACCCATGACATTAGTGCCAGGGTCTATACCGAGGATCACCCGTTCCCACTGCTTCAAAGATTCCTCAACAGCCATTGTCGAGCACCTCCATATCGGTTGAAAAGAACATAACCCTCTCTCGGCCCAAGCGTGAAGCCAGGTCGTCCTTGAGAAGCGTAGCCACGTCACGATGCCAAGCCTCCGAGCGCTCCAGCGAGCATGACTCGAGCTGTATGGAATAGTTGATTGCCATAGGGTCTACCTCGGTCAAAATACGGCTCATGGTCACTGAGTCAAACTTCAAACTATCCTTCACCGCCTTCATATAGACATTGCGCGCCCAATCTTCAAACCGAGCCGCGAGACTACGCTCCACTATGAATGTAGTATTATGAATGTATCTGGCCATTTCAAAAGTGACTCACGACTGAAGTGCACATCATGAGGCCATATAATATCGCCATAAGCACAATGGACCAAATACCCAACTTGCGCACCGACTTCGACTGAGCCTCAGCAAGATCATACTTACCCTCGTTCCACAACTGTTTGATATAACAAGCCTTGATAAGCGCCGGTATCCCTAACGGGGGAAACAACACCAGTGCCACAATGGCAAGTCCAAGGTTGTTGCTCGGCTCCTGTGGCGCTTCCGGGCTCATTGGTTCGTAATTCGGATAAGACTGAACAGGTCTAACAGGCGGTATAGGTTGTACCGGACGCTCTGATTGTACTGATTGCTCTTGATCCCTGTGCTCAACGGGCTGGAAGGTTTTCGGCTCAACAACTTCCTCGGCAGGTTGCTCTGGCTCTGAGATCGGCTCATCTTCAACCGATTCGATTACATTGTCTTCATCAGTCTGTTCAGCTGCTTCCGACTCTTCTTGTACCGCTACAACAACAGCCTCTACTTCGTCCTGAACTTCTTCATTCCCGCTCACTACCTCCTCTTGTCTCATCGGTGGGATATTGACACCCCTGAGTGCAGCATCTATTTCAGGTACAGTCGATGCTGCCACCCAATTGGCAAGACCTTTATACCATACAAGAGTTTCCCCGCTTATACCCATTGACATCAGTTGCTCCAGTGTATAGGGTCCGGCAGCTTTACCATTAGCCACTATATGATATTCCATAATCTACTGATTTAGAAATTAAAAAATTGCTCCATTATGCCATTTGACATGCCCGATGACATATCATTATTCATCATGAAATATATTGTGAGAGGCAACCCCACCACAATACTTATCAAGGACCACAGCAGGACCTGACGGGACTGCTTGCGGGCACCGTCGCGATTGCCTTCATCCCATAGTCTATTTACCATCGCCGACTTTATTATCGCTACTATCGCACATGGCACGATACCCAGAAACGCGATTATAGCAAGCCATCGGTAAGTGGGAGGACACTCCTCGTCGTCATCATACTCATATTGATACTGAGGCCTGGAGCCATACTCGCCATTGCCTACCTGCGACCCCTCATGGGCATAAAACCGGTCATGATTGAATGCCGGAGGCATCGACGATAGTCTCAGGACATCCTGCAATTCAGGCAGGCTGTCGGCTCTCACCCATTCATTCAGACCCTCCCGCCACACGAGCTCCTCACCCTTGAGGCGGCGTCCTATGAGCTGCTGCTCACTGTAGGGTCCCAGAGGCCCCTGTTCCGATGCTAAATAATAGTCCATATCTCTGTTTTTATATTTACTTAAATGTTTCTTATCGACCAAACTGCGGCACTCCATCAAAACCGGCTACGGCACTTGCGCCACATGTGACGCAACGCAAATTTCATATGTCTCATAACAGTAGGCAGCACACCGTAATATTTGCACATGATGCTGTAGCGTTCCTTGAGCGAGGCCTTGTGATTGCGCGTGGTGACACCCTCGTCAAGGTAATCTATGAGCACAGCATCAATGTACCGGTTGAGACGCGACCGCTGCAGACACCTTATAACCCAGTCATAATCAGCCGAAAAACGGTATTGTAAATCATATGGCTCACTCACCAGCCTTGACACCGCCATTGCCTGGTGACACACCAGCATGCCGTTGGCAAAGCTCTTTACCGTCAAATGTTCAGGTGCCGTCAAGTGCCTCATTCCCACAAACCTGCGGTCACTTCCATTGACGAGACACGTCTGCCCATATACGATATCCGGGCATTCTCCCTCATTAATCGCACTGGCTATGAGCCGGAGTGTATCCCTGTCATGCAGCGAGTCACCGGCATTTAAAAACATCAGGTACCTTCCCCGAGCAATCTCCATACCATGATTCATGGCATCATAAAGCCCATTGTCGGGTTCGCTCACGATACGGGTCACCGGCAATGCGAGCTCACGTGCCAGCAACAAAGTGCCATCGGTCGATGCACCGTCGATTATCAGATGCTCAAAGTCACCCCACGACTGCCGCGCCACACTCTCCATCGTGGGACGAAGAGTCTCGCCGGCATTATAGGTAACAGTTATTATGGATAAAAGCGGTGTCATAGACTTCAAAGATACTAATTATATGGATATATTCAATCATAAAATTATTAAAAAAAAAACAGGTTGTGACAGCAACTGCCGTCACAACCTGTTTTTTCTTTTTATTTCCTGAAACTATCAAGCCGGAGGATTGATAGCACCTGTGGGGCATACCTCGTAGCAAGAGCCACACTCGATGCATGTATCGGGATCGATGTGGTAGATATCGCCCTCTGAGATAGCTTCAACGGGGCATACGGGCAGACATGTGCCACAAGCCACGCAAGAATCAGTAATAACGTAAGCCATAATTGTAAATTTAAATGTTATAGATTAATTGTACAAAAATACATCGCAAATATACAAATTTCCTGACTCAACAAGACTGTTGACAAGAAAATTTTTATCAAGCCTTTACTCGGCTCACATAGCTACCCTCACGAGTATCGACCTCGATAGAGTCTCCCTCGTTGACAAACAGAGGCACACGCACTGTCGCTCCGGTCTCTACCGTTGCAGGCTTCAGTGTATTGGTTGCGGTATCCCCCTTGATGCCGGGCTCGGTATAGGTGATTTTCAGAATGGTCTTGATAGGCATCTCGGCATACAGCACTGTCTCTGTTGAAGCGTCACGTACAACCTCGACGGTATCGCCTTCCTTCATGAAAGCCGATCCGGTAACGAGTTCCTTGGAAATGGGCACCTGCTCAAAGGTCTCATTGTCCATGAAGATATCGTCCTCTCCCTCGGCATAGAGATACTGATAAGGACGGCGCTCCACGCGAACCTCCTCAAGCTTCTCACCGATATTGAAACGACGCTCCAACACACGTCCATCAACAACATCTTTCAGCTTGGTACGCATGAAGGTATTTCCTTTTCCCGGTTTTACGTGGAGAAACTCCACACAGAAGTACAGACGGCCGTCCATGCGTATGCAGGTGCCGTTTTTAATGTCTTGAGCGTTTATCATATAAGTGTGTAATAATTGTTTTAGAGACCGCAAAGTTACTAATTAATATTTAAAAACCAATTTTTTCTGACTATCTTTGCAACATCAGCCATCAATCATTTAGACAATCAAGTCTCGTCAACACCATGCAAATACTACCCTACACTCCCGGGCATGCCACGGAATGGAATCGGTTTGTAATCGCTTCTCGCAACGCCACGTTCATTCATCACCGCGATTACATGGACTATCACGCCGACCGCTTTCCCGACGCTTCCCTCATGATGTATGACGACCACAGCCGCCTCATCGCCTTATTGCCGGCCACCAGTCATGCCGACAAAACCATTTCCTCCCACTGCGGACTCACCTACGGTGGCTGGCTGCTCGGTGAGTCAAAACCCACTCAGTTACAGATGCTGCAAGGGTGGAAACTCATGATTGAACATTACCGGAACATGGGATATCACTCATTGTTATATAAGCCAGTGCCCCACATATACCACAGTTATCCGTCAGAGGAAGACCTCTATGCCCTATACACCAACCAAGCCACAATCGATATGGTCCTGGCATCATCAGCAATCGACCTCACCCACCCCCTACAACCCAATACAGGCACCCGGCGGCACATACGCCGAGCCTCTCAATTAGGACTCGTAACCAACATAAGCAACGACTACACCGCCTTTTGGGATATACTCTCCGAGCGACTCCGCCAGCGTTACAACGCCGCTCCGGTCCACTCACTCGCTGAAATAACACGACTCAGCGACCGGTTCCCCGACAATATAAAACTATGGGCCATCTCCGACAACCGGAGCGGAAACATGCTTGCCGGCACCGTCCTGTTCCTGTCGGGACGCGTCATCAAGGCCCAATACATAGGCAGCACAGCAGCAGGGCGTGCCGTCAATGCCACCGACTACCTTTTCTCATTGATAGCCGACCACTACAGTAAGGCCGGCTTCCAATACCTCGACCTCGGACCAAGCAACGAAAACCACGGGCTCGATATCAACCAAGGTCTCATAACCCAAAAAAATGGCTACGGAGCACGCACAATAGCCTATACAACCTACCGACAGCCATTTTCCATCGAGAAAAACTGAAAATATTTCTGAAAATTTGGTTATTATCAAAAAAATAGCTTACTTTGCACTCTGTTTTGTGACTCATCCTGTAAAACAGCTGAAAAAGATGCGTTTAGCTGTGATATGAGACTGAGATGGTGACACAGAGCAACCAAGTAAATACACAATAGAAAACGAAACACGATAATTCAAAACCAAAGCCATGTCAAAGATTTGTCAAATTACAGGCAAGAAGGCGATGACAGGTAACAACGTATCGCACTCAAAGCGTCGCACCAAGCGTCGTTTCAATGCCAACCTCTTCAACAAGAAGTTCTACTGGGTTGAACAGGACACCTGGATTACACTCACCATCTCAGCAGCAGGTCTGCGCACTATCAACAAAATGGGCCTCGACGCAGCTATCAAGCTCGCCGCCGAAAAGGGATATCTAACTGAAATCAAATACTTAGTATACTAATAGAAGATGGCAAAGAAAGCTAAAGGCAATCGTGTACAGGTTATACTCGAGTGCACCGAACACAAGGCAAGCGGCATGCCTGGAACTTCACGTTATATCACAACCAAAAACCGCAAGAACACTACCGAGCGTCTGGAGTTGAAAAAATACAACCCCATCCTCAAGAAAGTAACCATCCACAAGGAAATCAAATAAAAACTACTAAGATATGGCAAAGAAAACCGTCGCATCACTCCAGAAAGGTGAAGGCCGTACCTACAGCAAAGTCATCAAGATGGTGAAGTCACCCAAAACAGGTGCCTACGTCTTCAAAGAAGAAATGGTTCCCAACGACGCTGTTAAGGACGCACTGAAATAAGATTAATTCAATACACCCCCGCATGTCCGGAACATGCGGACAGTATCCCCCTAAATAACCGATACAGGAGAAAACGCTCTCACTGCGCGGCCTTATGTCGCAGTAGAGCAGTTTTCTCTTTTTTTACCCCATCACTCCATCGACACCAGCACATGACACAGCAAGACCCCCGTTCAATATCCATCGAACAATACAACTATGACCTCCCGCCCCAACGTATAGCATCTCACCCCGTTGCCGTGCGCGACAGCTGCAAATTGCTGGTAAGACATCACGACACGACCATCAGCGACCACACATTCGTCGAACTGCCGGCTTTGCTGCCCCCCGACTCAATGCTCGTCTACAACAACACAAAGGTCATAAACGCACGCATAAGAATGCGCAAGTCCTACCCCAACGGTGCACTCATCGAGATATTCTGCCTCGAGCCGGTAACTCCCGCCGACTATGCCGTGAACTTCGCATCAACATCAGGATGCAGCTGGCTATGCTTCGTAGGAAACGCCAAGAAATGGAAACAAGGCCCCCTTTCCCTACCAGTCGACATCGATGGCACAATGATAACACTACAGGCATCCATGGGCCAAGTGCAGGGCAACGCACGCATCATCGACTTCAGCTGGGATAACGATGAAGTGACATTCTCCCGCATTATCAGCGCCGTAGGAGAAATTCCAATTCCACCCTATCTCAACCGCCAAACCGAAGAGTCAGACACCCGAGACTACCAGACAGTCTATTCCCACATCGACGGCTCGGTCGCCGCACCCACCGCCGGACTGCATTTCACCGACCGGGTGCTACAGGAGATATCCAACCGGGGAATCCCACGCCGCGAACTCACACTTCACGTAGGCGCAGGGACCTTCCAACCAGTCAAGTCCGACACCATAGGCAACCACACCATGCACAGCGAATTCATCGCCGTGCCACGCACCCTCATAGCCCAGCTGGCCGACACTTCCCGCCGGGTCATTGCAGTAGGAACGACATCAGTGCGCACACTCGAAAGCCTCTACCATGCCGGATGCCTCATAGCCACCGGCCGTTGGAACGGAGAAGTGCCTCAATGGTACCCCTATGAAGCCACGCACCCCGACCTCACGGTAACCGACTCACTCAAAGCCATACTGCACAAACTCGATATCGATGGCCACGACACATTCATAGCCGACACACGCATCATCATAGCCCCCGGCTACCGCTATCGCATTGTAAAAGGAATGGTCACCAACTTCCACCAACCCGCATCGACACTGCTCCTGCTCGTGTCGGCATTCATGGGCGACGACTGGAAGCGTGTCTACGACCACGCCCTTGCCACCGGCTACCGCTTCCTCAGCTACGGCGACGCCTGCCTCTTCCTCTAACCACTCCACCACTCCTCATCGACCCACCAGCTATATTTCCCGACCGCCCTATACCAATTAAGAGTCCGTCACACGATACAGGCAGGCAAGATGGCCGTGGAACATTCAGTTATTAACATTGGGGGCGAGTTATTGACATTTCTTGTGGAAAGTCAATAATTCAGTAGGTTATATCATTCCTAATCGCGTACTTTGCATCGTGAAACATTTTGAAAGCACGCAATTATGGGAAAAATCATAGCAATAGCCAACCAAAAGGGAGGCGTAGGCAAGACTACCACTACCATAAATCTGGCCGCCTCGCTGGCCAATGAGGGCAAACGTGTCCTTATCATCGATGCCGACCCTCAGGCCAACGCCACGTCGGGCTACGGAATCGATCCCCGCAGCATGAGTTCTTCAATTTATGAATGCCTTGTCGACGGGTATCCTCTGCAGGGCTCTCAGGTGGCGACATGCATCAAGGGTCTCGACCTCATAGGCTCACGGATTGACCTCGCCGGTGCCGAACTCGAACTCATCAATAAGCCCAATCGTGAGCGCGTTCTCGCCTCCCTGTTGCAGGATGTCAAAAAGGACTACGACTATATACTCATCGACTGCTCTCCATCGCTCGGGCTCATCACTGTCAATGCGCTGACTGCAGCCGACTCGGTCATCATTCCCGTACAGGCCGAATATTTTGCCCTTGAAGGCATAAGCAAGCTGCTCAACACTATCAGGATCATCAAGTCCAAGCTCAACACCTCGCTCGAAATCGAAGGATTCCTGCTCACAATGTACGATGCACGCCTGCGTCTGGCCAACCAGATCTATGAGGAGCTCAAAGGGCACTTCGGCGACATGGTATTCAACACTGTGATTCCACGCAACATACGTCTGAGCGAGGCACCAAGCCACGGACTCCCGGCCCTGCTCTACGACTCTGAGAGCCGCGGTGCGACCAGCCACATAAGCCTTGCCAAAGAGATTATAGCAAAGCACAAGAAAAACAAGTAACCCTCTTTTACCCCACCTCCATCAATAACTTCCACCGCCATGAGTAAACCACGCAGAGCATTAGGGCGAGGTCTCGACTCGCTCATAGCCATCGACGACACAGCGGCAAGCGGCTCGTCGGCCATCAATGATATAGACGTAAGTCTGATCACTCCCAATCCCGACCAACCGAGATCAACTTTCGACAACGAAGCGCTCGAGGAACTCGCCTCATCGATACGCGAGCTGGGAATCATTCAGCCACTGTCCCTTCGCAAGATAGGCACCGACAGCTACCAGATCATAGCCGGCGAACGACGTTACCGAGCGGCCAAGATGGCCGGACTGCAGTCGGTTCCGGCCTATATACGCACCGCCACCGACAGCGAGCTCACCGAGATGGCCCTCATCGAGAACATTCAACGCGAGGACCTCAATGCTATCGAGATTGCACTTACATTCAAGAAACTCATCGACCAGTATGAACTCACACAGGAACGCCTCAGCGAGCGTATAGGCAAGAAACGGGCTACGATCGCCAACTTCCTGCGCCTGCTGCGTCTGCCGGCCGAAATACAGCTCGGACTTCGCGACAAGCATGTTGACATGGGTCATGCACGCGCCCTGCTCTCGATCGAGGACCCCAAGACCCAGCTGCGACTCTACAACCGCATTGTCAAGGAGGGGCTCTCCGTGCGCCGCGTCGAGGAACTTGTCAAAGAGCTGCGCGACAACACTCCGGCTCAGCCCTCACAACCCCGCACCACCCCCGCGCGCAATCATGACTACGACATCCTGCAGGACCATCTGTCGACAACCTTCGGCACTCGCGTGAAATTTGAATGCAACGCCCGGGGGAACGGGAAAATCACTTTCCCGTTTAAAAATGAAGAGGAACTTGCCAAATTAATTACTATCTTTGACACACTAAACAAGTAAAGCTCCCGGCCATAGCCAGAAGAAAGGCAGTGCTGTGGAGCACTAACTTATTATCTATCACAGCAATGCTCGTATACACCTATATAGCTGAAATATTCAAATCGATAAACATGCCATCGGCACGGCGTGCCGTTATGGCTTCGGTGGTTTTACTGGCTACGAGTTTTAATGTTTTTTCACAGTCATCTGTGCACCACAATCCGGTGCACAAACCTGATGCGCCCAACAATCTGAGTGACGTCCCTGACACCATACCTGTGCCGGCACAGGTACCCGCAGGTGACAAGGTCGCTGTCACCCACTTCGACTTTGACGACGGTGTGTTCATCGAGACAGCAACCGACACGCTCAATGTAGTGAAAGCCAACCCCGATGACGAATGGATTCCACGAGAAGTGGCATTCTCGCCCGACCCCACCCGCGCCGTGTGGATGTCGGCCCTGTGCCCCGGTCTGGGACAGGCCTACAACCGCCGATACTGGAAATTACCGCTCGTAATAGGTGGATTTTTAGGCCTGGGCTACGCAACCGACTGGAACAACACCATGCTTGGTGACTACACACGTGCCTATGCCGACCTCAACGACAACGACCCGTCGACCAAAAGCTACATGGACTTTTTCCACGGCAATGTCAAAGAGGAGGATCTCGACAAGACTTGGCTCAATAACATTCTGAAATCAAGAAAAGACTATTTCAGGCGCAACCGTGACCTGTGCATCATATGCATGGTAGGTGTATACCTGCTCGCCATGGTCGACGCATATGTCGACGCATCGCTCTCCCACTTCGACATCTCTCCCCAACTATCGATGGATGTCTCACCCACTTTCATTCAGGACACACGCGGCAAGTTGCCGGGTGTCGGACTGCAATGGGCATTATGTTTCTAACCCTGTTCCCACCAACTATCATGACCAAGAAATATATCGCAACCCTTATAACAGCCCTGGCCATGCCAGTCATAGCCTGCGGCCAAAGCATTCTGTCTCTTTCCCAATCGCTCACCGATGAAACGGTAGTGCTCCCCGAGAGCTTTGAGACCGACACTCACCAGATGATGCAGAACTGGTATCTGCAGAACTATACCGAGCTCGACCCCGGAATTGAATACAGCCAGGATATACCTACCACCGATGCTGTCATCATCGACCGCCTGTCCAAGATGCCTGTCGATATTGAGATGCCATTCAACTCAATCGTACGGTCCATAATAAACGCCTATACCCAGCGTCGCCGCCCATTGGTACAGAACATGCTGGGAATGGGCAACTATTACAACCCCATCTTTGAAGAAGCCCTCGAGAAAGAGGGCATGCCTCTCGAGCTTAAATATCTGCCGGTTATCGAGTCGGCCCTCAATCCCAACGCCGTATCACGTGCAGGAGCCGCCGGCCTATGGCAATTCATGACTCCCACAGCCAAGGGGCTCGGCCTCGAGGTAAGCACCATAGTCGACGAGCGCCGCGACCCGGTGAAATCCTCTCAGATGGCAGCCCGATATCTCAAGGAACTTTACACCATCTATGGCGACTGGTCTCTGGCCATAGCCGCATACAACTGCGGTCCGGGCAACGTGAACAAAGCCATGAGACGCGCCGGTGACAAAGCCAAAGATTTCTGGGCCATATACCCATTCCTGCCGGCCGAGACACGTGGCTACGTCCCCGCTTTCATCGCCGCCAACTATGTCATGACCTACTACAAGGAGCATGGCATCAAACCCGCTGTAGCCCGACGCCCCATTGTCACCGACTCTGTTCATGTCAAGAAACGCGTTTATTTCCAGCAGATTGCCGACGTGCTCAAGATTCCGGTCGAAGAGATACGCATTCTCAATCCCCAATACCGTAAAGACTATATACCCGGCGACATCAAGCCCTACCCCCTCGTGCTTCCGAGTTTTCAGATCTACAGCTATATAATGAGCGAAGACTCGATCATAGCCCACGACGCTGCAAAATATTCACGGCGCACACGTGTCGAACCTTCATCGGGCACCACTGTGACACGCGAGGACGGTGACTATATCATCACCGAGACCACCAAATACCACAAAGTGAAGCGTGGTGACACATTCAACTCCATAGCCCGAACATATGGCGTGACAGTAGCCTCGATAAAGAAAACCAACAAGATAAAGTCGCTCAAGCGAGGCCGTACACTGAAAATTGTCATCACCGAACGCACCCCCAAGCCCAAGGAAGAAATCGATCCTACAGAGCACAACAATCTGACAGTTGATAGCCTACCGGCTTCACTCGATGCCGACTCGCTTAACGCCATCATCCCCGACAGCATTCTCGCAACGCTCAACGGTGAGGAAACCGACAGCACCATGCTCGAAGCCATGCGCGCCGCCACCATGGATGCCGCCTCACGCGAAACCTTGGAAAAAGCCGGAGCCGACGGGCAACAGGACCTTGAAGAAACCAAGCAGCATGAAGAAGCCAGGAAGCCTGAGCAACAGGTAACCAAGAAAGAACCGGCAAAAAAATCCACCCAGGCGGCAAATCAACCTGTATATCACAAGGTAAGATCTGGCGAAAGCATAGCCAAAATTGCAAAGCGCTACGGCACCACAACGGCCAAAGTCCTGAAACTAAACAACATGACAGCCAGAACCAAGATTTACCCCGGTGACAAGATACGCGTCAAATAACATATATTTAACACAATCAAAAATTCCCATATCATGGTAAACAAAGTAATTCTTGTAGGGAACGTGGGCACAATTCCCGAGATAAGATATGTCGAGAAACGCCCTGTGGCACGTTTTCGCTTAGCCACCAATGAACCGGCCCGCAAGCTGGCCAACGGTACCGAAATTCCAGAACGCACCGAGTGGCACACAATCGTGATGTGGGATGGTGCCGCCGAGAATGCCGAACGATACATCACCAAGGGCACCAAGCTCTATATCGAGGGAAAACTGCGCACCAAAGAATGGACTGACCGCAACGCAATCAACCGTAAGGAAACATCGATTGTAGTCGACAGTTATGACATTCTCTCCCGTCCGGTAAACCAATAACATAATATCACATTCTAAAACTATCACAATATGAGTCAACAAAACGACGAGCTACCTGAGGTATATGCCGACGCCGACCCTGTGCAATTGCCGGAAAACGCCTTCAAAGAACTGGGAGCCGACGAGCACTATCGCCCCATCATGCACCCGGCCCGCGAATATCGTGAGGTAACCCCCTACTCTGTCACCATGGGTCTTATACTGGCTGTGATATTCAGTGCAGCCGCAGCCTATCTGGGACTGAAGGTAGGACAGGTGTTTGAGGCCGCTATTCCCATATCAATCATCGCTGTGGGTGTGTCGGGAGCTCTGGCTATCAAGCATCCGCTGGGACAGAATGTGATCATTCAGTCGATTGGCTCATGCTCGGGTGTAATTGTTGCAGGCGCCATCTTCACACTCCCCGCACTGTATATTCTGCAGGCCACCCATCCAGAGATCACGGTCAATTTCTTCCAGATATTCATGAGTTCACTATTGGGAGGTGTGCTGGGAATACTGTTCTTCATTCCATTCCGGAAATACTTTGTGAAGGACATGCACGGCAAGTATCCCTTCCCTGAGGCAACCGCTACCACACAGGTATTGGCAAGCGGCCAGTCAAGTTCCAATAAAGGGCAGGCCGCAACCCTTGTCATAGCCTCATTGATAGGTGGACTCTATGACTACATCGTCGAGACCTTCGGCTGGTGGGCCGGTACAATCAGCACCACCGCCACACAGTGGGGCGAGACCATTGCTGCCAAGACCAAAATGGTACTCAGTTGCAACACCGGTGCCGCTGTTCTCGGACTCGGATACATCATTGGCCTCAAATATGCCTTCATCATCACAGCAGGCTCATTGTTTGTGTGGTGGGTTCTCATTCCACTAATGGGTACCTACGGCAACGAGACAATAGCCGCCATGGCTCCCGAATCCATCTTTGCCAACTATGCCCGCATGATAGGCATAGGAGGTATCGCCATGTCGGGTATCATCGGCATCATTAAGTCGTGGCCAATAATACGCCAGGCCGTAGGATTGGCCGGACGTGAGTTCAAGGCAGGAAATACAGGACAGAAACAGCCTCTGCGCTGGCAACTCGATATCTCGATGAAGCACATCGTCTTCTTCATCGCCATCGCCCTTGTAGCCGTGCTGGTATTCTTCATCACAGGCGTCATCGACACATGGTGGCAGGCCCTCGTGGCATGGATTGTAGTCACCGTGATAGCTTTCCTCTTCACCACCGTGGCAGCCAATGCCATTGCAATCGTAGGGTCCAACCCCGTCTCGGGCATGACTCTCATGACACTCATCATCGCCTCGGCAATCTTCGTAGCCATAGGACTCAACGGCCCCTCGGGCATCGTTGCCTCGATGGTGATTGGAGGTGTGGTGTGCACGGCTCTCTCAATGGCCGGAGGCTTTGTCACCGACCTCAAGGTAGGCTACTGGCTCG
>JAMPBP010000001.1:44823-93206 GCA_023666645.1 Clostridiales bacterium
AACACTTGACTACCGTACGTTTTAACATATGCACCGGAATAACGGCTTGTGCCGGCGAATTGCATTTATTAAGATCTTATTGATGTCATGAGGTGATATTTTCATTCGGGGCATTGGAGAAGTGAGATTATGTCTGGTGCGGTGGTATTGCCGTCGGTGGATTAAAAAAAGACAGGGGAGAGAACTGATGGTCCTCACCCCTGTCTTTTTTTTGATTTTGTGGAGTATCTTATTCCTGGAAGAATTTCTGGACTTTGTTGTCGATGTCGGCGTTGGCGCGGAGAATCTGAGAGAAGTTGCGCAGGAGGCTCTGCGCTCCCATGGTCTGCTGGAAGTATGTGGCGTCGTTTACTTCGTCAAATTCACGCGAGGGGGTATTCTGGTTGAGAACTTCAAGAACTACAACTGAGTAGTCGGTAGCGGCCGGACCTTTGAATTCACCGGGTTTACCTTGTGTTGCAATTGCAAAGAGTTTGCCGTCACCGGGCATGAAACCACGTGCGTAGTTCTGACCGAAGGTAACGGTCGTTGTGTCAACCTTTGTGTTCATGGCAGCGGCATAGCTGTCGACCGAGTTGCCTTTACCCTGGTAGGTATCCATGAGTTTCTGGATTTTTTTGTTGCGTGCTACCTTGGCGCGTGTCTGTGCGTTTACCTGAGTGTCGGCAAGTGGAGTGTATCCACCGTCGTAAACATTGGTGAGAGTAGCTGCGATGAAGTGGGTCTTATCGTCGTCGCTATAGACGGGTGATACATCTCCTTTTGAAGCTTTCACGGCCCATTTTGCGAGAGCGCGTGAGTCGGGGACACCGGCTACGGAGAGTGAGTTCTTCGTGACCATGGCGGGCATGGAGGTGTATCCCTCGGCTACGGCGTTTTCAACAAAAGCCTTGGCGTTGGGGTTGTTGTTGACATAGGCGCGGAGCTTACTCTGGATATCGTTGATAGTGGTTGTCGATGGGTCGAGCTGGTAGGTGATTTCGGCAATGTTATAGGCTACAACCTCGGGATCAACTTTTGCGATTCGGAATATTACATTATCGGTACCGGTGATATCGGTAGCGTTGAAGTATTCACCTGCTTTGGCGTTGGAGAATATGAGTGAGAGCTGAGGATTGCCGTTGAGCAGTGAGATGCGCTGGTCGAGCTGAGACTGAGCAACTGTACCCTCGGGGAGGTTGTCGATAGCGGTGCCGTTGTTAAGCACTTCTATCACAGAGTCGGCTTTGGCGTTTTCGGCGAGTGCGATCATGTCGATAGAGAGGGAGTCCTTGACCATCTCGGAGCCGAGGTATTTGGCAAGTGTGTATGTATTGTCGAAGAAGCTGATTTGCTGAACAGAATCCTGCTGGAGTGACTCAATCTTGTCGCGGAGGTTGGCGGGATAGTATTTAGCAGCGGTGTTGATGCGGTTGACAACAAATTTGTTGTTGGTGTTCACAGCATCGGTGCCGGGCATTGAGCGGAGGTTCATGAGAGCGTCCTCGACAGCCTGAGTAGCTTCCAGACGGTCGTTGTCGCTGGGGGTAACCTCAGCGAGGATATATGAGAGGACGTAAGTGTCGTCGTTGAGGCGGTAAAGCTCCTTGTCGGCTTCATACTGTTCACGAAGGTCGGCGTCGGAGATTTCTATATCGCTGTCGGTGATAGAAGAAGCATCTACTTTGGCAAAGCGAACTTCGGTTGAGTTGTTGTTGTCGTTATATTGAGCAAGAGCATCGAGTTCATTTACCTGAAGGGCACCGAGAACGAGTGTTTCAAATTTCTGCTGTTTGAGCATGTCGGCAACAGTTTTCTCGAGGTCCATCCATTCCTGCTTGAACTGAGCTGCGGTCTCGGCATCGAGTTGGAACTGAGCGGGGTTGGTGGCGAGTTCATAGAGCTGACGGCCCGAGTACATGCCGGCCTGCTGGCGCTGCCAGTAGAGCTGCTGTACAGCCATGGGGATATTCTGACCGAGCATAGCCTCGGAGAGCTCAGCGCCGGTAACTGTAATGCCGACTTTTTCGAGAGTTTCGTTCAGGAGGTTTTCCTCGATGAGTGACTGCATGGCTTGCTCCTGTAGCATTGCGTTATCGATATCTCTCATGCCGTTGTTTTCGTAGCGGCGGCGGATTTCGTCCTGGCGGCTTTGGAATTCAGTGAAATCAATCTTTTTCCCGTTGACTTTAGCAATAGTGGAAGGGTCGCTGAAAAGCTGCTCGGGGTTGCTGATAGCGGTAAAGATGAACAGTACCAGAGCGAGACCTAAGATTGAAATGATGAGTCCGGGTCTCTTGCGGATTTGTTCTAATGCTGACATTTAGTGAGTTATGGTTAATAATTATTTAAAATGCGTTGTTAAAGTTACCCGACATAATGTTGCTGCCGGGCGATAATCGCACAAAGGTATTAATTTTTTGTGAAATATGCAATTGCCTGGCAAGGTAATTTGGTGGCATGGTTGCTTGGGATAGGCAATTATAGGCAATTATGGGCAATAATATGCATCAAGGGCAGGGATGGGCATCATTGGCAACTGCTCTGATTGTGTGCAGGCGCTTTGATAGTAGGTGGGGGTTAAAGAGCGGCTACTCCTTGGTATAGCCAGGCCATGAATTGGGCTTCTTCTATTGTTTCGCCCCATATCACCGGGCTCATGCCTTTCCATCGCTCGTTGATGAAGGATTTGAGGTCCTGTAGCCGTTCGGTTGTGCAGTCGAGTGCTATGTTTTTGTCAATGCTGTGACTGTTGTATTTGGCTGCGGCCTTGGGATCGTTGTCGGTTGTGGCTGAATATTGGCGTTCGGCAAGTAGCCCTGTGGCGCGGCAAGCGCATAGTTGTCCCTGGCAGGTTCCCATCCCGAGGCGTGTGCGGCGTCTGAGGTTTAGAAGGTTGTGCACGTGCAGGTCGTCGATAGCGTAGTTGATTTCGGCTACTGAGACTTGCTCGCACTCACACACGAGGGCATCGTCGGCGGGATTCTTGCGGTCGATCTTGTTGCTTTCGGTGCCGTGCCGTCCTTGTGCTGCTTTCTGGTCGGTGCTGAGTTCGATGATGTGGCTTTTATGACGTCTCCACCCTTTGAGTCGCCGTTGCTTGCGTACTTCGGAGGGCTCTGAACCGGGTAGCGGTTTCACAGCTGTCTCACATTTCTTGTCGATGTTAAGTTTGCGGCATGCCATGTCGGTGGCCCATTCGGCCATGAGCCGGTAGGTCATCAGTTTGCCACCTGTAATGGTTATGAGTCCATCAACACCGTCGCGCTGTGAGTGGTCGAGACATACTATGCCGCGGCTTATGGATCGGCCTGAAGGATCATCGTCGCTCGCGACAAGCGGCCTCACACCGGCATAGGCTCGGAGAATGCGTGTGGAGGCGAGGGAGGGGGCGAGTTTAGCTCCTTCGCTCATGAGGATATCGACCTCCCGGGGAGTCACTTCCATGTTGTCGATGGTGTCGTAGGGGACACGGTCGCTGGTGGTTCCGATAAGACATATGGTGTCACCGGGCACGAGAATATCGGCGTTGGCGGGTTTACGGCATCGGTTTATCACCATGTTGTTGATACGGTGGCCGAATATGAGCAGCGCGCCTTTGGCAGGGAACATGTTTACGTTGATATCAGCGAGTGAGGCGATGTGGTGTCCCCATATTCCGGCGGCATTGATCACGATGCGTGCATAGGCTTTGGAGAGGTTTCCGGAGTTGTTGTCTCGCAGTTGTACACCTACTACCGCTCCGGCGGCATCGCGCAGGAAGGAAATCACCTCATGGTAGGTGAGCACCTTGGCGCCATGGCGTGTCGCGTCGATGATATTGGCCGTCGTGAGTCGGAATGGGTCGATAGCGCCATCTGGAACTTTGACAGCTCCGATTAGGGATGGGTTGACCGATGGCTCGATGAGCCGAGCCTGTTGAGGGTCGATTATCTCGGCATTGATGCCAGCGGCGATGCAACTGTTGACGAATGTGGTCTGGTATTGCAGGTCATCATCGGGGAGTGTGATGAATAGCCCACCGGTGTCCTCGACGCAGTGACGGGCAATGGAACGCAGGGTCATATTTTCTCTGATGCATTCAGTTGCGCTCTCGCGGTCGGTGACGGCATATCGGGCACCACTGTGCAGGAGTCCATGGTTGCGGCCAGTAGCACCGGCGGTGAAGTCAAACCTCTCGACCAGCAGGACCGACAGGCCTCTGAGGGCGCAATCGCGTGCAGTTCCGGCACCGGTAGCTCCACCACCTATAATAATAACGTCGTAGTTGTCCATGATTCAATCTTTTAGGTTAAACGAGTTTGTTGGCTTCGCGTGTTGCCTCGACGTCGAGGGCGTCGGCGAGGATTGATATAGGGTTCTGCACGTGGTAGGTGGTTGACATTTCAATCTGCCACTTGCAGGTCTCGCAGTCGGTGGCCACGATGTCGGGGTTGGTTTGTGCAATAGAATCAAACAGTTGCTTTCCGATGGCCTGAGAGTATTTGTAGTTTTCTTTTTTGAAACCATAGGTGCCTGCGATGCCACAGCAGTTGTTGTCGAGGATAGTGAGGTCGACGCCGGGAATGAGCTTGAGCAGTTCGGTAGAGTATACGCTCCAGCCTAAACGAGCCATGTGGCATGGGGTGTGATAGGCGATGTGGTGGAGGTAGTCGGGCTTGAATACAAGTTTTATTTCCCCATTTTCAACGAGCGAGTAAATGAAACGAGTGGCGGTCATGATGTGTTCGCGCACATCGGTGTTGTCGAGGTGGAGCAAGTGGGGGTATTCGTCGCGCATTGTGAGGACGCAGGTGGAGGAGGTGGCGATTACTTCGTTGCGGTTGGCTACAGCATCGCGTATCAGGGCAAGATTTGTCTTGGCTGCATCGGTGGCTTGCTTTATGAGCCTGTTGGCGATGCGGGCTACGCCACAGCATTTCTCACCTTGCATGAGGTTGACACCGATGCCACAGGCATTGAGCAGTTTCACCAGGTCCTTGCCCAGGCGAGGGAAGTTGTAGTTGACATAACAACCGTGGAAATATGTTACATGACGGTCAAAGCGGGTCTGGCGGTCGAGTGCGTGTCGCCTGAACCAGGTAGTGAATTTACGAGGCGTATAGGCCGGGAATGAGCGGTGCCTGTCGATGCCGAGGGTGAGGTCCATGGCATATTTTACAGGAGATAGACGTAGAATGCCGTTGACGGTTGGCGACAGGCGGGTTGCTATGGACCCCATCATGTCGGTGTGGGCGAGCATGCGGTCGCGGAGATTGGCGCTGCCGTGACTGTAGGTGTTGCGGGCCTGCTGTATGATGTCGCCGATTCTCACTCCCGAAGGGCATGCTACCTCACAGCGCTTGCAATTGAGACAGTATTTCAGTGCTTCATTGTAGAAGTTCTTGTTTTTTAGGCGGTATCGCTCGCCATCGGGTCCGGCTTGCTTAGGTCCCGGATATAGAGGGTTGACGGCAGTGACGGGACAGTAGACAGTGCATACGGTACACTTGACACACTGTTCGAAATTGTTATAATTGTTATTAGGCATATGGGTAGCTGAAATTATATAACGACACCATTTAATTAAAGGGTGTTGTTGCGTCGAATGCGGACAGTATGGCAACACCGGCGCCACAACCTTGCTTGATGGGGTTGCAGCCACCTACGATAGAACCGACGCATTGCAGATTTTCAATATAAGTACCTGAGCGGCATGGGTGCCAGTTCTTGTCGGTGATGACTCCAAATTCCATGTAGGGCTGAGGGTTGTCCATATCCTTGTCATACCACAGGGCGCGGTCGGTGGGGAAGTCAACGTCGAGGTTGAGAGTGGGTTCGATTATGCTTGAGGGTGTGGCCCGGAGACCGCGGCTCACAAAGGAACCGGTGGCAAGAATGTAGTTGTCGGCCACAAGAGGTTCCGGACCATGGTTGGCGGTGAAGATTCGGGATAGTCGTGATCCGTCAAAGTCACCGTGGGTCACAGAGTCGCCAAGCATGAAAGTTCCTCCGAGTTTCTGGAAATAGCGGTTGAGGAGCATCTGGGTTCTCACGCCTGGGACAGATGTAGGCATGGTGGAGATGAAGTAAACGGGTTTGGCCACGAGTCGCCTGAGTAGTCTCACTGTCAGGTCGTCGTTGAGACCGAGTATTGCCGGCATTATGATGGCATCGGCATTTCGTGAGACGCTGTTGAGTCGTCCGGCAAGGACACCGATGTTGTCGTAGTCGAGCACTCTCGCCATAGTTGGAGCCCTCATCTCGGAAGAGCTGCGACGCAGATTGTCGATAGCGGGAATCGAGGTGCTGTGGATAGAGCATCTGACACCTCTCTTTTCGAGGGCAGAGGCGAGGAACAGGGGATAGAAATCCTGGAATGTGGCGATGTTGACGATAGCTACCGAGCGCCATGGTAATCGCGTGGCGGAATCAAAGGTTGCCAGGTCATCGAGGGCAAGCCACACCGGATTGATATTCCCGAGTGGTGATATATGGAAGCGGTTGGCGTAATGATTTCCTGTGGTGGCGATTCCGGCTCGCGTGAGCATAGGCTGTACCATAGGGAGCAGCTTGAGAAGACGGTCGATACCGATGCGGCTGTAGGGGTGTCTGGAATCGAGACTCTCCATGGCCTTGACGGGGTTGGTAACGGTTTTGCCGTTGCTGAAACCGAGTAGCCCAAAGGCTCCTGACGAGAAGTGCAAGGTGCTTTGTCCGGCAGCGATAACGGCAGTGCGTTGACCGGCTTCAGCGAGAGAAATCGCGGCGGTCAGAGCGGCAAGTCCGCCGCCTATGATTATTGAGTCAAAGAGCATTTGGAAGAAATGGTTTAGTTATGTTGATCAAAGTTGGGACTTCAGATTGTCGCAGTCAAGTGTCGGTCGGTAGTGGATAGAAAAGGACTATACGTGTTTGCCGGCAGAGTTTGCGAGAAGGTTGCCGAATGTGGCAACGTTGTCGGTAATCAAAACCGGGACAGGGTCATTGTTCAAGGCGGTGTCGAGAGTTGTCTCGCCCGAGAGGACGAGGACCCCGAGCGCCCCGGCATTGCGGGCTGTGGCAACGTCGGTATATATGCGGTCACCACACATGGCGACCTCATATGGCTGCAAGCCCCTCTTGGCCATAATGCATCGCAGCATGTCGGGGTTGGGCTTTCCTATTACGATGTCGGGTCGTCGGCCGGTGGCATGGAATATGCATTCGGTCATCGAGCCGCAGTCAACGAGAATGACTTGCTTGTCGGTCGGGCACACACGGTCGGGGTTGGTGGCGATGTATGGAATTCCTTGGGCAGCCCACCATGCGGCCCGGCAAAGCCGCTCGTAGGTGAGAGTCATGTCGAATGCAACGACGAGGAGGTCGGGACGGTCGTCGGGGTCGTCGGCCGACATCGTGAAGCCTGCTTCCTCAAATTCGCTGGTCATGCTTGGAGTGCCGAGCACAAAAAGATGTTTTGCCCCGGGGTGATTTAATTTGATGTAGTCGATAGTGGCGACGGCAGTTGTGTAAATTTCCTCAGGACGGGCTTCGATGCCCATAGCAGCGAGTTTGGCCACGTAGTCGTTGACCGACTTGGTGGGGTTGTTGGTGAGGAAAGAAAATGATATTCCGTTATCACGCAGTTGATTGAGAAATCCAATGGTCCAGGGGAACAGGTTGGAGCCAAGATATATGGTACCGTCCATGTCGAGAGCCACATGTCTGATACGGGAGCAAGTGAGCGAGAGGTCGGAGTCACTGAGTGAAGTGTAATAATTATTGGAATCCATGAGAATAGACGAGGTTTATTTTTTGCTGTAGTCGATAGAGGCGGCGCGTGCATATCCGTCGCGGGGAGCTTTCCACATAGAGAGGAGAATCAACATTCCTATAACGGCGACGATGATGATAGTCTGGAATACCATGCCCCAGCCATACCAGTCGGCGACATATCCCACGAGAAGTCCTGATATGCCTGATCCGATGTAACCGAGAATGCCTGCGAGTCCGTTGGCACGTGCCGATGCTTCTTTTGTAGCCTGATTACCGAGTTCGATTCCTATAAGGGCCTGAGGTCCGTATATACAGAATCCGGCTCCTACGAGGACAATAGCAGTTGGGGTGAGACCCACAGAATCGGGCAAGCACATGAATATAGTCATGAAAATAGCGGCGCCGAGCATGCAGAATACACACATGCGGTGGCCTTTGCCGTTGAACCAGTGGTCGGTGGCCCAACCGGCAAACAGGGTGCCGACGATGCCGGCGATTTCAAATGCGGCTACAGTCCAACCGGCGCTTTCGATTGAAAGGCCCCGGCTCTCGCTGAGGAATTTCGGGCCCCAGTCGAGAATGCCCATTCTGACGATATATACAAATAGATTGGCAATGCAGAAGGTCCATACCCAGCGGTTGCGCCACACCATTACTTTTTCAAAGAGTTTGCGGTCGGCTGCCGACTTTGCTCCGGCATATTTTCCGAGGGCTGTGTCGGGCAGTTCCGGCAGACCTACTTCACGCGGGTCATCTCTTACGCCTAAGAAAAGAATTAAAGCACCGGCAACGGCGATGCATGCCGGAATCCAGAAGCACCATTTCCAGGCACCGTAGTGTGAGGCATAGGCAAGGACCTGGGAGGGAAGGTCGGCCTGGCTCACACCGCTTGCCGATAGGTTGTTGGCTATTAGTTGTCTGACGGTTTCATTGTCGGATAGGTTGGTGCCAAGGGATCCCATGATGTAGCCGCACACCACGACAGCGAGAGCGGCACCGATAGAGTGTGAACAGTTCCAAACCGACATCTTTGTGGCGAGCTCGGAGGGGTGAATCCAGTGAGGGAGAATGCGGGCGCATGGAGGATAGCCCATGCCCTGGAAATACTGGTTTATGATGATTGTGACACCCATAATCATGATGAGCCATTCGACCATGCGTGGCCCGTCGGGGTTTCCTGTGATCCAGGAACTGAGGTCGGCACCGAAGCCGAATGCGAAGTTGGCCACAGCACAAAGCAGCAGGCCCACAGCCATTACTATGCGGCCCTTGACGCGGTCAACGACATAGCCGTTGATGAAACGGGAGAACCCGTATACCAGCGAGCCGGCAAATATGATCCAGCCGAAGCTTTTGTTGCTGATGCCATATTCGGCCGTGAGTCCCGGCATTGCAATCGAGAAGTTTTTGCGCACGAAGTAGAAAATGCTGTACCCGATCATAGAGTACATGATGATGCGCATCTGCCAGGACATGAATTTAGACTTAGCGGCACCGAGACCACTGTAAGGATCTTGCTTTGACATAGTGTACTGATGAGATTATAGAGATGCAAATTTAATAAAATTTTTAATAAGTCATAAATAAAGATTGGAAATTACATAAAAATTTAACAGGAGTTGAAATTTTCCCATGTGGTTGGAAACGGGGGATAGTAATTTTGTGACGTTAACAGAAACAAAAACCTTTATAATTAACAACTATGAAAATTCCACCAATTCCCTCCGAGTATTCGGAACCAAGGCAAGAGCCAGAGAAACTGATGCCCGATTTGGCAACAATATCAGAAGTTGCAACCGATGCGGAGACAGAAATCGAGGAACAGGAACCCAATGAAGAACAGGACAGGAGCATTGCCGAAGAGCCAGCCGGTGAAGTTGTTCCCGGGACACCGATTTCCCGAGAACCGGCCATTGACCTTGAAAAGCTTGAGTCGTTACTTGCTGAGGCTGAGCAACGTGGCTACAAGCGAGGCCGCAATGAGAATATTGCAGCCATGATGGAGCGTCCGAGTGACTCAGATCCCTTGCTCCCTGATATTGGACCTGAGCCCCAGGTTTTGATACTCAACAATATGCGTCCCAGTATATGGGAGTGAGTCTATAGATCGACATACAGTTGCAAGATGAAGACTTGCACCAATTTAATCACCAATAAAAACAGTAAATCATTATGGAAAACAACAAAATCGTGAGCACCCATTCTGTAAATGCCGCAGCCCCCGAGCTGTTGCGAAGTGAAATCGACAGCCGTATCGTCAAGATACGTCCGATGTCGACCCCCATCGACCAGATATCGCGCCATGCCACCACACGCCGTGCAGGAAGTATGACAGTCGAATACTATGCGGTGGACAGCAAACCTTTTACAGCGACTCTTGAGTCGCCTATCCTTGACCTTGGTCCTGATGAATCAGGTAATATCGCGACTACGCTCACTGTATCTAACGAGGCGCTCTTTGCCAAGAACGAGACAATCATGATCGCCGGGCAAACGACAAGCTCGGGATTGCCTGTCACAGCATTTATTGCCTCGGTAGAGCCGGGCAAATTGCATGTCTACTTTACTTGTACAGGCAAGGATGGAAATGTTGAGGTCCCCTCGATATCGATTGGTGCCACTATAGTGCGCATGGGAAGGGCCGCCGGGGAGCTTGATATGCAGACAGAGCAGTTTCAAGCGATCCCGCGCAAGGATAAAAACTATTGCCAGATATTCAAGACCCAGGTAGAGCAGTCTACGATAGTAAAAATGTCCAATAAGGAGGTGGGGTGGACATTCAGTGACCAGGAAGAGGCCGCCATCATAGACATGCGACAGGGCATGGAGCGTAATTTCTTGTTTGGCAATCGCATGAGGTTGGAGTTGCCCGGTGGAGATGATGTGCTTCTCACGGGAGGTATATGGAATCAGGCAGGCAAGGAGTTTGAACTTGCCAAGGGGGAACTGACCGAGAGTGTCATGATCAATATGTGTCGTGAGGCATTCACTAAATCCAATGGTTCATCGCGCAAGCTGCTCGTGGGAGGCAGTGGCTTTATCGAGGCGTTGAATAATCTGAGTGCGCAGCGTGTGCTTGGTGCCGCTGACAAGATGACCCGCTGGGGCCTGGATTTCACCAGCTTCGTTTCAAAGTTCGGCACATTGTATGTACTGATGAGCGAGGTGTTCGACCAGTGTGGCCATGCCGATGATGCCTTGATCATCGACCCCGAGTATATCACCAAGTACAGCCACATACCGTTCAATACCGAGAAGCTAAATCTCCGTGCCAGCGGAGTGCGCAATACCGATGCAATTGTCATCACCGAGGCTTCATGTCTTGTGTTGCGTTATCCCGATGCTCACATGAGAATTATAACCCGTTGAATTGATTATGGAGTATACACTGGCACAGATGGTTGTTGAGTGGAAAGTGCGCAGGGGGTTGGAACCCCTGCGCACTGACGCAACCTACCGAAGGCAGGATGCCTTTGAGATAGATGAATATATAAAGCGAGAGATTGACGATTGGTATGAACGGCTGCTTTCCGAGGCTCCGCTTGAATTTCTTGTGGTTACTGATATCACCGATGAAGTCGTTGTGGAAGAGTTTGATGGACATGTAGCGACGCTTTCCCTGCCGGCCGGATGTGTGCGCCTGGTGGAGTTGAAGATGGCGGGGTGGGAGAGAGAGGCAGCTCTCACACGGGTAGGGACACCGCTTGCCAGGCGTCAGGAGTCTCCGTTCTCCCGTGGTTATCATGTTTCACCGGTAGGGGTGGTTGATGTCACGGGACTCAGAGTGAGGTTGTATGGCTTCAAGAATAGATTGGAGCCGGAACCTGAGCGTGTGCTTGCCGTGATGCGTCCTCCTGAGGGGATATATAGGTTGAAACCCGGTGGGTGGAGGGTCAATGATTGACAATTGACAATTAATAATTAATAATTAATAATTTAATGGGTTGAGTTCTTTTGGTTTTGACCTAAATTCTATTTGTTTATGAATGAGCAATTGTTACAAGCGGCCTATATGGCATGGAGCGGTGCTTCATCGTTCCGTATGAATCGTAACCGCTATAAGCGGTTTACTTATGGCGACCAGTGGGGCGACATGGTGGTGGAGGGTGATAAGGTGATGACTGCAAGGGAGCGTGCTCTTTCTCATGGCCGCCGCCCCATGACCAACAATCTGTTGAGGCGCCTTGTGAAATCGGTTGTGGGAAGATACCGTTATCGCCGGGCTGAAGAAGAGGCCCTTGAAGGGAAGACTAAGGAGGTGTATGAGGCTAATTGTCTCGATGAGCTTGATTGCCGAGCATTGGAGGAATTCCTTATCTCGGGTTGCACGGTGCAACGGATTGCCAGAGAGCGGCGGCTGCAGGGGGAAGGGGTCTGGGTCGACATGGTGAGTCCTGACGATTTCTTTGTCAATCGCATCAGAGACCCTCGTGGTTGGGATACGGAGCTGGTAGGAATGATTCATGACTGGAGTCTTGGTGAGACGGTGCTTCGGCTGGGAGGCTCGGATTATAGACGTTGTGAGACAATCAAGAAAGTGTATGGAGAGATAGCCGGAGGACGTGGACTGAGTATACCGCTTGGTTCCACGAGTGACAGCAAGGACTTTTTCAATTGTCCCGGTGACCGCTGCCGGGTCATTGAGGTGTGGACACTCGAGGTTATCGACCGACTTTGCTGTCACGACAGTCAACGTGCCACCTATTTTTATGTGGGGGCGCATTGTGGCAGCCGTATTGACAGTATCAACCGCACCCGCAGCAGCCGGGGAGAGCCGTTGATTAACACAAGGCGAGAAACCGCCACCATGTGGCGTTGCCGGTGGCTCGCACCCGATGGTACGTTGTTGCACAGTCATATTTCAGACGCGCCCGACGGGCGACACCCGTTCTATTTTAGATTTTATCCTATGATAGATGGAGAGGTGCACTCACTTGTGGAGGATGTGATCGACCAGCAGATATATATCAATGAGTTGATTTCGCTCATCGACCATGTGGTGAGCTGTTCGGCCAAGGGAGTGTTGCTTTTCCCGGCCGATGAGAAAATACCGACAATGAGTTGGAGTGATGTTACCCAGCGATGGAGCATGCCCGATGGAGTTCTGCCGATAAGGGGGCGTATCAATAACAAGATGCCTCAACAGGTAATAGCCACCGGTCAAAGTATGGGCGCCAAGGAGTTGCTCATGACTCAGATGCAAATGTTTGAGGATGTGTCGGGTGTGAGCAATGCCTTGATGGGCCGTGGCGGAAGTGGTGCGGTGGGCGCAGAGCATTACGAGAATCAAGTGAAGCAGGCAATCATAGCGATAACCGACCTTCTTGACACCTTTGCCAATTTCATCGAAGAGCGCAACAGTCGCCTCGCACAGTGAGTGTCATGGTCAAGCCATTGATTACCGGCATATTGCTGTCACCGATATGGCCTATCGGGGAGCCGAATGCTACGGGGAAAGAGAAGCGTGACACCATGCGCTCTATCATTTGCTCCATCGAGGAGTAGTTCTTGTCGGGGTTATACTCTGTGAAACGCCCCACTATGAGACCTGCCAGTCGAGGGAGTATGCCTGCCAACTCGAGGTGATAGAGCATTCTCTCGATTTTATATATGGGCTCGGCTATATCTTCAATAAAGAGGATATTGCCGGGCTCCAGCATATTATAGGGAGTACCGATGAGGGCATCGAGCACTGCAAGATTTCCACCGACAACCGGAGCTGAGACAATACCGTCGCGATTGGCTACATTGGTGTCATTGGTCCACTCGATGGCGGGCATTTGAGCCGTGGTAAGAATCTGTTCAAGACGGATGGCATATTCTGTATCAATGCCGGCTGCCAGTTGGCGGGCCATTGATCCGTGAATGCTGGCGATAGAGTGTTTGTGCCACAAAGCATGCAATGCCGATATGTCGCTGAACCCGATGAGCCATTTGGGTATTGCGGAGTCGGTGGCGAGAAAAGTATCGAGGCCGTCAAGGAGATGTACAGCGCCGTAGCCGCCACGGCTGCACAGCACCGCTTTGACAGCCGGGTCGCGCAACGCCTCGGTCAAATCGTTCAGACGGTCGGTTGCTGAAGCACTGAAACTGCCGTGAGCCCCGAGCGCGTGGGGCATCACCACAGGGATATATCCCATTTGGCGCAGTGTGGCTGAGGCTCTCTCTACAAGGGCAGGGTCGATTACCGATGCCGGCGAGACGACAGCAATGCTGTCGCCTGCCGTAAGTGTCGGAGGTAAAATTATGTCACGTTTCATGCGACCTGCACTTTGAAACCGGCGGCACGCATCTTTTTGGCAATCTGTTCCAACTCGTCGTGCTCCACCTTCACAAGCTGTTGGGCGGGAGTCTTGCGGTCGATGGAGTACAACATTATCTCGGCTGGCTTGATGATTCGGTAGGCATCGATGAGTGCCTGGATTTCGGTCTCGGTGGTATTGTCGATATTTTGGCCCTGATGGTTGCCGCGCAACATCATGGTCTGTATGATGCACTGGTTGCCGAAGCCGGCAAGTTGCCCTATTACCGCCGAGGTGGTGTATCCCGGTTTGTTGGGCCGGTCAATCAGTTTCACTGTCTCGTCGATGGCCGAGTCGAGTTTCAGAATGTTGTTGTCGACGCGTCTCAGAGCCCTGATGACAGCCGGGGAATCGAGTTTTGTGGAATTGGAAAGCACGCTCACCTTGGCCAGGGGAAAATATTTGTCGCGCATGGCGATGGTGTCGTCGATAATTCCCTCGAAGTCGGGGTGCAGAGTAGGCTCACCGTTCCCTGAGAATGTTATGACATCGAGCGCATCGCCGGCCTCGCTCATAGAGGCGAGTTTTTCCTGCAGCAGCTTCTTGACAATGCCCCTCGAAGGCAATCCTGTGGTTCCGGGACCCTGGGCATTGAAGCCGGCCTCGCAGTAAAGGCAGTCGAATGTGCACACCTTGCCGTCATTGGGCATGAGGTTGATGCCGAGCGATGTGCCCAGCCGCCGTGAGTGTATGGGCCCGAATATGGTGGAATGGAACAGAACAGTTTGCATTTCAGCCGAAAAGTGATTGAATCAGAGTATTACACAGTGAGGATTTCCTTCTCCTTGGCTGCGAAGATTTCGTCGATTTTCTTCAGGTACTTGTCGTGGATTTTTTGTACAGTAGCCTCAGCGTCTTTCTCGACATCCTCGCTCATGCCTTGCTTTACGGCTTTTTTCAGACCATCGATTGCATCGCGGCGGGCGTTGCGCACCGATACCTTTGCATTCTCAGCCTCGGCCTTAGACTGTTTCACGAGCTGTTTACGGCGGTCCTCAGTGAGCGGTGGAATTGAGATGCGTATTACTTCACCATTGTTCTCGGGAGTGATGCCGAGCTCAGAGTTGATGATGGCTTTCTCGATTTCCTTGAACATCGACTTTTCCCATGGAGTGATGGTGATTGTGCGGGCGTCGGGCACGGCGATGTTTGCCACGTTGCTTATGGGCGCTGCGCTGCCGTAGTAGTCGACGCGTATTGCATCAAGAATCTTGGGGTTGGCTTTGCCGGCACGAATGCGTGCGAGAGTCTCGTCGAGGTACATCACGGCCATTTCCATTTTCTCTTCAGCCGGATTGAGGTATTCATTAACTTCAGGCATGTTGTATAATATTTTTAGAAGGTTTCAGGTTTAGAGTAATCAGTAGGTATTTAATATACTTTTGTCCCGATATTCTCGCCGGCAATGACCTTGGCGAGGTTTCCGGGGGTATCCATGTCGAATACTACGATGGGCAGATTGTTCTCCTTGCAAAGGGCTGTGGCGGTGAGGTCCATTACTTTCAGCCCGCGGTTGTATACTTCATCATAGGTGATGGAGTCGAATTTAGTGGCTGAGGGGTCTTTTTCAGGGTCGGCAGTGTATATGCCGTCGACGCGGGTTCCCTTGAGCATCACATCGGCCTCAACCTCGATGCCGCGTAGAGCGGAACCGGTATCGGTGGTGAAGAACGGATTGCCTGTGCCTCCTGCAATTATTGCCACTTTGCCAGCTTTAAGAGCGTCGATGGCCTTCCACTTGCTGTAGTGCTCGCCTATGGGAAACATGTTGATGGCGGTGAATACAGTGGCGGGCTGACCGGCCGCCTCGAGCGCGGAGCTAAGGGCGAGCGAGTTTATGACGGTAGCGAGCATGCCCATCTGGTCCCCTTTTACGCGGTCAAATCCTTTGGCGGCACCTTGTAGGCCGCGGAAAATGTTACCGCCACCTATGACAATGGCTACCTGCACACCGCGGTCGGAGGCTATTTCCTTTATCTGTAGGGCGTATTGTTCGAGACGCTGAGTGTCGATGCCATAACCCTGATGGCCCATCAGCGATTCACCGCTGAGCTTGAGGAGCACTCTTTTATACATGGCTTCCATATTGATTCTATATGTGTTGATAAAATATTGTTATATCGGAGTTGGTGAGCAAAGTTAAGATAATTATTCCATATATTCAAACGTATCAACTTAGAGTCTGTCCCAACTTGCATTCTGAAATGATTGTGATGTCACCGGGCGGTTGACTGATTTTGGGGATTGCATGTATAATATTCAGTTAGTAAGTGTAATATGTGGTTAATGATGATTAATGGGGAATTTTAATTGAAAAATTTTTTGCATATATGATCAGATATTCATACTTTTGTGAATAGTATGACAACCCAATAAATGAACTGACTAATACCTTATAGAACTGATTTATACTCATGCGGGCATGGTGACATGTCGGCCTATAATGAACATTGAACCTTAAATATACCATTTTTTTACCTACCTAATTATTTTACACATGTTTGGAAGTGAACGTATTATGTTTGCGGGCGCTCTGCTGACGGCCTTTTCTTTTGCCTTTACGTCGTGTGACGACGAAAGTGACAAATGGGGGGGTAGACGTAGAAGCGCCAACACTGGACCTCCAGGTCGATGGAGTCCATGTAGAGCCGGGAATGGATATCACCATAAAGGGCAAGGTGACCGATTCCGACGGTATCTCAAAGATAAGGATGGTGTGTCACGATCTTTATCTTGACAAGACAATCGATATTATATCAATTTACAATGGACCACTCAAGGAATATGACCTTGACTATACATTGCAGACAGCCCGTCACTTTGAGGGAGAGAACTTTGTGGTGACGGTTACTGTAACCGATGTGACCGGGCGCACGGTCTCCAAGGATTTCGGTGCCAATCTCGACGCTGACTTCACAGCGCCTAATTTTGCAACTAAGCCAGGTGAGGAAATCACCGTGCTGATCAAGAAAGAGACAGCCATCAAACTCAATGTCGATGTGACCGACAACCGCGTCGTAGACTATATCGAGGTTGACCTGAAGAAAGTTGATGGAGGTACAGAAACCTCGATCAATGGTTTCCCAAAGCGCATTGATGGCGGTGAGAAGCGACTTGCATGGAGCGAGGCTGTGAGTGTACCCGCCGAGGCCGCCACATATAAAGCTTATATCAAGGCAGCCGACCGTGCCGTGCAGGAAGAAGCCCACGTCATTACTTCCGAGTCGGTGATCAATGTAATGGAGTTGCCCAACTTTGATGCTATCTATCTGGCCGATGTCAATTCGGCCGAGCAGCTCAACAGTGACCTCTTTGGCGTACCCATCGCCATGGATCATGTGGGTGACTATAAGTACCGTGTCAAATATTATAATGAGAAGGCAGGAACGGAGATATGCTTCCTGGGGCAAAAGACCGACTTTGGCCCCATCTGTTTTGCTCCTTCCAAGGAGAATGCCTCCGAGCTTGGCGATGACCCCGATGAGGTGAATAAAATCAAGCTTGACAAGGCCGAGACCTACTATGAGTTCTTTGTCGACACATGGAACCGTACCTATACAGTGAGGGACTATCCTGTGTCACAGGCAATCAATCCCGTGTCACACTTGCGCTACGGACAGGATGACCTCAATACATGGTGGGACCACTCCGTGCCCGATCCATGGTGGCAGGAATTCTATTTTGGCCCGGCGACAGGACCCGGTGATGTGATGCGCATGGAGCAGGATCCGAAGAATCCCAATATCTTCTATTGCTACAACATGGATTACAAGGCCGGTGATAAGACCAACTTCATGCTTCACAACTGGCACTCGCATGGCTGGTGGAACTTCGCTGCATGGCGAGCCGACAACTCGAGCGACCCGAGCAAGTTTGTATACTATGGCAACTTCTTCCCCGATGCTACTTATTGCGGCCACTATGAGAGCAATATGGATTATTTCCAGGCCCGCTATGTCGAGATGGACCCCAATGAATATGCCTACATGTATCCCAATGCAGGAACATTTGACATCAACAGGTGGGGTGACGAGGGCTACCGCAAGAACTTCATCGGTGACAACTGGGTGAAGGTACAAGTGGGAGCTACCGGCAAGTACACATTCAAAGTAGACCTTCACGCAGAGCGTGGCTGGATGTATCTACAATAAGCACCTATATGAACCGGGCGTGCCATGGGCGCGTGCCGGTTCTTACCATTTGTAATTTCTTCTGTCTCCACTATCTCTCATCACATGCCAAAAAAAATTGAGATACAAGACTCTTTTCCCCGAACATTAAGGACATATCCTATGTTGTGATGTTGTGACCTTAAATCGTGATAAACTGAGTTAGAAAATCTGTGTCTCAAAACAACACGTTTCAACTATTATGAAAAAATATCTAATCTTATTCCTTCTGGCCTTCATCTCTATGACGGTGGTGGCTCAGATTACGGTCACCGGCAACGTGATGTCGGCAGCCGACGACGAACCTATGATAGGCACGTCGGTCCTGGTCAAAGGTTCCCCCACGGGTACAATGACTGATTTTGACGGTAACTTCACTCTGAAGAATGTTCCTGAGGATGCGGTACTTATTTTCTCGGCCGTAGGCTATGAGCGCATCGAGGTGCCCGTCAATGGCCAAAATGTTATCAACGTCACCATGAACGAGGTGGCATCAATGCTCGACGAGGTTGTCGTGGTTGGTTATGGCACAGTGAAACGCAGCGACCTGACAAGCTCAATCTCGACAGTTAAGGCTGAGGATATCACCGAGGTCACTACAGGCAATGCGATGGACGCTTTGCAGGGTAAGGTGAGCGGTGTGCAGATTGCATCGGGCGGTGGCCCGGGCACTACTCCCAAGGTCATCATACGCGGTATCACATCGGTCAACGGGTCGACACCTCTTTATGTAGTTGACGGAGTGCCCTTGAACACAAGCAATATCAACTTTATCAACAATAACGACATCGAGTCGATGGAGGTGCTCAAAGATGCCTCAGCATCGGCTATATATGGAACCCGAGCCTCCAATGGTGTGATCATCATCACTACCAAGAAGGGTAAGGCCGGGGCCACACAGGTCGATTTCTCGGCCAGCGTGGGTTTCCAGACTGTCTCCAAAGTGAAGATGGCCTGGGCCAACGAGTATGAGAAGGTTTACAACAAACGCTATACCAACGATAACCGCACGGCACCGTGGAATTCACCCTATGTGGACTATGCTGATGTCGATGGCACAGACTGGTGGAATGAGGTTGTCAATGAGACAGCGTTGATACAGAACTATGCACTTGGTGTGCGTGGTGGCAATGATAGGCTGGTCTACAGCCTTTCACTCGGTTATTTCCGCAACAATTCACAGTTTGACAAGGGATACTGGGATAAGATCAACATACGTTTGAACACTGAGTATACCTTCAACAAATATTTAAAGGTGGGTATCGACTTCGCTCCCAATATGGAGACCTGGGAGGACACCCCCAGCCTTTTCTCGGCCGCCATGGCAATGGACCCCACAACTCCTGTGTTCCGTCCCGAGAGCCAGTGGGATCCCGAGAATTCCATGAACAATTATCAGCGCTCATACAACAACCAGGAATGGAATCCTGCGGCATCGCTGGCCCGTGCCAATGGCAACACCCGCAAGATGTCGCTGCTCATGAACCCCTACATCGATATCAAGCCCTGGGAGAAATTGACATTCCGCACCCAGTTTGGTATCAATGCCTGGTATCAGCGTGCCGACTCCTATTCCTATAAGTTCTATATCGACGCGCTCGAGCAGAACACCAACAACTCGGTGTCACGCAATTATAGTGACGGTCTCAACTGGACGTGGAACAACACATTGACCTACATGGATACATTTGCCGATAAACATAATCTTACCGCGATGGTAGGTTTCACGGCTGAAAAGTATCAGGACTGGTGGGCCAATGCATCGCGCCAGGATATCCCGGGTAACAGCTCGCTGTTGCATGAGGTATCGGCCGGTGTGGGCAGTCAGTTTGCATCGGGCTCGGCAGGCACCACGACCCTCGCTTCGTTCTTAGGTCGTGTGATGTACAACTATGACCAGCGTTACTATCTGACAGCCTCGGTGCGTGTCGATGGTTCTTCACGTTTCCCCAAGGGTAACAAATACGGCACCTTCCCCTCGGTATCGGTGGCATGGCGCCTGTCGCAGGAAAAATTCATGGAAGGTACCCGCACATGGCTGAACAATGCCAAGGTGCGTCTGGGCTGGGGTCAGGTAGGCAACCAGGCTATCGGTTCGGGAGCATATATGACCCGTATAGGAACCGTCAACACAGTCTTCGGCCAGGTTCCCACGCGAGTTCCCGGCACAGTAGTAGGTACCAGTGGTAACCCCAACCTTAAGTGGGAGACTGTGGAGGATATCGATTTCGGAATCGACATGACAATGCTCAACAACCGCTTGACGGTCACAGCCGATATTTACCAGAAGACATCTCACGACATGCTCTATGACGCAGCCCAGTTGCTCACTGCCGGTATCACCAACTGGAACGGTATCACCTCCAACATCGGTAAGATGCGTGCACGCGGTTGGGAACTGGCCATCGACTGGAATGACCGCATAGGCGATGACTTCCGCTACAATGTAGGTGTACAGCTGTCGGGCGTGCAGAACAAGGGTATCAAGTTCACCGGCGAGGGCCCTGTGCTGTCGGGCAGCGGTCTGAGCGAGCAGATTATACAGAATGTCGATGGCGGGCTCATCTCCCGTTTCTATGGATATGAGTGCCTCGGTATTTTCCAGAACTGGGAGCAGGTTTATGCCCATACCAACGAGCATGGCCAGCTGATACAAAAGGATGCCCAGCCCGGTGACCTTATCTTTGCCGACCGCAATCATGACGGTCAGCTCAACCAGGCCGACAAGACCTATCTGGGCAATCCGTATCCCGACCTTAACCTCGGTCTCAACATTGGACTGTGGTATAAGAACTGGGATTTGACAGCCAATTTCTACGGCACATTCGGCAACGACATATTCAACCTTCAGAGACAGCGCTACTCCGGTGGCGGTGGTGCCAATGTCTACCGTGGCACACTCAACAAGGCCTGGAACCACGAGGGGCAGAATACTGATATTCCACGACTCTCATACAACGACCTCAACCAGAACTATGGTCGCGTGTCGAGCTTCTATGTCGAGGATGGCAGCTACTTCCGCTGCAAGCTGTTGACACTGGGTTATACACTTCCCAAGAGTATCATGAAACAGTATAACCTGCGTGTATATGCTTCGGTACAGAATCTGTTCACTATTACAAGCTACACGGGAATGGACCCCGAGATTCCCTTCCTCAACGGTGGTGCGATCGACACGGGTATCGACTATAACAACTACCCCAACCCCCGTACATTCCTACTTGGTATCGACTTCAAATTCTAAACGACAACGATGATGAAAATGAAAAAATCATATATATTTACAGCCGCTCTCGCAGCTGTGATGTCTCTGAGTTCGTGTGATGACTTCCTGACAGAGGATGTACGCGGTGAGGAGAATCTCGACACATATTTCCAGACAGCCGATGAGGTCAACTCATTTGTCAACGGTTGCTATTTCAATATCTCCAATGGGGGCAGCTGGTGGGAAGTGCAGTTCATGTGGGTCATGAACGATGCTACCTCCGATGACCTGTGGGACGGCAACACCAGCCAGGATGACGGACTGATGGCGGCTACCCATTTCATGCCTACGGCTCCCAGCCAGGGTAATGGCGTCAGGAACTTCTGGAGAGCACGCTACATAGGTATCCACAATTGTAATGTCGCTATAGAGCGTCTGGCCAATTCGCCCGTCGACCCGGCCTTGATCAAGAAACGTCTTGCCGAGGTGAGATTCCTGCGTGCCTATTTCTATTTTGAACTCACGCGTAACTATGGTGGTGTGCCCTTGATTACTTCCTACTATCAGGAGGCCGCCGGTGTGGGCCGTTCGACCCAGGCCGAGTGCTATGACTGGGTTGAGAAAGAGCTGAAAGAGGCTGCCGACAACTTGCCACAGCGCAGCGCACAACCGGCCAGCGAGATAGGCCGTGCTACACGTGGCGCCGCTCTCGGTCTGCTTGGCAAGACTCAGCTCTACCAGGCCAAATGGGACGAGGCCAAGGCTACCCTCAAGACACTCATCGATGAAAATGAGTACCAGTTGCTACCCAACTTTGGCGATGTGTGGAGCTCAAAGTATAACAATTCGGTAGAGTCCCTCTTTGAGGCACAGTATATGTATGAAGGTGAGGTTTACCTGATGGGCAGCTCCCTACCCGTGTACACCGGTTGCCGTAACGGTATAGGTGATGGCTGGGCTTGGGGACAACCTACCAGCGACCTGGAGAATGCTTTCATCGCTGCCGGAGATACTGAGCGACTCAAATGGTCAATCATCAAGACATGCTGCACAGAGATACCCGGTGAAACCCGCTTTAACGAGTTTGTCGCCAATAACTCGGAGGTGTGCAAGATTGATGACGCCAAGTTCAAGGGCTACATGAAGGATTTCGGATGGACCGAAGATACCTATAAGAAGACATATATCATCGACCCTGCCCAGCACAAGTCGGCCCGCATCATACGTAAGTATTTCCTGCCGCTCGATGAGCGCCCCGAGACTTACAATACCGACCGTTGCCCGCTCAACCACCGTATCCTGCGATATGCCGATGTCCTGCTGATGTATGCCGAGGCATGTGCCGAGTCATCTACCCCCGACTATAGCCAGGCCCAGTGGGCACTCAACAAGGTGCGTAACCGCGCCAAACTGTCGTCGGTGAGCTATACCGGCACTCAATTGCGTGATGCCATACGCGCCGAGCGTCGTCTGGAGCTCGCATTCGAGCAGAACCGTTTGTTCGACATACGTCGCTGGGACGATGCCAACGGCAAGAAGATGATGTGCAACATCATGGGTCCCAACGGTTCGTTTGTCAAGTATAACCTGAGTGATGATGCCGACATCTATGAGAAATGGAACCAGGTCGAGCCGTCAGACAAGGGTATACGCTTCCAGGAGGACCGCGACCTGCTCTATCCCATACCTCTGGAGGAAATTCAGCGTTCCAACGGTGTGATAAAACAGAACCCCGGCTGGTGATAATGAAAAGTAAGTATCTGAATATAAAACCATAGAAAATGAAAATTTCCAAATATCTTCTTATCGGAGCTTTGTCAATGGCGGTCACGGCTTGTTTCGACGAGCCAAAGGGTGATTCTACTGCCCATCTGCCCGGTCAGGGTGGCGACAGCGGTGACGATGTTCCTGACAATATAGTCTCGCCTGTGGCTACTTTCCCCCTGGCTTCACAGAAACTGACACTGAATACCTCGACTACCTATCAGGTGATGGAAGGTTTCGGAGCCAGCGATTGCTGGCTTGGGGAATGGATAGGCAATTATTGGACCGCCAGCCGTGCCGACGTTGCCCGCATGCTCTTCTCACGTAAGGTGAACAATGGTAAGCCTGAGGGTATCGGCCTGTCGATGTGGCGTGTCAACCTGGGAGGCGGCAGCGCCGAGCAGGGGGATGCCTCCAAGATTGTCAATGTAGTGAACCGTGCACAGTCCTATCTGAGCCCCGAGGGAACCTGGAGCTGGAACACAAGCTGTGTAGGCCAGCAGTATTTCATGAAGCAGGCCAAGAATTATGGCACTGAGAACTTTGTGCTCTTTGCCAATTCTCCCTTAGTGCAGTATACACGCAATGGCTTGGCTACCAAGATTGGAGAGGCAAAGAATGGTAAGACCAACCTCAAGGAGGATAGCTACAGCGCCTATGCCGAGTATCTTGCAACCGTGGCCGAGCATTTCACAAATGAGGGTTACAACATCAGCTACATCTCTCCGGCCAATGAGCCGCAGTATGACTGGGACGGTGATAATCAGGAGGGCTCGTCATGGTTGAACACTGAGCTTGCTGCCTTTGCACGTCAACTCGACAAGTCGCTCACCGCCCGTTCGCTAAATACCAATATTCTCATGGGTGAGTCGGGCAGTTATGTGTCTCTCTATGACAATGACCCCAGCGTAGCCCGTGGCAATGTCATCGATGCTTTTTTCGGCAACTCGTCGAGCGATACCTACATAGGTGATCTCGCCCATGTAGATAACCTCATATGCGGTCACTCTTACTGGACCAACAACACCTGGGAGTCGATGCGCCAGGTGCGTCAGAGCGTTGCCAGCCGTGCCAAGGAGCGCAATGTGCGTGTGTGGCAAACCGAGTGGTCGTTGCTTGGCGACTGCCCCGCCGATCTGGGCAACTACGACAACCAGTTTGACAATGCCATGTATATGTCTCGTGTAATCCACTGTGACCTCGCGGTGGCCAATGTCTCATCATGGAGCTACTGGACTGCAATGAGCGTGGAACGCTACAGCCAACAGAACCGTTTCGAGCTCATCTTCACAACACCTACAGGTGGCAATTATGATGATGACAACTGGGATAAGAACGGTACTGTCGCTGCCAATGCCAATCTTTGGGTTCTCGGTAACTATAGCTTGTATGTGCGCCCCGGATTTACACGTGTGAATATGTCGATGAGCGAGAGCAAGGATTTCTTCGGTACAGCATGGCTGTCGCCCGATGGAAACCGACTTGTTCTTGTGGTAACCAACTATGACAAAGAGAAGGGCGCCACAATCAATATTCCTGAGACTTCGCTTCCCGGCACACCTAAGGTAATACAGCGTTTCACCACCAGCGAGAAGAGGAATCTTGAGCAGGACTACTTCAAAGTAGGAGATCCTGTATTTGTCGAGCCGCATTCAGTGTCGACAATCATTTACGATTTCTAATTTTAAAAATAGGAATAAAATTTGACAGCGAAGGCGCGGAATCCCACTCCGGGAGTTTCCGCGCCTTTGTTGTCATGGCCTGTACCGATATAAGCAGGGGATGTGTGTCCTGATGCAACACACACCTTATCACTAATGGAGGCTGTATGTTTTTTTGAACGAATGATTGTTTTTTTTGCGTTGCGCGCTACTTTTTTGTAGTTTTACACTCGTTAATCGAAATGATAAGGAAAAAAATCTGTACTTTAGTTCTAATTAACAAAGATGTGCATGAAAATTGCCCGTATATGGTATTATCTTTGCATTGTCAAGTTAAGGACTTTACTACGAGACACATTTCAACAATTGGATAACAATAACTAAAAAACTACATAACATGGCAACAGCTAAAAAAACAACGGCCAAGAAGGCCGACGCCGCAACTGACAGCCGCGCGAGCAAACTCAACGCCCTGTCACAGGCACTCGGAAAAATTGAGAAGGACTATGGCCGAGGTGCTATCATGAAACTGGGCGATGATGCAATCGAGCAGGTCGATGTGATACCTACCGGTTCGATAGGACTCAACTACGCGCTGGGTGTGGGAGGTTTCCCCCGTGGACGCATCACTGAAATCTATGGACCCGAGTCGTCGGGAAAGACGACCCTGGCAATCCATGCCATAGCTGAGGCTCAGAAGAATGGAGGTATAGCTGCCATCATCGATGCCGAGCATGCCTTCGACCGTTTCTATGCCGAGAAGCTTGGTGTCGATGTGGCCAATCTTTACATAGCCCAGCCTGATAACGGTGAGCAAGCTCTGGAGATTACAGAACAACTTATACGTTCGTCGGCTATCGACATAATTGTGGTCGACTCTGTAGCCGCATTGACCCCCAAGAGTGAGATAGAGGGAGGCATGGGCGACCGCAACATGGGACTTCAGGCCCGCCTTATGTCGCAGGCTATGCGTAAACTCACAGGAGCCATAGCGCGTACCAACACGGCATGTATCTTCATCAACCAGTTGCGTGCCAATATTGGCAACATGTTTGGCCCCACTGAGACTACCACCGGTGGTAATGCACTTAAATTCTATGCGTCGGTGCGTGTCGAGATACGCCCCAGCACCACTCTTAAAGATGGTGAGGATGTGCTCGGACGCCATGCAAAGGTCAAAATCGTGAAGAACAAAGTGGCGCCTCCATTCAAGAGAGCTGAGTTTGACATCATGTTTGGTGAGGGAATTTCCCGCTCGAGTGAGATTATCGACCTTGGCGTCGAGTATGACATCATCAAGAAGAGTGGCTCGTGGTTCAGCTATGACGGTACAAAGCTCGCTCAGGGACGCGATGCCGCCAAGCGTGTCATCAATGACAACCCCGACCTTGCCGACGAGCTTGAGGCACGTATCCTCGAGGCGATGAAGGCCAATGACCAGGTGGGCGGCGCATCGCCCCGCAAGCCCAAGGCCGAGAGTGCCGACGACGAACCCAAAGGCATGGAATCCGACAGTCTTGATGATCTTGATCTCGATGCCGACCTCGATGACGATCTTCAGCTCGACGAGGAGTAGGAATAGAATCATTAGGGAGATAGACAAGGGGCGGCAGGCTACGGCTTGCTGTCCCTTTGTCGTGTCAACAATTGGCCGCCTATCGTCAACATTTCTTGTGAGACAGGCTCTGAAACAAGCATTAAATCAACAGGTGTTGAATATATTTTGACGTGATTTATTGGAATAAATCGCTTTTTTTATTGTATATTTGCGCTCTGAATGCCGCGATGTGTCCCATCTCGACGTGTGATGGTGTGGCTATAAGAGTCAACACTATTGAATAATAAGAACTTAAATAAAAATAACATTTAAAATAACTTAATTAATTCACATGCAAAGCAAAGGAACATTAGGAAGCATCGTGTCAGGTGTTATCGCTATTTTCTTGGTTATCGTGTGTGTTTTCTACCTTTCATTCTCGATTGTCACCAATCATTTTGAAAAGAAAGCCGACGAGTATGCCTTGACAGTATCGGGTAACAGCGACGCTAATTCCGACGTCTACAAAGCTGCCCGCAAAACCTACATGGACTCTATCGCCAAGACTCCCGTATGGATGGGCTACAACTTTAACGAAGTACAGAAGTGGGGCATAGGTCTCGGCCTCGACCTCAAAGGAGGTATGAACGTAACCTTGCAAGTGTCGATGCCCGATATACTCCGTGCGATGAAGGCCGAGGGCAAAGACGCCGCTTTCGACAAGGCAGTTGCCACCACCGATTCTCTTTATAAAGCACACCGCACCGACGATTTCGTAGGTACATTTGTCAAAGAATACCGCACAGCCGAGGGAAATGACCGACTGGCCGATCTTTCGGTAGTATTCCCCAATGTTGTGATGTCGGGCGACAACGACAGTAAGGCAGTTGACCGCCTTAAAGAGGAGGTCGTAAACCGTGTCAACAACTCTGCTACCAACGTGTTGCGCAACCGTATCGATGCTTTCGGTGTTGTTTCTCCCAATATCCAGGTGCTCAAAGGTAAGGATGGTCAGATTCTTCTTGAGCTTCCCGGTGTGAAGGACCAGCAGCGCATGACCGAGCTTATCAAGCGTTCGGCCAACCTGGAATTCTACGAGACATTCCAGGCCAAGGCTCCAGATATCATTGCCAAGCTCAACTCGCTCACCGCAGCTCAGCGCGCCAACACCAATTACAACGGTAAGGGCATAGGCGACTACATGCGTATCGGTCTTAACGGTGCTGCAATCGTAGGTCTCGCCCAGGCTTCCAACCGCTTCATGGTCGATTCGCTGCTGCGCTCGCCCGAAGCCCGCAACTATTTCGGTCCTGAGGTGGCATTCCGCTGGGCCAACAAGCCTATCACTGATACCTCCAACAATATCGACTACTACTACCTGTATGCGTTGAAGACCAATGAAGGCCGTCCGGCGCTCGATGGACGTGTTGTTGTAAATGCCTATTCTGACTATGATCCCCACAGCGGTACCGGCAGCTACGTATCTATGCGTATGGATAATGACGGTGCCAAGCAGTGGGCTAAGATTACCGGCAACAACATAGGTTATCCTGTAGCAATTGTGCTTGACGACGTTGTTTACTCAGCTCCTAATGTAAATGGTGCTATCGAGGGCGGTTCGTCACAGATTACAGGTAACTTCACCGTTCAGGAGGCTCAGGACCTTGCCAATGTCCTCAAGAGCGGTAAGATGGACTTCAAGATTGACATTGTGAGCAGTATGACTGTAGGACCGTCGCTCGGTCAGCAGGCTATTGACTCGGGTATCACCTCGTTTATCGTGGCTCTGATACTCCTTATGATATTCATGATCTGCATCTACGGCTGGATTCCTGGCATGGTTGCCAATCTGGGTCTCGTGTTCAACCTGTTCTTCACCATCGGTATACTGTCGTCGTTCCAGGCCGTGCTCACCCTCTCGGGTATAGCCGGTATCGTCCTTGCTTTGGGTATGGCTGTCGATGCCAATGTGCTTATCTTTGAACGTTCCAAAGAGGAACTCCGTGCCGGCAAGAATGTGCGCAGTGCTATCTCTGATGGCTACTCCAACGCTTTCTCGGCTATCTTTGACTCCAACTTGACTTCAATCATAACAGGTTTGATTCTCCTGTATTTCGGTACAGGTCCCATCAAGGGTTTCGCAACAACTCTCATCATCGGTATCGTTTGCTCATTCTTCACCGCTGTTTACCTTACCCGTATCGTCTTCATCATCGGTGCCAAGAAAAAAGCCTTCCAGGCTATCACATTCGATACCCCCATCTCGCGCAAACTCTTCGTCAACTCGAAGTATAACTTCCTTGGCCAGATGAAGAAAGCAGCCTGCATCGTGGGAGCCTTCATCATCATCGTCATCGTATCGTTTGTAGTGCGTGGCCTCAATCCAGGTATCGATTTCTCGGGTGGCCGCAACTATATTGTAAAATGCGAGACAACAGCCGATCCCTATGCAATACGTGATGCATTGGCCGACAAGTTTGCCGGTTCTTCACTGAGTGTCATCAATATCATGGAGCAGAACCAGGTGCGTGTATCGACCAACTATAAGATTGATGCTCCCGAGGATGCCGAGGCTATCGATGCAGAGATCACCCACATACTCTATGACACCCTCAAGGGTATGAACCTCATCGGTGACATGGACTATGACCACTTCTCGACACTCGACGATACCAAAGGTGTACTCTCGTCGGCAACCGTAGGTCCTACAGTAGCTGATGACATGCGTACTGCAGCCTATATCGCTGTGACACTCTCGCTGCTGGCAATGTTCCTGTATATCCTTATACGTTTCCGCAACATCGCCTTCTCGCTCGGTGCACTTGCCGCTGTAGCTTTCACAGCTTTCACAATTGTAGGTGTATATTCAATAGGCTATGACTTCCTTCCCTTCTCAATGGAGGTTGACCAGACTTTCATAGCTGCGATACTTACGATAATCGGTTATCAGATCAATGATACCGTGGTTGTGTTTGACCGCGTGCGTGAGAATATCTCGCTCTATCCCAAGCAGGACTTCTTCACTACCATCAATAAGTCGTTGAACTCGACATTGGGTCGTACGATCATGACTTCGGTATCGACATTGCTGGTGCTCCTGTGTATCTTCATTCTTGGTGGTGATTCGATACGCAGCTTCGTATTCGCAATGTTGTTTGGTGTGATTACCGGTACATTGTCAACTTTGTTTATCGCAACACCTGTAGCTTATCTTGTAGGACGCAAGAAAATAGGCTCCAAGGCTTAAGAAATAATCCCAACCCCGTCGGGAGCCTTCCCCCACCACCCATTCCCCAGGCTCCCGACACTTCAACCGCCACGATGACAACTCATCGTGGCGGTTTTTTTACCAAAAATGCTCTATTCTGCACATGTGGTAAATGGAATTATTGCTAACTTTAGCCCAAAATATTCACTTACAAAATTCTACTACATGAAATTCTATTCTATCGCAGCAGCATTGATGCTCGTATCAACTTCGGGTTTTGCTGCCACTGACAAGGCTGTAGTTACCCTTAACGACAGCCCGTTTGCAACCGATACAATCATGCCTGAGATTTACGGGCAGTTTGCTGAACATCTGGGCACATGTATTTATGGAGGTCTGTGGGTAGGTCCCGAGTCGACAATACCCAATACCAATGGATATCGTAATGATGTGCTTCAGGCACTTCGCGAGTTGAAGGTGCCGGTGTTGCGCTGGCCCGGAGGCTGTTTTGCTGATGAGTATCACTGGATGGACGGTGTAGGTCCCAAAGAGAATCGTCCGCGTATGGTCAACAACAACTGGGGCGGCACGGTCGAGGATAACTCGTTTGGCACTCACGAATTTTTCAACCTGTGTGAGTTGCTCGGCTGCGAGCCATATCTCAGCGGCAATGTAGGTTCCGGAACCGTAGAGGAACTTGCCAAATGGGTGGAATACATCACGGCTAAGGATGGACCTATGGCAACACTGCGCAAACAGAACGGTCGTGAGGAACCATGGCATTTGAAGTATCTGGGTGTAGGCAACGAGTCGTGGGGATGTGGTGGTGACATGCTCGCGCCATATTATGCCGATCTGTTTCGCCGTTATGGTGTATATTGCCGCAATTTTGACGGGAACAAACTATTCAAAATAGCTTCAGGAGCCAGCGACTATGACTATGACTGGACTGAGACTCTGATGAAAAAAGCTGGTAGGCAGATGCACGGTATCTCGCTGCACTACTACACATGCTATACATGGAGCGGTTCAAAGGGGCATGCACTTGATTTTACCGATGACCAGTATTACTGGACGATAGGAAAGTGTCTCGAAATTGAAGATGTGGTGAAACGTCACGCTGCCATCATGGATGTGTATGATCCCAATAAACGTGTCGCTCTCCTTGTCGACGAGTGGGGTACATGGTGGGACGAGGAACCCGGTACAATCAAGGGGCATCTGTATCAACAGAATACCATGCGTGATGCTATGGTAGCCGCCTTGTCGCTGAATGTGTTCCATAAGTTTACCGACCGTGTGCGTATGACCAATATTGCACAGATTGCCAATGTGCTCCAGTCGATGGTGCTTACCAAAGGAGACCAGATGGTGCTCACACCTACCTATTATGTTTTCAAGATGTATGTGCCTCACCAGGGCGCCCGTGTCATTCCAACCCATATAGAAAGCAAGACGATGAAAGCCGAGAATGAGCGTGGAAAGCGTCCCCGCACATTCCAGACTGTCAGTGCTACAGCTTCTGAAAAAGATGGGGTAGTGACTGTGTCGCTCACCAATGTCGACCTCTCCAACGACTGTGAGGTTGAGGTGAATCTTGGTGCACTCGCCACCAGGAAAGTGACTGGCATGATTCTCACTTCAAGGAATATAGCTGATTATAACGATTTCGGCAAGCCTGAGATGGTAGCTCCTAAGCCTTTTGACGGAGCTAAGATCAAGGGCAATACCCTCACTGTAAAGATGCCCGCAAAGTCGATCGTGTCCTTGACGCTGACTAAATAAGTTCAGTCGTAATTCCCGGGTGTCGAATCACCGAAGCAAGTTACATTGTAAATACTTTTTGGTCCGCTCTGAAAATTTCGGTTTTCAGAGCGGACTTTATATTTGTGTAATCCGCATTGTTGTAAAAGGGATATCGGCTGACTATGGTCAGAATGTCAGTTTCATTGACAGGGTAGGAGCCTGGCCGCCGAGACCGTCGGGAGTCAGTGTCAGACTCGAATCAAGCTGGATTTTGTGACGCTCTTGCCAGCCATGGGCATCGTTGCCGCGGAAGTATCCGAGAAACTCATTTACCGGATCGAGCAGAAATGCTGTGACATATCCTAAGGCCTTGGAGCCCAACAGCCGGTAGTCATGTTCCACTATGTAGCGCTTCGCAAGATAGAAGCTTTCGCCCAATAGCCAGCCACCCAGCGGAGTGATGATCAAGTCTTGCCACGATGGTATTTCCATAAAGGCTTCGATACCATATTCCCAGAACAAGGTCGACACGGCAAATCCATACAGAGCGGAATACCACATGTTGAAACCTTGTGAGCGTGCGCTCATATAATAGGCAGCCCCGGCATAGGGATGAAGCACATAGTTGAAGATGGCGTCATCACCGTCCCAGTGAGGGCCGTTCATGACGTGATTGTAGTAGCGTTCAAACATAGGTGTCTGAGTCTCCTCCTTCTTGTTCCAGTTGGTCGCGTTTTCCGGCAACAGGTCGAGTATTACCAGCGCTGTTATTCCGCCGCCGATCAATACTGCAGTGTTACCGGCAAGTCTATGGTAGTTTGGATAGTTGGCCGAGATGGAGTAGGGCATGTCATATATACACGGCTGCTTGTTGCTTGATTTTATCTTGACCGTTGGATTGACAGTTATCTGGGAATTGTCGATCGAATCAAGCTCGTAGTCCTGCTCTTCGATGAGTTCGTCGCGCGTATCGTCATCGATATCATCGATAACGTTCTGAGCCCGAACTGACATGAGCCCAAGAAGCGCGGTTACCAATAGTGTGACGAATGTACGTTTCATAGTATAGTGTTTTAAATAGTTGATGCGCGTAACAAATATGTTTATTTATTGTTACAATAATGTAACAACCGAAACCGACAAATATATTGTGCGGAGGTTGAAGATTCAAAAATTATTAACATTTGGTAATTAGCGTGCAAATGATTAATTTCGCAAATTCAATAGATAAAAACCTGTAGAATACTGATATGGAACAGAGACTATACCCCAACCTTATACTTGACGCATTGAAGAATGTGCGTTACCCGGCGAGTGGCAAGAACATAGTGGAATCGGACATGGTGGAGGATGATATACGCATAGATGGCAACAAGGTGTCGTTCTCGCTCATTTTTGAGCGTCCTACCGATCCATTCATCAAGTCGATTGTGAGAGCCTCGGAGGCCGCTATAAATACCTATATAGGTCCATGGGTCGATGTAAAGGGTAATATTGCGGTCAAGACCCGGGTACAGGCCCCACAGCCGGCCGAGCGTCCGCTGAAGGGTGTCAAGAACATCATTGGCATATCCTCGGGCAAAGGGGGTGTAGGCAAGTCGACTGTGGCTTCCAATCTTGCAGTGGCTCTGGCTCGTGAGGGTTACCGTGTAGGATTGCTCGATGCCGACATTTTCGGTCCATCAATGCCCAAGATGTTTGGTCTTGAGGAAGAGGAACTTTATATGCACCATGTCGACGGCAGGGAACTTATTATCCCGGCTTTCAAATATGGAGTGAAACTGTTGTCGATAGGTTTCCTGGTCGATAAGAATGCTCCCGTGTTGTGGCGCGGTGGCATGGCTTCCAATGCCTTGAAGCAACTTATAACCGATGCTGACTGGGGCGAGCTTGATTATTTCCTCATTGATATGCCTCCCGGTACAAGCGACATACATCTCACTCTGGTACAGACACTGCCAATCACGGGTGCTGTGATTGTGACGACACCCCAGCAGGTCGCCCTGGCAGATGCCCGCAAGGGTATCGCGATGTTTACAGGTGACAAGGTCAATGTGCCTATACTCGGTCTTGTCGAGAACATGGCGTGGTTCACCCCCGAGCCACACCCTGACGAGCGTTATTACATCTTTGGTCGCGAGGGTGGTGTGAAGCTTGCCGAGGAACTGAAGGTGAGATTGCTCGCCCAGATTCCGATTGTAGGTTCCATATGTGACCATGGCGACGGTGGAGAGCCTATAGCGCTGGGTGAGACCGTGGCTTCACAGGCGTTCCTGCATCTGGCCCACGAGGTGGTTGATGCCATCGATGAGCGCAACAAAACACTTCCTCCCACTACCAAAGTTGAATTGAAATGAAACCCGAAATATTGATTATCAATGGCCCCAATCTCAATCTCGTGGGGCGTCGTGAGCCATCGATCTATGGTGACCGTTCCCTCGACGAGTATTTGGACAGGCTTGCTGCCTCGCTGTCAGGTGTTAAGATTACACGGTGGCAATCTAATCATGAGGGGGATATTGTCGACATGCTCCATGAGAGCGGTTTCAATCATGATATCAAGGGCATAGTGCTCAATGCCGGAGCATATACACACACATCGCTTGCCATAGCCGATGCTATCGCTGCTATAGAAGTGCCGGTGGTCGAGGTTCATATAAGCAACATCGCAGCCCGTGAGAGCATACGTCACACTAGTATGATTACTTCCGTGTGCAAGGGTATCATCGCTGGTTTTGGACTTGACAGTTACAGGCTGGCTGTGATGTCGCTTCTTGATGATAATGCCGATGAGTGATGATGGATCTCGTGCAATACATACTCTCACACATTGACTCGGAGCCGCCTCACCTTAAGAAACTTGCACGCGATGTAAATCTCTACCTCCTGTATCCGCGCATGTGTTCAGGCCATTTACAGGGGCGTACACTATGTATGCTCACACGTATGATCGCTCCGCTTCATGTGCTCGAACTGGGAACCTATGCCGGCTACTCGGCTTTATGTATCGCTGAGGGGTTGCCCGCAGGCGGTCATCTCGACACGATTGAGATTGATGATGAGATGGAGGATTTCATCAGGGAGAGATTTGACGCTTCCCCATATGGTGACCGTGTGACGCTCCACATAGGTGATGCCGCTAAGGTGTTCCACTGCCTGGATACCACCGAGTGGGATATGATATATATCGATGCCAACAAACGTTGTTATACAGATTATTATGATATGGTGCTTCCGAGGCTCAAAAAGGGTGGCTACATCATAGCCGACAATACTTTATGGGACGGCAAGGTGACCGATACAAATGCCAACCATGATGCACAGACAATGGGGATAGCGGCTTTCAATGATTTGGTGGCTGCCGATGACAGGGTTGAAAAAGTGATTCTGCCGCTGCGCGATGGTTTGACCATAATAAGGAAAAAGTGATATTTAAACATTTAGATATATGATAAAGAATTTGTTGTTTGACCTTGGTGGGGTCATTATGGATATTGAACGCTCGAGATGTGTGGAGGCTCTTAAGGAAATAGGTATGCCTCATCCCGAGGAAATGCTTGGCGATTATGGCCAGAAGGGCCCTTTCCTGGCGCTTGAACGTGGTGATATCACTCCTGCTGAGTTTCATCAACAGCTAAGGCCCTACTTTACCCGTAGGGTCACCGACGAGGAGATTGACAAGGCTTTCATGCGTTTTCTCGTGGGTATCCCCGTGGAGCGTCTCCGTGCCCTTGAGGTACTGAAAAATAAGGGCTACAGGATATATCTGTTGTCCAATACCAACGCTATAATGTGGAATGGGTTTATAAAGGAGGAGTTTTGCAAGGATGGCCATGATATCAATCATTACTTTGACGGTATCATCGCTTCATTTGATGTGAAGTCCTACAAGCCCGAGGCTGCAATATTCAGGTCGGCCCAGGAACGTCTTGGTATCGTACCTGAGGAGACCCTTTTCTTTGACGATTCTCAGGCCAATCTTGACGGAGCGGCCAAGCTTGGATTTAATACTGCCCTGGTGACGCCCGACAAGGGGTTCATGGATTATGAACTCTGAGTCAGTGTTGCGTATTCTTTAGTTAAAGTTTTGATGAGGTGATGATGTCGAATGATGGTTATGCTGCTGTAGTAGGAACATTTGACGGTGTTCACTTGGGACACCGGTATCTGCTTGATGACTTGAAGAGCAGGGCATCGCGTCGCGGCCTGGGTACACGTATCTATACCTTTACAGGTCATCCTCTCACTACTCTATGTCCTGAACGCGCCCCTCGGCTTCTCACCACTGCAGTAGAAAAGCTTGAGCTTCTCGACTCCATAGGGGTTGACTTTGTTTATATGGCCGATTTCTCGACTGTCGCTTCCATGACGGCCCGTGAATATGTGGAGCTACTCGCATCTCAAGGCGTGAGGTTGCTGTTGGTGGGACATGATAACCGTTTCGGAAGTGACGGGTTGGTTGAGTTTAGCCAGTTTGTCGAGGCTGCGCGTTGCACAGGTGTGGAAATCGAGCAAGCGGCCGAACTCACCACTCCCGACGGCCGCGATATAAATTCCTCCCGTATACGCTCGCTCATCACCGGTCACAATATTTCACAGGCTAACGAGTTGTTGGGCTACGAGTACAGGCTCACCGGCAAGGTGGTGCACGGCAAGCAGCTGGGACGTACCATAGGATTTCCCACGGCCAATGTCCAGTTGCCACCGTTATCGCAAAAATTGCAGGTGCCCAATGGTGTGTATGCCTGTCGCACTGTGATTGACGGAGAGACTATCCCTGTGATGGTGAATATAGGTCACCGGCCCACGGTCGACCGGGCCGATAGCCTTACGTCAATCGAGGCCCATCTAATAGGCTATGATGCCGATTTATATGGGCAACTTCTCACACTGCGCTTCGTGAGGTTTCTGCGTCACGAGCAACGTTTCGCCTCGCTTGAGGAGCTTAAGGCGGCTCTTGTGTGTGACCGCGACGCCACGCTGGCGATTGTGCATTAAGGGAGGACATACCATGGATTAAAAAAAAGGAAGAGGGGCCACGACCCCTCTTCTTTTTTAACAATAAATCCATACATGATCTGTTGACGCTGTTTTCAGCGTGGTATCACCTCCTGCATGTAGATGGCGTCGAGGCTCCATAGAGCGGCGTCGTTGGTGCTCACGGGAAGCAGCTCATGCTTGGTGGCCGGCACTTGAGGACCCTCGATGATGTGGAGCTTGGGCGCCGGTGCAATCTTGTGTTCCGACATTGTCATGAGGTCGTGCCATGCATCGGCAGCCTTTACAGGGTCATTGTTTTTCCAAGCGGCGTAGGCAGCGAGTCGGCTTACGCGGAATTTGTTGCGGCCTACATTCAGAGCCATCTCCTTGTATCGGTCGGCATGGTCAAGATATATTTTTTCCCACTTTTCGTCGGGAATCATTTCCATGATCTCGTTCATGACCTCAAATCCACCCATAATTGACATGAGATGGTTGGTGGCAAGCAATGTTGAATCACATTCAGTAGTGATTTCACCGGTGGCAGGGTCGTAGCCAAGTGCCAGCGGACCGGTGAAAATACCGTTGGGAAGTGCCGAAATGCTCTTCATGCCGGTAATGATTTTGTCGCGGTAACGTGTGTCACCGGTACGTTCCCATCGAGTCATCCAGTTACCGGCATAGGCCATCCAGTCGGGGCCTATTCTGAGACGGGCCGGTGCCGTGCAGGGATATTGCTCGCGGGGCTGCGCCAGCCTCATGGGGTCTATGGTGTAGAGCATGGTATCGTTGTCGGCCACATCGTCCATGATGTCACCGAGGCGCTCATCGGCGGTGAGGTAGTGCAGGAAGCGGTTGAAGGCAGCCTGGCTTATGCGTGCTTCCTTGGCTCCGCAGCCCCAGTGGCTTACATTGTGGCGGCTTCCCAGTCCGGCATTGGAACCGGTGTGATAGACATCAACCTCTGAGTTGTGGCGTGTCATCGCCTCGGCCATTTTCCATAGGTCGCGCCGGCCGGTGCGCAGGAAGCTGTACCATAGCCACAGGTTTGACCCAAGCTCGGTATTGTCCCAGGCATATCCACCTATGTCGTACATCCACTCATGTCGCGAGGTGTCATAGGCGTGCATTACATCGCCATAGTTCCAGAAACCATACCAACGGTTTTCCTCGATTGCGTTTTTATAGAAATCGGTATATAAGTCCAGACGGTCCTCCACCTCAGCTCTATCCGGTGTGGAGCGGTCGGGCAGGCTCCATACGCCAAATGCCCGGCGGTCATGAAGATACTCCGGGGTGGGAACTATGACAGGAGCTTCAGCGAGCGATACGATTTCTGATGCAAAGGCCTCCTTGCCTTGATATCCATCATTTGGGAGCAGATATATCACCGATGTGCGCCCTATACCATAAGGTGTACTCATGCCCGGCTGTACATCTTCATAGGCTGTCATAAGGCCATGTGCTCTCTCATCGTAGTGGCGCATGTCCATAGGCTCTGCTTCGGGACTCCAGAGCCATAGGGAAACGGTGGCCATATCACTGCGGGCACCGTCAATCTGTATGCCCGAGGGAGCCGACTCCCAGAAATCCTTGATCAAGGCGGTCATACCGGTGTGGCTGTCACCGAGGAATGTACCGCCGTTGCTGCGATGTCCACCATGAGTGCCAATCCAGGGAGATGTGGAGGTAGCTCGTTTACGCACAGTGTAGCCATCGGGAGTGATTTGTGACAATCGGTAGCTATCCCATGACGCCATGTCGACAAGATGTTGTTGGGAGGCATCGGTGAATTCATCTTTGCCCGGCAGGCGGGTGCCGTTGAGCTGGCGCAGTTCCATGGCTGTTTTGTCGGAGTCTCCCTTGAGTGCTACCACGCGGCGTCCCACCAGGGGCTGTATCGGCTCGCACCATACACCGCCGCTGTTGCCGGTCGAGAAAGCTGCCATGCGGTTGTAGGTCTCGTCGCGCAGGGGCACATCATATTTAACACCGAATGAGTTTATGAAGTCGCGGTTCTGGTCGCCATCGTAGATAAATGAGTGAAGCATCTTGATTTCGGGAGCTCCATCATAGAAGTATAATCTAACGGTGAATGGGAGCCATTCGCGTCCGGTAGAGCCCGAATGGTGTTTGCCCTCGATTTTAACAGTTGTGCGCTGGCTACCTCCGTTTTCGATGGTAACCCGCTCTACCATGCCGGTGAAGTCACACGACGTGGAATTGATACCAGGTGTATCGGCCACCGAGGCTGCCAATCTCACATTTTGGGCCACATTGATACCGTCCCTCACGATGCTGTCGATAAGATTGTTCCCTTGCTTGGGTATATAGGTCATGGTACCATTTGAGCGTATGAGGTATTGACTGCCAAGATCGGTTACCATCGAACCATTGTTATTTGCCTTGGGCACAGCGGTATTGATCCTTACCGTGAGGGAATCAGTGCCGGCGGGTACCGGGGCTGAGAGTGCAGCCCATTTTATTGTGCCATCGGGCCAGAATGCAAGTGGGCGGCAGTCACTCTGAATCAGCGAACCGTCGGCATTGGAGTGGAGCGTGAGCTGGGTGGCCGATTTTACGGCACCCTGGTCAAACGGCACTCCGAAGGTGGCACCGCGCGTATTGCTGGTCTTGCCGCTTATATTGCGCACGGTTATCTCAGAAGGCTGACGCGGAGTTGCTGTATAGCTGAAATTGGTGATACGGGTGCGTGATGCTGTGGTGCGGAATCCAAACCATCCCGATGTAAGGGGGAATGGGTCGCGGTAGTCAACCAGTTGTTCTCCATCGATACTATAGGTAATGTGGCCGTTGCGGGCTGTGACCTTGATGTGGTACCAGTGATTGGGTTTCAACAAGTGTCCATTGTCGGTGTATTCCTTGATTATGGCCGGACGGAAGGCTGGGTCGGTGACTCCGCGTTCATCACCGTCGTAGCGGCGGAATCGTGTCGTAGTATTGTGGTTGCCGCCATATCCCATGTAGTAGAGCGACATGGAGTAGCAGTTGAGAAATATTCCCGAACGCCACTTAGAACGTGCCCATATGTCCTTATGCTTGGGGTCGGAGGCCATCCAGAACACGTTGAGATCGCTGAGGCGGTCACCTGGTTTACCCTCGTCGACCACACATGCGTCAAATTCTACGGTGACGTTGCCCTCCATTTTCTGTTTGCGCCACAGGGTGAGACCTTTTGGCGATATAATCTGGGCTGTGTCGCCTGAGAAAGTCACTTTATAGTCAGGTGATTCTGACTCGACCTTCCAGTAGTGTGAAAAATCTTTTTTGTTCAGCCCTGACACTTCAGCAGCCTCGGCTCCAACAGATGCCAATGTGAAGAGTGACAGCAACAGGGCGTAAAGTCCTAAACGTTTCATGGGTATTGTTTTTAAGAGCCTGTTCCACAAAAAATGTTAATGCCAGGGTCGCATATTTTTGAACAACTTTCACGCTGCGGTCGAGGGAGAGTACTTGACGTACTCGACTGAGACAAAGTGTGAAAGATGTCAAAAAGATGCGATGCAAAGGTAATTTCCATTTCTTATGACAGGCTGATGGATATTTTGAATTTTATAAATATTGACAAACTAACTTTACCTGCCACTGAAAGTTATCGTTATGTCGGGTGCTCGTCGGTGTATTTTCATTTATTCTTCGGTCGTTGGCGGCAAGCCAACTCTCTCATCATAAATTAAAATCCACTCAATGATCAACCGCCCTGGCGTTAACATTTTTTGTGGAACAGGCTCTATGAATTGCTTTGAGTGGCAAAGGTAGTTTATTTTGTGATAATATGCAAAGCGTTGCGCTTGAGACCCTCCAGTTTGGCACGCTTTATGGCTGAGTGCCTGAATGTTTCGATGTATTCCTCATGAGTCATGGACGCTATGCGTGAGGTGGAGAGGTCTTTATAGGCTTCCCGCAGTCTGAACTCTGAGTGGGTGGTGGGCGGCAGGTCCCGGTTGAGATGGCATGCCTGCTGGCATGTGTCACAGCCATAAAGTCGGCCATGAGGGTCAAATCCCTTGGGGAAGTCGCCCCGGTGCTCTATGGTCATGTAGCTGATGCAACGCGTGGCATCTATAGTGCCGTCGCGGAGTATGGCTCCGGCAGGGCAACTCCGTTTACAGCCTTGACATCTATCGCAGGTTTCATGGAAGGATAAGGGTGGAGTGGGGAGGAATTCAACTGTGGTCAATATCTCACCGAGAAAGCAGTAGGTTCCGAGTCGTGGCACAGCTACGAGACCGCTGTCACAGCGTGTTGCAATACCTGCTTTGACGGCCCAGTAGCGTTCATGGATAGGAGCGGTGTCGACGCATACGCGTGTAGTTCCACCCCATGTGTCGCGAATGTACATGGCCAGTTGCCCGAGCATCCGTTTCACCACGTCGTGGTAGTCGTCACCATGTGCATACGATGCTATGGACGGAACTCCGGTCGGTTGCCGCTCTGGATGATAGTATCCTATGGCACACGATATTACGGAACGAGTGCCTTCCATCAGGAGTCGCGGGTCGCGCCTCACTTCGTGATAACGGTCAAGATATTCCATCGAGGCGTTGTGTCCCTGTCGTATCCACGATCGGTAAGCGCTGGACACGGAGTCGGGAACTGGAGCGGCGGGAGCCACACCGGTGTGGTCAATGCCTATGTGGGCGGCATGTTCCAGCAGGGCGGCTGTGTCACATGGGGAGAACTTCAAATTCATAGCCTTGCTCTTTGAGCCATTCCACAGCCCGCGGCATGGCCCATTGCATGTTTTCACGTGCTTTGAGCGAGTCGTGGAATACAATTATGGAACCGTTGCGTGCATATCGTTTTACATTGCCGAGAACCTGCTGTGGGGTGAGATTGCGGTTGTAATCACGTGTGATGAGGTCGTACATGACCAGATTGTACTTGTGCTTGATGGCACGTGCCTGTCCTCCCCATAACAGGCCGTGGGGTGGACGGAAGAGCGACGAGCCTATGAGATGGTCGGCCTCGGTGATATCTCTCAAGTAGGTTTTGCGTGATGTCTTGATACCTTGCAGGTGGTGCATGGTGTGGTTGCCGTAGCTATGTCCACGCCGCTTGATTTCTTCAAGAAGTTCGGGATGGCGTCTTACATTGTCGCCCACGAGGAAAAATGTGGCTTTCACTTCCAGCTTGTCGAGTTGGTCGAGTAGCCAGGGGGTGAGTTCGGGGATCGGCCCGTCGTCAAAGGTAAGGTACACGACCTTGCGTTTCCCACGCTTCAGACGCCACAGAGCCTCGGGGAAAAGCCATCGGTATAATAGAGGGGGCTGTTCAATAAACATTGCCTCGGTATAAATGGGTTATAAAAAATTCATGAACCCACCTGAATTGAGAGGGTGGGTTCATGAACTTATGTATCAGGATTATTTATAAGCGCCCGACAGTGGAATCACATCGTTGAGATTCACACCCATCCCGGCGAGTTCAGCATCCACGGCATCAACATCACCACCGGCGTCCATATATGACTGGAGCAGGTTGGTGAGATATACGGGTACGTAGCAGTCAACTTTGTTTATGTTGAGGTTGTAGACATTCTTTGTGGCTTGTGAGCCGACGATGAGGCCACCTTCGCGCTCTACGAGCATCTTGTAGTAGGGAATGTAACGGCCATAGCGCAGAATCTCATCACGCAGGGTCTGCAATCCTTTGTCGACAAGTTCCTGGCGGCCTGTCTCTTTACCTAAGGCTACATACAGGCTGCCTATTGCTTCACCATCCTGGATATTGTAGGGAGCGAGTTTCACAGGAAGCTTCTCGTCCATGATGTTGAGAATGTTGATGGCCTTGTCCAAGCGGTCAATGGCATAGATTGAATCGGTGGTGAGGGGCTCGTTTTGTGTCACGGCGATGCCGCCTTGGGTTCCATTGCCGTTGCGTTCCAAAGCATCGATACCTTCATTGTATAGGCTCAGAGCCAGTGAATAGAGTGCCGAGCGATGGGTCGACACCATGCGGCGTACGGTCTCGTCGAGGTAGACAGTCTTTCCCTCGGGAATGCTGTCGAGACCACCCCACACGAAACGTTCGGTCACGTTGCGATACATCTTTTCTGTATCTACATTGTTGTGGTAACCGCTATTGGGCTTGTTGATGGGGGTGACCTGGTGGGCCAGTCCGGTGTTGCGCATGTTGTCCATGAGTCCCAGATAGTATTCCTCGGGAACTGTCATGGCGAAGTAGACGGGACGATTCCAGCCGTTGGCCGCGCTGGTGGCAATCATGTCGAGCGACAGGACATTGCTCAGTGTGGCATAAGGGTTGTCGGCTGTAAGGTCGGTCTTGATGACACTGTCGGCAAGTGCCAGCTCATCGGGTGCTATGACACCGCTCTTGACAGCCTCGGTTGCATTGGCGGGAATGATTACACGCGGATAGCGCATGACGCTGTAGCCATCGGCCGGGGTGTTCTTGTAGAGGTCGTTAAGAGCGGCAAATACATCGACATATTCCTTGCTCTCGGGGTCGTTGCCGAACGAGCTTGCCTGGATACGGTCGTTATAGTAGTCGGTGGGCTCGGCCTGCATGTCGATTCCGGCTGCGTTGTATGTGGGGATACGCATCTGGTTGGCATACCAGTCGGTGGTGAGATATGAGAGGTTGACCACTCGCACATCGGTGCGGAAGTTCTCTACCTCCTGGTTGTACCACAGTGGGAAAGTGTCGTTGTCACCATTGGTGAATATGATTGCGTTCTCGTCAAGACTCGACAGGTAGTTGCGGCCATAGTCGCGGGTGGTGTAGCGTCCCGAGCGGTCATGGTCGTCCCATGTCTGCGATACCATCTGCAGCGGTACGAGAATGCCTATGACGGAAGCGGTGACAGCCATGGCAAGCGACTTGTTGTCCTTGTCATCGGCATGGCTCTTGACAATCATGGCCAGCAGGCGCCACAGACCGGCCACGCCCATGCCTATCCATATCGCAAAGGCGTAGAAAGAACCGGCAAAGGCATAGTCTCGCTCACGTGGTTGCAAGGGGGTCTGGTTGAGGTAAAGCACGATGGCGATACCGGTCATGAAGAAGAGGAAGAATATCACCCAGAATTGCTCGATACCGCGCTTGTCGCACATCGACTGCCACACAAGGCCTATGATGCCCATCAGGAGCGGCAGCATGTAGAACACATTGTGGCCGGGGTTGTCGTTGCCCTGGTCGGGGGGCAGCAGCGACTGGTCGCCCAGACGTGCGTTGTCGATGAATGGTATGCCCGAGATCCAGTTGCCACGGTTGATCTCGCCGTTGCCCTGAAGGTCATTCTGGCGGCCGGCAAAATTCCACATGAAGTAGCGCCAGTACATGTGGTTGAACTGGTAGTTGAGGAAATATCTCAGATTCTGCATCTGGGTGGGCACCTGCACGCCTATCTCATAGCCGTTGTAGGGTTTGCCGTTCTGGTCGACATAGACAGCAGCTTCGATGGTCTGCATATCGTTGGGGCCTATGCCGGCCCAATCCTTATAGGCTGTGATGTGGTCAGGCACTGTACTGTACATGCGGGGGAAAAGCATTGTCGGAGCATAGTGCACCACGGGTGTCCCTTCCTTAGCTATGTAGCGGTCGGGATCATCGGGGCTGTTCTTGAGCGCCTTGACATAGGTACCGGGACCTTCATCGATTAGATAGGATGCGTTGCCGCTCGGGTCGACCTGTACCACGCGCTGCGAGGCGAACGATTGTCCGTGGAATAGCGGGCGGTCGCCATATTGCTCACGGTTGAGGTAGGAGGAGAGGGCAAACACGTTGTCGGGAGCATTCTGGTTCATAGGGGGGTTGGCTTCGGCTCTGATGAGCAGTAACGCATAGCTTGAATAACCTATGAAAATCACGAGAATGCTCAGTGCTGCAATCGCCATCACTCTCATGGGCAGCTCTTTCACGATACACATATAGGCGATTACACCTCCGAGCAGCAGCACGGGAATCCACAGCGAGTGGCCTATGAACAGTATGCCCGAGAGCAACAACATCGCTGTGAACGATATCTTGGTCATGCCGTTGCGGCTGGTATATATACTGTAGAGACACCATATCATGACTGTGACAAACAGCAGAAAATATATCACCACTCCCATGTTGAAGCTCATGCCCAATACATTGATGCAGAACAACTCGAAGTAACCTGCTATCTCGATGAATCCGGGTACCAGTCCGTAAAGTATCAGCGCTACAATGACAGCCGAGATGCCCAGTGCTATGAGTGAGCCTGTGGCTGTGGGGTTGGCAAATTTCTTGTAGTAGATAACAAGGACGATGGCGGGAATACACAACAGGTTGAGCAGGTGAACGGCTATGGAAATGCCTATCACATAGGCTATCAATATCAGATAGCGGTCGCTATGGGGCTGGTCGGCACGGTTCTCCCATTTCAGAATGAGCCAGAACACAAGGGCGGTGCAGAACGATGAGAAAGCATATACCTCACCCTCGACGGCCGAGAACCAGAATGTGTCGCTCCATGTGTAGCACAGGGCGCCACACAGACCCGAACCCATGATTGCTACCATCTTGGCCGGTGAGATGTTCTCGTCATCATCGTTTTTAACGAGCAACCTGCGGGTGAGATGGGTTATGGTCCAGAACAACAGCAGGATGGTACCGGCGCTGAGCAGTGCCGACATGCAGTTGACGGCAAGTGCCACTTGGCTCGAGTCGCCTCCGATGAAGTTGACACAGAATCGTGCTGCGAGCATGAATATGGGGTTGCCCGGTGGATGTCCCACTTCAAGTTTTGCTCCCTGGGCTATGAACTCGGGACAGTCCCAGAAACTCGCTGTGGGCTCGACGGTGACAAGATAGGTCACTGCGGCGATGATGAAGCATAGCCAGCCAAGCGAGTTGTTGATGATGTTATAACGTTTCATTTAAATTGAAAAAATGTTTTTTTATGTGTGGGCACATCGTTGACCTGTAGTGGACGGTGATGTGCCCGAGGGTTTCTGTCACCTGAAAGGTGTCGGTGATGAGCCGGAGAACCTACTGCTCGATTTGCCCGGCAAATTCCATCAGGTAGGCCTTGATGAACTCATCGATGTCACCGTCCATCACTCCGTTGACATCGCTCGTCTGGTAGTTGGTGCGGTGGTCCTTGACGCGGCGGTCGTCGAAGACGTAGCTGCGTATCTGTGAGCCCCACTCGATTTTCATCTTGCCGGCCTCAATCTTGGCTTGTTCCTCAAGACGGTGCTGCATCTCCTTCTCGTAGAGAATGGAGCGCAGGTGGCGCAATGCGTTTTCCTTGTTCTTGGGCTGGTCGCGGGTCTCGGTGTTCTCGATGAGAATCTCTTCCTTCTCGCCGGTATAGGGATCGGTGTACTGGTAACGCAGTCTCACTCCCGATTCCACCTTGTTGACGTTCTGGCCACCGGCCCCGCCTGAGCGGAATGTGTCCCACGACATGAGAGCCGGCTCAACCTTCACCTCGATGGTATCGTCGACGAGGGGGGTGACAAATACCGATGCAAACGATGTCATGCGCTTGCCCTGGGCATTGTAAGGTGATACTCTCACAAGGCGGTGCACTCCGTTCTCGCTCTTGAGATAGCCATAGGCCATGTCGCCCTCGACCTCTATAGTACACGACTTGATGCCGGCCTCATCACCCTCGAGAAGGTTGGATATCTTGGTCTTGTAGCCATGCTTCTCGCAGTAGCGCAGATACATGCGCATCAACATCGATGCCCAGTCCTGGCTCTCGGTGCCTCCGGCTCCCGAGTTGATTTTAAGCACGACACCGAGCTTGTCTTCCTCTCTGCGCAACATGTTGCGCAGTTCCAGAGCCTCTATGCGGTCCATGAGCCGGTGGTAGAGTTCCTCTACCTCTTCCTCGGTGACAAGTTCTTCCTTGTAGAAGTCAAAACTCAGTTGCAGCTCGTCAACGAGAGTCTCGACCTCCTCATATCCTTCAATCCAGGCCTTGATGTCCTTGATTTTTTTCATCTGTGCCTGTGCCTCGGCAGGGTGCTCCCAGAAGTCGGGCACATGGGTGCGGAGTTCTTCCTCCTCTACTTCTATTTTCTTGCTGTCGATGTCAAAGATACCTCCTCAACGCCAGCTTGCGTTCAAAAGTCTCTTTTAATTGTTCCTGTGTAATCATTGAATTATAGTTGAATTATTAATGTTTGTAGATTGAGGTGCCTGCGGTGGAGTTTTCCGCACTCTGGGCAAGCACTCGCTATCAACTTGCAAAGATACATCTTTACAAGCTCACTACCAAACAAAAATAGACGGGCTCTTAAGCCAGTCACATAATATATGTTAATGCATGGGGCAAGGTAAATTCACCGCCTTGGCATTTCTCCGGTGCTTTTTGACATTGGTTTCGGGATATGTTGCATTATATTATGGGGCATGTTATGAATACACCCTGTATGAGGTCCGTAAATGTTTACCCGGAATCGGCTCTTACAGTGTGTCGCGTCCTGTAGCCTGTGGGGATACATATATGCGGTCCATGATGAGGCGTGCCGCTGCGGCTCGGTAGTGGCGCTTGTCATACCAATTGGTACGGTCAGCGGCAATATCCGACATCTCGGCCGAAAGATTGTAATAATGGGAACTTCCGAAAATCATGGCAAGCAGCCGATCATCGTAGCTGCTCAGTAAATGATGGGATAATGTAGGACCTATGATCACTTTGTAGTCTACACCTTCAAGTAAGCGGGCCACGCGGCGGTATTCCTTTTCCCGGGCGTGGTCGATGATGTCGCGCTGTGGAGTAGCCTCGTCAAGCCGGGCTTCGATTCCTTTGTTGATGTAGTAGTTGTCAGGGTCATGCGTGATCATGTGGTCCCATGATGGAATCGACTCTTCGTTGGTCGACAGGTTGTAGACCATGGGTTGTGGCTCGAAAATGGATTGCCTGTGGTGTGGAACGTTGGTGCAACCCATACGGTGGGGAAGGAATGCCGACAGAAAATCTGGGTCATAGAATGCCGACATGTGTGCGTAGGTCCACGCAGGCCAGTTCCACCAGCCTGCAAGGTCAGGGTGGTCGGTCGACAGGACATCGTGGCTTTTCAGCGGCATGGCTATCACATCGGGGTCAAGGATTATCAGCGCGTTCCTGATTGCGATTCCATTGTCGCGCAGGTACTCCAGCTTGTAACGCAAGGATGTGGCCCCCTCCGACGATGAGTCGAAATGTATGGCCTGCTGCTCTGTGTCGATATACTGTTCCCAGTAGTCGGTCTCGTAGTAGCATGAGATGCTTGAGCCGAATATGAAGGAATCGGGGGTAGTGTGATTCCTGATGCGGTTCTGCAAGGCGATGAGCGACACCCAGCCTTTGTTGAATGAAATCTCGCTGTAGGGCTTGATCTCGGTCATGTAGCATATGGGTGGGTGACCGGCGCCTATGCCATGAGGGTCGATGAGAAAGTACACGAGAGCCAACAGTGCCAGCGGTGCTGTTGCCACTGCAATCACTTTGCCCATGAAGTGCCACTCATCTGACAATCGCTTGATGTCAAATTTCCGTTTCATGGAGTCGTTGCGGGTTATAACCGTCACGACAGCATGACATGGTATATGTACAAGGGGTAAATTCCATACGTTGAAGTTGTTGCTAGCTGGTTTTTATCAAGTTCATATATGCCCGGTTGAAGCCCCGGGCAATTTTATGAATTATTATGTCTGCAAATGTAAATAATAGCCTTCCAAATTTCAAAAAATAATTCATAATTTTGTATTGATTTCAGCAACCCTTACTGTACAGGTAGAGCATATGGCGAAGTGATATGCTATACGCAGACATTTTAACCGATTGATTGATGGAAAGAAAGCTCTGGAATATGATTGTCATTGTGATTCTTTTTCTTCTGATTGCTGTATCACTGGGCATGTCTCTGGCATTGCACAGGAATACGCTCATTGAGTGGTGGAAACCGGCAGTGCCGCTCGGAGTCCTCGCTTGCGTTGCGGGCGTGATGCTCGTCAAGCCGATGGGCAGGATTACCGCTATAGGTAATAGGCTCGCCAACTATTCTATAGGTGTGGTTGTGGTGATGTCTTTATTGTCGGGACTATTCTTTACGGCACAAGCCGTTATTCCGGTGCATATGTTAAAACGT
>JAMPBP010000001.1:93306-128581 GCA_023666645.1 Clostridiales bacterium
ACCATCACCTCGGGCTATGCCCCCGGTTTCAACGGTTCGGTAGCCTATACCAACTCCAACTATATGCTCAGGGCCATGGCAACATATTCAACCGGCATCAGCAAAGATGGCTGGGGATTGACCGTAAGCGCCATAGGCCGTTGGAGCAACGAAGGTGTCGTTCCCGGTACATTCTACAAGTCGGGCGGTCTGTTCCTGTCGCTCGAGAAAATTTTCAATGACAAGAACAGCTTGACCCTCACCGCCTATGGCGCTCCCATACAGCGTGCCGCCACATCGGGAACCTATCAGGAAATCTTTGACCTTACCGGTGACAACCTCTACAACCCCAACTGGGGCTGGCAGAACGGCAAGAAACGCTCGGCACGTATACGCGAGCAGTTCGACCCCACCGTGATGCTCAACTGGATCTTCAAGCCGTCGGCCAATACTACAGTCAACACCGGTGCCATGGCCCGAGTCATCAACTACCAGCAGTCGCGCATAGAGCGCTACAAGGCTGCCGACCCCATGCCCAACTATTACCGCTATCTTCCAAGCTACTATCGTGACAATGCCGAGATGGCCGAGTACTATACCGAGCTGTGGAAGAGCGATGATTCCTTCCGCCAGATCAACTGGGATAATATGTATCAGGTCAACTATCTCAATAATCTCGAGAACCTCAACCCGGCCAACGCCAACAACCAGAAAGGTTCGAGCTACATACTCGAGAACCAGCACAGCAACCAGCTTAATTTCGTGCTCAACAGCAACGTCAACCATCGCATCAACGACGTGTTCACACTTCAGGGTGGCTTGTCGTTCAACTACACCAAGGCAAGCTATTACAAGACCGTCCGCGACCTTCTGGGAGGAGAGTTCTGGTATGACTACGAGACATTCAGCGACCAATACATGTCGGTCAACCCCGACCTTATCCAGAACGACCTTGACCATCCCAACCGTAAAGTATACAAGGGCGACAAGTTTGGCTACAACTACGATATCTATGCCATCAGGGCCCGCGCCTGGCTGCAGAATATGATTAACCTGCCTCAGTGGGACATCTACTACGGTTTCAAGGTCGACTACACCCAATATCAGCGCGACGGCCACATGCGCACGGGCCGTGATCCGCTCAACTCCAAGGGTAAAGGCCAGAAGGTCGCCTTCGACAACGCCATGATCAAAGCCGGAGCTACCTATAAACTCGACGGCCGTAATAACTTCTCGATACATGGCCAGTATGGCAGCCGTGCTCCTCTTGCCGATGTGCTCTACCTGTCACCGCGTTACCGCGCCGGCATCATCACTGACCCCGAGAGCGAGCGTATTCTCTCAGGCGACATCTCCTATAGCTGGAGCTACCGCCGGTTCAGAGGCTCAATCTCGGCCTATGCCACCGTCATCGACCACGCTACCGAGCGTTCTATGTTCTATGATGATGACTATCGTTCGAGTGTATACTATGTCATGCAGGGTGTGAAACGTGTCTACAAGGGCATCGAGCTGGGAATGGCCTACAAACTCACCCCATCGCTCACTGCAACCTTTGCCGGCACATGGAGCCGCTCACAGTACAAGAACAATCCCCACACCACCCGCGTCATCGACAACGGTATGGAGGCCGACGTGAAGAGCCGTGCCTACCTCAAGAACTATTTCCTTGGTTCAACACCTCAGGCTGTAGGTAACCTGGGTCTTGACTGGGCTGCTCCAAAGAGCTGGTTCTTCAATATCAACGGTACATGGGCCGGACAGAGCTACATCAACCTGTCACCGCGCTATCATGAACCCATGCCCAACTTGTGGCAGCTCTATCCCACACCCGAGGAACTCCAGGCCAAGATAGGTGAGCTAACCCACCAGCAGAAGCTCAAAAACGCCTTTGTCTTGAATTTTTCAATAGGCAAGCTTCTGTACATCAACCGCAAGGTGTCGATGAACTTCAATCTTAGCGTTAATAATATCCTCAACAACAAGGATATCGTGACCTATGCCTACGAGCAGTCGCGACTGAAAAGCGACTATGACCGCAGCCAGTGGCCTGGCCGTTACACATATGCCCAGGGTACGAGGGTTTTCCTCAATGTTGGTGTTCGTTTCTAAATCCTGCACCTCATTGAGACGCGACAAGATCAAGAACCATTAAAAGAAAAAGTAAATGAAGAAGACACTATTATACATAGCTGCGCTGACGGGTACCCTGGGTTTCGCCGCCTGCACGGGCGATATGGAGCAACCTCCCATGATCGAGCCTGAAGCTACGATAACTCCCAATACCACCATAGCCGATCTCAAGGCCCAGAACTGGGAAAGTGACCGCAACTATGTCAAAGAGATAGGACAGCGCAACGGCAAGGATATCGTTATCGCCGGACGCGTGGTGAGCAGTGATAAGTCGGGCAATGTGTTCAAGAGCATTGTCTTGCAGGACGAGACAGGAGCCATCACTGTGGCCATCAACGCCTACGACCTATATGAGACCTATCAGCAAGGTCAGCAGATTGTTGTCAATGCCACAGGCCTCAAGATCGGTGGCTTTAACAGCCTCATGCAGATAGGCGGTGAGGGTACCTTCAACGGTGCTCCCTCGATGACCCAGATGGACAAGGACCTCTTTGCCTCACATGCCCAGCAGAACGGTCTGGCACGTCTGGAGCGTATCGACACTTTCACCGTCACTATTCCTGAGATTATAGCCGCCAAGAATAACACCGAGGGGTTGCTCAAATGGCAGAGCCAGCTCGTGAGAATTGACAATGTGAGCTTTGTCGATGCCGGAGAACCCTTTGCCGGCACATCGGCCACCAACCGCTATATCACCGACAAGGATGGCAACACGCTCAATGTGCGCAACAGCTCGTATGCCGACTTTGCCCAGGCTCTCCTCCCCGAGGGCGAGGGTTCTATTGTGGCTATTCTCAGCTATTATGGCTCCGACTGGCAACTCATACTCAACGACCTGGACGGTTGCATAGGATATGGAGAGATAAAGTGGCCGGCCAAGCCCGATCCAACTCCCACCCCCGATCCCGCCCCCAATGAAGGACTCGGCACTCTCGAGGCTCCATTCACTGTAGGGCAGGTGCTTCAGGGACAGACCGGCGACGGCCAGTGGGTGAAAGGTTATATCGTGGGATCGGTCAACGGAACACAGCTCTCAGAGGCTGTCTTCGGTAATAGTCCGGCCGGACAGAACAACCTCCTGCTCGCTGCTGATGCCGAGGAAACTGATATCAAGAAATGCATCACCGTGCAGCTCATCGACAACGATGCCCGCAAGAAACTCAACCTGCGCGACAACCCCTCCAACTACAAGAAGGCCGTGACTGTCAAGGGCGATCTTATCGACTACTTCACCGTGATGGGAATACGTAATGTCACAGAATTTAAATTAGAGGGTAATGGCTACAAGGCTGTGACCTCAATCACTTCAGGCAAGCAGTATGCCATCGTGGCCGATGGAAAATCGGTTACTCTCAACACCGGCAACTATGGCTACCTGATGGCTACCGAAGTGACATTTACCGACGGTGAGCTCACCGGAGTCGATGAGGCCAACCTCATCACCATCAAGAGCGTCACCGGCGGTGGCTACACAATGCAGATGTCTGATGCCCGCTACATTTACCAGACCGGCACTTTCACCAGTTTCAACTACAGCGCCTCGATTGAGGATGGCAGTGTGTTTGACATCACCTTCCAGACCGATGGTACAGCCATAATCACTAACAAGAGCGTATCAAAGAGCTTGCAGTATGATCCATCATATGGCTCGTTTGGCTCCTATGATGATGTGAGAGGAATTTACCCAACCCTATACGAGAAATATTGAAATCTATGAAAAGTATCAAATCATATATGATGGGACTGGGACTTATAGGTTCCCTGGCTCTTGTGGGCTGTAACATGGATTATGACCCTGTTCCCGTTGACATTCCCGTGGCCTCGCTCCAGGCCAATACCACCCTGTTGGAGCTCAAAACCGAGTTTTGGGACGATGCCACAAACTACATATGGGGCACCGAAAACGACCCCGAAGCTATACCTCAGCCTATCCCCGCCCGCCCCGACGGCTCTCATTATGTGATCAAGGGGCGCGTGATATCGTCGGATGATGCCGGTAATATTTTCAAGAGCCTCGTCATCCAGGACGAGACCTGTGCGTTGGCATTTTCAATCAATACCTACGACCTGTATGTCAGATATCGTGTGGGACAAGAGCTGGTAATCGATGCAACCGGCATGTATATTGGCAAATACAACGGATTGTTGCAGATGGGTATGCCCGAGTGGTATGAGAATGGCAGTGTATGGGAAGCTTCGTTCATGCCTTTGGAGATGTTCCGCGGTCAGACTGAACTCAACGGCCTCCCCGATGTGAACAAGGTCGACACCATTCAGATTAACGCTTTCAGCGAACTCCCCACCGACCCCGATGGACTGCGTCGCTTCCAGAGTCAATTGGTGAAATTCAATAATATCAAGTTCCAGGAAGGTGGCGATGCTGTCTTCTCCGAGTATCAGTCGAGCGGTGTCAACCGTGTGATTGAGGACGCACAGGGTTCTACCCTCAATGTGCGCACCAGCGGCTACAGCGATTTCTGGAATGTCACATTGCCCGAGGGCAACGGTGACCTGGTATGTATCCTCGGATATTACGGTACCCAAGGGTGGCAGCTGCAACTCATCGACCTGGCAGGCTGCATGAACTTCGGCAATCCTACTGTCGCTCCCGGTGCCAAGGATAACCCCTTCACAGTTGAGCAGGCTGTCGATGTCGAGGCCAACGGCAAGGAGGCCACTGGCTGGGTCACCGGATATATCGTGGGTACGGTAGCTCCCGAGGTTACCGAGATTGCCTCGAACGATGATATCGAATGGCAGGCCGACCCCACTCTCGCCAATACCATGGTAATAGGTCCCGACCCCGACTGCAAGGATATCACAAAGTGTCTTGTATTGTCATTGCCTCAGGGTTCCAAACTGCGTGAATATGGTGCATTGAGAGATAATCCACAGGTGTACCAGCGTCAGATTCTCATTTACGGTACTCTCGCAAGCTACATGGGTTCTTGGGGCTTGACAGGCAACAACGGTTCGGCCGACCTCTTCAAGATCGATGGCGTCGAGATTGATAATGGAGCTGCCCCGAAGGGCGACGGCACCAAAGAGAGCCCTTACAATGTCGACCAGGTGCTCAACGGCACTGCCTCGGGCACTTCATGGGTCACCGGCTACATCGTGGGCTCAGTCAACGGTAAGGATATCAAGACCGAGACTGTGTTTGGTTCAGCCAATGCCAGCAATACCAACCTGCTCATTGCCATGACCCCCGATGTGACCGACTACAAGCAGTGTGTGCCCTTGCAGCTGCCAAGTGGAGCAGTACGCAACGCTTTGAGCTTGCAGGCCCATCCCGAGAACATTCACAAGGCGGTGAGCGTGCTCGGTTCGCTCGAGGCATTCTTTGGCGTGAATGGTGTCAAGGCCATCACCGATTATGTGCTCGGTGAGGGTAGCGGTGATACCCCCACTCCCCCGGTTGCGACTACAATTTACAGCGGCCTTAACCCCTCCGATGCGGCATTGGCTGCCGACTGGACTATCGACAACAAGGTGCTCGATGGCCTGGAGTCAGTGTGGAGTTGGAAGGTTTATAACAACGCCGGCTATCTCAATGGCAGCGGCTACAAGGATAATGTGGCTCATGCCAGCGAGGCCTATGCCATCTCTCCCGTGATTGACCTCACCGGTACTACAGCGCCCGCGTTCAGCTTCGAGCATGCCGCCAAGTTCCAGACCACACTGCGCACTCTCTGCGGGGTCTATGTCCGTGAGGAAGGAGCCGCAGCCTGGACCAAGCTCACGATTCCCACATGGCCCGAGGCAGGTGCCTGGACCTTTGTATCGTCGGGCGACATAAGCCTCACAGCCTATGCCGGCAAGAAGATTCAGATTGCCTTCAAATATGGCAGCTCGAGCGAGGGTGCCGATACCTGGGAAATCAAGAATCTCAAGGTAGTAGGTGAAGGTGGCGGAAGCGGTGACAACCCCGGTGGAGGGGATAATCCCGGCGGAGACACTCCTGTCGAGCCCGGTTCGGTAGTCGATGTGAAGGCTACTCAAATCACTACTTTGCCCGGTGTGACTACTGTGAGCGGCTATAGCTTCGATGTCCAGAAGAATGGTAGTTCCACAATGCCCGCGTTCCATAATGATACAGCTGCACTGCGTCTGTATGCCAAGAACTCGATAAAGGTGAGCGGTGGCCGCATGACCAAGATTGTGTTCACCCTGGCCAAGGATGCCTCTTACCGCTACACAACATTCACTCCGAGCACCGGTACTCTGACTCCTGCCCAAGCCGCCGGTGATACTTCGATAACCTGGGTAGGCGATGCCACCTCAGTGACCTTTACCGTAGGTGAAAAAGCCACAATGGGTACTGAGGGTGAAAGCAAAGCCGGCCAGATACGCATCAGCTCTATAGAAATCACAGCAGCCAAATGAAGGTAAGCCTCTGACGTCGCTCAGCGATTGACCGGCTGCAGAACAGAATAATTTCAATCGGTTTAATTCCCGCAATGTGTTATTGAACGCTTTGCGGGAATTATTTTGTACGAACTTCAGCAAGAATACCGAAAATATTCAGTATATTTGTCGCTATCAACCGTTTTGATAACAAAACTATTACTAACTAAATAATCATCGCATGAAGAAACTTTTACTCACATTCGTGGGGCTGTTTACGATTCTTTTGAGTCAGGCAGCCACTATTAATTTTGCTTCTGGCATGACCATTCCCGGATTAGCTACAACAAGCAAGGAAGCGTCTGATGCATCTGTGACGTGGGAATCGACCGATTTAGGTGTTACCTTGAATATTGTCCAGTGCTATAAGGGAAGTAGTTCCACTTATCTTATGGCGGTAAAATCGAAGGCTGATATCAGTTTTACTGTAGCAAAGGCTATCAAGAAAATTTCGATAATAACCCCTGCCACCGGTAATCTTGCAGCCAACGGCACCCTTGCACTGTACGTTGGTGATGCAATCGATTATGACTGCTATAATGTGTGCAACGAAAATAGCACCACATATGACTTCGTGCCTACAGTGAAGGAAGCCAACACAACTTATCACCTTAAGAACATAAAGAACCCTTCAGCCAATAAGGATGGTAACGTGCAGATTGCCACTTTGATAATTCTTTATGAAGGTGAGACGGAAGAAGAGCCTAAACCTGTGGAAAATGTCAAGGTTGCCAATATAGGTGCTTTGCTTGATGCCAATAAGGATCTTGCTGTAGGTGCTACATCGACCGATGTTTTCGAATTGACAGGTGAAGTGACTGCTATATATCAAAACCAGTCCAATCTGTTTGTTAAGGACGAAACTGGTTTCATGTTGCTTTGGGGATCCAGCAGTGTGACTTACAGTAACGGTGATGTTATTCCGGCAGGAATAACCGGTCAATATCAAAATTATAACGGTCTCCCCGAATTTAAAATATCTCCAGCCAGCCTCAAAGCCGGTACTGCCGGCACTCCTGTCGAGCCTATCGTGGCTGATATCGACGACCCGGCTGCCGATGGTCTCAACTCCTATGTCATCTTCAAGGACGTCACCATAAGCGGTGTGAACGGTAAGAACTTTACAATCTCCCAGGGCAAGCTGACAGTCCCCGGCTACAACCAGTTTGGTATCACAATAAGCGAGGGAGAGCATTTGAATGTGACAGGTATCGTGAGCTACTTCAACAAGGTGCAGATTCAGCCTATCGAGATCACCACTGCCAGCGGTGAAGAGATGGTGGCCGCTCCCACATTCTCACCTGCCGCCGGTGAGGTTGCCGCCGGTACTGCCGTGACGCTGAAATCGGCTACCGAGGGTGCTTCTATCTATTATACTCTCGATGGAAGTGTCCCCACCACTGCCTCGACTCTCTACAGCGAGCCTATCGTTGTGAATGCCGCCACCACTGTCAACGCTATCGCAGTGAAGGAAGGTATGGCCAACAGCGCTGTCGCTACTGCCGAGTATACTATCGCAGGCGAAAAGAAGAATGTGGCTATGTTTGATTTCACCCAGCCTGCGACTCTCACCCCATCACTTCCTGCCAACAAGGATGCCGAGGGATTGGAGGTCACTGGTGATAACAAGCAGTACATCGTGACTGGCATGAATTTCACATCGGGCAGTGTGATTGTCACCAACACCAAGGGCTCGACCGATGCCAAGGAGTATTATCAGAGCGGTGGCGCCATTCAGCTGCGTCTATACAACGGTGGCGCTACCACAGTATCATCGGCCGATCCTGAGAACCCCATCACCAAGATTGTGTTCACTTACAACAACGGTGCAACAAGTTATAGCAAGGTTACCGCTCCCGCTGTAGGTACATTTGACAAGGGCACCTGGACCGGTGAGGCCACTTCGGTGACATTTGCCTGCACCGGTACCCAGCAGATCAACAAGATTGAGGTGACCTGCAAGAACGATATGAAGGAAATGGCTGCTGCCCCCATATTCTCGGTAGCGGCTGGTGAAGTCGAAGCCGGTACAAAGGTTGGAATCTCTACAGCTACCGAGGGTGCCTCTATCTACTTCACAACCGATGGCACAGAGCCCACAACATCGTCGACTCTCTACAGCTCTCCCATAGTTATCAACGAGACAACAACAGTAAAGGCCATCGCTGTCAAGAGCGGCCTTATCAACAGCTGTGTGACCACAGCCGCTTATGAGGTGCCCGTTATCTTTACCGTGAATAGTGTCACCGAGACAACAGCACTGGAGGATAATGCCAAGGTTCTCATCAACTATCCTCTTACTGTAGCCTATATCAACGCAAGCAACATCTTCGCTCAGGACGCCGAGGGGAACTTCATTCAGATCTATAGGAAGAACACCACCTTCAATGTGGTAGCCGGCGATGTTATCCCGGCCGGTTGGACAGCCGTATACATGCTTTACAGCGGCTCCACACCCCAGCTTGAACCTGTCGGGGAACTGCCCGCAGCCACTACCGGTGCATTTACTCCGGTCACTGTTGAGGCTTCAGCTATCAATGCCCAGATGGTCAACGCTGTTGTAAAGGTAGAGAATGTGATATTTGCCGAGGGTACTCCCGCCACCAGGACCAATTTTACCGGCACTGTGGGAGATGTAAGTCTGACAATGCGCAATAACTACCTGCTCGATGCCTCTGAAGCCGGAACCTACAATGTGACCGTGGTTGTGGCTGTCTACAACAAGAACGTGCAGCTCTACCCCATTGCCTATGAGTTTGTGAGCGGTGACATTTCGGGCATCGACTCGGTTATAGGTGATCAGGACGTTCCTGTGGAATACTTCAATCTTCAGGGAGTGCCTGTAGAACACCCGGCCACAGGTCTCTACATCAAGCGTCAGGGCAGCAAGGTGACCAAGGTTGTCATCAGGAATTGATAATCTACAATTTATAGTTTACAGGGTCGTCGGTCTCTTTTTGGAGGGTCGACGACCTTTTTTTTGCCCGGTTGATACTTTTTCGTGAAAAATTTGTTATGTTTGTATTCAACTATGCAAATTGATTAGTTCATGAGTAGCCAAATGAAAGTATATGTCGACAATATAGGAAGATATGTCGACTTTGAAGGAGGGGAGTCGCTTCTCGATGTTTATGAGAGGATCAAGGATGAAATCCCTTTTGAACCTATATGCGCCCATGTCAACAATAAGACCGAGGACCTGAGGTTCCCTCTTTTCTCGCCCAAGAAGGTGGAGTATCTTCCCATCGGCCAGTCGTCGGGGCAGCGTGTCTATGTGCGCACACTGTGCATGACGCTCTACCGCGCCTTGACTCAGCTCTATCCCGGAGCCCGGCTCAGTGTCGAGCATTCCATCTCGGGTGGCTACTATTGCAAGTTGCATGGGGTCGATGTCACCCCCGAGGTTGTGGCCCGGCTTAAGGACACGATGCGTGACCTGGTTGCCGCCAATCTGCCGCTGGAGCGCAAGGAGCGTCTCACGGTCGATGTCATGGAGATGTTCCGCCGGCAACAGCTTGATGACAAGGTGTTGCTGCTCGAGACTCAGCACTCGCTGTATACGACTTTCTACAAGCTCGACGGTCTTTGTGACAGTTACTATGGAGCCCTCGCTCCCACTACGGGAATTCTAAAGGCTTTTGACCTGGTGCCATATCACGACGGTATGTTGCTGTTGCCTTTCGATCGTGCCGACCACAGCCGTGCGGCCAAGCCTGTGCCACAGGAAAAGATGTATCGCGCTTTCACCGAGCATCAGGCTTTCAACAATGTCATCGGGGTCAAGAATGTGGGCGAACTCAACCGCGTTGTGGAGCATGGACTCACGGCCGACCTCATCAATGTGGCCGAGGCGTTGCATTGCAAGAAAATAGCCTCGATAGCCGATGATATAGCCGGGCGTTTCAAGCAGGGAGGTGCCCGCATAGTCTTGATTGCCGGCCCGTCATCATCGGGCAAGACCACCACTACCAAGCGCCTCGCCACCTATCTCATCACCAATTTGCTGCGGCCTCAGATGATCTCGCTCGACGACTACTTCGTCGACCGTGTGCACACTCCGCTCGATGAGGATGGTGAGCTCGACTATGAATCGCTCTATTCGCTCGACTTGCCGCTGTTCAACGCCCATCTCAACGCCTTGTGCCGTGGCGAGGAGGTGGAGATTCCGAGCTACAACTTCGAGACCGGCCGCCGCTGCTACAAAGGGAACCGACTGAAACTCGATGACAATACCATTCTGCTCATCGAGGGTATTCATGGTCTGAATCCCGAGTTGACCGCCTCGGTCGATGAAAAGCTCAAATATCGCGTGTATGTATCGGCGCTCACCACCTTGTCGATCGATGACCACAATTGGGTGCCCACTACCGATAACCGCCTGTTGCGACGTATCATAAGGGACCACAAGTACAGAGGCACATCGGCTGTGGCCACACTCAAGCGCTGGGCCAGTGTGCGCCGCGGTGAGGAGAAATGGATATTCCCCTACCAGGAGAATGCCGACGCGATGTTCAATTCCTCGCTCATCTTTGAGCTTGGCGTCATGAAGGATTATGGCGAGGAGATACTGAGCCGTGTGCCTCATGATGTGCCGGAATATGCCGAGGCCTACCGACTCATGAAGTTCCTGAGCTATTTCGAACCCATAGGCGACAAGTTGATTCCCCCCACTTCGTTGCTGAGGGAATTTCTCGGAGGCTCCTCATTTAAGTATTAAGTATTAGTTATTAGTGACTAAGTTTTGGATTGCAATATGAAAAAGATTATTATATCACTGGGCTGCCTTCTGGCCCTCACTGCGGTTTCCATGCCGGCGGCCATGGGTGAGACACGTAGTTCCAAGCGTGAGATCAGCCGCTCGCTCGACATCTTCACCTCGCTGTTCAAACAGCTCCAGACCTCCTATGTCGACACTATCGATGCAAATAAGTCGGTGACTACCGCCATCAACGCGATGCTCAATGACATCGACCCCTATACCAACTATATTCCTGAGAGTGAACAGGAGGATTTCATGACAATCGCTACCGGCAGCTATGGCGGTATCGGCGCTGTTATCATGCAGCGCGATGGCAATGTCTATGTGAGCGAGCCTTACAAGGATACTCCCTCACAGCGCGCCGGCCTCTTGCCCGGTGATATGTTCCTTATGATTGACGGTGACAGCGTGGCAGGTTGGAAAAGCGACGCGGTGAGCGCCAAGCTCAAAGGGCAGGCGGGCACACCGCTCTCGATAACCGTGAAACGCCCCTGGACCGACGATTCCATCGTCACGGTCAATCTCACACGTGCCAAGATTGAAATCCCCCCGGTACCCTACTATGGTGTTACCCATGATAATGTGGGCTACATTGCACTCACTACATTCAACGAGCAGAGCGCCGATGCCGTACGCGACGCTTTGCTCGCCCTCAAGGCCGACCCGCGGGTGAAATCGATCGCCCTCGACCTTCGTGGTAATGGTGGCGGAGTGATGGAGGCCGCCGTCAAGATCGTGGGGCTCTTTGTTCCCAAGGGAACCGAGGTTCTCCGCACCCGTGGACGTGGACAGCTCAATGAGCAGGTCTACAAGACCACCCGTCAACCTGTCGATACCGAGATTCCTCTCGCCATACTCGTCGACGAGGGTAGCGCATCGGCTTCAGAGATTGTCACGGGAGCCCTCCAGGATCTCGACAGGGCCATCATAGTGGGCGAGCGTACCTATGGCAAAGGTCTCGTCCAGTCAACCCGTCAGTTGCCCTATAATGGCCTCCTTAAGGTCACCATCGCAAAGTATTACATACCCAGCGGACGACTCATTCAGGCTATCGACTATAGCCACCGTAATCCCGACGGCAGTGTGGCACGTATCCCCGACAGCCTCACCAATGTATTCTACACCAAGGGTGGTCGTCCCGTGCGCGACGGTGGCGGCATCAAGCCCGATTTCAACGTGGAGCGTCCCGAGGTGTCACGTCTCGCCTATAATCTTGTAGCCGGAAATACCGTGTTTGATTTTGCTACAAAATATTTTGCCCGAAACGACACTATAGCAGCGCCCGGTGAGTTCGCAGTCTCCGACACTCTCTATGGCGAGTTCAAGGAGTTTGTCGACCCGGCCAAGGTGCAGTATGACAAACTCACGGAGTATATGGTAGAGCAACTCGAGGATGTGACCAAGCGCGAGGGATACATGAGCGACAGCGTGCAGGCACAGATTGACATTCTGAAAGCAATGCTGCATCACGACCTCGACAAGGATCTTGACATAAAGCGTGAAGAGATAGCCCGCTATCTGGGCACCGAACTCATGCGCCGTTACTATTTCAACTCCGGCACCTACGAGTATCTCATCAAGGACGACCCCGACATGAACAAGGCCGCAGCCATCCTGAACGACCCCGACACCTACCGGGCCACCCTCGCTCCCCGGCAATGACAACTCCCGGTTATCGAATGCGATTTATTCAAAAGATGGGTCAATTATCGTTGGGCGTTATGTAGGTTAATGAAAATTTCGTAATTTTGCACCACATTCACACTGAATTGATTAATTATGAATATACTTGAACTTAGCGAACAGGAGATAGTGCGTCGTAACTCACTCGACGAAATGCGTGCACGTGGTATAGATCCATATCCAGCCGAGGAATGGCCGGTCAATGCTCATGCCGATGAGATAAAAGCCAATTTTACGGACGAAGAAGCAGAGCATCGTCAGGTCGTGGTGGCCGGTCGTATCATGGGCCGCCGCATCATGGGCAAGGCTGCCTTCATGGAGCTGCAGGACTCTACCGGACGCATACAGGTGTATCTGAACCGCGACGAGTTGTGTCCCGATGAGAACAAGGACCTGTATAATGTGGTGTTCAAGAAACTTCTTGACATAGGCGATATTGTAGGAGTCGAGGGATATGTGTTCAGAACCCAGACAGGTGAAATTTCGGTGCATGCCTCCAATCTCGTGGTGCTCAGCAAGTCACTGCGTCCGCTTCCTATCGTGAAGGTGAAGGATGGTGTTACCTATGATGCCTTCGATGATCCCGAGCTGCGTTTCCGCCGCCGCTATGTCGACCTCATTGTCAATGATGGAGTGAAAGATATCTTCATCAAGCGCACAAAGGTGCTGCAGTCGATGCGCGACTTCTTCAATAGTCATGGCTACATGGAGGTGGAGACACCTATCCTGCAGTCGATAGCCGGTGGTGCCAGCGCACGTCCGTTTATCACTCATCACAACTCGCTCAATATCGACCTTTATATGCGCATCGCCACCGAGCTGTATCTGAAACGCCTCATAGTGGGAGGTTTTGACGGTGTGTATGAGATCGGCAAGAATTTCCGCAACGAGGGTATGGACCGCACCCACAATCCCGAGTTCACATGTATGGAGATATATGTGGCCTACAAGGATTACAACTGGATGATGGCTTTTACCGAGCAGCTGCTTGAGAAGATATGTCTTGATGTGAACGGCACCACCGAGGTCAAGGTAGGCGACAACATGATATCGTTCAAGGCTCCTTATCGACGTGTCACTATGATCGATGCCATCAAGGAGAATACCGGTGTCGATATCACCGGCATGGACGAGGAGGCGCTGCGCCGCGTGTGCAAGCAATTCAATGTCGAGGTTGATGAGACTATGGGTAAAGGAAAGCTTATCGACGAACTCTTTGGCGAGACCAGTGAGGGTAAATACATACAGCCCACATTCATCATCGACTATCCTATCGAGATGTCGCCGCTCACCAAGAAGCATCGCACCAATCCCGAGCTCACCGAGCGTTTCGAGCTTATGGTCAACGGTAAGGAATTGTGCAACGCCTACTCTGAGCTCAATGATCCCATCGACCAGTATGAGCGTTTCGTGGAGCAGATGAAACTTGCCGACAAGGGTGACGACGAGGCTATGATCATTGACCAGGACTTCGTGCGCTCGCTCGAATATGGCATGCCCCCCACATCGGGTATGGGCATGGGTATCGACCGCCTTGTGATGGTGATGACCGGCCAGACTACCATTCAGGAAGTGCTCTTCTTCCCCCAGATGCGTCCCGAGAAGGTGCAGCGTCGTGACAGTGAGGAGTCTTTCGCTGCTGTCGGTGTGCCCACCGAGTGGGTCGCTCCGCTCTATAAAGCCGGTGTATACACGGTGGCTATGCTCGGCACTCAGGGGGCCGGAAAACTGTTCCAGGAACTCTGCGGCATTAACAAGAAATTCAAACTGGAGCTGAAGAATCCCGGTATCGAGGGTGTGACCGCATGGATTGAGGCTGCTGCAAGCAAGGACATTGATGAATAGTCTCGGAAACATAGCAGTGATGGGTGGCGGCAGCTGGGCAACAGCGCTGGCCCACCTGCTCATGAACAATTGTGAGACGATCATATGGTACATGCGCAGGGCCGACCGTATTGAGGAGTTTGTGAAATGCAACCATAATCCCGCCTATCTCACCGATGTCACCTTCGACACGCAGCGCATCTTCTTCACTGACGATATCAATAAGGCTGTCGAGCAGGCCGACACGCTTTTGCTGGCAATGCCCTCCCCCTATTTCAAGGATCATGTCGACAAGATTACCGTCGACCTGTCGGGCAAGAATATCGTGACAGCTATAAAAGGCATTGTTCCCGACGGGAATATGCTTGTCACCGATTATATGACCAAGCGGTTTAATGTGAAGCGCGGGAATCAGCTCGTAGTGAGCGGCCCGTGCCATGCCGAGGAGGTCGCTCTTGACCGTCCGAGCTATCTCACTGTGGGTTGTATGGACCGTGAGAAGGCACTGGAATGGGCAAAGTGTATCGAGGGTGCCAACAGTCATGCGATCATAAGCGATGATGTTGATGGTATCGAATATGCCGGAGTGCTCAAGAATGTATATGCCATAGCGGCCGGTATGATTCACGGTCTGAAGCGTGGTGACAACCTCCTTGCTATGCTCGTGAGCAATGCCATAAGGGAGATGGAGCGTTTCATCAATGCTGTCGACACGACCCCCCGTAACATATGCGATTCAGTATATCTTGGTGACTTGCTTGTGACCTGCTACTCACGTTTCAGTCGCAATCACAATTTCGGTTCTATGATAGGGCGCGGCTATTCAGTGAAATCGGCACGCATGGAGATGGAACAGACTGCCGAGGGCTACTACGGCACGAAATGCATGCATGAAATCAATCAGCGCGTAGCTGCCGACATGCCCATTCTGGAGACTGTCTACGACATTCTCTACCGGGGCGTATCGGCCGACACAGCCATAAGGCGTCTGCAACTGTGCTAAACAACAGGGAACCGTAGTTCTACGGTTCCCGAAATAATCAAAAAAATTCCTTCAGCCAATTAGTAAATACTAACTGGGGCCTGTCCCGGTTGGATAGGCTTACTATTCCTGTGGGGCTCTCATTTGCTTGTATACTTCCCACAGCAACAGGGCGGTGGAGACCGATACGTTGAGCGAGTGTTTCGTACCCTCCTGGGGTATCTCGACACATATGTCGGCCTCGTTGACAACTTCGGGGTCTACTCCATCCACCTCATTGCCGGCTATAAGTGCCACCTTACTGTCGGCGGGAATTCTGAGCCGGGTGAGGTCAACGCTACCTTTCACCTGTTCGAGCACCATGATGGTGTAGCCTTGCATCTTTAGTGTGCGTATGGCTTCGAGCGTGGTGCGGAAATAACGCCATTGAACCGAATCCTCGGCACCGAGGGCTGTCTTGTGTATCTCGGTCGAGGGTGGTGTGGCTGTGATGCCGCACAGGCATATCTGCTTGACACGGAATGCATCGCAGGTGCGGAATATCGAGCCGATATTATTGAGCGACCTTATGTTGTCAAGAATCACAACGATAGGAAGCTTGGGTGTTGAGCGGTAGCTTTCAAGGTCGGGACGGTCAAGGTCCCATATTGTTTTCTTCTCCATGTGTAAAAGGGTCGATGTGGGGGTCATTTGCCGGTCAATATAGACCTTATGTCGTTGAGTTTGTTGAGGGCATCCATGGGTGTGAGGTTGTTGATATCGAGCTCCAGGAGATGGTCCCTTACCTGAGCCAGGATAGGGTCGTCGAGCTGGAAGAATGATAGCTGCATGCCATCAGGAGCGTCGATAGCTGCCATATCGCGCGATGACGGGACATCGATGCAGCCATGGTCACCGTCCCTACGGGCATTCTCCTCGAGATGTCTCAGCACCTCGTCGGCACGCTTCACAATGCTCGAGGGCATTCCGGCAAGGCGTGCCACATGTATGCCGAAGGAGTGCTCGCTGCCTCCCTTGGCGAGTTTGCGCAGGAACACTACCTTACCGTTGATTTCCTTTACCGAGACATTGAAATTGACAACACGGTTGAACTTTGTCTCCATCTCGTTGAGTTCGTGGTAGTGTGTGGCAAAGAGTGTCTTGGGGCGCTGGCGGCTTTGGTGTATGTGCTCTACTATGGCCCATGCTATGGAGATGCCGTCGTAGGTCGAGGTGCCGCGACCCAGCTCGTCAAATAGTATGAGGCTGCGCTCGCTCATATTGTTGAGTATAGAGGCTGCCTCGGTCATCTCTACCATGAACGTGGATTCCCCCTGCGAGATATTGTCGCTGGCACCCACGCGGGTGAATATCTTGTCGACGATGCCTATGTGGGCATTCCGGGCAGCCACGAAGCTGCCCATCTGGGCCATGAGCACATTGAGGGCGGTGGAACGTAGGAGGGCCGATTTACCCGACATATTGGGGCCGGTGATCATCATGACCTGTGTCCCGTCGTTGTCGAGATGCACGCTGTTGGCTATGTATTCGTTTCCCGGGTCAAGGCGTTTCTCGATCACCGGGTGGCGTCCATCGACGATGTCGAGAGTGAGCGAGTCGTCGACCACCGGGCGGTTGTAGTGGTTCTCAATGGCGGTGGTTGTGAGCGACAGCACGCAGTCGATGCAGGCAACGGCGCGTGCATCGGCCTGAATGGCGGTCACCTGCTCCCCCACCGTGGCAACCAGGGCGTTGAACAGTCGTGTCTCGATTACCTCCATGCGCTCCTGGGCTCCGAGTATCTTTGTCTCGTATTCCTTGAGCTCCTCGGTGATGTAGCGCTCAGCGTTGACGAGGGTCTGTTTTCTTATCCACTCTGGCGGCACTTTGTCCTTGTGGGTATTTGTGACTTCAATGTAGTAGCCGAAGACGTTGTTGAACCCTATTTTAAGGCTCGATATGCCCGTCGCTGCAATCTCGCGCTGAACTATGCCGTTGAGGTATTCCTTGCCGTGAAACGCGATTTCACGCAGCGAGTCGAGCTCTTCATCGACACCGTTGTTGATGACGGTGCCACGGTTGAGGGCTATGGGGGCATCCTGAACTATGTCGTGGGTGATACGGTCGGCAATCGTTGTGCATGGATCGATGGCTGCGGCAAGCTGCTGAAGTGGCTCGCAATTTGCCGTTGCACATATGTCTTTTATGGGGACAAGGGCCTGGAGGGCGTTGCGCAGCTGTATAAGCTCGCGGGGCGACACACGCTGTTGTGACACCTTGGAGATGAGTCGCTCGAGGTCGCCCATACCTGTAAGATGCTGCCTTAGTGCATCACGTTCATCAGGGTGCTTGAAGAAGTACTCGACCATGTCGAGGCGACGGTTTATGTCGTCGACGCTGAGGAGCGGGAATCGCAGCCAGGTCTTGAACATGCGCGCCCCCATAGGGCTGATGGTGCGGTCGAGAACATCGAGGAGGCTCATGCCGTCGGGGCTGTTGCTCCCCAGCAGTTCGAGGTTGCGCACTGTGAAGGCGTCGAGTCTCACATATCGGTCGGCCTCAATGCGGCGCAGTCCTGTGATATGGCCCGTCATTGTGTGCTCGGTGATGTCGAGGTAGTGCATCACAGCGCCTGCAGCAATGATTGCCAGAGGCATGTTGTCGACGCCAAAGCCTTTGAGTGTGCCGGTGCCAAACTGTTTGAGCAGGCGGTCGCTGGCGGCACCTGGGGTGAATATCCAGTCGTCGAGTGTAGTGACGAGGTATTTGCCTGAGAGGCGTGTCGTGGCTATGTCGCGCTTGCCGCTCTCAACGAGCAGTTCTTTGGGAGCATAGTTGGCTATGAGTTTGTCGATGTAGTCGATTGTTCCCTCGGCAACGAGGAATTCTCCGGTGCTGATGTCGAGGAAGGCTACTCCTGCCGTGTCGCGCTTGCCCCAATGGATAGAGGCGAGAAAGTTGTTCTCGCGGTTATCGAGACAATTGTCGTTGATGGAGACTCCGGGGGTGACAAGTTCGGTGATGCCGCGCTTTACAAGCCCCTTCACTGTCTTGGGGTCCTCGAGTTGCTCGCATATGGCTACGCGCTTGCCGGCCCTTACCAGCCGAGGCAGGTAGGTGTCGAGAGCGTGGTGGGGAAAGCCGGCCAGTTCGACCGACGATGCCGAGCCGTTGGCGCGGCGTGTGAGCGTGATGCCGAGAATCTCGCTTGCCGAGATGGCATCGTCGCTGAATGTTTCGTAGAAATCACCAACGCGAAAGAGCAATACTGCATCGGGATGCTTGCGTTTCATCTCGAAGTATTGCTTCATGAGCGGTGTCTCGACTACTTTCTTGGCCATGGTGGTTACAGGGTGTTGTTCAGATAAGCAAGCCGGCTCAGGTATTTGCCTATGATGTCAAATTCGATATTGACCTTTGAACCTACTTTGATGTCGCTGAAATTGGTGTGTTCAAGGGTGTACGGGATTATGGCCACTCTGAAGCTGTCAATCTCGCTGTCACACACTGTGAGGGAAACACCGTTGACGGTGACCGATCCTTTTTCAACAGTCATGTAGCCCTTGGCGACAAGAGCCTTGTCGACGGCATATCTGAATTTGAAATAGCGGCTGCCGTCTACTTCCTCGATATCGACACACTCGGCCGTGCAGTCTACGTGCCCCTGCACGATGTGACCGTCGAGTCGTCCGTTCATCAACATGGAGCGTTCGAGGTTGACATGGTCGCCGGGACGGAGCAGTCCCAGGTTGGATCGGTCGAGGGTTTCCTGGATTGCAGTGACGGTATAGGTGCCATCGCCTATAGCTACGACTGTGAGGCATACACCATTATGGGCTACCGACTGGTCGATCTTGAGCTGGTCGACAAATGAGCATGCCACAGTGAGGTCGACATTGCCGTTGCGCTGGGTTACGGCGACAAGTGTGGCGGGTTCTTCAACTATTCCTGAAAACATGGTGTGTTAGGTTATACGGTTAATCTGTTAAAAGGGGTTGCAAGGTGGAAGATTATGGCCTTGCAACCCCTTGATGACATAAAGCGTTGTGCAGTGTTGTGGTAGTGGCGGGATTATTCCTCGTCCTCGTCCTTCATGTTGTGGAACACGTTCTGCACGTCCTCGTCTTCCTCAAGTTTCTCCAGGAGCTTGTCGAGGGTAGCACGCTGCTCGGGGGTAACCTCCTTGAGATCGTTGGGGATACGTACAAACTCTGACGATATGATTTCGTAGCCGTTCTCCTCAAGATACTTCTGAATGCCGGAATAGTCCTCAAAACCACCGTACAGTGCTATGTACTCGCCCTGCTCCTCATCTTCATCATTGAGAAGCTCGTCCACACCATAGTCGATGAGTTCGAGCTCGAGGTCGTCGAGGCTTACACCCTCTTTGGGTTTGATCTTGAAGAGGCTCTTGTGGTCAAATAGGAATGTGAGGGAGCCCTGGGTCCCCAGTGAACCGCCATGCTTTGTGAAATATGAACGCACATTGGCAACGGTGCGTGTGTTATTGTCGGTAGCGGCCTCGACAAAGATGGCGATGCCAAAGGGTCCGTATCCCTCGTAGGTGATTTCCTTGTAGTCGCCGGCATCCTTGTCGGTGGCTTTCTTGATGGCGCGTTCTACGGTGTCCTTAGGCATGTTGGCAGCTTTGGCATTCTGCATGAGTGCGCGCAGACGCGGGTTGGTGTCGGGATCGGGACCACCGGCCTTGGCGGCGATGGTGATTTCCTTACCTATGCGGGTGAATGTGCGCGACATGTTTCCCCAGCGTTTGAGTTTTCTTGCTTTGCGGTATTCAAATGCTCTTCCCATGGTGGTTTATTTTTCTATTATTTTGTTGTTACTGTATAGTTATCGTAATTCGGCTCCGAGCTGGCGGCGCAGATTCTCGACTATGCGTGTCATGGTGGCGTCAATCTGTTTGTCCTGCAAGGTTTTCTCATTATCTTGCAGAATGATTGAGATGGCATATGACTTCTTGCCGGCCGGGAGGTTCTTCCCCTCGTAGACATCAAAGAGTTTCACATCCTTCAACAATTTCTTCTCGCTGTCGCTCACAACCTTGACTACCTGTTCGAGTGTTACGGACGAGTCGAGGAGCAGGGCGAGGTCGCGGTTTACGGGCATTGTCTTGGGGAGCGCCGTGTATGATACCTGTTTCTTGAGAGAGAGTTTCACCAGTGATTCCCAGTCGAGCTCGGCATACACTACAGGTTGCTTTATTCCCATTCCTTTGAGGGTCTTGCCCGAAAGGAGTCCCATAGAGCCGAGGCGTTTGCCTGAGCGTGTAGCGATTTCGAGCGAGGCGCTGTAGATATAGTCGGCGGCCGTAACCTTCATCACTATCTCGCGCTCATTGATGCCGAGGCGGGCGAAGATATTGGCGACGATAGCCTTGAGGTCATAGAATGAAACCTCACGGGCGGGGTGGTTCCACCCGGCCGAACAGGCTTGGCCTGTCATCCACAGGGCCAGGTGTGAGCTCTCGCTGTAGGGTGCGAGGGGCTTCTCGGCCGTCGACTCAGCGGCGGGGTTGAAGTTGTAGACGTTGCCAAACTCATAGAACATGAGGTCCTGGGTCTTGCGGTTGATGTTATATTCGATTGACTCCAGTCCGCCATAAAGCAGTGTGCGTCTCATCACGTTGAGGTCGGTGCTCAATGGGTTGAGAAGCTTGACACACCCCTCTATCGGCCACATGGCATTGTCGGCATAATATCGCTCGGCGGTGAGTGAATTATTGAGTATTTCGTTGAATCCGGCAGCTGTGAGTTGCTCGCTGATGAGGCGGCGCAAGTCATTGACGCTGTCGGTATGGGTCTTGTAGGAGAGCGATGAGTGCACGCGGTCGCTGAACTCGACGTTGTTGTAACCATAGACGCGGAGCACGTCCTCGACTACGTCACAGGGACGCTGCACGTCGACACGGTAGGTGGGGACAAGCAGGTCAACCTCTCCCTCACGGCGGGCTGCAATCTCTATCTCAAGCGATGTGAGAATGGAGTCGACGGTGTCGGTGGGGATTGTCTTGCCCACGAGGGTGTTCAGATAGTCATAGCCCAGGGTTACGGGATAGGGTGCCACGGGGGTGGGGTAGATGTCGACAGGGTCGCCGCACACTGTGCCGCCTGCCAGCTCCTGGATCATCAGTGTGGCGAGTTTCAGCGCATACATAGTGCCGTTGGGGTCGACGCCGCGCTCGAAGCGGAAGGAGGAGTCGGTGTTCAATCCGTGGCGACGTGCTGTCTTGCGCACGCTGGTGGGATTGAAGCAGGCGCTCTCAATGAATACATCGGTGGTTTCCTCGGTGACGCCCGAGTCGAGTCCGCCAAACACACCTGCTATACACATGGGCTCGTAGCTGTTGCATATCATGAGGTCGCGGCTGTCGAGCTTGCGCTCCACACCGTCGAGGGTGACAAAGGGAGTATCCTGGGCTACCGTCTTCACAATAATCTCTTCTCCCTTCACTTTGGCAAGGTCAAAACAATGGAGCGGCTGGCACAGGCCGTGGAGTATGTAATTGGTGATATCGACGATATTGTTGATGGGGCGCAGACCTATCACCGATAGGCGGTCTTTGAGCCATTGTGGGCTCTCAGCTACTTTGACACCGCGTATGGTCACACCGCTGTAGCGGGTGCAGGCCTCGGGATCTTCGACTTTGACCTTTACGGCTCCGCTGGGGGTGTCGACCTTGAATGCACCTACATCGGGGCGGTGCAGGTTGCCGGGAGTGGCATGGCATGCCAGCCAGGCGGCGAGGTCGCGTGCCACTCCATAATGAGAGGCGGCGTCGATGCGGTTGGGGGTGAGGTCGACCTCCAGCACATAGTCGCTCGACAGGCCGAAATATTCGGCAGCCGGGGTGCCGGCTTTGACCGATGGGTCGATAACCATGATGCCATCGTGGGAGGTGCCCACGCCTATCTCATCCTCGGCACATATCATGCCCATCGATTCCACACCGCGTATCTTGGACTTCTTGATCTGGAATTCCTTGTCGCCGTCATAGAGTGTGGTGCCTACGGTGGCTACGATTACCGTCTGTCCGGCTGCGACATTGGGCGCGCCACACACAATCTGGGTGGGCTGTCCGTCACCGAGGTCGACCGTCGTGATGTGGAGATGGTCGCTGTTGGGGTGCTCCTCACATGTGAGCACTTTGCCTACGACGATGCCACGGAGGCCACCGCGTATGCTTTCTACCTCTTCGACACTGCCGGTTTCAAGACCCAATGATGTGAGGGCGGCGGCAAGTTCATCGGGGGTGAGAGAAAAATCGATGTATTCTTTAAGCCAATTATATGAGATATTCATGGTTAAATAGTTTGTTCAGTTATAACGCACAAAGATAGCGGTTTTTTATGATATAGCCAAAAAGGCGTGAGGAATGACCCGAATTTTACATGTGATTCGTTACGATAGATGGACCCACAGGATTGTTGTCGGATATCTGGTGGCAATTTTATCATCGGATAGTTCAATTATAGAGGAAATATGAGGGTGTTTGTTGCCGGGATTTGAGGTAATGTTTGTATATTTGCCATCGTTAAACCAAAGGACCCATTTAAACCTTGAAAATATTAACCGTGAACTCATGAATGAAAACCGATGATTGTTGATTGTGGGCCTTATTCAGGCGGTTTTGACTTATCAATCAGAATGAGTTCTATAAGAGAGTTTGAGATATGACAACTGAAATTAAAAAACAGCTGGAGTCTGATCCCGACGGGTTGCTCACTTATGAGTATATTGCCAACCATATCGACACCTGTGGCGAGTGTATGGATTTCCTGGTCGACAACATGATACGTGTAGATCTGAATGGCCAGTTTGCAGCGAGCGCTGCCCGCTATCTGTCGGCTATCGACCCTCATGAATTCAAATCGTCGATTGACCGTCTCGTGGCTTCGGTGATTGAGAAAGACCGTGAGCACCGTTATCTCAGTGACCTGTTGGAAGGGATTTACGGCACCGACTATGAGGAGAATGCCGACAAGCTCAGGGAGCTCGACGACAATTTCCGACGCATCGAGAAGCGGCTCAAAAATAATTCGACAATATGAAAAAGTTTTTTTTAACGGCATGTGCAGCGCTGGCCTTGATGGGGTGTGCCTCATCGGGTAACAACGGTGCTGTGGCCTCTGACAACAATACAGACATGAACAACGATTCGACAGCTGTGGTGGTGAATCTCGAAACAACCGCAGGCGATATAAAAGTAAAACTCTATGGCGATACTCCGGCCCATCGTGACAATTTTGTGAAACTTGTCAATGAGGGTTATTACGATGGCACGCTCTTTCATCGCGTCATCAAGGATTTCATGATTCAGGCGGGCGACCCCGACTCGCGTAATGCCGCTTCTGGTCAGATGCTCGGTACAGGAGGTCCTTCCTACACTTTGCCGGCCGAGATTGTGTATCCTGCCCACTTCCACAAGCGCGGTGTGCTTGCCGCAGCCCGCCAGGGCGACCAGATTAACCCCGAGAAGCGTTCATCGGGTTCCCAATTCTATATCGTCACCGGTGAGGTGTATAATGACTCGACTCTGTCACGTCTCGAGAAGGGTATAAAGGCCAATGCAATCAATCAGGCTTTCCAGCGTCTGCGCGAGGCAAACCGTGACCAGATTCTCGCTCTGAGCCGCGCCAAGGATACCGAGGCTCTCAACAAGCTGCGCGACGATATGGTGGCCCAGGCTGAGGCTGAAGCCAATGCACATGCTGCGCTCACTTCAGAGCAGCGCGAGGCTTACACTACGGTGGGCGGTACTCCTCATCTTGATGGTGAATACACCGTGTTTGGTGAGGTGATCGATGGAATGGATGTCGTTGACGCCATTCAGAATGTCACCACCGGCATGGCCGACCGTCCCGTGGAGGATGTCAAGATCATAAAGGCACAGGTAGTAAAGTAACCGGCTTTTGCAATGTCGGGAATGATAAATATGTTCACCCTCCCCAATGGGCTCAGGGTGGCACATCAACAGGACAGCGCCACCGCTATGGTGGCGCTGAATCTGTTGTATAATACGGGTGCCAGGGACGAGGATGAGAATCTTACCGGAATGGCCCACCTCATAGAGCATCTGATGTTCAGCGGGTCGGCCCATGTGAGCGACTTCGATGGCGAGCTGCAACGTGCCGGTGGTACGAGCAATGCCTGGACTTCCAACGATTTTACATGTTTCTATGAACTCGTTCCGGCAGTCAATGTCGAGACAGCTTTCCGCATTGAGAGTGACCGCATGCTCTCCCCTGCCATCTCGCAGCGTAATCTCGATATACAGCGCTCGGTGGTAATTGAGGAATTCAAGCAACAGTGTCTCAACCGCCCTTATGGCGACATGTCACACTATCTGCGTGACTTGGCCTATAGACACCACCCTTATCGCTGGCCTGTGATAGGCCTCACGCCCGAGCATCTGCAGCGTGTCACGCTTGATGATGTGCAACGGTTCTTCAGCGACCATTACTCTCCGTCCAATGCTGTGCTTGCCGTGACCGGAAATATCAGTGCCGTGCGTTGTCGTGAACTGTGTGAGAAATGGATGGGTGATATTCCCTCACGCCCTGTGGCCCCGAGGTCGTATCCACGCGAACCGGGCTTTGATGCCACACGCCGCCAAGAAGTTACGGGGCATGTCCCGTTCACAGCAATCACGCTGGCCTGGCCCATGGCTTCTTACGGGACAATGGGTTACTATGCGGCCGATGCTATCACTGATGTGCTTTCCAACGGGCGCTCATCACGCTTTGAGCGGGGACTCCTTAATGGCAGCGTCCTTTTCAATGAACTTGATGCCTCGATAATGGGGGCTGAAGAGGAGGGCTTGCTCATGGTTAATGCCCGGCTTAATGTAGCAGGAGAGGCTGCCGAGCAGGAGGCTGTGGAGCTTATCGATGGAGAACTGCATAGGATTCTTACTGAAGGTGGACGTGTTACAGCCTACGAACTTGAGAGGGCTAAGAATAAATATGAGTCGCAATATACATTTGGCATGTTGCACTATGCACAGCGGGCTTCAGTGATAGCTCAGGCTGTGATGCATGGCGAGCAGGTAGGTGATACAGTGAAAGCCTACCGCAGTCTCACGGTTGACGATATCAATGACACAGCTGCCCGTATGTTTGCCCCGGTTACACCGCGCGTTGAGCTAATCTACCGCCCGGTTACGGGACCGGGTTCAAATAGGCAAGCATAGGCGATGTGGGCACTTGGCGGCAATGATTGCCGGTGAGATGGCTGGTGTTACTCGCACCTCAGGGGGATAGGCATGCCTGTGTAGCCAGCTTATGGGAGTTGCTCATTGAATAGGGCAAAAAAAATTATCCGTCATCACGACGAATAATCTTCTTACCTTAAATCTAATACCATGAAAAACTGATGCAAAAGTAGAGCAAATATGTTTTACAGCATAATTTTAGAACAAAAAAATGCATTGCGTTAACATTATTTTAACTTAAATACTGTTTACGCCCCGTTTTGTTAAAGCCTATTAACAAAACGGGGCGTTTGTTGCGACTTTAGTGGCATATTGCAACTAAAATGAGATTTTATGTTTCGTTGTTCCAGATTTCGTATCTATGGTCATACAGTATGGATAAGTCATACCACTGGGTGTACACTTCATGGTGAAGTGTCGGTTGGGGGTTATTGATTCTCGACGGGGATGAGGTAGTGTTTTCGTCCTGTCTTGGGGTCGAGGCTCCACTGGTCAATGACGATGTGATGGTCGAGTGCTGTTATGGTCAATGTATGTTCTCCGGCTTTTAGTTCGGGTAACTGTAGTTTGCGTGTGGCCTGGCCTCGCAGCACATTCTGTTTCCATTGCTCGGAGCGGAATGGCTCTTTAAGGTCAAATTCCACAGGTTGGCCACCATCGATGCTCACGGAATATCTCACATGTCCGTTATCGTTGGGCTGGGTGGGTATAAGAGCTGTCGTCAGTACCGGTGTGGATATGTCGCTGTCCAATGCAAAATGGTATGTAAGCGAACTCCCCTTGTCGATTTCTACGCTGCGGCAACTGTGCCCAAGCATATCGATGACACGGTAGGGGCCCGATGCAGTTGTGAAGTCGTGGGCGTTGCGGGCAATTACTCCACCAGGTTTGAGCGGGTGGTGGGTGCCTGATGGGGCGATGTCGATATAGTGGGACACCTCATTGTCGTCAAGTAGGGTGGGGAGAAGTGGAGCCATTGCTGTAGGAAGGTCGCGCGGACGCATGTTCATGGAATTTTTCCATTTTCCCCCCGCCATGCCATTGTTGTAGTAATCGGTGAGTCGGCGTATATTCTGATAGGCCTTTTGGCTCTTGGCAACAGCTATGTTCATTTTCTCGTTTCTGGCCGATATGTTGCCCGTGCTGCTACCGCCGCTGGCGATGGAGCGTGCCCGTTGGGCCTCAAGCATTTTTACTGCATTATTGGCTGCTGAGTGAACGGGATATTTGATGGCGGCAAAGAAGGCGTCTGACAGCTCGGGGGTGATGCCCTGTTCGATGTCATCGATGCTTTGGGCAAGTTCCATGAACTGTTCCATGTATCGGTCGGCCTCGCCGCCAAACTCGCTGAAGCTGAAGTCGGTGTTGGCGACTGGTCCCAATCCGCGATTGTAATGTTTACGGTCGAGCTCGACCTGATTCCACCCCATGAATTCGGGTCGGCGCTTGCCGCACAGTTCATAGAATTTACGCATTACGGGGTAAAGCCGCTCGCCGTTATCTTCTCCAAAATTGGTCATGAGCCACTGTCTAAGATGTTCCCCCACAGCCTCGCTCTTGACGCTGTTGATGTTCCAGGCCATGTCAAGGAAAAGTTCCATGTCATAGGCCGCTGCTTTAGGGTCGTGGACATTGGCAATCCACAGGCGGCGCACATTATGGTCGTAGGCGTTGCGCATCTCGTTGTATATGAGTCCCGGCTGGGTGGTAGTGAGCCACAGATAGTCGTGGGGACGCCCCCAGTAGCTGAGGTGGTAGTAGACACCACCACCGCCCGGGCGTTGTTGCTCGGCTGGAGTGGATAGACGGGTTATGTAACCATAGTTGTCATCACACCACATGAGGGTGACATAGTCGGGGATAATGAGCCCCTGCTCGTAAAGCTCCAGTACCTCCTTATAAGGGACAAATACCTGCATGAGCTGTGACGGGTCGCCGATATGCTCGCCAAGAAGTTCCTGCTGGTCGTCAATGACCTGTTGGAGGGCATCAAATTTTTCCTGCCGTGTCTTTACTCCTTCCATCGAGCCGTCGTGAATGCCACGCATGCCTATGGTGAACATGTTGCCTCCGGTTGAGTTGCGCACCTGCTCAAGACGTTCGGCCCAATAATCGGTTACCGATTCTTTATTGGTGATGTAGTTGAAATCGCCGCGTGAAGCAGTGTCCCACTCATCGACATTATTGCGCAGTAGGGGCTCGCAATGGGAGCTGCCCACTGCGATTCCACAACTGTCGGCTATAAGCTTGTTGACGGGATTCTTGAAGAATGCTTCAGTGCCGGGGTGCATGGCCGGCCACACGGCATTGGCTCTGAGACGCATGAGGAGTTTGAATATTTCCTTATTGGTGCGGGGGCCTATTGAACCTTTCTGGCTGGGTTCAAAGGTGGTGTGGCTCCAAGTGCGCAGACTCCAGTCCTCGTCGTTAAGAAAAATACCACGGTACTCGACCGACGCTCCTTGAGTGTCGGAGTAGTTGTCGTCGATTTCAAGTAACTGTCGTTTGGACGGGTGGACATCGCCCCACCATGTCCAAGGGCTCACACCTACATGACGCGAAAGCTCGAGCAGACCATAGGCTGTACCGCGGCCATTGGTGCCGGTGATGTATATTTTGCCATTGCGGGTGGTGATGTTGAAGCCATCGATGAGGGTGTCGAGCCGTGCAACGGGGACGCCGACAGAGGCGAGTTGCCTACGCTTGGACCTTGAAGCCTTGTCGAGTTGCGACAATATGATAGTTGACTTTGAGGGTTTGGTGACCGAGGCTGCTTTGCCGGTCACTTCTTCCATGTCGTTGGAGAACATTTCTATGGCGGTGTTGACCACAAGGTCGGTCTTTGTATCGATGGCTATAGTGACTGGATTGGTGCCGTCATACCATTTTATTGCAGCGGCATTGATGCCGAAAGCAAAGGTGAGTAAGAAAGCCTGGAATATTGAAAGACGGGCTATTAGGTTGATTTTCATGATAAATGGATTTACATGGGCTTGGTTCTGAAATGCAAATATAATTAAAACTTTGATATGTCTAAAAGCTAAATTTCTAAAAAAGCGTTTGTGGAATAAAAAAAATTAGTAACTTTGCACCCGGTCAATACACCATCGGGGTGTAGCACAGTTGGCAGCGCGCCACGTTCGGGACGTGGAGGTCGGAAGTTCGAGTCTTCTCACCCCGACATTATTTCATCAAATGGGTTCAACTCAACGAGTTGAGCCCATTTGCATTTTTCAGTGGAATCAAAAACGGAACATGTCGATTCCTTAAATTTCCAAAACAGATGCTTGATATTCAGAATACAGCGTATTATTTATATTTATTCTCTCATCCACTCCCTCCTACATGAAACAACAAAAGGATTCAGCTCAGAGAACTGAATCCTTTTGTTGTTTCTTGTAGGGATTAAGAGACTGGTGGTCAGTCGGTGTAGACGATCTTGATCTTCAGCGAGACATACATCACGGCAGCCAAGGCGAGGAACAGACCGATGGTGCCGGTGAGCAGGGCGTAGGTTTCAAGGCACATGAGCACGTAGATGAATATGTACATCAATGCAAGCACTCCACCGGTCAACAACGCCATGCGGCGGCTCTTCAGCACTCCCATCACATATATGCTCACCATTCCTATTGTGAGCGTTGCAGCTATCAGATAGCTGATGCCGAATGCCATGTGTTCCACAAGCGACAGGAGCAGTGAGTAAAACAGAATCAAGGCCAGGCCAATGAGCAGATACTGGAAAATGTACATGGGTGTGCGCGCCACAATCTCACAGAATAGAATGGTTATGAATGTGAGAATTATGACCAGAAATGCATATTTCAACGTGCGGTCGACTTTCTGATAGCGGTCCACCGGCACCAGCATGTTGACTACAACGGCGCTCTGAGCTATCTCGGTCGACATGTCACAGTCAAAAGCCTGTGGATAGTCACGGTTGTTGGAATTCAAGCGCCACACGGCTTCGAAGTTGCCATCTTTCACCTTCCTGTCGCTCGGAAGAAACATGCCGCCAAACGATGGTGACTTGCAGTTGCCGTTGACCGTGATGAGATTCTCGCGGCCTATGGGGGCAATAGCTATAGATTGGGATCCCTTTAGGCTCATGTTCATGCTGAAAGGCAACTCGGCTGTCGCGGTAGAGTCAACAATCGTGGTGAGGTCCAGCGGGGCTTGCAGACAACCATCGGAGGTGATGTTGCGGTAGCGCCAGCCGGTATCGCTCGGTGTGACCACGAAGTCATCAGAGGTCTCGGAAACGAATATATTGTTATCGCCAGTGGTGTTGGTGTAGATACTGCGGTCGTTGGTGCCATTGAGTGTGAACTTCTCGTCGCCGAGTGTGAGTTGTGAGACCGATTCCAGGCCCTTGAGGTCGCCAATGCCCACTGTCACCCGAGCCTTGTCCAACTGGAATGCCCACATCGGAATGCCGAGAGGCTTGAGTTCACCGAGCGCAATGCTGCCCTGAATGGTTACTGGACCTGAGTATACCGTGGCTTCATAGATGCTGCGTGACAGAACCTTGGCATCAATAGTCGCTGTGGCTGTGAGTTGCTGGGGCAGTATTCTCGCAGTGCCGCTCACGGTTTCGTTGTTGTGTTTGTAGCTGTAGGGAATCGAGATGATGGGCCCCGACAGGAGCTGGGGTCCGCTCCATGACTTGGATATTGAATTGACGGTCTCCTTTTGGGTGTCCTCACGGTCGCTCGACAATCCATAGATAATTAGGTCAGGAATCATGAGTCCCAGCGTAATAAGGGCCATGAATAGAATTTTCATACCTATGCGCATAGGTCGTGCATCTTTGTTTTCTACCGGCATCGCGGAATTCGGAGAAGGAATTGGTGGCATATGTTCCATAATGCATGAATTATTAAGAATGAGACGATAACGCTCACACCGGCCAATCAAACCGACATGACAAGAGTGAGATGAGTTGGTGTGCACTAAATTATGAAAAAAAGATACATGAACACTGATTCTCACTCCCTTTAACTATAATTAACAGTATTATGAAACATGTAACCGGTACACTTTTGCGTGACGAGCCACACCGCCCGGTGCAACGGCATAACCAACATGTATATGAGCCACAATTGAAAATCACCCAATACATATAAAACAAACACCTATCGTATAAAATCGCTAAGGGACATTTCTTGTGATAATGAGAATGACCGCAAGGGCAACGGTCACAAGGACCGTTATCACCCTTGCGTATTTACTCCATTTAATTTTTTGATTCATAAATACTTTATTTCAAGATGCCTGATGATGCAGTTCCAGAGACTGCTGGTTCATCATCACGTTTTACCTTTTTGCCAAAGCCAAATGTATATGTAGCTACTAATTGAACGAACGCTCTGCTCTTACCTCCTAATCGAACTTCATCAGTGTCGTAATATTTGCTTCTCATTACGAAATGGTCATTCCGAAAATTCCACCTTGTAAAATTGATTATATCTCCACGAAAATTCCAATGAGAGTTTGACCACCCGACTGTGATATACCAATCACTTTTTCCGTAAGCCCACAAACCATTCATGCAACCGTCTGCACTGGCGTTATCAGAAGAATACGTTAATGTAAAATTCCAATTTTTCAAATAGTAACGAACACGGGCATACCAGTTGATATAGGAATGGTTCTCATTATACGGAATTCCATTATGATTTAGCAGTTGACCTATCCTTCCCGACAACACTAAAGAGCGGTCAAGGAATTTGGCAGAGCCACTTATACCGTATGTTCCCTGTGCAAAACTGCCCATAGGCTGTTTTATGGTGCGTAAAATCCCGGTCGAGGATGCTTCATAGTCGTACACATATCTGTCTCCTACAATCCAAGCCCATGCAAAAGCACTAAGACTGTAATTATTATTTGGAATCCACGTATATGTGAAATCAAAGTCATAACTTTTGGATGGCACAAGATTTGGATTGCCCGTGTATTTCATAAGGGGTGTCGCTTCTATGATTTTGTCGCTCTTATAACTTGGGGATGGGAGCCATGATTCATAGCTGGCAGAGATCCTGAATGAGTTACAGTCATTAGGTGCATATTGTAATGAAAGATTTGCTTTAGGTGTAGAGGGGCTGTCAACTATATCTCCAAATTGCAGCCTATCCCAATCCCATGCAAAAGAAGCAGCTCCATATATCTTGCCGATTGTAACATCATAGCCGATACCAGCCTCGATACGTGATGATTTTGCCTTATCAAGTGCTGTTGTAGACCCTGTGTAGTGAGTCCTATTATATTCGTAAGACCCGTTTAGTCCAAACAACAAATTTCCGTAATCACCTAAATTTTGTGTAAATTTGAGATTTCCAGAGAATTTATTTGTGTTATCAGACGCTCCATTGTGAATATCGGCATACCCAGTCTCTTGATAAATAGAATTCTGCTCAGTGTGGGAATAACTGTAAGTCGGGCTAAATACCATTGAATTATTCTTGGTCAAATTGAAAAAATAATAACCTTCGTATGCTATATATTGAGATCGTTCATTCATTACGGAAGAATATTCAGAGTTGTCAAAGGAAGGTGTACTATAAGTAACGCTTCCTCTCTTTTCTGAATTTGGTAGCCTGTCAATTCTTCCTTTAATCTGCGATGAGGCTTGTATATTATCGGAATTATAAGTAGCTTTTATAGTGGCGAAGTACCAATTCCGCTTTTGATTTGAGGCTGTTGTATTAGAGATACGCTGAAACTCATTGACTTCGCCATAATCTTGCGGCAGACGATATGTTTCAGTGAGTTCTGTGCCTTCATGTTTACGATCATAATGATATGAGGATCCCATAATATCATATGTCATGTTCTTCCGCTGAATGCGTAGATTCGTTAAAACCTCCCCCACAGGATTACTTATGAGATTGGTATGTCCAAAAGTTTTCAGGTAACCACCATATTCATATTTCTGCATGATAAAATTGACAACATATGGATTTCCTTGAAGCCGGGGGTCAGATGGATATTCATAATATTCCACTCTTTTGACATCTTCAGTCCGCATTGCCTGTAGATCATTTTCAGTAGCAGGCAAATAATTAATGAAAACGGCAACAGGTTTACCCGCATTCGTAACTACGCTTCCGCCAGATATAAGACCAAGCTGTGGAATAGCCATGTGTCCGAGTAAGTCAGTACCAGTTTGAGATGCATTTTTCTGGCGCGCAGTTGGGATGTAGACTGAACGATCTGCATATAAGCGAGAATTTTCCGCTTCTACAGTTACAGTTCCGAGATCAACGGCTCTTTCTTGCATAATGATTGTTCCGATGTTAAACGAGTTGCACTGATGATATGTCGTTTTATAACCCATGCAGGATAGTTTGGCTATTACATTGGTTCGGTCACATGGTATTCTGAAACGACCCTCCGTATCTGCTATTCCGTAGGTCAATATAGTTGAGTCATTTGGAGCGAGAAGCATTACAGTGGCGGCAACGATTGGTTCGTGGTCTGAGCCAATAGCCTGACCAGTATAGATGTATCTGCCATGTTGGAGTGCCTCAACATAATAGGTACTTTTGGCTTTGACTACGGTGACAGGATTCAGTCCGATTGTCTGACGGAGTGCCTCATAAGCATTGTCGGCATGGATTGACGCACTGGTGGTGTAGTTTTCAAGTTCATTGTAAATGAAGTTGATGTTGAGGTCGGGGTGGTTCTCCATAATCTGCTGAATCGCTTTTGGTAGCGGAGTAGAGTTGAAACGGTAGGAGAAAGTCTCGGCACTGGCCATGATAAAGGCTGTCATGGCATAGATAAGCATAATGATTCTTGCCATGAATTCATTCTATTTTGATGGTTTTGTCCTTGACGGTGAGATTTATTTGCTCGAAGTTGTTTAGGCTCGCTATAACTTCATCAAGAGGATGTGCCTGATTCCAACGGAAGTAAAGTCGAAGTGGCTTTGATGAGTCAGTTGAAAACTCTACTTTACAGCCATAATACTCGGCTATGCGGTTGATGATAGTCTCCAAAGGCTCGTTGTCAAACACTATGGTTCCCGGAGCAACGGCAGGTTCTTCTTCAACTACTAAGATTGTGTCGCTTGATGCGACATTTTCTTTTGTAGTCGGGACAACCTCTGCTATTTGATTGTCAGTATTCTTATTGAGAGCATAATTAACGCTTACTCCAACTACTGCGGCTACGGCAGCGAGAGAAGCAATGCCTATTGCAATGCTTGCTGCTATATTACGTGAAAAGAGATTGAATATGCGATATGTACTGAACTGTTTGGCAGTATGCGAATTGCTGAATCTGCCCCATTCAGCGTCAATATCGGGAGTGGAAATTGGAGTAAGGGTCGCCTTGGCCTTTTCAAGCAGGTTATAAACCTCCCTGACTTCCGGATCTGACAGCAACACTTCAATCTCCTTTCCGGAATAACGATCGGGATGCTCGATAGCATCAAGTAATCTGTCTATTTTATCCATTTTGAGATAGTTTTGAGCGTAAGACATCTATTGCATGACGCAAATGCTTATAGACAGCAACTTCGCTTATACCCAGTTCTACTGTAATCTCCTTATAGCTCTTGCAATCTGTGAATCGTAATTCCACCACGCGACGGCAAGCGTCTGTCAAGTCGTTGGCAACAGTTTCGTGAATTTTGGCGATTGTCTCATCTTCAGGCCACTCTTCGTCGGCAATCTCCTTTTCATCAATAGCATAAATTTCAAGAATACGCTCCTTTGTAGAAAGCCCACGCAAGTGGTTGAGGCATCGGTTGCGCACCGCACGAAGCAGATACTGGTCTGACACGTCTGTCAAACCGGTGTTGAGAAGCGACTCGAAAACATCGTGCACAATGTCTCGCGAAGCATCCTCATCACGCAGTATCAGCATCGCCAAACGGTACATCGCCGTGTAATGGGTTCTGAATAGCTTTTCTATGTCATTTGTTGTCGTCATACACTAATAAGACACGTCACTTGCGAAAAACCTAACCTCAAAATTAATTTTTTTGAAAAGGTTTCTGTTGATAAACTCGATTGTAAAATTAACGATTTGTTGAATAAATTTTAACACTCATACGTGGTGACCCGGCTGATTTTTGGCTGAGGTCACCACATTTTCTTTCACCGATTATAGTTACACTCCGTTAAAGTTTGGGGTTGCGAGGCTGTGACGTGGGGTTGAATGATGCTGAATGACTATGAATAGCACTCTAATTTGTGTTGATTATCAATAGGTTATATACCAAGCGAAATAGATATTCAAGAATTGAACGGCACTCGGCAAGAGTGGCGACCATAGCGTCAAAGACGCTGCG
>JAMPBP010000001.1:128681-236812 GCA_023666645.1 Clostridiales bacterium
ATCAAAGGTTTCCTACGACCATCAGTTTAGACGTGGCATAGTTGGCTCACGTTTTCTTTTTTTGTCGTTGTCTCAACATTTGTTGAAAGTTAATTGTCACAAATGGCGTAATTTTGCGTCTGAATAATAAAAACAACATCTGAACATGGTAAAAAAGATTCTGTTTTTCACAATGCTCTCGGTGAGTATGTCAGTATTTGCCTATGAACCAACCGACACAATCAAGACGCAAGAATTGAAAGAGGTCGTTATTGAGGCTTCTAACCAAAAGACTAATGTAGAAGTATCAACCTACATTCCTATGGCTCGTCAGAAGAACTCTGCTCAAAATGCAGTGGCTCTACTTTCTCAGATGTCAATACCTCAGATTGACGTTGACCCCATAAATCTTGCTGTTAAAACGGCTCATGGCCAGGACGTATCTATATTCATTGATTATATTCCTGCTACCTCTGCTGACCTTCAAGGAATGAAGACGCAGGATGTCAAGAAGGTTGAATACTATACACACCCCTCTGATGCACGTTTTCAGGGTGCCAAATATGTCATTAACTTCGTGATGCAAAAATACGAATGGGGAGGATATACCAAGCTTACTGCCGACAAATGGTTCGGGGTAAATCGGACAGAGGGGTCTTTATACTCAAAGATGACCTATAAGCGGATGACCTTTGATGTATTTGCCAATGAGATATATCTCACGAATAGACACAAGGGGCAGTCGTCAACGGAACATTTCAATTTTACTGACTTCAATGGCGCCGGTCCTATGTCCGTAACAAGAAATTCCGACGCAAAAGCTTCCCTGTATAGGAATAACAGTAATGATTTCAGCGTTCGCGCCCTATACAACACGGAGAATATACAAATCTCAAACAGAATCTCGTACAGTCTTACAAATATTCCACACAACGACCTGACCAATAGCTTGTCGTATTCTTCCGATAGATTTCCGGCGTCTGAATCATCCACAATTTCATCATCTAAAGATTGGGCTTTGAACTATGTGGGTGGATATTTCTTCATGCTGTCCAAGCAAGTGGCTCTTAACGTTGACGCAACCTATACTTATGGCCGTAATTCATCTAATTCAAATTTCCGCATTCCTGATGGTTTGTCTATAATCAACAATGCAAAGGAAGATGTTCATAAATTCACGACATATCTACACCTGACATGGAATCCAAATAAGTCTAACCGATTCTTCTCCAATTTTGGAGTCCAGCACGATTGGAATATTATCAATTACTTTGGTAATTCACCATCCAAACAAAAATATGATGTAGGTATTTATTTCCTCGGGCAGAATTATCAGCACATTTTCAATGAGAAATGGAATGTGGGAACAGGTTTGGCTTGGATTTGGGAGACAAACAGAATATCGGGTATAAATGCTGACAACAATTTTCCTCAGACAAATATCAATGCCACATGGTCGCCCAATGACAAGAATCAAATGTACTTCACAGCCAATTACGGCTCAATGTTCCCAAATGCTTCTCAGAAAAGCCCGAATATGCTTCAGCAGGATGAGTTGATGTGGTATAAAGGAACCCCTGAACTAAAGGATTACAAGTACACCAATGCGTTGCTGTCATATACATGGTTGCCAAATAACCGTTGGCAATTGACTGCTGATGCTTATTTTGGCTATATCAAGGATAGATGTGTGACTCTTTATTCTCCCACCGGACCTGATGGAGCTATGCTTCGCCAATATTTCAACGGCGGTGACTACTTCAGTGATTATATCGGCATAAACGCTACCGGTAAATTCTTTGGAGGTAAACTCGTTGCAAAACTTCGTCCTCAATTTTGGGTTCGGAAGACCACGGGCGATTATGCGTGGAGAAACAACCAATTGACTTGTACAGCCCAGCTCACGTACTATTTCGGAAACTTTTACCTATGGGGCTATTACATGACCCCGAGCAAGTATCAAGAAAATCATAGCGGAGTCATCAGCCGCACTCCTTCCAAATATCTGATTCAGATAGGCTGGGGAAAGGGAGCATGGAATATTAACGCTTCAGCATATAATTTCTTCCACACTTCATGGGAGGACTATAAGGAAACATTATCGAGCGAGTATTATAGTTTTGACCGCACAGCTTTCGGCACACAACACCATTCACGATATTCTGTGTCTGTGACATACACTATCGGATATGGAAAGAAAGTACAACGTAATAACGAAATATCAGGTTCAGGCACTGCTGGCTCTGCAATTTTGAAGTAACTATCTCTAACAACCAATATTATCAGCCCGACGGGAGAAAAGTTCTTTCGCCGGGCTGAATTGCTATTATGAGGTGGAACTAATGGTGATAGCGGTTCAATCGAGTAGGCGGAAAGGCTTTTTCGTAGTCTTTCTGTGCATGACATGACGCAAAGTTTGAATACATAGATTTGTATAATTGACATTATTATCATATTTTTGCGAAAAATATAACAGCATTACACCAAATAAGATTTAAAATTCACATAGATTTCCAATTATACATTTCACATGCTCACTATCGCCATTCAAAACAAAGGACGCCTCAATGAAGATACTGTAGCCCTACTTGCCGATGCAGGAATCTCGGTATCGGTATCTCAACGTAAACTCATGTCAGATGCCAAGGGTTTTCCTTTACATGTGCTCTACCTACGTGACGATGACATTCCCCAGGCTGTCGCAATGGGTGTTGCCGACATTGGTATTGTAGGGCTTAATGAAGTACTGGAAAAAGAACTCGATGTCGATGTCAGGATGCACCTTGGTTTTGGGGCATGCCGCCTGTCGCTTGCCGTGCCCAATTCAGCCGATTATAACGGGTTGGAATGGTTTGAAGGGAAGAGAGTGGCAACTTCCTACCCCGTGATACTGCGCAATTACTTCATGGAGAATAACATCCATGCCTTTGTTCACCAGATAGCCGGCTCGGTTGAGGTTGCCCCGGCCGTGGGCATGGCCGATGCCATATTTGACATCGTTTCTTCGGGTGGAACCCTTATTCAAAACGGGTTGCGCGAGAAGGAAACGGTAATCAAATCAGATGCCGTGTTAATTTCCCACCCACATCTCGAGGACTCCAAGAAGACAGAAATTGACAAGTTGATGTTCCGGTTCAAGTCGATCATAGAAAGCCGAGGCATGAAATATGTGCTCATGAACCTTCCCAAAAATCGCACTGAGGAGGCGGTCAAACTGCTTCACGGCATGAAAAGTCCCACCCTTCTCCCCCTTGCCGATGAAGAATGGGTGTCACTGCATGTAGTGCTGCATGAAGACGAACTATGGGAAAAGGTTGAACAATTGAAACACATAGGTGCTTCAGACATTTTGGTACTCTCTCTGGAAAACGTCATAAGATAATGGAAATAATCATAGAGCCTCAACGCTCACAATGGGTCAGACTCTGTGAGCGCAATATCCCCGCCGATTCAGACATAGAGAGCATTGTCACCGGTATTGTCGCTGATGTACGCACCAATGGCGATAAGGCACTGTTGCATTATGCGCGTAAATTTGATGGATATATCGGTGACCAGGTCGAGGTGAGCCCCGAAGAAACAAACGCACGGAGCGCTCTCGTACAGCCTGCAGTGGCACAAGCCATGAAGGTAGCCATTGACAATATAACCAAGTTTCACAAGGCTCAACTTCCCGCCAAGATTGATGTCGAGACCACCCTTGGAGTCAGATGCATACAGCGAGCCGTGGCTATCGACACCGTTGGTCTATATATTCCAGGAGGACGAGCACCGCTATTCTCAACAGTGCTTATGCTCGCCATTCCGGCACGGCTGGCCGGGTGTCGCGAGATTGTGCTATGCACTCCTGAAAACGGGAAACATGGCATCGCTCCTGAAATAATGCTTGCCGCCCGCATGTGTGGCATCAACAGGGTGTTCCGTGCCGGAGGAGCCCAGGCCATAGCCGCTATGGCATATGGCACGGAAAGCGTTCCGCGCGTCAACAAGATATTCGGTCCAGGCAACAGGTATGTCACCAAGGCCAAGCAGCTCGTAAGCCGCACAACTGCAATCGACATGCCCGCTGGCCCATCGGAAGTGATGGTACTTGCCGATTCCACGGCTTGCCCTGCATATGTCGCTGCTGATATGCTGTCACAAGCTGAACATGGCCCCGACAGCCAGGCCATGGCTGTGTGCCACTCGGTCGATATGGCACGGCTTATACATGATGAAGTGGAACGGCTTGCCAACACACTTCCACGCCGTGACTCAATTGAAGGTTCACTCTCACATAGCCGCATAATTGTACTTCCACACCGAGATGATATGATAAGATTTGCCAACGCCTATGCACCCGAACATCTTATACTATCGGTCAGCGACCCCTGGGAAGCCGCGTCGGCCATCACCGCTGCCGGAAGTATATTCATCGGCAATATGTCACCCGAGAGCGCCGGTGACTATGCCTCAGGAACCAACCACACGCTCCCTACTGCCGGCTGGGCATCGGCTCTGAGCGGAGTGAACATCGACAGCTTCATGCATAAGATTACCTATCAGGAACTGACTCAGGAAGGGCTCACAAACTTATCACAGGTAATAACAACCATGGCTCGAGCCGAAGGTCTTGACGCCCACGCGCTCGCTGTCGAAGTAAGAACATCAGGAAAATGATCAATCCACTTTCATTCATACGTAAAAATATACTCGCCCTGAAACCATATTCAACGGCACGCGACGAGTTCAAAGGAGGAGATATCTCGGTGTGGCTCGATGCCAACGAATCGCCCTACCCCAACGGTGTCAACCGATATCCCGACCCACACCAACGGGAACTGAAAATAAAGATTTCATCGCTCACGGGGGCCGACCCCGACACTATTTTTCTTGGAGGGGCCGGAAGTGACGAAGCAATCGATGTGACATTCAGGGTATTCTGTGAGCCCGGTCATGATAATGTTGTAGCTATAACACCCAGCTACGGTGTATACAAGGTAGCTGCCGGAGTCAATGATATTGAGATAAGGGAAGTAACTCTCAATGAAGACTTCTCCCTACCAGTCGACAGATTGCTTGATGCTACCGACTCACACACCAAGATTATATGGATATGCTCGCCCAACAATCCTACAGGCAACGCCTTTCCAAAAGATGACCTTCTGGATCTGGCCGTACATTTCAACGGAATGGTTGTTATTGACGAAGCCTACATCGACTTTTCGACAAAAGGATCAATGCTTCAGGAAATAGCCGCACACCCCAATATAATCGTGCTGCGCACATTCTCCAAGGCCTGGGGAATGGCAGGCATGAGGTGTGGCATGGCCTTCGCCTCCAGGGAGGTTATGGTTTATTATAACCGCGTAAAATATCCCTATAACATGAGCGGAGTTATCCAGAAGATGCTTCTTGAACGGCTTGAATTATCCCCGTCGCAAAATATCGCTGAGATTCTCACCGAGCGCGCGCGCCTCGCTGCAGGCCTCGAGAAAACAGCTTGTGTAGAGCGGGTTTATCCATCAGATGCAAACTTTCTGCTCGTCAAGGTCGATAATGCCAAAGCAGTATATGATTACCTGATTACTCATGGTGTGATTGTGAGAAACCGATCGGGAATGCCTCTATGTGAAAACACACTACGTTTCACCGTTGGCACCCCGCGCGAGAATTCCCGCGTATTAAGCCTCATGGAAAATTATGGGAAAACAACAGGCATCGACAAGAAAGAGGGCAGCTCGCGAACGGCCACTGTCCATCGTGCCACCGCCGAGACTCACATTGATATAGAGGTTGACCTTGAGGGTAACTTCACATCGGAGATCGACACCGGTTTGAAATTCTTCGACCATATGCTCTGGCAACTGCCTCATCATGCCGGCATATCCCTTAAAATAAAATGCCGCGGCGATCTTGAAGTCGATGAACACCACACAATGGAAGATGTCGCCATAGCCTTGGGTGAGACGCTACTGAAATCTCTCGGCGATAAACGCGGAATCCAGCGTTACGGATTTGTCCTCCCTATGGATGAGAGCCGTGCTATGGTCCTCATCGACCTTGGGGGTCGTATCGACTTCCAATGGAATGTACCTTTCACACGGGAATATGTAGGCGACACTCCCACCGAAATGTTCAAGCACTTCTTCGGGTCGCTCTGCTCGGCCATGAAATGCAATCTCCACATTGAGGCATGTGGTGAGAATAACCATCACATCATAGAGGGTGTGTTCAAGGCTTTCGCCCGTGCCCTGCGCCAGGCTGTGAGACACGATGCCTCCGACAACAGTTTACCATCAAGCAAAGGAATGTTATGATTGCAGTAATAGATTATGATATGGGCAATATACGCTCGCTCGGTAATGCTCTCACCCGCCTTGGGGCTGAATGGACTCTAACGTCCGACCACAAAGTGATACAACAGGCTTCACATGTCATTCTCCCCGGTGTGGGTAATGCAGCGGAAGCTATGGAAAATCTCAATAAACGCAACCTTCCTGCCACGCTGTGGAAACTCAGACAACCGGTGCTGGGAATATGTGTCGGTATGCAGGTGATGTGCCGCCACTCTGAAGAGGGCGACGTGGATTGCATGGGAATATTCGATGCCAAAGTGAAACGGTTCACGGAATCTCCCGACATAAAAGTGCCGCACATGGGCTGGAGTCCCATATCCAATCTCGAGAGTAAACTTTTAAAAGGGGTACCAGCCGGTGCCTATGTCTACTTCGTGCACAGTTTTCATGCGCCCCTATGTCCCGATACCATTGCTACCTCCCGTCACCCCATGATGTTCTCGGCCGCTCTTAAATATGAAAATTTTTATGGCGTGCAGTTCCACCCGGAAAAGAGTGGTGACGTTGGGCAACAGATAATAAAAAACTTCATTTCCATGTAATCCACCTATGGCAACAGCCAATAAACATATCGAAATAATCCCGGCCATCGACATTATCGATGGTGAGTGTGTGCGTCTCACACAGGGTGACTATGGCAGTAAGAAAGCCTATGATATCACACCTGTGGAAATGGCCCGGAGATATGAACTTGCCGGCATCACACGTCTGCACCTTGTAGACCTCAATGGTGCAAAAGCCGGAAAACCGTGCAACCTACCCACACTGAGAGAGATTGCCTCGTCATGCAACCTCGACATCGAATGGGGAGGAGGAATCAAGACTCCAAAAGACCTTGAGGAAGCTCTGGAAGCCGGGGCGACCCACATCATTATAGGTAGCCTCGCAGTGAAGCAACCTCAGATTGTGGAGCAATGGCTTAGGAAATATGGCGGTGACAAAATCGTGCTCGGAGCCGATGTTCGCAATGGGAAAGTGGCAGTGAGCGGTTGGCTCGAAGAATCGTCACTATCAATAAATGATCTTATCGAGCATTTCATTCCCCACGGGCTGGAAGAAGTGATTGTAACAGATATCTCAAAAGATGGGATGCTTCAGGGACCGTCGACACAACTATATGTGCAACTCATGGAACTATATCCACAGCTCACATTTACAGTGTCGGGAGGCATATCATCGATCAACGATATAATCGAGCTCGACTCCCTGGGCCTTCCTCGCGTCATAGTGGGGAAAGCAATCTATGAGAACAATATAACCATTGAAGAGATAACCAATTTTATAACCGAACAATAATGCCGGCCAAGAGAATAATTCCGTGTCTCGACGTCAAGAACGGACGCACGGTTAAAGGGATAAATTTTGAAGGTCTCATCGATGTAGGTGACCCCGTGGAACTTGGATCCCGATATGCTCAGGAAGGAGCCGATGAACTTGTCTATCTCGACATCAGCGCGTCGAAGGAAGAGCGGCACACATTTACCGAACTTGTGGAACGTATTTCCGACCGCATCAACATACCGTTCACCGTGGGTGGCGGGATATCCTCGGTTGATGATGCCGCCCGACTACTTCAGGCCGGAGCCGATAAGATTACAATAAACAGCGCTGCTGTAGCCAATCCCGACCTTGTCTCCACGCTCGCCACCCGCTACGGCAACCAATTTGTCGTTGTGGCCATCGATGCCCGATGTGTTGACGGAATATGGCGTGTGACCACCCATGGCGGCAGCCGCATTACCGACCGCCAACTATTTGACTGGGCTCGCGAGGTTGAGCAACGTGGTGCCGGTGAAATAATGTTCACATCGATGGATCATGACGGGACACGTAGCGGCTACCCATGTGACACATTTGCACGCTTATGCTCCGAGCTATCAATTCCCGTCATAGCCTCGGGGGGAGCCGGAAGCGTAGACGATATAGCCGAGGTACTGACCCTGGGAAAAGCCGATGCCGCTCTTGCGGCAAGCATATTCCATTATGGCGACATGACGGTTGATTCCCTAAAGAAATGTTTGATTCAAAAAGGAATAGAGATACGATTATGACATTTGATGACTTTAAACTTGAAAAATGTGCCGATGGGCTTATTCCTGTGATCATTCAGGACGCGGTATCGCTCAAAGTATTGATGCTCGGCTACATGAACCGGGAGGCATTTGACATGACTGTAGCTACAGGGAAAGTTACTTTCTTCAGCCGTACACGCAGGTCATTGTGGACAAAAGGGGAAACTTCCGGCAATTTTCTGAACGTTGTGGAAATGTATCTCGACTGTGACGGTGATACATTACTGATTAAAGCCCGACCCGACGGCCCCACATGCCATCGAGGCACCGAGTCATGCTTCGACACTCCGGCCGAGGAAGGATTCATAGGAAAACTGCAACAAATCATACAGCAACGGCACCGGGAGATGCCCGATGACAGCTACACTACACGACTCTTCATCAAAGGTGTAAAAAAAATTGCCCAGAAGGTGGGAGAAGAAGCAGTCGAGTCGGCCATAGAAGCTGTCGATGGAAATCGCAACCGTTTCATATATGAGGCGGCCGATCTCATGTACCATTATCTTGTATTGCTTGAACAAATGGAGGTCTCGATCAACGATATAGAGAAGGAGCTTCTATTTCGCCACTCATAGCCATAGGTACTATTACAAATTTTTGAGTAACTTTGTGCTGTCATGGAAAACGAATCTCAATTTTCACGCAACATAAAGAATTACTTCCTGTCGCTTGTCAAGGGTACAGGCCAGGTCATGTTTCAGGAAAATACGAAAGCGGGCATACTCATGCTGCTTGCGATTCTCTTCGCCCCGGTGTGGAGCGACACCCGTCTCGTATTAATTCCAGCTGCCGTCATAGCTCTTATTGTGGTTTCTACAGCAGCATGGCTTCTACGTCTGAACGGTAAGGAGAAAGGGGTGTGGGGATTCAACGGTATACTCACAGGCTGTGCAATAGCAACTTTTTTTAACCTCGGTGTGTATACATGGATACTGCTTCTTGTGGGCGTACTCATTACCATTCCAATTAAATCACTGCTTGACCGCCTGTTATCCGGATCTTCATATACTCTACCGTTTGTCATTGCAACATGGTTGATCATCATAATGGGTATCAAGACCGGATTGTGTTCACAGTTTGACACTGATACATTGCCGGTCGAAATCAATCCCACTCCCATCGATTATGCCAAAGGATTGCTCAAAGGAATCTCCCAGGTGTTCCTGATAGACTCCTACGATACCGGTCTTTTACTGCTTGCGGCATTGTACTGCTCCTGCCGCTCAACTGCCCTTCTGGCACTGGCAGGGTCAGCCACCGGCATGGTGCTTGCATGGTTAGCCGGGTGTCCCGAGGCCGAGATACTATCGGGAATATGGGGGTTCTCCCCTGTATTGACGGCCATCGCCATCGGTACAGCACAAACCATCACACAGAAACGAGCATTATTGACAATTGCAGCATTGTCACTTACATTTGCCATTCAATACATCACGACTCCGTTGTTATCAAAAGTAGGGCTTCCGGTATTGACAATGCCCTTTTGCATCGCCACTATACTTGTAATCAAACTCACAAGACGACATTCCCAACCACAACAGTGAAGCTCTAACAAAGCAATCGGGAAAATAAAACATGAAAAAAAGCGACTGTATTGTTAACAATCGCTTCTTAGTGGCGGGGGAAGGGATCGAACCTCCGACCTTTGGGTTATGAGCCCAATGAGCTACCACTGCTCTACCCCGCAGTATTTACATGTGCAAAGGTAGGAAGTTTATATAGATCATGCAAGCTTTCCCGTGTTAAAATTTGCAAAACATAATATATCATCTTAAGAATCACCCATATAGTAAATATAAAAATTTCACCATAGCTTACCGCTATAACAAGATTGCAACCATCATTGTCCAACTATTGTTATTTAAACCGACTTTTTGTACTTTTGCAACAAAATATTCACACAACTAAAAATCATATATGATTATGGCTCACAAAGCATTACTAATGATACTCGATGGTTGGGGCATAGGCAACCACACCAAGAGCGACGTCATTTACTCTACCCCTACTCCCTATTGGGATTCACTCCTTGCCAACTATCCCAATTCTCAATTGCAGGCCAGCGGTGAAAATGTAGGTTTGCCCGACGGACAGATGGGTAACTCAGAGGTAGGACACCTCAACATCGGTGCCGGACGTGTTCTATATCAAGATCTCGTGAAGATCAACAAGGCAATAAAGAATGGCACCATAAAGGAAAATCCCGAGATAAAGGATGCTTTCAGCTATGCAAAAAAATCGGGCAAAGCAATGCACTTCATGGGGCTCACGAGCAATGGAGGTGTTCACTCATCTCTGGAGCACCTCTACGCTCTATGTGACCTTGCCAAGGAATATGGCCTTGAGAAAGTATATATACATTGCTTCATGGATGGTCGTGACACCGACCCCCGCAGTGGAAAAGGCTTCATCGAGGAATTACAGGCCCACTGCCAAAAATCGGCCGGTGTGATTGCCTCCATCATAGGCCGTTTCTATGCCATGGACCGCGATAAGCGTTGGGAGCGTGTCAAAGTTGCCTATGACCTTCTCGTTGACGGCGAAGGCAAACAAGCTACCGATATGGTTAAAGCAATGCAGGAAAGCTATGATGAGGACATCACCGACGAGTTTATCAAACCAATCAACAACTCGACAGTTGATGGTACCATCAAGGAAGACGATGCTGTAATATTCTTCAACTATCGCAACGACCGCGCCAAAGAACTCACCATCGTGCTCACCCAGCAGGATATGCCAGAACAGGGCATGCACACAATTCCCGGGTTGAGATACTACTGCATGACTCCCTATGACTCATCGTTCAAGGGGTTGCATATCCTCTTTGACAAAGAGAATGTATCCAATACATTGGGTGAATATCTGTCTAATCTGCACAAGAAACAACTTCACATCGCTGAGACAGAGAAATATGCCCATGTGACATTCTTCTTCAACGGTGGTCGTGAGGCTCCTTTTGAAGGGGAGGAGCGTATTCTCGTGCCCTCACCCAAGGTGGCGACTTATGACCTCAAGCCCGAGATGAGTGCCTATGAGGTTAAGGACAAACTCGTTGAGGCCATCAACACCGAGAAATATGATTTCATCGTCGTGAACTTTGCCAACGGCGACATGGTAGGTCACACCGGTGTCTACGAGGCAATCGTCAAAGCCGTCAAAACAATTGACGCCTGTGTTCACGATGTTGTCGAAGCCGCCAAGAAAAACGGCTATGAGGTTATCATCATCGCCGACCACGGCAATGCTGACCACGCTCTAAACACCGACGGTACCCCCAACACCGCCCATTCACTCAACCCCGTTCCATTTGTTTATGTAACCGATAACAAAGATGCTAAGGTTGAGAACGGAATACTGGCCGACGTGGCCCCCTCCATTCTCCACATCATGGGTCTCAATCAACCCGTTGAGATGACAGGCCACGACCTTATCAAGGACTAAGAGCCTGTATCATAAAGCCAAGGCTTCATGATACTCAAACATGACATTAAGAAGAACCGGGAGTCTCCGATATAAGTCGGATTCTCCCGGTTCTCTTTTTCCATTTCCGGACTGTGATTATGATACCTAATTGTAAAATCCGGGTCAGTTCTGCGTGGAAAGCCGTTCCATAAGCGCATAAGCCTCCTCACGCGATGCGTCAATAAGTGCCGGCACATGGGCATCACTGTTCACCACTATGAAGGTATCGGTTCTAAGCAACTTTGCCAAGAGTCGGTCCGAAGGAAAAAACCGACCAAACTCAGCTCGTGCTTTAGTGTTCAGTTCCACCGTGAGGCCGGCCTCCACAACACGGTCCACAAGTTCATCGGCGAGCGACATATACCATGGCTCGTCTTCAATACCCGGCTGATACATCGACGAGTTGTGTCCAATCTTGTCGAGATGCCCCATGATATCAAAGCCTCCTTCCTCAACCATCTTTATCGATTGCTCGAAATATTTCTCTACAACATAGCGTATATCATTATTGAAATGCTTTTTCATCTTGCGTGCAAAGGAGTCAAAACGCCCATCTATATCCACTTGCTCGCCATTTGAATCAGGAATAAAATGCACCGACCCTATGATATAGTCCAGAGGCAATGATGCGAAATAATCACGAGAAGGTCCCCAGTCGCTACCCAGGAAATCAACCTCCATACCGGCAAGAAAACACACACGGTCACCATATTCTCCTTTTATACGATCCACCTCACATAAGAATGAAGACACTTTATCTCGGTGCATATTGCATGTTGAAAAGATAGGGACAGGTGAATGAGGAGTAAAACCATAATGTGAGAACTCTCTCTTTACAGCCTCACGGGCAAAGGCCTCCATTTGGGCTCTTCCATCACAGAACTCAGTATGAGAATGCAGTGTGTAACGATGGCTGTCGCCCAGCAACTTTCTGAAATCCATTTTAGAACGCATAACTGACTCCTATCGAAGGGATAAAGGCGTGAACCTTGTAATCGGCAGTAAACTTACGGACCAATGGCAAACCGGCCGATGGCATCAACTGATTGATTTTGGCAGCCAAGGCATCAGCATATTCACAGCTGGCGCCATCGACACCCAAGCCGGCTACATACATGAATGAGAAGTCAATTGACATTCCTTTCACAGGCTTGAATGAAAAACCGGCTGTAGGCTCTATCTTGGTCATGCCGGGAGTCTCGGGGTTATAATGATTTTTATTTACAGGCGATGTGTCAAGCATCAATCCCGCGCGCAAATCAAGCCGGGGAGTGAGCGCATATTCAGCACCTACCGAGTAGGCCCAGCAATTACGGTAATCTTTGGTGATGTTCTGATTGTAGGCAGCACATACAGGGTCAAGAAACTCAATATCAAGCCGACGGTAAGTTTTCCAACCTGTGAGACGGGCATCAGCGGCCAGAATGAGCTTTTCCACTGGTTTCCACGATGCTCCAAAAGAGAGTACATATGGGCAAGGCATCGATGCTGAGAAATTTGTGGAGTTCAGAATCTGCAATTCGCTTAGAATTATTTCAGCCTGGCGGTTGGCATAGGTCAATGAGGCTTTGCCCGCGTCGACCGACATTTTCACCTTTGACCTGTAGGACACTCCTACCGTCAAGTTGTCAAGAATATCATACATAGCTCCCACATTGAATCCTACAGCGACCTTCGACTTACCGTTAAGGTTGACCGATGCCGGGATAACGTCACCATAATATGAAGGATTGGCCAATTGACCCGTCTGTGAAAGTATTTTCAGCATCATGTCGGCAGTCGACGGCTCTATAAGTCCCTTGTCCAAATCGACGGTACCCCAGTTTACGGTCACGCCGGCTCCAATGGACAACTTGTCGGTAACACGCCAGGCAACAGTAGGCTGCAATGTGAAGACCTTGAGGTTTACCTTTTGATTCAGCATAGCTCCGGGCCAGTTGTCGGTCCAGTTGATTCCACTGCCATAAGGAGTGTAAAACGAAACGCCCACTTTGAGATTATCATATACCGAGAATGCCGCATTGGCCATGATAGGAGTTGACGGATCATTGGCCGTCTTATTTACAGTGCCATCGGTCTGTTTAGCCTCAGCATGGGCAAATATTGCAGTAAATGATCCCGACAAGTCCACATGCTTATCCATGAATCCTAATCCGGCCGGATTAAAGAACATGCTCTCGCCGCCCAGATGCATTCCGGTACCTGTATGACCCATACCAATCTGACGCGTGCTCAACGTGTTTACCTGATATCCCTCGGCCTTCACAGTAACGGCCGGTAAAATAACTGAGAGCGCAACCAATGCGCCCATAAATAAATTCTTCATATAAATAATTAAAATTAAAATACTTACCTATCGGTCATCCAAACATCTTTTTTCCAGCCCAATCAATAACTATATATTCTATTGGTTACCTATTGAACTAATTGACTACCTTAAAAACTTATTTCTTTTCAATACTTGAATTCTCTTTTTACCTTACCATGGTTTATACGGTTTATATACATGATCACAACAATCGCCATGGCAACTGCCACACTGGCTCCAGCAGCGACAGCTATCGACAAATCGAGTTGCAATCCCTCAGGACGTTTGGCCGACAACAGATAGCTCACACTCACCGCAGTCATGAACATTGCAGGAAGGAGCGTGATGATATAAGCCTTGTGCTTTCGGGCAAGATAAACCGTTGTGGCCCAAAGCGTGAATACAGCCAGTGTCTGATTGCTCCACGCAAAATAACGCCACAAGATATTAAAGTCAAAACACATCACAATATAACACACTGCAAATATAGGCAAGGACAGCACCAGCCGTTTCCAGAATTTCTTCTGGTCAAATTTTAGAAAATCAGCGGCTATGAGGCGGGCACTGCGCAAAGCAGTGTCGCCCGTGGTTATAGGGGCGGCCACAACGCCTATTATAGCGAGAATACCGCCAAATGACCCGAGCCATGTCACTGAGATATCCTTTACGAGAGGTGCCGGTGTACCACCACCCGACATATATTCATTCAATGACTCATAGCTACCGGTGAACGCAATTGCCGAGGCAGCCCATATCAGAGCCACAAGGCCCTCCGACACCATCGCACCATAGAATATAGGACGTGCAAGCCGCTCATTCTTGAGACACCGCGCCATCATGGGCGACTGTGTGGCATGGAAACCAGAAATGGCTCCACAAGCTATCGAGACAAACATCATCGGGAATATCGGAGTGCCTGCGGCATGACGTGACGACAATCCCTGGGTGATACAGTCGGGAATCGTAACATCGCCAAAAAGCAACACGACAAGCAAACCCATCGCCATGAAAAGGAGGGTGAACCCAAATACAGGATAAAAATTACCTATCAGCTTATCGATAGGCAACAGCGTGGCCAGCATGTAATAGATGAATATCACGCCTATCCACACCACGCGGTCGAGATACTCGGGGGTCATGCCGGCAAGAAGATCGGCAGGATTGATCACAAACACTGCCCCCACAAGCACGAGAAGCAAAAGAGAGAACACTCTCATCACTTGCTTGACACCGGTTCCAAGTTCATGCCCCACAACCTCAGGCAGCGACTGACCGCCCGACCTCAGACTCATCATACCCGAAATATAATCGTGGACAGCACCGGCAAATATCGTTCCGAACACAATCCACAGAAAAGCAGCCGGACCAAACATAATACCCATGATAGCACCAAAAATCGGGCCCAGGCCTGCAATATTCAAGAACTGGATGAGGAACACCTTCCACGCAGGCAAAGGCATGTAATCAATATTATCATGCTTTGTATAGGCCGGGGTAGGCCTATCGGGTTCAATCCCAAAAACACGTTCAACAAGCAACCCATAAAGGAAATAGCCTGCTATGAGCAATCCGATAGAACTTAGAAAGAGTATCACCTGTTTAATTTATTTTGTCCCTGTATTCAATCGTTCTCATGCAACATGAGACCCTTGACATTCTCATACAGGGAGATGTTGTTGATTGTGATTATTATTGCATTTCAGCCTCTATTACCTCGTTGGCTGCATGTTTCAGTGTCACACGGTCATTGATTGCACGTTTTTCAAGTTGCAAGATTTCCTGGGCTACCGATGTATCACCTTGTCTATATTTATCACGAAGCTTCAATAACCGCTCATGCTCCTCCTGAATGTTCTTTTGCAAATCAAGGTACTGCCTCATTGCAATGCGTGCATCCGACTCTTTGAGTTGTTCAATCCGTGTTATAACTTGTCCGTCGGGCAATGCAAACTGGCACTGTGCCGCGAGTTTATGAGGTGAGTTGCTTATCTTTGCAATGCGCTCGGTGAGGTCAGTATAGTCGGCTTCGGGTTCCCAAGTGGCCGCTATTGAACTGAGACTTGCCTTAGCCAACAACCGGGGATCATTGACATCGACATTGACACGCATATCTGACGGTTTAAACATGTAGATGGTCACCTGGCCTTCAATGCCATTACGGTCACTGGCCCACCACCCCACTCCGGTCGACTCATCAATAGCAAGCATATAATCATTATACGGTGAATTGTAGGGCATGCCAAGATTCTGAGGCTGCAGGAAACTGTTTCCATTGCGCCTGGTGATGAACAGATCATAGCCACCGAGCGTGTTGTCACCGTTGCTGGCATAGTACAAAGTTATGCCATCGGGCATGAGGAACGGATAGTTGGCATCGCCTCCCTCTCCCAGATGGTCACCTATTGCCACAGGTGTATCCCATTCATCTCCGTAAAGAGCCGACGAACTCACAAGGTGATAATTCTCATCTTCATCGGGAGCAGCCCATACCATCTCTGTACGGCTCTCGGGTTCATACACCACCGTCTCCCCAGCTACGGGAAACGATGACGGAAGCACCGAGGGCTTATTGAGCGAACCGCTCTCAGGCGACAGCCTATAATACGCGAAGAACTCCTCGGCCGGCACATTGATACTATCAAACACAACGATTTGCTCTACACGGTTGAGCATGTTGCGTGTACGCTCCAACTGGCCGGTTACATCTTCTGATTTATCAGGATCGGCCTTCCGCCCTTTCTTCAATTTCTTGCGATACTCCTCCACCAGGCGATCGGCATCATCGACCCGATACTCCTTTATGGCAATCTCAATGAGACCAAGACGGGCATCATTATTCTTTGCTACAACTTTATTGTATTGAGCCTTGGCTTCATCATATTGTTGCAGAGCCCGGTAGCAGTCGCCAAGAAGCACCGGGTAAGTGGTGTTGCGCGGTTCCTTCCCGCTCAATTCCACCAACGCCTCGATTGCCGACCGATAGTCCCCGGCACCTATCAATTCTTTTACATGTGCTACTGTTGGAGCACCATTTATTGGCGAAGCCCCGAGAGCAATGCCCGTCAACAATGTTATGACACAACGTTTCATCATAATGCTGATGGTTTTAGCGCCAGACCTGTGCGCTCGATAAGACCAAAAAGAAGATTCATATTATGCACTGCTGTGCCCGCCGACCCTTTAAGCATGCTGTCAATGACGGCTGTGACGAGGAGTCGCGATCCATGCTTCTCCAGATGAAGGATACACTTATTGGTATTGGCCACATCTTTCAGGTCAACCTGCTTGTCTGAAACAAACGTGAAGTTATGGTCGTCATAATAATTGTCATAGAGTTCCCGAAGACTCTCGAGCGACAACTGACAATCGAGATAAACCGCCGCAATGAGTCCACGCGAGAGACTGCCAATCATAGGCACCATCTCAATCTTTGAGTTGAAGGAATTCTGCAATGACTTGAGAGTTTGCCTTATTTCTTCAACATGGCTATGATTCAGCGGATTGTACAACTTGACATTGTCGGCCAAAAGAGGGTCACCCGATACTGCCGCTACGTGTATATCACCATTGATGAGCAAATTCTTGGCAAGGGGCAGGAGAGCCAGCTCCACAGCCGTGGCAAAGGCGCCGGGATTAGCAACCTTGCGCGCACCTCGCACCATCGCTTTGCGGTTCAACTCGGGAAGGCCATACACATAGTCGTTACCGTCCCCCGCCATGCGGAAATCGCCCGAAAGGTCGATGATTTTAATAGTATCCCCATGCTCGCCGAGCTGGTCCAGCGAAACACGGGCAGTGCCTGTATGGCAACAATTGAACAACACATCAATCTCGTTCCAGCGTGGACGCTCCACCAAAGACAAGTCACACTCTCCAATAAGTCCCTGGTGAACATCGCTCACCAAGGAGCCAACGTGCCGGTCGCTTTGTATCCACTTTATATCAACATCAGGGTGATTGAGCAACAAGCGTATAATCTCGCCCGCCACTTTTGAATCACCTCCTATCAAGCCAACTTTTATCATAATTCAAATCATCATCGAGAACCCATCACCTTACGATTTACATACAGGCATCTTTAAATCAAAAAAATCATCGATTATAGCCTGAAGCCCTATATTCAATATAGTTTCAAACCACCGGTGAGAGCTCTGTCTTACATTTTTCAATAGGGTTAAAGTGAGTTATGAAACATATAATCCACAAACTTACAATTTTTTCAGCAAACTCAAACAATTCTTAACAAGTTTTCGTACCTTTGTGCTCCTCAACAGTATTACAAAACGAAATAAAAGATTTAATATATGGCACTACAATGTGGTATTGTCGGACTTCCAAACGTAGGTAAATCCACCCTTTTCAACTGTCTTTCAAATGCTAAAGCCCAGTCGGCCAATTTCCCGTTTTGCACCATAGAACCCAATGTAGGTGTAATCACAGTCCCCGATGACCGTCTCACCAAGCTTGTCGAGATGTGCCAGCCGCGCAGCATCGTCCCGGCGACGGTCGAGATTGTCGACATCGCCGGCCTGGTGAAGGGAGCGAGCCGTGGTGAAGGTTTGGGCAACAAGTTCCTGGCCAACATACGTGAGACCGATGCTATCCTTCACGTGTTGCGCTGCTTTGACGATGACAACATCACTCATGTCGACGGAAGCGTAGACCCTGTGCGCGACAAGGAAATAATCGACTATGAGCTCATGCTTAAAGATATGGAAACCGTTGAAAGCCGTATCGCCAAAGTTCAGAAACAAGCCCAGACCGGCGGCGACAAACTCGCCAAGATGCAGTATGAAGTGCTACGCCGGTACAAGGAAGCATTTGACCAGGGCAAGCCGGCACGTTCGGTCAAGTTTGACACCGTCGACGAGCAACGCTATGCCAAAGAGCTATTCTTGCTCACCAACAAGCCTGTACTCTACGTGTGCAACGTTGATGATTCATCGGCAGTATCGGGCAACGCATATGTCGAGGCTGTACGTGAGGCTGTAAAAGACGAGGATGCCGGGATAATGATCGTTGCAGCACAGACCGAAAGCGAGATTGCCGAACTCGACACCTGGGAAGAGCGTCAGGAATTTCTTGCCGAGATAGGTCTCGAGGAGAGTGGTGTGTCACGACTCATACGTGCCGCCTATCACCTGCTCGACCTACAGACATATTTTACTGCCGGACCCGATGAAGTGAGAGCATGGACTTTCATGCGCGGCAGCAAAGCTCCCCAATGTGCCGGTATCATTCACACCGACTTTGAAAAAGGTTTCATTCGTGCCGAGGTCATCAAATATGACGACTATGTTACACTTGGAGGAGAAAATGCAGTGAAAGAAGCAGGAAAACTCGGTGTAGAAGGCAAAGAATATGTAGTGCAGGATGGCGACATCATGCATTTCAGGTTCAACGTGTAACAACCGCCCCCCTATTACAACTGTCAGAACCCGGTGATGACGGGCAATATGCCTACTCGCATCAGCCCTGCGTTCACCCTTTTGCATGTGTTTTTCATTATTAAACTCTTTTAGCTTAAAACCCGCATCTATTGCGGGTTTTTTCTTGTTATACTATTGAATTTGAAAGGAAAAAATAAACATGACACGATACAATGACAAAAAATAGAAGCAGTTTATATTTTCAACATCCCTCGTCCTTATTACTGGGTAGTGATACCAGGTATTAAGGTTCTCATAAATAAATAGTTGAAACGCGAGAGAAGGAATCGGCCTATAAAAGGCGATTCCTTCTCTTTGTGTTTTGATGCCGCACGGCAGTCATTGAACAGCAACCGGGGAGAATCAACAAGAAAAGTCACATCGTTTTTTTTATTTCTTTTTATTGCGGCTTATTCTTATCTTTGTAGCTTGTTATGAATCTGAGACACCACATATCATATATTGTTGTACTGCTGGGCTGCTACGGGACTGTACTTGCTGCGCCGGCCGATTCCACGGTGGTACAGCAACAGAACGCCTGGAGGGTCGAGGGTCCTCTTGGCACCCGCATCGAAGCAACTGTCGATACCTTGCACTCAAATTATGCCCAGGAATTTGTTCCAAGCGAAATATCTGATGCCTGGGCTTGTACCGGAAACTTTGGCGCCGAGGGATATAACATGATATTCTTTGACCGTGAACAACAAAGCCCATTCTTCTTTCGTGATGCCTTAGGGGCCTGGATTCCCAGCGAGAGGTCCATGAGATTCTATAATACACATATTCCCATGACTCTCCTCTCATATGCCACAGGCGGCAGCAAAGAGACGACCCAGGACAGGCTGCGGGGTGACTTCTCCGGCAATATCAACGAGAAAGCTCAAATAGGAGCAAAACTCGACTACCTGTACTCCAAAGGCAGCTACAACTATCAGGCTGCCAAGAATTTTGTATGGGGATTTTCAGGTTCGTATATCGGTGACCGTTATGAGTTCCAGGGTTATTACAACCACTATAACAGCGTCAACAAAGAGAACGGTGGTATCGAAGACGACCTCTACATAACCGATCCGGCGCAGGTACAAGGCGGAAGCACCAAGGTTGATACCAAATCCATTCCCACCAACCTCACAGCCGCCCATAGCCGCGTGAAAGGTGGAGAATTATGGATGAACCATCGTTACAAGGTAGGATTCTGGAAAGAAGAATATAGTGAGGAATATGAGGATTCCATCATATCACGTGAATATGTGCCTGTTACAGCGTTCAGCTGGACAATGAAATACAACTACAACAGTCACCTCTTCCTCAACACCTCAACTTCCGATAACAACACTTTTTGGGAAAACACCTACCTCGATTACGACGGGACCCGTGACTTCACATCCTACAGACAGTTGCGCAACACAGTTGCAATCTCTCTCATGGAAGGATTCAATAAATATGCCAAGGCAGGGCTCTCGGCTTTTCTCACACATGAGATACGTTCCTACAAGCAGACTCCCGACACGCTTGAGCTTAACCATGACATTGAGCGCCTCACACCCTACCCATATGATACCAAATTATCACCTAAAGCCAATCATAACTATGTGTGGGTAGGTGCCCAGCTCATCAAGCAGCAAGGATTGCACCTGAATTACAATGCTACTGCCGAACTTGGTATCGTGGGACGCGCGGCAGGCGAGGTAAAGCTCAACGGTGACATTACCACGCGCATTAAACTCCTTGGCGACACAGTCTCGGTCAATGCCTTCGGTGCATTCTCCAATACAACCCCCGAGTATCTGATGGAAAACTACGTGAGCAACCACTTCATCTGGCGCAATGATTTCTCCAAGATACGGCGTTACCGCGCAGGAGGCTCTCTCAACATTCCGCACACCGGCACATTCTTAATGGCAGGAATAGAGAATCTGCAGAACTACATATATTTCAACGAAAAATCTCTTCCTACCCAATATGATGGCAACGTGCAGATTTTCACAGCCCGCCTCATTCAGAGCTTCAAATACCGAGCTCTACACTGGGACAACCGCATAACATACCAGACAACGTCCAACGATGCCGTGATTCCACTGCCATCGCTGGCCATATACAGCAATCTATATCTCACATTCAAAATTGCCACTCTTCACGTACAGATGGGTGTCGACTGTGACTACTACACAAAATACAAAGCTGTGGCCTACCAGCCCGCCACTATGTCATTCTACAACCAACGCGAGATTGAGTGTGGCAACTATCCGTTCATCAACCTCTACTTCAACTTCAAGTTGAGCAAGACCCGCTTCTTCATCATGATGTCCCATATCAACCAAGGCATGACCGGTACCAACTATTTCTCCATGCCCCATTATCCGCTTAACCCACGACGTTTCCAGATGGGACTGTCGGTCGATTTCACCAATTAAGATGAGAAAACTTGACATGCACAAGGGGCACCTGAGCCTGTATATACTGCTGCTTGCGGCCGCTGTGTTTGCCATGACATTGATACGCAACTGCTCCTCACCCACTTGGACTGTGAGACAGGGCAGAGCCGGCGGGGACACACTCAATGTAGCCATTGAGATTTCTCCCATAGGTCTCTCAACCCGGGGTGACACCCTCTCGGGTTTTTACTATGATATGATATGCAGGCTTGCAGCAAGCCACAACCGAGCTCTGAGAATCGACGGATACAACAATCTTGACAGCACACTCAACGAGCTTGAAAATGGACGGTATGATATAGTGATCGGTGACCTGCCCACTACCACAATACTTCGGGAACGCTTCAGAGCCACTCACCCCGTGCTCATAGACCGCCAGGTTCTCGTGCAACTTGCCGACAGCATGGGAAATCTTCGCTACCCGAGTCTGTTCGATCTTCCCGGCGACACTGTATATGTTCCATATAATACCCCTTTCAAAACAAGGATGCAACATCTTGAGCGCGAGCTGGGCGATGCTATCAACATTGTGGAGGAACCAAATATGAGCGCTGAACTGCTCATCATCCTTGTTGCCAAAGGTGAACTTCCCAACGCTGTTGTCAACAAACAACTGGCCGAAATCATGAAACTGGACTACCCAATGCTCGATACCTCGATCGACATATCCTTCAACCAGTTTCAATCCTGGCTTGTCAACAAAAATGACAGCATTCTATGTGACACCCTAAATAGCTGGATTGACGCATACAAACCGTGACATGATACACCCACTACTTCTTTTCACAACTGTTAATTTCATTGCATGAGGGAACTTTGAGTGGTAATTATTGTTTTCAAGGTAGAGGATATTAATAACATATGTTAAACCCTCCAAATAATTACTGCTATGAAACGATTTATTACCTATATTACCTTTATCGCGTCACTACTCTTCGTCTTGCCCGGGTGCTCTTCGAGTGAATGGGAAGATGTGCCTACTCCAATCGCTCAGTTTCTTTCTGAATATTTTCCGTTACAGGCGGTATCGCAGTGTTCAGAAGTCGATGATGTATATCATGTGAAACTGCGTAACAGCACCTCACTTATTTTCGGGAGTAATTACAAATGGACATCGATCAACGGATATGGTAATCCGTTGCCTGAGACGCTGCTGTTTGACCAAATGCCACCGGCTCTCTATAACTACCTTCAGGAGCTGTCACTCACCGGCCAAGTGTATTCTGCCACACGCGATCACGTCACTTACAATATCACGCTGCTCGACTCATCAATAACCTATACAATAGCCACAGGCATTGTGACTCCCGACATACCTGTATCAACGGCTATAGCGCAACTGAGCATGCAATAATGGGAAATTGAGCGTCATTATGCCATTCTCGATTATGGCATGAGCCTCATCATTCACCATCTTCATGTCGGCGCCATACCATTCAAGTCTATAACGGCCATCAAATCCTATGGGGCTGAGCCGTCCTTTTATCATGCCACGATGCCATGACTGGTCATTGACGATAGCGCCACCGATGTAGAGAATAAGAAAATCACCCGATGACTCATAATCCTCGACAACCAGAAGGGTATAGTTACCACCTGGGCGCGCATAGGAAGCATCATTGTCCCTGTCGAGCGCATGCCACAAGCCCAATGGTTCCGCCTGGTCAGTGACCGCGCAAGCCGCATCTATAAATGCATCGTCAAACTGAGAGTCGATACATGGCTTTAACGCGGCTTCCACACTGCAATATACCACATCAAGACACTGCCCCGACCCAAGAATCACCTTACCCAATGGGACCGGTAATTTTATGTCGTCAACATGGTTCAAAATATCGTTGCCTATATATACATGGGCAACCGAATGGTCATCAACCTCTACAAGCATTATATTCTCACCTCGGTATAGGTCAACATTTTTATTGAATTCAAATCGTCGGCCATCACCCGTTGTAACATACATGTAGCGCATGTCATTGAAATCACCATAGTCACTGTTGCCCCACCCCACTGTCAGCGGAATACGCCCACCGTCAACGAGACATAGCACCAAATGCCACTGATTGCTGTCATCTCCGCGACCTTCACCTACTCCGGGCATAGCTACACCAGCCTCGACAGTCAAGGTGCCGACGCGCGAGGGTATGTCCAGACTCAAACTATCGGCACACAACTTCAAGTCCTCGACACGCTGACGCTCTACAGCAGCCCGGCAGCCCAAGGCCGATATCACGTACATCGTGATAATGAGAGAGACTATAGGTTTCATATCGCTGCCAAAGTTTTTACCTTATCGACAAACTCGTCACTGCCCGTTTTCCAGTCAATCCAGTTTATAGGCCAACCACGGCGTTCCATTCCACGGAACCAGGTCATCTGGCGCTTGGCAAACTGGTGTATCGCTGTTTCCAGTCCTTTAAACATCTCGTCATATGTGAGTTGGCCAGTGACATAGAGAGTAAGGAATTTGTATTCCAAACCATAATATATTAAATCATCAGGGGTCAAACCTCCCTTCAGCAGTTCTCTTACTTCATCGACCATGCCACAGTCGAGACGTTGTTTAAGACGCTCACTGATGCGACTGCGACGAGACTCACGGTCTATGTCAACACCTACAACAACAGCATTGGCACGAGGCCTTGGGTGGATATTGACCGCCACCTCAGGGTGGTCCCTGTAGTAGGTTTCTATTTCTATGGCGCGGATAGCACGCTTGCAAGTATCGACATCGGTGGTATTGTGCAGTATTTTCATCGAACTCAGCATCTCGGTCAATTGGGAAAGAGAAAGAGGCTCGAGCGAACGGCGCAGTTCACTGTTTTCAGGCACAGCAGGCAAAGCCAGGCCATTGAGCACCGCCTCGACATACATTCCGGTACCACCACACAACACCGGCACAAGGCCCCGACGTTCAACATCATCAATAGCGGCATTGGCATCGCGCAAGTAGGTGTAGAGATTGAGCCGTTCCCCAGCTTGAGCAACATCAATCATATGATAAGGGATATCACCATATTCCTCAAGATCCTTTCCGGTACCGAGCGTCATGCCACGATACAGCTGGCGTGAATCGGCACTGACAATCTCGCCCCCCACAGCACGCGCCACTTCGACAGCACGACGGGTCTTACCCGACGCCGTAGGTCCAGTTATAACAATGAGTGGACGTGTCATTATTGAATCGAGGGTTGTGTGAGACGCTGTAGGAACCGACGCAAATGAAACAGAGGTTTGTCGGCGTTGAGACGTGATACCCTAAGCCAGCGTGGATCAGTAAAATCGATATCGCTCTCACCAGCCTCGCCAAGATGAAATATGGGACTGTATCCCTTTATCGCATAGCGGCGGTTTCCGTTGATGTCATATCGCTTGCTCGTTGTGCCCACGGTGTAGATATGTACCAACTCCGATGAAAGCTCGGCCGACAGGGAGTGATCGCGGTCCATCTTCTTGATGTCGCCCATTGTATACCATCCCCCGTCACTGATACGTGACTCATCGAGCACCCGGTCATCGTCAATTACACAAAGATAATGAAAGAGAGTATTGTCGGTATCCTGAGCCAGAGCGTCAAAAATGAATCGGAATGTCTTTATTCCACTTTCCAACCCGGTGTACTGTTTGAAGAGCCTGAGAGCATCCTGTGTAGTGAAATTCTTTGTATATGGAACACGCAGTCTCACAGGGCTGTCATAGAATGTATCGATACCCTGCTTTACATCAAGCCTACGCCTTACAAGATAAATCTTATTCTTGCATACTATGAGACATCTTATTATCGAAGATCTATGGGGATTGAGCATCATCACCGGGTCATTCTGTATATAGAACGCCCACAATGACACACATCTGAATCCCAGATAGACAAGCGATAGAACGAATACGATTATAGGGAGCCAGAAGAAAAAGAAACTATCGGGTTTATTAATACTTATGGTGACAAAGCTGTAGTACGTGTACAACCACACAACAACTGCCTGAACAGTGTTGAGCATGAACAACAAACGTGTCTGATAGCGTGTCTCCTGCCACACCATGCGTTGTACAATGCTCACATCACTGCGGCCATACCGTCCTCTGAAAAAACGCCCCTTGCCAAGACGACGCAAAATGAACACGCCCGACACTAAGGCCAAAACGGGCGATATCGATAACTGCACGATTACAGGCAACTCGTCATTGGCTGGCTTGCCAGTGAGTTCATATATGTCGATTATGCGCTCAGTGAGATTTAGGCCACCCAGAAGTGCCGCCTCGATGAGCAATGATACAGTGACGATATAAGGGATAGCAAGCCCCTGGTTGGAACGGTTATGCTTGTTATAGATAAAAAGAGCAAGCATCGCGGCAAATGCCAGTGGTATGACCGGGAATATTTCTCTTGACACTACAAGCGACAACAATATCATTATCATCACCAGGCCGAGTGAAAGGGTCCAGTGCCTCCAGGTCGCCATTATATAGGCAGGTATCGGATTGCTCTGTCGTGATGAATACATCAGAGATTATTTTTAAAGAATTTGATCATGTTGGTATATACTAAAGCCCGGGAGTCACAACCGTTGATCGAATGATTCATATTGGGGAATATGAGCATATCGCAAAGTTTACCTGAGGCCTGTAGGTGGGATACATACTCGACCGTATTGCTAAAATGCACATTGTCATCGGCAGTGCCCGACATTATTAACAATCGTGCGGCAAGATTGTTTGTATGATTCAATGGTGCGGTGCTGAAATATCTCTCGCTGTTGGCCTGAGGGGTGTTCATGTAACGCTCAGTATAGATAGTGTCGTAGAAATGCCAGCTGGTTACAGGGGCCACGGCAACAGCAGCCTTGAAAGGTGTATCGGTAGCCTGGGCACACATCAATGTCTCATAACCACCATAACTCCAGCCCGCTACTCCAATGCGTTCTCCATCGACATAGGGCAACGTCGCCATATACCGGGCTGCATTGGTCTGGTCGATTGTCTCATAATATCCGAGATTGCCGTAGACTATATCCTGGAAAGCCTTGCCACGGCCACCTGTGCCACGGCCATCGACACACACTACCAAAAATCCGAGCTTTGCCGCCGCCTGCTGCCAATCGATGCTCCAGCGGTTCAGCACCTCCTGCGAACCAGGGCCATTGTAAAGCCACATGATCACAGGATAACGTTTGGACTCACTGAAACCATCGGGTTTTACCATATAGGCGTTAAGCTCGTTGCCATCGCTGTTGATAGTGAAAAATTCGCGTTTTGGCGACGAAGCAAACCGTGAGGCAACGGCATTGTTATCCTCGAGCTTCCTCACCGCTTTGAGTTTGCTGTTACACAAGGTGTATACTGTGGGGGTTGCGGCATCACTGAACGACATCGTAAAGAAGTTCTTAGCCGGAGCAAATGTGAGGTTGGTAGTTCCTTTCTCATTGCCTATGGTAGTCTCTATACCTTTACGGTCAACACGTGTAACAGTGCGGTTAATGGCACCGTTTCGCGTCGATTGATAATAATAATTGCCCTGGGCGTCCGTGCCATAATATGCAGTGACATCCCAATCGCCACGTGTCAACTGTGACAGCTGCTGCCCTGTGAATGAGTAACGGTAGAGGTGATTATAGCCCGAGCGTGATGATGTGTACACAAACGAGTTTTCTTCCACCACAAAATCCTCATATGAGGCAGGATCTATCCATGTCTTGGACTCATCTACAAGAATGGATTTCACAACAGTAGAACGTGGATTGGCCGAATATATCTCAAGGCGGCTCTGCTCTCGGTTGAGCGTGATGACAAGCAGCTGATTATTGGGTGCATATTGAATTTTGGGGATATACTCGATGCTGGGTGATGACAGCTCAACCGGTTTGGTCTTGCGGGTATCGACATCATAGCTATGTACCGAAACAACCGAATTGGGCTGCCCGGCAACTGGATATTTGTAACTGTATCTACCGGGATAGAGCGCATACTCGTCCATGGGGTCACAAGCACCCTGGTAAAGCGGGAATGAGAACATGGGCACCTTGCTCTCATCATATTTTATATAGCACAGCATGTCGCTGCCCGGAGCCCATGCCATGGAGCTCAGTGTCGAGAATTCTTCTTCATAGCTCCAGTCGGGCACTCCGTTTATTATCATGTTGCGATCTCCATCGGTAGTTACTGCGACCTCACTGTTATAGTCGAGTTTCTTGATATAGATATTATTGTCGGCCACAAAGGCTACCATACGGTTGTCGGGCGAGAAAATCGGAGCACGTTGATGGCTGTGCTCTACCGACAGCGGAAGCAATATGTTACGACGTATATTGAACACATAGTATTCAGCCTCTATACTATGACGATATATGGGCGTGCTATTACGCCACACTATCATCTTGGAAGCATCGGGGCTCAGTGCAAATCCCTCAATCGACGGAATTTTTGTCTCGCGGGTATTTGACAAGTCGAGCACAGTTTCCTTCTCATTACCGGTGAGCGTGTCAAATGCTTTGATACAAGTACCTTTATCGGTAATCTTTAGATAAGTCAGTCCGTCTGGCATATAGGTCATTGAGCCTGGACCTTTGATACGGTTATTGGGAGATACATACGGAGCAACGCTCTCAGTGGTTATCTCTGACAGTGTAGCTGCACACGCCCATTGGGAAAAACCGGCGGCAGCCAATATGAGAGAAAGAGATATAGCTGTACGTTTCATATTTCAGTTTTCTGTTTATAATTATAATAAGAACTCATTTTAACCATTCTTATGCACAAAGTAGTTACAACGAGTTACTGTCAACAGTTATCAAGTGAGTTCACCAAAGCGACATCTGAGCCGAGTTCTCGGGAGGATTCTTGCGTGAGGGTTCCTGGTAACCAAACTCATTGTCGGGAACTCCCGATGTTCTTGCCGAAGTTCCTTCAGGAGGAGTCGCCACCAACCAATCGGTATTGTCAAGATCCTCGTCTATAGCCGATATCTTTGGGGCTTGACGGCGTTTGTTCCTCGACTTGTCACGCGTAGGCGCGCTGGCAAGTTGTTGCTCAAGCCGCTCCATATCCTCACGCAGTGTCTTTTCGCTCTGAGCCTGATTGAGGAGATTGGTCTCAATAGTCTTGCGCAATGACAATTCCTCGGCTTCGAGCGCATTGATACGGTCATCACGACGACGTATCTCGACATTAAGTTCAGCAATTTTCTGGTTCTTTTTGGCCATACTTTCCTGAATACGTTCTACTTCTTCCTGAATAGTGGCCGCAATTTCAAGATTGGCATGAGCCTCGTCAAGTTGTGATTGAATGGTTGCTGCCTTGTTGATGGCATCGTTGAGCGATTCCTTGAGGGTAGCAATCTCTCCATCGCGCTGCTGCACCTCCTTCGATGCCGATGATGCACGCTGATTGAGATCATTGAGCATAACGTCGGTCATATCGGTTTTAATTTTCAACGCATTGAGCTGTTCCGACAGGTCACGATTGGTAGCTTCGAGGGCTGAGTAACGCGACTGCAACTCAGTCTTCTCACCGGCTATCTGTTCAATTGATGCTTCATATGAATTCTTCTGCTCCTCGAGCTGTTTATTGAGTTCCTCGATGTGCGATTCAAAGGCTGTTATATCAGGCACCTCAGCGCCCTCCTTGAGCAGATTGCTGACACGTAATTTATTGACCAATGAACGTGTTTCAAGTGCATACTGGTCCTTCTCGGCCTCGACACTGGCTATCTGTGCCTCCAGATCTCTCACCCGCTCCTGTATGGCACGTTTCTGGCGCTCAGCGCTCAGCAATTGTTTACTTTTTTCGGCCTCGGTCTCCTCCAACTTCTTAATATGCCCCTTCATTGTGTCGACTTCATTATTAAGGCGATTGCGCTCCTGCTCCCATCGGTGGTTGCAACGTTCGAGTGCATTGACGTTCAGTGATTGCAAGAATGACTTGACATCTGCGTCAAGAACGTTGTAGAGATGCTGACGCTGAGCCTCGGCATTAGCCCCGGTAGAAAGGAATGAAGGCATAGCTTTATTGAACTCATCGACTACAGACTTGAATATCGTATCCACGGGAATAACGGGGTCGGACTCAACTTCACCACTATCCTCGCCGGCTGACAATGATGGTGAGGTAGTACAAGATGAGACTTCATTGGCCGACTCTGAAATGACCGTCATGTCATCATCATCAACATCATCGTCGACAAATCCGAATGCCTTTTTAATTGTTTTTACAATACCCATGATATCAGATAAGTATTATTTGAATTATTGTTGAACTTGAACTATGCCCACTCCCTTGCGGCCATTTATACCGATGACGAGTGGTTGGTCAAACTTGACCATGCGTATGAATTCGGTCTCGAAAACTGCCGGCTTGCTGTTGAGCCGGTCTATGTCATAGACACCATCGTGTGAACTGGGATTGATTGTGAAATAGCCCACACCAAAAGAGGTGAGATTCTGGAAAAAATGAGTACCCTGACTCGGTTCTATGCGATAGTTACTGAGAGATGACTCCACAATAAGTCGGGCGCCCGAAATATCGGGCCATTTGACCGGGACACCCAATGCGGTATCGCTGGAACCCCAGCGACCGGGGCCTATGAGCACATACCCTACCCCCTCAGCCACCAACCGGCGGTTAAGGCTCTCTATCTCGCGTGCGACCTTGGGATTATTGGATGCAGAGAAATGCTCGGGCTTGACATACACTATAGTGTCTACACCGTCTATGTTGCCATGTCCCAGAGCCGTATTGCTTTTGAGAAGCAGACACTCGTCGGGAATATTCAGCAAACTGTCGTCGACCAAATCCTTTCGGTCAATGATAGGACGAATCTGCAGCCAGTACACATGACCCTTGATCTCACCGGGGCGGTTATGGTCAATAAGGCCGGCAAATTCAATCTCCACCGGTCGCTGCATCTCCGACTGCCCTTTGGCGAGCATGAAATCAATAGCCTTGGCAAGCGGTAGCGTTCCATGTGACAGTATATTGGCAAATGTCACTACCTTGCGCCCAGGCCCCATATCAGAGTCCCGGATCACCTGGTCATTGACATCGTAGGTCGAGACCATATATTTCAGCGCCGATGTCCCGGCAAAGTCCTGGATACGCTTCCTGACTATATTGAAACCATCATCGACCTTGACGTCAGATATGACATTACGCATGTCAAGGGCATACAGACGGGTTTGGGTATCACGCAACGCCAGGTCGAGAGTCGAGGTCTGGAGCACCTGACTTGGGTGACGTGGTGAAAAGCGCAAGCTCAAACCGCCATCGACTATATATTTGCCCAGTCCCACAGCTATCTCGGCCACACCATCCTCGGGTTTTTCCTGACCCAGTGGATAATAATTGAGCGAACGCCCCACTCCGGCAAACGAAGGGAAGTAGAATCCGTCATATTCCCTGCCTACAACTTCCTGGATAATAACAGCCATCTTTTCCTGGTCTATTACATTACTTGTAGCGGTCATGTAGGCTTTACTGTCGGCATAGAACACGGAAGCATAGACTCCCTTGATAGCCTCACTGAGCTGCTTGAGCATGGCCTGGCGGTCGGCGACATTGGGAATCATATATGTGGCATAAATACCGGCGAAAGGCTGATAGTGGGAATCTTCCAGCAAACTCGACGAACGTATTGCCAGAGGCTTGTCGACAACTTCAAAAAGAGCGAGGAAATCCTCTATGAGACGCTCAGGGAGTTTGGCTTCAAGAAAAGCCTTAAGTATCGTCTCGTCGTCAACATCGCTCAGCGCGAGCGGATACAGGTCATTGACCGACATGAATTCATCAAATACATCGGTGCAAAGTACAACTGTACGGGGAATAGATATTGTCACCCCGTCAAAATTGTCACATATGGGATTTTTCTTGATTATCGAGTCGATGAAAGCCAGGCCGCGGCCTTTGCCTCCCAACGAGCCTTGACCTATTCTGGCAAAGTTGCTGTAATGGTCAAAACGGTCTTTCTGGAAAACAGCTACAACGCCACGGTTCTTCATCTTGCGGTATTTCACAATGAGATCAAAGATAAGCTGACGCGTTGCAGGCATTTCATCAACCGACATAGACCGATGCTTCTTGATAATCTCGGCTATAGGAAACATGGCTCGGGAATAAAGCCAGCGGGAAATGTCATTGTGGGAGGTATGATAGAAGAGAGACTCGGCCGGGATATCAAAAATCGACTTCTGCATATCCTTGAGCGACCTCAATCGTCCTATCTCCCGACCGGTCACTGAGTCACGCACTATGAAGTCACCAAATCCAAAGTTGTCCATGATTGCTTTACCCAGATCGACCGGCAACTTCTTGGAATTCTTGTCGATGAACACATTACCCATATCGATGATACGGGGTCCATTGGCTGTTTCAGTCGACTCGACAATTATAGGGAGATAGGGATCGACGCTGTTAAGATAGGCAGCCAGTTTAATGCCAGCCTCAGGGTCTTTCTTTCCTTCACGGTGAAATGACACATCGGTAATGACACCGAGCATGTTATTGCCATACTTTTTGTACATTTCCACAGCCTCCTCATAGTCGCGGGCAAGAATCACCTTTGGACGCCCACGCATGCGCAACATCTGTTCGTGCTCATTGAGAGCTTCGGTCGAAAACTCCATCGATTGTTTGAGCAGGAATTTGTAGATGTGGGGAAGTACCGACGAGTAGAAACGTATGGAATCCTCTACGAGCATGATTGTCTGGACACCTACATTCAACACATCATTGTCGGCGTTCATTTTATCCTCAAGAAGCTTGATTATTGCCAGCAACAAGTCCACATTGCCAAGCCAGCTGAATACGTAGTCTATTGCCGATAAATCTTCATGAGCCAATCGCCGCGACACTTCCTTCGAGAATGGTGTGAGTACAACGATTGGAATATCGGGATAAGCATTCTTGATTGCCACAGCACCCGAAAAAGTCTCGCTTATGTCGCTGCCAGGCATCGCTATAATCAAATCAAAATGCTTGAGTCTCAACGCCTCGAGAGCCTCACTGATATGTGACACACGGGCCACACGCGGCGGTGAACTGAGATTGAGGGCGACATATTCAAAGTACAGTTGCTCTTCAACTCGCCCGTCCTCCTCCATCATGAATGCGTCATAGGGTGATGCTATGAGCAACACATTGAAGATACGCCGCTGCATAAGATCCTGAAAAGCAGTATCTTTTAAATATAATTGGCTTAATGCTTCCTCATTCATTCAGTTCAATAATTAATAAGCCTCAAAGTTAAACAGAATATTCAACTTAAGCAAACTTTTGTCAACTTCACAAACTCCACTCTTCACTTCACTCATCATGCCCTGCCACACCAATGACATTTTCATCGCGGCAGTCACACCCTCATCTTCACGCGTCGTTAGAGTAAGAGTCAAACATTATTGTCGACAAGTACTTATCGGCACGATCCGGAAACACGACAACCATATTACCCTCTTTCAATCCTGCGGCCACTCTCACGGCGGCAAGCAGAGCGGCTCCACTGCTCATTCCGGCAAATATCCCTTCCTGCAGAATAATTTGACGGGCCATCTCTATTGCCTCTCGACTCTCAACCATTTCCTGTATATCGATGCGCGAGGGATCGTATATAGCAGGCACAATGGCCTCCTCCATGTTTTTAAGCCCCTGAATATAGTGGCCTTTCACAGGCTGAGCACACACTACCTTAACATGAGGATTGAGTGCTCTCATGAATTTAGAGATGCCCATGATCGTACCCGACGTGCCGAGTGCACACACGAGGTAGTCGACCTTTCCGCCGGTTTGCTGCCATATCTCGAGAGCCGTGCGCTCGTAATGAGTCTGATAATTTGCCGCATTGCCAAATTGATCGGGCATGAAATATTTATCCGGGTTCTCGGCAACCATGCGCCGGGCCAATCTGATTGCCCCGTCAGTACCGTCGGCTCCGGGCGTCAGTATCACCTTCGCGCCATATGAACGTATTATCTTGCGACGCTCAACACTCACGGCATCACTCATCACAATAACCACATCATATCCCTTAATTACCCCCACCATTGCGAGACCAATCCCGGTATTGCCTGATGTAGGCTCGATGATAGTCTGTCCGCGGCTGAGACGCCCAGATGCCTCAGCATCTTCAATCATACGCAATGCTATGCGGTCTTTGATACTGCCTGTAGGGTTGAAGCCCTCGAGTTTAGCAAAGATGTTGACTTGAGGATTGGGATTCAGCCTATTGATTTTCACCATCGGAGTCTGACCGATGGCATCAAGGATGTTGTTGACTACGCGTTCTACCATGGCTACATGTTATTCAAGGATAATCTCAGAAGCAGCCTTCATCTCATCATATTCCTCCCAGTCAGGGTCATTCTCAGTATAGATCGAGATAGGAAGTAGATCAAAAGGAGCAAGAGCTTCATTAAGTTTGCGACCAAATATATTGGTACTCAGTGTATAGAAAATCCAATTACGCTCACCGTCACCGGTATATATTCCGGTCAAGACTGCCACAGGGTCCTTGACGAACGTTTGTTGCAATGCATCCTGTACGCTCTCCATCAAGGTTGAAGTTAAAGTGTCAGGCATGCCCGTTGCGTCACTCTGATAAGGCCATGTGACCTCAACCCTTATTGAGAACTTAGGGTTATTGCGGAATGCCTGTACATCACGCCGGCCGGTCACCATTATGAGTTGACCGGAGTCACTCTCGGTTGGTGAAGTCCACCAGTCTCCATTTTCTGTCATACTATCTCGTCCTTTTAATTAATGATTAATTCAATACACAAAGATACTGTTTTTTTTGTATAACTGTGAATCTTTGAGGCTCGTCTGGAAAATGAAAATTCATGGCATTAAGAAATATTGTTGAATATTGATGATTAAAAAATTTGGGTGAACGCAAATCTATTCCTAAATTTGTCAACTAATCAACATTTAGAATAAGACAGAATAAAAACACAATGGAAGTAACAGGAAAAATAATCGTAGCCCTGCCAGAGGTTTCGGGCACATCAAAGGCCGGAAACGCATGGAAAAAACGTTCATACGTACTCGAGACTCTCGACAACTACCCCACTAAGATTGCATTTGAATTTTTTGGAGAACGTGCCGACCAGTATCCCCTGTCGGTAGGCGAAGAGATAAAGCTGAGTTTTGATATCGACAGCCATGAATACCAAGGCCGCTGGTTCACATCAATACGCGGATGGAAGGCCGAGAAGACAACCGGCGGAATGGGGACACCTGCAGCGCCGACTGCTGTACCCGCCAACGACCCCTTTGCCGCTGCAGCACCGGCTCAGACCTTCTCCCCCTCCAACGATGCCACCGACGACCTTCCCTTCTGATAAAGGAACAGATATAACCAATACAACTTTGAAGCCATGCTCAATAAATGAATGAGCATGGCTTTTTTTGCTGTTCCTCTATATCTGTTGGAAGCCTAACGACAGCGGGCGTGTCAGTCAATTTGACACGCCCGCTCACATATGGGATTATGTATATCTATTATACTTTACTTTTCGGCAGCCTCCATGATTACCACTCGGTAGTTGCCCGATGCATTAAGGCTCTTCATAAAGTTCTGGATGTCTTCTACAGTGATTGAATTCAACACTTCGATTGAACCATTAAAAGTATCGACATTGTTAATCATAGAGTTGGCAATAGCCGACAACCAGGGGCTGTTCAGTTCCTGATTCTCCTTGACTTCCTTAACCATAAATTCCACAGCCTTGGCAACCTCCTCGGTTGTGACGTTCGACTCCATCAGTTTGAACTCGTTGGCAATAAAGTCGAGAACCTGCTGTTTCATCTCTGGCTTCATGGGGAATGACGTCTGCATCACTGCATTGGGTTCAGAAATGCGGCTCAAACTTCCCGATGCACCGATAGAATAAACAGCACCCATTTCCTCTCGCACGGTGTCGAGCAGACGCTTACTCATAATCTGGCCGGCGATAGATGCGACCTTCTGTTCCTTGGATGTGTAAGGAAGCTGGGTGCTTGCTATGATAGCGACATAGGTCTGAGGAGTCTCCATGGGAGTGGTGAAATTATCGGTCTTGGTGCCGGTAGCCATGTCGAGGGCATGGTTCAGGATGATATTCTTTGTAGCCTTGGCAGCATCGGCAGGGAGAGTAGCAATATACTGCTCGACAAGAGGCTTGAATGTCTCCATATCGATATTTCCAACAAAGACAAATGTGTAGTCAGCTGCGTTGGAAGTGGCATTATGGGCTATTTCAACAATCTTTTCACGATTGGCCGCATTGACTATTTCGGTGTCTACCATGCGTCGACGGGGAGTCGAGTACAGAGATTTGAGCAAATCGCGATTAAAGATAAACGAGGGATTCTTCTCCTGATTGGCAAGAGCACCATTGAGTATCTTCTGCAGAGCCTCATATTCTCCATTATCGATAGTGAGGTTGGTAAATGTCATGTAGAGCAGTTCCATCATTGTAGGAAGATCCTTCACTGTGGTAGAACCGGAAACTTCACGCACATAGTCCTCAATCGAAAGGTTTACACTTACCTGCTTACCCGCAAGATACTTGTCAAGGTCTTTGCTGGTATAGGTTCCCAGGCCGCGTGTGCCAAGGGCATATTCAAGGAATATGAGCTCATTGGCGAGGTCATCGGAGAGTGCCGATGAGCCACCCAGTGCAATAGCGTTCAATAGAATCTCATCATCTTTAAACTTTGTCGACTTGACGATAACCTTCACGCCATTGGAAAGTGTGAGCTCTGTAGCACCCCACTGGTTGAGAGCCTTCTCGGCCACAATCTTTCCGGGAGCCGGAAGCTGCTCGATAAGCGGTTCGGACTTGACCTCATCGACAAATGCCTCAATGTTCTCAGCATCGACTTTGGCAACAAGAGCTGCTATCTCAGCCTCAGTGGGAACGTGGATACCCTCAGCATCAGGCATCATGGCAAGGAATACCCGGTTATCGTTGGTAACAAGCTGGGCGAGCGTTTGATTGATTGCCTCCACAGGAATCTGATTGGCAATCATATTCATTAGCTGATACTCGGTCTCTATGCCGGGAATGGGGTCATTGTCGATAAAGTTGCGTACGTACTCTTTCACATAAGCCTCGCTCTGACGGTTGTTGCGGTCATTATAAGCTTTCTCCAGACGCGAGAGATACTCGCTACGCACACGGTCATATTCAGTATGGGTGAATCCGCCACGCTGAGCACGCAAAAGCTCACGGTAAACCGATTCAAATGCAGGACATATATCACCATCCTTGGCCAAAGCCACGACAGTAAATGCATCCTTGGTCTTAGCAACCAGGAATTCTCCATAGTAAGAACCAGCCTGGGCAAACGGAGTAGAAGGGTCGGACATCATCTCGCTGAAACGATTGTTGAGCATCGAACCGATCATGTCAGTGACATAGTTGTAAACGAGATAGGAAACATCGCCCTTAAGTGAATCAGGGAAGGCATCGGTCTTGAACATCATCTCGGCTATAACCTTGGTCTGTTCCTTATCAGTACCTATAGCGTAGATTGTACCTTTGTTATCATCAACAGGGATATATACACGCTCCTTGGCATTCTCGGGCATCTTGATGGAAGAGAACATCTCCTTGATTTTATTCTCGATACGGTCGACATCAATATCACCTACGACGATGATACCCTGCTGGTCGGGACGATACCATGCCTCATAATAGTCACGAAGAGCCTGGGGATCGAAATTGTCGACAACCTCCATTGTTCCTATAGGCAAGCGGTAACCATACTTAGAGCCTGGATACATGATGGGAAGAAGATTCTCGAGGATACGCTGCTGTCCTACGTTAGTGCGGCGCCACTCCTCGTGGATTACACCACGCTCCTTGTTTATCTCTTCAGTATCAAGCAGAAGCGCGTCGGCCCAGTCGTGAAGGATAAGCAGACAGGAATCCTGGACACTCTCGCGGGCAACAGGTACGTTGGAAATATTGTACACGGTCTCATCGATTGAAGTGTAAGCGTTAAGGTTGTAACCAAACTTCACGCCTACAGTCTCAAGCCAGTTGATAAGAGAATTCCCGGGAAAATTCTCAGTACCATTAAAACACATGTGCTCAAGGAAGTGAGCCAGACCACGCTGGTTGTCCTCTTCAAGAGCTGACCCCACTTTCTGGGCGATATAGAAATCAGCCTGACCCTTTGGGGTTTCATTGTGGCGTATGTAATAGGTCAAACCATTGGGCAACTGACCTATTCTTACCTGTGGGTCGACCGGCAGCGGCATCTGGGCGCTGACTGTCGTTCCAAGCATCAATATGGCTGCTAATGCCATGAATGCTTTGATTGCAATTTTCTTCATTGTCTCTTGTTTGAAATATAAATGTTTTGTTTTATCCTGAAGTATAGTCTTACTTTTCCAATACTCTTATATATAAGTCGCTGTAAGATGCAAAAAGTTGCAAAACAGGGGCAAATACACCTCATGTGTATTGCCCCCATATTTTCAATCAGCTACAATATAGAGCGTTAGCACCACTCGTAACCGCGTAAAATTCCGCGTTGAGAAGCGCGAGCAAACTCCAATATCTCATCGCGCACACCCGACTGGGGAATCTCGGCGACAATACGGTCAAGAGCATCGCTCACATTCATCTGCGACAGGTACAGATATCGGTAGGTTTCCTGAATCGTGTTAATATCCTCAGGTGAGAAATTGCGACGACGCAGACCCACAATGTTGATACCGGTGTAGGCAATGGGATCACGGGCAGCTTTTACAAAAGGTGGAATATCCTTGTTTATTTTGGAACCACCCTGAATCATCACATGCGGACCTATATGGCAGAACTGGTGAATAAGAGTACCACCACCTATAACTGCATGGTCGTCAATTATGACCTCACCTGCCACTTGTGTCGCATTGGATATGATGACATAATCCTTTATGATGCAATCATGGGCTATGTGGCTGTAAGCCATTATGAGACAATTGCTGCCTATCACAGTCTTACCCTTCGAGGCAGTGCCGCGGTTCACCGTGACACACTCTCTGAGTGTAGTATTATCACCGATTATAGCCACTGTCTGTTCCCCTTTGAACTTCAGGTCCTGAGGGACTCCAGCTATGACCGCACCGGGAAATACACGGCAATTCTTACCTATGCGTGCACCATTCATGATGGTGACATTGTTCTTTATTACAGTTCCGTCACCTATCTCGACATCTGCTTCCACCACCGAGAATGGGCCTATCTCGACATTTTCACCAATTTTGGCATCGGGATGTACTATTGCTAGTTGATGTATCATTGCTTTACTTATTTTTTACTATCTGAGCCATAAATTCACACTCGGTGACTATCTTCTCACCGACGAATGCATATCCTTTCATCATAGCACAACCGCGACGCATAGGTGTCATGAACGAAACATGGAATATCAGCGTGTCACCGGGAACTACTTTCTGGCGGAACTTGACATTGTCAATCTTCATGAAATAGGTCGAATAACGCTCTGGGTCATCAACTGTGTCAAGCACAAGCAGACCACCGGTCTGTGCCATAGCCTCGATCTGGAGCACACCGGGCATCACAGGCTCCTGAGGGAAATGGCCCTGGAAGAATGGCTCGTTGATAGTCACATTCTTTACACCGACTATATAATTATCACCCTTGTCAATGATCTTGTCGACCATCGAGAAAGGATAGCGGTGGGGAAGAAGCTCGCGAATACGGTTGATATCCATTACCGGAGGCTCCGATGGATTGTAAACGGGAGCCTGAAGATCCTGGCGCTTTATATCCTTACGTATCTTCTTGGCAAGCGCGGTATTGAGAGAATGGCCGGGACGGGTTGCTATAACGCGTCCCTTGATAGGACGGCCTGTGAGTGCCAGATCACCGAGAACATCCATTAGCTTATGACGAGCCGGCTCGTTCTCGCTCGTGAGCGGTCGCTCATTGATAAATCCAAATTCCTGAACCTGAACACGGGGGGCATGCATAAGGTCAGCGATATGATCAATCTGATCCTGTTCCATAGGACTGTCATAGATTACAATAGCATTCTGGAGGTCACCACCTTTTATTAGATTGGCTTTGAGAAGGGGTTCAATCTCCCTCACGAAAACAAATGTACGGGCTGTGCTTATCTGTTCAGGGAAATCCTTGATATCCTCAAGGGTTGCAAACTGGTTGGCAAGTACCGGTGATGCAAATCCCACTTTCACATCGACAGTGAAATCATCATCGGGAAGCACAATAATCGACGAGCCGGTGCTGTCGTCACGCACCTCGATTTTCTGCTTCACAATGTAATATTCCTTATCACATTCCTGTTCCACAATACCTACCGCCGCGATTTTCTCGCAGAACTCGCGGGCACTACCATCAAGTATAGGCATCTCAGGACCGTTGATTTTGATAACTACATTATCTATACCGGCGGCATACAACGCGGCCATCGCATGCTCGATAGTACTGATTTTCACATCTCCGTGACCTATGACGGTGCCTCGTGTAGTTTCCACAACATTCTCGGCCAATGCATCTATGACGGGTTCCCCCTCTACATCGACACGGATAAACTTGTAACCGTGATTATCGGGAGCCGGCTCAAAAGTCGCCGTTATCTGTTTGCCTGAGTGAAGACCTTTACCTTCAACACTAAAAGGCCTACTCAAAGTAATCTGTTTCATCGCTTTTATATATTTTGTGATATTTTGCTTATTTACATGCCGCTTTCTCAAGCTCATCAACACGCTTGTAAAGTTTGGCGAGATTCTTCACATAGACTGTCTGACGCGACCATTCAAGGGCGTCAATAGCAGGAGAGCCCATGATGGTGACCCCACCTTTCACATTGCCCGGAATACCGCTCTGGGCGCCAACCGACACATGATCACCCACGGTAATGTGACCAGCCATGCCCACTTGTCCGCCAAACATACAGTTGGAACCGACTTTGGTCGATCCGGCCACGCCACACTGCGATGCCATGACTGTGTCATGCCCTATCTCACAGTTATGGGCAACCTGTATAAGATTGTCAAGCTTCACACCCTTTTCAATGCGGGTAGCTCCCATTGTAGCTCTGTCGATAGTGGTATTTGCTCCTACTTCCACATCATCGGCTATCTCAACAATGCCAAGCTGTGGTATTTTATCATAGTGGCCATCATTGGGAGCAAAGCCAAATCCATCTGCTCCGATTACGACCCCGGCGTGAAGGATACAGCGTTCACCTATCTTGCAACCGTGATACACCTTGACTCCGGGATAAAGTATCGTATTCTCGCCAACCACGACACCGGGGCCCACGTAGCATTGAGGGAAGATCTTTACGCCCTTACCGATATGGGCTCCGGCTCCTATATATGCAAAAGCCCCGACATAGACATCATCAGGCAATTGCACACCCTCGGCTACAAATGAAGGCTGCTCTATACCCTCGGGGAGATGCTGAGTCATTTTGGCCACCATCTCAAGAAGCATAGCTACTGTAGCATAGGGGTCGGCAACCCTGATCAGGGTTGCCTGAATATCATGCTCGGGGACAAAGTCATTGCTCACAAGAACAATCGAAGACTTTGTTGTATAGATATATGGGGTATATTTAGGATTGGCAAGGAATGAAATAGCGCCGGGCACGCCCTCCTCAATCTTGGCAAATGTGCTCACCGCTACATTACCATCACCCTCAACTGTGCCACTCACAAGAGCGGCTATCTGGTCGGCCGAAAATTGCATCTCGTTTTTATATAGTATATTTACAAGTCTATATTCCAATTAGTTAACATACGTCTTCTGTTTGTAAGTTTTTCACTCACCAACATGTATGCACGCACGTGTGCAAAGATAGAAAAAACAATTGGGTTATTAAACTTTTTTCACAAATATTTAAAGATATGATGATTGCTTAACCAAACAAAATGAAAAGCAGGCTGAATGGTCGGAGAGTTGCTTGCTCCTTTACATTCTACCTGCTTTTGGTATTTCCACCATCCTGAGGGTGTTTGACAGCTAATGCCATACACTCTCAGTCGTCGGGATAGGGAATTTACTTTGCTGCAAGAGGTGCCGGGGTACTGTATACACGAGCGGCGAGTTCCTTGTCAAACATATAAAGGCCGTACCCGTTGTCACCTATTTTCTTCAATGTGTTGATATAGTCACCGGCCGTCTCCTCTTCCTCTACCTGCTCGTCAATGAACCATTTGAGCATGGATTGTGTGGCATAGTCTTTTTTCTCAGTTGCCAGAGCATATAGATTGTTGATGAGTTCGGTAACTTTATTCTCGTGGGCCAATGTCTTGGCAAAGGCATCAAGCGGTGTATTCCACTCGGTGTCAACACCGGCAATGGGAGCGAGCACTACCTTGCCACCACGCGAATTAACATAGTTCATCATGATGGTTGCATGATCCTGCTCCTCCTTGAACTGAACGGCAAACCAATTGGCTATACCATTAAAGCCTTCGTGGGCGAAGTGCATGGACATTGAGAGATAGAGATAAGCCGACCAAAACTCGGCGTTAATTTGGGCATTGAATGCCTCTTCAATCTGTTTGTTTAACATAATTAATTGATATAATAAACCTATAATCAGTTGTTTGTTTAAATTCCATCATGGAGTGGTTTACCTTTTAACGGGGTCAAGCGCTTTCGTTGTATTGTAGCCCTCCACGGTGTCCTTGACATGTCGCTTGAACCACCGGGTACCTATTTTGGAATCCTCGCTTGCCAATTTGGTCAACTGTACAAGCAGTTTGTCTGAAAAGCCGGCACTGTCGGCCACGGTCAATGCCTGGCTCACAATCTTTGACACAAGCGACCAGTGGGTATCAGAGAATTCAAGCATCATCTCAGCGACGGCAAGATTATGGACTGCCGTGTACAGAAATCTCACAAGCATCTCATCATCGGGACCATGCATCGTGAATTCCTTAATCGCCTTGTTGATTATCGATACCCGAGCCTTGGAACTGTGATACTTGCTGCGGTTGGTTTCCTTGACGATAATCCTCATCTGCTTATCAAACACCTTTTCCACGTCGGGATTAAGGAAATACTCAAAGTATTCCTTAATCGCGGGACGTGCGGCATAGGCATCGAGAATCACCTCTACGAGTTGACCCGCAGTCATACCCGACAGTTCTTTTTTTAGCTGCGCCTTTGACATTGTGCCCGGTTACATCAACTTTTACTGTTGAGTTTCTGAAGCAATGCTATCATCGGTATCAGACGATGGTTTAAGCCAGCGGTCGAGCCAACGGAAGAAAACACGTTGCCACAACACTGCATTCTGGGGTTTCAGGATCCAGTGGTTTTCGCCGGGGAATATCACCATCTCGGCGGGAACACCTCTGAGACGTGCGGCATTGAATGCCATCTCGCCCTGTGATGACAGTATGCGGTAGTCATATTCTCCGTGTGTCACGAGTATAGGCGCTGTCCAGCGGTCTACAAACTTATGGGGCGACATGGCAAATGTGCGTTGTGCAGCTGCATTATCCTTGTCCCAGGGTGCGCCACCCATATCCCAGTTGGCAAACCACATCTCCTCAGTCTCAAGATACTGGGCTTCCATATTGAAGATACCGGCATGGGCAATCAACGCGGCAAAACGTCCGTCATGGTTACCGGCAAGCCAGTAAACCGAGAATCCGCCATAGCTGGCGCCCACAGCTCCGATGTGGTCACCATCGACATAGGGTTCCTGTTTCATATAATCGACAGCACTCAGGTAGTCACGCATGTTCTGGCCGGGATAATCCTTGGATATCTGAGCATTCCACTCTGTGCCAAAACCTGGAAGGCCTCGACGATTGGGGGCTATGACGATATAACCATTGGAGGCCATCAGCGCAAAGTTCCAGCGATAACTCCAGAACTGACTCACGGCCTGCTGGGGACCACCCTGGCAATACAGGATGGCAGGATAACGGCGTGAGGCATCAAACTTGGGAGGATAAATCACCCATGTCGCCATGAGCTTGCCGTCGGTTGTGGGCACCTGGCGTAACTCCACACGTGGCATTTCAATCTTGGACAACAGCTCGGTGTTGACATCAGTCAATCTGGAAATTTGTCCGTCAATCGTATTGACTGCATATACCTCATTGGGTTCAACCATAGAGTGGCGCAGTGTGATGAGGCAATCGTTGCCGGCCGGAGCGAGTGCAGCATAATCATATTGCCCTTCGGCCACTACCGACACCTGGCGAGACTCGACATCGATACTGAATATCGGGGTCACGCCATCCTTGGCGGCAATAAAATAAATGGCCTTGCCATCGGGACGCCATGCCATGGCATCGGCTGTGTAATCCCAGTCGGCCGTGAGATCAATTTTTTCACCACTGGCCATATCAAGCGTAAAGATACGGTTTTTATCACTCTCATAGCCGTCGTGCTCCATGCTGAGCCATGCGAGCCGGCTACCGTCGGGGCTGAATGCAGGATTGGTGTCATAGCCCATCATACCCTCTGTGAGGCAACGGGTGGAACCGTCGGCGAGCTGATAAAGATAAAGGTTGGAGTCGGTCGATACGGCATATTCCAAACCGGTCTTCTTGCGGGATACATATACAAGAGACTTGCTGTCGGGAGCCCAGGAGAAAGACTCGATACCGCCAAAAGGCTTCATGGGACTCTCATATGGTTCATCGGCCATTATATCCTTAACATCGGAGACCTGTTTCCCGTCCCACTTGGCAAGGAATGGGTGAGGAATCTCGACAACCCACTCGTCCCAATGTTTGTACATTAGGTCGTCAATGATACGGGCATCGGCCTTGGGCAGGTCGGGATATACATCCTGAGCCGTACGTCCATACTTCACGCTTGAGATCAGGAGCACATGGCTGGCATCGGGCGAAAACAGGAATCCGGCGACTCCATTATCCATTGCCGACACTACATGGGCATCGGTCCCATCGGCTTTCATAACCCACAACTGGGGCTTGTCACCGTCGGTTGCTATGAATGCGATGCGCTCGCCTCCATCAATCCAGGTCGCTGAGTTCTCACTCTTGGCTGTGCGTGTGAGACGATGCATGTCGCTGCCATCGATATTCATCACATAGAGATCGGCATTGCTCTTGTTTTGTTCAATGCTTTCATAGCTCACTGAGTAGAGTACCTTTGATCCATCCGGCGAGACAACAGGGGAACTTACACGACCCAGTGCCTCGAGAGCCTCTATTGTAAACAGGCCGTTCTCGATATTGACTTCAGGGCGATCGATGATTTCTGCCCCGTCATTACCACCGGCCGCCGAGCCGCCACATGACGACAGCGTCAATAATGCAGCTGACATAGTAGCTAATGTTGTTGAAGTTAAACGATTCATTTCTTGTTCTTATGATTGTGATTATGATTATTCTTACCCAAACGTTGATACCCAGTCGTCGCGGCCGGCTTTCGTGCCACAGCCGGACGTGCCACAGCCGGCACATAAGTTCCTCCGGGGAACAGTTTGGCAACGAGGTCGGGACGATGGAGCCGTCTCAGAGAATTTATGATTCCCGCTTTATAAGTCTTGTCATACCAGAAGAAGTATTGACGTTGAGCCTGTTTCTCAGCCGGTGTTGTAGCGGTAAAAATCTCGTTGCCTGTATAAGGGTTGATACCGGTATAATAGATTTCGGTCGACAAGGTCATCGGTGTAGGTGTGAAATCCTGCACCTGCTCAAGATGCAGATTCAACTGGCGCGTGGTAACGGCAAGCTCGGCCATGTCGACCTCGGTGCAACCGGGATGGCTTGAGATGAAATATGGAATGAGCTGCTGGTCGAGACCCTCGCGGCGGTTCACATCATCAAATATTTCCTTGAATTTGTAATATAGCTCAAACGGGGGCTTGCGCATCAACTGCAGCACATGTGACTGGGTGTGTTCGGGAGCAACTTTAAGCCGCCCCGACACATGATGAGCTATAAGTTCACGGTTATACCACATGTTATGCTTGTCATGGTCGGCGTTCCCGTTGGTGTGCATTGAAAGGTCGTATCGGACTCCGCTTCCCACAAACGATTTCTTCACCCCTGGCATCGCATCAACCTTATGATAGATGTCGAGCAACCTGGAATGATCGGTATCAAGGTTGGGGCACACGACAGGCTGCAGGCATGAGGGTCTCATGCAGCGCTTGCATTTTTCCAAATCATGGCCGTGCATTCCATACATATTGGCCGACGGTCCTCCAAGGTCACTGATATATCCCTTGAAATCGGGCATGGCGGTTATAGCCTTGACCTCTCTCAAGATCGATTCTTCCGAGCGCGATGCTATAAATTTTCCCTGATGGGCCGAGATGGTGCAAAAAGCACATCCACCGAAACACCCGCGGTGCATATTGACCGAAAATTTAATCATATCGTAGGCCGGGATACGCTTTCCCTTGTAACGGGGGTGAGGCATGCGGGTATATGGAAGATCAAACGAGGCATCTATCTCCCGGGAAGTCATGGGAGGATACATTGCTGTCACTCTCACGGCCCATCTATCATGAGGCTGCCACAATGTGGCTCCGTGATACCGGTTGCTCTGCTGCTCGATATGCTTGAAATTCATAGCCTGACACTTTTTATCGCGCACACATTCCTTGAACGAGTGGAGCACGATATTGTCGTCATCGGTAGAGGCGGGCACACTTTCGAGCGGTACGCGCGACACCATCTGTGGCAACATAGCTATCTCGTCAATTAAAGCTCCCTGCTCAAGCATACGCGCTACCTCCACGATAGGTTTCTCACCCATACCATAGATGATGAGGTCGGCATTACAATCGACAAGCAAAGAGGGGCGCAAACGGTCCTGCCAATAGTCATAGTGCGACAGACGTCTCATCGAAGCTTCAATACCACCGGCTATGACCGGAACATCGGGATAAAGCTCCTTAAGAATATTGCTGTACACAATCGTTGGGTAGTCGGGGCGCATACCATGACGTGCATCGGGCGTGTAGGCATCATCGCTGCGACGACGGCGCGCAGCGGTATAGTGGTTGACCATGGAATCCATCGCTCCGGCCGATACTCCAAAGAAAAGCCTCGGACGGCCAAACTTGCGGAAATCGCGTAAATCGTCCTGCCAGTTGGGCTGCGGAACGATGGCCACACGGAAACCGTTGGCCTGAAGAACACGACCCAGCACAGCCGCTCCAAACGATGGGTGGTCGACATAGGCATCACCTGTGAAAAGCACGACATCGACCGTTTCCCAACCGAGAGCCTTCATCTCCTTCACCGATGTAGGTAGCCACCGGCGTGTGTCGTCAGGCCTCATTTGTGAGGTTACGGTTCTGTGAGTTACGTTTTTAGTGTAATCAGGAATGCTCATCAAACTTCTGTTTAAGGAAATCCTCGCTTTTCAATATCTCATCGCGTAATCTTGCCGCCTCCATGAATTCCATGTTCTTGGCAGCCTTCACCATGGCGTCACGCAGCCTTGCTATGCTGTTCTCAAGCTCTTGACGCGACATGTAGGGAATCACCGGGTCGGCAGCGATGTCGACACCTGTTGCATTATCGTTTTCGATATATGGACGGCCCTGGGATTTATCGGCCTGACGTTGGGTTCCTCCTACACGTCGTGACGATGACGGCTGTATTTCCTCCTCACCGTCTACGCCTATGATGTGGGTGCGTTCCTTGATGATAGCCTGGGGAGTGATACCATGTTCGAGATTATATTTCATCTGTATCTCACGCCGGCGTTCGGTCTCATCAATAGTCTGCTGCATGCTATCGGTAATCTTGTCGGCATACATTATGACACGTCCATTAAGGTTGCGCGCTGCTCGTCCCACGGTCTGCGTCAACGACCTGTGGGACCTCAGGAACCCTTCCTTGTCGGCATCGAGAATAGCCACAAGCGACACTTCGGGCAAGTCGAGACCCTCCCTGAGAAGATTGACACCAACCAGCACATCGTAAGTGCCGGCACGCAGGTCATCGAGTATGCGTATGCGGTCAAGAGTATCGACATCACTGTGTATATAGGCTGTATTGACATCCATGCGCTGGAGGTAGTCATTCAGCTCCTCAGCCATACGCTTTGTGAGCGTAGTGACAAGAACTCTCTCATTACGCTCACAACACACGCGTATCTCCTCAAGCAAATCGTCTACCTGATTCATCGACGGACGCACCTCGATTGATGGGTCGAGTAGACCGGTGGGGCGTATGAGCTGTTCCACAACGACACCCTCGCTACGCTGCAGCTCATAGTCGGCCGGCGTTGCGCTCACATATATAGTCTGATGTGTGAGTTGCTCAAATTCCTCAAACTTCAACGGCCTGTTATCAAGAGCCGCCGGAAGTCGGAATCCATATTCCACAAGATTCATCTTGCGCGCCTGGTCTCCGCCATACATTGCGCGTATCTGAGGCAGAGTGACATGGCTCTCATCAATTATGGTAAGGAAGTCATCAGGGAAATAATCAAGCAGGCAGAATGGCCTCTGTCCCGGACGACGTCCGTCAAAATACCGGCTGTAGTTTTCTATTCCCGGACAGTGGCCCACCTCCTTCATCATCTCGACATCATAGGTGACACGCTCATAAATGCGTCCAGCCCGGTCGGGGAGCACTTCGTTGTTGAAGAACTCCACTTGGCCGCCCAGGTCAAGCTGAATCTGAGCAATCGCATCGGCTGTGCGGGCAGGCGATGTCACAAAAATATTGGCGGGGAAAATGCTGAACTCCCCAACCTTGGTCTTTACCGATGTTTCGGGATCGGTTGTCTCAAGACCACATATTTCATCGCCCCAGAAATTGATACGTATCACCAAATCCTCATAGGCAAGCCTCACATCGACATTGTCTCCCTTGACACGGAATGTGCCGCGCGGTGTGTCTATCTCGTTGCGGCTGTACATTGCATTGGAAAGCTGCCTGAGCAAAGCATTACGGGCAATCTTCTGCCCCACCCTCACATTTATCACATTGTCATGAAAATCCTCAGGGTTGCCTATTCCATAGAGACACGACACAGAGCTCACCACAATGACATCACGACGACCCGACAACAGAGCCTGGGTGGCCTGCAGTCGCAATCGGTCAATCTCATCGTTGATCATAAGGTCCTTCTCGATATATTTATCGACCGACGGAATATAGGCCTCGGGCTGATAATAATCGTAGTAGGACACGAAATATTGAACCGAGTTGTCGGGGAAAAAACCTTTGAACTCGCTGTAAAGCTGGGCGGCCAACGTTTTATTATGACTCAACACAAGCGTAGGACGGTTGACCCTCGCAATGACATTGGCCATCGTAAAGGTTTTACCCGAGCCGGTGACACCGAGCAAGGTCTGGGCCGGCACTCCGCTGTCAAGCCCCTCGACAAGCTGGTTTATAGCTTGCGGCTGGTCGCCTGTGGGTGAATATCGCGATGTTAGCTCAAATTTCATAGTTGTTGTTATCGACTACAAATGTAGTTTATTTTCATGAGGTTGACAAGTCATTATTCCTTTGAATATTTTGTCAGTCTACCCGTCTTGTACAGATGCCCGAGGGCCTGTTTATATATGCGCTTGCTGCACCCGAAAAGCTCCTTGACGAGTTCGGGCGACATCGAGTCGTCGACTACCTCGGTTGGGCGCCGGCGTGGATTCTCAACATATTTCATTATATCCTCGGCCACCAATTCCACGTCCTCACGAGAGCTCACATTCAAGTCAATCTTATTATCCTCGCGCACCTTGTTGACATAGGCCATTATTGTCTCACCAACTGTCAGATTCTTGTAAACCTGATTTTCATAAATGAGTCCAAGGAACAGGTTGTCGACCACGGTCTTGTAGCCAAACTCGGTGTGTTGCAGGACGAGAGCCTTGACTCTGTCGCCCCGCTTATAGCGTGGATAGGCGTTTCCAAGGAATTTTTCAATCTTGGCCGAACCCACTATGCGGTTGGAAGCATTGTCCAGATAAATAAAGACAGGGTAAATCCCCCCCTTTCTCATGGGAGCATGCTGTTCCTTGAATGGCACCAGCAATTGCTTGGTGACACCCCAGTCCATAATTGCACCTATGCGGTTCACATCGTCAACCTGTAGGAAGACCACCTCACCCACCGTTCCAAAGGGATGCTCGGTTGTGGCCACAGGGCGTCCCTCACTGTCGTTGTAGACGAAGACCTCAAGCTCGTCACCAACTACCGGCGAGCCCTCAATATATTTTGCCGGCATGAGCACTTCATTGTCACTTTCATCGGTCAAATACAGCCCGAAGTCGACAAATCGTTTTATAATCAGTTTGTTATATTTCCCTATATTCATATCATTGCATAAAGTTTACAAAATTAATCATAAAAAAACAATTATTGATTATCTTTGTAAAATAAAACATTTGGCCCAATTGAATCAGCATATGATTGAAACCATTACAAAATATTTTCATAACCTGAACGAATTACAGCTCAAGCAATTTGAAGCTCTCGGAATATTGTACCCCGACTGGAACTCCAAAATCAACGTAATTTCGCGTAAAGATATCGACAATCTATGGGTCAATCACCTGTTACACTCGCTTGCCATCGCCAAATTCATAACACCGGTTGCCGAAACCCGGTTCATCGACCTGGGCTGTGGCGGTGGATTCCCGGGAATCCCTCTCGCAATCATGTGGCCCGATTGTCAATTTCATCTCGTTGACCGCATAGGTAAAAAGATTCTTGTAGCCCAGTCAATAGCCTCAGACATAGGACTTGAGAATGTCACCTTCAAACATGGCGATGCTTCAGAATGCAAGCGTGAATATGACTTTGTGGTGAGTCGTGCGGTAATGAGACTCGACGAGCTCGTCAAGATATCACGCCGTCTTGTCAACAGAGGGGGCCGTAATGGCTACCCCAACGGATTGATATGCCTCAAGGGGGGAAATATGTCAGAGGAATCACAAGGCCTGGACAAAAAACAGGAAATTCAGGAATATGACCTTTCCCTTTACTTCGACGAGCCATTTTTCGAGACAAAAAAACTCATATACACACCATTTTAAAAGCCCCATATGTCACTACATGTCAAATCGTTTGAGTTCAACATGTTTGGCGAGCTCACTTATATTATCTGGGATGAGGCATCTCACGAAGCCGCTGTCGTTGACGCCGGCATGACAACACAATCGGAACGTGCAACAATCGATTCCTTCATAAGCGAAAATAATCTGTCGTTGAAATATCTCATCAACACCCACGTTCACCTCGACCACACATTTGGCGTTCCTTACATGAAGGAGCGATATAACCTTGAGCTATGGGCTTCACCAATGGACATTCCTCTCGCCGACCGTATAGAACAGCAAGCCATAATGTTTCATCTGCCATTCAAAGCCAGCAATGTAGTCATTGACCGGGAACTGCATGAAGGAGACATCATCAAATTGGGTGAGAGCCCTATCGAGATTATCGAAGTGCCGGGACACACGCCTGGTGGTTTGGCTCTGTATGCACCTCTCGATAATTTTGTTCTCACAGGCGACTCGCTGTTTCACAGCAGCATAGGACGCACAGACTTGCCCGGTGGGAACCACTCGCAACTTATCAACGCAGTCACATCCAAGTTAATGAGCCTGCCATCCAGCACCCGGGTATATCCCGGTCACGGGCCATCGACAACCATTGGCCACGAACAAATCTATAACCCTTATCTATCTTAGGGGAAGAAGCGTGCTGAATTTACGGCCATCAGCCCGAATTAATTTCCCCTCCCCCCCCAATCTGAATAATCACAATTTCAACAGCGTTAAATTGATTATAAGGTATATAATAAAAATATGAATATAAGTAAACTTGCCGCATGTCTCATTTTTGGAAGCATCCTCGTAACGGCGACTGCCCAAACCTATAAAAATCCCCAAGCGAGTATTGATGAACGCGTGGCCGATCTTCTGAGCCGCATGACACTTGAAGAGAAGGTAGCACAAATGAACATGAACGGCATGGGTACCTACACTCAATTGAAAGATGGTGCCGGTGTTGTGGAAAGCCCATTTATCAATGTGCAGGATATAGCTCGTCTCTCGGCCGAAACAAAACGTTATGCCAGGGAAAATACCCGACTCGGCATTCCTCCCATACAAATTGGCGAATGCCTTCATGGCCAGCTGGCCATGGGGGCCACAATATTCCCTCAAGCCATTGGTCAGGGCAGTACTTGGAATCCACAGCTCATTGAGGACATGGCATCGGTGATAGCTCTTGAGGCATCGGCCTCGGGGGTCGACCAAGCCCTGTCGCCGCTGTTCGACCTCGCTCGCGACCCCCGCTACGGACGCACAGAAGAGTGCTATGGCGAAGATCCTCATCTTGTGGCGGCTATGGGTGTTGCTTTTGTAGAAGGAATGCAAGGCAAAGCCGACTATACCCGTACTCACGGAATAGCACCCGGCAAACTGATGTGTACTGCAAAACATTTTGCAGGCTACAGCGTCCCGGCAGGCGGAATCAACCTCGGACCGGCATCGCTCGGAGAACGCGAAATGCGCACCTTGCATCTATATCCCTTTGAGGAGGTCGTAAAAAAGGGAAACATCTTTTCAGTCATGCCATCTTATAATGAGGTTGACGGCATTCCCGCCCATTCAAACCGCTGGTTGTTGACCGAGGTGCTTAGAAATGAATGGAATTTTCGCGGATTCGTATTTACCGACTATGGCAGTCTGAGCCATCTATATAATTTCCACAACGTTGCTGCCGATGCAGCCGAAGCCGGCCGCATGGGTTTGGAGGCCGGTGTCGATATAGAGGCCGCCCGTCCCGATGCCTATGCCCATCTGGTGGAACTGGTGAACAACGGTATCATCAGCGAGGCTCAGATAGACACGGCCGTAGGGCGAATACTACGAGCCAAATTCATGGCAGGATTGTTTGAAAAACCTTATCCCGACCCGGATAATCTCAAGCACACAGTTCACCGACCCGAGCATGTACAACTCGCCCGTAAAGTGGCTGAGGAATCCATAATTTTGCTCAAGAACGATGACAACATGCTTCCTCTCGACGCTTCCAAACTCAGGTCGGTAGCCGTAATAGGTCCCAATGCCGACCAAGTGCAGTATGGCGACTATACATATACCCGCGACAACATGTCGGGCGTCACCGTACTTGATGCTTTGAAAGCAAAACTTGGAAAGAATGTCACAATTAACTATGCCAAGGGATGCAACATCACCGGCAGTGACTGCAGCGGCATTGAAGAGGCTGTCGAGGCCGCCCGTAGGAGCGATGTAACTGTAGTTGTTCTTGGCGAGACAAGTGTGATATTGTCAGGTCTCGGATGGGGAGTAGGCCTCGGTGAAAACGAGCCCAAGGATCCCTTTGTCACCGGCGAGGGCTATGACGTGACCGATTTGAACCCCATGGGAGTGCAGAGAGAACTGCTGCAGGCTGTATATGCCACAGGGAAGCCGGTGGTTCTTGTACTTGTACAGGGACGCCCATGGTCAATCGATTGGGAAAAACAGAACATTCCGGCCATACTCGAGGCATGGTTCCCCGGTGAACAGGGCGGAAATGCCATTGCCGACATTTTGCTTGGCAATGTCAACCCATCGGGTCGCCTTAACTGCACATTCCCGGCATCGGTAGGTCATCTACCTGTAGTCCACGACTATAAACCCAGCGCACACGGTATAAACCGCGAGCCCGGCACTCCCGATGCTCCCGGACGCGACTATGTATTTTCGTCGCCCGAACCTCTTTTCCACTTTGGCCATGGTCTGAGCTACACATCGTTCGACTACAGCGATATGAAAGTATCGCAAGATAAAGAAGCCCAAACGGTAACTGTGGAAGTGACAGTCGAAAATACCGGTAGTCGAGAGGGAAAGGAGGTCGTACAGCTATATCTTAACGATGTTGTAAGCTCAGTAACCACCCCTGTGAAATCGTTGAGGGCATTTGAGAAAATCAACCTCAAGCCGGGTGAAAAAACCGCTGTAAGCTTTGTTTTGGACGAACACGACTTAGCACTATGGAACAGAGATATGAAGTTTGTAGTCGAGCCCGGAGAATTCAAGGCCATGATAGGACGTTCGGCCGGCGACATCGTGCTCACCGAGTCATTCGTCATAGACAATTGACAATTCACCCGGTTTCTACTTGAGACCCAGGCTCTCGGCCACCGGGTCGCGGTCCTTGCTATAGTCACCGCGGCGCGCCTGGTCGATTATATAGTCGAGAGAAATCTTCACTCCGGCAAAGGCCATCGACAGTTCGACACTCTGACACACACGGGCTGCCTTATCGAGATATTCCATTGCTATAATCTCAGCTTCCTTGTAGAAGCCCAATCTGAGCTTTGCTGCGGCATATAGTGGCAATGCCGGTGGATCGAGGCGCAATTCGGGACACCCTTCCACACGTTCTTTCTCCATAAATGACACTATGCCGTCAAGGCGTCCCATGCCATACAATAGCTTGATATAATCACCGGCCAGCTGATACAGACCGTGAACACGGTCATAAGCTTCAAGCACCGTTGCAAGCACCTCGTGGTCCATCTGCCCCTTTGAGACCGATTCCTCGATATATTGGGCCAGCTCCTCCTCGGTCTGTTTCATTCCAAACCATTCAGGAGGAATCTCTCCCTTACCTACACAACGGCTGAACTCGATACGCTCCCGGGCAATGGCACTGTCGGGGTCACGTCTCAACTCCTCCTCCCACAGCAAAAGACTCAAATCGCCACGGTTCTGGTGCTCGTAAATGTCACTGAGAGCGATCTTGGCTTGCATCATGTCGGGATTGAGCTGAAGCACGCGCTGCAACAGTTCGGCCGCCTTGGAGCTGGCCGGATTCTTGCTTGTCACAAGCGTTGCCTCGACATAGAGCGGCAGGAAATCATCAGGGCGCAGTGCCTTGGCATATTCTATGGCGGCAAGCCCCTCGGCCGTGTTACCATTCTCCCGATATATCTCGGCTTGCTTTATCCAGGCATCGGCATTGAAGGGATCAATGCGTGTAAGTTCCTCTATGAGCTTTTCCGATAGTTCGGGATTGAAATAACGCAATGCCTCGGCACACTCGCTCAGTGCTGTATCGCGATAGCGGCTGCGTTCAACAAATTCACGATGATGAGCCTCAAGCCATTCATAACATTCATAGGAGTTCACCATCTTGACAAACTGTATGATCTCCTCATCTTCATTCAGTGAATACTCCTCAAGCAGCCGGTCAAACTGGGCTATAGCCTGGTCATCGGTATTTATCGACCCTCTTACCCTCAGTATCTCCCACAGCAATCCCCGGCAGTGCTTGTTACGCTCGAGAAAAACGCTTAGGTCGGCCTCATCATACATATCCAGCATGGCAATACCGGCACGAAGTTCCAACTGATCACTGGCAGGAAAGAGCTTACGGCCCAGCATAAGGACTTCGAGCTGTACATAGCGGTCATATAAATCCCCGGCAAGGTCATATATCATTATGAGATCATCTTCGTCATAGTACATTTCACTTTCACGCTTGACCAAGTCTTGCTTGAATCGCTCGTAAAGGTCACGCATATCCTTGTTATTATATTCAGCCGACGACATCTATTGCACTGCTCCTGTTATGGGTTTAATATATTCAACTCTTTATGCTCACTAACATATAAAATCAGAGGAGCCTGCCTCGACAGGGGCAGGCTCCAGGGAATCATTTCTTCTGAACCTTCTCCCAGCTATCCTTCAACGCTATCGTTCGGTTGAAGATCAAATGCTCGGGGGTGGAATCGTAATCGGGTGTGAAATATCCGATGCGCTGGAACTGGAACTTCGTTCCCGGCTTGGCATTCATGGCTATGAACGGTTCGACCTTCACTCCATCTATAACCTTGAGCGAATCGGGGTTGAGCATCTCCCTGAAATCGCGCTCTGTCTCGGCTGCCGGATTCTCAACATTGAACAGACGGTCATACAGGCGCACTGTTGCATCGACAGCAGTAGGAGCAGCTACCCAGTGGAGAGTACCCTTGACTTTGCGCTGGCTACCGGGCAGTCCACTGCGTGTCTCAGGATCATAGGTACAGTAGATTTCCTGTATATTGCCATCCTCATCCTTCTTCACACCGGTACACTTGATGATATAGGCTCCCTTGAGACGCACCTCGGCATCGGGTGCCAGACGAAAATATTTCTTGGGCGGATTCTCCATGAAGTCGTCACGCTCTATGTATATCTCACGCGCAAAGGGCATGGAATGAGTTCCCTCCTCGGGACACTCGGGGTTATTTTCCATCTCCACAGTCTCGGTCTCTCCCTCAGGATAATTGGTTATGACTACCTTTACAGGATTGAGCACAGCCATACCGCGGGTAGAGATGCGGTTGAGGTCCTCGCGCACTGCATATTCAAGCAGAGCGACACTGTTGAGCGCCTCATACTTGGTATATCCTATGGTATCGATGAAGTTTCGTATGGACCGGGGAGTGTAGCCGCGACGTCTCATGCCCGAGATTGTAGGCATGCGGGGATCGTCCCAGCCTGCCACCAGCCCCTCTTTCACGAGTTGCAGCAATTTACGCTTGCTCATCACCGTATAGGTGAGATTGAGACGGTTGAACTCGATCTGACGCGGACGATAGCTCTCATCTGCAAGCTCGTCGACAAAGTAGTCATACAGCGGGCGGTGAGGTACAAACTCCAGCGTGCATATAGAATGGGTCACACCCTCGAAATAGTCGCTCTGGCCGTGGGCGAAGTCATACATGGGGTATACATGCCATTGTGTGCCGGTGCGGTGGTGGGGGTGATGAATAATACGGTACATGATGGGATCACGGAAGTGCATATTGCTTGAGGCCATGTCGATTTTGGCTCTCAGCACATGGCTACCCTCGGGGAACTCACCGGCATTCATGCGTGTGAACAGGTCGAGATTCTCCTCAACCGAACGGTCACGGTACGGACTGTTGGTACCCGGAACGGTGGGTGTACCCTTCTGAGCGGCTATCTCCTCGCTCGATTGGTCATCGACATAGGCTTTACCCTCTTTGATAAGACGCAAAGCCAGGTCATACAGCTGTGGGAAATAGTCGCTGGCATAATACTCGCGGTCCCCCCAGTCAAAACCGAGCCAATGAATATCCTCGCGTATGGAATCTACATATTCTACATCTTCCTTGACGGGGTTGGTATCATCAAAGCGAAGATTGCACGTGCCGCCAAACTTCTCGGCTACACCAAAGTCCATGCATATGGCCTTGGCATGTCCTATGTGCAGATAGCCATTGGGTTCGGGCGGAAAACGTGTGTTCAACCGTCCTCCATTCTTGCCAGCCTTCAGGTCGTCGGCAACTAACTGTTCTACGAAGTTGAGTCCTTTTGACTCCTCGGGTTCATTGATGATATTTTCAGCCATCGTGTGATATTATAAAGTTGCAGGTTTTATATTGTTAGCAAGTCACAAGGAGACAGGCTCACCACATGTGGACTCCGGCTCCATTACAACTTGCAAAGGTAACAATTCTCTTAAAATAATAAGACCCCATAGGGCAAAAAAAAGGATACACCCTACAATGAGTGGGCATATCCTTATTTTTTGAGCTTACAAAGAGGTGTCGATCAAGCGTTCTTCACCTTGTCTACGACAGCCTTGAAAGCTGCGGGGTTATTCAGGGCGAGGTCGGCCAGCACCTTGCGGTTGATCTGGATACCTGCTTTGTGAATGAGACCCATCAGCTTAGAGTAAGAAAGATCCTCCTGGCGTGCTGCAGCGTTGATGCGCTGTATCCACAATGCACGGAAGTTGGCCTTCTTATCCTTACGGTCGCGATAGGCATAGGTAAGACCTTTTTCCCAAGTGTTCTTGGCTACTGTCCACACATTGCGACGGCATCCGAAGTAACCACGGGTGAGTTTTAAAATTTTCTTACGGCGAGCTCTTGAAGCTACATGATTTACTGATCTTGGCATTTTGTTTACTTTTTTTGAGTGTTAGCGGCAATGTCCACAATGGGCACATTTACTCTTCAGGGCTGAACACTCGGTTAATAAAATGTAATAAAATCACGAATTAAAATCGAGAAAACTGGTGTGTTAAGCAGTTGGCGTGAACCGATCTCACTCTCTTCTCCATCTCTACCTGCTGCAGTCAATGGAAAGTCGAGTGCCTCAAACGGGAGGAATCGATTATCTGATGCCAAGTAATGCCTTTACATTGGCCTCGTCTACGCGCGCAACGGTCGAGAAGTGTGTGAGGTTGCGTTTCTGCTTCTTTGTCTTCTTGGTCAAGATGTGGCTCTTGAACGCATGTTTTCTCTTGATTTTTCCTGATCCGGTAAGGGCGAACCTCTTTTTGGCACCGGAATTAGTCTTAATCTTTGGCATTTTTTTGTTTTTAGTAATTATTAATTCGAGTTATCTGCTTGTACAACGACACATCGTTGCAAATCAGTTTTTTTTACTTAGTTCATCCCGTAAAATCAATCTTTATCGTTCCCAAGCAAGGAGATTGACAAATGACTGCTTTTACTTTTTCTTTGGAGCAAGCATCATAATCATGCGCTTGCCCTCGAGTACCGGCATCTGTTCCACTTTGCCATAATCCTCGATATCCTGGGCAAAACGCAACAGGAGCACCTCGCCCTGCTCTTTGAAGAGAATCGAACGGCCTTTAAAGAATACATAGGCTTTGACCTTGGCACCCTCCTGGAGGAAACCGATCGCATGCTTCAGCTTGAAGTTATAATCGTGGTCGTCGGTTTGAGGTCCGAAACGTATCTCCTTGACGGTAACCTTGGCCTGCTTGGCTTTCTGTTCCTTCTGACGCTTCTTCTGCTGATACAGGAACTTCTGGTAATCCAGAATCTTGCATACAGGAGGAGCGGCATTGGGTGAAATCTCGACAAGGTCGAGTTCAAGCTCGTCGGCCAACTTCATGGCGTCATGAATGGAGTATATACCATTCTCAACGTTGTCGCCAACAAGACGCACCTCACGGGCTCTTATGCGCTCATTAATATTGTGAGGGTCCTTCTCCTTGGCCGGCGGCTGCGGGCCACGGCGTTGCCCCATAGGGGGGCGCTGGGTAGGCTGTCCGGGGGTTGAGGGACGTTGCATGCCGCCTGCTGCCTGTTGACGCTGTGCGGTGTTGTTGGGGCGCTGTGCGCCTCCGTTGGCATGAAAGTTTTTTTTCTCCATCAAAGGGGGTTATTGATTAATCATTTGGTTGACCTCATTGTTCAACTCGGCTGCAAAGGTAGCAATTTTCATGGAACCTTTATCACCCTCTCCCTGTTTTCTAACAGAAACTTCACCCTCGGCGGCTTCTTTCTCACCGACGATGAGCATGTAGGGTATGCGCTTGAGTTCGTTGTCACGAATTTTTTTACCTATCTTCTCATTGCGGTCATCAACCTCGACACGCACATCGGCTTCCTGAAGCTGGCGAGCCACCTCGCGGGCATAGTCGTTGAACTTCTCACTGATGGGGAGCACGACAGCCTGCTCGGGAGCGAGCCACAGCGGGAAACGTCCGGCAGTATGCTCAAGAAGCACGGCGACAAAACGCTCCATCGAACCAAAAGGCGCACGGTGAATCATAACCGGACGATGCTTCTGGTTGTCGGCACCTGTATACTCGAGCTGAAAACGCTCGGGCAAGTTGTAGTCAACCTGAATGGTACCGAGCTGCCAGCGACGTCCTATGGCATCCTTCACCATGAAGTCGAGCTTGGGTCCATAGAAAGCTGCCTCGCCAAGTTCCGTGCGGGCTTTCAGGCCTTTCTCGGCACATGCCTCGATGATAGCCTGCTCGGCGAGATGCCAATTTTCATCGGTACCTATGTATTTCTCCTTGTTATTGGGATCGCGAAGTGATATCTGTGCCTCAAAGTTATCAAACTTCAGGGCGTTGAAGATATAGAATATGATATCCATCACCTTGAGGAACTCAGCCTTGATCTGGTCGGGCGCACAGAAGATGTGGGCATCGTCCTGCGTGAAACCTCTCACACGGGTCAGTCCATGAAGCTCACCACTCTGCTCGTAACGGTACACCGTACCAAACTCAGCAAGACGCATCGGCAGGTCGCGGTAAGAGCGGGGATAAGCGCGGAATATCTCACAATGGTGAGGACAGTTCATCGGTTTCAACAGGTACTCCTCGCCCTCCTCGGGGGTGTGGATAGGCTGGAAGGAGTCCTTGCCATATTTTGCATAGTGGCCTGAGGTGACATATAGGTTCTTATTACCGATGTGGGGTGTGATCACCTGCAGGTAACCGTATTTTTTCTGTATCTTGCGCAGGAATTGCTCCAGACGGTCGCGCAGAGCGGCACCCTTGGGCAACCACAGGGGCAATCCGGCACCGACATTGGCCGAGAAAGCAAACAGCTCCATCTCCTTGCCAAGTTTACGATGGTCGCGTTTCTTGGCCTCCTCCATCAAGGTGATATACTCGTCGAGCAACTTCTTCTTGGGGAAGGTGATGCCATATACACGTACAAGCTGGTTGCGCTTCTCATCACCGCGCCAATAAGCGCCGGCAAGCGAGGTAATCTTCACGGCCTTAATAGCCGAGGTGTCGGGAAGATGCGGGCCACGGCACAAATCGGTGAAATTACCCTGGCTGTAAGTGGTGATGTGACCATCCTCCAGTTCACTGATGAGCTCGCACTTATACTCCTCATTGCGGTCACCGAACATCTTCAAGGCATCAGACTTCGAGATATCGCGACGTTCAATCGTTTCCTTGCGCTGGGCAAGTTCAAGCATCTTGCTCTCGATTTTAGCAAAGTCGTCGGCAGTGAGCTTGTTCTCCCCCGGGTCAATATCATAATAGAAACCATTCTCAATAGCCGGGCCTATACCGAATTTCACACCGGGATAGAGCTCCTGGAGAGCCTCGGCAAGCAAGTGGGCCGAGCTATGCCAGAAGGCATGTTTTCCCTCGGGGTCTTCCCATTTGAACAATTTGAGGCTGGCATCCTCCACAATAGGACGAGTCAAGTCCCAAGGTTCACCATTAACCTCGGCAACAAGCACCTCGCGAGCAAGGCGAGGGCTCAGACTCTCGGCCACCGCGAGGGGTGTAACGCCACTTTCATATTCCTTGACACTATTGTCAGGAAAAGTAATTTTAATCATAATAAGTTATAAAATTCTGTTCTTCAATCAATTGCCACTTACAAGCATGGCAATCAAACATTTTATCGTGCAAAAGTAGCATTTTTTTTGCAAACTATTGATATAATGGACAGAATATTTTGTAATTTTACGCATCGATTGAAACGACCGAATCGTTTAACCCCTTAGTCCGATTTCAAAAGAACACATGCCATGACCGAATTTCTCTCACACTACATAAATCTTTCATGGGTATACTGGTTCCTCACCGTTGCCTATGCTATCACGATCATAAGCGTGGTAGGTGTAATTGTGTCGGAAAACCGCAACCCGGTGAAATCGCTCGCCTGGGTTACGGTGTTGCTGGCGTTGCCCGCCCTCGGTCTTGTTCTTTATATCATATTCGGACGCAATATCAAGAACAAGCGCATCATATCGCGGCGCAATCGCCGCCGGCTGCGCCGAAGGGAGAGCAACCGCCGCATAGACTTCAAAAGCCTGCCCCACCGTTCAACCACCAGATCAATGGCCAAACTGGCCCATTCCCTCACCGGTGCTATGTACTACCGCGACAATCGGGCCGTAATATTCAACAATGGAGCCGACAAAATTGAGGCCCTGCTCCGGGACATAGAGCAAGCCACAGAATACATAGACATTCAATATTACATAATATCTGACGATAAAACCGGCACACTCCTGCGCGACGCGCTGATAGAACGGGCGAGAGCCGGGGTGAGAATCAGGGTCATATATGACCATGTAGGCTCGTTCAAGGTGAAGCGTCGGTTCTTTGAATCGATGAAAAGGGAAGGAATTGAGGTTTACCCGTTTTTCAAAGTCACCTTCCCCGGACTCGGATCGCGCATCAACAGCCGAAACCACCGCAAGATATGCATCATCGACGGCAGCATAGGCTATATCGGAGGCATGAACATAGCCGACCGATATATCGACGGAGGCAAATTCCCCATGTGGCGCGATCTACACATGCGTGTCACCGGCCAGGCCGTCCGTGCCCTGCAATTCTCATTTGCCGTCGACTGGAACTTCATGGGACACCCATTGCTCGATGATGACCTCAAACGTCCCATCATAGCCCACGACCCTACCGAGCATGACCTGCATGCAATACCGGTCAAAGGAATGCAGCTTCTCACCGCCGGTCCCACAGGACAATGGAGCAATATAGCCTTCATGATGCAGAAAGCCATAACCTCGGCCCAACGGTGCATATATATACAGACTCCCTATTTCGTGCCCACATCGGCACTGTTGCAATCGCTACAGGTTGCGGCACTATCGGGCATCGACGTGCGCATAATGATGCCACGACGCAGCGACTCAGATATGTTACGGTGGGCCTCGTCATCCTACATAAAAGAGTGCCTGCAGGCCGGAATTAAAGTCTATCTCTTTGAAGCCGGAATGCTTCATTCCAAATCGATGATTGTCGATGACGAATTCTCGACAATCGGTTCGACCAACTTCGATTTTCGCAGCGTAGAGCACAACTTCGAGAGCAATATGTTCATCTACTCACACGAATTCAACACTGCACTGCGTGAGATTTTCATGGCCGACCAGGCACAATCACATAGGGTAACAGCCAGCGAGTGGAAAAAGCGCCCTGTGACTCAGAAAGCCCTGGAATCATTGATGCGCCTATTCGCCCCGATCCTGTAATTTTCACCAACAATTGCCCGAGACCGGCACTACCTGCTCAATCCTCACTGTAATGGCGCAGTACCCGGCGATAGGAATTGAAAATCTTGGACTTGGATACAAAGCCCACGTAACACCCCTCGGCATCGATTACCGGGAGGTTCCAGGCTCCGGTATCATCAAACTTCTTCATCACCTTATCCATAGGGTCGTCGGTGTGAATTTTGGCCGAGGGCATGCTCATGAACCGGCGCACAAACATGCGGCGGTACAGATCGGGACGGAACATAATGTTGCGTATATCGTCGAGCAGAACGACACCCAGCAATTTCCCATTGTCGTCGACAACGGGAAATAGATTTCGGTTGGATTCTGAGATAACTTTCACCATCTCGCGCAGGTCCATGTCGGGCTTCACAGTCTTGAAGTCGGTCTCTATGACACTCCCTATCTTCAGAAGGGTGAGCACGGCCTTGTCCTTGTGATGGGTGAGCAATTCACCCTTTTGAGCCAAGCGCCGGGTATAGATGCTGTAGGGTTCGAAGAGACGTATGGTACCGTATGATATCGTCGAGACAATGAGCAATGGCAAGAAAAGCTCATATCCGCCGGTCATCTCGGCCGTGAGGAATATGCCCATCAATGGTGCATGCATCACTCCGCTCATAACCGCCGCCATGCCCATCAAGGCAAAATTCTTTATCGACAGGTCAAGCTCAAAAAGGTTATTCAGGAGGAACGCAAAAAAGAATCCCGCCATGCAACCCACATAGAGCGAGGGAGCGAACGTACCACCCACTCCACCGCCACCGTTGGTAGCCGAAGTCGCGAAACCCTTGAGAAGGATAATCAGCGCTATGAATAGGATGATGAACCACACACTGCCACCGTCATGATAGAATATAGAGCCGTCGACTATCGATGAGGGGTCACCCTCGAGCAAATCATTGATTGACCCATACCCCTCGCCATAGAGCGGTGGGAAAAGGAATACGAGCGTAGCCAGTATCGCGCCGCCCACAGCTGTCTTTTTCCACTGAGTGTTGAGACGGTGTTTGAAGAATCCTTCCATCATGTTCATCACGCGCGTGAAATAGAGCGATACAAAGCCGCAGAAAACGCCAAGGATTATAGCATAGGGAATGCGCGATGTGGGGAATTGCTCGCTTTGAACAAAGAAGAACTCGAGATCGTAGCCGGTAAATACATATGCAACCGTCGCAGCCGAAATCGAAGCTATGAGCAGCGGCATGACCGACACCGTCGTAAGGTCGAGCATAAGAACCTCGAGAGTGAACAGCATTCCGGCTATGGGTGCCTTAAAGATGCCGGCTATACCGGCTGCCGCGCCACACCCCACGAGAATCATAAGAATGCGTGGGGAGAGCCGGAAGGCCTGACCGAGGTTGGAGCCTATGGCTGCTCCAGTGAAAACAATAGGACCCTCGGCACCTACCGAACCACCAAAACCGATTGTTATCGAACTGGCGATGACCGACGTGTACATGTTATGGGGTTTCAGACGGCTCTTATTCTGCGATATCGCATACAACACCCTGGTGACGCCATGCGATATATTGTCGCGCACGACATATCTCACATACCAACCGGCAAGAAGTATACCTACCACAGGATAAATCAACAGTATATAGTTGCCTCCTGTGATATTTGTGCCGGCAGTGAGCGTTGCCCCTATCGTGTGAATGAGAAACTTCAGGAGCAAGGCGGCAAAACCACACAGTATGCCCACCACGAGAGCAAGAATCACGACAAACGTTTTCTCATCTATATGCCGCTCCCGCCACAACATGAACCTGAAGCCCAAGTTGTAGAGACCGCGACCTATGTTTTTAAAACCATATTCTCTCATTGTCAACCTAATCAATTACCGTGAGTCCGAATCCCGATACCATTAACTGCCGTGGGGCGGTAAACAATCACACCCCTTTGCCTGTCAATACCGTGCGCACGGTGAAAAACATTATTTTGAAATCAACACTCTGAGACACATTCTTGAGGTATATCATATCATAGGCAAAACGCTCGACCATCTGCTCGACCGTGGTAGCATACCCATATTTCACCATACCCCATGACGTGATACCGGGCCTCACCTGGTGGACAAGCACGTAATGTGGCGCGAGTTTCACTATTTTCTCTTCATAAAATTCCCGCTCGGGGCGTGGCCCCACAAGCGACATATCCCCCTTGAGAACATTCCAGAACTGGGGAGTCTCGTCAAGCCGGTATTTGCGAAGCACGCGTCCTATGCGTGTGACGCGGCTGTCATCGTTGCTCGACAAGGCCGGTCCACCATCTTCGGCACCCACCATCATCGTTCTCAATTTATAGATTTTGAACGCACGACGGTGCATTCCCACACGCTCCTGACTATAAAAGACAGGACCATTGGAATCCCTTTTTATCAATACCGCCAAGACAGCAATCACCGGAGCAATCACTACCAGCGACATAGCCGAGAGCACGACATCGACAAGACGCTTCACATTACGCTGACTCTCGGATATATCGACCGACGAGATGTCGGTGAACGGTTCGCCGGCCACGTTTCTCACCCTCATATTGGCGAGCAGATCGCCGGCATTCCATGCAGGTATCAATATAGGGAGCTCCAGACTATATAGACTTCTCACAAGGCTCATCGTACGCACAGTGTCACCGGCTGGCAGCGCTATAATGATTTTGACTACATCAAGTTCCTGACATTGCAACGCGATGTTATCAAAACTTACAGCAGTAAGGCCTTTATAGGAGCATTCGTCCACAGCATCAAGCAATGTGACAGCCACGGGCGTGAGTCCATTCTTCACCTTGGCTTGTTTCAACCGAGTGAGACACGATTCGACACAATTGCGGTCGCCCACCACCAGCACACGCTCATCTATCACATCATGTGCCACACGCCGGTTTATCACCCACGTGATCACCAGACGCGCCGGAAGGACCAGAGTGATGAACAGCAAAGCCATTATCAGCAATAATATATAATTGCTGTAACGGTCGGGGATAGGATCGTCAATTATTGCGGCGAAATATACAATCACCACACCAATCACGACCGACCCCAGAGTGGCTCCGAAAGCCTCCATGCGTGATTTCATGAATGTACTGTTGTAAAAGCCCGATAACCAGTACAGTCCCATCATCATCAATGGCACCAGCAACTGCCCCCACAACACCCATGGATAAGCGAGATACTCAGCAAGACTATCAGCATAGGTGAGTTCTTCAAGGGTTTTGTATCTAACGAAATTGAAAAGCAACCATGCGACAGAAGTCGTCACATAATCGCTCGCGACATACCATACCCTATGTTGAACGTCAGGTCTCACTTTCTTAATATCTTTACCACACCGCTGTCGCTTAGTTTAATCACTTGTGATGGCAATACCCTTTCCATGTCGTCACGGCGCGACGTCATGACATAGTCGACGCTTTTCAGAATAGTCTCATCGATTTCGTGAAACAAGGCGGCAGCCGGTTGCCCGCTTATATTGGCCGATGTCGACACCAACGGCCTACGCAGGCGGCGGCACAGCGTTGCCGACACACGCTCGCGTGTGATTCTTATACCCACACTGCCATCGGCAGCAAGCAACTCGGGAGCAAGATTGATGCCATGGTCGTAGACTATCGTGAGGGGGCGCACTGTAGCCTCGATGAGTTCCAAAGCCACCTCAGGAACAGTGTCGACATATCGCCACAGATCATCAACATCCTGCATCAATACTATCATAGCCTTGCTGTCGGAGCGCTGTTTAATCTCATATATGCGCTTCACAGCCTCTGAACAGGTGGCATCGCAACCAATACCCCACACAGTGTCGGTGGGATAGAGAATGACGCCTCCGCGCCTTAGCACCTCAAGCGCTTTCTGAATATCTTCGTCAATTGGGCTGATTGGTTTCATGCTACAAATTTACAAAAAAAGTCATACGCCCATAGTAGAACACATGAAATTATTCAGTAATTTTGCGCAACAAAACAACCACAACAAATTTTTCAACCCCGGAAAAAATGAAAAATGTAATCATACGGTCTCTCTCAGGTATTGTATATATAGGATTGATTATAGGAGCATTGTTGCTTGGCACGCCTTGGACTCTCGCATTGACATTGCTGTTCACACTTCTTGCGGTCGATGAGTTCAACCGCAATGTGAACCACGAGGAGCCGCTCCATCCCGCTCTGCGGGTCCTCGACCTGATGACATCGTGCCTGCCGTCGGTAACCATATATATCGCATTCACAAGCAGTTTAAACAGTGCCATCTCTGTGTCGGTCATAATGGCCACCGGGTATATCCTATACAACCTCGTGAGGCTCATTCTTCCATTGTACATAAAGCAGGGCAACCAACTCACCCACACAGCCTATTCGTTCATGGCCCAATTCTACATCGTATGGCCCATGACCCTGATGCTTGCCGCCTACATAATGATGCCACAGCTCCTGCTGCTCATGTTCATCATGATATGGCTCAACGACACCGGGGCATTCTGTGTAGGGTCATTGCTCGGGCGCCACAAACTTTTCGAGAGAATCTCTCCCAAGAAATCGTGGGAAGGATTCTTCGGTGGCCTGCTGTTTGCAATAATCGCCGGGGTGGTGGCCGGCTGGTGCTTCAAGAATTCCGAGATAGGCACCTTCTCGCCCATCGCCCTGGGTATATTCGGCCTCATTGTCGCAGTCATGGCGACCTGGGGCGATCTGGTGGAATCGCTCATCAAGCGCACACTCGGGGTAAAAGACTCAGGTAATCTGCTTCCCGGTCATGGCGGCATTCTCGACCGCATAGACTCGCTGTTGCTGGTTGCGCCCGCCACATTTATTTTCCTGATCATCTATTCAATTTTCTAATATATCCCTAACATCTCACTATGCAACGTTACGACTTACGAGGCGTCTCAGCCACCAAAGAGGATGTGCACAATGCCATCAAGAATGTTGACAAAGGTTTGTATCCACGAGCTTTCTGCAAAATAATACCCGATGTGCTTGGAGGCGACCCCGACTGGTGTAATATCATGCACGCCGATGGTGCGGGTACCAAGTCGTCGCTGGCCTATCTCTACTGGCGCGAGACAGGCGACATGAGCGTATGGAAAGGCATAGCCCAGGATGCCCTGATCATGAACATCGATGACCTGCTGTGCGTGGGCGCCACCGACAACATTCTGGTATCCTCAACCATAGGACGTAACAAGCATCTCATACCCGGAGAAGTGATAGCCGCCATCATCAACGGCACCGAGGAACTTCTCGCCGAGCTGCGCCAGGCCGGCATCAGCATCTACAGCACCGGTGGTGAGACTGCCGATGTGGGTGACCTTGTGCGCACCATCATCGTCGACAGCACGGTAACATGCCGCATGCGTCGCGACCAGGTGGTCAACAATGCCAATATCGCCGCCGGTGATGTCATCGTGGGCATGGCCTCATATGGCAAGGCGGCCTACGAGACTGAGTATAACGGAGGCATGGGCAGCAACGGTCTCACATCAGCACGCCACGACGTATTCGGACATTATCTTGCCGAGAAATATCCCGAAAGTTTTGACCGTGCCGTTCCTGCCGAACTTGTCTACTCAGGCTCGGTGAAGCTTACCGACCCCGTCGAGGGCGTTCCAGTCGACGCCGGCAAACTTGTACTCTCCCCCACCCGCACTTATGCCCCGGTTATCAAACGCCTGCTCGATGTGATGCGTTCCGACATTCATGGAATGATTCACTGCTCGGGAGGTGCCCAAACCAAGATTCTGCACTTCATCGACAAGCTTCATGTGATCAAGGACAACCTATTCCCTGTGCCCCCGCTGTTTGACCTCATTCAGCGCGAGAGCGGAACAGACTGGGCCGAGATGTACAAAGTATTCAACATGGGCCACCGCATGGAAGTATACCTCCCGGCCGAACATGCACAACGTGTTATCGAAATCGCCGCCGAATTTGGTATCGATGCCCGCATCGTGGGCCGTGTGGAAGCGGCCGACGCTCCATCGCTCACCATCATCAGCGAAAAAGGCAAATTTGAATACTAACCGACTCTCCTTCCCCATCTATGTTGAAAAAGATTCTTATTCCGGCAATCGCTGTCACAATCATCGCCATGATTTCAGGTATATATCTATATCTGAACTCAACCTCATATCTTCAAAAAAAAGTAGAGTCATGTGAGCAGAGCGGTGATATAGACGGATTGATAAGCGCATTGGAGAAGCTATCTAAAAAAAACGGTAACACCATTGTCGCCGGTAACGCATCATACAAGTTGTTCAATTACTGTGCCAATTATACCGGGGATGGAGACAAAGCGCTCTGGGCACTGAAAAACGGGGCGCGCATCAACGACCTCGACTGTATGCTCACATATGCCGACATGCTCATAAACGGTGATGAGATGCTTGGCGTGGAGAAAGATCTCAGCGAGGCTATCAAAGTACTGAGGGAAGAGGGTGAATACAATTACTCCGGTTATCCTTCCAATGTTGACCATCTATTCACCGAGGCCAAGGAAAAACTCCTTGAACTGTATATATTTCACCCCGAGTGTATCAACTACGAAGAGGCAGGAAAGATAGCAGGCAAAGATTCCCGCTACAACTTCATGGGCACCCAAGGATACAAGAAGGGATATGAGCGTATCTACCCCTATGTCAAGGCTCTGGAATATATCGGTGAAGGCGGTTTTGATGCAGCTCCGGCATCAGGCACACTAAGGATGCATGTATTCCATGATTTTCCCGGTGCCGCTGTTTTTGCCGGAAACACAACATTGCTTGAAAACACCCGGGGTATCTCAGCCTCGAAACGCAGTCAGATACGTGTTGAGGATGCCATCGAGCTATATAATCTCGCCCTTTACAACGAATATATCAACCACGATGACATCTTGTTAAGACTTAAATATCTTAAGGAATTCCTCAAAGATTACAATTACCGATTTGGCAGCAGCGACCAAACCGTGTGGCACCATAACCGACCGGGCAACTGGAGTTCTTTTTACAACTCCGACACCAAGTTGGACTATGATGGAGACATTGTAGGCGGTTATCCTCATGGCCGCGGTTTTGCTGTATGGTATGGTGACGCGGTATATGTCGGCACATTGAATATGGGCAACTTTGACAAAGGTATCTACATCAACAAGGACGGAGCCGTTTTGACAGGTGAATGGGAGAACAACTCCCTTGTAAAGGGCTACATAACCGAACCCGACGGTATATCGACACGCGTAGTAGGGATGTAACAAGCATTCCATTGAAAAAAAGAATATGGGACGGTGTCCCACCAAGCTCTGACCATGATTCAATGAAATTGCAACAAGGCATATTACCATCAGCTTTAATAGCAGTGACATTGCTGTTGACCGGATTGTCATGCACCGACACCAATACCAAAATTCATGACCGCCTCACAGTGGGGGAGTATCCCGACACCCTGCGTGTGACCACCCTCTATAGCCCTACCTCATTCTTCATTTACCGCGAGGACTCGATGGGCCTCGACTACTCGATGGTGAAACGCCTGGCTGCCGACAAGTCGATGACGCTCGATATCCATGTGGCACCCAGTCTGTCGAGCATGATCGAGATGCTCGACAGCGACAAGGTAGACCTCATAGCCTACCCGGTACCGGTAACAGCCGAATACCGCGACCATGTCATCGACTGCGGTCCACTCTCAGAGACCCATCAAGTACTGGTGCAGCCACGCCGTGCCGGCATCCCACTCATCACCGATGTCACTCAACTGCCAGGCCACGAGGTCTATGTGGAGAAAGACTCCAAGTATTACTACCGCATGCTCAACCTCAACGCCGAACTCGGAGGCGACATCATGATCCACGCCATTGACCGCGACACCCTTATCACCGAGGATCTCATCGAAATGGTATCAGACGGCACCCTGCCACTCACGGTAATAGACAGCGACATAGCGCGCCTTAACCGCACATATTATCCCAACCTTGACGTCACTCTCGCATTGAGTTTTCCACAACGGTCGGCCTGGGCCGTGAGTCCACGCCACCAGTGGCTTGCCGACAGCATCGACGAGTGGATAAGCGGTGACCGCCCACGCAGTACCCGTGCAGGGTTACTGCGTCGCTACTTCGAGCTGTCGAAGACCGACCCCGCCACCACAGTAAACATTGACCTTACCCGTGGCCACATATCGCCCTACGACGACCTGTTCAGACAGCATGCCGCCACAATCGGCTACGACTGGCGCCTGCTGGCCTCCCAGGGATATATCGAGAGCCAGTTTGACACCACACGTGTATCGTGGGCCGGTGCCCGCGGCATAATGCAGATAATGCCTTCTACCGCCAAAGCCTATGGCGGAGACCCGGCTACCATGGACAATCCCGGCAACAGCATAGAAATATCAACACGTGTGCTGCGCGACCTCGACCGGGCACTATCCAAACATGTGAGCGACTCCACCGAACGCACCAAGTTTGTCCTTGGTGCCTACAACGCCGGCCTTGCCCATATCTACGACGCCATAGCCCTTGCCGGCAAGCATGGCTACAACCCCCAGGTGTGGGACGGTAACGTGGCCGAGTGCCTGTTGCTCAAATCCATGCCCGAGTATTACAACGACCCGGTGTGCAAATGGGGATATTTCAGAGGTCGCCAAACCGTGGTATATGTAGAAAAAGTCATGAAATTCTACATCCGTTGCAAACAATATATCAATTCCTGACGTTAAGAATAAAAAAGTTCACACTTATACATTACAATTATGAAAAAATCGTATCTCAGCGTTGCACTGGTGCTCACACTCACAGCTTCAATGATGTGCACTTCGTGCATTGGTTCTTTCACTCTCACCAACAAGTTGCTCTCCTGGAACAATACCATTGGCTCTAAATTTGTCAACGAGCTGGTATTCTTTGCCTTCTGGCTTGTACCGGTCTATGAGGTATCGGCCATTGCCGACCTCGTCGTTCTCAACAGCATCGAATTCTGGAGCGGTGAGAATCCCGTGGCATGCGGCACCAAGGTAATCGACGGCAAGGATGGCCGCTATATCGTGGAATGTGACGGCAAAGGCTACACCATCACCAGCGAGAACGACGGGAGCACTGTGCGCCTCGACTTTGACAGCGACAGCCGCACATGGAGCTATGTCAACGGTGAAGAGAGTTATCCCCTCATGACATTTGTCGATGACACCCATGTCGACATGATAACCCCCGACGGCTCCACAATGCGCGTTGAAACCAGCCAGGCCGGTGTATGGGCCTACCAGCAGGTTGCTACCGGGTCGTTCACAGCCCAGAAGTAACATCGTTACATTACACCTGACCAGAATCATGATATTAAACCACTTGACCGTGGCCGCCACAATAATGGCGGTCACGGTTTTCTCAGCTTCGGCCCAAACGGTAGGCACTACCCCGGCCTCTCCGGCTGAGGCCCGCCTGCGCGTCCCCCTCGACATACCGTTGCTGCTGAGCGGCAACTTCGGAGAGCTGCGTTCCAACCATTTCCATTCGGGCCTCGACTTCAAGACCCAGGGACGCACAGGGCTTCCAGTGTATTGTGCCGCCGATGGTTATGTGAGCCGTGTCGTAGTGTCACCGTGGGGGTTCGGACGAGCAGTCTATGTCACCCATCCCGACCTTGGACTCACCACCGTCTACGGTCATCTGCAATCATTCTCAAGCAAGATCGATACACCGGTAAGAGACCGGCAGTATGACATGGAAAGTTTCAGAATCGACACCGAGTTTTCCCCCGGTGAGATACCCGTGGGCCGGGGCGAACTTATAGGACGCAGCGGCAACGCCGGCTCCTCGGGAGGTCCCCACTTGCACATGGACGTGCGCGACGCCATCACCGAGCACGCGCTCGACCCCATGGCCTACTATCGCTCATCGATCAAGGACAATGTTGCGCCAGAAGTGAGAGCACTCGCACTGTATCCTAAAGGAGGTACAGTCGATGGTGGGGGCAAAGCAAGGTTCCGCAGCGGCACTACATTGTCACAGCCATTCACAGCCTGGGGTCGCGTTGTACCGGGAATAAAAGCCTATGACCGCATGCCGGGTACAACCAATATCTACGGCATCAAATACATGACCCTGCTGCTCGACGGCGACACCATTTACCACCGGGTCATTGACCATATCGACTTTGACCGTTCCCGCGCGGTGAACACTCTTGTTGAATATGGCGACGTCATCGACGACAACTCGTGGAACATGACCACCCATGTACCGCAGTCCCAACCACTGGGCGACATAGTAAGCGCTACCGGTGACGGTTCGATAATCATCGACAGCGAGCGCGACTACAAACTTCAATTCCTACTGCGTGACGAGCATGGTAACGTGAAAAAAGTACCATTTACCATACGTGGAGTCAAGAGTTCCCTTGCCACCGACAGCAATAAAGCAGCCAAGGCACTGAGCTACGACAGCGACCACACACTCACAGCTACCGACGGAGCCAAACTCTTTATTCCGGCCGGGACGATGTACGATGACTCACACATCCCCTTTGAAACCATCGAGACCCCGGGACAGCAAGCCCCCACCTACATTGTAGGAGACCGCCACACACCCCTGAGCGGAGAGGTGACACTCACCCTCCCCTATCAACCCGCTGCCGGGATAGATCCCCAACGATACATCATTGCCAGGGTTGACAGCAAGAACCCCAAGGCGGTTGCAACCAACCACTTGCAAGGCAACAGACTGACAGCCCGCATCACCCGCTTTGGTAAATACCGGGTGATAACCGACGAGAAAGCTCCGACCATCACGCCCGTGACGCCCGAGAAATGGCGAGCACGGGGAGTCGTGACATATAAAATCAGCGACAATCTGTCGGGCATAGAAACCTACCGTGGAGAAATCGACGGCAAGTGGGTGATGTTTGAACTCGATGGCAAGACCGGTACACTGAGCTACAAAATCGACAGAAACCGACTGCCCGCAGCCAAGCGCCACACGGTCAACCTCATGGTTACCGATGCAGCCGGCAACGTGACCACCTCCACCAATCGGTTTTAGACGGCACGCGATAAAAATAGATATCGTTAATGAGTTCATCGAATATACTTTTCATATTGGTACATAATGCCCTAATTTAGGAAATTTTAATCTGTTACGTGCCCATTATCAAAATAATCGAAAAAAAGATTGGTCCACCGAACAAATAATGCATATAAAAAGTATATTGAATAGCTGAAAAAGTTTATCTTTGCCGTAAAGTAAATTATTCAGAGCCCATCGAAGGGCTTGATGTAGCTAAACCATAGCCAATATTAGTATTCAAATATATTATCATGGACAACGAATTGATTAAACAAGTAACAGCCAAAGCACAGACTTGGCTGGGCGAAGGCTACGACGCCGAGACACGCGCCGAAGTAAAACGTATGTTGGACGCCGATGACAAGACCGAGCTCATCGAGTCGTTCTACAAGGATCTGGAATTTGGCACAGGCGGTCTTCGCGGCATAATGGGAGCCGGAACCAACCGCATGAACATATACACCGTAGGCGCAGCCACTCAGGGTCTCGCCAACTATCTGAAAGAAGCATTCAAGGATCTTCCCGAAATCAAGGTAGCCGTAGGCCACGATGTGCGCAATAACTCACGCAAGTTTGCCGAGATTGTAGCCGATGTCTTCTCGGCCAACGGTATCACAGTATACCTTTTTGATAACTTCCGCCCTACCCCCGAGCTGTCGTTTGCCATACGTCACCTGGGCTGCCAGAGCGGCGTCAACATCACCGCCTCACACAACCCCAAGGAGTATAACGGCTACAAGGCCTACTGGGAGGACGGAGCACAGATCATCGCCCCCCACGATGTCAACATCATTGACCATGTGAACAAAATCAAGGCCGAGGACATCAAATTCCAGGGTGACAAATCGCGCATAAACATCATAGGCCGTGATGTCGACGAGGCTTTCCTTGCCGATGTAAAGAGCCTGTCGCTTAGCCCCGAGCTCATCAAGAAGCACGCCGACATGAAAATTGTCTATACACCTATTCATGGTACCGGTGTGCACCTCATACCGGAGTCACTGGCCAACTATGGCTTCACAAACATAATCCATGTTCCCGAACAGGACGTGACCAGTGGAGACTTCCCCACTGTTGAATCACCCAACCCTGAGAATCCACCGGCCATGACTATGGCAATAGCCAAAGCCAAAGAAGTAGGTGCAGACCTGGTAATGGCCTCCGACCCCGATGCCGACCGTATAGGCTGCGTGATGCGCGATGCCAAGGGCGAATATGTGCTCATCAACGGCAACCAGATCGTAATGATACTTCTCAACTACCTGATGACACGAAATGCGGAGCTTGGCCGCCTCACAGGCAACGAGTATATAGTCAAGACAATCGTGACCACCGAGACCATCAAGGCGATTGCCGATGCCAACCATATCAAGATGTATGACTGCTACACCGGCTTCAAGTGGATTGCAGCTGTGATACGCGACAACGAGGGCGTTGCACGCTATCTGGGTGGAGGTGAAGAGAGCTACGGCTTCCTCGCCGAGACTTTTGCCCGCGACAAGGATGCTGTTTCAGCTATCTCTCTTATGGCTGAGGCTGCAGCATGGGCCAAGGAGAAAGGCATGGACTTCATGGCAATGCTCCAGGACATCTACATGAAATATGGCTTCTCACGCGAGAAAGGAATTTCGGTTGTACGCACCGGCAAGACCGGAGCTGAGGAAATACAGCAGATGATGCGCGATTTCCGTTCAAACCCGCCAAAAGAGCTCGGCGGTTCACCCATCGTCACTATCAAAGACTATGATGCTTTGACCAAGACCGATGTCGCTACCGGCAAGGTAGAGAAACTCGACATGCCCACAACCTCCAATGTGCTCCAGTACTTCTGTGCCAACGGCACCAAGGTTTCCGTACGCCCCTCAGGAACAGAGCCCAAAATCAAATTCTACATCGAGGTCAAGGATACATTGGCCTCCAAGGAGGACTACGATGCATGCATAGAACGTGCCGAAGCCAGCATAAAGAAAGTGATGAACGACCTGCACATCTGATCAGGTAGCACTGACAGACAAGGCGAAACAGCATCATAAATGTTTACCCGGTTCAAATCTGAACCGGGTAAATTTTTACATCTATATATCATAGACTTATCCACATCCAACCACCTCTTCTGTGATAGAGCCTGACGTTGTTTTTTATCACCGGCTTTGTACTGTAGCCAATAATTGTTACTTTTGCGTAAAACTTGAACAATCACCATTATGTATAAAGCAATTCTACTTCCACTGTCGCTGCTTATGAGCCTCTGTCTCAATGCCGCCGACTATGCCAAGAGCATCTCAATCCTGGGAGACTCTTATTCCACCTATGAAAAATTTGTACAGCCATCAAGCAATCTCGTGTGGTATTACACTCAACCACGCACTAAGATGACCGATGTGAACAGTGTGGAGCAAACCTGGTGGCACCGATACATCAAAGACAACGGCTACCGCCTGGACACCAACAATTCCTACTCAGGATCGACAGTGTGCAACACAGGCTACCGCGGAGACGACTACTCGGCCATCTCATTCATAGCCCGCATGGATAACCTGGGTTGCCCCGATATGATTTTCATATTTGGAGCCACCAATGATTCATGGGCCAATTCCCCGCTGGGTAAGCTCATCTATGACTCATGGACAGCCGAGGACCTCAAATCGTTCAAACCGGCTCTCACCTACATGTTATCGTTCATGACCGAGCGATACATCAACACTGAGATAATCTATATCATTAATGACGGTCTGAAAGAAGAGGTGACCGGTGCAATAAAGGAGGCATGCAATCATTACGGAATACGATATATCGAATTGCACGACATCGACAAGACTGCAGGTCACCCCAATATCGAGGGAATGAAACAGATAGCGACACAATTGAGCGAGACGCTCAATTAAGCCCATTTTAGCACGCCCCCCCCCGCGGCAAACCATCAATATTCTCTATCAACCAAGAGTTAACAATCACAAAATTGAAGCAATCAGAGTCTAAGCAAGGAATCAAACTGGGTTTTTGGGGACTCACAGCCATTGTCTTTGCGATGATGGTGGGGAGCGGTATCTTTAATTTACCGCAGAACATGGCCACCGGTTCAGGTGCCGGAGCGGTAATGATTGCATGGGTAATTACTGCAGCCGGAATGATGTTGCTGGTCAACACGTTCAAAACTCTTTCAGACCGTAGGCCCGACCTCGAAGCTGGCATATACCAATATGCCCAGGAGGGCTGGGGCAACTACACAGGCTACAACGTGGCCTGGGGATATTGGCTTTGCACTGCTTTTGCCAACGTAGCCTATGCCATTATGCTCAATGACACCTTCGGTGCTTTCTTTCCGGTGATGATGGACAACAAGATATCGCAGGTGATATTTGGCTCATGCATCATATGGCTCATGTATGCCATCGTGGGCAATGGATTGAGAACGGCCAAATTCATCAACAATTCACTGGCAATCATTAAGGTCCTCGTTATTATTGTCATGATAGTTCTGATGGCAATCAATTTCAAAGCCGGCATTTTCACCCGCAATTTCTGGATTCCCGATGGAGGACTTGGCAATATAGGAACCCAGATCAAAAGCACAATGATGGTATCCCTGTGGTGCTTCATAGGTATCGAGGGAGCAGTGATGATGTCGGCCAAGGCGCGTAAACCCAGCGATGTGGGGAAAGCCGGCATCACAGGCTTTTCAGTAGCCTGGATAATGTATTTCCTTGTAGCCGTGCTGTGTTACGGCCTTATGAACCGGGCTCGTCTTGCCGGACTCGAAAACCCCTCGGCCGCCTATATTCTCCGCGAGACATGCGGAGAATGGGCCTATTACTTTGTCCTCCTGGCAGTAATAATATCTCTGCTTGGAGGCTGGGTATCATGGACTCTGGTATGTGCCCAAGTGCCATATGAAGCGGCTACCGTAGGCATTTTTCCCCGCAGGTTCTTGAAATTGAACAGCCATGGGACTCCCTATATCGGACTGTTCTTTGCCAGTCTCATAATGCAGATATTTCTCCTTCTTGTCATTGTAGCCAAGGATGTGTATCTCGCGGCTCTGACAGTGACAGGCATGATGATACTTCCGGCATATCTTTTCAGCGGTCTTTACCTGATGAAAAGTGCCGGTAAAAAAAACGGGCTTGGCGTGATGTCACGCAACCGCCGGGCAAGAATGCGTGTAATAGGAGCAATGTGCTCCTTGTTCTGCCTCTGGATGATATATGCCGGAGGTCTCGACATATTCATGTCTACATCGGTATTCTTTCTGAGCGGCATAATATTCTATATCATAGCCCGGAGAGAGAATAACCGTCCTGTTACAGGCAGTAAAGCTCCACCACTCTTCACCACTGGTGAAAAAATCATGCTGGCCATTCTTATATTATTTTCAATCATAACCGTCCTGTCGGTATTAAATAATCTTAATGATCTATAGAAATACAAGATGGAAGTACTCTACGAAGACAATCACATAATCATCGTCAATAAAGCTCCCGGTGAAATTGTCCAAGGTGACAAGACCGGAGACACACCACTCAGCGAGATAGTGGCAGGGTGGATCAAAGAGAAATACAACAAGCCGGGGAATGTCTTCGTCGGTGTTGTGCACCGTCTCGACCGTCCCGTGGGCGGCATTGTCATTTTCGCCAAAACTTCCAAGGCACTCACGCGTCTCAATGAGATGTTCCGCAACGGAGAGGTACACAAGACCTACTGGGCAATCACCCGCAACATGCCTCCCAGGGAGTCGGATACACTCACTCACTATATCACGACTGTGGAACGGAACAATAAGTCATATGCAGCGCTTCAACCTCGGTCGAAAGATGCAAAAAAGGCAGTACTCCAATACCGTCACATCGCATCGAGCGACCGTTACCACTTGCTTGAGGTAAACCTCCTCACCGGACGCAAGCACCAGATACGCGTGCAACTATCGGCTATCGGTTGTCCCATAAAGGGCGATCTTAAATATGGTGACCGAAGAAGCAACCCCGATGGCAGCATATCGCTGATTGCACGAAGTGTCAACTTCATACACCCGGTTTCAAAACTTCCTATAAACATTACAGCACCGGTACCCGATGATACCCTGTGGCGTGCCATCAGTGCTTCACTCTAATACATTTATGGATAAGAAAGATCTACGCATAGTATTTTTAGGTACCCCCGAATTTGCGGTGGAAAGCCTGGACGCTCTCGTAGCCAACGGCTACAATATTGTGGGCGTGGTAACAATGCCCGACAAACCGGCCGGCCGCGGACACAAGTTACTGCACTCAGCTGTCAAGCAATACGCGCTGCAGAATAATCTTCACCTCATGCAACCCGTGAGACTCAAAGATGAGGCTTTTGTCGAAGAGTTACGATCACTGCAGGCCGACCTATTCATTGTCATAGCATTCAGAATGCTTCCCGAGGTAGTATGGCAAATGCCTCGCCTTGGTACATTCAATCTCCACGCCTCTCTTCTCCCCCGCTACCGTGGAGCGGCGCCCATAAATCGCGCTGTAATGAACGGGGACTCCGAGACCGGTGTAACGACCTTCATGTTGCGCCACGAGATTGACACCGGTGACATTCTTGCCCAGGAGCGTATCACGATAGGTCCCGATGAGACTGTCGGCGAGGTTCACGACCGCCTGATGCATATCGGAGCCCGTCTCACGCTTGACACTGTAGAACATATCACAGCCGGTGACCTCACCCCTGTACCGCAGGAAAAATTGCTGCAAGGTGAAGAACCAACGCCTGCTCCAAAAATTTTCAAGGAGGATTGCAAGATTGACTGGAAGCGCACCGCCCGCGAGGTACACAACCACGTGAGAGGTCTATCACCCTACCCTGCGGCCTGGACTATGATGGGAATAGGTGACACAGAGCCATCATCTGTCAAAATCATCACTACTGTGGTTGATGAAACGACAGCCATGAACGAACCCTCACACATAACCGTTGATGGCGACAGGATGTATGTTGACTGTGCCGACAAGCGTCTCGAGGTTACCATGCTTCAACCATCGGGAAAGAGAGCGATGCCGGCCGCCGATTTCATAAGAGGGCTTTCAGGCCGCTCTCTAACAATTGTGCAATAAAATCCAAATCAATAATCTATATCGCCATATTGTTCCAATCAGAACAATATGGCGATATTGTATACTATCAACGATACGACCCAGGCAAGAGCGGTATTATAGAACACTGAGAAAGCACCGTAGCGCCATGAGCCGGTTTCTCTGGATATCGCTGTAATCGAAGCTATACATGGACAATACAGAAGAATAAAAACCATGAAACTCAACGCGCTTGCCGCCGAAAAATCATTGGAAGCCTCGAGGCGTGTCGCAAGCGAGGAGTCGTCCACATTTTCATCTCCGGTATAGAGCACACCAATCGTCGAGACAACGATTTCCTTGGCCGGCAGACCGGCAAGGGCGGCTATTGACGAGCGCCATTCAAAACCCAGAGGTTTCATGAGCGGATTGATAGTCTTGCCGAGCATCTCGAGATAGGAATCGTTATCCTCTACGGTCTCCGTATCGCTCTGTGCTGCTGCCGGGGCGTCATCACGAAGCGGGAAATAGTTCAAGGCCCAAATTATCATACTGCCCACGAGAATGATACCGCCCATTTTCTTCAGATACTCTTTACCTTTGGCCCACATGTGCCGCAATGTAGCTTTCATAGTGGGCATACGATAAGGAGGCAGTTCCATTACAAAAGGTGTCTCATCCTTTTTGAACCAGAATTTTCTCAAAAGGCGGGCTGTCAAAACGGCCATGACAATACCGGTGAGATAAAGGAACAAGAAAACGAGTGCAGCATGATTTGGGAAAAACATTCCCACAAGCAATACATATACAGGCAATCGTGCCGAACACGACATGAACGGATTTATCAGCACTGTGATGATACGGCTCGAACGGCTCTCGATTGACCTTGAGGCCATAATTGCCGGAACATTGCAGCCAAATCCCATCATAAGCGGTATGAATGACTTGCCATGCAACCCGATCTTGTGCATCAACCGGTCCATGATGAAGGCGGCACGTGCCATATAGCCTGAATCCTCCATAAAGGAGATACAAAAATAGAGAATCAATATATTGGGGAGAAAAACAATCACACCACCTACTCCCCCAATCACACCATCGGCAAGGAGGTCCTTCAGCGGGCCTGAAGGCATGTGGTTGTCCACTACCTGGCTGAGCCATCCCACAATACTCTCTATCCAACCCTTGGGATACTCGCCTATTGCAAATGTAAGCCAGAACATAGCCAGCATAATAACGATGAAAATAGGGAACCCAAACAACCTATTGGTAACAAATGTATCAATAATCTGGGTCGATGTCACCTGTCCAACATCATTGCGCTTCATAGTCTCGGCAAGTGCTCCAGCGATGAATCCATATTTTTCATTGGCAACAATGGAGGAGATATCCTCGTCATGTATTTTTTCAACCTGGGCCGACAACCTGTCGCGGGTAGCGATGATAGAGGGAGCCGATTTCAATTCCCCTATCATTTTCTCAATCTCGCTGTCCCGCTCGAGCAATTTCATTGCCAGGTAACGCGGCGCGAAATGCAACAGTTTGGTATCATCTTTCTTTATTTCATCCTTGATGACATTCAATGCTTCCTCAACGTCGCTGCCCAGCGATACATGTACATGCCTCACCTGAGTGTTGACCCCCTCATAAACTTGAATTATTACATCAAACAGATCGTTTATTCCCAATCCTGTACGAGCCGTGGTAGGGACAATCGGGACACCTATCATACCACCGAGAGCCTCGTAGTCCAGGTGGTTGCCCGACCGTTGCAACTCGTCATACATGTTCAGAGCGATCACCATAGGGTGGTCCATGTCGATGAGCTCCGTAGTAAGATAGAGATTACGTTCAAGATTGCTGGCATCTACAACATTGAGAATCACATCGGGATGCTCCTCGCTCAGATAACGTCTCACATATAATTCCTCCGGCGAATATGAGGACAAAGAATAGGTACCGGGGAGATCTATGAGGTTGAACGTATAACCTCCATATTCAAAGGAGCCCTTCTTGGCGTCGACCGTGACACCGCTGTAGTTTCCCACATGTTCCGATGCACCTGAAGCTATATTGAACAGCGAGGTCTTTCCACAATTGGGATTTCCTATCAAAGCAACATTGATAGTGTGTGAATGTCCCTTGAAATCGGCTACATGCTCTGGGTTAAATGGGGTATCGACGATGGAATGTTTTTGGAGCATGTTACTTTCCAAAGAACCACTGTTCTCAACCGGGAGCACCTCAATATGCTCCGCCTCGGCCCGTCTCAATGAAACCTCATAACCCATCAGGCTATACTTGATAGGGTCGTGCAAGGGTGCTGAGAGCACAGCGAGTACGCGCCGTCCTCTCACGAATCCCATTTCCATTACCCTCTTGCGGAACGCACCGTGGCCATGGACCTTTACAACTACTGCTTCTTCCCCCTGTTTGAGTTCTGACAATAACATTTTTGAATCAAATATAAAAGGCCAACAAAAGTCGTAATAAAAAAGGCGTCTGTCAATACTAACAATATAGTATTTTCAAACAGCCTTATCCTGTATTCCTGTCAGCACATCTGGAATATCACAGTTCCTGATAGTAACAGCGTATGGAACCTACGGGAAGATTTCCCATAAGCATGACAGGAATGCGGCGGTAGTCATTGGAAATCCATGCCGACATATCGTCACTGCTTTTCTTGCCGTCGCCCGATGTGAAGGAGAATTTGATATGGTAGCACACATATTTCTTTCCCTCTACCTCAATAATTTTTATACCGTTATAGGTAATTTTCAATATTTCTTTCTTCTGTCCTGAAAATATATTGGTCACCACACTGTCCCCGACCTTCATAGCGGGGTAATCAATGTGCCTCATGTAGTAGAACGACGACAGCATGTCGAGGGTGATACCGGTGCCGGTGATGCTCTTGGTGCTATGGACAATGGAATCGGTCTCCTTCTTCTGACGCCACCGCTTGCAGTCGCCCAGCACTTTGCCCACGACCGACCGGTCATACTCAATCACGTCACGCTTGAACTCACCTCCTTCATAGGCTATCTTCTCGTAATATATGGGTTCAAGCGATTCTTCCATTATAGTACCGATAAGGGTATCTCGCACTGAATAGAACTTATCGGCCCACTTGGCTGATCGTCCTACAAGAATAGACTTGAACATGCCATCCTCAAAGGAGTGGGTAGAGAGCTTGACAGTGCCGGCCTGTTTGGAAATAAGTCCCCATTTATACATCACTTTATAACTGAGATCTTCGACTGCCGGAACATATGGAGCTTTGGCTCCAGCAGAAAGAGTGACAGCCGCGAGCACCACACAAAACAATAACTTATATATCTTTTTCATAAACGTCAATAATACAATCCTATATCTAAGATATAACGTAATAAAGCGGTATTTATTACACCTTATCTTGGTTTCTTGTCGGCAAGTCAGTCAAAATCATATGAAAGGCAGTACATCGCGCGATGATTGCTCGATGCGCTTATTACGCCAGCACTTGCGGCACACCGCTATGTAGCGGTCATCACCGCCTATCTCGACCTGTGCACCCTCGTTGACAAAATCACCACGCGAGTCGATGCGGGCATTGATGATGGTTTTATGGCCACAGCTGCATGTCGATTTGATTTCATCGATAGTGTCGGCTATTTCAAAAAGTCGGCGTGAGCCTTCGAACAGATGGGATTGAAAGTCGGTACGCAACCCATAGCATATGACATTGCATCCATAGTCGTCGACCACTCTCGACAACTGGTCAACTTGGTCGGGGGTGAGGAACTGGGCTTCATCAATTAGAAACCAGTCGACAATCTTGCCAGTTGTCTCGAACAGCTCCCTTGCGTAGGAATAGAGGTCGGTATCATGATATATCCAGTCACAGCGGCGTTCAATACCGATACGTGATTTTATGACACTATCGGCCTCGCGGGTGTCGATTACCGGCTTCAAGCACTTGTAGTGCATGTGACGTTCCTCAAAATTATAGGCAGTAGTGAGCAACAGCGCAGTCTTGGCCGAGCCCATTGTTCCGTAGCGAAAATATAATTTACCTATGCGGTTCACTTGTTACTGATAATTTAAAAATGAGTCCTGGGATTTACTAATTCACCCAACACAGGGCGCAGATCACACCAACGGTAATATGGGAAAATATCGGTCTCCAAACCACCAATGCCTACCTCGTTTTCATTAAAAAGAAATTTTACCAGAACTTCACCGGTGGCATTACGGTAAAACAACAGTTGGATATTGGCGCCCATAGGCGATACCCTGTAGTCGGTATATGTCTTGTACAACTCTTCAGGTCGATTTTCCCGTCCGGAAGCCAATTGGAAGCCAAGCAATGATGCCAGTGGAATAAGGGCGCTGTCATGTCCGAAACGCAGCGTGGCGCCATGCTCACCAGCGGCAATATATCGGTCGGCTTCGCTTAGGATATTAGCCAACAATGGCTTTATGCTTTCAAGGAATACACCACCGTTATCAGGGTTGCAGGAATGCTTGGTGTAGTATTCATAGTTGAACACTTGCCAAAGATTGAACAGTTCGCCGTTGGTAAAAAAATCATACAGATTGACATCAGCCTCAGTATTGGGTACATCAATCGCAAGCAGATACAGCGCCCACATGAAGTCATCCTGCTCGTTAACATTGATAAGTGTCAAGGAAGGTTCTGTGAAAATCTCATCGACAAGTCGACGGGAATTGATCATTTTCTTTCGGAACGCGTCAAATTTAGGTTTGAACGACTCCCGGTCATAATACTTCCTGGCATCGTCATTGAGAGGATTGATATAGGCCATGTTACGCTGTGACGACTCCATTGGAACGTTCAAATCAGCGTTAAGCTCCTTCAACCGGCCGATGAAAGCAAACATGGAGTGGGCACACCTCATATAAACACTCGAGACAGCCGTGACACAAGCATCATCACTGAAAACCTCGGGAGAGCGGGCATGCATGCGCTCGGCTATATCACGATGTTGACGATAACCCATAGGCGTGAGTTCACCGGCACGTCCACGGGCATCATCGCAGACCTTGTTTACGCGCTCAAGAAGTTCACGACCCGAGCCGGTGAGGTTGTCGGCCGACGCAGCCTTGAGCAACGGCATCAGTACATTGTAATAATCCTGTTCTGCCGGAAGATATCGTGAACCATGACGTCCGTAATGACTTATATAAAAAGGAGAAAAACCCGACGGTGGTGGTGTCATTGGCTGCACACCGGCACTGTCGGGGTATGGGATATAGAGTCCCGCACAGTTTTCCTGATCGGAAACCATTATCTCACGCGTAGTCTGTGCCGATACACAGGATGTCGCACACAGAAGAGCAAGTGCTGCAAGTACTCTATTCTTGATTTTACTCATTTTGACTTATTGAATTACCGAAATATCAATTACAACTCATTATGGGCCCAAGAGGAGGAGGCTACAAAATTTGTATCATATTGCCCCAGCCTTATTGATAAACATTAACCGAAACTCGATGAATAGCCGATGAGTTCAATAAGTATAAATGAGTTTTTTACAATAATCTGATAAATTACATGATGCCACGCTCACGCAGTTTGCACTGCCATGCCCAAGCTGAGCGCATGGTATCATCGAGCGGAGTATTTGCCACCCAGCCGAGCACCTCGTTGGCATATGACGGATTGGCCCATACCTTCTCGATATCACCGGCACGACGACCTACAATCTTATGGGGAACCTTGACACCTGTAGCGCGCTCAAATGCAGCGATAAGCTCAAGCACGGAGACTCCGCGACCTGTGCCGAGATTGAATATCTCAATCTTCTTGTCGCTCTTGTCCTGAAGCATACGTTCAACAGCAATGACATGAGCTTTGGCCAGGTCGACTACATCGATATAATCGCGTATGCACGACCCGTCGGGTGTATTGTAGTCATTACCAAAGACGCTCAACTCCTTACGTATGCCCATGGCTGTCTGCGTGAGGTAGGGAATCAGGTTTTGAGGCACACCGTTAGGCAGTTCACCGATTTCGGCTGTGGGGTGCGCACCTACCGGATTGAAGTAACGCAGAATCACACTCTTGAAGGGCGCTCCTGCATTTATTACATCAGTGATAATCTCTTCCGAGATTTGCTTTGTGTTACCATAGGGAGATGTCGCCTTCTTGATAGGTGACTGCTCAGTGACAGGGTTAACATCGGGCTCTCCATAAACAGTGCAAGAAGAAGAGAATACAATACCTTTCACACCATTGGGTCCCATAAGATCAAGGAGATTGAGCAGAGTGTTCAGGTTATTGCGATAGTAAAGAATAGGCTTCTGCATCGACTCTCCGACAGCCTTGCTTGCAGCAAAGTTGATAATACCTTTGATATCAGGGTATTTGGCAAAGAGGTCTTTCAGAGCATTTATATCGGTACAATCGGCTTCAACGAAGTCGGGACGTATTCCGGTTATACGCTCTATGCCATCCAAAACAGCACGGTCGCTGTTTGACAGATTGTCAATGATAACTACGGGATAACCGGCCTGCTGTAATTCAACAACTGTGTGCGAACCGATGTATCCAGTACCACCGGTAACGAGTATACGTTCTGTTTTCATTGTGATAATTAGTAAGGGTTAATGCTACAAAAGTACAATAAGTTTTTTAATTAGCCAATAATTATTCCAGCTCATCGCTTTTTAAGATCAAAGGTAGATGAGTAGATGAGGAGAGCCCGACAGGGTCGTTATCATATCAAGGCCCCGACTCATAAAATTTCAGCCTCGCCGGGGTCGTTGGCTGAAATTTTATGAGTCGGAGCCTAAATTGTCAGGGACATCTCGCAACGCCGACAATCAAAATTGACCGACATTTCAAAATTTGCCCCTCTCAGTTTCAATGGACCACACAAATCCTTGCCGCGTGGTGTGAGCAAGCAATAACCAAGTTCTCGTCTCAGACAATAGCGTGTCAACATTACCCGCCTGTCATGGCCATTGCGTCCCGGCCTCCCTTGAAGTTCGACGGCCGGCTCAGTAACAGTGGCCCCGAGCCGCTCATAGAAAGATTGCGACAAGTGGTTTGATACATTGTCAGTGTAATCAAGATGAGTGCGGTCGATCGATGGGGAGCAAACTGCCATATCTCTTTTCTCAGCCGTATATGACACTTTGTGGGCTACCTCCATGACTCTGATTGCCTCGCGACGTAAAGAGGCAAGGTCAGAAAGCCTTATAAACATGTCGGGTGGAATGGTATCTTCGACATGATGCAGTTCATAGGGAGTACCTCCGAGTTTGGCCAATGTGCCACAACGTGCCTGCAACTGTGGGGTACGCGCCTCAACGGGTGGCGATGCCAATTCAATGGTTGCAGTCGATGCTTGTCCACCGCATGGCTGTACATCGAGTATCAGGCGGGTATTGTCACTGCTTATCCTCAGTGTCATGTCAAGGTCCACCACTCGGCGTGCAGTCACGCCCGACATCAAGGCCTCGCGCTTTATATCATGATTACGATAAAGCTTCGTGCCTGCGTTGATATCGACAGGTGATGACAAAAATAACTTGTGGCCTTCGGTGCGGTTTACACGGAAACCTTTCAATCGTCCGGTTCCGGCCTCGAAGTATGTGAGACCGTCACCATTGGCTATGGACACTTGAGAATCCACGATAAGCTGCTTTCCCAGGGCACGTTTCACGACACCAATAGGCCGGCCGGCACTCTTAGGGGTATCGATCGATGCAATGCTTTTCAAGGGACGTCGACAAGTCAAGAAATAATCGGTATACCCTCGATTGAAAGAGTCTTCAAGCATAGGGTTGAATGACAGTTCCACACGACCTCTACCGCGGCGCCGGTATCGGCCACCGCTGTTTTGCACGATACGGTCGAGTTCCCTGCTATACACAGCGACAACAGTCTTGACATAATCCATATCCTTGAGTCTCCCCTCTATCTTGAACGAATCGATACCGGCCTCAACCATATCGGCGAGACTCGACAACCGGTTCATATCCTTAAGCGACAACAGGTGTTTATCCTTCACCACCACTTCGCCATTCCCTTCAATAAGGTCATAGGAAAGGCGGCACATCTGGGCACATTCTCCACGATTGGCACTACGACCAGTAACAATATGGCTCACCTGGCAATTGCCACTATAGCTCACACATAATGCTCCGTGGACAAACGCTTCAAGAGGCACATCGGTAGCCTTTCTTATTTCCTTGATTTCATCGAGCGAAAGCTCGCGGGCAAGCACCAACTGACTGAAACCGACATCTTGCAGGAACCGAGCCCGGGCTGCAGTCCTGATATCACATTGAGTGCTGGCGTGCAACGCTATAGGAGGCAATGGCATCTCAAGCAAAGCCATATCCTGCACAATAAGAGCGTCAACACCCACTCGATACAACTCGTTGACAAGTTGCTGCACAGCTGTGATTTCATCGTCATATATGAGAGTGTTCAAGGTTACGTATACCCGCACATCAAATCTGTGGGCATACTCAACCACTCGCTTGATATCATCGATTGAATTGCCTGCGGCATGTCGTGCTCCATGATGAGAGGCCCCGATATAGACCGCGTCGGCGCCATGGTCAATGGCGGCTATGGCTATATCGGCATTGCGGGCCGGAGCAAGCAATTCGAGCACACGCTCCACATCATTCTTTATCATCATCAATAGGCTCCGGCTCTACATCCTCGTCCCAGTCATAATCCTCGTCGAGCATCTCACCGCCATAATCCTCGCCAAAGTCCTCCTCTTCGTCATCCTGGGGCATGGGAACATTCTCAAATATGAACTCATCTTCTTCACGCACTCTGTGATGACCGTCGAGCGGGCGGTGGGTGATGGGGGTTTCTCCGATGATGCGGTTGGACTCATCATTGATAGCACTCCATAACATATCCTTTAACTCGGTGAGCCCTTGACCGGTAACTGCCGAGATGAACACATGGGGAAGATCCCCGGGAAGTGTACGGGCTATTTCTTCCATAAGTTCATCATCAAGCATATCACTCTTTGAAACAGCCAATAGGCGTGGCTTGTCCATGAGCTGTGGATTGAACTGCTCGAGCTCATTCAACAGCACTCTATACTCAGCGGTGATATCATCGGCATCGGCTGGAACGAGAAACAACAATACCGCATTACGCTCGATGTGACGCAAAAAACGCAACCCAAGGCCTTTTCCCTCACTGGCACCTTCAATGATACCGGGTATATCGGCCATAACAAACGAACGGTTGTCGCGGTAAGGAACAATCCCGAGCTGCGGCTCCATCGTAGTGAAAGGATAGTCGGCAATCTTGGGGCGCGCGGCCGAAACGGCCGAAAGCAAGGTGGATTTGCCTGCATTAGGGAATCCCACAAGACCCACATCGGCAAGTAGCTTGAGTTCCAGGATAATACTGCGCTCAACCGCTGGCTCACCGGGTTGGGCATAACGCGGAGTGCGGTTGGTGGCCGATTTGAAATGCCAGTTACCGAGGCCTCCACGGCCTCCCTTGAGCAGTTTTATCTCTTGACCATCGTAGGTTACCTCACAAAGATACTCACCGGTCTCGGCATCGAACACCACTGTGCCACAAGGCACATCGATAATGATGTCATCGCCATCCTTACCAAAGCTGCGTCCACCCGAACCACTCTGCCCATTGCCCGCAAAGAGGTGCCGGCGATATTTCAGCGGCAAGAGGGTCCACATATTGCGGTCGCCACGCAGTATGATGTGTCCGCCACGACCGCCGTCACCACCATCGGGACCACCTTTTGGCACATATTTGGCGCGGTAAAAATGACGGGAACCTGCACCGCCCTTGCCCGAGCGGCACAATATCTTAACATAATCTATAAAATTAGAGTCAGCCATATCCTTATAGTCTCTTTATAATTTCTTTAATATATATTGATTACACACGGCACGCCATAACCGCGGTTTCATCAATACTAACATGTCAGCGGTTTGAAAAGTTGCGCAAGTGCCTCATCAACTCCTCAGCTTGCTTGAAATCGCTTGGAGTGCCTACATCAATCCATGTCCCATTGATGGGGAAATATGTCACCCGCAAGCCCTCCTTTATAGCATTCTCTACAAAGTCGGTGGCATCAATGTGCTCCCCGGGTCGTAGCTCGTCGAGCAACCGATTGGATATCATATACATACCGGCATTGGCATAATAGGAGTAGGCCGGTTTCTCCTCAATCCCTTTCACCATAGTTCCCGAGGGGTCGATCGAAAGGATTGCATAAGGAACTGATACAGTATATGGAATTACAGCTATAGTAATGTCGGCCTGCCGTGTGGTGTGGGTGAGATACATATCCTCCAGCGAGATTGTAGTAAGAAGGTCGCTGTTCATAACCAGTGTTATCCCTTGTGAATCCTTACGCTCCACCAGCGACAATGCACCAATGGTGCCCAATGGTTCCGACTCTTTTACACATTTTACATGTAAGCCTGCCACAGGCGATGAAAAATGAGACTCAAGCTTCTCGGCAAGATATCTCGTGGCAACAGTCACATCGGTAATTCCGGCAGCTGCGAGGGCCTCTATATTATAATCAATGATAGCTTTACCATCGATTGGGAGCAAAGGCTTAGGCAATGTGTCGGTCATAGGGCGCAATCGCTCGCCACGACCTCCAGCCATAAGCACCGCGCTCACCGGTAGCAATGTTTTATTACCTGAAAGATCAAGTAACCGCTCGATATGCCCTTCGTCATCAAGGAGTGGCAGCAACTTGATTCCCAGGTCGCGATACTGTCTCAACATGGCGACATCAACCGAGCTGACCGGCATAGCCTTGAAGTTACGGAACATCAGCTTCCTTACCGTGTCGTGCAAGCCAGCACCGGCAAGCAAGGCACGACGCACATCACCATCGGTCAGTGTACCCCTCATCACGCCCTCACTGTCAACCACCATCAAGGTCATGATACCGCCCGACAGTCTGTTAAGCCTATCAAGAGCATCTACCAGTGTAGCATCTTCGCTTACTATATATTCAGTTTCATTCATGGGCTTTGTTTGAATCAATGATTGCCTGGGCAACAATCCAGTCGAGCGGTGTGTCAAGGTCTATGCTCCGTTCCTTAGGCATCACATACGGCAACCTGCTGGGGAAAGCTCCGAGCGGCATGTTTCTGATTGATTCAGGCGATATTACATATACTGCACCATTATACACCCAGGCATGTGGTGCATCCTGTCGGCGTGTTATCAATCCGTCACCTTTTGACACCTGAAGCACCCCGGTAGCCGGATCACACTCAAAACAGTCATAATATGGGTTGCACGGAGCCTCGGTCACACTCACCACCATATCAATGCCGGCATGAAACAAGGAGATTGCCCCGAGAATATCGGAGGCTACGCGCAATGGCGAGGTTGGTTGCAGGAGCACAACCACATCATAGGCTATACCCATTTCATCGGCCTGGTCCATGGCATGCAGAATCACCTCCCGCGAGCCGGAAATATCAGTGGCAAGTGAATCGGGCCGCAAAAAAGGCACCGTCAACCCACAACAATCCTCAACAACAGCCTTAATAGCAGGGTCATCGGTAGACACCAGGATATGACTGTCATCAGCGCCAGCTTCCCTGGCGGCTTCAATGCTATAAGCTATGAGCGGCTTGCCATCGAGTTCCTTGATATTCTTATGAGGGATACCGCGACTGCCACCACGTGCCGGGATGATGTAGAGTGGCGTCATGGCTGGTCGTAGAATTGTTTGTTCAGTAGTGTCGACATGGGAGTTCCCACGATTGCATTGACAATGAGTTGCAAGGTATCACGCCTGTAATAAGGATTGACGGTGGCCTTGCATTTCTCCTGCCAATGTTCGCTCAGCGCCAATGATAAGGCACGTTTTATTTCGCCACAGGTCACACCGCAATGTATCACTGAATCGGCAGCAAGCCGCCCGGCTTGACGCGAACCGATATCGACAGTAGGTATTTTCATCGACGGTACTTCAACAATGCCGCTCGACGAGTTGCCCACTACAGCTTTTACAAATTGCAGAGCCGATAGATATCTTATCTTGCCTAATGACTGAATGAGGTGAACACGCCCCTGACGACCGGCGGCATAACGTTCAAGCATCTCGATAATAACCGCTCCGCGGGCATCATTATTGGGATAGGTGAAGAGTATGTTGTATTCCTTAAATGCATCAAGAGCATTGAGCAACTCCTGGACATGGGTCGACGTGTCGGTCGAATCCATTGTCACAGGATGCAATGTCACAAGCAGAGTATTGTCACCGATAGAGAAACCGAGCGACTGCTCCAAAGCCTCAAGTGTCATGAGCTTTTCATTCATGGCGTTGTATACACCTATGGCACCTGTGGTTTTCACACGTTGCGGTTCCTCGCCCATAGATATTACACGACGCCGATATTCCTCGGTGGCAGTCAAATGAAGCGAGGCCATCTTGGTAATGGCATGGCGTATGGAATCGTCGATAGCGCCACGTGTTATCTCACCTCCGGCTATATGTATGATAGGAATGCGCATCACAGTAGCAACAGATGCGACTGCAAGCATTTCATAACGGTCGCCCAACACAACAACAACATCGGGTTTGAGACGGTCAAAAGCGTCGGCCATACCCAGGGCACATAGCGACATAGCCCTGGCGCGGTCGGCCTCGCTGTCACTCAGCGGAGGTAGCGACACACGCTCGTCGACGGTGAAACCATCGGCAACTATCTCGTTGACCGTCATGCCGTAGCGTGGGTCAAGATGCATATTTGTAGCTACAATCTGCAATGTGACATCTTGACGCGAGGACAGCTCACGGGCTATAGCGCTGAGCAATCCCCAGTCGGCACGTGTCCCTGTAGCTATACACACTTTACGTTTAGATTCCATATTGATGCTTTCTCTAACGACAAAAATTCTTTTTGGAGCATCGGCAAAGATACAAAATTTCTACATCATGCCGGATAATGTGACATGAAATCTTTAATCAACCGGTCGAGCTTCTCATACTCTATGAGGAAACCGTCATGCCCATAGTCACTCTGAATCTCATGGTACTTACAACAGGGTATACACTCGACAAGCTCTCGATGATCGACCGGAGGAAACAGTATGTCACCATCGATTGCAATCACAAGAGTTGGGGCTATCACCCTGGAAAGAGCATTTTCAACACCACCTCTACCCCACCCTATATCGTGGGCATCGACCGCGCGTGATAGCCTATAGTAGGAATAGGCATTGAATCGGGAACAGAGTTTCTCGCCCTGGTGGGTCTGATAAGAATGCACCCTGCGTTGCAAAGGATATCCCTGGGGGCGTTTCTCGGGAGTATCGGCCTGAGTGAGGTCATAGGCACGCTGTCCGCGATAGCTCAACAAGGCTATCGACCTGGCGGCGGATAGTCCTTTCATGCCGGCATCGGCACATGGCAGGCCGTATGTCTCATCAGCTTCGATACACATACGCTGGGACTCATTGAATGCGGCCGCCCACGGCTTTGATACAGGTGTGGTGGCAATCAGCACAAGTCGGCGGGGAAACTGAGGTTGCATCACAGCCCATTCCATACACTGGAAACCACCGAGCGAACTGCCTATAAGCATCTCCACGCTCTCGATCCCCAGATGACGGGCCAGAAGCATGTGGGCAGCCACCATGTCACGCACGGTCATCTGAGGAAATGTATCATACCAAGGTTCACCTGTGACAGGATTTATAGACAGAGGACCGGTGGTCCCATAATGGGAGCCGAGAATATTGGCGCACACCACAAAATACTTTTCCGGATCAAGGAAACGCCCCTTCTCAACCGTGTGGGGCCACCAGTCGGCCACATCGCTGTTGGCAGTCAAAGCGTGGCACACCCATATTGCATTGGAACGGTCATCATTAAGCCGCCCGAAAGTATCATAGGCTATAGTGAGCGACGGTAGTTGGAATCCATTCTCCAATACAAAGGGTTGGTCAATAGTCAGCGTATGCATAATGGTTTGATTCAAATATTTGAGATTGAACGTCAATTTCAGAACTCATTGAAACAACTTATAGTGTGTATGAATGAGTTCAAAGCTTAGTGCTTTCCAAAATCAAGATACAAAATTAAGACATTCAAACCACTTGCACAACCCAAACTACATTGCACCCCGGGCAACCTCCTCATTTTTCAGCTTAATGGAGGAACTTCAAAATAGAATGTCTTTGTGGACTTTTGGTATAATGAGGCTTAGAGCCTGTCACTTGATATATGTTAAAGCTTATGTCGCATATCTTCATTTCCATATCATTTTGTATGACGCGGATACGAATCGTCCTGTCCACTCAGCTCAATTCCAAGACTAATCCGACCTACAATCCCAAAACTTTGCAAAACTTTGACGCAGTTATCACGGAATTGCTCCAATTCTTTACCCTAATTTCGCGGATTTTTCTTATATTTGTGGCCCAAAGAGTGCCTTTGTAGCCCTCTTTCAACCAATGATACTGAAACAGACTAAGATATGAAGAAGCAATTTCCACGTCATCAAGGACTTGACCTTTCGGCAGTAAATAAGGATGTGCTCGACCAGTGGACCCGTGAGTCGCTCTTTGAGCAGAGCATAAAGGAGCGTGAAGGCGCTCCATCATTTGTATTTTTCGAAGGACCGCCCTCGGCCAACGGCATGCCTGGCATACACCACGTAATGGCGCGTACCATCAAGGACATCGTGTGCCGCTACAAGACCATGAAAGGATTCCACGTGAAGCGTAAAGCCGGCTGGGACACACACGGCTTGCCCGTTGAGCTCGGAGTGGAAAAGAGCCTCGGTATCACTAAAGAGGATATAGGCCGCAAAATCTCGGTCGATGACTACAATGCCGCCTGCCGCCGCGAGGTGATGAAATATACCCGTGAATGGGAAACACTGACCCGCCAGATGGGCTACTGGGTAGACATGCAGGACCCCTATATAACCTACGACAACCGCTATATCGAGAGCGTGTGGTGGTTGCTGAAACAGCTCTATGATAAAGGATTCCTGTACAAAGGATACACCATACAACCCTATTCACCCGCAGCAGGCACCGGATTGAGCACCCACGAACTCAACCAGCCCGGCTGTTACCGCGATGTCAAGGACACCACCGTCACAGCTATATTCAAGGCTATCGACACCAAACCCGAGATGGAAGGCTGGGGAACGCCCTGCTTTGTAGCCTGGACTACAACCCCATGGACCCTACCGAGCAACACAGCTCTGTGTGTAGGCCCCAAAATCGATTATGATGTGGTGAGAACCTACAACCCCTACAACGGTGAGAAAATAACCCTCGTGATGGCTCATGACCGTGTGTCGGCCTACTTCAAAGCCGAGGGTGCCGAAGCCGACATGGAGAATTTCAACCCCGGCGACAAAATCGTCCCCTACCGTGTCACTGGCAGCTATAAAGGCAGCGACCTCGAAGGAATGCGCTACTGCCAGCTCATGCCCTGGGTAAAGCCTTGCGAGAAACTGTCGGACGTAGCGCCGGCATTCGTCACCGACTATGCAGCCGCTCACCCCGAGCAGGTGTTCAGCGTGGGCAAGGATCGCTTCGTTGAGTTGAGCGAGCGTGCTTTCCGCGTTATCACAGGCGACTATGTCACTACCGAGGACGGTACAGGCATAGTACACATAGCGCCCACCTTCGGTGCCGACGATGCCCGCGTGGCCAAGGCAGCCGGAATCCCATCTCTGTTCATGATCAACATGCGCGGTGAGACACGCCCCATGGTCGACCTTACAGGCAAATACTATACACTGAATGAGTGTGACCCCGAGTTTGTAGTGAAATGTGTCGACGTTCCCCAGTACGAGCATCACGCAGGCGATTATGTGAAGAACGCCTACGACCCAAAATATAATGTCGACGGCCGGTATGACGAGGCTGCCGCTTCCAAGGCTGAGGATCTCAATATAGTCCTCTGCATAGAGATGAAGCAAGCCGGCCAGGCATTGCGCATCGAGAAACATGTGCACAACTATCCCCACTGCTGGCGCACCGACAAGCCAGTGCTATACTATCCCCTCGACAGCTGGTTCATAAAGACCACTGCTGTGCGTGACCGCCTCATGAAACTCAACGACACCATAAAATGGAAACCTGCATCGACAGGTTCGGGCCGTTTCGGCAAGTGGCTTGAGAACCTGCAGGACTGGAATCTGTCACGTAGCCGCTACTGGGGCACACCGTTGCCCATATGGCGCACTGCCGACGGTTCCGTAGAAAAATGTATCGACAGCGTCGAAGAACTCTACAATGAAATAGAGAAATCGGTAGCCGCCGGTAACATGACGTCCAATCCCTACAAAGAGCGCGGCTTCAATCCCGGTGAATACACCAAGGAGAATTATGAGAAGATAGACTTGCACCGCCCTTATGTCGATGACATTGTGCTGACAGCACCCGACGGCCGTCCCATGAAACGTGAGACCGATCTCATCGATGTGTGGTTTGACTCGGGCTCCATGCCTTTTGCCCAGCAGCACTATCCCTTCGAACACAAAGATGGCGTCGATGGCCACGAACTCTTCCCGGCCGACTTTATCGCTGAAGGTGTAGACCAGACTCGCGGTTGGTTCTTTACTCTCCATGCCATCGCCGGCATGGTCTTTGACTCGGTAGCCTATCGTGCAGTCATCTCCAATGGTCTTGTACTTGACAAGGATGGCAACAAGATGTCAAAGCGTCTGGGTAATGCAGTCAATCCGTTTGAGACAATCGACGAGTTTGGCGCCGACCCGGTGCGTTGGTACATGATTTCCAACTCACAGCCTTGGGACAATCTTAAATTTGACAAAGCGGGTGTGAAAGAGACTGCACGCAAACTCTTTGCCACACTGTTCAATACCTACTCATTCTTTGCCGGATATGCCAATGTAGACGGCTTTGACGGTACCGAGCCTGAGGTTCCGGTATCAGAACGCCCCGAGATAGACCGTTGGGTACTGTCGGTTCTAAATACTCTTGTCGCTGAGGTCGACTCTTCACTCGATGACTATGAGCCCACAAAGGCAGCCCGCGCCATAGCGCTCTTTGTCGACGAGCATCTTTCCAACTGGTATGTACGCCTCAACCGTAAGCGTTTCTGGGGTGGTGAGATGAGCCAGGACAAACTGGCAGCCTATCAGACACTCTACACATGCCTCGAGACCATAGCCCGTCTCATGGCCCCATTCGCTCCATTCTATGCCCATCAGCTATATGCCGACCTCGCCGGGACAACAGGCCACTCAACCAAGTCGGTCCACCTGGCATCGTTCCCCGTGTCCAACAAGTCGCTCATCGATGTTGACCTCGAACGCCGCATGCAGCTCGCACAGACAATTACATCAATGGTACTGGCACTGCGACGTAAGGCCAACCAGAAAGTGAGACAACCGCTGCAGGCTATAATGATTCCACCGGTCAACCAAGCTCAACGCGACGACATCGATACCATGAAGGGACTTATACTTGCCGAGGTAAATGTCAAGAACCTCGATTTTGTAGAACCCGACGCCGGTATTCTCGTGAAGAAAATCAAGCCCGACTTCAAAAAGCTCGGAGCTAAACATGGCAAACTGATGAAACAGGTAGCAGCTGCGATAAACGCTATGTCACAAGCCGATATCATAGCATTGGAAAGCAACGGAAAGTTCTCCATCGACGTCAATGACCAACCTATAGAGTTGAATCTCGACGAGGTATCGATTGTATCGGAGGATATTCCTGGCTGGCTCGTGACCAATGAAGGCAATGTAACAGTTGCACTCGATGTCACAGTGACTGATGAGCTCAAAGCCGAAGGCATGGCCCGCGAACTTGTAAACCGTATTCAAAACATACGTAAGAGCCGCGACTACAACATCACCGACCGCGTTAAGGTTATCATCAATCCCGACGAACTGGTGAACGCTGCGGTAAAGTCACACCATGACTACATAGCCTCGCAAGTACTCGCCTCGTCACTTGAACTCGCCACGGTGAACACCACAGAACCCGATGAGATTCTTGACATCGACGGCACAAACATATTGATCAATATAACAAAAGCTTAAGTAGACAACCATGAACACCACCGATAAACCACGTTACAGCGACGCTGAGCTGGAAGAATTCAGAGAACTCATCTTAGCCAAACTTGCCAAGGCACAGAGCGAATATGACACTCTATGTGAGGAGTGGAATAACAGTGAAGGTAACGATACTTCTGATACCGCAGCCACTTTCAAGGTTCTTGAGGAGGGTGCCTACACTTTGGGCAAGGAAGAGGCATCGCGCATGGCACAACGTCAACTCGACTTTATAAAAAAGCTAAAGGCGGCATTGGTGCGCATTGATAACAAAACCTACGGTATCTGTCGCGAAACAGGTCAACTCATACCCAAAGAGCGCTTGCGCGCTGTGCCCCACGCAACGCTCAGCATCGATGGTAAGAACATGAAGAAATGAAAAATGCGCTAAGACTTTCGCGTGTGCAATTGGCCCTTATCATCATCTTTCTGGTCATTATCATTGACCAGATAGTCAAGATATGGGTCAAGACGCATTTTTATCTGGGTGAGAGCCATGAGGTCACATCATGGTTCTATATCCACTTCATTGAGAATAACGGCATGGCATTCGGCTGGGAGCTCGGCAGCAAACTGCTGCTCACTGTATTCAGGCTCGTACTGACAGCCTTGCTTCTGGTTTACATGTGGAAGTTGCGACGTCGCCCCGATGTCAAGACCGGCTACATGGTGTGTCTCGCCCTGATTACAGCCGGTGCCTTGGGCAACATCATCGACTGCATGTTCTATGGTGTCATTTTCGACAACCCCTACCCGCCACAGGTAGCGACACTCTTTCCTGATAGTGGCGGCTACGGGACTCTTTTCCACGGTTATGTTGTCGACATGCTCTATTTCCCCCTTGTGAGCTGGTACTGGCCAGACTGGATGCCATGGATTGGCGGTGAACGGTTTGAATTTTTCCAACCGGTGTTCAATATAGCCGATGCCGCCATCTCGGTAGGTATCATCGCATTGTTGCTCTTCTACCGCAGCAGTTTGTCAAAGTCAGGTACCGACAACGAAACAACCGGAGCCCCTGAAGCTGAAACGACAACTACAAAATAGAATCCCGATGACCAAGCGCCCTTCAACACTCCACCTGCTGCCACTATTGTTGCTGATACTTGTATTGGCAGCCTGTTCCAAAACGCCCGGTGGAGTACTTCCTCCCGATGAAATGGCACAGTTGCTCGCCGATGTATACCGGGGAGAATCGGTCATAGAGTTTGAGCGCAACACCTATAGCAATGACTCAATGAAAAAAGTAGTCAAGCAATCGGTGCTTCTGGCTCACGACATGACCCAGGAGGATTTCGACAGCTCGATGTCCTGGTATGGGCGCAATATCGAGGAATATGTCAAAGTGTGTGACCAGGCTGTGGAACTCCTGCAGGAGGAATCCAACAATATTCCCGATGACCCTACAGGTTCCAACCAGATTCTTGTCGCCGGCGACTCGGCCCAGGTATGGTCACTGCCACGATTCTACCACATCACCTCAGCCACACCCTCTCGCTATCTCACATTTCGTCTATCGCCCGATGACACATGGGAGGCAGGCGATGAGTACACATTACAGTTTAAATTACTAAACGCGCGATCAGAGGTCAATACAGCTATCGCCGTAGATTATGACGACAACCGCACGGAATTCATACGCGCCCGTCAGGACCAGGAGGGATGGTTCCACAACACCCTACGTCTTGACTCGACAAGAACAGCCCGAGCCTTATATGGCTACCTGTTGTTTAATCCTGCCGAGGGTGAGAACATATACCTCGACAGCGTCTCGCTCGTGAGAACACGTGTCAATGACATAAGATACAGGTCACGCACCCGTCAGAACCGTTTCGACCATGGATATGACCTCGAGTAAAAAATTGACCATCGGTGATATTGCCTGTGAACGGTTGCTCACAGGCACTCTGTTCACCGCTCGCGGCATCGACCGACGTACGATGGTAGAAATAAAGGGACCGAGTTATATACTCAGTCCCTTTGATATTGAAACACATTCTACAGCTTACTGTTCGCGGGCGGCGATACTTAAACCAGGGGCCAACTTGCAAGAGGCCCATAAACTGCTCGCATCAGAGCTTCCAGCCTCTGAAATTTATACCCGCCTCGCCGATCAGCTCAGCCAAGAGCTTACTGCCGATGACATCCTAATCCATCATCATTGATATATAGGGTCGAGCTGTAGGCAGTTCAAAAATATCTCCTATCGGTTCGTCGCTACAAAGTATCGACAACAGAATCTCGGGGGTGACATCAAGATCAATTTTCCCACCGAAACCGTCATTGATAATCATCTCGCCACTGTCAATGATATAGATGTGGGAGTTTTCAGGAATCAAGGGGTCATAGATTTTTATAGTCTGCTTCAACTTAGGATATCTCGATGCATAGGCAGCCAAAACCTTAGCAGCATTGACGATGCGAGCCATTCCACGCGCATGCACCGGAATCGAACGGGTGTCGGGCGGTGCAATAACGGTGACCGCACATCCTTCATATAGACGGCGGGCATATTCCAGCGCAGCCATACGGGCATCATCATTCATGGCAAGCAATTCACGTACTACGATACGATGGTCATCATCGGTAGCAGGAGCGACAAGTGCAACAGCGACAATCTCGCCCGAGTTTTCATCATTCAGCGCTATGGTATGACCTCCATCGAGAGTTACATCATACAGGATATTCTGAAAGTCATCATAGCCGTGAAGCACGACATTGTCTCTCATGCGCAACATATGGTCAACCGCAGCATATACCTCATGACTGCCGAGAGGGTCCACCGCTGTGTAAGTGCCATTGTATTCAAAATGATGCTTATCAGTGTAACGTTCCTCATCGACATAGAACACCGTCGAGAATCCCAGTTTGTTATAGTAGCGAAATAGACGGCGGCTCGCCGGTATCAGGGCAATCAAAGCATCTCCCCTGTCATATGATTCCCTGAAGGCCTCACTCATAAGTTGCCGCATATAGCCACGGTCACGATACTGCCTACGAGTCAAAGCACCCGATACGTAAGCCATAGGCAATGGTACAGAATGAAAATAAAAGGCATAGCGTTGCAGCAGTAACGAACTTGCCACAAGATTGTCATCATCACCGGCAGTGAGTGTCATAACATCTTCACTCCGATAAACGCGGTCAAAGTACATATCAAGCCATGAATCATTAATTTTGAAACATTCCTTCCAAAGTTGCTTTATTGTTTCCTTCAATCCGCTATCGTTGACGGTATCCCGGTATACGAGGTCTACTTGCTTGATTATAGTCATCAGGTTATCCATACGATGTGTGTGTTATATATTAATGTGTATTATAAATTAATAATGTGAGGATCTATCTATTCGATTCAACATCCTTTACACTATAACAATATTATCTTAAAATATGTTTACATTTAATATTACAGCCAATAACCCTACTGTAACATCATCTCAACAACTGTTACTACGTCAAAATAAGTATTTGTAATCGCTTTGTAATTAGATATTAGACACCAGTAAACACTTTGTAACAGTTATGCAATCACATAACCACTTGTTATTGCACTATCTTTCAATTGTTTACATATTCATGAAAAAATTTTTAGAAAAAAAACGAAAAAAACTTGTAAAAATTTTTGCAATTTAGAAATATGTCGTATATTTGCAATGTGATTGTAACACCAACGTAACATCACGGTAACACTAAAAATAACAGCAACAAATAAAACGTTTCAATTATGAGTTCACAGAATTTCCAAAACAAGCTCCTCGCCCTCCAAAGCAATCTCCTCAACTTTGCTTACATGCTGACAAGCAACCGAGATGACGCCTATGACCTGCTTCAGGATACCACCCTCAAAGTTCTTGACAACGAGGATAAGTATGTCGACAATGTCAACTTCAAGGGATGGGTATTCACCATCATGCGCAACATTTTCATCAACAACTATCGCAAAGTAGTGCGCTCAGCTACAATCATCGACCAGACAGAGGATCTGTACCACCTCAATATATCACAGGATTCAGGCCTCGACACACCCGAGGGTTCAGTAACTGTCAAGGAAATCAGCGCAGCCATCAACTCTTTCAGCGACGAATATCGTATTCCTTTTTCAATGCACGTGGCCGGTTACAAGTACAACGAGATTGCTGAGAAAATGGGTCTTCCACTGGGCACTATCAAAAGCCGTATATTTTTTGCACGCCAGAAACTCCAGACAATGCTTGCCGACTATAACAACTAAACAACGGCATCTTGCACCTCCTGCTACACGCCTATCAATGATAAAAGCCCCGATAAAGGACTGAAAAGTCAACGCTGACAAGGAGAGACCATGCCAACGAACTCATTGAAACAAAAAAATAATACTATATAAACACACTACACTCACCCTACTCCACAATTAGTTGTAATAACACTGCGTAACAAATAATCAGAATCTACAGGCCGCTAAGTCGATCAACACGACTTAGCGGCCTGTTCTTGAAAAGATATCATATACGACATCTATCACATCTTGCCGCCATACCTGCTTCGTCACAATTTCATAAATGAATCTTATACATTATTGCATATTTAGTCTTTTTAGTATAATTTTGCAACCATATTTATTCTAACACGACACAGATTACCACTAGAAAGTCACACTTTAACATTAACATGCACTTGCATCCATGAAGCAGTTTCCTCAATTACCGGAACGTGCAATATTTGCCACAAAATTTGCCGCAATCGCTGCGACAGTAGGATCGGCCGTAGGTCTTGGGAACATATGGCGTTTCCCTTATGAAGCCGGCTCCAATGGTGGAGGGGCATTCATGATCTGCTACCTGGCATTTGTCATTATCATCGGTCTTCCTCTGTTATGTGCCGAGTTTTGCATGGGGCGCGGAACACGCAGCGGAATCATCGGAGCCTATTCAAAATTGAAAGGGGGACTGATAGGTCGCACAGCCGGCTATATGAGTATAATGTCATCTCTGATGATCTTAAGCTTCTATTCAGTAGTGGCGGGATGGACAATGGAGTATTGCTTCTCTTCGGCACTTGGGCATCTTGATTTCAGTGACCGTCTGAGCGGACATGACCAGTTCAACCAGCTCACAACCGGGCTGAGGCCACTGTTCTGGACCATATTGTTTCTTGCATGCAATATGCTCATACTATTCAAAGGAATTACCAAAGGAATAGAACGGGCATCCAATATAATGACTCCATTACTTTTCCTACTGCTCATAATATTCTGCATCTATTCTTTCACTCTCCCTGCATTCAGTGAAGGTGTCACATTCCTCTTCAAACCCGACTTTGGCCACATAACACCCTCGGTGCTTCTCAATGCTATGGGGCAGGCGTTTTTCTCTCTGAGCCTGGGCGTAGGATGCATGATGACCTATGCCTCATATTTCAACAAACGTAACAATCTTGTCAAGACAGCAGTGTCGACTGTCATGCTCGACTCGACAGTAGCTATTCTTGCGGGAATCATAATTTTTCCAGCCATTTTCTCATTCGGAATGACTCCCGAGGCAGGTCCGACGCTTGTGTTTGAAGTACTACCTTCAATATTCGCTCAGCTTCCAGGAGGACAATTACTTTCGACCATGTTTTTCCTCCTGCTGCTGGTAGCATCGCTCACATCGACAATATCGATGTCTGAAATATCAATCACAGCACTATGTGACGAGAAGAAAATAAGCAGGCGCAAAGCTACCATTATAAGTTCATCGATATCGCTCACCGGCGGCATTCTATGCTCATTAAGCTTCGGACCTCTCAACCAGTTCAAGATTGCCGGGCTTACACTGTTCAACCTCTTTGACTACGCCACGTCCAATATTCTCATGCCGCTTGGCGGACTAATTCTCGCCATCTTTATGGGATGGATGGTCGACCAGCGGTTTATCACTGACAATCTGGCGACTAAGCCTATAGTGAGTAACACACTCATCTTTCTGCTAAGATGGATATGCCCAGTAGCCATTGTGTTGATATTCATGAACTCCATAGGCATACTTTAATATAGTAAACTCGCCCGAAACACCTATAAAATCAGGGATTCGGGCGAGTTTATAATACATTTACAGCCTTAAAAGGCTATAACCAAGCGCATGCAATTTAATTGGCAGCTGGAGTCTCCACGCCGGCAAGCTCAGGATCAATCAAAATGCGGCCACAATACTCACACACGATGATTTTCTTGTGCATTTTGATTTCAAGCTGTTTCTGCGGGGGAATACGGTTGAAGCAACCACCGCACGCGTTGCGCTGGATATACACTACACCGAGGCCATTTCGTGCGCTTTTGCGTATACGCTTGAAAGCTGTTAGTGTGCGAGGGTCAATATTGACTTCAAGAGTCTTGGCCTGTTCACGCAGACGCTCCTCATCCTGACGTGTCTCTGAGACAATCTCATCGAGCTCAGCTTTCTTTTCCGATAGGATATGCTCGCGGTCACTAAGTTCTTCTTTTGTAGCCTGAATTTTACCACTGAGGGTATCGACTGCGCGATTATATTCATTGATATGACGTTCACTAAGCTGTATCTCAAGGGCCTGGAATTCCGACTCCTTGTTAAGGAGATCAAATTCACGGTTATTACGCACATTATCAATCTGCTCCTTATAGCGTGCGATTTTCTCCTGAGCCTCAGCGATTTTAGCCTTTTCGGCACCGAGTTTGCCACGCATTTCCTCTATCTCGCGCGTGTAGTTTTCTATACGTGTGTGCAAGCCCTCGATATGATCCTCGAGGTCTTTTACCTCAAGAGGGAGTTCTCCACGTATCGTCTTGATACGGTCAATCTCAGACAATGTGGTCTGCAACTTATACAGGGCCTTGAGGCGCTCCTCAACTGAGAGGTTTTCGGTCTTGGTTTTATCTGTAGCCATATTCTATGATTACATGTATTTTATTGGATTCTTTTCAACGTTTGAGTAATAGACTGCAAAGTTAGGAATTTTTTTTGTAATTGCGTGATAAAAAATATCTTTTGCACATTCCTCGGTTTCATAATGCCCTAAGTCGACAAGGAAAGTTGACGCTGCATAATCTATGAAACAGTTGAACTTGCAGTCACTGGTCAAGAAAGCCTGTGCTCCGAGCGCAATAGCCGGCTCTATAAGGAATGAACCGGCGCCACCACACAGTCCTACCCGCTTAATTCGGTAATCACCGGGCAATGCCTCGGGCTTGGAACAACGCGCCACTGGCGAGTGAAACACACATTTCGCAAGCTGCACAAATTGTTCTGGCGACAATCCATCACCCGGGAGCATTCCTATCACTCCGCTTCCCACACTACCGAGCTGGTCGTCATGGCGGCCTTCAAGCGTCACGACATCGACAAGTCCGAGCTTACGTGCCATCTCGTGAGATATACCCGCAGGGGCATTATCCACAGCCGTGTGGCAAGAATAGACAGTGATGTCACGCTTTATGGCCGACAGCAAGGCTCGTTGCACCCTACCCTCACCATCAATCCGTTTGATAGCATTGAACAACAACGGGTGATGAGTGACGATAAGATTGCAACCTCGGGCCACCGCCTCGTCGACTATACTCTCGGTAAGGTCGACACACAGCAAAACTCCGGTACAGGGTGCATCGGGCGTGCCACATTGCAGCCCCGTGTTATCATACCCTTCCTGCAAGCGTCGTGGTGCGACAGCCTCGACAGCCTCTATTACTTGACGATTGACAGTCATTATACGTTCTCGTCACTATCTGGAACAATCTCGAGATTCAACTCGTCGAGCTGTTTGGGGTCGAGGGGTGCGGGAGCATCGAGCATGACGTCGCGACCACTGTTATTCTTGGGGAACGCTATGCAGTCACGTATGCTGTCAAGACCGGCAAAGAGCGAAACCCAGCGGTCAAGACCGTAAGCCAGACCTCCATGAGGGGGAGCTCCATATTTGAATGCGTTCATCAGGAAGCCAAACTGCTCCTGAGCTTTCTCGGGTGTGAAACCAAGTATCTCAAACATCTTTGCCTGAAGCTTGCTGTCATGAATACGTATAGAGCCACCGCCCACTTCAACGCCATTGACAACCATATCGTAGGCATCGGCACGCACAGCGGCCGGATCGGTATCGAGCATGGGGATATCCTCTTTCTTTGGGTGTGTGAAGGGGTGGTGCATAGCCATAAGTCGTTGTTCCTCATCGCTCCATTCAAACATGGGGAAATCAACAACCCAAAGAACTGCAAATTTATTTTTGTCCCTCAAGCCAAGCTGACTTGCCATTTCAAGACGCAATTCACACAGTTGCTTGCGTGTCTTCATGACGTCATCACCGCTCAAAATAAGGATAAGGTCACCCGGCTCAGCGTTAAACGCATTCTTCATGGCCTGTAGTGTAGACTGGTCATAGAATTTATCTACGCTCGACTTCACATTACCATCAGCCTCCACACGGGCATAAACCATGCCCTTGGCGCCAATTTGCGGACGCTTCACATACTCAGTCAACTGGTCAAGTTGCTTGCGGGTATAAGTAGCAGCTCCCTTGGCACATATACCTCCTATGTAGGCGGCATTGTCAAAGACGCTGAATCCATGCCCTTTCATGATATCCATGAGTTCGACAAACTCCATACCAAAACGTAAGTCGGGCTTATCGCTTCCGTAGTATTTCATAGCATCGGCCCATGTCATGCGCTTGAATGGACGCTCAAGATCAACGCCACGCAGCTCCTTGAACAAGTGTACAGTCATACCCTCAAAGAGGTTCAGTATATCTTCCTGCTCGACATAGCTCATCTCACAATCTATCTGAGTGAACTCAGGCTGACGATCGGCACGCAAATCCTCATCACGGAAACACTTAACAATCTGGAAGTAACGGTCCATTCCAGATACCATGAGCAGTTGCTTCAAAGTCTGGGGCGACTGAGGCAAAGCATAGAACTGACCGGGATTCATGCGCGAGGGAACCACAAAGTCGCGAGCGCCCTCGGGAGTGGAACCTACGAGCATAGGAGTCTCGATTTCAAGGAAACCCTTTGAGTCGAGGTAGCGTCGTGTCTCCATAGTCATGCGATGGCGCAACTCAAGATTGCGGCGCACAGCAGAACGACGTAGGTCGAGATAACGGAATTTCATGCGCAGGTCGTCGCCACCGTCGGTATCGTCCTCGATAGTGAACGGAGGCAACTCACTGGGATTGAGAATTGTCAGTTGCTCGGCAATAATCTCTATGTCACCGGTAGGATTTTTTGGGTTTTTGCTGGTGCGTTCAGCGACCTTGCCGGTAACCTGAATCACATACTCCCTACCCAGTTTATTGGCTTCGTCCTGAAGCTGGGGATTATTCTCGACATTGAACACTACCTGAGTGATGCCATAACGGTCGCGCATGTCGACAAACGTCATGCCTCCCATCTTACGGCTGCGCTGCACCCAGCCAGCCAACGTCACGCACTTGCCGGCATCGGCCAAGCGCAACTCTCCGCATGTATTTGTTCTGTACATTGTTACGTATAATGTGTATGTTTGATATATTCGCTTAAAAACTGAGTGACAGCCCCATTCCAGGACACACCTCACAGCCAACGACAAAATTACAACATTTGCCCCACAAAGACAAAAAAATAGCCGTCAAACTCACCTACGTGAGATGACGGCCATAATTAAAATTTATTTACGAGCTACAGTGATTACTCAGCGACAACCTCAAAGGGTATCTCAACTGTAACATCCTTGTGGAGTTTCAATGTAGCGGTGTACTGACCAAGTTCCTTTACAGGCTGCTTGAGTACAATCACCTTGCGGTCGACAGTGTGACCGGCCTTCTCGAGAGCCTCGGCAATCTGAATATTGTTGACTGAGCCAAAGATAGTGCCGGTAGAACTTGCCTTTGCTCCGATTGTGAGTTTCACATCAGCGAGCGAAGCTGCCAGAGCCTCGGCGTCGGCCTTGATTTTGGCGAGCTTGTGGGCACGCTGGCGCTGATTTTCAGCAAGCACCTTCAGTGCCGATTCCGATGCGATAACGGCCTTACCGGTAGGTATGAGGAAGTTGCGGCCATAGCCGTCCTTTACTTCTACAACGTCGTCCTTGTATCCAAGGCCATGAACGTCTTCTTTCAATATAATTTTCATATCTGAATTTTCTCCTTGGATTAGGTTATTACTTCATCAGGTCGGTTACATAGGGAAGCAGAGCCAGGTGGCGGGCACGCTTTACAGCCTGAGCCACGCGACGCTGGAACTTGAGCGATGTTCCGGTGATACGGCGGGGAAGAATCTTACCCTGCTCGTTGAGGAACTTCTTCAAGAACTCGGGATC
>JAMPBP010000001.1:236912-293002 GCA_023666645.1 Clostridiales bacterium
TAGCACTGCAGTTTTTGGTTCTGCCTGTCTAGGTTCGAATCCTGGTAAGACAACCACTTGAATCGCAACTCATTGCATACTAAATGAGTTGCGATTTTAGTATTTACCCAAGGTTAAAAACAGTAAGTTTTTTACCACTACCATGAATGCGAGAACCAATCAAAACCCAAAATCATACCATAATGAAAAAATTTCTACCTGTTCTTTTCTCCCTGTTCCTGTCGCCGGGAATTTATGCACAGACAGCAACTGTGACATGGAGTGTCAGTGATCCCGAGGACCTCAAGCAGGTCACCATCGTGGGTGATGAGACCGCCACAGCGCAGCTGACCGCCGATTTTGAAATGGGCGATAAAATTGCCCGCACCCGCCAAGTCACAGCGTCCAATGCTGCCAGTGGATTCACTGCCATCACCTACGACCCGGCATTCACTGCATTCTGTCCTGCCACCAAGGTATCGTCAAAGACTGCCGGGCATTGTGTGACTTTCACCATCACACCTGCCGACGGTCACAAATTCAAACCCACAACAATCGACTTTGATGCCATGAAAGTGGGCACCGACGGTGGAGCCCTCGAAGTAGTGTACTGTACAGGCTCTGGTCCGGAAGTGAAACTGTCGCCCGCACCAATACTCATACGTAACCGTGTGGATGCGTCCAACCCCAACGCCTACGGACACCATGAATACATCCTTGGCGATGTCATCACCGATGGAGAGCCTTTCTCAATCTATTTCTATTTCTCCAATATAAACGGAGTCGACAACAGCAGCCCCAAGGAGATAGCACTGCGCAATGTAACCGTCAAGGGCGCTGTCGATGAAGAGATTGCAACAGCTTCGACATACATCAAGTCGATGACCTTCAACGGCAAGCTTGATACCAACGATGCCACCACTATCGACCTCACCGAGCTCATAGCTCAATTGAAGAATGGCGAGACAGTGGCCTATGACAAAAAACTCTATGCCTCACCGGCCGACTTCAATCTCGAGATGACCGAAGGATATGACTATGCCATCACCTTTGAGGGCAATGTGGCCCAGGTTACGGTGCTCAAAGGTGAAGAAACAGTATTCACATTCTACGTGCGTTTCAAAGTGTCCAACCGCGACCCCAAACCGGCAGCACGTCCACTCAACCGCGGCTTGATGGCCGTGAGTCTCACAGGAGCCAATATGGGCACCGGCAACCTGGTGAGCTGGCGTCACCGCGAGGCCGACGGCTATGGTGTGAAGTACAAGCTCTACCGCGGTAATGCCGAGGCTCAAACCACAGCGATGCTCCGCGGCATGTACATCATTGACCGCACCAACTATGTAGATGCCAGCGGTACAGCCGACTCATACTACAAGCTGGAGACCTATGACAAGAGCGGCAAACTACTGTCGACCGAAGTGAGCGGCAAGACATGGGACAACCAGAATTTCTTCATACCCTTGGAAAAGCCCGCCGACCGTGACGGTGCTTCCTACACCCCCAACGATGCCAGCTATTGTGACATGGACGGTGACGGTGAGTATGAAATCATACTGAAATGGTCTCCATCCAATGAGAAAGATGCAGCCTCCAACGGCTCTACCGCCCCCATATATCTCGATTGCATAAAGCTCGACGGCACCAGGTTATGGCGCATCGATGCCGGCCACAATTTCTTCACCAGCGCCCACACCATGCAGTTCATAGCCTGGGACTTTGACGGTGACGGCTATGGCGAGCTCATGATGAAGACAGCTCCCGGAACCATCGATGGCGAGGGCAACTATGTGCTGATGGGCGATGATGACCCCAATGAGAGTTTCCTCAGCAGCCGTGGCAAACAGGACCACGGTCCTGAATACATAACCGTGTTTGACGGAACGACCGGTGGTGAACTGGCCACCATACCCTACCACACCGACTACAAAGCCGGTGAGAGCTACTGGGGCGACAACAAGCAGAACCGCTCGGAGCGCTATCTGGCCGCCCTGGCCTATCTTGACGGACCTGAGGCAAATCCTTGTCCGATATTTGCCCGCGGCTACTACAGCGGTGCGTTTGTCGCCGCCTATGACTGGGACGGCACCACCCTCTCCGAGCGCTGGGTGAGCCGCAACACAGAGAGCGGTAAAGGATTATGGGGCGAAGGCGCCCACTGGATCTCGGTGGGCGATTGTGACGGCGATGGCAAGCATGAGATTGTCTACGGCTCTGCCGCGCTCGACCATGACGGTTCACTGCTTTACCGCACAGGGCTTGGCCATGGCGACGCCCTGCACCTGGGCGATTTCCTCCCGTCGCGTCCCGGCATGGAGGTATTCATGGTCCACGAGGAAAAACCCTACGGATATGACCTGCGCGACGCTGCTACCGGTGAATTCATCCTGCACAAGACAGCCAGCGGTGACACCGGTCGTGGACTCGCTGCCCACTTTGATGACAAAAGCGACCACTCCCAGTTTATCCACAGTGCCGCCGAGGGAATGTTTGACTGTGCCGACGGGTCAGAGATAGCACCCACATGGGCCATAGGCAGCAGCGGTGCAGGCATCAACTGCCGTATTTACTGGGACGGAGACCTCTATGACGAGTTCTATGACAAGAGTATCATCGGCAACTGGAACCACGACAACAAATGCTTTGACCGCTACAAAGTGAACAACGGTTTCTATGTGATAGGCAACCGCAACAACGGCTCAAAGAACAACCCATGTGTACTTGGCGACCTGCTGGGCGACTGGCGCGAGGAAATAGTACAGTGGGGCACCGCCGACGATGGGTCAATGCACCTCATAATCAATGCCACAAGCTACCCCTCTGAATACCGTATACCCCACCTCATGGACGACCTCAACTACCGTGTGCAGGTGGTCAATCAGAACTGCTGCTACAACCAGCCTCCCCACCTGTCAATCGATCCCTCGGTAGTCTATGCCGGCAACCCCAATAAGGCCCAGCAGAAGAACGATACCAGCGGCATCGAGAATGTAGAGGTGGACGGTGACAACGGTCCCGAGGTGATATACAACCTGCAGGGCATACGTGTAGACCACATAACCACACCGGGCGTCTACATCATCAACGGCACGAAAACAATTGTGAAGTAATCACAGCACCCCCGTAGCGACAACGCGACACGCGGTTGCTCACCAACATGTGGCCACCGGCAGGATTTTTCCCGCCCGTGGCCACATTTTTACCCACCCGTTCCATTTATATCGTAATTTATAGTTAATTTTGTATGCCCCGGCAAACCACCCGGGGGTCAACCTGTGTTATAGTCACGATGAGCGGTTGCAACAACGTCAATCGCTATTAATAAACTTCAATATTATGGAATCAACCCGACAAGCCAAAATAGCACGCCTGCTCCAAAAAGAGCTGAGCGAAATATTCCGCCGCCAGACGGCCAAAACCCATGGTGTACTTGTATCGGTGAGCGCTGTGCGCGTCTCGCCCGACCTGAGCATAGCCCGCGCTTATCTCTCAGTATTCCCCAGCGATAAGGGGCAGGAAATACTCAATGAAATCAACCGCAGTGCCAAAACCATCAGATATGAGCTGGCCCAGATAGTGCGCCACCAGCTGCGCAAGACCCCCGAGCTTTCATTCTATCTCGATGACTCGCTCGACTATATCGAGAACATCGACAACCTGCTCAAGACAGGAGAAACCACGGGACAATAATAAGATAGCATAGTTTGCTAAAAATCATATAACGGCTCCCTGAGCCTACAGTAGTCCAATCATGCTGTCACTGCGCATCGCGTTGCGCTACCTGTTCTCACACAAGTCGCACAATGCAGTCAACATACTCTCACTGGTGTCGATAGCCGGCGTGGCAATAGCCACGACGGCCATGGTCATCGTGTTGTCGGTATTCAACGGTTTCAGCGACCTCACCTCTATCAAGCTGTCACTGATGGACCCCGACCTACTTGTGGTTCCAAACCGTGGCAAAGTGATTGCCAACGCTGATTCTCTCGCCATGAGACTCGCCGGTGACGACAACATAGCCCTCGCCTCGCCCATGGTCAAAGAGCAAGCCCTGGCCGTCACGCCCGATGGACAGATGCCGGTGACCATCCTTGGACTCACAGCCGATGCCACCGCCCACACCTGTCTGCGCGAGATAATGCTTGACGGGGCCCCATTGGTGGGGTATTTCAACGAACCCGACCAGCCTCTGTATGGCAGTCCGCTCGGAGTGATAAGCGTTGGAGTGGCTGTCGAGACAGGGTTACGCTCGGGCTACGACACCTCCCTGCAGCTATACACCCCCAAGCGCGTGGGGCGCATCAATGTAGCCAACCCGGCGACCGCATTCCGTGGCGACACGATAATCGTTGCCGGGGTGTACCGGGTGGAACAGGCCGAGTATGACAACGACATGGTGATTGTACCTGTTGAAGTGACACGCCGGCTGCTCGACTACAACAATGGCGAGGCCTCGGGTATTCAGCTTTTTCTTACCGACGGTGCTGAGGCATCGGCCACAAGCCGCAGAGTCAGGGAGCTACTGGATTCCGACTATATGGTGCTCGACCGCCAAGCCCAGCAACAGCAGGCATTCAAAATGATAGCCATCGAGAAATGGGTCACATTGCTCATGCTTGCATTCATTCTGGTCATAACCTCATTCAATGTTATCTCGGCCATCTACATATTGCGTGTCGAGAAACAGGACAACATGGGGGTTCTCATTGCCATGGGAGCCACCGGCTCCATGATCAGGAACATATTTGCCTGGCAAGGTCGTATCATCACGCTCACCGGTGGTATCATAGGCATCATAGCCGGTTCGGCCATCACGCTGGCCCAGCAATATGGAGGCTTCATCAAACTCAATGCCGGTGACATGTCGATGCTCACCGTGGAGTCATACCCGGTGAGACTGGAGGCCAGCGACCTGCTTATTGTAGCAGCCACAGTCACAATCGTGGCACTACTGTGCGCCCACATCTCAGCACTGAAAAAATGAACAGGAGCCTCACCTCTCATAAAGTTGTCAGCATTCATTACTAACTAAATGACCCAGCAAGCAATGGCCGTCCAACCACAACCTCTGTTACATCTTGCCAGCGACTGGCTATACTATGCCACTACCCGCATTGACAATAGTGTCCACCCCACCATCTACCGGGGCGTAACCGTTGTCATAGGCCCCAACGGAGCCGGGAAATCGATGCTCGGCGACATCATAGAGCGAGGCCGTAACTTCCGCACAAACCGGTTGACAACTCCCACAGGCGAGCCGTTGAAAGTGAAGAAAGTGGAATTTGCCGACATACACTCCCTGCGCGGCATCACAGCAACGGGTTACTACCAGCAACGGTATGAGGCCACCATGAACGACGAGGTGCCCGAAGTGGCACATGTACTCGACCCATCAATCGACATCGCCGACGTAACCGGGTGGTGCCATTGCCTGGGACTTGATGGTATACTGGAGAAAAAAATCAATTTTCTGTCGAGCGGTGAGTTACGCAAGCTGCTCATTGCGGTAACCCTCACCTCACGCCCCGACCTGCTAATACTCGACAATCCCTACATCGGTCTCGACACAGCATCGCGCTCGATTCTCGATGACGCCCTCAGACAGTTGCCCGAGATCGGTGTCAACATCATGATGATTGTGTGCGATCCACGCGACATTCCTACATATACCACAGCTGTCATACCGGTCAACGACATGAAAATATTGCCGACGGTCATGGCCGAAGGCCCTATAGGAAACCTGAGGCAATCGTTCATGTACCTCTTTGACTACGCCATTGACACATCGCGACTGCCCCGACCGCTCCACACTGATGACACCACGGTCGATATCATCGCCAATTTTGACAACTGCCGGGTAGGCTACGGATCCACTACTATCATCAATAATATAAGCTGGACCATCACCGACAACGAGCGCTGGGCACTGCGTGGTCCAAATGGGTCGGGCAAATCGACACTACTGAGCATGATCAACGCCGACAATCCAGCTTCCTACCGCTCAGATATCACGCTTTTTGACCGACCACGAGGTTCAGGCGAGAGCATCTGGGACATAAAGCGCCGCATAGGCTACGTCTCCCCCGAGATGCGCCTCTATTTCAGCGGCACCGGAGATGCGGCCACTATCATAGGCCAGGGACTCAACGACACAGTGGGCAACTACATGAAGCTGAAACCCGACCAGGAAGCACAAGCTTTGCTGTGGGTCGACATGCTCCACCTGGAGCTGATAGCCCGGCGCCCCTACAACACGCTATCGGCAGGCGAGCGCCAGATGGTGCTACTGGCCCGCGCCATGATCAAACAGCCCCGGCTGCTCATTTTAGACGAGCCGATGCACGGCCTCGACTACGGCCGCAAACGTGCCATGCGCGCCCTCATCAACTACCTCGCGGCCCGCGCCAACCAGCCAGGTTCGCGCTACCCCATGGCCCTCATCTATGTCACCCACGACAATGATGAACTCCCCGAGTGCATAAACCGCACTCTCGACCTCTCCCACCTGTAACATCACCACTCACCAACTCACAGCAATGCAGCTCAACCATATAACAATAAACAATTTCAAGAATATCGAGGAGGCCTCGCTCGACTTCTCCCCTTCCATCAACTGCCTGCTCGGCAACAACGGAATGGGGAAGAGCAACACCCTCGACGCCATATACTACCTGAGCTTCGCCCGCAGCTTCAGCGGACTCACCGACCCTCAACTCGTGAAAAAAGGGAGCGACTACATGATGCTGCAGGGGACCTACACACGCAAGGACCTCACCGAGCAACTTTCGGCCGGCATTGTCAACCGGCGACGCAAATCATTCAAGCGTGGCGGCAAGGAATACCAGCGGCTGAGCGACCACATAGGAGTATTTCCAGCCGTACTCATATCACCGGCCGACTCCGACCTCATCACCGGCACCGGGGAGGAGCGCCGTCGTTTCATGGACCTGGTCATAGCCCAGAGCGACGCGGTGTATCTCGACCATCTCATACGCTACGGCCGCTCACTGCAACAGCGCAACAAGATGCTTCACGAGGGCATTGTCGACCACAACCTCTACCTCGCCGTAGAGACTGCAATGGCCATGTCGGCCCATTACATCGCTCAGCGCCGACGTCACTGGGTAGAGGAACTTACCCCGATATTCACCGATCTGTATGCCCGAATCGCCGGCGACGGAGAGACCCCGTCGATAACCTACCGCACACATCTTTCCGAGGGAACCTCCTACGAGCTATTGCTCGACAACGCCCGGCGCCACGACGAGGCTGTAGGACACACATCAGTAGGCCCACACCGCGATGACCTGGAGCTATCGCTCAACGGGCTCCCGGTGCGTCGCGCGGCAAGTCAGGGACAGTGCAAGTCGTTCACCATTGCCCTGAGACTCGCACAATATGAATTCCTGCACCGCTCGGCAGCACTATCACCGCTGCTCCTGCTCGATGACATCTTTGACAAGCTCGATGCCTCGAGGGTGGAACGCATCGTGTCGATTGTGCGCGACCACAACCGCTTCGGTCAGATTTTCATCACCGATACCAACCGCGACCACCTCGACTCAATAATGCAACTCACAGGAGCCAACTACAAGATGTGGCTCGTGGAGAATGGAGTGTTCACCCCTATACACCATAGCCATGAAACGCAGTGACCCCATGTCGATAAAACAGCTCATCGACACGGTGCTCGATGATGACAAACTGCGTGACGCAGCCCGGGCCCAGCGCCTATGTTACATGTGGCCCGAGATTGTAGGACAAGGCATCAACCGATACACTTCCAAACGCTATGTAGCCGAGCGGCAGCTCCATGTCTACATATCATCGGCACCACTCAAAAATGAGCTGCAGTTCCACCGCTCGCGACTGGTCGAGTTGCTCAACCAATCGGTAGGAGCCGATGTTATAGATGATATCATAATACACTAACACTACCAAGATAATCATGGAACACAAGCCCATACAACTGCCTCTCCACGAGAATCCCCGCGTGCCCACCCCGGCGACACCATTCTACCATATGGTACCCCTGCAGATACGTTTCAACGACATCGACATGCTGGGACATCTCAACAACGGCACCTACCTCACATTCATGGACCTGGGGAAAGCCCATTATTTCAACGATGTGCTCGGATCTGAAATCGACTGGCACAGAATCAACATGGCCATCGTCAACATCAACGTCAATTTCTATGCCCCCACATTCCTCACGAGCAATATTGCTGTACTCACACAAGTGACCCGCATCTCGGTCCACTCGCTCACCATGGAACAACGCATAGTCGATGTCGACTCGGGCGAGGTCAAGAGCGCGGCCACCGTCATCATGGCCGGCTATGATGTAGCCACAACCAAGAGCCTCCCCATCGACCCACAATGGCGTTCGGCCATTGAGAAATGGGAGGGACACCCGCTGTAGAGAGCCACCCACCCTCACAACTGCATCACACCACATCATCACAAAAACGACATCTGAACAATGGAAAAACGTATTGTATTTCTTGACTACGTGCGCATCTTCGCCTGTTTTCTCGTAATGCTGGTTCATGCCAGCGAGAATTTCTACCCGGGACCGGGCGCCACCGACATGGCGGGCCCCCAATCACTGCTGGCCAACGAGACCGACCGCCTGTGGGTATCGATCTACGACGGCTTCAGCCGCATGTCGGTGCCACTGTTCATCATCGTGTCGTCTTTTCTGCTCGTGCCCATGCGCGAAGGGCAATCAGCCATGCAGTTCTACCGTCGCCGTGCCACACGCATTCTCCCGGCGTTGCTGCTGTTCATGGTAATCTATTCGACAGTACCCATGCTCTGGGGTCAGATTGACCTGGAGGCCTCGATGACCGACCTCGCGCGACTGCCGCTCAACTTCCCGTCGCTTGCCGGCCATTTGTGGTTCATGTACCCGCTCATAAGCCTCTATCTGTTCATTCCTATTGTCTCGCCCTGGCTTGCCAAGGCTACCGCCAAGGAGGAACGGTTCTTCATCGGCATCTTCCTGTTGTCGACATGCATGCCCTATATGTCGCGACTGTGGGGCGAGCTGTGGGGACAATGTTTCTGGAATGAGTACCACATGCTGTGGTACTTCTCGGGCTATCTTGGCTATCTTGTCCTCGCTCACTATATAAGGGTACATCTCGACTGGAGCCGAGGCAAACGCCTTGTCATAGGCTCAATACTGCTCATAGCGGGTGCCCTGTGGACAATTCTCTCATTCTACATTCAGGCTGTGCCCGGCATAGTACATGACACCCCCACGCTCGAGATCGGATGGTCATTCTGCACCATCAACTGCGTGATGCTTACAGCCGGGGCATTCATTCTGTTCACATGTATTGAGAAGAGCGAGGCTCCGCGCCCCGTCACCGAGATGTCAAAACTTAGCTATGGCATGTATCTCATGCACATACTCTGGCTCGGCTTGTGGGTCAAGGTATTCAAGGACGACATGGCACTGCCATCGCCCGCTGCCATTCCGGCTATAGCCGTCGCCACGTTCATAAGCTGCTTCATAGCCACAAAACTGCTCTCCATGATACCCTACTGCAGCTGGATGGCCGGAGTGGCAAGTCCTCGCAAACCAACAACGAGGGCGTGATACCCGCACACACACCAAGCGAGCCGCATCTCACGATGCAGCTCGCTTGATAAACCAATCATTATCACATTATATCTCAAAGCAATGGAAAAAACTTCTATCGTTGTTTTCATAAATAAAACGCCTCGTCGACCCAAAAGGTTCACGAGGCGTAAATTTTTTTCATGATTTTTTCATAATACCATAATCTACAAATGGATAGCCCACGCATTTTTTGGGTGGGCGGCAAATATACACCATGACGCCACAGCCTCCGGGCTGTTATGCAAGACAAAACCGGGTGGCACAATGCAACGCACATCGGGGAATTGTGAGGCGATCTCACCGATTGCCGTTAAGCCGGCAATGTCAACCAATACCTCGACTGAGTCACCGGCAGCGGCAAGACGCTCCAACGCCTCCATGACACCACCGGGGTGATACTGGGCACCGCTACGCTGTGCCATGGCCGTTCCAACCTTGACATTGGCCGCTGTAAGCGCCACGCGGCATCCCATGCGCCGGAAACCCGATACGACCGCCTGTCCACAATCATCGTCGGCTCCTGCCACCAAAATTCTCATAGAAGGATAATCCACGGCTACTTGCCCTCGTTTCAATCCTGTCACATGCCTCCTGTTGACACCGCCGTGCTGTGCCAAACGGTGTTCCTCCATGCGTCTCTCCAAATAATTATCGGCCATATTGCTTTACAGATTTACATTGACGATTGCAAAATTACATCTTCTCGCCCATACCACCACTAAAAATACATATATTTATCGATGAAAAGTATTGACATGGCCTATAAGAATTTTGTATATTTGCCATGTATATTTACAATATTCCATATCAACTATGACCGACACAACAAAAATGCGTGACCACGACCTTGTCAGGGCCATAAAGAATACAGCCATGAACTGGGAAAGCGATGAGATTCCGAGCATCGACATGGTAATAGCCAAAGTATTGAACAACAGTGCTCCGCGATTCTATGTAAACTATGAGACAGCCTATCGCTACGTGAGCCGCGCCATGCGCAACACCAAATGCCTCAGTGATAAAGGGAGAAGGCGAGGACAGTGGGCCGACATGGCACGCCAGGTTGAAATCGTGATGAAATTAAACCGTGGCACGAGCCTCTCAGAAGCTCTTACCACGGTAATAGAACATGGGGTGGCGCCACGTTTCTACATCACCCCCAAGAGTGCCCGCACTGTCTACTTCAAATCCAGACGATAGGGAATTTGACTATGTCATGTCAATCAGTTTCCGAATGTTAAGGTGGTGTAGAAGCAAGAGCCCATGGCGTTGCTGCCGGGTGAATATTCGATTGTGACATACCTGCCGTCGTAGCCAAACCAAGATGCCGATCTGTACATTCCCGAATTGTTGACAGAAGCAGGAGCTCCATACTGACGGCACAGGGTATTATACATGGAGTTGTAGCGTGATGTGTCCTGCCATGTACTTGCATAAATGTATTGGCTCGAATTGAGACAACCGCCCGAGTAGTTGAGCACAGCATTGGGCCACATATAGTTCAACTGTGAGACATTGTCAAGATAGATCACGTTGCTGCCATAGCCCGAGACATTATAACCGTTGTTGAGCAGATAGTTGAGCGATGTGTTGAAAGCCGTGCCTATCACCATGCCGAGAATGGTTCCGAACGATGGTCCGCCACCATGGTACACATAGTGAGGAGGGGGAGTGGGTCGGCGGAAACGAGGCCAGTAGTGATGGTGGGGAGGAGGACCCGGCTTGGGCCGATACCCGGCATGATGCCCAGGGCGGGGCGAGTGACCGGGAGCATGATTCCATCCACCAGGTTTGTGTCCATTTCCACCGGGCTTGTAGTTGCCGTCACCGGGGCGGTTGCCGTCACCGGGTTTGTGTCCATTTCCACCGGGCTTGTAGTTGCCACCACCGGGGCGGTTGCCGTCACCGGGTTTGTGTCCATTTCCACCGGGCTTGTAGTTGCCACCGGGGCGGTTGCCGTCACCGGGTTTGTGTCCATTTCCACCGGGCTTGTAGTTGCCGCCGGGGCGGTTGCCGTCACCAGGTTTGTGACCATTTCCACCGGGCTTGTAGTTGCCGCCGGGGCGGTTACCGCCACCATTATTGTTGTGCTGGCCACCGGGACGACGCCCTGATGCAGAACCTCCAATTCCTCGGCTATTGTGGGGTTGCTCGGTATGTGTAGAGCGGTCATTGTTGTTGCCACCACGTCCTTGCCTCCCTTCACGAGCTTCAACAACAGGAGCCGAGAGGACTGCAACGAGTCCGAAAATCATAATGTAGCGTACAATCCGTTTCATGTTTCTTCTGAGTTTTGGTTTATAACTATTAGAACGCTTGAAAAAGGATTAGTTTATTCAACTTCCTAAAATTACCAAACAATTGCCATTTTAGCACAACGACCTATAATCGAGAAAAAAGGCGCGCCGACCGTAACCACGTGCGACGCGCCCATATATTCAGCTCTTCTCCCGGCTATCAGTCGAGCATATAGAGAGCGGGCTTTTTCTCAAACTCCGAGATTCCGCTGGGCTGGTAAGCACCAAAGCTGCCATAGTTGGTCGACAGGCACACTGTGCGGTCTCCGCGCATTATGTTCCATGTGCCATCGCTGTTCTTGGAAGCTGTCCACAGATACTGCTCGTCGATTGCACCATCCTTGACAGGATTCTTGGAAAGATTAGGACTATTAAAGGAACCGCTCATATAGAAGTAACGGTCATAGCAATCCTTCATGAGGAATGTACCCTCGGGGCATTTAACATTAACCTTGGCTTCCTCATTAACATAGGCACTGAGGAACGAGATAGCGTAGTTGTCGACAGGAAGCACGATCACACCATCTTTCACCTCGACTGTCACAGCCGTGAGGTATCCATAGCTCTTGCTCTCGGAAACGGGAGTAGCACACTGGTCACCCACGACAAAGAGGTAGCTGTGGTCAATCATGATCTCTTCCTGTTCAAACAGGTTGAAGACAGCCTTGCCCAGGTATTTTACAAATACCCAGCCTGAAGACTTGCGGTTATAGCGTGCGGTTACAGTCTCGCGGCCATTGTCGTTGCGTGTCCATTTCTCACCGTCAAATGCATATAGACCCACCTTGTCGCTGTTGTAGACAACATACTCCAGGTCGCCGGCCTGAGCATAAGGCTTGGTAGCCTTCAGATACATGGGGAGATATACATCGGGGTCGCTCAGCTGGTTGTTGCTGAAGCCCATGTCGGTGTAGTCACCGGGGTTGAGAACCGACACTGCGTCGGCAACCGACCACTTGGTACCGTTGAAATAATAAACACAATTCTCGCTTGCCGAGGTGATGTTGACAGCGCGTGAGACTTTCTCGGCCGGTACATCGGCAGCCAGTGACGAGATGCTCTGGTTACCTACCTTTGTGATGATAATGTTCATGAACTTACCCTTGCTGGCCAATGCCATGAAGTAACCCTCGATTTCAACAGTGGCTCCATCGGTAAGCGCAGCCTTGACAGCATCAGAAGCACCATAGGGGCTGCCCTGAACAGTAGTACCATCGATAATGATGTTGATAAAGTTGCCCGAAACCTTTGCAGTGCCTGTAATCTTGGAATAGATAGGAGTCATATAGCCGGCACCTGTAGCAGTTGCCGATGCAACAAACTGGTCAATCTCAGCACCTGTCCATACCCGGGGTGAGGGATAGGTTACAGCCTGAGTGCCTACGACAGAAGGAGTTGAGCCCTTGGCAAGCTGCCATGCATAATTGTAGGTTCCGAGGCTACCGTCCACTTTTACCTGATCACCTACCTTGAGGTCGGCGTTGTTGGTAGGCAGATATGTGAACAGAGCGCCGGTGGCATCGGCGACTATAGCGCCTTGGGTAGACACTGCCATTACTACACCGGTGTAGCTTATCTCGTCACCGGCTTTCATGCCGGCAAGCGAGCCAAGCACGCTTGATGGTTCAAACTTAGGTTCCTCAGCACCACCGAACACAGGATCAACCTGGGCTACATTGTAGTTGACAATGGCAAAATCTCCCTCGACAGCATCGGGCAAACCGGCTTTGAGCAACGCGGGGAGCTCGGCTGTGGGCATGTGGGTAGGAGCAAACGAAGCCACATAATCTGTCTCGCTGCCCCACACCTTCTGATATTCTGCGTCAGAAACCTTATAGGTATAGGCCTTGGAGAGCGATATGAGTTCGCGGGGAGTCTCGTCACACTCGTCATAGGTGATGGCCGAGTTGGAGCCTACGGCATCAAGATAGTAGGGGAACGAGGCTGTCTGTAGAAGATAGGGGACAGCTACACGGGCGGGGAACACACCGTTCTTATCAAAGCACAGGTTTGTCTCGATGGCTTTGGCGGCTGCTTTCTCGTCCTCGGTGACAGCAATCTCGGTGAGTGCCTTTGAGATTGTCTTATAATCGGCAGCGGTGAGAGTGTATTCACCCTCCACCTTTGACGGCTGGTCGTAGTCGACACCACCCTCAAAGCCGTCAAGGAACTTGTCGTTCCAGGAATTCTCACTACAGCTTGCAAGTGCGAGAGTCACGCCGGCAGCAAGAAATGATATTGCGATATTCTTATTCATGATTTTCTTTTACTATAGGTGAACCCTGTGGGATTAGAAATAGAGTTTGCAACGCAAGCTGAATGTGCGGCCATAGCTATAGAATACACGGAATGCATTTTCCCAGGTACCCTTTGAGGTGTGGTTGGTATAGGCATCCATGATATAGTAGTTGTTGAACACATTGTAGACATTGGCCTGGAATGTGCAACGCAGTCCACCGGTGATGGGGAAACTGTAGCTGGCATTCAGGTCGAGCTGGTTTCCAAAGGGAATGCGCCAAGGCTCGTTGATCACCAGGGGCTTGCCGGGAGTGAGTGTTGTGCTGCTGCGGCTGTTGAGGGCAAAGTCACTGTAGTTGCGGGCATTGCATGTCCAGTCGGCACCGATGCGGAAACCCTGGAATGGTTTGAACTGAGCGCCTACAGCGGCTGTCATCTGGGCTGAGCCGCCCACCTTGATACCCTTCTGCTGGATTTCGGCGTGCAGGTGATTTTCAGCCAGAGGGGTTGTAATCTCAGCCGGGACATTGTTGCTTCCGAGACTGGCGAGAGCCTGGCCTGCGCTATTGTAGAAATAGCCTACAGGGTCATTCTGCCAGGTATTGTCGGCAAAGGCAAACATACCGGTGAGTTCCAGCCAGCGGGTGGGAATATAGACCATATTGAGCTCGACACCCATGTAGCGTGAGTCAACACCGTTCATGCTGGCGGTATAGCGGTCGTTGTTGTACTCGAGAGTACCGGTGGTGATCATTGTACGGTCCATCCACTGAATGAAGTAACCGTTCAACTGGGCGGTGAACTTGGGAGAATGGAACTCATAGCCTACCTCGACGGCACCGACCTTCTCGTTGACCGAATTGGGGTTGATGGCGTTGGAGTTGGCGGGTGATACAAACACACCATACTGCAGATAAGGAGCACGTGTGATGTAGCCACCATTTACAAAGACGTTGTTGTAACGGTCAATGTTATAGTTGGCTCCGGCCTTGACGTTACCGGCAAAGAATGACTTTGTGGGTGACTTGCTGTCCTTCTCATCATAGTACATGTGCTCATAGCGGGTATAGGTGTTGATATTGGCAGCACCGGCCAGCACGAGGTTGAGCTTGTTGTCAAATGCCTTGTACTCGGCCTGGGCATAGACACCCTCCTGCCATATGCGGCTGTCCCAATCGCGGTACACGACATCGCCTACACCGAGTTTCTGACGCTGATAGGCTATCTTCTCGGCCTCGGTGGCAAAAGTGCGCAGGTTGTTGGACGATGCACGGTAGTAGTCGATGAAGTAGGCACCGTTGTAAAGGTCGCTGATTTCATTGGTGTGCTCACCATAGTAGTAACGTATGTCAAGACCGGCGGTGATTGACAGCTTGTCATTGATCTGATTCTTGTAGTTGGACACGCCGCCAAACCAACGGTGGTTATTGACCGAATTGGACATCACCATCAGCGCACCGGTGGTGCTTGCCTGGTTCATCAACTGAATCTGGTCATAGGCAAACATACCGTTGCCATGACGCAGGTTGTAGGTGACACCATTGTTGGTGATGGTGTTCCAGTTGAGAGTACCGGTGCTGTTGTCCGACCCATACCAGTAGTTATAGTATGTGCTGGTGCTGGTACCTATCTGGGCACCCTGGCCGCTCGAGCCATAGCCTGAACCTATCGAAGCATAGACTACCGAAGAGAGAGACGACTTGGGGTTGATCTGCCACACATGGTTCAACATGACAACAGGCTTGTTGTACACATTATATTGTGAAGCCTTGCGCTCTCCGTTCAGACCCAGACCATAAGTGGGATTGTAACGGTAGGCCTGACCCTTGGGCATATAGTTGGCAGCATCCTGCCAGCCCTGTATCGACAAGCCGTCGCTGCTGCTGCGCTTGTTGTGGGTCTGGGGTGCACCGGTAACGGTCAGTGAAATCTGGTTGCTCTCATTGATGCGCTTGGAGATATTCAGGAAGTAGGTGAATGCCTCGTACTCGGTGCCCTGCACATAGCCGTTGCCGGATTTGCGCGAACCCAGGAATGTCATAGCCCAGCCGTTCTTCATGAGGCCGGTAGAGAATGAGATACCGTAGTTCATCGAGTTGTCGTTGCCCAGTCCATACCATGCTGTACCACCTTTCTTGGCATCAAGACCCTTGGTCACCATGTTGATTGTACCACCAAATGAGGGAGAAGAGATGATAGTGGCACCAAGACCGCGCTGCACCTGCATCGACGAGATGATGTCGCCCAGGCCGCTCCAGTTGGACCAATAGATACCACCCCACTCCATGTCGTTGACGGGGACACCGTTGACCATGGTAGCAGTGTTGTTGGACTTGAAACCACGTATGTTGATCTTGGCGTCGCCAAAACCGCCACCATCCTTGGTAGCCCACACACCGGGAGTGGTTTTCAACACCTCGGGAAGTTCCTGGTTACCCAGCTTAACCTCGATCTCGTCGGCCTTCAGGGTCGACATGGCAACAGGAGTGAGACGTGTGCGGCCTACCGACTGGGTAACCACAACGTCCTGCAGCATAGTGGCAGTAGGCTCCATCTTGATAGTGCCCATATTGGCACGGGCCGACTCGGTAGCTGTCTTGTAACCGATAAAGCTTATTTGCAACTGTTTCGTTCCATCGGGCACCGACAGAGAGAATTGTCCGTCCATGTCGGTCGACGTTCCGATACTTGTCTTGCCGACTACTGCGACAGTAGCTCCCACCATGGGATCGTCGTTTTCATCGACTACAACACCGGTGCACACAAAACCGGCCGCCATAACTGTAACAGCGAGCCACAAAGTGCACGTAAAGAGAAATAGCCTCTTCATAAATAAATAGTTGTAATGTTAATATAAAATTGGTTTGTATATGTATATTCTATTGCCTCGTTACTGAAGGCCAAAATTAGTGAAAAATTTTTAAATAGCCTCATTGTCTCAAAAAAACTTATAATAATTCATAAAAACAAGGCTCCCGAGAGGCATCGTCAAGCCTCATGGACAACATAGGCATTTCTTGCCGGCAACCGGATGGTTACGGAATTCTGAAAACAATTTATTTTGATAAGTAGACTACAAGTCGGAATATTTCTGTAACTTTAAAGCCGGATTTAGAGCCTGCTCCACAAAAATTGTTAACGCCAGGGCGGGTGATCGTTGAGTGGATTTTAATTTATGATAAAAGAGTTGGCTTGCCGCCAACGACCGAAGAATAAATTAAAATAGGCCGATGAGCACCCGACATAACGGTAACTTTCAGTGGCAGGTTACGTTAATTTGTCAATAATAAAATTAAAAATATCTATTAGTCTGTCTTAAGAAATGGGAGTTACCTTTGCATCGCATCTTTTCGACATCTTTCACACTTTGTCTCAAGCAGGTACGTCATCAAGTACTCTCCCTCGACCGCAGCGTGAAAGCTGTTCAAAAATATGCGACCCCGGCATTAACATTTTTTTGTGGGGCAGGCTCTTATAACATCTAAATAATGGCTATTTATGGAACACCCTGAAAATGATTCTCAGTATATAGGGCTCACTGTCAACAGCGGTGTAGCTCAACCCCCGGTAACCAATCCCTACATGACCCGTCGCAAGCGCAAGCGTATGCCATCGGTCAACGAGATGGTCGAGGGTATTCTCGCGGGTGATGTCACTATGCTCAGCCGGGCTGTAACACTGGTCGAGAGCCTTGTTCCTGAACACCAGGCCCTCGCACAGGAGGTGATCGAGAAGTGTCTGCCCCATTCGGGCAATTCACGGCGCATAGGCATCACCGGCGTGCCGGGAGCCGGCAAGAGCACCTCAATCGACGTATTCGGGCTACATGTGCTCAAGCAAGGCGGTAAACTGGCAGTCCTCGCCATCGATCCTTCGAGCGAGCGCACCCGAGGGAGCATTCTCGGCGACAAGACACGTATGGAGAAACTTTCGACCCACCCCGGTGCCTTCATAAGGCCTTCCCCATCGGCCGGCTCGCTCGGTGGAGTGGCACGCAAGACACGCGAGACCATCGTTCTGTGTGAGGCCGCCGGCTACAACAACATCTTTGTCGAGACTGTGGGTGTAGGACAGAGCGAGACCGCTGTTCACTCCATGGTCGATTTCTTCCTGCTCATTCAGCTGGCCGGCACCGGCGACGAGCTTCAAGGAATCAAGCGAGGCATCATGGAGATGGCCGACGGCATCGTTATCAATAAAGCCGACGGTGACAACATTGACCGCGCACGTCTGGCCCAGGCCCAATTCAAAAGTGCCCTGCGTCTCTTCCCCCCTACAGCATCGGGGTGGCAGCCTGAAGTGCTCACCTACTCGGGCTACTTTGAGCTTGGTATCGGGGAAGTGTGGGACATGATCGACCGCTACTTCGACTATGTCAACACCAACGGCTACTTCGAGCGCCGTCGACGTGAACAGGCACGCTACTGGATGTATGAGACAATCAACGAGCAACTGCGCAACCGCTTCTACAACGACCCTGAAATAGCATCGATGCTCGCCGAACGCGAAGCCGCTGTGCTCAACAACCTCAAAAGCTCATTCATCGCCGCGCGCGAAGTTCTCGACCACTACTACCGTCAGGATTAAAGAATAAGCCAACCGTATACCTACATCATAACCCATACACACTGATAAAAGATGTCGCCCGATATAAAGGAACTCCTCGACCAGGAAGCCGCACGCATCAATTCTCCGGCATTCATTGACCGCGACCCGGTGCAGTTTCCGCGCCGATACACTTCTCTGCCCGACATCGAGATCGCCGCTATTCTCTCAGCTACCATAGCGTGGGGAAACCGCACCATGATATGCCGGGACTGCGACCGCATGCTTTCGATGATGGACTCATCGCCCAAGGCATGGCTTCTCGACAAGGCTTATGAAGAGCTCGACCCGGAGACCAACATTCACCGCACATTCTTCAACCGCAACCTGCAGCACTACATGCGTGCCCTGTATTCCATATACTCACGCCACAACTCCATGGCCGACTGGGCACGCTACCATGGCATACATCACAGCGAGGCTCCGGCCTGGCAACTTGCCGCACATCTCAACGAGGCCATGAAGGAGAACAACAGCGGTGAGGCCGACTCGCGCTGTCTCCCTACCAATCTCGACAAGACAGCCCTCAAGCGCATAAACATGGCATTGAGATGGCTCGTGAGGCGCGACGGCATCGTTGACCTCGGAGTATGGGATTTCATGAAGCCGTCCCAACTGTTCATTCCGCTCGATGTCCATGTAGGTAACATATCACGTGAACTCGGGCTCCTCACCCGCCGACAGGACGACCGCATGGCTGTCAACCTGCTCACCGACACCCTGAGGACACTGCGCCCCGATGATCCCGTAATCTACGACTACGCCCTGTTTGGCATCGGTGTAGGCTGCTGACCGCGCATACAATAATCAGTAAGCGCGCACGTTATATAGATATGACTTTTGTAAAGAACATAATTCCACATATTATACTTGCTCTCGCATCAATCGTCATGCCCCATGAAGTGCTCGCATTCCCGACCGCCAGCTACACATCATCGTCAGTGCTGGCCTCGGGTTCATGGGTCAAGGTGAGTGTCGCCGAGAGCGGAATGCACTTTCTGTCGGCAACCGAACTGCGCCGCATGGGATTCAGCAACCCCTCCCGAGTGAGAGTATACGGCTATGGAGCGCAACGGCTCCCCGACCGTCTGCAACTCTCCACCTATGTCGACGACCTCCCGCTGGTACAGTCGGTCAACACCGACCGTGGTGTATATTTCTACGCCACCGGTCCGGTAGGCTTCACCCAGGCCGCAGGCAATCATCTCACAATTGAGATCAACCCATTCACAACCCTCGGCTACTATTACATCACCGAGAGCGACACCGACCTGCGCCCAATTGCAGCTCCCGCGACAACCATCGGCGGGCTCAAGAGGGCCACAAGCTACCAGGCACCGGTCTACCACAAACAGAACATCATAAATCCGGGCGAAACCGGCCACACCCTCCTGGGCGAAGACTTCATAAGCCAGAATTCCCGGTCCTACAATTTCCGGCTACCCGATGCAATCCAGGGTTCAAAGGGGTGGATACAATGCTCGTTCTGGGGCAACAGCACCCAGTCGTCACGCATTCTTCTTTCGGTCAACGACAATGCCCTCACTTACTCCTCGACCGACAATATAGCGGCTGTCAATGACCATTACCGCCATGCTGCTGTGGCTACGACCAATAAGACATTCGACATTGACTCCGACCGCGCCAAGGTCACGCTCACATTCAGTCCACAGGGAACAGTGTCGCTGGCCCGGCTTGACTATATCGTCGTCAACTATGAGCGTGCTCTCGCCTTGAAAGCCGGGAAGGCCGATTTTCATCTGTACTCCAGTGGCGGAGCCCTCTCTGAGGCAACAGCCGGCACCCACCTGTGGGATGTCACCAATCCACTCGATATCACAGCTCCGGCTACTGCTCTCGATGGCGCCACGATGACATGGGATCCAGCTGCAAATGGTTTGCGCCACTATGTGGCCTGGCAGGAGGGAGCAGTATATCCAGCCCCGAAATATGTAGGGACGGTGCCCCATCAGGACCTGCACGCCTGCCCTGTGCCCGACATGGTAATTTTCACCCACCCTAACTGGCGCTCTGAGGCAGAACGTGTGGCCGCCATTCACCGCAATGATTCCATCGCCCCGCTGTCGGTGCTCATTGTCGAGCCCGAGGAACTCTACAACGAGTTTTCGTCAGGATCGCCCGATGCCAACTCTCTCAGGTATCTTCTCAAAATGTTCTGGGACCGCTCGGCAGCTTCCACCGGCGATGCCGATGGCCGGCTGCAATATCTCATCATCATGGGACGCAGCGTCTACGACAACCGACGCCTGTCACCAACTATCGCCGCGCTCAATTACCCAACCCTGCCCGGCTGGCAAACCGATAACTCAGAACATGACAATACATCATATACCACCGACGACATTTATGCCTGCCTTCAGGACGGTGCCGGACAAAACCTCAGCAGCGACTTCCATTGCATAGCCGTGGGCCGCATGCCTGTAGTGTCGCTCAACGATGCACGCAATGTAGTCGACAAGCTATACAGCTACGTCAAGTCGCCCATTAACAAAGAATGGAAAAACCGAGCCCTCATGGTTGCCGACGATGAGAATGGCGGTGTATTCATGACCGACTCGGAAGCCATGGTCGAGACTGCAGCCAACACAAATGGCGGCAGCCGCATACTATGGAACAAGATTTATATCGACGCCTATACCAAGCAGAACAGCACTTACCCGGGAGCACGCAATGATATGTTCCGTGCACTCACCGAGGGGGTCGTGTGGTGGAATTTTGTAGGACATGCCAATCCCACCTCCTGGACCGGTGACGGACTGATGACCTATACCGACATCAATAATCTTTACCTCAAGCATTATCCATTTGTCCTCGCCGCCACGTGTGACTTTGTGCGATGGGACGCATCGGCTATCTCGGCCGCTGAGATTCTATACCGCACTGAATCATCGGGCATAATCGGTGCCATCTCGGCCACACGGCCTGCCTATATCGAACGCAACAGCTACTTCGTGCGTAATCTCGGCAAACACATGGTGGCACTCGACAGCGACGGCAACAATCTGACAATAGGCGAGATATTCCGACGCACCAAGAATTCCCTCGACAGCAACGGTGGTGTGTGGTTTGACAGCAACAAGTTGCGCTATGTGCTGCTCGGTGATCCGGCCATGAGACTGTGCATACCCGTCAACAAGGTGCACCTCGAGGCTATCAACGACATGACCCCAAATCTGGACCTCCAGCTCACCATTATGGCATGCCAGGACGTGACCCTGCAAGGATATGTGACCGACAACCGGGACAACATCCTCACCGACTTCTCGGGTAAGATATATGCCACACTCTACGATGCTGAACACAGCACCACTTCCCACGGTTATGGCAAAGATGGTGTTGAAGTGACATTTGAGCAACAAGGCAACCGCCTGCAAGCCGTCATTGACAGCGTCAAAAACGGACACTTCTCGCTGAACATGGTGATACCCAATGAGATTGCCAATAATTTCAGACCCGCGGCCCTCAACATGTACGCTCTCTCGTCTGATGGACGTGATGCCCAGAGTGTGTGCCGCGAGTTCTATGTCTACGGCATCGACGAGAATGCCACCCCCGATGATGAACCGCCCGTCATCGACAATCTCTACCTCAACCACTCCTCGTTTCAGGACAACGACCTTGTCAACACCACCCCGGTAGTCATCGCCGAGATGCACGACAACCGCTCGATCAATCTTTCATCATCGGGAATAGGTCACCAGATGCTGCTCACAGTCGACGGTCGCTCATATACCGACATTCCGCTATATTACACCCCCTACAGCGATGGCCGTAACGGAGGCACACTGGTGTACCAGCTCGATGAACTCACACCCGGCGACCACTCGCTCCGTCTTAGAGTATGGGACACAGCCGGCAATTCAGCATCAAGGACAATCGACTTCTCCGTGTCGCCCGACATCGCTCCCAAACTCTATGATATATATGCCGATGCCAATCCGGCCAGCGTAGAGACCAATTTCTATATCACCCATGACCGTCCAGATGCACTCATCACCGTCAATATCGAAGTATTCAATATGCTTGGACGCCGGCTATGGAGCACCTCGGTGAAAGGCATGAGCGATACATTGCGTTCGTTCCCGGTAAAGTGGAATCTGTGTGACGAGGCTGGACGCCGGGTCAACCGCGGTATCTACCTCTACCGCGCTTCCATCACTACCGCTACCGGCGAGACCTCATCGACCCGCACCCGCCGCATAGCCGTAACTGCCCAATAATCCTCCATGCGACCGCAATCCACATGATTGCAATAATCAACTCGTAAACCGGGACCGGAACCGGCCGGGACCGGAGCTGATTGGGACAGAAAGCCTCCCGGTTTTGTAGAGGCCCGAGCAAATAGGTCATACTCTCCACAAACAAAATCCCTCGAGGATACGCGACCCAGCTTTAACATTCCTTATCGTATGGGCTCTTAGCCAACAGCATCGTATATAGCTATATATACAGAGAGAGGGCACACCGGAAATTCCGGTATGCCCTCCTTGATAATTATCGTTGTCTACAACTATTAGAGCTGAGGACCGGCTGCTACAAGAGCCTTGCCAGCTTCGTTGTTCTCATACTTCTTGAAGTTGTTGATGAAACGTGATGCGAGATCCTCAGCCTTCTTGTTCCACTCCTCAGGATTGGTGTAGGTGTCGCGAGGATCAAGAATCTTGGGATCAACACCGGGAAGCTCAGTGGGAATCTCGAAGTCAAAGATGGGGAGCTTCTTGGTGGGAGCCTCGAGGATAGCACCGTCAAGTATAGCATCGATGATACCACGGGTGTCGCGGATTGAGATACGCTTGCCTGTACCGTTCCAGCCTGTGTTTACGAGATAAGCCTTGGCACCGCTCTTCTCCATCTTCTTAACGAGCTCCTCGGCATATTTAGTGGGGTGAAGCTCAAGGAAAGCCTGGCCGAAGCAAGCCGAGAATGTGGGAGTGGGCTCAGTGATGCCACGCTCTGTGCCTGCAAGCTTAGCGGTGAAGCCCGACAGGAAGTAATACTTGGTCTGCTCGGGAGTCAGGATAGATACGGGAGGAAGAACGCCAAATGCGTCGGCCGACAGGAAGATAACATTCTTGGCAGCGGGACCGGCCGAGATGGGCTTAACGATGTTCTCGATGTGGTCGATGGGATAAGAAACGCGGGTGTTCTCTGTAACGCTCTTGTCAGCGAAGTCAATCTTGCCCTCAGCGTCAACAGTAACGTTCTCAAGGAGAGCGTCGCGACGTATAGCGTTGTAGATATCGGGCTCGCTTTCCTTGTCGAGGTTGATAACCTTGGCATAGCAACCACCCTCAAAGTTGAACACGCCGTTGTCGTCCCAGCCGTGCTCGTCGTCACCGATGAGGAGACGCTTGGGGTCGGTCGACAATGTGGTCTTACCAGTGCCTGACAGACCGAAGAAGATAGCTGTGTTCTCACCGTTCTTGTCGGTATTGGCCGAGCAGTGCATCGAAGCGATACCCTGCTGGGGAAGGTAGTAGTTCATCATTGAGAACATACCCTTCTTCATCTCACCGCCATACCATGTGTTGATGATCACCTGCTCCTTGCTGGTAGTGTTGAACACTACAGCGGTCTCGCTGTTCAGGCCGAGCTCCTTGAAGTTGGCAACCTTAGCCTTGGAAGCGTTGTAAACAACAAAATCGGGCTTGAAGTCCTTCAGCTCCTCGGCAGTGGGCTTGATGAACATGTTGGTCACGAAGTGAGCCTGCCATGCCACTTCCATGATGAAGCGTACAGCCATGCGGGTGTCCTTGTTGGCACCGCAGAAGCAGTCAACTACAAACAGTTTCTTGTTGCAAAGCTCCTTGACAGCGATTTCCTTAACAGCCTCCCAAGTCTTCTCGGTAACAGGCTTGTTGTCATTTTTGTATTCCTCGGTTGTCCACCACACTTTGTCCTTGGAATTCTCGTCGAGAACGATGAATTTGTCCTTAGGTGAACGGCCGGTATAGACACCTGTCATTACATTGACAGCGCCAAGCTCTGTTACTACACCCTTCTCGAAGCCCTCGAGATTGGGCATTGTCTCCTCCTTGAAAAGCTCCTCATAAGAGGGATTGTAGACAATCTCAGTGGTACCGGTGATACCATACTGTGTTAAATCAATTTTGCTCATTTCGTTATATGGTTATGTTTAACGTTGTTTTAATCATTTTGTCCAAGCGGTGAATGTACATGCGTTGCCGACACTCTCCACTTTTTCGACTGCAAAGATAAGTACAATTTCTGAAAGACAATAATAATTAAGGAAAAATTTCGTTAATCCTCGTTACAAAATTTCCCATCACTACGTGCATCACATAAATTCATATACGTCTCGGTCAAGAGTGGATTCACCGGGGGAGTATTTCAAGCATAACCGAGGGGGAGTTCCAGCCGCACACCTTGAGCAATGCTCCGTCCTGTGGAATGTGGCTATTTTCGGTTTCTATGGTGACGGTGCGGCTTTCCCGTGGCATGAGCGTGAAATAGTTGTCGTCATAGAATGAGGGCCGTAGAGGAGAACCCTCTGTATCGGTCAGCTCAATCATGTTGAAAAAAGCGATCTTGTCGCTGCTGTTGCATAATGTTACGGTTGTGAATGTGGACTGCCCTCGCTTCTCGGTGTCACACTTTACAGAGACAACGGCCCGAGGCATCTTCTGCAATGACTTGAATCCGGAAACACATGGCCCGGTAAGGGATTTGGAGCCTTCATACCGGTCTTTGGATCTCCAGTAGAAGTTAGAAGCTACCTGTCGGCCTGTCTCGTCGCGTAGAGTAAGGTTTATGAAGTGGACCTGATAGAGATTGCGCGGGAACTCGATTGTGATTACATCGTTAGCGACACCGTCGGCAGGCATATTGACATTGGCACTCTTCTCCCAGACCTTCTTACTGTCGATATTGTAGACGCAGGCAGTGACCGTATAGTCATTGAATGCCCTGTAATAATCGTTGACAACCGAGACAGTGTTTTTCAGGTAGTCGAACTGAGGATGAAGAGGTTCAAGCGATCTCGCGGTGTGGTACAGCGATGCTGTAGGTTCGAGCGACCAGTCCCACATGCGTGCGGCCACCTGCCTCACGGGACAGTTATGATACCAGAAGAGTAGCCCCGAGCAGAATCGGTCACCGAAGTCGAGCTTATTGTAGTTCCATACTTCCCATATGCTCTTGGAGTTCATAGCCCCCACGAGCTGAGCTTTGAACGCAAACTCATCTATCGACTTCGACTCGCCATATTCGTTGACCATGTCGGTATACATTGACGACACAAGATGAAAGCCATTTCCATCGAGATAGTCCCACACATCTTTATTCATGGGCCACAGGTCGGTCGAGTCCATCATTTCGCGCAGAACGGCGGCAGTGGGAATAGTAGGGGCACCATACTCGGGGTTAAATCCGTCGATGCGGCTACCTCGCGGGGAGGCTGTATTCTCATAGTGTTGCATAGGGTTGACCTGCTTGTAAGGGCTCCCGTCATGTATGCCATCACACTCCGACTGCATCTGGTATCCGCGGGTACCGTCGAGCCTTTCAATCAGTTCGGGAGTCCCACTCACCTCCGTGCTCTCGTTTGAGGCGACATAATAGGCGAGCGAAGGGTGGTTGCGTATGCGTTTCACTGTAGACTCCACATTGGCAAGATAGTTGTAGCTATCAGCCGGATGACGGGTGTCACCGGTGAGCCAGAATTCCTGCCACACAAGTATACCCAGTTCGTCACATAGGTCATAGAAAAGGTCGCTCTCAGCTATTCCACCGCCCCATTGTCGGAGAAGGTTGATACCTGCCTGCCTGGTATAGCGCAGTTCGGCCCGGGTACGTTCTTCAGATGTTCTCAGCATCGCTTCGGGAATCCAGTTGGACCCTCTTATGAACAGTCGGTGACCATTGATGTAAAAGACCCGCGAACCATCGGGTGTATTGCAGTCGGAAGTCACTTCACGTATGCCAAATCGGGTTGTAAGATGGTCTGAGATTTTCCCGTCAGTTTCCACCTGCATATTGAGTGTGTACAGGTTTTGAGGCCCTTTGTTCACCGGCCACCATAATTTAGGGTTGTCGATGTGGAGCTGAGGAAAATCCTCGGGAGTGAACGAGACCTCCACTTCCATTCCTCTCAACACCTTGACTTTTTTCTCAAACTTTATTCCGGTCCCCTCTATTTCCCCTTTCACCACGCAATTGACAGTGTGATGGCCCGGATTGACGACATCCACCCGTATCGTCTGTGACGCACGGTCATAGCTGGGTTTGGAAAGTTCCGACTTTACAAATGGATGCCTCAGAGCCACGGGACCGGTGGCATACAGAGTGATATCACGCCATATTCCGGTGTTACGGTCCCTGATGCCGTCCATGAATGTAAAGTCCCAACCCACCGACATGAGCATTGTAGTGTTGAGCCCAATCTCACCGTTACCCCCATTGCGGTACTCACCCGGTGCGCCCCAGCTTTTGGGTTCCTTGCTGCCCGGTATGTCAACCGGGTGTACTTTTATGGCGATTCCATTGGAAGCACCAGGTACAATATAGTCGGTAACGTTGACATAACGTTGCAGGAACATACCTTTGGTGGTGTCGACGAGCCGGCCGTTGAGCCATATCTCAGCCCGGTAATTGATACCGTCGGCCTGCAACCACACCGTCTTTCCCTTGAACGATTCGGGCAAATTGAATGCCGTCCTGAACCAATAGGTGTAGAAGTCATTGCCCACAGAAGTGATATCGGGTATTTTTCCCGATTCAATACGGTTGTTTATCCCATAATAAGGTTCCGGATATATCTTGTTGAAAACGAGAGAATTCAAAACCGTCCCGGGTACAATAGCCGGCAACCAATCATCATCATCTACAGTAGGGAGCGATAACCTGTCGCCCGTAACAGACACGTCGCCCGCTTTCTTCATTACCCAAGAGACAGAGCCGTTGTGTCCGTCAATCGATGTAAGGGATATCGCCTCGCTCCGTGGGGTGGCATCCATTGCTAAACCTGCAGCCAGCAGCAGTAGTGAGAATAAAAATAGATGTGTCTTGAATGATTTCATATATCGGAATTCTTGAATTTTTAGAGAAGTATCCACTATAGATGATGAAAAGGAGCCGGGACACTGCACCCGTAGCGTTTTCCCGGCTCCATTTTACAATAGGTTGTTTATCAGCATTACTTTTCGAGGAGAGCTGCTACACACCACAGGTAGGGTGCCTGTCCATGATAATCGCCGGTGTGGCGTGGACGGTCGTAGTAGTATTGCTTGTCATTCTTTTTGTTGGTACCCACACATATGTCGGTCACCTGATTCTTTTCATTAATGCGGTCAACCATTGCGAGCCATGCCTTACGGGCAGCGGGACCATAGACCTTGGCGTCCAACCAGCCGTTCTTCACTCCATTGATGAAGGCATATGTGAACATGGCCGAACCGGAGGTTTCAACCCAGAAATCGGGCTCGTCGATGAGCTGGTTCCAGAGACCGTTCTCGTTCTGATACTTGAGCAGGTTTTCCATCATGGTTTTATAACCTTCCATGATGCGTGCACGGTGAGGGTGTTTGGCCGGGAGATCCTTGAGTATTTCGGTCATGCCGGCAGCCATCCAGCCATTGCCGCGTGCCCAGAAGTAGGGAACGTCCGGGGCATGGTAGAAAAGTCCGTTGGGACGTTGCAGGTCGTCAAGATATTTTACCATCTCATAGGCCGTGCGGTCAAGATATTTCATGTCGCCGGTGGCATGATAAGCCTGGATCTGCACGATCGGTATCATGTACATGTCATCAATCCACATGCGTGTCTGCCATGAGTAGCCGTTCTCATGCCATTGCCGCTGAGAGTCACTGACATCGGCAGGCAATTCCCATTGAGTGTCGGCATAGGGCATGCCCACCTCTTTATATCGGGGATTGCCAGTGATATTGAACAGTGTGAGAGGCAAGCTACCGAACATATTGAGGTCCACATGATTCATGATGGGGAGCAACTGGGTCTCATCGTTGAAGAAATGGTCAAACCGGCGCTCCAGAAGGTTCATCAGACTTTTGTCCTTAACGAGCGATGCATAGCGTATGGAACCGTTCCAATAGAAAGTCTCGGGATAGGAAATCCATTTGCCACCATGCAGTGCATGTTTCTCGGTTACAAAGCGGTAGGCCAGACGACGACCCACCTCCTCGGGGGTGTAACCTTCAGGAAAATTTTTTAACGCGCTTTTCTGAGCTAAAGCGGCTGGTGCCGACATGAACATTGTTGTCGCCAACAGCATGAGTATTGAAAGAAAATGTTTTTTTATCATGGTCATAAATATTGATTTTTAATGAAGACCGCAGCAAAGCATCGGGACTTTCCCGCGATCTTCATTCGATGTTGTGATTATACGTTTTTATCTTGATTCGTCAGCCACAGCTTCTCTCCAGTCGGTAAAGAGCTTAATATCGGCGTTATAGCCGGTGTAACCATAGTTCTGCCACAGAGTGCCGAGGTCATTGTCCTCAATGGCAAACTCGGGTATAGGCCAGAAAATGTTGTGCTTGCCCATGATATAATATGGGTGGGCCATCGAGGCGCTGATATTGTAGGTGACACCGTTGTTGAATCCTATGTGTTTATCATCGGGACATGTTCCGGTGGTACGTTTGTACCAGAAGCTTCCACCGGTCTTGTCGGTGTCGCTACCCTTGGGAGTATATATCTCATCGATGGTATATGTATTTCCCTCACGGTCGGTGATGCCGCTCTGGGCGATACAGAACGAAGCTCTAACCAGCTCGTCGTGACGGAATTCCTCAAGATACAGCTCGCGGGCACGCTCATCGAAGACATCATCGATATTGACATTCGTGTACAGGTGCTCACAATGCGCGCGTTTACGCACTTCATTGACATCGCTTGTACCATCCTGTTTCATGTAGAGTTTGCACTCGGCTCTCAATAGATAGGCCTCGGCCAGTCGATATATATAGGTGTGGTTGGTGGATCCGATTCCTATTGCTCCACGCCATTCGGTAGAGCCCATGTTCACGCTCTTATCATTGGAGTAGTCCCAACGGTATAGTTTGTAGAGCGGAATGTTGTACCAGCGGCGTATGGTATCGTTGCAAAGCAAGCGGCCATCGTCGCTATAGAGTTTCAGTTTCTGTCCATAGTATTTGGAACCTTGCGTGTTGTAGGTGAGGTCTTCCATGCGCAACCAGTTGCCGACCTCGTGGCTGTGGCGCAGGTCCTTGGTGTCATACTTGCCCTCGACCGACCACAGGTCATACTGTGACCAGGTAGTGGGACGCAGAGTAGCGATTCCTCGACCCATCACGCGCAGCCAGTCATTCTGCGGGTCGCGTTTGGTCCAGTTGTAGTTGCTCAAGGCCTGTTTGCCGTCGGGGTCGGTGATGGCATTGTTGAATACAAACGGTGAGAGGTTACGCATAGGCCATGTCCCTACCATCTTGGTACCGGCATTGGCCACAGCCAGGATTGTCTCCTTATTATTACCGTTGAAAACATTCTCGGGGCGATGCAGGTCCCAGATTACATTATCAGTAATGGTCCATGTCTCGATTCCCGGAAAATCATTAGCGTTCAACATGTTATTGCCAAAATTCTCACGCATCAGGCTGTAACCGCTCTGGTCGATGACGATATCGAGCTGTTCCTTGGCTTTCTCATACTCATAGTTGGCCATATACACCTTGGCAAGAAGAATACGGCAGGCTCCCTTGTTGACAAATCCACCGGGATAGTCGCTGGTATATGAACCGGGGGTTTGGTCGGGTACCCATTTCACAGCAAACTCCATATCCTCCTGAAGCATCTTGAGGATGGCCTCACGGCTTGTCGACGAGTAGTTGCGCTTAGGCACTTTGGGCATCTGGGTAACCAGAGGGATATTGCCAAACATGTTCACAAGCCCCATGTACCTCAGGGAGCGATGGAAATAGGCGCGGCCTATGTATCCATTGAGAGTCTCCTCGTCGAGGCCCTCTACCTTGGGCGCGAATTCAAGCACTGAGTTGGCATATTTTACAGCACGGTAAAATTCATTCCAGAACCATATACAGTCATGGATACGGGTCTGGTCGGCCTGTGAAGAATAGGTAGATTTGCTCGGGATCAGATCGGTACTGTAGTTGCATATCATGCCGGTCTTGTCGGTAGCACCGATTACAAGCATGTCGGAGAAAAGGAACTGGGTGTGTACAGGCGTCATCAGGTCACCGGGGTCATTGGTACCCATAAGCATGAGATGACGGTCAAGCTGACCCATAGCAGCTATGAGACCTGACTCGGTGGTGAATGTAGCTTCTGGTTCAAAGAATGAGAGAGGCTCGGGCTTCAGAAAATCGTCGGAACAGCTGCTCACAAAAATTGCGGCACCTATCGACGCGCATGCCAGTATTTTATTTAATGATATCTTCATTGCTTTATTCTTATTGGGTTGAAGGTATGAACCGATTAGATTTTAACATTGAGACCTATCGTGTAGGTGCGGTTGGTATAGCTTTGGTTTTCGGGGTCTCCGTAGCTGTTGTTCCATGCACTGCTGTGGATTGTTCCGAGATTCTGCAAGTTGACATAGACCTTTAGATCCTGTATGCCGAACTTGTTGATGAAACTCGTGGGCAGATAGTAGGCAAACGACAGGTTGTCGAAACGCAGGAACGAACGGTTAATCCACTTGCGTGGCTTGGAGGCTCCATTTGGACCCTTGGCCTCGATACGTCCGGCTTCACTTGTGGGATTCTCGGGTGTCCAGTAGGTCTTGCCTATCTGGTTGCACATCTTATAGGTGATACGGCCACCGTCATCGTCATAGTTGGCAATCATGTCGTAGCCGCCAAAGCTCTCGGCACACCCCTTGAATCCAACAAAGGAGTACATGCTCAGACCTACCTGGAAATTCTTGAATATACGGAAGTCATTGCGCATGGTCATGCGAATGGGAGGAGTACGTTTTCCCAGGAATACTTTGTCCTCATCGTTATAGACGGCACGCACCCAGTTTCCATCGGCGTCATAGACATCATTGGCGGGATTGTTCCACACCTTGAGGTCACCGGGCTGCTGACCATACTTTGCTGCCTCCTCGGCATCCTTCACTTGCCATACGCCTTCGTATTTGAAGTCCCATATCTCATCGTATGACTTACCTATGAACCATCCGTTGGAGGCGATATCTGTCTCCTTTCCGTTCTCATCACGGTCACCAAGCAGGTGCTTGATGGTATTTTTATTATAGGAGAAGGTGAAATTGGTTGTCCACTGGAAATTGGGCAGTGTCATATTCTGCGAGCGCACGGAGATTTCGATACCTTGGTTGTCAACCTGACCCAGATTGGTAGTGATGCTTGAGTATCCGCTGAACTCCGGGAGACGTTGAGCCATAATCATATCAGTGGTCTTTGAGCGGTAAGCATCAATGCTACCTGTGATACGGTTGTTGAGGAACGCAAAGTCAATACCCACATTGTAGGAAGCGGTTTTCTCCCACTTGAGGTTAGGATTGGCCAGGCGCTCCACACGCAGATAGGCCTTCTGGTCAATCTCACCGTTCACAAAATACAATACACGGTTATCGCCCGATGTTGTGAGGTTGGCAAGTGCCACATACTGACCGATGGAACGGTTACCGTTGGTACCGTATGACACACGCAGTTTACCATAATTCATCACATGGTTAAAATTCTTCCAGAATTTTTCATTGGAGAACACCCAGCCGGCAGCATATGCCGAGAAGATGGCATGGGGGTTGTTGATACCGAAGGCGCTGTAACCGTCACGGCGCACTGATGCGGTGATCATATAGCGGTCGTCAAAGACATAGTTACCACGGGCAAGCAATCCATCGGCAGCCGAGTGGGTATCATTTGTCGAGAACGATGACACAGCCTTGTCGGCAGTCGAAATATAGTGGAAACCGAGGGCATCGGTGGGCGAGATGGCACGGGCTGCGATATTGTCTGACCAATAGCTGCGCTCCTCAGCCTCCTGTACCAATGTCACAGTTACATCATGAACCTTATTGAATGTATAGTTCCAGTTGATGGTATTGTTGAGCGACCAGTCAAAACGCTTGTTGGTGCTACGGTCAACGCCCGAATCCTCCGGCTTGCGGTCGGGTTTGGAGGCTTCATACCAGTTGCGGTTGTAGAAGAATTGGAATCGAGGAGCCGCATTGAACGTGTATGTGATGTTGAATGGCAAGGAAACCTTGGCATTAAAACGGCTGTCAAATGTGGTGTATCCCTGCTCGTGCTTTCCCCACTGTCGGTCATAGAGGTTGGCATTGCCATTCTGTGGGTAGTCGGTCATGTTGCCATTTACATAACGGGCCGGGGTGCCATCCTCATTGAAAGCTATGGCAAACGGAGAGTTGTCACGCAAGCCTGCATCAACGGGGCGGGCATCATCGCTACGGTCCTGGAAGTTGATCTGTCCTCCTATATTCAGCCATGAGGTAACGTCCATGTTGACCTTCATGCTGGCACGTACCTGGCGGAAGTAGTCACCTTGCACCACTCCATCGTTGTGAAGATAACCGGCCGACAGGTAGTAGTTGGCCTTTTCAGTGGCACCGCTCACACTGACGTTGTAGTCCTGGCGCACTCCTGTGCGGTAGATAAAGTCTTCCCAGTCGGTAACATTTCCAGCCAGAGCATTGGCAAGAAGGACACCTCTGAAATTAAGACGGCGTAACCATATCTCCCTGTCGCTCTGTGTCTCGTCCTGTATCGTGTATCCACGCCACGAGTCGAGGCTCACGCCTTCTGGAAGATTGTCAGGATTTCTGAAATAACCGGGTTTGTCTTCATAACCTGTCTGATAGGCAGTGTAATTACCGTCTGAATCAAAGCCGTAGGTGTTACGCTCATAAAAATCCTGCTTGTGCTGGATATACTCAGAGGGAGTGAAAAAGTGCTTGTAATTTGGTCCACGCTCAGTGAAACCCACATTGGCCGTGAAGTTAATCACCGGCTTGCCTATCTTACCCTTCTTGGTTGTGATGATGATTACGCCGGCGGCAGCCTGGGCACCATAGACAGCAGCTGCCGATGCATCCTTCAGAACATCAATCTGCTCGATGTCATCAGGATTGATTTCAGACAACTCGCCATAGAAAATCATTCCGTCAAGAATGAGGAGAGCATTACTGCTTGTACCGAGCGACTTGTCACCACGTATCTTCATAGTGCCTCCACCCTTGGGGTCGTTGGTTGTCCATACACTGAGGCCGGCCACACTCTTCAAAAGGTCCTGGACGGTGGCTGGATTCTCATTTTGCAGGTCGTCGGCTTTCACCTGGGCTATCGAACCCGTGAGGTCCTTCTTTTTCATTGTGCCGTAACCCACAACAACAACCTCATTAAGGTAGTTATTCTGTGACTTCAGCATAACCTTCATATTGGGGCCGGCGTCGACTGTCACCGGGTCATAGCCAACAAAGCTCACAGTGAGCTTAGCACCCTTTTTGGTTATCAGGTTGAAAGCTCCCTCAAGATCGGTCAGCGTGCCGTTCTGGGTACCTGTCTCCATGATCGCGGCGCCCGTCAGGGGCTCTCCGTCGCTGTCATAGACCACTCCACTTGCAAGAACACCATTTTCATTGCCAGGGGAGGATTGAGCTCTCATGGTAGTTACTCCGGTGAAAAACAGCATCACCAGAATAATGAATTGATTTAATCGGTCCATTTGATTTGATTTTTAATGTGATATGTGAAATGTGTTTATTATATGCACAAAGTTTTCTCAATAGGTTGAGAAGTGGTAGCCGGGGAATGATTGAATGATTTGCTGCCGGGCACAATCGGGAGCTGCATACAGCGCTGTCGACAGTACTTCACACACATCGGCTTCGGGGCCTGTGACTCCCACAATGGGACCATCTACAAGCATTCCGGTATGTGGATCCACTATATGCCTGCTTCCGTCAGGGTGCCGTCCGGATATGCTCAACGCGCAATCCTTGAGCGATAGCCGATGAGAGGTGACGGTAGTGATATTCCACCCAGCGGAATCACCGCCCGGCCCACCTCTATCAATGGGAGAGTCGCCCATAGCGACTATGCTGCTGTCGCCGGCATTTATCAACGCGTCACTAATGTTCTCGCGCAACAGTATTTCCTTGATATGTTGGGCAGCATAACCTTTGAGAAAGCCACCCAAGTCGGGCACTTCTCCATCATGCAACACATTGAAATAGCCCATAGTAGGCTCTGTCATGGATAGGCAGCGGTCCATTATGTTCACCAATTCCAAAGGCATGGGACTCCCCGTCCGGCAGTGCTTGTACAAAGCGCTGTCGGTGTTGAATCGGCTTCCCAGCATTTCAAGGTTTTCTACTGCCCGACGACATTGTTCCACTATTGCGGTCATCTTTATCTTGTCTGATGCAAGTCCCGCAATCGCTATGTCAAACCGTGTGTGCATAGCCCCAAACCACCCGTAGCATAATATCCGGCCATCAGGTGATTGACCATACATCGTAGGCATAAAGGCCTGTCGCTACGTTTACAACTCCTTGATCTTTACGTTGCGGTACCACACTTCGTCACCATGGTCCTGCAACAGGATGTGACCCTTGGCGGCATTGCCAAAATTGGGCCAGTTGCGATATTTGCTATAGGCCACCAGTGCGTTCCACATCTGGTTGTCACGGTCATACTCCAGAAGTTTCTCACCATTGAGCCAGTGCTCGACATGATTACCCTTGACTTTTACCACAGCGGTATTCCAACCATACTTGTCGACAGGTTTGGTATCGGGAGCGGGGATAAGGTCATAGAGTGAACCGAGTTTACGATTACCCTTTACACCGAGCTTGGCATCGGGGTGGAACTCATCGTCAAGCACCTGGAACTCACACCCTATCGATGAGCCGGCTCCCTGGTTCATATCTGTATCAACAAAATATTTTATACCGCTGTTGGCACCTTTGGTGAGTTTGAAGTCGACCGACAGAATAAAGTCGCCATACTCCTTTATTGTCACTATGTCACCTCCGTTGGTCGACTCACCGCCATCGGCAGGCATTACCTTTATTACACCATCTTCTATAACCCAACCCTTCTCAGGGAATGTTGACAAGCGTGCGCCACGCCAACCGTCAGAACTTTTTCCATCAAAAAGTAATGTCCATCCCTGGGCCTTCTCCTCCTTGGAAAGCGTATTGGGTTTAGTCTCGGCCGATACAGCACCGGCCAACAGTGTGAAAGCAAACGCCAATAATGTGATTTTTTTCATATTTGTTTTCCTTTAATTTATTACATATTCTACAGTAGATCAATCCATGGCCCTCAGAGCTTACATCTTGTAGTACTCTTCCCAGCCTTTGCGGGGCGGAATACCTGTCAACATGGCGTTGGCAAAGGCATTGTTGGTGATTTGCTGGGTGCGGGGATCAAAGTAAAGTTGTGTATTCAGGCGCTGGGCTATCACACCGAGCGAGAACACCTGGCTGAGCACACCGTTGATTTCAAACGGTGATCTTGTTTTCTCCTCGCCCATACATGCGAGCAGGAAATTTTCCCAGTGATTGGAGGGCGACTTTGGAACCTCGGGAAGCAGGTGAGCCATCTCCCGGGCTTTCTCCTCGGGTATAATCTGCAGAGTGCTTCCATGAGTTCCGCCCTTGAATATGAGGTCCTTTGAATAGATAATCTTACCGGGCTCAAGTTTAGTTGCGGGAGCTGCACCTTGATTGGTGGCAGGCACATCATTGTTGGCAATTGACTTCCCATAGCCCTCCGGCAGGGACGGATAATTGCCCAGACCGTCATACCATGTGATATCGACCGGGGGCATTCCCTTACGCTGTGGGAACTTGAACAGTATGGTCGATGAATAGGGATAGAAATAATCGTTGTGCCCCTCGCTGTAGAGCATCGACACCTCATATGGAAGTCCCAGTTCCAGGAACTCATGCACCGTGTCGAGAATGTGGGCACCCCAGTCACCGAGACACCCCATGCCGAAGTCATACCAGCAACGCCATTGTCCCAGATGATAGTCCTTGTTGTACTCATGGAATGGGGCGGCGCCAAGCCATGTATCCCAGGCCATGTCGGGAGGGAGTTGCTGTCCTTGAGGGAGACGGTCTATGTTGCTGTCCCATTTGTGCCATCGTCTCACATTGTTCATGTGGGCAGTCACCGCGGTCACATCTTTTATGATTCCCGCGTCAAGCCATGCCTTGAATTGGAAATAATTGGCTTCCGAGTGACCCTGGTTGCCAACCTGCGTTGCCAGCGAGGGATTGCGGCGGGCTGCATCCATCAATAGCTGAGCCTCATAGAATGTGCGGGCAAGCGGTTTCTCAACATATACATGTTTACCCTGGTTAAGAGCGAGCATGGTGATGGGGAAGTGGGTATGGTCGGGGGTGGCAATCGCCACAGCCTCGAACTTATTCCCGGCCTTGTCAAACATCTCCCGGAAGTCGCGGAAACGCAATGCATCGGGATATTTGTTCATGACTTTCTGTGTGTGGGGAGCACCCATATCGACATCACACAGTGCCACTACATCGACCATTCCTGTGCGTGCAAAGTCGCCGATTATCTGCTCTCCGCGGTTGCCTATGCCTACATAAGCGATTTTGACCTTATCACGCCGACGTGGTTTGTCAGCGGTATTATCCTTGCCAGCACCGGCTGTTGCGCCAAACATGGAAGGTCCACCCATGGCCAACCCTGCGGCAGCCATTCCCATGGTTCTTAAAAATTCTCTACGTGAGCTCATTGTTATATGATATTATGTGGTTTAACTTCTGTTTTCAGTGCCACGCATCCCTTTGCGGCTGAAGATTCTGACCAGCAACCTCACAGCAAGCCTTATGGCAACGGTCGCCATATACAACACTATTGCAAAAACCAATACATAGCCCATTGAGCTTAACAATTCTGCCCAACCTGCATCATATCTCACTATTGCATAGATATTCACGCCTATAGCTGCTATCAGGCACCCTGCAAGCCACAGCAACTCTGTAAGTTTACGACGGGCTGTTATGACGGTATCCTTCATGACTGTAACTTCTTGTAATAATCGGGTGTATAATCGATTTTATACTTTTCAGGGAAATAGACGGTCGCCTCTTCCTGAATGGCCTGATGACCCAGCAGACAGAGCACCGATGCATAGTAACCCTCCTCGGCAATATTGGCCGGTTGCTCCCCTTTGAGGCTCGCATTGACAAAAGCCTCAAGCATCTGTGACGTTCCATCGCCCTTGGGAGCCTCACCAAGTATATAGTGTCCTTTATAGGTTGACGAGACCTCAGGAGCCCAGCTTGTACCGGCAAACGGCATGTTGTCAAATGCCTTGTGCTCCCAGTCGTTGATGAGACGCAGGAAAGCGGGCGAAGGGGGGATCTCCTCAAAGTAATATTTCCCCTTCTCGGGCTCAACGGTGCCGAGCGACCCGAGTATCTGTTCCTCCAGACCATAGTATTTGTTGGAGATAACCGAATCATAAGTCATCTTCACGCCATCGTCAAAGACATATATGCAACTCACATTGTCATATACCTCGCGGCCATCTTTCCAGTAGGTGACGGCACCATGTCCCATCACCTTCTCAGGCAATTTGCCCAGTGCCCACGTTCCCACCTGCAGCTGGTGGCATGCAAGCTCGGTCATGAGGCCATGGGAACTCGCGGCATACAGCCTCCAATTGATCTGACGCTCCAGACTTGGGTCGGGCACATAGCGACGCCAGTCGCCATTGCGGTTCCAATAGGCTTTTATTGCATTGATTTGGCCAAATGTCCCTTCATGAATCATTGCCATAGCCTTGATATAGCGGGGGTCAAAAAGACGCTGCTGACCGGTGAAGAATACACGCCCGGTTTCAATGTGTTTGTCATACATCATCTTGCACTCATCGGCGGTATAGCCTATGCACTTCTCACACAGGACATCCTTACCGGCATCCATGGCATCGAGCGCAATGGCACAGTGTGTGTGCAGAGGTGTCGCTATCACCACAGCATCGACATCATTACGCTCGAGCACCCGTCGGTAATCATGCTCAGTATCGGCATCAGGAATCAATTTCAATGCCTGGTCGAGCGATGGGTCATAAGTATCACACAACACCTTAACATCGGCCAGGGGATTATTCTTGAGAAACGACAGGTGAAAGCAACCACGCGACCCACACCCTATAAGAGCGAGGCGACACTTGCGCCCGGTATCCTCGACACCACCCAAGGCCTCGAGCCATGGATAGGCGGCCATCAACGAGCCGAGCCCCATCACTCCGCCCAGCTTCTTGATGAAACTGCGACGGTCCATAAATCTATCTTCCTGTAACATCGCTATATCATATTACATTATTTCCTAAACACAGGAGCTGTAGCCTCGGTCGATGGAGTCCCGCCTTTAACCAATGGCCAGCCATCTTTCCATTCAATTTTGTCAAGCATGAGTTTGCGTCCCTTGGGGTCACTCACATCTACCGCATGGTACAATATCCAGTCATCACCGGCATCGTCGGTGACAATCTCCGAGTTGTGACCTGTACCCACAAAATGCTCATTTCTCTCAATCACCATTTCATGATAGTCATCGAGCATGGGCTGCCCCTTGCTGTCGAGATAAGGGCCTGCTATGTTTTTGCTACGTCCCACCACTGTTGAATAAGTGCTGTTCAATCCCTCACAACATGTACCGGTCGATGCAAACAGATAATAGTATCCTCCATGCCTATGGATATAGGTTCCTTCGTAGGCCGAACCGGCAATTCTCACCGGCCGATAGCCGGGCTTCACCGACAGAGCGTCGTCACTGAGCTCAACCATGTATATACCGCTGAAACTTCCAAACATCAGGTATTTGTGTCCATTTTCCTCAATAAAGAATGGATCGATACAATTCTGCACGCCTATCTCATTGCTTATAAACATCTTGCCATGGTCAACAAATGGCCCTTCGGGGGTTTCGGCCCACGCGCTACCTATACCGCAGGTCCACTCTCCACCCCACACCGACATTGAATAGTGCATTACATACCTATCGCCTACACGGCTCACATCGGGTGCCCATATGCCGGCCTTCTCAACGAAGCCGGGACGTCCGTCGGCAGTAAAGGCATTGCCGGCAAACGCCCAGTCCACCAGATTGCGAGACTTGTAGATGGGCAATTTACGCTTCGACTCGGTAGCATACAGATAGAAACAACCGTCATCGGCTTTGACAATGGTAGGATCGGGCATATTCCTGTCGATTACCGGATTCCGATAGGTAGCAGGCAACTCCTCGGCCCCTACCGCAATGGTGCCGGTGACCATCGATATTAAAAAAATTGATAATATGTTCATGACTGGTTCTTGCTTTTCTTTATTCCACAAGTTTGGGTGTTATTACTGTCGATGGCAACGCTTTCACCTCACGGGGAGCCCCCTCATCGGTCCCAGGTGACAATTGCAGTTCCACGATGCGGGTCGTGCGCGGCGACACCACAGTGTCGCTGTTATGCACATGATAGACATATTTAATATTTCCATCAAGATCTTTGAATACATCGCCATGACCTGCTCCGTTCTCACCGACCGTGTGCCTCGAGATGATTGGATTGCCTTCACTCTTGACCCATGGTCCCACGGGACTGCTTGATGTAGCATACCCTACTGCATAGTCACGGCTCATGAAATGGTTGGCCGAATAGAAAAGGTAATAGGTTCCATCCATCTTTATCACGGTGGGACCTTCCATAATTGGGTCTGAAGGATAATCTCCTGTATTTTCCCAAGCCTGGTCACATTCGAGACATTGTCTCAAAGTGCCATTGTCTATACGGCCTGTGGCGGGGTCATATTCAGCTACCCACAGATAGTTGCCTTTGTTGAATCTCACATGGTACAGGTAGTACCGTCCGTCATCATCGCGAAATATAAAAGGGTCGATGTTTTTGGCACTTGAATCGAGCGGTTCCACAACCGGCTGCACGTATCTCGACACCAAACGGCCATCGGCCGATTGAGCCATAGCCACCTGCTCGTTGGCTGTGTAGGCAAGCCGGAACCCCGCCCCGGGTATTTCAATCAGTTGCGGGGCCCAGAATCCCTTAGTTCCGTACACTCCATCCCCCTTAGTTAATATACGGCTATTATGTTTCCAATTTTGCAGATCGTCCGATTCATAAAGATCAAAGCCCATGTTGCTGTTGCCGGCAGTGCCGGTAAGATAATATTTCCCGTCATATACATATATGGTGGGATCAGCAAGCTCAATCAGCCCACAACCCTCCGACCGCCCGGTCGTCTGACCGAGGCCGGCACCTGAACACGACACTGCCTGGAGTGAAATCAGTGCCAAAGTCACGATATTGATTAGTATTTTTTTCATGGCCTGTGAATTTATCTTTAGGACATCACAAAACTAAGGATTATATGAACTCACCTATAAATACTCATGAGACAGAAAAGTACACTTTCGCCCCGATGGCATGGAAATATACACACCTGGCGTTATCGTATACAATTTTAAGAAATCCTTTTATGTGTGAAAAATTCAGTATTGTGTACTTTTGCACTAAATTTATTCCATGAGTACACTATTCCTCATCATTATGTTTTGATACCATGACCCTATCACGACTCATAGTAATGTCCATTGCAATGCTGCTGGCCGGGATTGCACATTGCAGTGCACACACACTTAGGCATTTCACCAACGCCGACGGTCTCAACAACAGTGCGGTAATGTCTATATGTCAAGCGTCCAATGGTTTGGTATGGTTAGGGACCTACGATGGACTGAACACCTACGATGGCCTTTTCATAAGACCGTTTGCAAGACCCGACAATCAGGAACTGTCGGGCAACATGATTTTTGAGATGACAACTACCGGTGATAACGATGTGTGGTTAAGTACTAATTACGGCATCGACTGCATCAAGAGCGGCACTAATCAGGTTATTACTTACAAACAATTCAAGGGCGTGAACATTCTGCGGAAAAATGACGATGACGTAATATTTGTACTCTCCCGCGACAACAGCATATGGTCGTTGAATTCCCAAAAGCAGGCCCCCGACGCACAATTTTCACAGGTGCAAGGCATCGACACCCATGGTGCCCGCATCAAGAACATGTTCACCCATGAAAATGATCTTTATATCGTCACCTCAACCGGTATTACACGATACATATGCAACGCCTCAGGGGAAAATGACACAGATATGATCATGACAAGATGCGGTTTCATCAATTATCCCATCGTAGACTGTTACTGTAACGACGGCGACGTGTTCATCGTCGACAGAGATGAACGACTCTGCATGTACAATATCCCCGACAACCAGATGGAACCACTCGTGGATGTATCCGAATTTATGGCTTCACGCGGACGCGTCTCAACAGCAGTCATAGCCCGCGACAACAGTCTGTTTGTTGGGTTCAAGAATAATGGTGTCATACACTTCATCAAAGATGAAAGCAATATATATCAACCTGAGGATATCGGTATAAGAGGAGGTATATTTCGCCTCAAACGCGACAAATGGCAAGATGTGATATGGATCGGCACCGATGGTCAAGGTATATTCATATATGCCGACGACAAGTATTCGATACGTACCATTGACTTCTCCCAGATCGCCAACTCCATCATATGCCCCGTGCGCTCAATCATTCTCGACAAGAACAAAAATCTGTGGATAGGAACAAAGGGCGACGGCATTGTGCGCATCAACGACTTCGACATCAAGCACTACCCCATCATGTTTGACTTCGATCGGATTACTTCACACAATTCAAAGCTGTCCAGCAATCTGGTATACTCCTATGGTGAGAGCCGGCACGATATAATATGGATTGGCACCGAAAATGGCCTTAATTATTACAACTACGAGACCAACACGGTGCAGACGGTGCCAGGAGGAAAGAACATACTTTATGTGCACTCGATATATGAAGAAAATGATTCCACCCTATGGCTGGCAAGCGTGGGAATGGGCGTGTACAAGGTGAAATACACATGCCGTGGCAACAATCCGGTTGTCGAATCGACAACTATCTATAACGTCGACAACGGAGTCATCACCTCCAATTATTTCTTCGGCATGACCTGCGACGATAATGGCGATCTATGGTTCACCAACCGTGGGTCAGGAATCTACAAGATTGTAGATGAAGAGCTGGTGCCGATACCTCTTGACAATAAATACGCTTCAGACATCATTAACGATGCCTTCTGTGTCAAGGTTACAGGTGACACCCTGTGGGTGGGTACCGGCAACGGCCTCCTGATGAAGTCTCCCCGTGAAGAAAAATTATTTTCACAATCATCGGGATTTCCCAAGTCATCAATACACTGCATCGAGAAAGATCCCAGCGGTTATCTATGGGTATCAACCAACAAAGGATTGGTGAACATGGATATAGCGACCGGCCGGGTCCAGACCTACAGTCATGCCAACGGACTTGATATCCTGGAATACAGCGATGATGCCTCCTTCGCCGCTGCCGGACTTCTATTCTTCGGTGGAATAAATGGAGTGGCGGCAATCCAGCTATCTTCATCACCCACAACAAGTCCCGACTTCAAGCCGACAATCCATCTCACACGACTCACCATCAACGGTCGTGAAGTATTACGCGACAACTACACACGCCCCGATGGCTCGCTCCATTTCTCACCAATTGAAAACAACCTGTCGCTGTCTTTCGCAGCCCCAGACCATATAGATGGCGATGCATACCGATACTATTACAACATGAGCGATACAAACAGCTGGAAAAGGCTCGGCAAGGACAACACGGTCACATTCACCGACATGCCTTACGGAGACTACACTCTGAATGTAAAATATTTCAATCCGGTATCGGGTATCGAAAGCGATATAATCACTATTGATGTCCATATCGACTATCCATGGTATCTTTCCACATGGGCAAGAGTGATATACATCACTCTCGCAATCACAGCAATCATACTTGTGATTTTCAAGATGAAGAGAAAAATGGAAAATAACAAGAACATGATTCTGAAAGATATGGAACAAGCCCATAAGGAAGAAATATATGAAGACAAGTTGCGTTTCTTCACCAATATCACCCATGAGCTATGCACGCCGCTCACTCTCATCTATGGTCCATGTCAGCGGCTACTCAGCTATAACAAAGCCGACCCATACATAACCCGCTATGCATCACTAATAAAGAGTAATGCCGAGCGTCTCAATGCCCTCATACAGGAAGTCATCGACTTCCGCCGCATGGAAACAGGCAACAAAAAACTGACATTTCAAAATATCGACATATCGCAGCTCTGCACCGAGATAGCCGATTCGTTCACCGACCTTGCCGACCAGAACGATGTATATTTCCTCGCTGAAATAACACCGTCAATACATTGGAACACTGATAAGAGCGCATTATCCAAGATTCTATTCAACTTGGTGTCCAACGCATTCAAGTATACCAATCCCAAGGGTACGATAAAACTATCGGTAAGTGTTGATGCCGGTAACCTCAAAATATCGGTATACAACACCGGCAAAGGCATTAGTGCAATTGATATCGACAAGCTCTTCGAGCGATACAAGGTCCTTGACAATGTGAAAGAGAATCACTGCAAAGGCTTATCGGCCCGAAATGGACTTGGACTCGCCATATGTCACTCCTTAGCAAAACTCCTTGGAGGAAACATTGATGTCGAGAGCGTGGTAGGCCAATATGCCGAGCTGATTGTGACAATTCCCCCTCATTCATGTGATACCCCGGCTACACAACACCCCGATAACAACCCTATCGCCATACCCACCCATGCAGGCCACGTCTCCACCCAACAATCCATTTCCACCTTCCGCCCTGACAATGAACCGACCAAAGAGACAATTCTCGTCATTGATGACAATGCCGACATGCTCCTTCTTCTATACGACTCCCTCAAGGAATATGATGTGAAAACTGCCGAAAGCGCCGATGAGGCGCTTGAGATTCTGAAAATCTCCGCGCCCTCACTGATTATAACCGACATAATGATGCCAGGTACCGACGGCATGGAATTCACACGGTCAATAAAAGAGAATCCATTTACTCAAAACATACCCGTAATCATTCTTTCAGCCAAGAATGAGAACCGGGATAAAGTGGCAGGCATCAATTCGGGAGCCGATGTATACATCAACAAACCGTTTGATATCGAATATCTCAGAGCTATAATTTCCCGGCTGCTGAAATCACGCAGCAAGATGAAAGAATATTTCAACACCGCAGCATCGGCCTATGAATATGTCGAAGGCAAACTCCTGAATCAATCCGACCGTGAATTCATCAAAGAAATAACCCGGTATGTCGTCGAGAACATCGAGAACCCCGACTTGAAGGTTGAGCACCTGGCGACCCATGTCAATACCGGTGTGCGCAACATCTACCGCCGGTTCAAGGAACTCGACCTGCCAGCGCCCAATGAGTTCATACGCAACCAACGGTTGCTGAAAGCATCGCGGCTCCTTCTGAACACCAACATGAACATTCAGGAAATAATGTATCAATGTGGTTTCAGCTACCGGTCCTACTTCTACAAGGCATTTGCCAAACAGTACAATTGCACTCCAAGAGCCTACCGACAGGCTGCCAAATCAGAGACACAGCAACCCGTATCGGACAGTTCCTCCGAAACCTGCCCTTCCAACCCGATCTCCAACAGTAATGAATAAGACAAATATGTACTCTATCATGTCACAATCCCGACTTGTATACAACTCGGTCACGATTGATTACCGAAGGGCTTCCCTCCAATTCCTAATTTTGCCTTTGAGTAATGAAAACAATAAAACCACAAATATCCTATGAACAGAAATTTGAAAACAATTCCAATAATTGCCTTTACAATTCTGGCCACAGCCTGTGGGGCATCAAAAAATAAAAACATCACCGACACTCCATTCTATAGCCATGCGACTGAGACTCTCGACTCCATTTACAGCCACTATGGCGTGGACGGGTCGTTCCTCCTTCTTGAGAATTTCCCCGACGACCAAAATTACCGTGCCACATATCTCGCGTCGGACGACTCGGCCCGACACGATGGTTTAAGGTTTTCCTATCTGTGGCCTTTCTCCGGCACGTTGTCGGCCGTCAATGCCATCTATGAAGCATCAGACGACAAGACTTATATTGATCTATTTGATGATAGGGTTCTGCCGGGACTTGAAGAATATCTCGACACGCTGCGCTCTCCCGCTGCCTACTCATCCTATATAACCTCAAGCCCTGTGAGCGACCGCTTTTATGACGATAATGTGTGGTTGGGCATTGACTTTACCGACATGTATGCCGCATCAGGAAAAAAAGAATATCTCGACAAGGCCTGTATGATATGGAAATTCATAGAAAGCGGGACCGATGATGTCCTGGGCGGCGGCATTTACTGGTGTGAGCAGAAAAAAGGTGGGAAAAACACCTGCAGCAATGCCCCAGGAGCCGTGTTGGCCTTGAAACTGTATGACGCTACCGGTGATTCCATCTATCTCAATGCAGCCACTCAACTTTATCACTGGACAAAGGAAAACCTCATGGACCCCGATGATGGCCTCTATTTTGACAACAAAGGAATCAATGGAAACATAGGGCGTGCCAAATTCTCATACAACAGTGGACAAATGATTCAGGCAGCCACCAAGCTTTACAAAATCACCAATGACGAAAACTACCTGAATGATGCCCGTCGCACTGCGGCATCGGCCCATTCCTACTTCTTCGGGCGCAAAGCTGAGGACGCCAACGGCATGTTCAGCCTACTGTCTGACAACAATATATGGTTTGCCGCAGTATTGTTGCGCGGATTTATCGAATTGTATAATGTTGACGGTGACAGGACTTATCTCGATACCTTCCAACGTAATCTCGCGCACGCCTGGGACAATGCCCGGGAGCCAGAGTCGGGACTTTTCAATGCCGATTGGTCAGGCGAAAAAAAGAACGACAAGCTATGGCTGCTCAATCAAGCTGCAATGAGTGAGATGTATGCACGTATGGCCCCATTTGCCGCAGAAGCCGGCAACGACCAACCCTGAACAGATCATGATTAAATAACGAACCAATCAAATTAAAATCATATGAGAATAAAACAGTATCTCTGTGCCGCTCTTCTGGCACTGTCATTCCCGGCATTGGCATGGTCGCCAGCCGGTGACGCTATCAAGACCCGATGGGCCGATAGCATCGACATCAACAATGTGTGGAACAAATATCCACGCCCACTCATGAAAAGAAACGAGTGGAAAAACCTCAACGGCCTGTGGAACTATGCCATCACTCCCGCCCAGAGCAGGCAGCCTGAGGAATTCCAGGGCGAAATTCTCGTGCCGTTTGCCGTGGAGTCAAGTCTGTCGGGCGTAGGCAAAAGAGTGAAACCCGATGAAGCATTGTGGTACTCCCGCACCTTCAGTATACCCAAGAAATGGAATGGACAGAACATAATGCTCAACTTTGGAGCAGTTGACTGGGCCTGTGAAATATGGGTCAACGGTATCAACGTCGGTGCCCACAAAGGTGGTTACGCCCCGTTCAGCATCAACATAACCCCGGCCCTTAACCGTCAAGGAGAGAATAACCTTCTTGTCAAGGTCCTCGACCCCACTGACAAAGGCTATCAGCCACGCGGCAAGCAAGTGAACAACCCCAACGGGATATGGTATACTCCTGTTACCGGCATATGGCAGACCGTATGGCTCGAGCCGGTGGCAAAAAATCACATCTCCGACCTGCGCACCACCCCAAATGCCGACACCAAGACCATCACCGTCAACGTCAACACCCCTCAACAAGACAATACAGCGGCAGTTGAGATCAAAGTAAAGGACCAACAGGGCAATACCATAGCATCGGGCAAGAGCATCAACAACCGTCCCGTAAACATTGAAATGCCCGACAACGTGCAACTCTGGACACCTCAGTCACCCGCCATTTATGATATGGAAGTGTCACTGTATGACGCCAACGGCAAGCTCATAGACCGAGTGGAGAGCTACACTGCCCTACGCAAACTGACCACCGCACCCGACAAAAACGGTGTGATGCGACTATGCCTGAACGACAAGCCCATTTTCCATTTCGGCCCCCTCGACCAAGGCTGGTGGCCCGACGGCCTCTACACCGCCCCCACCTATGAGGCCATGATATATGACATCGACAAGACCAAGGAATGGGGCTTCAACATGATAAGAAAGCATGTCAAGGTAGAACCACAGCTTTGGTATGAATACTGCGACCGCAACGGTATACTCGTATGGCAGGACATGCCCAATGGCGACAACGGTCCAGAGTGGCAGATGCACAAATATTTTGACGGAACGGAAAGAAAGCGTTCGGCTCAAAGCGAAGAGAACTATCGCCGCGAGTGGAAAGAAATCATTGACGCGTTTTACAATCACCCCTCTATTGTGACATGGGTACCTTTCAACGAGGCATGGGGTCAGTTCAAATGCCCCGAGATTGCCCAATGGACAAAGGAATATGACCCCACCCGACTGGTGAATCCTGCCAGCGGCGGCAACCACTACCATGTAGGCGACATGCTCGATATTCACCACTATCCCGGTCCGGCAGTCAAGATAGTAGCCGGCGAGCGCCCCACAGTGCTTGGCGAATATGGCGGCATAGGCCTTGTGGAGAAAGACCACATATGGTCGCGCGACCGCAACTGGGGCTACACCCAATTCAACAACTCCAACGAGGTCACCGACCAATATGTCAAATATATCGACCAGCTCCTGGACATGGTTCCTGCATGCTACTCAGGCGCAGTCTACACCCAGACAACCGACGTGGAGAACGAAGTGAACGGCCTCATGACCTACGACCGCGAGGTAATCAAAATCAACGAGGACCGTGTGAAACAGGCCAACAAAAAACTATGTGAGAGCCTCGACTAAGCTCTAAGAGAACCCTAAAATAGAATCACCAAAAAGGTGGACACTGAAGCACCCCCGCGACAGTCTCCACCTTTGATTTTACCGACAATCAACGACGGAAAAACGTTGGCACCTGTGCCGGTTGATTGGCAACCGACATCTTTCATAAGATTGTGTCATTGGTGCTATTGTTATTGCTTGTCGACAATGTCTCACCTCGGCAGCATCAGTATATCCGGGTCCTTTTTCATCCAGGTCATCTGCTTCTTGGCATATACCCTGGTGTTCTTGGCTATGCGGGCTATCGCTGTGTCACGGTCCATCACTCCGTCAAAGTAGGCGAACATCTCTTTGTAACCCACCGTGTTGAGCGAGTTGAGGTGTCTATATGGATACACTCGGCGTGCCTCTTCCTCGAGCCCGGCCACCATCATGGCGTCGACACGGCGGTTGATTCGGTCGAACAGTACCTCACGGGGCATCTCGATGCCGAGTTTAACGATTCGGAATGGTCGCTGCACACGGTTTCCAGTCAAGAGCGAGGAGTAAGGGCGGCCGGCCTGCATCGACACTTCGAGAGCATGTACAAGGCGCTTATGATTCTTAAGGTCGGGGGCGGTGGCAAGATAGCCAGGGTCGACAACCTCAAGACGCTCAATAAGGGCTTCGAGACCTCCATCAGTGTAAACTTTCAAAGCTGCAGCCCGGTTCTCATCGCTCACATCGGGCAGATCATCGATACCGTTGCACACGGCATCGACATACATCATCGACCCGCCACACATTATGGCATAATCAGACTTCTCCCATAGAGATGGCAACAGCGCGAGCACGTCCTGTTCAAAACGTGCCGCGCTGTAGTAATCGGTAAGGGCGAGATGTCCCACAAGATGGTGGGCAACTCGTGCAAGTTCACTGGCAGTCGGGGCAGCCGTGCCTATGGGGAGGTCGCGATACATCTGCCTGGAATCGGCCGATATTATCTCACAACCGAGAGCCTCGGCCATCTCGATGGCGAGCGCGGTCTTGCCTGAGCCCGTAGGGCCGGTCAAAACCACAAGCGTCTTCCCATCCAAGTCAGCTTCCAACTGGTCGACCGTGCATTGATTCTTCAATTTTTTGAAGCCACCAATTTGGCAATCTCGATGACCACCTGCATGGCTTTCTCCATCGACGGGATGGGGAGGAACTCGTAGCGGCCGTGGAAATTCAATCCGCCGGCAAAGATATTGGGACAGGGAAGCCCCTTGAACGAGAGCTGGGCTCCATCTGTGCCGCCACGTATGGGCACAACCACAGGAGTCACCCCGGCTCGGCGCATAGCCTCCTCAGCTGTCTCAACGACATGCATCACAGGCTCGATTTTTTCCCTCATGTTGTAATACTGGTCCTTGATTTCAATCGAGGCACAACCCGGGAACTCGTTGTTGATTTTGCGAGCAAGGTGCTCAAGCTCTTTCTTGCGACGCTCAAAGCGGTCACGGTCATGGTCGCGCACTATGTAGGTGAGCACCGTCTGCTCCACACTCCCCTCGATCGACACCAGATGATAGAACCCCTCATATCCCTCGGTGTGCTCGGGAGTCTCCCAGCGCGGGAGCATGATGGCAAACTGGTTGGCGATTCTTATCGAGTTGATCATCTTGTGCTTGGCATAACCCGGGTGGACATTACGACCCTTGAAGATGACTTTCACCACAGCGGCGTTGAAGTTTTCATATTCCAGCTCGCCTATCTCACCTCCGTCCATGGTGTAGGCCCAGTCGGCATCAAAATGTTTCACGTCAAATTTGTGGGCTCCTTGGCCTATCTCCTCGTCGGGATTGAAAGCAATCCTTATGCGGCCATGTTTCACCTCAGGGTGTTCCTTCAGATACTCCACTGCCGTCACTATCTCGGCCACACCGGCCTTGTCATCGGCACCCAACAATGTTGTACCGTCTGTGACAATGAGATTCTGCCCTGTGTAGTGCAGCAGCTCGGGGAATTCTTCGGGCGACAATGTCACCCCCTCCTTCTCGTTCAGAACAATAGCACCACCGTCATAGTCACGCACGATGCGTGGCTTCACATTGCGGCCCGACATATCGGGCGATGTGTCAAGATGGGCGATGAATCCGACTGTAGGCACCTCATAGTCGACATTCGACGGGAGGGTAGCCATAAGGTAGCCGTTCTCATCAAGCGTTATATCCTCCAGCCCCAGGCCTTTGAGTTCTTTTTCCAGATACTGTGCAAAAATCATCTGACCCGGTGTTGACGGAGTCATATTGGTGAGCTCATCGCTCTGCGTGTCAAACGACACATACTTAAGAAAACGGTCTACTATATGAGTCATGGTTCATGAGTGTTAACAGGCAGGTGTGGGAAATACCCGTCTAAGTTCGCTACAAATTTAGTGAATCTTTACAATCGGTGCAAGCGTTAACGGCGTCGACCGCTCACAAGCTCTTTAAGACCGTCCATGTCGAACGTGAGGGTAAACCTGAGAGTCTGGTCGAGCGGTGATGTCTCATTGGCAATCATGTAGGAGGCATCGAGTCTCATCACATTGAGCGAGAAGCCGGCACCAAAGCTGGCATACTTGCGGTTGCCTTTATAGGAACTCTCATGGTAGTAGCCGGCACGAAGGAAGAACTGCTGGTTGTAGCTGTACTCGGCTCCAAGCGACCAGTTGATTTCCCTCAGTTCTTCTTTAAATCCACCCGGAGCATCGCTGAACGACTTGAAGATTCCGGTAATCGGCGACATGTTCTCCCATTTCTCGAGATCCTTGACATATTGAGTCTGCCCCTCTATAGAGTCATCATAGTCGCTTTGGCGCGGCTTTACAGGAACAAGCAGTTTGTTGAAGTCGAGTCCCAGCGCCAATGTGTGATAATCGGCCAGCGGGAACATGAACATTGTGCCCAGTTTCAGATTGGTGGGAAGGAACGCCGGATCTTCGCCGTTGTTATAGGACACCTTGGTACCTATATTGGAGATGTTCCAACCCCACGACCACTGACACTCGTTACGTCCCACGATGGGATAGGTGGTGTAATAGCCTGAGATATCGGCTGCAAATGCCGATGCGCCCACCGTCTGCTCACCGGCATACGACTCGCTGAAACCGAGGTCACTGTAGATGTAGCGGAACACAACGCCCATCGAGAACTTCTCACTCAATTTACGCGAGTAGCCCACATCAAACGACATCTCATAGGGATTGAGACTCTGGCCGTTGGACCCGGTCTGGTCGCTCATCGACACCTCACCCAGCGAGAAATAACGCAATGAGGCGCTTAGAGCCTGGTTGTCACCCTCTCCCATTTTCCAATAGCCCGACAGATTGGCAAGAAAGATGTCATTGACAAGTTTACGCAACCATGGTGTGTAACTCAGCGACGCGGCTCCTCTGCTATAGGCAAATGCATATTTCGATGGGTTCCAGAACTGTGAGTTGGCATCGGGGTCGGTGGCAGCACCGAGGTCGCCCATCGATGCTCCGCGTGCATCCGGTGCTATCGACAGCGATGTCACTCCGGTCTCGATAGGATTGAAGTCATTCTTGGATTGCGCATTGGCGGCTACCGCAGCAACGACAAGCACAAACATTGATATAATGGTTCTTTTCATCATCGGTTTCACTGTTTCTTATAATTGATTAACTCAATTCACCATTTTTTATTGTACCACAAGCCCTTTGACCGCGACTTTTTAACCATGTTTTGTTATCTTTGTTGTTAATTGCAACTCACCCGTGTTCCATATATATAAAAGCTGTTTATTATGAGCCGAATATTTATCACATTATTTCTTTTCCCACTGTTGTCACTCAGCCAATCCATATCAGCGGCTACCCCATCGGATGCCCACGCCAAGCATCACATGCCGCGCTTCGACTCGATCTGCCCCGATATCCACGACCCGGTCATGGCTCTGGACAATGGCACTTACTATATCTATTCCACAGGCATGGGGTTGGGACTCATCTCATCGACCGACCTCAAGACATGGAAACGTGAGCCATCGCCTCTCAATCCTCTCCCGGCGTGGGCGCTCAAATCAATCAAGGCCTATAATGGCCACACATGGGCTCCCGATATCATCAAGGCTGGCGACCGCTGGTATCTCTACTACAGTTGCTCCACATTCGGCAAAAACATATCGGCGATAGGTGTAGCCACCAGCAAGTCGATTGACCCGGCATCGCCCGACTGCCATTGGGAGGACCTGGGGCCGGTGATTGAGTCGCGGCCCGGGGTCAACGACTGGAATGCCATCGATCCCAATGTAATTTTTGACAACGAGGGGAAACCCTGGCTCACGTTCGGATCATTCTGGGACGGCATTCAGCTTGTAAGACTTGACAAGGATATGAAAACCGTTACAAGCAGTCCCAAGACCATAGCACGCCGCCGCGTGCCGGCCGCCTCAACCTATTTCCCCAAGAAAGTTAAGGCCAATCCTATTGAGGCTCCGTTCATAATTTTCAAGGACGGCTATTACTATCTGTTCGTGAGCCACGACTACTGCTGCAAAGGACTGCGTAGCAATTACAAAATTGCGGTTGGTCGAAGCCGCGACATCGAGGGACCCTACCTTGACATGCATGGCAAAGATATGGCACTTGCCGGGGGAACAACACTGGCAATGCCCGACGAAGCCTATGCCGGCATTGGCCACTGCAGCGTGTACAACTTTGACGGGCAATGGTACATAGTAGCCCATGCCTACGACCGCTCAAAAAATGGCGCAAGCAAGCTATTTCTGAAAAAGCTCGAGTGGTCCAACGGCTGGCCCGGAATATCACCGCTTTCCACTGACAGATAACCAATTTAGTTGCCCCCTTCTGAAACGAACCGATACCGGAACCGACCCTGAACGGTCGGCTCCGACTTCAGTTTGGCGGCCTTCCACCAGCGCTATAAGAGCCCATTCGATAAGGAATGGGCTCTAAAATACAGAAAATCCCGCCGACACTCCGATTGGATGATCCGGCGGGATTTTCTCTATCGTTTATTATTGCCTATACAGCAGTAAATTGTAAAATACAATTAGTGCTCGCGGCGGTCATTGCCTTCGCGGCGGGGACGGCGTTCACCGTTGCCATCGCGGCGGTCGCGTCGGTCATTGCCCTCGCGGCGGGGACGCTCGGAGCGCTCGCGGCGCTGGGGCTCAACCCATCCTTCGGGTTTAGGCTGCAGAGCACGCATCGACAAGCGGTACTTGCCGGTCTTCTTGTCTATCTCGATGAGTTTCACCTCCAGGGTGTCACCCTCCTTGATACCTGATGCCTCCATATTCTCAAGGCGCTCCCATGAAATCTCGCTTATGTGCAGCAAGCCATCACGGTTGGGCATAAACTCGACAAAAGCGCCAAAGTCGAGAATTGAACGCACCTTGCCTGTATAAACCTTGCCCTCCTCGGGGAGTTGCACGATAGCGTTGATCATCTCGAGAGCCTTGTCGATGGCAGCCTTGTTGGCAGCGGCAACCTCGATATAGCCACCATCCTCGATCTCATCGATCGATACAGTAGCACCGCTCGCCTCCTGAATACCCTGGATTACCTTTCCGCCCGGGCCTATGACAGCTCCGATAAGCTCCTTGGGTATGAGCATGGTGACGATGCGTGGCACGTGAGGCTTGTAGTCCTCGCGGGCCTGAGGTATTGTCTGCTCGATGATATCGAGAATGTGCAGGCGTCCGTCACGGGCCTGATTGAGGGCGCGTTCGAGAATTTCGTATGAAAGGCCATCACACTTGATATCCATCTGTGTGGCAGTGATACCCTCGCGGGTACCGGTCACCTTGAAGTCCATGTCGCCAAGGTGATCCTCATCACCAAGAATATCAGAAAGTATAGCATATTTGGGGCTATCTGTATCGGTGATAAGACCCATTGCGATACCGCTCACAGGGCGTTTCATCTTCACACCGGCATCAAGCAGAGCCAGTGTTCCGGCACATACTGTAGCCATTGACGACGAGCCGTTGCTCTCCAGGATATCGCTCACTACGCGGCAGGTGTAGGGGAAATCATCGGGGAACATGCGCTTGAGGGCGCGGTGGGCAAGATTGCCGTGACCTACCTCGCGACGGCCTACACCACGCTGAGCCTTGGCCTCGCCAGTGGAGAAGGGAGGGAAGTTGTAGTGGAGGAGGAAACGCTCCTTGCCCTGATTGAGCACATCGTCGAGAATCTTCTCGTCGAGCTTTGTGCCGAGGGTAACAGTCGAGAGTGACTGAGTCTCACCACGGGTGAACACTGCCGATCCGTGGGGGCCGGGCAGGTAGTCAACCTCACACCATATGGGGCGTATCTCGGTAGTCTTACGTCCGTCAAGACGTATACCTTCATCGAGAATGCAACGGCGCACAGCCTCTTTCTCGACATCGTGATAGTAGCGCTTCACCAGCGGAGCCTTCTCGTCGCGCTCCTCTTCAGGAAGCGAGTCGATGTATTCCTGGCATATGGCATCGAAAGAGTCCTGACGCCAGTGCTTATCGGCCGAACCAGCCTTGGCGATGGCATAAGCCTTGTCGTAGCACTTGTCGTGGACATCCTTGCGCAGGTCCTCATCGTTGACCTCGTGGCAATATTCGCGCTTTACGGTAGCACCTGCAGCCTCGGCCAGTTCCATCTGGGCCTTGCACTGCTCCTTGATGGCAGCATGAGCAGCCTTGAGGGCGTTGAGAAGGTCGGTCTCCGACACTTCGTTCATCTCACCCTCCACCATCATGATGTTGTCGTAGGTAGCACCTACCATGAGCTCCATGTCGGCACGCTCCAACTGTTCAAATGTGGGGTTGATCACAAACTCACCGTCGATACGTGCCACACGCACCTCAGAGATGGGTCCGTTAAAAGGTATGTCACTCACTGCAAGAGCTGCCGAGGCGGCAAGTCCGGCAAGAGCATCGGGCATGTCCACGCCGTCCGACGAGTACATGGTGATATTGACAAAAGTGTCAGCGTGATAGTTGTCAGGGAACAGGGGACGCAACACACGGTCAACAAGGCGAGCGGTCAATATCTCATAATCGCTGGCACGTCCCTCACGCTTGAGGAAACCACCGGGGAAACGTCCGGCCGATGAAAATTTTTCTTTGTACTCTACCTGCAGGGGCATGAAATCAACGCCCTCCCCGGCCTCCTTGGCCGATACTACGGTAGCGAGCAACATGGTTCCACCCATGCGCAGTTCTACAGCTCCATCAGCCTGTTTGGCCAGCTTGCCGGTCTCCAGGGTGATGGTGCGACCGTCGGCCAGGGTGATGGTTTTCTTGATTGGGTTCATAAAGTATATAATATTTTTAATCGTCGTAAATCGCGCAAAGTTAACAAATAACTTTCACATATGCAAACGCCAGTCAAACTCGCTATTAGAGCCTGTCTCATAAAATCATGTGGCCGAGGGGGTCGCAGAGCTTGCACAGATTTCCCCTTGCAGGTGAAGGAGTTTAGCGGGCTAAACGACTGAACCAAAAG
>JAMPBP010000001.1:293102-404243 GCA_023666645.1 Clostridiales bacterium
AAGGTAGGCACTTTCTCCATTCCCTCCAAATTTTTTTGAGTGTTTTTTATACACTAAAATATCATTTCATATCTACTATCTTAGAATACAACCACTTGTGCACTCATTTTTTTTGAGCTTTACCTTATGGGTTTTATATATCAAATCAAATTACTAACTTTGGAATTTGAAATTTGCTACAATGCAGTTTAGAAAGCTTTCACTGCACAATATTTAACGAGCCAACATATACACATTATTATATGATTCCATTCGTACACCTTCACGTACACACTCAATACTCAGTTCTTGACGGACAAGCATCGATTGACGCTCTTGTCGACAAGGCTATAGCTGATGGTATGCCAGCATTAGCCATCACTGACCATGGCAATATGTTCGGAATTAAGGAGTACTTCAACTATGCGAACAAGAAGAATGGCAAACTAAAAGATGCAGTAAAAAAGGCACAAAAAGCTCTTGACGAAGCATTAACGCCTGAAGATATTGAAACAGCCAAAGCTGAACTCGAGAAAGCAAAAAGCAAAAAACCATTCAAACCGATATTTGGTTGCGAAATGTATGTAGCAGCCTCCAACCTGCATAAACATATAGACAAGCGCGATACCGGTCGACATCTGATAGTTCTTGCCAAAAACGAGACGGGATACCATAATCTTGTGAAGCTTGTATCCAAAGCCTGGACCGAAGGATTCTACTCTCATCCACGTACCGATAAGCAAGAACTCGCCATGCATCGCGAGGGGTTGATCGTTTGCTCGGCTTGTATCGGTGGCGAAATTCCAAGGCTTATTCTTCAAGGTAATATCGATGAAGCCGAGAAACAAGTACTTTGGTTCAAGCAGACATTTGGCGATGACTATTATCTTGAACTGCAACGCCATAGGGTTGATGACCGACTGAACTCGCAGCTTGACAACACTCGTCGAGAGGTGTTTGAACGCCAACAAGTCGTCAATCCGGTACTTATTGAATTCGCACACAAACATGGCATAAAGCTCATATGCACCAACGATGTCCACTTTGTCAACGCCGAGGATGCTGAAGCCCACGAGCGCCTCATTTGCGTTTCAACAGGCAAGAAAATCTCCGACGAGTCACGCATGGTTTACACCAAGCAGGAATGGATGAAGACTACGGCCGAGATGAACGAACTCTTTGCCGATATTCCCGAAGCCATTTCCAATACCCTTGAAGTGGCCGATAAGGTTGAGACCTACAATATCGACCATGCCCCCATCATGCCCAACTTTGAGATTCCCTCTGAGTTTGGCACAGAAGCTGAATACCGTCAACGCATCAGCCATCAAGATTTATTTGATGAATTCACACGTGACGAGAATGGCAATGTTGTGATGTCGGAGGAGGATGCAAAAGCAAAGATTGACAAACTGGGTGGTTATGAAAAGCTTTACCGTATAAAATTTGAAGCCGACTATCTCAAAAAACTTGCCTATGAAGGAGCCAAGCGCCGTTACGGCTCCCCATTATCGCCTGAGCTGGAAGAACGCATAAAATTTGAGCTTCACATTATGAAAACGATGGGATTCCCCGGATACTTTCTCATTGTACAGGATTTCATCAATGCTGCCCGTGAAAAACTCGGCGTAAGTGTGGGCCCTGGGCGTGGATCAGCTGCCGGATCATGTGTAGCCTATTGTCTCGGAATCACACAGATTGATCCCGTGAAGTATGATCTTCTATTCGAACGTTTTCTCAACCCCGACCGTATATCACTTCCTGATATAGATATCGACTTTGACGATGATGGCCGTGCTGATGTGCTCAAATATGTCACTGAAAAATATGGGGAAGAAAAAGTTGCCCACATAATAACCTATGGCACGATGGCGGCAAAATCGGCTATCAAAGATGTTGCTCGTGTGGAGGATCTACCTCTTCCTGAGAGCGATAGACTTGCAAAATTGATTCCGGCCCATATGCCGGTAGTCAATGGAAAAGAACTCAAGCCCACGCTTAAGAATTGTTACGAATATGTACCTGAATTCAAAACCGAACTGGCAAGTCCAAACCCCATAATACCCCGTACACTTAAATATGCCGGACAGCTTGAAGGCAATGTACGTAACACCGGTGTACACGCCTGTGGTGTCATAATATGCCGCGACGACATTACCGATTGGGTTCCCGTAAGCACTGCGGTTGATAAGACTGAGGGCAAACTGCTCGTAACTCAATATGAAGGCCGCGTAATCGAAGAAACCGGACTCATAAAAATGGACTTTCTGGGTTTGAAGACCCTTTCAATCCTTAAAGAGGCTGTCGCCAACATCAAACTTACACGTGGCACAGTAATCGACCTCGATACAATACCTATAGATGACCCTAATACCTACCGACTCTATTGTGAGGGACGCACCAAAGGTACGTTCCAGTTTGAGTCGGCCGGTATGCAGAAATACTTGCGAGAGCTACAGCCCAGCACATTTGAGGATCTCATAGCCATGAACGCCCTATATAGGCCGGGGCCTATGGATTACATTCCCGACTTCATCGCCCGTAAACTTGGAAGGGCTCCTATTGTATATGATATACCGATAATGGAAAAATATCTTAAGGACACATATGGTGTCACAGTATATCAGGAGCAGGTGATGTTATTGTCGCGTCTTCTCGCCAACTTCACGCGTGGCGAGAGCGACACCCTGCGTAAAGCGATGGGAAAAAAACTTATCGACAAGATGAACCACCTTAAAGGAAAATTCCTTGAAGGTGGACAAGCCAATGGTTACAAAGCCGAAGTGCTTGAGAAAATATGGGCCGACTGGGAAAAATTTGCATCCTACGCCTTCAATAAAAGTCATGCCACATGCTATAGCTGGGTAGCCTTTCAAACAGCTTATCTCAAAGCCAATTACCCAGCCGAATACATGGCAGCCGTATTGAGCCGTAACAGAAGTGACATAGCCAAACTCCGTGACTTCATGGACGAATGTAAAGCCATGCACATACCCGTAAAAGTTCCTGATGTGAATGAAAGTTTCATAAGCTTTGGTGTCAACTCCAAGGGTGACATACGATTTGGTCTCGCTGCCATTAAAGGTGTCGGTGAGAACGTTGCCGCCGATATCATCAAAACCCGCCAAAACGATGGCCCATTCAAGTCTATTTATGACTTTGTGGAAAGGGTTCCGCTCTCATCGCTCAATCGTCGCACTTTTGAATCGTTGGCACTGGCCGGTGCCTTTGACTGCTTTAGTGAAATCAAACGCGAGGACTTCTTCTTGAAGAATGCCAGAGATGAAAGTTTGTCGGAACAATTGCTTCGCTATGGACAACTGTTTCAGAACGCCTCCAAGCAGCAGTCCAATTCACTTTTCGGAGACGAAGACATCTCCCTCAACACCGCCGGACGCCCGCCTATCAAGCCCGATGTGGAATGGCCCATGGCTCATCGTCTTGAAAAAGAACGTGAACTTGTGGGAATATATCTTTCAGCCAACCCACTCGACCCCTATTACATGGAATTGAACTATGGCTGCAATGCTTCAGTCAAGGATCTCAACGAAGGCGAAAAAGATGAGAACAGGCTGTACACATTTGGAGGCATGGTAACCAATTTCGAAACCAAAGCCTCCAGGAAAGGTGGCAACTACGGACGACTCACACTTGAAGACTATACCGGTAGCACAGACTTGATGCTGTTTGGTAAAGACTTCATTCAGTTTGGCAACTATGGCAAGCCCTCGACTCAAATTGTCGTTGCAGGGAAATATGCACGTGGTTATAACGGAGAACTGCGTTTCTCCATACAGAATATCAAACTCCTGGAAGAAGTCAAAGGCAAACTTTTGTCGGGCGTCGATATCAAAATCTCAACTGATGAAATCAGCGAATCATTCATAAACCTCATAAAAGATTCATCGGCACGATCTACCGAGCATCGGGGAAATCTAAACATCGAGATATACGATCCCTCTATCAACCGCACGGTTAAGATGCTATCGGGAATCAAAGTCCCCCTTGACCGCGATCTCGTGGAGACACTCGACAGTCTTAACTTGCAATACTCATTCAACCGCACTGTTGCAAATTGAACTGTCAATTACCAAAATAAAGACGACTTGCTCTCTTTTATCCATATAACCGATTTTACCAACTTAATAAAAATTCAATATTATGGCATTTACATTCACTGACGCTAATGCTGAGGAAATAATCAACTCAGGCAAACCCGTAATGATCGACTTTTGGGCTACATGGTGTGGCCCCTGCATGAACATGGCACCCATCATCGATGAACTTGCTGCCGAATATGAAGGACAGGTAGTCATAGGCAAGTACAATATCGAGGAAGAATCGGATCTGAGCACTCAGTACCGCATCACTTCTCTCCCCACCATATTATGCTTCAAAGATGGCAAAAAGACCTCCATACGTCTTGCCGGATCCCAAACAAAGAGCAACCTCAAAGAAGCGATTGAAAAATTGCTTACTCTTTAAATTTCATAACCTTTTAAAGTGTGTTTATCCAGATGCCATTTAAGGACACATGGATAAACACACTTTCCCATACACACTACAGAGTACCTACTTTTTTTATAAACACATGGAATTTGACGAAAACAAAGCAATCCAGCTCATCAATAAAGCTCTTGTCGACAACGGTCGCCGACCTTACCCCGATGACGAAATTCTCAATATCATTGATATGATATGGGACTACTATGAGGAGAACGGACTGCTCGACATTGACCCTGGCGACGAAAGCGATGACGACATTGTTTCACCCGATGAACTTCTCGACTATGTGAAACGCATGTTGAAAAAAGACCGTGACGCCAAGGTAGTAGCCGATGACCTCCACATCATTATAAATACCGAGCTTGAATATGAAGACTCGCTCCTGCAAGATTAGAGCAGCACTGCTCTCGGCACTTATGCTCTCAGTGTCGTGGTCAGCGCAATCCCAGGCTATCGATAATTCCGAGCCGGCTGAGTTTAATGTCGAATTGGCAACACCAACCATTCCAACCAAACGCATAGGTGCTGTCACCGACCATATGGCTCGCAAGTTGCAATCGCTCATTGACCATGGATATGACGTAGAGCTGGAACGCGATGACCAAGTCATAATGGTCACAATACCGCTCGACAACCTTTTTGCACCCAATGGCACCTCGTTGATCGACTCGGCATCAAAACTACTGGAGCCTTTCATTGACTATATGAGACACTACGGAAAGTATAAGTTGCTACTTGCCGTACACTCCGACGACACCGGTAGCGATACCTACCGCAAGGAATTGTGCGAGCAACGCATACTCTCTCTATATGAATTCTTTGAACGCCGTGGACCTTCCCCTTCCATGTTATATGGATATGCCATGGGCCACGACCACCCTCTCGTTGATGACAATTCGCGCAAAAACAGGTCGCTCAACCGCCGCCTCGAATTATATATTGTTCCCGGTCCCGAATTGATTGCCAACAAGAAAAAGAAATAATCTGAGGCAACACTCAATATAACCATCAACCTCTCAAGAATCAGAACAATCAGATGCACAACTGGATTCACAGCATTCTCACGGCATTACTCTCCGAGCATGAAGCCGACATGCTTTACACACCCGTCATGCTCATGGCCATTGCCTTGATAAGCTTCCTGCTATATTGGTTTTGCCTGCGTGTCATATCAGTGATTGTGCGCTTAGCCACGCGACGCACATCAACCGAATGGGACGATGACCTGCTCAACGACAAGGTTTTGCGTGCTGTGAGCCAATTGGCTCCAGCATTGCTTGTCTCTTATCTCCTGCCTGAAGCCTTTGACAAGGAAGCTTCATACCACATATGGCTCATCAAGGCTACCGATTTCTATATCCTTTGGGCATTCATTCACCTGATAAACACATTTCTGCAAACTCTCTTCGATGCTCTCGACAAGCGTGGACGTTATAAGATCCACACAATGAGAGGCGTCCTGCAGATGCTCAAACTATTCTCCATTCTCATAGGCATTGTAATAGGCATAAGCATTCTCATAGGCAAGACCCCCATGACTATCCTCACAGCGCTTGGTGCATCAGCCGCAGTCCTAATGTTGGTCTTTCAGGACACTATCCTTGGACTTGTAGCCGGAATACAGCTCACTGTCAATGATATGCTAAAAAAAGGAGACTGGATTGAAGTACCCAAATCCAATGCCAACGGTGAAGTCGAAGAAATCTCTCTCACCACAGTAAAGGTACGCAACTGGGATAATTCAGTGACCACCATTCCTCCCTATAACCTTATCAAGGACTCCTTCAACAACTACCAACCCATGAGAGAGGTGGGAGCCCGACGTGTGAGTCGATATATATACATCAACGTAAATACAGTGAGATTTCTGACCTCATCCGAGATTGAGACCCTAACCAATCTCAACTTCATTGACCCCAAAGATGCAGACCAGAACGATAACGGTATGGTCAACCTCTCGATGCTAAGCTCATATCTTGAACGATACCTGGCCGGTCTCCCATTGGTGAGGACCGACCAACTATTGATGGTAAGGCAACTGCAACCTACCCCACAGGGAATCCCCCTCGAACTCTACTTCTTTACCAACCAGACTGAATGGAAAGCTTTTGAGCACGTCCAGGCACGTATCTTTGACTACGTATATGCTACGATACACGCATTTGGCCTTGAAATTTATCAGGCACCCACAGGCAGCGATTTCAAACAATTGCAACCCGTACACTGTTCAAAACAATAAATTGGAACTATGATCATTGCTTCACAAAAACGTAAAGAAAATATCGCCGAATATCTTCTGTACATGTGGCAGATTGAAGACCTTATAAGAGCCTACAATCTGGACATAGAGAAAATAAAATCCGGTATAATCGACCGCTACGATATCACCGGCCAGCAGCGCCAACAGATGATTGAATGGTATGAATCACTCATCGACATGATGCATCGTGAGGGCATCGAGAAAAGCGGGCACCTGCAACTCACCAAGAATGTTCTAATTCAACTTGCCGGCCTTCACCAGGAATTGCTCAAAGACCCAAAGTTTGCCGATTATACAGCATTGTTCTACAAAACATTACCCTATATTGTTGAACTCCGGGCCAAAGCCGGTGACAACAAGCAGGGCGAACTCGAGACATGCTTTACCGCCCTATATGGCACTCTGCTACTTAAATTACAAGGGAAACAGATATCCCCCGATACTCAGGAAGCCATAAAGAACATATCCAAATTTTTAGGGACATTGGCCCATTATTTCAAACTCGATGATGAAGACCAACTCTTTGAACACGACAACCATTAACGACTCTCAAATCAAAGAGTTAGAACAACTTTATCTCTCAGTCGCCAATAGCGGGCCACAATGCCTTGTACCTATTACAGGCTCGGCATCGGCACGCAGATACTTCCACATGGAAGGCGTCCTCCCCTTGGTGGGTGTCATCGGTACCAATCTGGCTGAAAACACAGCATTTCTCTCAATTGGTAAGACACTCGCCCTCAATGGTGTCAATGTACCACGCATTCATGCCACGAGTAGCGACAGGATGCTCTATCTTCTTGACGACCTGGGTGACACATCGCTCTATGACCTCATTAAAAGCAATGGGTTTGACGACAATGTCCTGCAACTGTGTCGCAAATCCATCGACCAGCTCATCATGATGCAGATAGCCGGCAACAAGGAAGTTGACCCTGGCATCTGCTACCCCGTGGCACGCATGTCGGGCAAATCTGTGATGTGGGACCTCAACTACTTCAAATACTGCTTTCTCAAAACCATAGGTGTGGATATCGACGAGCCGCGCCTCGAGACTGAGTTTGAATACATAGCACGAAGCATTGAGGAATCAAACCACATTCTTCTGATACACCGCGATTTTCAGTCACGCAACATCATGATTAAGGATCAGGAGCCTTGGATTATTGACTTCCAAGGCTCACGCAGGGGGCCGGCGCCCTACGACATCGTGTCGTTCCTGTGGCAAGCACGCGCCGGCTTCACCCCACAATTGAGGGACAGGCTTCTTGACTACTACATCGACCGCCTGTGCCAATCCACGGGCTACGACCGTGACACTATTCGGCAAGAAATACCCCTCATAGTGATATTCCGAATGCTGCAGGTTCTTGGAGCCTATGGATTCAGAGGATTGATCGAGAAAAAACAACGCTTCTTCACCTACATTCCTCAAGCATTGCAATCACTGAAAGCAGCTCTTGAACACTTTACAGATACCCTTCCCTACCTTTCTCAACTGTCACGACAGCTCTCAGTCCGCTTTGACAATGACCCCACCGCTTCAGGAAAACCACACCACAACCCCAGCCTAACCGTTGAAGTATCCAGCTTTTCCTACAAAAAAGGAATCCCCGTAGACAACTCTGGCAATGGCGGAGGTTTCGTATTTGATTGCCGGGCCATTCACAACCCCGGGCGTTATGACCGATACAAATCACTCACAGGCCGCGATCTCCCCGTCATCGAATTCCTTGAATACGACGGAGAGATACTACACTTTCTCAACAATTGCACAGCACTGGTCGATAATGCTGTACAACGATACATTGAGCGGGGATTCACCCACCTCACGGTAGCCTTCGGCTGCACCGGCGGCCAGCACCGTTCTGTCTATTCGGCCGACAGCATGGCTCGTCACCTTGTGCAGAAATTTGGCATCAGTGTCATACTGCACCACCGAGAACAAAACATTACCGAAGATTACACCCCACAATAACCCCTCTATCGGCAATGATCAAAGGCTTCATACTCGCAGCAGGCATCGGCTCCCGCCTTAAACCCTGGACCGAATTCCACCCCAAGGCTCTCGCCCAAGTGGGTGGTATCCCCATGCTTCAACGGGTCATCGCAAGCATGGCAGCAGCCAATATCAGCGAGATAATCATAAACATACATCACAAAGGTGACCAGATTGTCGAGTTCATTAACCGCAAAAATTCCTTCGGGCTCACTATACACATCAGCGACGAGACCCCAATGTTACTCGATACCGGTGGAGCCATAACCAAAGCCACCAGCTACCTCGCGCCCGGTGACTCTCTGTTGGTGCATAATGCCGATATCTACACCGACCTGAACCTCAACCTCTTGATAGATCAATTCACCACTAAAGGTTGCGATGCCATGCTGTTGACCTCCCACCGTGAATCCTCCCGACAGCTCCTTGTCGACAACCACAACCGCTTAAGAGGCTGGGTCAATCACAAGACCGGTGAGACACTGCCACACGGCACAGTTATCGATACCAAAGAGCTTGCCCCACTATCGTTCAACGGTATTCACATCATCGGTCCGCAACTTCTCGACCGCTTGCGTCATAAACCCACCGGAACCCCCTATCCTATCATACCTAAATACATATCCATGAACTCCGAGTTCAACATCTCGACCTTCACCCCTCCCCATCAATACACATGGATTGACATAGGCAAACCCGACACCTTGCAGGAAGCCCAACTCAAGTGCGGTCCACAGGAATAACCCCCAGCCCGCTACTATTATCATCTTCTCTTCACAGCTTTTAACAAAAGCAAAAAATTGGCATCATTATCATGGAAAAGAACTACGACAATATCATTCAAGAACGCGCGGTCCATGTATTTCAGTTCATGTCGACAAGAGTCATGCCCGATGAGCTCTCACTCATAATGGAAGCATTTGAACTCGCCCGCAAAGCCCATGCCCACCAGAAACGCAAAACCGGAGAGCCCTATATACTCCACCCCATAGCTGTCGCCACAATCGTCGCCAAGGAGATGATGCTCGGTACCAACCCCGTGTGTGCCGCCTTCCTCCATGATGTTGTCGAAGACACCGACTACACTATCGACGACATCAGGCAACGCTTCGGCGACGACATCGCGTTCCTTGTCAAAGTTGTCACCAAGAAACCCACCCACGATTATGAATACTCCAAGCAGCTCGACAACTACCGGCAGATTCTGATTTCAGTACAATATGACATACGCGCTGTCCTCGTCAAACTCGCCGACCGCCTCCACAACATGCGCACCCTCGCCTCCATGAAGCCCGAGAAACAGATGAAAATCGCTGGCGAGACCGACTATTTCTATGCCCCACTTGCCAACCGTCTCGGACTCTACAACATCAAGACCGAACTCGAGAACCTATCCTTCAAATTCCGTTGCCCTGACGAGTACAAAGAACTTGCCCTCCTCATTGCCCGGCACGTAGAAGCCAACCGCGAGAATCTCAACACATTTAAGGAACAGATTGAAGGGACTATCGTCTCAGCCGGCATCAAGGCCAAAGTCTCCGTCGACTTTCGGCGCCCATTCAGCCTATGGCGCAAAATGAAAAAATATGACGATGACTTCTCCCATCTCAAATACCGACATTTCCTCGAAGTGGTTTTTGCCGACAACCAGTCACACTTGACCGAGAAAGAGATGGCAATGAAAATCTACTGCATTCTTACCGACCGCTTCAAGGAGAAACACGGAGGCATGAGCAACTACATCGACTCACCAAAAGAGAACGGCTACCAAAGCATACACGTCAAGCTATTGCCCGACTTCGGTCGATGGCAGGAAGTCCACATAAGCAGCGAGCGCATGACCCGCCAGTCACAGTTTGGCTGCGTGGCCGAGCGCACCGAAGAAAACCTCGAGCGGTGGATAGCCAAATTTCGCCGGGTGCTCCACGACGTGATCAATTCCAGCAATCACGACGCCCGCTACATGGACGATATCATAACCACATTCTACAACGACGACATCCAGGTATTCACCCCCAGAGGCGAGAAGATAATCCTCCCGCAGAACTCCACCGCCCTCGACTTCGCCTACGAAGTGCACACCCACCTTGGCGACCATGCCAAATATGCACGCATCAACGGACGCCTCGAACCCATCACCGCCCCACTGAGGCGCGGCGATGTCATTCATATATTCACCCATCCCGATATACACCCCGCCGATGATTGGGAACAATATGCCCACACTTACAAGTCTCACCGCGCAATACGCCGTTACCGCGAGACACAGCCACACCCCACCTATTGTCGATGCCTCGAGTGCAATCCTATTCCCGGAGAGGAAGTCATAGGCATACGCAACTCCGACCGCACAGCCCCGGTCACCATACACCGCCGCGACTGCCGCAAAGCCATCTCCATGGCCTCCTCATATGGCGACGACGTAGTGTCGGTCGACTTCACACCCACCGACGCCCTATATCCCATCACTCTCAGAGTGAGGGCCGTCGACCGTCACCACCTCTTCATCGACCTCACCGACTGTATCACCAACACCCTCAACCTCTAAATGGAATCGTTCAACACCAGGACATGTCACAACATCGTCACCTGCGACATACGTTTTGGTGTCCACTCATACCAGGAACTCAAGACCATCATCAACCACATCTCAGTAATCGACGGAGTAGACGAAGTAAAGCGCCTGCGCGACAACGACCAATAGTTCTACTAAACGATATAACATTTAGGCTCAATGCATGAGATTTTTTTGCTGTTCGTTATTATTAGTGCGGTGGGCTTCCTTCTTTGGAGACACCACAAAGATACGCAGTTACTTGAAACCGTGACTTCTCGCAATCGAGGCGAATGGTCAGAGAGGAAGACCGTTCTCAAATTACTAAAGATGGGGATTGACCACCGAGCAATTTTCCATGATTGCTATATCCGCAAATCCAACGGTACTTATACGCAAGTCGATTTAATAGTGGCAACCAGTCAAGGGCTACTTGCTTTTGAAATAAAGGATTATAGCGGTTGGATATTCGGCCACTTCCGACAGAAATATTGGACGCAGGTTCTTGCATACGGAAAAGAGAAACATCGTTTTTACAATCCGATTATGCAGAATAACGGACACATTCAAGCCATTCGCGACAATTTACCATGTAATCCGCATATTCCCATCTATTCTATAATTGTATTCTTTGGAAGTAGCACATTAAAGGATGTAACCATTGCATCCGATAATGACTTTCTTATTTACCCGAATGAAATTCAGCACACTGTTCATAGCATAATGTCTCGACCGGTAGCTAATTTCGGTAATAAATATGAAATCATGGATGTACTGACCGAGGCTGTCACCAATGGGACAAATCCATCCATTGTTTCTGCCCAAATGATCTCGGCATCAAAAGCTGGAAGAAACAGGCCTCAATCCTCTTATTACTATTCATTCAATCTGTTCGCGATACTTCGGCGTTTTGGACGATTTTAACTGTATAGATGGATTTCTGTGTTTTGGCTCCGCCGGTGAAACCAGATCGTTGAAAAGTCCAAATAATTTTCCTATATTTGTGGTACTTAACACTTTTTCCTTTTTTATATGGCTCGACTTTCTTCGTTTGTTGTTTCTATGCTTGTTTTCTTGACAGTAGGAGTTGCTCCACTTGAGGCGGTTGCCGAGTGTCAGGTGCTTGATGGCTTTTCATTCGGTCGGCAGGAGAGGCCTAAGGGCGATGAGTGGCAGCGACCTTCGATGCTGGGGCTCAACAAGGAGTTGCCTCATGCCTGGTTCTTCAGTTTTGAGAATATCGACCAGGCCCGCAAGGTGCTTCCCGAACATAGCGGCTACTACATGTCGCTCGACGGTGACTGGAAGTTCAGGTGGTCTCCCTCTCCTGAGGAGCGACCAGAGGGATTCTATGCCGTGGAGTATGACGACTCGCAATGGGACACCATGCTGGTACCCTCCAACTGGAATATCGAAGGAATCGCTGCCGACGGAACCCTTCGCTATGGCAAACCTATATATGTGAACCAGAAAGTTATTTTTCAGCACCGGGTAGCAGTCGATGACTGGCGCGGTGGTGTGATGAGAACACCGCCTACTTCCTGGACAACATTCACCCACCGCAATGAGGTAGGCGCTTATCGCCGCTCCTTCTCTATGCCACATAGCTGGAAGGGGCGCGAGGTATATATCAATTTTGACGGTGTTGACTCATTTTTCTATTTGTGGATAAATGGTCAATATGTCGGTTTCAGCAAGAACTCGCGCAATGCAGCACGATTCAACATAACCCCTTATCTCGTTGAGGGTATGAACAATATTGCCGTCGAGGTTTACCGCAACAGCGACGGGTCGATGCTCGAGGCTCAGGACATGTTCAGACTGCCCGGAATATTCAGGTCGGTGTCGCTCACCTCCAAACCTACAGTCCAGATCAGCGACCTGGTGGCAATTCCCGATCTTACCAATGATTATAACGATGGCGCGTTATACATCACTTCTTCGATAAAAAACATGTCACGTCATCACCACGACGGCTTGAAGATGGACTATCGGCTTTATGCCTGCGGGCTCTATAGCGATGACAACAGGCCGGTAGGGTGCACTATCACCCAGCCGGCCCCGGTGGATATTGCCCGTGGGCATGAATTGGAAATCACCGACACAATCAGGATAGATGCCCCTCGCAAGTGGAGTGCCGAGGAGCCATGGCGATATGTCCTCGTGGCCAGGCTCACCGACTCTGATGGTGATGTCATTGAGACAATATCGACTTATGTAGGATTCAGAAAAATCGAAATACGCGATACCGAGGCTGCCGATGATGAATTCCGGCAGAAGGGACGCTACTATTATCTGAATGGCAAGTGCATAAAGTTCAAGGGTGTGAACCGCCACGAAACAATGCCCGACCGCGGTCATGCCGTGACCCGCGACAACATGGAGAAGGAGGTGATGCTCATGAAACGTGCCAACATAAACCATGTGCGCAATTGTCACTACCCCGACAATCCCTATTGGTACTATCTGGCCGACAAGTATGGACTCTATCTTGAAGATGAAGCCAACCTCGAGTCACACGAATACTACTATGGAGCAGCCTCATTGTCACATGTGAAGGAATTTGAGGCGGCCCATGTGGCTCGCAATATGGAGATGGTCCATTCCACCGTCAACCATCCATCGGTGGTGATATGGTCTCTCGGCAACGAGGGAGGTCCGGGCAAAAACTTTGAATCGGCCTATCATGCAGTCAAGCAGTTTGACTCCTCACGCCCCGTGCAATATGAGCGCAACAACGACATTGTCGACTTAGGCTCCAACCAATATCCCTCGATAAAGTGGGTACGCGAGGCTGCTACCGGCAATCTCGACATCAAGTATCCATTCCACATTTCAGAATATGCCCACTCCATGGGCAACGCTCTGGGCGGACTTGCTGACTACTGGGAAGCCATCGAGAGCAGCAATCATGTCATGGGCGGTGCCATATGGGACTGGGTCGACCAGTCGCTCTACAACTACACTCCCGGTGGCACACGCTATCTCGCCTATGGGGGCGACTTTGGCGATTACCCCAACGATGGTCAGTTTGTGATGAATGGTATCATGTTTGGCGACCTCACGCCCAAGCCTCAATACTATGAAGTGAAAAAAGTGTATCAGAATGCAGGTGTAAGAGCTCTCGACATGACCCGTGGAAAAATCGAAATTTTCAACAAAAACTATTTTGTGCCACTCAAGGATTACACCATGACATGGAGCCTGCTGGCCGATGGCGAGGTTGTTGACAGCGGAGTAATCACTCCGGCATCAGAATCGATATGCGGCCCTCGAAAGAACGCCACGTTCACCATCCCCTACGACTACAGTAATCTCGATGAGGATAAAGAATACTTCGTCAACATTGACTTCAGGCTCGCTTGTAACCGCCCGTGGGCAACCAAAGGATATGTACAGATGTCCCAGCAACTTCCAGTTAAAGCTGGACGTGTAAAGTTACCCCTCATGTCCACAGACCCTCCATACATCAGCACCGACAGTCTGACAACCACAGTTGAGGGACACCGATTCAAGGCAGTATTTGACATGTCCAAGGGAACACTCCACACTCTAAATTATGCTGGAAATGAAATTATCATTCCTGGTCAAGGCCCAGTAATCGACATGTTCAGAGCATATATCAATAACGACACCTGGATTGCCGACCGTTGGTTTGAAATGGGTCTCTACAACTTGAAGCATAAGGTTATCGACAAAGGAAGCAGCCTCGACAGCCTCGGTCGCCTTGTACTCACATTTGATATCCAATCGCAAGGTATACGTAGTGGCAAGATGATTGGCGGAAACGGCAACTCATGTGGAATATACAGCATTGACGAGACCGAGTCAAAGCCCAGTGGACCCGATGATTTTGCCCTGTATACCCATCAGGAATGGACCGTGGCAGCCAACGGCGTCATAGGGCTGAAAGCGTTCATCACGAGCAACGACACCACATGCACACTCCCCCGTCTCGGCTATGTCATGCGACTGCCAGGCGACATGAACAAGATGAGGTACTACGGTCGCGGACCGGTCGAGAACTACAGTGACCGTAAAACCTCACAACCCATAGCACTCTGCACAACTACTGTCAATGACAATTTCACCAACTATACGCGACCTCAGAGTAATGGCAATCACGAAGAGGTAAGATGGGTGGAGCTGGGCAATGACAACATCTCCGTACGTTTCACTGCACTCAATCCAATGGCCATGACAGCCCTACCCTATAGTGAGATGGAACTGTTCCATGCCGACCACCCTCACAAGCTACCCCAGAGCCACTCTACAGTGTTGCACCTCGACTATGGAGTCACTGGACTTGGGGGAGCGAGCTGCGGTCAAGGCGGCCCCCTGCAGCATCAACGGGTATTGACCGACCAACCTATCGAGTTTTCATTCATCATTGCCCCTGGAGGTGCTTTGGCACCGGCTCACTGAGAAACGAGCCGCTGTCGGTAGTGCTCATGAATTGAATGAGTCCCGGTATTGCTGAGGTGTCAGACTTTCATTTTTTCTAAAAATACGAGAGAAATATGAAGGATCATCATAACCCACTTTGGCTGCTACCCGGTTAATAGGCATCGCGTCAGTTGCCAACCGCACTTTCGCCCTTTTCATACGGGCATTGATTACATATTGGCGTGGAGTTAATCCAAGCCTGTTTCGGAATAATTTCAGGAAATGGTCGGTCGACAGGCATGCTACCCTCGCGACTTCATCTATCGAAAAATCTTCATAGATGTGAGAATTCAGGAACTCAAGAGCCATGCGCAACCGTTTGTCGGAAACTTCATATTTAGGAGTAGCATATTTTATAAATTTAGATAGGATTTGGAGTAGAATTCCTGCTGAAAAGAGCCGTTCGTCAAGAGGTCTTTCACGACTCGTCTTCACAGCTTCCATCAATGTGCGGTTATTGTCGTAGACCGATGGATTGGCGTCAGGAAGACGCATGTGTTGATTGCGGCACCAGAGCGTGTGAAACAATTTGAGATCATCATCAGAGGCTTCAATTTCCACCGGAACGTTGAATGAATCTAAGAGATTCTCACCCCAAGGCAATTCCTCAAGCATGTGGATATAATAATGGTTGAACACACCTACATTAGCATTGGAATGGGTGGACATGGCAGGGACGGCATACATGTGGCCGGGTGAAAGGGAGTACCTCTTCTCTCCAATGGTCAAGACAGCACTTCCATCCGTTACGTAATATATACGCGTGAAGGGACTGCACACGTTATTGTAGTTCCAGTGCCCGTTCTCTTCGGCATAACCTATATTCAGAAGAATGAGATTAGCCGGAGAATATGTGGCCTTAGAAAATTCAGGAAGGACTTTCATAATGGTATATTGCCAATTGATGTTGTGATTGCAAATATAATTACAAAATCTCGATTTTGTGCTACTGATAAGGCGATTTTAGCCTTTTACATTTATTATTTTAGCTTTAACTTTGTGCTTGAAAAAAAACGTAGCAATAACCTAAATATCGCAATGAAAAAGTTTTCTATCAGCTTCGTGGTCATGTTGACCATGTTAATTTCGGGATTCTCCAGCAGCTCGGCGAAATCACTTCATGAGCTGCAGCAGGATTTTGTTGACCTTAAGTTTGGTCTCTTTGTACATTTTGGCATGGGGACATATCTTGATAACGATTGGGCCGACCCCGATGCCCCTCTTTCTCTTTTCAACCCAACCAAACTTGACTGCAACCAATGGATCAAGGGTGCAAAGAGCGCAAACATGAATTTTGTGTGCATGTCGGTGAAACACCACAACGGTTTCTGTCTGTGGGACAGCAAGACCACCGATTATACAGCTGTCAACAGCGCCGTACACCGTGACGTGGTTAAGGAACTGACCGATGCGCTCCAGAAAGAAAACATGAAAGTGATGTTCCATTTCTCAATCCTCGACCTTCACGAGAAGATATTGCCCAACCGCATACATCCCTACCATATCGACTTCATCAAAAATCAATTGCGAGAACTTCTCACCAACTACGGCCCTGTGACAGCTTTGATGATTGACGGATGGGACGCCCCCTGGTCAAGAATCTCATATGATGATATAAGCTTCGATGAAATCTATAAATTCTGCAAATCCATTCAGCCCGACTGCCTCGTGATGGACCTTAACGGAGCGAAGTATCCCGCCGAGGGACTGTTCTATTCCGACATAAAGACCTACGAGCAGGGAGCTGGCCAGAGAATACAGAGCGACACAAGTTTCCTACCCTCCATGGCATGCTATCAACTTCAGGACACTTGGTTCTGGAAATCCTATTTTCCTGACAAGGAGACAAGAAGTCCCGAGACGCTCGTCAACAACAACCTCGTCCCCATGAACAAGGTAGGATGTACATTCATCTTGAACGCAGCACCCAACACCGACGGGCTCATCGATGACAATGCCATGGCTTCTCTGAAAAAAATTGGTAAGATATGGCGTAACACCGGTCACGAAGCCAATGTCGCCGAGACCGGACATCCAATCACCGCCTCCAATATCGCCAAGGGTTGTCACGTAACTGGTTCTTGGTCCTTCGATATGGGTATCCACGACCTTGTCACCGACGATGACTTTGGCTCGGCATGGTATAGCAATCCGGCCGTCAAAGAGCCCTGGATTTCAGTCGAACTCGGAGAAACCCAACCCCTGAACATGGTTGTGATAACCTGCCATAAAGACAGCCGTCTCGACAAATACAGCATTGAATACCGTACAGGTGGTGAATGGAAAACACTGTTTGATGGAAACGCTCCTACCGACCGCCGTGTCAAGACCCATCGCTTTGACCGCGTATATGCCGACGCTGTAAGACTAAGAACAACCGCTAACGACAAACCCCTCATCATAAACGAAATAGGAGTATACAACGAGGAGTGACCATCCCCCTCGCCAACCCATATAGGCATAAGAGGCCTCTGCAACGCATACTGTTATACAAACAGACGCGCGGCAGGGGCCTCGCTATATTACAATTGTCAGAGCCTGATTAAAACCGGCAAAACGATATACCCGGATATATAATTAAAAACAATACATTTTCCATGAATCATTAAACAGAGAAGTTCGAGAATATGACATAAAAAAGCAATAATAATACTCCACTTTTCTTGGTTAAATAATTTCTTAAATTAAAATTCTATATATCTTTGCGCAAAACTTAGAACTTCATAACAACTTCAAACGTGAGAGACATAATAAAAAATGCTCACTAAAAACAAATACGATGAAAAAAGGATTAAAAAAAATACTCGTTATAGGCAGTAGTAATACCGACATGGTGATACGTTGCCAGCGCATGCCACGACCAGGAGAGACAGTTCTTGGAGGAGAGTTCATGATGAACCAGGGTGGTAAAGGCGCTAATCAAGCTGTGGCAGCATCAAAGGCAGGCGGCAATGTCACATTCATTGCCAAGGTAGGCAACGACATCTTCGGGCGACAGACACTTGAGGAACTGAAGAAAGCCGGAGTCGACACATCTCATGTGCTGGTGAGCGACGAATACCCCTCTGGGGTGGCACTAATCAATGTCGATGAGAACGGAGAGAACAGCATCTCTGTAGCATCAGGCGCCAACAGGGCATTAAGTCCGGCCGATATAGAGAAAGCAGCCGATGTGATAGCAGAGTCTTCGATTTTACTTATGCAACTCGAGACACCAATAGAAACCATAACCCGAGCTGCCGAAATAGCAAAAAAGAACGGAGTGACCGTAATACTCAACCCGGCCCCCGCCCCCCAAGCCCCCCTCCCCGATTCACTACTGGCCAACATCGACATAATCATCCCCAATAAAACAGAGGCTGAGATAATATCGGGCATATCGCTTGACAGCGCCGACGGTGAACTTGCCGCAATCAAAGCATTAGCCGGTAAAGGAGTGGCCACAACAATCATCACACTTGGTTCAAAGGGCTCGCTGCTTTGTAATGACAACAACTGTGAAAAGATACCCGCCATGAAAGTAACGGCAGTGGACACCACGGCCGCCGGCGATACCTTCTGTGGCAGTTTCTGTGTAGCCTATACTGAAGGAGCCGACCTGCACGAGGCAATCAAATTTGCCACACGAGCCTCGGCCATATCGGTGACACGTGCCGGAGCACAGCAATCGGCACCAACACGCCGCGAAATCGACGCCTTTATCTAAGACCTCCCCACCAGTCAAAACACAAGGAATCTCACATACATAATATTCAACTTATTCATTCTGCATTATGTTTATCGTTAACAATTATTCCCTCGCTGTTGTGCTTTGCTTTATCACGATGCTATGCTGGGGATCCTGGGGCAACACTCAGAAAATGGCTGCCAAATCATGGCGGTATGAACTGTTTTATTGGGACTATGTGATAGGCATGGTGATTTTCTCTCTGATTCTGGGTCTGACGCTTGGCAGCCATGGCACCGGTGGACGCGCTTTCCTTCCCGACCTTGCACAGGCCCAATGGGATATGATAGGCAGTGCTATATTGGGGGGCATCATCTTCAACGCTTCCAATATATTGCTGTCGGCATCTGTATCGCTTGCAGGTATGGCAGTAGCATTCCCGCTCGGAGTAGGTATCGCACTGGTGCTTGGCGTAATAATCAACTATATAGGCGAGCCCAAAGGTGATCCCATGTGGCTGTTCGCCGGTGTAGCGCTCGTCGTTATAGCCATCATATGCAGCGGAATAGCATCAGGGCGCGCCAACAAGAGTAAAGATGAATCGGTGCAAAATCGCAAGGGCATTATCCTGGCCATCATAGCCGGCATACTCATGTCATTCTTTTACCGCTTCGTCGCCTCGTCAATGGACCTTGACAATTTTGAGAATCCGGCACAAGGCATGCTAACACCCTACTCAGCCCTATTCATATTCAGCATAGGTGTGCTGCTGAGCAATTTTGTATTCAACACCTACGTCATGCGGCATCCATTCATCGGAGAACCTGTCAGCTACAAAGAATACTTCGGCAGCACACTTTCCACTCATTGCATAGGAGCTCTTGGCGGTATCATCTGGGGACTTGGCACAGCGTGCAGCTATATAGCAGCAGGCATGGCAGGCAGCGCCATATCATACGCCCTCGGGCAGGGAGCACCTATGATTGCCGCAATATGGGGCGTATTCATATGGAAAGAATTCAAAGGAGCCGACTCACGCACCAACATGCTGCTGGCTATAATGTTCCTGTTTTTCATTCTCGGATTAGCATCAATCATAATCTCAGGAGCAAACTAAACCATCCGACACCCAATATCCGTGGCTGATACCCTTTTGTGTTACTCAATCTCCAAGCCACTCACATCGGCATAAGAGGCCCTTGCAACGCGCTATAAAACAAACAGCAGCGTGGCAAGGGCCTCATTATGTTACACTGGTAGGCTGTTGATTATGTCAATATCGCTCCCCCACTCCGACCCTTGGTTACCAAACCATAATGGGTGAATTGTTGTTCTTAGGGTATATGATTTTTTTCCAAAACTTTTTTTAAACCTTTATATTATGAATTACACTGATGCTATCAAATCTACTCCCGTGGTACTCGTTGAGTTTTATGCCACATGGTGCCCCCATTGCCAGGCAATGGCCCCGGTCATCGAGCAAATCAAAGAATTACTGGAGGGACAGGTTGACGTGTATCAACTTGACATACAGCTTAACGAAGAGCTGGCCGACATTGAAAAAATTACTTCTACTCCTACTTTCTTGATATACCGTGACGGGAAAAAAGTGTGGCGTGAGAGTGGCGAGATGGACGCTCAAGCTTTACTATCGCGCTTGCAATCCTACTTGTCGATATAGTCACCCCCTCATTTATGTGTCATGGAGATCAAAACACACTCTCTTATATGTGACTATCTGGCTGAACTTGGGGTCCCGTTTACCGAGAATTATTCCAACCGTCGCTATGATTCAATGCCATTCAAAACCCTTTACGGGTTTAGCAAGGTACTGGAGGACTATGGGGTACAATCTGAAGGTTACTTCCTGGCCGACAAGAGTGAGTTTGAACTGCTCACACCTCCCTTTATAGCAAGCACTCCCAAGGGGCTTACCATAGTTACCTCAGTGACTCCCTGTGAGGTCACCTATATGTCACAGGGAGTAGTCGAGAAAATGCCATCAAAAGATTACTTACAGGCCTGGGACGGTTATGTATTGCTTTCCTATCCTCATGAGAAAGCATGTGAACCCGATTATGCCCTACACCGTCGGCTCGACTTCTTCAACATGGCCAAGAAGTGGATTTTGCTTGCATGCATTGTAATGATATTTGCCTATCTGTTCATTATCAATGATATTTACAGTCATGCATCAACAATCTTTATCACCATAATTGATTTGGCCGGGTTATACTTCACCTTCCTGCTGGTGCAGAAATCACTCAATTTTCACAATAGCACAGCCGACAAAGTGTGTGGAGTGCTCCAGGCCGGTGGCTGCGACAGCATTCTGGAATTGAAAGCCTCAAAGTTTTTCGGACTCTTTGGCTGGAGCGAGGTGGGCTTTTCCTATTTCTCAGTGAGTCTTCTCACCATACTATTGTTTCCGTCCATGCTGCCATGGCTGGCGCTGTGTAATGCATGCTGCCTGCCATTCACCTTCTGGAGCATATGGTACCAGCGGTTTAAAGCCCACAAATGGTGCACCTTGTGCGTATCTGTCCAAGCCTCGTTGTGGGTGCTGTTCTTCTGCTATCTCTTTGGAGGGTGGCTACGCCTTGCATGGCCTCCGGCTTGGAGTCTTGTGATTCTGGGAGCGACTTATCTGGCTGTAATGCTGGCAATCAATGCCTTGATGCCTTTTATCAGGAACAAAAACTAAACTAACCCCTGCATTCTATGAAAAATCGAATAAAAAATATAAGCCGTCCAAACTTGGTTCAGGGTCGAAAATTGACTCCATTGGAGCTCAACGCTCTGAAGTGTGGGAGCAAGCACACAATCATAACACCAGAGCTCCTGGAATCACACAGCTTGCAACATTCATGAATATCAAAAAAGTACGTCCACTCACACAGATAGTCTCTATGAAATAAATTAAGAGCCCATTCGATAAAGAAAGGGTTCTAATATCGCTATAAATCGCTATAAATCGCGCAACGTTGGACAAAAAGGTTCTTGACAAGGTTTTGCACAATTGAGATTATTAGCTTATCTTTGCACGACAATTAATCGTTTCCAAGTGATTAAGAAATTTTAGAGATCAAAAGATTCATAGAGATGATAAACCGTATATTGATAAGAATGAAGGTTGTACAGTTGTTGTACAGCTACTTGCTCACCCGTAGTGATTTCAAGCTAATGTCACAGCCCGAGCGTCAAACTCGCGACAACAGGTTTGGGTACGAGACTTATATCAACCTGGTTCTGCTCATGCTCGAGCTATCAGGCTACAAAGTGAGTTCGAAGGCATCGGCCATAAAAGATCTCAAAGACAACAAACTCTCCCTCAAGATTGCCAAAGCTCTTTCACAAGACAGTGATATAAGGGAAATCATAGCCCGTGGCAACTCCCACATTGATGATTACGCCGAGACGGTAAGACCGCTTTACAATGCAATCATCAACTCGACAATATTCTCCGACTTTTCAAAAAAGCGCAATAAAGATATCGAGGCTGAGGTTACGATGTGGACCGTTGTACTCGACACGATAATCGCCAGGAATCCGGAGGTTGAATCTGCGGCACGACTCAGTGATAATTTCACTCAAGCCGGATTTGCCCTTGGCATCAAGATGTTCCGCGACACTCTCAACAACTACAGCGATAACCGTCGGTCACTCGAGCAGGCCAGCCAGGCTTTGGAGGACTCACTCGACAAGGCTTACGAGCTTTACCACCTTCTCCTGCTGCTCCCTGTACAGATAACCAGCGAACAAAGAGACCGCATCGAGGCAGCCAAGGACAAATATGTCCCCACAAGCGCTGATCTGAACCCCGACACACGCTTCATTGACAACGCCCTGGTGGATATGCTAGCACATAATCCTCAGATGGAAGAATACCTCAAAGGCAATCCCATTAACCTTGATGAACATTATATGCTCGTCAAGAAAATGCTCGACGATGTGCTCCAGTCCCAACTGTATGCCGACTACATGAAGGCCGAGTCGACCGACCGCGCCCGTGACTGCGAATTTTGGCGTTTGGCTATGAAAAATATAATTCTCCCCTCCGATGCACTTGCTGAATTGCTTGAGAACGCTTCCATCTATTGGAATGATGACCTTGAGATAATGGGTACCTTTGCCTTGAAAACCATCAAACAGGCAGCTGTGAGCGATGACTATGTAAAACTGTTACCACAGTATAAAGATGATGATGACGCCCGCTTTGGTGCCGAGCTGTTCACCGATACCATCAAAAACCGTGAGTTGTACCGCAGCTATATCGACCGTTTCATCGACCAGTCTCAATGGGATGCCGACCGCCTGGCATTCATGGACATCGTGATTATGATGGTAGCAGTGTCGGAGCTCATCAACTTCCCCTCCATACCTATTCCGGTAACCCTCAACGAGTATATCGAGATTGCCAACAGCTACAGCACCCCCCGCAGTGGTCAATTTGTCAACGGCATGCTCTTCTCCATAATCAACATGCTCAAAGCTGATGGTAAATTATCAAAATAACCGGTCTTATGATTGGAATTCAGAACTTAATCATTAAATTTGTACATTATTAATCAATAAAGAAAATATAAGACATGTTAAACGCATTAATTTCACTTCTCATCGATGCTGAAGGTGCTGTCGAAACAGTGGCCGAAGGTGCCGAAGCTGGTGCACAAGGACAGGGCAGTCCTTGGAGCAGCCTCATTATGATAGTGCTTCTTATCGGTATCTTTTACTTCCTGATGATACGTCCCCAGCAGAAAAAACAGAAAGAAATAAAAAAATTTCGCGAAGGAATAAAAGTTGGCGACCGCATCATCACCGCCGGTGGTATCCATGGTAAAGTATCATCAATCAAAGAAGACACATTCACCATCACCATAGCCAACGATGTCAACATCAAGGTCGACAAAGGCTCTGTATATCCCATGGGTACAACAGGTACCGACACTCCTCTCAAAGAGAACGCCTGATTTCAACCCGCAACCTACAGCATAGACAATGGGTGGAGAACATATCCATCCAGCAATATAGACATTGGAGCAGGGACGCGAGTCATCGCGTCCCTTGCACTTTATATAACTCCTATTTCCATATTTACAGTAATATCTCACGTAAACTTATTGATAACCGTCAACCAGTAAAAACTATAAAACAGAGAGTATTGATAAGTTAAAATGAGTTCTATGTTGAAGTCTTGCCCGGTAGGGCTCTATTGTAAAAATCTTAAACGACACAATGAAAATTGCCGAAATAAAAGCTCGTGTGGCCCAGGCACTCAATTCGCGTAATGGCCGCAATACATTGACCTTTATTGTATTCCTGTGTATAGCCACACTTTTCTGGTTCCTGATGTCGCTCAACGATGATGTGCAACGGGATTATGAACTCCCTGTCAGAATCGAAGGTCTACCCTCTGATATGACCCTCCTCACCGGCGGTGTCGGCTCACCTGTAGCCATCAACGTATCTGTGCGCGACAAAGGCGCCAATCAATTGCCACGCAAATTCAAGCACAATACCCTTAACATTGACTACAGGGATTTCACCGACAAGGAAAACAATAGGTTGACACTTAGCTCGGCACAACTCAACAATTGTCTGAGGCAGATGTTTGGAAGCACAGCGACTATAATCACCCAGACCCCCGACTCACTATCAATCCCCTACACCACCCTTCCCCCCACCACAGTGGCAATAAAGCCTCTAATAAACATCACACCCAAACCTCAATTCATACAAAACGGCCACATCACATTATCGGTCGACAGCGTCAAGCTTTACTCATCATCGCCCCAGAGCCAACTGATAAAATACATCTATACTGACGAGTTGCAACGCTCAAGTATCAGCGACACCACAACGGTCACCGTTAAATTGCAGGTGCCCGCCGGCTGTCGTGCGGTGCCTGACCACGTGAAGGTGACAATACCTGTGGAACCACTTGTGAGCAAGACAATCATAGTTCCTGTAGAGCCGGTAGGCAACCCCGATGGAACAACTATGATAACATTTCCTGCCACAGTAGCATATACCTGTCTTATACCTATGAGCCAGTTCAACCTATCAAGCTATCCGATGAAAGCCTATGCCGATTATAGCAAGCGTAATGGCAACTCCATCGAGCTCGATATGTCACTCATTCCCGAAAATTATATGAACGGAGCCTTGTCGCCCACAAGTGTCGAATTCATCATAGAGCATTAATCACCAACCGAACGAACATGATAATAGCGATTACAGGAGGCATAGGGTGCGGAAAAAGCATCGTGAGCAAGATACTCCGATCCAATGGATATCATGTCTATGATACCGACAGCGAGGCTAAGCGTATTATGGACAGAGACACCTCGATTCACACCCGACTCAACACCGGGATTCACCCCGAAGCTGTCAAAAACGGAAAAATCGACCGTCGACTTATAGCTGATATAGTATTCAACGACAGCTCAAAGCTTGAAAAGCTCAACAGCATTGTTCACAAAGCGGTCATCGATGACATGCTGAAGCAATCCAAGCTCCACGACATCATGTTTGTGGAAACAGCCATTCTGTATCAGAGTCATATGGATAAGATTGTCGACAGGGTGTGGGAGGTTAAAGCCCCGGTCGAGACACGTATCTCGCGCGTTGTCAACCGTAACAACTGCAGTCCTCAGGAAGTGGAGGCACGCATCAGGTCTCAGGAATCATTTCACCCCACAGCCCCTCATCCCATCACATCAGTCATAACTAACGATGGAACTACAGCTCTACTTCCACGGGTGATTGAACTTCTTGAGGATATTTCGAGGCATTAATTACCTCACCTTACAATTATAGAATCAGCATCAAAAATGAATGGCCATCTGTGACGCCACTCATTCAGGAGATCATGATTGAGCGTAGCGACAAGCAAGTCGTCACCCATTGATGTGGCATCAAGATGGTGACCGCGATAATCATAAGCCCTTGTCATCTCATCATAGTTGCCGAAATCATCATTACCCGAGCGGTCACATGCCAGAACATAGGCCTGGTTTTCGATAGCACGGGCTATCAAAAGATGTTCCCATGCATACATGCGTGATATTGGCCAGTTGGCCGCTATCAATAGGGCATCATAAGGTTTCTCTTTGAGTGAAAAGCGCACCCATGCCGGGAACCTCAAGTCATAGCATACTGCCAGCGCGAGATTCCACCCTTTATAAGAGATGACCGGAATTGGTTTTTCCCCGGCAGTGAACAGCACACCCTCGGCACTTATGGAAAACAGATGGCGTTTGTCATAATAAATCGGGGTATTGTCGCCGGGCGAAATAAAAAAGCCACGGTTATAGTATCTGCCAGCTTCACAAGCCAGGTAACTGCCCGCTATTGCCGTATTATATTCATTGGACAGCTCTATCAGGCGCGCCATTGTGAGGGTATCGTTCTTTCCCGAAATATCCCGCAACAGTTCAATATCTCGGCCAAAAGCGGTAGAGAAAAGTTCGGGCAACAGCAAAAGGTCCATCTCTCCCTTATGCCTCTCCATAACGCTTGACACTCGGTCAAGATTAGCCACAGGGTTGGCTGGAACAATATCCAAGGATAGCATTCCAACTCTGAGATCAGTGACAGGCTCACTCGAGACCAGTTGTGAACTTTTCGGGGTATTTTCCATTGTACGGTGAATAAAATCGCTTTATCTCTATCATATCGGCTGCCACATCGCCCGTAGGTTCAAACACGGTGCTCACATCGATCAATTTATTACTGTAGTCAAGGACTCCAAGCACCACCGGGACATGAGCCTGAATGGCTATGTTGAGGAAACCTGTGTGCCAATTGGCATTACGGCTGCGTGTACCCTCAGGGGTTATAGCTATTGTTAAGCGAGGTGATTCATTGAACTGCCTCACCATCTGGTCGACAAGCGACACCTTTTTATCTTTTCGTTTCCTGTAAACAGGGACGCCTCCTATAGCCCGGAACAAATAGCCCAGAGGGAAGAAAAACCATGAAGATTTCATCAGGAATCCCGACTTACGTCCCACTGAGGCATAAGCCAATTTGCCCAGTATAAAATCCCAATTGGAAGTATGCGGGGCCACACATATTATGCATTTATCAAATTCGGGTGTCGTGATATTGACACGCCACCCGAAAAGTTTAAGAATTTTTGACGACAGGTTCATTTCTTTCAGAACTCTTTCAGTGGGTTATCGATAGGGACTCAATCAGTCAAGGATGCCCTCACCCACATTTCAGATGATGTTTAATGTCAACCTCAATGTTTTTACTCGCCCTTGTTGGTTGAGTGAGGAACAGCTGCATTCATCTCTTTAACAATCGAGGCGACCTGATTGTTGAACTCGGCCTTTAACGAGCGATAGGCTTTTGCCATATACGCGGCACGAGCTTTGTTGTAGGCTTTCGCGCTGTCAAAATCTGACGGTGTCTTGTCATAGGAGAATGAGATTTTGCCCAAAGTAGCTTCCTGAAGGTAAGCTATCTTGATTACGATTTCAGCAAGAGCCTTGGCGTCAGCCCCGGGAATAACACTCTTTGCGATTATGCACTCAGCGGCCATATCGCCACACATGTAGCGCACTCGCTTCTTTAGATTTCTTTTATTCGACATGATCTTCAATATAATTTGGTTAATAATTTGTAAGACAAGCCTTGACCGCAGCGATTGATGGCGCCATGCGTTTAGGCTTGTTATATCGTTCTTCGTTGTATACAAGCTGATGGGGGAGCTGAATCACGCGATTGAGCAATGGCTCAAGCATACCGCGGCTCTTGGCCGGGTGACTGCTCTGCACGAACAATGCCACAGCCCTTTCGTTGCCTTCCACGATATTGGTGGCAGTATTCCACACCGATGCGGAGCGCGGTGACAAGATATATCCCGCCGATGCATAGGCATCAACAATAGCCTTATTGTTATCGTCAAGAGGCGATGCTTTGATTATCGAAATAGGGAGCCCGAGTTCGACCGCTATCATGGCGGCGTTGCAGGCTGAAGTATCATTCTCATTGACAACAATCACTATATCACCCTCTATCTCGGCAATCCGTGCCTTCATGTAAGCAAGAAAATAAGACACTACATGCGACACCAGGGTGACAACATTGAATGAAGACAAGGCTATAGGTGTGTGCTGCTCGAAAAAGCCGGGCTTACTCATGGCTCGACGCACGAGCTTTTCAAGCGAGTCTTCGTCACACGACACAGCATTACGATGGGTCTCGGGGGTGAGCGATATAAGCTGACGACGTTCTACACCGGTGAGTATACCGGCCGTCTGTATGATTATCGGCGCCTGCCCTATGACGCTTTTCAACGCATAGGTCATTGCCGCGCAACTATCACCGCGCGACGGGGCAAAGAACAGCGTGTCGACGGTAATCATACCATGGTCATAGAAATATCTCAGAATCAATGCAAACAGCTTGGCAGCCATGTCATATTCCGACATCGTGCTCCCTGATAGCGACTCTATGGCATACACTCTGGTTCCGGCCGATGCCACCGTAATACAATCGTCGGACACCCATTCATTGACCATAGACCGTAACTGCTCCGGGCTGAAATCCTCACCCATCAAAGCGTTCACCACCACATAAGCTATTTCCTGTGGCGTCATCTCAACGATGTTGTTGAAAAACGCCTTAGGTATAGGAGGGATACCGGATGGCAGGATGTCCCCGCCACTGGGATCGACACAGGCTATAACAGCTTGTTTGAATGTATATTTACTATTTCTTTCTATACTACCCTGATACATGATAAGAAACTATCGTATGTTGGCAATAGAGATGATATCGGCAAACACACCGGCAGCCGTAACCTCAGCACCGGCACCATATCCCTTGATAGACATAGGAAATTCCCGGTAGCGCTCGGTAGTGATGAGTATCACATTATTGCTACCTTCCAGATCATAGAAAGGATGACGGCTTCCTACCCGTTGCAATCCGACCTCAACGGCCCCATCTTCAAGCTTTGCAACAAAGCGGAAGTGTTCTTTTTTCTTTTCAGCATCCAGACGCATGCTTTCAAACTCACTGTCAACCTCAACAATATTTTGGAAGAAATCCTCGATTGTCCCAGTGAAATACTTTTCAGGTATGAACAAATGTTTTTTCACATCATTTTGTTCTACCACATAGCCTGCCTCACGAGCGAGAATCACAAGTTTGCGCACTACATCGCGTCCACTCAGGTCGATTCGTGGATCTGGCTCGCTATAACCCTCCTCACGTGCCATCATTATCGCCCTGCTCAACGGAGTGTCCTTCCCAACAACATTGAATATGTAATTGAGCGTACCTGAGACTACAGCCTCTATTTTTATTATTTTATCGCCAGAGTTGCGCAGATTATTTATCGTGTTAATAATAGGAAGACCTGCTCCTACATTGGTCTCAAACAGGAACTTGACATCACGACGCCGCGCTATCTCCTTAAGCATGGAGTAGTTCTCATAATCCGACGATGTGGCTATCTTGTTAGCCGCCACTACATTCACATTATGATTCAACAGGTCATAATATAAACGAGCAATCTGATCGCTTGATGTACAATCAACAAAGACGGGATTGTATATATTCATACCCAACACCTCATCCTTGATACGCGCAGGCGTCGCTGTAAAGGTAGACTCATCAAGCAATTCCTTATAACTGGCCACATCGATACCGTTGCGGTCAAACACTGCCTTACGTGAGTTGGCTATACCCACCACTTGTATTTTCAAAGCCTTTTCTTCCAACAGACGATGTTGCTGACCGGCAATCTGGGTCAACAGACGCTGCCCCACATTGCCCACTCCCACAATAAAAACATTCAGGACCTGTGACGCTGAGAGAAAAAATGAATCATGAATCACACTGATGGCCTTTTCCAAATCACGCCGATCAATGATAAACGAGATATTGGTCTCCGAGGCGCCCTGGGTTATCGCCTTGACCGTAATACCATTGCGGCCTATCGTGTTGAAAAGACGTCCGGCTACACCGGTCTCCGACTTCATATTCTCGCCTACGATAGCTACTGTGGCAAGACCTCCCTCGGCAATGATATCTGACAGGTCACCGCGACGCAATTCCTCGGCAAACTCCTCTGACAATGTAGCTACCGCACGCTCGGCATCACTCTGTCTCACAGCTATCGATGTGTTGTTCTCACTTGAAGCCTGTGACACCATAAAGACGCTGACACCGTTTTCTGCCAGCGAATTGAATATACGGGCATTGACACCTATGATACCTACCATACCCAATCCTGTTATTGTAATGAGACAGGTGTCATTGATTGATGATATGCCTTTGATCGGTTTGTTGGAAGGGACATGCCCGCTCGAAATCAACGTGCCGGGAGCCGATGGATTGAATGTATTCTTAATAAGAATCGGTATATTCTTATGGTAAACGGGGTAAATCGTTGGTGGATAAACCACCTTCGCTCCGAAATTGCACAACTCCATGGCATCGTTGAACGACATGCGGTCTATGACATATGCATTAGGAATGATGCGGGGGTCGGCAGTCATGAAGCCATCGACATCTGTCCATATCTCCAATACCTCGGCATTAAGATTGGCTGCAATTATAGCGGCGGTATAATCACTGCCGCCACGTCCCAGGTTAGTGATATTTCCTTGGGCATCAGTCGAAATAAAACCGGGCAAGATTGCCACCTTATCCCCAAAATCATGAAATACCCCGTGGATAAGATCGTGGGTTGTCACATCATCAAGCACATCCTTTCCATTACGACACACTGTCCTTATGAACTGTCGGGAATCATATAGAACAGCCCCGTCGAGAATATTAGAGATTATGAAACTCGACATGCGTTCCCCATAACTTACTATTGTATCAAGAGTGTGCTTCGACAGATCCTTAATGAGGCTCACCCCACGGTATATATTGACAAGATCATCAATCATCGAGTCAATCACACTCTTCACATCATTACGCCGTTCCACCGGAACGAGATTGTCGATTATAACGTGGTGCCGTGCTATAATTGTATTTATATTGTCGCTGCACGCCTCAAACGATTCCAATGCAGCGCGACCGGTATTTATCAACATGTCGGTAACACCGCCCAGAGCCGATACAACAATAATCAACGGCCCGTCATTACCATCGACAATAGCCTTGACATTTTTCAGACTGTCGACCGTGCCTACCGAAGTGCCGCCAAATTTTAGTACTTTCATTTTTTTGATTATGGTGTTTCAGCACAAAGATACTCACTTTATTCAAATTTGCAAAGTAGATAATTCTTTTGTCAACGCATGACCATGGTTAAAGATTGATTATGTTGGTAAAAAAGTGTACCTTTGCACTCCCAATAGAGGAAATGCGCTCCCGACTTTTCGTCAGCGCATACCGACTAATTCATTGTAACCCAATAAAAGATAATATAGACCGTGGCCAACTTAAACGACGAAATTTCTCGCAGACGCACATTTGCCATCATCAGCCACCCTGATGCCGGCAAGACTACACTCACTGAAAAACTCCTTCTTTTTGGCGGAGCCATTCACATTGCCGGTGCCGTCAAATCCAATAAAATCAAGAAGACCGCCACCAGTGACTGGATGGAAATCGAAAAACAGCGCGGAATTTCGGTAGCGACTTCAGTTATGGGATTCAACTACGGTGACTATAAAATCAACATCCTTGACACCCCTGGCCACCAGGACTTTGCCGAGGACACCTACCGTACACTCACTGCCGTCGACAGCGTAATCATTGTAGTCGACGTAGCCAAGGGCGTTGAGCAACAAACCCGCAAACTGATGGAAGTGTGCCGCATGCGCAACACCCCGGTCATAATCTTTGTCAACAAGCTCGACCGCGAGGGTCGCGACCCCTTTGACATTCTCGACGAGTTGGAATCAGAGTTGAAAATAGCCGTCAGACCACTGTCATGGCCTATCAACATCGGCGCCAAATTCAAAGGTGTATATAACATCTATGAGCAATCGCTCGACCTGTTCACCCCCAATAAACAGCGTGTGAGCGAGCGTGTGGAAATCGACGATATCAACGACCCACGCATCGACGCCAATGTGGGCGAGACCGATGCCTCCAAACTGCGTGACGACCTTGAACTCATAGAAAGCGTATACCCCGACTTTGAGGTCGAAGAATACCTCAAGGGAAAATTGGCCCCGGTTTTCTTCGGCTCGGCCTTGAACACATTTGGGGTCAAGGAACTGCTCGACTGCTTTGTAAAAATCGCTCCCGAGCCTCGACCCGTGGCTGCCGTAGAGCGCACCATCGACCCCCATGAGCAACCATTCACCGGATTCGTATTTAAAATACACGCCAACATGGACCCAAACCACCGCAGTTGTATCGCATTCGTAAAGGTGTGCAGCGGTGAGTTCCAGCGTAATGCGAACTATAAGCATATACGCTCCGGCAAATACATGCGTTTCGCTGCCCCGACAGCCTTCATGGCCCAGAAGAAAAATGTCGTCGACGAGGCCTATCCGGGTGATATTGTTGGTATCCCCGATACCGGCAACTTCAAAATAGGTGATACTCTCACTCAAGGCGAGGAACTTCATTTCAAAGGGCTCCCCAGCTTCTCGCCCGAGATGTTCAAGTATATCGAGAACACCGACCCCATGAAGTCAAAACAACTTGAGAAGGGCATCCAACAGCTCATGGACGAAGGTGTGGCCCAGCTCTTCATCAACCAATTCAACGGACGTAAAATAATAGGCACAGTAGGTCAGCTGCAATTTGAGGTAATACAATACCGACTACTTCACGAATATGGCGCACAATGCCGGTGGGAACCCATCTCACTATACAAGGCTTGCTGGATTGAGAGCGACGATGAAGATGCCCTTGCAGCCTTCAAAAAACGCAAACATCAGTTCATGGCTATTGACCGGGAGGGCCGCGATGTATTCATGGCCGATTCCAACTACGTCCTGCAGATGGCCCAAAACGACTTTCCCAAGATACGCTTCCATTTTGCGAGCGAATACTAATGTTTTTCGGCTGGTGTCAAAGTCATATACTACTATGAACCGTCTTATTTCCATAATGTTTGTTGATTATTAATATTTTCACTACATTTGTCAAAAACAAGAAAGGACAATGTTTGAAAGACTTTGGAATATTATAGTTGAGATTATATACTGGGCTCCTTGTGTATTGTTTGCACTGGCAGTAGTGTTATGGTTATTGGCCTTGATTTTCAACCCCAGTTCTGTGACAGGCAGCAATTCATCCACAGGTTCGCTCGATGTATTCAACGGTGGCGGCGGTGACGGTGGCGGCTGCTAACCCCGGCCCATTCTCCGCAAAAAGCGTTGCCGTTGCTCCTCCTTGGACAGTTGCGGTTGCATCAGCTACTCAACACACTCATTGATACTTGTTTAGCGTATAAATAATCGGTATTTTCCGAAAGATTTTCAGCACGACTATTCTCAACCACTTGTATGATTTGTTAAAATGTTGTAACTTTGAGTCCATTTCATTCCATTACTAACACATTCAGTTCTATACCTCAATATTAATGAGTGAAAACTCTTTATTACAACGTCTTGACGGCATCGAAGCACGATATGCCGAAGTGAGTACTCTGATTACCGACCCTGAGGTTATCAGCGATATGAAGCGCTATGTGCGTCTTACAAAGGAATACAAGGAACTTGAACGTCTCACCGGCGCCACCCACAAATACAGGCAGTTGCTGGCTGATGTTGATGAAGCCCGCTCCATTCTTGAAAATGAGAACGACCCCGACATACGCTCCATGGCTAAGGATCAGCTTGATGAAGCCCAAGCCCAGCTACCTCAAATGGAAGAGCAGATTAAATTGATGCTTATACCGGCCGACCCAGAGGATGGAAAAAACGCCATTGTTGAGATACGCGGAGGCACAGGAGGTGACGAGGCGGCCCTCTTTGCCGGCGACCTGTTTAAGATGTACAGCAAATACTGTGAGTCGATGGGGTGGACTCTGTCGGTCACCTGCTACAACGAAGGTACTGCCGGTGGATACAAGGAGATTGTATTTGCTGTGTCGGGAAATAATGTATATGGCACACTAAAATATGAAAGCGGTGTCCACCGTGTGCAGCGTGTGCCGGCTACCGAAACCCAAGGACGTGTGCACACATCGGCCGCCACAGTTGCCGTATTGCCCGAAGCCGAGGAATTTGACGTAGAGATCAATGAAGGTGAAATAAAATGGGATACATTCCGCTCGGGAGGTGCCGGTGGCCAGAACGTGAACAAGGTAGAATCGGGGGTAAGACTGCGGTACATGTGGCGTAATCCCAATACCGGTGTCACCGAAGAGATTCTGATCGAGTGTACCGAGACACGCGACCAGCCCAAAAATAAAGAGAGGGCCCTGAGCCGTCTGCGCACATTCATATATGACAAAGAGCACCAGAAGTACCTCGACGACATAGCCTCCCGACGCAAGACGATGGTTTCTACAGGCGACCGCTCGGCCAAAATCAGAACCTACAATTATCCTCAGGGTCGTATCACCGACCATCGTATCAACTACACGATTTATAACCTCTCGGCTTTTATGGACGGCGACATTCAGGATTGCATAGACCACCTGATTATAGCCGAGAACGCTGAGCGTCTCAAGGAATCTGAATTATAAAAACATAAATATCTCACAGCAATGAACTATAGTCAACTTGTAGAAAATATCAAGCGTAAAAAATCATTTCTATGCGTGGGGCTTGACACCGATATCAAGAAAATACCGGCCCATATCGCCAAGGAAAATGATGCTATCTTTATATTCAACAAAGCAATCATCGATGCCACAGCTCCTTATTGCGTCGCCTATAAACCCAATCTTGCCTTCTACGAAAGCCTCGGAGTCGAGGGGTGGATTGCTCTTGAAAAGACAATCAAGTACATCAAGACCAACTATCCTGACCAATTTATAATAGCCGATGCAAAGCGTGGGGACATAGGCAATACAAGCAGCATGTATGCCCGCAGTTTCTTTGAGCATCTTGACGTCGACGCTATCACCGTAGCTCCTTATATGGGCGAAGACAGCGTCACTCCCTTTTTAGGGTATGAGGGAAAATGGGTGATCTTGCTTGCGCTCACGAGCAACAAAGGCAGTCACGACTTCCAGTTTATCGAAAGCACCGACGGTCATCGACTTTTTGAGGATGTGATGCTCAAGGCCCAGACATGGGCCAGTCCGGAGCAACTCATGTTTGTAGTGGGAGCTACACAAGGAGCCATGTTCAAGGATGTACGCGCTGTAGCCCCCAAAAGCTTTCTCCTCGTTCCTGGCGTCGGTGCCCAAGGTGGTAGCCTTGAAGAGGTTGCAAAGTATGGCATGACCGATGATTGTGGACTGCTTGTCAACTCATCGCGCGGCATCATCTATGCCTCACAGGGTGAGGACTTCGCTGAAGCCGCTGCCCGCGAGGCCGGCAAGTTGCGCGACCAGATGAGAGAATTACTTGAAAAACGACTCTGAAAAGACCTCTGCGACGTTGTGCTGATTTTTTAGCGAATATTATAGTAAAATAATACTCCACGCTCAATTTTTTTTGTTAATTTTGCCGATAGATTGAAACCTAAACATATATAAATAAAATGAAAATCGACAACTACAATTTTGCAGGCAAGAAAGCCATCGTACGTGTTGACTTCAATGTGCCCTTGGACGAGAACGGCAATGTTACCGACGACACCCGCATACGCGGTGCGCTCCCCACATTGAAAAAGATTTTGGCCGACGGCGGCGCCCTCATAATCATGTCACACATGGGCAAGCCCAAAGGTAAGGTTAACCCCAAATTCTCTTTGGCACAGATCAAGGACGATGTAGCCAAGGCTCTGGGCACAGATGTTAAATTCGCCCCCGATTGCGCTAAAGCCGGTGAAGCTGCCGCCAATCTTAAGCCCGGTGAAGTCCTGCTGCTTGAAAACCTCCGCTTCTATCCTGAGGAGGAAGGCAAGCCCGTAGGCATCGACAAGGAAGACCCCAAGTATGACGAGGCCAAGAAAGAAATGAAAGGCCGCCAGAAAGAGTTTGCCAAGACATTGGCAAGCTATGCCGATGTATATGTAAATGATGCATTCGGAACAGCCCACCGCAAACATGCATCGACAGCTGTCATCGCCGACTATTTTGATGCCGACAACAAGATGCTTGGCTACCTCATGGAAAAAGAGGTTCAGGCTGTCGATAACATTCTCAGTGACATCAAGCGTCCCTTTACTGCTATAATGGGCGGCTCTAAGGTTTCTACAAAAATCGGTATTATCGAGAACCTCATGGACAAGGTTGACAACCTCATTCTGTGTGGTGGCATGACTTATACTTTTGCCAAGGCTCAGGGTGGCAATGTTGGAAAATCGATATGCGAGAACGACAAACTCGACCTTGCCCTCGACATCATGAAGAAAGCTAAGGAAAAGGGTGTGAATCTCGTGCTTGGAACCGACTGCATCGCAGCCGATGCCTTCGACAACAACGCCAACACCATGGTATGCTCAGTAATGAATATTCCCGAGGGTTGGGAAGGTCTCGATGCCGGCCCCGAGTCGCAGAAAGCATTCAAGAATGCCATCAAGGATGCCAAGACAATCCTGTGGAACGGCCCTGCCGGAGTATTTGAGTTTGACAACTTCACTGCAGGTTCCCGCGCTATTGCCGAGGCTATCGTGGAAGCTACCGACAACGGTGCCTTCTCACTCGTAGGCGGTGGTGACTCTGTGGCTTGCGTCAACAAATTTGGCGTTGCCGACCAGGTATCCTACGTCTCAACCGGTGGCGGTGCTCTTCTCGAGGCCATCGAGGGTAAGATTCTTCCCGGTATTGCAGCCATAAAGGGTTAAAGAGACAACCTATCATGCATCACACTATTGTGTTGTTGCATATTTCTATAAGAAGCCTGTCCCGTTGTGCAACTCATGGAATTGCAGCTCAGGGGCAGGCTTTTCCTTGTCAACGAAAATAACACGATGCGCCTATGACTGATTACAACGATGAATTCTGGGACTGGGTTGAAGCACACCTGAATGACGACCCCACCAAGTTAAGGTTGAGTAAAAAAAATAAATTGCCTTGGCTTGATGACGCCATCTCTCATATTGAGAACCGACAACGTTCCAAGACCAAATTCAGCAGTGAAGACCCACTTGACCAAAAACTCATTCCACGGTTGATGCCCATAGCGCTGTCAACCGAGCAGGCCACATCGGTATCTGTGGCAAAACTTCACAGGTCGATAGCCCATCTCCCCTCTCAGGCCAAGGTCCTTGACATGACATGCGGCCTCGGTGTCGATGCCTCGTTTCTTGCCTCCATGCCCGACACTCGTTTAACAGCCTTTGATCTCGATCCGAAAATTGCAGCAGTAGCCCAATGGAACTTCAGGGAGCGCAGCAATATAACGGTATCGGCAGGCGACAGCGTCCAATTCCTTTCAGACACCGACCGGCACTATGACTTGATATTCATTGACCCTGCCCGCAGAAACAGTACCGGTGGTCGTGTTTATAACCTGCATGACTGTGCTCCCGATGTCACCGTTCTTCTCCCGCTCATGAAATCAAAGGCCAGCCGCATCATGATCAAGATGTCACCCATGCTCGATATCACACAGTCACTACGCGACCTACCGGGTACAAGCCAGCTGTGGATTGTTGAAGAACGCAATGAATGCCGCGAAATACTCGCTGTAATTGACTCAGCAAAAACCGATAACCATATAGAAACATCAATAATGGTCCATTGCTCAGCCACCGGGGAACCTTTCACATTTTCACTTCGCGAGGAAAATGAATCCACAGCCCGCATGGCCATGCCTCACGATGGTGATTATCTCTTGGAACCGTCACCGGCTATCATGAAGGCAGCACCGTTCAAACTGCTTTGTTCACGATATGACATTTCCATGATTCACAGCAACACACACCTGTATACCGCTACTGAACCTAAGAACGGTTTTCCAGGCAAGTCCTATATGATAGAAAAGGTCATGCCCTATAGCTCGGCTGTGCTAAAAAAATTATCACGGCTCAAACTTGAGGCCAACGTTGCCGTACGCAACTTTCCAATATCGGCCGAGGCACTCAAGACGCGTCTTGGCATAAAAAAAAGCGGTGATACCCGTATTATGGGTATAACCGCCTGTGATGGGAAACAATATCTTTTACAACTTTCACCCGTTTAAGGTTTCTGGAAGAAGCGAGCCATAGCACGCTTATCGTCACGCTCCTTAATCGACTGTCGTTTGTCATACTCCTTTTTGCCCTTCGCCACACCAATCACCAGCTTGGCAAGTCCCCTGTCATTGATAAATAGCCGCAGGGGGATAATAGAAAAACCGGTGAGTTTACCATCCTTTTCAATCTGGGCAATCTCGCGCTTGTTCAAAAGCAGTTTACGGTCGCGACGCTCGGCATGATTATTATATGTGCCATAGAAATACTCTGCTATATACATATTCTTAACCCACACCTCACCATTATCTACATAACAGAACGTGTCCACAAGACTCGCCTTCCCAAGCCTTATTGATTTTATCTCGGTACCTGTCAAAACAATTCCCGCCGTAAAAGTATCACCTATGGCAAAATCATATGTAGCACGCTTATTCTTTATATTTACTTCTTTAAATTTCATGACATTATAACATATTTAAACCCTCTCAGCAGCAACTGGGAGGTCGCTATGAAAGCAAGAATCACGACCAGCAGATATTTTCCTGTGTGTTCCTGTGGACAATCAAGTATCTTCATTCCCCTCCACATTATAATAACGACATATAAAGGCCATAGTTCGAGAATAGCAAATGTAATAGGTAGGATGTCGGATACCAGAATCTGCAACGAGAGCAACGCCACTGTGTAGGCGGTGAAACTCCTAACCCTATGCTCGTCATAAACTCCGTCACAAAGTCTCGGGAGCACCCAGGACATCACACTATCGGCAATAAAATATGTGGCCCACAGCGACACATTCACTGTAACAAACATCTGGTTCATCTCGAGCACAGTCACATGGGTTGAATATAACAAGGGCACAAATATGGACAACGAGGCAACCATTATGACAAGTCCCATAGGCAATACCGTACCTGCCCGATCATTGGAGCGAACGGTATCCTCCCACCCGTTATCGGGCGAGATGATAAGCTGCAATATATTCTTGACAAATGTCCACATAAGTGACCACAAAGATACAAAAACTTTGTCACCCGATGGTTGGTAGAACAGAATGTTTTGAGTATTTTTGTAGCTTGAATGTCGTACCGCTCACAGAGCAGCCTACGGCGATATACTATAATCATAAGATAATCAACAACTACCATGCTAAAAGGAATATTGTGCATATCGGGACGTCCCGGACTTTTCAAACTCGTGAACCCTGGTAAAAACATGCTTATTGTCGAGAGCCTGCAGACAGGCAAACGCACACCCGCCTATGCCCACGACAAAGTGATCTCACTTGCCGACATCTCCATGTACACCACCGGCGACGATGTGCCGCTGGGCGACGTGCTGGAAGCAGTAAAAACCAAGAACGACGGCAAGCCAGTTGACATCAAGGCTATTGGTGGCAACGATGAGTTGCGTGCCTACTTTGCCGAGATACTTCCCGACTTTGACGACGAGCGCGTCTATACCAACGATATAAAAAAGCTTCTCAACTGGTACAACCAGCTTCTGGCAGCCGGCATCGACTCCTTCAAGGAGCCCAAGTCGGAGGAAACTCCCGACAATGAGCCGGAAAAAGCTGAATAACAAGACAGCACCCAACCCATTGCGGTCATTCTATCCTTGTGACCAATAGAACACGGAGTTCAGACCCCAATCCGCCTTCACTCACTTCTCGCAATCATGCAAGTGACACAGTGGTTGTTTAATAGAAAGGATTTGCAACAGCTGGATATCTGAAGCCTTCCAATACCGTTATACGATTATAAACATGAGTTTCGACGACGATAACAAGACAACAACAGCATCATTTGTTTCATTAGGGCAAATAAAACTGGACAAAGGAGAGAGCGTCAACACCGACGACCTTCCCATCATTCCCACCCGCAATCTTGTCCTGTTTCCCGAGGTAACCATTCCCATCGGGCTCAAACGTGACAATTCGCTCATTACAGCACAACTGTCGAGCGAGCGCAACCTTCCGGTGGGAATTCTTTGCCAGTCAAATCCCAAAATCGACAATCCACGGTTTCCCGACGACTTCTACGAGTATGGTGTCGTAGCCAAGGTAATCAAAGTGTTTGAGCTCCCCGATGGCAGCCACACGGCATTACTTCATGCACATACCAAATTCAAGGTACTGGGTCCCGGGGCAGGCTCACTCCTGCCTGAAGCCAAGTATTCGGCTCAAGTAAAGCTGGTAAAAGACTCCAAGCCGCGCTCGACCGACACTGAATTTGCCACACTGTGCAGTCAAATCAGAGAACAGACCCTCGAGATTCTCCAGAACACAACCGGAGCACCCGATGAGTTTGTCAACACCATTAAGGAGATCAACGACCCGGTAATGCTTGTCAATGTCATTGCTACCCACTTGCCATTGGAGCCTGAAAAAAAGGAAGCAATGCTTGCCAAGAGCAAAATGAAAGACCGCGCATTCCTTCTGATGCGCGAACTCTCTATTGCCCAGCAACTCTCCGAACTAACCAGATCAATCAACGAGCGCACTCATGCCAACCTCTCCGAGCAACAACGTAACAATTATCTGTTGCAACAACTCGATGCAGTGAAAAAAGAGCTGTATGGCGACAACGATGATAGTGACAAGCTCCTTGAACGGGGTAGACACGTGCCATTCCCCGACGATGCCTATCATTTGTTTGTAAAAGAGGTAGAGAAACTCAACAAACTAAATCCACAGTCGCCCGACTACGCTGTACAATTGTCCTATCTCGAAGAGTTGCTTTCACTGCCTTGGCTCAAATATGACTACGAGAACGAGGACTTCGAAAAGGCTCGAGAAACCCTCAACAATGATCACTATGGACTTGAGAAGGTTAAGGATCGCATACTTGAGCAACTGGCTGTAATCATGAACAACCGCGAAGGCAAGGCTCCTATTCTTTGCCTCGTGGGCGCTCCGGGTGTAGGCAAGACCTCACTTGGACAATCGGTGGCGCGCGCCATGGGTCGCAAGTACCAGCGTGTATCACTGGGCGGCCTTCATGATGAAGCCGAGATCAGAGGCCATCGGCGCACATATATCGGAGCTATGCCAGGACGTATCATGGAAGCCATGAAACGTGCAGGCTCTTCCAATCCGGTACTTCTCCTTGACGAGATCGACAAGATAGGTTCCGATTTCAAAGGCGATCCTGCCGCCGCGCTTCTTGAAGTTCTTGACCCCGAGCAAAACTGTCATTTCCACGACAATTACATAGACATCGATTATGACCTGTCAAAAGTGCTCTTCATAGCCACTGCCAATACCCTTTCCACTATCTCACAGCCATTGCTTGACAGAATGGAGATCATCGACATCTCAGGCTATTTGCTGGAAGAGAAAGTTGAAATAGCATTGAGACATCTGCTTCCCAAGATTCTTAAAGAGAATCTGCTCACACCTGATGATATTGTCCTCCCCCCCGAAACTATTGCCCTTATCGTGGAACGGTACACATCTGAGAGCGGTGTGCGCCAGCTTGAGAAGCAGCTTGCCTCGATTGTACGCAAGGTTATCCTCAAACGCATGCTCAAAGAAGAGTATGACAAAACTATCACACCGACAGGAGTTGAAACTTATCTGGGTGTTCCACGTTACAATCGTGACCGATATGAAGGCAACGATTTTGCCGGAGTGGTCACAGGATTGGCTTGGACTGCTGTAGGAGGTGAGATACTGTATATCGAGACCTCACTTTCGGAAGGCAAGGGAGAGAAACTTACCCTCACAGGTAATCTGGGCAACGTCATGAAAGAGTCGGCCATGATTGCACTTCAATATGTGAAAGCTCATGCACGGTTGTTTGACATCGACCCATCGGTTTTCGAAAAATATGACATCCATATCCACGTTCCCGAAGGAGCTATCCCTAAGGATGGACCATCGGCCGGCATCACAATGACAACGTCTATTGTCTCAGCATTGAAACAGCGGCGTGTGAAAGAGCGCATAGCCATGACCGGTGAGATTACACTTCGCGGAAAAGTACTTCCGGTAGGTGGCATAAAAGAAAAAATCCTTGCAGCCAAGCGTGCCGGAATTACCGATATAATCCTGTCGACCGAGAATAGGAAAGACATCGATGACATAGCACCCAAATACCTGCAAGGCCTGTCATTCCACTATGTCGATACTATTCCACAGGTCATAAACCTCGCTGTCACCGATCAACCGGTGGTCGACCCGATAAATTTATAATTCCAACAGACTCAATACCAGGGAGTGGATTGCCTTTTGTAATAGCGGCCCGAAGGACTGTGGCACAATTTCAATCGTGCCACAACCTTCGAGGCTATACTTTTCCTCAAGCATCCACACTATCCAATCAATCAAAAGCACACTATGGCATATATTGACCCCGAAACCGTAAACCGCATTCTCGATGCTGCCAACATTGTGGAGGTAGTAAGCGACTTTGTGAGCCTAAAGCGTCGCGGGGCCAACTATATTGGTCTATGTCCATTTCACAACGACCGCACGCCATCTTTCTCAGTGTCCCCCTCTCGCGGGCTTTGTAAGTGTTTCAGCTGTGGCAAGGGTGGCAGCGCTGTAGGCTTCATCATGGAACTGGAGCAGATGTCCTATGGCGAAGCCCTCCGTTATCTCGCTCAAAAATACAATATCGAAATCAAAGAGCGGGAGCTCACCGATGCCGAGAGGGAAGCCGCCACAGAACGTGAAAGTCTACTGGCGGTCAACCAGTTTGCCCTGGAAGAATTTGAAAAGAACCTCACACAGAACCCCGATGGGTTGGCCTTGGGCCTATCTTACTTCAGGGAACGCGGTATCAATGATGCCGCAATAAAACGCTTCAGACTGGGGTATTCGCTCGACCGTAGCGACGCCCTCTTACGGGCAGCCCGTTCTCACGGATATAGCGACAAATACCTCGTGGAGACAGGTCTGTGCATAAAAAAGGACAACGGTGAAATATATGACCGCTTCAAGGGGCGTGTCATGTACCCCATATTTTCGATTTCGGGAAAGGTTGTAGCCTTTGGCGGTCGTACTATGCGATCTGATAAAAATGTCGCAAAATATGTCAACTCTCCCGAATCAATCATCTACAGTAAGAGCAACCAGCTCTACGGTCTGTATCAAGCCAAGCAGTCGATAGTTAAGAAAAACAAATGTATCCTCGTGGAAGGATACATGGATGTCATCTCAATGTCGCAGAGCGGTATCGAGAATGTAGTGGCTTCATCGGGTACAGCTCTCACCGAAGGGCAGATAAAACTGATACACCGCTTCACCGAAAATGTAACCGTCATCTATGACAGCGACGCAGCCGGCATCAAAGCATCGTTGAGAGGCATTGACATGCTGCTGAGTGAAGGGATGAAAATCAAAGTGCTTCTTCTGCCCGATGGTGACGACCCTGACTCATTTGCCCAGAATCACACAACAGCCGAGGTCGAAGCCTATATGGAAGCCAATGAGACCGATTTCATACGCTTCAAAACCCACATCCTGCTTGAAGGCTGCGAGAACGATCCTATAAAACGCTCGGCTGTCATCACCGACATTGTAAAATCCATAGCTTGCATACCCGACAATATAGCCCGCACTGTATATATCAGCGAGTGTAGCCGTCTGCTGCTCATCGATGAAAAGGTACTGAAACTCGAGGTTGACAAAGCGATGGCCAAGAGAAATACAGGTGACTACGTCGCTTCTCGACAAATCACCGACTCCCAACAACCGTCCATAGTCTCAGCCCCCTCGACCAACAATCCTGCTGTACAAATTTCCACAAAAGGGAACGACGGGCTACGCCTTCTTGCCAAATGTGAGAGAGAGCTATTGCGCTACGTCCTCAAATACGGCATGACAACATTCTGTGACGCTGCCGATGAAAATGGAGATACTGTACCGATGTCACTCATACAATATGTTGATGACGAGCTGGCGGTCGACGGTATCACCTGGTCGGTACCTATCCACGCCAAGGCATTCGAGGCCGCCATGCAACTATTCACAGACCAATGGAACAACGACAATTTGCGGCATGAACAGGAAACTCATTCACAACGCGACTCCATGTGGAATGAAGGCCTTGAACGCATCAAAGCCACCGCTACCGATCTGGCCGATATAAAAAAACAAGAACTCACTCTCAATGAACAGTGTGATCGTTTTTTCAACGATGAGATGGAACGCTTTGCAACCGACTATATCGAGCTGCACCTTGCATCATCACCCGATGACGACCTGCGCCGACTCACCACCGACCTCGTCAGCGAGCCTCATCAGCTCAGCAAGGTACACACCAAATTCACCCATATCGAGACCGAGAAAGAGCGTCTCATTGAGCTTGTGCCCAAAGCCATAGCCACTGTAAAGGATGCCCATATCAATCTTATGATAAAAGATGAGACAGCCCGATTAGGAAGTCTTGACACCTCTGCTCCCGACTACAAGGAACAACTTGCTGAGTGCATGAAGAGAATAGACACTCTGATGCAGTTACGCAAAGAACTTGCACGCAGTCTCGGTGAGCGTGTAATCGTACCGAGACGATAATTCATCGTTTTTTTATAATTATTCACTATCTTTGCACTATATTTCAACGACTACTTTAAACAAGTAAAATATGGGATTTTTCAAACGGATATTTTCAAGAGAAGAAAAACAGACTCTCGACAAGGGACTTGAGCGTTCAAAGAAAGGTTTTTTCGAAAAACTGACACATTTAATAGCAGGCAAGTCAAAAGTTGACGAAGATGTTCTGGACGAACTTGAGGAGATATTCATGTCGTCAGATATAGGCCCCGACACCACGATCCAGATTATCGACCGTATACGCGACCGCGTGTCCCGCGACAAATATGTAGGCACAGATGAGCTTAACAAACTCATCTATGAAGAGATAGCCGCCATGCTTGCCGATGACGTCAATGATTCGGGACTCCAATCGTTTGAAGTCCCGGCCGACAAACGCCCCTATGTTATCATGGTCGTTGGTGTAAACGGTGTCGGAAAGACGACAACCATAGGCAAAATGGCCGCACGATTCAAAGCCTCCGGCAACAAAGTAGTGCTTGGAGCTGCCGACACTTTCCGAGCCGCAGCAATAGAACAGCTTGAAGAATGGGGACGTCGCGCCGATGTGCCCGTAATAAAGCAAAAACTCGGTGCCGACCCTGCCGCTGTAGCTTTTGATACGCTCCAGTCGGCCAAAGCCAACAATTTTGATGTCGCTATAATCGATACAGCCGGTCGATTGCATAACAAAAAAGCACTCATGGACGAGCTCACCAAGATACGCAACGTAATGTCGAAGGTTGTTCCCGATGCTCCCCACGAGGTTCTATTGGTTCTCGATGGCTCAACAGGACAAAATGCTTTTGAACAGGCCAGGCAGTTCTCAGCAGCTACTAAAGTTACAGAACTCGCTGTCACCAAACTCGATGGCACCGCCAAGGGTGGTGTTGTGATTGGAATAAGCCACCAATTCAATATTCCAGTCAAATACATAGGATTGGGCGAAAAGATTACCGACCTGCAGGTATTTGATAAAGAAGAATTTGTTAAATCATTCTTTGATAAATAATGCCACGTAAGCGCATAAACATCATAACGCTGGGGTGTTCAAAGAATCTCGTTGACACCGAGCGTCTCCTCAGCATGCTTTCCCATGCCGGATATAATGCCGTACATCAACAACCGGTAAAGCCTGGTGACAACGTCATCATCAACACTTGTGGCTTCATAGGCGATGCCAAGGAAGAATCCATAAATACAATCCTTGAATATCTCCAAGGCAAAGCCGAGGGCGATATTGACCGCCTCTATGTCATGGGTTGCCTCTCCCAACGCTATCGAAGCGACCTGGAATCAGAACTGCCTGAAGTTGACGGCTGGTATGGAAAATTTGATTTCATAAAAATAGTAAATGATCTCACCGGCAAAAACAGCACACTATCGATCGACCGTACAATAACCACCCCACCCCATTATGCCTACCTTAAGATTGCCGAGGGGTGCAATCGGTTCTGCGCGTTCTGCGCTATCCCGTTGATCACCGGCCGCTTTACCTCCCGTCCTGAAAATGAGATCATTGATGAAGTCAAACTACTCGTAGACAAAGGAGTAAAGGAATTTAACATCATTGCCCAGGATTTGTCAAGCTATGGCACTGACCTCTCTGGTGGAACAATGATGCTTCCACGACTCGTGGAAAATCTCGCAGCCATCGACGGTGTCGAGTGGCTGAGGCTTCACTATGCCTATCCGGCCCAATTTCCAATGGAGGTTATGGATGTGATGGCTGCCCATGACAATGTGTGCAACTACATGGATATAGCCCTACAGCATGCAAGCGACAAGGTCCTTGAAAACATGCGTCGGCATATAACCCAAAGCCAAACACGAGATCTTATCTCCGAGATGAGACAACGTGTGCCCAATCTCCACCTGCGCACGACTCTCATGACCGGATTCCCCGGTGAGGGAGACAAAGAGTTTGATGAACTGATGCAATTTGTCAAGGACATGCGTTTTGAACGCATGGGTGCATTTGCTTACTGTGAAGAGGATGACACCTATGCCGCCAAAAATTATAAGGATGCAATCCCTCAAAGAGTGAAACAGGAACGTCTCGACAAGCTCATGGAACTGCAGGAAGGAATTTCACTTGAGATCCAACAGGAAAAGGTTAACCGCACTCTTCGTGTCATCATCGACAGGGAAGATGATGACTATTATGTAGGACGAACGGAGTGGGACTCCCCCGAGGTTGATCCCGAAGTGTTGATTGAAAAGACAGCACTTTTGGTTCCGGGACAATTTTCTCATGTAAAGATAAAAGAAGCACTCCCCTTTGAACTCATTGGAACTATTGTGAAATGAATCGAGCGTGTAGTCTGATTACCAGTGATGAGCTTGAGAAAAACCTACAGGCCATTGCCAGAGCCCTTGACTTGAACATCTCTTTTGCCGCATTCATGAATCCGAGCGACAGCAATATCACATTTATTGCCGACATGCCCGGGCATACCCCACGCAGCCACAACCTTTTTGAAATAGTTCCATGGCTCGGCAATTATAATAATCGCATCACTATTACCGACACAGCCGGTGTCGACACTATTCTGTCCACAACTACACCCATACCGGTATCGGGAAACGTTGAAAACCTTAAACCCTATCATGTATCTACCACACGCTCACAACACAAAGGAGGTGTATTATCCATAAGCAAGGAACTCAAGGAATTGGGACGTGGCAAAACGGTCCTATCGCGCGTCATCACCGGCAATGGACCAGCCTGTGACTGCAATCGTTTCTGGGCCGAGGTAGCCCGACAACTATTTGACACTCACGATGGGTGTTTCAGATTTATCTATTTTACGCCTAAAACAGGGGCTTGGATTGGAGCCACTCCCGAACTATTGCTCAAAAACGATTTATCCACTGGAGATGCATCGACAATGGCTCTCGCCGGCACGAGACTACGAGTTGAGGACAACAAAGTATGGGACAATAAAAACATATATGAACATGACATTGTCGTAGACTATATCACCGACATACTTCGTAGCTCCGCAGCCACCGATATTCACATGACAGGGCGCAATCTTCACTATCAGCTCATAACACATCGCTGTCACGACATCACATTCAATATGAAGGGAATCGATATTGCCTCCTTGCTCGACAGGCTTAGTCCTACACCGGCATTGGCAGGCTTTCCCCTTGAAGAATCACTCACACGCATAGCATGTCTCGAACAACACCCCCGTCGCTGCTACGGTGGTTATCTCGCAGTTCACGATTCCAATAACTTTGAGGCCTATGTCAATCTTAGATGCGCACAGTTTTACGATGCTGATTACTGCATCTATGCCGGAGGGGGAATCACTGCCGACTCTGACCCCGATAGCGAATGGATAGAGACGGAGAAAAAAATCGACCGCCTGCGGTCAATTATAAGAGACCATTCGATAAGTCAAGAAATGACGGTGCCACATCTTCTTCCACAAGAATAATTCCACCGTCACCGGCCAGTGTTGCCTTCACATCAATGAGACGCTGATTAGCCGACCCTCTGAACAATAATCCCACATCTCGTTGAGACTGGATAAACGGCCCGTCGACAAGCACATCTATATAATCAAGAATCCTTGACAACCGTGGGTCGCCTGATACCTCCTCATAGGTATATCCCGTATAACACCACACATGCCGGTTTCCCTCTTTAAGCCGTTTTGCCAGTGGCAACACAGAGTCGATGCTTGCAAGCGGATCACCACCCGACAGTGTCACATTGTAATCCTGCTCGTCGACATGCTCCATGATTTGGTCGACAGTCATGACATCTCCCTGGTCAAATGCCCATGAATGCATGTTGTGACACCCCTCGCAATGGTGATGGCAACCTGCCAGATATATCGATGTTCGCAACCCCGGACCATCGACGCTTGTCCCGTCGACAATCCTGAGTACCCGCAAACACTGATCCTTATGACAATCCATCGTGTGAGTCTTATTTATGAACGACACGATCCTCGAGTTCGGCCAACTTGGCTTTATTCCATCGATCTGTGGTACCCACGAGGTAGCCTGTTATACGCTGCAGTTTATCAAGGTTGTGGCTATGACACTTGGGGCACTCCTCGAGATTATCCTGAGCATCCTCATATCCACAGTCCATGCAGCGGTTGCGGTTATGGTTTATCGATCCATATCCCATGTTGTATTTGTCAATGAGATTCACTATATCCATCACAGCCTGAGGGTTATGGGTTGCATCTCCATCGATTTCGACATAAAATATATGTCCGCCACCTGTCAATTCATGATAAGGGGCCTCAATCTGAGCTTTATGAAGCGGCGAGCAGTGGTAGTAAACCGGCACATGGTTGGAGTTGGTGTAGTAAATCTTGTCAGTAACACCGGGGATGATTCCGAAGCTCTTGCGGTCCTTGGTAGTGAATTTACCGGCAAGTCCCTCGGCTGGCGTGGCAAGGACCGAGAAGTTATGTCCATAGGTCTCACTGAACTCATTGACACGAGAACGCATATGAGAGATGATACGCAATCCCAATTCCTGAGACTCTTTGCTCTCACCATGATGTTTACCTGTCAACGCTACCAGACATTCGGCCAGACCGATGAAGCCTATTCCCAGTGTACCTTGATTGATTACTGATTCAATGGTATCGTTTGGTCCAAGTTTATCAGCCCCATTCCACAACCGAGACATCACCAAGGGGAATTGCTTGGCAAGAGCCGTTTTCTGAAAGTCAAAGCGATCACACAACTGGCGGGCTGTAATTTCAAGCGTGTCATCGAGCTTTTCGAAAAAGCGACGTATACGTTCTTCTTTATCAACAATATTCATACACTCTATGGCCAGACGCACGATATTGATTGTCGAAAAACTGATGTTTCCACGACCTATGGATGTCTTTTCACCATAACGGTTCTCAAAAACACGGGTACGACACCCCATTGTCGCTACTTCATATCTGTAACGCTCCGGATCATTGGCATTCCATTTCTCATGAACATTAAACGTAGCATCAAGATTGACAAAATTCGGGAAGAATCGACGTGCAGTAACTTTACATGCCAATTTATACAGATCATAGTTGCGATCTTCAGGTAAATAGTTCACACCCCGTTTCTTTTTCCATATTTGTATGGGGAAAATAGCTGTCGCCCCATTACCTACACCCTCATATGTCGACTTGAGCAGCTCGCGTATGATGCAACGCCCCTCGGCCGATGTATCTGTTCCATAATTGATTGAGCTGAAAACCACCTGGTTGCCGCCACGGGAATGTATGGTGTTCATATTGTGTATGAATGCTTCCATTGCTTGATGCACACGCGATGCAGTCTGGTTGATAGCATGTGCAATGTGTCGGTCCCGGCCGGTAAGCCCATCGAGAGATCGCTTTTCAAAGTCTTCGATAGGAGCATCATATAAATCACTGAGATCTTCACCTGTCAGGGCTTCCACCTGCTTGAGCTCCTCAATGAAAGAAGATCTCACGTAGGGCGCCAGATAAAAGTCAAATGCGGGAATAGCCTGTCCGCCATGCATCTCATTCTGAGCCGTCTCAAGCGATATGCAACCAATAATCGAAGCCGTCTCAATACGCTTGGCCGGACGTGATTCTCCATGTCCCGCCATGAAGCCCGCCTTAAGAATACGGTCAAGCGGATGCTGCACACATGTGAGCGACTTGGTGGGATAGTAGTCCTTGTCATGAATATGGAGATAACCGTTGCGCACAGCCTCCCTGGCCTCATCACTTAGCAGATAGTCATCAACAAAAGGCTTGGTTGTCTCACTTGCAAATTTCATCATCATGCCGGCAGGTGAGTCAGTGTTCATATTGGCGTTCTCACGAGTAATGTCGTTATTTTTAGCCTCAATGATCTCAAGGAATATATCACGTGTCTTGGCACGTCGTGCTATAGACCGCTGGTTGCGATAGGCGATATAGCGCTTGGCTACTTCCTTGCGGGTACTCTTCATTAATTCAAGTTCCACTCGGTCCTGTATCTCCTCGACCGACATCTGCTCGTTACCGGTCACACCGATCCGATCGACTATCTTCATGATGAGAGCCTCATCTTCACCAAGCTTTGTCTGAAGCATCGCCTTGCGTATCGCTGCCTTGATCTTCTCTTCGTTGTATCCTACAACACGTCCGTCACGTTTGAGCACTGTCTGTATCATCGGGGTAGATTTATTATTCGTGAGTTGATATTTTTATTGCTCAACAAAGATAAAAACCTTTTTTCGATTACACAAAACTTTCAACCGTTATTTATCTACAAATAACAATTTGGACAATTTTTTATATAGACAAAATTATACAATACACTATACATCAATGTTTTAACATTTCGTTTTGGACAATTCAGGCTACAACAACAGCACAAAAGTATCACAAATTATTCAACATCGAAAGAGCCAGCAAGTCTTCAGCTTTCATTCCACAACACTCCAGCTCCACACCTTCATTCTTATCATTAAGATACAGCAAGTGGGGTTCACGATAGGTCGAGGAAGCTACCGATCTGGAGATATCACTATAAGGTGTATCAAGCCCCCCAAGATCAATCATCGTGTTAAACAACGATGATGTCGAACTAACAACACGGCTACGGTTATTTCTCATCTCGGCAAGCTTCTCTGGGAATAACTCTTCATAGGCTTTCGACACCCATGCAAGCATGGCCACATGAAGCTGGTAGTAGGTAGGCGTAGGGGAAGCATGAAGGAATCGATTACGGTCGTCGTCCATAATATCCTCGCCATGATCGGAGGCATAAACAATAGCGGCACAGCGTCCCGAATCTTCAAGCATCTGCATCAGGCTATCCAGCCACATGTCGGTATACTCAATGGTATTATCATAGGCATTGATGAGTTTGTCACGATTATCCTTATTGACCTCCTCACACACATCAGGTTTGAAACTGCCGAATTGAGCAGGATAACGCTCATTATACTTAAAATGAGACCCATAGCTATGAAGCACCAAGAATTGCTTGTGACTTGATGTATCGGCCAGACACTCGGCGACCAATGGCAACATATCGGCATCAAAGCCATGCACTCCGACCGAATCGGCATCAAGATATGAAACCACATCAGCCTGTCGGCCAAAAAGTTCGGTATATGAATTATTAGGAGCCTGATTGGAAATGAACGTAGTCTTAAAGCCGGCATCCCGAAAAGCATCGACTATACACTTCACATATTTTATCGAATCAAAATCACATGCAGTAATATTCGACAACAGCATCGGCACGCTCTTGTGTGTGGTATTCGACTCACTGATAGCCTTATCATAGAAGACTACATTGGGACGCTGGGACAACCGTGGATTGGTTGAACGACCATAACCACCAAGTTGCCAGTTAATCGCTCTGGAGGTCTCGCCTATCACCATGACATAAAACTCATCTACATCGCCATCATGAACCGATACAGCATTATAACTGAATGCCTGTGAAGTGTCACCATAATGCTCAGTCTCAACCGTGCGGTCGATAGCAATCCTGATATTCCTTATCACATTTACCGGAAAAACATTATCACTGATATCACGACCCGTAATTATTGTCCCTATAATAACAGTGGATATGCCTGATATAAAAAAGAACAATCCAATGTATCTAAAAATATAACGCACCTCCCGTTTCATCTCACGCTTTCGCCACAGACTCACCGCAGCCCAAACCAGCGGAGGAACATATAACACCACGACAACGACCATTGCCGTTCCAAGATTGCGCAACAACTCAGTAGCCTCCGATACATTGGTCGTAACCACATTCAAAAACATATCGACAGCTATAATCGAACCGCCATAAAGGAACAGCAGGACAATCTGAAAAGCTGCCAATATAGAAAATGGCAACATAGCCCACACTGCCCAACCGGTTTTCCTAAACGCCGAAATAACCATCATATAGAATCCGAGCGGCAACAAAATATTCCCTAAGATATCAACCGCTTTCATGGACTCAGTAACACATAGCGCGACATTAGGTACCATTATGACTACACACATGCATACAGCCAGCATGGTACAAGCAGGCTTTTTAAGCATTGATGACATGTGATTCCTTATATTCATTTTCAACCTTGAATTTTGATATATTTCCTACTGGATTACCTTTACGGAACAAACGACACAATCACCGCCAGGATCTCCCGGCCACGCCATGAATCACAGACCCCGGCAATTCCAAACACGATAAAACACTTATTTAAAATGCCTCATTGATATTAAACACAAATCCTCTTTCTCCTTTTCCAAACCCTACATCAAACCTCACATTGACATTTTTCTTGAATTCCCAACGGAAACCACAGCCATAATTAGGCAACAACTGCCTCATCTTGATTTGACTCAATTTAGGGAAGACAGTACCTACTCCGCCCCACACAACCACCCCCACGCGGCGGTAAACGCGTTGGCGTAGCTCGGCAGTAAAATCCATGGCACCTTTGTTACGATACCGATCCTCATAGTATCCCCTCATATTGTATGAGCCACCAAGACCGGCGAGCATTCCCCACGGAGTGTCACCGTAGGAAATGAGTGTGTGATATTGCAGTCCCAATGTACAATCGCGCCAGGTAGGAGTATACCAGCAAGCGATAAGCTCGGTCGATGAAAATGGATAATCATTATGCATCCACTTCCCGTAATACCGCTGGGCAAGCATTATATTGAAACCATGGTGAGGAGCAGTGAGATTATCGCGGGTGTCATAGTTGACTTTGACGCCCATCGCATAACTGAACGTGCGCATATCCTCACCCTCCCATAGATAGAGCCGGTCTTCATGTTTTGTCGTTCCCTTGACATATGTAGCCTCGACAACAGGCCCTATATACAATCCGCGCAAAATCCTTACAAGAAAATCAACCCTACACTCAGCCATGAGACGTTTATAGGAGGTCTCGTTATCGTCATTGGAGTTATTGACATATCCAATTCCCCAAAACTTATCGGGCATAGACTCAAAATGAGCGTCAAAATTAAGACGCATCATGTCTCGTTTGAAACGTGTAGTACCTCGCAATCCTACCGAGTAGAAACCACTCGTAGACACATCAGAATACAATGACACATTACTTAATGGTGTCAGCGAATCAGCACGGTCAGTAGAATACATGCCTGCCGCCAGCAATCCTATGCCAAACTTCTTCTCATTGGAATAATGAGGGCCGCCTATAAAACTCACATCAAACGCTTTTTCCCGATGTTCTTTATTTGTTTCACTAAAATAGCTGATTATTCGATTGATAAGTCCCTCTTTTGAATGCTTTGCCGTGTCAGATTGTTCCTTTGTCAAACCTCCATCTAAGGCCTGAACACTATCAGTCGGCTCCGCGACTGCTGTAGCCGGCAAAACAACCGTAAACATAAAGACCAACAGAATCTGTATTTTATACAATATATTGTTCATGACTCGCTGATGCATAATAAAAATTGAGCACAAAGTTAATGAATTTAAATTTCCGCAATAATTTAATTCCAATTATTACCAATTTTTCCCACTAAATGGGCAAATACATAATCTATACTTATCAAGAAAACACATCAAATACAAATCATGTTCATCATACCTTCCTATTTACCCCACAAACAACACATGGAACAGCCTTTAAAAAAAACGACAAGCAGTGCCAACAGTGTTTCTGAATTACACAGTTTTTATTACCTTTGTAAGATAATAATCGCCCCACATTTGTGAACAAAGTATCTTTTTTCAGTTTCCATACCACGCAGCGGGCATATAAATTCAGTCAATGAGAACACTTTTCCTACTTATAATAATCCTGAGTTGGACAATGGCGCGTGCACAGCTTACATTCAGTTCACTCGAAGATCCAGCTATACAGGTCAAACCCGAATCCAGCAGCGGTCTGGAATGGATTTACATTTTAAGCAATACATCGGGGGCAACCGCAACCTATACAGCCTCTTCAGCGACTGCGAGTGTTCAATGGGTACGTTTCAGTTCGATGGGCGGTGCCCACTCTCAGTCCGTACCATTCTCCCGCGACGGTAACAGATGTACAATAACGCTCGAGAACGATGACATGGGCTATATTGTCACCGAAGACAACCGGCAGCACTGCTACTGGGTTGTCAATTATGCCAATCATCTCATGCACATGGACCAAGCTACAGTCTCCAATTACGATAGCGATTGTACTACTACAGCCATCACAGTACAAGGGGCAGCCCCGGCGATAAACTACTATACGATAAACGGAGTACCCCGCCAACTGTCGCGCGACATCACCGTAACATATCACACACTCGTGAGTGACATCGATGGATTTGACTACAAGCCAACCGATGCCTTGAAAACCTTAGCATCCTTCGACCGGACCATACGTGTCAACGCTCCTCTATGCGACACCGATTTCACAATCGAGGGTGACCGGTTTCTCAAAGAGTGGAACCGGGCGATTTCCATCACAACCGATACATATCAGGCTACAGCTGTTGAAGCAATGACCAAAGCCACTCAACTCACACGCGACAACGACAACGAGATAAAAGATGGCGGCGGTGAATCGCTCGGAGGGTCGGCTCCTGTCGACATTACATTCCAAGCGGTCACTACCGATGCCGTAGCATTTCGCGAATGGCAGTTCTCTGGCTCGCCTGAATTCGACATTATCGACTTGCGCTACAATCAGGACGAAGTCGAGTACACATTTACTGAACAAGGCACCTCTTATGTGCGTTTTATTGCTGCCAACAACGATGCGAGCTGTCAATGGACAAGCGAGGTGTATCAGGTGAGCATAGGAGAGTCACGCATATTGTGTCCCAATGCATTCTCCCCCGGAACATCTGAGGGCATCAATGACGAGTGGAAAGTAAGTTACAAGTCCATTGTATCCTTCGAATGCCACATTTTCAATCAATGGGGCACTGAGATATTCTCATCCACCGACCCCTCCAGAGGGTGGGACGGACGCTATCATGGCAAGATTGTCCCTGCCGGTGTATACTATTATGTGATAAAAGCCCGTGGCGCCGACGGCAAAAACTACAACCTCTCGGGCGACATCAACACCATAGGTTATAAACAACGAACAAACACTTCAACACCTACTGAATAATGCATTGTCAATTATATACATTACCTATCTTACTGACAGCATTGTGCTCAATGTCCTGTCAGGCGGGAAGCACAAAGATGACATCGGGGAGCACTTCCTCCGACACATTGTCACCTAATACAACAGTAATAATCAAGGAAGTGGTTCCCGATGGACATCTCAACGTAGAGAACCCTGTGATTCCTGATGAAATGACGTTTGCGGGACAAGTAATCGACCTTGACCGTGTGGACATGTATGAACGACTTGACCGCGAACTCACATCCATGGTCTATACCCATGGCAACACGTTGCTGTTATTGAAACGCGCCAATAAATACTTCCCGATTCTCGAGCCTATACTTAGGGAAAACAACATTCCCACCGACTTGCTCTATCTCGCTTGTGTCGAGAGTACCCTCAACCAGCGTGCCTACTCCCCGGCCAAAGCTGCCGGTGTGTGGCAATTCATGCCGGCCACAGCCAGGCAATACGGACTCGAAGTGAACGAATGGGTCGACGAACGCTACAATATAGCCAAGGAAACCGTCGCAGCCTGCCGTTACCTCAAGAAAGCATTCAACGAATATGGCAACTGGGAAAGCGCAGCCGCCTCATACAACGGCGGGACATCACGCATCACTACCGAACTGGAAAAACAGCTTGCCAACTCGGCGTTTGACCTCTATCTTGTCGACGAGACCTCTCGCTACATGTTCCGCATTCTTGCTACCAAACTGATTATGGAGGACCCGGCCAGCTACGGGTTCAACCTCAAAGCGTCACAACTATATCAGCCGGTCGAATATGACATTGTCACGGTAAACAGCCCAGTAGCCGACTGGCCTACATGGGCGTCACGCCATGGCATCAGCTACAGCCAACTACGTGAAGCCAATCCCTGGATAAGAGCCAAATCACTACCCAATAAAACCGGCAAGACCTATGAAGTGAAAATTCCACGTAAAGAATCTCTCTATCGGTCGACACAGAAACAACATGTCTACAATCCAAATTGGATAAAATGAGCACACAATCCACTGATAATAACCGCAATAATACAATACCCACCCTTAATGTCACCGGTGCCAGGGTGCACAATCTGAAAAACATCGATGTCTCCATTCCATTGGGACAACTCACCGTCATCACCGGGCTGTCGGGGTCGGGCAAATCATCACTCGCATTCGACACCATCTATGCCGAGGGTCAGCGACGATATATCGAAACATTTTCCAGCTATGCACGTGGCATGCTGGGAGCTCTGGAACGCCCCGATGTCGACAATATAACGGGACTCAGCCCTGTCATTGCCATTGAGCAAAAGACTGTGAACCGCAATCCACGCAGCACGATAGGAACGACAACCGAGATTTACGACTTCATGCGTCTGCTTTTTGCCCGCGTAGCCACTGCCCGAAGCTATCTGTCGGGACATAAGATGGTCAAATACTCCCGCGAGAAAATTCTGGAGCTGATTCTGCAACAATATGACGGCCATCGCATTATTTTGCTCGCTCCGCTTGTAAAAAATCGAAAAGGTCACTATAAGGAACTCTTTGATAATTTGTCAAAAAAAGGTTTTCTTAATGTGCGTATCGATGGCGAGATGAGGGAGATTGTGCCCGGGCTCAAGCTCGACAGATATAAGAATCACTCGATCGAACTGGTTATCGACAAACTGAAAGTCTCATCCAATGACCTCGAACGCCTCGGGAAATCAATCGACAGCACCCTCACCCAGGGAGATAAACAGATGCTTATTCTGGACAAAGACAGCGATGATGTGCGCCATTACAGTATTGCACTGATGGATCCTGAAACCGGCTTGTCATATAGGGAACCCGCACCCCACAACTTCTCGTTCAATTCACCCCTTGGCGCTTGTCCATGTTGCAAAGGTCTTGGTACCGTCAATGTAATAGACCGTGCCAAACTTATTCCTGATGAGACCTTGTCGATTGCCGAGGGTGGAATCGTACCATTGGGAAAATCCAAAAACAACATGCTATGGTGGCAGATTGCTGCCATATGCGAAAAATATGATTGCTCGACCAAGACTCCAATAAACAAAATCCCGTCCGACGCTATCGATGACATTCTCAACGGCACAGATGAACATCTCAACATCAAGAATGAAGCTATGGGAATGTCCAACTATTTCTCGACCTATGAAGGAATCATAAAATATATAGAGCAGCAACAGGATGAGGACGCTGACTCGGCTGCCAAGAACTGGAGCGGTCAATTCTTTTCACGCATCACATGTCCTGAATGTCATGGAGACCGCCTGAACAAAGAGGCGCTGCATTTCTTTATAGGAGACAAGAATATTGCACAGTTGTGTCAGCTCGACATAGCCGACCTCTATGAATGGTTCCTCACTGCCGAGAATCTCTTGTCCCCTACCCAAGCTATAATCGCACGTGAAATCATCAAAGAGATTAAATCGCGACTTCATTTTCTTATCGATGTAGGACTCGACTACCTATCCCTTGCCAGGGCAACAGCTACATTATCGGGAGGTGAAAGCCAGCGCATAAGGCTTGCCACCCAGATCGGCTCGGAACTTGTCAACGTGATGTATATTCTCGACGAACCAAGCATCGGATTACATCAACGCGACAACAAGAGGCTAATCAACTCTTTGAAGGCGCTGCGTGATGCCTCCAATACGGTAATCGTTGTAGAGCATGACCAGGAAATGATGCAGGAAGCCGACTATATTGTCGACATAGGACCCGGTGCCGGTCGTCACGGTGGTGAAGTGGTTTTTGAAGGTTCACCGGCGCAAATGCTCAAGACTGAAACCCTGACAGCCCAATATCTCAACGGCCAAAAACAAATTGAAATCCCTAAAACACGTCGCAGTGGCAACGGAAAAACGCTGACATTATCCGGATGTACCGGTCACAATCTCAAAAATGTCACACTGTCGATTCCTCTGGGCACACTGACATGTGTAGCCGGAGTATCTGGTTCTGGAAAATCATCATTGATCAACGGTACCTTGCAACCTATTCTTTCGGCTAAGTTCTACAGGTCGCTCCAAGAGCCTCTGCCCTACAACAATATCCAAGGGATAGATTGCATTGATAAGATAGTTACCGTCGACCAGTCGCCTCTCGGTCGCACCCCACGCTCCAATCCGGCAACTTATACCGGCGTGTTTGCCGACATACGCAATCTGTTTGTAAGCCTTCCCGAAGCCAAGATAAGAGGATACAAACCTGGACGCTTCTCATTCAATGTCGCCGGTGGCCGCTGCGAAACCTGCAAAGGAAACGGCTACAGAACCATCGCCATGAATTTCCTTCCAGATGTTCTTGTCCCTTGCGAGACTTGTAGCGGCAAGCGTTACAATCGTGAGACACTCGAAGTGAGATTTAAAGGAAAGTCGATTGCCGATATCCTTGACATGACAATCAATCAAGCTGTTGATTTTTTTGCCAACCAGCCTCAAATATTGAAAAAGATAAAAGTTTTACAGGAGATAGGCCTTGGCTACGTCAAGCTGGGGCAACCCTCCTCCACCCTGTCAGGCGGAGAGAACCAGCGTGTGAAACTCGCTACCGAACTGGCCAAAAAGGATACTGGACGTACACTCTTCGTCCTTGACGAACCTACCACAGGGCTACACTTTGACGACATAAAAGTATTGATGGGAGTGCTACAACGCCTTGTAGACAAAGGTAACACAGTCGTGGTCATCGAACACAATCTCGATGTGCTGAAATCGGCCGACTATATAATAGATATGGGCCCGGGGGGCGGTAAAAACGGTGGAACTATTGTAGCAGCCGGTACACCCGAGCAAGTATCAGAGGGCGACTCACCCACAGCGGTATATCTGAAAGAAATTCTGAAGAGCTAAACTTCACTTACGCCAGAATCCCCGCGTGAAGATAACCAGCACCGTAAAGATCTCAAGACGTCCCACAAGCATTAGGAAAGAGAGAATCCATTTCCCCGCTGCAGGAACCTGAGCAAATGAATCAGCGGTCACACCGGCTCCAAGACCGGTATTGCCCACGCATGACAGTGAAGCAAACAGAGAGTCGCTTATGGGCATTCCCAGCAGCACGAGCAACATTCCTCCAACAATAATCAACCCCATATAAAGCCACAGGAATGCAACTACCTTGGAAACCAGTTCGGGCGACTGTACGCGACCGTTGATCTTCACTGAGTAAACATGGCTGGGGTGAATGCATTTACTTATCTCGTTGGAACAATTTTTCAGCAAGAAATTTACACGGTCAAGTTTACAACCACCGCTGGTACTCCCGGCCGATGCGCCAACAAACATCAAGACTAACAAAACCGGGAATACAAACGCGCCCCATGACTGATAGTCGGTCACCGAATAACCAGTCGACGTCACTGTCGATACCACCTGGAACAATGGATCAACCACAACATTGGCATTAAACTCAGGCCGGCAGTTATAAACATAAGCAATGATTAGAACCAATGTCACAATGAATATCACCTTGACATATGTGCGAAAGGTCTCATCGCTCCACGAAGTCTTGAACTTGCCTATGGAAGCCTTGTAAATAAGAGCAAAGTTGACACCACCTATAAACATGAACAGAAGCACGACAAGCTTTATATACCATGAATCCCACGCTCCAATCGAATCGTTGCGAGTAGAGAATCCACCCGTCGACATAGTGCTCAAAGCATGACATATTCCGTCAAATACACTCATTGGACCGAGACACAGCAAGAAGGCGAGAAAAACAGTAAGCAACAGATAGACAAGCCATAACCGCTTGGCTGTCGAACTCACACGGGGACTTAGTTTTTCCTTTGTGATTCCCGGTAGCTCGGCATTCATCATCTGCATGCCACCCGAAGAGTTGAGCATCGGAAGAACAGCAAGTGTGAAAATCATAATTCCCAATCCACCAATCCACTGCATCAGGCAACGCCACATGTGCATTCCATGTGAAAGCCCCTCCACATCGGCAAGCACCGAACAACCGGTAGTTGTGAACCCCGACATCGTCTCGCAATATGCATCGGTAAAGTTCATTGACAGGTCACCCACCATAAACGGAACCATGCCAAACAGTGAGAACACAATCCACACAAGCGCCGTCAACATATAACCCTCACGCTTTCCCAAATCACGTTTCTGTCCACGATCCACACCGGTGAGGATGAACATGGAACATGCGATAGTGAGGAGAATCGAGGCCATAAAAGCATAGTAGTCACGCTCCCCATAATAAAGCGACACACAAAGAGGCACTATCATGAACATCGCCTCAAACAGCAACAGGTAGGCGAGAAGCCTCGCCACACTTCGATAGTTTATCAGTCGGAATCCACTTTTACTGAGCATTGCTGAAAGTGATTAATGGGTAATAATATGGGTAAGACAACCCAAGTCACGAGAACAATTTCTCGACCTTGTGTATATAGCCGGAAAGACAAAATACAACGACCTTGTCACCGGGTTGAAATACCGTATTTCCAGTCACAAGCATTCCGTGGCCATTGCGCACAAGTCCACCGAGAGTGACATCACGATGCAGTTGCAGGTCCTTGACGGCATGCTTGGTGATTTTGGAATTCTCCTTCACAACGAGTTCAGCCACCTCGGCATCGGCAAGCGACAGGAACTTCGATGATTCAGTATCGCTGTCAAGTAGAATTTGAAAAATTTTACTCGATGCAAGAAGTTTCTTGTTGATGATGGTTCCGATATTGAGTCCCTCAGCCTGATATATGAGTTGAATATTCTCAACCTCGGCTATAGTTTTGTTCACGCCATATTCCTTGGCAGTGAGACATGCCAGGATATTTGTCTCGGAACTGTCGGTGAGCGCTATGAATGCGTCCATCTCGCTTATACCTTCCTCAACAAGAACATCAGTATCGCGTCCGTCACCCCTTATAATCTCACAGTTTGGGCACAACTCAGGCAAGCGTCGGCAACGCTCATCATTTTGTTCAATGATTTTTATTTTCCAGTCACCGGGAGCCATATTGGCCAAACGCACAGCTATACGGCTACCACCCATGATCAACACACGTTTAACCTTATAGCTCACCTTGTTGCAGAGCTTACGCAAATCCTCGATATGGTCGGCCGTCGTAGTGAAATAAATTATATCATTGGCACATATCATGTCATCACCGCGAGGAATAATTGTGTCGCGCCGCCGTTTGATAGCCGACACATGGTAGAAGTGCTGTGACATAGTGAGTTCCTTGAGTTGATGTCCCACAATCTCGGCATTCTCCCTCACTTTGACTCCGATAAGGATAATCTCTCCGTTATTGAGCTCAAACCAATTGCGTGCCCATCCACGCCTCATGGCAGTCCTTATCTCCTGAGCAGCCAGATACTCGGGATAAATAAGGTCATTGACACCTATTGATGTAAAGAATCCACGGTTGTCGGTTTTCATGAACTCATAATTGTCGACACGTGCGACCGTGCGTCGTGCACCCAGATAGTGAGCTATTCCACATGCAGTAACATTACAGTCTTCATACGGGGTCACAGCAATAAATAAATCGGCTCTTTCCACTCCCGCGTCATATAATGTCTTGAAGGATACCGGGCTCCCGATACAGGTCATCAAGTTGTAATTGGCATCGAGCAATGACAACTTCTGGGCATTGTCGTCAACAACTACAATATCCTGGTTTTCACGCGAAAGCAGTTTCGCCAAGTGGGAACCTACTTCTCCGGCTCCGGCTATTATGATCCTCATTTTACTGTGATTGAATTTCTAATAGTCTGTATAATCGAATCCTTGTCAAGATTACACAACTTTCTCAACTGAGCAACAGTGCCATGCAAAACAAACTTATCCGGAACTCCCAAAACATGAACAGGGATATTGTACCCATGGCTATTCAGCCACTCGGTCACCACCGTGCCCAGACCGCCGTCGACGGTACCATCTTCCACCGTTATCACAGGCTGGCCTTTTGACGCTATTTCCTGCATCATAGAGTCGTCGAGCGGCTTTAGGAAAATCGCATCATAGTGACCCACATCGATTCCCTCTTCACGCAACTCGGCGATAGCCTTTCCAACCTCGTCGGCAATCGGTCCAATTGAAATAACTTGAGGACCGTTGCCTTTTACAAGGGCTTCACCCTTGCCTATTACAAGTTGCTTGAATTCATCGTTAGAAGGATCACGGTCGGCATTGCCGCGGGGATACCTTATCGCAAAAGGCCCGGTTGGGGTCATCAATGAGGTATACAACAAATTTCGTAAAGTTGACGCATTACGCGGCGAAGCTATTACCATGCCGGGGATAGGGCGCAGATAAGCCATATCCAAAACGCCATGGTGAGTCACTCCATCTTCCCCCACAAGGCCGGCTCGATCAATGCAAAAAGTCACAGGAAGATGCTGTATGGCAACATCATTAACAATATTATCATAGGCACGTTGCAAAAAAGTAGAGTAAATAGCGACAAATGGTCTCAGACCATCGGTGGCCATTCCTCCGGCAAAAGTCACGGCATGCCCCTCACTTATACCCACATCAAAAACACGTGACGGCATTTCTTTCTGCATGATATTCATTGAAGTACCCGATGACATAGCCGCAGTTACACCTACTACACGATTGTCCAGCTTTGCAAGAGTAAGTAGAGTCTTGCCAAATACCTCCTGATATTTTATGCGGGGTGACGTTGTGTCAGATTTCACGACCTCACCGGTTTCAGGGTCAAAGCGACCGGGAGCATGCCATAGCGAAGGATTCTTCTCAGCCGGTTCATAACCTTTGCCCTTGATTGTGCGCAAGTGTAACAACCGCGGTCCCTTCATATCCTTAATATCGGTCAACACGCGAACGAGCCGCAATACATCATGGCCATCAACCGGTCCAAAATATCTTATGTTCAATCCCTCAAATATATTCTGCTCATTTGACAGCAACGACTTCAGGCTATTGTTGAATCTCATTATAGGTCCTCTTTGCCGTTCAGTGACAAGATGAAGGCGTTTCAGAACATTAAAGGATTTCAATCTGAAATTGTTATACCCCCTTGACGTAGTGATATGAACGAGATAGCTGTGCAGGGAACCCACATTACGATCAATTGACATATCGTTGTCATTGAGAATTATAAGAAGATTACTCTTAGTATTTGCCGCATTGTTGAGACCTTCGAATGCGAGACCTCCGCTTATTGAGGCATCACCTATGATTGCAGCCACATGACGTCGCGGGTGTTCATCATTTAACTCAGTTGCCACAGCCATGCCTAATGCCGCCGATATGGAATTGGAAGCGTGGCCGGCCGAGAATGTATCGTACTCACTCTCCTGTGGATTTGGGAAACCGCTTATGCCACCGAGCTTACGGTTGGTTTCAAAACAATCACGCCTACCGGTCAATATCTTATGGGCATAGGCCTGATGTCCCACATCCCACACAATGCGGTCATAGGGAGTGTCAAAGACATAGTGCAAAGCTACAGTGAGTTCCACAGCCCCCATGCTCGAGGCAAAATGTCCGGGATTCTGTGATACCGTATTGATAAGAAATTGCCTTATTTCCTGACAAAGTTGCGGCAACTGCTCAACCTTCAATTTTTTCAAATCGGTCGGAGAATCAATGGTCGGCAACAATTGCATGACAGTCTTCACAGAACTATATGTATCACTACTTTCCATCCTGTTTTTTAAAATATTTCTTATAAAGCGGTACAAAAACAATTATACCCGATGCCACAATCGGGAACAACGATCTCAAAGTAATTGGCGTTCCGGTATGCTCATATTGCATCAGTAACCAGCCACAAAAAAACAGCCAGAGCAAAACTATGCACACCAGTTTAAAGATTACCGCTCCATTCATATGATTCAAATTACTTAGGTAACCGCAAAAGTAATGAAAAAACATGACAAATAGAAATGTCACCACACATGTAATGCACAATTGACAGCCTTTTACATCAACCTAAGGCCATAACGCTGTCACCTTCTACCGGCAAAAAAAAGACGATACCGTGAGGGGCATCGTCTTTTTTAGTATAGGGTATTGGTTGATTACTGCTGGAGCTTGAAGCGTACAGGAAGTGTGAACCATACGTTCACGGGCTGACCATTCATACGACCGGGAATGAACTTAGGCATTCCTTTTACTACTCTTACAGCCTCGCGGTCAAGATCGGGGTCCTTAGAACGGACAACCTTCACCTCACCGATAGAACCATCCTTCTGAACTACAAACTGCAACAGGACAGTGCCCTGAATACCGTTCTCAGCAGCGAGAGTGGGATATGAAAGATTCTTGCTCAGATATTTCATGAGCTCAGCGTCACCACCAGGGAAAGTAGGCATCTGCTCAACGGCATCGAATACCTTGTTTTCCTCAACTGGAGCTTTTTCCTCGACGATAATCTCGTCTTTGTGCTCACGAACCACGTTCAAGTCATCGGTACCCTGGTCAAATGTGGTAGAACCGATAGCGGTGGTTGTCTCCTGAAGTTCCTCCTGTGAGACAATCTGCTCGGTAACCTCCTCATCGGCCACGATAGCAATCTCAGTATTCTTGATGGTATTGAGAATCTCCTCGGGAAGAGCTTCGGGTTCCTGCTCCTGTACAGGCTCAGGAATATCCTCGATTTCTTCCTCCTCGGGTGTCTCTTCAACCATAGCCTCCATATCAGCCTGTTCGCTCTGGAGCAAGTATGCTTCATAAGCCTCGGCATCAGCGGCGGCATTGTGATCATGTATTTGTTTTATTACTAATGCAGCAATAAGAATGACAGCGACACCAATCACTACTGAAATCATAGCGACGTTGTGACGGTGGTCAGACTTCTTACGCATTACATAAGCACCGTACTCCTTGTTTTTGCCCTCAAAAACAATATCGGTCCATTCTTTTGATGAAAGATCTACATCTTTTGCCATAATTACGATTGATTAAATGTTAAAAATATAGATTATCATCTCTGAGCCTTTTGCTTGTTGATGTAGTCCTGAATCATTGCTGAATCGACACCATTCATACCGTTGATCTGGTAACGGGTGATCTGGTTGATCTGCATCTCGTCAAGAGCTGAAATGATGCTTGCCCATGAAGCCTCGGGAGTAGCCTTGATAACTACTACAGGGCGGGATAGCGTGGAGTCATTACGTATAGCCTTGGCCTGAGCCTCAAATTCGGCATCGGTCATTGAGCTACCTGGACGACGCCACTCGGTTTTGAGCGAGTCGATCTTGTCGAGCACTGATTGGTTACGTGCGTGAAGTATCGAACGGATTCCTTGCTGAACACCATCGGCGTCACCGATAAATTTCTCGGCATGCAGAACACCCATAGAGGGGTCAGCGGGAGTATCAATCATACCATCATTATCGGCATCGTCAAGGAATGGCTTACCGAAGTAATAGTAGATTGTATTGTCGGCAACAGCACCGTTGTTGTCATAGTCGCTGGTAAGGATAAGCGTCACAGCCTCTGACTCAGCGGCCTTGGCGAGATCCTTCTGTTCGATATTCTTGTCGTTGGATGGAAGGGTAATGTTAAGCGTCTGAGACTTGATCATGGTTGTACACAGCATGAAGAAAGAAATCAGAAGCATGTTCATGTCAACCATGGGAGTGAAGTCCACATGGATGTCCATCTTCTTTTGGGCACCTTTTTTCTTTTTGCCCGTTTCTTTTTGTTGTATTTCAGCCATAATCGTTAATCTTCTTTAGTTTTCAGTGCTGTCATGACTGTGAAACGGTTGTACTTGATTGTCTGGAGATTGTCAAGAACAGAGTGTACCACGTCATAACGTGTGGACTGGTCAGCTTTAACAGCGATACCCTCACCTTTTCTCATGGCCGACTGCAAGTTGTCGTTGCCTGAGTTGTAGATGGCACGCATCCAAATCTGGAATTCGTTGGTTGTCTGAGGTGTTCCATCGGCATCAACATATTTGATGTCGGTCATAGGAATACCTACGTCCTGAGGACGAACATTAGCGAGCGCGCCCTTGCCCAGACCTTTACCGGCAAGCCAGTCTTCCTGGTCCTCAGACTTGAGGCTGAAGAATTCAGGAATGCGGTCGAAGGGGACACCGAACATATTCATTTTTGCAAACTGCTCCGTAGCCTGCTGTCTCTGCAAGCCTGTGAGGTTAAGCTTCTTGCCTGTGTAGTCTTCATAACGGTCGATAGCGTTGTTGAAGATGACACGGCGAATAGAGTCAGAGGCCCACTTACCCTCGGCAACTTCAGGATCAGCCTCACCGGTTACACCAACGAAGACATTTCCCTCGGGCGAAACGAGGATTGTCGACACATTGGTCATGGGGACTTTAATCTCAGAAACTGACGACGGAGTGATTACCGTTGCAGGCTCCTTCTGCAAGAAGGTTGAGGTCAACATGAAGAAAGTAAGCAAAAGAACAGTGACGTCGCTCATCGCGGTCATGTCGATGCGCGTGCTCTTTCTTTTCATTTTTACTTTTCCCATATTTTACCGTATTTAAGAGATTTGTATTTAAATGAGTAAAATTAGGGATTAGTGGTTAACTGCAAACGATTGAACGATAGAGAAACCGATTTCGTCGATAGCATAGGTCATGGTATCGATCTTGTTGGTATAGTAGTTATAAGAGATAACAGCGAATGCAGCGGTTGCGATACCAAAGGCGGTGTTGATAAGAGCCTCAGAGATACCGGCAGAAAGCTGAGTCGAGTCAGGAGCACCTGATGCTGACAGAGCCTGGAATGATTTGATCATACCGATAACGGTTCCGAGAAGACCTACAAGAGTACCGAGAGTAGTGAGAGTTGCAACGATGGGGAGGTTCTGCTGCAGAGAGGGCATCTCAAGGGCAGTAGCCTCTTCCACTTCCTTCTGAAGGTTGGCAACCTTCTGCTCCTTAGAGAGAACGGTATTCTTCTCCATTTCCTCATATTTTTTGAGGGCGGCTGATACAACAGCTGCTACTGTACCCTGCTGCTTAGCGCAAAGGTCCTGAGCACCAGCGATATCGTTGTTAGCAAGACGAACTTTGACATTAGCGACAAAACGGGTGATGTTACCTTTGCCCTTAGCACCGCTCAGCGCGATGTAACGCTCTACAGAGAGAACGATAACTGTGAGGAACAATGTCTGAAGGATAGGCACGATGAAACCACCCATGTAGACTGTACCTACGAGATCTTTGGGGTGTCCGCCGGTTACGTTGACTGCGCCCTGTGCAATTTCAACATCGCTGGCTGTGGGGGCAAATGCCATTGACATGAAGTCGAACATCTGCTTACCGGTCTCGGGATCAACGGCGATATTGTCACCGGTGAGGTTGAAGTGGCTGGGGTGGCCGAAAACGAAAAGGAACAAGCAGATTGCCACAACAAAGCAGGCAAGGATTACGAAGAAGGCGTTCTTGATACCACGAACGTTGCTTTTTTTAGCCGGGGCTTTAGCCGCGGGCTTAGCGGTAGGCTTTTGAGCTTCCATAAAAGTACTTAAATCTTAAAATGTTATTAATGATAGTTAGTAATTTATTTTGTTGTTTTTACTTCCATACGACTGTCAAAATGAGCCGGGGACTCTGTTCTGAATATACGTCATGATTGTAATTTGGTTATCAGTTTAAGGTGATAATTGGCTGTTAATGTCATGCACCAAAACCATGATTCAAGTACAGGAGCGGCACATTTTTTTCACGCTGTGACACCAACATATGCTACTACATTATGCCAAAGCGTTTCGCAAAAGTATCCTTTTATTTTCGTTCGTCAAAATTTTTTTACCATTTTTTTTTATAATGGCATGCTTTGGCTACTGATATTGCTTTTTTTGTTTATTTTTTGTTAAAAGAGATTCCGTGTTGTGAAAAATGATATAAATTTGCAAGATGTACAAGAAAAATGCCATGAGAGTTTAACCATGAATATAAAATTAAACATCACGAAAGGATTGGACTTGCATATTGCCGGCAAGGCGGTCGACAGTCCGGCCGATGCCATGCCGGTAGAACCTCTTTCGGTAGCCATTGTCCCCGACGATTTCCCTGGATTGATTCTAAAACCGGTTGTAAAAGAGGGTGATGCAGTAGTACAAGGTGATACTGTGCTGATTGACAAACACAATACCGACATATCCCTGACATCACCGGTCACAGGCATAGTCAAGGCCATTGTGCGCGGTGAACGCCGCAAGCTGGAACGCATCGTGCTGGAACCGTCACCCAACAACAATAGTCAGTGTCGTATATTTGAGATCCCAAGCAAGTTAACAGCCGAAACTGCACGGCATATACTTCAACAATCAGGTTTATGGGCAATGATTAGACAGCGCCCATATAATATAGTGGCAAGTTGCGGGTCATTGCCACGCGACATCTTTGTCAATGCCATTGACACAGCACCGCTGGCTCCTGACATTGACTCGATTCTTTCCTCCCGCACCAATGAGCTCGAAGCTGGAGTGAGACTTTTGTCAGCAATCACTGAAGGCACTATATATATAGGTCGGCGCGCCGACGGTTCTATTCCAGATATACCTGGAGCCACCATGGTCGATATCAACGGACCACACCCGGCAGGCAACCCGGGAGTGATGGCCGCCAACATCAAACCCGTAAACAAGGGTGAGACGATATGGACACTCGACGGTGTGACACTGGCCCGTATAGGCCACCTGGCACTCACAGGCAAGGTTGACTATAAGTGCTTGGTTGCCATAACAGGCAGTGAGGTTGAGTCAACCGGTTATATCAGCACAACCATAGGATGTGATATTCACTCACTACTTCATCAACGACTGAAAGCCGAGAATCATCACACACGCATCATATCGGGCAATGTGCTATCTGGCATCAAAGTCGAGAGCGATGGCTATCTGCGCTTCCCATATACACAGCTCACCGTAATACCTGAAGGCGATGATATCGTTGAGTTCATGGGATGGGCCACTCTCTCACCCAACAAGATGAGCACGAGCCGTTCATTCCCGGGACATTTTCTTCTGAAAAAGCTTTTCAAGCCCGACGCGCGCCTGCTTGGCGGCCGACGCGCCATGATTATGTCGGGACAATATGATGAGGTGGTACCCATGGACATTATGACCGAATACCTCATCAAAGCAATATTGTCACATGACATAGAGAAGATGGAACAACTCGGCATCTATGAAGTAGCTCCCGAGGATTTCAGTGTGGCCGAATATGTGTGCACTTCCAAGCTACCGCTACAAGAGATTGTAGCCCAAGGACTCGATTATCTGCACAAAGAGCTTGAATAACACACCGCATGCGCTGATAAAGAATTGACATCGGATCATTTATATCTATCGTATAATACAACCCGGCAAAATGTTTGAAAACGATTGCTATTAAAACAATCAAAAAAGTGAATAAGCTAAAACAATACCTTGACCATATAAGGCCCAAGTTTCAACAGGGTGGACGGTTGCAAGCTTTCCACTCGCTTTATGACGGCATAGACACATTCCTGTTCACGCCTGAAACGACGTCGAGAGGACGCACTCATATCCATGACGCCATGGACTCCAAACGCACAATGATAATCGTAGTCCTGGCATTGTTGCCTTGCTTAGTATTCGGCATGTATAATTGCGGCTACCAACATTGGCAGGCATGCGGCGACGGTGCCGGCCCATTCTGGACGATGCTGCTTTACGGTTTTCTGGCAGTATTGCCCAAACTGGTAGTATCATATGCCGTGGGACTCGGTATAGAATTTGTCGTGGCCCAGTGGCGCAAAGAGGAGATTCAGGAAGGATTCCTTGTCACCGGTATCCTCATTCCCCTCATTTGCCCAATAGAAACCCCTTTGTGGATGATAGCCGTGGCAACGGCATTCTCTGTGATATTTGTAAAAGAAGTATTTGGAGGTACCGGCTACAATATTTTCAACGTGGCTCTTGTAACACGCGCATTCCTATTCTTCGCCTACCCGTCGGCCATGAGCGGCGACAAACCCTTCATTGCACGGGACTCCATACTGGGTATAGGCGGTGATCTTCCCGACACATTCACCGGGGCTACTCCTCTCGGACAGATAGCTACATCGGCCGGCAACACTGATGCCGCGATACACATCACAGGTGTGAGCGGTGGCGATGTGAGCTCTTGGGACATGTTCCTGGGTCTGATCCCAGGGTCATTTGGCGAGACATCCACTCTATTCATCCTCGTAGGAGCAGCAATACTGCTCTTCACCGGCATAGCAAGCTGGCGCATCGTGCTGTCGGTATTTGCCGGAGGAGCCCTGATGTCTCTTATAGCCCACTGGCAGGCTACCCCCGCCTACCCTATTTCATATCTCAGCGTGGGTGACCAACTGTGTCTGGGAGGATTTGCATTTGCAGCAGTCTTCATGGCCACCGACCCCGTCACAGCAGCGCGCACTAAGGTCGGTAAATATATTTACGGATTTCTCGTGGGAGTAGTCGCCATAATCATTCGCACCTACAACAATGGTTACCCTGAGGGTGCCATGCTTGCCGTATTGCTCATGAATGCCCTGGCACCACTCATCGACTACTGTGTCGTTCAATGCAATATAAACCGCCGTACCAAGCGGACTCGTATCAATAGCTAAACGGAATACACCATGAACAGACAATCCAATACCTATACCATAATTTATATAATAATTATGGTTGTAATCGTGGGAGCCGGGCTTGCATGGATATCCACTACCCTCAAACCACTCCAGACCCAAAATGCCGACGCCAACAAGATGAAGGAAATACTGGCATCGGTACATGTCACAGCCCCCGATAACAAAACGGCCGCCAAAATATTCAATACATCCATACACGGTTTTGTGGTCAACCAGGCTGGTCAGACCATAGAAGGAGAGAATGCCTTTTCGATTGATGTCGCATCACAGAGCAAACAGACCGATGCCGCCAACCGATTGCTCCCTGTTTACAAATACTGTTCTCAAGAGGTCGGCACCAAGTATATCCTCCCTCTTTATGGCCAGGGACTGTGGGGACCCATCTGGGGATATGTGGCTGTCAACGAAGACGGTTCAACGATCTATGGCGCTTATTTCTCTCACCAAGGTGAGACCCCGGGATTGGGAGCAGAAATCGAGAAACCCTTTTTCAGCAACCAGTTTGTCGACAAACACATATTCAAGAACGGAGATTTCTTGCCCGTTACAGTAGTCAAGGCCGGACAGCATCCACAGGGCGACGAAGACTATGTCGATGGAGTGTCGGGAGGAACAATCACCAGCAAGGGTGTAGCCGCTATGCTCGACAATTGCCTGACGCCCTACAAGAAATTCCTTGAAACCTTAATCTCGCAAAAAGACTGAAAATCATGGCCGAAAAAATCTCATACAAGGATATCTTCTTCAATCCCATATCCAGAAACAATCCCGTAATAGTCCAGATACTGGGCATATGCTCGGCACTGGCCGTGACTGCCAAACTTGAACCGGCTATGGTGATGGGATTGTCGGTAATCGCCGTCCTGGCGTTTTCCAATGTAATCATTTCCCTGATCAGAAACACTATTCCCTCCAACATACGCATCATCGTTCAGCTCGTTGTGGTTGCAGGACTCGTGGTTGTTGTGAACCAATTGTTGCTGGCCTATGCATATGACGTGAGCAAGCAATTGTCGGTATTTATAGGACTCATCATAACCAACTGTATATTGATGGGCCGACTCGAGGCATTTGCCATGAGCAACCGTCCGTGGCCTTCATTTCTTGATGGCGTGGGAAATGGTCTCGGCTACATGTTGATTCTCGTCATTGTGGCCTTCTTCAGGGAATTGCTCGGCAGCGGCACACTGTTCGGATATCAGGTGATCGGAGACTGGTTCTATGAACACGGATATGTGAACAATGGCCTGATGATACTGCCGCCTATGGCTCTGATTGTAGTGGCTTGCATAATATGGGTCCAACGCAGTTATAATAAGGATTTACAGGACAAATAAATCTCTAACACGACAATCAAGATGGAAAACTTCAATCTTTTTATACGCTCGATATTTGTCGACAACATGATTTTTGCCTACTTCCTTGGAATGTGTTCATTCCTCGCTGTCAGCAAAAACGTCAAGACGGCACTTGGACTTGGTGTGGCTGTTACTTTCATGCTTATGATAACACTGCCCATCAACTACTTGTTGCAGACTTATGTACTTCAAGCCGGAGCCTTGTCGTGGCTTGGGGAGGAATATGCCGATGTCGACCTGAGTTTCCTTTCGCTGATTATGTTCATTGCAGTAATCGCCTCCATGACCCAATTGGTTGAGATGGTCGTTGAGAAATATTCGCCGTCGCTATACGCATCGCTCGGCATATTCCTGCCATTGATAGCGGTAAACTGCGCCATACTCGGAGGTTCATTGTTCATGCAGCAACGTGACTTCAGCAGTGTATGGACCGCCCTCAGCGCCGGCACGGGATGGGGGCTCGGCTGGCTGCTGGCTATAGTTGCCATAGCGGCCATAAGGGAGAGAGTCCAATCCTACTCCAATGTCCCCGCTCCACTGCGTGGCGTGGGTATCACATTCATCATAACAGCCCTAATGGGAATAGCATTCATGAGTTTCCTGGGTATAAAATTATAAGACATGATTTTACTCAACAATACAACTATGATATCCACACTGCTTGCCGGGGTGGGATTTTTCCTGATAATCACACTTCTTCTTGTACTGATATTGCTCGTGGCAAAGAAGTATCTGGTAAAAAGCGGAGATGTGACTGTAACAATCAACAATGACCGCAAGATCACCGTCAAAACCGGTGGCTCACTATTGTCGACAATGGCCGGAGCCGATATCTTCCTGCCATCGGCATGTGGAGGCAAAGGCAGTTGCGGACAGTGCAAAGTACAGATACACTCGGGCGCGGGAGAAATTCTCCCCACCGAGACCGTGCACTTCACCCGCAAACAGGTTAAGGACGACTGGCGCCTGGCTTGTCAAGTCAAGGTCAAGGACAATCTCGACATAACAGTACCGACATCAGTGCTCGATGTGAAAGAGTGGGAATGTGAAGTCATCTCAAACAGGAATGTCGCAACCTTCATCAAAGAATTCATCGTCTCGCTTCCCAAAGGGGAACATATGAATTTTATACCCGGCTCATATGCCCAGATTAAGATTCCAACCTATTCAATGGACTATGATAAGGATATCGACAAGTCATTGATTGGTCCCGAATACTTACCGGCCTGGGAAAAATTCGGTCTGTTCACACTTAAATGCAAGAACACCGAGCCAACTGTCAGGGCCTACTCCATGGCCAACTATCCTGCCGAGGGAGACCGCATCATGCTCACAGTGCGCATCGCTACCCCACCCTTCAAACCAAAACCAGAGGTCGGTTTTCAAGATGTCATGCCTGGAATCGCTTCGAGCTATATATTCTCACTCAAACCAGGTGACAAAGTTCTCATGAGTGGACCCTACGGTGATTTCCACCCCAATTTCGACTCCAAGGCCGAGATGATGTGGATAGGCGGTGGTGCCGGCATGGCTCCCCTGCGCTCGCAAATAATGCACATGACCAAGACATTGCACACTACCGACCGCGTCATGAACTTCTTCTATGGAGCCCGCGCACTTAATGAAGTGATGTATCTCGACGATTTCCTGCAACTGGAAAAAGAGTTCCCCAACTTCAAATTTCATCTTGCTCTTGACCGTCCCGACCCGGAAGCCGATGCCAAGGGGGTTAAATACACTCCGGGATTTGTCCACCAAGTCATCTACGACACTTACCTCAAGAATCACGATGCTCCCGAGGATATTGAATACTACATGTGTGGTCCCGGCCCCATGAGCGCGGCAGTCAATAAGATGCTCGACTCGCTCGGTGTCGACCCTGAAAGCATTCACTATGATAATTTCGGTGCATAACCCACACATTATATAAGCGTCAAAATAATTTTTAAGGAGGATGGATATGTATTATTGTCACATATCCATCCTCCTTAACATAAACCAATCTTATAGGCCTTAAATCTGTAGTCGAGATAAAATATATGAAAATAAATGCAAATAATATCAATAATTCGTAAACGGCAATTAGGTTTTGTAAAATATTTATTATCTTTGTACATCTCATCCATCCTCAATTCAATTTTAACCAATTAATATTATATCGATGAAACCATTGTTTTACGGTCTGATTACCATAGCGGCAGCTTCGCTTGCATGTTGTGGAACAAAAAAAGACAACTTCACCCCTACCGATAAACCGGCACTTATGTGGGTTGATGCCGAGGGCAACTATGCCAGGTTCAACCATCCGGACACAATCAACAAATATGTCGACATGCTTGCCGACCTGGGTTTTACCCATCTTGCAGTCGACGCCCGTCCCATTACCGGTGAACTGATGTATGACAGCGAACTCGGACCACGCTTCAAGGGTGTCCACCAGTATGTCGAGCCCGACACTACATTTGACTATCTTGGTCATTTCATAGAGAAAGCCCATGCACGTGACATGAAAGTACTGTTCTCGCTCAATGTATTCTGTGCAGGCCATAACTTCTTTGACCAAGGTCAGATCTTCACCGACCATCCCGAATGGGCCTCTATGGTGCTCGATTCTGAAAAAGGCATCGTACCAATTACCGAGATGAGACATAAGCCAGACAAATATGGCGCCATGGTCAATCCGGTGAACCCTGAGTACCAGACCTACATCATTGATGTGATGAAAGAGATGATCACAAAATATCCCGAGGTTGACGGACTCATACTTGACCGCGGCCGATATGACGGCATTACCGCCGATTTCTCTGACCTGTCACGCAATGAGTTTGAGAAATTCATAGGTAAGAAAATTGAGAAATGGCCCAATGACGTGCTTGATATTGTCAAAGGAGAGAGCGGCCGTGACAGTCTCATACGCGGAGATCTATTCAAAGACTGGGTGTACTGGCGTTCAAAAAACATAACCGATTTTCTTGCACGGGCCAAGGGTGAAATCAAAGCTATCGACCCCAACCAGATCTTCTCAATCTACTCAGGCGCATGGTATCCATCCTACTATGAAGTGGGCGTAAACTTCGCCTCAAAGGATTATGACCCTTCAACTCAGTTTGACTGGGCTCGCGAGGACTATAAGGACACTGGCTACGCCGAGCTTATAGACCTTTACATCACAGGCAACTACTATACCGACATCACCATCAAGGACTATGAGAACAACCCCGATCCCATATGGAACGAGACAGATTTCCATGGACACACCGGCGACTGGTATTGTGTCGAAGGTTCTTGCCGCCACCTCAGGGAAATACTTGGTGACAATAAATTCATGGGCGGTGTACTCGTTGACCAACTATATGACAAAGAACGTGATGCCAACGGCAATATCACGGCCAACCGCCTGGCCGAATCCATGGCAATGAATGTCAAGGAGAGCGACGGACTGATGATGTTTGACGTTGTTCACGTAATAAACGCCAACCTATGGGACGAAGTGCGCCAAGGTATGATTCAAAGCGGTTATATCAAGGAATGACCAAAACCTTTTTCATTTAGAGTATAACGACCAATAAATACTATCTAAGGTAATAGGATGCTTACCATTTTTCACTGAAAACAATACAAAAATGTGGTTTGTAAAAGTGACCGGAGGAGAGTGTATCTCACCGGTCACTTTTTTACAACCATTAAACTCTATAAGCTACAACGTCAATAATACAATAAATTATCACACCAATCGCGCCATATGTTATAAATCTATGTTTTATAACATATAAATATTATTGCATGAGAAAAATAAATTTTATAAATTGGCAACGTTTTTCAAAAACGCCGAGAATAATAAACCTACAAAAAAAAAATAAAATCTCAATATCATGAAGATTTACCAAACCAACGAACTCAAAAACATAGCCTTGCTTGGAAGCAAAGGCTCGGGAAAAACCACACTTGCTGAAGCAATGCTTTACGAGTGTGGAGTTATAAAACGTCGCGGTAGCGTAGAAGCAGGCAACACTGTCAGCGACTACTTTCCCGTAGAGAAAGAGTATGGCTACTCGGTATTCTCAACGATATTCTACGCTGAGTTTTTAAATAAGAAGATCAATGTCATCGACTGCCCCGGCAGTGAGGATTTCATAGGTAACGCCATCACAGCGCTCAATGTCACCGATACAGGTGTCATTCTTGTTGATGCACAATCGGGCGTGGAAGTGGGCACCCAGAATATTTTCCGCACTACAGCCCAGCTCAAAAAGCCTGTGATATTCGCTCTCAACCAGCTTGATGGAGAAAAAGCTGATTATGAGAATGTCATCGAGCAGATGCGCGAGATATTTGGCAAGAAAGTGATTCCAATTCAATACCCCCTGGCTTGTGGACCGGGCTTCAATGCCATGATTGATGTGCTGCTGATGAAAAAATACTCGTGGGGCCCCGACGGAGGCGTGCCCACTATTGAAGAAGTACCAGCCGAAGAACTTGAGAAAGCTCATGAATTGCAACAACAACTCGTTGAGGCAGCCGCTGAGAATGACGAAGGATTGATGGAGAAATTTTTTGACAAAGGAATCCTTACCGAAGATGAGATGCGTGAAGGTATACGCAAAGGCCTTGTTGACCGTTCCATCTTCCCTGTATTCTGTGTCAGTGCACAGAAAGACATGGGAGTTCGCCGCATGATGGAATTCCTTGGGAATGTAGTTCCCTTTGTTGAAGAAATGCCCGCGCCCATTGACAGCGAAGGCAACGAAGTGAAGCCCGACAGCAATGGCCCGCTCAGCCTATATGTGTTCAAGACCACCGTGGAGCCCCACATTGGTGAGGTGCAGTATTTCAAGGTGATGTCAGGCACTCTCACTGCCGGTGTTGATGTCGACAATGTGAGCCGTGGCAGCAAAGAGCGCATAGCCCAGATTTATTGTGTATGCGGACAAATAAAGACTCCTGTCGACAAAATGGAAGCCGGTGATATCGGAGCCACCGTGAAACTTAAAGATGTACGCACCGGCAATACTCTCGATGCCAAAGGAGTTGACATGTCATTTGACTTCATCAAATATCCCGCGCCCAAATATTCCCGCGCCGTGCGCCCCGTCACCGAGAGCGACGCCGAGAAACTCAACGTCATCTTGACCCGCATGCATGAAGAAGATCCCACCTGGGAGGTCGTACAGTCAAAAGAGCTCAAACAGACAATACTCTCGGGACAAGGTGAATTCCACCTGCGCACACTTAAATGGCGTGTGGAAAACAACGACAAACTGCCCATCATCTTTGAAGAGCCCAAGATTCCCTATCGCGAAACCATAACCAAGGCGGCACGTGCCGACTATCGCCACAAGAAACAGAGCGGTGGCGCAGGCCAGTTTGGCGAGGTACACCTTATAGTTGAGCCATATACTGAAGGCATGCCCGCTCCCGACACCTATAAATTTGGCAACCAGGAATTCAAGATGAATGTGCGCGACACCCAGGAGATTCCATTGTCATGGGGAGGCAAGCTGGTCGTATGCAACTGTATTGTAGGCGGTGCAATCGATACCCGCTTCATTCCAGCTATCGTCAAAGGCTTGATGGACCGCATGGAACAGGGACCATTGACAGGCTCCTATGCACGCGATGTACGCGTGTGCATCTATGACGGCAAAATGCACCCTGTCGACTCAAATGAGATATCATTCCGCCTGGCCGGTCGAAACGCCTTCAGTGAAGCATTCCGCAACGCAAATCCCAAAGTTTTGGAACCGGTATATGATGTAGACGTATTCGTTCCCGCTGATGTAATGGGCGACGTAATGAGCGACCTGCAGGGACGCCGCGCCATCATAATGGGCATGTCGAGTGAAAACGGCTTCGAGAAGATCACCGCAAAAGTTCCATTGAAGGAGATGTCATCCTATTCTACAGCATTGAGCTCCATAACCGGAGGCCGCTCATCGTTCACGATGAAATTTGCCGGTTACGAACTCGTACCCGGTGATGTACAGGAGAAACTCCTCAAGGAATACGCTGAAAAGAACACCGACGAGTAAACCGGCTACACATCCACTGCCCGTCAGATATCTCAATCAGATATTATTTAACGTATTTTCTTAAACTATATCTATTATCACATTTCAAGGGAGCCGTGCACCGAGTCGGTGCACGGCTTTTCGTTACAAATATGACCCGGTATCCTCACGCCTAACAATCAATGGAATATAAAAAAAACGAATAAAAATTTCGACCAACTATTGCATGAGTCAAAAAAAGGTTTTACCTTTGCACCGTTGAAAGACAAACATGGTGAGTTTAGCTCAGTTGGTTAGAGCGTCGGATTGTGGTTCCGAAGGTCGTGGGTTCGACCCCCACACCTCACCCTAAGATTAACATTCAGTAAAAGCCTTGCTCACATGATGCGCAAGGCTTTTTTCATAAATACTACTACATATGTTACAGTTTACAATTACACCCGACAGCCACATGACAATGCAGGAACAAGCTAAAATGGCAATCGATTGTCACTGTGCATGGATTGAAGTTGACCCTGCCTACACCGACCCAGCCACACTCGACGACATCATAAGAATGTGTCGGGAGAACGAAATCATACTGTTGGTAAGACACGATGTCGAAAAGTTGGAAGAGACCCGTGTTCATGGTGTCCACTTGGGAACCGAATCGTCTATCACTCCATCGGAAGTGAGGACACGTCTTGGCGGCCACCCCATAGTTGGAGTCGGTGTAACTCAAGATACCCCTCTGATACCCTTGAAAAGGGCCGACGTGGATTATGTTGTAATGTATGGCTACCCAGAAATCACCAACTGTGAAAGCGTTAAAGCTCTGTACCAGGTCATGTGTGAACAAGATTCAGTGATGCCCATAGTCGTGGAAGGCCGTATGACCACCGACGATATACGACCATTGATCGAAGCCGGCGCCTCAGGTATCAACATCGACATCAACTCCCTTTCAGGTCCTGAGTATAAAATTTCTCTCGCCGGCTTCCTCGATGCATGCCGCGAAATAACTATGATGTGACAATGGTTGACCGCACTTCCCCACTTCCTGTCACGACACTGTGTTCAGAACCTATGCCATCAGTGAGGCATCAGCGACTTGACAATGGCATAGAGCTCGTCACTCTCGACAGTATGAATGTCGAGGATGTGACGCGTCTCACACTATCCTGGAACAATGGTGGCTATGACTCACAGTACCCTCCCGTGGCCGACATAGCTACACAACTGTCGCGCACAGGAAGCAAGAGACTTACACCCGATGCTACTGCCGACCTCTTTGACTACAACGGTGGATGGATTACGGCAGAACTCATGGGACACAACAACACCATGACATTATTCTCGCTCAACCGCACACTCCGGCCTCTCCTTGATGCGGTTGTCGACATGGTCAACCAACCTGTTCTTGCCGAGAAAGAATTTATAACAATAAGAGAAAAACTTGCCGCACAACGTGCCACACAGCTTGAGAGAGTACAATATCAAGCCGAAATACTCGATCTTCAACAGTGCTTTGGTGAGAACCACCCTATCACGCGCCAATACACCCCTCAATACATAAGAGAAATCACGCTTGAGCAAGTAGCCAACGAACTGGAAAGCCTCAGAAGCAAGCAATGCCCGGTTGCTTATCTCACAGGCAGGCTCACGCCACAGGTGATGAACACTGTTGAGAAAGCGCTCTCCGACATTGCATGTGACCCTCTCGACAACGGACACGTCAAAGTGATTGCCTCCAACCCCTGCAAAGTCGACTCACGCCGTCATCACTGTATGGAACACGCGCAGCAAAGCGCCATACGCATCTCCATACCCACTATACCACGCAACCATCCTGACTATGAGATGTTGAGAATAGCAGTAAAGGCCCTGGGTGGTTACTTCGGTAGCCGACTCATGACCAACATACGCGAGGAAAAAGGACTCACATACGGAATAAATGCCGGGGTATACGGCTATCGTGAGGGAGCCTTCATAAGCATCAGCAGCCAGTGTGACAACCGTTACGTTGACCGTGTTATTGAGGAAACGCTTAAAGAGATTGATCAATTGGCAACAACACCCATGACGCCCGATGAGCTAAATGAGTTGAAACAAGTGTCGACAGCATCATTGCTCACTACTCTCGACACCCCCTTCAGCATCATGGACTACCACATGCTCGAACGTCATATCCTGACGCCAGTAGACTATTTCCAGCGTCAGCAGAAATCAATTGCAAGCGTCACGCCCGAAAAGATATGCGACATCACCTCTCAGTATCTCACCGGAAAAGCGATATTAATTTCGACCTCAGGAGCTTATTGTTAAACAATTTTAACAAAGTATACTATTCAAAATCGTTATATTTGCAAACCAAAAGTAAAACTATTCACAAACCATTCATACATAGATGAAAAAGAGTGCATTACAAATTGCTCGTGCAGCATACGAGCCGAAGCTTCCAATCGTTCTTACCGGAGCAGTGAAAACGGTAATCGGTGAACCCACTCAGTCAGTAGCCGATCAGGGTGCCATCAAGACATTATTCCCAAACACCTACGGGCTTCCTGAGTTAACGTTTGAAAAGTCACAGAACAGCACCCCGGGACAGCCCATCAATGTAGGTGTAATCCTGTCGGGCGGTCAGGCCCCCGGAGGTCACAACGTAATCAGCGGCCTGTTTGACGGCATAAAGAAAATCAACAAGAACAGCCGTCTTTATGGATTCCTAATGGGACCCGGTGGATTTGTAGATCACCAGTATATAGAGCTCACTGACGACATCATTGACGAGTATCGCAACACCGGTGGTTTTGACATCATTGGTTCAGGACGTACCAAACTCGAAAAGAAAGAGCAGTTTGACAAAGGTCTTGAAATCCTCAAGGAACTCAACATCAAGGCTCTCGTAATCATAGGCGGAGACGATTCAAATACCAATGCAGCAGTACTTGCCGAGTATTACAAGGCAATCAACGCCGGTGTGCAGGTAATAGGTTGCCCCAAGACTATCGATGGAGACTTGAAGAACGAACAGATTGAGACTTCATTTGGTTTCGATACCGCCACAAAGGTTTACTCAGAAGTAATTGGCAACATCGAGCGTGACTGCAATTCAGCCCGCAAATACTGGCATTTCATCAAATTGATGGGACGTTCAGCCTCACATATCGCCCTTGAGTGTGCCTTGCAAACACAGCCCAGCATGTGCATCATTTCTGAAGAGGTAGAAGCCAAGAACATGACGCTCAGCGAGGTTGTCGACAGCATAGCCACCATAGTGGCAGAACGCGCAGCCCGTGGTTGCAACTTTGGTACCGTACTTATTCCCGAGGGATTGATTGAATTCATACCTGCTGTGAAGAAACTTATTGCCGAGCTCAACGACCTGCTCGCTGCAAAGGCTGCCGAGTTTGCCGCTGTGCCCGCCGACAAACAGCGTGAATTCATCATCAACAATCTGAATGCTGAAAATGCAGCAGTATATGAGTCACTGCCAGCAGGTGTAGCCCGTCAGCTCAGCCTCGACCGCGACCCCCACGGCAATGTACAGGTTTCACTCATCGAGACCGAGAAACTGCTCAGCGAGATGGTAGGCAAGCGCCTTGCCGAGTGGAAAGCCGAAGGCAAGTATAACGGGAAATTCTCAGCACAGCATCATTTCTTCGGATACGAGGGACGCTGCGCGGCTCCATCAAACTTTGATGCAGACTACTGCTATGCCCTTGGTTTCAACGCTGCATGCCTCATCAACGCAGGTGTCACAGGCTACATGTCGTCAGTGCGTCAGCTCACCAAGCCTTCAGTACAATGGATACCCGGAGGTATTCCCATCACAATGATGATGAACATGGAGCGTCGCAACGGTGAAATGAAGCCAGTGATCCAAAAAGCTCTGGTAAAACTCGATGGCGAGCCATTCAAAAAATTTGCCGCACAGCGCGACGAGTGGGCATTGAACACATGCTTCATCTATCCCGGCCCCATTCAATATTTTGGTCCCGCTGAGGTTTGTGACCAGCCCACAATGACCCTGAAATACGAGCATATTAAAAAATAAATCCTCACCTGTTCCACCACAACCGGAATAATCGTGAGGACCCACAAATCAAGCCGGTGGGTTATAATGACGGCTTGAGCCTTACTTACAGCTTGCAATAAGGGCTCCGTAATACCACCAAGTGGTTACGGAGCCCTTATCTTGTGAAATACTTTAGGCTAAGGCGGTTACCCGTCTACACTCATCAGTCGCGCAGGTACCGCTACGCTTCTACTTAGAGCCTGAATTGTCTCAATCAAGGTCAACTGCATAGTATTGCTTGCGACCCTTGGGATACTTGCCGGTGATAAACATCACGTGGTCATATTCATCGCTCTGCACGATAGCATTATAGATATCGGTAACATCATCGGCTGTACTCACGGGAGCGTTGTTTATGTCAAAGATAATGAAACCTTCCTTGATGCCGGCATCCTTAAACTTGCCATCAGTGATTTTCTCAACTTTCACGCCCGAACGGCGCCCCATTTCCTTAAGTTCCTTATCACTAAGCGACTTGATGACACACCCCAGAGAGCTTACATCGCCGGCAACGGTAACACCGGTATCACCGCGGCTATTGCGCAACGTGACATTGACATCCAGATTCTTATTATCACGCACTACGGTCACCACTATTTTCTCACCCGGGCGACGACGTGCCATGGCTTCCTGAAGCTGAGCCGAATTATCGGTCTTGTTACCATCGATAGCAATTATAACATCACCTTCAATTATACCGGCACTATGGGCGGCACCATCCTGCTCGACCTTCATGACACACAATCCGGCATTGGTCGACGTTATATTCTTTTCCTTGGCAAGCTGAGGAGTGAGTTCGGCAAACTGTACACCAAGGAAAGCACGCTGCACGGTTCCATACTCCTTGATATCGGTGATAACTTTCTTTACAATCGAAGTAGGCACGGCAAATGATGAGCCGGAGTAATTGCCCGTCTGAGAGAAAATGGCAGTATTGATACCTACGAGTTCGCCATCGAGATTGACCAGAGCTCCACCCGAATTACCAGGATTGACAGCGGCATCGGTCTGTATGTAGGACTCAATGCCACGGCGTCCCTGCCCTGGAGTGAGGTTGCTTATGTTGCGTGCCTTGGCGCTGACTATACCTGCGGTAACTGTAGATGTAAGTCCAAACGGATTACCTACAGCGAGCACCCACTCTCCTACCCTCAGGTCATCGCTGTCGCCCATGGGTATTACATGGAGATTGTCAGCATCGATTTTCACAAGGGCTATGTCGGTGTCGGGGTCGGTACCTATGACCTCAGCATCAAATGTGCGGTTGTCGTTGAGAGTCACTTCAAGACGGTCGGCACCCTGAACAACATGGTTGTTGGTGGCTATGAATCCGTCGGACGAAAGAATTACACCCGAACCAAGACCACTCTGCCGCTCGGCAGGCTCATCCTGCTTACTACGTGGCTGCTGGCGTCGATACTGCGGGCCGAAAAAGAACTCCAGGAAAGGATCATCAATCATTTCCTGACGTTGCTGCTGTTGGCGCGACTTATTGTAACTCTTTATACTCACCACTCCATTGACCGTCGACTCAGCTGCCGTAGTGAAATCTATGGCGCGGTTGTTTATAACTTGCGTCGTGACCTCGGGCTGTACCGAGGAATTGGCACATGCGATGAGCGCTGACATTGACAATAGCAATGAGGCTCCGAGTGTGTTAATGACTGTTTTGTTCATAGTAGAATAAAATGTGATTACTTTGTTAGAATTGATTTGTTAACGGCAAAATTATATGTATTATTCTATTAGACAAGGCTTGAGGCGTCGAGTTTATTCTTTTTTAGTGAAAAGATATATGACAGACAATTTTTTTTGCTTATGTTTGCACTGATTTAAATTTATTTTAAACTCACAACCGGTGAATAAAGACAACACAAACCGCAAGCTGGGAACTCGCCTTGTAGCTATAGCAGCAACCATAACGCTGATAACATCGTGCGGATCCAAACGCACGACTGTGAAACGTCATGTTCCTCAAGCAGCCGGAGAAATCACCTTGGAGCAATTGCTGCAAGGCAACGCTGGCAACGGATATGTGATAGGAACCGATATAGAACTGTCTTCCCGCGCCCGTGCCGTAGTCGACGCAGCCCAGCGGTGGCTTGGCACCTCCTATAAATATGGAGGGGAAACTAAGCGAGGAGTTGACTGCTCGGCATTGGTCATGAACGTTTACAAGGAATCTCTTGGCATTAAAATACCGCGCACAACGGCCCAACAACGCAAATATGCCAGCAACGTATCGCGCAAAGACCTACAGCCTGGTGACCTGATATTCTTTTCTTCCAACAAAAACCGCAACGGAATCTCACACGTGGGGCTATTCATAGGCAATGACCGTTTCATTCATGCCTCCTCGTCAAGGGGTGTGGTCGTGAGCAAACTAAGCGAAAAATACTTCATGAACCATTATCACTCGTCAGGACGTATCACCGACATGGGAATAACTGTTGCCAGCCATGATGTCCCCACCGACAGCCATGCCTACAGCGACAGTCTGCAAGCCGTTCAGGCGCTCATGCTTGAAGAAATACTGACAGCCACTATCGATTCAATTTACTCGATGCCGGTCGACAACGACCCCAACCTGGCTCCAGGGCTATAGCATGTATAGAAGGAGCGTCAGTACTCTTTCAGAAACATTTTTATGGAGTCAATCTGATCAAGGCATTTCCTGCGTCCCATTTCATAGACAAGCTTCATCTTGGCCGGATCGGTATCAATCTTGCCTATGGGCAACGGCAGGTCGGGCGCTATCACAAGTGTGTCGCCAAGCCTTTCCATCCGGCGTAGATAATCAAGCTGACTATTGTACATGACGTGCCGCCGCGCCATAGCCTCAGCGACACGTGGTGCATATGGCATGAGCAGTTTAAACAGCCACTTGTTTACCGGCTTCTTTTCAAAGTCACGCGGCTGGGTTAGAACAACAACATTACGCCCATAGCCTTTGCTATGGAAATATTCCAACGGAATGGAGTCACTGATACCACCGTCAAGCATGCGGCGACCATCATCGACCCTGACGGGACGCGTCACTATAGGCATTGAAGCCGAAGCCCGCAACCATTCGAGCGATTCATATGTCACCCTATCCATCAAATAATATACCGGAGCTCCCGTTGCCACATCGGTGCATACCACATGAAATTCAACCGGGTTATTCTCAAAGGTCCTCACATCAAAGACATCCAGTTCAAGAGGCAATGTATGGTAGGCAAACTCAGCACCAACGAGATTGCCACTTCTTAACAGGGACCTTAGCCCCATGTACCGGGGGTCTTTCCCATATTTCAAGTTGTAACGCAACACACGTCCCGGCTGGCGAGACTTGAAATTACACCCGAAACTGGAACCGGCCGACACCCCGACAATACCATCGAACGTAATGCCGTTCTCCATCATGACATCAATCACGCCTGCTGTAAACAAGCCGCGCATAGCACCGCCCTCGAGCACGAGTCCCTTTTTCATTCCTACAATACCGTCACCGTTTCGGCCAAAGGCTTACGCAAGGAATGATTGGGCAGCGGTCCAGCTCCTTCGGCTGCATACCCAAGGTCAAGCAACATGAGGATTTCCTCATTCTCCGGCAACCCCAAGAGATGGTGCATCTTGTCAGGATCAAAACAGTTTATCCAGCATGAATCAACCCCTACCGAGGCGGCGGCAAGCATGAGATGCGTTGCTACAATCGATGCGTCCTCAATACCCGACTGGCGTTTACCTCCCGGATAGGTGTACACATTATCCTTGTCAAAAGCTACGATCAGCACAATCGGAGCTCCATAGCGGCAATGGGTACACTCATCAATCTTGGCGAGGGTTGCCGCCGACCGAGCTATATATATATGCTGTTCCTGTAGATTTTTTGCTGTGGGAGCTGCACGCCCGCTTTCAAGAATCAATTTCATCTTTTCCTCCTCAACAGGACGGTCGCTGTATTGCTTACAGGAATAACGCTTTGATGCCAATTCTAAGAAGTCCATATCTTACGTTGTTTGAATATTTATTGACATGCAAAGGTAACCAAATTTCCATATATTTGGAAACAGCATTGAATATGTGTGCATAAAAACATTGAAACGCACCCGACTGTATACCATTACAGGTCAATAGGTTGTAAATAATACGCAAATTTTATTTCATATTGTTTGCAATTATTTGGCATTTATAACGTCCTATATCATTGAACGAAAAAAATCAGGCCATTGACATTCACCATAGAATAATCAATATGGCAGCGGAAATGGCAAGCTACCTACTAACATAAAATCCAAACAATGACTGACAATATCCTGGAGATACACAATGTATCCAAACACTTCACAGGACACACAGCGCTCGACAACGTGACACTGAATGTTCCGCGAGGATCGGTATATGGTCTTTTAGGCCCCAACGGAGCCGGTAAAACCACACTCATACGTATCATCAACCACATCACAGCTCCCGATGAAGGAGAAGTGATATTTGACGGCCACACACTCGTGGGCAGCGATGTATCTTCCATTGGATACCTGCCTGAGGAACGAGGACTCTACAAAAAGATGAAAGTAGGCGAGCAGGCCCTTTTCTTTGCCATGCTCAAAGGATTGTCGCGGCGCGAAGCCACAGTTCGGCTCAAGGAATGGTTTGAGAAATTTGGTATCAGCGACTGGTGGAACAAGAAAGTCGAGGAGTTGTCAAAAGGAATGGCCCAGAAGGTTCAATTCATTGTCACAGTTCTACACCGTCCCAAACTGCTCATATTTGACGAACCATTCTCAGGGTTTGATCCTATCAATGCCAATCTGCTCAAGGAAGAAATTCTATCGCTTCACCGAGATGGAGCGACCATAATTTTCTCGACCCACAACATGGCGAGTGTCGAGGCTCTGTGTGACGAGATCACACTCATCAACAACTCCCACAATATCTTGACCGGTAACGTAGCCCAGATACGCAATGAGCGCGGACGTGGCCGCACAGCTTTCTTAGTATCGGGAACCGATACCACCATGGCACAGAAAAAACTCTCCGAACTGGGAGCCGTAACAGTCACCCAGCAGCTTGACAACGGCTCTACCCGATTGCTCGTCACCCCCGGCGACCAGTTACAAACCATGCGTCCGGTCATCGACATCGTCAACTCGAGCCTTGACATCATATCCATAGAACCCGCCATGCCCTCGATGGAAGAGATATTCATAGAGACAGTAAAAAACTATAATTCAACACACAATATCACCGAGAACAATGAGTAACAAAATAGGAATCATAATAAGACGTGAATATCTTGAGCGCGTCAAGAAAAAGAGCTTTATCATCACAACAATACTCATGCCGGTGCTCATGCTTGTTCTCATGTGCCTGCCGGCCTTGCTCATGAATGTCAATATATCCGATGCGCGCAACATAGGTGTCATCGACAATTCAGGAATCATAGTGTCCCAGCTCAAAGACACCGACATGGCCCATTTTTCACGAGTCGACATAAGTCCGGATTCCATGTACAGCAAAACCGATTATGACGGTTTTCTAATCATAAACGATGACATCATGACCAACGCCAAGGGTGTTGCACTTTACTCGCGTGAGGCCGGCTCGATTGAACTGGAGCAATCCATAGGCGACAACATTGCCGATATCATCGAGAACGAACGCCTCAAGGCGATGAACGCCACTGATGCCCGGCGTCTTCTGGAGGAAGTAAAAGCCGATGTCAATATCTCGACCTACAGACTCACAGAGAACAACGAGGAAACCAGCGGCACATCATCGGCCGTAAGCTACGGCATAGGTTTGATCATGTCGGTGGTCCTGTATATGTTCCTCCTCATGTATGGCCAGATGGTCATGACCAGCATCATCGAGGAAAAAAACAACCGAGTCCTGGAACTGGTGGTAACCTCAGTGAAGCCAATGCAAATCATGATGGGCAAAATCATCGGAGTAGGTCTCGTAGCAGTGACCCAGCTCGCATTATGGACAGGCATCATGATTGTGCTCTCATCACTGGTATTACCAATATTCCTGGCTCCCGAAATAGCCCAGGAGGTTGCATCATATAATGCGGGTACACTCGATGCAACTCAATCCTCAATGAGCATCGAAGGGCTCCAGGCGCTAAGTGTACTTGGCAACCCCGGTTACATAGCCTTGATATTCGGTTACCTGCTGCTGTTTCTCACGGGTGGATTCCTGCTATATGCCGCGATGTATGCCGCTATCGGCTCGTCGGTCGATAATATTCAGGACGGCTCCCAATTGCAAAGCTTTGTCATCATCCCGCTTATCATCGGATTCCTCGTGTCAACGACTATAGCCGCCAACCCCACCTCATCATTGGCTGTATGGCTTTCCATGATTCCATTCACATCGCCAATGGTTATGATGACACGTATTCCATTTGGCATCCCCACATGGGAGATAATCGTATCATTGGTCATTTTATATGCCTCATTTGTAGGAATAGTGTGGTTTGCCGGCAAAGTGTACCGCGTAGGCATCTTCATGTATGGCAAAAAACCCACCATCAAGCAACTCATACAATGGTCACGATACAAATAAAAAGGACAACCTGCCACAATCCGGCAATTAATCAAGCTACAGCTTAACACACATACTAATGATTGAAGAAGCAGCCGTGAACATCAACTCGCGGCTGTTTCTTTTTCCTGGGAAAATGAACCTAAGAACCGGACTTAGAGCCCAGCTTTAACATTCCTTATCGAATGGGCTCTTATTACGGATAAAAAGCAACGAATAAAAATTAAATATACATAATAAAGTGAGAATTCTTGACGTTAATATGTTGGATATTTTGTAACTTTGCAGTTCGATAAGCACTACTGAAGAAGAATGAGACAACTAAAGATCACCAAATCCATCACCAATCGTGAGAGCGCATCGCTCGACAAGTACCTTCAGGAGATTGGTAGAGAGGACCTTATAACTGTAGAAGAGGAGGTTGAACTTGCACAACGCATCAAACAGGGAGACCAGCGTGCTCTTGACAAATTGACAAGAGCCAACTTGCGTTTTGTCGTGTCAGTTGCCAAGCAATATCAAAATCAGGGATTGAGCCTTCCCGACCTAATCAACGAGGGAAACCTTGGCCTGATAAAAGCAGCACAAAAGTTTGACGAAACGCGTGGTTTCAAGTTTATTTCATATGCAGTGTGGTGGATACGCCAATCCATATTGCAAGCACTTGCCGAGCAGTCACGCATAGTGCGTCTGCCGCTCAACCAAGTAGGCTCACTCAACAAAATAAGCAAGGCTCTGTCAAAATTTGAACAGGAGCATGAGCGCCGCCCCTCACCCGAAGAACTGGCCCAGACACTTGATGTGCCTGTCGAGAAGATTGCCGATACGCTTAAAGTATCCGGACGTCACATTTCGGTCGATGCCCCATTTGTAGAAGGCGAGGACAACAGCCTTCTCGATGTGCTCACCAACGATGACTCCCCCATGGCCGATGCATCGCTCAATCAGGAATCATTGTCGCGCGAAGTTGATCGAGCTCTCAATCAACTTCACGAGCGAGAGCGTGAAATATTGAAAATGTTCTTCGGCATAGGTTGTCAGGAAATGACACTGGAGGAGATTGGCGATAAGTTCGATCTGACACGTGAGCGCGTGCGACAAATTAAAGAGAAGGCCATACGCCGTCTCAAGGGTCAAAAGAGCAAACTCTTGAAGACCTATCTTGGACAGTAAGAACCTATAATTAAAACCCTATATAAACACAACGGGACTCCGGACGCTTATCCTTCAGGAGTTCCGTTTTTATTACCTATACTACTTTTATGGACGAGATTGAAACACACCCTTGGGAACCTTTCATTCCACCTGATGCCCGAATTTTGATCATGGGGACATTCCCACCACAGCCCAAACGATGGTCAATGGATTTCTATTATCCCAACCGCACTAATGACTTCTGGCCCATGATGGGAATCATATATTACAATGACCGCAACGCCTTGAACCGTCATGATGGTAAAGGATTTGATTTGACTAAAATCAAGCAATTGCTCACTGACCATCACATTGCCTTGCACGACACATGCCGACAGATACGCCGTCTCAAAGGGAATGCGTCAGATAAGTATCTTGAAATAGTCACCCCTGTCCCATTGGCACAGCTGCTGGAGTCGATGCCCCACTGCCACACACTGGCAACCACCGGTGAGAAAGCCGCAGGCGTCATTGCCCGACTCACACAGACAGAGATACCCAAAATGGGCGAATACACCATGAGCCGCGATGGCCTCAAGATATGGCGCATGCCTTCTACAAGCAGAGCCTACCCACTAAAACTTGAGAAAAAAGCCGAATATTACCGTCTCATGCTGGATGATTTAAGAAACACCCAATGTTAATTGAAGTTAATCAACATTCAATAACCCCACCCTCCCCGATTGTTTATTATCTTTGTATAACTATTAAGAATCGTATAACAACACATAATCAATGATTGATTTACTCATAACAGCATCAGTTCCTCTATCATGGGATGCCGTGGGCATCTTCAACTGGTTCATGGATAACGCAAGTTACTTAATGGTATTCTGGCTCATGGTTGTCGAAAGTTCCTTCATACCATTTCCGAGCGAAGTAATTGTACCACCGGCAGCCTATCTTGCCACCTCGCTCATGATAGCCGACAGCGCGACCGGCACCGATATGAACATCTACATGGTTGTGATTGTAGCAACTCTTGGTGCCATTGTCGGAGCCGTCATCAACTACCTGCTGTCGATGTGGATAGGACGTCCCATAATATATGCATTTGCCGATAGCCGATTAGGCCATGCCTGCCTTTTATCTCGTGAGAAGGTTGAGCACGCCGAGCAATACTTCGACAAGCATGGCGCAGTATCAACATTCATAGGCCGACTCATTCCAGCAGTGAGGCAGCTTATCTCAATTCCGGCCGGCCTTGCCCGCATGAACATCGCCAAGTTCATTTTGTACACAGGACTCGGTGCCCTTGTGTGGAATATTATACTCGCACTGCTGGGTTGGTGGCTGGGAATGTCATACACACGCGATGAGCTCTTTGCCATGATTGAAAAATATAATTCTTACCTTACAATAGCCGGATTCTCAATACTCGGTCTCTGTGTTCTCTACATTCTGTGGAATGCTTTCAAGCCTCGCAAATCGGTAGCATAGACCGTTGAGTTTCAAAAAGCCACACTACTCGAGAGAAATAGAATTATGCCCTTTTTAATAGATTAATAATCCTACCGCTATGATAGTATCGCCCTCACTTCTGGCCGCCAATTTTGCCAATCTGCAACATGACATAGAAATGATCAACGCCAGCGATGCCGACATGCTTCATCTCGACATAATGGACGGGGTGTTTGTACCCAACATATCCTTCGGCTTTCCAGTGCTCAAGGCTGTAGGGAAACTATGCACAAAACCTCTCGATGTGCATCTGATGATTGTAAATCCATCGAAATTTGTTACTCAGGTTAGCGATATAGGTGCAACACTTATGAATGTTCATCAGGAGGCCTGCATACATTTGGACCGCACGGTCAGCGAAATCAAGGAAGCGGGCATGAAAGCCGCAGTGACATTGAACCCCGCCACCCCGGTTTCGACCCTTGTCGATATTATCGACCAGCTCGACATGGTATTGCTAATGTCAGTCAATCCAGGATTTGGTGGTCAGAAGTTCATACCTAACACGTTAAAAAAAATAGCCCGTCTCAAGGAACTGATAGAAACAAGCGGTTCCCATGCTCTTATAGAAATAGATGGTGGTGTAAATGCCGAAACAGCGCCATTGCTGTCACAAGCAGGTGCCGATATTCTCGTAGCCGGCAGCTATGTGTTCAATTCACCTAACCCCACTGAACGCATCAAATCGCTTAAAAATATCCCGGGCTCCAATTCACACACACTCTTTTCATGACAACACCTACCGATCATTACAACCACACCATAGACTACGACCCTGACAATATTGGAGACAACACAACCGAGGTTGTCGATAACAGCACGCATACCAGATCACGTCAAGGCCGCAAGTCCAAACAATCGACAAAGGATCCCTCCCGACTGTCAACGCCATTGCATGAAGAGCTCAACTCTCAAACAAAAGCGCCCCGCCAATGGCCGGCATTCATACGCTTCTTTATGGATAAACGCACCCATGCAGCCACCGGTGTCATCTTAATAATAATAGCTACCTATCTGGTTATCGCTGCAATGTCCTACTTCTCGACAGCCGCCGACGATCAAAGCAAGCTCAACCACTTCACGGTAGAGCAAATGGTCGCCAACGGCATTACTGTCGACAATATCACGGGTCCCATGGGTGCCATTGCAGCCCATAAGCTCATAACCAATGGTCTGGGAGTCGGTTCTCTCGTGCTCGTGATCTACCTGTTCATTATAGGTGTGGCTCTGATAAAAACCGACATGAAGATACACTTCTGGAGCCTCACTTTGAAATGCCTCATATCGGCAATAGGAATTTCGCTCATTGTGGGGCTGGTCGACCTTTACTTCAACCTCGAGAGCGTATTCCCATATGGAGGATTTCATGGACGATACATCAATCTGTGGCTCATAGCCCGCATTCAATGGATTGGAGCTATAGGAGTGAGTGTGGCTCTGCTTGCAATCCTTACTTATATGTATATCTACGACATCAGCAAACTCTTCAGCAAGATTCAGAAAGCCTATCGTGCCGCACACCCTGTCATAGAGAAAAAAATAGAGGAAAAAAGCACCGGCCACCCTGGCGATAACCAGGACTCCAAAGCCAAGACAGAGCCTAAGGTTGATGACGATACCGAGGCCGGAGAATCGACCGGGAACAATCACTCGGCCTATATGCCACATGACGGGAACTCGCCAGCTACAGATGATGATACCGAAAATATTACCGTCGACAACAAACCCGAGATGATGACGGTCAATGTAAGTTTTGACGATGAATCCATAACCCGTGAACAGGATATCGAGACCGACCCCGTTGACACTACCGACGAGCATTCCCACAATCAAGATTCAGATACCGAATTCATGATAATGCCAGCCATTGACGATGTTGATGAGGTACCCGTAGTTGATACAACTGAGGAAACCAATGACAACACCGACCAACCATCGGCATGCATAGGGACAAACAACGCCGAGCCCGGATTTGATATCAACGTTGCAACTATCGAGGAAGGCAAAGAGGATAAGTCTCAACTATATGACCCTACTGCCGAGTTGTCACGCTATAAGCGCCCGGCGCTCGACCTGCTCATCAACAGGTCCAGCAAGACCAACAATGTGGACCGTGACGAACAAGACGCCAACAAGGAACAGATCACCAAGACACTGAAAAGTTATGGCATTCCAATCTCAAAGATACAGGCAACCGTGGGCCCCACAGTCACCCTCTATGAGATTATACCGGCCGAGGGTGTGCGCATAGCCAAAATCAAACGCCTTGAGGATGACATTGCACTGAGCCTTGCCGCCCTGGGAATACGCATCATAGCCCCTATACCGGGCAAAGGCACCATAGGTATCGAAGTTCCCAACCAGGACCCGCAAACAGTTTCGATGCGCGTTGTTCTCGGGTCCAAGGCTTTTCAGGAATGCAAGTATCAGCTCCCCATGGCCATGGGAGCTACCATATCCAATGACATATATATAGCAGATCTGGCCAAGATGCCACACCTTCTTGTAGCCGGTGCTACCGGACAGGGTAAATCGGTTGGATTGAATGCTATCATCGCATCACTGCTCTACAAGAAACACCCTTCCGAGCTCAAATTTGTTCTCGTCGATCCCAAAATGGTTGAGTTCAGTCTCTACAGCAAGCTGAAATATCATTTCATGGCCCAGCTCGAAGAAGAAGAGGACTCAGTGATAACAGTTCCGGAGAAGGTGGAACGTACGCTCAATTCTCTGTGCGTTGAGATGGACAACCGCTACAACCTGCTCAAAGATGCCAATGTACGCTCCATATCGGAGTATAACGAAAAATTTGCCGAACATCGTCTCAACCCTGAGAAAGGACACCGTTACCTACCTTACATAGTTATAATTGTCGATGAGTTTGCCGACCTCATCATGATGTCGGGCAAAGCAATCGAAACCCCTATAGCACGCATAGCCCAGAAAGCACGAGCAGTGGGAATGCACATGATTATCGCAACCCAGCGACCAAGCGCCAATGTCATAACAGGTATTATCCGAGCCAATTTCCCCGGCCGCATAGCATTCCGTGTAGCGACAGCCGTCGACAGCAAAGTAATTCTTGACCGTACCGGTGCCAATCAGCTCATAGGACGCGGTGACATGCTCTTCTCCCACAATGGAGTGCTCGAGCGCGTACAATGTGCATTCATCGATACTCCAGAGGTTGAAGCTCTGGTTGACAACATCAGCTCGCAACCCGGTTTCGACCACCCCTACTACTTGCCCGAGCCCCCGGCTGCCGACGGTGATATCGCCCTTGGATCCATTACTGAGCGAGACCCTCTGTTTGAAGATGCAGCAAGGTTCCTTTGCGCCGGTGGAGACACAGCTTCAACATCATCGCTGCAACGCAAATTCTCCATTGGCTACAACCGCGCAGGCAAAATTATGGACCAGCTTGAATCGGCTGGCATAGTAAGCGCAGCACAAGGAAGCAAGCCCAGGAATGTACTTATCGACATCTTCCAACTCGAGTCAATGCTCTAAAGTGGCCTCAGCTTTTAATACGATTGACAACAGCAATCATGAACAACCTAAAATTCCTTTGAAATTGTTTACCCTGTATAGAAAGATATTATTGATTGCAGCGGCACTGGCTACAGTGTCATGCATGCAAGCAGCCGAGACTGCGGCAAGTATACTTGCCAATGTTGTGAAACGCGTGTCGGCACAACCGATTGAAGCCACATTCACCGTCATGGCTTCAGGAATGACCCAAAGTGGATCACTGACTCTCTCTGGCGATAAATTTGTCATCGTCACCGATGACCTGTCGACATGGTATGACGGCAAGACACAATGGACACTATCGACAAGTACCAACGAAGTGAATGTCACCCAGCCCACTAAGGAAGAACTGGCCGAAGTCAATCCGCTCATAATCCTGAGTACACTATCGTCGCAGTTCAATGCAGAGATGGCAGGGACCAAACCTGGCAGTTATGAACTACACCTGGTTTCCAAATCAAAAGAATCAGGCATAGCATCGGCTATGATTACGGTCTACTCAGGTTCATGGAATCCAGGAGCTATAATCGTATACACCGCAACCGGTGAACAGTATAATATATTGATAAAAACAATAAAAAATCTCAAAAACGCCAACGATGAAACTTTCCGGTTCAACACCAAGACCCACCCGGGCGTTGAAATAATTGACCTAAGATAAAGAACTCATAAACATAAAATGGAACAGATCAACTATACCAAATGCCTAATCATAGGAGGTGGCCCAGCCGGATTCACCGCAGCCATCTATGCCTCACGAGCCAATCTGCAGCCCATACTCTACGAAGGGATACAGCCGGGCGGACAGCTCACCACCACAACCGAAGTAGAGAACTTCCCAGGTTACCCTCAGGGTGTTACAGGACCGCAGCTGATGGACGACCTAAAATCCCAAGCGTTGAAATATGGAGCTGATGTTCGCCAGGGACAAGTGACCAGGGTGAACTTTGAAAGCCGGCCGTTCAAAGTTGAGATTGACGGTGATATTCAGATTGTAGCTGAGACAGTAATCATAGCAACAGGTGCATCGGCCAAATATCTTGGACTCCCCGACGAGCAGAAATATATGGGCATGGGGGTATCGGCCTGCGCCACATGCGACGGATTCTTCTACCGCCGTAAGGTTGTGGCAGTAGTGGGTGGTGGAGACACGGCATGTGAGGAAGCTTTATATCTGAGCACACTGGCATCAAAAGTATACCTTATTGTAAGACGTGACGTACTGCGCGCGTCTAAGGTCATGCAGCGTCGTGTACTCGAAAAGCCTAATATCACAGTGCTCTTCAATACCAACACTGTAGGACTTTTTGGTGAAGAAGTGGTAGAAGGAGCCCGTTTGGTGGAAAACAAGGGGACCGAACGCGAGCAACAATTCGAGATCGCTATCGACGGCTTTTTCCTTGCCATAGGCCACAGCCCAAATACCGAGGTGTTCAGGCCCTATATCGAACTTGACGAGGCCGGTTTCATAAAATTGCCCGGCAATACCACAGCGACCAATGTCGATGGAGTATTTGCCGCCGGTGATGTTGCCGATCCCCGCTACCGGCAGGCAGTCTCGGCAGCAGGCACCGGTTGTCGCGCAGCAATTGACGCTGAGCGCTTCCTGCTCGAGCATGAGTGATTGTTTGAACCGGATTGTTTGAACCAAACCGGTATGAGAATTTGTTTTACAATAAGCAAGCTCTGTAAACCTGGCATCGTATGGGCCGGTTTACAGCACTTGCTTAAAGTTAATTAATATTTCCCATTATGCCAGCCGATTTACGTTCTACCATCTTCAACATCAAGCACCCTGCAGGCAAAGCCGAGAGTGGGTCATTACTTGTGGCAGAGCCTTTCCTGCAGGAGGAGTGTTTCAACCATGCCGTAATACTGCTTGTGGACCATGCCGAAGGGTATGCCTCCATGGGACTTACCCTCAACAAGCCTACGACCTACACGCTCAATGATGTGACCAGCGATGTTGATCGGGCTGATTCGGTACCTTTGTTCAGCGGTGGACCCGTAGGTGAAGACCGCATGTTTTATCTACACACCCTTGGTAACATATTCAACGGCAGCATAGAAATTATTCCAGGACTATATATAGGAGGGGATTACGACCAGGTTCTTCAATATATCAGTGATGGTTACCCCACTGAGGGGATAATCAGATTCTTCATAGGCTACAGCGGCTGGGAACCCGGACAACTCGACCGGGAGTTGAAACAGAGTGTATGGGCTGTCACCCGCCCGGCTGATTCTTCATTATTGCTCACCGGCGAGCAGGACTCATTCTGGCACCGTACGGTAAGATCCATGGGACCCGACTACCGTGGCTGGTTATTCCACCCCATGTATCCCGGGTCCAACTAACCTCTGGAAATGATAGGCCGATACATATCCCCTGCCCCGTTTTATCCAATCGGTAAAACGACCGGTCTCTGTAAAACCGGCATTCCTGAATAATTTCACACTGGGCTCGTTGTCACATCTCACAACAGCAGCGAGCTGATGCATACCCAGGACCTCGCCACACAGTTTAATCAACAGAGAGAGTGCACGCGTTGCAACATGATCATGCCTCATTGACTTTATGACAGTAATGCCCACATAGGCACGATGATTCACCCGGTCATAATCATAAAGGTCGGCAACCCCGGCAAATTCATTACGGTGGACAATAACCAGTCTCAACTGTCCGGTTGCAAATATATTGCCATCATAATTCTCGATATAATCCCACAATTGCTTCCGGGACACAGGTGCGAACGTCACACCATCGTTCCATTGAGCGACATCATTTTCAGTAAGATACATCATGTCGATATCCTGCGGTTCGGGAGCCCGCAGAGTCACGATACCATCGCTTAACATGCTGTTGTCAATCACCGGCTTCATATTGAGCTTGCAAAATCGGTTCTATTCAAAAGACTTCGACCGAGAGTAATCTCATCGGTATATTCTATATCGTTGCCCACCGACACACCTCGCGCCAGCTGGGTCACCTTGACGCTGCGCGTGCCAAGTTTACGATATATGTAATAACATGTTGTATCACCCTCCATCGTAGCACTCAAAGCAAGTATGATTTCTTTCACATCATCAGAATCAACACGCTCCACAAGCGAATCGATTTCAAGCACTTCAGGTCCTACACCGTCGAGTGGTGATATGAGGCCACCGAGCACATGGTAAAGTCCATGATACTGCCCCGTGCGCTCAAAACATATTACATCTTTCACACTTTCAACCACACACACTGTTGAATTGTCGCGCGAAGGGTCGCCACATATGCTGCACACATCGCTTTCGGAAATATTGTGGCAACAACGGCAGTAGGTCACCTCGCGACGCAACTTGACAAGCGACTCGCCAAGAGCCACAGCTTCATGCTCGTCACGACGCAACAGGTGAAGAGCCAGACGCAAGGCGGTTTTACGCCCTATACCCGGCAAGCGTGAAAGTTCGGTCACGGCATTCTCCAGTAATGTAGATGCATATTCCTGCATTTTTTCTTTTTTTACTCTATATAGTTAATGTGTTAAACAATCAATTCCCGCATCACTGCATCGGCAGTCAGCCATAGCCTGGAAGGAATTCTCACTATTCCTTCATCAACTATTAGCTGGCCTGTAGCAACGAGCGCATTCATAGCCGGCAACATTTGCGGAATCAGATATCCGAATGATTGCCTCTCAAGCGACTTTAGTTCGAGTCCGGCCGATGTGCGCAATCTTGTTATTATATAATCATTGAACCGATTCTCATCTGTCTCATCATCTATTTCACATATCAGACTTCTTCCCGACAATTCTTCAATATATTTCCTGACACCCGGAGGATTAAAACGCCGGGTCAATCCATCAAAGCTATGGGCCGAGGGTCCCAGCCCCAGATAGGGCGTCGAATTCCAATAAGCTGAATTGTGACGTGAATGGAATGAGGGGAGTGCATAGTTGGAAATCTCATAATGTTCATACCCGGCGACACCCAGCCGTTCGGTGATAAGATGATACATACGGGTCACCAAATAGTCATCGGCTTCAATGATTTTTCCGGCGGTAAGCCTTGCATAAAGACGTGTGCCCGGCTCGTAAGAAAGCAGATAGACCGACAGGTGAGGCGGTCTCAGCTCGATCAGCCGATCGAGCGAATAGCTCAAAGACTCGATTGTCTGACCCGGTAAACCGAATATCAGATCAAGATTATAATTGTCAAAATTATCAGCGATCAACCGTGAAGCCCTCAGTGCTGTAGAAGCAGAGTGACGACGCCCCACATTGACCAATTCCTTGTCGACAAGCGATTGCACACCCATGCTCACACGGTTCACTCCACAAGCCCTGAGACTTCCCAACAGGTCGGTGTCGACATCCTCAGGATTCACCTCTGTTGTCATTTCTATCACTCTGTCAAAGCTGAAGATACCGCCGAGTCCATTGATCAGATCACCAAGCAGCCTTCCTCCCATTGAAGAAGGTGTGCCACCACCTATATAGACCGTTGACAACGGCTCATCATGCAACTCGTCGCGTCGCATCAGAGCCTCTTGCAATACAGCACCGACATATCGGCTCATTGTCGAACTGTCGGGCACGGAATAAAAGTCACAGTAGGCACACTTTGAGTGACAATATGGGACATGAACATATAACCCTGCACTCATGACTCCTTACGCCTGCATATAGTTGTAAACTTGCAAAACCCACACACATGGTCATCATCGGGAATGCTCAACTTGTAATCATCTCCATCAGTAGCATTGAACAATGGGAAAAGCTCTTCATCAAGCCGGGCCATTACCTCATCATTGAACTGCCTGAAGTCGTATAATGGTTCATCATTGATGACAATAGGTTTGGGCGGTTCATTGCTCCCTATCGACTTGAACTTATATAGCATTGGCTGAATAGCAGGATTATCAATAAAATAAGAAGCATTATCTGGATCCTGAACAAAAGCATTGCTATAGATGAATAGCTGCAAGATAGCCTTGTCGCGCTTCATCACCATATTCTTCTTGTAGGGGACAAACATCCTGTCGACGGTGGTGACTGTATCATCGACACCGGTCTTGTAATCAATGATTCTTATGACGCGTCGTCCGTCGGGACCTATTACCGAATCTATACGGTCAATTATATATTTCAGGTTAATAGTGAGGCGGTCGGAAACCTTCAACCTTATGTTGCCTTTCTTCTCGGCATCGATGAACGTGAATGTGTCATAATCGTCGAGTTCATGGTCAAGCATATTCCTTACCAGCTGAAGCATCATCTTGCCCAAAAGCTCATTTTCACCTGTGAGCGGTGTCATGTCATCTTTGTCCTTGTTCAAGAACAAATTGTTCACAGCCTTGCGAATCTCGGGCTCTATTACCGATGGTTGCCGTAATTTATTAATGACACCTCGGTCTATGACCACCGGACGTCCCCCAGTCTGCAAAGATTTATACAAACGCTCGACAACCTTGTGGACAATATTTCCAAACATAGCATCGTCAATATAATCACAAGGATCGTTATGGTCATTATATCCTTCGATATAATTCAGAGCAAACCTCACCCTGCAATCAATATAACTGTTGATTGACGAAGCCGACAGTGTAAGCTGGCTGAAAGGCGACACATACTTTCCCAACTTTTCAATACGCGTTTTATCCAGCACCATCTCTACCTTGGGATTATCTTGTACCTGAAGCTTATATCCCGCCATTGAAATATTCATCATGGGCGGATTATAGAGATATCTTAGCTGATTGATGTAACGCGATGGCTCACCACTCTTCGCTCCCTGTGAACGGGTATCATAAAGCATGTATACATGCTGAGCTCTTGAGATGAGACGATAAAAATAGTAGGCCGAGATGCTTTCCTGATACTCCATCGTTGCCATGCCATAACCGTAACGCAAAGCCGGAGGAATGAACGAACTTGCAAAATGCTTGCGGGGAAATATGCGCTCATTCATCGAAGTTATAATTATGTTGTCAAAATCAAGGGCTCGTGTTTCAAGCATACCCATGATTTGCAACCCTTTAAGAGGACGGCCTTCAAAAGCCACAGAGCCTCCTGCCATGAGACGTTCCACCATGCGGAATATCGTCGAGTCGTTCAAATCCACCTGCAGATCACCAAGGTGACAACGCTGCATGCGCTGCAACTCATCGATTGCCTCAAGATAATGCTTAAGAAAGCCGGCTTCCATAGCTCCCGCAGCCGACAGGCGGAGCTCATTCAAGCGGTCCTCATCAGCCTCATCACTATTATCTTCATTATCTTCAACTATGGTGTGTTGCTTGATGACACAATCAAGCAGCCAGTGTATCAATGTCTTGAGATAGGCAAATACTTCACGGCTCGACCCCGACTCGTTGACAGGCACAAACAACGGTCCCAATGTTTCATATATAGGATTGTCCAACAGCGATACCGGAACGTTGAACAGTCGCTTTTCATTTATTTCCTTTACAATCTTGTCACATGTGGCTGAATCGATTGAACGTATTATGGGATGTGAGAGAATATTGATGACATCTTCCTTAAAAAAACTGTTTTCAAAGCTTGTCACCTTTGCCCTGAGTTGCATTCCCACAATTCTCGACACCAGTGAGGCTACAGCTGTGTCACGCAACGGATAGCCCATTGTAACATTGATGTCATTTATTCCTTCGGGCAGCGAGTTGATGATTGGCATACACAAGCCCTCATCAGGGAGCACAATGGCCGTTGACAGGAGCTCCCTGTCAATGTTGTCACCCACTCTCCTCTCTCTATCATTCTTGAACAACCGTTGCAAAATCCCGGCTACTACCTTTGGCTGACCGTTGACCGAGGGGATACCGATGATATCAATCTGAGGCCAATGATCGATGCGGTGTCCTATCCCGGCTGCATCAGCAGGAGAAGCAAACTCCTTGACATATTTTTTCAAGAAGCGGGTTGCATGATTTTCCGAGTCATCGAATGCCGGAGATGCATAATCCCAGAAAAAATCGGCAATACCTTTGGCTTTCAATGTTTCAAACAGTTTTTCTTCAACTGTCGACAACACATTGAATCCTATAAAAACATAGCGTTCATAGGGAAGTTCTCCGGCTGGCATATCCCGTAGAATCTCGAGAGCCCTGCGATATATCATACCTTGATAGGCAAGCTGACGTGACTGCAGTTCATCATTGAATGCATGGTATAGTTCATCCATCACTTGCCACAATTTGACAAACGATGCCACGATTTTGTGATTGTGCTCCCCATTGTCCTTGCTGCGATGAATCTCATGCACTGCATGATTCCAGAACTCGGCGGCCTGTCGAGGCAATTTATCCTCACCCCAGTAACGCTTTATCACGTCAATCTGCTCGGGGGTGAGATAATTGGCACTTATCTCGCGCAAAGCCTCAATATTGTGGAACAGTTGGGCCGAGTCGACCATATATTTGTCAACATCAGTAAAGTCATTTATAAGGATATCGCCCCAATACTGAAAGCGGTTGAAATCGATGGCCACCGGATCGTCATCATCAGCTTTGTGGCGTTCCATAACATTACGGTAACAACGATAGAGCAGGAACAGCTGCTCTATGCGCGAGGCTTCAATGTCACCTGTAATCTCGATGACAAGGTCGCTGATTGTCATTACCTCAGGGTGAATGAGAGGATATCCGGCTATCTGCGACTCCACAGCAAGAAAATGGTTGAAGAACACGCCGGCACGCTTATTGGGAAACACAAAGCAGTAATCAATGAGACCACGTCCGTGCTTTTCAATATAATATTTTGCTATCTCCTGCAGGAAAGGTGTCATCGACGTAACAGCATTATGACCCTGACGGCCAGTTCGTACATTATGATCTTTCCATTTCCGTTGGCACGTATATCCCTAATGCTCTGCTCTATACGTGAAGTGAGTTCCAATACATTACGCTCGTTGATGAAAGTGTGGAATTTAGCGGCAAAAGCATTCTCATCAACAGTGAGATAATTAAGTTGAGGAACGTGCAGATGGTAGATAAAATTCTCACGTATCTGGTCGAGACAATATGAGAGGAATTCAATGGCTCCCATACGTCCCAGGGCAGCGACTTCATTAGCCCATGTACGTAATTCTGACACACGTTTCTGATAAGCAAGCCTCATGAGGCTCATGAACATGTCAAGAAACTGGCGTTGTTGCTTGATATTTGTAGCACGGTAGTCGGCCTCGAGCATACTTCCATCTGCAAGATGGGCAATAGCGAGTGCATCATTATGATTGATACCATATCTGGACTCTACGTAGGCCGCCACGTCGGCATCGCTCAACCGCAGCATCTCCACACGCTGGGTTCGTGAAAAAATCGTAGGCAGTATCGACTCTGCATCATTGCTCACAAGAATGAACATTGAATCGCCCTGTGGCTCCTCAATAAGCTTCAGCAGTTTGTTGGCACATTCGGGCATCATGCGCTCGGGCAGCCACATGATGACAATCTGGCGTCCGGCATGCGACGTCACATTCATACGCCGCATTATATCAGCGCTTTCCTCCACATAAATCAGCGGTTGCCCATTGATATTGTCGAGCAGCGACAACCATTTGGAGAAATCCATGTAGGGACTATCGGTGAGAAAGTGCCTCCAATTGTCTATCTCATCGTCCGACACAGTCTCACTCTTCCTCTTCAATACCGGGAAGGAGAAATGTGTGTCTATATTATTGAAAGATTGGTGCTGCAGGCATGCCGGACAACAACCGCAACTATCGCCATCCTGTCGATTGGTGCAATGCAAATATTGGGCAAACGCTCTTGCCATCATCATCTTTCCTACGCCCGCACGGCCATGTATAAGAAGCGCATGTGGTACCCTGTCAGTTTCAGCCAGTACACGCAACCGTTGTTTGACACCTTCATGACCGGGGATATCGCTGAATTTCATATATCGAACTCATTTAAATTTTATAGCATGTCCCACAACTTGCAGTATACAACCAAGTCATACACCACATATCATTTCACATGCCTCAATTGTTGACCATTGGAGCCGTCATATCATCGACGATTCCTTAAGTTGTTTCACTATGCCGAGCACGCTTGGCATAGCATTGTGTGAATAGAAGTGGATACTGTTCACTCCATGCCGGTACAAATCGACCGCCTGACGGTAACACCAATCCACACCGACACGCTTGGCCTCCTCGTCACTGTCACACATACTGAGAGCATCAACAAGTTCCACAGGCAACTGAACTCCAAAAACGGCAGGCAATATGTTCATCTGCCTGCGATTCACTATAGGCTTGAGTCCCGGAACAATAGGCACATCAATGCCCGCATCGCGACACCGCTCGACAAATCGGTAATAAGCTTCATTGTCAAAGAACATCTGGGTCACAATATATGATGCTCCGGCATCAATCTTATTTTTCAAAGATCTCAAGTCACTATCGGCATCGTTAGCCTCAAGATGTACCTCGGGATAACCGGCAACGCCATAGTCAAACGGGATAACCGGCGGTGCGTCCATCTCAGTTCCATCGGTAAAAAAGCCACTGTTGAATGTGTTTACCTGCCGTTCCAGATCTATGGCATGACCGTGACCATCGGCGTTCGGCACAAAACAGTTGTGATGTTTGGCTTTGTCACCTCGTAACACGAGCAAATTGCGTATGTCGAGGAAGCTCAAATCAATGAGAGCATACTCTGTTTCCAACCGCGAGTAACCGCTACATATAATGTGGGGCACAGCCTCTATACCATAACGGTTCTTGATAGCGGCAGCCACAGCAACAGTACCGGGGCGCGAACGCTCTGTATACCGTCGTGTCAACCCATCGGTGTCGGTTTTCACCACGACCTCGCTACGGTGGGTAGTTATGTTGATATACAATGGTCCATAGGGCATCAGCTGGTCAATTTCCTCAAACAGACGGGCAATTCCCCTGCCTTTCAACGGAGGAAGCACCTCAAATGAGAATCCCCTCCCTCGCGAAGCCTGTTCTATAAGTTGTGGTATAGTCATATCTTGCTCATTTAAACTTATTGTAAACCTAAACTCTCTAAAACCCATAACAATAAGCCTTAATGAGTCCTCCGTTTATCAAAACCGTCATATTTCGTAAACTACAAAAATAGAAATAATAGCTGAAAATGGCAACATTACATCACAAATTCCCATAAAAATAACAACAATTAAAGTACAGAGAATTAAACTTCAGAACCTTCCGATGGCAATACATTTAAGTTGCAACTTGCTTTTTAACCTGAGACATGCCTTAACTTCTTTTGCAGTGTATATTTATCTATTATACAATCATTTACAAATCTGAGTATGTACCAAGATTGTACTAATTGGTTGGATAAATCGAAAGACGTGACTTCGATTTTGGTATTTTTAAGGGCTGTTAGCTATTTTTAGTTGGATTTATTATCGATGAAATTCTCGGATTTCTTTGGGTAGTACCCCTCTGATTCAAAATTAAATAATGATATTAACAATTTTTAACAGGGGGGGGGTAGTTGTAGAGTGAAAGTCAGTACCTTTGTATTCAAATTACAAAAAAAATCAAAATTTCAATACAATTAAAAAATGAGAAAACTGTATTTATTGGCGCTTGTGTGCGCTGCCGCCTTAGGTTTCACTGCTTGTGGTGGCGACGATGACGTGCCCGGAAAAGATTTGGTAGGTAGCGAATGGATCGATCCCGGTTTTGCAAAAGTTCTTGAAGAAAAAGGAGTTATTAGCAATGCCGAAACGGTAACCCCTGCCGATGTCGCTGAAATTACAGAGGTTGATGTGCATAAAGAACATTTAACTTCACTGCGTGGCATAGAATACTTTACCAAGCTGACCGAGCTTGATTGCAACACAAACCAATTGACCTCTCTCGATGTCTCAAAGAACACCAAGCTGACCTATCTTGATTGCGTTTACAACCAATTGACCTCTCTCGATCTGTCAAAGAATACCGAGCTGACCTGGCTTGATTGCGATTACAACCAATTGACCTCTCTCGATGTCTCAAAGAACACCAAGCTGACCAGACTTTGTTGCATTATAAACAAATTGACTTCTCTCGATCTGTCAAAGAACACTGAGCTGGAAGTACTTTTTTGCACTGAAAACAAATTGACCTCTCTTGATTTGTCAAAGAATACTAAGCTGACCTGGCTTGTTTGCCCTGAAAACCAATTGACCTCTCTCGATCTGTCAAAGAACACTGAGCTGGAGAACCTTTATTGCGCTGAAAACCAATTGACCTCTCTCGATATATCAAAGAACGCCAAGCTGACCGAATTCAGGTGCTATGATAACCCCGGAGTAAATAACGTATTAACTGTTTATGTATGGTTCGACGATAATTCAATTCCTAAGGGTTTCCCTTCATCTTCATCGTCATGGACATTTGACGGGAAAACAGTGAATTTAAAATATGTGAAGAAATAAAATCAACATTGCTATAGCAATGAAAACGGCATGCCATTTTTCAGGCATGCCGTTGTTTTTATGGAACGTGGAGTTCTAACCCACGGCACGCAGTCGCCGGTGGCAGTCTGAAAACGCCAGCCGCGGCTGACGATACAAACAAGTCAAAAGAAGAACAGGCGATTGAACTGCTGAAGGGACTCTCACCGGAACAGATAATGGCTGTAATCTCAGCGATAAACAAGTGAAAATACGATTATAATTGGGCGAAATGAGGGTAAATAATCAACATTTCGCCCAAAATACTTTTCGGAGTATTCTGTTGAATTATAAATAACAAAGTGATTTTCGCCGATTAGCGGAATAAGAATTATCCAAACAACCGAATAAAATAACGCCAAACAACCGAACAAAATAACGCCAAACGACCGAAAGGTAAAATAAATACATTATCTTTACATCCTAAAACATTTGAATATGGCAGGATTAAATAGATACCGTCCCCGAATCGCGGATAAGATATTAGAGCGCAAGCTCAAGGGCAAAGGCGCAGTCTTAATATAAGGCGCTAAATGGTGTGGAAAAACTACAATAAGAAAGAGGAGGTAATTGAGGCTTTGAAAGGAATGTCTCCCTAAGAGATAGCTGCAATACTCTCGACTATTCAAAAATAGTTATATTCGCGAGTCGGCAAATAGCGCATGTCGAGTTTTAGCTCGGTGCGCGATTCTGAAAGAAATTTGACCGACCGACAAATAATTCGTAAATTCGCATATGGAACAGAATCAGGAAGTAACAAGAATATATAATCATGCAGCCGAGGTTATAAAAACGGCCATACTTCAAGGACAATATGAGGCCTTGAAGGGTGTTAATCGGATTCAACTTGCAACATACTACTGGATTGGAAAATATGTTGCTAAAAATACGCGTGCCGGATTTTGGGGAACAGGCGCATTGGGGCGAATCAGTGAGCAATTATACAAATTACTTCCGGGAATGCGCGGCTATTCAGCTGAAAGCCTCAAAAAGATGCGCCAGTTTTATGAGGAATGGCAGATTTTTGATACTGATGCAGGCAGCAAGGAAATAATAGAGCTCACTTCAGATAATTCGGTAATCGCGATTACCGAATTGCAATCAACTGATGATAAAATAGATATATTTCGGGAATTACGAATACCGAATCCGGCAGAGTTTCCGGTTGAAGATTTTTTCAAGGTCCCCTTCACTCACCACATACATATATTCAGTGGTGTAAAAGACATAAAGGCCAGGTATTACTATATCCACCGTTGTGCTGAAGAAAAGCTGTCAGCCAAAGCATTGGCACAAATCATCAAGAACGATGATTTTGCGAAGCTTGCTATTCTGCCTAATAATTTTGGTCAGACGCTTAATGATGAAGTCATGGCTCGTAATGCAGTCCTCGCTTTTAAGGATTCCTATGTTCTAGACTTCATCAATACCGAAGAAATAGGCGAAAGAGATAAAGAGGACATCGACGAGCGGGTGGTTGAGAAGCAGATTATCCACAACATCAAAAAGTTTATAATGGAATTCGGCAAGGACTTCGCTTTTGTCGGCAACCAATATCATCTTGAAATCTACTTGGAAGAATTTTTCCCGGATCTGCTGTTCTTCAACCGCGAGCTCAATGCGCTGGTTGTGGTTGAATTGAAAACCGGGAAGTTCAAGTCCGGCTATCTTGCCCAACTGATGACTTATCTCCGCATTCTTGATGACAAGGTAAAGAAACCTCATGAGAACCCCTCAATAGGCATTGTCCTTTGCAAGGAAGCAAACCGTAGCTTTGTGGAATATGTAATGCAGGACTACGACAAACCGATGGGTGTGGCAACATACACCACGTCCCAAGAAACGCCAGAGGCATTGAAGGATGCTCTTCCAGACATGGATGAGCTGAAAAAATTGCTGTAAGCAAGCGGTAGCAACGGAATCTGATAGAAAATTTCAATACCGTTTGAACATGCTATTGCAGCTTTCATCGGAACGGAAAATGGGGAGTGCGACTTCGGAGCACTCCCTTTACATTGCAAGGTTGTTTTGTGGGGCCTCGGTTCCCCAAAACCTTTTGAGTTCCTCAAAAGACACCCACAAATGAGATATGGATGTATTTGTATTGATTATCAGTAAATTATAATTTTGAAGTCGTATTAAATATGTACTTTATGAGAAAATAAGCACTAACCGATAGAATTGATTTTGGTATTTTTAAGAGCTGTTAGCTATTTTTAGTTGGATTTGTTTTCGGTGAAATTCTCGGATTTCTTTGGGTAATACCCCTCTGATTCAAATAATTTTAGTAATTTCGCATTTGGACTGAGGCAACTCTATCCGCGACATATTGAAAAATACGAAGCGTTATGCTCATCTTGTAAACTGAAAACGTAGGAAATTTTATCTAGCGATGGTAAATTGTTGATTGTCAGCGGCTGTCATTTTTTAATACCTGTTGGCGATTTTTAATTGCACCGCTATGAGGATTTTGGCAAGCAAAACATTTCCTTCCGGCAGGAGGGCGACAAATATATCTCACAGATACCTTTATTTCCCGCAAAATGAAAATACTGATAATCGAGGATGAACAGCCCAACTTTCTCAGACTGAAGAAACTATTGAATGACATAGATCCGACATTTGTAGTTGAGGACCCGCTGATTTCACAGTCGGCGGTCAGGGAATATTTTGCCGCCGGAAACAAGCCGGATCTGATAATCTCCGACATCCGCCTGTCGGACGGGCTTGTGTTTGATGCCTTTGATGATACGGACTGCGACACCCGTATTATTTTCACGACGGCTTACTCCGAGTATGCTGTCAAGGCATTTCAATACAACAGCATACATTATCTGCTGAAGCCGATTGTGAAAGAAGAACTTGCCGCCGCCATCAAAAAGGCTGTGGTGCAAATCCCTGAAAGACTGTCAGAGATAAAGCAACTGACAGCCCCGGCCTTAAAGGGTGCTCCGCTCCGCCGTTTCCTTGTGCCCTTTCGAGATGGATTTGAGATTATCAGGGTAGATGACGTGGCGTTTCTGAAATACGATTGCGGCATGTTGAGGCTTTATTGTTTAAACGGCGACAGTTATGCACTGGATATGTCGATTGACGAATGTGAGATGCAACTTGATGAGGATATGTTCTTCCGGGCCAACCGCCAGTTTATTGTAAACATAAATGCCATCAGAAAATTGATAAATTACTGGGACCGCAAGCTCCGTGTTGTGTTAGCAGGTTTCCCCGATGAGGAAATCCTCGTGAGCCGCGACAAGTCAAAGCAGCTCCGCGATTGGCTCGACCGCTAAATAAATTTTCATGAAATAAACAATAAATCAATTATTATGAAAAGAACTATCACATTCTTTATGCTGTCAATGTGGATGATGCACGTTGCGGCAATGGTATATGACGTGCGCGAGTTTGGCGCCAAGGGGGATGGGACAGCGCTCGACTCTCCGGCTATCAATAATGCTATAGAGACTGCTGTGGCTGCAGGCGGCGGTGAGATTTATTTACCCGCCGGGACTTACCTTTGCGGAAGCATCAGGCTTAAATCAAACATCCATCTCAACCTCGCTTCCGGAAGCACTATTCTTGCAGCCCCGGCCGAAATGAACGCATACGATGAGAGTGAATCGTTTGGAGGATTCCCTGAGTATCAAGACGGCGGCCACACCTATTTCCACAACTCGTTGATTTGGGCTGAGGACGCGGAAAATGTGAGTATCACAGGCCACGGCATGATCGACGGTATGGGATTGACAAAAAAGGACACAGAGAGGGCCGGCAACGTACAGGGCGGTTCCATAGGCAC
>JAMPBP010000001.1:404343-432430 GCA_023666645.1 Clostridiales bacterium
TTTTAGTAACGAGTTAGTAACGAAACTATGTCTGTAACGGTCTTTTCTTGGTCTGAAATCGGTCCTGAATCGAAAGGATTAGACACGAAAAAACCGCAGAACTAATTGATAGTCTGCGGTTTGTCTGATTTAGTCTACAGAGTGTCCGTAGTAGCAAGTGGAGCTGGAGGGACTTGTTCCTAATGCTCCAAATATACTCATGTCAAGCATTTATGTATCCGCTCACTGAAAAGTGGGCCAGGGTACTCATTCAAAAATGTGCCACCCACGGGGCCTAACCGTCGGATGATTTTTTGCTATATTCAAGGCATAATCCAATCCGACATAAAACATGTTAACCGTGGTAGAAATACAATCAATCGTACATTTGTATCGTAGCGGTGATTACAGCCGCCGCGGGATTGCCCGAAAGCTAGGCATATCCCGGACAACAGTAGACAAGGTGCTGGCCAAGTATGAGGCCACACAAGAGACGTCCGACAATGAGGCTCTGGAGAATCTTCTTACGCTGCAGCCTGCCTACAACACGCAAGGGCGCAAACCCAGGAAGTTATCGCAGGCCATAGCGGCCGAGATAGACAAGTATCTGGAGATCAACCGCCAGCGACGCATGAAGGGGATGCGTAAACAGCAGCTCAAGAAGATAGACATCTGGCAGGATCTGAAGCGCAAGCATGTTCAGATAAGCTATCAGACTGTGTGCCGTTATGTCACTGCGAAAGAGAGGGCCTCGGGCGATGCAGACACGAAAGCCTACGTGCGTCAGTCATATGCTCCCGGGCAGGAGTGCGAGTTTGACTGGGGCGAGGTCAAGCTGCTTATAGGGGGCCAGTTTCGCAAGCTGTACATGGCCGTGTTCACCACTTGTCACGGCAACCAGCGCAGAGGCTGTCTGTTCTCGCGTCAGGACACCCTGGCCTTCATGGAATCACACCGCAATTATTTCCGTGAGATAAATGGCGTGCCCCATATCATGGTCTATGACAACATGCGTGTGGCGGTCAAGGAGTTTGTTGGGCCTGCAGAAAAGACTCCCACAGAGGCCTTGCGACGTCTGTCGGCCCATTATGCCTTCTCATTCCGTTTCTGCAATGCGCGTGCCGGCTGGGAAAAGGGCCATGTCGAACGTTCCGTGGAATATGTGCGCCGCAAGGCCTTCTCGCTGTCGGTTGATTACGCCTCGCTGGACGATGCGCAAGCCCATCTTGACCTGATATGCAGGGAGATGGACAGCGAGGCTCCCTTCTCGGACACCGCAGAGAAGCAGCTGCGCATAAGCGCCGACCTGGCCTCGATGCGGCCGTGGCCCGGCGACATCGGATGCTTCGAAGCCGTGGAGTACAGCGTCAGCAAATGGTCGGCCGTGTGCGTCAAGGGCAACCACTACTCCGTGCCGGACCGCCTGGTCGGCAAAACGGTCATTGTAAAACTGTATTCCGACCGCCTGGTGATGATACACGACAGGCAGAAAGTCGCATCCCATGAGCGGCTTGCCGCACAGGGCGGCTGGTCATTGAAGCTGGAGCATTATCTGGGCACCCTTCTCCGCAAGCCCGGGGCTTTGGCCGGCTCTGTAGCGCTGCAGCAAGTGCCGCATCTCGTCAAGAAGTTGTTTGACAGCCATTTCTCCAGCTGCCCCAAAGAGTTCCTGGAGGTCCTGCAATATGCTGCCGACAACAATTACTCCTTCCGGGACGTAACCGATGCGGCTGCCAGGCTTACAAGCCGCGGGCTCCGTTCCCTGTGCCGCGACCAGCTTAAGGCCGAGCTGCATTCGTCTCCCTGCAATGATGCACCGCCGGTGGCTCCATGCGCCCCTGACGACCTCATCCCCGGACAATGCAGCCAGATTGAACAGCAGGCCATGTCGGCCATCGCCGACACAGACTCTCTTCTGAACATAAAAAGCAACAACTTAAAATCAGCCATATGACAGACAGCAAAAAAACATCGGATATGGAGCGCATTCTCAATGCCTCCCGGCGACTGTCGATGAACTCCATACCGGAGTCAATCGCCGAGATCCTCCAAAACGCCGCATCGCAAAACCTCAGTCACGCTTCCGCAATAGCCGATATGCTTGATAATGAAATAGAAAGCCGATCGCTTGCGGCACAGCGACGCCGGATCCGCGCGGCGGCATTTCCCCAGTTGAAGCATCTGCACGAGATTATACGCGAGGAACTTCCCGAAGAGGCCAGGACTGCGCTCCCAGAGCTGGAGACCCTCGACTTCGTGAAAAACGGCCGCAATGTAGTGCTTTACGGAAATCCCGGAACCGGCAAGACACACACGGCCATTGCACTGGGGATAGAAGCCTGCAGAAAAGGATACTCCGTGATGTTCACATCCGTCCCGAGACTGCTCACAAATGTACGTGAAGCCCGCAGCCAGAACAAGCTCACTCAGTTACAGAACCGTTTTGAAAAATACGATCTGGTCATATGTGACGAGTTCGGGTATGTGTCATGCGACAAGGAAGGAGCCGAGATGCTCTTCAACCATCTGTCGCTCAGAGCCGAAAAACATGCCACACTGATCACGACAAACCTCGCGTTCAGCCGTTGGAACGAGATTATTCCGGATAAAGTCCTGGTCAACGCTCTGGTTGACCGAATAACACATAAAGCAAAAATCGTAAACATGACCGGAATGTCATTCCGGCTCAAACAAACCCAGGAAATGATAAAAAAACAAGCCTGAATAACAATCCATCAAGTGAAAGTTTATATATTTGCAAAACCCTGCGGGTGGCACATTTTTGAATGAGTATCCGGCCCACTTTTCAGTGAGCGGATACAATCTTAGTGCCACGTTAGTGCCAAAACTATGTCTGGAGAGGTCTGATTTCGGTCTTATTTCCGTCCTTAACCGGAAAGGATTAGACATTAAAAAACCTCAGAACTGCTTGACAGTCTGAGGTTTGTCTGATACTTTCCGATTTTGGTCGGGTATCGCAAGTGGAGCTGGAGGGACTTGAACCCTCGTCCAAACGCGGAACTAATGAGCTTTCTACATGCTTATTCCTGACTTGATTTTCGTACCGTCACAGGCTCGGGACTACCAATGCCGGTCTTATCCTCTAAGGTTTCGGGAACCTGCCGAGGCTTTGGGTCCCCTATATCCGATTTTTCTGCACCACCTATTCCCGAATCCTCGGATAAACGGCTCGGGGGTGATGTCTCGTCCCTGCAACTGTTGCGGGGATTAAGGTTAATCTACTGTTCTTCGATTAAGCAGCGAGAGCGTAGTTGTTTTCGCCATTTGAAATTGCTGATGTCCCTTATTAACGAGCGTAGCCATCATTGCTCGGCATGCTTACTCACCACCTCTACACGCTGTCAAAACCGGTCAGCCCCGTTTTGTTTCAATTGCACTGGTGGTGTGCTTATGTAGAACGCAAAGATACGGATAAAAGTTGAATCCCGCAAGTGTTTTGTTTTTTCTTCACTTGCGGGATTCAGTTTTGTTATGTATCGGGGAAGGGGTTATTCCATGAGCTTGCGGTATCGGCGGCGTGGGGGTTCTTTGCCTCCGTTGTGCTCGCGCTTGAAGTCTTCGTAGTCGCTGTAGGAGCCTTCGTAGAACACTACGTTGCCGTCGCCTTCAAACGATAGTATATGTGTGCATATTCGGTCGAGGAACCATCGGTCGTGGCTCACTACCACTGCACAGCCTGCAAAGTCGTCAAGACCTTCTTCCAGGGCGCGCAGTGTGTTGACGTCGATATCGTTGGTAGGCTCGTCGAGCAAGAGTACGTTGCCTTCTTCCTTGAGTGCCATTGCCAGGTGGAGACGGTTGCGCTCTCCTCCTGAGAGCACTCCGATCTTCTTTTCCTGGTCGGCGCCGGCAAAGTTGAATTTGCTCAGGTAGGCTCGGGCGTTGATGTCGCGTCCGCCCATGCGGAATGATTCCACTCCTTGTGAGATCACTTCATAGACGGAACGTTCGGGCAACAGGTCGTGGTGGCGCTGGTCTACATAGGCTATCTTGACGGTCTCGCCTACGTCAAATGATCCGGCGTCGGGGGTTTCCTGTCCCATGATGAGGCGGAACAGTGTGGTCTTGCCGGCTCCGTTGGGGCCTATGACGCCTACGATTCCGTTGGGTGGCAGTGTGAAGTTGAGATTGCTGAACAGCTGTTTCTTCCCGTAGGCTTTGGCCAGACCGGTTGCTTCGATGACTTTGTTGCCCAGGCGTGGACCGTTGGGAATGAATATCTCAAGTTTTTCTTCTTTCTGTTTCTGGTCTTCGTTGAGCAGGCGGTCGTAGCTTGACAGGCGGGCTTTACCTTTGGCTTGGCGGGCTTTAGGGGCCATGCGCACCCATTCGAGCTCGCGTTCAAGGGTCTTGCGGCGTTTGCTGGCTTGCTTTTCTTCCTGGGCCATGCGTTTTGTCTTCTGTTCAAGCCATGAGGAATAGTTCCCCTTCCATGGTATACCTTCGCCTCGGTCGAGTTCAAGGATCCAGCCGGCCACGTGGTCGAGGAAGTATCGGTCGTGGGTGATTGCGATTACAGTGCCGGGGTATTGGCGCAGGTGTTGTTCGAGCCAATCGATCGACTCGGCGTCAAGGTGGTTGGTAGGCTCGTCGAGCAGTAGTACATCGGGTTGCTGGAGTAGCAGGCGGCACAGTGCCACGCGGCGTCGCTCGCCACCCGAGAGGGTTGCGATGCGCTGGTCGTCGGGCGGACATTGCAGGGCGTCCATGGCGCGTTCGAGCTTGGAGTCGATGTTCCATGCATCGGCGGCGTCAAGTTTGTCCTGTAGTTCGGCCTGACGGGCGAGCAAGGCGTCAAAGTCGGCATCGGGGTCGGCGAATGCTTCGTTGACTTTCTCAAATTCGGCCAAGAGGTCCATGATGGGTTGTACTCCTTCGCGCACAACGTCGATAACGGTTTTTTCGGGATCGAGTTTCGGTTCCTGCTCGAGATATCCTACGGTATATCCCGGTGCCCACACGACCTCGCCCTGGTAGCTCTTGTCGATGCCGGCGATAATCTTGAGCAATGATGACTTACCCGAGCCGTTGAGACCTATGATGCCTATCTTTGCACCGTAGAAGAACGACAGGTATATGTTCTTGAGTACCTGTTTCTGTGGTGGGTAAATCTTGCTTACACCTACCATTGAGAATATTACTTTTTTGTCGTCAGCCATTTATGATTCGATTAAAGAGTTGTTGATTTCATTTCTTGCGCTTGGGCGCGTATTTTACCGGGTAGTCGCATCTTATGCGTCCCTCAACGATGTTGTTGAGTTTGTTGCGTATGAGTTGGCGGCGTATGGCCGATACATGGTCGATGTACATTTTCCCCTCGAGGTGGTCACATTCATGCTGGACTATGCGCGCGAGAAATCCTGAAATTTCCTCGGTATGTTCGTTGCCCTGAGGGTCGTCCCATGTGAGGCGTATGTGTTCGACGCGCGATACATTTTCTGAAAGCCCGGGCAGGCTGAGGCATCCTTCGCTACGGGTCACTTTGTCACCATCGAGCACTTCAATATCGGGGTTGATGAGCACCAGTCTGCGCCCGGCACATTCGGGGAAGTGTTCGGCCACGGGGTCGGCGTCAATGACTACGATACGTTGGCTGAGCCCTACCTGTGGTGCTGCGAGTCCCACACCCTCTGAGGCATACATGGTTTCAAACATATCGTCGACAAGTTTCTTGATGCTCTCCTCGGTGGGGTCTACATCATCGGCCACCTTTCTCAACACCGGGTGGCCATACAGGTATACAGGAAGTTTCATTGTAAAGATTGGTTGCTTTGAAGGTAATCGTTAAGAAGTATGGTCGCTGAGATTTCGTCGACGATGGCTTTGTCGCGACGGTCGCTTTTCTTCATGCCGCCGTCGATCATGGCCCGGTGGGCGAGCACTGAGGTGAACCGCTCGTCGTAGAAAATGATAGGGAATCCCTCTGGCAGTTGTTTTTGCAAGCGGGCTATGGCCGGCTTGATGTAGCGCATCGATTCCGACTCGCGGCCGTGCATATCGGTAGGGTGTCCTACGATGATTGCGTCGACGGTTTCGCGTGACATGTATTCCCTGATGAACTGCTCGAGGGTGTGCGACGGGATTGTCGTGAGTCCCGAGGCTACGATGCGGAGTGGGTCGGTGACAGCTATTCCTGTGCGCCTGCGCCCATAGTCGATTGAAAGTAAACGTCCCATACAAGTACAAAGGTAAGCATATTATCGCTAATGGCCAAATGTCAATGGGTACGATTGGATGTTTGCGGTTGGTCAGTAATGCTGATGGGTGACAGCATGGAATGCCGGTTATTTCTTGGGCTGCATGTTGAATTTGTATTGTACGGTGAGGAGCATGTATCGTGGCAAGGTGTTGGTGTAGGTCACCGTGCGGCCGGTGGCTGTGACTGCATAGTGTACATTGGAGAGTTTGTGCAGCAGATCGAAGCCATCGGCTGTGAATACCCAGTGGCTGTTGCGTGGTGGTGTATAGGTGATTCTCATGTTCCACACTGCATCGTTGGTATCAAGCTCCTTGACGCCGTAACCAGCTCTTTTGTAGATAAAGAAATCGGTGCTTATCCCAAATCCGGCTGGAAGTGAGAATGTGCCGGTGGTGCCATATTTGTAGTGTTGGGCATTGATTGTGTTGAAACCTTCGCGTGAGGACCCGGTGTGGCGGTGTGACGCGGTGCCTTGCAGCGATATCGACTGCCGGCCAAACTTGTAGGTGAGTATGATGTCCTCGCCCGCAGTGAAGTTGTTGACACCTGTGCGTTGTGGTTCGTCAAGGTCAACTCCTATCATGTCGTAGTTCTTGGTCCAGCTCAGGTCGGTGGCCGATGCTAGCGTAAACTGTTTCCTTGAACCGAATTCAATGTTGAGGAAGTCGAGAATACGGTAGGTGTGGTTGCCGTTGACATTGTATGTGCGGTTGTGACGGACACCGGTTTTGGTGTTGTAGACATATCCTCTCACCAGGTCGTTGTGGATGAATTCGCCCGAGAGCTCGAGAATATTGTTGAAAGGTTTACCGAAGGGGGTGGATACCCATTTGAGAGTGTGCTTCTGGGAGATCGCGCTATGTAGGTCGGGGTTGCCCACTGCTATGTTCAGGGGATCGGCATCGTTGGTGACATCGACCAGATGCAGAAGGTCGGGTGTCTGAGTCGAGATGTCGAGCAGATATTTGAATGATTGGGCATAGGTATCTTCCTTATCCTTTACCTTGTCGAAGTCGAGTGCAAATGTTCCGTTATAACTGTAATAGCTTAGAATGAAATCATTACGTTTCACTACATATGACCTGTTGTCGCGCCAGTAGTCCAGATGGCTGTGTTTTAAGCCTATCGTTGGGAATGCCATTATCTGTATGCGTGTCTTTTCAAGGGGTTTGAGCCATTGAACCGAGCCCGTCAGCTCGTGACTGTTGATATTGGTGGTCGATGTGTAGGAATTGGACGGGTCGAGAGTATTGAGGTAGCCGTCTGGTACTACACCGTATACACCCATGTCTTCAAGCCGGTCGAGGGCATACATGTATGAGTCCTTGACATTGTGGTCGAATTTACATGCATATTTGAAATTAAGGTACATACCTGCGGGGAGAAGAATCGAGTAACCTACCGTGGGATTGATTGAGAAATTATGATTGGGGGTGTTGTCGGTGTACTGGCGGCGTCGCTCGGCGGTGTTGGCATTGGATCCGAAGTTGATGTCGTAGTCATTCCAGCTCCTGTTCTTGTTGGACGTATAGGTGCCATCGATTGAGAAATACAGGCGGTCGCCCGTACCTAAAGTGTATGAAATGAATGGCGAGACATTGATGAAATAGTGGCGTGTCGAGTTGTCATAGCGTGTGTTTGAGCGGTTGATTACCGACTCAAGCACGCCCGGTTCGGGCGATGAATATATTGCCTCCAGAGCTTTGCGCGACATGTCGGCATGTTCCTTGTTGAAGACCCCGGTCAGTGCATCGGTTTTCTGGTCGTTGTCGGCATATGAACCGTTTATGTTTATAGATGCGTTGAGGTCTTTGCTCAATTTAAAATATGTGGATTGGTATAAGTGGATACCAAGCGATTTTGCCCTGCTGTCATTGAATGCGCGGTCGAAGGTGTTGCCTGTGCTGAGGAAATTTGTGCGTGATGTCGAGGTTGAAGTGTTCAATATGCTTGAATTGAATCCGACACCTCCATATAGATTCAGATTGCCGTCGGTCGACCGGTGGTCGTAAGTGAGACTTACCGTTCTGAATGTGCTTTGCCCCGAGGGCATATTCTCAGGTGTCCAGCTGTCGGATCTTCCCGGTGAACGGGTTGAATTGAGGTTGTTGAGATTGGCTGTCAGGGCAACGCTGGTTGTCGATGTGAACCATGAGGCGAAGAGTCGTCCCAGATAACGGTCCTCGGTACCGTATCCACCCTGGGCGTTGACTATAAGGCCGTAGCTGTATTCTTTTTTGAGCTTCACGTCCATGGTGAGATGCTTGGGAGGGGTAAGGTCGCGGTGCCATTTTTCATCAAAGGTATGACCTTTGTACACCTCGATGTTCTTGACTGTATAAGCACCGATATTCTCAAGCATTACCGAGTGGTCGTTGTTGAAAAGTTCCTTGCCGTTGAGGAGCAGGGTCTCGACAAATTCACCGTTGACTGTAATGCGTCCTCCATCCTCTATTTTTGCACCCGGCAACTGGGATATCAGGGCATCGAGCATGGAGCCTTCGGCAAGTTGAAAGGCATCGGCATTATACACAATTGTGTCACCTTTGTTGTAGAATTTCACCTTTGAGGCTGTCACCGTGACCTCGCCAAGTGTCACCATGCGCTTCATGAGAATCGGTGGCATCTCCATTACTTGCTGGCGTTTCTTTACTTTTGGTATATCCCAGCATATGGTCTGTGTCTCATAGCCTGGAGCACTGACTTCGAAGATGCAAACTGAATCACCGGCTTCAAATGGTATCGAGATGCGTGAACTTATCGGTGTCACGATATCGGGATATCTATGGGCCAGGGTGTACAGCGTATCGGTCACGTTGCCCGTAGAGTCGCGCATTGTTATATATGCTTCATCAAGGTTGTTTTTCCATGTTGCCTCTTTGACCAGGGTAAAAAGATAGTTTCTTGCTGTGATGCAAGGTGATATACAAAGTATACATATTATGATCAGTATGGATTTTCTCATGGTATAATGTGATTTTACTGCAGGTGATATAATCCCCGTTATTTAACTTTTATTGTTATTTAATATGGAAATATTACTCTCTGACGCAAAATTAATCATTATCTTTAATAAAACAATAGTATAATTAAAAATAGTGATTTAAATCTATGGATTGCTCCGTATAGGTAAACGAATTATAAAATTAAAGGCAGGGAACCGACTTGCTGTTCCCTGCCTTTAATGTATAAACAAAAGCTCAATAGGTGTTCAATTGTGATTGTGTCGTTGGCCCTGGGGCTTGTTTTGACGACCATCCCTGGAACCAAATCCCTTGATGTCGCGTTGACCGCGAGGAGCATTGCCATTGTCAAGCATGTAGTAGTTCTCCAGATACTGGACATACTGCTCGGGAGTGAGGATGCTCTTGATACCGGCGAGGAAATCTTTGCGAGCCTGCAAGCGTGCTGCTTGCATCTCGGTCATTTTCTGTTGACGCTGCTCGGGGGTGAGTTTCTCCTTTTTATTGTTTTTGTCGGAATCTTTCATCGCATGGCTGTTGTCACGAAGCTTGGTGCGTAGCTCTTTGAGCTGGGTCTTCTGGTTGTCGGTGAGGTTGAGACCTTCCATGGCTTTGAATGCAGCGCTATGGCCGGGTTTGAAATCATTGTTACCCCTACGGCCTTTCCTGCTGTTGTTATCGTTATCGGTGGTTTGCTCGGTTTTTGTCGTGTTGTCGGCGGTAGTGGAGGTGTTACCGGTTTGTGCAAAAGCTGTTGCTGACGCAGCGAGCACGGCGAGAGTTAAAAATATCTTTTTCATAAGATGATAATCTTGATTAGTGAAGAGAACGAGCTCCGCGGTAGCCTGTGCTCTTCAAGTTAATATCGTTTTTAATCACAATGCTTTGACACTGAAAATAGAATCTGGTTTAATCGCCCAGTTATAAAGAATGTTAACGACCGATGTTTTATGAGCCATTCCTTATCGAATGGGCTCTTGCTTGGTTACGCTCATATTGAAGAAATTTGATTAATTTTGCACCCGAAAAATATCTCACCAACTTAATACCTCATACGTATTCACTCATGCAATCAATCAAAGATAACATCAAGTATATAGGTGTCGACGATGACAACATCGATCTGTTTGAAGGACAGTATGCCGTAGTTAACGGAATATCATATAATTCTTATATTATCGAGGATGAAAAGACAGCGATTGTCGACTCGGTTGACAAGCGGTTGTGTGACGAGTGGCTTGACAAGATTGCGCTGACTCTCGACGGCCGTTGCCCCGACTATATAATTGTTAATCATGTGGAGCCCGATCACTCGGGCAGCCTGAGGGCTTTGATGGTGGCCTATCCCGATGTCAAGGTCGTAGCTACGTCCAAGGCTATAGCTATGCTTGGCAACTTCTTTGAGGATATCGATTTTCATGGACGGGCAATGGCAGTAAAGGATGACGAGACTTTGTCGCTGGGCAATACCACATTGCGTTTTCTTACTGCCCCTATGGTGCACTGGCCCGAGGTTATGGTCACTCTTGATGAGACTGATGGAGTATTGTTTTCGGCCGATGCGTTTGGATCGTTTGCCACGTCGGCATCGGGCGATGCATGGGACAGTGAGGCCCGCCGTTATTATTGCAATATTGTGGGGAAATATGGCAACAGTGTCCAGTCGGTAATGAGGAAGCTGGCGGGGCGTAAGTTCAGCGTGGTGGCTCCCCTTCATGGTCCGGTGCTCAGTAATAACCTGTCACATTATTGGCAGCTATATGACAAGTGGAGCCGCTGGGAACCTGAATGCAGGGGCACATTGATAGCCTATGCCTCTGTATATGGTGGAACTGCCCGTGCAGCTCGTCTTCTTGACTCGATGCTTGAGAGTCTTGGAGAGAGTGAGGTGGTGCTGATGGATCTGAGCCGTCATGATGTCTCGTATGCTGTAGCTGAGGCGTTCAAGTATGACAAGCTGGTATTGTGCAGTATTACATATGATGGCATGCTTTTCCCGGCAATGTATAATTTCCTGCATCATCTCCAGATGAAGGGATTCAAGGGCCGTACTGTGGGGCTGGTTGAGAATGGATCATGGGTGCCGGCTGCCGCGCGCTTGATGTCCGATACTTTGGGTGCCATGAAGGATATGACAGTCGTAGAGCCTGTGGTCACTCTCCATGGCAGCCTGCATGCAAGCGACAGCGAGACTTTGCATCGTCTTGCTGAAAATCTGCATGCTTCCCGTTGAACTTGAGCCTGTAACATATCTTTATTATGGGGCTGGCTATAGAGCTGCGTATGGTGTCGTGGCTCATCGGCTCTATATACATAGGAACCGCTTTGGCTTAGGATCTAAATCTGGCTAAAGCGGTTCCTATGTGAGGAGAATGGTTATTTCAGTGTCGGTTTCAGTTCATCGGGGTTGTCGGTAGTATACATGTCGATTGTACCGCTCTCGTTGTCCATGAGGTTGTGAATGAGTTGGGAATCAATCTCGAGGGTGGGGTTGAACCTGTCACTTGTGAGATATGTCAATATCGATTTGCGCATGAGGCGTGCTACCGGACGATGTTCCAGATCACTGTCTATGTCAATGGTGGTCATGAATAGTTTGCCTTGGTGTACACGTCCTTCGATAATCATGCCGAGCTTGCGGTTGAGGTGCCAGGTGTCGATTGGTTGCATGGGCGACTGGTAGTCCTGTGGAAACTGGTCGAGATGCATCACCTGGGCCTTGTTCACAAGCTCCCACCAGTTTAGATTGGTCCAGTCGTCGGTGGGGAAGTTGTCGTAAACTGGGTGGTTTGTGTCGATTGTGGCGCCGGTGGTGTGTGGTGGGCGCATCTTGAACCAGCTGGTGTTCCAGAACACAGGCAGATAGTGCTGCTTGATGTTGTTGCCATATTTCACTTTGCCGGCAACTGTGAGCAATACATTGCCTCCATTCTTCAATACTTCCTCAGCCTCATGGTCAAATGTGTCGGTTATATGGAGCCCTTCGGTAGATGGCATTGTGACCTCGGCCGGGTATATCCAGAAGTCCCAGTTGTTGCGGGCATCATCGCCTACGGTGACAGAGAAATTATATTTACCTGTGGTCTTGATCTGGGATGCAGGAAGATGCAGTGTCCCGACAGGAAGATTCTTGCCTATGGCGAAGTGTTTGTTAAAACAGATTCGCTCGACAGTCTCTCCATCGGGTCCTGTGACAGTGAATGTCACCTTTGCGTTGTCAAGAGCAGAAGCTGAGGCGTTATAGAGTTCGACCGGTATTTCAATCGGCTCGTCATCGGTATAGACAAATTTCGGGAAACGGGCCAGTGGCACAATGGGTGCGCAGAATGACTGCCACATTTGTGTATCGGTATATGCTTTTTCGTTCCAGAACACATTGAGTACACCTACCAATGCGGTTCCTTGGCCGCTGTAATCGTTGAGACCCAGCATTTGGAACCCTGCATAGTGGGGTGTGCGAAGGTTTCGTTCGATATCATATTTGTAGGCAAGTAGCTGCAGCTTGCCGCTTGCATGAAGGAATTTGTTGAACCGGGATGCCATGCCATGATCTCCGAGAGTTTCTTGGAAAATCTCGAAGTTCTTAGCTTTATATGGACCGGTGTACTGGTCGAGTTCGTTGAAATCAGGGTAGGCACACCATTGACCTGTTTCATGACCGATACGCGGCTCGGTGACTTTGAATGTGACGGGTGTCTTCCCCTTTTGTGTCACAGTCTCCATGTCGGGGGCATAATCATCGGCCGACCCCGGTCGTTGACGGTCCCACGAAAGACCGCGGGCACCGGCCTTGACATGATACTCGCTCTTGGGGTCCCAAGCCCAGCCACCGCCTACCGATGCTCCGCAATACACGCGACGCTTATCACCTGTAGCTTTCCAGCTGTCGACAAAATCTCCTACCCATTCAACCCAGTTGCCGGCAGGCTCGTTGCCACAGGCAAGCATGGTAAACGACGGGTGATTGCCATATTCCTCGACCATGCGCTGTGTCTCTTCCATCAGGTAGCGGTCGATAGTCATGCCGTTGCCGAGCTTGACACCGTGGTTGGGCCACGATGGTCCCTCGGGCTGCAGATAGAATCCCGTCATGTCGGCGGCCACAAAGGCTGCCTCCGGCGGGCAGTAGGAGTGGAACCGCATGTGGTTGAGTCCGTATTCCTTGCACTTTCTGAACACTTTGAGCCATGACTCAACATCGGTGGGTGGATAGCCGGTGAGAGGAAAGTTGCAGTTCTCGACAGTGCCGCGCAGATACACTGGACGGTCGTTGATGTAGAACTCGCGGTCGCGTATCTCGAAGTCTCTCATGCCGAATTGCTCGCTCAAACTATCTTCTCCTATCGAAGCTGTCATGGTGTAGAGCTGGGGAGAGAATTCGTCCCAGAGCCTTATCTCGCCATCAAGAGGAAATGTCATTATGGCTTCACCTTCGGTGGTAGGTGTGACTTTATACACTTGCTTCTTGCCGTCACACATGAGTGTGACTGTGGCTTTCTTGCCGGCATTGGCGATCTTGAGGTGTACATCGACACTCTTATTCTTGACATTGGGGAAGAGAGCCATGCGGTCGATGTGTACCTTGGGGCGCGACTGCAGCTCGATGCGGCCGGCTATGCCATTCCAATTTCCCTGGGTCTGGTCGGTCACGCTGTGTGAGTCCTGGCCCACACATACATTCTCGATCCCGTTGTATATTCTTATGGTGATGGTGTTCTCCTTGCCTGGTCTGATATACTTGGAGATGTTGAAGCGGTGGGGTACACTCAAGGTTGAGTCCTTACCCACGAAGCGGGAGTTGACATATACCTCGGTTTCGATGTGTGGACGTTCCAGGAAGAGTGTCACATCGGTGCCTTTCCAGGATGCCGGTATTTCTAGCCGCCGGGTATATTCAGCCATTCCTACATATTCCTTGGAGGGGGTAAGGAAAAACGGGAATTTGATATTCCCTTTTTGGCGATACTTTTCAAAACTCGGAGCATGGTAATAGGATTTGTCATACATGCTGCCGGTCCACTGTGTGCCGGCATTGACCGGGTTGCCTATACCGTTGGTGAGCATCGATCCCGGAAGCACGATGTGGGTGGCTGTCGCTGAATCAGCGGCGGCATGTTTGATGTCCCATGTACCGGACAGATCGATTACATCGCCCATGGCAAGCAAGGGAGCACATAGCAGGGTCGTAACGATGAGGGATTTCATGACGTCAAGATGGTGATTAATGAGGAATTTGTTTTGTTTTGCCGGCTTATCGGCCGAGAGTTTCGAGAAACTCTATCTCGACGATGCGAAGCTCGTTGTTGGCTTTGTCACCACCCTGTGCTTTGAAGAGGTCGAGCTCACCTGCCGCCGGTTCAACGACCTCGACAATCTGACCAAAGGCATCGTCGTCGGTGGCACTGCCCTTGAGCCGTATCGTGTAGGTATCTGAGAGCACTGGGTTGTCGATAGCGAGGTGAATGTATCCCAGGCTGCGGTCGGTATTGCCGCTCCACACCAGGGTGTCGCCGGCATATATCTCGATGGGGTAGGAGCGTTGGCGCCAGCCTGTGAGCTTGATGCATATGTCATCGATGGCAGCGCGGCGTTCCAGTGTGTAGGTTATCCAGCCTGTGGAGAGGCGTCCGTCGTTGCGCCACTCGCTCAGCTCGTTGTCGTCATAGCTGAGAGCGGTGGATTCCTGATTATATCCGGCTGTGGCTGATGCTATCTTCACGTCGACTTTACTGTCGGTATATGAAGGACCGGCAGGTGTCTCTCCACGGTCAAGTCGTGACGGTAGTATCTCCCGCTGGTTGTAGGTAGTGAGACCACCGTTGACCTCGACCGGTACTGTTTCCATCTCCAGTGATTGCGGTTCGAATCCGGGTGCCGATGCTGTTACCTTGAATTTGCCGGCCTGTGGGGTGGAACGGAGCATCACGCGGTTGATGCCACACTCCACAGGGAGTGATTTTGAGAGCACGAAATTGTCCTTTCCTTGGGCGACACCGCCACGCCACTCGATGGGACCATCGGTGGTGAAGGTGATTGTGTCGTTGGCCAGTGGGCAGCGCCGTCCTTGTCGGTCGACTACCTCGACTTGCACGAGCATCAGGTCGGCACCATCGGCATGTATACCGTCGGGCGACATCATCGGTGTCAGTCTCAAGGCGTGGGGAGCGCCGACTGTCTCAATCATGGCGGTCGCAACTTTGGCACCGGAGGCATCGTAGCCTATGGCCTCGATTTTACCGGCTTGATAGGGTATGGAATCAAATGTGAAGAGGAAGCGGTAGTCCTGCTTGCCCAGTCCCTGTGACTTGCCGTTGACAAGAAGCTCGACAGCGTCACATGATGAGACGACATAAACCGGCTTGACGGTTCCCTCGGGATAGTTCCAATGTCCCACTATATGACTGGCATAGTTCTCGGGGTCGACCCAGGCATCCCACATTACCTTGTGGGCATAAAATCCGTCCTTGGGTATGCGCATGGGGTCTACTACTCCGCTAAGACGGTAGTTCTCAGCGCTGCGGCCATGGGTCTGAGTATCGGAGAAGATAATTTTGGCACCTCCAGAGTTTACGCGACGGCCTGTGCCGGGGCGCTCGCGCCAGAAGTCATACCAACGACGCACGAATTCTACCGTCAGCATGTCCTGATTCTGATTGTAGGCCGAGGCATCGGCATTGCGGTAGAGTGGGCCATCGCCATGACGGTGATAGGGATAGCTCCAGTTGTCCCAATATTTGCGCAGACCCTCGTCGCGGCAATATTCGGTCTGTACCATGGGGCTGTGCTCGCTCTTGTTGACATAAAGCATTTCGCCACCATATTCCGACTCGCGTATGTCGAGCATCTCGCGTGAACCTATGGCACGTCCTCCGTGAGGATCGTAGGTGTCGCGTATATGTCGCATCTCGAGCATGTGGTCGCGGCTTATCGATTCATTGCCCGATTCCCAGAATATCACGCTTGGACTGTTACGATAGTAAATGATTGTCGCCGTCATCACATCCTTGCGGTGTTCCCATCGGCGCCCCTCGACATCTTTCTCAGAGTCACCGGCGGGCAGCATCTGCATGAGTCCCACGCGGTCACACGATTCAACGTCCTGGCGCCAGGGCGCTATATGCATCCAGCGCACAAAGTTGCCGTTGCTCTTTACAACGAGGTCGTTGGAATAGTCGCTGAGCCACGGTGCCACCGACATGCCTACTCCGGGCCACTCGTTGCTTGAGCGCTGTGCGTAGCCTTTCATCTGTAGCACACGGTCATTGATCCATATCTTGCCCGAGCCGAAGCGTGTCTTGCGGAAACCTGTTGTAGTCGTTACCGCGTCCTTTACTTTACCATCAATCTCGAGAGCAGTTGTCACCTTATAAAGGTATCCATATCCCCAGCTCCAGAAGTGAAGATCTCCTACGGTAGCCGATGCTGCCAATGTCTCGGTGGCCCCGGGAGCGATGGCTGCAGGGTGTCCCTTGAACGATGCTATTTCATTGCCATCGTTATCCTTTATCGAGACAAGGTATGTGGCCTCGACGGTTTTTTTCCCTTCGTTCCTGACCTGTGACTCGGCATGGATACATGCAGTGCGGTTCTTGAGGTCGATATTGGTGGCATAGATATATGTGCCTGTTGTGCCGAGATTGTTATAGAGTGGGAGGGTCTGATACACTGGCTCTGTGATATGAATCCATGTGCTTTTGGGAATACCGCCATAGTTGGCGTTGAAGTTACGGTCGTTCCACTGGTATCGGCTGCCGGTGGAGCGTTCCTTGTACCGCCAGTCGTTGTCGGTGCGCACTGACACGACATTTTCCTTCCCGGGCTTGACGTAGGGTGTCACATCAAATCCTACGGCGGTGACTCCATCCTCGTGAAGACCTATGTGATGACCGTTTATGTAGAAGTCGGCCCCCTGTCGCACTCCCTCGAATTCTATGAATACCTTTTTACCTTTGGCCGATGCCGGGAGCTTGAAATGTTTGCGATACCAGGCCACTGTGTCGGTGAGCTGTGCTATCCCTACCTTGAAGGCCTCGTCTTCATTAAAAGCATGGGGTAAGGTTACCTTTTCCCAGTCGTTGTCATTATATCCGGGCTTGTAGGCATCGCTGTCGTCACCCACGCTGAGCAGCCACCCAGGGTTGAAGTTATAGGTTTCTCTTGCATGAAGCGATTGGAAAGAGGCGATCACGAGCAGTGAAAGCACGAGTGTTACGAGTCTTTTACGATTCATGTTATATCGGTTTAAGGTTTTGTGATAATGTTCAGAATTTGGCATTGCAAATATATGAAATATTGAGATGTCAAAAAATATCATTGACAGTCAAATTTGTGTGAATTGTGTTCAAACTCTTGCTATATTTGCATCATGAATTGTTTTCAACCTATTGTGGTTGTATTTTAAACACCGCTTAGCTTATTTTTAAATTACAAGATAGACCATGAAATCAATATTGAAAAAATTTCTTTTGCCCATGGCGCTCATGACGGGTGTGATGGGCACGAGTGCCCAGTCACCACGTATCGTGGAGTTTGAATCCCCTGTGTTGAAAGTTTTTCTGCCGCCCGAGCCCAATGGCAAGGCAATAGTGGCATGTCCCGGTGGCGGTTACGACCACTTGGCCAGCCAGAATGAAGGATACAATTGGGCACCGTTCTACAACAATCTCGGGTTTGCCTATGCTGTCCTCGAATATCGGCTGCCCGGTGGCGACAAGGAAATACCGCTGGCCGATGTGCGTGCCGCTTTCAAGATTCTCGCCGATAGCTCATCGGTGTGGAAAATTGACCCGGCTCAGATTGGAATCATGGGCTCATCGGCAGGAGGTCATCTCGCCTCGTCAGTAGCCACTCACCCTACTGATCAATGCCGCCCGGCGTTCCAGATATTGTTTTATCCTGTGATCTCACTCGAAGAGTCGGTAACCCATGCCGGGACGCGGCGGTGGTTCCTTGGAGAGAACCCCTCGCCCGAGGATGTGGCTGCATGGTCGTCATATAATAATGTGTCCTCTCAGTCACCCCGAGCTTTTATAGCCTTGAGCAGCGATGACAATGGTGTGAAACCTCTTAACAGCATGTTGTATTACAATGCCATGGTAGAAGCCGGTGTGCCTGTTGAGTTACACAGCTATCCAACAGGAGGCCACGGCTGGGGATACCGCACCCGGTTCAAGCATCACGACGAGATGCTGAGCCAGCTCACATCATGGCTCAAAAGGCTTTGATGTCAACCTAATGCTTATGGAGGCCTGTAAAGAGGCATGTCCTCGGTTTTGCAGGCTTGCTAATATTTTGTAATTTTGTCCCATGAAAATAACAGGGTAGCCATTTTATGGCTCGCCTAATAGAAACCAATAAACCACACGTATCACATGAAGAAGGTTTTGCTGCTCGGCTCGGGAGCTTTGAAAATAGGCCAAGCCGGCGAGTTTGACTATTCAGGCTCACAAGCGCTGAAGGCTCTACGCGAAGAGGGTATTTCATCAGTATTAATCAACCCCAACATTGCCACAATCCAAACTTCAGAGGGAGTGGCCGATCAAGTGTATTTCCTGCCTATCACCCCCTATTTTGTTGAAGAGGTGATAAAGAAGGAACGTCCCGACGGTATTTTGCTTGCTTTCGGTGGACAAACGGCGCTAAACTGTGGCACTGAGCTTTACCTCAATGGTGTCCTTGACAAGTATGGGGTGAAAGTGCTCGGCACGTCGGTCGAGGCAATCATGATTACCGAGGATCGCGACCTATTCGTCAAGAAACTTGATGAGATCAATATCAAGACCCCGGTATCCCAGGCAGTGGAATCCATTGAAGATGCCGTAGAAGTGGCACATCGCATAGGTTTTCCTGTCATGGTGCGATCTGGCTATGCCCTCGGTGGCCTCGGCTCGGGAATATGCAATAACGATGAGGAGTTCTTGAAACACTGTGAGAGTGCGTTGGCCTATTCCAAACAGATTCTTGTCGAAGAATCGCTCAAGGGCTGGAAGGAGATAGAATTTGAGGTGATACGCGATGCCAATGATCACTGCTTCACAGTGGTGCCCATGGAGAATTTTGACCCGCTGGGTATTCACACCGGTGAGTCGATTGTTGTGGCACCTATCGTTTCACTCACTCCCGAGCAAATAAAGATGCTCGAGGATATAGCCACGAAGGTAGTGCGTCACATAGGCATTGTGGGTGAGTGTAACATACAGTATGCCTTCAATGCTGAGACTAATGACTACCGCATCATTGAAATCAATGCCCGACTGAGCCGTTCATCTGCTTTAGCTTCAAAGGCCTCAGGCTACCCCTTGGCTTTTGTAGCCGCAAAGCTCGCCCTGGGCTACACTCTCGACCAGATAGGCGAGATGGGAACCCCCAATTCGGCCTATGTAGCACCGTCGGTCGACTATATGATTGTGAAGATTCCACGATGGGACCTCAGCAAGTTTGTAGGAGTAGACAGGGAAATCGGTTCCTCGATGAAGTCGGTTGGCGAGATCATGTCGATAGGCAAATCGTTTGAGGAGATAATACAGAAAGGCCTGCGCATGATAGGGCAGGGAATGCATGGTTTCGTAGGAAATAATGACCTGCATTTTGACAATCTGGACTATGCTCTGTCTCACCCCACCGATATGCGCGTTTTTGCCATAGCCCAGGCTCTCGAGGAGGGCTATACCATTGACCGTATTGTGGAGCTTACCAAGATTGACCGTTGGTTCATAGAACGACTGAACAATATCGTTCAGTTCTCACATGTACTCAAGGGGTATGACAAGATAGAGGACCTCAACCATGATGTCATGCACGAGGCCAAGCGTCTTGGTTTCTCCGACTTCCAGATAGCACGCATGGTAGAGAATCCCGAGGGGACGATGGAGGCTGAGGTGTTGCGTGTAAGAGCACATCGCAAGGCTCTTGACGTGACTCCAAAGGTGCGCCGCATCAATACTGTGGCATCGGAATATCCCGACTTGACCAATTATCTCTATGTCACATATGGCGCCAGCGAGAACTCCATACCATATGGCATGAATGCCGGCAACAACATCATAGTACTCGGTTCGGGCGCCTATCGCATAGGCAGCTCGGTGGAATTTGACTGGTGTTCGGTCAATGCTGCCAATACTTGCCGCAAGCTTGGCTATAAGTCGATAATGATCAACTACAACCCTGAGACAGTATCGACCGACTATGACATGTGTGACCGCCTCTATTTTGACGAGCTGAGCTTTGAGCGTGTCATGGACATCATCGAGCTGGAGTCACCGCGTGGTGTGATCGTGAGTGTGGGAGGTCAGATACCCAACAATCTGGCCATGAAACTGCACCGTCGTCATGTTCCCATTCTCGGAACTTCGCCTATATCGATTGACCGTGCCGAAAACCGTCACAAATTCTCGGCCATGCTTGACCAGCTCGGCATTGACCAGCCCCGCTGGAAAGAGCTCACGACCACAGCCGATATCGATGACTTTGTCAAGGAGGTGGGATTCCCTGTTTTGATACGCCCCAGCTATGTATTGTCGGGAGCTGCCATGAATGTATGTTACGACCATGAGCAGATGCACCGCTTCCTCGGTCAGGCCGCCAAGGTGTCAAAGGAATACCCGGTAGTGGTTTCTGAATTCCTGCAGAATGCCAAGGAGATAGAGTTTGATGCCGTGGCCCGTAACGGAGAAATTGTAGAATATGCAATATCGGAGCACATAGAGTTTGCCGGCGTTCACTCGGGCGACGCAACCCTGGTATTCCCGGCTCAGAAAATCTATATGGCAACTGCACGCCGCATCAAGCGTATCAGTGCCAAGATCGCCAAGGAACTTAACATTTCTGGTCCGTTCAACATACAGTATCTGGCCAAGAACAATGATGTGAAGGTAATTGAGTGCAACCTGCGTGCATCACGTTCATTCCCATTTGTGAGCAAGGTACTCAAGCACAACTTCATCAATACAGCGACACGCATCATGCTTGGTGAAAAGATTGAGCGTATCGACTCCTCTACATTTGATATCGACTATATAGGAGTCAAGGCCTCGCAGTTCTCCTTTGCACGTCTGCACAAAGCCGATCCCGTACTTGGTGTCGACATGTCGTCGACCGGTGAGGTGGGCTGCCTGGGCAAGGACTTTGATGAGGCGTTGCTCAATGCAATGGTTTCGGTAGGCCACCACGTTCCCACAAATGCCGTGCTTGTGAGCTCGGGCGACGTGAGAGGAAAGGTTGATATGCTCGATGCTTGCAAGGCGTTGCATGCCAACGGATACAAGATTTTTGCAACTGATGGTACAGCCAAGTTCCTTAATGACAATGGAGTCATGGCTCAGAGTGTATGCTGGCCCGATGAGGATGGAGAGAACGTACTCGACCTGATATCGCGCCATGGTGTTGATTTGATAATCAATATACCAAAGAACCATACAAAGCGTGAACTCACCAACGGTTACCGCATACGTCGCTCGGCCATTGACCACAATATCCCATTGCTCACCAATGCCCGCCTGGCAGGAGCGTTTGTGAATGCATTTATAAACAAACCCGTTTCTGAGATAGCGATAACTCCCTGGAAAAACTATCAGGTAGGCAAAAACTAATAGCCCCCTTTGTCTGTATTTATATACAACTGATTAACGTGAGTTCGATATAAGGATTCGCAGTTGTAATAATAAAATCAGCCATTTAGTGTCAAACTAAGTGGCTGATTTTCTTGGTGAGCCCTATTAAAATTCGTAAATCTAAGGTGTCTGATCAAAATTGCATTCCATAACTTTATATGCAATATATTGTATCACAAAAGGAGTGCATTAATATTATATAAACAAATTTTCTGATAGATATGATATTTATATGGACTTGGACGATAGGTTGAATATCTGTGAGGCTTTGGCAATGCAGTTGTACGCGAAAATGGTCCAAATTCCTATGTCTTCTCTTACAGAGCAGCATTCCAACTGGTGAGCTTTCCACTTAAAGCCAATCGCTGCGCCTCAGCAAACCGTGGGCTTTCAGGTGTCATGTCACGGAAATATACCAGGGTTGCCCCGTTGGCAATCAACCGTTCCTGAAGTTCTCTCACATCTATATTCTGGACCGCGGTAGATGTTTCGATTGCCAATGATGCAGCTATGCCGGCAGCCTGTCCGAGTGCCATCCAACACGGTTCCATGCGCAGTGTCGAGAAACCGATATGAGAGCCGGAAACAGGAACCGGGAACAGCAGGTTTTTCACCGTCTTGGGAACTATCACACCGTAGGGCACCGTGTAGGGCGCGGTCTGATAGCTTATGAATCCGTCAAGATGTGCTCTGCCCGATTCACGTTTGCGTGCCGCATGTGAGTCAAGGGCATAATGGCTTGCCGTAATACTGGTCGAGTGAACCGGAGGCCGCTGTCCCTCGGCAATCGGGAGAGCATCTTTTGCGGTGAAGAAATATTCGCCTTCAAATCTGCGCCCTTCTCTGACATAAACCTGACGGGGAAAATTACTGTTGTCACAATATTCATCTTTTGCCAATCCCCACTTTTTAACCTCCTCACGGAAATGGGATGGAAGTTCCGGGTCATTCTGGGCAAACCACAACAATCCGAGCGTATAGTCTTTCAGCCGCTCAGCAAAACGGTCGCGCCATTCCCACGACGACGTCGGCCACGGCCAGTTTTCCTCGGGTAGGTCAGTCGATAAGAACGCTCCGTGCTGGTTGTTGGCATCGGTCTTACCGTTGGGCAACAAAACGATGCTGCTGATTTTGCGTAGTCCCCAACTGTCACCGGGAAGACGGGTCACATTGCCTGCGGCAATGTGACGGCGGTTAGCTTCAAGCATGCTGTCGGTGACATTACGCATCACCATCAGAGTATTTCGGCCCGTCCAGACATCTTCCACTAATGATTCATAATCTCTTCTGTCATACCGAGCAGGCTTCGCTATGGGAACGCGGTTGTCTGGATTATCAGTCAGACAAAGACGATAGTTGTAGGCTTGCACGGCATTGTCGGGTTCACCGGTTGATCCGGCTGCCGGACAACTTTTCCAATATTCGTATGTCCGGCCGGCACCGGGCTCTCCAAACTCTTCTTTGCTTTCACGGCCTATACGGAACGGTATACCGGCGGCAGCTCCGAGATCACCCTCGTAGGTTGCATCTACAAAGATCTTGCCTGCATAATTCTCAGTTTCTCCGGTTTCCCGGTTCTGTACCTTGATGCATTCGATGACCCCATCGGCAACTGTCACATTCGCGGGATCGGCGTCAAACTGCCGCTTTGTAAGCACGCTGATTTTATCCCTATGCTCATCGAGCATTTCTGCAAAAACCTTTTCCGCGACCGAAGGTTCGAAATGAAACCCATTGCTACAATCTTTTACCTGTTGTGAATCTTCTCCAAATTTATCTATATAATATCTTTTTACTCGCTGAGTGAACTCATGGAACAGTCCGGTTGTCGCTCCACGGGTATATATGTCGGTCGCTCCAAGGCCGTTGGCCGGAAGGCCGCCGACATGTGAAGTGCGCTCGAGAAGCACCGATTTCTTTCCTTCGCGGGCCGCAGCCACGGCTGTCATGATTCCACCGGGTGTGCCGCCGACGATAACCACATCATAGGCTTGCACTGTCGCAACAAACATCATTGCGGTCAGAAATAGTACAATCCGTCTCATTTCCCAATCTGCTTGTCAAATTTAAATTTCGCCGGGCGTATACTGTCGACTCGACATTTGCTGTTTCCTCCATGTCCAGCTTCAGAGTTCAATTTGATCTCATCTCTTCCGGCTACTTCATTTCTATCTGCGGCCAAACAGGTTGTCACGGTGCAGATCTGACTTTGAAGCACGGTCAGTATTCGTTGCCTGTAATCCATAGCGATAATGATTGAATTTAAATTGTTCATATTAATACTTCGTTAAATATTAATTTAAGACATTGAAAATAAATTAGTGTAGTTTCAACTCGAAAATGCAAATTTAGCGATTTGTTTGAATAATTCGTCTTCATAGACTATTATCCGATTAAATCATAACGCGAATTTGAATTTCTGGTATTTTGCGTCCATGATGTACATTCGGCCGGGTTGGAGTTCGACAGTGTGCCTCGCGCCTTGGCAGATACCGTTACCATTTATGTCGACTATCATAATCTCATCGCTTTCTGAAAGCCCTTCGACCGTCACCGTGTTAGTTATTATTTTGATTTTCTCCTCGGGATTATTGATTAAGGAGGTCTCTATGCCAGAAACCTTCTGCTCTGCCACAATGGTGAGGTTATTGGCTCCGGATATTTTAGGGGTTGAGTAGTATTTCTCGTCTACGATTTCGACTGTTACATCCTTTTCATTGAAATATACAGTGTTGATTTGCCAGTCGTGGATGGATATAAGAGTCAATGAGACAGACTGGGATTCTTTGAACCGCAGGATTACGGAATATGATTCATGCCCGGTGATTGTCAAGGTATTGTCGGTGGGAAGTTCTGTAATTGTGAAGTTTTTCCAGATATCCGCTGTCTTATAACTGTCGACTGCCTCTACAGGAACTAAAAGAGAGCATGAGCCCAAAAAGGCAAGTAAAATCCTTTTACTCCCGCGTTGTCCGCTAATTGTAAGAAAAGCTATACCATCGCCATCTTGTTCAATCCAGTTTATTTTGTATAATGCCCGACTTGTTGAGTCTTTTGCGCTACAGACAATGCGATGTTATATCTCGGAGACTTGCCCTCAATGAGATTCCGCTCTCTCAAATGCTTTGCAGCTTCTTTTGTAATCGGCTTGTGTCGTCTTACGGAATTAAGCCACAGGCATTCCATAAGGCTCAGCGAGGAATCACTTTTCAAGAGATCTGTGTAGGCATCATCACTTGATATGCCATATATCGTGACACTTACTGTGCGTTCCTTTTCATTAATATCATATTCAGGCATAGGAAAGAAGCGACGACACCGTGCCGTCGCAGTCTGTCACCACAAACTTGCATCTGTGGGACTGCACTGGGTGCATGACTTCAAATGAGACTGCCGAGACATCGGACTCAACCCCGGCTCGTAGTCCGGCCCCCGAGGTCGAGTGGATATTGGAAAACTGAGTCGTTCATATTCATATTAAAAACGGCACAAAATTAGCGAATAAAATGCCGTAACGCAAACCTTATTTATGACATGGTCTTTTGAGCGATGCCGCAGCGAGAGTGCGTCGCGAAATGTAGTAGTGGGTACGCCCGTAGCGGTAGCTATAGACCCGGAATCCCACCGCCTGCATGAATCTCACAGCGCGAGGGTTGTCGAGTGAAGAGCTGACCACATGATAGCCTTTGGCCAATATCGAGTCCATCAGCAATCTGAGTCCGCGTAGATAGAGCATCGGCCCGCGACCACGAAAGTCCCACCCGCCACCGTGAACCGACAGCCGGTGTTTGCCGGTCAGATAAAACATCAGAATGCCGAGCGCATCACCGCTGCGACGGTCGGTCATGACCGTGACGGCAAGCGCGTTGGGCAGTTCCGCTGTGAGATTCTGCAGCTCCTGCTCTGACTCAGTCTGTGGGTCAATCAGTTTCCAATCGTCACCGAAACGGGCAACGACATTGTGAACCGGGCGGTATTCCACCCAGTCCACAAGTCGGTCGGTAGGCAAATCGCTCAACAGTGACTTGACGAGAGTCATTTTTTCTTCTTTGCCTGTTCTTTCGCTCTTTTCAGTTCTTCTTTGCGTGATTCAACGATCTCGCGCCACCGTGCGACCTCGCGTTTCTTTTCTTCTGGAGAATAGCTACGATTGTTTCTGGCGTTCTCCAGATTTTTCTTTGCCTCGTTCAAGTGGCTTTGCGCAATTGATACACTATCGCTTCCCATAATAATTAAAATTTAAGTGTGAGTAATAATATAAAAAAATCCGCTCGGTTAGCCTCTTTTCTGAAGCCGACCGAACGGATTACAGTATTTCCTTTTTTTCAGGGTCATCGTCTCGCTATTAATCATTACCTTCGATGCCAAGTTGCATCAAAGAATCATTAATCTGCAAGACGGGACGCAGTATTTAATAATCAATGGAAGAAGAGCCGTCCCACTACTTTCAGCCACCAATGGCCGAATTGCCAAGGTAGTGTAATCTTCCAACCGCTTCAAGAACGGTTTTGCAATGCTAAATTATAGTTTAATTCTGAAATCTCAAAATTTTCTGTCGAAAAAAATAGATATTTTAAAACAGCAGTCTTCTAAATGGCGGAATCTCATTCTTTTCTTTTTTTTTCATCGTCAACAGCACCCTATGTCCTTATTCCTCAAGGAGTAAAGCGCTATTTTTATGCTTTGGAGGAAATAGGAGGATAAATTCATGGGTATATTTCAGTATTCACGAGGAAAGGAATTGGGCATGTATTCAATACCTCATCACTTTGAAGCAAATCAAGACCATGATTCAGCTCCGGATGGAAGTATGGCCTGTATTTGTGCTGGGCATGTATGTGGTTGCGACAATCTTCGATAATCGCTTCCATAGTCAAGTTTCTTATTACACCAATTCTTTCGTGGTATTTCATGTCATCCTATGATTTTTTCTCCGATTGGATTATTCTTGTGGCGTTTCCAGTTCGTAACGGCAGACTCTTTGCTCGTGTTGGCATAGCAATACTCACAAAGATGTGGGCATGTATTGTATTGGCCAATATCTTTGCTGACGATGCAACCGCAGAACTGACGTTGTCCTTTATCGCGGTTATTTTTTCTTTTACTGCCATACATCGTTTCAGATATTTTGACAGCTTCGGCAGGAATCTCAGCATTCTCGAACAATGAAGGTTGTAATTTATGTATGTCAACATTAAGGAATTTCATCAATTCCGAATCATTCCATGAGAAACGAATCATCAAGTCATCATCCAAACAACGATTATGGGTAATACCATACTGCTCAATATTAATCTTTTCACCGCAAGTGGCAAGTTTGTAATATCTTTGAAAATGCGAATAGTTTCTTGCCGAGGTCTTTCAGGGAGGCTCCGATATGATAGACTTCCTCATCGATTATCATGAAACGGTCGTGAGCCTTTTGATAGGCATGCAAGGTTACACCGGGATATTGGGCGTTATGCGCTTTAACGTCCTGGCGAAGTTGCCGGGAAATCTGTCCATCGTAAATATCAACCGATACTCCTGCGTTACGTTTTGCCAATTGCACGAGCACGGTATCGTCAATGTAGTTGTCGATGATGACGATTCTTTTCTGGGCCTTGTGGATGAGGTCAGAAACGAAAACATAAGCATCGAAGATCTGACCTTGGAAGAAAATGCCTTCTGTGGGTTGTATTGAGCTTTTCACCACAAAATCTACTTTCTGATGTAGGTCGAGCAGTTGTCGGTCGTGTTCTGACAAACGTCTGTCAATTCTATCTTCAAGCAATCGCAGTCTCTGGTTTACAGAATATCCTCTGAGAAGATGTTCTTTGATTATTTGGCTTGCCCATTGTCTGAATTGAGTACCTCTCAGCGATTTTACCCTATATCCAACGGATATGATGACATCGAGGTTATAAAAGGCTACTTTGCGTTTTATTGTTCTGTTACCTTCAATTTGAACTGTCAAGTATTCCTTGACAGTTGAGCTTTTCTCCAATTCTCCTTCTTTATAGATATTGGATATGTGGAGGCTGACATTTTGTTTCGTTACCTGAAACAGTTTTACCATTTGCTGCTGGCTGAGCCACACGGTTTCCTCCTCGACTCGCACGTCAAGCTTCAGTTCATCATCGGGTTGGTAGATGATAATCTCATTATCAGCCGGAATTACTGTATTATTGTTCTTATCCATATTTGTCGATTTAAAGTGCAAATATAATGAAAATATGAAGATTACGCATGGTCATTCCAGAGCCTCGGGGAGGTAGGCGTCGCCGAGGCGTTCGACTTCGGCGGTGAGGGTCTGTGGGAGGAATTTGGCGTAGACT
>JAMPBP010000001.1:432530-478320 GCA_023666645.1 Clostridiales bacterium
TACAGGAAATCGCCAAAATCGACCAAAATGCGCAAAAATCGGCAATTTTGACCAACAGAAAACGCCCCTGAAAAGAGGCGTTTCGTGTTATTCATTAGCTAATTATGTGATTCTCAAGCGTTTATCTATTTGCCGATGCAGAAGCGGTTGAAGATTGTTTGGAGCAGGGTGTCGGTTGTGATTTCGGTGGTGCCGGTTATTGTGTTCAGGTGGTGTATGGTTTCCCTTACGTCCTGTGCTATGAGGTCGCCGCTCAATTGGGTACGCAGTCCCTCGATGATGCGCGATATCGCTTGCGCGGCGCGTTCCAGCGCTTCGTGATGGCGGGCATTGGTCACAAGAATTTCCTGTGATGCATTACGCTCATCGATGGTGGCAACCAGTAGGTCGACAAGTCGATCTATATCTTGACGCGAGCGTGTGCTGATGCCCATAACCTTGGATTGAGGGTAAGCATGGCTGAACCGGTCGGTCAGTGAGCTGATGGTGTCGTCATCGACCATATCTTTTTTATTGACCAGTATCAGGAGTGGCGCTTCTGTGTTAAGCTTGACGGCCGACGCCAGCGAGTCTATCTGTGGAAACACTGCATCGACCATATAAATGATCATGTGGGCATTGGTGGCTGCTTTACGGCTGCGCTCGATGCCAATGCGTTCGATGTCGTCGGTTGTGTCGCGCAATCCGGCTGTGTCTTGAAACCGGAATTGGTAATCACCGAGTGTCACCAGGTCGTCGACTACATCGCGGGTTGTGCCATGAATATCGCTCACTATGGCGCGGTCGTCGCCGGTTATGGCATTGAGAAGTGACGACTTGCCGGCATTGGTGGCTCCGATAATAGCTACCGGGATGCCTTGTTTGATGGCGTTGCCGGTGGCATATGAGTCGCGCAGACGGGTTGTCTCGACATACAGTTCTTCGGCAAGTGACATGAGTTGGGAGCGTGAGGCAAACTCGACTTCTTCCTCGCTGAAGTCGAGTTCGAGTTCCAAGAGCGAGGCCAGGTCTACCAGTCGCTGGCGCATCTGGCTCATCACCTCTGAGTAACGGCCTCTCATCTGTGTAATTGCAGCCCGATGAGCAGCCCTGGAATCTGATGCTATCATGTCGGCGATGCCCTCGGCTTCAGCCAGGTCCACACGCCCCGAGGCGAAAGCGCGGCGTGTGAATTCGCCACGTTCGGCAAGCCGGCAACCGGCCTTGCATAGCGTAGCAATCATTTCACGCTGAATGTATCTCGACCCGTGCATCGATATCTCCACCACATCGTCACCGGTAAATGACCGTGGCGATCGGAACACCGTTGCCACCACCTGGTCAAGTATCTCCCCATGTGTGTCACGTATGGTGCCGAGATGGGCTGTATGACTGTCAACCTGTACGAGCCTACGTCCGGTCCACAGACTGTCGACTATCTCTATAGCACGATGGCCGCTCACCCGGGCCACCGCTATGCCACCTACACCACCGGGGGTTGATATGGCACATATCGTGTCATTTGTCATTGCATTCTGCTCCATCTGTTAAAATTGACGGTTGATTCCACTTTATCCTCAATATCATCGGGAAGTGCACTGAAAAAGTCGTGCCCTGTCACAGCCTCAACCTCGTCGACTGTCACGGCACATGGCTGCATGCCACCCTTCACCGCGGCGTTGGGCATGATGAAGCCTATAGCTGCAGGGGTCTCGGAGTAGGGTGACAATATGACTTTGAAGAAGCGTTGTGGCACTGCCACGCCTGTCTCCCCGATGTGCATCTCCACGGGGTCAGTCAACACCGGACCCGATATGATGATTATCGTGCTGTCACGACGGGCCCGCTGCCGGCATTTATCCTCAAGATTACTCCAGGCTCCCCGGTTCAACTTATTGTCCTGTGGAGCGATATTGGTCATGTAGAACGACTCGCGCATGGCATCGGAGCTCCACTTCATGTCGGCGGCAGGGGCCATATGTCCCCTGTCAAATCCTGTGTTGCGATAGTCGGCCGGTGAGGCACACCCATCGACATGTGGATCGGCCATGAATTTTCCGGCTCGAGGTTCGTTACCGTCGGCCTCGTCGGCGGTCAGTTCATAAGCCACCCAGTTGGGGATATGCATCGATGGATTGAACGATATGGTCATTCCCGTATACCTCACAATCTGCTCGTCGAGCAAAGGATTGGTGACCACCTTCTCGAGCAATGTGCGGCCGGGCATGGAGCCATATTCGGTAGCCGAATCCCGACCGGCCATTGCTTCCTGGCGCTTGGCGAGCATGGCAAGCACTGTGATTACACCGAGCAATATTATGGCATACAGCGGTTTGATACGCAAACCCGACGGTCGCGATATTGATGATTTACGTTTATGTCTCGTTTTTGATTTCATTTTAACACTGGCCATTTGAAAGTTTTCAGTTCCTTGATAAGCAGTTTCTCATCTCCTTTGCAATATTGGTTACACAAGGCATGGAAAGCTGCGCTATGGTTCATGTGGGTCAAATGGGCAAGTTCGTGATTGATAATATAGTCACGCAACCTTGGCGGCAAAAACACTACAATCGAAGATATAGCTATTTCACCTTCCGAGGAGCAATGCCCCAGCACACGATGGCCTGAGGATATTTTCCATCGGCGAGGTCTAAGACCGTGTTTTTCGGCCAGTTCACGCGCTCTTGGCAGCAGAATGAGGGGCGATACCTTTTTAGCCACCACAAGCATGAGCTTGCTTATCAGCCCATGGACACCCGGGGCGTCATAACTCAATGCTGTCCCTAATGAAATAACAGGTTTAAGAGTATCGCCCGTGAGGGTGATTACCCGCGGTTTGAGATTTTGGCGACTCAGCGTAACGCTGAATCCGTCAAACTCCATTACCTGTCCCTCGCTGTAGAGCATTCCCGGCCTCATTGCAAGAATGCGGTCCTTCATTTCGAGGAGTTGCATCAAAGCTTTTTTCAACGGGTATCCGACAGGGACCACCACATGCAGTTTATCACCCCTCCATCTGGCCGACAAGCGCCTGGACTGTGACATGACATCAAAGTGCACAATGGCATTATCCAGTTCGGGAAACCGACCTTCAGTTCCCGGAAGAATGGTATCCATAGCCAACTGCCGTTTCATTGTAATCCAACATATCACACTCCCCACATGAGTTTATTGTGAAGAGTATCGGTAAATGTGTGACCATGCCGCTGTATCACCATTGTATTGAAAGGAGCCTTCTTCACGGCAATTGTGCCACCGGCCTGCAATCTGTGGGAACGGCCGTCGATGCTCACCAGGAAAGTGTGTGCCCGACATGTCGTTGTCACCGTAATTCTGTTGGCATCACTGATCACCAACGGACGCATCGTGAGCGAGTGGGCCGCTATCGGTGATATCACCAGCGCTGACGCGGTGGGCTCTATTATAGGACCGCCCACCGAGAGATTGTAGCCCGTGCTTCCTGTGGGGGTGGATATTATCAGACCGTCGGCCTGATAGAGTGTCGGTGATGCTCCGTTGATGCTCACATTGCAATTGATCATCGACGCGTCCTCGATTTTTATCACCGCCACCTCATTGAGGGCATAGGGATAATTGGTAAACGTGTCGTTATCGTCGTCCACCTGCAGCAGTGTGCGGCATTCAATCTCATAATCGCCATTGAAAAGATCCTCGACCATAAGCCCGATATCCTCAATATTATAGGCTGCGAGATATCCGAGGTGTCCGGTGTTCACACCCACAATAGGTATCGAGGTATCCCCTACCCATCGCGCAGTGCGCAGGAACGTGCCATCACCACCGAGACTTATCGCCACGTCGGCATCAAGACGCGCATCATCGCCCTCGACCTTGTCGACCGGGGGCTCGCCCGGCACCTCGCTGCGCAGGTAGCGGTAGAGTTTGGAATGCATCACTATGCTCACACCTCGGGCATGCAGACTTCCCAACAACCGGGATATGCGTGTTATGTACTCACCTTGACGGCGGTTACCATATATGGCAACACTTTTTATATTCAAAGGGTCAGGCATAGCTTATACATTTTTAAGAAGTGTTTATGACATCTTGGTCCAAGCCTACATCACAACTCGATAAGGTGCAGCAACTCGGCCACACGCCGGCGGCTCTCCTCCTCGTCGACCGAAGGCGCGGCCCCCGACGACGCCAAGATTCCGTAACCATACCGATTGAGCGAACTCACCAGAGCATCGGTGGTAGAATTATCGACTCTGAGCGCTACGATGAGGTCACCGCGCTCAGTGCGTTCCGACGTGAGATTCAGATTCACCAGATTACAATCAGCATCCTCCACCGCACGGGCTATCGACGAGGCACTGTATCGGTCGGGACTCACTGCAATGAGCACCTCAGCCCTGTCGAGCGCTCGCGGATACAATATATCCAGCTCATCATCCCCAGGCATACCCCCGGGGATTAGTGCAAGATGGTCAAGTATTTTGATTTTTTCTGACACGCTGCAAACAAAATTTCTGATTTGACTATTTATTTACTACTTTTGCAGTACAAAGATATAGAAAAAATTCCATATACGACAATGTCTACAAATCTAAGCGTAAACATAAACAAGATAGCGACACTGCGCAATGCCCGCGGAGAGAACGTGCCCAGCGTAGAAAAAGTAGCCCGTGACTGCGAGGCCATGGGGGCCGACGGCATCACCGTACACCCACGCCCCGATGAGCGACACATCAAGCGGAGTGACGTCTATAACCTTCGCTCCATCATTCACACCGAGTTCAACATAGAGGGATACCCCTCACCTGAATTCATGGAACTTGTGCTCCTAGTCAAGCCCGAGCAAGTCACCCTTGTACCCGACGCGCCCGATGCCATAACCTCGAGTGCCGGCTGGAATGTAATCGGGAACGCCGACTTTCTCCGGTCTATTGTCGACAGACTCACTGAGGCCGGTATCAGAGCCTCGATTTTTGTCGATCCGCAGCCCGACCAAATCAAAGCGGCAGCCCAGGTGGGAGCCGACCGCATTGAGCTTTACACCAAGCCCTATGCCGATGAATACCCCCACGACCCCGAGAAAGCCGTAGAACCTTACACCACAGCCTCCCTGGCAGCTCACAAAGCAGGGCTCGGAGTCAATGCAGGTCACGACCTGAGTCTGGTCAACCTCAAATATTTCCATGACCATGTGCCCTACCTCGACGAGGTGTCCATAGGCCACGCCCTTATCTGTGATGCCCTGTACCTTGGGCTTGCCGAAACTATAAGACAATATAAAGAAAGCCTCAAATGATACAGCCCGAAGAAAATCTAATCAACACATTGACCGACAGCATCTCGGCCACCGTCCCAGCCCCCGCCCCTGTTGCCTCCATGAGCGTCATGGACCTTTGCATGCAAGGCGGCTGGCTAATGGTTGTACTGCTTGTCCTTTCGGTCGTGAGCATTTATATCCTGGTGGAACGAATGATAGTCCTGCACCGCGCCCAAAGCGAGGACACGACCTTCATGCACCGTATACGCGACTACATACACACGGGCGACCTTGAAAGCGCGCGCAACCTGTGCCGTGCCACCGACACGCCCTATGCCCGTCTCATCGACAAAGGCATCACACGCATCGGGCGCCCCATGAACGATGTGCTTGTAGCCATCGAGAACACCGGCAACATCGAGGTGTCACGCCTTGAAAAGGGATTACCATGGCTTGCCACCACTGCCGCCGGCGCCCCCATGATAGGCTTCCTCGGAACCGTCATTGGCATGGTACAGGCATTCTTCAACATAGCTTCTACAGGCACAGCGTCCAACATATCGACCTTTGCCGACGGCATCTACACCGCCCTGATCACCACCGTGGCCGGTTTGATTGTAGGATTGATAGCGCTATTTGCATATAACTATCTCGTGGCACGCATCAACCGCATCATGGCGGGACTTGAAGCTAAGACCATGGAATTCATGGACCTGTTGAACGAACCGGCATGACATCATGGCACTAAAGCGCACACATAGCATGACAGCAACCTTCTCGATGGCCTCCATGACCGACGTGATTTTCCTGCTGCTCATCTTTTTCATGGTGACATCCACATTCGTTTTCCCCACGGCACTCGAGGTAAATCTACCACAGAGTTCGCAGCAGACCGCGGTGAAACCTGGTGTGAGACTTTACATCGATGACCAGACTCAGCTATACATAGCCATAGGGGATGAAAATCCCTCACCTATGGAGATGGAGTCGCTGCAGTCCCGACTGGCCGAACTCGTCACCGAAGAATCAGCCCCGTCGGTAGCCCTATATGCCGATGAGAGTGTCCCCTATGGGAACATAATCGAAGTGCTCAATGCCGGCACCGCCGCCGGTGTCAAGATTGTCCTTGCCACGCGTCCCGTATCAACCTCCTCAGTAAGAAAATACCTCAGCACCCCGTGAACTACCATAGAGCACAAGGAAAAAGTGGAGACAACGATTCTCCCGATCGCAGCCGCTTGCTTGCCGCGATAATTTCCGTGGCCTTTCACGCCATGCTGCTCGCGGTGTGTCTCTTTGCATTTCTATCACCCGTCGGCGATGATGAGCCTACTCAGCCGCCCTCCGTGGAAGATGAGGAACCCGACATCACATTCAACGATGTGGTCGACTTTCAAGTAGGAGGTTCATACACCGAGCCCACAATGCTCATAGAGCCCGACCAGCCACCACTACTGAGCGATGGAGCCTCGACAGCCGAAGCACCGCTGCCTCAGCCCGACCCTCAGGAAATCATGGAGAAAAAACGTGAGGAGATATCACGCCGGGTGAAATTTGCAACCAATACAGCCGATGAGAAGCAGGGCGACGGTGGCAACGACAACACAGCCTCTGCCACACCGCTCGACATCAACGCCGAGTCGACAGGCCTCGATGGATTTTCCAACGAAGGCTTCCCCAGTCCATCGGGATTCAGCACCGTGGGCACAATAGCCGTCAATGTGACACTCGATGCAAGCGGACGCGTAATCGCCACCACCCACAACGCCTCACGTAGCTACGGCCCCGTGAGCAGCAACCGGCGCGCCATTGACGCTTGTCTGAACAAAGCCGCCCAGTCCAAGTTCAAACCGCTTCCAGGCACAACCACCGGCACCACCGGTGTAATCTTCTATCACTTTAAGAAAAAGAACAGAATCAACGATTAATACTTTACACAATGAAACCATTCAAGTTTACTCCTTATCTTAAAAGCGTAATATGGGGAGGCGACCGTATCGCAAGCCTCAAGAATATCGAGACCGAACTCACCGACATAGGCGAGAGCTGGGAAATATCAGGCGTGCCGGGCAACGAGACCACCGTAAGCGAGGGACCCGACAAAGGGCTCACCGTGTCGGCTCTCATTGAGAAATATGGAGCACGCCTGCTTGGTCAGAAGGTCATTGACCGTTTTGGAACCGAATTTCCGCTACTGGTAAAGATTATCGACGCCCGACGCGACCTCTCGGTACAGGTGCACCCCGATGACGCTCTTGCCCGCAAACGCCACAACTGCAACGGCAAGACCGAGATGTGGTATATCCTCGACACCACCCCCGATGCAAAAATATATGCGGGACTATGCCGCCAGCTCGACCCCGAGAGTTATCGCCGCGATGTCGAGGCCAAGACCATAATGGAGGATATCACCGCCCATGACTCTCACCCGGGCGACATCTTCTTCCTCCCGGCCGGACGAGTACACGCCATCGGTGCCGGAAACCTGTTGCTCGAGATACAGCAGACAAGCGACATAACCTACCGCATATACGATTACGACCGACGCGACGCCAACGGCATTCCCCGTCAGCTCCACACCGAGCAAGCCGCCGATGCCATCGACTACACCATCTATCCCGACTATAAGTCCAAACCTGCATTCATAAAGGAGGGAATGGAGCAACTCGCCAAATGTGACTACTTCGATGTGCGACTTCTCGACCTCAACAAGGGAAAGATTAATGTAGACTATGCCCCCGACAGCTTCGTCATCGTATACTGTGCAGAGGGAAATGTCGAAGTCGACTGCGACAACAGCGTAACCCTGCTCAAACCAGGTGATACCATTCTCGTGCCCGCTCAACGCGACAGCCTCGTAATCTCAGGCAATGGAAAGGCAGTCACCGCCCACATCTAAATTCATTTCAACACCGCTACAAAACTCATGTTTTCAAAACAAACATACATAGAGCGCCGTCGCCAACTCAAGAAAAGCGTCGGACATGGTATCCTGCTGTTTCTCGGCAATCAGGAAGCCCCTTGTAACTTTGCCGACAATGGTTACCGATACCGTCAGGACTCGACATTCATGTATTACTTCGACCAGCCCTATGCCGGTCTCAATGCCATCATAGATATCGACAACGACAGGGAGATAATCTTTGGCGACGAGCTCACCATCGACTACATCGTGTGGATGGGCAACCAGCCCACAATCCACGAGAAAGCAGCCGCTGTAGGCGTGGCCGAAACGCTTCCCACAGCACAGCTCAAGGCCTTTCTTGACGAAGCCCGCGCCAAGGGACGTCCCATACACTATCTGCCTCCCTATCGCAACCAGCACCGACTGGCCCTGCTCGAACTGCTCGGCATCAAGCCGGGCGCCGAGACCCCCTCGGTCGACTTCATTAAGGCTGTCGTAAACCAGCGAAACCACAAGACCACCGAGGAAATTGAGCTCATTGAGGAAGCATGCCGTGTAACAGCCGACATGCATCTGGAAGCCATGCGCATCATACGTCCCGGCATGAAGGAATATGAGGTATTGGCCGCAGTGGAAGCTGTAGCCATGGCCCACAACTGCTACACCTCATTCCCAACAATCGCTACCATCAACGGACAGACGCTCCACAACTTCGTCCACTCCAATACCATTAAAGAAGGCGACATGTTCCTTCTTGACGCCGGTGCCGAACTCGCCGACTCCTACTACTGCGGAGACATGTCATCGACAATACCGGCAGGAAAACGCTTCTCAGAGCGCCAGAAAGCTATCTATGACATACAGGTAGCAGCCCACAAAGCATCAGTCGAGGCATTGCGCCCCGGCATCAGGTTTGAAGATATCTACGACCTGTCGGCGCGAACCACAGTCGAAGGACTCAAAGCCCTCGGAATGATGAAAGGCGACCCCTATGAGGCTGTAGCCGCCGGTGCCCATGCCCTGTTCTACCCTACCGGTCTGGGCCACATGATGGGAATGGACGACCATGACATGGAAAATCTCGGAGAGGTGTGGGTAGGATATGACGGGAAGCCCAAGAGCACACAATTCGGACGTAAATCGCTGCGACTGGCACGCGAACTCGAGCCCGGATTCGTCCTCACCATAGAACCCGGTGTCTACTTCATACCCGAACTCATCGACCTGTGGAAATCACAGAATCTCCACAGCGAGTTCATCAACTACGACGAGGTGGAAAAATGGCGCACCATAGGCGGTGTGCGCAACGAGGAGAACTACCTCATCACACCCGAAGGATCACACCTTCTGGGCAAGCGTATCCCGCTTACAACCGATGAGGTCGAATCAATGCGTTAATTATTTTTAACCCCAAACTCTCGATATAAGAAATTTTTTCACTATCTTTGCCGATTGAATACACCCGTAAACATCGACAATGAAATTTAACTACATAATTATCACACTATTACTCGCCATGGCAACACTTTCAGGCTGTGGCGAGTATCAGCGTGTGCTCAAAAGCAACGATCCAACTGTCAAATTCGATTATGCCAAACGCGCTTTTGACGAGAAAAAATATGTCCAGTCGGCCACTCTGCTTGAAGAAGTCGTAGGCGTGCTCAAAGGTACAGAGCGGGCAGAAGAAGCCCTTTACCTCCTCGCATTGTCCAACTACGAGAACCACGACTACCAGACAGCAGGCACCTACTTCAACAGCTACTACAGTCGCTATCCGCGAGGCAAATACACCGAGCTCGCACGTTTCTACTGCGGCTACGGTTATTATCTGGACTCACCCGAGACACAGCTCGACCAGTCACAGACCATCAAAGCCATCGAGGAGCTACAAGCCTTCCTCGACTACTTTCCCCGCAGCGAACGCGTGTCAATAGCCCAGAACGCCATCTTTGAGCTACAGGACAAACTCACCCTCAAAGAACTCGAAAACGCCCAGCTGTATTACAATCTGGGCACGTATCTCGGCAACAACTACGAGAGCTCAATAATCGTAGCACGCAACGCCATCAAAGAATACCCCTACTCCAAATACAAGGAAGACCTTGAGATGCTCATACTCAAGGCCCGATACCAGATTGCCGACCTATCGGTCGAAGAGAAAAAAGTCGACCGTTTCCGCGATGTGCTTGATGAATACTACAGCTTCATCAACAATTTCCCCGACGGCCCCAACCGAGAGGAAGCCGACAATATCTACCGCATCGCCACCCACTACGTGAGCGACAGCAGCGACCGCTGATAAGCCCCACCCTACAATGGCAAAACATAACGTACAAAAAACATATACATTTCATTTTTAACTCATGGACTACAAGAAGACCAACGCACCCCTCAACACCGTTACCCGCGACATGATTGAACTGTCGAAGGACACCGGCAACGTCTATGAAACCGTCTGCATCATCGCTAAACGCGCCAACCAGATTGCCGAAGAGATGAAACACGATCTGGAAAAGAAACTTCAGGAATTCGCATCACTCAACGACAACCTCGAGGAGATCTCAGAAAACCGTGAACAGATAGAGATTTCACGCTACTACGAGAAGCTCCCCAAGCCCACACTAATAGCCACACAGGAATACATCGAAGGAAAGATCCATTACCGCAATCCCGCCAAGGATAAAGTGAAAATGGATTGACCCCGAAGCGGCTTACAACACAAAAGCAAAAAAAGTTAGTACGCATTAAACTTGCACACAAAAACTTTTTTTAATACCTTTGCACCGCAATTAGGGAATTGCACCCTAACACAATACATATAAATTTACTAACACTTAACACTTCACAAGCAATGTACTTGAACTCTGAAGAAAAAGTAGAAATCTTTGAGAAGTACGGTAAGGGCAAGACTGATACTGGCTCACCCGAAGCCCAGATAGCATTATTCTCAGTCCGTATTGCTCATTTGACTGAACACCTCAAGTCAAATCACAAAGATTATACAACAGCACGTGCTCTTAAGGCTCTCGTAGGTAAGCGTCGTCGCCTCCTTGATTACCTCATCAAGAAAGACATCAACCGCTACCGCGCTATCATCGCCCAAAAAGAGCTTGGTATCCGTAAATAATACGGCACCACAAACCTACAGGACTCGCCACCCCGGCAACAGGGTGGCGAGTCATTTTTTTGATAGAACGGCCATTTCACATACAGAAGTCAGGTCAAGATATGACAGCACCCTACCATGCCAATGGCATCGCGTTAATTCTTCATGAGATCATCTCATCTTCCAGATCGCAAACAAAGATTTCAGGGATACTGCTTTCAACAACAATATGAGCCGCCACTAACCCCCAAACCGAGACGAAAAAGAACAAGCGCCGGCCAGGCTCGAAAACCGGTGCAAGGACAGGAGTTAAAAAGGTCTAAAAAAGCACCCATTTTACTTAATAAACAGTTAAGTAGTGTGTCATTATGCGCTTAAATTCTAACTTTGTGCACAGAATGTAAAAAAAAATATCTACTTTTGTAGATTAAATATCGGGTACACCCCGGCAATATAACCGACGATTATAGCGGACTTCTCCCCAGCGGTAGCCGTAGCGCATGACGTCATCACATTGCCATGTTGCTCACTCCACCCGGCACAGATATTTAACCGTGATTTTAACGTGTAACAGTACATATAAAAGAAAATGCTAAAGAAAACAGCCATATATATGGTCGGCGCGGCAATGTTGTGCGCCACTGCAGCCTGCAACGATGATGACACCAACTACGAATTCTCCATGGACTATGCCAGCACAATGGTGAAATCGTTCTCACTGCAACCCAACAACAAGATCCTGAACCATCTCGACTCGATATATTTCTCTATCGACCTCGTCAATGCCCGCATTTTCAATGCAGATTCCCTCCCCTACGGCACCAACACCTCGCGTCTACAGGTAAGCATCACAACCGATGGTTGCTCGACCGTCGAGTTGCATTATCCCCGCGCCAACAAGCCCGACTCCGTAGTCAACTACCTTGAACACTCAAGCGACTCAATCGATTTCTCGCTGGGGGCTGTGAAATTGCATGTCGTTTCCTACGACAAGAGAGCTGAGCGCGACTATCTTGTCCAAGTCAATGTCCACAACGTTGTAAGCGACTCCCTCACATGGGATTTGAAAAGCCCAACCAAATTGCCATCATCGCTGAGCGCCCCACGCTATCAGCGCACAGTACAATACGCCGGCAAAGTATACACCCTCACTACTTCAGGTGCGCGACAGGCCTGCATGGCCATAGGCGACACCCCGGCATCGACATCAGTCAACAAACCGTTCACATTCGACTTCACCCCCGATGTCAATACATTGACAGCCACCACCACAGCACTATACATACTCTCATACGACGGTGAACTTTACTCGTCGGCCGACGGCTGCTCATGGACATCTTGTGGTGTAGTCTGGAAATCCATAACCGCCCCCTACGGCTCGACACTTCTGGGACTGGCTGAAACCAACGGCCAGCTGATGCATGTGAGCTATCCCGCTGGACTGTCGACACCCGCCAAGGCCAACTTCCCCGTAAAGGGCAACAGCCAGCCGATAAGCTATTCAACCGATTGGGGTCTCGCCCCACAAATCATCACACTCGGAGGATTGCAAGCCGATGGCAAAGCCACTCCAACAGCATGGGCCTACGACGGTTCACAATGGGCATGCATTGACACCGACACCCCTTTCGAAGGAGAAGGTATCGCCTTATTCCCTTACTACAGCTGCAGCACAGACACCAACACCTGGGTGGCAACCTCGCGTTCAGTGCTCGTGGCAATGGGTGGACGGAATCCTAAGCATGAGATGCAGGACACAGTCTACATAAGCTACGACCTTGGTTTCAACTGGAGCAAAGCTCCCTCATTGATGCAACAGCCCAAAGCATTACCCAAGCTTTATGACTCACAGATTATAGTGAGCAACGAGACAAAGCATTCACGTGCCATACGCCCTATCACAGAATGGGACACCCCCTACATATACATGTATGGTGGCTACACGAGCAACGGCATCCTCTCTGACCGTGTGTATCGAGGAGTCATCAACCGACTCTCATTCAAACCAATACAATAAATATAATTTCACACTCTACGGTCACTGTAAATGAAATACACCCTGCCCATAATTCTGACCTTGCTCCTTACAGCACTCCACTTGCCTGTACAAGCCCAGGAGGAGAGCTACCGCTTTGACCTGGGAGCAGGCCTCGGTATGGGTGGTTATCTCGGAGACCTCAACGAAAGCAACCCATTCGCACGGCCAGGATTTACCGGCGAGTTGTCGTTCCGCTATCGTTTTGACACACGCTGGGCACTTGCCACACGGCTCGGTTACAGCTCTCTATCGGGAAACTCTGATGACCTTGAGGGAGTATTGCCCGATGCGGCCCACTATGAGTTCAAATCCAATGTGATTGACCTCAGTGAGCGCGTCGAGGTCAACTTCTTTGCCTTCGGTATAGGAGAGACCTACAAGAAACTGAAACGCTGGTCGCCCTATCTATCAGTGGGTATAGGACTGGCCATGGCCTCTTGTGACGGAGCCAGCCACATGGCCTTCACCATTCCAATGGCCGTTGGTGTAAAATACAAACTTAAACAACGCATCAATCTGGGTCTTGAATTCTCCATGACCAAAGCCTTCGGCGACCATCTTGATGGAGAACTCAGCGACCTATACCAGATAAAGAGCAGCATGGTCAAGAACACCGACTGGTACTCACGACTTGCTCTCTCCATTAGTTATGAATTTGGCCTTAGATGCCCCACATGTCACTATTATGACTGACGATGCTATAAAATATTGCGAGAGTCACTCCATCGACCCTGACCGCCTTCCGGTCCATGTCGCCATCATCATGGACGGCAATGGCCGCTGGGCTACAGCGCGCGACTTGCCCCGCAGCGAAGGTCACGTGCAGGGAGTCACAACAGTGCGACGCATTACCGAGGAATCATCACGCCTCGGCATCAGATATCTCACGCTCTATACCTTCTCGACTGAAAACTGGAACCGACCGATCGATGAAGTCGAGGCTCTCATGCACCTGGTGAGCATAGCCATCGAGCGCGAGACTCCCGATCTCATCAAAAACAATGTCAGGCTCACAATGATCGGTGACCTTGACAGGTTACCCGAAGAGCCACGCCGGCGCCTGCTTGGCAGCTTCGCCGCTACGGCCCACTGCACCGGACTCACACTGTGTCTGGCACTGAGTTACTCGTCACGCTGGGAAATCACACGTGCAGTAAAAGAGATTGCGTTGCAGGCAGCCTCAGGCAACATTGACCCCGACAATATCGATGACAACACCGTAGCCCGGCATCTCACGACGGCCGGCATGCCCGACCCCGACTTGCTCATACGCACCGGCGGTGACTGCCGCATCAGCAACTACCTGCTGTGGCAGATAGCCTACAGCGAGCTATCGTTCACCGACACCTTCTGGCCCGACTACTCCGAGGAAGAGTACCGTGACACCCTGAGACAATATGCCATGCGGCAACGACGCTACGGGCTCACCGGCGACCAGGTCAACGACGCAGCCTCATCACAGAAATAGAATATAAACAACGACACTACCAACCATACACAATCCCATGCGATATAAGATTATACTTATTCTCTCGCTTTTAGCCACATCTCTCACCGCTGTCGCGCAGGCTGTCAATGACACAGTCTACGAGCCGTCAGTGCTCTTCAACGGCATCCCCCGCAACTATGAACTCGCCGGTATCAAAGTTACCGGTGCCGAAAACTATGAAGACTACATAGTAATAGGCTACACCGGCCTGCGTGTGGGACAGCGCATCGATGTCCCGGGCAACGACATCACCCAGGCTGTAAAGCGCCTCATGCGCCAGGGCCTGTTTGCCCAGGCTCAGATTAAAGTGGAAAAGGTAGCCGATGGCAAGGTTTGGCTCGATATTGCCGTGCGCCCTCAGCCACGCATAAGCGAGGTTAAATACACCGGCATGAAAAAAGGTGAACGCGAGGACATCCAGAAGATGCTGCAGCTCATGAAAGGCTCCAACATCAATCAGAACATAATAAACCGCGCCACCGCCATCGTGAAGAAATTCTACGGTGACAAAGGTTTTGGCAACGCTGACGTCAAGATATCACTTCAGGACGACCTCTCACATAAGAACGAGGTTATAGTCACAATCGCAGTCGACAAGCATGATAAAGTCAAAGTTCATAAAATCTATATCGACGGCAACGAAGTGATGAGCGACAACGCCTTGCAACGTGTCATGAAAAAGACCAACGAAAAAGGAAAACTCATAAACCTTTTCCGCCAGAAAAAATTTGTCCAGAACGACTACCGCGATGACTTGGTACGCATCATAGAGAAATATAACGAGAAGGGCTACCGCGATGCCAAGATTCTCGCCGACAGCGTTGTCCCCTACGATGAAAAGACCGTTGACGTCTACATCAGTCTTGAGGAGGGTCCCAAATACTACATCAGCAACATCGACTGGGTAGGCAACACAATCTATCCTACCGACCGTCTGCAGGAAATTCTCGGAATCACCCCCGGTGAGGTATACAACCAGAAACTACTGTCAAAGCGCCTCAACGAAGACGAGGACGCCGTTGCCAATTATTACATGGACAATGGCTACCTGTTCTACAACATCGTGCCCATCGAGCGCAATGTCAAGGGTGACTCAGTTGACCTGGAACTGCGCATGATGGAAGGACCTCAGGCCCGCATCAACAAAGTGGTCATAAACGGCAACGACCGTCTCTACGAGAAAGTCATACGCCGTGAATTGCGTGTACGCCCCGGTGAACTATTCTCCAAGAGCGACCTTATGCGTTCATATCGTGAGATTGCACAGATGGGACACTTCAACCCCGAGACTATAGGTGTAGACCCTCAGCCAAATGCTGATAACGGTACCGTCGACATTCTCTTCAACCTCGAGTCTAAAGCCAACGACCAGATTGAATTCTCCATGGGTTGGGGACAGACGGGTGTGATAGGCAAACTGGCACTCAAATTCACCAACTTCTCCATCAAAAATCTCTTCAACCCGGGTTCCTACAAGGGCATTCTGCCACAAGGCGAGGGCCAGACATTCACCATAAGCGCCCAGACCAATGCCCGTTACTACCAAGCCTACTCGGTGTCGTTCCTCGACCCGTGGTTTGGAGGCAAACGACCCAATTCACTGCAGGTCTCTGCCTACTACTCGCGACAGACCGGCATCAACTCGTCCTACTACTCGAGCAACTACTACAATCCCTATATGTATGGCGGTTATGGCTATGGCTACGGCTATGGGTCAAACTACTACAACGACTACTACCAGAATAGCTACGAGAATGCCTACGACCCCAACAAACTGCTGCAGCTTGCCGGCATCACCCTCGGTCTGGGTAAACGTCTGAGCTGGCCCGATGACTATTTCACCCTCACCACCGAGCTCTCCTACAACTGGTACTACCTCAAAAACTGGGACTACCTGTACTACATGAACAACGGTACCTCCAACGCCCTCGTGCTCGGACTCACACTGGCCCGTACATCAATCGACAATCCACTTTACACACGTCGAGGCTCGTCATTCTCGCTCAACTTCTCCTTCACCCCTCCGGCTTCGCTCTTCGGCAAGAAAAACTGGAAAAAACTCGCAGCTGAGAACACCACCGAGTCCAAGAAGGACCTCTATCGCTGGATTGAGTACTGGAAACTACGCTTCAAATCGCGCACCTATACCCCGCTCAACAATGCCGAGACCTACACGCTCGTCCTGATGACACGTGCCGACTTTGGCTTGCTCGGTTCCTACAACAAATACCTCAAGTCACCTTTCGAGACATTCTATGTGGGTGGCGATGGCATGTCGGGTTCCTATACCTATGCTACCGAGACTATCGCACTGCGTGGATATGAGAACGGCCAACTCACCCCCTGGGGACGTGAAGGCTACGCCTACACCCGCCTCGGTGCCGAAATCCACTTCCCCTTCATGCTCCAGACATCGACAACCATCTATGGCCTCGCATTTGTCGAGGGAGGTAACGCCTGGACATCGGTCAAGGACTTCTCACCCTTTGACCTCAAGCGCAGTGCCGGCGCCGGTGTACGTATCTTCCTCCCCATGGTTGGTATGATGGGTATCGACTGGGCCTACGGCTTTGACACCGTATACGGCCAGAAAGGTGGCAGCCACTTCCACTTCATTCTTGGTCAGGAATTCTAACACTCAACACTTTAGTCTATCTTAAATAAACTTTTTCTAATTTTAATTGTCTTATAGATATGAGTTTCGCAATTCTATTTCTTATCTTCGTCCTTATCCCTGCCATCATCGTAGGCCTGATATTTGGAATAAAGGCTTTGGTGAGAAAGAGACGCTGAACACCTTGAAAGTCTAACCTTAAAAACACCATTAACAATGAAGAAACTGTTTCTGACACTCCTCGTCGCCATCGCCGCCACCATAGCAGCATCGGCTCAGAAATTTGCCCTTGTCGACATGGAATACATCATGAAGAATATACCGGCCTGCGAGATGGCCAACGAGCAGCTCAACCAACTCTCACAACGCTACCAGCGTGAGATCGAGAACCTCAACAACGAGGCCTCCGACCTTTACCAGCGTTACATACAGGACAAGGTATTCCTCACCGCTGATCAGGTCAAGGCCCGCGAACAGGAAGTCGTGGACAAAGAGAAAGAGGCAACCGAGCTACGCTACAAATACTTCGGTCCCGAGGGTGAACTCAACAACAAGCGTCAATCGCTGCTAAAACCCATTCAGGACGATATTTATAACGCCATAAAGAAGATTTCGGAAGAGCGAGGCTACACCCTCATCATGGACCGGGCAAGCTCAAGCGACATCATCTTTGCCTCTCCCAAAATCGACATCTCCAACGAGGTGCTTGCCAAATTGGGATTTTCCAACTAAATTGATTACCTTTGTGAGGGATAACCCTGAAGATATCAACAACGGGATTACCTCGCAACTCTGTCAACATAATAACAGGAATAAAAACTAAATAATATAATAACCATCAAACCCTCGGCCCAAGAGGCCGAACGAAAGCTATGATCAAGAAAATTCTTTTTGCCATATGCGTGGCAATTCCCGCAGTGATCTGCGCACAGACAGCAAAGTTTGGTACAGTTGACATCGAGTCGATCATTCCTTCGATGCCCGAGTACACACAGGCCAACACTCAGATTGAACAAGCCTCCAAGAAGTATGAGTCAGAGTATGCCACACTTCAGGAAGAGCTGAACAAAAAGATGGCCGAGTTCCAGCAGCTCAACAATGATGCCAACACTCCTCAGTCGATCAAGGACCGCCGCATACAGGAAATCCAGGAGATGGACGAGCGCGCACAGCAGTTCATCAAGACAGCCCAGCAGGACATACAGCGCCAGCAGGCTCAGCTCATGCAGCCCATTCAGGAAAAGATGATGAACGCCATCAAGGCAGTCGGAGCTGAAAACGGATTCACCATGATATTTCCCCTGGGCAGCGCCCTTTACGAGAGCAGCGATGTAGTTGACTGCACACCTCTCGTGAAAACAAAACTCGGCATCTAAAAACTGCTAAAAACAAGAAACAAAGCCCCCGGTCGCAATACAAGCGCCCGGGGCTTTTTTTTAGGCTGCACTGAGAGAACTGAGAGTACTGGGAGAGCTGGGGTGCCTGAAAAGCTGGGAAAGCCGGAAGATCCGGAAGGTTTGAGAGAGCAGTGCTCTCAGTGCTCCCAGTGCTCCCAGCGCTCTCAGCTCTCTCAGCGCTCCCAGCTCTCCCAGTTCTCCCAGTGCTCTCAGCTCTCCCAGTACTCTCAGCGCTCTCAGCTCTCCCAGTACTCTCAGCGCTCCCAGTGCTCTCAGCTCTCCCAGTTCTCTCAGCGCTCCCAGCGCTCTCAGCTCTCTCAGCGCTCCCAGTGCTCCCAGTGCTCCCAATGCTCTCAGCCCTCCCAGTGCTCCCATAAAAAAGAGGATGCACCAATTGGCACATCCTCGTTGTTAAATAATTTTTCTGATGGAGATCAGAGCGCTGAGGCGAGAGCTGCGTTGGTTTTGTGCACAGCTGCTGCGCTGGCAGCAAATTTCTCCTTCTCTACGTCGTTAAGCTCAAACTCTACGATCTTCTCGATGCCATTCTTGCCCAGGATACAGGGAACACCGATGCAGAGGTCCTTCTCGCCATACTCACCTTCGAGCAGAGCAGAGCAAGAAATAAGGCGCTTCTGGTCGTGAAGCACAGCGGCTACAACCTGAGCTGCGGCAGCTCCGGGAGCATACCATGCTGATGTGCCAAGGAGCTTGGTGAGAGTTGCACCTCCTACCATTGTGTCGGCAGCTACCTTCTCGAGTGTCTCAGCATCGAGGTAGTTGGTAGCAGGAACACCGCGATATGCAGCATAGCGTGTCAAAGGAATCATTGTGGTATCACCGTGACCACCGATTACGATACCCTCAACCTCGGTCATGTTGGCACCGAGAGCAAGGCTCAGGAAATATTTGAAACGAGCGCTGTCGAGAGCTCCACCCATACCGATGATGCGGTTCTTGGGAAGACCCGATGTCTTGTGAATAAGATAGGTCATTGTGTCCATGGGGTTGGATACACACACAATGACAGCATTGGGAGAATACTTCAGCACGTTGTCGGTAACCGACTTAACGATACCGGCATTTACACCGATAAGTTCCTCACGGGTCATACCCGGCTTGCGGGGGATACCTGAAGTGATGACAACAACATCACTGCCGGCGGTTTTCTCATAGTCGTTGGTAACTCCTACGAGACGTGTCTGCAGACCAAGGATATTGACCGTCTGGTTGATATCCATTGCTTTACCCTCTGAGAGACCCTCTTTGATATCGATAAGAACGACCTCGTCGGCTACCTGAGTGGTAACCAGAACATTGGCACAAGTAGCGCCTACATTGCCGGCGCCTACAACTGTAACTTTTGACATAAGTATTGTTTTTTTGGTTATTCTGCACACAAAATTACAGAAAAATTTCAATAATCAATAGTGTGAGCGTATAAAAAATTTCAAGAGCCCGATCCGTTGGAAACAGGCTCTTTGTCAGGTGCTGATCACTTAGCTTCCCATCCGAGAGCCGAGGCTCCGAGTATGGCGGCATCGGCTTCCTTGAGCTCGCTTGGAATAATCTTTACCTTACCCTTCCACAGGTTGAGCATGTTGCGGTTCATAGACTCGCGCATGGGAGCGAAGAGCAGTTCACCGCTCTTGGCCAGTCCACCGAATATTACAAAAGCCTCGGGAGCCGAGAACACAGTGAAATCAGCGAGTGCCTCACCGAGAATATTGCCTGTGAACTCAAAAATCTCCTTGGCGAGCTTATCACCTGCCATGGCAGCGTCATAGACATCCTTTGACGTGATGCTGTCGATGTCGAGATTACGCAACAGTGACTCGTCGCTGCGTATCTCCAGGAACTCGCGTGCGGTGCGGGCCACACCTGTAGCCGAACAATAGGTCTCGAGACACCCGGTGCGACCGCAGCCACACAGGCGCCCGTTGTTGCGACGTGAAATCACATGGCCAAGCTCTCCGGCAAATCCATCATTGCCATATACAAGCTGCCCGTTGATAACGATTCCACTGCCCACACCGGTGCCGAGGGTAATCATAATAAAGTCTTTCATGCCACGGGCGGCACCATAGGTCATCTCACCGATGGCGGCTGCATTGGCATCGTTGGTCACAGCCACGGGCAAGTCAAATTTCTCGCTGACAATTTTGCCCAGTGGCAGCGGAGTGGGCCAAGGTAGATTGGCGCTGTCCTCAATCATGCCGGTAAAGAAGTTGGCATTCGGGGCTCCGATGCCTATGCCATGGATTTTATCCTCGGCGTCAGTGTCATTGATGAGCTTGGTAAGCTCAGTATGCAACTCGTCGACATAGAGATTGAAATCGCTATGTTTGCGGGTTTTGATTGAAGAACTTGCGATAACGTTACCGCGTGCGTCGACTATACCGAAAACGGTATTGGTACCACCCATGTCGATACCTATAACATAAGGTTTTGCCATTGTTTAAGTATGATATTAGTTAATAATTAAGTTTTATTCATTTTCATTTTACACCTTTGGCTCCCTTCACCCCTTTGGTACCGCCGCCCATGGCAAAGATATTGCTGTCATAGGTCTGGGTCTTCATGGCGAGCTCACGGCGACGCTTGATGGCGAGAGCCACGAGACGCTCCATAAGTTTATCGAAAGGAATTCCCGAAGCTTCCCACAGATAGAAGGACAGCGATCCGGGAATGGTGTTGATTTCGTTGACATAAATGTCGCGGGTGTCACCGTTGACTATCACATCGACACGGCTCACTCCGTGGCATGACAGCACGCGGAATGTCTCTCCGGCCAGATATTTGATGCGTTCAGTCTCCTCCTTAGGCAAGTCGGCCGGTATGCGCTTCTGAGAAGCCTGCATCCCTTTGGCTCCCTTTGTACCTCCCATGTACTTATCCTGATAGGTAAGGAAGTCACCGGTCTTGATCGGTTCTTCGAGCACAGATGTTGTATAGTCGTCACAGTCGCCGAGCACCGAGCAGTTTATTTCCTGAAGATTCTCGACAAAGTCCTCGACAATAATGCGGGTAGAATAACGCTCAGCGTCCTCTACGCGACTCACAAGCTCATCGCGGTTTCCGGCACGTCCTATGCCCACACTCGAGCCGAGATTGGCCGGCTTGACAATCACCGGGTATCCGATCTGTCTCTCGATGCGCTCAATCAGTTCATCGCGTTGCTTGAACCATTGTTTATCGGTGAACCACACATAGTCCACAACAGGAATCCCTGATTCACGCAGAATCATTTTCATAGTGATTTTGTCCATACCGTTGGCTGAGGCCAAGGTGTTGCAACCGGCATAGGGGATACCGATGGTGTCGAGCAGCCCCTCAAAGGTACCATCCTCACCATTAGAGCCATGTAGCACGGGAATCACCACATCGAGTTTTGCGGCGATACCACTCCCCATCAGAGGCTTGCGCTCCAGATAAAGATTGTAATCCCCGGTCTCGGGTCGCATGTACACTTGGCGGCACTGCTTTATAAGTGCCGGCATGTTACGGTAATTTGCGACATCGAGCAGCGCATCGCCTGTATACCACTTTCCATCCTTTGCGATGTAGACAGGTGTGACATCAAAACGTTCACGGTTCACGGCATGCATTGCCTGTGACGCCGAGATTACCGATATTTCATGTTCGGTGGAACGTCCACCAAAAAATACTCCTATATTTGTTTTCATAATTATTCGGCCCTACCTACGAGCCGAGGTCTATGTGGTTATTTGAAAGTGTCGGGAAGATCATTCTCGTATAGCACCGTATCGCCGGGCTTGGCAATGGAAGAGAGCAGACGCTGGGCCTCGTTGAAACTGTCGGACACATGGATATGCTCCTTGGCGAGCTGTCCACTCTCATGCAAGCCATCGAGCAGAGCCTCGCGGTTGTAGGCTCCCACTATGATAGCATCATCGACATTGCCGGCTATATGCAATCCAAGCTGCCGGTTGTAGTCATATTGCTTATCGCCCAGCTCGACCATACCGGGAGTCACTATGATGCGTCGGCCACCGGTCATGCGTGAGAGCACATCGACCGCCATGCGCGATCCATCAGGGTTGGAATTGAAAGCATCGTCGATGATGGTGATTCCACCGGGAGTGTGCTTCATATTGAGACGGTGTTCAACCTGTTGAATGCTCTCCACAGCATATCTTATCTTGCTGTCGCTCACACCCATATAGCGTGCGACGATTACAGCGGCTATGAGATTGGAGATATTGCATTCTCCCACGAGCTTGGTGTGGAGAGGCAGACGATATCCCTCGGGGCCCTCTATGGTAAAACTCGTGCCTGTAGCGCTGTACACAATGTCGGCAGCCTTATAGTCGGCATTTACACTGTTTTTCACCGCATATCGTATACACCTCACATTGTCGACAGGACGGTTGGCCACAAATTCAAAATCGTCATTCACCACCGCCAATCCGTCATCGGGAAGCGCGTCAACGAGCTCAAACTTGGTACGCTGCACATTCTCTATGCTCTTGAACGACTCCAGGTGCTGCTCACCCACAGCAGTCACTATGCCTACCGATGGGTGAACCAGCCGGCATATCTCGCTGATATCGCCCGGTTGCTTGGCTCCCATCTCACACACGAACACTTGGGTATAGGGCTTGAGGTATTCCCTCACGGTTCTTATCACACCCATGGTGGTATTGAACGATCCGGGAGTCATCAGAGTCTCATACTCCTCGCTGAGAATGCGCTGCAGATAATGCTTTGTGCTTGTCTTGCCATAGCTGCCTGTAATGCCCACCACCTTGAGGTCGGGCATCGAAGCGAGAATTCTCTCGGCATCCTTATAGTAGCGGCGGTTGATGGCTTTCTCCACAGGGGAGAGAATAAGATTGGCCAGCAACATGAAAAAAGGGGAAACAGCCGCAACCGCGATAGCCATGGCACAGGTGGTGACCATGTTGCCGGTAGCCCACCATGTCGCGCCGGTAAGTCCCCACCCCAATATGAGCGATACCGTGAGTATGCGCCATGCACGGCGGGTCATCACCAGCGGCTTCTTATATCGCCTGCTGATCAGATTTATGAGGCACCCGGTTATTATGGCGATAGCCACCGGGGCGGTGATTGCAAATGGAAGATTGTGAACGAGCAACAGGAACAGGGCGATACAGCCCAGAATGCGGTTCACACGTGTCGACTCACCGCTGTTGTTGAACCAGCGCGTGTAGCGGTCATTGCGATATGAGTTCTGTTGCAGCATCATCAGGTCACGCCGCAACACAGGCACCAGATAAATCAGCGCGAGAAGGACCAGAATGGCCGCTACCGAGGTGAGATATGTGGAATTGTAAACTAAGGGAGTCATTTATCTCGACTGATTAAGGAAATTATCCAATACACGGGAGAAAGCCGCCGGGTTGTCAAGGAAGCTGAAGTGGCCGCAATGAGAGAACGACACCAATCCGGCATCGGGAATCAGCTTTTCCATTATGCGGGCATCGGACATGGGAGTGGCGGTATCCTCCTCTCCCCACATGAGCAGAGTGGGAGCTTTCACCAGGGGCATGACATGCCTGAGATCCTCATTGACCACCTTCGACATGACGCTGCGCATCATGGGCGACGCCTGGCGGTAGTCGGCACTGCCACGACGCGACCTGTAGCGCTCTATCAATGTTTCGCCACGTTTCTTGCCGAGCAACATCGGAGCCAGTTTCTTGTAGATCTTGAAGCGGTACACTTTGAGATAGTAACCCAGTTGACGGCGTGGCTTGACACCGGCGGCATCGACAAGCACCATTTTCTTAACATTATTGCGTGATGCATAGAGGATAGCTACACGCCCGCCAAAAGAATGCCCCACAAGTATAGGTTCTCCGGCATCCTCGGCAGCAACCAGGTCCTCGATGACCCGGGTATAGTCGTCGACTCCCCATGGCGTGCCATCGGGTCGCAATGGAGGCTCGGTCGAGGAACCGTGACCGGGAAAGTCGACTGTGAGTACCCGGTGACAAGGAGCAAGCACAGCACGCATGCTTTCGACCGTAGAAGCATCACACCCCCAGCCGTGCATGAGAATGACGGTGTCAGGGCCATTACCTGTGACAGTGTAGTGCATTGTCACACCACGTGTCGAGAGCTGCTTGTCCATACGTTTCGGGTGGTGGAAGTGCAAAATCACTCAACCGGCTCGACCGGGAGCGGACGGTTGAAAATCTCCTTGAACGATATCAACGACTCAGTGCGGGCCAATCCCAGGCACAACAGCTTGTCCTGAATGATATGGAGCAGATGGTCATTGTTACGGGCGTAGATCTTGATGAACAGGTCATAACGTCCTGTAGTGAAGTGACATTCCACAACTTCGGGGACATTTTTAAGACGCTCTATAACCTCATTGAGGCGTGAGGGATCCTTAAGGAAAAATCCCACATAGGAGCATGTGTCGTAGCCCAGCGATGAAGGGCTTATGTTGAGTTCCGAACCTTCGATAACACCTATCGACTGCAGACGGCTCACTCGTTGATGAACGGCAGCACCCGACACCTTGCATTCCCTTGCTATCTCAAGGAAGGGACGGCGTGCATTTTCGAGAAGAAGTTGCAAAATTTTGATATCGAGCGCATCTAATTGTGGACGTGCCATATGTGATTTGATAATTTAACTGTGAAACAATATGTTGCCCTTTGAATTTATCAAAGGTATGTACAAAATTACATAAAAAAAGCAATCACTCAAAAACAACGCTGTTGTTTTGAGTGATTTTTTTAGGTTTTTTATTTTTCAACTTTACTTTCGGGATGTGCTGTACTTAGCCACTTGCTCCTTTATAAAGTCGGGATCGTTGAAATAGTCGATTTTCATGGCGCGACGCACTTCCTCAAGCGTCTCGCCGGCGGCACGGCGTGCCTCTATGGAGCCTTGATGCAAGATCTCGCACACCTCGGGAATACGTTGCTCGTAGTAGGCGCGGCGCTCGCGTATGGGGTCAAGTTCCTCCTGCAGAATATTGATGAGCAGCTTTTTGACAGTACCATCCCCTACACCGCCACGGGTGTAGTGTTCCTTGAGGGCATCGAGCGATTCATACTCAGGGAGATACTTGGCAAAATGCTCCGGACGGCTGAAGGCGTCCAGATAGATGAACGGACAGTTTCCCTCGAGATGACCGGGATCATCGATATTCAGGTGAAGAGGGTCGGTATACATGCTCTTCACTTTCTTTGCCACCTCCTTGGGAGTGTCACTCAGATAGATGCAGTTGCCGAGCGACTTGGACATCTTGGCCTTGCCATCGGTACCGGGCAGACGCATGCACACACAGTTGTCGGGGAGTACGATCTCAGGCTCCACGAGTGTGTCGCCATATATGTTGTTGAATCGTGCCACAATCTCACGGGTGAGCTCAATCATAGGCGCCTGATCCTCGCCCACGGGAACAGTGGTAGCCTTGAAAGCGGTGATATCGCTCGCCTGGCTCACGGGGTAGCAGAAGAATCCCACCGGAATAGACTGTTCAAAGTTACGCATCTTTATCTCGGTTTTCACCGTGGGATTACGCTGCACGCGCGATACGGTTACAAGGTTCATGTAGTAGAAGGCGAGCTCGGCAAGCTCGGGCACCTGCGATTGTATGAATATTGTGGTCTTGGTGGGGTCTATGCCTACCGAAAGGTAGTCGAGGGCAACCTCAATGACATTCTGACGCACTTTCTCAGGATTATCGGCATTATCAGTAAGAGCCTGAGCATCGGCAATCATGACATATATTTTGTCGAAAGAGCCCGAATTCTGCAACTCGACACGACGTCGCAAGGACCCGACATAGTGTCCCAGATGAAGTTTTCCTGTAGGACGGTCGCCCGTCAAAATGATTTTTTCCATAGTTTTCAAAAGCATTCACCACTGTCGTGGAAAGCCTTAATTATCAGTTTTTAATTATAAATTTCCAAAAAATGTCACTTGGTCGAAATCGTGAAGATGAATCGAGCACCGGGGCCTTTGTAATCAGTATCTACTCTCACGGTACCGTTGAGCAAAGTAGCGACGAGTCGGCTCACCGACAATCCCAGTCCTATGCCTTGCGAGAAGCGGTTGAGTTTTTCAAACCGGTCAAAAATCACCTCTTCCTTCCCTCGCGGAATGCCTATGCCGGTGTCGGTGACTGTAAACTTGTAAATTAGGCCATCTTCTTCAAGACAACCGTCGATTGTAATCGAGCCGCTGTCGGTAAATTTGGCAGCGTTGGAGAGCAGATTGAGAAGCACCTGACACACACGCTTGCTGTCAGTATTGATCAGCTCGTTATAGTCGGGGGTGATGTTGTTGATGAGTTTGACTCCCGGTTTGACACTGCTTCGCACCGAGTCGATGGCTATTGCGGCAACCGACCCCATGACAGTGGGGCGGCGGTCAATCTTCATTGTCTTCTTATCGATCGACGCCAGGTCGAGCACATCGTTGACCAGCATGAGAAGCATGTCGGTGCTCTGTTTGATTACATTGGCAAAGCGGTTGAGATATGGACGTTTACCGGCATCAGCACAGTCGACAATGAGCTGTGAGTATTCCACGATGGCATTCAGGGGGGTTGACACCTCGTGGCTCATGTTGTTGATGAATTCCTCCTTCTGTCGGTCGGCGGCCTTCACCCGCTCACCTATGCGTATGATATCGGCCTGGGTACGACGCAATGAATCACTCTCCTCCTTAAGTTTCTCGTTGGCCGATGCCAGCTCGAGATTCAATCTCTTAGTGCGCCGCTTGGATTTCACTTGCAGGAGAACAAGAACAAGCAGTAAGATAATTAGAGCACTGCACACAATTGCTCCGTTGCGGTACACCCTGCGCTCTGCGCTATGGCGATTTTCCTCGGCAATCGCCGCTGCTTGCTTCACAGTATTGCGGTCATATATCTTTTGCAATGCTTTCAGCAGATCTGACCTCAAGAGCAATGTCTCGCTTTCGTCCATCTGGCGCAAACCTTGCATGGCATCAAACATCACATCCCGGTTATCGGTTCTTTCGCCACAGGTGTAGAGCATGTTAAGGAGTTTGCGTCTCACATATGGAAGAATCGAGTGATCGTTCTGGGCCAGTTCCCGCTGTATGAGCGGAATCATATCGTCATATCGTTCCTGCGACAGATAAAAATAAATGTCGGGACGCCTGGCGTTGAGAAAGTCATTCAATGCATTGGGGTCGGACCATGCACACTCCCTCGCCTCCAGATAAAGACTTTGCACCTCCTCTGGGGAAATTATGTCGGCATTACCCAACAGGCGCCTATAAATACTATATTTCAGATAGTTGAAATTACGGTACGGACGACCATTATCGGCCATTGCAATTTTCAGCGAGTCGACATATTTCATGAGATAGCGGTCGATAGCCGTTCCCTTCTCTTTATTACCCATAGCCGTAATTGTCGAAGCTACCTGCGAGAGATACAGCATCTTAAGATCATCAACCGGATATGGGAGTGCATGTATCATCACGTCAAGACTGTCAAGATATTCCGACAGCAGGTTGGAAGATGGAACCTGCTCGATGAAAGTGCATATGGCGAATAGAACCTTGATACGGGTGTGCGGATTAATTTCATCATTCTCTTCGGCAAGAGTCAGAAGGCTCTTGATACGTTCCTGGCATAAAGCATCGCTGTCCGACTGCACGGCGGCACGCTTGCGTAGAATCTCCATGTAGAGAATCGACGAGGCTTTCTCGCGCACATTGGGAAGTTTTTCGGCCATCCTGATATATGACTCAACGATTGAGTCGTTGGGCACACTATTGGCAGCCAGGCGCCGCAGTATCTCAAGCTGCACAGGCACATTGCCCATACGGTTGGCAAGCGAAAGGGCCAACATTCCATGTGACTTCACATTGCCGGTATTGGAAGCGTCCAACAGGTTCAGGCTTATGTCAGCACTGTCCTCAAGCGAGGTAGCATTGTCCAGTTCATGGTGAAGACTGTCCATAAGCGATTTATTGAAGCCATAGGCAACCTGCATGAGGCCAAGAATGAGTATGAAGGATAGAAGTCGTTTCATCTGATTGGTGATTATAAGACAAAGGTAATGAAATTATCAATATAGCACCAAAAAAAATAGTTCCATTGCTCCACCATCAAACCTTGATGAGGATTCTGTAGCGCTGGAGCAGATAGCCTGGGATCCAGTTCAGCAGCACGAACAGGATTGCCCAGATGCAGGAGGCGAGCTGAGGGTCATGTCCCGTGAGGGGATCGAGCACCGAGAAGTAGAACACCCCCTTCAGGCTGGTCATTCCTCCGGGCACCGCATCATAGGGCACCTGCACCGCCCCAAAAATCACTGCCAGAATCATACTCTGTATGTAGAGGTACAATGGGTTCAAACCGAAAGCCTGAAAGAAGCGGCTCCAGGCAGTCCATCTCTTCACATCGAGTATCCATATGAGCAATGCCAATAGCAATGCTGAAAGTCCGCAACATGTAAGGACAAATGTAGGTGACCACAGCTTCTTGCTTATAGGGAGGGCATAACTCAGTAATAACCCAATGAATGTGAGCACAGTACCCAGGATAAACAACCGGTTCATGCGTCGCATGTTGTCGGTAGCCCCGCATATCATCGCGCCACATAAGAAACCGATGAGCACATGGGCCACCGATGGCAAGGTGGCGAGCAGTCCCTCGGGATCGAAGCATAGCGGGGTATCGAAGGCATAGTCGACATACATGTGTCCGGGCGAAAGCACCGCGCGGTCAAAACGCGCCACTATGTTATCATCGCTGTAGTCATAGCCATGCCCCACTGTGAGTATTACTGCATATATCACGAGTAGCCCGGCGGCAATCCATGCTATGGACCGCCGGCCGGCAACCAGGGCTATCGTGGCTCCGAGTCCATAGCTCAGCGCCAGGCGTTGGAGCACACCGAGCAACCTCAGATTCTCCAGTGAAGCAGCCTCTGTCCACTCCTTGCCGCCGGCCAGCCACCCATACATCATGGAGCCAAACCATGTGAGCAGCAATCCGATGGCGAAGATCACAACCGTGCGTCTCACCAGATGGGCGAGCACGCTCCCCGACGGTCGGAAGTCATACTTGCGCAGCGACATATAGGTCGACACACCCATTATGAACATGAAAAAGGGGAAAACCAGGTCGGTAGGCGTGAGTCCGGTCCACTCGGCATGGCACAATGGCGCGTAGGCCCTTGACCAACTGCCGGCATTGTTCACGAGAATCATTCCGGCGATGGTGATTCCGCGCATTATATCGAGTGACAGAAGTCGTTTTGAAGCAGTCATTATTCAGAGTGTTCTCACATAGGTTACCAAAGAGTAGCCAGTGTCGTTGATGGGAAGTAATGTTCAAGAATATCGTTATAGTCGTGTCCTTTTGCGGCCATCATAGCCGCCCCTATCTGGCACATGCCAACTCCATGCCCCCAACCGGCCCCGTTGATTGTCACGGTGGCCTGTGGGCCTTGGCCGTCAATATGAGGCACTATTGCCGAACTGTACAGATGGCTTGGTGAGAGCACACGCCTTATCTCCAGCTCCTTGCCAATGGTCAGCGTGTCACGGCTTCCCACTATCCTCATTCGTGACACACGTCCCGATGAGCCACGCTCCAGGGGCTGTAAATCCACTATGTAGCCAATGTCACGGCCGAGCTTCGATTCCACCAGCCGGCCGAGTTCACCGGCTGTATAGGTGACGTGCCAACGGTAATAATCGGTCGTGGCACGGTCGTAGCTGTTCAGCAACGATGCCAGCACCTCTGTATCGGGCGACTGACAATAGACCTCGGGCGACGACATGATCCATTGTGTGGCAGTGTCGTTGTCGTGAAGGTTGGGGAGCGAAAAATTGGCAGAAGCGTCACGCAGACCCTGAAGATAATCATGAGGTGTCGGTTCCCAACAATACTGGAATTCCTCAGTGGCACCACCGCAGCATTTTGAGAAACGGGCATCACATACATTGCCTTCTTGGTCGACAATAACAATTCCTCGGGTTTCCCTGACGGCATCCACTACTTCCGCCTCAGCGGCGGTCATACGCGTCACTCCTTGATAACGCTGACAATGGTCATCAGCACAGACATCAAATAGTGAGTGGTCATCGCGGTCATACCATACAACAACTTCGTCAGGAGCGACAATACGCGTTTCACGTGTATGTCTCTTTGCGAGCTGACGCATGAGCCAGGAGCGGGAGGCTATGGCGTGGGCAAGCAGAAGTTGTCGGGGGGCGGCGGCGCTCATCTCCGATGATATGACACTCTCGAGATAACTCTCCAGGTCGATATCGTTGATAAGCGTAAGCGTGGAATCGGAATCATGGACCACACGCATCGAGCCCTTGAATCGCTGGTTCTCGCGTTGCTGCCAGTGGAAACCGATGCCTATGGTGACATCGGCAACCTCAAAGGTTGTCCCTTCGGCTGAGGGTGTTATCAGGAGCGAGTCAACGAAATCGGCTGAACCTATACGGTATATTTTCAGAGGCTTGCCATCGCCCGACATCTCGGTAAGATGCAGCGAATCCACACCCTGCACTATGCCCACATGTATAAGCGGGACATCGTGACCGGGTGTGGTGGTGGTGACGCTATTGCATGCTGCGAGCAATGCAAGCGGCAAAAGTAGTGATATGAATTTCAATGAAATGTACTGTTAGAGGGGGGATTAGAACATCGGATCCCATGGCGGCAGCATGATGGGCTGCTGTTTGGTGAGCTCAAGGGTAGCGGCGGGTATGTACTTCTTGTTGACCACAAGACGGAACAGATACTCATCGAGCCAGCGGTCGGTGATCACGAGGTGCCCGTTGTTGGGGCCGTCACCCCAGCTGTTCTCCACAAGCCATTTGGTGGGTTTCCCTGTAGCGGGGTCGATATCGACAGCTACGAGCGTCATGGCATGGGTGGAGCCGCTGGCACCGGTCTGTATACGCTGTTTCTTATCCATGCCAAAGGTGGTACCCAGCAGCTCATCATAGTCATAGTTGTCAAGGTCGAGCTTACCGCTGGTACGGTCGATGAATTTGTTCACATCACAGCTCATGTACATCATCGCCGAGTCCTTGATCGACTCGATGGCCATAGCCTTCAGCTCCTCCATGGGGAGATTGAGGTATCGCCAGTTGTGACCGTCATAGCTGTGGCGGTACAGGTCAATCTCATATAGCTTGTGGTAGGGACGGCTCGGATCATTCATGAACATCACGTAGTCGTCCTGGAGATTGTTGCCGATGAACTCATTGTAGAATTCCACCGGAGTGAACTCCCTGCTCCACTCCACGCCACCATTGGAATCACGCTTTGTATAGGTGAACTTCCGGGGCGGGTTGCCATAGGCAAGAGCAAGCAGACGATAGGTCTCCCCAAGCATTTCTTCCTTGCGTTGATCTACAGCTTTCTTCTTGGCTCCATGGGCTACCATGTCGCGCAACTCCATACCCCACTCCTTGAGTTTCCACCCCAGGAGCTGGGAGAAACGTGAGGTGTGATTGCTTATGTAGGTCTCAGGCATGGCATAATCGGGCACCACGCCATATTTCGACAGATTGTCAGAGATTCCTGTATATTGGCCACCGTCACTGAGCGCGTTCTTGAAAATCCACTGCACCCGGCGGTCATCGATGTCATCACCGGCGGTATCGATGATCGACTGCAGGAAGAGGTTGCTCTTCTCCAGCTGGTCAAAGAAAAAATTGTAGGCCTGCGACAATTTCAGACTGTTGATATCGTCATTGTTCTTGATAGCCTGTGAGCGCAACACATTGAGACCGGTGAACAGCCAGCAGCGACCCGAGCTCAGCTGGTTGGTGATACCTACCGATGGAACACGGTAAGTGAAATTGTTGTCAAAGTTGGCACGATTATCAGCCGAGGCAGCCAATGTATTTATATCGGCAGCGTTGAGCGCATTATGTATGGCTCTGTCAGCCGCTGTGGGGTTGTAGCTTTGTTGCAAGCATTGCATCATGGCGGCGTCGATGCCGCCCGACTGGGGAGAGTTGCCCAGCATAGTGGCCGACATAGCTGTTGCAAGAGCTACGGCAGTCGATAGTCGATAAATGGATCTCATGGGATAATGTGGTTTAAAATTATGGCTATAAAGGTAAGAGGAATTTTTGAGATTTTCAAGTTTTTTCTGTAGCCGGAGCCTATCCCGGCAACCATGCCGGCCTGTTGGTGCCTATCCAACCACCGCGGCTTCAACCACAAAAAGGGGGAAGCCGCATGGCCTCCCCCCTTCTTTGGGATTGTATCGTTCTGTTGATTACTTAACGATGATCTTCTTGCCCTGATGGATATAGAATCCGGGACGTGTGGGCTGCTCGAGACGCAGGCCATCGATTGTGTAGTAGTAAGGATCGTTGTTCTGCTCCTCGTCAACTGCTACATTGTCAACGCCACCTGATTCACCTACCTGACTGAATACTGTAACCTTGGTGCAGGCGGTATCGATACGGTATACGGGGATAGATACTGTGTAGGTGCCATCCTCGTTGGCTGTACCTGCCGAAGCGGCATATACAGCGTCAGCACCGCCAAACTGTGCATAGTACTCCTCAACTGTATTTACAACAGGATGACAAGAGTTCGAGCCATAGGAGTTGGTTGTGTTGGCAACGACGAAATCGGTAGCATTGAGGTTGAGCACGTCGATATTCTTGTTGTTACCACCTGATGTAGCATTGTTATATACACCTACGTGCTTGATCATGCTTACATTGTGTCCTGCAAATACGCGTATACCCTCAAACAATTCGTAACCGGCAACATTGATTCCGAGGTCGGCACCCTCAGCACCAATCTCTGAATAGTTGATTACATTGGTTGTGTTGTCCTCTGCGATGAAACCGAAAGGATAAACGGCTGTGTATGTCACCTTTCCTTCAGCATCGGTAGTCTCGGTTGCAGCATCATAGTAGAACAGGCGCTTACGTGCAGTCCAGTTGTTGAATCCGCTGGTTGATCCGCTGTTCAATACATTCCATGTTGTGAAGCCGGCCTTTGTGAGGGTCTCGTCGTCCATACGGGCGAAGTCGTAGGTTTTCTTGACAGCAAACTCTACATCGTTCTCAACAGTCATCTCATTACCCTGGTAACCAAAAGCTGCTGTAGATACTTTGAGGACACCTTCACCGGGTACAGTTACCTGCACACCTGAAGCCTGGTCCTCAGCCGAAAGGATTGTACCATCCTTGCCTACATACTCATAGTTGATGAAGATTGTGGGACGCAACGGGGTATCGCTGTTGCTGACAGTCAGAGTGTAGGTTTTGCCAAAGCCGGCCGAAACCGAAGTAATTGTAGCCTCAGCAACGGGGAGGACGCAAGGTGAGCAATCAACCTCGGTCTCAACGATTTCAGAAGTAGCACCGTCACACTCAGTCCAAGATTTCATCACACCGCTCTTCTTAGTGCTGTATTTGTAAGCACCTTCACAGTCGGCCCATTCAATAGTCTCCTCGGCACCATCGGTTCCTACTAAATGGAGTGTCTCACCGTCGAGGAATGTTATGGTATATGTACGCATGTTGAGGTCGAGATCATCGTTCTCGTCCTTACCGATAGAGGTGAGGGCAACTGTGGGAGGATTGGCAAAAGCCTCGGAGCTCTCATATGAAATCTTTATGTTATCGAAGTAGAATACAGACTGATAACGTGCTGCGAGAACATAGATACCCTCGGCATACATAGAGATAGGATTGCCATATTGATCCTCAGCAGGAACATCCATTGATCCGGAGGTCAGGTTATCACCTGAAATACTTGTGATGTCATATTCAACCGTGCGGTCCTCTACATTGACATACATGGTAGCTGTGTACCACTCACCTGTCTTGATTGTAGAAGACTCGTCGGTGTTGATGGTGTATGTCTTTGTACCATCTTCAGCCTCTTCCACTTTGTAGGGAGCATTGATTGCAGCAAGCATATCGGCATCTACTGCAGTATTGCATTGTGAAATATCGAGAATAAAGTTGTCCCAAGGACCAACATTACTGCCTTTCTGACTCCATGGAAGACGATAAAGATTGTTTGCAATAGGAGTGTGGTTGGTAAACACAGTGATTTCTGAATTCCACTGGTTGTTAGGCATAGCAGCAACTGAGAAGTCGAATGCCATGGTGTATGTACCATCCTCGAGAACCGACTCTCCATCTTTAAGGAAGATGTCCTGTCCCCAGGTCACCTTGGCGCTACGGCCATTGTTCTGTTGAAGAGCAAACGAAAGGAATTTACCGAAGTCGTCAGATGCGATGCTCAACTCACCGGCTTCACATGTCCAGCCTGTAGCTGCTACGTCGGGTACTGTCTCAAAGTTCTGCTGATACAGAATACGCTCTGAGGCAAAGGAGGAGAGGCTCAGTGCAGCCACTCCAAGAGTGAGGAAAAATTTTTTCATAAAAAAATGATTAGTTATTAAAAAGTGATTTAAGGGTATACTTTGTTATTGAAGTCATTCCTACTTAAAGGAGGGAGGTGTATCAGGAATAAACCATGGCAATATCGCAGAGCCACGACAAGGGCTCCACGATATTGTCAATATGTTTATTACCAGCCTTCATTCTGGGTGAGGGCTCCCGACTTCAGAATCTCAGATTGTGGTATGGGCCACAGATACTGGTGGTCACCTGCCCATGTGCGCTTTGTGATGTAAGCGGGGTTGGTGACAGTCTTGAATGTGAGGTTGTCGCCATCCTTGGTGATTTCCATAACCTTGATGTTCTGGAAATATTGGGGAGCTTTCATCCAGCGGCGCACGTCGTAGATACGGTGACCTTCGAAAGCCAGCTCTACAAAACGCTCGTTCTCATAACGCTTCTCAAACTCGTCAAAGCTCAAACCGGTGGGGAGGTTGGGCTGCTTTGCACGGGCACGCACCATGTTGATAGCCTCGGCTGCTGTCATTGTGAGTTCATCGGCTGTAGCATATCCGCTGCCGGTATAGTTGAGCATCGCCTCGGCATAGTCCAGATAAACCTGCCCCAAGCGGAAGAGTATCCAAGTGTGTTTGGATGTAGTCGCATTGGTTCCTGAGATTTTCTGCTGGCGATTCACATACTTCTTAAGATAGTAACCTGTGGGAGTACCATAGGTGATGGAGCGTGAATTCAGTCCACCGTAGAAAGTCTCGAGAGCATCGCCGGTGAGTGCATCGGGCCAATGCTCACCATTTACGGCTACGGTAGCGGCAAGACGCAGGTCACGGTTCTTGTAGGGGTTCTGAGGATCATAGGCAGGATCGTCATCAATCGACAAGCCATTGGTTGTCTCGTAGGCCGAGACAAGGTTCTCAGTAGGACAGTTACCTCCACCGGCACCGGCCATGCCTATAGGGAAATTGTAGGTCTCAAAGCCTCTTGAGTCGGCAGTACGTGTCGCAAAGATGATCTCTTTTGTCGACTGGGCATTCTGCCAGTTGTCAGTAGCAAAAAGTGTCTCATAGTTGTTGCACAGGCTCATGCTGCGTTTGCGGCACTCGCTGATGCACTCATTATTGCGCAGTGCAGCCTGATGCCAGAGCTCCTTCTTCTCGGCATCACTCTTTCCCTGTGTGAAAAGGGGAGAAGCGTGATACAGGGCAGCACGGGCACGCAGTGCGAGCACTCCGAGGTTGTTGACACGTCCGGTCTCGCTCTCAAGGGTATTGTAGGCTCCAGAGTAATCCTTGATAATCTCATCCTTGATAGCATCACACTCGCTGTCGATGAAATCAAAGATCTCATCGGCCGAGACACGGGGCTGGTTATTGGCCTCTTCAGCGTCCATATAGCTTGTGATCAAGGGGACATCGCCATATTGACGCACCAGGCGGAAATAATTGTAGGCACGCATGAAACGCATCTCCCACTGGAAATTCTCATACTTGATCATGTTGTCCTTATAATCCTTCTCAAGCTCGTGCTCGGGGAAGGTGAGACCGGTGAATTTGTCGAGGTAGAGGTTGCAGTAGGATATGGCATTCCAGCATGTTGACCATGTGTTGCTGTTGGCATTGGTAGGGCTCCAGGCTCCGTTGAAATAGGACTCCACGCTGTTGCCCTGATGGCTGTAGACCGACTCATCGGTAGCCGAGCTGAGCATGGCACCTGTGTGGTATCCACCGAAGTCAGAGTCAAGAGCTCGATAGACATGGGTTGTTATCTTACCCACACTGCCGAAATCGCGCTTGATGATATCCTCGCACTGTGTGTAAGACTCAGAATAGTTCATCTGGTCGGAACACGCACCTAAAACGAGCGAGAACATTGCCAAGCCACTGATTATATATTTTGATTTCATTGCTTCTTTTCAGTTTAGATGAAAGGGTTGTTTAGAAAGTAAGTTTAGCACCAAGAACAATCTGACGCGACATGGGAGCCACGACACCTGTTGCCTCAGGGTTGAGGTTCTCAAGCTTGTTCTTGCCACCGGTAGCTATATTGCAAAGGTCGACACCGCGCAGGTAGACACGGGCGTTCTTGATGAACTTGGTCTTCGCGAGCAGTTTCTTGTCAAAGTTGTAGTAGACCTCGACATTGCGCAACTTCAGGTAAGAGCGGTCACGCTGCCAGAATGTGCTTGTCTGGTAGTTGTTGGCATTGCTCGTAGAGCTCAGACGGGGATACATGGCGTTGGGATTGTCAGTGGCCGATGTCCAGCGGTTGTCATATACCTCCTGTGAAAGCGAGCTGTTGTTGATGAGACCCCAGTAGTAGCCCTGTGAGCTGAGGTTACAGCCATAGCGGCCGGCGCCCTGCAGATGGGCTGTGATACCGATGCCCTTGTACTCTGCACCTAAGTTGAGGGTGTAGTAGATTTCGGGGCATACGGGGTTGTAACCGATCTTGGTCTTGTCGTTGGCGTCGATGCGGTTATCACCGTTGATGTCACGATATTTGATATCACCGGGACGCACAGTCGAGAAGGTGTGGGCAGGAATACCGGCCACGAGATTTCCGTCGGCATCAAAGTCGTCTTTGGTGAAGAGTCCGTCAGCTATAAGGCCGTAGGTCGAGCTCAGGGGGTTGCCGGTATTCTTCAGGTTGTCAAAAGCCTTGGGCTCTTCAGCCATATCCTTGATTTTGGACTGAGCCAACAGGAACGAGCCACCGGCCATGAATGTCCAGTCACCGAAGTTCTGGCTGTAGTCAATCTGGATATCGACACCACGGTTATCAACCTTACCCTGGTTCTTGAAGGGAGCCGTGAAACCTATGAGGCTTGAATAGGCACCGCTACCATCGACAAAGATGTCATAGCTGTGGTTGAAGAAATAGTCGGCTGTGAGGTTTATGCAACCGAGGAAGCTTGCATCGATACCTACATCATACTTGGCAACCTTCTCATGGGTGGGGTTGACCATCGGCATCTGGCCGAGGGTGGTCTCACCCCATGCACCGCCACCGTCATACTTGTCGGACCACGGATATGATACACCGGTCACGCTGTAGCTCTGCAGGTAGTAGGTCCACACATTGTCACCGGGGAGGCGGTCAAGGTTCTGGATACCCCACGATGCGCGGGCTTTGAGGAAGTTGACTTTTGATGCAGGGTTATCCAGAATCACGGCACCGGCCGATACATTGGGAGAGAAGCTCCACTTGGTGCCGGGAGCCAGACGCGAAGAACCCATCTCGGCAAGGGCAACACCCAAGGAGTAACGGTTGTTGTAGGTGTATTGTCCCCACAATGACACGTTGTGACGGTATACATTGTTATTTGTACCCATTGGATCCTCATAGTCATAGTGATATTTCAACTGTGCCATGACATGGTGCTTGCCGGCAAAGGTGTTGTCGTAGGTCACATTGGCAAACGCGTTGAAACGGCGTGCATAGTACTTACCATTGGAGGCAGTACCCATCGATGTAGCCTGGTCGGCAACTTCCCAGTATGTTCCGGGAACGGGCTCTCCATTGGCCCATCCTGAAACGGGGGTATAACCATAATTGTACTTCTTGGAGTGGTCCTCATGGATATTGGCTATGACATCATAGCTGCCACCCAGATAGAACTTCAGGCCCTTTGCAACCATGCTCATATCCTGCTCGATTTCGGCGCTGAAGAAAAGCTGGCGGTCGAAAATCTTGTAGTAGGCAGCGTCGGTCGACTGGGCAACGGGGTTGATGTCACCGCTCCAGGTCGAGTTACCGCCCCACACTCCATTCTCATTCTTCACCGGGAAAGCGAGCGACGGAGTTGCATACACCATTGACCACAAATCGGCCTGGTTGCCGGGACACTGCATCTCGCTGAGCGATGTGAAGATATTTGTGTGCAACTGGGTGTACTGGCCCAGGTCGACATCAAGATTGGTGCGCAGGTTACCGCGTACATATTTATCCTGGGTAGAATAGCCATCGTTCTTGCCGGGATTCTTGATGAAACCATCGCTCACGAGCAGGCTACCCATGGTGAAGTAGCGGAACTTCTCGCCACCGCCCGAGAACTCGATGACGGCACGGTCACCGCTGGCATGGTTGCGGAATGTCTCGTTGACCCAGTTTACATTGGGATAGAGATATGGGTATTTTCCGCTGCCATAGGCTGCGATATCGTCGGCGCTGTAACGGGGTGTTGTGTGTCCCTCGTTGGCCAGGGCCTCGTTCATGGCTTTGGCATATGTGGGAGCGTCGACAAAGCGGGGCTTGTTGGTCATGTTGGAGAATACATGCTCATAGCTGAACTTGATCACCTGTGAGTTGTAGTCACCGCGCTTGGTGATGATATTGATCACACCGTCGGCGCCTTTGTAGCCGTAGAGAGCTGTAGCGGCGGCATCCTTAAGAATCTGCACTTCCTCGACTTCCTCAGGATCGACCATTGTGATGTCGCGCTCGATACCATCGATGAGAATAAGCGGCGTATTACCCGAGAGGCTCTGCAATCCACGCACATAGAGAGCGGGATTCTGAACATAATAGCTGCCTCCGCCGGGGATGGCAATCAAGCCTTTGCCTTGACCTATCAGCGAGTTGCCGACATTCTTGCCTGACCGCTTGCTGAAAGCGTCATTCTTGATTACACTCACCGAGGCAGTGGAATTCTCGCGGGTAACATCGAGCGAGGCTCCAAGGCTGTAGTGCTGGTTGAGCCATGCATCGGTCACGCTGTCCATCTTCTCCTGACCGTTGACGGGCAACGAGAGCCCGGCGGCGAGTGTCATGAGAAATATATATCTGGATTTCATAATAATTGGTTTCGTAGTTAAGTTGCTGATTACCATCCGGGATTCTGGATGAGTCCATAACCCTTGTTAATCTCGTTCTGAGGAAGTGGCATCATGAGCCATTTCTTAACCTCGGGCGACTGGGGATCCATGCCCCAGAGTACGCGTGCACCGGTACGCAATTCAAAGAATTCATACTCAAAGCGGCTCGGTTCGGCCATACCGCTGTCCTTGTCGTTGCCAAACCAAGGAGCGTTGCGGCGTATCCATTCATTCTTGGAATTCTTGATCATGCGGTAGGTTGCCATACCATGGAGCTGCTTGGTCATCCAGTCGGTTCTCTTGCGACGCACCATGTCGATGTAGCGGGCGTTGGTCATACCGAGCTCACAGGCACGCTCACGCAGGATCTCCTCGATGAGGTTTTCCTTATTGGAGGTGAGGTGTAGCGAACTGTTGTAGCTTGAGTTGATACTCTTCAAGCCTACACGGGCACGTACGAGGTCAACCTGTTCAATAGCGGCGCCAAGTTTGTTACACTCAGCGAGAACCTCAGCATACATCAGGATCATATCGGGAATAGTCAATACATTCCAGTGCATATCCTTGTCGCGCCAGTACTCTGAAGCTGAGAGCACATATTTGTAGCGAGCAAAACCGGTGGGGCAGTAGGTGGTCTGTGTCTCGGTCACCTTATTGCTGTTGGCGTCCTTCACGCAGTTGCCTGCCTCCTGACCGCCAACCCACAGCTCCTGAATGTTGCCCGATGTTGTACCGTCAACCTTATTGAAGTCGAGGGTAGATGGAGTTCCCGACACACGGGCATTCTCATACAGGCGAGGATCGCGAGAAGCCTCCTTCTTGAAGCCACCACGCACGGCTGTGTATTTGTAGAACAATTTATCGTTGGCGCTATTACCGCTACCGTTAAGACAAGTGTACACATCAAACGACTCGGCATCGTTACCCTCACCGACCGTATAAGTTCTCACATATTTGAAATCTTTCTCACGTGAGAGCAATTTACCGGTATTGTCGGGGAACATCTCGATATACTCCACTGTGGGAGACATGTTGTTACGGTTCACATTGCCATTGACCTCAAATCCGTTCCACAGCAACCACGCATAAGTGGACTGTGTTCCGTAATAGTCGGCAACCTTTGTCCAGTGGATATTCTCACGGCTGTCGTCGTTGATGTAACCACGGCGGTAGGCGATGCGGTACCCCTCGTGGGTTTTCTTGGCAGGCTGCTCGAGATGCCAGTAGTTGCCGTTGGCCTCATTCTCACGCCAGAACTCTTCAAAGGCAGTCTTGGCACGTGTCCAACGCTCCTGCTTGAAGTCGCCATACCAGACGAGGTGTTTCTGCTCAGCTTCCGACTGACCACCGAAGTAACCCTGGTCGGCATTGAACAGAGGAGAGGCGGCAATCCAAAGCACCTGGGCCTTCAGGGCCATCACACCGGCCTTGGTCCAGCGTCCGGTCTGCAGCGAGTTAGTCTCTGAATCGTTTCCGCTGTATGACCAGTAGAGATCATCCTTGGCCTGGTCACAAAGGTCAACTATGAAGTTGACTGTCTCCTCAAAAGTGGCACGCTCTCCCACTCCACCATCTACCGAAGTCAATGTCCTGTCAATAAGAGGAAGACCACCGTAGTGAGGTAACAGGACAGAGTATGCGAAAGCCTGAAGGGCGGTAGCCTGGGCGACGATATATTTCTTCTGCTTCTCGGTCATGTTAGGCACACGGTCGATGTTCTCCTTGATGAGGCATGCATCGTGCACTGTCTCCCACACATGGTCACTGGTCAAGCCTGTACCGGCAAAGGAGATGAGCGGAGTGTCGTTGGCCGACAATGTGCCGGTATAGTACTGGCTCCACACACGGCATGCCGACCAGTGCATCTGGTACAGGTCGGTGAGAGCATCAAGCTTACCTACATAGTGGTCGGCTGAATTACCGTTCTTAGCGTCATGTTTGTAGGGCAGACCGTAATATTGCTTGGTATAGATCTGCGTCAGGAATTGGTTGACATAGTCGGGGTTGGCAAAGATAGAGTCCATATTCATCGTGCCACCGGGGGCTTTGTCGATGAACGAGCTGCCAAAGCTAACCTCGTCGGTGCAGCCGGTATAAACCGCACCTGCCAAGACCATGCCAAGTATACTATATAGTGTTTTCTTCATTTTTGTGTCTTATTATTGGGTTTGTTCCTTTTTAGAATGCGACCTTGATACCACCGGTGACTGTACGTGTCAATGGGTAGGTGGGAGAGCTGCTGGCGCGGTTCTCGGGGTCACCCCAGTCATACTTGGAGAATGTGAACAGGTTGTAACCGCTCACTGATACCTGGAACATTGTGAGACCAAGTTTCTTCATCCAAGGCATGTTGAAGTTGTAGGCGAGCTGCATTGATTTGCAACGTATGTAGCTGGCATCTTTTTCCCACAAGGTAGAACCGGCATATGTATGGTCCTTGTAAGAGAATGTGGGACGTGGATAAGTGGCATTGCGGTTATCTTCGCTCCAGCTGTTGTCGAGGTGTATCTTCAACAAGCCGCCCTTGTTGTCGCCACCGGCATTCCAGAAGGGGGTCTGGAAGGCACCCGACAGGCTGCGGGTCACCTCAAATGCACCGGTGAACTGGGTGCTGAAGCTGAATCCCTTGTAAGTGAAACCGAGCACGAGACCTGCTATGTAGCGGGGGTCGTCGGTCTTGCCAAATTCGCGGCTGTAGTCATTACCATCGATCTTGCCATCCTTGTTGAGGTCGACATAGATGGGGTCGCCATAGTTGAGCTTGTCGTTGGGCTTGAGCTGCTGGGGGAATGGCGAGCCGAATTCCTTCTCATAGTCGGCTACCGAGTTCTCATCATAGTAGCGCCAGAATTTCAACTGGCTGCGTGAGCCGATGCGCTTGCCGGCTGTCTCCATGTATTCATAGCTTTGGGGAGCCTGGCCGTCGCGTATGATCTTATTGTCATTGAATGACAGATTCAGGCGGGCAAAGTAGCTGAAGTCCTTATTGATCTGGTCGTTCCAGCCTATGCTCAACTCCCAGCCCCAGCTGTCAACGATACCATCGTTGGTGAAGGGAACATCATAGCCCAGAAGACCCGAGGCACGGAAGTTCTGAAGCAGAATGTTGGTACGGTGCTCACGATAGTAGTCGAAGCTGGTCTTCAAGCGGTTGTTCAAGAACTGGGCATCGACAGCATAGTTCTGCTTGACTGAATTTTCCCAGGTTACATCGGGATTGTTCTTCGAAATGAGCCATGCACCGGGCTGGAACGCAAGGGCGTCACCTACACCGAAGGGATAGCCGTAACCATCGCGGCAGAACATACCTGTGGAGTTCACGCCATAGGGGTCGGCTGTATACATGAAGCGGTTACCACCGATCTTGTCGTTACCGACCTTACCGACTGTGACACGGAATTTCAGGAACGAGAGGACAGGATATAGAGGCTGCATGAATTTTTCATTTGTCACAACCCAACCGATTGATGCTGCAGGGAATGAACCGAAACGTTTCTTGGGTGCAAAGTTCTCGGAGCCGTTGAAACCGAAGTTGACCTCGGCCAGATAGCGGCTGTCAAAGTCATAAGTGACACGGCCTACAAAACCTACATAACCACGGGCGATGTCGGAATAGCTCTTGGGATAGAATTCCTTGCTCTGGTTGTAAAGAGCCAGTGCCGAGAAGGAGTGCTTGTCGAAGCGACGGTTCCAGTCAAAGGCGGTCTCGAAGTACCAGTTACGCCATTTGCTGGTCATGTCGGCTTTCTCTGAATAATGGGCATCATCAGCAAAGGCAGTGTTGATATACTTGAGCGTGCCATCTTTCTGGAGCACCGGAGTGAGCATATCAATCTGTGAAGAAATGGTTTTCTGCTGGCCAAAACCGCTATTGTAAGAACCCTTGATACGGAACTGCAGGTTCTTTGTGATTACATCGAGTTTCTGAGTAAGGATAACGTCGGTGTTCATGGTGTTGGCAGTGTTGTGATAGGCACCACGGTTGTAAGTGATATAGGTCATTGGCGCGCTACCTACAAACGGCAAGTAGACCGGAGTGCCGAGATCGTTACCATCCTCGTCAAGGTTGGTACCGTTGAACTCCATATTATATGTGGGGTCACTGTTGGGGTAAATATAGCGACCCTGCGAATCAAAACCGTAGGCCGAGAAAGGAGTGGCACCATAGATGGCCTTGATCATACCCTCAGCACCCTGTCCGGTCTGTGGCTTGGCCGAGTTGTCGACCTTACCGGCAACGTTGACACTCACCTGGGTGGTGGGAGTAACGTTTATATCCAGGTTTGAACGGTAGTTAAAGCGGTTGTAACGGTAGTCGAAAGGATAATCGTTATAGCCATACTGCTTGAAGATACCATCCTGAGAGAAGAAGCCGGCCGACACGAAGTAGCGTACCTTCTTGTTTCCACCCGAGATGTTCACGTTGTGCTGCTGCTGGAAGGTGACCTTCTTGAAGATCTCATCGGTCCAGGAGCGGTTAGGGAAACGTATCTGGTCCTCAAGTCTATTGGACGAGAACTTTTCGATTACTTGGGGCGTGAATTCATTGGCTTCACCGTCGCTGTTACGTGTATAGTTGTAGAAGTTGGCATAGTCGATTGAATTGGCCATCTCGATGAGCTTCGTGGGCATCTGGGCCGAGAAGTTGAGCGACACGTCAATCTTTGCTTTTCCCTCAGCACCGCGCTTGGTGGTCACAAGGATAACACCGTTGGCACCGCGTACACCGAACACAGCGGTGGCCGAAGCATCCTTAAGCACTGAGATAGATTCGATTTCGTTGGGGTCGATATCCCACATGTCACGCTCGACACCGTCGACCTGAATGAGAGGCTTGGCATCGCCCCATGTGGCTTTACCACGTACGAAAATCTCGGCAGCGTCAGAACCGGGCTCACCCGAGTACTGCACTGTCGACACACCCGACAGCTGACCTGAAAGCACGTTAGTGACCGAGCTGACAGGTGTACGCATAAGGTCTTCATTCTTGATTGATGATACAGCACCGGTCATGGTGACCTTCTTCTGTACACCGTAGGCTACGACCTCGACTTCGTTGAGCACGAGCTCGTCCTCCTTCATTGTAATTGTCATGCCGTCGGCAGCCTTGACCTGCTGAGGCTTGAATCCGATGTAAGTTACCTCGAGAGTTGCTCCGGGCTTGGCCTTGATAGCGAAATTACCGTCAAAGTCGGCAGCCACCGCCACATCGGTGCCGACAACCTTGACTGTCGCGCCGGTGAGAGGTTCACCGGTGGTATCCACTACCGTGCCATGGATGGTAGACAACTGCTGAGCCTCGGGAGCCGGTTCGGCAGCCGAGCTTGCCATTGCTACAGGTGAAGCATACGCCATAGCGACAAGCGCTAAACTGAGTGGCAGTATCATCTTCCTCCTGCGAAATTGAATGTCAATTTTCATGGTAGGTGTTATAATTTATTGGTTTTAGTGAAAATAATTGGTCTTAGTTTAAAATTCGTTGCAAATGTACAAATTCTGTTATCTGCATAGGGTAAATTTTCGCTCAAAAAGGGGGATAATTTCTAGTTAATTTTCTTTAAATCCCACATTTAACAGAGCTTTGATTCTATCAGGGTATCATATCTAACTCCTTACTTTTGTTTCTCATGATTTAGTCGCGTACATGTTATCGAGGGCAAAAATAGATTAAAAAAATGAAACGACAAAAGCCCGATTGTAAAAATTCAATAACAGAATAACGATTTAACAAATGAGAGAGCTGGGAGAGCTGAGAGAGCTGGGAGAGTTGAGAGACCTGGGAGAACTGGGAGAGCTGGGAGCGCTGAGAGAACTGGGAAGGCTGGGAGGGCTAAGAGAGCTGAGAGCTCTCAG
>JAMPBP010000001.1:478420-540949 GCA_023666645.1 Clostridiales bacterium
TGAAACCGGGACGCTTGTTGTCGGCATCATCATATTTGACACTGATGCCCATCGCCGTGAGCTTATCGACAATAGGCTGCACTTTTGCGCTTATCTGGCCCAGCTGGTCGGCGTTCTTGAAGATGGGAATAATGACTACCTGTATGGGGGCGAGATGGGGAGGGAGCACTAAGCCGTTGTCATCGCTGTGGCTCATGATCAAAGCACCCATGAGACGGGTGGATACGCCCCATGAATTGGCCCATACATATTCGGGCTGGTTTTCTTTGTTTACGAATGTCACATCGAAAGCCTTAGCGAAGTTCTGACCCAGATTGTGGGATGTGCCCGACTGGAGGGCCTTGCCATCCTGCATCATTGCCTCAATGGTATAGGTATTGAGAGCTCCGGCAAAACGCTCGTTGGCACTTTTGACACCCTTGATTACAGGCATGGCCATGTATTTCTCGGCGAAGTCGGCATAAAGGTTGATCATCTGCACGGTGCGTGCCTCCGACTCTTCTGCTGTAGCGTGGGCGCAGTGGCCTTCCTGCCACAGGAACTCGGCTGTGCGAAGGAACATGCGTGTGCGCATCTCCCAGCGCATCACGTTGGCCCACTGGTTGCACAATACCGGGAGGTCACGATATGAGTGGATCCAGTTCTTGTAGGTGCCCCATATAATGGTCTCACTGGTGGGGCGTATGATCAGTTCTTCCTCAAGACGTGCGGCGGGGTCTACTATGACACCGTTGCCATTGGGGTCATTCTTGAGGCGGTAGTGGGTCACCACGGCACATTCCTTTGCGAAGCCTTCTACATGCTCAGCCTCACGACACAGATATGATTTCGGTATCAGGAGAGGGAAATAGGCATTCTGTACTCCTGTCGCCTTGAACATGGCATCAAGTGTACGCTGCATCTTTTCCCATATCGCATAGCCGTAGGGTTTTATGACCATACAGCCACGCACTGCCGACTGTTCGGCAAGGTCGGCCTTAACTACCAATTCGTTGTACCACTGCGAGTAGTTCTCGCTACGCTTAGTCAGATTCTTTAATTCTGTAGCCATTGCTATATTATACTATATGTATTGTTTCGGTTTCAATTGGGATGTATATATTCCGAATGCAAAGTTAACACTTTTGAGCCTTATATACAATCATAGTTGGATTGATTATTTCCGGGTGCTTCTCTGTTTCCGATAGCACCCATTGCCGGAAAGGCGTAAACAGATGCCTGTATTACGATATAACTATTTGTATTAAAGCGACAAGGAAATCGGTTGATTGTCTCCCGATGTTATGATTCACTAAATGGTGTATATAATTTTTTTACACTTTTCATTGACGGGAGTCAGATTTTGTCCATACGGTTCCATATACCTTGATCTGGTAGACATATTCAACAAAAAGTCCATACACGACGAGGTAAGGCTCAATCTGGCAAGGCGTATAACGATGTCGAGAAGTTCGATAACCGCGAGTTCGACAAAGTGCTTGAAACTTTTGAGAATCACAACACAACCATAATCAACTACTTCGAGCAGAGATTGACAAACGCATCGGCTGAATCGTTCAACGCCAAAATACAGGCGTTCCGAACTCAGTTCCGCGGTGTCGGAGATATCAAATTCTTCATGTACCGTCTATCAAAACTTTACAGTTGACGATAGTGTTCATCAGATGGGTCTACCAACCGTCCCTGTCCGCTGACCCTGAATTTCATCAGTTGTAAAAAAAGGAAGTGAAGAACAAAATCTTCACTTCCTTTTGTTGCCTTGGAAGGATTCGAACCCTCACAGGCGGAACCAGAATCCGACGTGCTACCATTACACCACAAGGCAATTTTTTGTCTCAAACGTTGTTTTTTCGTTTTGACAGTGCAAAGGTAAGCACTTTTTTTTAATCTCCAAAATTGTTTGCCATTTTTTTTCAAAAAAAATTGTCTACCTTTGTGCCTATATTATTAATGTAAATGAAATGAACAGGACAACTGAGCAATTTGACAACGCGATAAAGGTGTGTCGTGACTTATATATCAAGAAGTTGAAAGACTATGGCGCTTCATGGCGACTTATGCGTCCACGCTCCATCACCGACCAGATTCTAATCAAGGCTACCCGCATACGCTCGCTCGAGACCAAGGGGAAGGCTATGGTCAATGAGGGCATTTTGCCCGAGTTTATAGGAATTGTGAACTATGGTATCATGGGACTAATCCAGTTGCAGCTCGGTGCGAGCGACAGGAAGGATATTGACGAGGCCGGGGCCATAGAATTGTATGATGGCTACATGGCCAGGACACGAGCTTTGATGCTTGCCAAGAATCATGACTATGATGAGGCCTGGAGGCTGATGAGGGTGTCGAGCTATACCGACCTTATCCTTACCAAGCTCATGCGCACGAAAGAGATTGAGGACCATGATGGGGCTACCCAGGTGTCGGAGGGCATCGATGCCAATTATATGGACATGATCAATTATGCAGTGTTCGGCATTATCAAATTAACCGAAAAAGAATAGTCGTGTCGGACGATAAGACAAAAGCGGCGCTGACCGGTTGGCAGTTGTGGGCCGTATGGGTTCTGAGGATTTTGATCGGTGGAGTATTCGTTACCTCGGGTCTGGCCAAAGTGGTCGACCTGTGGGGTACGTTGTTTAAAATCGAGGATTATCTGGCGGTGTGGCATATTGATGTGCCCCGTACTCTGATAATGGTTGGGGCTTTGATGCTTGCAACCTTCGAGTTTTGTGCCGGACTGTTGCTCGCTCTGGGGTGTTACCGCCGCGTGGTGACATGGGCTCTGGCATCATGTATGCTCTTTATGCTCCCGTTGACTGCCTATATATGGTTTGCCGACCCGGTGGAGGACTGCGGTTGTTTCGGTGATATGTTCATATTGAGCAATGCGCTGACCTTCTGGAAGAATGTAGCGCTTACAGCCGGGATTGTTTTTCTCGTGATGTATAACCATCGCGTCGACACGCTCATCAAGGCCCCGATACAATGGGTAGTGGCACTGTCCATGTTGTTCTATTGTTTCATGGTTGCTCTGGTGGGTTACACGATACAGCCCATGATTGACTTCCGTCCGTTCAAAGTGGGGCGGCCTCTGCTGTCACAGGGCGATATGGCTATAGGGAGCCATGATGCCATGAGGTTTATATATTCACGCGATGGAGAGGAAGTAGAGTTTGCAGGCGATAATCTGCCCGACGAAGAAGATGGGTGGGAATATGTGGGGCACACCGGTGGTGAAGTTGAGGATAGTGCTGACGATCAGCTCGCCCTCTTTGATCCCGAGACCGGTGAAGATGTGACAGAGGACTATCTCTCCGATGCAGATTCTCTCATGCTCCTTGTCATTACCGAACTGCCCCGTGCCGACCTCTCGTATACATATCTGATAAATGAAATCAATGAGACGGTGGAGAATCACAACGGCCGTATGGTGGGACTCATAGCCGCCCAGAAGCGAGGCATAGAGCGATGGCTCGACTATTCGATGGCAAGCTATCCATGCCTGAGCGCCGAGGACACACAGCTTAAGGAGCTGTCGCGCGGCGTGATGTCGATGGTGTGGGTAACCAACGATACCATAAGGTGGAAACGCTCAGTGTCGTCGCTCACAAATGCTGAGGTGCAGGCAGTGGTCAACGGTAGCCGTAGCGTTGACGATCTCAAAGTCGATGTCAATTCGCTCTTTGTTAAATTTACTGCCGGGCTCGCCATCATCATATTGCTGGTTTACCTGATGCAGACTGCTATCTTGCAGTTTGTTAAGAAAGCAAGAGAAAAGCGTTGCACAGGTCGAAAATCTTGATTAACTTTGTAGCTTGAAATGCACTCACCGGCGCCTACTGCCGGTGTCTGGTAAATAAACCTCAATAAATAAGAATAAAAATGAGAAAGAACATTGTAGCCGGCAACTGGAAAATGAACACCACTCTCCAGGAGGGTGTAGCTCTTGCCAAGGAAGTGAATGCGGCATTGGAGGGTGAGACCCCCAAATGTGACGTAATCATCTGTGTACCCTTCACCCATCTTGCATCAGTCAACGCAGTTATCGACACCAACAAGTTGGGTCTTGGAGCTGAGAACTGTGCCGACCATGCCAGCGGTGCCTACACCGGAGAGGTTTCAGCATCAATGGTAGCTTCTACAGGCGCCAAGTATGTTATACTCGGTCACTCAGAGCGTCGTCAGTATTATGGCGAGACCAGTGAGACACTCAAGGAGAAAGTAGCCTTGGCCTTTGAAAACGGCCTTACCCCTATCTTCTGTATTGGTGAGGTTCTTGAGGAGCGTGAGAACGGCACCGCCTTTGACGTAGTGAAGGGACAGATAGAGAGCGCCCTGTTCCACCTCAGTGCAGAGGACTTTGGCCGCATCATTCTGGCCTATGAGCCTGTGTGGGCTATCGGTACCGGTAAGACAGCCACCGACGACCAGGCTCAGGAAATGCATGCCTTCATACGCGGTGTCATCGCTGACAAGTATGGCAAGGAAGTAGCAGAAAACACCTCAATTCTTTATGGTGGCAGCTGCAAGCCCACTAATGCCGCAGCCCTCTTCGCCAAGCCCGACGTAGACGGAGGCCTCATCGGAGGTGCAGCCTTGAAGGCCGACTCATTCATGGGTATTGTCAACGCATTTTAAATTCATCATGATGACAGGAACACGACAACTGTTGACAGCCGTGTGTGTCATTGCCCTTATAAGCCCGCTGGCTGCCCGCGAGGTGGCCAACGTGGCTTTGTCTATCAATAACGACACAACCTCGACCATTACAATCATACAGCCTGCTGGCATAGAGGCAATGACGCTTCGTGGCAGCGTGTCGACACCGGTAGATGAGAAAGAAGTTGCCCGCTACCAGCATGATGCCGAAGACCAGGCAGCATCGACCGGCAAAACCGCCGGGTACCGCGTGCAGGTGTTTTCAGACAACAATCAGCGTACAGCCAAGGGAGAGGCACGCCAGAAAGAACGCCAGCTACGCGAGGCATTTCCTGATTATGGCACCTATGTAGTCTACAATAGCCCATTCTGGCGGCTCAAAGTGGGCGACTTCAAGACACAGCATGAAGCTGAGGCTGCCGCCGATCAGATAAGAAGCCGATTCCCGGCTTTCTCACGCGAAGTGAGAGTGGTCAAGGACCGCGTGAACTCACGTTGATAAAGCAATACCCGAGAGAGCATGTTGCCATCGACGTGACACTGACGACTCAGATATACAAAATGACAGAAACAGAAGAAACGAAAGTTATAGCCGGCTTGGCCGAGCATTATCGCGCAATACTGGAATTGCTCGGTGAGGATACCAGCCGCGAGGGGCTAATAAAGACCCCGATGCGTGCTGCAAAAGCAATGTACTACGCAACCAAAGGTTACAGGGAAAGTGCCGAAGAGGTGATGCGCCAGGCTATCTTTGAATATGCCGGTTCGCAAATTATTGTTGTCAAGGATATAGAATTCTATTCATTGTGTGAGCATCACATACTGCCGTTTTTCGGTAAGGTTTCGATAGGGTATATCCCCGATGGCAACATGATAGGGCTGAGTAAACTGGCCCGACTTGTTGATGTATATGCTCGTCGACTCCAGGTGCAGGAACGTCTTACCTCCCAGATTTGCCAGTCGCTGGAGCGCACGCTTTCAGCTCTTGGTGTCATAGTGGTTTGCAAGGCCGAGCATCTGTGCATGAAGATGAGAGGTGTAGAGAAACAGGACTCCAGCACGGTGACAATCGAATACAGCGGTCGTTTTGCCAGCGATGCTTCATTGCGAAGCGAATTTTTCTCGATGCTTGATTGAAGTATAAGGGTTAATAGCTGTGTGTGTTATTTCTAAGTAAACCGTGACATGGCTATGGGAAACATCCTAATCTTCCTCGTCAATGTCATCGAAGTCGAAGTCGAAGTCCCAGCCTATTGATTCGTCAGCAAAGCGTTGCAACTCACGTCCCTCTTTCTTTGTAGGGCGACCGAGTCCCTTGCGGCGGTCAACAAATCCACTTATCTTTACCACGTCGAGCAGGTCATACTGGCTCTGGGGCGTTATGTTTTCCATATAGTCGGGTACCAGCTTGGCACCGAGCCGATTCTCCGAGAGACGAAGCACGCGGAAAGTATAGGTGACGGGTGGTTTGCGCACATTGACGATATCGCCTGGCTTGATCATGCGTGCCGGTTTTGCGATAATCTGTGCATTCTCCTCGCCAACTGTAATTCTTCCTTTTTTACAGGCTTCGGTCGCTACGGTGCGGGTCTTGAAGATGCGCATCGCCCATAGCCATTTATCTATACGTTCCTCGGCCATAGCTCATTTGTTATTGAATTTGCACATAGCATTGCTTATTCCCTCAAGGCAAAAACTCTTCAGGGCGTCGATAGCCACATCAATGCGTTGGGGCAGCAAGAGCTGCTGTTCACGAGAGAAAGTGCCAAGTACATAGTCGACCTGCATGCCAGGGTTGAAATCGTGTCCTACGCCAAATCGCAGACGGGGATAGGACTGGGTTGCAAGCATCTGTGCAATGCTCTTGAGACCGTTGTGGCCGGCGTCACTGCCCGAAGGTTTAATGCGTATGGCTCCGAATGGGAGTGCTATATCGTCAACAAGTATAAGTATATGGTCGACCGGAATATTTTCCTTCTGAGCCCAATAGCGCACAGCGTTGCCGCTCAGGTTCATGAATGTTGAGGGTTTCAGTAGCAGAAGTTGTTTGTTTTTGAGACGAGTGAGAGCGACATCGCCATAACGTTCGGTCTTAAAAGAGATATTGGACGCCTCAGCAAAGGCATCCAATATCATAAACCCTATGTTGTGACGAGTATCGCTGTATTCATATCCCGGATTACCGAGGCCTACAATCAGATACTTCATGTCAGAACAGTAATTTTAGATTAAGCTTACTTACCAGCAGCGGCAGCGGCACCACGGGCGGCACGAGTGAGCTGAACAGCGCATACGACAGCATTCTTGGCGTTGACGAGCTCGAGACCCTCGAAGTGAAGGTCGCCTACTTGCATTGTCTTGCCCAAACCGAGGTTATCTACGTTGATGACGAGGCGCTCGGGAATGTTGGTGTAAACAGCTTTGACTTTCAGTTTCTTCATTGAGAGGCTCAGCTTACCACCGGCCTTCACACCCTCAGCGTGACCTTCGAGAGCTACGGGAACTTCCATTACCACGGGCTTCTTGTCGTTGACCTCGAGGAAGTCAAGGTGGAGAATAGTGTCTTTAACGGGATCAAACTGGATCTCTTTGAGCACTGCCATTTTCTTCTGGCCGTTGTACTCAATCTCGACAGCATAGATGTCGGGAGTATAGATAAGCTTGCGCACAGCATCGTTGGTGACTGTGAGGTCGGTTGTAATCATGCCCTTATTATCGCCGATTTCAACGATTTTCTCACCGGCTTTGAGAGTGCCGTTAAAGGGAAGAGCGAATACTTCGCCACCATTGAGAACTACAGGAATCTTACCCTCGCTACGCAAAACTTTGGCAGCTTTCTTGCCGAGGTCAGTACGGGGCTCGGCAACCAAGTTGAATTGTTTCATTGTTTTAATTTAATAAAATGTGTTACTCAAAATTAAGATGCTTCTTAATTTCCCATCACACGGGATTGCTAAAAAGCAGTGCAAAGGTACGGTTTTTATGTGACATTGGCAAACATGTTACATTTTTTCTCCCGGATTATTCGATGTTTTATATTGTGTGAACGGTTCTATTGACCTGCAGCTCTCGAGATTGGGATCGGCTGGGTTGCATCGGATTTCTGCCCGATTCTTCATTGGGATTGCCACCAATGATAAGTATTTCATCTATATGATTGGACTCCGCCGACTTATCATTGAGTAAATGTTGAGCCTGAAGACTTATGGTCACAGTAGGGTATGGTCTCTATTTGATACTGTCCTGGTGGTATACGATTTTTCTTTTAGAACTATTGTGAGTCTGGGTGAGTAAGAAGGTTGCTTGTGTTGTCAGTTGGTTTTGTCTATTGATCCCTTTACTGAATTTAAAACCGGGAAAGTTGGCTTTTGGTCCATCTTTCCCGGTCTCATTATAATATTATTGCAGCCTTCATGAGGCTCGCTGTGTCATCAAATCCACTTGACGTAGGCAAAGTCCTGACGATGTGGCAGGTCCTTGTTCTTGGGATATAGACGTATGGCGTAACGGAACACACCGGCATCCTTCAATGTGTGACGGAGCTCGTAGGTCACTATATTGCCATCTTCATTTACTATATCGTAGGGTATGACGGTCCACAGTTTCTCAACACCGTCCTCGCTCTTGTAGACAACCTGCTCAACTCCCAGATCACGGCCTAAACCGTTGGTGTCGATGGTGACCTTTGTCGAGAAATCGCTGCCAGCAATGGCGTTGGAGTGTTCGCTCGACACTATGTCGAGGGCTTTCACACCTTCCCATGCTGCTGCTACTTTTTCTTTCCAAGCGACAATCTCGCGGGCTTTGGCAAAGTCGTTGCTGGTGAGTTCTTTTGAACGTTTTGCCTCGGGGTCGTAGAAGCGTTCGATATAGTCGTCGATCATGCGCTTCATTGTGAAGTGGGGCGCGATGTCGGCTATTGAGCCCTTGATATACTGTATCCACTCGGGTGAGTATCCCTTTGAGTTCTTGGCGAAGTATAAGGGGATAATCTCGTTCTCAAGCATCGAGTAGATGGTAGCGGCGTCAAGTTTGTCCTGTTGAGCCTGATCGGTGAATGTGCGCTTGTCGGTGAGAGCCCAGCCGGCTTTCTCATTGAAGCGGTAGCCTTCATACCACCAGCCGTCGAGCACTGAGAAGTTCAGCACACCGTTCATCTCAGCTTTTTCACCGGAAGTACCGGAAGCCTCGAGGGGACGTGTGGGTGTGTTGAGCCATATATCGACGCCGGTGACGAGGCGTTTGGCAACTACCATGTTGTAGTCCTCGAGGAATATGATCTTGCCAAGGAACTGAGGCATGCGCGAGATTTCCATGATGCGCTTTATGAGACCCTGACCGGCGCCGTCGGCTGGGTGGGCCTTGCCTGAGAATACGAACTGCACGGGGAACTGCTCGTTGTTGACAATCTTGGCCAGACGGTCAAGGTCGGTGAATAGCAGATGGGCACGCTTGTAGGTTGCGAAGCGGCGTGCGAAGCCTATGATCAGAGCGTTTGGGTTGATCTTATCGACAATCTTCATCACGGCTGAGGGATCACCCTGGTTGGCGAGCCATTTAGCCTTGAAGTCGCGTTTTACAAAATTGATGAATTTGTTCTTGAGGCGCATGCGCATCTCCCATATCTCCTGGTCGTTGACCTTGTAGATGCCTTTCCATGCAGCGGGGTCGCTCTGGTTGTCAAATACCTGTGCTCCGAGCTTCTCGGTGTAGAATTCCTTCCACTCGCTGGCTGCCCATGTGGGCATGTGTACACCATTTGTTACGTATCCTACATGTGACTCTTCCCAGCTGTAGCCTTTCCAAATACCGGCAAACATCTTCTTTGACACCTCGCCGTGCAACCAGCTCACACCGTTGGCTTCCTGGCATGTGTTGAGAGCAAAGACGCTCATCGAGAAGCGCTCATTGGTATCGGGGTTCTCGCGACCCATGTTCATGAGGTCGTTCCAGCTGATTCCGAGTTTGCCTGGGTACTCGCCCATATATTTGCCGAAGAGGCCTTCGTCAAAGTAGTCGTGTCCGGCTGGTACAGGGGTGTGTACGGTGTAGAGTGAGGAAGCTCTCACTATTTCGAGTGCTGTCTGGAAATCGAGATGATCCTCGTTTACATAGTCTACGAGACGCTGGAGGTTAAGCAATGCTGCGTGTCCCTCGTTGCAGTGGTATAGTTGGCTCTTGATGCCGAGTTTCTTGAGCATGATGACACCGCCTATACCAAGGAGGTATTCCTGCTTGATACGGTTTTCCCAGTCACCGCCATAGAGCTGGTGGGTGATTGAGCGGTCATATTCACTGTTCATATCAAAGTCGGTGTCCATGAGGTAGAGCTTCATGCGGCCTACGTTGACGCGCCATACATGGGAGTAGATTATGCGTCCGGGGTAGGGGACTTCAACGATGAGTGGGCGACCCTCTTCGTCGACAACTTGCTCAATGGGTAGCTGGTTGAAGTTCTGGGGCTCGTAGTTAGCGATTTGCTGACCATCGACGCTAAGGGTTTGGGTGAAGTAGCCATAACGGTACAGGAAGCCTACAGCGGTCATGTCAACGCAGCTGTCGGATGCCTCCTTGATATAGTCACCGGCGAGGACTCCGAGACCACCTGAATATATCTTCAGGCAGTTGCACAGGCCATATTCCATAGAGAAATATGATACTGAGGGTATATCCTTACGCATCGGTTTGCTCAGATATTCCTTGAATTTGCTGTATACGCTGTTCATGCGCTCCATGATGTCCTTGTCGGCAAGGATTTCATTGAGACGTTCATAAGAGAGGCGCTGCAGAACCATAACGGGGTTCTCGCCTGTGCTGCGCCACATGTCGGGATTCAGGTCGCGGAAGAGAGCTTTGGCGTCGCTGTTCCAGACCCACCAAAGATTTTTGGCAATCTCCTCAAGGGGTTTGAGCTTAGCTGGAAGCTCGGCTTTGACTGTGATGTCGCGCCATTGGGGAGCATTGGTGTTGCTTACTTGTAGTTTCATAAATTATAAATGGGATATTTATTGATTACACATTAATTATTACGACGGGCGCTGTTGGCGACGGCTATGGCAAATGCCTGCTCATAGAGGCCTATGAAGTGGGCCCAGTCAGCGAGAGAGGCTGTGTGTCGTGCATGTACCGATAGTTCTTTGTCTTGTTCCTTGGTGCCGTTGATGATGAGTCGCAGGGTGTCGCTGATTTTGTCGCACACATAGTCATAGTTGCTGTCGTTGCGCTCCACGACTTCGACACCGGTCGTTTTGAGCGAGCGCCCTACATCGGTGAGTACCCATTGGCCGAATCCCGATAGGGATGTAGTGACTGTAGGCACGCCAAAAGCCACGCTTTCGAGTGGCGTATAGCCCCAAGGTTCGTAGTAGCTGGGGAAAACGGTTGCGTCCATTGCCGGCAATACGTCATAGTAGGTCATATTCACGATGCCGTCATCACCATTCAGATAGCATGGAATGTAGACGAGGGTCACATTGTCATCGGGTATGTCGTTGAATTTGAGCTGATGTATGCGGTTGAGAATGGCATCGCTATCGGGATTGTTGAGGTTGTGGGTTATTACCGAGTCACCGAGTTTGAGTCCAGACTGCCCTTGGGCGATAGCTTGCTGCAGGTCGCGACGGGCATCGCGGCTCCAGGCAGGGACTAAAATGAGTGCGAGCACCTTACGGCGATAGTCGGTTGCGCGAAGCTGGTTTACCGCATCGATGAACAGGTCGATGCCCTTGTTGCGGTATTCACAACGTCCCGATGTCGCTACGATAGCTGTAGTGTCATCGAGTTGTTGTCCTGTGAGTGTATTGGCTATTTCGAGTAAGCGTTTGCGTGCAGCTTTTCTTGCCGCCGGCATCTTGCCTGCTGATGGAACGAAACGTGCCTCGAAGCCATTGGGGGTGACTACGTCGGGTGCCTTTTCAAGCAACTGGGCACATTCGGCGGCAGTCACATCGCTCACCGTAGTGAAGCAATCGGCCTGTTGGGCAGCGGCTTTCTCGAGTGAATGTTTGGACTGCATGTTGAGCTCCATGGCCATCTGGTCTCCATTGTAGGCAGGGAGATAGTCATAGAGAGGTTTACCGTTGCCACATATGCTGCGTCCTATGCTGGTAGCGTGGGTGGTGAACACGGTGGCTGCACATGGAAGCTTCCATTTGACATGGAGCAAACCCATGCCGGTTGTCCACTCGTTGAAGTGGGCTATGATTCCGCGACCGTTGTCAAGTCTGTGGAATTGAGACAGGCTTTCGATTACCAGTGCAGCTGCATGGGAGAAAGAACAAGCTTCGTCATAGTCTCCATAGGCGTGGAGGGAGTCGACTCCATAGCGATTCCACATCTCACCGTATAGCTGATCTTTGACAGAGTATAAAGATTGGAATGATACCAGAATTACGATAGGCTTACCAGGGATATCCCAGCGACCTACGCGCACATTCACGCCTTGGGGGAGGCCGGTGTTGTTTCTCCATTCCTTGAGAAGCGTCTTGGATTCTTTGAAATATGGAGAAGGAGACTGAGAGGTCCATACATCGGGACCAATGAAAACGAGTTTGTCCTTATATATATCATGGAGAGATTTAGCCTTGGTTGAAAGGACGGTGTATATGCCCCCTATCTTGTTGCAAACCTCCCAGCTTGTTTCAATAAGGAACTCAGTATTGACCAATTGGTTGTCCATTATATTATAAGATTCTTGATTTCGGGCGCAAAGATAAGAAAAAAACCTGTGATAATCAAGCACGCTTGCTTTACAATGCTTAAAAAAGTTATTCAAGAGTGAAAATATAGCTTTACAAGCTATCGGAGAGGGTGAGTATTTACTCCTGCTTATGAGTGCTTACTCCTGTATATGGGTGTTTACGGGTAAAATAAACGGGAGAGACTCTATGATGGAGTGCTCTCCCGCTGTTGGATAGAATGTATGTCTACGTGCCTATCATTCGAAAATGTGGCGTAATCTGCTGAAGATACGGTTTTTGACACTTTCGGTAGCCTTTATGTTGGGCTCATCCTTGATTGATTCAAAGGCAGCACGTTCTTTGTCGTTGAGCGTCTCGGGGACGTAGACCATGATATTTATGAGTTCGTCACCGGTGTTTCGGTTCTGAGTCGATGGGAGTCCTTTGCCGCGCATGCGCAGAACCTTGCCGGGCTGTGTGCCGGGTGCGATTTTCAGTCGGGCTCGTCCGTTGATTGTGGGGACTTCGACCGAGCCACCCAGGGCGGCTGTAGAGATATCGAGCATCAGGTTATATATCACATCCTGTCCATCACGTATGAGCTGTGGGTCTTTGATTTCCTCAATCACTACGAGCAGGTCGCCGTTGACACCACCGTGGCGGGCAGCGTTACCGCGTCCCTCGACAGTGAGCGTCATGCCATCCTCAACTCCTGCCGGAATGTGGAACGAAATTGTGGAGTCCTGCTTTATGACACCCTCACCGTGGCAGTATGAACATGGTGTGGAGATGGTCTTACCTTCACCCTGGCAGTCGGGGCATACCGCCGAGACATTCTGGATGCCGAAAATGGTTTGCTGTGTGCGGTTGATAGAGCCGGTTCCATGACAGGTGTTGCAAGTGGTGAAGGCTGTGCCATCTTTAGCGCCTGTGCCGTTGCAATGGTCACATTTCACCATGGTGGGAATCTTGAGAGTCTTGTCGACGCCCGTAGCAATCTCAGCGAGAGTCATCTTTACTTTGATGCGCAGGTCACTGCCCTTGCGTACGGTACGGCGACGACCTCGAGATCCACCTGTGGCACCACCAAAACCGGTACCGCCATAGTGACCGCCGAAGATATCACCAAACTGCTCGAAGATATCCTCCATTGTGAAACCTCCCGAGCTGAAACCACCGAAGCCGCCAAAGCCTCCAGCGCCGCCACCGGGGAAGCCCTGTGGACCCATGTTGTGACCGAACTGGTCATATTTGGCTCTCTTCTCCTCGTTACTGAGTACGTCGTAAGCCTCGGCAGCTTCCTTGAATTTTTCCTCAGCGGCTTTGTCACCCGGATTCTTGTCGGGGTGATACTGAAGTGCGAGTTTGCGATAGGCTTTCTTGATTTCGGCGGCAGTAGCATTCTTTGCTACACCGAGCACTTCATAATAGTCTCTCTTGTTGTCCATAATATATTACTGGCCTACCACAACTTTAGCGTGGCGTATTACTTTATCGTTGAGTTTATATCCCTTCTCGACTGTATCTATGACCTTGCCTTTCATCTCTTCCTGAGGTGCTGGAACCATCGCGATCGCTTCATATATGTCGGGGTCAAAGTCAGTGCCTGTCGACTCGATGACCTTGACACCGTTGCTTGCCAGCACCTTGATGAGCTTGTTGTAGATGAGCGTCATGCCCTCCTTTACCGATTCTACGTCGCTGGTGTCCTTGATGGCATCGAGACCTCGCTCAAAGTCGTCGACAATGGGGAGGAAGCTCTTGAGCGTCGACTCGGCGGCAGTCTTGAGTAGTTCGCTTTTCTCCTTGAGGGTGCGTTTTTTGAAGTTGTCAAATTCGGCCATGAGGAACATGTATTCCTTTTTCATCGACTCCACCTCTTTGGTAGTCTTGTCAAGCTGTTCCTTAAGGGCCTCCAGATCATCGGCCTCTTCGGTGAGGTCGGCTTCGGGGGTCACATCGTTTATCTCGATTTCCTCATTTTCTATAGGCTGGGCCTTGGGGTCTTTCTTATCCTTGTTCATAGTTATATATGATTTTATTCTATTAATATATTTTCTCACACTATGCAAAAAGTATACCAAAGTGGTGTAACGGGAATATAAAATTTTCTACTTTAATAACATTTGAGGCGCGATAGGGTTCAAATGGCATGGCAAATGCGCACAATACCCCTTTCATCAAGATGAGCCTTGGCCTGTTGAGCGAGCTGTTCAGAATCAAAGAGTCCGTAAATCGCCGAGCCCGAGCCTGACATCGAAGCGTAGACAGCGCCGAGGTCATATATCTCCTCCTTGATTGCACGGAGCGATGGGTGGAGGGCGAAGATGCCAGTCTCGAAATCATTGGCCGGGCGTGAGGCTATGAGGTTACAGGGCTTGACCGACACAAGGGGATGTTGCCATGGCGAGGGATGGATACCTGCATAGGCGTCGCGGGTGGATACCGCTACGGGAGGTTTCACCACCACGATGTGGTAGGGCGACAGGTCTATGGGGTAGGGGGTGAGTGTGGTTCCGGTGCCGGTTGCGAGCATGGGCTTATTGTAGATGAATAGCGGACAATCAGCACCGACAGAGGCGGCGATGCGGGCAAGATGCTCGCATGAGAGACCGAGTGAAAAGAGCGAGTTGAGAGCCGTGAGTGTGAACGCGGCATCGGCCGAACCGCCTCCGAGACCGGCTCCATCGGGCACAATCTTTTCAAGGTATATATCTACTGGGGGAAGTTTCATCTCTTGTTGAAGGGCGCGGTAGGCCTTCATCACAAGATTCTTCTCGGAGGGACAGTCGATGTGGCGGCCAAGCACTGTAAGGGTCGAGTCGGAACCATGGGCCGGTACTATTTCCAATATATCACCCCAGTCGATGGGCACCATCACTGTTTCAAGATTATGATAGCCATCGGGGCGTCGGGAGGTGACATTGAGGCCGATGTTGATTTTAGAAGATATAAATGATATCATCGATGAAATGATTAATATGTATTATTAATGACAATAAGTAATGAATTAAGGCGACTGTTTAGAACATCGTTGAAAACTCGAGTTGCAAAATATGCATGAATATCGATTCCAATAATTACCTTTGCAAGTGCAAAATTAAAAATAAAATATGGAATTGACATCAAACCGCAATAATAACCCCGGACGCCGTGGGTCAGACCAGCCGCGCCATCAGTCACAGTATGATGCGCTGGGACGCATACCGCCGCGCGACAAGGATCTTGAGGAGGCAGTTCTTGGAGCTCTCATGCTTGAGCGCGATGCCTATACCACAGTATGCGACATACTTAAACCCGACAGCTTCTACGAGCCGGCCAACCAGAAAATCTACACAGCCATACAATCGCTTGGAGCCTCGCAGAAACCTATCGATATGTTGACCGTAACCGAGCAGCTGAGACTCAACGGCGACCTGGAGTCGGTAGGTGGACCGGTGTTCATTTCCGAACTCACATCACGCGTAGCCTCAGGTGCCAATGTGGAATATCATGCCCGAATCGTGGCCCAGAAGTATCTTGCCCGCGAGCTCATCAATTTTGCCTCCAACATAGAGGGAAAAGCCTTCGATGAAAGCAATGATGTCGATGACCTGCTGCAAGAGGCCGAAGGACGTCTTTTTGAAATCTCGCAACGCAACGTCAAGAAAGATGTGACGCAGATCGACCCTGTCATACAGCAGGCAATCGAGCAGATACAGAATGCCGCCAACCGCACATCGGGATTGAGCGGACTCGAATCAGGCTTCCACGATCTGGACCGTCTCACCTCGGGCTGGCAGAACAGTGACCTTGTGATCATTGCAGCGCGTCCTGCTATGGGTAAGACCGCATTTGTGCTCTCAATGGCCAAGAACATGGCCGTCAACTACAACATTCCGATAGCGATATTCTCGCTCGAGATGTCCAATTTGCAGCTCGTGAACCGTCTCATTAGCAACACATGCGAGATAGAGGGCGAGAAAATCAAGAGCGGACGGCTTAACGAGCAGGAATGGGACTCGCTGATGTCGCGTGTGCGTAACCTCTACAGCTCACCTCTGTATATTGATGATACACCATCGTTGTCAATCTTCGAGCTCCGTACAAAAGCCCGGCGCCTTGTGCGCGAGCACCAGGTGAAGATGATCATCATCGACTACCTGCAGCTTATGAACGCATCGGGTATGAAGTATGGAAGCCGCGAGCAGGAGGTGAGTATGATATCACGATCGCTCAAACAGCTTGCGAAGGAACTAAACATTCCCATTGTAGCCTTGTCGCAGCTCAACCGTAGTGTCGAATCGCGAGGCGCTGATGGAGGTGACAAGCGTCCGCAGCTGAGCGACCTGCGTGAATCGGGTGCCATCGAGCAGGATGCCGACATAGTTTGCTTCATACACCGGCCTGAGTATTACCTTCACAGTGATACCGATGCTGAGGGGCGCGACATCAAGGGACTGGCATTGTTCATAGTAGCCAAGCACCGTAGCGGCTCGGTCGATGATGTGAAGATGAGATTCCGTCATAAATTCGCACGTTTTGAGAACTGGACTGAGAATAGCGCGGCCTCGATAGGCAGCGGTACCGTAGGATCGAGGCTCAACGCAGCCTCTCAGCCTGAATCCGCCATGGCGGCCATTGAGGGTGAAATCAATATCAGTGACCCCTTTGCCGGAGGTGAAGCGCTCGGCAAGAGCGAGACCCCGTTCTGATCCAAGGTCATTTAACATACATATAAACAATACATTCTGCCGCGCAGTCATGATGGAACGAAGCCATCGGCTGCGTGGCATTTTGTTGATGTGAAATGATGTAATGAATAACATTTAAATTATTTTCAAAAAAATTGAGGTTTCCCTAAACCTTTCTTTCCCCACTGTTGTTTAGAGAATACAAACACAAACAAAACATACTCTAAAAAGAGAAACACACAAGTATAATTTATCAACCAACAACTATTTATTATTATGAAAAAAGCTGTATTAATGATTGCCCTCGCGCTTGTAGGTACGACCGCTTTCGCTCAGAAAATTGACAAAAACGAAATGAAACAACTCAAGGCTTTTCTCGCACAGCCCGCAGAAAAAGATGGCACCAATGCCCAGGCTTTGAAGATTGTTGACATGAACGCTCCCGCTACCTGGGAGGGTGTGACAGTAGTGGCAGGTCACGTTACCGCCATCGAGTGGAAAGACAAGAAACTCGCAGGTGATCTCGACCTCTCAGGATTTGCCCAGCTTTCAAAGGTTGACGTATCCCGTAACAAACTCACATCACTTTCGGTAGCCGATGATCCCGCTCTCCTTCAGCTTAATGCCTCACGTAACCAGTTGAAGACCATCGACCTTAATGGCGCTGAAGCTCTGGAGACCCTGAATATCTACCGTAACCGCCTCACCGAGTTTGCCCTTGAAGGAGCGCCTGCAGTAAAACAACTGAATGTATCCAACAACTACCTCGTAGCTCTGAATGTTTCGAATGCGACCCAACTTAAGACACTGAACTGTCAGGGAAACCATCTTGAACAACTCGTGGTGAGTGGTTGCACCGGACTGAAGAACCTTTATGCCGGATACAACAAGCTGGCAAGCCTCAATCTCTTTGGCGTTGAGAATCTTACCAACCTCAATATTGATGACAATGATATCAGCTCGCTGATTATCTCAGGACTTCCCGCACTGAGCACCTTCATCTGCAGCGACAACAACATGCAGACCCTCGGTGTACGCAACTGTAACATGCTTCTCGACCTGGTATGCTCCTATAACGACCTTACCACTCTCTCGGTTGAGACTTGTCCTAACCTTCTGTTTGTAGATTGCTCGTATAATGACCTTACCTCCCTGACACTCTCCAACCAGACATTCCTGCAGCGTCTGCTCTGCAACAACAATCAGCTGACAATGCTTGATGTCTCATTCGACCAGGCTCTGACCTACATCAACTGCCGTTACAACATGATTACCGACTTCCGTACAATCGCTTGTGACAACTTGAGAATGGTAGCTTGCCAGTGGAACTATTAAGGCTACAGCTTATAAATCATAATACTTGACGATCCCGGCGACACTCTCCTGTCGCCGGGATTTTTTGATATTAGAGCGGAATATAGTATCTTTGCATGAATTTTTGCAAGAATACACATGTCCATTAAAGGAATCCCCATACTTGTCCTCGCTTTCGTTGCCACAGCTCACCATGCTGTAGCCGACGAGCCGGCCGACACTGCCAGCTATGACCTTCAGGAAGTGGTGGTCAGTGCCCAGGGCCGTGGTCTGAAAGGTAGCGTCGCCACCAATACATCGCTCATAAGCGCCCGCGAGCTCACCCGCGCCGCATGTTGTAATCTGGGTGAAAGTTTCACTACCAATCCGTCGGTCGATGTGAGCTACAGTGATGCCGCTACCGGTGCACGCCAGATAAAGTTGCTTGGCCTGTCGGGAGCCTACGTGCAGATGCTCACAGAAAATGTTCCCGCTGCCCGTGGAGCCTCGGCTCCCTATTATTTGGGATACATAGCCGGACCATGGATGCAGTCGATACAGGTCTCAAAGGGCGCAAGTTCGGTCAAGAACGGTTATGAATCGGTGACCGGACAGATCAATATCGAGATGATGAAGCCACAACTTGACCCATCGCTATCGCTCAACGCATATGTCGACCATATGGGAAAGGCCGAACTGAACGCTCTTGGAAACATACACCTCGGAGACAAATGGTCGACAGGTTTACTCATGCATGGAGAGAACAGCTTCGCCACACACGACATGAACGATGATGGCTTTATCGACATGCCCCGTTTGCGACAGGCTACAGTGATGAACCGTTGGGCCTATCTTGGTCGCAACTATGTATTTCAGGCTGCAGTGAAAGGGCTGGCAGAGAATCGTCGGAGCGGACAGATAGGGCACGCATCGCATCATGTCACCGACCCTTATGTAATTGATATAGATACTCGCCGGGTGGAAGCGTTTACAAAGAATGCCTTCATCTTTGACCGCGACAATGAGGGGAATGTGGCACTGATTCTCTCGGGCAACATTCATGACATGGAATCCCGTTATGGCATGAAGCGATATGACATTGTTGAGCGCGAACTCTACGCCTCGCTCATGTTTGAACGCCAATGGAACGGAGGCCTTCACCGACTTTCGACAGGCCTGTCGTGGAACCATGACGACTTCAAGCGCAAATACCGCCTGGACCAGTCAGCCGATGAGCAACTTGCCCACAGTTGTGATGTTGAGAATGTAGCTGGAGCGTATGTGCAGTATACCCTTGATCTCGACTCCCGCCTTGTGGCTATGGCCGGTCTGCGATATGACTACAACTCCTTGTATGGTAGTCTTGTCACCCCGCGTGTACATGTGAGGTGGAATGTCAGCGACAATGTGTCGATACATGGATCATCAGGACGTGGACGCCGTTCGCCTCACCCTCTTGAGGAGTATAATTATATGCTCGCATCATCACGCACCATACATCTGCCACGTAAGCTGTCGATGGAAACTGCCGACAACATGGGATTGGGAACCTCATGGGATTTCAACCTCGGTGAGCGTCATGTGAAACTTGCGGCCGATTACTACTATACAACATTCAGACATCAGCTGCTCGTAGACCTTGACCGTGATCCACACGCGGCCTATATCACTTGCAGCGACCGCCACTCATGGTCACATGCTCTGCAGCTCGAGGCTACGTTCGACATCATTGAGGATATGAGCCTTCTCGTAGCCTACAGATATACCGATGTGAAAGTGGACTATGGTGAAGGTGCAGTACTTAAACCGCTCACATCACGCTCCAAAGGACTCTTCAGCCTCGACTACCGTCCGATGATGGGGCTGTGGCAGCTTGATGTGACATGTGCATTGACTGGAGGTGGCTTCATGCCCCGCAACTATGTGATGCCCGACGGCTCCCTGTCGTGGCGTGAACGCTACAATGCGTTTGCAACGCTCAATGCCCAGATTACGCGTAATTTCCGCAATTTCTCGGTATATGTGGGAGGTGAGAACCTCACCGGCTACCGACAGCACAATCCTGTCGTTGGAGCTTCCGATCCCTTTGGGGCCGACTTTGACGCCACGATGATATATGGTCCGCTTCACGGAACAATCGTGTATGCAGGCTTCCGTTTTAACATAACCAAGTATTTATAAATAGCCCGACTATTCAAATATATGATGAAGAGAATAATTCTGACAACAGCAATATCACTGGTGTCCATATTGTGGGCAAGCGCTAAGAATGCCCCTAAAGAAGTTTCGGACACCACGATTGTCTACACCGTCACTCCCGCAATGCACTGCGCCAACTGTGAGAAGAAAATCAAGAGCAACATACGCTTCGAGCGTGGAGTCAAGAATATCGAGACCAACATTGAGAAACAGACTGTCACTATCAAGGCCGACAAGAAGAAACTCAACGAGGAATCGCTTAAGAAATCGTTCAAGAAGATAGGTTACACCGTCAAGTAATTAAGGATAATGAAGAATATTCGCAATTTCTGCATCATTGCCCACATTGACCATGGTAAGTCGACCCTGGCCGACCGTCTGCTCGAGTACACCAATACAGTGGCCGCCAAGGACCTTCAGGCCCAGGTGCTCGATGACATGGACCTCGAGCGAGAGCGTGGAATCACTATCAAGAGTCATGCCATACAGATGGACTATGAACTCGACGGAGAAAAATATGTGCTGAACCTCATCGACACCCCGGGACATGTCGATTTCTCTTATGAGGTGTCACGCTCCATCGCGGCATGTGAGGGTGCATTGCTCATAGTCGATGCGTCACAGGGCATTCAGGCTCAGACCATCTCCAATCTCTACATGGCTATCGACAACGACCTGGAGATTATACCGGTGATCAACAAGATTGACCTTGACAGCGCTAAGCCCGATGAGGTCGAGGACCAGATTATAGATTTGCTCGGGTGTAAGCGGGAAGAGATAATACGGGCAAGTGGAAAGACCGGAGTCGGAGTGCCCGAGATATTACAGGCCATCGTGGAGCGTATACCGGCACCTGTAGGTGACCCCGAGGCTCCCTTGCAGGCATTGATTTTTGACTCTGTATTCAACCCATTCAGAGGAATCATAGCCTATTTCAAGATTCAGAACGGCACCATAAACAAAGGCGACTTTGTGAAATTTGTCGCTACCGGAAAAGAATATAATGCCGACGAGATAGGAGTGCTGAAACTCGACCTGTCGCCACGCAACACTCTATCGGCCGGCAACGTGGGTTATATCATTTCAGGCATAAAGACCTCCAAGGAGGTTAAGGTTGGCGATACAATCACTCATGTCGCACGGCCATGTGACCATGCCATTGATGGCTTTGAGGAGGTGAAACCCATGGTCTTTGCCGGTGTATATCCTATAGAGACCGAGGATTTCGAGAACCTGCGAGCCTCTCTTGAGAAGTTGCAGCTAAATGATGCCTCGCTTACATTCCAGCCCGAGTCGTCGGCAGCCCTGGGGTTTGGATTCAGGTGTGGTTTCCTCGGGTTGCTCCATATGGAAATCATTCAGGAGAGGCTTGGGCGTGAGTTTGACATGGATGTGATCACCACAGTCCCAAATGTCTCCTACCTTGTACACGACAAGAAAGGGAATGTCACTGAGGTGCACAATCCATCAGGACTACCCGAGGCTACGCTCATCGACTACATCGAGGAGCCCTACATACGTGCATCAGTGATTACTGCCGCCGATTATATTGGTCCCATTATGACACTGTGTCTGGGTAAGCGTGGCGAGCTTATCAAACAGGAATACATATCGGGCAACCGCATTGAACTCACATTTGACCTGCCGCTGGGTGAGATAGTGATTGACTTCTATGACCGCTTGAAGTCAATATCCAAAGGGTATGCCTCGTTTGACTACCATCTCCACGACTTCCGCGAGTCGCGTCTTGTCAAGCTCGATATCCTACTCAACGGAGAGAGTGTAGACGCTTTGTCGACTTTAACCCATGCCGATAATGCAGTGACCTTTGGTCGCAAGATGTGTGAGAAACTCAAAGAATTGATACCGCGACAGCAGTTTGATATTGCCATCCAGGCTGCCATCGGTGCCAAGATCATAGCCCGCGAGACAATCAAGGCAGTGCGTAAGGATGTCACGGCCAAGTGTTATGGAGGTGATATATCTCGCAAACGAAAACTCCTTGAAAAGCAGAAGAAAGGTAAGAAACGCATGAAGCAGATAGGTTCGGTTGAAGTACCACAGAAAGCATTCCTCGCAGTTCTGAAACTTGACTGACCGATTGAACTGACTATAGAATCCAAGAGCTCCCCTCAGCAATTTCCGAGCTCTTGGATTTTCCTTTTATTCATGCCAAAAATTTTGCGGGTGCCCCGACTAACAAAATTATGTATACCATTGTTAATATTCAACAAAGGTTATCGATATGACACAAATACAAAACGAATTCACTCAACACAACGTGTTTTATGCCGCACGGCAGGCACTGAGACGACATGCATCGGGAGGCAACATCTTGATTGCCGCCACTTTGTTGGCGTTGATAATAGCCAATATCCCCGCCATTAATAAATTTTACTTTGAATTCTGGGAACAGGAGGTAAGATTGCAGATAGGCTCCTTCAACCTGTTCAGCCATCATGGCCAACCCATGTCGATGCTGGCATTCATAAACGATGCCCTCATGGCTATATTCTTCTTCAGCATAGGACTTGAGATAAAACGCGAGATACTCGTTGGAGAGCTTTCCTCCTTCAAGCAGGCATTGTTGCCTATCGTGGGAGCAATTGGAGGTATGGTGGTTCCGGTGGCGATCTTCTTCATGTTCAGCACAGGTACCGATTATTCCAATGGAGCTGCCATACCGATGGCAACTGATATCGCCTTCTCTCTCGGAGTGCTCGCCATGCTGGGGTCGAGGGTGCCTATCTCATTGAAGATCTTCCTCACCACACTGGCGGTCGTAGATGATATAGGTGGAATCATAGTCATAGCGGTGTTCTATTCCACGCATATTGAGGCAATGTTGCTTGTCTATGCCGCATGTTTGCTCGGGGTCCTTTTATTAGGCTCGCTGATGCGCATACAGAGCAAGATATTCTATATCACCATAGGCACCATCGTGTGGTTCCTGTTCCTTAATTCGGGAATCCACCCTACTATAGCCGGTGTTCTTGTGGCCTTCTGTATCCCTGCTACTCCGGTTTTCGCGCCTAAGAAGTATATCAAGAAGATACGCTCCTCGATAGCCAAATTCCGTGCTGAGGATGACGAGGCGCTGAGCCGAAGGTCGATACTCACCAAAGAGCAGATGAATTATCTTAAAGAAATCGAGTCGGCCTCCGATAAGGTCATTTCTCCACTACAGGAACTTGAGGACTCGCTTCACCCGATCACCAACTATTTCATAGTACCGCTTTTCGCCTTTGCCAATGCAGGAATATTCCTGCTCGACATGGATCCCACGACAATCATACAGGGCATCTCCCTCGCTGTGATATGCGGACTCGTAGTCGGTAAGTTTGTGGGCATATTTGCTTTCTCATGGTTAACCATCAAGTTTAAGCTCGCTCCCATGCCTGAGCGCAGTTCATGGTCTATGCTTGCATCGGTAGCAATGCTTGGTGGCATAGGATTTACGGTCTCACTCTTCATTGCCAATCTTTCGTTTGGCTCGATGGGCGAGCACGGGGCTGACTTGCTCAACCATGCCAAGCTCGGCATTGTGGTAGGCTCTGTTCTTGCCGGAATACTTGGCTTTGTAGCTTTGAAGCACACTCTGCCCAAAGGTAAGGCCGATCCTGATGAGGATTGACTCCACTGAATGAAATTTGTTTAGAAACAGAACCGTCTCCGGCAAACGGGAAACGCATACCCCCATTCCTTTCCTCCGCTCATTATACTGGTTCGGGAAATGAATGGGGGATTTCTATATCTGAACGAGTCCTACAGGCTCTTTATGTGATAAATAGGAGGTAAATTGGTCAATAAGTAATATTTATTGTAATAATCGGACTACAATTTGCACGTTAACAAAGAAAGTGTTAATTTCGCCTTGTGATGCTAATTAACACTTCAAATGTTAAATCGGCTCATTTATTCATATGCTTTTTATGTTTTAATAAAAACTAAATTTAACCATAATTGTTAATATAGAAAGTACACAACTTATATAGACCCCACCGATGAAGAAATATACCATATGGTTGCTCACGATAATCATGGCGATAGTATTTGCCGCTTTCCTCTATATGCAGTTCATGTATATGGAGAGCATGAACAAAATGCGTGAGGACCAGTTCAGCGAGGGAGTGCATCGTGGCTTGCATGGCGTTGCGACCCACCTCGAACAGGACGAAATAAAATATTACCTTGAAGAAGATGTATCATGGGTTGAGAGATCTTCAGTCTACTCACAGTATCCGGATGAGACACTGCCTCATCTGGGCGGTGTTAAATATAAATTCAGCACAGTGAGCGGCCTTGATGCCGATATAACAATCAAAGCCGACGTTGACAAGATATTCCAACTCGAAAACGACCAGCGCGATTTTGCCAAGCGATACCAGTCGATGCAGCGTGATGCCTATAAATATCAAGCTAAGTATCAGAGAGGTCTTATCAACGATGTGATATTGAACATAATGTTGCAAGCTGATACACGCCCTATTCAGGAACGTGTGGACTCGGCTGTTGTTATTGGCTATCTCACAACCGAGTTTGGCAACAACGGTATCGACATCCCGTTTGAGATGGCGCTTGTAAACCGCGACAACGTACCCGTATTCAAGACCGCAGGCTACAACTCCTCCCCCGATGTGCAAGGCAGCATGTTCGTGCGCCCTATTTTTCCCAACGATGCTCCTGACAAGAGCTATTTTCTTAAAGTATACTTTCCACGTAAAAACCATTATATTCAGAAGTCACTTGGATTCATGGTGCCGGTGTTGATCATGACAATAATTTTGCTGATACTGTTCATATACATTGTCGTGGTTGCTTTCAGGCAAAAAAAATTGACCGAGATGAAGAACGATTTCATCAACAACATGACTCATGAATTCAAGACTCCAATCTCGACCATATCGCTCGCGGCTCAAATGCTCAACGATGACTCCGTGCGCAAATCACCGGCTATGCTCCAGCATGCAGCGTCGATTATCAATGACGAGACAAAACGCCTGCGCTTCCAGGTTGAGAAAGTATTGCAAATGTCGATGTTCGACAAGAAAAAAGCTACAGTAAGACTTCAGGAAATAGATGCTAACTCGGTAATTTACAATATTGTTAATACATTTAAGCTAAAAGTGGAGCGATATGGAGGTACGATTGAGTCCAACCTCGATGCCGAGGATGCCATCGTCATGGTCGATGAGATGCACTTTACCAACGTGATATTCAATCTGCTCGACAATGCCGTGAAATATAGACGCGAGGATGTGCCGCTCCGCCTTCTCGTTGCCACCCGTGACCTTGGTGACAGCAAGCTCGAAATCACCGTAAGCGACAACGGCATAGGCATAAAGCGTGAGAACCTTAAGAAAATATTCGAGCGTTTTTATCGCGTACACACCGGTAACCGACACGATGTGAAAGGCTTTGGTCTTGGGCTGGCTTATGTGAAGAAAATGATAGAAGTGCTCGGAGGCGAGATCAAAGCCGAGAGCGAACTCAATGTAGGAACAAAATTTATAATAATATTACCACTAACTAAAAATTAAGTAGACTATGGAAGAAAGAATGAGAATTCTTCTTTGCGAAGATGACGAGAATCTGGGCATGCTGCTCAGAGAATACCTCCAGGCCAAAGGCTTCAACGCCGACCTCTTCGCCGACGGTGAAAGTGGCTACAAAGCATTCCTTAAAGGTAAGTATGACATCTGTGTGCTCGATGTGATGATGCCTAAAAAAGATGGCTTCACACTCGCCCAGGAGATCAGGACGGTTAATTCTGAGGTGCCCATCATATTCCTTACGGCAAAGTCGCTGAAAGAGGATATACTCGATGGATTCAAGATTGGTGCCGATGATTATATCACCAAACCTTTCTCAATGGAGGAACTCGTGTTCCGTATCGAGGCAATACTGCGCCGGGTAAAAGGCAAGAAGGGACGTGAGGTGACAATGTACAAGATAGGAAAATTCACCTTTGACACTCAGAAACAGGTGCTCATGATCGGTGACAAGATTACAAAGCTCACCACTAAGGAATCCGAGCTACTCAGCCTTCTTTGTGCACACGTCAACGAAATCCTCGAGCGCAACTTCGCCCTGAAGACAATATGGATCGATGACAATTACTTCAACGCACGCTCGATGGACGTATACATCACCAAGCTGCGCAAGCACCTCAAGGACGATCCCACAATCGAGATCATCAACATTCACGGCAAGGGCTACAAACTCATAGCTCCAGAGAGCGAGGATTGATTGCTACTATACCGTATACAAGAAAGCGGGTGTCATATATCATGGCATCCGCTTTATATATAGGGCTTAGTGGTGGAGTGACGTCCTGAGGGAAATTATTACCGTTAAGAGCCTGTCTCATAAAATCACGCGCCCCCCCTCGGCCACGTGATTTTATGAGACAGGCTCTAAGTCATTCATAACTGATGGAATCCACAAATGCTTGGCCGAATTCCCGTGCATAGGCTTCGCCCACTTCATGGCGTAACCTCGTCTGGCGTGACTTGACATCAAGAAGAAAATCCTGTCGTTCCATCTCTGGGGCGTGGTGCTCCACCATCTTGTTGTAATATGAGGCATATTCATAGGCGATATCCCTCACATATTGCATGTCGTTACAACGGTTTTTCACCTTTGTCGTGCACGATGTGGTTGACACTATGAATGCAGCAGCGATCGTTACGTGTAGTTTAGTCTTCATCTGTCTCAAGTCTAAGAATCGTTTCCCTCACACGCTCCATGAGCCAGCGTGGTGTTGAGGTGGCTCCGCATATGCCTATCTGCCGGGCATCGGAGAGCCACTCGGGGTTGACATCATCACTGTTGGATACCATGTAGGTGTCGGGATTAACCTTGCGGCACTCATTATAGAGAAACTTGCCGTTGCTGCTCTTGGCGCCACACACAAAAAGTATCAGGTCATGGGCCGATGCAAATTCCCGCAGCCGGTCAACACGGTTGGCTACCTGGCGACATATCGTGTCGTAAGAGGTGAGCTGTGCCGGTGATACCATGCGCAATGCTATGGCGTCCCTCATCTCTTTGAAACCCTCGATCGACTTGGTGGTCTGTGAGAATAACTGTATATCGTGGGTGAAGTCCAGTCGGTCAATCTCGTCGACATTTTCTATTACTATGGCATTGCCATCGGTTTGACCTACCAGACCATTTACTTCAGCATGACCTTTTTTACCATAAATTACAATCGACACATCACCGCCATGCTTCTCGTAGCATTCCTTGACACGGCGTTGAAGCTGAAGTACAACCGGACAGGTGGCATCAATTATTTCGATATTGTTCCGCCGCGCCACTTCATAGGTCGACGGGGGCTCACCGTGGGCTCTGAGAAGTACCCTGGCATTCTTAAGCAATCCCAGCTCCTCATGAGTAATGGTGTCCATGCCCAATCTGTGCAACCTTGATACCTCCTCGCCATTGTGCACAATGTCACCGAGGCAGTACAGCTTGCGACCTTGCGAAAGCTCTTCCTGGGCTTTGTTTATGGCTGTGGTCACGCCAAAACAAAACCCCGACCCCGGGTCGATTGTCACCTGGCGTTTCATGACTTGATCCGTTGGTTATAGATTTCGAGCAACCGATTGTTCTGTTCATCGATGCTCATGGTTGAATTGTCGAAGTCTATGGCATCGGCGGCACGTCTGAGCGGACTTTCCTCTCGCGTCTCATCGATGTGGTCGCGAGTGCGTACATTCTCAAGGATATCCTCATATGACACATCAGTCCCTTTATCCTGCAACTCTTTGAGACGACGTTGTGCGCGTGTTTCAGCCGGGGCATTGACAAAAATCTTAAGCTCGGCATCGGGAAATACCGTTGTACCGATGTCGCGACCGTCCATCACTATGCCACGGTCTTTGCCACACTGTTGCTGCATCGACACAAGACGGTGACGCACTGCAGGGATTGCCGCGATGATTGACACTTTGTTGGACACTGGCAATTGGCGTATCTCATTCTCAACATTCTCTCCGTTGAGCAGTGTAGACTGGCGTCCGTTATCGACCATGAAGTCGATGTTTATGTTGTTGAGCGATTGTTCCAGTTGGGCAAGCTTGACATTGCCCTCCTCGTCAATCAGCCCATGTCTCATGGCATAGAGGGTGACAGCGCGATACATGGCTCCCGAGTCAACATATCGGTAACCTATGGTACGAGCGAGTTCCTTGGCCATCGTGCTCTTGCCCGACGATGAGTATCCGTCGATTGCTATGATTATTTTATTACTCATATTCAATTGATTAAATCGCTTAAATTCAATGTAAGATTCAACATGAAAGTGGTAGCTCCAGTATGGGGCTGTGACATTGCGGCTGCTACCTTGAAACCACGGGCGTTGAGACCGGCACCTATGGAAAATCCCGACAGGAAATTACGCGAATATGTCGACATATCGGTGCGGGTCTTGTAATTGTAGCCAAGGGTGAGGTAGAACTTATCGCTCGAGATGAGCTCGGCACCAAATATAAGATGGCGGAACAGGTTGCTTGAAAAATTGTCCTTGACAATAGGTTCAGCGTTGACATTACCATTATTCTTAATCTCGATATACGGGAGATGCCACTTGGTGAGATTCCATGCAGTCACTGAAAATCTCACTGGGAAATTGCTGAACGACTGGGCCCAACCCACACGCAGGTCAATAGGCAAGCGGTCGCTTTTGTCATTGAATTTTTTGAGCTGTCCGCCAATGTTGGCACCCACTATCGAGAATGACAGGTCACGGTCGGGGTCATAATAATTGACACCCAAATCAGCGGCAACAGCCATAGCCGAGTACTGCTCGTAGCTGCTGTAAAGCATGTTGAGATTTATACCACCTCGCCAGCCACCATATATATCATATGAAAATGTGCCGTTGAACGCCACATCTTTGGGCGAGAACGACCCTGTGACAGCACCTGTTTCATCGGCCGCGGTAATCTTTCCGTAACCGAAGTATCGTATGCCTGCGCTCCACGCACCATATTCCCCCGCACTGTGGGAATAGCGTGCTCCGGCAAAGTTGGAGTCGCCAAGATAGCGCATGTAGTTGATGCCTATTTGTCCCGACATTTCGCCTCCCAGCAATGCCGGATTTTGGTCGATGCTGTTGATATTGTCGGTCACATTGGTGATATTAATCCCACCGAGTCCATAGATATAGGCCGACGAGGTGACATTCAGGAAGTTGTAGGCTGTCGACCCGTCCTGCCCCGAAGCCGTTAAAACGGTCAGTGCAAGAGCGGTAATGCCTAAAAATCTCTTTATGAGTGTCTTTGTTTTCATCTTTATTTTAACGTTGCAAAGGTACATACTATTGTGAAGAAAAAAAATTTTTCACGAACTCTTGAATTATCAAAAATTCATCGTAACTTTGTGGCTTCAAAATTGCAACATCAATTTTCCAATAGATGGATACAATAACATTCACCAAGATGCAGGGGATAGGCAATGACTATATTTATATAGATTGCCTCAATGGTTGTCCCTCCAATCTTGCCTCCTTGTCGCGAGAGATGAGCGACCGGCACACCGGTGTGGGAGGTGACGGCATCATTCTTATAGAGCCGTCGGGTGTAGCCGATTTCAAAATGCGTATTTTCAATGCCGATGGTACGGAAGCCCGTATGTGTGGCAACGGCTCACGCTGTGTATCAAAATACGTATATGACAATAACCTTACCGATAAACTGAATATAACGCTCGAAACACTTTCGGGCGTTAAACATTTATTCCTGAAGCCGGGAAACAACAGTTTGGTCTCAGAGGTTACTGTCGATATGGGTTTACCCTCCTTTCTGACGAAAGAAATTCCAGTAAGCTGTTCCAGCGATACTTTTATAAATCAACCGATCGACGATGTTTCCGGAGAGTCATTGAAACTCACTGCGGTCTCAATAGGAAATCCCCATGCTGTGATTTTTGTCGATGACCTTACGAAAGTCAACATCGAGCAATTGGGCTCCTTAATTGAGCGTCATTCTCTGTTCCCCGATAGAGTGAACGTGGAGTTTGCCCAAGTGAATTCTCCAGCTGATATCACCATGAGAGTGTGGGAGCGTGGAAGCGGTATAACAAAAGCTTGTGGCACCGGTGCTTGTGCTACTCTTGCTGCTGCTGTGACCAATGGGCTGAGCGAGCGCAAGGCTACTCTTCATCTCGATGGTGGAGACCTGTTGATAGAATGGGACAGCGATTCAGGACATATATTCATGACCGGACCTGCCACTACGGTTTTCACCGGTCGATATACACGTCAGAATATAGAGTAAACACCAGTCATAATATGGTTAAAATCAATTCAAATTTCAGTAAAATCAAAGAGAGCTATCTGTTCTCGGAGGTTGCCCATAGGGTCGATGATTTCCTCGCTGCCAATCCGGGCTGCGACATTCTGAGACTGGGCATAGGCGATGTGACGCGTCCCGTTGGCAATGCCATCGTTGACCAACTCGTCGAGGCTTCACGCGAGCAAGGTGACAGAGATACATTCATGGGATACGGTCCTGAACAGGGGCACCGCTTTCTCATCGACTCTATTATCGAGTGGGACTATTCCCGCCGAGGCATATCATTATCGCCTCGGGAAGTGTTCATCAGCGATGGCGCCAAGAGTGACCTGGGTAATATCGGGGATATTCTTTCGGTTGACAATCTTGTGGCTGTTACCGACCCAGTATATCCCGTGTATCTCGATACCAACATTATGGCAGGCCGTCGCGTAATGACTCTTCCTTGCACAGCTGAGCATGATTTCATTCCCCAGCTGCCACAGGGTGAAGTTCCTGATATCATATACCTGTGTTACCCAAACAACCCTACAGGAATGTCTATGACTCGAGCTCAGCTGGCCTTATGGGTTGATTATGCCCTGGAACATGGTTCGCTTATCCTTTTTGATTCGGCCTATGAGGCTTATATACAACGACCCGATGTGCCACATAGCATATACGAGATAAAGGATGCACGCAAATGTGCAATAGAGTTCCGGAGCTTTTCAAAGACAGCCGGATTCACCGGACTGCGTTGCGGATACACTGTAGTACCTCTCGATATTGAAGCCGATGGTGTGAAGCTCAACAAGTTGTGGCGTCGCCGTCAGTGTACCAAATTCAACGGTGCGTCATATATCGTGCAACGTGCTGCCTCGGCAATATATACCGATGAAGGTCAGGAACAGACCATGCGCAACATCAGCTATTACATGAACAATGCACGCGAACTGATACACGGTCTCGCTGCATCAGGACTCACAGTCTATGGAGGTGTCGATTCCCCATATGTGTGGGCCAAGGCTCCGGCCGGCATGGACTCATGGTCATTCTTTGATCTGTTGCTTAACAAATGCCACATTGTTGCCACGCCCGGTGTCGGATTCGGTGAGTGTGGTGAAGGGTATATGCGCTTCACATCATTCAACACCAGGGAAAACACCATCGAGGCATCACGCCGCATCAGTAACCTTGTTTTTAAAATTTGAATAATCATATTAACTTTTAATATTTAACAACATGTCACAGCTCAGATTTAAAGTTGTTGAAGAAGCCTTTGATCATAAGGCAGTGCCTGTCAATATTCCCGACGAGCGACCTGAAACCTATTTTGCAAAGTATGTATTTAACCGGGCAAAGATGTATCAGTATCTGCCCCAAAAAACCTACGATGCTCTGGTCTATGCCATTGACAACAAGGAACCACTCTCGCGTGAGCTCGCCGATAGCGTGGCAGCCGGCATGAAGCAGTGGGCAATCGACAATGGTGCACGTCATTACACCCATTGGTTCCACCCTCTCACCGATGGAACCGCTGAAAAGCATGACGGCTTCATAGAGCATGACGGCAAGGGTGGGGTAGTAGAGGAATTCAACGGCAAACTTCTGGTACAGCAGGAACCCGACGCCTCAAGTTTCCCCAACGGTGGAATCCGCAACACATTCGAAGCACGCGGTTACTCGGCCTGGGACATTTCCTCACCCGCTTTCATTCTTGACAAGACTCTGTGTATACCAACCATATTCATTTCCTACACAGGTGAATCGCTCGACTACAAGACACCATTGCTCAGGGCTATCAATGCTGTCGATGAAGCCGCAACAGCTGTAGCCCGATATTTCGATCCATCGGTGAAGCATGTATCTTCCTATCTTGGGTGGGAACAGGAATATTTCCTTGTTGATGAAGCTCTCTACTCTGCACGTCCCGACCTGGTGATGACCGGCCGCACTCTCATGGGACATGAAAGTGCCAAGAACCAACAGCTCGAAGACCATTATTTCGGTGCGATCCCCTCACGCGTGGAGGCTTTCATGCTCGACCTCGAGATAGAGTGTCACAAGCTCGGTATCCCGGCACGTACACGTCACAATGAGGTGGCACCCAATCAGTTTGAACTCGCTCCTATATTTGAGGAAACAAATCTTGCCAACGACCATAACCTGTTGCTCATGTCGTTGATGAACGAGATTGCCCGCCGCCACAATTTCAGGGTTCTGCTGCATGAGAAACCCTTCGCCGGAATTAACGGTTCGGGTAAACACAACAACTGGAGCCTGGGCACCGATAAGGGTGTGATGTTATTCTCGCCCGGTAAAACGCCCCAGGATAATCTGCAGTTCATCACTTTCATCGCCAATGTCATGGCTGCTGTGAACCGTCACAACGGATTGCTCAAAGCTTCGATTGCCTCGGCCACCAATGCCCATCGTCTGGGTGCTAATGAAGCACCTCCGGCAATCATTTCAATATTTACCGGCTCACAGATAGCTGCTATAGTTGATCGGCTTATAAACAGCACACAGGACGAACTTATAGCCTTTGGCGAGAAACAAGGTGTCAGTGTCGGTGCATCTCAGATTCCTGAAATTCTCATCGATAATACCGACCGTAACCGTACATCACCATTTGCCTTCACAGGCAATCGATTCGAGTTCCGTGCAGTAGGATCCTCGGCCAATTGTGCATCGGCCATGATTGCACTCAATGCCGCAGTAGCCGACCAGTTGGCCCAGTTCAAAATCAATGTCGACGCCCGAATAGCTAATGGCGAGCCCCTCAATCATGCGATTCTCGAGGAAGTGAGAAAACTCCTTATTGAGTCTCAACCCATTCACTTCGACGGCAACGGCTATAGCGAAGAGTGGAAAGAAGAAGCTCAACGTCGCGGACTTGATTGCGAGACAAGTGTGCCAAAGATATTCGATGCCTACTTGAGTCAGTCGTCAATCGATATGTTTGCACGTACCAAGGTATTCAGCGATATCGAGCTACATGCCCGTAATGAGGTGAAATGGGAAATGTACACCAAGAAAGTGCAGATTGAGGCCCGTGTGCTTGGTGACCTGGCTATCAACCATATTATACCGGTGGCTACACGATACCAGTCATTCCTTGTCGACAATCTCGTGAAGCTCAAGACACTTTTTGATGCCGCAAAGAGCGATCTGATAGCCGCACAGGACCTGTCGACTATTGAGAAGATTTCACGTCATATGATTGTTATAAAAGACACCGTCGAAGCCATGGTCGATGCCCGCCGTCAGGCCAACCGTATCAAGAACGAGCGCGAGAAAGCCATTGCCTACCACGACAACGTGGTTCCATGCATGGAGACAATACGTTACCATATCGACAAACTCGAGCTTATGGTCGACAACGAAATCTGGCCTTTGCCCAAGTATCGCGAACTCCTTTTCATACGCTAATCTAAAATAGAGTCTCTGTAAACCATATGGAACCTGTCAAACATGAATGTGGCATAGCTGTCATACGTCTGCTCAAGCCTCTCGATTACTATGTCGAGAAATATGGCTCGCCTACCTACGCGCTCGAAAAGCTTTACCTACTCATGGAGAAACAGCACAATCGAGGACAGGAGGCGGCAGGTATAGGTGTAATCAAACTCAACTCAACTCCCGGCAATGAATATGTATACCGTGAGAGAGCACTCGGAGCTAATGCCATCAGCCAGATATTTGACACTGTGGGGCATGTCGTAGGAGAAAATATCGCTCCCGACATGAGTGTGGCGCAGATAGATTCGCTGTGCCCGTTCATAGGACAGGTTTATATGGGACATTTGCGTTACAGCACGACAGGACGCAGTGGCCTGTCGTATGTCCATCCGTTCCTTCGACGCAATAACTGGCCTTCACGTAACCTCATGCTGTGTGGCAACTTCAATCTCACCAATGTCGATGAGATATTCAACGAGATAGTGTCCCACGGACAGCACCCACGCATATACAGTGACACCATCATGCTGCTCGAGCAGATCGGATATGCCCTGGACCGCGAGAATCACAGACTATATCGGGAATACCGGGATACATATGCCGACCCTGAATTGTCAACAAGGATAGAAAGCGGCATGGACATGGTAAGGGTACTTTCCAATACCGCTCCGCTGTGGGATGGTGGCTTCGTGATATGCGGTGCCACAGGATCGGGCGACATGTTTGTTGTTCGAGACGCTCATGGCATACGTCCGGCATTCTATTATAATGACGATGAGATTGTGGTTGTTGCTTCCGAACGACCTGTCATTCAGACTGTTTTCAACAAAACCAGCAATCAGGTAAAGGAGTTGAAACCGGGAAGCGCACTGATTGTCAACAATAACGGCAAATTGCGTATCAACGAGATACTCGGTAAAGCTGATAATCGCCGTTGCTCATTTGAGCGCATCTACTTCTCTCGAGGTACTGATGCCGATATTTATGCCGAACGCAAGAAACTCGGTCATAATCTTGTGCCCGACATCATGAGAGCTATAGATTATGACCTTGACAATGCCGTATTCTCATTCATTCCAAATACTGCCGAAGTTGCATTCATAGGTATGTGTGAAGGTCTGGAGCATCGTCTTGATGAACTTAAAACCGATGAAATCATGCGGTTGAGCCATAGTGGCAGGAACATCGATCCCAAGGCGATAGCACATATCATGAACCATAGGCTGAGAGTGGAAAAGGTAGCTGTCAAAGACATAAAACTACGCACATTCATTGCCGAAGGGAATTCCCGCAACGACCTGGCTGCTCACGTCTATGACATCACCTACGGTTGCGTCGTTCCGGGCAAGGATACACTCGTTGTAATCGATGACTCGATAGTAAGAGGCACCACACTCAGGCAGTCAATCATAGGAATGCTCGATAGGCTACAGCCGCTGCATATTGTCATCGTATCATCTTCTCCCCAGGTGCGTTACCCAGATTGCTATGGCATCGATATGTCACGCATGGCCGAGTTTATCGCGTTTAAAGCTGCAGTTGCGCTCTTGCGCAAAACTGGTAGGGAATCGTTGCTGAAACAGGTCTATGACAATTGTCTCTCGCAACTTGCACTTCCTGTGGAAGAGCAGGTTAACTGCGTCAAGGAAATCTACGCTCCATTCACCGATGAAGAGATATCGGCCGAGATAGCTTTGCAACTCACTCCGGCTGATACCAAAGCCCGGGTTACAATTGTATACCAAACGGTTGAAGGATTACATCGCGCCATTCCCTCATGTCCCGGTGACTGGTATTTTACAGGCGATTATCCCACTCCGGGTGGTGTGAGACTCGTAAACCGCGCATATGTCAATTATTACGAAGGAAACGAAACAAAACGATAATAAAACCAATCACTATTAACAACGACTATTATGGGAGGATTTTTTGGAGTAGCTTCTAAGAAGCACTGTTCGACCGATTTGTTTTATGGGACTGACTACAATTCCCATCTCGGTACACGACGTGCTGGAATGGCTACCTATGACCAGGAACAGAAACGTTTCTGCCGTTCCATTCACTCGCTTGAAAGCACTTATTTCCGTACCAAATTTGAAGGTGAACTTTCCAAGTTCAAAGGTAGCACCGGTATCGGAATAATCAGTGACACCGACCCTCAGCCCATCATCATAAACTCTCATCTTGGCAAGTATGCAATTGTTACCGTTGCCAAAATATGCAATATCGAGGCCCTTGAGAAAGACCTGTTGCAACAGGGTGTCCACTTCGGGGAATTGAGTTCGGGCGAGACCAACCAAACAGAGCTGGTGGCATTGCTCATTAACCGTGGAAAGACATTTGTCGATGGCATCAGAAACGTCTATGACAATATTCATGGTTCATGTTCCATGTTGATCCTTACAGAAGACGGCAGTATCATTGCAGCTCGTGACCGTCTTGGCCGCACACCTATTGTTATCGCGAGTAAGGAAGGAGCCTATGCCGTGTCATCAGAATCGACTGCATTTCCCAATCTCGATTATGAATATATCAGGGACCTTGGACCAGATGAGATTGTGCGCATCACTCCCGATGGAGTTGAGCAACTGCAGGCTCCAGGTGAACAGATGCAGATTTGTTCCTTCCTATGGGTTTACTACGGCTTCCCCACATCAAGTTATGAGGGACGCAATGTGGAACAGATGAGATTTGAAACAGGTAAAGCCATGGGTGAAAGGGATACAACTGAGGTTGACTGTGCGTGCGGTATCCCTGATTCAGGCGTTGGAATGGCACTCGGTTATGCCGATGGTCATGGAGTGCCATATCACCGTTGTATATGTAAATATACCCCTACCTGGCCCCGCAGTTTCACACCCCGAGATCAATCAATGCGTTCACTCGTAGCCAAGATGAAACTCGTGCCTAACCGTGCCATGCTCAACGGTAAGCGCGCGCTATTCTGTGATGACTCAATCGTGCGTGGCACTCAGCTCAATGACAACGTTAAGGTGCTCTTTGACTATGGCGCCAAAGAGGTGCATATGCGCATCGCATCACCGCCACTCATCTATGGTTGCAAATATATAGGGTTCACCTCGTCCAAGAGTGACATGGAACTTCTTACTCGACGCATCATAGAAGAACTTGAAGGTGACAATGCTGCCCATCTCGATGAGTATGCAACTGCCGGTTCACCGCGTTACGAGAAGATGGTAGAGAAAATAAGAGAGCGTTATGGCCTTACATCGCTCAAGTTCAGCACCATCGATTCAATCGTCAAGGCTATAGGATTGCCCAAGTGCAAGATTTGCACCCACTGTTTCGATGGTTCAAGTCATTTCTGATTAATTGATAGCCGACCCTTTTACAGATTTGGATTTATAAGTGCCCATTCCTTATCGAATGGGCACTAAGTCACCGGCCGGGGATAGTATGCAAGCTACGCGTGCTATCCCCGGTGTTGATATATTCAGATTACTCAGATTATATCACGATACGAATTATTTGACTTCCTGAATAAACATTTCCACTCGCCACGTTGTTGTATAGTCAAGAAATTGATAAATGAATAATCTTAATACTCATATTATGGATACAAAATCTAAAAGCATTAAAGGAACAAAGACCGAGGCCAATTTGGTCAACTCGTATTTAGCCGAATCTCAATCATATGCCCGCTATACATTCTATGCAGGCATTGCCGATAAAGAACTTTATTTCCCCGTTGGAGTCCTATTCCGAGAGACTGCACTCAACGAGCTCCGACATGCCAAGGTATTCATGAAATTCCTTGAAAATACCGACTACAAGACTTCAACAAACGTTGATGCCGGATATCTGGGCAATACGGTTGCCAACCTTGAACTCTCGATGAAAGAGGAAAGTCAGGGCGGTTATGAATTCTACCGCGCTGCCGCACAGACAGCACGCGACGAGGGTTTTGATGATATTGCCTCACACTTTGAGGCCATCGCTGATGTCGAGGAATTCCACTATGGCCGTTTCCAGCGCATGCTTGACCATATCAACAACGGTACTCTCTGGAAGAGAGACAAACCTGTCACTTGGAAATGCCTTGTGTGTGGTTACACCTATGTAGGTACCGAGCCTCCAACAAAGTGTCCCGGATGCGACCACCCCTATCAGCACTATATCGCCATGGACGACGAGTATGTCCCTGTGAGTGATTGACACATGGATTTAATACCCTAAAAATTTCACAAATTCATTTTGTGAAATTACTTACATCATCTGAATGTCCTGTAAAGCACGTGTCTTTACGGGACATTTTAGGATTGGCCGGAAACCACCCCCGTGCGACACGCTGCTTCTGTTCGTTGACTTCCTTGATACTCCAGAAACAGCTGAAAGAAGTCACACCGAGCAATATGGACACAATGGTCTGCTGGACAAATACACATGCAGCAAGCGCTACGATACCTACAGCAAGGAATATCCATCGGGCCTTGAGGCCGAGGTAATAGTACCCTTTGATCACAAGCGGGTGGAACACGCCGATAATCAAAAAAGTACATAACCCTATGAAAATACCATTGAAATTCAAATTATCCATTGTGCTAACAGTCTATTGTAGATTTTGATTGATTATCGGGATTCATATCCGACAGGTCAATGAGTTTATGAATGATGGCAAATATCGTAAGACCCGAGGTAGAATGAATCTCAAGTTTTCCACTCACATTGCGACGGTGTGTAGCAACCGTGTGTACAGAAAGACAGAGCCGGTCGGCAATTTCCTTGTTTGACATCCCACGTGCCACACATGAAATAATCTCTTTCTCACGGTCGGTCAATTCACTAATGGCGTTTGATTTGCCTGTGGACTCTTTTTTATCAGGTATAGTCGATATACTGCTGATACTTTCCTCGAGTATCTTTACCGCCGGTACAAATATTCTATCTTCCACCTCACAATGTCCTAACAAGTCACGCTCACACATTATGATATCGAAAAGGGCTGTGTTAAGTAGATCGACCCTGTTTCCTTCGCCTGTGTAGTGGCATATGATAATCTCTTTTAATTCATGGAGCTTGGACGCTATAGGTTTATGATTGGCCTCAAAATCGAAGATTGTGAATCCGTTGCAAGGTTTCTCACCAGCCAGTAGCTTATCTACATAGTCAAATACATACTTGTTCTCATAGTTCATGTGCTTTTCGACTTCCTCATGGTAATCGTCAAAAAACTTCAATATAAGCAACGGAATCTCATTGCGCTCCACAACACTCATGGCATCGATCAGTTTGCGTCTGATTGAAGGCAGAATATAATCCAGGAAATATACGTGGGCGTTTTTGAGATACCTTATCAGAGTGTTGATATCTATTTTAATACCAGTGTAGGGGCGATAGCTCATCAAGTTGGCTACAGCGAGAAATGTGTTGGTATCTACTCCGGTGCGCGAGCAGACGTCACCAACTGTGGAATCTCCGAAACCCAGCGCAATATCAAAACGGCTCAAAGTTGACAGAAGTAACAGATTGTCGGCTATAATATCACGCATGCGGTCAGTTGCTCTGTATTCACGCGCTTCAGATATGTATTTCTTTGTTTTCATCAGCACAAAGTTATTAATTACAAATCGACTTGCAAAATTACAGATGATTAAATTGGGGTACTTAAATTTGGGTATGTGTTGAGTCCAGGAACTGTCACTTTGTACTGCATAGATAAAAGATCTGTTGGATGATCACATTACTTTACCTAATTCAGAGTATTTTATATCAGTCGCTAAGATATTACTTTTGTAACAAAATTAAAAGACTTAATTCTTAGTCATGAATTGTAGCCTACCCATGGATTGATAATTTACATGAGTGATCAATCGGGTAAAGTAAGTTTATAGATTAATTGTCAAGGAAGCCGGTCCGGGAGGCCCGGCTTTTTTGGAGCATTTTGGGCGACTCTGCAAAATATTGATGCCCAATCTATCAGTGTTGAGATTAAATTTCATTACCTTTGCCCTAAGAGTAATATAAAGAGGAGAGGAAATTTCCTCAATGACCCCAACATTATACAAAATAGCCATGAAAATAGCATTGGATTTAGGCGGCACCAATATCCGGGCCGCACGTATCGACAACGGTAGTTGCTACGACAAACTTTCAGTACCTTGCCGGGCCACCGAATCTGAAGATGTCATCATCGACCAGCTCTCATCTTTGATAGGTCAATTGTTGTGCGGTGAAGTTGATGGTATAGGTATCGGAGTGCCTTCGGTCGTTGACCCTGTCAATGGTATAGTTTATAACGCGGTCAACATAGCGTCTTGGAAAGAAGTTCATCTTAGGGAAAAGCTTGAAAACCGTTTCAATATACCAGTTAAAGTCAATAACGACTGCAACTGCTTCGCCCTTGGTGAGAGCCGTTACGGTGCTGCCAAAGGCTTGCGAAATGTGGTAGGTATCACGCTTGGCACCGGGGTGGGCGCCGGACTCATACTTGACGGGAATCTCTACTCGGGAGCCCTGTGTGGTGCCGGTGAGATAGGTTCACTACCATATCGCGATAGTGATTATGAACATTATTGCAGTAGCCTGTGGTTTCGCGATGCACATGGCACAACGGGAGCTCTTCTGGCCGAGAGGGTAGGGAAGGGTGATACTGAAGCCTCATTAATATGGAATGAATTTGGCGATAACCTGGGTCAATTATGCGAGGTTATTCTTTACGCCTATGCTCCCGAAGCGATAGTGATAGGTGGTGGAATTGCCGCTGCGTTCCCATTATTTATAGATTCGCTTAAATCCACACTCACGAAGTTCCCCTATCAAGCCATTGCGTCAAATTGCCAGATTCTCAAAGCAACGCTTCCCGATGCCAATCTTCTTGGAGCATCATTGCTTTGATAAGACAGAAAACAATCCACATAAGCAATATAAAAAGTGCCGGAGTCCCAACTTAGTGGAGCTCCGGCATTTTCTATTCAGCTATTCCTGATTATTTCCAGCAAGAAAGGTTCTTCAACTTTCCGTTGGATTTTGTAACCTCTTGAGGAGGATAGGGGAATGTCATGAAGTCGTCTTTGTAAGTAAGTTTGTCAGTGTAATCCTCGTAGAATTTAACAGTGTAGTTGGAGTTGGGATCCATTCTGTTTTCATAGAAACGTACTGTTGGACGGGCATTGAGTTCAGCAGCGGCAAGAGCCTTGATCTCGCTATTGCTTGAACGGTGCCAGCGCTTCAGGTCAAACAGGTGGTTGCTATACTCAAAGGCGAGCTCGCAACGACGCTCATGATAGAGGTCCTTCATTGTAGCGTTGGCGGTGAGTTCTGTCAGTCCTGAACGTTTACGTATTTTGTTGATATCAGTCTTAGCGAGGTCGGGTTTACCTGTCATAAGATAGGCCTCAGCGCGGAACAGAACCATCTCGGCCATGCGCAACAACGGGAAGTTGATGCGTACTGTAGGCCAGTTGCCATTTGTACTTACAAGTCCCTTTTCCTGGCAGTCAGCCTCGGCATAGGCATGTTGGAATTTGTAAACCTGGAATCCTACATTGAGGTTGGTGGATGACCAGAACTTACGGTCCTCTCCGAAGAACCTGAAATCGTCGCCATAGCTAAGTATGGAGTATTTGAGACGTCGGTTATCTGCACCATCCTTGAGCATTTCTTCATAGATATCGTTGGAGGGCTTGATCTGGCCCCAGCCGTTATATTTGCCCCAGCCTTTATCCTCGAGCATAACACCGGGAAGTTCTACACCGCCCATCAGCGATCCACCATTGGAGGGTATGCTCCAAATGTACTCGCGATTCCAGAAGTCGGCAAAATCGGAAGAGAATACTTCCTCAAAAGTGTCGGCGATACCACGGCCAAACTCGTTCTCAAGGCGATTTACAGCTGTGATGACATCACCCCATTTAGTTTGGTCCCATGTAGCCCAGTAAGCGTAAGTCTTGGCAATGTAGCCCAGAGCGGCAGCCTGGTGTGCACGACCTTGATTGTCGGCATCATATTCCTCAAACTTTGGAAGATACTTCATGGCATTTTCCAAGTCTTCAACGATGAGACGATAGTTCTCCATTACAGTGGCTCGTTGAGGGGGAATTGAGTTGTCATATTCACCTGCAAAATCCTCCCATCTTACGAATGGTACACCGAGTTCATCGGTACCATAGCGGTGGGCAATCCAGAAATGGCAGAAAGCTCTGATGAAAAAGGCCTCGCCAAGTGAACGCTTCTCGACAGGTGTTAGAGTTGACTTATTGAGAAGACCCTTGACAATGTAGTTGGCTCTTGCCATCTGGGCATAGAACTGGGTATATGCGTCTCTGATAGGCGACTCGTCACCTGTGTACTTGAAGGTGGCAAGTGTTGCGTAGTTTCTTGATTTAGCCCATACGACATCGTTGGCTGCTCCCTGTTCCCAGAAAACTTCGCGACCGAAAACGTTCTCTTGAGCCAGGCGACCATACAGCATATCGACAGCATCAATAGCCTGCTGGTCGTTTGTAAAGAATGTGGTAGTAGTGGGGTTACCCTCAGGCTGCACATCGAGGAAATCGTTACAAGAACTGAGTGTAAGGGCTACTAACGCTGATGCTATAATATATTTATTCATAATAGTCTCAAGTTTAGTAGGTTAAGTTAATACCAAGCGAGAATGCGCGTGAAACAGGATATTTCATTTTGTCATAACCACCGCACTCTGGGTCTACACCCGAGTAATCAGTGATGGTGAAGAGATTCTCAGCCGAGAAGTAAACATTCAGCTGGCTATTGCGTCCCTTCAGATATGCCCATTTCTGTACCAGTGAAGTAAGGTCATAGTTGACAGTGAGGTTCTTCAAACGTACATATGATGCATCTTCAAGATACCAGTCTGATGCAGTTGTGAAGTTCTTGTTGTTGTCGGTCTTCGACAGGCGAGGTATGTTTGAACTACGGTTTGTTTCGCTCCAGGCGTTGAGAATCTCGCTTGAACGGTTGAAGTTACCGTCATTATCGTTCAACAGAATTGATTTAGCTGCATAGAATGCCTGAGCTCCGCCTACACCCTGGAACATTGCGCTGACTGAAAGTTTCTTCCATGTGAAACCAAGTGAGAGGGCGAATGTTGTCTTGGGCATTGAGTTACCCATGTATTGACGGTCATTGTCGTCAATCTTGCCGTCACCGTTGTAATCCTCAAATTTGAGGTCTCCGGCCTGGGCATTGGGCTGAATACGGTTGCCATTCTTGTCAACATATGCGGCTGCTTCAGCATCGCTCTGGAATATACCGAGATTCTTGATCAGATAGAAGGATCCGATGGGCTTACCTTCAGCAGTCTGATACACATAGGGAATGATTGAACGGAACTTGCCGTCGCCTGTCCATACACCCTTTGAACCGTCAGAATTGCTAACACCTATGTCGGTAACCTTATTGGTAAGGTAAGCAAAGTTGCCTGATACTGTATAGCTCCAGTCTTTGTTTACTCGGTGGTTCCATGTTGCAGATACTTCAACGCCACGGTTGCGTACCTCACCGAGGTTTACGAGCTGTGCGTTCAGACCGATTGAATTAGGCCAATCAAGTGTCTGCGACTGGATAAGATTGTATGTGCGCTTGTTGAAATAGTCAACCGAGAGGGCAAGCTTGTTGTTGAACAATTCGGCATCGAGACCTATGTCAAACTGCTCTGATGTTTCCCATGTGAGTTTGGGATTCACTGAGTTGTTTACATAAATCATATTATTGTAAAGAGTGTTGTTGGCTACACCATACTGAGCCTGTTCGTCCCAGAACGCTGTTCCAAGTAGCGCGGCCTTATAACCCTGGTAGATTGAGCCGAGGTTACCTACACGACCCCAAGATGCACGAACCTTGAGGAGACGTACGATATCATTCTGGGGGAAGAATTTTTCATTTGAAATTTTCCATGCACCGGTTACAGCCGGGAAATCACCGTAGTTGTTTTCCTTAGGAAGACGACCGGCATAGTCGCGACGCCAAGAGGCGGTAACAAAGTAACGGTCATCATATGAATAACCTACGCGGGCGATGAGTGCGACATTGGTGTCGGGACCCCATAAAGCGTCGGTCACTGAAGTTGAACCTGCATATGCGAGATATTGGAGATATGTGCTCTCGTCGGCAAGATTTGAACCGCTTGCATTGAGTGTACGTCCTTTGTAGCGGTCGGCTGTTGTCGAGAACAAGCCTGTCACCTGGTGTGCACCAAATGAATTGTCGTAGGTCAAGGTATTCTCGGTCATCCACTTGTCTGTGCGGTAGGCCGATACTGTCAGGCCGTTGTTGGCGCTCGGTTTACCGGGCTCGTCAACGCGGGGGTTGAAGTTCTTGTAATTGTTCTGATATACGTTCATTGTGAAGCGGCTGATGAATTTCAGACCGGGTACAATGTTGGCAATCTCAAGTGATGTGGTCGACCACAGATCGGTAGAACGGTTGTAGCGGTTCTCGGCCTCGAGAAGTCTTACGGGGTTTACAACGTCACCATGTGCACCGGCAAAGTTGCTGCCATATTGTGCAATGTAGGCAGGATCCTCGGTTGTTGTACCTCCCCAGGTGCCATCGAGGGGATTGCGTACGGTAGCTGATGCAGGCATCCATACGGCTGACATGATAGGACCGGTGTAGTCATCGTCAGTGCCTTTTGAACGAGACTCCCAGTTCTTCCATGTCAAATCCTCACGTATGGTAACCCACTTGTTGAGTTTGAACATACCTTGGTAGCGCACTGCGAGGCTCTTGCTGTAAGTGTTACGCAGTGTACCCTCATCATTGTTGTATGAGAATGAAAGACGACTGGTGAAGTTCTCAGTACCACCATTGAGTACAATGTTGTGACGCTGGTAGAATGCTGTGCGGAAGATTTCGTCCATCCAGTTTGTGCGTGTTGTACCTATCCAGGGGTTCTTGGCGACATTCCAATCGTCGGGAAGTGTCATTCCGGCATTGCCATAGGACAGTTGACGCATTCTCAGCTCACCTTCTGCATCAAGGGGCTTAACGAGGTTGGAAGCCTTACGTATGCCAAACTGGCCTTCGTATGAAACTGTCGACTCACCTTTCTTGGCACCCTTTGTTGTTACAAGGATTACACCACCGGCACCCGACTGAGCACCATAAATAGCAGCCGAAGCAGCGTCCTTAAGCACTACAATCGACTCGATGTCGCTAAGTGAGTTGATGGGAGCTCCAGGTATTCCGTCGACTACCCAAAGCACGTTGTCACCATTCTGGGAACCTTGACCACGAATCACAATCGAGGGAGTCGATGTGGGGTCACCACCGTTGCTCTGAATAGTTACACCGGGTAGCTGGCCCTGAAGCATTGCCTCTGTTGAAGTGACAGGGCGTTTCTGCAGCTCGCTCGGATTGGCTACGACACCAACTGCTGCCGAAAGGTCGGCCTTGCGTTGCTCGGCACCGTATCCGAGTACAACTACCTCATCAAGTGCTGCGGTATTGGCACTCATAATTACTGTGAGAGGCTTGCCTGTTACGTATACTTCCTCGGGGTTATAACCGATGTAAGTCACTACGAGCATGTCGCCCTCTTTAGCTCTGATTGTAAACTGGCCGTCGATATTGGTCGATGTGCCCACCTGTGTGCCCTTGACAAGAACTGTAGCTCCTGCCAGAGGTTCACCGTCAGAGTCTTGAACAACGCCATTGACGGGCGATTGTGCCCAGACGCTGATTGACAGGAACAATCCCATTACAAGGGAAAGTACTGTACGTAGATTTACAAGATTTACTGATCTCATGTTAACAATTTAAAGTTAATGATAAGAATTGGTACTTAGTTTAAGGTTTGTTTTTCTTTTTCTCTTTCTTCTTTCTTTTTCTGATATTCAATGATTTAATTTAATGTTTGGTCACTAATATTATTGTTGGAATATTATACCCGAATGCAAAGATGCAAAATAATATCAAATTAACAATATTTTAAATTAAAAAAAATATTTTTAATACAGTATTGACGAAAAATTGGCCATAACAGGAATAACACTGTAATATCTCTATTTTTTTGGAGGGCTAAAAGTTATGCTGCAGAGTTTTTTTATAGTGAAATCTATTTAAAAAATGATTATTTTCTTAATTTTGCATGTGAACTCTTTTTGCATATCGCTAAATAGAGTTATTTTTCGAATTATTGAAATATTATTAACTCTTGTCATATATCACATAATGAAATCCTGTCTATTACCAATTGCTGCCGCCACTGTTATTTTGTCATCATGTGGTACAGCCAGTGAAAAATCTCATTATGAGCTTGTCTCCCCGATGGTGGGCACCGGTTTTCATGGGCACACCTTTCCGGGAGCTACAACACCATACGGTGGTGTACAGCTCAGTCCTGATACACGTGCCGGTAACTGGGACGCCTGTTCAGGTTACCACTATAGCGACAATACAATTGACGGCTTTTCTCACACGCATCTGAATGGAACCGGGTGCTGTGATCTTGGCGACGTGTTTGTCCGACCGACATCAAGCTCAGTAGACCTTTCGGCCGACATATTGTATAGTCCTTCTCCATTCTCCCATGAGAATGAATCTGCAAGGCCCGGTTACTATAGTGTCAAACTTGATGGCGAAGATATCTTTGCCGAACTGACAGCGACGCCTCACGTCGGTGTACATCGTTACACTTATCCCTCGAGTGGTGAGATGAACATGATATTCGACCTCACACATTCACTCACCGACGAGACCTTGAAAGAGTGGGGTATCGAAGTTGTTGATGATGTCACAATTGCAGGGACACGTGTCACTGATGCCTGGACTCCCGACCAGCATGTATATTTTGTCGCACGTTTCTCCCGTCCTTTTAGTGAAGTGAAAACTGTTGATGACAATAAGGCGGCTGTCATTGAATTTGAAAACGACGGCAACCCATTGACAATGGCAGTAGCATTATCGGGAGTGAGCCGTGAAAATGCTCTTATCAATCTTGAAACCGAGGTTCCCGAATTGAATTTTGACAATGTTGAGGCTAAGACCCGCGCGCAATGGGAGGACGCGTTGAACCTTATTTCTGTAGAAGGTGGATCGCCCGACCAATTGGTCAATTTCTATTCGGCCCTATACCACACCATGATTTCTCCCAATCTCATGAGCGATGGCAATGGGGAGTATCGTCGCCATGATAACAGTATCGCTACTTCCGACGGAAAATACTACTCTACATTTTCCCTGTGGGATACCTACCGCGCTTGGCACCCTCTCATGACGATGATCAATCCTGACCTCGTTTGTGACATGATCAATTCTATGCTCGACATGTATGATGCCACTGGCGAATTACCCATTTGGCCGCTCGCATCGGGAGAGACCGGTTGTATGATCGGACGTCATGCAGTTTCGGTTATCGCTGACGCCTATCTCAAGGGATATCGTTGTTTTGATGCTGAAAAAGCTCTCGAAGCAATGATAGTATCTTCCAATACTCCCCGTAAGGGTGGTGATCTATTTGCCGCCGAGGGCTACATTCCTTGTAATTCCAAGCGCGAATCAGTGTCCTGCACTCTTGAATACAGCTATGACGACTGGTGTCTTGCCCGCATGGCTCAGGCTATGGGCAAAGATGATATAGCACGTGAGTATTATGAGCGGGCTGCCAATTATATGAATGTATATGATGGCTCGACAGGTTTCTTCCGCGGTCGCCGGGAAGATGGCAACTGGTCTCAGCCGTTTAATCCGCAGGCTGTGAGTCGAGATATGACTGAGGCTACTTCATGGCAATATCGATTCGGTGCGCAGCACGATGTCAACGGTATGATTAATCTGTATGGCGGTTGTGACAAGTTTGCTCAGGCCATAGATTCCATCTTCTATACTACAGCTGCCGTCGAGGGCGACTTGAGCGATGTCACCGGTCTCATAGGTCAATATGCCCATGGTAACGAACCAAGCCATCATATCGCTTTCCTTTATAATTATGTTGGACAGCCATGGAAAACGCAAGCCATGACTCGGCGCCTGCTCGACGAAATGTACCAACCCACACCCGAGGGCATCATAGGCAACGAGGACTGCGGTCAAATGTCAGCTTGGTACATAATGACTGCGCTTGGCCTCTATCCGGTAGCTCCCGGCGATAACCAACTGTCGCTTACTACACCGCTGTTTGAGAAAGCTGTGATCAAACTGCCTAATGATACCACCTTGACTATCATCGCCAACAATCCTTCAAAGAATATCTACATAGATGCCGTTGAGTTGAACGGTCGCGAAATTCAAGAGAACTATGTTGACTTTGCCGAATTGATGAAAGGTGGTGTGCTGAAATTTACACTGACCGACAAGCCCAACATTGAGCGTGGAACTACAGTTGAAGCATTCCCTTATTCCATGACTACCGGTGAGCAAGTGTCGGTGCCTTACATTGCTGAGGATATCAACATGTTTGATTCTGACATCGACATCGCCATAGGTTGCGCCACCGATGGTGTGAATATCTACTACACCACCGATGGTTCTGTACCCACAGTAAACTCTACACTCTACACAGAACCATTCAAAGTTGACAACACATGTTTTATCAAGGCTATTGCTTTCAAGGAAGGCTACACTCCCAGTAATGTGATGACGATGAAAGCAACGAAGACCACTTATCTTCCTGCTGTAAAGCCCTCAGGCAACATCAATGGTGTACAGTACAGATATTACCATGGATTGTGTGAGAAGACTGATGATATTCAAAACGGCTCTCTTATCAAGCAAGGCTCCATATCCCAGCCGGCTATCGACCTGGCCGAACAGGAAGATCATTTCGCCTTCATTTTTGACGGTTATATCAATATACCCGAGAAAGGTATATATACATTCTTTACCAATACTGACGACGGCTCAGTATTGTTTATCGACGGAGTGAAAGTGGTGAACAACGATGGTGGACATGCCGCAGTTACAGCCACCGGTGTAATAGCGCTTGAGCCAGGGTTGCACCCCTTCACGTTGAAATACTTTGAAGACTATGAGGGTCAGGATTTCAACTGGGGCTGGAAGAAGCCGGGTGCTGAAAAATTTGAAAATATCCCCACCGAAAATCTATATATAAAATAACAATCATCACACTTTAAGTTATGAAAAAAGTAATTTTCCTACCTTTGGCTGCTTTGATGTTTGCATCATGTGGCACATCGACCGAAAAGAAAGAGCAACCTGTCAGCCTCAATGTGCTTTCTTTCAATATCAGATATGATAATCCCGAGGATAGCCTTGACAACTGGCAATATCGCAAAGACCGTGCTGCCAACGCTGTGAAATTTTATGATGCCGACATTGTGGGTACTCAGGAAGTGCTTCACAACCAGCTTCAGGATCTTAAGGAACGTCTGCCCGAGTTTACAGCTCTCGGTGTGGCCCGTGACGACGGTAAGGAGGACGGTGAATACAATGTGCTGTTTTATCGAACCGATCGTTTTGACGAACTTGAATCAGGCACATTCTGGCTCAGTGAAACACCCGAAACCCCGTCACTTGGCTGGGATGGAGCATGTAACCGTGTCGCTACCTGGGCCCGGCTCAAGGATAAGGAGAGTGGCAAGGAAATTCTCGCTCTCAACACTCACCTTGACCATGTAGGAAAAGTGGCCCGCCGTGAGGGGGTAAATCTCATGTTCAATAAGGTAAACGAACTCGGCAAAGGTGCACCAGTAGTGGTAACCGGTGACTTTAATTCTGAACCCGAATCAGATGTAGTGGCCCACATCACCAACCCCGATGACCCCAACCATCTAACCGACAGCCGCGCAGTGGCCAACGTGGTATACGGACCTCGCTGGAGCTGGCATGATTTCGGTAAGATTCCTTATGAATACCGTCCTCTCATCGACTATGTCTTCGTGCGTGGTGACCTTAACGTTGACCGTTATGGCGTGCTTGCCGAAACTGAGAATGGTGAATTCCTTTCTGACCATGCCCCTGTGCTGGTAACCGTGACACTTAATTGAAAATTTCTTAAATAGTTATAGTACCTAATGAAGCTTATTAACCATATCATCGCTTTGTCTCTCTCCTCTATCATTGCCCTACCTGCTCTGCATGCTGAAAAAGGTCGTGATAAGGAATTGACCTACGTCATGGAAAATCCATATGACGTCGAAGTCATTGAGGCGCCCAAGGGTAAGAAAATTAAAAATGTCATTCTCATGATTGGCGACGGCATGAGTCTTGCCCACATCTACTCAGCATGGACTGCCAACCGTGGCAAGCTTTGGATTGAGAATGCACAGTATACTGGCTTGTCGAAGACCTATTGCCTCGACAAGCTTATAACCGACTCAGGAGCAGGTGGTACTGCTCTTGCATCGGGCCAGAAAACAAAATATCATATGGTCGGTACTGATGGTGATGGTCGCCCCTTGAAATCACTCATCGAGTATGCCCACGATAAGAATCTCGCATCGGGTGTAGCAGTTACATGCCGTCTGTGGGACGCCACTCCCGGTGACTTTTGCTGCCATGTGGTTGACCGCGACAACGAGGATCAGGTAATGGCTGATTATGTTGAAACAAAGGCCGATGTCGTTATCGGCGCCGGATGGTCCAAAATGATTGACCGTAAGGATGGTCGTAATCTTTTTGATGAATTGAAAGGCAAAGGCTTTCAGATTGCACGTTCGCTTGATGAACTCGACAAGATTAAAAAGGGCAAAGTGTTCTGCGTTACAGACTCTTTTGACACAAAGTTGCCTGCCGAGCGTGGTGACTATCTTGCACACGCTGCTCTCGATGCCATCAGAATCATGAGTAAGAACCCAAATGGTTTCTTTCTGATGATAGAAGGTTCCCAGCTCGATGATTATGGACACTTCAACGACATCGATCTGCTCATGCAGGAAACTCATGACTTCGACCGCACTGTAGGTGAGATTTTCAAATGGGCCGCCAAAGATGGCGAGACTCTTGTAGTCGTTACCGCCGATCATGAGACCGGTGGTCTTACACTCGTTGACGGTGACCTGAATGAAGGTCGCATCGTATGCAAATTTTCAACAGGCGGTCACAGTGGCGTGATGGTACCAATCTATGCGTTTGGTCCCGGATCGGAGAATTTTACAGGCATTATGGAAAATTGCGATATCGCCAATCGTATAATCGATTTGTTGAACTTACGTGACTAATATGAAGACATCAGCTATACTGGCTTCTATTTTTTGCATCACGGCCGCCGGTTTTGTGTGTAAGTCACAAAGCTGCGGCAATGATGTGAAGTATAAATTGCCATACAAAAACACCTATGTGAAGGAGCCTCTCACGGCCGAGAACATCTACCGCACGATGCCGCTCGACACTGTTCATATCGGCACATTTGCGCAGGCTCGGGAAATACTTCCTCAACCCTACTGGCCCGGTCACGACAAGGAGATTGACATGTATTGGAGAGCCTGGGAGATTGGTATCGGAAACCTGCGTCACCCTGATGAAGGCTCTGGTTTTGTGAGTACCTATATAGATACCGCATACAATGGCAATATTTTCATGTGGGATAGTTCATTCATTCTCATGTTTGCCCGTTACGGTGACAGATTCTTCCCATTCCAGCGCACCCTCGACAATTTCTATGCTAAACAGCATCCCGATGGCTTTATATGCCGTGAGATTATGGCCGATGGTGCCGATTGCTTCGAGCGTTACGACCCAACGAGTACCGGTCCTAATCTCATGCCATGGTGTGAGATGGTATACTACCACCAGTTTGGCGACCTTGACCGCCTGCACCGTGTTTTCCCTGCACTTTGCGGTTACTACCGGTGGCTGAAACTGAACCATACTTGGCAGAATGGCACATATTGGTCAAGTGGGTGGGGTACAGGTATGGACAACATGCCACGTGTATCAGATGATTACAGCCAGATCTACAGCCACGGTCACATGACATGGCTCGACACAAATCTGCAACAACTCATGACTGCCTATCAGCTTTTGGAAATGGGCTTCTTTATTGAACGTTGGCAGGAAATAGAGGACTTTGAGGACGAGGCTGTGATGCTCAAAAAGTATATCAGGGAGAATCTCTGGAACGATGAGACCGGTTTCCTGCATGACCAATATGCCGACGGTTCATTATGCCCAACCAAGGGTATAGGTGCATTCTGGGCTTTGCAAACTCCTGACGTCCTTGATAAAGATCGCCTTGACCGCCTTGTGGCTCATCTTAATGACACTACCGAGTTCCGCCGTCCCAATATGGTGCCATCCCTATCGGCCGACAATGCCAAGTATAAGGCCAATGGTCGTTACTGGCAAGGTGGTGTGTGGCCCGGCACTAACTATATGGTGATGAATGGCCTCGTGAAAAACGGATATCGCGACCTCGCTTATGATATCGCGTCCAACCACTATGAACAGGTACTTGATGTGTACAGGAACACAGGTACTTTTTGGGAATACTATTCACCTGAAGCTGATGAGCCTGGTTTTATGGCACGTAAGGAATTCATAGGCTGGACCGGACTTGCTCCTATTGCCGAACTTATTGAGTTCAAATTTGGTATCCGTGGCGATTATCCCGAAAATGAAATCGTATGGGATATGCACCTTACTGATGAACATGGTCTCGAGCGCTATCCATTTGGCCCCGAGGGTATGATAGATTTTAAAGTTCAGAAACGTCGTAATATCAACGAGGAACCAAAACTATCAGTCAAAACCAACGTGCCTTTCAAACTTAAGGTCATATACGGTGACAACAAGGAGAAAGTTGTCAACGTTATTCCGCAACAAGTAAATTACTAATTTTTATAGAGGCATTCGGGACACATCGAGCCTGAATGCCTCTATTTTATAACACTAATATTCCCATGAAAACAAATTGTCTAATTTCACTTGCCGCTGTGCCTCTGATTCTCATGTCATGTTCAGCCGATGGGAAACAGGCTTTGTCTCAGCCTGAGATGAAGTTCAACGACGGAGAATTCAAGATTGTACAGTTCACTGACCTGCATCTGAAGCCCTACGACTCTACAACCGATACCACATTTGCCACTATACGCGCAATCATCGAGTCAGAGAAACCACAACTTGCTGTCATCACGGGTGACATAGTGTGCTACGATCCGGCGACTGAGGGATGGCAACAATTCATTGATCTCTTTGAAAGCATGGAACAGCCTTTCACTGTGGCCATGGGTAACCATGATGCAGAGTATCTTCCCAAAGACTCAATGTATACGTTGCTCATGAAATCCCCATTCTATGTAGGTGATAAAGGTCCGGCCGACATTCACGGTTGCGGAAACTCAGCGATAGCAGTTTTGGGCTCCGATAACAAGCCCGCGGCTGTTGTCTACAGTATCGACTCCAATGACTATCAACCCAACCATAAGCTCGGTTACTACGACTGGATCCATTTTGACCAGGTTAAGTGGTATCGTGAAAAGGCCGAGAATTTTGCGCGTGAGAACGGTGGCACTCCCTTGCCATCACTCGCATTCTTCCATATCCCTGTTCCCGAATATGCCAATGTTATTGATGATGACAAGACTTATGGAGCCATGCATGAAGGTGCCGGTTCATCGGCAGCTCTCAATGCCGGTTTCTTCACAGCCGTTGCCGAGATTGGAGATATCATGGCTATGTTTGTTGGGCACGACCATAACAATGACTTCGTCGGCATGACACGCGACATAGCGCTCGGCTTTGGCCGGTGTACAGGTACTATGGCCTATGGCGATCTCACCCGTGGAGCCCGTGTAATCAACTTGTATGAAGGAAAGCGTAAGTTTGACACATGGATTGTCGTCCCCGAGGAAAAATTACCGGCTTGGTACTACCCTTCGGGCATCAACGGACAGGACGAGCTGACAATGGAATATCTCCCGGCCGTAGAACATAACGATACCGTGCACGGTATAAACTATCGCTATTATGAGGGCCTATATAAACATACGTCACATATCAAGGAAGCCGATTTGGTAGAGGAAGGGACTATGCCCAATTTTGCCATTGATGAAAATTCCGAAAAAGACCATTTCGCTTATAAATTCCGCTCTCGACTGTTTATTCCCAAACGTGGAGTCTACCGCTTCTACACCTATACCGACGATGGTTCTGTGCTTAATATCGACGGTGTGGAAATAGTCAATAACGACGGTGGTCATAATGTGCGACGTCGAGAAGGTAAGGTAGCACTCGAAGAAGGATTCCACGATCTTGACCTGACCTATTTTGAAAACTATATGGGTCAGCATATCGAGGTTGGTTTCTCATCGCGTGACATTGATGAGACCACAATTCCCGACTCGCTGCTCTATATTGTGCGTTGATCAGGTATGCAATCTTAACAGCGGAGAGTGTAACCCCGATAAGAGGGAACACTCTCCGCTACTTTTTTTACACATTCTCAAGCCAGAGCAAATTGCTTGACATTCTCGACTATCGCCCTCTTTAATCTCAACTGAGCCTCGCGTGTATCGGCAGGCAACGGTGCCGACATGCCGTCAATTGCTATGGTTGGGAATTCTTGTTTCCCTGATACCTTCCCACCTATAGCCAAAAACGGGACACCGGCTTCCTTTGCTCGTTGATACAAAACATCGACTACCTTGCCACCGGCTGTCTGGCTATCGATACATCCCTCTCCGCTTATTACAAGGCGTGCTTTGTCAAACGGTATTTCATAGCAGTCGGTAATAAATGATGCCCCCGATTTAATTTCAGTTCTCAATACCGATCCAAGTGCAAACCCGACACCTCCACCGGCACCATCAATGACTGATGAGAAGCCAGGTGACGCCAATCGCTTAAAATGCTTCAAAGCACTGCCGAGCTCAGTCAGTTCAATTTCAGTGAAACCTTTTTGGCGAGCGAAGTCGAGAGCCGATAACAACATCCCATCAGCAGGCACCAGGGATGCCTCTACATCGCTCAACGCCACTATCTGCACATTGTTTGGAAGAGCGCTGAAATCCAATCGCTCGATTTTCAAAATATTTGCCGGACATAAGTGCTCTTTGATAATACTCCCATCATTTGAATATGCTTTCATGCCCATAGCCTGCAGCAGGCCTGCACCGCCATCACAACAGGCAGTACCCCCGATTCCTACATATATTTTACCGGAGGATTTTACGGCTTGATCAATGGCCACGCCAAGTGAATAGCTTGACCTTGTCATCGGCATGTTGTCGAAATTCTCCGGTCCTATGTAGCGGTGAGCTTCAATTGCCATTATTCCAGGCATAGCTTTCTGCAGCACAGCAGCTGTACCGTCTCCACCATCGGCCATGGGATAAAGCATTAGATTCTCCTGGCTTCCACATTCACGCAGTGCCTCGGCGATAGTATTGGCCACTACATCGGCAGTCATGGTTCCCTTGAATTTATCAGGTGCAATTATAATCATACAGTTACAAAGTATATATGAAGTACTTAATAAACGAAGCCCTTGGCCTTCAGAACTGAACAGGTCAAGGGCTTCAGATATATTTGTGCAAGTTTATTTCACTTTGTTCTCAACCCATTTGCGTGCGTTGATGAATGCTTGAATCCAGGGAGTGACTTCGTCGTTGAGTCGTGATGCCGGATAGTAACCACACTGCCATGGGAATATTGCTCTCTCCAGGTGAGGCATCATGGCAAGGTGACGGCCATCGGCCGATGCGAGTCCGGCTACTGATGCTTTTGACCCATTGGGATTTCCCGGGTAAGAACTATAATTGTACTTTGCTACAACATTGTATTTGTTCATTGCCTCGGGAAGCATGAAGCGTCCCTCACCATGGGCTACCCAAATTCCCAATTTCGAGCCTGAGAGTGAACCGAGCATCACAGAATTGTTCTGTGGGATCGTCAACCCGAGGAATTGAGATTCAAATTTATGTGATGTGTTGTGCTCCATACGTGTGGGTTTCGAATGCTCGGGATTGATGAGGTTAAGTTCAATCATGAGCTGGCAACCATTACAGATGCCGAGGCTCAGTGTATCCTCACGCTCAAAGTAGCGACGCAAGGTTTCTTTTGCCTTATCGTTCCATAGGAAACCTCCTGCCCATCCTTTTGCCGAACCAAGTACGTCGGAATTGGAGAATCCGCCACAGAATACAATCATGTTGATATCTTCGAGTGTTTCACGTCCGGTCATGAGATCGGTCATGTGGACATCCTTGACATCAAATCCGGCAAGATACAATGAATAAGCCATCTCACGGTCTCCGTTGACACCCTTTTCACGTATGATTGCAGCCTTTATGCCCGAGCGGCCATTGCGGTCGTGGGTTATGCCGCAAGCTTCCAGTGATCCTTTCCAACCCTGGGGCAGACGATAACGTATGGGTTGCTTCTTATAGTTTTCGAAACGCTGAGACGCATGCTCTGAACCGCTCTGCAGTTTGTCAAGCTGATAGGATGTATTAAACCACACATCACGCAGATAATCTATGCCAAACATGTGCTGGTTGTCACCGTGATTGACTATTACGGCACGTTCGTCAATGGGCTGTCCTATCTTGAAGAAGTTGACGCCGGCTGTTGTGAGTTCTTTCTCAAAGGTTTCACATTTGCCTGTTGCCACTTGTGCCAATGCCGACGGATTCTCGGCAAAGAGTATCTTGACGATATCATTGGTGTCGAATGAATCCAGATTGAGTTCAACACCACCGTTCACATTGGCAAATGCCATTTCAAGAACAGCTGTCAGCAAGCCTCCGGCCGAGATATCATGGTAGGCGAGCAATCGGCGATTCTTTACCTGCTTCTGAACAGCATTGAATACAGAGGCAAAATATTCGGCCGATTTAATTGAAGGAGCCTTGCTGCCAAGTTTATTCAGAGTCTGAGCAAGAGCTGAACCACCAAGCTGTAGTTCAGTACCCGCAAAATCAATATAATAGATGGCCGAGGCTGTGTTACGCAGCACGGGAGATACTGTCTTGCGGATATCGCTGACTTCACCGGCTGCTGAGATAATTACTGTGCCCGGGGCATATACCTTCTGGTCCCCATATTTCTGAGTCATCGAAAGGGAGTCCTTTCCTGTAGGAATGTTAATCCCAAGCTCACATGCAAAATCGCTGCATGCCTCAACTGCCCGATATAGGGCTGCGTCTTCACCGGCGTTCTTGCACGGCCACATCCAGTTGGCCGAAAGAGAGATACTCTTGAGTCCCTCGGCAAGATTGGCTCCGGCAATATTGGTCAGAGACTCAGCGATAGCGATTACCGATCCTTTGGCGGCATCTATAAGAGCCACCTGCGGAGCATGGCCTATTGATGTGGCTATACCGGCTTTTCCTTTATAATCAAGTGCCACTACACCGCAATCGCTGAGAGGCAGCTGGATCTCTCCCTGACATTGCTGGCGGGCGATACGACCCGTAACCGAACGGTCAACCTTATTAGTCAACCAGTCCTTACAGCCCACACCCTCAATGCTCAGGACATCTTTGATATAGGTATCAAGTTCTGATGCCGATGTCACGATATCGCTATAGGTAGTTACAACAGTGTTGTCGGTCATTACAGTCTTGGGGGAATTGCCAAACATGTCGGCCATTTCAAGGTCGATGGGTTTAACGCCTTTCTTGTCGGAGAATACAAATTTGTGGTCATCGGTTGTCTCTCCCACGACATACATTGGGGCACGCTCGCGGTCGGCAATACGCTTTACATATTCGATATTTTCCTCATCGATAATCATACCCATGCGTTCCTGACTTTCATTGCCTACAATTTCTTTATACGACAATGTCTTATCGCCTACAGGCAGAGCATCTATATCGATGTGACCTCCTGTCGCTTCCACGAGCTCAGAGAGCGCATTAAGATGGCCACCGGCACCATGGTCGTGAATGGAAACTATAGGATTGTTGTCGCTCTCGGCAAGAGCACGTATGACATTCGAAACACGCTTCTGCATCTCAGGGTTGGCGCGTTGCACTGCATTGAGCTCGATGGCGTTGTCATAGCTGCCAGTCTCGACCGACGATACAGCACCACCGCCCATGCCAATGCGGTAATTATCACCGCCCATCACTACAACTTTTTCGCCAGATACAGGCTCTCCTTTTATAGCATCTTTACGGGCGGCAAATCCTACGCCTCCGGCAAGCATTATTACCTTGTCATAGGCATATTGACGTCCATTCTCATCGTGCTCAAATGTAAGCAATGAGCCACAGATAAGAGGTTGACCAAATTTGTTACCGAAATCGCTGGCTCCGTTGGAGGCCTTGATGAGAATCTCAGCCGGTGTCTGGTATAGCCATACACGTGGATTCATCATCAGTTCCCAACTGTGTTCCATCGTCAGGCGGGGATAGGAAGTCATGTAAACTGCAGTTCCTGCAATGGGCAAGCTTGCCTTGCCGCCACCGAGACGGTCACGGATCTCACCTCCCGAGCCGGTAGCCGCACCGTTGAAAGGCTCTACAGTAGTTGGGAAATTGTGAGTCTCAGCTTTCAGGGAGATAACAGTATCAATCTTCTTTGTCTCGAAATAGTCGGGACGGTCGGGGTTGATAGGATAGAACTGTTCCACTTTCGGCCCCTCGACAAAGGCTACATTGTCTTTATAGGCCGATACCAAGCGATTGGGGTTGGTTTGTGATGTCTTCTTGATAAGCTTGAACAATGAGGTCGGTTTTTCCTCCCCGTCGATGACAAACGTGCCATTGAAAATTTTGTGACGGCAATGTTCTGAATTCACCTGAGAAAAACCGAACACTTCACTGTCGGTGAGACGACGCCCAAGCTTGGCTGCCAATTCTCTCAGATAGTTCTCCTCGTCAATACTCAGAGCGAGTCCTTCTTTTTTATTATACTCCGAGATATCATCTATATAAACGATAGGATCGGGGGTCTTGTCAACTTTAAATACCTTTGAATTCAGGTTTTGATAGACACGCTGGAGCATTTTGTCAAATTGAGGTTGCTCAGTCTTTGAAAGGGCAAATTCCTCAATACGTGTGATGCCTGTGAGTCCCATGTTTTGAGTAATCTCGACGGCATTTGTGCTCCATGGTGTAATCATCTCTTTGCGAGGCCCTATATAGATACCTTTAACCTGAGTTGAAGCAAGCGGTTTGGCTCCTCCAAGCAGCCATGTCAGGCGCTCTTTTTCGTTGTCTGAAAACTTGTGGTCGCTCTCTACGGCATAGATGGTAGAAGCTCCCTTTTTAAAGAATGTGATCATGCTCTGAAATAATGTGTGGAGTTTTGTTTGGCAAAGGTAATAATTATGTACAACCTCGCCAAGCCTCATCTTTGAAAACCTATGGCATAATGTTATTTTAGCTTTTTTTATAGATTGCAAAAACCAAAAAGTTGGCGAATTTGAGAAAAAATGAGTAATTTTGCATTTTGTAAAAGGAAGCTACCTTTTTTGTGAAAATTAACCAACATCGCAGATGAGCAAGAAGATACTATATATTTCGCAAGAAATAACACCCTATCTGTCAGCGGGAGAAATGTCGACCTTTGGTCAGCAACTTCCCCAGAGCGCACAGGACAATGGTTACGAAGTGAGAATTTTTATGCCTAAATATGGCTGCATTAATGAGCGTCGTAATCAGTTGCATGAGGTAATACGTCTGTCGGGCATGAATGTAATCATTGATGATACCGACCACCCGTTGATAATCAAGGTGGCTACTTTGCAACCCTCCCGTATGCAGGTTTATTTCATTGATAGCGATGATTATTTCATACACAAGTCGCTTAACGACCTGGAAACCAAGCTCTATCCCGAGGATAACGATGAGCGCATGATGTTTTTTACCTACGGTGTCATCGAAACAGTAAAAAAACTTCGTTGGGAACCCGAGGTTATTCATTGTCAGGGCTGGATAAGCGCACTGGTTCCATTGTATTTGAAGAATCTATATACCGACGACCCCATATTGAGAAATGCAAAAGTCGTATACAGTCTTTTTGACGACGCCTTCGAGCAATCTCTTGATGAGCGTTTTGTAGAGAAACTTGATATGGTAGGCATTCCTAAAGATGCGCTTGAGAAGTTCAACGCAGGCAATATCGATTACATCACACTCTCTAAGCTCGCGATAGATTATGCCGACTCTGTTGCAGTGTCATCACCCAATGCTTCACAAGAGCTTATCGAATATGCCCGCAATGCCGGTAAACTTTTGCTTGAGAGCACAACCGACAATACCGACTACCAGCCATATATCTCTCTTTACTCCGATATGATTCAGTAATCATATCAACCGCGACTGGTTAAACATAACTCTTAATCAAAATACCTTTTCTGTGTGCATCTCAGTATGTGGCATTGATAGCCAAAGAAGATGATGGAAAGGTAACAATTTAGTAAAGCTAAAAAGGAGTTCGAAAAAATATGACAAAAAAGAACTATTTAACAGTGTTGCTTGCCACCGCAGCACTTGCATCATGTGATAATAGCGATGAGATAGGCTCATCTATAATATCAGACGATGTTGAGATAGTCACCGCGTCCGACTTCAAGGTGACAGGCGAAACTGTGAACAACCGGAAAGTCCAGTCGCGCACAATTACGCAATTGCTTGGTTCCATAAATGCCGGGGAATATGGCTCATTCTACAGCGATTTTGTAACACAGTTCATGCCCTCGGCCAAGATTGATACCGCAGGTGTCATTGTCGACGGACTGACATTGCGCATGGCTATTCCACGATCTACAGGATATGTCGGTGATACTTTAATTCCTATGGGGCTTGAGGTTTATGAACTCACGAAGCCTCTTGATTATCCTATCTATAGTGACTTCGGTACTAAAGTCGACGGCTTCTACGACAGCAACAAGCCTATAGCATCTAAAATCTATAATTTCACCAATGTCGGACTTGACGCGAGCACACAGGCGCTTTCATATATTGAAATACCGGTAGAAATGCCTAAGAAACTCGCACAACGTCTTTTTGATATATATAAGAATAATCCTGAGGACTATCTGATACCTTCCCGTTTTGCCGAAAAATTTCCCGGTATTTATGTGAAAAGCTCATACGGTGACGGTCGTGTAGTGAAAATTGGAGCTACACTCATGACTCTTGATTATCATGTCGACGGCAAGACCGATGCCGGCAAAGACACAACCTATAACTACGTAGGCAACTACTACGCGGTTTCGCCCGAAATAATCACCAACAACAACATCACATATACAATGTCCAACTCATTGAAGGAGATGAAAGCCCAAGGTGATAAACTGCTCGTTGCCCCCATAGGTCTTGATGTCGAGATTGATTTCCCTATCAATGAGATTCTTGATAAATATCTTCAAGGAGCCGGGAAATTATCAGTTATCAACAGTCTGAACTTCACTCTTCCCGTTGAGGAGATTGAAAATGACTATGGTATAGTCCCACCTCCCTATGTCTTGATGGTGAGAAGCGACAAGAAAGATGAGTTCTTTGCAAAGAACAATGTCACCGACAATATAACCTCATTCCTTGGTACATACAATAGCACAGATAAGAACTATGTATTCCCCGACATGAGAGGTTATCTGAGAGACCGCGTCCAAAACGGTGAAGCAACCCCCTCGGAAACCAAATTTACCATCACACCCGTGACGGTCAATATGGAGACCAATTCATCATCGAGCTATTATTATTATGGTACTACTACATCGACAGTTAGCTCAATAGTTCCTTATGTCGAGACCCCAGTCATGACAAAAATATTGCTTGATGACGCAAAAATTGTACTCAATTATAGTAAACAATATCTAAAAATGTAGTATCTTTGCACTCGTTGTCGCGAGAGCGTGATACACATAGTGCCGCAATAGCTCAGTTGGTAGAGCATTTCATTCGTAACGAAAAGGTCGTGGGTTCGAGTCCCACTCGCGGCTCTAAATAATATTTAGCTTAACAGCTCAACATTGGTTCTGAAAACATCAAGCAAAATTCACTTGACAGTTCAATGAACAATCAAAAGGAGAGATGCTCGAGTGGCTGAAGAGGCACGCCTGGAAAGCGTGTATAGGTCAAAAGCCTATCCCGGGTTCGAATCCCGGTCTCTCCGCAAAGGATTACCAAGTAAATCAGTTAACGTTACTGAAAATTTGGTAATCCATTTTTTATGCACCTCTCTGCAATGAATGAACGCTTGTTCTTCGACTCCGAGTGCAGGTGCAGCTTGGCACCGAATCAGTATATTATTGTGAATTGTAAATCGCCGAATACCTTCAAAATTCTTTCTGCGAAAGCGGCAAGCCGATAAACGAAAGCCCGGTGGTGGTGCCGCGACTTCATATAGAAGAAAATCCCCAGCATCACGCCGAGGATAATCTATAGTGTATGATTAGCTGTTTTTATTTCAAGATTGCTGATGCTGCGCCTGATTGTTCGCCGACTTCGT
>JAMPBP010000001.1:541049-643763 GCA_023666645.1 Clostridiales bacterium
AAATCCCTCCGAGATATGCGACCTCAGAGTTAACTTATATTATGGGACAGACTCTGAATCCTGCAACAAAGATAGCTGTACCCCTACAGTTACAGCAGGAAGTCTCCCCACCGACTTCTACCGGTCGTAACTTTGCAGGGCTGCCTGAAGCTCCTCGATCACCATAGCCCGGAGCTCGGGCGGCTGGAGAACGGTGACGCGCGCTCCATGTGACAGCAGTTCCTCAACAAAGTCGGGCGAAATCTTCATGCGATATGTGAAAATCGAATACGTATCATGCACCTTCTCGGTCTGGGAATGATGAAGCGGAACGGCCCTGAAATATTTTGCCTGCCGCGCTTCGACGCGTAGCGTGATATCCTTCACCTCTGAATGGGTGAAAACTATGCCGAAACTGTCGCTGAAATAGGTCTCGGCGTCAAATGTCGCGGGTATTTCATATGTATCGTTCAACAACGACGGTGCTATCATGCGGTCAAGGGCATACGTCTTTATGGCATCGCCATCTTTGACAGCACGTCCCGTCACATACCATCGCTGCTTGAAGAGTTTGAGAAAATATGGCTCCACAACCACGTCATGCGATGGAGTCGACCTCGTGTAGGGAGCATAGTCAAATTTGAGTGGACGGTGCTCCTTCAGTGCCTCGACAAGCAGCTCGAGATGGCTACGCGCCGATGGCACATCTTCCAGAAAGATGAGATGGGACACATCACGCGAACTGGCAAACATATCACTGAGGGCCTGGGTATGCACCATCCATGAGGTAAGGTTGCGGGTGTGGTCGTCCTCCTCCAAATAATATTGGTAGGTGTGGATATCATACCCTATATTAATATGAAACAGATTGGATATACCCTCGCGCAGATTGAAAAATGTGCGGCGGGGCATATCACGACCATTGCTCAGAGAGCTGGAATGCCAGTGTTCGTTGATTTCGGCTCGCGTCAACCGGCCATAACGCCTCAATAGATTGACAAGCCACATAGCGCGGGTTAACAGATTGGAAGACACCTTATATTAAGTATTAAGTGTTAGTTTTTTGGGGGTTATCAGCATCATGAGGCCCAGGACCGTGTATGCGGCATTGATGAGCAACAGCTCGAATCCGGTCTGATAGCCGAAGCAGCTGTACAGCAACTTGGTTGTGAACCATGCAAACAACGGGGCTGTGATGCACACCAACGGCACCCATTTGTCGCGCACACGGGCGTGACTTAACATGCCGAAGACGAACAGTCCGAGTATAGGTCCATAGGTATATGAAGCCAGCGTGTAAACCGCGCTTATGGCATCACTGTCGCTTATGTAGTAGAATGCGATTATTATCAGCCCCATGATACACGACATTGCCACATGCACCCGTCGCCTCATGGCCACATGTCCTTTCCGCGACGGGTCATTGTGTCCCATGATATCTATGGTATAGGAGGTGGTGAGCGACGTGAGAGCTGACCCCGCCGCCGAATAGGCCGCTGAAATAAGCCCCAGAATAAACACTACCCCTACAAATACCGGCATTGACGGGTGGGTGGCCACAAGCGAGAACAGGCTGTCGCTCTTGGTCGGCATGCCGAGGTCCCCGGTATGGTCGACAAACATCACGAGCAACGTACCGAGCACAAGGAACAGCGCCACCACCACAACCTGCAGCAACGATGCCACAATCATGTTTTTCTGGCTCTGCCTGTAATCGGGACATGCCAGCGTGCGCTGCATCATATCCTGGTCAAGCCCTGTCATTGCAATGGCGAGAAAGATTCCGGCAACAAATTGTTTCCAGAAATAGCTTCCCGACAACGGGTCGTCGAAGAAGAACACCCGCGATGTAGGGTGCCGGTACACCTCGCGTGCCAGCGACGGCACATCATGCCCCATCCCCGTTGCGATAAAATATATACACAGAATCACCGACATGATCAGGCAGAAACTTTTCAGCGTGTCGGTCCATATCACCGCCTTGACTCCCGACCGTGCCGTGTACAGCCATATCAGAGCGATTGTCACTATGACATTAAATATGAACGGAATCCCGAGCGGGCCGAATACCAGCTCCTGCAATACCACACACACCACAAAGAATCGCACGGCAGCCCCGAGCATCTTGCTCAAAAGGAAGAACCAAGCCCCCGACCGGTAGGTCGACCGCCCGAAGCGCCCCTCGAGATAGCCATAGATCGAGATTAGGCCTCGCTTATAGAACATGGGGATAAGGGCAAAGGCTATCACAGCATACCCCACCACAAACCCTAAAATCATCTGCAGGTAGGCATATGAGCCGGTGGCTACCATCCCCGGCACCGAGACAAAAGTCACGCCCGAGATAGCGGCACCAATCATGCCGAAAGCCACAATAGGCCAGGGAGTGCGCCGCCCTGCGTTGACAAAAGTAGCATCATCGGCCTTGCGCGAAGCCAGTCTTGAGATAATGAGCAGCAACAGAAAGTATACCGCTATCACACATATCACGATTGTTGGGGTCATAGCTTATTATTTCATGGGATACAATAGATAGGGACGGCGGCGCAGTTCAAATCGGCGGGCCTCCTCGCGCCAGGTGGCCTTTATTTCTGAAGCTGTGGCTCCGCTCTCAATCATGCGTCTCACATTGCCATTGCCTATCAGGAGCTCGAAGAAGGAGGTGAAAAAATCCTTCGGACGCCCCATGCGGTCATAGGCATCAATGAGATATGTAAGGTCAACGCCACGCGCTATCAGAGTATCGGAGGGCACCCGACGCAGGTCGACACCGCGACAGCGGCGGTCGAGCAACGGTGGCTTTGTGGCTCCTTGACGCGAACGGGGTGTGAAAGTATACTCCCCCGACTTCATCGACGGGTGGCCGTACACCTCAAACGGGCTGTCGGTGCCTCGACCGAGCGACAGAGGTGTGGCCTCAAAATAGCACATCGAGGGATACAGGTAGATGGCGTGGATATTGGGCAAATTGGGCGACGGCGGGACCGGGAGCTCATAACGGGTGGCATGGGTGTAACCTTCACACGGTATTACCGTGAGTCTCGATTTGCCACCCTTGTCGAGCCAACCCTCGCCCGATGCCATCGTAGCCAGTTCGCCAAGCGTCATGCCATGGAGCACCGGGATGGGGAGACGCCCCACACCCGAGCGGTATTTCATATCAAGCACCGGACCATCCACACCCATGGGCGATGTAGGATTGGGACGGTCGAGTATGATGAACTCCTTATTTCCTGGCAGAGCGGCATTCATAAGCTCCAGCATCGTGCAATAATATGTGTAGAACCTGAGCCCCACGTCCTGGATATCGGTCATAACGACATCGACCGAGTCGACATATGCCAGAGCCTGTTTCTTCCCCTTGCCATATAGCGAGAGCACCCTCACGCCGGTCTCAGGGTCTATCCCACCCTTCACATGGGCGCCGGCATCGGCAGTGCCTCTGAAGCCATGCTCGGGCGAAAATAGATATTTCACATCAACTCCGGCCTCAAGCAAGTGGTCGAGTGTATGGCGCCCATCATTTCTGAGGCCAGTATGGTTGGAATACAGCGCCACCCGCTTCCCCTTCAACTGCGCGAGATACAGTTCCGGGCGGTCGGCGCCGACAGTCAACGCCGATATTCTGCCGGAAAAAGCCGATACCAGCAATGCTGCAATTATAGAAAGTATATATTTATTCATACATGTGAATATCGTTTATTAGAGCCTCTAAAGGTAGCATAAATTTCCGGGTTTTCACAACAGTATCGGGAATCGATTGGCAGGCAATGAAGCCCATGCTTTAAAAACATAGGGTCCAATCTCCTATTTATAAAGGAATTGGACCCTATTATTATTTGAAAAGGTTTATTTGTTCAGAACTTGGCAATCTTGCGGCCGGCAACGATGTATATGCCGTGGGAGAGCTGGTCAAAGTCGGCATATCGGCCCACTTTCACACCCATCACATTATAGACAGGAGTCTCGGGCTCAATCGTCAGTTCCTCATTGGCGATGACATCCTCGATTCCGCTGGTCTCACCCTGGTCGTAGTAAACAGGGAATTGAGTGTTGCTTTTCGTGGTGGTTATATAGCCATGGAAAGGCTCGGTCTTGTCGACTTTCACAAAATTTTCCATTTGGTCATCAAGACCTAAGAGCTTTGTGTGGGCCTCAGTGCTGTAGCAGGGCAGCATCTTATCTCCGCTGGCTGTGTAGCTGTCGGTATTCTCTCCCGATATCTGCACGGTTGCATTGGTTGCCGAGAATGTCACCGACTTGCCGGTGTGGTTGAACGACGAGCCATTGAAATCACCCTCAACTCCTACAAAATAGGCTGTGTTGGCTTTGAAATCGGCGGCATGTGAGAAACGGGCCTGGCCACTTCGTATCAATGAGAACGTTTTGACGAACAGATTCTTATCGGTATCAGTCTTTGAAGTGAACCAGTCAACGGCGACACCGTCAACTGTGATCTCGTCGACATCAAATGGAAGTGCCACTGTGCTCCAGCGGGGCATATCATCGCGGGTATAGCTTGCCTTCTCAGCCACAAACGGCATGGGAATCGACAGTGGGTAGCCATCCTTGAAACCGGCCACTTTGGCTTTGCCGCCGATAACGATGTTGGAAATGTATTTTCTCATTGTATTCTCTGTACGGGTCGTCAACTTGGCATCCTCATCGAGATAGAGCACAAGGTTGGGATTTGCTTTATTTAAAGCGATCTGCCGCGGAGCTGAGCCGTAGAGATACAGACCGACGGCATCCTCTGGAACGACATAGCTTGTGCTCGTTACCTTGGGCAGGGCGCTGAGCGAGCCATCAGCTTTCCACAGGCAGTCGTTGTTGTACATACGGTCAATGTTGCTGATCACATTTCCCGAGTTGGTGTTGGTAGCCAGCGAGAGTATAAAACTGTGGGAGCCGAATGAATTATCGGGTTGGAATTTGAAATAGATATCGGCTGTCTCTCCGGCGCGGATGCTTATTGTATTGCCCGACGAGCGTTTCCCGTCGACAAACATATATGTCTCACCATAGAAGTCATTGCCGCTGTTGGTAATATTGTAGACCACCGATTGCCATTGACCGGCATTAGTGGTACCTATAAGTCTCATCGAGTTCACAACGAGATTGGAGCCTTTGCCGGGCTTGATGATGACCTCCATTTGGTCACCATTGACCACGAGTTCCATGTAGTTGCGGTCAGAGTTATCGTCATAGATCCACTCCTGGTTTCCGGCCAGGCGTGAGATGCCACGCAACATATATGTACCATCGGCGAGGTCATGCAATTTCACAGAAGCGTTGCACGAATACCTGTTGGCCGGATTCATTGAGCGCGAATCCTGAGCAAGCGCATCTTCAATAACGTCACCGTTGCCTGACAGGAGGCGGAAAGCGTGCTCGACATTGTATTGATGCATCAGTATTGTGCGCAACTGATATGAGAAATTGAGCGTGAAATTCAGATCGCCATCCTTGCGCAGTTTGCTTTGACCGGCATTGATTGCCGAGATGGAAGCTCTCACAACCTCCTGGTCCACGACGTCGCTGGCCGGGTGGAGATTTACACACACATTCTGTCCCATTGAATAGCCATTGGCATCGGTCGAACCACCGATGCCCTGGTTGTCGGGAGCCATGACAGTGAGGACGAAATAACCATCGTCCCAGCCACCCCAACCCCAGTTGATGTGGTAAAGGCCGTTGCCGTCATATCCGTCGCACACAAACTCGTGACCGCCCGTGCGCTCATAGTTATCGGCGCCCATGAGCAGCGGACGTCCGGCCTCGAGCTCATTATAGAAAAGGTCTTCCCATTCCTGGAATGTGTAGTTCAGGTGGTATACGTTGTAGGCATCGCGGCTGTAGCCGAAGTAGTTCTGCAACGCGCTGAGGGCATTGCCCGAGGTGGCACCCGTAGCACCGGCATAGCCCGATTTCATACCATGGCCGGCATATAGCATGAGCTCGGCAACTGCAAGCTTTGACTCTTGGCTTGACTTATCATTGTAGGTATCGGTCATGGCGTCCCATTTGAATTTTATGGGAGGAAGCTCATCGGTTTGCTTTTTGTTGCCCGACCAATTGTACTCATAAGAGGGGATTGTGGTACAGGCATCCTGAGGCCATTTCCAGTAGTACATAATCTGGGTGGTCGCGGTAGCTACACAACCGGTAGCGCTATGCTCATTAAATTTGCCTGTCTTTTGGTCCACATATGAAGGTGTCAACAGGTTGTAGGGCTCACCTTGGTTCCATTTGCATGTCACCATAGGTGCAATGGCCTTCTTATCGGCAACGTGAGGGACATTATTGTCAGTGAGGTCCTTTTCCTGGGGAATACCGGCCTCGATATTCACGATGGCCTCGTCGATGCTCTCCAGCCAGTATTTGAGCGGGTCGGGCATGTTGGACATGTCGATGGTTCCATGGTCGGAATAGCCAAGTACGGGTTGTGTGCGGTCACTTGCCGACGAGATGATATAGCCGTTGGCATCATCACCTATGTTGAAGGCATAATAGCCGCGGCTCTGCATGGCCTTCGTGAGCTTCGGTGCTCCGGCTCGGCTCACTGCGGGGAGCGAGCCACTCTGTTCCATGAACTTGACGGCATTGGCAAGTGCCTGGTCCTCTGAAACTGTGTCAGCCATCGCCATCGAGCAACCGGCTGCCATAAGGAGTAGTGTAGTGTAAAATTTCATAATTATGGTATTGCTTATTTTATAATCGCCTTTAATGTATACTTTTCATGAGTGGCTGTAGTGAGGCAGAACAGGTATACCCCGGGCTGAAACGACATGTACGATATACCTGAGGGAAACTCGCGGCAGTATTTGAGAGCACCCGCCATGTCATAGCATTCAAGTATCGACCCGCATTCACACTCGATGTTGAGCACACGCCCGTTGAGACTCATGGGATTCTTCGTGCCGGCCACGACATTATCAACGCCCGAGTTGTCGCCTGTGAAGCGTATGTTATGGAACTGGATGCCTGTACCTGAAGTCTGCACATAAACATCGTGCACACCCGTGATATCACGGTCGCATTCAATGGTCGCATCCTGCCAATTCTTTGTGAGGTTGCCCTTGCTGCGGCCAAGTAAAGTGCCGTCGGAAATAGAATCGACATACAGTTTCAGGAAAGATCGGCTCGTTGTAGCGTTGACTCTTGCAACAGCTTTATTGAGACCCTCGGTGCCGAAATCCACATTGCGGAAACATATGTACCCGTTGGTCAACGTTGTCGGTGTGGTATTGGGGGTGACACCGTCGGCCATATCGTTGTCAATCTGCATGAACTGTATATCGTCGAAATTGATTGCCTCGAGCCCCTCGGCTGCGCTCTTGCTGAACTGTCGGTTCACATGGGCGTTGAAAGCTACCGACACAGCTGTCGACGAGCCGAAAGCATCATTGTTGACATCTTTCTCCGAGTCACCCTCCATACGCTTGAGGCTCTCGGCTGTCTTAGTGAGCCAGGCCGACCATATCACGCCGTTGGAATTGCCATTCTGGTAGGCATGCCAGGCATTCTTCTCCATCCAGAGCATCGGTTCCTCAAGATGCTGCGACTCGGCATAGGCGCGTACATAACGCATGAGGATACCCTTGAAGCCACACAGGTCACCGTTGATGGTCTGGCACACATGGACTATCTTGTCACTGTTGGTAAGCGCGCTCACCGAGCGGCTGTAAATTTTCTGAGCGTCCTGGAGGTACATCTCGTCCTTAGTGTGGTCATACAATGCGACGGCCGCTCCGAGCATTGTACCCTGGTTGTAGGTCGAGACCCAGCGGTTGCCACCCGACTCCATGGTGCCGTCGCTGTTCCAGGCACGGCAGTCCCACACCTCGCCGGTATTGGCGTTGAAAAGCAACTTGCGCTGCCCTGTATATATTGTTATGGCTTTCTCAAACCATGATTTGTCTCCGGTGATTTGTCCCAGGTAACATGCTGCCACGGTAGCGGGACAGTTTATGCAAGAGTTGGTCGACAGTTTGTTTTCCTGACTCTGCTTCCATATCAATGTGCCAAACCGTTGCTTGGCGCGGTTGTACATACGGGTATAGTTGTCGCGGGCCAATGTGAGGTAATCCGCTTTACCGAAATATTTATAAGCGCGGATGCATGCGAGCACCATCCACGTGATATCGTCGTTGTATTCATTATTGCTCCAGTCAGTGCCGTTGCGCTGAGTGAAGTTGAGATAGAGTTCGTGGAAAATTTCCTTATATCGCAGGTCGCCCGTAGTGGCGAAAGCATCGAGTATGGTCTCGAACATCTCGGCATCGCCCCACCAGCCGCCACCGCCAAGCACATGGCCTGTAGATGCATCGTGGTAATACTGGCCGAGAAAACCGTCCATAATAGCGTCCCTTACATCGGCATTGAATGCCGTGGGGACCTCCTGTGGTTCATTTTTGAGGGTGAAGACTGAAAATTGAGGGTCGGCACTCTCCTTATCCACAAGTTTGAGCGAGGCGCCTTCGCCGTCAGAGTCAGCAGCAAGACATAAAGTGGGATTATTGGCATATACAATCCTGTAGCCGGCACCCGATTCCTCAAGGTTCCAGCGGGTAAGGAACTGGCTGAATGCGCGCTGGTCGACACCGGCACCGGCACTGTTGCGGTTCACACCAAGATAAAGCTGGGAATACTGATTGAGAAAAGTATACGAACCATCATCACGCTTTTCAAGAAGCCACCGCTGAGCCGGAACCTTTGTATCGGTCCACATCACGGCACTGCGCCCGGCCGAACGGTCGGCATTGGTTATGAACACAGCCTTCGAATCCTGTGAAATTCCATAGACCTTACCTGCTTCAAAAGCCGAGGCGCTGAAAAACGATGAGACTAATAGAAAGAAAAGTAAAAATTTCTTCATAAAGAGAAGTGGTGTGAAATGAAACGGTTTATTTGAATGGGAAAAAGGGGGAGCACCGGGGTTCCAATGCTCCCCCTTTTTATATTAGTGTGGGATAATCAAGGAGCTGATTACCAATTGGTGTTCTGAACGCACTGCTTGTTGCGGTTCACCTCCTGCTGAGGAATGGGAAGCAGGCTCATGCGCTTTGTGAATACACGCTCCTGCTGCTTGACGCGCTTGTAGAAGTTTACGTTCTTGTTCTCAGTGGTCTGACCCACGTTGTTGACATTGAAGCCGGTCATTATGCCACCCTCGCCACCGATGTGGTAAGAAGGATAGATCCAGCCATCGGTCATTTCGGCACCGCCACGCCATGTGCCATCGGCGACACTCCAGCGGCGCACGTCAAAGTAGTGCTTGTTCTCATAGGCGAGCTCCAGGATGCGCTCACGGTAGATAGCCTTGAGGACAGTCTCCTTGTCATAGGCGGGGAGAACAATCTTGGTCTGGTTGCGTACATCCTTGCCATTGTCACCGGCATTGAGGCCATACTGGGCTACACCGGCGCGGCTGCGTATCTCGTTGACATACTTGAGGGCCTCGGGCAATTCGCCAAGTTCGGCACAAGCCTCGGCATAGTCGAGGTAAACCTCGGCCAGACGATACTCACAGCTCATGTCCCAGTTGGACTGCTTGGCATAGTAGTTCTTACGCACGATTGTACCGAAGATAGGATAGTCGTGGGTCTTGCCATCGGGACCTGAGTTGCCATTGTACTGCATCTGGATAGCGGCACCACCCTGAAAGTCCCAAGGACGGTTCTGGAACGAAACGGCGAGATAGAAACGTGCCTCACGGTTGTAGAACTGCTTCATGATTGAAGTTGGACCGGTATAGCTCACCGCACCGCCCGATGCTACAGACTTGAAGTACTCATAGCCCGAGATGGGATCCTTGTAGGCGGTCGACTGGATAATGGCGGCCGAGCCACGGTTGGCTGTGGGAGGATTGTCGGTGTCATACGTGAAGTAGTCGGCATCATCCTCGATACGCAGGCCCTTATTTGTAAAATAAAGGTCGACAAACTCCAGAGGAATAGTGAGCGCGCCTGCACCCTTGTCATAGTTTGAGGGAAGACCGGCAAAGCGGGGCACCATAGAGTAGGTTTCCTTACCGGCATTGGTGCGGCCATAGATCAGCTCCTCGTTGGTAGAGCTACCCATGCTGGCATAGAACACCGATTTGAAAGGACATGCATTGGACAGGCTTGTGGTCAAGTGGTCGTATGTGTCACGCAGCACGAGGCTATACTTCTTGCTGTTGATGATCTTCCAGGCCTGTGTCTTGACATCGCGCCATTTCTCCTCGTCACGCTGTTGGGGGAAGAGCTTGGTGCCATCCTGATTGGCCAGATCCTTATAGAACCCATCGCCATTGTACAGATAGGATGCACGGAACAGGTAGGCGTCACACAGAAGCATCTCGACAGCCTCATGGGTAAGACTACCCTTGGTCTTGTCGTTGTAGGCACCGTCACCGCTGAATGTCGACATGAGCACCTTCTGGTCAAGGACAGCCTTGAACTCGCCGATGATATAGTCGAAGCACTCGTCGACAGTGTTACGAGGCATCTGATACATCGAGATAGGGTCGCTGTTGGAGCTTACCCTGTCGCCCATGAGCGGCACCGGGCCAAAAAGCTTCACCAGGTTCAGATAGAAGAAAGCACGGAAGGCGCGGGCCTCGGCCTTGGTGATTATCTTCTCATCATCAGGCATCGGTGTGCACCCGTCGATCTTTGACATATAGATATTACAGTTGGTGATACCGATGTAATACTGCTTCCACAGCCTCTCTACAAAACCGGTCGACGGAGTGAGCGAGCCTTGCACGATGTCATGGGTCTCGACCCAGTCCCAAGGGAGGTAACCCTCGATCGAGGCTCCATTCCAGTACATGGCGGTATTGCCGGCATAACGGTTGGTGCAGTCGGGGTAGAATGAATATATGTTGGTGAGCCATCCGAGAGCCTGGCCACGGTTCTGGAAGATATCGTCCAAGGTAGTGGCGTTGTTGGGCACGTCATCAAAGTAGCTGTCGCATGAAGGCAGCGAGATGATGCCGGTGGCGAGAAGGGCTAATCCTATTATTTTCTTTTTCATAAATCAAGTCGTTTTAGATGTTGAAGTTGACACCGATTGAGAATGTGCGTACATTGGGGTACGAGATACCGTTGGAGGTATTGAGCTCGGGATCCCACAGTTTGAATTTGCTCCATGTGAACACGTTCTCACCCATCAGGTAGAAACGTCCTCCCTTGAGTACACCCTTCTGCCATGCCTTGGGGAAATAGTAGGAAATGGTGAACTGCTTGAGGCGCAGGAAGCTCATATCCTTGAGCCACCATGTGCTGGTCTTGTAGTTGTTCTCGTTGGAGGTATCGGTAGCACCCCATGCCAGGCGGGGATAGAATACATCGGTCTTGGTTGGATTCTCAGGATCCCAGCGGTCGTTGATGTTGTCATAGAGTGTACCACCACCGCTTGAGCTCTGGAATGGCTTGATACCGTTGCCATTGAGCAGACGGTCGGCATTGGCTGTGCCCTGGAAGAGAAGACCTAAACCTATGTTCTGATAGCGGAAATCACCACCGAATCCATAGTAGATCTGGGGCAGGTCACCACGCGAGATGCATGTCTGGTCATAGTCGTCGATGTGACCGTCGCCATTGAGGTCCTTGTAGAGGATATCACCGGGTTTCACGATCTGACCGGCATATGTCTCACCAAACTGGGTGATGTTGCGCTCTTTGATCTGCTCTTCGCTGGTAGCGAGACCCTCGGCAACCCAACCCCACGATGCGAGCACATTGTGACCGCGGCGATCGAGCCAGGGATAAGCTGGATCGGCCTGTGCGTTCTCGACAACCTCGTCCTTGTTGTAGGCTATGTTACCACGCAGTGATACGAGAAGGTCGTCACCGAAGCGGTGAGAGTACTCAGCCGATACTTCGAAACCTTTGTTCTTTACGACACCTACGTTGGCATATGGATTGGCCTCGAGACCGGCAAGGAAGGGAAGGTCGGTGCGCTCCACAAAGATATGGTCACGTTTCTCCTTGAAGAGGTCGACAACGATGCTCAGGTCGCTGTTGAAGAGGTTCAACTCGATACCGAGGTCCTGCTTGTGAACGCGCGACCACATGGGCTCGTAACCATAGGCGCTGTAATGCCATTGGCCGCTGGCACCGTTACCGGTCCAATAGTTTGAAAAGGTTATTGGACTTACCGAGGCAAGCTTGGCAAAGTAGGTGAAACGACCGTTGGAAGAGTCATTACCCACGATACCGTAGGAATAACGTATCTTCATGAACGAGATGACGGGGCTGATGGGTTTCCACCACGATTCATTCGATGGTACCCAACCACCGGCGATAGCGGGGAAGAAACCGAAGCGGTGACCTTTCAGGAAGTTCTCTGAACCGGTGTAACCACCGTTGAACTCGATGAAGTAGCGACGGTCGAAGTCGTAGGTGGCGCGAACAGCGAGACTCTGCTGCTTGTGAGGCAGTGTATCGAAGAGGCTGCCATTGTTGGCATCAAGATAGTTACGCATGGTGAAAAGTGCCAATGCGCTTACATTGTGAACAGAGTCAAACTGACGGTTATAGCTCAACGCGCCTTCGAAATAGAATGTACGGTAAACCCACTTATTAGATTCTACCGACATGGTCTTGTTACCTTTGTACTTCTCGCTCAGCAGCAGATTGCCATCGGCGTCATAGAGGTATTCGTCATCGGCCCATGTACCTGTGGTGGGATCCATAGTGGCTGTGGTACCCCATGTGCTGTCGTCGACGCCATAGTTGAGTTCCTGGTTGGCTTTCACGTCAAATGAAATCAAGGCACGAGCCTCGAGACCTTTTGACCAGTTCCAGAAACCGAGGTCCTGGGTGAGTTTCAGGTTGGTGTTGACCTGGGTCTTGGTCTGTGTCTGGTAGCCGCGGCGTGTAAGGGTGACCCAGGGAGAGTCGAGCTCGCGGTTATCGGGCGAGATACCGGGGTTCTCACCGTTGGGATACTGTACGGGATAGATTACAGGGTTGGTCTGCATCGCCTTACCGAAAATATCGTTAATACTTTGGCGGGGATAGTTGGCACCTGTGATCCAGCCGCTCACACCAATATCCACTTTGGTGGTTTTGGTGGCTTTCAGGTTGATATTGGTAAGGAAGTTATAGCGGTCAAATTTGATTTCGGTAGAATAGTCCTGACGGGGGTCGGTCTTGGTGAGACCTTTCTCATTATAATATGAGAGTGATACGTAGTACTGTGCATTGGGAGCGCCACCGCGTATGTTGACATTGTAACGGGCATTGTATCCTGTCTTGTGATACATCTCGTCCATCCAGTCGACACATGGGTAGAGATATTTGTTGATAGTGCGGTTGCCGGCCACTGTCTGGGCATAGGCAGCCTCCTCGGCTGTGAGGGGATAACCGTTGGCTATCTTGGTGTTGGTGATAAATTGGGGGCTGTAGTAGGTAGAACCCTTGGAGTTCATATAGGCCTCGTTGACGGCATGCATATAGTCGATACCGTCGACCAGCGAGGGAACCTTGGTGAGCTGGGTGATGCCTTGGTAGATGTCGAATGAGAATTTAGGGGTGCCTATCTCACCGGGCTTGGTGGTGATGATGATTACACCGTTACCACCGCGCACACCGTAAACGGCAGTCGAGGCGGCATCCTTCAATACTGTGATTGACTCGATATCGGCGGGGTCGAGCTGTGCGAAGCTACGCTCGATACCATCGACGAGCACCAGCGGGCCCTCGTTGCGGTTGGTGAGCGTGGAGAGACCACGGATCCAAATGTCGGCATCGTCCTGTCCGGGCAGACCTGTGCGCTGTACCGAAACGACACCTGCCACACGACCGGCGAGTACATTTGACATGTTGGCCACAGGAGCCTTGACATCCTCCATCTTGAGGGTAGCCTGGGCACCGAGCACCGATATCTTCTTCTGTGTTGTATAACCTGTCACCACAACTTCATTGAGTGCTGTGGTTGTTTCTTTAAGAATAAAGTCGACAGTGGTGGCATTGGCTTTCTTCTCGGCCTGCTCAAAACCTATATAGCTGGCTGTGATGATGTCGCCACGATTGACCTTAATGTTGTAGGTACCGTTGATGTCAGTGATAACGATATTCTTGGGGTTGTCCTTCTGAGTTACTGATACACCGACCAAAGGTTCGCCCTGCTCGTCTTGTACACGACCGGTGACATTAAGAACCTCGGCATATCCGGACAGCGAAAAGAATATCGCTATGAACAAAACGATATACTTCATCCTTGTTGAGCTGATGTTTACCATGCTGGAAATGCGATTTAATGGTTTAGATCCCTTGTATTGAAAAAGGTAAGATAGCGTGCCGGCGTCGGGAAAAGGGCGCCGACACGCTTTATAAGGAGTTAAGGGGATATTACTTTACAACAACCTTGGCAGTTGTGACAGTACCGTTGGTAGCTACAGCCACGATATAGAAACCGTTGGCGGGGACAGCTACTGTGGCCTCAGCGTCATTTACTACAGCTGAAGCAACCTGAACACCGGCTACAGTGTAAACCGTGATGGCGGCATTCTCGCCAAGACCGGCAACGATGATCTCACCGTTGGCACCGGCAACAGAAACGCTGTTCCCGGTTGTTCCGGCGATAACATCCTCAATACCTGAAGCTGTGAAGTCGGTGACAGCGGGTGATATCAGTACGGGATACTTGTACTCGCCCTGGCCCATTGACCATACATTGTCAAAGTCCCAGCCGATAGCAGTGTAGGTAGTCTGTACAGCGAGAGTGTTGGGGTTCTGGGCGGTAGCTGATTCAACTACGCCACCTTCAGCAGTCTCGTTCTTGGAGGGCCACTGTGAATCACCTTCCATGATGGCAGCTGAGTTATAGATGTTGCCTGAGAAAGTGATTGTAGCGTTGGCCTCGTCACCTGCGCCATTACCGGCGATGAAGGGAGCGGCAATCTTGGGAGAACCGCTGCCTGCAGTCTTGCAGTTGCCTATTGACACACAGTTCTCGATGGTGACAGCGCTCTTGCTCTTGTCGATAAGACCGATGAAGCCGCCTACCCAGCCACGGAATGTGCACTCGGCGTTGACATTTGAGAGACAGTTCTTCAGCACGCAGCCACCCTCGAGTGTGCAACCGAAGTAGCCACCGATCTGTGAACCGCCTACTACAGTACCTACTGCATAGCAGTTGGTCATCTCGATACCGTCAGCGTCGCCGGCTACAAGACCTACGTGGTCGTCACCTGTAACCTCACCTACGACTGCTACATTCTCCATAGTAGTGGAAGAGCCCTGGCCTATGAGACCTACATGGTTGACACTCTTGCCGCCGTTGATGGTGAACTGAGTGAATGCCACATTCTTGATGGTAGCGCCTGAAGTCTTGCCGAAGAAACCATGGTCGTTGCCCGAAGTGAATGTGAGGTTGAAGTTCTTGATAGAGTGACCTGCACCGTCGAGTGTGCCCGTGAATGCGCTGCCACCATCGTTGCAGAAACCGTTGAACTCAACACCGGTGAGATCGATATCGGCTCCGAGAGTATATTTTCCCGAGGGGTTCTTGCGTATGCTGAGGAATTCTTCAACAGTGTTGATCGTTCTCTCCTCATCGCTCAGTGATACATTGATATCAAATGTGTCGCGGCCTACGAGAGTGAACAGGTCGCTTACGGCAGACTCAAAACCTACCTTGAAGGTAGCTGTGCCACCACCATCGATATCACCGTTTTCGTCACCTGTATAGATCACGCCATCCTCGGGTACCAATGTTGCGTAAGCCTCACCGCTCAACTGCTCGATGGTTATGCTCTGACCCCATGAACCGAGAAGAACTGAGTAATCATAGGTTTCATTGCCGTCGAAATATGTAATGTTGACACCATCCTCTGAAGGCATGTTGAATATAACAGTGGAGATGGGAGCCTTCATCCATTTCAGAACGGGGAGCATGTTGCCTTCGCCACCGGGGAGGAACTGCCAGTCGTTGTCAAAGTCAAGACCCAGGGTACCGGTGTACCAGGCCTGGCTGCGTACATCCTCTCTTGTGACAAGAGCACCTTCCTTGCTATCGGCTGTTCCGCCGGTAACCGCCTGGCCATTGAGTTTCGAATAATCGGCCACATAGTTGTTTTCAAGGACAACCTCACGGCTGTGCTTGTTGACAATGATGCCATAGTTTTCGGCGCCAGTGTTGGCGTTGGTATAAGAAGCGGCAGCGGCAAGACAGTTCTTGATTGTCACGCCATTGTCATCGAGAAGAGAAACGATACCGGCGAGGTTGGTATTGCCATTTGCTGAAACAGTACCGGCGAAGATACATTTGTCGACAGTACCCTTTACACCTACACCTGCTATACCTGCAGCCTGATAAGAGCGGGTCTTGATCACGGCATTGGAGATACAGTTGATTACGGTGGCACCCTCGTTGAGTTTACCTACGATAGAAGCCACGTGGTCACGACCTTCAATATATGAGTTGTTTACAACGATGTTGCTGATGATGCCGGGGCCCTTGGTCTCACCTACAACGGCTGCAACGTCGGCGTTGCCTACGAAGTTGACACCCTCGAAACCTACGTTCTTGATGAACTCACCGCTGAACTCAGCAAAGAGAGCCGTTCTGTCACGGTCGGTATTGGAGAACGAGATGTTACGGATCCAGTGACCCTGGCCGTCGAGTGTTCCGCTGAAGTTGGAGACGGGAGTGAACTCAACACCTGTCATGTCGATATCGGCGGCGAGAACGAAGTTGGCCTGGGGATTCTTTGACAGCTTCTCCATATCGGCTGCTGTGGCGATGACGGGAGAGAAGTCCAATACATCAAATGTCAACACGGTGGTCGCACCGGCACAGAATGCATCACCCTGTGTGGTGAATGCGATTGTCACATGACCGGCAGCGGTGAATGTCACTTTGCCTTCGGCATATGTAGCGATATTGTTATCGCTGATTGATACCGATATCTCACGACCATAGGTGCTCACGGGGTTGGCATTGAAGCTACCGCTCACAAGTGCCTCCTCGGGAACATTCGACACGTAGATATAGTCGGCTACGATAGGCATGGTCATGAACGAGAGAATGGGATAGTTGACACCGTCATACTTCCATGCAGCACCGAAACCGAGAGCTGTGTATGTAGCAGCCTTCTTGAGATCGGCGGCGGGAGTGATGACACCGTTGAAGTCAACACTCATGGCCGACTGGTCAACAGGATCAACACCGGGATTGTCACCATAGATGCTGTAGATGACAGTGGCATCGGAAGTGAGGTTGTCGACCGACACCAACTTTGAGTTCTCATTGTAGCAGGAACCTACGATACCATGAGTCTCACGCTGATTGTAAGTACCCTCACGGTCAGAAAGGAAAGAAGCACCGGTGAGTTTGCGGGCAGCGTTGACGTTGTGCTTTACAGTTGTCGTGCCATCCTCAACGAAACCTACTATACCACCAACACCGGCCCAACCGTTACAGCTGGCCTCACCGATGAAGATATTGTTCTCGATTGTCACAGTGCCTTTGGTCCAGCCTGCGATACCACCGGCCTGATAGTCACGTGCAATCACATAGGCGGCCGAGAGACAGTTGCTCACGGTAGCAGTCTGGTCGGTTTCACCGGCATCACCAACGATACCGCCGGCATGGTCACGTCCATTGATGTAACCTGAAGTGTACACGTTGTCAATGACACCACCGCCGAATACACGTCCGGCAGCGATACCTACATGCTCGTTACCATAGATGTTGGCATCTACGATAGCTACGTTCTTAAGAGTACCGGTCACTGCACCGAAGAGGCCAACCCAGTTACCGTTCTCAGTATAGGTAAGGCCTGAGATTGTGTGGCCTTTACCATCAAGAATACCTGTGAATGGGCTATCGCTGTTACCGATAGGCATCCATTCTCCTGTCAGAGTGATGTCGGCGGTGAGCTCATACTCTCCGGCGAGATCGTTGCCAATGTTGGCCAGGTCTGCGGCACTTCCAATCGGTGTCGCAGCATAAGCTCCCATTGAAGCGGTAAAGGCTGCCGCCATTACCACTAAACTTTTGAAAGGTAAATGCTTTACCATGTCTAAATAGTTTTTGGTTAATAATGTGGTTTATAGAATTAATAATCTTTTTGTCGCTGATTGTATCACCGAGCCGGCACGAGCACCTGTAATGCGGTAGAGGTAGAGCCCCTTGCCGGGAGTGAGGCTGATGGATTGAGTGTAATCACCGCCATTTCCACCGTTGTCGGGAAGGGCAACGCGCTGAAGCTGACGGCCCGACATATCATATATCTCCAGGGCGAGATGTGTCGACCCCGCGGGCACACTGTAGCTTACACTGCCCGCTCCGTTGGAGGGGTTGGGGGTGATACCGTGCAGTTGGATTGCATGGTCGGTGACCGCCATGTAGACATTGTCAACCCCGGCTTCATCCTTGGCATGACCAAAGAGGGCAAACTCATATATGCGTGCCGTGTTGCCGCCATTCTGTTCGCCGGCCTTGACCTGCAGGCGGAATCGGCGGGCGGTGACAGGATTCACGGTTACCGACAGATAGTTGTCGCTGTTGGCGGTGACTGTCGAGATATTCTTCCAGCTGCCGTTGTCGTAATACTGCACGTTAAAGTCGCGGGTGATCATATCGGTGCTCTCGATGGCTGCATTGAGCATTGCCCAACGGTTCACCACCACCTCATTCCTGAAACTGTATTCAATCCATGAGTTGGCCGCTGTCGAGCACCATTTGGTGCCTATCTCGCCATCATTGGCCAGGGCAGGCTTCTCATTGGAATTGGTATAGGCGTTGGCACTGATATTGTCGGGTATAAGCCGACCGGTAGTGAAGTCTACCTTATTGGAGAAATATTCGGCCTGGGGATAGGTGTAGACATCTGATGCGACACGCACATCGTCATGGTCGTTGTCACTTAGTGTAGCCGCGATGAGGTACAACCCCTTGGAATCGGGCAATGTAATCTCGTCGACACCCTCAGGAAGAGTCAGACAATAGACGTATATATATATATATGAGAATGTTACGTCTGCACCTTTAGCAACATCATGGCAATGGGTGGCAGTGAAAGCGACTTCGTCGCGACGATACTCGGCTCCGAAATTGAAAGCTGTCTTGGCTTGACCTACAAAACCACCGTAATAGGGAACCTTGAGGTCAACAGTCTCATCGCCTAACTTAAACGGAGCCTCGCTGCCCTCTTTCTCGGTAGAGAGGGCAAGGATATAGAGTTTGGAACCCTCGCTGCGGTCGAGCGTGATGGTCTGGCCATGACAGCTCAGGGCATTCCTGGCACCCTTGGCACGGCTGCCGATATTAAAGCTGATGTCGCCAACCATGAGTTGATCGCTGAGAAGTTCGGCAGGGAAAGCCTTAGCTATACCGGTGGTAACATCCTTGATGGCATCGTGTCCGCTCATCATGTCGGTATCATAGTCGAGAGCGACAGGGGTCGATGATGGGAGCGAGGTCTCAACCTGCCCGGCAGGAGATGCAAGGGTAACGGCAAAGGTCTTGGGTTGATAACGGCCAATGGCAAATGCCATAGTGGAGCCATCGGTAACCACCGATGAAGCCTCGGGGAGTTCCTCCTCAAGACCGTTGACCTCGCGCACGCTTGTGATTGCAGCAGGGAACTCTACCCTGACATCGTTATGGTCCTTGCCGGTGAGTTCGTAAACGCGCACAATATATTCATCGCTGAGTTCGGCTTTCTTGAGAGCTTTTACCGCAACCTCGTCGGTGTTGAGACTTGCAAATGAGAAACTCTTTCCCATCGTTCCCTCATGTTTGGGTGCCACGAAAGCCATAAGCGGCTGGTTGACCATTGCAGCCTGTTGCTGGGTAGCAGCGCCCCACTGTCCGCGGTGGGGGAAGAAGGCGACCGTGAAGTGATGGTCGCCCAAGTCCTGCAGCTGCTGGTGGGAATAATTGGTAGCGCGGGGGGTGTGTATCAACGACAGACGAAGTGTGCCAGCCTGCGGCATATCCCAACCATACTTGCAATCATTTATCACTGAGACACCGTCACCATAGGAGGTGGCCATGTCGGCCCACTGATGACCCTGCACCTCATAGAGGTCGGAGGTTCTCACACCTCGCTTGATAGTGCCGAGCGAGAGGTCGTAGGTAGCCTCGGAAACGCCCGAACGCAAAGAGAGGTTGAGCTTGAGCAAGGTGTTGCGTGTGTTCCAGTCAACTTCGTTGACCATGTCGACACGGTCATTGAGTGCGTTGACCATTATATAATGTATAAAGGAACTCCCATTTTTGGAACGTGTGACACGGAATGACTTGCGCAGCGGACCATCCTCAGCCACCTGTATGTCGACATTCTCATCGACCGTCGCCACCGGGGTGCCGGTAACGGTGCTGTAGGTAATTTCCCATGCAGGCCAGCTGTTGGAAGTGTCATCAAGCATTACCATCGAGGGGTAACCCATGAGCAGGCGCTTGTTGACAAGGTCATAGATGTTGCAGTCACCTTTTTTATCAATGGAGTAACGGTAATTGCCATTGACAATTTGCCGTGCCTCTTTGTCGAGTGTGAGATTGGAGGTGAGAGTGCACTTCTCGCCCGGACGAACATCATAGACTGCATATCCGAGTGAGGGGACTGTAGCTGCGAAAGCTATTGTTGCGATACCCGAGGCGGCATCATAGCCGGCGACCTGGGTAAGCACTTCCTGTCCATCGGGACCTACCACCTTAACATCGTCAGGTCGCGAGGCACACTCTATCTGTGCCTCGGCGACATCTGTACGAACGAACGATAAAGGATTATATAAAACTATTGGAATACCTTCAACACGTGTATCAAGGGCAGCTATCATGGCTCCGGCTGCATTGACGAAAGCGTCGCCAAATGTCTTGTTGGCCAATGCATACTCATTCTGCGACCAAATATAGGCTTTGGGTATCGAGGTACCGGTGATACCGTCATGATGAGCCTGCCACAGATTGTTCATCCAGGCAGTGCGCAGCTCCTCTGCAGGATAATCGGCAACACCGAGCCACCGGGCTGCAACCGAGGCTTTCTCAGCGGCATCGGCAAGGAGCTCATTACGGCGGTTCCAGCGTTTCAGCACAGCCTGTGAGGTATATGAGCCCACGCCATGTATGCGCATGGGAAGTTCATCGTCATGAACCATATATTTGTCATTCCTGTGTTTGGCAAGAAATTCGAACACCTCGTCGGGAGTGGACAGCTTCACTTTCACAGGTCCCCGGGAAGCCACACTGTAGTTAAGCCAATAGGGGGTGTTCTCACCGTCAGAATTGGCACGGTCATGAAGTCCGCCTCCATGGTCGCTGCGAGGACCTACATAACGCACCTCGGCCGGGCACCCATATTTGCTGAGATTATCGGATATGATGCGCTCCATGCCGGCATCGTTGGCCATATCCTTGTTATACTCCTCGTGGGCATCATAGGCATGTGGTTTATAGACGGCATATATCTGCGAGCCATCGACACCCTGCCATATGCCGAACGGGGGCAGCCTGTCATATATGGCCGATCCCCAGCTGAGTTTCTGGGAATGGAAGCCTGTCATGCCGCAATGGGCAGCCAGCGAAGGGAGTGCATAGGAGAAACCGAAGCAATCGGGGAGCATGATGTCATGTCCACCACGCACGCCAAACTCATTCTTGAAGAATACCGAACCATAGAGCCAGTTGCGCATAATCGATTCGGCCGACGAAACCATAACATCATTGGCATCGACACTGCATCCCGACACATTCCAGCGGCCTGAGTCGATATAGGCTTGCAGACGGGCATACTGCGACGGATAATATTCCTTCATCCACTTGTAGCGTATCGCTCCCTCAAAGTTGAAGCGGAAGTTAGGGTATTTATCAAGTAGAGCAATATTCTCATTGAGGGTGTTCTTGAGATACTCGTCGATCGTAGTAACGACATCCCAGTTCCATTGCGTGTCAAGATGGGAATCGGGGATGAAAAGGAGAGTCTTCTCATCAGCCTGTCCTGATGCCGCTATGCACGTCATCAGAACTAACGCTAAACTTATCCTACGATTCAGTTTTTTCATGATATTGAATGGCTTCAATGAAATTTGAGTTGGTTGTTAAAATTTCTGATGTCAAAGTTAACTTAAAAGGTCTTTAGCCTATTTCATAATAGTGTCATATATATACTGAATATTGCCAAATTGCCAAATTTTAACAATTGACACATATCAGTACATTTTTGTCGCATATCATGACTTTCCAAAACTCGGTTTTGACCGACTTTTTCCACACTATTGCGACAATAACGACCTATATTAACCCTTTTCAACACAAAGATACAGATAAAATTTCAATAACGCTCACAGGAATAATATTTCAACTTTCCAAAAGAAGATGCGAGAAAAATCGCATTTAACATTGCAACACATCACATTACACAACACATCGACATCAACATTCCACCTACGAACCATTCAGAACAAGCCATAAAAAGGAGCTTTTATTATTTTTAACTATCTTTCATTGTGGTTGTCAATGATTATGACGAATTTTGTATCTATGATTTCAGAATAAAACACCAAACACGGTGATTTGTCATAAAAACCGCCTCATATACAATTCCACGATAATGTTATACATTATTTAATATAGCAAAAAAACACAAAAACAGAGGTCGTCAAGGATAACTACACAGAATCAAAACAAAATGAATGACTGTCTCAAAAATCAATCGGAACATCAAGCATGCCCATGCCATGAATTGCTGAAAGCAATAGGACGGCTCGCATGTGTGATAGCAGCGGTAGGCATCATCGGCGCAGGGAAAATCTGTGCCGCTCCCCACGACATATACAGAGCGACGAATATAGAATCCCTGTCCAACAACTCTGTCCTGATGATGCATCAGGATGACACCGGACTCCTGTGGCTCGGCACCTACGACGGGCTGAACCGCTACGATGGAAAGTCAATGCGCGTGTTCCGACATGAATTTGACAACCCCAACTCACTATCGGGCAATGTGATCAACGAACTGCATAAAGCTGAGAAGGGATACCTGTGGGTGCTCACGACAATGGGACTCGATAAGTTCTCGACCGACGAGCTTTACACTACAGAGCATTATACCGAGATACGTGGCGGACGCAACGCATTGTTCAGCGATACCATGGGACATGCATTCTCCATTTCGCCCGACAATGAATTCAGCTATTACGACCCGACAACCAAACAGTTCCACACATGCGACAAGCCGGCGGAAGTTGGCACCTTGGGGTTCTGCCTGGGAGGAATTACCGAAAATAACACCCTATGGCTTTTCCCGAGAACCGACTTTGCATGGAAAATCCATTTCGATTTCTCAGAGGGATATTCACCCGAACAAGCAAGCATACGCTGGCAGAAAGTAAAACTGGGCCAGAACAGCATAAAAGAAGTATTCAAGACCGAGGGAGGCTTCTATCTCCTGTGCGAGAACGGGAATCTTATCCTTTACGACGAGATATCACTCAACACGCAGCTCATCACCAACATAAGGAATGAGATGAATCATTATGGCAAGATTTCAAGCATAGTGAGATATGGCGATGACATTATGGTAAGCTTCTCAGGCAACGGCATCATGAGACTGAACTCCGACGAAGGATACAACCCCGAAATGCTCTTCACCGAGGTTGGTGTATTCAATATGATGCACGACAGAAGGCAACCATTGGTATGGATAGCCACCGATGGTCGAGGACTATATAAAATGTGCAATATCGACAGCCGATACAAGTCAATCCACTCATCTCAAATTCCGAATCTCACCAAACCGATACGCACATTTTTCACCGACTCCCACAAAAATCTGTGGGTAGGTACAAAAGGTGACGGCCTCATCATTCTCGAAGACTACCCCACCCTGCCACCCGAAGGAACTATCCCATCAGACCGCATAACAAGATATGGAGTCCACCCGGGCAAAGAGGGCGACTTGACTACCAATCAAATATTTGTAATCAGAGAAAGCCGATTCTATCCCGGACGAATATGGATCGCAGGACAAGGACCAGGCATATCGTATATGAATAGAAACAATGGCAGGATCGAGAATCTCTACGGCGAAAGCATTGTCGATGTACATGACTTCTTTGAAGAAAGCGACAGTGTGCTGTGGCTGGCATCTACAACCCGCGGCCTCATCAAAGTAACCACCAACGGTTCCAACGAAGTACTCAAAACAGAAAAAATCACATTCAAGCGTGACAAGTTTTTCTGCGACGAGATTTACTCGCTCGTCTACGATGGCAACAACGGCCTGTACATAGGGTGCAGAGGCGGCATAGGCATTATCCACATGGACTTAGAGACATGCCAATACAATACACTCGATGCTGTCAATGACCGCATTCCGGGCATGGGCGACATCATAAGCCTTGCTTACTCAGGCGACGGGACATTATATTTCGGTGCGAGCATAGGTGGCGGCATCGTTGACTGCCGGGACGCTGAAAATCCACGACTCGTTAAAGTACTGACCAATAAGGATGGCCTTGTCAACGATATGGTACACTCGATCATACCCACCGCCAACGGTGATATCTGGTTAAGCACCAACAAAGGAATAACCCGATACAATACAAACACCGCCATACTCCACAACACAAGCCATATAGCAGGTGACATATATGAATTCTGCGACAACTCGGGCTATATCTCCCCTCAAAACGGAGATGTGATATTCGGAGCGCTCAACGGTATCGTATGCGTGAGATCCGACACCAAAAAGAATCATGGGAATGATGATTTTACGGCCAATATCGTATTCACAGGAATGACAGTCAACGGTTCCGACCGGTTCACGTCGCCCGACGACCTTGTCAATGGGCTCACATTCAACTATGACGAAGATGTGATAAACCTCACATTTGCCGCACTCGACTATATACAAGGTGACTACATAAACTATTGGTACAAACTCGAGGGGTATAATGACAAGTGGGTCAACCTCGGCACTACCCCCACGGTGACACTGACCAATCTGCCTGCCGGGAATTACACACTCGCAGTAAAATACGAGACCGACGGAGAAAAAAACGACACCGAGGAGTTCATACTCCCAATAAAAATAGCCTCGCCATGGTATGCCTCAGGGACGAGCTACCTCCTGTATGCGCTCACATTCATCCTCTTCATCTCATTGATAACCTACCGCTCACGAGCCATATACAATCATAAGAAGCAAGAACTCGAACGTCAAATCTACGCCAAGGAGCAGGAACGTGTATTTGCCGACCGCAAAGCATTCTTCACAAACATCACCCACGAATTCTGTTCCCCGCTCACAATCATAATGGGCATCTGTGACACACTGAACAAACAAGGTGAGACCAACGCCGACAAAACCTTGAAACCATATATCGACACCTTATATCGCAACTCAAAACACCTCAACGATTTGGTACAAGAGATACTCGATGTGAGATATATGGACGATGAGAACCTCGTGAGACTCGACATACAGCCCATCGCTCTTGAGAACATATTCAAACGATGGATAAATGTATATGAAGAAATCGCACGACAAAACGATATAGAATTCACTATCGAGATCGACCAGCCCGACCTGAGATGGAACACCGATGTGTCATGTCTGAGCAAGATAATCACAAACCTCATGTCCAATGCCTTCAAATACACCCCAATAGGAGGTAAGGTAAAAGTATCGGCAAAACTCACGCCCGAGGGTTGTCTCAAGTTTGAATTCTACAATACCGGGCAGGGAATCTCAGAGGAAAACCGCCAACAGTTATTCAACAAATATGCCGTCTTCAACAATCTGGACTCCAACAGCTACCGGGACATATCATCCAGACATGGACTGGGACTGTTCATATCCCACGAAATGGCCGTGAAACTCGATGCCACCATAGATGTCGACAGCGTAGAGGGAGAATATGTAAGCTTCATTGTCACATTCCCACACCTTGATGTGAGAAAAACCCATGCCAACGTTGAATCGGACATTACATTAAACACCAACAATGCACATAATTATGACAACAAGCCACATATTCTTGTCGTTGACGACAACCCCGACATCCTCTGGCTTCTATCCAATATTCTGGCCAAGGAATATGTGGTGACACTGGCAAAGAACGGCTCCGAGGCCCGACAGATGCTCGAACGTCAGACCCCCTCCCTAATCATAACCGATATAATGATGCCCGATGAAAGCGGCATTGAATTCATCAAATTCGTACGTAAGAATAAATTCACCCAGCATCTACCTGTAATCATTCTGACGGCAAAGATTTCGGAAGAGGACAAAATCGAGGGATTCAACGATGGAGCCGACGCCTATGTCACCAAGCCGTTCAACAGCGACTTCCTCAAGACCCTGGTAGCACGACTGCTCGAACGCAAGAATTCCGATAAGGACTACTACCGCTCCCCCATGAGCTCAATCAGCCTCGAGAGCGGCATGGAAATCTCAGACGAGGGAAAACAGTTCTTCGAAAACATGCGTAAATATATATGTGACAACTTTGACGACGAGACAAAACTCACACCCGATGCCATAGCAAAGGCTATGAGTGTCGACATACGCACACTCTACCGCCGGTTCAAGAAACATACCCCATACACTCCCACAGAATTTGTCAAGAGAATCCGCTTCTCATATGCCGCCAACCTAATCATCACAACCGACCTTACGGTGCAAGAGATAATCTTCAGGATAGGCATGAGCAACAAGACATCATTCTATGCCGATTTCAAAAAGATATATGGCATGACACCCAAGGAATATCGCAACTCCAAGCATTAACCTGCAATTAATCCCTAAGAGCCTGTCTCATAAAATCACGTGGCCGAGGGGGCGGGTATGTGATTTTATGAGACAGGCTCTAATATGCAATTGGAGAAACCGCAATCCGGAACCGCACTTATCCCGGCTTGCGGTTACAAGAAATAACCAAACCATTCTACACAAGCTGATTAAAACAGCCAACCGGAACCGTACTTATCCCGACTTGCTGCGGCCGGGAGCAAATAAACATTTCCTTTACAAGCGCTTACCAACAGGTAGTATCGCCGCAAGCCTCCCGGCTTGCGGCTCCGGTTTACTATGGCCACAGCTTAGAGTCTGTCATTATACAATACTTTTTATGTCATTAATAACGACACTTTGCAAAATACGGAAATTTGTCACTATTCATAACAGCTATTACGCAAAACAGCACTTTTATATAATATTAATGAGGTAAATTAGCGTCAAAATCCCAAGGAATCAACAATCAATCATCACAAAATAATCTCAAGTAAAGCATGAAATTCAAATTGACATCACTTCTCACGGTATGTGCTTCTGTCATGATGACAGCAAATGCCGCTGTAGGGACAAACCCCGCCGACTATGTCAACCCGCTGATGGGAACTGACTCAAAAATCTCGCTTTCCAATGGCAACACCGTTCCCTCCGTCGCACTGCCATGGGGAATGAACCAATGGATTCCTCAAACGGGAAAGATGGGCGACGGATGGTCATACACCTATGCTTCCGACAAAATACGCGGATTCAAGCAGACCCACCGCCCAAGTCCCTGGATCAATGACTTCGGTCAGTTCTCTATAATGCCTGTAACACGTGAGCTCAGAATCAACGAGGATAATCGTGCTTCATGGTTCTCACACAAATCGGAAGAAGCCCGTCCATATTACTATAAGGTATATCTGTCGGAATATGACGTGACCACCGAAATCACACCAACCGACCGTTGCGCCTACTTCCGCTTCACCTTCCCCGAAGAAGATCAGAGCTATGTAATCATTGACGGCTATGACCGTGGCTCATGGATAAAAGTGATTCCAGAGCAGCGCCGGGTGGTAGGCTACTCAACACGCAACAGCGGTGGAGTGACCCGCAATTTCCGCAACTATTTCATCGTGGAATTTGACAAACCGTTTGACTCTGAGTGGACATGGAAAAATGGCAACGAGATACAACCTGGCAAGGATGAACTGAATGGCAACCATGTAGGTGCAGCCATCGGCTTCAAGACCTCGCGCGGAGAGACAGTGACCGCAAAGGTAGCCACATCGTTCATAAGCCTGGAACAGGCCGAGCTGAACATGCGTGAGATCGGCACCAAATCATTTGACCAAGTCAAAAATGAAGCCAAGGACACCTGGAACGAGATTCTCGGCACCATCGAAATCGATGATGACAACAAGGACCGTTTGCGCACATTCTATTCATGCCTTTACCGCACCGTCCTCTTCCCTCACAAGATGCATGAGATTGATGCCGACGGCAATGTAGTACACTACAGCCCCTCGACAGGAAATACAGAGAAGGGATATCTCTATACCGGTACCGGTTTCTGGGACACATTCCGCGCACTCTTTCCGCTGGTAAATCTCCTTTGGCCCGAAGAAGGTGCCAAGATGCAGGAAGGCTGGCTTAATTTCTACCGCGAGAGCGGATTCTATCCCGAATGGTCGAGCCCCGGTCACCGCGGCTGCATGGTAGGTAACAACAGCGCATCGGTTGTAGCCGACGGCATTCTAAAAGGCCTTGTAAAAGAAGAGGATGCACCCGAAATGTATAAAGGTATGGTATTTGGTGCCAACAATGTACACCCGCGCGTGGGCTCTTCAGGCCGCATGGGCCATGAATATTACAACAAGCTTGGATATGTTCCCTACAACGTGGGCATAAATGAGAATGTAGCCCGTACACTTGAGTATGCCTATGACGACTGGTGTATCTACCAGATTGCCAAGAAACTGGGTCGCCCACAGGAAGAAATCGACCTGTACCGCGACCGCGCCAGGAATTATGTAAATGTATTTGATAAGGAAACCAACCTCATGCGTGGAAAGAATGAGGACGGAACATTCCAGGCTCCCTTCAGCCCCTTCAAATGGGGTGACGCATTCACCGAGGGTAACTCGCTCCACTACACATGGTCGGTATTCCACGACATTCAGGGTCTTATCGACCTGATGGGTGGTAAAAAGGAATTCGTTGCCCAGCTCGACACTGTATTTGCCCTACCCCCCGTTTTCGATGACAGCTACTATGGTGGCACTATCCATGAAATCCGCGAGATGGAGATTGCCAATATGGGTAACTACGCCCACGGCAACCAACCTATCCAGCACATGATTTACCTTTATGGTTATGCAGGCGAGCCCTGGAAGACACAGTACTGGGCACGTCAGACAATGGACCGCATGTACCTCCCCACCCCCGACGGTTATTGCGGTGACGAGGACAACGGCCAGACCTCGGCATGGTATGTATTCTCGGCATTAGGATTCTATCCCGTATGTCCCGCTTCCGACCAGTATGTGCTTGGCGCCCCCTTGTTCAAGAAAGCAACCATCAATATGCCCACAGGCAAGAAGGTTGAGATCAGCGCACCCGGCAACACTGTTGACACCCCCTACCTCAAGTCACTGAAGGTCAATGGGAAGGAATATACAAAGAACTATATTGACTACAACACGCTGATGAACGGTGCCAAGCTCAATGCCCAGATGGACAGCAAGCCCAATACCAAACGCGGTACTCTTGCCAGCGACGTTCCCTATTCACTCACCAACGAAAAATAAGTTTTTCGGAGAACATGCAGTTTAAAACACTTATATTAATACTCTCCTCAGCTACAGCTGTCATACCCTGCCTTGGTGCCGATCCTGTCGATTATGTCAACCCCATAATCGGCACCAACGGCATGGGGCACACCTTTCCTGGAGCCTGCGCCCCTTTCGGTATAGTCCAGCTGAGCCCAGATACCGAGAATATACCACATAATATAAATGGCAAGTATCAAGGCCGCACCTATGAATACTGTGCAGGATACCAGCATGCCGACTCGACGATAGTGGGGTTCAGCCACACTCACCTCAGCGGCACGGGCCACTCTGACCTGGGTGACATAATGCTCATGCCCACCACCGGAGAGCTGCATCTCACACCCGGGACAGCCGACAAGCACCATGAGGGATATCGCTCGGCCTACTCCCACGACACTGAAGTCTCAAAGCCCGGTTATTATGCAGTAAATCTTGATGACTACGGCATCAAAGCCGAGCTGACCGCCACACCGCGCGTGGGGTTGCACCGATACACCTACACACCCGGCACCGAGTCGACCAACCTCATTCTCGACATGGACCACGCCATATATAATTATGATGGGAAGACATTGTGGACCTACATGCGTGTCGAGGATCCCTACACCGTGACCGGATACCGTATAACCAACGGCTGGGCAGCCACCAATTACACCTATTTTGCCATGAAGTTCTCAGAACCTGTCGCAAAATATGGTTACACCGACATGCAGAAACCCCTCTACACAGGCTTCTGGCGCAAATTCAAGCTCAACGAGAATTTCCCCGAGATTGCAGGTCGTAAGATTGTGGCCTACTTCAACTTTGATATTCCCGAGACACAACAGATTGAGGTACAGGTTGCACTGTCGGGCGTGAGCACCGCCGGCGCTCTCGCCAATCTTAAAGCCGAGACACTCGGAAAATCATTTGACGAGGTTGCGGCCGCCACTCGCGCCGACTGGAATCTGAAACTCTCGTCTATATCGGCACAAGGCACCGACGACCAGCTGGCCATGTTCTACACCTCCCTTTACCACACGATGATAAATCCCTCGGTCTACATGGATGTCGACGGCAACTACCGTGGCCTCGACCACAATATCCATCACGCCGATGATTTCACCAACTACACGGTGTTCTCAATTTGGGATACATTCCGTGCCGAACACCCGCTCATGAATGTACTCTTCCCCGAGCGTTCGGCCGATATGGTCAAATCAATGGTCAAACACTACGAGCAGAGTGCCCACCATGTCCTCCCCGTGTGGTCGCACATGGGAAATGAGAACTGGTGCATGATAGGCTATCACGCTGTATCAGTCCTGGCCGATGCATACGCGAAAAACAGCGGACTCGACGGGTCTAAACTGTATGAGGCCATGGACAACAGTGCCAACCTCCCGTACTATGAGGGAATAAAGGACTACACAACACTTGGCTACGTGCCCTTTGACCATAACGGCAGCGCAGTATCGGTGACACTGGAATATGCTTATGACGACTGGTGCATCTACATGCAAGCCCTGCGCAATGGCGATACCGAGAACGCAGAGCGCTACCGCCGCCGCGCTCTCAATTACCTCAACGTTTTCGATGATGAAATCTCATTCTCACGTCCACGCTACTCCGACGGTAGCTGGAAAAAAGAGGTGGACCTCATCAAGACATCGGGCGAGGGCTACCTCGAAGGCAATGCTCTGAACTATGCATTCTTTGTTCCACACGACATAAGCGGTCTGATGAAGTCGATGGGTGGCGACAAAACCTTTATCGCCAATATCGACCGGCTGTTCACATCCGAATTCCCGGAAGAGGCTTATGCCGAGACTGAAGATGTCACCAAGGAAGGCCTGATAGGTTGTTACGTACATGGCAATGAGCCGAGCCACCACATTCCATATCTTTATATGTGGACTTCACAGCCATGGAAGAGCCAGTATTGGGTGCGTGAAATCATGAACCGCATGTACCGCAACAACATCGACGGCCTGTGTGGCAATGACGACTGCGGCCAGATGTCAGCATGGTATATATTCTCGGCTCTGGGATTCTACCCAGTGTGTCCCGGTACCGACCAGTATGTCCTCGCAGCTCCATATATGCCATATGCATGTCTGAATCTGACCAACGGCAAAACCCTCGAGATCAAGGCTCCGAAAGTGAGCGACAAGAACCGCTATGTAAAGGAGGTGCGTCTCAACGGAACACGTTACGACAAAGCCTACATCACCCACGATGACATCATGAATGGCGGAATACTTGAATTTGTGATGAGCGACCGCCCCAACAAGTCACGTTGCATCAAACCCGAAACCAAACCCTATTCTCTCTCAGACAATTCAATTTAAACCATACACATGAAAAATATGAAATTCCTTGCTTCCACTATCATTGCCGCCACAGCACTGTCGGCAATGGCCGCCATACCCACCGAATCGCCCAACAACTACCACGCTCCCATAGCTATAGAGCGTCAGTGGCGCAACTATCATCCCGGCAAAATTGATTTCAAGATCACAACCCCCGAGGCCGAGGGCGCCAAGATCTACAGCGCAATCATTACCGACCCCGAGACATACATCACCGAGAATGCACGCCGCGTGATCCAGACTCTCTATTTCTCACCGGCCGACAGCATTCCGGACATCAATGTAATCCATTATGTGGTGCGTGATTTCGACGGAATCTCATATAAAAGCGGAGGCGGCGACAATGTGCGCATCGACTACAGCACCAACTGGATCGAGAGAAGCTTCAACGACGGTGACACCATAAAGCTTGACTACGAGACCCGCGGTGTGATATACCACGAGCTCACCCACGCCTTCCAGCTCGAGCCCAAAGGTTGTGGCTCATATGATGGAAAAAGCCCCTACTGGTCGTTTATCGAAGGCACTGCCGATGCGGTGCGTGTAGCCTGCGGCTGCTTCCAGCAGGACTTTGCATCGAAGGACCGTCCACGTGGCGGCAACTGGATGAGCGGCTACCGCACAACAGGTTATTTCCTTTACTGGCTGAGTCTGAACAAGGACCGCGATTTCATACGTAAATTCAACCGCACGGCTCTCGAAGTTATTCCATGGTCATGGGACGAGGCTATGTATCATATCTTAGGTCGCGATGAAGCCAACTCTGTTGCCAATCTCTGGGACGAATACATGGCGGCGATAGGCGATGAAAACGATAAGCAAAAGAGCACGAAAAAATGAAGAGCACACTGTTACTGACATTTCCGATAGTGTTGTCGGTAGCGTCATGCCAGACGTCGCCTCAAGCCGATGATACCGCAACAACGGTCGACTACACCCGGTATGTCAATCCGTTGATCGGTACCGCCGGCTTCGGCAACGTGTATCCCGGGTCACAGATACCGTTCGGCGGCATACAGATAAGCCCCGATACCGACTTTGACGACTATGACACGGCGGCAGGCTACAAATATGACCACCCCACGGTGCTCGGATTCAGCCTCACCCACCTGAGCGGTACCGGAATTCCCGACCTCGGCGACTTCCTCTTCATGCCCGGAACGGGAGAGCTGAAGTTGCAACCGGGCACTCACGCCGACCCCGACAGTGGCTACCGTTCACGCTACAGCCATGACAAAGAGACAGCCCAGGCCAATTACTATGCCCTGGAACTCGACGATTACGGTACGAAAGCCGAGATGACCTCGGGCAAACGCGCCGGAATACTCCGCTTCACCTATCCTGAGACCGACAGCTCATGGCTGCTGGTCGACCTCAACCACACACTGCGAAGCGCCTGCAAATGGGCGTCATTGAGAATCGAGAACGACTCTACAATAACAGGTTACAAACTCGTCAAGGGTTGGGGACCCGAGCGTCATGTATACTTTGCCGCTACCTTCTCACGTCCTATCACCGATGCCCGCATCTATATGGACGACAAGCCTGTCATCTACAACACCAACCGCTTCAGGAGCGACAAGGAGACATATGGTGAGAATGTAAAATTCGCGCTGAAGTTTGACAGCAACCGCGATGAGACCGTCGAGGTGCGCACTGCAGTCTCGGGCGTGAGCATAGCCGGTGCCCTTGACAACCTTAAAGAACTGGAGGGTGAAAGCTTCGAGAGTCTCAGGCAACGCGGCGTGGAAGAATGGAACCGTGAACTTGCCAAGTTTGACATCGATGGCGATGACAAGAGCAAAGAGACATTCTACACCTCTGTATATCACGCATTCCTCCACCCGTTCATATTCCAGGATTCCAACGGCCAATACCGCGGTCTTGACAAGACCGTGCACACCGCCGACGGATTCAACAACATGACAGTTTTCTCTCTGTGGGATACCTATCGTGCTCTCCACCCGCTCTTCAATCTCGTGCAGCAGGATGTACAGGCCGACATTGCCAACTCCATGCTCGCCCACTATGACCAGAGCGTCGAGCATATGCTACCCATATGGTCATTCTATGGCAACGAGACCTGGTGTATGATCGGATATCATGGAGCAGCCGTCCTTGCCGATATGATTGTCAAGGATATCCCCGGTTTTGACAAGGAAAGAGCCTTTGAGGCTATGGTCACCACAGCCAGGAATCCCAACTATGACTGTCTTCCCGACTATATCGCCAATGGCTATGTACCCTTTGATAAAGAGAAAGAATCAGTATCCAAGACTCTCGAGTATGCGTTTGACGACTACTGCATAGCCCAGGCAGCCCGAAAGCTTGGAAAGAAAGAAGAGGAGCAGGAATTCCTAAAACGCGCCCTCTCCTACCAATCGATTCTTGACACCGTGACAGGCTACATGAGAGGCCGCGACAGTGAAGGCAACTGGCGCACACCGTTCACCCCCGTAGCCTATGAGGGACCCGGCTCGGTCAACGGTTGGGGCGATATCACCGAGGGATTCACAGTGCAATATACATGGTATGTGCCTCACGACGTAGCAGGTCACATCGACCTTGTGGGTCGGGAGCGTTACACACAGCGCCTTGACTCACTGTTCACAACCGAACTGCCCGAGGATATTCCCGGCGCTCATGACATATGGGGACGCATCGGAGCCTACTGGCATGGCAACGAGCCCTGCCACCAGGTAGCCTACCTATACAACTATCTGCAGCAGCCATGGAAATGCCAGGAGCGTGTGAGGGAAGTGGTCGACCGATTCTATGGCAACACCCCCGATGCACTCAGTGGAAATGATGACTGCGGACAGATGTCGGCCTGGCACATATTCAATTGCATGGGCTTCTATCCCACCGCTCCTTCAAGCAATATATACAATATAGGTTCACCCGCGCTCGCCCGTGTGACTATGACCATGAGCAACGGCAAGAAGGTCGAGGTCACAACCGACAATTGGAGCCCCGAAAATCTATATGTCGAACAGCTTTACCTCAACGGCGAGCCTTGGGATAAGTCGTACATCACCTACGATGACCTGCGCAACGGTGCAAAACTCCATTTTGTCATGAGCCCGACACCCAATCTCAACCGCGCTGTAAGCGAAGAGGCGGTACCACCGTCGATGTCACACAATTCATAAGAAGTTTCCAATATTCTATATATTTTAAAACATAAATCAATCACCATGTCACGTCTTAACGCTTTAGCCTCACTATGTGTGGCAATGATTTCAGTGGCTCCGGTGTATGCCCAGGATAAGGCTAAACCTACCGGACCTACTCCCACAGCCTACATGGTCTCTGATGCTCACCTCGATACCCAGTGGAACTGGGATATCCAGACAACAATCGGAGAGTATGTGTGGAACACCCTCAACCAGAATCTATGGTTGCTCGAAAACTATCCCGAATACATCTTCAACTTTGAGGGCGGAGTGAAATATGCCTGGATGAAGGAATATTATCCCCGTGAATATGAGTTGCTCAAGAAATATATCAAGGAAGGACGCTGGCACATTTCGGGTGCAAGCTGGGACGCAACCGACGCTGTGGTCCCCTCGGTTGAATCGGCCATAAGAAACATAATGCTCGGACAGGAATATTATCGCAATGAATTCGGCACTGAAAGCACCGATATCTTCCTCCCCGACTGCTTTGGCTTCCCCTACACCCTGCCTACAGTAGCCTCTCACTGCGGCCTTATCGGTTTCTCTTCGCAGAAACTCGGCTGGCGTAACAACCCCTTTTATGAAGGCGATAAGAAATATCCCTTCACTGTAGGTCTGTGGAAAGGTGTAGATGGTTCTCAGATCATGATGTACCACGGCTGGGGTTATGGAGCGAAATTTGACAACCAGGACCTCACTGCCAATAAAGACCTGCTTAGACATGCCGAGCAGAGCGCTACCAACAGCATCGCCCGTTATTATGGAACAGGTGATATAGGTGGAGCACCAAACATCGCATCGGTCGAGTCGGTTGAAAAGGCCCTCAAGGGTGGTGACGGCTCGTTGAAAATTGTAAGCGCTACCTCAGACCAGATTTTCAAGGACTATCTACCCTATGAATCACACCCCGAGCTCCCCTCGTTTGACGGTGAACTTTTGATGGACGTGCATGGCACCGGTTGCTATACATCACAGGCTGCTATGAAATACTACAACCGTCAGAACGAGCAGCTGGGTGACGCTGCCGAGCGTGCCGCCGTTGCAGCTGAGCTGCTTGGAGCCGCCGAGTATCCCTCTCAGAAGCTTTCCGAAGCTTGGAAACGTTTCATATGGCACCAGTTCCACGACGACCTCACCGGCACCAGCATTCCCCGCGCCTATGAGTTCTCATGGAACGACGAGCTCCTTTCGCTCAAGGACTTCTCGTCGGTACTCACCAATTCAGTATCGGCGGTAGCAAGCATGATGGACACCCGCGCCAAGGGTACACCTGTCGTAATGTACAACCCCAACGACACTGAGGTTACCGATCTTGTGGAAATCAGCCTCCCCTATAACCGCATGCCCGGCAATGTTTCGGTTACCGGCCCCGACGGCAAGAGCGTCAAGGCTCAGGTAGTAGGATATGCCGATGGCAACGCAACCATTCTCGCCCAGGTGACTGTTCCCGCCAACGGCTTTGCAGTCTATGGCGTAAAGGTATCCGGCTCAGGCAAGCCCATGGCTGCACGCAAGGCCAATACAATAGAGAACTCACGCTACTCAATCAAATTTGACAAGAACGGTGATATCACTTCGCTCTATGACAAAGCCGCAGGCAAAGAAATGGTCAAGGAAGGCCGCGCCATACGTCTGGCAATGTTCACACAGAACGAGTCGTTCCCCTGGCCAGCATGGGAAATCATCAAGGAGACTCTTGACCGTGAACCCGAGTCAATTACTGAAAATGTTGAGATTGACCTCGTGGAAGATGGAGCACTGAGAAAAACAATCCGTGTAAACAAGACACACGGCGACAGCAAGTTCACTCAGCTCATACGCCTGTATGAAGGCTCTCTGGCCGACCGTATCGACTTCGACAACGATATCAACTGGCAGTCGCTCAACTCGCTGCTCAAAGCCGAATTCCCCCTTGCCATCGATAATGAGAAAGCTACCTACGACCTTGGTCTCGGCACTATCCAGCGCGGCAACAACATACCCCAGGCATATGAGGTTCCCTCTCATCAGTGGACCGACCTCACCGATGCTTCAGGCTCATACGGTCTCACCGTCATGAACGATTCAAAATATGGCTGGGACAAGCCCGACAATAACACAATACGTCTCACCCTCCTCCACACCCCCAAGACCAAGAACGGATATGCCTACCAGGACCACCAGGACCTCGGCCACCACGAGTTCACCTACAGCCTCACAGGTCATGCAGGAGAGCTGAACCAGGCTCAGGCAAGCCGCGAGGCAAGCCGTCTCAACCAGCGCATCAAACCCTTCGTCACCACCCCCCACAAGGGAACACTCGGCAAGGAATACAGCCTCGCATCGATCGACACAAAGGACCTCGCCGTGAAAGCACTCAAGAAAGCTGAGAGCTCTGACGAGTATGTAGTACGTGTATACGACCTCACCGGCAAGGGTGGCAACGGTGCTGTAACTTTCAACACCGAGATTATCTCGGCTGTGAAAGCCGACGGTACCGAGAAGACACTCGCACCCGCATCATTCTCAGGCAAGAAACTTAATGTTGATGCCAAGGCCAATGGACTGAGCACCTACAAGGTGCGTCTGGCCGCACAGCCCGCTGCAGCAACCGACTGTTATGCAATTCCTCTGAGCTATGACAAGAAGGCGATGACCTGGAACGGATTCACCAACCAGGGCAATTTCCACGATGGATACTCCTATGCAGCCGAGATCACACCCGATGTGATTAAATCGGGCAATATCACTTTCAATCTGGAGAATAAAGCCACTATCAATGCCATGATGTGTGAGGGCGACACCCTGCAGCTTCCCGCCGGCAACAATTACAACCGCGTGTACCTGCTTGCAGCCGCCGCTACCGATGGTGCTCCCATAGAAGGCACAGTCAAGGCCGGCAAGTCTGAGATTCCCGTTTCGGTTCCCTCCTATGCCGGTTTCATTGGCCAATGGGGTCACGATGGTCACACCACCGGCTACCTCACCGATGCCGAGATTGCCCATGTGGGTACACACCGCCACGACAGCGACGGCGACTGCTACTATGAGTTCACCTATATGTATGCAATCCCCGTAGACATCGTTCCCGGCACTACCGAGATAATTCTTCCCAACACTCCCGAGATTGTTCTCTTCGCAGCATCGGCTGTCAACGAGGGTCCCCAGGCCACTCCTGCCAAACCTCTGTTCCGCTCAGCAATAACCACCGGGGCAACATCACCTGTCGCTGCCGATACTAAATTTGACAATATCCTCAACAAGGATCAGATTATCGGTTGGTCGGGCTTTGTCAACAACCGTGAGAAACCCGAATTCATGGTCGACGGCGACATGGAAACCAAATGGTGTGACACCAAGGGTATCCCCGCCTATGTTGACTTTGACCTCGGCCAGCCCACAGAGTTCACCTCCTGGCGCATAGCCAATGCCGGCTCAGAGTCCAAGAACTACATCACCTCTTCTTGCCTCCTCCAGTGCCGCAACACACCCACCGAGGAATGGAAAACCGTTGACTTCATCACCGGCAACAAGAAGAACATTGTTGAGAAGACACTGAAAGCCCCCGTCAGCGCACGCTATGTGAGACTTCTTATCGTTCAACCCGGTCAGGAAGCCAATTCAATGGCAACACGTGTTTATGAATTTGGTTTGTCGAAATAAAACCTGTCAGAATAAAATTGACCGATAGGTTCTATTGACAATCCCGAACACGCGTCAATAGTCAAAAGGGTGTTTAATAATGAATGTCAACAACCAAGCTGCATGATTTATTAAACACCCTTTTCCCTTAATCATCCCATACCAATAATACTACACTATTTGTTTCACAAGTCACTACTTGCGAAACACCAATCAAAAATTCAGCAATGAGAATAAAGATATTTCCGGCATTGATTGCCATGTTGTTTATATTGCCGCTCACATGCGCAGCCGAGGGTGAGGCAAGCTTCAATGTTGCCACCTACAACCTACGCCAGCAGAACAATTCCGATTCAGCCAAAGGCAATGGCTGGACCCGTCGTGTACCTCAAATAGCCAATATCATCAAATTTCACGGCTTTGACATCTTCGGCACACAGGAGGGATTCAAGAACCAACTCGACGACCTCCAGTCACGACTTCCCGGTTACAACCACATCGGTGTGGGGCGTGAGGATGGAGTCAACAAGGGCGAGCACTCGGCTATATTCTACCGCACAGACCTGTTTGAAGTTGTGGACCATGGGGACTTCTGGCTCTCAGAGACACCCGACAAGCCGTCGAAAGGATGGGACGCCGTGCTCCCCCGCATATGCACATGGGCCCATTTCAAACATATTCCCTCGGGAAAAGAATTCCTTTTCTTCAATCTACACATGGACCATGTAGGGGTGAAGGCAAGAATTGAAAGCGGAAAACTTGTCAAGACAATGACCGACAAACTGGGCAAAGGGCTCCCGGCATTCCTTACCGGTGATTTCAACGTAGACCAGACAGGCGAATGCTATGCCACAATCACTTCCGACGGCAAATTCAGAGACTCATATGAGATTACCGAATTCCGTTATGCACCCAACGGTACTTACAACGACTATCAATATGACGGATTCACCGAGAGCCGTATAGACCATGTATTCGTCACTCCCGAAGTGACTGTCGAGAAATATGGCGTGCTCACCGACACATACCGCACTATCGACAACGGTGTCGTAAAGACCCGTGTCCCCTCCGACCATTTCCCCGTAAAAGTACTTGTCAATTTCTAAAACAAGCGGTTTACAACTGCACGAAATCATAAGAACCAAGATGAAAAAACTTTCCATTTATACAGCATGTGCATTGCTTCCCACGCTGCTCACAATAGGTTGTACATCGGGAACAGGCACTCAGAAACTCACTGACTTTGTCGACCCTCTCATAGGTTCAGGAGGCCATGGACACGTGTTTGTAGGAGCCAATGTACCATTTGGTCTCCTTCAGGCCGGCCCCACAAGCGTCACACAAGGCTGGGACTGGTGTTCAGGCTACCATGAAAGCGACTCGACAGTGATAGGATTCTCGCAGACCCACCTCTCAGGTACCGGCTGTGGCGACCTGCTCGACCTGAATATCATGCCTGTGGTTGGCACGGACTTGACCTACGACCGCGGCCGCGTGGATTCCATCGGGTCAGGTCTGTGGTCACATGCCGACCGAAGCAAGGAAATTGCCAAGCCCGGCTACTACAGCGTGCCTCTTGTGCGCTATGACATACTTGCCGAGATGACAGCCACTTCAAGAGTAGGCTTCTACCGCTTCACATTCCCTGAGAGCAAAGAATCGGCCATCGTGCTCGACCTTCATGAAGGTGGCGGCTACCGTCCCGGTGACATCACAATGGAGAAGGTAAGCGACACGCGCATCATTGGCCACCGCCATTCACAAGGATGGGCCAATAATCAGAAGCTCTTTTTTGCAATTGACTTTTCCAAGCCCTTTACCAAGTTTGAGCGACTGGGGTGGAACGACAGCTTTGGCCGAGCCGACTTCATCACCGATGATGGCGAGACGATCCTTGTGAAAGTAGCCATTTCACCCGTATCGGAAGAAGGAGCCCTGGCCAACCTGGAATCAGAACTTCCCGGCTGGGACTTTGATAAGACCGCTCAGAAAGCTGAGGACCTTTGGAACCAGGAGTTGGCAAAAATCCAGGTGAAGGGTGGCACGGAAGACCAAAAGAAGATTTTCTATACCGCCATGTACCACACGATGATAGCTCCATCAGAGTTCTGCGATGTCAACAACGACACACGTGCCGCCAACGACAGCATCATGAGAGCCCTTCCCTATAAGAGCTACACCACCTATTCACTTTGGGACACATATCGCGCTGAAATGCCATTGCTGAGCATCATTCAGCCTGAAAGATATGCCGACATGATCAACAGCATGGCCGATATCTGCGATGCCCAGGGCCGCCTTCCCGTGTGGCACCTATGGGGTTGCGAGACCGACTGCATGGTGGGAAACTCGGGACTTCCCGTCGTTGCCGATGCCATCGTCAAGGATATTCCCGGTGTTGACAAACAGCGTGCCTACCAGTCACTGTTGACTACCGCTATGAATCCCGGCCGAGGCAATGGAGCACGCATGGAATATGGCTACATTCCCTTTGACAAGCATCACGAATCAGTGGCCTACGACATGGAATATGCCCTCGATGACTGGGCTGTGGCGCAGGCTGCCCTATGCATGGGCGACACCACCAACTACAACTACTTCCTGGAACGCAGCAAATCCTACCGCAACTACTTCGACCCGTCAATCGGATTTATGCGTGGCAAGGATAGCCAGGGCAACTGGCGTGACCCCTTCAATGAGTTTGACACCTCCCACCGCGCCAATGACTATTGCGAGGGCAACGCCTGGCAATACATATGGCTGGCACCCCATGATGTCGATGGACTCGTCGAGCTCTTCGGCTCTAAGGAAAAGATGGCTGAGAAACTTGACTCTCTTTTCATAATCGATTCAAAACTTGAGGGTGAGAATGTATCGGCCGATGTATCGGGTCTCATAGGTCAATATGCCCACGGCAACGAACCTGGTCATCACACCATTTTCCTTTACACAATGCTTGGACAACCCGAAAAGACCAGCGACCTTGCCCGCTATATCCTTGATACGATGTATTCCACCAACCGCGATGGACTCTCGGGCAACGAAGATGTCGGCCAGATGTCGGCTTGGTATATGCTCACGGCCATGGGCCTTTATGAGGTGGAGCCGGGAAGCGGCCGCTACTGGTTTGCCTCGCCCATATTTGACGAGGTGGATATCACCGTTCCCGGTGGCACGTTCAGGATTGTGGCAGAGAATAACTCGGCCGACAATAAATACATCGCAGGGGTGACCCTGAACGGACAACCCTACGACAAGTCGTATGTCACCTATGCCGACATCATGAACGGAGGAGAACTGAAGTTCACCATGTCAGGCAACCATAATTGATATATTCCCAATCATGATACCCCGGGTCCATATTTTCCCGGGGTATCATAAACCCGGCAATGCCCTCAACATTTATCAACAATGAACAAAACCGTCATATCTCTACTTATCCTGCTGATGTGTACATCCATATCGGGAATTGCCAATAGTCATTACACCAACAACCGTTCACCGTTAATTGAGAAAAGATACATGAGGTTGCCGCTCGGTGCCGTGAAAGCCAAGGGATGGCTTCAGGAAATGCTTGTGCGTCAAAAAGAGGGAGCTACCGGCCACATGGACACATTGTATCCACAGGTGATGGGCGAGCGCAATGGCTGGCTCGGAGGCGATGGCGACCAGTGGGAACGTGGCCCCTACTGGATTGACGGCTTGCTGCCGCTCGCCTATCTTCTTGACGACAATGAACTTAAAGCCAAAGTTCAGCCCTGGGTTGAATGGGCATTGAACAGCCAGAGGGAAGATGGCAATTTCGGACCTCATATCGACTATGGACCAGAGAGAGGCATACAGCGCGACAACTCCCTCGACTGGTGGCCACGCATGGTGATGCTGAAGATTCTGCAACAATACTATTCGGCCACCGAGGATCAGCGTGTCATTGATTTCATGGACCGGTATTTCCGCTACCAACTTGCCACGCTGCCACAGAAACCGCTGGGAAACTGGACTTTCTGGGCCGAGTATCGCGGTGCCGACAATCTGCAGGTCGTTTACTGGCTTTATAATCTTACAGGAGCTCCCTACCTGCTTGAACTGGGAGAATTAATTCATAAACAGAGTTTTGACTTCACAAATATGTTTATGAATACCGACGCTCTGCAACGCTACAATTCAATCCATTGTGTCAACCTGGCACAGGGTCTGAAAGAACCGGTGGTCTATTTCCAGCAGTCGGGCAACCGTGACCATGTGGCTGCAGTGAAAAAAGGGCTCCGGGATATCAGTCGTTACCACGGACAAGCCCAAGGCATGTATGGTGGCGACGAGGGCTTGCACGGCAACAGCCCAACACAGGGCTCGGAATTATGCTCAACCGTGGAGATGATGTTCTCTCTTGAAAACATGCTGGAAATAACAGGCGACATGTCGCTGGCCGACTATCTGGAAAAGATTGCCTTCAACGCCCTCCCCAGCCAGATTTCAGATGATTTCCGCTACAAGCAATATTTCCAGCAGGCCAATCAGGTGATGGTGACACGCCACCACCACAACTTCTATGAGGATTATTCCCATGGCCACACCGATATAGTGTTCGGAACACTGTCGGGCTTCCCATGCTGCTATTCCAACATGCACCAAGGCTGGCCCAAATTCACCGGCAGCCTGTGGTATGCTACCGCCGACAACGGACTTGCAGCCCTGGTATACTCACCTTCGGAAGTTACAGCCAAAGTGGGTGCCAACGCCAACGAAGTCACAATACGTGAAACCACGGCCTATCCCATGGAAGAAACCATAACCTTTGAAATTGACGCCAAGCGCCAGGTCGAATTCCCGCTTTATCTACGCATTCCCGCATGGTGCAATGACAAGTTTGACATTAAAGTCAACGGCCGTAATGCCGAGTATTCCATCGCCAACAACGATGGTGTCGCAATCATTGACCGTAAATGGAAAAAAGGGGATACAATTACTCTTACGCTCCCCATGAGCCTGAGAACCTCGCGATGGCTCGAACACTCGGTAGCCATTGAACGCGGCCCGTTGGTATACGCCCTGAAGATGAATGAAAACTGGACACGCCGGGAACTTGAAGGTGACGAGGCCGAGCAATTTGGCAAAGTCTTCTATGAGGTAACTTCCGACTCCCCATGGAACTTTGGCATAACACGCCCCAGCCTTGACCGACTGGAGGAAACATTTATTGTGGAATGTGACAGCACACGCCTTAAGAACAACTTCTTCTGGAATCTTGAATCATGCCCCATAAGCATAAAGACACGCATGCGTCCCGTAAAGGAATGGGGACTTTACAATGAAATGGCCGGTCCGCTGCCCAACGAGCACACAGAAAGCCGCCTACCCTATCAGGAAGTCACCCTGGTGCCATATGGCTGTACCACTCTTCGTGTGAGTCAATTCCCGGTTTTGAGATGTGATTAAGTGAACTCATCAATATCATAAGTAATCATGAAAAAAAAATTATTCTGGACGTTAGGACTCGCCCTAATTGGACTCTCAGCTCATGCCGACAATAGCAACCGTCTCCCCGACTGGGCTTTCGGTGGATTTGATCGTCCTGAAGGCGTGAATCCATTAATCACCCCCTGTCAGACTACCACGTTTGATTGCCCGATGAGAGGAACTCAGGTGAAATGGGAATTTGCCGACACATTCAATCCGGCGGCAGTGGTCAAGGATGACAAAATATACATTCTTTACCGTGCCGAGGATGACCCTAATGCAGGCATAGGTGGACGTACCTCACGTATAGGACTGGCTGAGACCACCGACGGTATCCACATCGACCACCGCGCCATAGAGCCGGTGATGTATCCCGAAGGCTCGGAAATCTCCAAGACCTATGAATGGAAAGGTGGTTGCGAGGACCCGCGTGTAGTTGCCGGTGAAATCGACGGCAAGACAATCTATGTGATGACCTATACAGCGTGGAACAACAATGTGCCCCGCCTGGCCATTGCCTCGTCGACCGACCTCAAGACATGGACCAAGCATGGCCCTGCATTCCTCAACACCCTCGATGGCAAGTATAAGGACCTCGCCTGCAAGTCTGGCTCTATCGTCACCGAGGTTGTCGACGGCCGCCAGCAGGCTGCAAAGGTCGATATCAACGGTAAGAAACAGTATCTCATGTACTGGGGCGAGGCTTGGGTATGCGCCGCTACCTCCGACGACCTGGTGACATGGACACCCTATGTCGATGAGAACCAAAACCTCATCTATCTCGTGAAGCCCCGCAAGGGATATTTCGACAGCCTGCTCACTGAGTGTGGTCCTCCAGCCGTGAAGACCGACGATGGCATAATCCTTTTCTACAACGGCAAGAATGGTCGCGGCAACAATGCCGACCCTGACTATCCGGCCAATACCTATGCCGCCGGTCAGATTCTATTTGACAACAACAATCCGCTCCTGGTCAAGGATCGTCTCGACAAGCCTTTCTTCCGCCCCATGGCCGATTTTGAAAAGACAGGACAATATGCAGCCGGGACCGTGTTCATCGAGGGCCTCGTATTCCATCAGGGTAAGTGGTTCCTATACTACGGCTGCGCCGATTCAATGGTAGGAGTAGCCGTCTACGACCCGGCCAATCGCTCGGGCATCGGTGACCCCGTGAAGCTCCCCATTCCTTAAAAACTTCTCCAATGGATAATTTATCGCAAAAATTCAGTATTTTTGCGTCATGAAATCGACAATCGACCTAAATAAGGATATAGTACTGGGCGGCGGTGAAATCACTGTCGCCCAAGCTATGGAGCTGTGCCGCCACGCCGGTGAGCCGGAACTGTATGCGGCAGCCTCAGAGATTACTCACGCCATGTGTCCTCCATGCTTTGACTCATGCTCCATAGTCAATGCCCGCTCTGGACGTTGCAGCGAGAACTGCAAGTGGTGCGCCCAGTCAGCCCATTACAACACCGGTTGCAACACCTACGAAATAGTCGACGAGGAAGCCTGCATGACCGAGGCCCGCTACAATCATAGCAAAGGAATCAAGCGCTTCTCGCTCGTAGCCAGCGGCCGGTCGGTCAAGGGAGAGGCCCTCGACAACATATGCCGTTTGCTCAAGCGTGTGAAAGATGAGGTAGGCATCTCCACCTGTGCATCGCTCGGACTCCTTGGCCGCACCGAGATGCAGCAACTATGGGACGCCGGTGTGCGCCGCTATCATTGCAACCTCGAGACAGCGCCGAGCCACTTCGGCACGCTGTGCACCACCCACACCATCGACGACAAGATCAACACAATCAACATAGCCCGCGAGACAGGCATGGAAGTATGCTCGGGCGGAATCATCGGCATGGGCGAGACAATGGAGCAACGGTGTGAATTTGCGCTGAAACTGCGTGAGATAAAACCGGTATCGATTCCTGTCAACATTCTATGCCCCATACCTGGGACACCACTCGAAAACACCGCTCCCCTGAGCGACGATGACATATTGTCAACAATAGCGATAATGCGCTTCATACACCCCCGGGCACAGATACGGTTTGCCGGTGGACGCAACCGACTGTCCCGCGACACACAGTTGCGGGCTATGAAGATGGGTATCAACGGAGGCATCGTCGGAGACCTGCTCACAACGGTAGGATCAAAAATCGATGATGACCGACAACTCACCCGGGAGGCCGGCTATGAATTCTGACGAGCGCCTCTCACGGTCACGCCTGCTGTTAGGCGACAAAGTGATGAAACGCCTGTCACAGACCCGGGTGATAATATTCGGAGTGGGCGGTGTAGGCTCCTGGGCCGCCGAGGCATTGGTGCGCACCGGACTCACCTACCTCACTATCGTCGACGGTGACAGCGTGGCACCGAGCAACATCAACCGCCAGCGCCCCGCCACGGTCAATACCGTAGGCGAACTCAAGGTCGACGCCCTCAAGAAACAACTGCTCCTCGTCAACCCCGATGCTCAAATCACTGCCATTCCCAGATTGTACACAGAGCATACTGCCGGTGAATTCAATCTCCCCGACTATGACTACGTGATTGATGCAATCGACTCGCTCGATTGCAAAGCCCACCTCATACTAAATGTGACGCGCCTCAAAGGCGTGAAACTCTTCTCCTCCATGGGAGCCGCCCTTAAAGTCGACCCCACCCGGGTACAGGTAGCCGAATTCTGGAAAGTGCAGGGATGCCCCTTGGCACGCTCTCTGAGACAACGGTTCAAACGCTCGGGCCACTTGCCGGGACGCAAATTCAAATGTGTCTACAGCGACGAGCCTCACTACATGTGTGAAGGTGGAGGCCTCGGGTCGCTCCTTCAGGTGACCGGCACGGCAGGCTTCACCTTAGCCTCGCTCGTCATCACCGATATCATTGAGCGTGAGAAGGAAAAGGAGCGTCAATAAACGAGGGCAAAGTTGTCGACCCACAGCGTTAGTCCCGGAGTACCTATATAGGCGGTACCCGAGGCGGCAGAAGCCATCACGAGCAGATGGGTAGGTGTGGCGTCGGCACTGTCCCACCCCACCTCATGCACGGGAACCATCTTCCCCTTGCTGTTGCGGGCATAGTAACACTTATCTTCAGGGATGAGACCCATCCACTCCTTGTAGCCGGGGGTACCGGTGATATCGCCATATTTCACCTCGAGCCGGTGACCGTTGACCCAACCATCGGTCGATGTATCGAAACGCTCACGGCCTGTCCCCACCCGCTTGGCATAAAGATTTCCCTTGGCGTCCTCCCAGCGACGCTGCAGAATAATGTACACCTCGGCATTATCACGACCCGGAAGTGTCTTCTTGCGACCGAACCCGCTCGAATAGGTGCGGGTATCGGTATCGGGCATATACACCTTATAGTCATATTGCAAAGCCACAGGGCGCGACGTGAACGGAACGCCCATAACCATATTGGCATAGGGATTGTCGGTCGACTTTATAGGTTCAATCATCTGCCCCAGAAATATGGAGCCTCCCACAAGGACATCGATATTGATGAGACCTATCACCTTCACGCGCTCTATGATTGTAGAGAGCTTGCAGGAACGGTCACCGGCAGCGCGATTATCGGGAAATACAGCATTGGAGCCCTTGGTGATACCCTTTACATGAGCCAGGACATTGGAAGTAGCCCATGGGGAACCACCTTTATTCTTGTATACTATATTTCCATCGACACTATCGTTGGGAGCTATCTCATAGAGCGTTTTCGTATTTCCCCCTATAATCCCGCTCTCAGGAATGTTACGCACTTCCCAGCGGTTCATATCGCCATATGATATAGGCACTGTCTTTTGCGCGGCTACCGAGGCCACGGAAAGAAAGAGGCAACCTATTGCAGCATAAATCTTGTTCATAGGGCACAAAATTAATCATTAATTCAAATCATAAACAAAAATATTTCCCAAACCGACCATTAAAAGTCCTTTTTGTTATACATTTAACCTACGTCACCACCATACAACAAATAAAACAAACAACAAAAAAATAAGTTACCAACCACCACCGAAAAAACAACAGGAACCCATCCGGTACCGTAAGCCATCCGGCACAATGCTCTGAAGTTAAGGAATTCCCTCAATATTCTTGACCAAGGTTATCTCTCCTTTGCGATGTTCAAACTGCTTGCTCAGCAAAAAAGCAAACTTTACAATCCTGAGACAGGCACTAATAAGGCTTTCAAGGAGTTTGTAAAAAGCAATAAAGAGGAGGATTGGGTTCGTTCCTTGCAAAAGATAAACCGACCGCCAATAGTTAGAGCCCATTCGATAAGGAATGGGCTCTTATTAACGGTCAGTTCATTTTGCATCAGTCTCTTGTGGTCTGAGAGCCTATTTGGACAGCGGGCGTAGCGCTCCGGTCCAGCCGCCGTTCCGGGCAAGTCTCGCTTCAATTTTATCAGTTGAGTTGACTTCACCTTTTTTCTGGCGGTAATCCATCGCCTGACGTGGCGCGTTGATTCCATCCTCGAACCACTCTATCTCGTATTGTGCGCCGGGATTTAGAAAATCAAGATCAATCGACAGGTCGCGCCAACGTGGTCCATCGGCTGCGATAGCCGCCACATACCAGTCCTGACCTTTGCGCTTGGCCACCGCATATACGCTCCCTGGCTCGGCTGAAAGAACAATCGTCTCATCCCACACTGTAGGCACTCCTGCGATAAAGCGTGCACACTCGGGATTACGGTAATACATGGTAGGGCTGTCGGCTGTCATCTGCAGGCCGCTCTCAAATACGGTGAACAGGGCCATCTGGTAAGCACGTGTACCGATTGACGATGAATTGGGACGGTCGGTTCCATAAGCCTCGGGCTGCATGCTTATCATCGCTCCGGGAGTATAGTCCATTGGACCCACCGCATTGCGCATGAATGGTAGCCAAAGGGAATTGTTGGGGTTGGTGTGGCCCATATTCTCCATTCCTCTCACTCCCTCGTAGGACAAAACGTTGGGGTAGCGAATGTCAAGACCCGAAGGCTTGTGTGCACCATGAAAATCGACAAGCAGTTTATTCTTGGCAGCCTCTTTGGCCACACGCTCCAGATAATTGTTCATCCACTGGTCACCACGATCCATGAAGTCGATTTTCAGTCCTTTGACTCCCCAGTCGGAAAGTGTCTTGAACAGGTCGAAATTATTCTCAACCGTGAGCCACGTGAGCCATAAAAATATCCCCACACCACGTTCGTTGCCATAGCGTATCAATTCCTTGACATCGACTGTAGGATTGGGTGTATAGGGGTCGAGTGTGGATTTGGCCCAACCCTCATCGAGCACAATGTACTCAATGCCATGGCGCGAGGCAAAGTCTATGAAATATTTATATGTGGGGAGATTGAAGCCCGATTCAAAGTCAACATCGGGGCCATAGACCGAGGCTCCGTTCCACCATTCCCAGGCGGCCTTTCCGGGACGTATCCACGAGGGGTCATCGATTTCAAGCGGAGAACTCAACTGGGTTGTGAGGGTTTGCGTTGCAATATCGGCCGATGTTCCAAACGCCATGTATCGCCATGGGAATGTGCGAGTGCCGCTGGTATGGGCCATCCAGGGTGCTTCCTCGACAATCTTCACGCTACGGTCGCCATCTGGACCGAAGCTGATGGGAAGCCGTGGGAAGACTGATGTGAAACCCTTGGCGGTTCCTTGCAGGAACATGCCGGGATAATCTATAAGGTCACTTTCGGAAACAAGCATCCACTCCCCTTCGGGCAATTGGAACAGAGAGGGGAGAATTGCCATTCTATCATTGCTGTCCCACTGATTGAGGGCCTTGTGGGTATAGGGCTCCTCTGATGAGGTTTTGAATCCCCGGGGCTGCTGTAAGTGGGCCATGGTATTCAGGGGCATATCTACCATGAAATCTTCCGACATTACGTTCACCGAGTCGGGTAGTCGGGTTATGAAGCGATATGCGACACCATTGTCAAACAGCCTGAACTCCACATCGTAACGACCAAAAACCAAAGTCATTGAGTTGTAATGGTCACGGATGTCGGATTTTTTGACCGGCACGACAGGCTGTAACTGGCGGTCGACAGTCGACCTCTTGACCTTCTTCACCTTGTCGCCCATACCAAGCGTGGTATTCTCAAGCTTCATGGCAGCGCATGCGTTGATGGTATCGCCTGCCGGTGTAAAGATCCGGAATCTCAGGGAGTCGGTGGAAGTTACATCGACTTTCAGCTTGCCATCGGGCGACGTTGCTGTGTAGCTTTTTGTGGCTGCCGTTGCCGGTAATGTGAGGACCAATGCAGTAAGCATCGAAGTAATCACTGATAAGATTTTCATGTCAGATAGGTTATGGAAATTAGTTTGTACTATTGAAAATTTGATGTTCCCAGAGTTGGTTTCAATACTTAGGAAGGAATAATTACCGGATATCAGTCGACCAACCATGCAAATTTAACCTTTTTATTTAAATTTTGCAATGCTCACCCGTCAGTGACTATTCAACTTCCGGACTCATTCCACACGCTACCGGTGTGAACTTTTTTACGGCACAGATGGTTTTGATTCATAGAGGGATTCGATTCAGGATTCCAGATGAATTTGTCAAAAATATTTCACTATGAAGTTACACAGAATTCTTGGCGTCGCTGCAATAGTTGCCGCAGCCTATTTTTTCGGCACCGACGATGCCGATGCCTGCACCCGCGCTGTATATCAGGGGCCCGTACCCGAGACTGAGGGAACGCAGCCTTTGAGAATCGTAGGCAGGTCGCTCGATTGGAAGACACCTATCCCTACCAATCTATATGTCTATCCCCGTGGCATGGCCAAACAGGGCAACACGGTCAACGGGTCTGTGAAATGGACCTCCAAGTATGGCGCCGTTTATGCCGTGAGCTATGATGGCGGTATCACCGAGGGCATGAACGAGAAAGGATTGGTGATCAACGGACTGTTTTGCAAGGGTACGGTCTATGTCAACGAGAACACCGACAATCGTCCGGCTATGTCGATGGCTATGTTTGTAGGTTGGCTGCTCGATATGAATGCTACGACGCCCGAGGTCGTCAAGGTGCTCAAGGAGCAGAATTTCACAATCTCGGGTGCTACATTTGACGGCGGCACGGTGTCACAACTTCACTGGGGCATTACCGATGCTGAGGGCCGCACAGCTATTCTGGAGTTTGACAACGGTAATGTGGCCATATATGAAGGTGATTATCCTGTGCTCACCAACGATCCCGCTTTCCCACAGATGCAGGCCATCAATAAATATTGGGAAGGTGTAGGAGGCGGCAACATGTTGCCCGGCACAGTCAAGAGTCCCGACCGTTTTGTACGCGCCAACTTCTTTATACACAACACTGAGAAGACCAACGATGCCCGTGTAGGCCTGGCTATCACACGTTCCATTCTTGAGAATGCCTCGGTGCCTTATCTATATACTGTCAATTCCGAGCCAAATGTCTCGTCAACCCAGTGGCGCTCGTTCTGTAATATACGCGACCTGCGTTACTACTTCGACATTGTGACCAATGAGGGTATCTACTATATAGACCTGACGAAATGTAATTTTGAGCCCGGGGCCTCTGTCATGAAGCTTGACACGGCACGCGAAACGGATATCGTGGGAGAGGCCAATGCCTACCTGAAGGCTGTAGCACCGTTTACACCCATGTATTGATGGATTTTATTCCCAACCACCGCTTATAAGAATTGAAGTATAAAAAAGATTGCCGGGCTACATGGTTGTGTAACCCGGCAAATCTTTTTTGTAGCCCATAGGAGAATCGAACTCCTCTTTCAAGAATGAAAATCTTGCGTCCTAGCCGATAGACGAATGGGCCGACACTCAACATTCGGTATGATGCCATAGCCTCGGGGGCGAGGCGTCATCACAGCCGATGTTATATTTTTCAGACGACTTAGGCCAGCTTGTTTACGTAGATGGTAAGCTTGCTCTTGAGGTTGGAAGCCTTGTTCTTAGAGATGGTCTTTTTGGCAGCCAACTTATCGAGCATGGCGGTAACTTTTACCAGAGCAGCCTCGGCCTCGGCCTTGTTTGTCATGCGACGAAGACGACGCACTGCTGTGCGGGCGCTCTTCTCATAGTAACGGTTACGAAGACGGCGTGTCTCTGTCTGACGAATTCTTTTGATTGATGATTTATGGTTTGCCATTACTTGTAATTAATAAAAAGCTTAATTTTTATTTCCTATTTTATTTGTAGCCCATAGGAGAATCGAACTCCTCTTTCAAGAATGAAAATCTTGCGTCCTAGCCGATAGACGAATGGGCCGGCCTTCTTGCTTCAAGACCATAGCAATAGCGGCGGTGGCCCTAAAAGCGACTGCAAATATAGGCACTTTTTTTTATTCACGCAAACTTTTTCTAAAAAAGTGTCACTAAAATCCACAAAAATAGCATTATAGAGTTCTTTTTGTACTTTTTTTAACGTTCAGGGCCTTGAACAAGAGGGTGAGCGCATGTGTTATAAAGGTAAAATATAACTTGAAAAACACACTTTATGATGTCGCATCAGATAGCCGCCGGGGCGACGGTCGGAATAATGAATTCCATGACGTGGTAGATTGACGTAGCCCTGAAGCGTTGGAAGTGACGCTTGCCATAGCCCGCAACGATACTATCGGTGACCAAATGCTAACAGCCTCTTGCCGCCCGCTCACCTTTTTTGAGGTGACGCAATGGCAAGAGGCTGTTCGTTTGGTTATCATACGGCTGATGTTACATAAAACATTTTCACGTTGATGGCCAGAGGTTTAGGGCCTATATTTTACAGGTCGAGGGTAAGCTGGGTGTCGAGTAGGCGGAATGTCGTGCGATGCCATTGCGAGGGGCCATGCTGCCTGATGGCCTCGCGGTGGGCTTTGGTGGGATATCCTTTGTTCTCGTCCCAATGATACTGGGGCAACTCTCTGTGCAACCGCAACATCTCATCGTCACGGTAGGTCTTGGCGAGTATAGATGCCGCCGCTATGTTGGCAAACAGGCCGTCGCCCTTTACAACGGTGGTCCATGGCACTTGGCGCCATGGTTTGAAACGGTTGCCGTCGACAATTATTTCACCGGGTGTCACGCACAGGGAATCAAGTGCCCGGTGCATGGCGAGGATTGAGGCGTTGAGAATGTTTATCCCGTCAATCTCGGCGGCGGTGACCACTCCCACAGCCCATGCCACAGCATCGCGCTCGATTTCTTCACGCACCCTGTAGCGTTGCCGCTCGGTGAGCTGCTTGGAGTCGTTGAGCAAGGGGTTACGGTAGTCGGGCGGCAGAATGACAGCCGCGGCGTAGACCGGACCGGCCAGACAGCCACGCCCGGCTTCATCACAGCCGGCCTCCATGACACCCGGGTGCATGCAAGGGGGCAATATATTTTGTGGTCGCTTAGTCACGCTGTTTCACGGGTGGGTAGTCGACGGTGTAATGCAGGCCGCGGCTTTCCTTACGCTCCTTGGCCTGACGCATAATCAGGTAACCCACGTTGATGATGTTGCGCAGTTCGCAAATCTCGCGCGAGGCCTTCGATTCCTTGAACAGCCGCTCAGTCTCCTCGTAGAGAATGTCGAGACGGTTCCAGGCACGGTCAAGACGCAGATTGCTACGCACTATACCCACATAGGTGCCCATGATCTGGTTCACCTCCTTGATACTCTGTGTTATGAGCACCATTTCCTCAGGGTGGCGTGTTCCCTCGTCGTTCCACTCGGGGACATCGTCACGCAGATCGTAGTGGGAAGCATGTTCCAGGACATGCCTTGCTGCGGCATCGGCATAGACCACAGCCTCGATGAGTGAGTTGGAGGCCAGGCGGTTGCCGCCATGCAGGCCGGTACATGAGCATTCACCCACGGCATACAGTCGCTTGATTGACGACTCGGCATTCATGTCGACCTTTATACCACCACACAGATAGTGGGCGGCGGGGGCAACAGGAATATAATCCTTGGTGATATCGATACCCAGTTCAAGACATTTGCGGTAAATATTCGGGAAATGGCGTTTTGTCTCCTCGGGGTCCTTGTGGGTCACATCAAGGTACACATGGTCGTCACCCCACTGTTTCATCTCGCTGTCAATGGCGCGTGCCACTATGTCGCGGGGTGCAAGCGAGAGGCGGGGGTCATACTTGTGCATGAATTCCTCACCCTTGAGATTACGCAGCACACCTCCATAACCTCTCATCGCCTCGGTGATGAGAAATGAGGGACGGTCGCCAGGGTGGAACAGGGCTGTGGGGTGGAACTGTATGAACTCCATGTCCTTTACCGTTCCTTTGGCACGGTAAACCATGGCGATGCCATCGCCGGTGGCTACCAGCGGATTGGTGGTGGTCTGGTAGACCGCTCCCACACCTCCGGTAGCCATCAGTGTAATGCGCGAGAGGAAAGTGTCGACCTCGCCACCGGGGGTGAGCACATAGGCACCGTAGCAGGTGATGTCGGGGGTGCGTCGAGTCACGATTTTTCCCAGGTGGTGCTGGGTGATTATCTCTATGGCAAAATGATTCTCAAAGATGTCGATATCGGGGTGGGACTTCACGGCCTTGATGAGACTCTGCTGAATCTCATAGCCGGTGTTATCGGCGTGGTGAAGAATCCTGAACTCGCAGTGTCCACCCTCGCGGTGGAGGTCAAAGGTGCCATCTTCCTTCTTATCGAAGTTCACGCCCCACTCTATGAGCTGTTTGATTTGTGACGGAGCTTCAGTGACCACCTTTGTCACAGCGTCGATATCGCTGAGCTGGTCGCCGGCTATCATGGTATCGTTGATGTGCTTGTCAAAGTTGTCAACTTCAAGATTGGTCACCGAGGCCACTCCTCCCTGGGCGAGAGCGGTATTGGCCTCGTCGAGTGTGGTTTTGCACACAAGGGCTACCCGGCCCTTGCCGGCAACTTTCAAGGCAAAGCTCATTCCGGCGATGCCCGACCCTATCACGAGATAATCATATTTGCGTATCATGGTCGTATGATGTTAGACACCGCAAAATTATAAAACAGCAATCACAAAAACTACAATTGGGCAAGTTTTTTGCCATGTGCCCGCAATCTCATGAAATCCTATGGCTTCCTTGTCGCAATGATAAAATCACACCAGTAACTGACATTAAATAGTTCTTTGTCTTTAATTTTTGAACAGCATGAATACACCCGAATCGCCAGATACGACGAAACCTTCCCGGTTGAATATTGAATTTCTCAAAATTCTATACCTATAGGTCAAAAAATTACCGCGGGGCAATCAGTCTGTGTGTGACACAGCGATTGCCCCGCGGCTGACATTCTATACTATATACTCTTTATTTAGTACGCATTTCAAATTAGCTTATGCTAAGGAATTGTTCCTGAACTTGCTTATGTGACAAGTATCAGTGCTTGGCTACTTTCTCAGTGTGGCCGTCGGGGTAGGTGACGATGTAGATGCCGGGGGCGAGGTCCGACATTATGGAGATTACATCTCCTCTCTGCTCTTTTACTTTCATGCCCGATATGGCACTGTAGATTGTAGTGTTGCCGTTGACAGGATAATCGGCTGTGATATCATCTACTCCGGCATTGGTCTTGTAGTCGGGAAGGTAGTAGCCCAGATGAGGGGGTTGATTGTAGGCCACATTCTGCCAGCATATTGCCATGCGGTAGGTGTGGTCCTGCATGAGGCATGGCACCCTGTGTTCAGATGCGATAGCGGTGGAGTTGATATATATTTTGGAGGGATTGTTCTGGTCCCAGAGAATCACCTCTTCACGCCAGTCTCCGAATATGTCGGCCGACAGGCATGGAGTGGCCTTGGAGCCGTTGCATGATGAGCCCTTGAGGGTAGCGAGAGTGCTGATGCTGCCGTTACCTTCGGTATCTATGACAAATTTTGAGATGGAGCTTGAGTTGAGCAGTTCGTCCTGAAGATCACCGTCCCAGTAAATGCGGAAATTCTGTGATGGGGTGACAGTTCTCACTGTTTTGCCGGAGGCGGCACTGCGGGGAGTGCCGTCGCTCGAACACCACATCTCGTAGCCTTCATTATTGGGGTCGATATCGGCTGCAATGCCGCGTCCTGTGTCACCGGTTGCCGTGGCGCTGTATAATATCTCGCCTGTAGCCGCGTCGTGAAGGTCCCAGCCGTAGGGGCTTGCCTCGTGAACATCATATACCTGTAATCCCTCGCGACCGGGAATCATCTTTCCCAGGTGGATAGCGTCACCGTGGCCATAGCCTGTGGAATACAGCAGGGTACCGTCGTTATCGATGCCGCAAGCTCCCCACAGAATCTCATCCTTGCCGTCGCCATCGACATCGCCCACCGTGAGGTTGTGGTTACCATTGCCATAGGCAGTACGGCTTCCGGCACCGCGGGTCGCAGCTCCGGGGGTATAGCTGGTGGTGACACCGTCGCGGTCGGTCACGGTGTATTTGGTTGTCGAGGTTGAGGAGTGCAGCCAGCGTGTGGATAATTGCTCACCGTCAAAGTCGACAGCCCATAGGAACGCATATGTGTAGTAGCCGCGGCACATCACAGCACTGGGACGGGCTTCGAGTCCGTCAAGATGTACCACACAGGCCAGGTAGCGCTCGCCACGGTTACCGTATGTTCCGGTGTCGCTCTTGCCGCTGCGGTCGTCCCAGTTGAAAGTGCCTGAGGCATCGCCGCCGAGCTTGGTGTTGCGGTTGGGGTTGTAGAAGATGGTGTGGACAGCCTTGCCTGTCTCACCCTCAAAGACTGTAAGCCACTCCTGTCCGCCATTGATGCGTCCGCCCGACACGCGCCAGTCTTTCGCGTTATTGGCATTCTTGATGACATCTTGGGTCGCGGCCTGGTTGACATAGGCTCCTGTACCATCGATGCTACCCGGAGCTGTCTTGCATATCATCTCGGCCTTGCCGTCACCGTCAAAGTCATAGACCATGAACTGGGTATAGTGGGCGCCTGAGCGTATGTTGATGCCCAGGTCCACGCGCCACAGCTGTGTGCCGTCAAACTCATAACAGTCAATGATTGTGTTGCCGGTGTAGCCGCTCTGAGAGTTGTCTTTGTGGTTGCTCGGGGCCCATTTCACTATCAGCTCGTAGTCACCGTCGCCATCGACATCGCCCACCGAGCAGTCGTTGGGTGAATAGGTATACTCGCTGTTGTCGGGCGACACGCCACCCTCGGGACGGTTGAGAGTGAGATCCTTTGAGGTCGCCCATTTGAGCGGAGAGAATTCCTCAACCACCTGGTCGCCTATCATGGCCTTTATGACATAGGTCTGGGTTATCTTTCCGCTGCTGTCGATATAGTCGGTGGAACCGGTAATAGGGGTTTTATTGATTTTCTTGCCAGCGCGATAGATGTCGAAGTACATATCGGGAGAATCGGTGACGAGACTTCTCCATGATAGGTAAGGAACACGACCGTTGACCATTATCACCGCGCCGCGATTTAAATTTTCAGAATAGCTTTGCCCGTAGCTTGCCATCGACGATGACATCAGGAGAGCAAGTCCGGTAATGAGTAATTTGCTTTTCATGGACTATAATTGATTGGTCTACATTATAAATTTTATTGTTGCAAAAATAGATTTTAAAAAGTAAATTAGCAAATTACATACTGTAGCAAAATTGATTTTGATTAAAAAATACCCCTATTTTGCTTCAAGATTTTCACCCTCTCAGGCTCCCTGATTATGATTACGGGTTGCAGGGATTGGCCATGAAGCTATCCCTGCAACCCATCATGAGGCACGAGGCTATTTGATAGCTGCAAGACCTCCCATGGCGGTCTCTTTGTATAGACTGGGGAGATCGTGGCCGGTCTGTTTCATCACTTCCACTATGCGGTCGAAGGTGACGCGGTGACGGCCATCACTGAATGCCGAGTAGAGGTTGGCGTCGAGAGCACGGGCAGCAGCGTAGGCGTTGCGCTCGATACATGGAATCTGCACCAGGCCGCACACAGGGTCGCAGGTGAGCCCCAGGTGATGCTCGAGACCCATCTCGGCCGAATATTCAATCTGGGCCGGTGTCCCACCGAAAAGCTGGCTGGCGGCGGCAGCGGCCATAGCACATGCCACACCCACTTCGCCCTGACACCCTACCTCAGCACCCGATACCGAGGCGTTATGCTTCACTACATTGCCGAATAGACCGGCTGTGGCGAGAGCCCTGAGAATACGTTGCTCAGAGAATCCCTTGGAGGTGTGCAAGTGATACAGCACGGCAGGCAATACGCCACAAGAGCCGCATGTGGGAGCGGTGACAATCTCACCGCCGGCGGCATTTTCCTCACTCACGGCCAAAGCATAGGCATACACCAGTCCGCGGCTCTTAAGGGAACTGTTGTAGCCCGCGGCATGGACATGGTAGCTCACAGCCTTGCGTCGCACACCGAGACCACCGGGAAGCACACCCTCGGCCTCAATACCGCGTTCGACAGCGGCTTTCATCACTTCCCATACATGTTTCAGATAGTCCCACACCGAGGGGTCTTCATAGGTGTCGACATATTCCCAGTAGCTTCGGCCTGTATCCTCACACCATTTGAGTATTTCGGCTATGGTGGTGAGGGGATAGATGGAGCGTGACGATGTGCGTTGCTCTCCCTCATGAACTATGTCACCACCGCCAATGGAGTAGACGGTGTCAGAGCACATGATATTCCCCTCCTTGTCATAGGCAGTGAGTTTCATCCCATTGGGGTGGAAGGGAAGGAATGTGTCGGGTTGCCACGCTATCTCGGTGGGTGCTGCAGGCAGCATCACGTCGAGGATGGCTTTGTCGGTGAGGTGTCCCTTGCCTGTGGCTGCGAGGGAGCCATATAGTGTCACGGTGTAGGAGGCAGCACCCGGTGTCTTTTCCAAAAACTCTATGGCGGCGCGACGCGGTCCCATAGTATGACTGCTTGACGGACCCAGTCCTATCTTGTATAGTCGAGTGATTGATTCCATGGTTGGTGTATTAGGAGTAGGAAATTAGAGATATGCAATATTATTTTTGCCCTTGCAGTAGTGGAAGGGCCGTGCACAGTTTCTTGAGATAGAGTTGGGCCTCGGGTCCCATGTTGAACAGCAGGTCGAGAATGCTCAGCGATGGTATGAATCCCAGTTTGTCGGCTCTTACCTGGTAATAAGGGGGAGGATTGTGGGACTCCGGTTCCTTGCCACGCATGTCGATGATGGTTCCCACCGGGCTCTCCACGTCGGCATCGAGGTCAAGCAGCCGACGCACATGCCTGTCTATGTACCGGTCGACGGCTTCGAGTGTGTCAAACTCTTCGACAACACCGGGACTGAGCACTGGAAGGAAGCGGTCAATGTAGTATTCAAAAAAAGGTGTGCGCCCATAGGCACTTTCCAGAGCGACCCGGTGTACATTCCACCAGTCACCGTGGTGTGAAAGCTTCATGTCGCGCCATGATAGAGGCTGGGAATCGTGGGGCTGTGAGTGGGTAAGCGGCATCGTGAGGTCGAGCCGACCGTTCACATCAGCGATGGTGGTGCGATGGGTGAGTTTGTGGCGCTTGTCAAATCGCGCTCCATAGTCGACCAAGCAATACTCATGGGCGGCCATGGCAGCATACCACGCCACCGATCCGTAGTAGCGTGGCTCCAGCAGTACGGTACTGTCTGGGTATATGGTGTAGTGTGTCACTACTTGTCGGGATTGGCATCCTTTAATATTCGGTTCCATCTCACACCGCCCTTCTCACCGTCAAACGATACGAGCACTCGCCACGGTGTACCCACTATGTGGTCCTCGGGCACGAAACCCCAGTAACGTGAATCGAGCGAATTGTCGCGGTTGTCGCCCATCATGAAGTAGTAGTCCATGGCAAACGTATAGGTGTCGCGTGGTTGGCCGTCAATATATAGTTTTCCGTTCTTGAAGGTAGCGGTAGGGTTGTTCTCGTAGACTCTTATGGGGCGTTCATATATGGCCCAGGCCGTCTCGTCGATGGGCAATGTCATCCCTTTCTTGGGGATGAGCAACCCCTCATCGCCACCATAATTGGCGCGATCCCATTGACTGGACAGGGCAAATGGGTACAACTGCCCCGCCATCTCGACCGGGGTGGCTTTCCGCAATGTCGTTATATCACCGCGTGACTCGAGCTCCTTGACCATTGCGGCTGTAAGAGGTACCATGTAGTGGGGTGATGCCGCCACTTCATCAGCGCTGAGTCCATTGTAGTAAAGCAGATAGAACAGATAGGAATTGTCGCTTGTGGCAGGGGCGAGTTTCACTCTGTCGCTCATGTTGACCCCAAGATTGTCCCACTCTTCGTCGGTGATGATATTGCCATTGGTGCCTACGATGTAGTTGAACTGGGCGTTGGTGGGGGTGGGCTGAGGCTTACCATCGATATGGATTATGCCATCGACAATCTTGAGACGCTGCCCGGGCAGGCCTACACAGCGTTTCACGTAGTTCTCCCTACGGTCAACCGGGTAATAAATTTTTTCGGCAAGCGACGGGTTACCTCCGGCAAGGCGCCCCTGGCGATATAGCTGCTGCATCTGGTAATAGTCGAATGTCGAAGGGTTGTCGACGAGGACAGTGTCGCCGGCCGGGAAATTGAATACTACTATATCCCCGCTCTCTATATTGCGTAAACCTTTGAGACGATGGTATTTGACCGATGGTTTCTCCAGGAAACTCTTGCCACCGCCGAGCCACTCGGGGAAGCGGTTGTGCACAAGAGGAAAACTGACCGGAGTCATCGGCACGCGTGGACCGAATACAGCTTTATTGACAAAGAGATAGTCGCCCGTGAGAAGGGTTTTCTCAAGCGATGATGACGGTATCTGGTAGTTCTGGCCTATGAAGGCGAAGACAAAATATACAAGAACGAGAGCATACACTATAGCGTCGACCCAGCTCATCACCGAGCGTGTGGCCACCGATTTGCTCTTCTTCCACCATGTGAAGGGAATATAACCGGTGATGTATATGTCGAAAAGCAGCAGCAGGAACAGTGCCAGCCACCAGTTGCCCATCCAGGCTACCCATGCCAGGAATATTACAGCAACAATACCAAATCTCACCCAGCGTGTCGTCTTGATTTCGCTCACACGCCGCATGAAATCTTCCTTAAAATTCGTTTTATCGTTTTGCTCCATGTGTTGTTACGTTGAACTCAGTAAAGAAATTCGCGCTCAGATGAGTTCGTTTATAAATTCGTCAATATCATGATACCCTTTCTTACCTGCCAGCCACTCGGCGGCCATTACAGCTCCGAGAGCAAAGCCGTCGCGGCTCTTGGCATCATGGGTTATCGTTATGGAATCGACCGGTGAGTCCCAGGTTATGGAATGTATGCCGGGAACTTCTCCACGCCGCTCATGGCTTATGACCAGGCTTGCCGGATTGTCGGTGGGGTCCTCGGTCCATGCCTTTATATCGGGGTCAACCTCCATTATCCCTTCGGCCAGCGTGATGGCTGTACCGCTCGGGTGGTCGAGCTTATGAATGTGATGCACCTCAGTCATTGATGGCCTGTACTGCTTGAACGGCTTCATGAGCCGCGTCAAGTACTTATTGAGAGCCTTGAACAGATTCACACCGATTGAGAAATTGCTGCTCCACATGAGGGTGCCTTCCCCGGCATCACATGCAGCTTTGAGCCTGGCGAGGCTCTCATTCCAACCCGTAGTTCCCGACACTACTGGGACACCTCGCCTGATGGCCCGCATACAATTGTCGGCAGCGGCCTGTGGCATAGTGAATTCGATAGCGGCATCAGCGGTGGCAAACTCATCGCCATCGATATCGTTAATATTGTCGGCATCGATGCGGCACACTATCTCATGGCCGCGGTCGAGGGCTATACGTTCTATGGCATGCCCCATCTTTCCATATCCTATAAGTGCAATTTTCATCGTAAGCTGTTTTAAAGCAACAAATATACGACTTTTATTCAGAGCCTGTTCCACAAAAAATGTTAACGCCGGGGTCATATCCCGAACGGCGAAAAGCACCCGAGATATGCGTGAGTTGCCTAAGAGACCATTAGATAAGGAATGGGCTCTTAGGCTGTAACCTCCTGTGGAAAATGTTCCGCCACGGCATGCTGGAGAATCAAGGCCTATACCTCAATCTCAGCACTATGAAAGTCAATCCAATCTCAGTTTAAGAACCGGTCTGTGCTAATTTGCTAACGCCACCTCAATCAAAGTTTTAGTCTCATCATCTGTTTTGTCAAGGACTTGACATTTTACCGGGCTGGTCATTTCAATCAAATGCAGAATTTCAGAAAGTGTTTCTCCATTAAATTTTGCATGATACCTATAATTAGCTATACCTGCATCTGATAAAATGAACTTAACGTTATATATCTGTTCCAGTCTATTGAAGATGTCTTGTAATGTATCATCATCAAAATCAAGAATACCATTACGCCATGAGCAATATTTATCCGTCATGACATTGTCCGAGATTTTAACATTCCCATCTTTTACAATCAAATGTTGCCCCGGGGACATGTTATAGGATTTGTTGTCAGAAGTACCAACTTCGACACTTCCACTCACAAGCGTAACTGAAACCGACGCGTTATTGCAATTATAGGAGTTTACATTGAATGCTGTTCCGGTTGCAGTTACTGTTAAATCGGAAGCAGAAACCACGAATGGATGCTTTTTATCGGAGTTGATCTCGAAATAAGCCTCACCTTCCAACATTACGTCACGATGTTCTCGACAGAAAGGTTCATTGTATGACAGTTTGCTATTAGCGTTCAGCCAAACTTTTGAACCGTCAGGAAGACTTGTTTCCATGCTACAACCATATGAAGAAACAATTGTGATAGGAGTTGACGAAGTTTCATCATCAGAAATGATGAAATATCCACCTATCAATATAATAGGCAAAATTAATACGGCAGCAATTCGTGACCATATACTTACTAATTTCTTCATTAAAAAATTGGCTGTATGATTATAACCAATCTTTTTATTCAGGTTCTTCTCGGCTGTGACGATGTCAATTTTATCCTTATCAAAGGCAGGGTTCAAGCTATCCCAAAGTTGTTTCTGGAACAAATATTCCTGTTTATTGTCTTCCGATTCCAAAATCCATTGCAAAAGCACTTCGACCTCATTTTCGGAAGCCTCTCCGGTCAGATATCGGGCGATTATTTCATTCATCTTGTTGCGATCATTTATTTCACGATTCATATCCGGCATTTTAATTAAAATTTTGAGATAATAACAGCATTACAATCGAAAGGAAATTCTTGAGATTAAGTTTAAGAAATTTCAGGGCGTTGCTTATTCTAACTTCAACCGTCCTGACTGAGACATTTAGTTTTATAGCGATTTCTGCATATTTCAACTGTTCAACCCTACTTAATAAAAATGCTTCACGCTCAGCTGATGGCATCTTGGCAATTATATCATCATATTTGTTCTTTAGCTCAGCATGTAATATGTAATCATGAGGTGATAAGGCTAAAATCTGCTTATGCGCGTATGTCTCGTAAGCGAGTTTAACCTTTTTATGCCTTAGCTCATCAAGACACTGATTTTGCACAAGTTTAAAAAGATAGGATTTTAACGACCTTGTGATATCAAGCGTTTTCCTTTCTTTCCATATTTTATAAAAGACATTCTGAACTATATCTTCACAATCAGCTTGAGAAACGAAAAATGAGCCGGCGAACAACACAAGGTCTGTGTAATATCGTCGGAAAATTAGCGAAAACGCTTCATGGCTGTCAAACTTCAAGGCAGCCAAGAGTAATTGCTCGTTAAAATTCTGGTCGCCGGACATCTGTTATGGTTATTTCATCGCAAAATTATTAACAAAAAAATTATTAACCAAGCGATTACATTCCAAAATAAAAATATCTCGATACCTGAATAAAAAACATCATTTTACAATGTGGTAAACATGGACTTTGACGTCTATATAAAAATATACCATATTTTATCGAGGGCTTTTTATAGCTTATTTTTAGTTAAAATGTTAAAATGAAGTTTTTCAATGTGGTAAACTCATGCATAAACGTCTTTTTTGAAAATCTAACTCAATTTAAACACCATGAACTAAAAAATCACATTCTGAATCTTAAAACATTTTTCCCTGAAACCAAACATTAATCAATATGGATAAAGTAAGTAATCGAGCTTTTGTGTCGAGGCTGATGACGCATGGCATTAAAATGTGTGTAGTTTTAATGCTGTTATGTGTCAGTATTCCGGCCATAGCTCAAAACATCAACGTTACAATCAATGCAGACAGCTCTCCATTAATAAATGTGATTGAGCAGATTGAAAAGCAGACCGACTACCATTTCATCTATAATAAAGATGTGGTGGATCTGAATCATCGGGTGACATTAAAAACTACTAACGAGCCGGTGGAAAGTGTTCTTCCACGGTTATTTGCCAAAAGCAATATATCATTTGACGTTAGGAAGAAACAGATTGTCCTCAGTAATAAAAAGTCCAGTGACAATTCGCAGAAAGGAGTAAAAGTAAAAATTTCGGGTATTGTATCCGATGCCAATGGGGATCCGCTTGTTGGAGTATCAATCACCTCAAGTTCCGTATCTGGCGGAGTCGCTACCAATTTGGACGGCGAGTACACATGGGAGGTGCCGGAGGGTTCAACACTTGAATATAAATATATAGGTTTTAAACCGGTCACATTGAAAGTGAGCAAAACCGGAGAAGTCAATGTGAAACTTGAAGAAGACGCACAGATTTTGGACGAGGTAGTGGTAGTCGGTTACGGCACCCAGAGAAGGGGCAATCTGACCGGTTCCGTATCAAGCCTGAATTCCAAGGACCTGACAGTAACTCCTGTTGCCACTGCATCGAACGCGCTTGTAGGTAAAATGCCGGGACTGATGGCGACCCAGACAAGTGGTCAGCCAGGTGAAGACTCCGCAAGTCTGAGCATTCGTGGCTTTGAGTCAGCACTTGTGATCGTTGACGGTGTAGAGGGCGGCCTTAATCAGATTGACGCAAATCAGATAGAATCAATCTCTATTCTGAAAGATGGTGCAGCATCCATTTATGGAGCCCGTGCCGGTAATGGTGTTATTCTTATCACGACCAAGCGAGGAATTGAGCAGAAACCAACAATTACATTAAGTACCTCTTTCAGTTGGCAGGGCGCAACTAAAATGTTGAAACCGGCAAGCGCAGGACAACGTTCGGAAATGGAACGTGAAGCTTGGATTCAGTCAGGTCAACCTGCATCGTCAGCTCCTTTTACAGCTGAGCAGGTGCAAAAGTATTATGAAGGTACGGATCCTGCCTATCCCAACACTGATTGGTATAGCGAACTTATCAGAGACTGGGCTCCAGAGCAACAACACAACATCTCTGTTCGCGGTGGCTCAAAGAAAATTAAGTACTACGCCTTTTTTGGTTATCTCGACCAAAAAACAATGATCAAGAAGAATGGTGGCGGTTTCAAACGTTACAACTTGCAGTCCAACGTTGATGCCTCTATTTTTGATAATCTAACGTTGCAACTGGATCTTGCATATACTCAGGAAGACCGTGAATATACAGTGCGCGGATTTGGAGCCGGAGGAGATATATGGCAAGATTATTGGACAACGCTTCCTTATTATCCCGCTTCGTTGCCCGATCCGACAAAGGTGTCTTATGCCTATGGTGCCGGAACCGGTGGTCTGCACGTGAGCTCTAATCGCGACCTTAGCGGTTACAACGATGCCCGTTGGGAAGAAATAAAGGGCACTGTTTCACTTGTATATAATTTCAAGTATCTCCCGGGACTTTCTTTTCGCTTGTTTGAGAACTATCGTAGACAATATCGATTCTCGAAACGTTGGCAAAAACCGGTAGAACTTTACACCTATGAGCCTACAAGTGATATATATACCCTTGCCGGTACATATGGTGACAAGGCGTCACTTTCCCAGCAGCATGACCGCTCGGAGATGTTCACCCAGCAGTATTCATTCAACTATGAAAATACATTCAATCAGGATCATAAACTATCGGCAATGGCGCTCTTTGAGATGATCGACTATAAAAGCGATATGTTGTCGGCATCGCGTAAGGATTACATGATGACGGCAATCGAACAGATGTTTGCCGGCAGCACAGACGGTATGACCAACGACGGATCGGCTTCAGAGATGGGCCGAAAGAGCTTTGTGGCTCGTCTTAACTATAACTATGCTAACCGATATCTTATCGAGACTATATTCCGTGCCGATGCTTCGGCTAAGTTTCCTCCCGGAAAAAGATGGGGCTACTTTCCCAGTGTGTCACTTGGTTGGGTCGCATCCAATGAGAAATTTCTGGAGAATGCGCAGTGGATGGACAATTTGAAACTCCGAGCCAGCTATGGACAGTCTGGTAACGATGGAGTAGGTAATTTCCAGTACTTGGCAGCTTATGAAATGGGGCACACATATCTGTTTGGCGACACATCCGTACGCGGTCTGCAGTCAACAGGTCTTGCCAATCCGTATTTGACATGGGAAAAAATGAAAATATATAACGCAGGTGTTGATTTTGCATTCTTCAGACGCAAACTTTACGGAGAAGCCGATGTTTTCTATCGTGAACGCTCAGGCATTCCTGCCATACGTAACCGTACGGTTCCAAGCACATTCGGTGCCGACCTGCCCCCGGAAAATGTCAATGCAATCAGCAACCGTGGTTTCGAGGTTAAGGTAGGAACATATGGAGAAGTATCCGGTCTTACTTATGACATCAGCGGAACGATCTCATGGTCACGTGCCAAGTGGAAAAGTTACGGTGACCCCGTTTACACCGATCCCGATCAGGAACGTATAAATAAAGTTACAGGCAAATATACCGACTGTGTTTTCGGGTACGTTTCTGATGGACTGTTTACCAGCCAGGATGAAATTGATGCCGCTCCATATTATGAAGCCCTAAAAGGTAACTCTACATTGCGCATAGGAGATGTAAAGTATAAGGACCTTAACGGTGACAACAAAATAGACTGGCGAGACCAGAAGGAGATTGGATCTGGCACAATGCCACACTGGATTTTCGGACTGACCACCGGTTTCAAATATAAAGGTTTTGACCTTACAATGTTGTTCCAGGGTTCATTCGGATACTCACAGAATATAAGCAACAATGATTTATATTCTACTGTACTGTTTGAAGAAAGGTGGACAGAGCAGAACAATAATGCCAATGCAATATACCCTCGACTCGGTGGTGCTTCCTCCAACAAACTCCGCTCCGACTATAACTACAAGAAAGCCGGTTACCTGCGCTTGAAAGTGGCATCTTTAGGTTACACTCTGCCACAGAAATGGATGGGCAAATGCTATATCAGCAACGCACGCCTATATCTTTCGGGAACCAATTTGTTCACCATCAACAGGCTTGGAAAATATGGAGTTGACCCTGAGGCTCCCAATGCAGGCGCTTACTACCCTCAGCAGCGCACAATCAGCGTTGGACTTAACGTCTCATTTTAAAAATCAAATCGTTAGTATTAGCCGACATAATCAAATTTAACAATATGAGAAAAATTTATAATATAAGTATCATTCTGGCTCTGTTGTTCTCGTTAGCTTCGTGTGACGATGTACTGGACAAGGCACCGCTCGATAAGATAACAGACGATGCAGTATGGCGTGATCCTGTTCTCATCGATGGATATCTTACCGAATGTTACTACAAAACCAGTGTAATGGTAAACGAGACACCGGGATATTTTACCGGAGGTGGAAACTATTGGTGGAGCGAGGCTGGCATGGGCTGGGCCTGGATCAACGAGATTGCCGACGAGGCCAAAGCCAATTGGGAATACAATACAGAGAGTGTGCGCGACTTCAAGGCCAATGGTGTTGGAATCAACGGTGGCCTGATGGAGTGGTGGAATCTATCCTACAACGTGATACGTTCGCTGAATGAGTTCATTCAACGTGTACCCGACTCTCCCATGTCGGAAAGTCTCAAGAAGGAGCGCATGGCCGAGGCCCGTTTCCTCCGTGCGTTCAACTACTTTGCAATGGTAAAGCGATATGGAGGCGTCCCTCTCATCACTGTACCACAGAGTCTTGACGATCCTTATGACGAGCTGTTCCCGAAACGTAACTCGGAACAGCAGATTTATGATTTCATCATCAGCGAGATGGATGATATCATCAATAATGAATATCTTAATGAGGATGTTCCGGCTGGTGATCTCGGCCGTCCGTCAAAGTATGCCGCTTTGGCTCTGAAAAGCCGCGCAGCTCTTTATGCCGGCAGTATCGCCCAGTTCGGAACTATTCAACTTGATGGATTGCTCGGTATTCCTTCTGATCTTGCCGAGCACTATTATAAAGAATGTATAAAGGCCAGTGAAGAAATTGGGAAGAAACACTCTCTTTACAATAATGAATCAGACAAAGTCGCCAATTTCAAGAATATCTTCCTTGTAAAAAACAATTCAGAGGTAATCTTTGCCAAGCGTCATAATAAGACGCCTGTATCACACAACTCTGGTGCTGTTGACGGTGGACATTCCTGGGGTTATGATTTCGCGCAATGTCCCAAACCTCAGTCGTGGAACGCAGGCAACAAAGATGCACCCTATCTTGAAATGGCCGAGACTTTTGAGTATATAGATGGAACGCCCGGAGCATTTGACCGTGAGGAGCTTCAGTCTAAGCTCTATACCACAGATGCTCTTTGGAAAAACAAAGATCCGCGTTTCTTTGCAACCATATATACGCAGAATACAAACTGGAAAGGAACAAAAGTAGATTTCCATAACGGTCTTATTAAGCCCGATGGCAAGATACTGAGCGATGGATCGTATAGCGGTGTACAGGCTCTCGGAACCCAGTCGGTCGATAATAGTTTCGGTACAGGATTCGGTGTCATGAAATACCTTGACGAGAATGTAAACAACATGGCTTTCCCATCTATCTCTGAAAGTGACTACCTTGTGTTCCGTTATGGTGAGATTCTTTTGAATCTGGCTGAGGCTGCCTATGAAGTCGGTGAAACCGGCAAAGCCCTTGCTGCCATAAATAAAATAAGAAGTCGAGCAGGAATCAAGGAGCTCACGACTGTAGATCGTGAAAAAATACGCCACGAACGTCGAGTAGAACTTGCTTTCGAGGGTCACCGCTACTGGGATGTGCGCCGTTGGAGAATTGCAGAAGATGTACTGTCAAAGCCCAATTCGGGTCTTCGGTATATTCTCGATTTCCGTACACGCAAATACAAACTTGAAGTACTGGACAATGTCGACGGTACCAGCTTCTCCCCACGATTCCCCGTAAGCAATTACTACTTCCCGATCACGCTGGACCGCACCGGCAACAATCCTAATCTTGTGGAAAATCCCGGATATGATGATTGATCTCGGGGGTCATGCTATTACCAAAATTGACACAAAATAAAAAATACTGATAAATGTTAGGCCACCGGATGCATGAATACCGTGTTCCGGTGGTCAAAACAACCATTTTTATGAAAATGAAATTCAATATTCTCACCATACCATTGCTTGCAATGATGTTTTCTTGCAGCAATGATGATGTCAAAGGCGAACTGACTCCTGTAGTTCCTCCAGTCACAGAATATGCGTTCAAGGTTGAAGTTGCCGGGGAAGATGCAAAGGTTTACGAGGCAAGAGTCTCAAAATTTCCCGCCAATGACTACTATAATGGAACTGAGCGTCCTCTCACCCAAACTGAAATAGCTTATTTCGCTTCATTCGATTATGAGGACGGACAGACAATCAAAGTTACAACCGATAAAGATATCAGCACAGTTGATATACGCCCTACTGAATTTGGCATTGTTCCAAAAGTGGAGGATAGGACAATCGAGTTTTCAGTAAACAAACCGTGCCAGATTGTCGTCGAGGTGAACGGCCATCATCAGGCATTGCATATCTTTGCCAATCCAAAAGGCGTAATTGAGGCTTACCGTAACGAGGGTGTCGTCAGATACTATGGACCCGGTGACCACAATATCGGCACATTGACCCTGAACAGTAACGAAACAGTATATATTGATGAAGGAGCTGTGTGCTACGGTGTAATAAAAAGTGAGAATACGTCAAATATCAACATAGTTGGTAAAGGAATCCTTGATGCGAGCCGGGTAGCCAAAAACGCTCCGGATCAACCAATCAGCTTGCACAAAGTCAAGAATGCCTACATTGGCGGCATCATTCTGCGCGACCCGCAGAGTTGGGGCATAGTGCCCACCTGCTGCGATAACTTGACAATCGACAACGTGAAACTCGTGGGACTGTGGCGCTACAATTCAGACGGTATCGATATAGTGAATTGCAGCAATATCACTGTAAAAAACTCTTTTATTCGTTCGTTTGATGACTGCATTACGATAAAAGGTCTGCAATGGGTCTATGACACGCAGAAAATCTCTGAGCATATACGAATCGACAATTGCGTTCTGTGGAACGACTGGGGTAAAATCATAGAGTTCGGAGCAGAAACCATGATTGATGAAATACGCGATGTGAAGGTTTCCAATTGCTATGTGCCACATTATACCATGGCTGCCCTTGACATGCAGAATGGCGACCTGGCCCATATCTCCGATATCGAGTTTGAGAACATATCAATCGAAGAACCTATCACTGATAGCGCGTCACTCTCGGGTTCCAGCATCGATACTTCCAATTGGGGTCGAGCAATCTCACTGGGGATTTATAATACCCAATACTCTACAGAAAAGGAAAAGAGAGGCAAAATCGACAACGTGCGCTTCAAGAACATACGTTGTATAGGCAGCCGTACTTATCCACGTATAGAGTTAAAGGGCTATGGCCCCAACAATCAAGTCACCAACATTCACATTAAAGACTACTATGTAAACGGTAAAAAAGTCACGGGCAAAGATGCCATCGATATGAACGGTTACGTGGACAATGTAGTGTTGGAATAGAACTTCCCAAAATTGATGAAACCAGATAATCTATTATCAATAACTAAAACAAATCATTATGAACTTATTGAAAAATGTGATTTGCGGTATGGGATTACTTTCATGCGGCATCATCACAGCAGGGGCTAAAGACCTTGAAATTTACGACGGCAGCGGACAGCTTCAAGGCAAAATCGAGAATGTGAGTGCACTGTCATTCACAGAGGGAAAAATCACCGCACACTCGGCCAATGGGATTCAACCATTTGAACTCTCAAATGCAATCATAAAGATCAGTAGTAATGGTACCTCCGGTGTGGATGCTGTAGAGAGTCAGGACATGAAAGTTTCTATGTCAGGCGGTGTGCTTACCGTGGTTGCTGACAAAGAAATAGACAAACTAAATGTCTTTAACCCTCAAGGTATACAACTCGCCACTATCTCGCCCAATGCTTCAACATGTATGCTCAATGTCAATAGCACTTCAGCTATCCTATTGATTCAGGTGGAAATTGGAGGCGAATCAAAAATAGTAAAACTCGTAAATAAGTAACAATGAAAACACTATACGCTTTAGCAGCCATGATGTTTCCCATGGCAACTGTATGCGCTCAGCAATCCGAGAACTTCTCGTTCATTAAGAATGGAAAGATTGAAAGCCGTATAAACGGTTCTCAAGTTACCCAGATTAAAGTTTCTGACGGGACTTTGACCGGTATTGACAATAGCAATGGTACAATATTCAGCAAGGGGATGGAAGAAATTGACCATATCGCCTTCGCAGATATACCTGAGGTCAATGGCGTAGCACTTGCTCCAAGTACCGTATATCCAGGATGGTTTGAGATTGCTATCAACCTATCCCAAGGGCAGGAAATCGAATTGTCGGAAGGTGCCGGCGAACTTCTTCAGGAAACTTTCTTTTTGGTAGAAGGTAATTCTGCTACATTTATCGGTAATGATGGAGATTATAAATTGTACATGAATCCTGAACATTCGGGACTTTATCTTGAGACAGTCCAAAGAGGTAATGTTGATGGTGTAATTTGGGTTGCGGGCAGAGGCATCGGACACCCCTCGGCTGCCGGTGAATCTGTAACTTCTGAACTTGGATGGGGCAATCCTTCTGATGTACAGATGGGCGTCAAGCTCGGCGACAACTGCTATCAGGCAACTGTTTATCTCGCTAAAGATTTTGAGTTTAAACTATATATGACTCCGGGACAGGAATCGAATGGCGACTATGATACTAACGAATGGGTAGTTCCTTATCCTGCGTCACTCATCGATGCCGGTTGGGATGGAGAGTCCACGTTTGGTCATTTCAATGGCAAATATGTGGCCGGTTTCGATTTCGAACCGGGTGTATACACTATTTTTGCTGACAAGAACAATCTTTTCCTGACTCTGCTCAAAGCCGACGAATATGCTCCTGACTTAAACTTCAATGGATGGCCTAACCGTAAAGTTAACGGAGTTCCTGTTAAGGAATGGAACGGTACTTATTTCAATGGCAATACAGTATGGGCCGATCTGTATCTTGAGCAGGGGCAGGAGATGACATTCGAAGGATTCTATGGCCTTGAGTATTCGCTCAGCCCCGACTTCTTTGAATTCCGCGATGGTAAATGGTACTACATTGCCCCGTCTACCACACCTGACAATCCTCACCGCTTGATGTTCTCAGATGCCAATCGCCTCTTCTACTTCATGGGTTGCCAAACCTTCTCTTATGATGCAAATACAGGTGAAGGCAAAGGATTGTGGCTCCGTGGCAAAGGTCTCGCTCACCCATTCACCGACTGGGATAATGCAATGTCAAGTGACAACTTCCAGAGTTTTGCCGACGGTGCCTATGAGGCTTTCTGGGCTCCCAATACCGCCGCCGGAATCTATGAAGCTACACTTACCCTCGGTGTCAACGATGCTCAAGATCTTCAGTTACATGTTTATTATCATAAGTTTGAACGCGGTGAGGATAAAATCCTTCTTCGCAGCGAAGACGCTACGATAGTCAATGAATACGGTTGCTACTTCGGCAAGAACGCTGACAATTTCACATTCGGCGTAGCTGATATTGACAACTTTATTCCCGGGACCTATCATATCAAGATTGATATGAACACAAAAACTGTGACATTCTCTCAGTATACACGATAAAATTCTCATTATAGATTTAGGTAAATTAGATTGTTATGGTCTGTGGCATTGGTTTCGCATATGCCACAGTTATTTGGAAGACCGCGAGAGCTGCTGTCATATTGCAGCAGTTCTCGCTTTTTAATTCAATTCAATCGCGATTTATTGATCGCTAAATTAACCAACGGATAATAAAATGGGACATAATCAATATCAACTTTACAAAAACATAAAAAAAAGCCTGTCGTTTGCAATCATTTTAACCTTACATGTAATGCTGGCTGTAAGTTCAGCAGCTTGCTCTAAAAGCGAGGAATCAGAAAGCTCCTTACAGAAAATGTTTTTGCATGTAAACAAAACCATGATGTATAAGGAGCCGTTGAAAGTGATGCTTTACAATGCGACAGGTGACAAAAATATAGACTATACGGTTGACTATGGGGACGGTAATGTGGGTCATGGCAAGTCATCAACAGTACTCAAATATACGTATTCACAGCCCGGCACTTATAGCGTAAAAGTAACTCAGGGATCAAACGTGTATGAGGAGGATGTGACTGTATATGATTTGCTGGCATTGACCGAGGCTATGAAACAGTTTAAGGAGGCTGGCAACAAGACAGTGTGGGCTATGACACACCGCTCGCACACCTCCGACAAAGCCATACCTGAAAATTCAGTTTCGGCCGTGGCAGCAGCGATTGCATCAAATGCTGATGTCATTGAATGTGACACACACCGCACCAAAGATGGTGTAGTGGTAGTATGTCACGATCTGACTATTGATGCTACTACCAATGGAAAGGGCGATATCACCCAGATGACATATGCTGAACTTATGCAATACAATCTGACAGATCGTTCAGGTCGCGTTACCAATGAAAAAATGCCTACTCTTGAGGAGTTTCTTAAGGCCGGGAAAGGTAAGGTTTATTTCAATCTTGATTACTCTCCACGGACGGCTTCGACAAAAGAGGTGATGGATATCGTAAAAGATCTGGAAATGATGGAGCAAGTGTTTTTTTATTGCAACAACGCAACGAAAACCAGTGAGGTAATTAAACACACCCCTGAGGCTCACGCATACACATGGGGACAGGGCGCTTATTCTCCACTTGTAGGACTCAAGGGTAATTATTTTGTACAATTCACATATACGCCAAATGGAGGCAGCACTCCGATAGGAAGTTCCGAACGTGACGGTATGATTACAACTGCCAATCTGTTGCATGTGCTCAACGGCTCAATTCCCGAGTATGATATAAATAACAATCAGCTTGATGATTTACTAAATGTATATCCCAACATCCACATGATACAGACTGATGTTCCTGACAAGCTAATACCGCTATTACGCAATAAAGGATTACACAAATAGTTGATTATAACGTAAACAGATTCAATAAACGGAATGAAATATTTTAAAAAGTTATCGGTTCTGTGTGCTCTGATACCCTGTAGCGCTATTGTTCATGCCGGTTCCGACCGTATTGAAATTGGCGGCTTTGTGGGTGATCGTATAAACACGTGCATAGAAAAGCGTGTGAAAGCTCAGGATGTTTCGGAATTGGTGGAGCCATTCCGGCATTCTACCGAAGGAGGATGGTGGCAGTCGGAGTTTTTCGGTAAGTGGATGCTTGGAGCTATCGCTTCATATCGATACACCAACGATTCTCAACTCTTGCAACAGATTAAAGATGCTGCTAATGAGTTTATGGGAACACAGCATTCCGATGGATACATCGGCAATTACAAACCTGAAAAACGCCTTACCAACTGGGATATATGGGGCAGAAAGTATTCCACATTGTCCCTGATATCGTATTACAGGCTCACAGGTGATAAAAAGGCTCTTGAAGCTGCTTGCGGGGTTATTGATCATCTCATCGGAGAACTCAATGACCGTGGGGTTGATATCGGTGATACAGGTTTTTATCAAGGCATGGCGAGTTGCTCGGTACTTGAACCTGTGGTATATCTTTACAAAGAGACGGGTAATCCCCGCTATCTCGATTTTGCCAAAAACATAGTCAAAAGCATTGAGAAGAATGGTCATTCACAACTTATCACCAAGGCGATGGATTGTGTGCCCGTTAATAGACGTACTTCACATCCTAAAGATTGGTGGAGCTATGAAAATGGGCAAAAGGCTTATGAAATGATGTCATGTTATGAAGGTCTGGTTGAATTGGGCAACGTATTGGGGGAACCTCTATATCTTGAAGCAGCCAAGAAAACAGCTGAAAGCATCATTGGCGAGGAGATTAATATAGCAGGGTCAGGAGCAGCGTTCGAATGTTGGTATGAAGGAAAGCGGCGACAGACCCTCCCCGCCTACCATACTATGGAGACATGTGTTTCCTTTACATGGATGCAGTTTCTTTCCAGACTATGGAGTGCTACCCACAATCCTGAATACATCGATGAGTTTGAACGGACGATGTATAATGCCCTGATGGCCTCAATGAAGAATGATGGCTCGCAAATCTCAAAATACAGTCCGCTTGAGGGTAGGCGTGTAGCAGGTGAGGAGCAGTGTGGAATGCACATCAACTGCTGCAATGCCAATGGCCCGCGTGGATTTGCCCTTATCCCTGAAATGGCCTATCAGGTGGATGGCAATCGCCTTTATGTGAATTTGGTACTTCCATCGAAAGCCGATGTAACTATCGGTAAAAACACAATCGCTCTTGACATGAAGACTGAGTATCCCCTGAATGGCAAGGCTGAACTCTCGGTTACGCCCCGGAAGGAGGAGGATTTCACTCTCTCTGTTAGAATACCGGCCTGGAGCGGTGACGGTTATATGGTTGCGGTAAACGGTGAAAAACAGGATTACAGCCATAAAGGGAGCTATCTGTCAATTTCAAGAAAATGGAAAAAGGGTGATATTGTGACGATTGATTTTGACTTGTCTGCCAGGATACAGCGACATGACAATTTTCAAGCGATCTCATTCGGACCTGTAGTGTTTGCACGAGACAACCGCTTTGACGATGGCGATGTGGATGAATGTGCAGTGATCGAATGCGACGAAACAGGAAAAGTGCCTGCAACAATTTCTGATACTTTTGGTAAATCATTTGCGTGGCTCACCATGGAGGTTCCAATGGTATTGGGTTCAGATCTCGAAAACCCGGAAAACAAGCAGGCTAAAATGATAAAATTGTGTGATTTCGCATCTTCGGGCAATGACTGGAGCCCTTCAAGCCGTTACCGGGTATGGATTCCAGAAACACTTCATGTGATGTCAGGGAAATATCACAAGTATTAAAATTGCCAATTATGATATTTAGAATCAGCAACATGAATATCGGTTTATGGCTGTCGATACTTTCAGCCCTTGCCGCGTTGTCATCATTTGCTACCAAACCCATATGGATTTCGGCTGATGATGTCAATGCCAACGAGCCTAACACATGGATTGAATTTCAAAAGGAAATAAACATAGAAAAAGTACCGGACAATGCCGAAGCCAGGATTGGAGCCGAATCCAAATACTGGCTTTGGATAAACGATTCGCTCGCTGTCTTTGAAGGCGGTTTGAAGCGTGGTCCCAATCCCCGGGATTCATATTATGATGTCGTGGATATTGCTTCGTTTCTAAAGAAGGGAAAGAATAACCTGCGCGTCCTGGTATGTCATTTTGGAAAATCAGGTTTCTCTCATGTGAACACAGGAAGCTCAGGTTTGATTATCGATATACCATCCCTGAATCTTGCTACTGACTCTACATGGTTAAGCCGTAGGCTTCCCGAATATGGAACTGTGGCAGAGCGTGACGCCAATTACCGTCTTGCCGAATCAAGCATACGCTATGATGCCCTCAAAGAACAGTCGGGAACATTCAAGGCTTCGATTGGATTAGGCGAATGGGGGGCGGCTCCGTTTAATAAGATGGTGGAGCGGCCTATCCCTTTACATAAAGATTACGGGCTGAAGAGTGTATCCTTAAATAAAACAAATGACGATGAAGGGAATATTGTATTAACTTGTCGTTTGCCCTATAATATGCAGTTCACTCCGGTTCTGACACTATCAGATTCCCTCGGTGGCACAACTGTCAGGATTGAAACCGACCATGTTTTCGGTGGCAGTGCCGACTGTATCAGAGCTGAGTATGTGACACGTAAAGGAAACCAGTGTTACGAATCACTGGGATGGTTAAATGGCGATGAGTTGAAGGTAATATACCCTGAGGCAAGCGGTGTGGAGATAACCGATATCTCTGTAAGGGAATCAGGCTACAACGCGTCTTTCAGTGGTTCATTCACATGCAACGATTCTATAGTAAATCGTTTTTGGCAAAAGGCAATGCGAACGCTTTATGTCAACATGCGCGACAATTACTTTGATTGTCCTGACCGGGAACGGGCGCAGTGGTGGGGTGATGTGACAGTGCTTATGGGACAGAGTTTCTATCAGCTATCGCCCGAGGCTAACGCTCTGATGAAAAAAGCTATCAATGAACTGGTAGACTGGCAGCGTCCCGATGGGACGCTATTCTCTCCAATTCCGGCGGGCAACTGGGATAAGGAATTGCCTGCTCAGATGCTTGCGGCGATCAGCACCTACGGTTTCTGGTATTATTATGTGAATACCGGAGATGAGCTGACACTGCGTCATTCCTACCCTGCGATGAAACGCTATCTTGACATTTGGAAACTTGACAATGACGGATTGACCAAAGAACGTGATGGCGGCTGGTCGTGGGGCGACTGGGGTACTAATATAGACCTACGCTTAATTTTGGCGGCATGGCATCATTTGGCACTGCAGTCGGCGGCCAATACAGCTCGTCTTTTGGGCGAAGTCGATGATATTGAGGGATACGAAGTTAAGATGACTAAAATATCAGATGCCTTCAATCGGTGTTGGAACGGCTTTGCCTACCGTCATCCCTCGTATCACGGTGAGACCGACGACAGGGTACAGGCAATGGCTGTATTATGTGGAATAGCCCCTGAATCGTATTACCCACAAATAGTCGAGGTTATAAAGAAGCAAGAACATGCAAGTCCCTATATGGAAAAATATGTGTTGGAGGCTCTTGTGAAAATGGGTCAGGGTAAATATGCTCTCGACCGGTTTAAGAAAAGGTTTGCCAACATGATTACCGACAATGCCCATAGTACGCTTTACGAAGGCTGGGAAGAAGGCGGCTACGGAGGCGGATCGACCAATCATGCCTGGAGTGGCGGAATGCTTACAGTCATTTGCGAGAATATATGTGGTATACGTCCGCTTGAACCGGGTTGGAAGTCATTCAAGGTTGCGCCCAATCCGATACTGACAGAAACTGACATAACCATTCCAAGCGTTGCTGGTGAGATCAAGTCCTCCTTCAGGTCGGGTAATGATTCGTTCTCATTAGTCCTGGATGTTCCCAATGGTACTGAAGCCGAAGTAGTTCTGCCCGCAGGATTCCTCAAAGGAATAACAGTTAACGGTGTTTCAAAAACCGATACCGACTTGAAGGGGTTGCCGGCAGGACATTATGACATAAAGGCCTATGCAGGTAATTCTGTGGCCGATAAAAAGTGATTGATAATCTAATTAACCATTCAATATAATTAGTGATGAAATATTTGCTTTCTATACTTGTCATCATGATGATGGCCATAGGGGCTTCGGCCGCAAATCCCGTATTTCACGGTTGGTATGCAGATCCAGAAGCCGTAATATACGGAGATACTTACTGGATTTATCCAACTTCTTCGTTACCATTTGAAGAGCAGACTTATATGGATGCATTCTCGTCAAAGGATCTCAAGACATGGATCAAGCATCCCCGCATTATAACCAATGAAGATGTGAAATGGGCTAAAAAAGCAATGTGGGCACCCGCCGCCATCAAAAAAGGAGACAAATATTACCTGTTCTTCAGTGCCAACAATGTGTATGAAGGTGAAGAGGGAGGAATCGGAGTGGCGGTTGCCGATCGTCCTGAGGGTCCGTATAAAGATCTTATTGGCAAACCTCTGATCAACGATATAGTATGTGAACGTCTGTTGCCAAGCGATAAACCGGGACGAACCGGAGCCCAGCCCATAGACCAGTTCGTGTTCCGCAACGATGAAGATGGCGAATATTATATGTTTTATGGCGGATGGGGACACTGTATGCTGGTACATCTTGCCGATGATTTCAAATCACTCAAACCTCTTCCAAATGGCAAAATGTTCATGGAGGTGACGCCCGAAAACTATACTGAAGGCCCATTTATGTTCAAGCGCCATGGAAAATACTACTTCATGTGGAGTGAAGGTGATTGGACCAAGGCAAATTACTATGTGAATTATTCAATCTCGGACTCTCCCTTTGGACCATTCAAATCAAAAGGGCGTATTCTTGAATCGGATGGAAAACTTGGTACCGGTGCAGGACACCATTCTGTAATCAACATTCCGGGAACCGATGAGTATTATATGGTGTATCACATGCATCCGTTGGGCGACACTGATGGCAACCATCGCGAAATATGGATTGATCGCATGGAATTTGATTCCAATGGGGATATTATTCCAGTCAAGATCACGAAAAAAGGCGTTAAAGCCCGCAAGTTTTTTGAATCAGGACATGTCTGGAAGAAAACCGACCCCAATGCTGATAATGAATCGTTTGTCAATGCACTGATGTCTGACATGACATTACAGGAAAAGATTGGTCAACTGAATTTGCCGGTGGGCGGAGACTCTAAAACAGGACTCGTATATAACGATGCGCTCGACAAATATACCCTTAACGGGCAGATAGGAGGCTTTTTTAATGTAATAGGCATGAAGTCAGTTGCCGAATTACAGAAACTCGCTGTCGAAAAAGGTCCCCATGGGATTCCTTTGCTCGCGGGCAATGATGTTGTACATGGTCTTGAGACTGTTTTCCCAATACCATTGGCTCTCTCATGTAGCTGGGACATGCCGTCAATTGAACGTGCAGCTCAGATAAGTGCTTCTGAAGCTACAGCCGACGGCATTAATTGGGTCTACTCACCGATGGTCGATATCTGCCGGGATCCACGGTGGGGCCGGATAGCTGAGGGCGCTGGTGAAGATCCTTATCTTGGCTCTAAGGTTGCCGCTGCTTTTGTAAACGGATATCAAGGTTCTAATTTGGCTTCTGATTCTACAGTAATGGCGTGTGTCAAGCATTTTGCATTGTATGGAGCCTCGGAAGCGGGTCTTGACTACAATCCTGTCGACATGAGCCGTAATCAGATGTTCAACTATTATCTGCCACCCTACAAAGCTGCGGTTGACGCCGGCTGCGTTTCATTGATGACCGGTTTTAATTTCGTGGATGGGACAGCCTGCACCGCTTCCCGGTGGCTCATTACTGACGTGCTCCGCAAGGACTGGGGGTTCAAAGGATTTGTAGTCACTGACTACGCATCCATCAACGATATGGACATAATGGGTATCGCCAAGAAAGAAGATGCCGCATTACTTGCTTTCAATGCCGGAACCGATATGGATATGGTTTCGCTTGCTTTCCTTGACAATCTTGAGAAGGCGATAGCCGATGGCAGGGTGTCGGAGACCGATATCGACAATGCTTGCCGACGTATTCTTATGGCAAAGGCTGAACTTGGACTTTTCGATGATCCGTACAGATATTGCAATAAGGAACGGAACAAGACGATAATAAATAATGACCGCTATCGTGCTGAGGCACGCAACATTGCTGCCGAGACGTTCGTGCTGCTAAAGAATAAAAACAATACGCTCCCTCTACAAAAGAAAGGTAAGATAGCATTGATCGGGCCTATGGCCGATGCCGGTAACAACATGTGCGGTATGTGGTCGTTGCTTTGCAATCCTAACGATGACAAATCGCTGCTCACGGCATTTCGTGAGGCTATAGGAGATGAGGCTGAACTGATCTATGCCCGCGGAAGTAATCTTTATTATGATGAAAACATGCAGGTTGACACCCATTATCTGTATCCCCTCGACCGCGGTGATGATTCAGCTCTCCATGCCGAGGCTTTAAAAGCGGCTCAGGAGGCCGATGTGATTGTATGTGCCATGGGCGAGAGTGCGGGGCTGAGTGGCGAGAGCGCCAGTCGCGTCGATATAACCATCCCGGATACCCAGCGAGACTTGCTCAAAAAACTTGCCACGACCGGTAAACCTATTGTCCTTGTCCTCTTTACAGGCCGCCCCTTGGTGCTTGATTGGGAAGAAAAGAATCTTGCTTCTATACTGAATGTCTGGAGTCCCGGCAGTGAGGGAGCAGATGCCATCGCAGATGTGGTGTTCGGAGAAAAATCGCCCTGTGGAAAGTTGACTACGACATTCCCACGTGCCATAGGCCAAATTCCGCTCTATTACAACCATTTGTCCAGTACCCGCCCCGAGGCCGAGGAAGGTCGCTTCTGGCGCTATAACGGTAACTATGTCGACTGCTCTACAAAGCCACTTTATCCTTTTGGTTACGGGATGAGCTATACTGACGTGAGTTATGGCGTACCGACCATTAGCTCTGCGACACTTCATAAAGGCGGGTCGCTTGAAGTCAGTGTTAACGTGACAAACATTGGAGACTATGATACGGCCGAAATTGTACAGCTGTATATACGCGACCGTTATGCATCGGTAGCACGTCCGGTAAAAGAATTAAAGGGGTTCAATCGAATCGAATTGAAAAGTGGAGAGACCCGTAAAGTTACATTCACTATAACCGATGACGACTTGAAATTCTATAATGCCGACTTGGAATACGTCTATGAACCGGGTGATTTTGAGATCATGGTCGGCCCCAATTCGGACGATGTTCAAACCTTAAAATTCTACGTCCAATGATCACATATCATATTGCGGTCGATCTTGGCGCTACAAGCGGTCGCACGATTCTCGCCTCGTTTGATGGCATGAGAGTCAAGATGCGTGAGTTATCACGTTTCAAGGATGCTCGGCAAGGACTATCATTGTTCTTGTAATTGGAATTGCAGTCCTTATTGCTTCCTGCTTCATTCCTCAACTCATTGGCTAAGTTCAACAATAATTTTATTGCATGAAACGAATAATACTGCTGCCCTTGATGGCAGCGATGTTGGCTCCGGGCAGCCTCAGTGCCGAGACTGTCCATGTGTCGACACCTACCACCTCGTATGTGCTGGAGGCAGAGCCGGGCTACAGTCTCAACCAGCGTTATTACGGCTCCCGACTCAGCGATGCCGAAGTGGCCGGACTTGCTTCAGCCGGGCTGCATGCCCAACCGGCTTATCCGGTCTATGGCGCGCGTCCGTCGGGCAACGAGGTGGCCATGTGTGTCAAGCATCCCGATGGCAATCTCACTTCCGATATGATAGTTGAGAGCATAAACCGGTCAACCCCTGCCGAGGGGCAGCAGCTGGTCACATTTACTCTGCGCGACAGGCATTATCCTTTCTTCATAGATGTGAACTATCTCACTTACGATGGCGAGGATGTGATAGAGACATGGGTGGAAGCGTGGCATACTGGCAAGAAACCTATGACTCTGACCCGCTTCGATTCCGGCTATCTGCCCATCCGTTACGGCGATGTGTGGCTGAGCCAGCTCTATGGCGCATGGGGCAACGAGGGGCGGCTGGAACAGACGCCGCTGAATCATGGCATGAGAGTGATCTGTAACAAGGACGGAGTGCGCAACTCCCACACGGCCCATTCCGAGGTGATGTTCTCGCTCGACGGACGTCCGCAGGAGAATACCGGCCGGGTAATCGGCGCCGCCCTGTGTTACAGCGGCAACTATGAACTGCGTATAAACACCGACCACGACTCATATCATAAACTGTATGCCGGAATAAATCCCGACAATTCGGAATACACGCTTGAGCGTGGCGAGCGCTTCGTGACGCCACATCTGGCATTGACCTACAGCGATAAGGGCCATAGCGGGGCTTCGCGAAATTTCCACCGCTGGGCACGCAATCATAAGCTGGCTCATGGAAATACTCCGCGTAAGGTGCTGCTCAACAGCTGGGAAGGTGTATACCTCGATATCAAGGAACCTGAGATGCAGCAGATGATTAGCGATATAGCCTCGATGGGCGGCGAACTGTTTGTGATGGACGACGGATGGTTCGGTGATAAATTCCACCGCGACATTGACAATGCCGCTCTCGGTGACTGGACCGTGGATACCCGCAAGTTGCCCAATGGCATACAGGGGCTGGTGGACGCCGCCCGTGAGCGCGGAATCAAGTTCGGTATATGGATAGAGCCGGAGATGACCAACACCATGAGCCGCCTGTATGAGGAGCATCCCGAATATGTGATAGCTGCGGCTCACCGCGATACGGTAAAGGGTCGTGGCGGTACACAGGTCACTCTCGATATGTCCAACCCTAAGGTGCAGGATCTGGTATTCCACGTGGTGGATACGCTGCTTACAAATTATCCTGAGATCGATTATATCAAGTGGGATGCCAATGAGCCGGTGCTGATCCATGGATCGCAGTATCTGCCCGCCGACCGTCAGAGCCATCTCTACATCGAGTATCACAAGGGGCTGGCCAAGACGCTCGACCGTATACGCGCCAAGTATCCCGATGTGACCATCCAGGCTTGCGCGAGCGGCGGCGGCAGGGCCAACTATGGCGTGCTGCCGTGGTTTGACGAGTTCTGGGTGAGCGACAACACCGATGCCCTCCAGCGTATCTACATGCAATGGGGCACGAGCTACTTCTTCCCGGCGGTGGCCATGGCCTCGCACATCAGTGCCGCGCCCAACCATCAGACCTTTCGCACCACTCCTCTGAAGTTCCGCATAGATGTGGCTATGAGCGGACGCCTCGGCATGGAGATCCAGCCTGCCCAGATGAGTGAGGAAGAGAAAGCGCTGTGCCGCACGGCCATAGCCCAGTACAAGGATATACGCCACGTGGTGCAGTTGGGCGACTTGTACCGTTTGTTGTCGCCCTACGATCATAAGGGAGTCGCATCGCTGATGTATGTGACCCCGGAGGCTGACGATGCTGTGTTCTTCTGGTGGAAGACCGAGAGCTTTGTCAATGAACAGCTTCCGCGTGTCACAATGGCCGGCCTGGATCCCGACCGCATGTATACTGTCACGGAGCTTAACCGGATTGACCGCACGCCTCTGTCGTATGATGGCAAGGCGTTCTCCGGCCGTTTCCTCATGACCACCGGTCTGGAGATACCCAACTACCATAATGTGGATGGCCGCTCCGACTACTCGTCGCGTGTGTTGAGACTACAAAGCAAAATTTGATATAAACGTCTCCAAAATTTGTACTTAAAAGAAACGGCGGCAACATCACCATTAACATCTCCGAATATGTTGATGACGATATTGGGCAGTTTCCCGCTATATCTCCGGCCACCCCGATCGGATTGACTTTGCCATATTACTTTATTGCCCAATCCATTGCCCAATCTCGCGGATTCTTTGTATCTTTGCACATCATTTTCATTTAAACCACGTTACGTTATGCAACTAAGCTCCCTTACAGCTATCTCGCCTATCGACGGACGCTACCGCTCGAAATGTGAACAACTTGACGAATATTTCTCAGAGTATGCCCTCATCAAGTATCGTGTGAAGGTCGAAGTGGAATATTTCATCGCCTTGGCCCAGATTCCTCTTCCAGCGCTGGCCGGTATCGATCCCGCCAAGCTTGAAAAACTGCGCGACATATACCGCAACTTCACCTTGGCCGATGCCCAGCGTGTCAAAGAGATAGAAGGCGTCACTAACCACGATGTCAAGGCTGTGGAATATCTCCTCAAGGAGAAATTTGATGAGCTATCGCTCGAGTCGTGTAAAGAGTACATACACTTCGGTCTCACCTCTCAGGACATCAACAACACCTCGGTGCCCATGTCGATCAAGGATGCCATTCACAACGTATACCGCCCGTTGCTGGTCACTCTCATCGAGCATCTTGAGCAGCGCGTGGAGGAGTGGAAAGAGATTCCCATGCTCGCCAAGACCCATGGCCAGCCCGCCTCCCCTACCCGTCTTGGAAAAGAGATGAATGTCTACAGCTATCGTCTGAGGGAGCAACTCGCTGCCCTTGACAATGTTGTTATAAGCGGAAAATTTGGTGGAGCTACCGGCAATTTCAATGCCCACCGGGTCGCTTTCCCCGACCGCGACTGGAAAGCATTTGCCGCCAACTTCCTCAGCAATCACCTGGGAATCAAACGTGAGGAATTCACAACACAGATTTCCAACTATGATAACCTGGCTGCCCTCTTTGATGCCATGCGTCGCATCAATACCATCATTCTCGACCTTGACCGCGACATGTGGATGTACATCTCGATGGAATATTTCAAGCAGAAAATCAAGGCCGGCGAGGTAGGTTCTTCGGCTATGCCACATAAGGTCAATCCCATCGACTTTGAGAATTCCGAAGGCAATCTCGGCGTGGCCAATGCATTGCTCACACACCTGGCGACCAAGCTCCCGGTGTCACGTCTGCAGCGTGACCTCACCGATTCTACCGTATTGCGCAATGTCGGTGTCCCAATGGCCCACATGCTCATCGCTCTGCACAGCACGCTGAAAGGTTTCAACAAACTTCTTCTCAACATCGATGCCATCAATCGCGACCTTGACTCGATGTGGAGTGTTGTGGCCGAGGGTATACAGACGATACTGCGTCGCGAGGGATATCCCAAGCCCTACGAGACCCTGAAAGAGCTCACCCGCGTGAACACCACAGTCACTGCCGAGAGTATCGCAGCTTTCATCGATACACTCAATGTGAGCGAGGCTGTTAAGGAAGAGTTGCGTGCTCTTTCGCCCCACACCTATACAGGTCTCTGATTTCCTCTCCCGATATAGCCCCTCGTGTAGTGGCAGTCACCGCCACATCACATTTTACTATAATAAAAGACTTTACCGCATTACCAAAGTGCGGTAAAGTCTTTTTTATGGAGATCAAGAGTCGTGGCAAAGAGAGATGTCGACAGAACTCTTACGGGAAATAATTGTTACAGAAATATGGCTTGTTGCCTCAATGACCCGCAAGCTGATGCCAAAGATATATTCATGTAAAAACCCTAAAACGAGGTAATGTCATGTAGACAGTTTATAAAAATGATGCTTCTGTCATCTTGCCTGTGTCAGATGTCTCAGTCATGTATATACGAGTATGATTCCTGTCCGGTTGCCTCGTTTAAAATCGTCAATGACTGGTCAAAAGCCCCTGATGCCGACCCTGATGGCATGGCCTATTTTTTCTTTTTACCTCAAGGGGGAGAACCATGGCGCTATGATTTGCCGGGGAGGGACGGTGGAGAGCTTGAATTGCCCGACAATAAGTATAATTTCCTGTGTTACAATAATGACACCTACTCTGTGAGATTCAGAGAGGAGAATGGCTATTGGGAATATACTGCTTATACAGATGAGGTGGCAGCCGACCGGCGTACCCATGCCAGATCAATAGTAAGCGAGCAGCCTATTGTCAACTGTCCTGATATGATGTGGGGCTGTTCATGCAATCATGTCGAGCTGCTGCCCGGTAAGCTTGAATATGGCAACTCGGTCGATTCGGCTGTCGTTTCATATGATTTGACTCTCAGACTCAGGCAGAAACAATTGACGGCTCGTTACAACTTCGATATATATGATGTAACGAATCTTGACGGAGTGCATGGAATGAGTGCATGTTTCAGCGGCTTGGCCGGAGCATTGAATCTCGCGACCGATAAAAAGGGAAGCTACCCTGTGCGTGTGCCCTCAAAAGCTGTCAAAGCCGACAGCACGACGATAGCCGGCAATTTCATCACCTTCGGCATTCCATGTAATCCTTCAGTCGCCAACTATCTTTCACTGATGGTCGTGCTTAATGACGGCCGAAAATTCAATTATGAGTTTGAGGTTACCGACCAGGTGCGCAATGCCCCCGATCCCCTGAATGTCCATATAAAGATTCATGGTCTTGAACTGGAGAAGTCTGAGCCCGGAGAGACTTCAGGAGCTTTCAATGTGGATATCGACGATTGGGTCAATGTTGTTATAAACATTAACAGCTGAGTTATGTTATAAATTAAACAGGCCTTACAAAACTGCAATATAGCAAAACAAAAAATATTTAACTATGAAAAAACATTTATTTATTCCTGTCATCGCTGCTATGGCACTGGCAATTACAGCATGTAGCAATGATGAGCCTCAGTCGGTAGTAGTCAATAAAGCCGATGCCATCTCGTTCAGTGCTGTAGTGCCCAATGGATCCAGGGCGGCATCCACGACTACATCAACCATCAAGGATTTTGTAGTGTATGCATTTACCGAGGGTGATACCCTCATGAATGGCGTCACAGTAAAACGTAGCGGCAACTCGTGGACATATTCTCCCGAAGCATATTGGCCTGTCTCTCCGGTAAACTTCTACGCTTTCAGCCCCGATATCACCAACTCAACGAGCATAAAGGGTATAAATCAGACAAATACGATACCCGACTATTTAAATCCCGGCAACGTTGACTTGCTATACTCGGTTAAGACCAAGGTGTCACAGCAAGCCGCCCCGGTATTGCTCAACTTCAGGCACGCACTTTCCAAAGTCAGTGTCATGATGAGCAGCACCAACCAGCGCATCAGTGTGAAAGTACATCATATCTCCTTGTGTAATATTTATCTGCAAGGAACATTCACATTCCCCGAGGGTTCCACTCTTGCATCAACTCCCGATGTCGTAGGTAGTTGGTCAAAGTATAAGAATCTCAACAAGAGTCTGCTGTTCTATGCCATGGCGGCAGGAGACGAAGTGACACTTACCACGCAACCTACCGATTACACCGAAAACAACCTGGAATACAGCTTCTTATTACCTCAACCATTGTCTGAGACACAGCTTGTCGACTCTGATTATACCGGAACATTCATCCAGGTTGACTGTGAAATTTTTGACACGGCAACCGGTGTCAAGCTATGGCCTAACAGTCACACTCCTTCATATATGCTCATACCATCGTCAGAAACGGGAAGAATTGTTTACCCCACCACATCCGACAACGTCAAAGCATGGGAGCCCGGGCATGCCTATATCTACAATATAGCGATAAACAATCCCGATGTGCTTGACAAGATAGAATTTGATGTTACTGTCGATGACTTCAATATCGATGAAATGTAGTAAGACTTTCTTATCATGACAAGATGGAATATAGCCGCCCGTAAAGGACGGCTATATTTTTATCCTACCTGCCTATCGTGTATAGTTGCATGAACATACACGACACTCAGAGTCTGTCTCAGAGGCGCAGACTTGCGTGTGTTGAATTTTATCCATAAATTTGTATCATGGAAATGAAAGACCCGTTGAATCTGCCCTTTATTCCGCGTCCCGGTATCGTGTACTTCTTTACCGAAGGTGATATCGACTCCCGCGATGACTCGTTATGGAAGCATTACGTGGCGCGACTCGATATGGCTATGCGGCGCCGTGGCATGGAGGTGATGATGCTCGAGGCTCCGCGCCCCGACCTGATACATACCACACTGGCACGCCTGTTCAATCTGGGTAATATCCTCTCGGTAGCCTATGCATGGATATCGGGTAATGCCGGTCCTACCGGGGCCACATCGGCCATTGAGCGTCTTGCCGACCTTCTCGTGTGGGTTGAGGACTGGAAAAAAGGCTCGGTTGATCTCACTCCGCATAATTTTGATTTTTTTGCCTCACCGATTTATCCTAAATCTGCAAGAGTCAAACAGGTATCAGCGTGCATAGACAACGATGGTGACAATGGCTGTTGTGACAGTGTGCCCTGTGCATGTGAAGAAAATGAACCGCTGCGGGTGGAAGATGAAGATTTTCTTGACTCTCTCGACAGTGAGCGCCGCGACATAATCAACCGCATAGGAATGCTTGTGGCCGAGTATGTGAGGCAGTATCACGAGATGCCGCCGCTCGATATGCTGGGCAAGGCCACACGAGGACTTTTCCTTGTCGCAGCTGACAATAGCGTACAGTTTTCCCCTGTCGTGGTAAATGGCAATCTCGATATACTTCTTCCCGATTATAATGAGCTCACACTCAGATTTACCCCTCTGCTCAAAATCATCTATATCCTCTTCCTGCTCCACCCCGAGGGAATCAGGCTCAAGGATATATCCGATTACCGCCACGAGCTGGAGGATATCTACCTGTTGGTCAAACCGGGTGCCGATGCCAAGCTTGCCGCTTCATCAATCGACAGTATATGCACGCCTGGATCAGAATCACTCAACCAGAAAATCTCGATGATAAAACGTGCTGTCAAGATGCAGCTCAACGTGCCGTCGCTCGTGGAACACTTCACGATTTCCGGCTCCCGTGGCTTAGTATACCGCTTGCCGGCTTCAGGTGAAAACCACGTGCAACTGCCGGCCGCATTAATGAAATATCGTAAAGTTTCCTAATCATGAGCAATAGCCGCATACTATGGGCCGATGATGAAATAGATCTTCTCAAGCCCCACATCATGTTTCTGAAAGCCAAGGGTTATGATGTCACAACAGCATGTTCGGGCGCTGATGCCGTCGAGCTTGCCGAGCAGGAACCTTTTGACCTGATTATACTCGACGAGAATATGCCTGGCCTCACGGGACTGGAGACTCTTCCCATGCTGGCAAAAGTGGCTCCAGCCGTGCCTGTCATCATGATTACCAAAAGCGAGGAGGAGGATATCATGGACCAGGCTGTAGGCAATAACATAGCCGACTATCTCATCAAGCCGGTAAATCCAAATCAGATACTCCTGTCGATAAAGAAGAATCTGCACGCCGACCGCATCGTGTCTCAACAGGCTACAACAGGTTACCGTCAGGATTTTACCGAGATAGGGCGACTCATTGCCGATGCCCGTTCAATTGGCGACTGGCATGCTCTATATCACCGCCTCGTTGACTGGGAGCTCAAGCTTGCAGCTACCGATACAAATATGGGCGAACTGCTTGATTTGCAGCGCGTAGAGGCCAATAATGAATTTTACAAGTATGTAAAACGCAACTATTACAACTGGATAAGCAGTGATACCGACAATCCAGAGCGTCCCCTACTGAGTCCCGATGTGTTCCGTAACAAGGTATTCCCGCTCATAGATGCCGGCCAGAAGGTATTCTTCATTCTCATCGACAACTTCCGTCTCGACCAGTGGGAAACAGTAAAGCCGTTGCTTGCCGACTCGTTCTCAATCAACGAGTCGCTCTATACCTCAATACTCCCCACTGCTACACAATATGCCCGCAACGCCATCTTCTCGGGACTCATGCCGGCCCAGATAGAGAAGATGTTCCCCACACTGTGGGTCGACGAGGAGGCTGAGGAAGGAAAAAACCTCAACGAGTCGCCCATGATAGCGACCCAGATAGAACGGTTCAGGCGCCACCATCGGTTTTCCTATACGAAAATCAACGATTCACAGGGAATCGAGAAACTCACACGAGGTCTTTCAAATCTGGATAATAATGACATTAACGTTGTGGTTCTCAACTTTATCGATATGCTCTCACATGCACGCACCGAACTGAAGATGATACGCGAGCTTGCCTCCAACAATGCAGCCTATCGTGCTCTCACACTCTCCTGGTTCAAGCATGCCGGAACCATCGACCTGTTCAAGTCGATCGCCGCCCGTGGGTGGCACATCGTGCTTACTACCGACCACGGAACCATACGGGTCAACAACCCCATAAAAGTGGTAGGCGACAAGAACACAAATACCAACCTACGCTACAAAGTAGGCAAGAATCTAAGCTATAACCCTCGCCAGGTTTATGAGATAAAGACACCGGCTTCCTATGGATTGCCACTACCCAATATCTCGTCGACCTATATTTTTGCCGGGGGCTGTGATTTCTTTGCTTATCCCAATAATTACAACCATTACGTACAGTATTATACCGATACATTCCAGCATGGAGGCATTTCTATGGAGGAAATGCTTATTCCGCTGGTAACTTTATCACCCAAATCACGATGAAAACTATCAACATCCCATCAATTGACGACCTGTCACATGCAGCACGTGAATTTGTCGAGGCAATGGACGACTCTACCGTTTTTGCTTTTTACGGTGACATGGGGGCCGGAAAAACTACCTTCATCAATGCTCTGTGCCGCGAACTCGGAGTCACCGAGGACATGGCCAATTCGCCGTCATTCTCGATAGTCAATGAGTATCGTTCTGACACAACGGCCGAGCTCATTTACCATTTTGACCTCTACCGTCTTGAAAATCTCGATGAAGCCCTTGACATGGGTATCGAGGACTACTTCGACTCAGGGGCGCTCTGTCTGCTTGAATGGCCCGAACGCGTCGAGGAACTGTTGCCCGACGATACGGTACGTGTCAAGGTCTACGTCAACGATGACGACTCGCGCACATTGCAACTCTCACGTCTATGAACATAGTGACACTGCCCCAGGTCGACTCCACAAGCAGCTACTTGAGGCAGTCGCTGCCCGATGCTCCGGCCGGCACGGTTATCACCACACCGTGCCAGCAGGCAGGTCGTGGTCAGCGTGGCAACAGTTGGGAGGCTGAGCCGGGCATGAACCTCACATTCTCGATAATGCTGCGCCCCACGGGTATAAAGGCCTCGGGGCAATATGCAATAAGCGAGGCTGTCGCACTGGCGGTCCTGGACACACTGGCACCATTGGTTCCCGACTCCGCCAGGCTTGCCGTCAAGTGGCCCAATGATATCTACTATGGTGATGACAAGATATGTGGCATTCTCATTGAGAACACCTTGCGCGGTGACACTATACTCAAATCGGTTGCCGGAGTAGGGGTGAACATAAATCAGCGACGTTTCCTCAGTGATGCCCCCAACCCCGTGAGCCTATTCCAGATTACAGGCCGGGAGTATCCTCTCGAGCCGCTACTTGCAACCATGGCGGCTGCCATAGAAAAGAATGTGGAACTCGTAGCCACCGCTGATGGACATGCTTGCATCGCGGCACGCTACCGAGCCTCATTGTGGCGACGCGAGGGGTTGCACCCCTATCGTCTTCCCGACGGGACCCGATTCCTTGCCCGGATTGAAGAGATCGCCCCCGACGGTATGCTCGTGCTGCGTCATGGCGACAATACACTCTCATCACATGCTTTCAAGGAGGTTGCGGCGGTTCTGAATGACCTCTGAACACTCTCTTTCCTCACGCCCTTATAATTTTTTGAATATGAACAATATCATCAAGTCAATATGTGTCGCAGCCGCCATTTGCATGGTGCCGGTGCTTCATGCAGGTGTCAACGGTGGCACAACGTCAGCGTTTATGGACCGTGGCGATTTATATCTTGACGCCTCGCTGTCCAACGTGGCTCTCGACCAGCTTGCACATTACAACGCGGTAGCCATTCCAACCGAGAAATCGGCATTGTCAGAGGTGATGGCCGCAGTTCGTGACCGCTCACCTCTTGCCGTCGACATGTTGCGCAGGTTTCTGGACGACTATCCTACATCGGGCGCACGATGGCTTGTCACTGTTGCCATCGGTGACTGCTGTCTTGACAACAGGGAATGGCGTGATGCGGCCACATGGTATGGCCGCGTGCCCGATGATGCCCTTGACGACCTTACCGATGCCGACCGCAGGCTCCACATGGCTGTGGCGCTCATCAACCTCGACGACCTTCATGGTGCCTCCAGGCTTCTGGAGGGGGTGGCAGGCGAGCCGGCACGCTTCCTGCGGGGATACATTGCCTATGCCCAGGGGGATTATGTGGCAGCGCGCGGACTCCTGCAGTCGGTTACAGGCAATGAGATGCCCATGGCAATGGCTCCCTGGTATCTGTGCCAGATTGACTACATGAATGGTGACTATGACGCCGCCTTGTCACAGGCACGCCGCTTGTTGAAGCAGAACAATGTGCCGCGCAGGTTCAGGGCCGAGGCTTCACGCATAGCCGGTGAGGCGCTTTTCAACAATGGGGAAGATGATATTGCAGTTGAATATCTCGACAGCTATGTCAGGGATGTCGATGGGGAGCCACTCCCATCGTCGATGTATATCCTGGGAATGTGCCGCTACCGCACAGCCGATTATCGCGGAGCGATAGAGTCACTCAGAAGTCCCTCTATGCTCAGTGATGCCATGGCACAGAGCGCCTTGCTCACCATGGGACAGAGCTACATGGCGCTGGGCGACCTCTCAGCTGCCATTATCGTGCTTGAAAAGGCTGTCAATCTCGATGTCGTCGATTCGGTCACCGAGGAAGCCTACTATAATTATTGTGTCGCGCGCAGTGATGGGGGGCATGTACCCTTCGGAAGCTCGGTAACTGTATTTGAGAATTTCCTGCAGCGCTTTCCGCGCTCGCGCTTCGCGCCCCGGGTGTCGGAATATCTCGCCTATGGCTACATGACCGATGACAACTATGATGCCGCCCTGGCAAGTATCGAGCGTATCACCAATTCCTCTCCACAGATTGTGGCCGCCCGGCAACATGTACTTTACATGCTCGGGGCGCGCGACCTGGCAGCCGCCCGATATGATGAGGCGGTTAAATATCTGTCCCAGGCCCGCTCTATAAAGGGGGGCGATGAAGAGCTGGCAATCGAGTGTGACCTCCTGCTGGGCGACTGTTATTATAAACTCAAGGAGTACAAAAAGGCTGTCAACATGTACTCGGCCTATCTCAAGAAGGCCTCGCCGGCCGCTGCCAACCGCCAGCTGGCCACCTACAACCTGGGTTATGCCCTTTTCGCCCTAAAGGAGTATGACAAATCATCGGCATTCTTTTCCCGTCTCATAGGGGCTCAAGGAATCTCAAGGAAGATGGAAGCCGACGCTATGTCACGTATCGCCGACTGCGCCTATGCATCCCGCAATCTTGATGACGCACTGGCGGGATATGAGAAGTCGGCCCATATCGACCCTACAGCCGCAGACTATCCCATGTATCAGCGTGCCACCGTACTGGGATGGAAAGGTGACTCAAGAGGACAGATAGACGCCCTCAACGCAATGATAGCCCGTTATCCCAAGTCACCGCTGGTGCCACAGGCCTTGATGGACATTGCCGAGGCCTATACCGGTGATGATAAATTTGAGGACGCCATAATGACCTACCGGCGTGTCGAGCGCATGTATCCCGGCACCGTACAGAGCCGACAGGCTCTACTGCTCATGGGTGCACTGCAGTCGGGTAAGAACAGGCCCGCCGATGCCTTCGATACATATTGCAGGCTAATCAAGGGTAATTCACCCTCTGACGAAGCCACCCAGGCGGCTATAAATCTACAGTCACTCGCTGCCGAGCAAGGACGGCTCGACGAGTATGTCAACTTCATGGAATCGGTACCTAATGCTCCTTCAATTGACCGTGACCAGCTGGAGCGCAACATCTTTGCAGCAGCCAAGACTCCGGCTCGCCTCAACGACTATCTTGCACGCTACCCCAAGGGGCAGTATGCTCCACAGGCTCTGTTGCTGCTGGCTCGTGACGACATGTCGCGGTCAGACAACGAGGCGGCCTTGATGCGCACCACCAAACTGCTTGAATTCTACCCCGATGGCGACCTTGCCGTCGATGCCCTCGACATAAAAGCCACGGCTGAGATGAACCTGGGGTTGATTCCCCAGGCTGCCGACTCCTACCGGCGTCTCGAGGCCCGTGCCGGTGACCCGGCAATGCTAAACAAAGCGCGACTCGGATTGCTGAATGCCTCGCGTGACCTTGGCAACCATGAAGATGTCATCACAGTTGCCGACATGTTGCTGTCATCATCCTCGCTCGGTGCAGGTCAGACCCGAGAGGTTTCATTCATGAAGGCTGTCGCCCTCGACAATGCGGGACGCGGCGAAGAGGCCACCACGATATGGCGCTCGCTATGCGACACCCCCTCCGACCTCATCGGTGCCAAGAGTCTCTTTTACCTTGCCCAGTATTACCTTGACAACGGTGATACCAAGCAAGCATGGGACTATGTGAACCGGCTTGTCGATTCCAACACTCCCCACAGCTACTGGCTCGCACGCGGATATATACTCCTGAGTGACCTTTACAGGCAACGTGGCGACACATTTGAGGCCGATGAGTATCTCAAGAGCCTGCGTGACAACTATCCCGGCAGTGAGCCCGACATCACCAGCATGATCGATTCACGTCTGGACCATGAGTGATTTTTCAACTGCATCTAAACTTGAATAAATTACATCAGTAAAATGTTTAAACATACTATCGCAGCCATAGCATTCCTCTCACCGCTTGTCATTGCGGCCCAGTCATATAACAAGGACGTTGATGTCACGGTCGAGTTGCAGCCCGAGTTGCGCGCGGCTTCGCGCCTGGATATCGCTCCATCGATTGTTGCCCGAAGTTTCCCCGTATCGGCCTTACAGTATAATGGCACGGCACGTCTTGCTCCGGTCACCCCCATGTTGTCACGGCTGGGACTGGTCGACGGTGAACCGATATTCCCAGAGTGCGATATGCGTGGATATGCAGTGGCGGGATACTTCCCGGCGGGCGATATGAATCTTTCGGCCGGCTATCGCATTATAGGCAACCGCACCACCCGGCTCGATGCCTGGGGACAATTCAACCGCAACAGCTACAAGGGTATATCCCCCCTGTCGGATAATGGTAAACAACGCTTATCTACCAATGACCTCACCCTCGGTGTGAGATTGGGGCATGTCACCTCCTATGGCACCTTGTCGGCCCGCACTTCGATGCATGTGTCACGGTTCAACTATTTCCCGGGAGTGTTCTCTCCCAAGAAACAGGGCATGGGACAATACATGCTCGATGCCTCCTGGCAGTCGGCCGGTGATGACAATGAATCGGGGTGGACATTGAGTGCGGGTGTAGAGCGCTTTGATTTTTCAAAGGCATCGTTCCCCATTGGGTTCAATCTTGACGAGATCCATAATGCCAAGGCACTTGGCGAGACCAATTGGCAAGTCAAGGCCACCGGCCGCATGATGATGACCGACGAGTTTGGTCTTGGGCTGAAAATTCATTATCGTGGCGCGTCGCTCAACCACCGCTATCTCTACATGCCGGGAGCTGATATATTGCATGAAGCCTCAGGGCTACATCGCTCGGTGGTGTCAATCGTTCCATCGCTCCACTATGACGATGGGGAGGTGAAATGGCATGTTGGTCCTGAATTTGACCTGGGCAAAGGTACTGATTTCAGCGCCGTGGGTGCCATCACATGGTCGCCATCACCCTATTTTGCTATCATGGCCGAGGCACGTTCAGGTTCTTCGCTCAATACTCTTGGCCAATTATATGAAATAAACCGCTACATGGCACCATTGGCAGCCGCCTCACGGTCGTTCATCAACACTGATACCAAGGCCGGTATCTCCTTTGGACCTTTCAAGGGTGCGAGTCTCACAGCCCGTGCCGGTTACAGCAAGGCGTCAGACTATGCTTCAGTAGCTGTTGTCGACGGAGTGGGCACATTTGTCACCGACGACCTGTCGGCATGGTGGTATGGCATTGACCTGCGTTATGACTGCGGCTCGATTGTCACAGTGAACGCATCGTTTGAGGCCGCTACAGGCAACAAGGTTGACCGCGCCTATTATCAGTGGGCCGACCGTGCAACCCGGGTGCTTGATGTCGATGTCGCCATTCACCCTGTCAAGCAGTTGTCGATAGGTATGGGCTATGACTTGAGACTCGGACGCAAATCACTGCAACTCATCTCCCAACAGCCCGATGTATCACAACCTGTCGAGACCCAGGTTTCGCTTGCTTCACTTGGTCGCGTAAGCTCATTCAGCCTGTCGGCCGATTATGCTTTCAACGAGGTGTTCAGCATTTACGTTGCCACCAGGGGTATAGGTCAGAAGAGATATCTACTCCCGGGCAGTATCCCCGGACGTCGTTTCAGCGCCATAGCAGGATTCTCACTGAGATTTTGAACCTGCACCGGAGGCAACTTGTGAAACTTGAGTAAAATAAGTACATTTGCACAGTCGAAGCAACTTTCATCATCATGAAAATCAAATTAAAAGAAATAATCGAAAAACCTCAAGTGTGGGGTTCGCTTCTCTCCATAGCCGTCATGGCTATCATTTCTCTCGCATTTTTCTATCCCGACTCTATCGACGGCAACACATTGCAGCAGCATGATGTGATACAAGGTATCGCCAATGGAGAGGAAGCCCGTGCATTCAATGAGGCTACAGGGGAGACAACACGCTGGACCAACTCCCTCTTTGGGGGAATGCCCACTTTCCAGATTACCCCGTCCTATCCCTCCAACACCCTGTTCAGCTGGATAGGGAAGGTTTATTATCTTGGTCTCCCATCAACCTCCGGGCTCTTGATGATGATGATGATGGGAATGTATATCCTGCTGATGACCATGAAGCGCCGCTGGTATTACGCCCTGATAGGAGCTGTTGCGTGGGGTCTTTCGAGCTACTTTGTCATAATCATAGGTGCAGGACACATATGGAAATTCATTACCCTCGCTTATGTGCCTCCCACCATTGCCGGTATCATACTTGCCTACAGGTCCCACTACATGGCCGGTGGAGCCATAACGGCACTCGCATTGATGATGCAGATTGCCGCCAATCACATCCAGATGACCTATTACTTCGGGTTCCTCATCATTATTCTCGCCATAGCCTATCTTGTCAAGGCATTACGCCATAAGGACACTCTTTCCTGGTGCAAGAGCAGCGTCTCACTCATTGTGGCTGCGTGTCTTGCAGTAGCCGCCAATGCCCCCAGTCTCTATAACACATATAAATATACTGCTGAGACAATAAGAGGCGGGCACACCGAGCTCGCCACCGCTACGGGCGACAACAGCTCGTCGACCGGCAAGGGGCTCGACAAGGAGTATATCACACAGTATAGCTATGGACGCACCGAGACCCTCTCGCTATTCATTCCCAACATCAAGGGTGGAGCCTCGGCCAAGCCGGTCAAGGGGCATATGCAGGCCATGAATATCGCCGACATAGACGGTGCCGATGCCTCGTTGGCATCGAGCGGGTTGCAACCACATGAGCAACAATACATACAGCAGTATGTATCGCAATACTTCGGTGAGCCTGAGGGGACCAACGGTCCTGTATATGTGGGAGCTATAATATTCGCTTTGTTTGTACTCGGTGTCGTTGTCGTCAAGGGTCCTGTGAAATGGGCTTTACTGGTGGCTGCCATCCTCTCGATATTGCTTGCCTGGGGGCGTAACTTCATGCCACTCACCGACCTGTTCATTGACATCGTGCCTATGTACAACAAGTTCCGCACTCCCGAGTCGATTCTCGTGGTGGCACAGTTTGCCATGCCGGTTCTTGCCATTCTCGGCTTGCAGAAAGTGCTCACAGCTCCGGCCGATGAGCGTCACCGCGTGATGTCGGCCACTGTCTATACATTTGGCGCTGTGGCTTTCCTGTGTCTCATAGGGTGGCTGTTCCCAGGTGTCTATGGCAGCGGCATAAGCGAGAGCGACAAGCAGATTGCAGTAATGATTGGAGAAAGCCTGCAACAGCAAGGCTATGACCAGAGTGTCGTGGCTTCATATTCGATAGCCAATCCCCGCATAGCACAGGTGGTGACCGAATTGCGCCACTCAATGGTTTCAGCTGATTCCGGGCGCAGTCTCCTGCTCATTCTCCTGTCAGCATCAACACTATTGTTCTGTATCAGGAACAGCAAGGAACATGTAGCCGCCACTGTGGTTGGATTCCTCATTCTTGCCGATCTATATAGCGTTGATAAACGCTATGTCGACCATGAAAGCTTCACATCACCGGCTCCCGTCACTGCTCAGGTTCCGATAACTGCTGCCGATAAACTTATTCTCGAAGATCAGGGATACTACCGTGTCATGCCCATGGGAGCTCTATTCCAGTCGGCGACCCCGAGCTACTATCACAAGTCGCTGGGTGGTTATCATGCCGCCAAGCTCACACGCTATCAGGACATGATTGAGCGCCATCTGCTTCCTGCTGCCTCGGGTAGCTTTGACCAGACCAACCTCAACATCATAAGCATGCTCAACGGCAAGTATATCATCGACCCCCAGGGACAGGTTATACCCAATCCAGAGGCTATGGGCAATGCATGGTTTGTCGACACTCTCAGGGTTGTCGATGGGGCCAATGCCGAGATGAAGGCACTCGATGACCTTGACATCACAACGACGGCAGTAACCGATAAAGCCTTTGCCGACGTAATCAAGGCTCGCCCCTCGGCACCAGGCGACACCATCACGCTCACCGACTATGCGCCCAACGCCCTCACCTATGACTACACGTCGCGCGACGGTGGGCTGGCAGTGTTCAGTGAGGTATTCTTCCCGTGGGGCTGGAAGGCAACCCTCGACAATGGAGAGCCGCTCCCCATAGGCCGTGTCAACTATCTGCTCCGTGCCATTGATCTTCCCGCCGGGCATCACACTCTCACAATGGTATTTGACCCCCGGTCGCTACATGTCACAGGCACGATAGCCACGATAGCTGTAATACTTATCTATCTATGGCTCATAGCAGCTGTCGTAATGGCCGCGCGGAAAGAGAGTTCGAGTAGTATTTCTGAATAGAGATGGGAAAGGGACGGCGACCATGGAGCGCGGTGAAGCGCTGGTGGAGAAGTCGCGGATTTGGTATCCACTCGCCATTTGCCTACGATTTCATCACCAACACCCTGCGCTGTCACCACGGCTACTATGAGTATAGGGCCATAGAACAACTTCAGCCGGCTGTGCAGCCTCAGCTCAAGTTATTGCTCCGTGTTGTGTGCCGATTGAGGCCTCGTTCATTTCTCCCCATGGGAGCGCTGGCCCACGATGCTATAAGAGTGGTGACCTCGGTCGATTCCAGCATCGTCGTCGCTACAAACAGTGAACACACCGACATGCTTTTCATTTCCAACCATGCCCGCTATGATACAAGGCAACTTCTTGACTGTCTTAACAGCGGTGGAACCGTACTATTTGATTCACAGAACGATAATCGCCATGCTATAGGTCAGTTAAGACAAGTTATGCAACACGGCATGACTTTCAGTAACGGCAAGTGTTTTATCGCTGTAGGGCGTAACGACTTGCCTCGGCAACATTTCGAGTTGAATTTCTGATTACGGTGATGAGAGCTATCCATGACATAACGAAAGTCAAGCAGGAATATTCCGCGCATATCGTTCTCGAGCGTGGACTCAGCGAGAACACTCGTGAGGCCTATCTCAATGACGTGGACAAATTTCTTAAATGGCTGAGCGAGAAATCCACAGAGATTTACACCGTCCAGCTGGCCGATATCCAGGAATTCATGGCAGCGCTCCATGACCTCGGCATCAGTGCCCGCTCACAAGCCCGCATCGTGTCGGGATTGAGGTCATTCTTCAAATTCCTTCGGCTCGAGAACTATATTGAGCTCGATCCTACCGAGCTTCTTGAGGCACCGCTCACCGGCTTCCATCTCCCCGAGGTGCTGTCGGTCGATGAGATCGATGCCATGATCGACAGCATCGACCCTGATGGCGAGGAACCGTTGCGCAACAGGGCTATAATCGAGGTGTTGTATGGTTGCGGGTTGCGTGTGAGCGAGCTATGCAATCTTGAGATAGGACGCATCTTCCTACAGGAGGGATATCTCGTAGTGAGAGGAAAAGGTAGCAAGGAACGTCTTGTTCCACTTGCAGAGCCCACTGCCTATGCCATCATGGACTACCTGGAGGAAAGAAATATGATTGAGGCTAAGCCCGGTGAGGAACACATACTCTTCGTGAGCCGTCGGCGGGGATTGAGGCTTTCACGCTCCATGGTATTCAGGATTGTGCGTCAACTGGCCTTACTCGCGGGGATACGCCGCACAATCTCGCCCCACACGTTGCGTCATTCATTTGCCACCCACCTTCTCGAAGGAGGAGCCAACCTCAGGGCCATACAGCAGATGCTTGGCCACGAATCGATAGCCGCCACTGAAATCTACCTGCATCTCGACCGCAGCAATCTGCGCCGGGAAATTCTCACGTACCACCCGCGCAACCGCCGTTGAGACAAATTTCCCCCCTTACGTTGACATCATTTTACCGTGAGCGTTGGTGCTATGTATGTCACCTCCTTGACGGCACGTGTTGTCGCAGTGTACAGCCAGCGATAGAAATCGAGCGTGGTGAGAGCCTCGGGCTGTATCATTCCCATGTCGACAAATACCGCGTTCCACTGGCCGCCCTGGGCTTTGTGACAGGTGACGGCATATCCATATTTCACCTGCAAGGCATTGAAGTAAGGACTATCCTTGAGTCGTGACATGCGTTGTTCCCATGGTGTGTCGGGAGCAAAGAGGTCAGAGTCATTGACCGCCGAATCGATGTGAAGCCGTTGAAGCTCCGGGTCAAGAGCGGGAGCTTCGCTCGTGAGTGATGAGAGCATGATTTTGGCATCAAGAGTGATGCCACCGTGGTCAGGGAGACGTAGCGCCACATCGGCATATCTCACTTGGCCACGGGTCTCCGTACCGTAAATTCTATCGACAATAGCTATGTCACCGTTGGCAATGAAGTCGACCTCCTTAACCGAGCGTGTCCAGTAGTAGTTGTTCTTGGCGATCATAAGGGGCTCCCCATTCACAAGTTCGGTCTCGTAGTCGAGTATTGAAGACCTGATGGCGAGGTTGAACTGAACGGCTCGCCTGTTGCTGCGTGTTATTAGCAGCGTGTCGGTAATTCCATATAGCGTATAGGCGCGGTCGAGAGCGTCCTGCAGGTCCTCACTGTCGGTGACCCTTACATCGTTGAAGCGCGACACGAGCAGGCGGGGCATCGGGATAGGGTCGGTAAGCATGTCGCGCCTCAGTAGCGTAGCATTGTAAAGGATGCCGGAATGACTGCTCTGTCTCACAGTCTTGGTAATCGTGGCCCGGGTCACTCTGAGCCCCATGGCGCGCAACACATCGGGGGTCATGGCCGGCGATACCGCGCTGCCGGGAGGTGGCAGCTGGGCGGTGTCACCACTCAATATCAACCGGCAGTTAATACCGCTGAACACATAGTGAATGAGGTCCTCAAGCAGATTACTACCGTTGCCCGCACTGTCGTCGGCTATCATCGAAGCCTCGTCGACAATAAAAACTGTATTGGCTGAACGGTTCTCGGCCACACCCGTGATGCCTATCATTCCTTGCGCCACTGAAGCGTGACGATATATGCGCCGGTGAATAGTGAAGGCCGGGTGTCCGGCATGAGCCGAGAGGACCTTGGCGGCACGTCCGGTGGGAGCGAGCAACACGGCACGCATACCTATGAGCGGCAACGCCTTGACAAGGGCTCCGGTCACCGAAGTCTTGCCCGTACCGGCATAACCATTGAGAAGAAACACCGAGTCACTCGGTGTATTGGCCGAACAATAGCGGGCCAGCGCTGCCACAAGCTCCACCTGTTGGTGGGTAGGCTCAAACGGCAGCATCTCAACAATACTCTCGGCAAATTGCAACGTGTCCATTGGTCACAAAAGTAGCCATTATAATCCTGAAAAGCAAGTTGCCCTCACGCAATTTGCGCTATTTAGAGCCCATTCGATAAGGAATGTGCTCTTAGAGTAAGTGCAGTCAGACACACATCTTTGCCAAAGAGCCTGTCCCACGATATATGGTGGAAGAGATTGGTGGTAAGGGGTTATTTCACTACGATTTTGGAGGCTTCGCGGCTGCCTTTGTCGTTGTCGTCGA
>JAMPBP010000001.1:643863-713790 GCA_023666645.1 Clostridiales bacterium
CAAAGAAGTAAATCATATCGTCAGCACCATAAGCGTGCTTTATAAGCGTGGTTTTACCTATGCGTCGGCGACCGGTTATTACAGTCATCTGTGCATATTGCCGCGAAGATTCCTCAATCTTTCGGAGCGTCTGTGTTTTTATTTCTCTATCGTAGAATTTCATATTACTGCAACAGCTGTTACTGTAACCGCTGTTGCAAAATTACACAAAAACCATAAGACTACCAAATTTTCCAATACCGACTGACAGATTATTTTGAGTTAAAAACTCAAGAGGGGCGTGACTGCACTACTTAATATTTCCAGAGGATTCATTGTTTGCTCGGCTATTACAAAATATCTTGTTCAAAAATATCGAGTTGTTCAATCGTATTGTATCCGGCCCACTTTTCAGTGAGCGGATACAGCTGTCTGGAAAAATGCCATTGTACGTGCGTCAGGCATAATTGAGCGAACATTGCAAAAAAGTGCTCCAAATCATGTCATTCAGTCCCTTGATTAGGGTAGATAAATGACTAATGTTGGCTTGAAACTTGCCGATAACGGCAAGTTTTGCTATCTTTACAGTCTAAAATCAAATTAAAACTTGCCGATAGATGGAATACATTTCAGTTAAAGAATGGGCCGAACTGCATGACGTATCCGAAAGGACAGCTCGAAATTATTGTGCGCAAGGTAAAATAGAAGGTGCTTTCCTTGTTGGCAAGACTTGGAATGTGCCCGTTAATGCTGAGCTACCCAAAAGAAAGTCAAAGAAAAAAGTGTCAGCCCTTCTGTCGGCTCTGAGAGAGCAGAAGGAAGGAACGGTCAAAGGCGGAATCTATCATCGCGTTCAGATTGACCTCACCTACAACTCCAATCACATAGAGGGGAGCAAATTGACGCATGACCAGACACGTTATATCTTTGAAACCAACACAATAGGCGTTACCGACGCGGCTGTTAATGTTGATGATATTGTAGAGACAACCAACCACTTTCGCGCAATCGATTACATTATAGACAATACTGACGTCAAACTGACTGAAAAATTTATCAAGGAGCTTCATCGCATATTGAAAACCGGCACATCTGATGAACGGAAAAGCTGGTTCCACGTCGGAGAATATAAGAAATTACCTAATGAGGTAGGTGGCAACGACACAACACTGCCTGAAAATGTTCATTCCGAAATCAAGGCGTTGCTTTCAGAATACAACAATAAGAAAAATCCAACCTTTGAAGATATAATAGACTTTCATCAACGATTTGAAGCAATCCATCCTTTCCAAGATGGAAACGGGCGTGTCGGGCGACTGATTATGTTCCGTGAACTGCTGAGATTCGGATACGTCCCATTCATTATCACTGATGATTTGAAGATGTATTATTACAATGGCCTCCGTAATTGGCCACACATCAAGGGTTATCTGCTCGACACCTGCCTTGCGGCGCAAGATAACTTCAAATTCATACTCCAAAAGTTTCGCATCACCTTTGATGAAAGAATAAATTAAGGATTTATCGTAACTTTAAGTCCGCTTTAATTTTTTCAAATCCTCATTTATTTTGTATGTATTTTTGTGTGTAATGAAAATGAAAACCGCCGTAACTTTTTGAGCTACAGCGGTTATTAGGTCTTGCTTGGTGGAGTATAGCGGACTCGAACCGCTCACCTCGACACTGCCAGTGTCGCGCTCTAGCCAGATGAGCTAATACCCCTCGTGTTTTGCTCTGCAAAGTTAATCGTTTATTTTTTCTTTTCCAAATATTTTTTTATTTTTCATTTTTTGCGCTCTGCATATTTTTAGCAAAACTTTTTATAACCCTGTCTATCAACTTATTGCCTTATTGTTGTATTGTTATTATGACCTGCAATTATTATAGCATTGCAAGTGGACGGAAGGCTTCAAGTACTTCGTTGACCGATAGCCGGCGGCGTTCCATAACGATGCCTGCGACGTCGTCAATGATGCTTTGAACTCCATGATGACGGAAAAGACGCTGCATGTAGCTGAAGTTCTTATTGAAAATAGTATTTATTTCATCTTCGTCGAGCTGACATGTTTCCTTGCCTTCCTCTACAAGATAGGAATGTATGACTTGCAACAGCTCGGGGGTAAGTTCCTCCTTGCGGTTCACATAGTATCGACTAAGCACGTTGGCCACGAGCATTCCCATTGTCAATGTATAGTGTTCAACAAGTTGATTCCACGCCAATCGCGCTGAAAGCCGCGGATTGCCGGCAAAATAATATTGAGGTGTGAATTCCATCATTTCCTCGGCCGTAGGGGCATCAAGGTTTATAGAGGAAAGCAAATCCTCGCCATTGAGCACTACCATGCTCATTGCCATTCCTGTAAGACCGTAACAACGGTCGCGCATGTCCTTATATTTAAGTGAATTCATTTTATTTTAAACACCCAATAGTTGTTCAATCTTGTATAAGTTTAATTAATCACCATTATCTTTGTCACAGCAGCATTGGAACCTGAACCCGAGCTACCACCGTCGCGTTGTGAGGCAAAGACATAGTAAACACCTGTTTTCACCCGGTTACCATGTCGGTCACACCCATCCCATGTGAGCATGCCGCCGTTACTTATATCCTGGAAAACTACATTGCCTGCTGCATCGGCTATTTTCACGAGTGAATTTTCCATGAGTCCGGTAACTGTGATCATGCCTGTATAATCGGGCCTCACGGGATTGGGATATGCATACACATCGGAATAGTCTTCTCCGGCTGGCGATGAGTCGCTGCTATATTCACATAGACCGTAGGCTGTCCCAAAATATACATCGTTACCATTGCCACAGGCTACTGAGTAGACGCTGTTGGAGGGCAACGGGCTGTTATCTTTATCAAAATGCTGAAGTATCTCATCACCGTTTTCACTCACAAGATACACTCCTGACAGTGCCGTGGCAATCCACTTGCGGTTGGATGGATCGATTGCTATATCATAGATTTTCTCTCCATTAAGCAGATAGTCGGCATAATTGGTACCGTCACGACGGGGCACTTTGAGATGGTTCACTTTTATGGTTGTCGAACTGATTTCATCAGGACGTGTTATCTCAAACACTCCATTGTCGGTACCTACCCACACTCGTCCAAGTTTATCCTCCACTACCGAATATAGGTTCTGGTAACTGAACATTATGCCATCCTGGTCGATAAAGTCGGTTACGGAGATGACTATGTCATCGCTTATAGTTGTAGTGCCTTTGGTTTTTATTACATTGACTGGGCCTTTATAATAGGAGTCTATATAGAATATATTGTTACTGTGATGACATGCCATCAACTTGCCGTCATGTTCTGAGGGTGTCACAAGGGGATATACCTGCCAGTCGGCCTCGGTGGTGGGGTGTCCTACCTTGTCGGCCTGCAACATGTGATACTGCCTGTTGACTGTATTGTCACCATCATCATCATAGAGTACCACCCACATGTTTCCCTGACGGTCAAAATCAAGACCGTTGACATGCATGCGAAAGTTATTTCCGAATGGTCTCAATGTCGAATTGGTAGCGTCATAATGAACTACTTCCTTGCGGTCCTTTACATAATAAACACCGTCCCAATAGGAGCCCAGGGCATAGGCTTCGGGGTCACGGGGATTTTCCCTCACTATTGTACCGCTCTTGAATCCTACGGGCGACTGGTCATAGGGTCGGTTGTTTTTATTTGTCACACTATATTCTATTGGAGTCATATCAGTTACTTCTCCATCAACAATTTTATTGACATGGAAAAGATTGAACCAACCCCTTTCATTGTCTTCCTCGTTGGCTCCGTCATACAATATGGTAGGACCGTAATTGAAAGCATATATAGCTCCTGAAGGGGCATGATTGAGACGACCTATATTGACAAGCGACAATTGATTCTGTGGCTTGGCGGGTGTTGTGAGTTGCTCTACGCTGCCATCTTTAATACTATAGCTTGACAGGCCGTCGGTATCTTCCACCCACACACAGTCGATCGACCCCAGCGAGGCTATTTTCTTATTATCATAAGTTCCGGCCACGGGAAGAGTCTCGAGATCTGTGTCTTTGACCGATATTTTCTTTACAGTACCCTCCGGCGATATCAGATATATGTGACTCTCTGAACGGCACATAAGTGTTCCATCTCTTAGGATTTGAAGATCGGAAAAGTGCTTGGCCTCATATGTTCCGGTGCTGATAGGGTCGCCCCCCACCTTCACGTCATACATCTGCAAAGCTCTTGACTGATTGCCTAATATTACCAACCAACCGTTGGCCGCGGTTTTCAAGTCATCAGTTGTATATCCCCATGATGCCCGTTGCAAGGCACTGGCAGGTGTAATGCTTTTTGTAAGGTCTATAGTATAATATATATAATTTTCAACTGCCCAGAGCGTATCGCCCTGCTTGGAAATAGAGGTGATATTCTTATTATATATACCTGATGTCACCACTTCTTTTCTATCGGTGTCAAAAATCACCACTCCAAAGTTGGTTGCCACATACATGCGGTCACCATCAAAATCCACATCATTCACTGTAGGCAGAACGTCGAGCACGGCATCCTTGAGATCGGGCATGTTGAATACCTTACCATCAGCCTCTATAACATCTATATTGCCATTTTCATACACCACTATGAGCTGTTCAGTACCGATGTTATAATAGAGTGACTTTACATTACTGTCACTAAGCTTGTTGCCTATAGATAGATTGTAGATTTCATCATCATCTTGGTTGTACCGGTATAACTGGCCGTTGGAGACATAATAGACACCACGGGAAGTCTCCACCATGTCATCGATGGTTGAATAGCTGCCGTAGAGTTTCCATTGACCTACACTGCCGGCCGCTACTGTCGTCATGCTGTTGGACGAGAGCAACACCGCCATGAGGGTTATGATTGTATGTATATAGCGTCTAATCTTCATTCATTGATGTTTTTCAAGTAATTTCATAAGGGCCCTGGTAGCTCTTCCTCTATGACTCATGGTATTTTTTTGATGATTGTCCATCTGGGCAAATGTGAGACCCTCACCTTCATCGGGCATGAAGATAGGATCATAACCAAAGCCATTCTCTCCGTGAGGTTCCATGGTGATGATACCGTTGACTATACCTTCCACCTGTCTTTCACCTTCATTGTCGGTAATGATTGTGATTACGGTGCGGAAACGGGCTTTCCTATTCTCTACACCTTCAAGATTTTTCAACAAAAGATTCATATTGGCCTTCGAGTCATGACCTTCACCCGGTGCATAACGTGCCGAGTGGACACCAGGAGCACCATCAAGGGCTTCCACTTCAAGACCGGTATCATCGGCTATACAGTCATATCCATATCGGGCTTTAACCCAACGGGCTTTGATGCGGGAGTTTTCTTCGAGCGTGAGGCCTGTCTCAGGTATGTCATCATGACAGCCTATCTCGGCCAGCCCCATTATCCTCAACGAGTCGCCCGCTATGGCGCGCAACTCGTCGAGTTTATGGGAATTGTTGGTGGCAAAAACTATAGAACTGAGTTTCATATTATAAAAACGTAATGCTCTATATTTTATTATCCAATTCTACTATTGTAATGATGCCTTGGATTCATCAACCCACCACTACATTCACTATTTTCTTAGGAACCACAATCACTTTTCGTATTGTCTTTCCATCAATCCACTTGGCAGCGGCATCGTTGCTTAGTGCTGTTTTCTCAATATCGGCCGGCGGCATGTCGGCGGGTACCTGAATATTGAATCGTGCCTTTCCATTGAACGATACAGCCATTGTCACGGTGTCCTCCTTGAGATAATCCTCGTTGTATACAGGCCATGCAGCATCACACACTGTGGTGCCATTACCCAGTATATGCCACAATTCCTCAGCTATGTGAGGAGCAAAAGGTGCAATCAATACCACGAGGTCAGAGAGCACTATGCGGTTGTGACACTTGAGTTGCGTGAGCTCATTGACACACACCATGAAGGCGCTGATTGAGGTATTGTAGGAGAATGATTCTATGTCACCGGTCACCTTCTTTATAAGTTTGTGTATGCTCTTGAGCTCATCGCGTGTAGGCTCTCCGTCGGTCACGAGCAGTGTGTCTCCTTTATAGAATAGATTCCACAGTTTTTTAAGGAATCGGCTCACACCATCGATACCATTGGTATCCCATGGTTTACTCTGCTCCACGGGTCCCAGGAACATCTCATAGAGACGCAGGGTGTCGGCACCATATCTCTCTACAATGTCATCAGGGTTTACAACATTGAACATCGACTTGGACATCTTCTCTACAGCCCAACCACACACATACTTTCCATCCTCAAGTATAAACTGGGCATCGGCAAAGTCGGGACGCCAGTTTCTGAACGCTTCGGTGTCGAGAATATCGTTGCTCACAATGTTGACATCGACATGAATGGGAGTGACATCATAGTCATCCTTGAGACCATAGGATACGAATGTATTGGTATCCTTGATACGGTACACGAAGTTGCTGCGTCCCTGTATCATTCCCTGATTTATGAGTTTCTTGAAGGGCTCCGGTTCACACACCACGCCCAGGTCATACAGGAACTTGTTCCAGAAACGGCTATAGATAAGGTGACCGGTGGCATGCTCTGTACCTCCTACATAGAGGTCTACATTGCGCCAATATTCATCGGCTTCCTTACCCACGAGAGCCTCTTCATTGTGAGAGTCCATGTAGCGCAGATAGTAGGCGCTCGAACCGGCAAATCCCGGCATGGTATTGAGTTCGAGAGGATACCCATCTGTGGTAGTCCAGTTCTTGGCACGTCCCAGCGGGGGTTCACCGGTCTCGGTGGGGAGATAGGCATCAACCTCAGGCAGTTGCAAGGGCAATTGTGACTCATCGAGCATATAAGGAATACCATCCTTATAATATACAGGGAAAGGCTCGCCCCAGTAACGCTGACGGCTGAATATGGCATCGCGCAGCCTATAGTTGACTTTCACTTTGCCTATACCCTTCTGCTCTATAAATTTCTTTGTAGTGGCTATGGCTTCCTTGACTTCAAGACCATTGAGGTTGAGTTCATCGCTGCTTGAATTTATCATCTTTCCTTCCTTTGCATCGAAGCTCGACTCTGAAACATCGGCACCTTCGATAAGAGGTATCACAGGGAGATCAAAGTGACGTGCAAAGGCATAGTCGCGGGAATCGTGTGCCGGAACAGCCATGATGGCACCAGTGCCGTAGCCGGCGAGCACATAATCGCTCACCCACACCGGAATTTTTTTCTTTGTAAGCGGATTGATGGCATAAGCTCCAGTAAACACTCCTGTCACTTTCTTGTCGATCATGCGCTCACGTTCGGTCTTGTGTTTTATAGATGTCATATATTGGTCCACCTCCTCGCGCTGACCTGGAGTCACTATCATGTCGACATACTTGCTTTCAGGGGCAAGTACCATGAATGTGACACCAAACACTGTATCAGCGCGTGTGGTGAATATATCCAACACTACATTACTTCCATCAATTGGGAATTTCATCTCTGCACCCTCCGAGCGTCCGATCCAGTTGCGCTGTGTCTCTTTGATAGAATCACTCCAGTCGATTTTTTCAAGATCGTCGAGCAATCGACCGGCATAGGCACTCACCCTCAGACACCACTGGTACATGAGTTTCTGCTCCACTGGATAACCTCCACGTATCGAAACACCCTCGCTCACTTCATCATTGGCGAGTACAGTTCCCAGTTTTGGACACCAATTGACCATTGTGTTACCCAGATAGGCTATACGATAGTTCATCAACACATCGCTCTGCTGCTTGGTATCCATTGCTTTCCAATCGGCTGCTGAGAATTTCATCTCCTTCGTACACCAGGCGTTAACTCCTTCACTGCCATTTTTCTCAAAATGCTCCACAAGATTCCTTATGGGCATTGCTTTCTGGCAACGGGTGTCATAATAGCTGTTAAACATCTTTATAAACGCCCACTGGGTCCACTTATAGTAGGAAGGATCACAGGTGCGTATCTCACGGTCCCAGTCAAAACTGAATCCTATCTTTTCCAACTGACCACGATAGCGGGCTATATTTATATTGGTAGTCTTTTCAGGATGCTGGCCCGTTTGTATGGCATACTGCTCGGCCGGCAGTCCATAGGCATCGTAGCCCATAGGGTGAAGGACATTGAATCCTCTGAGGCGTTTGTAACGGCTGAATATGTCGGAAGCAATGTATCCCAGCGGATGGCCCACATGAAGTCCCGCACCCGACGGGTAAGGGAACATGTCGAGCACATAATATTTGGGACGCGACTTGTCTATTTCTACCTTATAGACATTATTGTCTTTCCAATATTGCTGCCAGCGTGATTCTATATCCTTGTGATTATATTCCATTGATGAAGATATTATGTTTTTACTTTAATTATTAACAATCGATGTTGAAAACTATGTTTATTATATAGAAAGCGACAACATGCGCTCTATGGGACGCCGTGCTTTTTCAGCTATCGCCTCGTCTACGTTCACCCGAGGCTTCATATCTCTCAGACAGTCACGAAGCTTGGCAAGAGTGTTGAGTTTCATATAGCTGCAATCATTGCATCCACATGTTGAATCATCGGGAGGAAGCGGAATGAAATGCTTTCCGGGGCATTTGTTCTGCATCTCATGGAGAATACCACTTTCTGTAGCCACAATAAATTCCTCACAGTCGCTCTCCTGAGCACATTTGAGAAGGGCGGCTGTCGACCCCACGACATCGGCAAGCATTATGATTGGTTTCTTACACTCCGGGTGAGCGAGTACCTTGGCCCGGGGATGGGTTTTCTTCAACTCCACAAGTTTCTCGACCGAGAATTGTTCATGTACATGACAAGCGCCATTCCACAACAACATGTTACGGCCGGTCACACTGTTTATATAAGAACCGAGGTTGCGGTCGGGACCAAATATAAGTTTAGCATCTTTAGGGAAACTCTCCACTACCTTGCGGGCATTGGACGAGGTGACCACAACATCGGTCAAAGCCTTCACTGCGGCCGATGTGTTTACGTAGCTTATCACCTGATGGTCGGGGTGTTCTTTTACAAAGCTCTCAAATTCCCTTGCGTTGCATGAGTCGGCCAGGGAACACCCTGCTTCCTCGTCGGGAATGAGCACAGTCTTGTCGGGACACAGTATCTTGGCAGTCTCCCCCATGAAGTGCACTCCACACATCACTATCACCGGCTCCTCGAGTCGCGATGCTATCTGAGCCAGAGCCAGCGAGTCTCCTATATAGTCGGCAATATCCTGAATCTCGGGCCGAGTGTAGTAATGGGCGAGGATAACCGCTTTCCTCGCTTTCTTGAGTTCTTTTATTTCCTCTACAAGTTGGAGGTTCTCTTTCTTGTTATCAACATCCATTATTATATTATTTTCTTTATTTAAGTTTTAAAATTTTTCAAAATTAAACAATAATAATAAGTGCTGTTGATAACTGTGATAACTTTATGGCTAAATATTTGGAAAATAAGTTATCATCATACCATATAACTTTGTTCACATGTTATCAACATGCATTTTTGCTTAATATCAATTGCTTATGAATGTTATCAACATAGTGTTAATAACATGCAAAGTTAATAACTTTCTACCATATTTCCCCTTTATAACTCAACAAATTACTGTTTAAAACTGCATAAAATGTTTAAGCTTGAAAATTTTGAACCTTTGTAGTATTCCTTACCTAACATATAATCCAATAAAAGCAAGAAAAAAGATTTATTAGTTATTGTAAGTTTATTTACAGTTATCAACACTTCTTTCAACACGTAAATGGCAAGTATGAAGTATAAAGTAAAAAGTTTAAAGGGTGTGGATATGACCGGGTGGAATTGAAGATTGGAGAACTTCTAAACTTTTGTAAATTTAAATGTGTACTATGTGTAAATAAAGGAGGAAGTATGAACTCCCTCCTTTAAACTTTTTACTTTAGTTTAGGAAATCATAAATGTATATTTAAGATTTCATTAGCTAACTCTCTGACTCCTTCACCGGCTCCTTTCTTTATAAGGTGCACACCTGCCGGAACTTTGGCGGGATTGGGGTCAATGTAATATACCGGTACTCCTGGTCTCACGTAATGAAGGAGACCGGCAGCCGGGTAAACATTGAGTGATGTTCCTATCACCACAAAGATGTCGGCTTCCTCAACGAGTTGTATGGCAGGTTCGATATTTGGCACTGCTTCCTGAAAAAAAACTATGTGGGGCCTTACATGGTGATTGTCAATAACAGTATCGGGGGTAGTATCGAGATTGTGAGGTGTGAGTTTATACACTTTGGTATCATCATCGATAGCCCTCACTTTCATCAGTTCGCCATGCAGGTGTAGAATATTGGAGGAACCTGCCCTTTCATGGAGGTCGTCAACATTCTGGGTGATGATGTATACATCATATTGTCTTTCCAGTTGGACGAGTCCCAGGTGACCGGCATTGGGCTCAGCTTTCAACAGGTCGTGGCGTCGCTGATTGTAGAATTCATGAACGAGGCGCGGATTGCGGGCAAAACCTTCGGCACTGGCCACCTCCATCACGGGATAATTCTCCCACAGTCCGCCTGCATCTCTGAACGTAGATATACCACTTTCGGCACTCATGCCAGCTCCTGTTGAAATCACAAGTTTCTTTTTCATCATATTAGTTGATATGGGGTATTCATCCAAACTTGCTCATTAAAATATAGTATATGAGAGAAGAATGGACAAGATCAGATGAATACAATGGTTATTCGGGATTTTTGCGGTTGAATTCTTCCAACACTGTCTTTATGTTGAAATAGTAGCGTTGGTCACGACCCTGATTGTCGACAATCTCAAGGCAGTCATAGTAAGGCTCTACAAATGAAGGCTTCAGCGACTGCACTTTCTTGCTGCTGAGATTGATTATGGTAGCTTCATCTCGAGGATATATAACATACCATGCTGCAGTGGTGTCAACGCCGGTGCCTGTTGATACTATTGCCTCGAGAAGTCGGTTCATGCGATATTGCCATATATTGGCTATATTAACTTTACCTTTTTCACGCAGGGCATAGATTAGGAAATTCATCTGGCTCAGGTCAAAGGGAGTATCGTCGAGTGCCAGTGTGGTATATTTGATCATGGTGTCGAGTTCGGCTCTGGAATGTTTTTCTTTGAAGGTGAGAGGGTGAACCTTGTCGGCATGTATACTCCGGCGGTAGGGGTTATAATCTTCCTGAAACATGGTGCCAAGATACAGGTAACGGTAATCCTCTTTTGTCATCACTGTCTCATTCTGTTCATATTGTTTTATGAGCCGTGGGTAATAATATGGTGAATTAAGGTCAGACACAGCATTCCTTATAGACTCCAGGTCGACAGGCTGGAAGTCATTGCCAGGCTTTGATGGTTGCAGTGACGCCGACATGAGGGTCACTGCAGTGGTTGCACATATTAGGAGTTTGAAAAGTAGCTTCATTGACATATACTTTTTCCGTAGTTTGGGGTATGCTGCAGGCTACATGTGCGATATACATTCTATATGTACATAGTTATTCACACCCTCACTCTGAGAGGGTAGCAAGCAGCATTCAAAGATAGGAAAAAGAAAGAGAAGAGACGAGAGCCTTAACTTTTTTTATGGTAAGATGCTTAACTTTAAAAGTTATGCTTTAAAGAAGCAATGACGAGTGCAAATCACTGTTACTTACGTGTTATGTGAGCACCGAGCATGTTTAGGCGAGTGTCGATATTCTCATATCCGCGGTCAATTTGTTCTATGTTGTCGATAATGCTCGTACCCTTTGCCGACATTGCTGCTATGAGCATGGCTATACCGGCACGAATGTCGGGCGAGTGCATGTGGTTGGCTCTAAGTTGAGGCTTATGGTCGAGCCCTATCACAACCGCTCTGTGAGGATCGCAAAGAATGATTTTGGCACCCATGTCGATGAGATGGTCGACAAAGAAGAGTCGTGATTCAAACATCTTCTGGTGTATGAGCACTTCGCCATGGCATTGAGTGGCAACGACGAGCATAACGGAGATGAGGTCGGGGGTGAGTCCGGGCCATGGAGCATCGGCCACTGTGAGCACCGAGCCGTCGAGATTGGTTTCTATCTCATATCTATCCTTGGCCGGGATATATAGGTCATCGCCATGTTCCTCGATGGTGATACCAAGTCGGCGGAAACACTCGGGAATGATGCCCAGATTTTTGCGCGATACATTTTTTATGGTTATAGAGCTTCTTGTCATGGCCGCCATACCTATGAAACTACCCACTTCAATCATATCAGGAAGAATGGTATGTGAGGCTCCACCCAGCGAGTCGGTGCCTGTGATAGTTACAAGGTTGGATCCTATACCGTCGATACGTGCTCCCATAGCTACGAGCAGTCGGCACAATTGCTGCAGATAAGGTTCACATGCAGCATTGTAAATTGTAGTCACACCACGGGCGAGTGTGGCCGCCATGATAATATTGGCGGTGCCTGTCACTGAAGCTTCGTCAAGCAGCATGTAAGTTCCTGTGAGCCGGCCTTCGGGCGCCTCGAGCAGATAGGCACGGCTGTTCTCGCTGTTTGAGAGTTGAGCTCCCAGGTTGATGAGTCCGGTGATGTGGGTGTCAACCTTGCGGCGTCCTATCTTGTCACCGCCCGGACGTGGAAACAGAGCCTTTCCATAACGTGCCAGCAGTGGACCCACAACGAGGACTGAACCTCTTAGCGAGGCACACCGTTTTACAAACTCGGGCGAACCAAGGTATTCGGTATCAACCGAATCGGCCTTGAAGCTATAGCTTTTAGGTGATAGTTGCTCAACTTTCACACCCATGTCACGCAACAGGGCTATTAGATTGCGTATGTCGAGTATGTCAGGAACATTGTTGATAGTGACCGTCTGGTCGGTCAACAAGGTAGCGCTTATAATCTGCAGGGCCTCGTTTTTTGCTCCCTGTGGGGTGATTTCTCCGTTGAGAGTGTGGCCTCCTTCTATGATGAATGAACTCATTGTCTTGGATTTTTTATATATTCAACTTCGGGTGTGAGTTGTATGTGCCATTGCTTGTCGACGGCTTCCATGATGTCGAGCGCCAAATTTTCAATTTCAGCGCCTGAGGCTTTACCGGTCGCGTTGACTATGACGAGTGGTTGTGAGGGCCATGTGCCGGCATTTCCTTTTACAATACCTTTGAAGCCTGATTTATCGACAAGCCAGGCGGCCGACAGTTTGCATGCCAGGTTGCCATCGTCACCGGTAACTTGATGCACCGGAATATTTTCCTTTTCATATCCTCTCGCTGCTGCCAGTGATAGAAAGCGGTCACACTCCAAGGTGGTCACTACGGGGTTCTTGAAGAAACTGCCGGCACTTCCTGTGGTGGCGACATCGGGAAGTTTTGAGCGACGGGTGGCTATGATTTCTTTTCTCACATCACTTGGAGTCAAATGGTCGAAGCCTCCCAATTTTTTTTCGAGCGAACCGTAGGTGAGACATGGACGCGGTTTCACCGACAGCTCGATATCGACGGCTGTGATTATCATCTTGTCGTGGATTGGAGCATGCTTGAAGGCTGAGTCGCGGTAAGCATATGCCATCCTGTCGTGGTCAATTACGACAGTGTGACGTGATGTTGTGTCATAGCAGTGTACCTGTTTTACAAGTTGGCCGAACTCACGGCCATAAGCCCCTACATTCTGGACCGCAGCGGCACCGGCAGTGCCGGGAATGAGGGCAAGATTTTCAAGACCCCACAACCCCTTGTCGACGGTGTATGACACCAGGTCGTCAAGCACACAACCGGCACCAGCACGCAATGTTACCTTGTTGTCGTCACACCCGAGGGTTTCGATAGTGTGGTCGCTGCATTGAAGCAGGACACCATTGAAACAGGAGTCGACAAAGAGCATATTGCTCCCCTCTCCAATTATTTTAAAAGGAAGTTCTCCCATGGGGGAATTGAAAAAAATGTCAAGATCGGCCACCGATTCCCACCGGACGAGTGCATGCACATTTCCTTCAACACGCATCGTGTTGAGTGGCCTAAGTGATATATCTTTATGTATTTCCAGCATCTTCTAAAATAGTAATAGAGAGGGGATATAAGTAATCAGAGTGTGATTATTCCTTGATGCCGAAGGCAAGGTCACCGGCATCGCCAAGTCCGGGCACGATATAGCTGTGGGCGTTGATTTCGGGGTCGATGGCTCCTACCCATACCGTGGTTTTGTCGGCCGGGAATGTTTTCTTCACATAGTCGATGGCTTGTTTGGAAGCTATTACCGAGGCAACATGTATGTGGGAGGGTTCACCCTTGGTGATGAGTGCGCGGTAGCTCAACTCCATCGATGCCCCGGTAGCCAGCATGGGGTCGGCTATGATGAGCACTTTGCCATCGAGACGTGGCGATGCGAGATACTCGATGCACACATCAAAGTTTTCCTTCTCCTTATATTTACGATAAGCGCTTACAAAAGCATTCTCGGCAGTGTCAAAGTAATCGAGAAAACCTTGATGGAACGGCAGGCCCGCGCGGAATATCGTGGCAAGCACCACCTTGTCGGCTATGGCGTCACACTCGGCAGTGGCCAGCGGAGTGGTGACAGTCTCGGTTGTGTAGTTCAATGTACGGCTTATCTCAAAAGCCATAATCTGGCCCATACGTTCAAGATTGCGGCGAAAGCGCATCATATCCCCCTGGATATTTACATCACGCAACTCGCGCATATATTGATTCATCAATGAATGGTATTCGGCAAAATTTACAACTTTCATAGCTATGGTTTTATATAGAATTGAGTTTTATTTTTTTTCGTTGGCTTCAAAGTTACAAGAATTTGCCATAATGACAAAACAGAATATGTGTATAAATTGAAATGAGTAAGGTCTCTTACTATGTATGGGCATGAGGATTTTTGGCAGTATACAGGGTTAGCTTGCTTTTTTTTATTTTTTGATGTTCAATTTGTGGTTTCCATATGTTACTTTTGTATTGACAAATTATTGAATAATTAACCACCCGCATAGTCATGGCTACCATACTCGACTACGAATCTATAGAAATTTATCTCGGTGACCGATTGAGAAGGTCGGATAATCTCGACATTCATGCCGACCATTTTTTTCCGGTGAGTATACTTGATCTGCTGTTTCATTTCAGTGAGAAATCACATGGTACCGAAACCGATGGCCGTGGTCATGCCCTTCACCGCAATTTTCACGGTCACGACTTTGACCGCTGGATTGACAATCTCGTGGCCCACACCCGCTTGTACATAAGTGATGATGCCGGCAATAATGAAGAGATAACACTTGTTGACATAGATGCCATGACATTTGACAGCAACTCGGGCATTGTCACCGTGACACTCCCCGATGAGACCAATTATACACTCATGATTCCCGGCTACCGGTCACCGCTCCAAGCCCGCAGTATAGATGACATGGATATAGCAGTCGACATCAAGGGTATGTTTGACAAGCCACCGGTCGACAATGATTCCGACCCTTACATGGGTTTTGGAGCAATAGCCCATATTGTGAGGGTGGTGTGCGACAAGAGCGGCATTGATCCCGCTAAAGTTGATGCCCACATGCTGTCCCAACGTATCTTTGACCATTTCCGCTATGAGATGCTCCCCCTCATTCCCTCGCTTTGGAATGATATGGACCACATAATGCACTATGCCACTCCCGGTATAGCAGCCAGATAACTTTACCACCTGCCTGGAGCCGGTTTGACCGGAGCTTAAAAAAAACAGGACTTGTCGTCGCGACAGGTCCTGCTTAACCTTATATAAAACCAATCTTAAATTATTATTATAAGTATCAAGTTTCTAAGTTGACAAGTTGAGTTGCTCTTGTTATAGCACACCCTGGGCCATCATGGCGCGGGCTACTTTCATGAATCCAGCCACATTGGCACCTTTTACATAATTGATATATCCGTCGGGCTCGGTGCCGTGGGCCACACATTGGGCGTGAATGCCAGCCATGATGTTTCTGAGCTTGGCATCGACCTCCTCGGCCGTCCATGAGAGTTTCTGGGAGTTCTGTGCCATCTCGAGACCTGATGTGGCTACACCGCCCGCGTTGGCAGCTTTGCCTGGAGCATAGAGTATTTTGGCATTTAAGAATTCCTTGATGGCCTCGGGCGTAGATGGCATGTTGGCACCCTCGCTCACTGCAATGCAACCATTGGCCAGAAGAGCACGGGCATCATCGCCGTCAATTTCATTCTGTGTGGCCGATGGCATGGCTATGTCACAGGCAACGCGGTGCCATGGACGCTCACCGGGGAAATATTGTACCTGGTCGGGATACTCCTCGGCCACCTCACTGATGCGGCCACGGTATATGTTTTTGAGTTCAAATATATAGTCAAGCATCTCGGGAGTGATACCGTCGGGAACGTAGATTGAACCAGAGCTGTCGCTCATCGATACAACTTGAGCACCGAGCTCCAGCAATTTTTTGGCGGTATATGTGGCCACGTTGCCCGATCCTGATACAGCCACTCTCTTACCCTTGATGTCGATGCCACGCGTAGCGAGCATGTTGAGCAGGAAATAGCAGTTGCCATAGCCAGTAGCCTCGGGACGTATCAGCGATCCGCCAAATTCCAGACCCTTGCCAGTGAAAGTGCCGGTAAATTCCCGGGCCATCTTCTTGTAATAACCATACATGTAGCCTACCTCGCGTCCTCCCACACCTATATCGCCGGCGGGTACGTCGGTGTCGGGACCTATGTGACGCCACAATTCGGCAATGAAAGCCTGGCAGAATCTCATCACCTCCATGTCGCTCTTGCCTCGTGGCGAGAAGTCACTGCCACCCTTGGCTCCTCCCATAGCGAGTGTAGTCAGGGAGTTCTTGAATGTCTGCTCAAAGGCGAGGAACTTGAGAATCGACAGATTGACCGACGAGTGGAAGCGTATACCACCCTTGTATGGGCCTATGGCATTGTTGTGCTGAATGCGATAGCCCATGTTGTTGCGCACGTTGCCGGCATCGTCAACCCAGGAAACTCTGAATGAGAATATTCGGTCGGGGATGCACAGGCGCTCGATAAGGTTGTAACGCTCAAATTCAGGATGCTCGTTGTAAGTGTCCTCAATCGTGGTTAACACTTCCTCCACAGCCTGGATATACTCTGGCTCGTTGGGAAACCTGCGTTTAAGGTCATCTATGACTTCAATTGCTTTCATTGGTTATTTAAATATTTGTACCTATTTTGGAATTTCACGGTGCAAATGTAAAACAAATTTTTTATTTGGCATAACATTTAGATAGAAAAAATAAGTTTTACTTGACAAAATGTTTTTAATTCACCTGTTGGCTTGTTGTGGTTACATTGGTAAATTAAGGAGTCTGACAGGATATAAAGAAAGAGTAGCCGGCTCAAAGAGCCGGCTATTTCATTATTGTGAGCAAAATTTATATAAGATACACCCTCAGCCTCTGCGGGTCGAACGCAACACTGCGCGTACTCTCGCTGACAGTTCACGCACGGAAAAAGGCTTCAGAACATAATCATCGGCTCCGGCATTCAGGGCGTCGACCAGTAGGTCATTGCGTCGTGAGGTGGAAAATACAAGCACTGCTGTGGGTGCGCTGTTCTGTTTTATTGACTCGATGGCATGGATACCTTCATCTCCATTCTCAGTGAGCTCGAGCATGACAAGATTATAGGGTGACAAGTCGGTCATGTAAACGTCACGTATGGACCGGCAACACTCTATCACGTATCCATAATCTTCAAAATGGCTACGTATGAGGTCATAGTCGGTGCGGTCACTGCTCGCGACCAGTATATGACCTTGATATGAGTATTTTTCTGTTTCCATAAAAGACAATTTTCATTACTTTAAGCACGACAAATATGACAAAAAGTCTTTAAATGGGTATAATGTGCCATTAAAATGTATATAAGTTGTTATCGAATTTTATTAACTATTACAAGATGTAACGATGCTGTGATAAGTCGCACGGTAATGAAATAGAAATGATACACTCTCGACTATATACCACCATTAAAGCTTCCAAATGACCGCTGGCTTCTATATAATATGAAACATAAATAAGTTTATTCTTTTTTAGCAATCTAATAAGTATCATACAATGCCCAGACACCTGAATTGAAGCATACTTTTTTACAGATAAATTTCCAAATAATATTTTTAAATAATTTTAACATATATAGTATTGACAAATGCACCTGTTGTATTGTACATTTGCAATGTAAAAAACACAACAGTTTAAATAAAACCGAAAAACTTAATCAATATTATGAACACAACACACGGCCATAAAATACGAGCCCCTCCCATATAACCTCAGCTGCACTTGCAATGGAAAACCGACTTACAAATTATCATCACATTATTTTTTTATGAAAATCTTAATCTATATATTTGCAAAGAGCATTGCCGAGTTTATGATAAAACTTGGCAAAAACATATTACAGAAGCTACCCGGTGGGGATAGCTTCAAAAACATAGCTTTGATAATGCTTATGATACTTCTTCCCGGCATATCACGAGCCGACATCAGTAATAATGACGGGGCAGTGTGGCAGGTTCCCAAGACAGGAGGGGAGGGAGTCGCTGTGCCGTCGCCGACAGCATTATCCATGCAAAAGTTTGAGGATCTTCCTGTAAGCTACGCTACAGGAACTGCCGATTTAAACATACCACTGGTTGACTTGCCTGGAGGAGCGGTCACAGTATCGTTGGGATTGCGTTATCATACCGGAGGAATAAAAAGGGGGGAGAAGGCCTCGAGTGTGGGACTTGGATGGACGATGACCGGTCTTGCCCAGGTGTCACGTCAGATTCACGGGTTTCCTGATGAATGGCGTGGCGATATGTATGATCCTGTGAGACAGTGGGTAAAAGAGGACTATAGCAATGTTGATTCTCTTAGGGCTGTAATAGAAGCCAAGTTGGATTCGGAACTTGATATGTACAGTTTCAATATACCTGGATATTCAGGTCATTTCTACATTATAAATAACAAAATAGAGCAGTTGCCCGCAACCGATGTCGAGATAATACGCGAGGCTAATACTGTCAATGGAGGGGCTACAGATGCCTTTGTCCTCACAGCGCCCGATGGGACACGTTACCGCTGTGATGTGACAGAAACGGTGGATTTCCAGATCAATGACTCACCCCGGCCATTGCCATATTACAATAGAAATTACAGCAATGCCATAACGAGTTGGTATGTATCCAAGATAACCGGACCCCAGGGAATCGATACAGCTTCCATTTTCTATCAGGATATTGGAGAGTGGTCAGAGTATAGTTACCAGAATATCACAAGCGATGGATTCACATATTATTTTGATTCAACAAACTTTCCTACCGGTTATGACCAAGGTATTTACCGGTCGACATTTACATGGGGAGAGGGATCTCCATCGGGAACTGTCTTGATGAAGCATAAAAACCAGAAGCTGCCTACGGAAATTAAAACAAGATGTGGAAGTATTTGGTTAAACCACTGTCATTATGCCGGTTGTCAGGATCCGGTGACGGGCGTATATAACATCACCTTGAGAGATGCCGATGAAAACTTAATAACCGAGATAGATCTTTACAGTGGAAAGGCATTCAGCGACAGGCGCCGTAAACTCAGTTCTATAACGGAACGGAAGGATGGGGAGATTACCAGGAGATTCACATTTGAGTATAATGACATCACCTCGGCACCGGGATATGATATATTTGGGTATTCCAATGGATCCCAAGCTACTAATGCGGGGTGTCACAGTATTGTGGATACAAATCTGAAGCTGTCTTTGACAAGAACCCCCAGTGATATGAGTGTGATGACAAATACCCTGAAATCCTATACTGATGTGATGGGGCTGAAAACCGAGTTGGAATATGAGCCGTCGGTTATAACTATTGAAGATAGTGGCAACAGCGACATACTCTTTCATGGCGATGTCATTGTTGGAATCAGATTGCGGCAGATAAAGAGCGGAGACAAACATTACAGGAGATTCATATATGAGAATCCCATGTGTAATATCAACTTGTCACAATTCCGTTTTTCAGATTTCCTTTCCTATTCAGGCACTCATTCGATAACCAATACCTGGGGACATCGCAACGGTAACCTTGGAATTGCCCATACATCGTCGTTAAATGCCAAAGGCGTTCCTTTGGAAAATGCAGTTGTGTATTATGGCCGGGTGACAGAGGAGATTTCATCGACACCTGATTATGCCAATCCTATAAAGACTGTATATGACTATGACCTTGAAGGTGTAAAACTCCGTTTCAGATCAGGTTGTGCCTTTTCGCCATCGTATGATCTGATTGTACCGGGGACGAGTGAAAGATCGATGCAATACCTCGGATCTATGGGCAGTGTGGCACAAGTGGGGTATAACGAGAGAAGGCTGCTGGGGTATTACAATCCGGCCGGTCACATAGAGGGGCATTTAGGAGGAGAGCCTGTATTGACATGCAAGACTGAGTTTAAAAAAGACTGGCGTGATAAAAGTGTTCCGTGGAAAAAAGAATACCGTTATTATTCCACACATGACACAAAGACAACGTTAATAGGCGTTCACGCCGAGAGCCGTATGTTCAAGACTCGTGGATATGCCGGAACTTCCTACTCGCTGAATATCGAGGAACAAGGAGACATGGCGGTCTATCCTATCTATGTCAAATCCTCAAATACAGTGTGCGATTCAATCGTAGCGGTGGAACTATTCCATTTGCCTAATGGGGTTGACCATGAACGTAGGGTAAAAACTGAAATATTCAATTCAAGTAGTTATCTTGATAATGGAATAGCCTTTTTCAAAGGTTACTATACCAATCCAAATCTGAGTGTAAGTTCCATTCTGTTCACACCATGTGGTTTCAGAATCTCATCGGATGGCATGTCAATGGCCAATTTCAAGTTGAACTCATGTCATGCCAAACACACGGCACCTGTCAAACAGGCGTTGGACAATGGGGTCCGGAACATGCCGGTAGCCGAGAAGTGGATTTACAAGACATCCTCCGATATTGCCTGCATTCAGAATAACAATGAACATACGATTCTGAACCTCAATGGGAAGCCGGTGGTTAAACTGATGCAGACTGTATCGGCATATAACAGTTCGCTGATGCCCCATTACACATATATACCGGATACTATATCCGTTGTAAGATATACAGGATATGATGAGTTGGGCCGGCTCTTGTCCATTGAGAGGACCGACGGTTCAAGAATCAGGTATTCTTGGGGAGGCAACAGGTATGATTTTCTGGACAGTTGCAAACTCATTGATATGGGGTTGACAACAGTCTATGATCACACGCCCCTTGTAGGATGTAATAAGGTACAGTATCCCTCGGGGAAAAATCGCCGCTACAGATATCGGGCAGGGCAGCTTGTCTCAGAATACAACAGCCTGGGTAAGATTATAAAAAGATATGGATGTCATACAGCTCTACAAGATCCTGATAACAAGGGAAATTATGTGACAATGGGGTTGGTGGATTCCTCAACTCAGTGTGCCGATACGGTTTTCTATGATTCATATGGAAATGCGGTAAAGGAGAGAGTGACGGTAGCCGGGGGCAAACAGACATTGTCCCATGCCGAATATGACCTGCTCGGACGTGTCATCGAAAAATGGCTGCCGGTTCCTGTGGAATTCAGTGTTGACAACCGGAAGCCTACCCAGGCCGAACGATGCAAAGCATACTATGATGATGATATGCCATATCGCAATTATATATACAATCAGAATCGTGATCAGCGCCCTGAATTCATCAGACGCGAAGGAATGTCATTTTATGGTCAGGATGCCCATTATCAATATGCATGCAACAGCAGTAGCGATGAAGTACTTAAGTGCAACCGTTATGTACTCGGAGATTCATCGACATGGGAGAGTGTCACGCTTTGCGGATTGTACAGGGATGGCACACTCGACGTCACATACTATACTGATGCCGACGGTCACTCTATACTGACATTCAATGATTGGAGAGGGTTAAAGGTCCTTGAACGCCGCGTGATCAGTGATCGCGAATATGCCGATACATATTATCTGTATGACATACTCGGTAACACAAGGGTGATAATCCAGCCTGAAGGAGTAGAAATTATGAATGTAGATGGAATGACGTGGAACACAGGTGATGATGTATTGAAAAAGTATGCGTTCATCAGCCGGTATGACCTGCATGGCAACCGTACGTATGCCAGGACTCCGGGTTGTGGAGCGGTCGAGATGAGATATGACAAGTATAACCGGCTATGCAGCCGGTCTACACAACACATGCGCGATAAAGAACATATCGAGACCGTAACGGCCTACGATGCCATAGGGCGAGTGATATGGACCGGAAACAAACACCTGGACTCTGAAGCCGGCATTGCCGTTACCGACAGTTCCCTCGGGTATGACATACCTGGGTGTATAAATGTTGTGTCGGTCAACTATTATGACAATTATGAATTTGTCAATCGTCAGAGCAGTACATTTGCCGATGTGACCGACCGGATCAGTGAGTCTTCACAATATGGAGCCGGTCAACTAACAGGCACCTTGCGACGCAGGCTTGGCTATAAACCGGAGAATTACCCTTCATCACCCGAGAAGTCAGATTCTGTAGATCCCTCGATGGTGTGCACTGTCATTACCTATGATGTCGAGGGTAATGAGACAGGCCGGTATTCCACCACAACTTTGCCCGGTATCATGTCACTAATAGAAAAAAAGTATAGCAGGCAGGGATATGTGACCTCGATGTGCGAGAGAGTGGGCAACGACAGTATTGCTGTGAATACAGACTATGATGTTTTGGGAAATCCACTTTCCGTTGCATACAACGCCAGTGTCAATGGCAAACAGAAATCGGGATGCGCTGAATACCATTATGATGATTTGGGCCGATTGTCGTCCATAAATATTGGAAAAGACCGTCGTTTTACCATTGACCGTGAGTATAATATAAGAAATGAACTCACTGGAATCTGTTCTGTACCTTACAGCGAATCCATATCATATGAGACAGGCATGAAGCAAATGTACAATGGAAATATCTCAGAAATCATTTTCAGGTATAAAGGCAAGGACAATGTCAAGCGTTGCTATGACTATGATGGCATGGACCGTCTATTATCGGTAAGCTCAAGCGACGGTCACGATACCCATTATACCTATAATCTGAATTCCAGTCCATTGACAATAAGGAGGGAAGATATGTCGGGGAAAAGCCTTGACAATATCACTCTGGAATATGACGGCAATCAGTTGATTGAGGCGATTGATCAAGTCGATGAAGAATCTGGTCTTTTTGTGGAGAGTGCCCACTGGCCTATCTACGATAGTGACGAACGGGTGGTGTCGGATGTGGCGAGAGGATTGACGGCAATCAAATATCATTATAACAGCCGTCCGTCAATGATAGTACTCGGGAGTGATACTATATGTTACGAGTACAATGCCGAGGGTCAGAAACTGTCGGCACAGTATCGATTGTGGAAGAATTCGAGCTATAATAATGGCCGGTCCAATTACCGACGCGTTTACAGTGGCTCATTTGAGCTTGACTATTCGTTTGAGGGAGAAGGAGGAACGATTGTTCCTGATTGGCAAGTTTCACAGCTGGTGACCCGCATAGCGCTGCCGTGGGGTTACCTTGACTGTGAGGGACGGGAATATGTTTATATTACCGATTATCAAGGAAATATAAGGACGGTTGTCGATGAGCAAGGACAGGCTATACAGGTCAACGACTACTATCCCTATGGAGGAATCTTGTCGCAGGTTGATGCGGCTGGCAATGACAACCGTTACAAGTATAGCGGCAAGGAGTATGAACCCATTGGGGGAGAGAATTTCTATGACTTCGATGCGAGAATCTACCTCCCGTCATCGACACTGTTCAACCGTCCCGACGACATGGCCGCCGACTATCCCTGGCTGAGTCCATACACATACTGCGCAGCCAATCCTGTGATGTATGTTGACCCTACAGGGTGTGATGTCGTAGTATTGAATTATACAAATGGCATGCATATGGCAATGTTGATTCAAAATGAAAGTGGAAAATGGCAATATTATTCAGTTAATGGGAATAATATGTATATTCCTATCATCAAGTATCATACTGGAGGACGAATATTCAATGATGTTGCTGTTGGATTGTGGGATTCCCCACAGGATTTTCTCAATTCATCATATAATGTAAGAAATAGCGAAAGTAAGGAAGATACGTCTGTAAGCCATTATGATTTTGCTGAGGGATATCAAATATCTTCCACTAAGGAACAAGATGAAATGATGAGAAATAGTTTTATAAAAACATCTCAAACTACATATAATCCAATAACAAATAATTGTGCTACAGCTGTGCAAAAAGCACTGATTGATGCTGGAATTCCAGTATCAGAGCCTAAAGTTGAGCCGTCTGTAATTCCGTTGGCGACACCTTTAGGACTAATTGATGTTGCAAATGGTTATAAAATTGAGTGTAAATTAAATACTATTCCATCATCAGCTTTCAAATCAATTATTGAATTTAATCCTGACGGACAATTACTTCATAAAGAATAATAGCTCACTGTTGAGTCCATGTCCGGTTAGTCACGGTCATGGACTCAATTAAAATCAATATATAACCTTGATAAAATGATTAATAAAGTAAGATTTTTGCATATTTCCAAAATTATAGGTGCCTATATGTTTGTTTGCCTCATATTCTGGATTTTGGTTTATTATTACAGTTACTATGTGAGGATAGCGACTAAACCATTGGGTATGTTTGTACTCATGTTAGAGTTTATCAATTATTATAATGGCTATGTTTTGTTAAACCATGTCCTTATAAAAAAAATCATACCACATAAAATACTTCTTTTAATAGAAATCATATTGTTATTCACGTTGGTTTCTATATGGTTTAGCGATGTGGTTTATGAAAATAGATAGGTGCAGAAACTATGTTTATCGAATATAACGATATCAAAAGACATATTAGGTAACCAATTGAGATAATTGTAGAAGGCCAATATATTAATCCTGCTAATGAATCAAATCTGGTAGATCCTCAGATATTGATAGATAACCAGAATAAAATATTTCCAGGCCGAACACTCCCTGAGGTTGTTGTTATGAGTCCATTAAAACAATCTTTTACCATAAAAACTATCAAAATGCCTGAACCTAAATTACAAAACCCATTAATTTTACAAAAATGAACAGAATTTATTTATTTATGATTCTTATTTGGGGACTTGCCGCTTGCAGCGGTTCTCCGGGGGTAACATCTGTTAAGAGCGAACAGGAATGTCCAGATGATACATTAATTGTTGACCATCTTGATGGCAATGTCAGTTGTAACGAAGTTGAGTCACTGTTTGCTATGGAATTACCATCAGGGGCAGAGGCTGATTTTGTGGCAGTTTACAAAAATCGTATGTTCATGTCCTATACAATGAGAGAAGGCTGTGATACTCTCATGGAGGTAATCGGTGGTGATACGATATTCGATAAGGTCGCATATAAGGTATTCCTGTTGGATATCAATATGAATAATAATCATATTGATACTGTCGTTATCACAAGGAAGGATATTTGTGATAAATTTGCAGAAATGTCATATTACGATTCCAGAAGGGTTGAATTATCGGGTAGCCAGTTGATGTATATGGACAGCGATTCCTTAAATGTTCAGTTCAATCTGAGTTATCCGGATACTGATGTGATTGAGTTCTTCCAGTATATAAAGTCGGCGAGTGTAGACTCTGTTTCATGTGTTTCAGACTTGTACTATGTCAATGGTGTATTGTGTGGGTTGGAGTGAGCCTTGAAGTCTTTGACAAAACGTAAAAATATATGAACTTAATTAAACGTACTGAGAATTGTTAACCTGTATCAGCAAAAATAATCTTTGGACCTGTTTAGGTTGTTTGGTTCAGCTTCATCAGTCGGATGGGGAAGCCCAATGTTCATTCTTCAGCTACCAAAACAAAGCAAACATGCACTAAATCTTAACGTATAAACAAGTTTAAGTTCTATAATAAAGAGGATGAGTCGGGCTGTTGATGCCGGCTCACCCTTTTGTCGTTCGATGGTTTGATGGTTGCCACACGCCGGCAATTTAGCGATTTAGTGCACATTATTTTTTTATGAGATTTAATAACTGTATATTTGCGGGGTAGTGAGAACTCATTGTAACTATAAGATATATAATATGACATGGCCGCCGACTATCCCTGGCTGAGTCCATACACATACTGTGCCGCCAATCCTGTGATGTATGTTGACCCTACAGGAAAGGAAGAACAATGACGATTTAATAATATTCAGAGGCTATATGCATATTGGCTCTGAATTAAATTTATTACTGTAAGTTAAAATACTATCTTTTAAATGAGACGAATAATACATATATTGTTGTTTTTATTTATTGCATCTTTTTTCCCCGTTATAAAGGGTGAAATCCCCGATACATTGTCTTTGCGCATCGATACACCCACCGACATATGTGGTTTTTACAATCTTGACACGGTATCAGTCAATAAAATTATTTTGTATGGATTACAGAGCGAATTCTACTTTTCAAATCATGATGCGCATGATAATTTTTACAATCTCTTAATTGGGAAAAAACTTGATATGTCGGAATATCCTCATGCCACTTGTCAAAGTAAAGACAGTATCGATATGGTACTTAATATGTTGGCCCACTATAAAAAATCAGATATCAGTATTCCCTCTTATCCGACATTTCCATATAATATCCGGAGTTTTATTGTACCGGATGTGCTTAGTATAGCAAAACAAGGCGATGTCTTTGGTTTGATTCTGATATATATGAAGGACAATAAAGTATTGGTTATATTAGATCGAAGCAGTTCTTTGTGGATAGACGGACATATTTTTGTCATAGAGAACGAAAACTATAACCCCTATGATGACTTTAGAGAAATTCTTAACACAACAAAACCTGATCCAAATGAAGGCATTATACGATAATTTACTGTTTTGTCAATATTTTCTGTTATTTTTGGCTTTGACATCTTCATGTATGAAACTAAATGCAAGTAATAGGATTACATTTGATTCTGATATAATATACATGACTGTCATTGATCCCGTTAGTGAAAATGGTGACGAGTGTGCCTTGTCAAGAGGTCAATTCATTTATTTCCAATATCAGAACAGGATAAAAAGATTTAAGTTGGATGATACCGACAGGGTTGAACTAATTGAACTGTTGGAACAATTGGAAGTTATAGACAGTGTTCCGTATGACACGTATTCTCTTGGGTTGGAATGGAATGTTGACAGTGATACTATAATTTCACTTAAAAATGTCTCTGAACCTGTCATCGGGGTCATTCTGCTATATAAAAAGGACATACCTGAATATGGATTATTTAAACCAGAAATAATATGGTTGTGCAAAAATTGTATATATATTGGGACATATAAATGTATATATGGTAAAGAATTGACCGAATTCATAGGCCGTTATAAACAGAAAAAGATTATACCCAAAGAATACTATACTTCAGAGATTGTTAAACCTGTGCGCTGATTGCGTTCAGATGTTATTTCGAGTTTTTATTATCGAAAATTAATTTACACTTATGCAATTAATTACCGCATATAGTGCACATTATTTTTTTATGCGATTTAATAACTGTATATTTGCGGGGTAGTGAGAATTCATTGTAACTGTAAGAGATATAATATGTTTCTATGCTTGGAGGTCGATGTTTGTTATTTACGGGAGAACGGGAGGTGACGGTAGTGGGGCATTTCCCTGTAGTGCTGCCGTGGGGTTACCTTGATTCAGAGGGTAGGGAGTGGGTATATGGAGGAATCTTGTCTCAGGTTGATGCCACGGGCAATGACAACCGTTCATTATACCACCTTTACTTCACAGGCAGAACTTGACAAGTTGCAGATTGAAGGTGAATTCTTGGGGGGTATTGTTGTTGAAATGAATGGCTCTATGAATGAGATAGTTGGTAAAAATAACAAGATAAATGGAGAAGGGGCAATTTATGCTCAAGTTTTTGTCTACGGGAATAATGGTCCTGAAGATATCGAAGAGTACATAGGTTTTTCATTAACAGCCAATTTTGAAAAGTTTGGAGCTATTGCCGACGGTGAATACGATGTTACATACGATATAAGAGGTATGGGTGCTCCTTATCAATCACATTTTGCTATAAATGGAAGAGGACCAGTGGACTGTATAAATGATATAAATCCAAGTCCATCTGAATATAACCCGTATAGTAGAACGCAGAAGGCGGGTGTATTTATTCATCGTACAAATTGGGATGGTAGTATTACAGATAATCCGATTAAGTACAAGACTGTTTCTTCGGGATGTATATTAATTGCCGGTCATCAATGGAATAAATTTGAGAAACAGATTGGCAAAAATGGGTTTAAATTCATTCTAAATAGAACTAAATGAATAATTATGAACAGCATTAGATGTTTAGTGTCAATGATATTTGGCTTATCAATATTTTGCTCTGCAAATCCTGCTATAAGAGGAATCGTTTATCCTTTTCATGAGTCTATTCCAATCTATGAAACTGCCACATCTTTTAATCCTAAAACTTATTTGGTTTCAGGGAATACAGATTATAGTTTCTATTGGGCATACGTCATTGAAGATTCTTATTTGCGCTTTAAGGCAAAATTTATATCAACATCCGATAATAAAGATAGCACAGAAACTTTTGTTGGATGGATAAATAAGGCTAATGTTGTTGTAAAACTATTAGAAAATGACTTTGATAAAGATGGAGGATTTTTATATTTATATGACTCCCCTAATTCACAAAATATGGAAAAAATCTATACTAAGGATGTCGAAAGGGAAGTCATTGTACTTGAATTCTATCACAGCGACTTAGATAATGTTAATTGGATAAAAGTAATTATTCAAAATGGCAATCAATGTTCTGTTGGATGGATAAATCGCGCTTGCGATCAGATATGGTCAACATGCAATTGACCAGTAAGATAAAACCACTCGCTGAGTGAAGATGATCAGGAATAGGAGAGATTGCGCATATTACGGTACTTTTACAGAGCCTACGGGGTGTAAATAGAATAGTGATGAGATAGAGTTCTTTCAGTATATAAAGTCGGCGAGTGTAGACTCTGTTTCGTGTGTTTCATCATTGTACTATTCTGAAGATGAGTGAACATTTGGCTCCTTAAGTTTGGAGTCTGAATGATATTGATGGTGAGTCGGGCTGTTGATGCCGGCTCACCCTTTTGTCGTTCGATGGTTTGATGGTTGCCACACGCCGGCAATTTAGCGATTTAGTGCACATTATTTTTTTATGAGATTTAATAACTGTATATTTGTGGGGTAGTGTGAATTCATTGTAACTGTAAGAGATATAGTATGTTTCTATGCTTGGAGGTCGATGCTTGTTATTGACGGGAGAACGGAAGGTGACGATAATGGGGCATTAGTTTTTCAATTGTGTGAGGTAAAGAGTGCTATGTTTTGCAGATTCTTTTTGTTTTACTTGCTACTGTGAGTTGCTTTTTCGTATATTTGTGTCGGTTGTAAATGACCTCTCCTCTATTTCACCAGTCACTATCAGTAGAAATTATATCTGATACCATATGAATAAGTTAATGAAAAATCTATTTAGACCGCTTGCTGTCGTTTCTGCTCTGCTGGCTTTGTCCCCCTTGGCCAGGGCCGATGGCGAAGCGCTGAGGGTCTATTTCAACAGCGGTGAAAGCCAAATGTTTATTCTTGCTGATTCCCCCGTGATCACATTCGACGGTGGTAACTGCGTCATAAAGTCGGTCAGGGTCGATATCTCCATGCCCATGGAGACTATAGACCATGCCGAGTTTATTCCGGCCGGCTTGACATCTGTTGCCCCAATAGAGAGGGAGGATATTTGCTTTGACATGTCGTCATCCACTGTTATAAGAGTGCTTGGAATACAAGCGGGTAGCACGGTTGCCCTATACAACATGGCCGGTGTCAATATGCTCATGTCAAGGGCCGATTCAGGTGGCGTTGCCATAATCGATGTCTCCTCATTCTCTCCAGGTGGTTATATATTGGTTACTAATGGTAAAAGTTTTAAATTCTATAGAAAATGAAAAAATTACTCCTTGTCGCTTCTTTCATGCTCGCTATCATCGGAGCCCGGGCACAATCCTATAATCTCAATGTGACCAAAAACGACGGTCAGAAAATCTCCATACCCACTGCCGACATTTCGCGTATTGACTTTGTCTATGACGATGGCTCGATGATAAAGGCCGATCTCCTCGATGTGGAATTTCGCCCCGATGGCTCGGCTGTCGATGTGTCGCCTATGGCCAACGAAATCTCCTATCGACCCAGTGCCAATCTTGTCACTTACTATAATGATATTCAAAAACGTTATGTAGCGAGTTTCCGTAATCCTATGGGCAGCGATGTGACCAGCGGTTTTTACCGCATAAACTATACTGCCGGTGGAAACTTCATCAATAAAATCGCCGATGGTTGCACAATGGAAACCATTATAAAACTCAATACCGACGATAATCCCAATCTAGAGGTGAAATGGTTCAGCTCCATGGAGGCCGGCGGCATAGGATTCATATTGCCTGTACACGCAGCCCACGGTGACAAAATCACCTTCCTACCCAACACTTCGACGAGTGGAGCCTCGACATGGCGTTGGACACCGAGCAAGGTGAAACCCGAGGTAGGAAAATACTATCATGTCGTTGGCGTGTGGAACAAAGAGGAGGGGAAATCATATATTTATATAAATGGCCAACTCAGCGGCCAGGCCGATGCTCCGGGTAATTATAAACCGGTGAATACAGGCGCTGAAGCTTTCATTATAGGTGGTGACCCCTCGACGAATCCTGCAAGCGCCAACGCTTGCTTCAACGGTGAGGTTGCTGCGGTGCGCGTCTATGACAAGCCCATGACCCAGCAGGAGGTGGCACAGATATGGGAACAGAACCGCTTTGACCCTGACGCTGTCGGCGATATGAATTTCACCGATATCATATACATGCCTACTGCCGATGTTGCCACCGGTGCACACTTCTCAATCTATGGCAACGGCTTCAAGGAGGGAGATGCTATCATTTTCACCACAGCAGCCGGCAAGCGTTTCGAGACTGTTACCTCGACCGATGCCGGCAAGGTTACGGCTACAATACCGGCAGGAATGGTGTCGGACAGCTACAACATCATTGTGAAACGCGGCAACACCGAGATGCCCTTGGGTCAGGTCAAGCTCAATATCGTGAGCACTACACAAAAGGTAGCCCGGCCTAAGGTGATAGCCCACCGTGGAGCTCACACCGACGGTGCAACAGAAAACTCCATTGCAGCGCTCAGGAAGGCTATGGATGCCAACTACTATGGAATCGAATTTGACTGCTGGATCACCACTGATGGAACCATAGTTGTACACCACGATGGTGTGGCACAAGGGAAGACATTCCAAAACTGCACATACGAGGAGATTAAAAACATCAAGCTCGCCAACGGTGAGACACTGCCCACTTTCGACGATTATCTCAAGACCTTTGTAGCCGACATGGATAAGAGCACTTCCAAGCTCATCATAGAAATAAAGACCCACAGCAAAGCTTCGCGCAATAACGAGTGTGTCGACAAGGTAATGAGTGAAGTCGAGCGCCTCGGTATCAAGGACCGAGTGGAGTATATTGCCTTTGATTTCAATGTGTGCCAGCGCATCGTGGCCCGCGACCCACATGCCATGGTTGGTTATCTGAGTGGTGACCGCAACCCGGCTGCTGTCAAGCAGGCCGGTATACCGAGCATCGACTACTATCTGGGTAATTTCAACACTAACCCTCAGTGGGTCAAAGAGGCACAGGAACTCGGAATGATTGTCAATGTGTGGACCGTGAACTCTCCGGCCGATATGCTGAATCTCATCTATATGGGTGTCGACTACATCACCACCGACTATCCCGCCACTGTCACCGACCTGAATTCTAAAGTATTCGTCGAGTAGGGACACTTTTCCTGGCACCTGACATACGACCTCAGGGCTGTTGTAGTGAATTTTTGTCGGTGAGGGTTAATAATTTGGGACCTCTGTGCGTTATATATATTATGAAACAGTTGTTCTCCTTATTGGTATTCCTGCTTGTATCGGCTGCCGTGCATGTATCGGCCATCGAGCCCGAGCTGTTGCCCATGGATCCGGGCGATGGCCGCCAGAAGGTGTACAAGGGTAAATATTGGACCACAACCGAGCAGGGTGACACGGTGTTGATGCTTGTCATGAATCAAATCACTGTGTTCAATCCCATCAAATTCAAAAATAAGAAAGAGGAGGAATTTTACTGGCGCACGGTGCGCGATGTGAAAAAAGCCTTGCCGTGGGCCAAGATGATATGTGAGACGCTGGTGGAAACCTACGAGTATATCGAGACATTCCCTACCCAGAAAGAGCGCGAGCAATATATCAAGGATATGGAGGGCGCGGTGTTTGACCAGTACAAACCGGTGTTGAAACGTTTCACCAAAAGCCAGGCACGCATGCTCGTCAAGCTCATACAGCGAGAGACCAACCAGTCGAGCTATCAGCTTCTGAAAGCATTTCTGGGGTCGTTCCGCGCTACTTTCTGGCAGGGATTCGGACGACTTTTTGGTGTCAATCTTAAGAATGAATACCATCCTGAGTCAAATCGTGACGATGCCATCATCGAGCGTGTGTGTACGCTTGTGGAACAGGGTGCCTTGTAGCGGTGAGTAATAGTCCATGTATGGAATACTCATGACATTATCATATTGTTAAAAAAAGTATGTTTTAATATTAAAATTGCTATTAATTGCTTTTGCCTAAGACCAAAATGAAGTATCTTTGTAGCATTCAAAGCAAGAAGATATGGAACGAATAGATAATTTAGACCGACAGATACTTGATATAATAATACGTAATGCCCGCATACCATCGAAGGATGTCGCAGTGGTGTGTGGAGTGTCCCGGGCAGCAATCCATCAGCGCATACAGCGCATGATTGATCTTGGGGTTATAACCGGTTCGGGTTACAATGTGAATCCCAAAGCTCTGGGCTATCATACATGTACCTATATAGGGGTGAATCTTGTGAGGGGCGCCATGTATCGCGATGTGGTGCCTGAGCTGGAGAAGATTCCCGAGGTTGTGGAGTGTCACTATACCACCGGTCCCTATACTATGCTTGTCAAGCTCTATGCCCGCGATAATGAACACTTGATGGAGATTCTCCATGACAAGATTCAGATGATCAACGGTGTGACTACTACCGAGACACTCATTTCGCTCGACCATAGTATACAACGTCAGATACAGGTGGAGCATGACTGATGCTCCTTTTCTCATTGACTCTCCCGGTTCTTGAAATCAAATCGTTCAATATATGAAGAATATTCCTCAGCTTACGGCGTCAGCGGTATTATTGTTGGCTTCGTGTGTTATGCTTCTCGCCTCTTGCAGCAAGAAGGAGAAGAGTGTTGTGGACACTATCCCGGCCAATGCCACATGGGCAGTATGTGTCAATGTCGAAGACCTTCTGTCAAATGCAGGGGTAAAGGAAACCGACGGCAAGTACAGATTGAGCCGCGCCCTTGAGGATCTCACATCGACCTACCTGCGCCATGACAATGAAGTTGTTGATAAGATGCTCGAGGGTATTCCGGCTATCGATGCCGAGGCTGTGTATTTCTATGCCGATTATAAGGACCGGCCGATACTGACATGCGGGCTTAGGCATGCCGAGCCGCTCGTGAATGCCTTGAGGAAAAACTTCGGTCCTTCGGTCGATAAGAATGGTTATACAATCTTTGGCGCCAACGGCAATATCATTGCCATCAGGGACAATCAGTTGTGGGTATCAGACAAGACCGCCTATATAGTGGAGGCTGTGGAAGAGGCCGTGAAGAATGGCTCGATTAGGAGCTGGTCCAATTTCAACGCTATTACCGAAGGTGATCACACGATATTGGCACTGGGCAAAGTGGGAGCATTTCTTTCGATGGCAGGTTACAAAAACGCATCGACGTTCATAGACCTCAATGCCGACGCCTCGTTCTATGTCGATTTCAAGGATAATACAATGATAATAGGCAGTGAGTGTGATGAATCGGTAATAAAAGAGAGCTTCAATAAAAGCATGTCAGATATTTCGGCTGATGCCCTCAAGTACGTGCCCGAGAATTCAATCATGGCTATGGCCGTAGGGTCCTTAAATCCCGCTGATGCCGAAATTCTTTTTGGTAATGCCTCCAATTCCCCATTGGAGTCGATTTTAGATGGCATGATAGGAACGATAGCTGTTTCGATTCAGCCCCCGAGTGACATGAACGACTTATTGTCGGGTGCCGATTGGGATTTCAACATAGTGACGCGCATGACCGAGTCGGCCGCCGGTGATCTCGACAATCTGATCCGTCAGTTTTTCAATGTCACAGAGCGTGAAGGCTGTAGTTATTTTACATGGGGTAACAAAGATTTCATAGGTGGCGCCCGTTTATACTACCGCTATTGTAACGATAGCTATCTCGTGATGGGGTCGGAACCGGTGAGCGACAATAACAAGTCGATAGTCACCAGGGGTATGGAGCGACAGCCGTGGGCATCGCAGGCCCATCTCGACAAGGATAGCGATATTGCCAGAGTTTTCAATCTGCCGTTTGGTATAGATATCAGGTCCAGGACATTCAGTGGCAGTCACAGAATTGAATGGGTCATTACCCTCGAGGGGAGCGATAAGCCCTTTATCGACGCGTTGCTTGCTCTTGCCGCCGATAGAAAGTGGCAACGCGATGTTATGAACCGGTTGATGTGGATAAGAAGTCATATTCTTGACATTGAGCTCAATTAAACTTCATAATGTATTGCCGGCCGTTTTTGCCGGCGACGACATGTCGACCATACGTAATAGCGGGCAACATGTGTGGCTCAGTGATGTGGAGTTTTCTGCACCGGGACATTACCTGTTGGAGGCTGAGAGTGGTGCCGGCAAGTCGTCACTGATGAGCTTTATCTATGGACTGAGGCGGGATTATAACGGAGTGATAGAAATTGACGGTGAGGATATCCGCACCTTTGACAGCGGGCGGTGGAGCCGGTTGCGTCGCGATGTGCTCGCGCTATTGCCTCAGGAGATGGGGTTGTTTGAGGAACTCACAGTCATGGAGAACATCATGTTGAAAAACCGGTTGACCGATTATAAATCGGGGGCTCAGATAGAGGCGTTGCTTGAACGACTCGAAGTCGACGACAAGCGCGACACTACGGTAGGAATGCTCAGTGTGGGGCAGCGGCAGCGTGTCGCCATCGTCAGGGCACTGTGCCAGCCATTCAGGTACCTGCTGCTCGATGAACCGGTGAGCCATCTCGATGAGCGGAACAACCGCCTCGTTGCCGGGCTTGTCACGGAGGAGGCCTCCGGGCGTGGAGCAGCGATAATAACGACATCGGTAGGCAACCATCTGGCGCTCGACGGTGCCGTAGTCATGCAACTATGAACAGGATTTGAGTATGGGAAATTCAGTGGTGTGGCGTCTGTTGAGACGTAATATCTCGATATGGCAAATGGTGGGTTATGCGCTGGCTAATTTATTGGGGCTCGCGATAGTGCTCGTGGCCGTGCAGTTTTATATGGATGTCGAGTCGGCCCGCTCCAGTCATGGAGTGAGCGACTATCTGGTAGTGTCCAAGTCAATAGGCTTGCTCGACCGTAACACCATCTTCAGCAACGAAGAGATAGAGGAACTTGAGCGGCAGCCATGGGTCGAGGCTGTGGGGCGGTTTGAGGCGTCCCGTTTCAAAGCCATGATAGGGGTTGATTTTCAAGGACACTCATTGTCAACCGAGGCTTTCTTCGAGGCTATCCCGGCTCGATTTTTCGACCGATTGCCACGTGACTGGGGATTCGACCCGAAGGTGGGAGAAGTGCCTATCATATTGTCGCGCGACTATCTGTCGCTCTATAACTTTGGATTTGCCACAGGTCGTGGATTGCCAAAACTGCGTGACAGTGAGGTATCGATGATTCCGCTCACAATCACGATAGCCGGCAACGGGAAAGTTGACCACCTGAGAGGATATGTAGCCGGCTTCTCGTCGCGCATCAGCACCATAGCGGTACCAGAGGAGTTCATGACGTGGGCCAACGATAATTTTGGCATCGGTGTGAGCAAAGGTCCCTCGCGGCTTGTTGTAGAGATAAACGACCCGGGAAATCCCATGGTCAAGCAGTACCTCGATAGTCACGGCATGGAAGTAGCCGGCGACAAGAGTTCCAACAGTGAGGCATCATTCATGATGCGCTTGGTCATCATGATTGTGGGAGGCGTGGGAGCAATCATCACCTTGCTCGCACTGTTCATAGTCACACTCAGCATTTACTTGTTGTTGACCAAAAATCGAGCCACTGTAGAGCGACTGATCATGCTTGGGTATCACCGAGGCGATATTGCCATGTACTATATAAGGATAGTGCTTACTGTCAATGTCATTGTCTCGCTGCTTGCCATTGCAGCGGTAGCTGTGGCAAGACCATCGTGGACCGGTGCTATGCACGCTATGGATATGACTACCGGGAGCATGATGCCGGGCATAGTGGCAGCTTTGACTGTATGTGTGCTCGTGAGTGTATTTAATATTGTCACTATAAAGCGGTTGTGCCGTTGACAGGAATCAGCTCTGCTGAACAAGCTCTAAAACTAATTGATATGTCAAAGAATATTGTGAAACATCCCTGGTGGGTTACTGTTATAGCTGTCATTACAGCGCTTCCCTCTCTCGCAGTGCCTGAGATGATTGATGTGCTGCCCCAGTCGATGGGACATCTTATATTGATTTACCCACTCTTTGCCGTGGGTGCCTCATTTCTTGGATGGAAAGCCTATCCACGTCGCCCTGATCTTTACTGGATAATGATAGTTGTGGCGTGGCTCACATTTGGAGCCATGTGGGTTCCACTTCTCTCCTTGACATGACAATAACAAAAGTGGCGGTTTGGGGAACCGCCACTGCTGTTATTGGATATGATGGACTCTTGGAGTCGGGGGGGGGGAGAGAGGGTCAATACTGTTCATTGGCATTGGGGAAGTCGCTGCTCTTAACGTCCTGAATATAGTGACCCACAGCTTCGTTGATGATTGTAGAGAGGTCGGCATAGCGACGCAGGAATTTGGGCGAGAATCCCTTGTTGATACCGAGCATGTCGTGCATTACAAGTACCTGTCCGTCGACACCGCCGCCGGCACCTATGCCTATGACGGGGATAGTGAGAGACTCGGCCACTTTCTTAGCCAGGTCGGCAGGAATTTTTTCCAGGACGATGGCAAAGCAACCTATCTCCTCGAGCATCTTGGCATCGGCCATAAGTTTCTCGGCCTCAGCATCTTCTTTGGCACGCACGGCATAAGTGCCAAACTTGTTGATTGACTGAGGAGTGAGTCCCAGGTGACCCATCACCGGGATTCCGGCGCAAAGAATGCGCTCGATCGATTCACGAATCTCTGAGCCACCTTCCATCTTCACGGCCTCGGCATGGCTCTCCTTCATGATGCGTATCGCTGAGGCGAGCGCCTCCTTGGAGTTGCCTTGGTATGTACCGAAGGGCATGTCGCATACCACGAGAGCGCGATTCACACCTTTGATCACACTCTTGGCATGATAAATCATCTGGTCGAGAGTGATGGGGAGCGTTGTCATATTGCCCGCCATGACGTTGGAGGCTGAGTCGCCAACAAGAATGACGTCCATGCCGGCCTCGTCGATGAGTTTGGCCATGGAGTAGTCATAGGCTGTGAGCATTGCAATCTTTTCACCGCGAGCCTTCATTTCGGCAAGGCGCAGTGTCGTCACTTTACGTTGATTATCAGTAGTATTGGTTGACATGATTTATGCGATAAGTATTTGTTTTGTAATATGGTTGTGTCGTTGTAAACCGATAGTGTGAAATAGTCGGGCATGTAACGACGGTGCAAAGTTATGAAAAGATATTAACTTGTAGTTCAGTTTCGTCAAAATTATTGACATGAGGATACGGGCTTCAGCATGGCGGGGTTATGAGCGATGCAATCAGGGATTGTAAACCTGTCGGTAGCTTACAATCCCTGAAAACTCTTCTCTTGTATTGATATGGGTGGGTGTGACTTTATTTTTGCCCGGCAGAGGCTTTCTGCTCTTTGTAGGCCTTGACGGTTTCCTCGATGCCGCGTTGCAGGGGGTAGTTGACTGTGAAGTCGAAGTCACGGCGGGCGGGTGTGACATCACAGTTCCAGTTGCGTTGCTTCATGATTTTGTATTTATCGCGGTTGAGTGTCGAGGGCTTGCCTCGCAACACACCGATTTTCTCGGCTATTGCAGAGGCTATGTATACAATCCACATGGGCAGTTTCAATGGAATGACGACATGACGTCCCAAAGCCTTGGCTACCATGGAGCGGAATTGCCTTTGGGTGTAGGCTGTGGGCTCGGAGATGATGTAGCTGCGTCCCGTGGTCACGTCGGAGGCCAGAGCATCGTACATCGCCCCCACCAGGTCATCGACATATATGAATGTGAGAAGCTGCTTGCGAAATCCCACACCAAAATCCCAGTGGCTGTCAATGCTTTTTATCATCATCAGGTAGTCCTGCTCGTGAGGCCCATATACACCTGTGGCACGGAATATCACGTAAGGTATTCCGGAGCGATATTGCATGTACTGCTCGGCTTTGATTTTCGACACACCATACCATGTGTTGGGATTGGGGACAGTATCGCCGGTGAGCGGCGTGTAGTGCCGCTCGTCACCGGGACCTATTGCGCTCAGGCTACTCATGAGCAAGAACTTGTCGGGAACTTTGTCGGCGGCCTTCAATGCCTCGACCACTGTGCGCAGGTACTCGTAGTTGATGTGATTGAACTCGGTGAATCGGGTGCATTTGGTGGCACCGAGATTGTGTATCACGTAGTCCCACCGTTCACCCTGAGGAAGAGCCTCGACAAGAGCCTGTGTCACCTGGGCCGGATCATCGTAGTCGAGAATCAGCGTGTGTAGCCGAGGGTCGTTCAGATAGCGCATCGAGGTGGAACGGCGCACGGCAACCCACACCTCGAGGCCTCGCTTGAGACCCTCGTTGGCAATGAATCCGCCTATGAATCCGCCACCACCTATTACAAGTACTTTCTTCATTTCAATATTCAGTTATTTATTGGGGGCCATGGCATGCTTGTATCCATTGGTTTTGTTCCAGGCTCCGCGTGTGAAGTCGGGAACAGCCACGGGTGCCGAGCCGTTTTCAATCGACAGAGCCGACAGAGGAGCCAGTGAGCACCACTCGGCCATATCATACACGTCCATGTCGAGAGGCAGACCATTGCGCAGGCAATATATGAGGCGATAGTCCATGATGTAGTCCATACCGCCATGGCCACCTACCTTTTTTGCTACCTCGCCTACTTCCTTGATTATGGGGTGGGTGTATTTCTCAACGAGAGCGGCCTGTTGTTCTTCATTGAGCCAGCTGTGGGCGTTGAGATTATAGAGGTCGGGCACACCGGCAAGCGAAGAGTCGGGCTCGAGGGCATAACCCTGGCGTCCATATTTATTGGCAAATCCTCGTGTTCCTGTGAGCTGATACATACGGCTGTAGGGACGTGGATTCACAACATCGTGCTGTATCTGTATGGTCTTGCCGCCGGCAGTGCGTATCATTGTCATGGTGTGGTCACCGTTGAGGAAATCATCGGGACGTTCACCGGTTTGTTTTTCTACCAGCGATGGTCCGGTGAAAGGATCGGTATCCATGGCCACGAGAGTTTCCAGACGGTCGCCTCTGTGAATGTCAAGGAGTTGACAGGCCGGTCCCATGCCATGGGTGGGATAAACATCGCCGCGATGCTTATGATTGAAGTCCAGGCGCCAGTTACCATAGTAGGCGTCCCAGAAGTCGGCAAGGTTGTGTATATAACTGCCCTCGACATGAACCACGTCGCCGAATACGCCATTCTGAGCCATGTTGAGGGTGTTCATCTCAAAGAAGTCATAGACACAGTTCTCCAGCATCATGCAGTGACGGCGTGTGAGCTCGCTGGTGTTGATTAGTTGCCATATCTCATCAAGCGAAGTAGCGGCAGGAACTTCTATAGCCACATGCTTGCCGGCTTCCATCGAGGCAACAGCCATGGGTGCATGGTTCACCCAGTCGGTTGCGATGTATACCAGGTCGAGGTCATCGCGGTTCACCAAGTCACGCCATATGGTGTCGTTACCGCTGTATATGGCAGCGTCGGGAGCTCCTGCGCGGCGTATCATAGCCTGGGCCGAATCGCAACGCTCGGTTTCGATGTCACAGAGAGCCACGATGCGGGCACCATCGATGTTGAGCATACGCTCAACGGCTCCCGGGCCTCTCATGCCGAGGCCTATTATTCCTACACGCACAGTGTCGATGGGGTCGGCGGCATAGCCCACCATGTCGGTTTGCCCCGCTTGGCGTTCCGGCACTTGAGTTTCAATCAAGCGGCTGTCGTTGCCGTCGTTGGTAGCACATGAAGCAAGGAATAGTGCTCCTGCAATGATGAGGTCAAATGTTTTCATGAGTTGGTTTGTAATGGTGTTTGAATATAAGAGTTGGTTGATTGTCACACTTGATTTCGTTTCACAGTACCCTTCCAAGTGGTAGGCATCGGCGACTCGTGGATATGGTAACGGTCTATATGGTCCTTGAACGGGAGTATGCGGTTTATGTCGTTGACAAGATTCCTGATTACATCGTCGGGGGTGTTGTCGTAGTTTCTGTGTATGTATCCGTAGTTGGGATATATGTTGGCAGTGAGACAACCATCGTTGACGTTGAGCAGGCATTGTGTTACCTCGGGACGTTCGTTGATCAGAATTTCTATGCGTTCGGGAATGACCAGTCCTTTGTCGGTGTGCAATATGGAGTCAAGACGACCGTAAAGGATCATATCACCGTCACTATCGAAGCTGCATATGTCGCCGGTTGAGAACCACCCGTCGGTGGTGAGGTTGCGGTCGATTGATTCGCGTGACAGATTGTAGCCTTTCATCAGGTTCATGCCTTTGACCTCGAGAACACCAAGACCATCGGGATAGCCATCGAGCGAGATTGGTCTCAGGCGGCATTTTACCAGGGGAGAAACAGGGCGCCCCATGGTACCCGGTTTATAGTGGACGCAGGAGGTATAGCTCACCAGGCCGCCACACTCGGTGAGTCCATACACTACGGTGTGAGGCACCTGTGCTATCCTCAGTTGGTTGGCCAGCCATGAGCTGAGGAAAACCGAACCGATTACAAGTTCCCTGCATTCACCACCGAGCATGCGGTTGATGGCTTTTCTCAAATATATGTTCCTGATATTGTTTTTTACAGGGAGGTTCTTGGAAAACCGGGCAATGAAACTGGAATTGTACTCATTAATGGCACGTCGCACAATCGGGTCGACATATTGGGGTGATAGCATGATGCGCTGTGGCTTGACTTTCATAAGCCCATCAATCAGAGCGTCGATATTATCAAAATTTCGCATTACCGTGACATGGGATCCCGAGGCCAGCGGTATGAGCATATTGAATATGGTTCCCCACACAGAGCCATAGGATGTGGTCGAAAGTGTACTGGACTTGCGGGGGTGCAGACTGTTCCTGATGCCGAAGATGATGTTGCCTTCAAGGTTATCGGCCATTAGCACGACAGGTTTAGGGCGCCCGGTAGTTCCGGTCGTGAAGAATATCGCGGCCGGAGAGTCGGCCATGATTACGGGGGCCTTGGTATCGGGTTCGCTGAAACCATAAGGGAACATCTCGATAAACTTATTGTCGATAGAGTCAAGCAGAGCCTGTGGATTGCGGGTGTTTCCCATGCGGGAGCACATGACACTCTGGGTGTCCATCGATATCACTGCCTCAGCACATGGAATGTCATTGCAACAGTATGAATCATTGAATACCTCTGTGTCGATAAATAGCAGTTCAATTCCCACTTCATTAAGAGCCGAGACAGTCTCTTCATGAGTCGAGTTAACGGGAAGGGAAACAGCCACGGCCCCATATGTGAGCACACCCATGTAGGCGACCACCCAGTCGATGGAATTATAGCCTACGATACCCACTCTGCAACCTTGGGTCACACCGAGTCCATTTAGAATCAGGTGAATACGTTTCATGCGCGATGCTATGTCACCGTAGTTGAGAGTGAGTCCTGAACTGAGATCGGTGAGAGCAGGTAGGTCCCAATTGTCTTGAAATGAAGATGAAAAAATGCGCAGATAATCCATATCAAAAATATTTAAATCGGGCCACCGTACCCTTGAGCGTCATTTCAAGAGGGTGGTCAACAATGTCAACAATGTCGATGTGAATGAAGTGGGGTGTATTGTCGTTGACACGTTGGATGTCGTTGTTTACCGCAGCTGTGACCTCTTTGTCACCGATAGCCTCAGTATCGGGGTAGACGATAACGGCCAGTGTGCCATCGCGGTCAACAACAATAGATTGTTTTATTGATGGCATCTCATTGATGGTAGCCTCGAGACGCTCGGGGACAATGATATCCTTGCCATATTGTATCATGGTGTCCTTACGGCCATGGATACGTATATTGCCATCGGAGTTGATTGATGCCAGTTCACCGGTTTTGAACCAGCCGTCGCGGGTAAAGGCTTCCTGATTGGCACCTTCATCGTTATAGTATCCTTTCATCACGAGCATGCCGTGGACTTCCAGCTCTCCGGCATTCTCGGGGAATCCAGGTATCTCGATTGGTCTCACGCGGCATTTTATGAAACTACGTATGGCACGTCCCACGGTGTGTGGCTCAAATTCATTGGCGGGAGTATAGGATACCAGACCACTGCACTCGGTGAGACCATATGAGGCGGTGTATTTTATCTTGGCACGGTCGAGTTTTTCCCTGAGGTGTCGCTCGAGATTGGTTGAGCCTATGATTACCTCGATGCAGCTTCCTCCCATGGCCTTGTTGAAACGACGGCGCAGGAAGAAACGCGCTATGGCATTGCCAAATGGCGCATAGCTGACATATTTGAACAGGTGGGACCGCCGCTGTTGCTCTTCGAGTCTGTTGTAGATGTCGTGGAGCTGCCGCGGCGAGAGTATAAGACGACGTGGTTTGACACGACGCAGGGCTTTGATCAATGACTCGGCGTTGTAAATTCCATTGAATACCACGATATTGGAACCCGAAGCCAGCGGTATGAGGAAGTTGAACAGAGTTCCCCATACATTGCCTACCGAACTGGAGGTTAATGTGTTGGAGTCACGGGGAAAAAGGTTGGACTTGAGACCGAACACTATGATGCCTTCTATGTTGTCGTGGGACAGCAACACCGGCTTGGGGTAGCCAAGTGTACCCGATGTGAAGAAGATAGCGGCGGGTGACTCGGGCGACGAGTAGTAGCCGGTGACATCACTGGGCTGGAAGCCTTCTGGATATTTGTTGGCGAAATACATGTCCATGGTGCCGATGATTTGTTCCACATCACCATATTTGTTGGTACATGTATAGAGAGCTTTGAACTCGTTTTGAGAGATTATAAGCTTTATGGTGTCGAAGTCACGGAGATTCTCGAGGTTTTCCATGAGGAATTCATCGATGAATATGATTTCGACATCGGCGGCAGCGAGTGCACCAATCATATCGGTCGTGTCGTAGGTCATCTGATAGCTCACGGGTACACAACCCGAAATCAGGATACCAAGATAGTTGGTTATCCAGTCAATGGAATTGCGGCCTATGACAGCGATGTGGGTTCCCTTTTCCACCTGCAGTCTTTCCAATAGCAAGCGTGTGCAGTCGATACGGGCTGCAAGCGCGCCATAATCGAGCTTTAGACCGGTAGAGTAGGATGTCACCGCCGGTTTGTTCCAGTTGTCGATAAAGCTATCAGAGAAAATCTTCAGGAAATTCATGAGGAGAAATGTAACGATTGGTGGGGGAGACGTGAATGGCAATGGGAGAGAGTGGCAATCAGCGTCGTGGAACCACGAGGAAAATCTCGGTGGGGAAGTGGTCGCTGTAACCGTTGAGGAAAGCACCGCCTGAGAATGTGCGCAAAGGGCCACCCTTGCTGTTTCCCTCGGTGGCTCGCAGGAACTCGAAGTTGTTGACCACGCAGCTGCGGTAGTGAAGGTTGTCGGGGGCATATTTATCGAGCAGTGTGCCCGAGACGATGATTTGGTCAAAGAGATTCCATGCTCCCTTGTAGGCGAGCGTACCTATACCCTTGTCGAGTTTTTCCCAGAAGGGGTTGTAAAATCCATGAAGTTCAACTTTATCGGTCTTCTTCATTGCTCCGAGCACCTTGGCACACGATTTGTCCTGTGGGTCATCGTTGAGGTCGCCCATTATGATGACACCCTGTCTTGGGCGCAGGCTCCACAGCGAGTCGGCTATCTCCTTGCTGAGTTGGGCAGCGGCCTCGCGCAGATAGGACGACTGCTCCTGCCCGCCCAGTCGTGAGGGCCAGTGGTTCACGATGATGCTGACGGTGTCGCCACCCATGTAGCCGGTGACACACATCTGGTCGCGTGTGCGGAACGACTCGTAACCGGGAATCTTGAGCGTGGTATTCGTAACATCTATGAAGCGGAACTGTCGTGGATTGTAGAGGCAAGCCACATCGACACCGCGACGGTCGGGCGAGTCGTGGTGTACAATCTGCAGGTTCCAGGTGGGTTTACCCTGTTTCACAAGCTGGCGGTCGACTTCGGTCACAAGGTCGCGCAACACTGTGATATTCTCAATCTCTGAAACACCTATGACAGCCGGCCCTCCCGGTGTAGTCTTGGTTGTCATGGCCGTGATGGCGCGGGCAAGGTTGCCTATTTTTGACCTGTATTTCTGTGTGTTCCATTGACGTGAACCTTCGGGCGAGAATTCAAGGTCATACTTGCCATTGTTGTTGATGGTGTCAAAGAGGTTCTCCAGATTATAGAACGCTACGCCATAAACAGCATACTGACGCTTGCCGTCATTACCGCTTTTTTGTGCAGATATGTTTCCAACTGCTATAGCAAGGATAGCAACGGTGATAAGAAATAGACGTTTCATTATGATATATATCGGTAGTTAGATTTAAAAAATCAGCGCAATTGTAGGTATACTTACCGTAGACCTACAACAATTCAGAACACTATTTTGTTGGCATCGTCACGCTTCGTGGGCTCAGCGGCAGGCTGTGGAGCCTGTCCTGTGGAGCGAATGGCCTGAATATCCTCTACTGTGCGGCGGTCACGGTTATAGGCCACTGATTTCTCGAAGGCGTCGATGGCGGCATCGTCGTCATATTGGTCGGGCGACATGATGACCTGGCGCATGCGTGTCTTCTCGCGGCGGCTGGCGTCGATGACATCGGCGCCATACTGGTCGACGAGTCGCTGATGGGCGTTGATATTCTCGGCCGGGACTTCCTCTGTGCCTGTATCGGCACGAAGCGGTTTCTCAGGCTCAACAGGCGACAGTTCGTTGGGATCTTTCTGTATTTTGACTGCAGCTGCCGGGCGTGAGTGGGTATGTTTTATCGACGGCTCGAAACCTGAGGCAAGAATGGTAATCTTTACTTTCTCGCCGAGCGACTCGTCGGGGTACACGCCCCATATGATTTCCACACCCGAGTCGATGCTGGCGGTGAAGGCTGTGAGCTGGTCGCTCTCGGCCATCTTGAATTCCTGCTGTGCGCTTGGTGAGAAATATATTACAAACAGAAGACGCTTGGAGCCATATATGTCGCTGTTGCGCAACAAGGGAGAATGAAGGGCATCCTCGATAGCCTTTGTGACGCGGTTCTCTCCCTCGCCATATCCTGTAGAGATGATAGCCGTGCCACCGTTGCGCAGCGTGGAGTTGACATCGTTGAAGTCTCGGTTGATCTTACCCTCGATGGTTATGATATCGGAGATGGAGCGGGCAGCGATTGAGAGTGTATCGTCGGCTTTGTCAAAAGCGTTGAGAAAATTGAGGTCGGGATAAATCTCACTCAGGCGCTGGTTGTTGATCATGAGGAGTGCATCGACATATTTCCCCATTTCCTCGGCACCATCGAGGGCCTTGAGAATCTTGCTCTCACCTTCAAAGAGGAAAGGAATCGTGACAATACCGATGGTGAGCAACCCTCGCTCACGTGCCAGGCGTGCGACAACAGGACCGGCACCTGTACCTGTACCACCACCCATTCCGGCGGTGATGAACACCATGCGTATGTTGTCGGTGAATAGTCTATTGATGCTGTCGGCGCTGCTCTCGGCGTCATCGTGGGCTTTTTGTATGTCGCCACCGGCACCGAGACCTTCGCCCAGAAGAACGCGGTTGGGCACCGGGGAGCTTTGCAATGCCTGTTTGTCGGTATTGGTGATGGCAAATGTGACACCGTCAATCTTCTGTTCGTACATGTGGCGCACGGCATTGCTGCCACCGCCACCGACACCGATTGCCATGATGATGTTTTTCCTGTCTTTCTCGGGAACGCCAAATGTGTCGTTATTGGCTATATAGTTGAATTCAGAGTCGGTCATTGTATTCTGTGTTTATGAATGAGTTTGAAAATAGGATGGATTGCAAGGACCGTAAGTTATTCAAACTCATTATCGTCCTTCATTATATCACTGAGCCTGCTGCCTATCCTCTGCCAGAAACCCGACGATGATGAGTCGGTCTTATCACCCTTGCCTGAATCCTGGCGGGTATCTTTTTTACCCCCTTTCTTCGATTTGTTTATCTTATCGAGCTTCTGTTGCAGCGAGAGATTGTTCTCTTCGTTATCGTTGGGGTCATATTCATCGATCATGATTTTGTCATCGCTGTCTAAGATTCCTATACGTGAGGTCTCATCGTTGACAGCGTTCTTTTCGTTGGCCGGGGTATTGATATCGGTGAGACGGTCTTTCTCGAGAATCTGTGGCGGCATCATTGTACACTCGGTCGCGCCCATGGCAGCAGCGTCACACAGCAGGGCGATGACATCGAGGGTATCGTTGGGATTGAAACCGTTGCCTGTGATTTCTACCTGGGAGGGTAGGGTGGCCTGGCGTGTTTTCATGCGGGTTTGCTTGGTGAGCAGGTCATCGAAACCGCGCAGGCGTGTCCCTCCTCCGGTGATGACGATTCCGGCAGGAAGTTGCTCGGGCTTGAGTCCGGCATAGTTTATCTGTTCGAAGATGTTGGAGATAATCTCGTCGGTGCGTGCTGCCACGATGTTGTTTATGGCACTGTTATCGAGCCCATCGGTTACCAGTGGGTTGCCATCGGTAGTGGGTGGCATGGCGTTGCCCACAGCTTTCTTGATTTCCTCGGCACGCTCCTCAAGGCAGTTTAGTGATGTGAGGTCGCGGGTGATATTGCGCGAGCCCATGGGCAAGGTTGTAAGATATACCAGTGAGCCGTCACGGTAGATAGAGACAGTGGTAGTCTCAGCGCCAAAGTCGACAAGCATCACTCCAAGCCTACGCTCCTCGACCGAGAGCATGTTGGCTCCCATGGCGAGCGGCGTCACGATGAATCCAGCAATATTGAGCGAGCAACGGTCGTTGAACACACGCTTTATATTATTCTTGATTTTAGGCTTGCAAGCCACCAGGCTGACATTGGCCGAGAGGACATGTCCAAACATACCTACGGGGTCGAGCGACGAGGTCGAGTCGAGCATGAATGTCCCGGGCTCAACGGTCACCACTTCTTTGTCGGGAATGGCACGCGTGGCGGCCTGGGCCATAAGTTCCTCAATATACCGCCTGGTAATCTCAACCTCGGTGTGGAAATCGCGGGCCACTTCGTGAGGTATGGAGCATAGGGAACGGCCACTTATACCTACATAGGCCTCCTTGATGGCGCGAGGAGCCACGCCGGGGGCTGTCTGTAGCCGGTGGCATATGTTTGTGACACAGGCTGCAACGTCACCGGGATTCTCGACACAGCCATAGCGCACTTTGTCGACAAGCTGCTCGGTCTCGACAGCCAAAATATTGATGCGCCCGGCCGGCGTTGTTCCGGGCGTTGTGGTCGCAACAGCTCCTTTGATGCAGGAGCTGCCTATCTCAAATGCCACAATATATTTCTGTTCCATATCTATGATTTAAGCGGTATATTATTGTTCTCGTTTATTCTTTCTATATTGACAATTTAATTGTTGTCGACTGTCATGGTTGAGAGGTCCTCGTTGTCAAGTTCATCACCCTCGGGATCGAGTATGAGCAATGGGTCGCGTTGACGTGGTTTGCGGCGAGTGGCGACAACCTGCCCTTTGAACTTGACCGACAATGTATCGTAGTAGTCCCAGCCTTTTACAGGCATGACATCTCGGTACATAGTGGTGAGACGGTCAAATTTATTGGATATGTCGACCCGTGGGTCTCCGAAGTTTATGACATGACCTCGGAAAGGTGGTATCAAAATAACATCACCGTTGGATTTCAGTTGCATGGCGGTGACGAGTTCGCTACGGTAGCTGTCGGCCTTGATGTAATCAAGCAGGGGCATGAGCGCGGCCGCTGAGTGACGCCCTGTGGGACTGCCTGTGATGACGGGAACGTCGCTGCGGTATTTCAGCGATGCCGTGAGGCGTTTTCCTTCCCGGTTTATATAGTAGGAGCTGTCACCGTCGAATATACGTGCCACAGGTCTCATCGGTGTCACCTCAATCCACAGCCTGTTGTTGGACCGGCGTGTGCATCGTGCCCGTTCTATGTTGTCAATGCTGTTGAGTGTTGTCTCGATATCGTAGGTCCTGACCTGTGAGGGTATCACGTTGTTACTGCCGCTGAAATAGTCCTTGACAATCTCAGCCACCTCGCGCCGTGTGACAAATGTGGATGTGTTGCCATCTTCCTCAATCATTATGTGTACCGGTGAGCTTGTCGGAGCCTGGGCAGTGGCCGACATGCTATTGGACAATAATATTGACACGACGAGATACCCCACCAGCAGCAGGGATAGAATGCAGCATATTATGTTGGCGCGTGACAGCATCGTTTACAGTGATTCAAGAAGCCGTGGAAGCTGAAGATTGATGTCTCCGGCTCCGGCGGTCAACAGGACTTCAAAATTAAGATTTTTCAATGTCTCAACCAAGTTTTCTTTCGAAATCATTAATTTATCGGGAGTTTTTATTTGATCAAAGATAATCTTTGAAGTCACTCCCGGTATCGGAAGCTCGCGGGCCGGGTAAATATCAAGAAGCACAACCTCGTCGGCGGCCGATAGGGCCTCGGCAAATTGTGGGGCGAAGTCGCGTGTGCGCGAATAAAGGTGAGGCTGGAATGCTACCGTGAGTTTGCGTCCGGGATACAGCTTCCTCACCGATTCGACCGATGCCTTGAGCTCATCGGGATGATGGGCATAGTCGTCGATGACTACTTTGCCATTGGGACCGCTCTCACGTAGCCAGAATTCAAAGCGGCGCTTGGCTCCCATGAATGACTTCATGGCATTGCGGGCAGCCTCGGCATCAAGTTCTCCTGTAAGCCAGCAGGCTCCGAGAGCCGCTATGGCGTTGTCGATGTTGATGTCGACGGGCACTCCGAGCTCTATGTCATGAATGGTATCGATGGGAGTGACAAAATCAAAGAGAATTGAACCCTGGCCGTAGCGTATGTTTTCGGCATGGAAATCGCCCTCGGTGCGTGAATATGTGTAGACCTTGACACCTTTGCCGGGGCGTGGTTTGAGCTTTATCCCCTTGTGGAGCAGGAGGGAGCCTCCGGGGGTAATCAGTTCGGTGAAATGGGCGAAACTCTCCAGGTAGGCTTCCTCGGTACCATAGATATCGAGATGGTCGGGGTCGGTGGCTGTGATGACAGCGATGTAGGGCGTGAGATGATGGAATGAACGGTCATATTCATCGGCCTCGACAATGGAATAGGGCGATGTGGGCGACAGCAGCAGATTGCTGTTGTAATTACGCAGTACGCCTCCCAGAAACGCGTTGCAGCCTGTGCCCGTTGTGTGCATGATATGAGCGGCCATTGACGATGTTGTGGTCTTGCCATGGGTGCCGGCAAAGCACAGGGCCTTGGAGCCGCGCGTTATGATACCGAGAACCTCGGCGCGTTTATGTATGTCGAACCGGTTGTCGCGGAAGTAAGAGAGCGGCACGTTGGCAGCCGGTATAGCCGGGGTGTACACTACCAGTGTATTCCGGGCATCACGGTATTCCTGAGGAATAGCCTCCAACGAGTCGTAATAGCTTATGCAGGCGCCTTCACGGGTGAGGTCATCGGTAAGTTGGGACGGTGTGCGGTCATAGCCGGCTACCGGATAATTATTGGCCATGAAATATCGGGCAAGGGCAGCCATACCTATGCCTCCTATTCCTACGAAATATACGCGTTCAAAACTCTTCATTTTGCGATAATCTTATCTATGATGTCTACGATATGTTCCGAGGCTCCCGGAAGAGCCATTTTCTTTACCTGGATTGATAGATTCTCACGGGTTTGAGGGCTGTCAAGCAGTTGTGTTATGTTGTCGAGAAGCTTATCTTCGGCCTCGGCGTCAAGGAGCAATATGGCGGCGCCACGGCTTGACAAGGCCTCGGCATTGTGGCGCTGATGGTCCTCGGCTACGTTGGGCGAGGGTATAAGGATGGCCGGGGCACCGGCAATCTGTAGCTCGGAAATGGTACCTGCTCCGGCACGACTCACAATGATGTCGGCGGCGCGGTACACCAGGTCCATGCGCTTGATGAAATCGGTCACGGTGACATTGTCCATCCCTTCACCCATATGCATGTATTCCTCTTTGTAGAATTTGCCGCATTGCCACAACACTCCTGCACCACGCTCGGCAAGCGGCTTCAGGGAGCGTGCCATGGCACGGTTGATGGTGCGTGCGCCAAGACTGCCTCCCACTATCGCTACAAGGGGTTTGTGAGGGTCAAAGCCGAGTTGTCGCTTGGCCTCTTCGCGCGTGGTCGATGAGGCGACGATATCGGCTCTCACCGGATTACCGGTCTTGACTATGGTTTCGGCCGGGAAAAAGCGCTCCATGCCATCATAAGCCACGCATATGGCGCTGGCATTGGCGGCAAGCAGTTTGTTGGTCACTCCGGCATATGAGTTCTGCTCTTGAAGCAGCGTGGGGACCCCGGCCCGCTGGGCTGCTTTAAGAGTGGGCCCGCTGGCATATCCACCCACGCCGATGGCGATGTCGGGTTTGAATTCCTTGACAACACGCTTGGCAAGTCTCATGCTCTTGTTGAGCTTCCACAGTACTTTTATATTGCGCCACAGATGGCGGCGGTCAAAGCCGCTCACAGGCAAGCCTATTATTTCATATCCTGCATCGGGCACGCGTTGCATCTCCATGCGTCCCTCGGCACCGACAAAGAGTATCTTTGACTCAGGGTGTCTGCGTTTTATGGCGTCGGCTATGGAGAGCGCCGGGAAAATGTGTCCTCCGGTTCCGCCACCGCTTATCAATATATTCATAGTTAAATATAGGTTAGACTCTATATGGACTCTTTTACTTGAGGAAGGTGGGATTCTCCTTCTGCATGTCATCGGGAAGCTCAGCGGCTTCTCGTGCTATATCCTGCTTTTTACCCTTTCTTACGGCAAATCTGCTCACCGACAGCATGATACCGAATGCCAGTGATGTAATAAGTATCGACGTGCCTCCTTTCGAGATCAGAGGTAGCGGCTGTCCCGACACGGGGCCGGCTCCGGTGACTATCGCCATGTGACACAGTGCCTGCAACACAATGTAGACAGCCATTCCCAGCACAAGGAGGGCCGGGAACACGCGATGACATCCCATGGCAATAGCTCCCGCACGGCCGAGCAGCGAGAGGTAGACCACAAGGAGGAACAAACCTCCCACCAGCCCCAGGTCCTCAATGACGATGGAGTAGACAAAGTCGATGTTGGCCAGTGGCAGGCGGGCTGTCTCGCGCGAGTTCCCTGGCATGACGCCAAATATGCCTCCATTGGCCTGGGCCATATAGGCGTGCATCTCCTGGCGATTCTCATCATTGATGGGACGGGCATACTTGGGGGTGGTGTCGTTGTCCAGGAATCGGTTGATGCGTGCCTGCCATAGAGCAAAACGGTTGATGGTAGCCTCGTTGCCCTCAGCATCACGACCGGTCTCGGTGATGAGCTGGGTCTCATGTGCGTCATTATCGTCGGTGCTCATCTTGTACAGCACGGCACCCCCGCCGGCCACGGCATACACTAAAATCACTACAATGAATTTCTTCCATGGAATGCCGCCAATGAGCATCATCGACGAGCTGATACACATCATCAGAATCGTATTGGTGAGACCCTGGGTGAACAGCAGGCCACCGAAAAGCAGGATACATGCTACACATATGGCTATCTTGCCATTTGTAAGTTCCTTGCCTCGCGACATCACCAATGCTATTATCAATACCGATGAGAGCTTGATCAATTCGGCCGGTTGCACCTGTATTCCCACCAGGTTGAAGGAGCGTCGGGCTCCGTTGATGATTTGTCCCTTGAAGAGAACATACACCATGGCCATGACGCTTATGGCAATGATGATAGGGGTCAACGGTATGAACCATTTGTAGGGAATGCGCGATACCAGTATGGCCACAACGGCTCCCATGCCAAGCATGGCACAATGTCGCATGATGGGTCCCAGCACATTGGTTCCCATAATCTCTCGTGAGGAGGCACTATACTGTTCTATAATCGATATCACACACAAGGTGATGAACACTGCCCATATGTATTTGTCACTCTTACGCGGTGTCGATATATCCTCAAGAGCCTTTGTCGTGCGTGATTTCTTTTTAGGGGTATCCGGGCCACAGTTGTCGACATCGGCCTGCAATGGGGGAAAAGCCTCGGCTACCGGGGTGTCATGTATATCTTCTTCAATCATTGGCCATGGGTCTTAACATTGGTTGTCCATCTCTCTTTTAAGGGCATTCACGGCATCTTTGAAGCGGCGGCCACGGTCCTCATACGATTTGAAAAGGTCAAAACTTGCGCAACACGGCGACAGCAACACCGTGTCACCTTCCACTGCTATGTCGTGGCAGGCGTTGACAGCGGCATCGAGTGTGTGGGTGTCGATGACTTTGACTTCGTTGGCGAAGTAGTCGACAATCTTTTTGTTGTCGACGCCCATGGCGACGATGGCTTTTACCTTGGATCGCACAAGTGGAAGTATCTCACTGTAGTCGTTACCCTTGTCCTTGCCTCCGAGAATGAGGATTACCCCCGATGAAGGCATCGATTCCAGAGCATACCAACACGAGTTGACATTGGTGGCTTTGGAATCATTGATATATTTCACTCCGTTGATCTCGGTTACCGGTTCCAGGCGATGTTCCACACCTTCAAAGTCGCTCATAGCCCGGCGTATGTCCTCTTTCTTGATGTCGAGCAGACAGGCCGACAGACCGGCTGCCATGGAATTGAACAGGTTGTGCAGCCCGCTCAGAGCCAGGTCGGCGCGTGGCATTGTCATGGAGTGCCCTGCTGGAGCGTTGAGGAATAAACGGTCCTCGGCATCTATGTAGGCTGCGGTCTCTTCCTCACGGTGCTGGGCAAAGGGGTAGTAGCGGGCCTCGGTTGTTACCTTTTCGAGCTGTTTCTTGATTACAGGGTCGTCCTGCCAGTAGATGAAAGCGTCACAGGGGGTCTGGTTCTGGAGTATGCGGAACTTAGCCTTGACATAGTTTTCCATCTTGTAGTCATAGCGGTCAAGATGGTCGGGGGTGATATTGAGAATCACTGCGATATTGGCTTTGAAACGATACATGTTCTCGAGCTGGAAACTGGACAGCTCGATTACATATACATCATGGTTCTCGCGTGCTACCTGCAAGGCGAGGGAGCGTCCCACATTGCCGGCGAGTCCCACATTCATGCCTGCCTGGCGCAATATGTGGTAGGTGAGCAGTGTCGTGGTTGTTTTGCCGTTGGATCCGGTGATACACACCATCTTGGCGTCGGTGTAGCGGCCGGCAAATTCGATTTCAGATATAATGGGCACACCTTTCTCCATGAGTTGGCATATCAGTGGAGCCGTGGGTGGTATACCCGGGCTCTTCACCACTTCGTCGGCATTCAAGATCAGGGCCGGGGTGTGGGAGCCATCCTCCCATGCTATCCCCTCGTCTTCGAGCATCTCGCGGTAGTGTGGGGCTATGGTGCCCGAGTCGCTCACGAAGACATCCATTCCTTTGCTCTTCGCCAGGATGGCGGCTCCTACACCGCTTTCTCCTCCTCCAAGTACAACAAGTCGTTTCATCGTGTGTATATATTGTTATGAAACTATCGGTTTCAATCTGTTTTTATCTTATTTTTAAAGTTACAAAAGTAAGGGCGGCCAGGATTATTCCTATAATCCAGAATCGTGTCACGATTTTGCTTTCTGGAATTGCAGCCATCGGTTTTTGCCACAAAGCGTCGATGCCGGCATTGCCCTGTTTCTGGAAGTGATGGTGCAAAGGGGTCATCTTGAATATGCGGCGTCCGGTGCCGGTGCGGCGTTTTGTCCATTTGAAATAGCTCACCTGCAATATTACCGAGAGGTCCTCGACAAAGAATATGGCACACAGGATAGGAAGCAGCAGCTCTTTGTGAATCAGAATAGCAAAAACAGCGATTATGCCACCGATTGTGAGACTGCCGGTGTCGCCCATGAATACCTGTGCAGGGTAGGCGTTGTACCATAGGAAGCCCACCAGGGCGCCAATGAAGGCGCTCATGTATACAACCAGCTCGGCACTCCCGGGTATATACATGATGTTGAGATAGGAAGAGTAGATGATGTTGCCCCCCAGATAGGCCATTACGGCCAGTGCCACGCCTATGATTGCCGATGTGCCTGTGGCCAGGCCATCAAGACCGTCGGTGAGATTGGCTCCATTGGAGGTGGCAGTGACAACGAATATCGTGACGAGGATGAAAAGAATCCACCCGGCAGTGTCGGCATAGTCGCCGGCCCATTCCGTGAGCCATGCATAGTCAAAGTTGTTGTCCTTGACAAATGGTATTGTGGTCTGGGTTGCCTTTATATTGTTTGATTCATATATGACTTCGGTGACAGTGCCTTCGTCTCCCTGGATAGCCACCTCGTGGTTCTCGCGTATAACGATATCGGGGCTGGCATACATGGTTATGCCGACGATAAGACCGAGTCCTACCTGCCCCACGATTTTAAAGCGTCCGTTAAGACCATCCTTGTCCCTATGCTTTATTTTCAGGTAGTCATCAAGGAATCCCAGCACTCCAAGCCATAAAGTGGCGACAAGCATCAGAATCATGTATATATTGGTGAGATTGCCAATGAGCAGGCAAGGAATGAGAATCGCGATGATGATGATGATTCCACCCATGGTGGGGGTGCCTTTTTTTGACATCTGCCCTTCGAGTCCCAGGTTGCGCACAATCTCGCCTACCTGCATGATTTGCAGCCGGTCGATTATGCGGCGCCCTATGATGGTCGAGATGAGCAGAGCGAGAATAAAGGCGGCTCCCGAGCGGAAGGTGATGAAGTCCATCAGTCCCGCTCCGGGGATATCATATTTGTTCAGACATTCAAATAGTGAGTAGAGCATTGCTGTGAATATTGATTATGAATGCGTAGTGTTGATGATTTAAAGAGCCTGTATTGTCAGTCTATGACTTCCATCACTACCTCCCTGTCGTCGAAGTGATGTTTCACGCCCTGTATCTCCTGATAGTCCTCGTGCCCTTTGCCGGCAATGAGGACCACGTCACCGGGCTTGGCCAGGGAAGCGGCAGTGCGTATGGCCTCGCGGCGGTCCACGATGCTCAGTGTGCGTCGGCGCGAGGCATCGTCCTTGAGTCCCTCTTCCATGTCATGGAGTATATCGGTGGGATTCTCAAAGCGTGGGTTGTCGCTCGTGAGTATCAGGCGGTCGCTGAGCCGTGCGGCCTCGGCGGCCATGATGGGGCGTTTCCCCTTGTCACGGTTGCCTCCGGCTCCCACCACAGTTATGATGTCGCCTTTATCACCCACAATTTCCCTTATGGTTGTGAGGACATTGACCAGAGCATCGGGGGTGTGGGCATAGTCGACGATGGCTGTGAAACCACCCTTGGTGGAGTGGAAGGTTTGGAATCGGCCGGCAACGGGCACCAGTTTGCTCATGGCTACCAGGATTTCCATATTGTCCCAGCCAAGCAGTGTCGATGCTCCATAGACAGCCGTGAGGTTATAGGCATTGAAGCGACCTGTGAAGCGGGTCTCGAGCTCAGTGCCGTTGAGCGACATGAGCATTCCGTCGAGACGGTCCTCGATGACGCGTCCGTTGAACGATGCCATTGATCTGAGCGAGTAGTTGTAGCGACGGGCACGGGTGTTCTGCACCATTATCTCACCGTGACTCTCATCGGCATTGGTCAATGCCCATGCTTCCTGAGGCAGGCTGTCGAAGAATGATTTCTTGGCGGCAAGATAGTCGGCAAATGTGCGGTGGTAGTCCAGGTGGTCGCGAGTGAGATTTGTGAAGATGCCTCCGCTGAATGTGAGGCCGGCGATACGCTGCTGGTGGGCAGCATGGGAACTCACCTCCATGGCCGCATATTCACAACCGGCCTCCACCATCTCGTGAAGGAGTTTGTTGATGGTAAGAGCGTCGGGGGTCGTTTGTTTTGCTTCGACAGCTCGGGTGTCGATATAGTTCACCACTGTCGAGAGGAGTCCGGCTTTGTAGCCGAGCAACCGTGCCATCTCATAGATGAGTGTGGCTGTGGTTGTCTTTCCGTTGGTGCCTGTGACGCCTACAAGCTTGAGGTGGCGCGAAGGGTTGTCATACCACTCTGAGGCCAGGCGTCCCAGGGCATGCTGTGTGTTCTCGACCTGAATGAATGTGATGTCGGGGTCGTGGTCCTCAGGTATCTCTTCACACACTATGGCGGCTACACCGCGCCCCGACAGGGAGGGTATGAAAGAATGTCCGTCGACCACCGTGCCGCGCACGGCCACAAACAGCGAGTTGACGGTACACTCCCTGGAATCCATCGTTACATGTTCAACAGGGCGGTTTATGGTTCCCGACACGAGAGGGCGGTCGAGACATTGTATGAGGTGTGACAGTTGTTTCATAATCTTATTATTGTCAAGTGTCTTGAGTAAGTTTCAATATTACGGTTCCACCGGCTATGCTGTCGCCCGGGTGTGGTGACTGGGAGGTCACGTAGCCGTTGCCCTCGACCTTTACTTCATAACCGGCATTCTCAAGCAAGGTCACCGCTTCACGGAGTCCCAGTCCTGTGACACGGGGCACAGTCCCACCGGTGGTGGGGGCGCTGGGGGTGGTGCCCCGCTTGGCTCCCGTCAGATTTATTGCACCGGTGACTGCCTTATAGGGCGTGGGGGCTGTGGTTGCATACATCACGGCATTGCGGTCGGGGTGTACATCTTCACGGTAGTTGCCCGAGTTGTCGAGCATTCCGCGGGCATGGAGTTTGAGAGCTATGTTCTTCATCACCTGTCCGCTGGTGCTTGCCGCTCCGCGGAATAGGCGTTTGGGGTTGGCAGTCAGCACGATACATGAGTATTTTGGGGCGCTGTAGGGGAAGAAGCCACAGAATGCCAGTCGTTTCTTGCTGGTATTGTAGCCTCGGCCCTCTACCATGTAGCATGTGCCGGTCTTGCCCGCGATATCGACGGTCTTTGACCTGACAAGGCGTCCGGTGCCACCATCTTTCCACACCACGTCGTGGATCATCTCGCGCAGTATGGCTGCGTTGCGGCTTGAGCACACGCTGTCCCTGATGTAGCTCACCGGATTGTCGATGATCGTGTCGCGCCCTACGAGTCGCGAATAAAGCCGGGGTCTCACATACTTGCCATTGTTGGCTATGGCATTATACATTGAGAGTGTGTGCATGGGTGGAAGCTCGGTCGTGTATCCATAGGCCATGCGCGAGAGGTCGATTTTCTTGGGCTTGCGGTTCACGCGCGGTGCACATTCTCCTTCGATCCCTACACCGAGCGGTTCCATGAATCCCATCGAGGCCAGGCGTTCAGGGAACCCGGCAGGATTGTTCTCGTATCCTCGTAATATTATCTTGGCGGTGGCAATATTGGAGGAATAGCATATGACATCGCGCACGGCTACCGCCCCGTGGGCATGTGAGTCCTTGATTGGGTTCTTTCCGAGATATGCCCATGCGCCACCGGTGGGAATATGCTCGTCAAGATTGCGTACAATGCCATCTTCCAGAGCTATCATCATAGAAATGGGCTTGATGACTGAGCCGGGCTCGTAGGGACGCACGGCATGGTTGATGCCCTCCACCCATTTTCCTTTTTTCTTTTCAAGATTGGAAATGGCCTTTATATCACCGGTGGATACCTCCATGAGCACAGCGGTGCCCCAATCGGCGTCACAGGTGTCGAGAATGCGCATCAGTTCGGTCTCCACAATATCCTGAATGTCGATGTCGATGGTTGTGATCACATCATATCCGGGTATGGCGGCTGTATCGGTCCAGTTGGTGATGTGGCGTGTGAGTGGTACTTTCTTGGCCACTCCTGGCACTCCATAGAGAAGGGAGTCGAGGGCGCCCTCAAGTCCTGAGCGTCCTCGGCGCTGACGTGTCTTGGGGTCTTCGTTGACGAGTCCTATCGATTGGCGTGCCAGGTCGCCATAGGGCTTGGTGCGCACAATCACAGGCTCGACGATGAGGCCGGTCTTGGCAGCCTGGTCAATGCGGTAGAAAGGAAATTTTTTTACCTCCTCAACCTGACTGTATTCAAGTTTCAGGAGCAATGGCCATGAGTTGAGGCGCCCGCGTTGAAGGCGTACACTCTTTTTAAGCGCAGTATCGGTGGGGTTCTTCAGCAGTCTTGCCTGGTCGGCACGATATTTGTGGCGCAGCTCCAGGGCAAGCTTGAAGTGGTCCTCCCATTCCTGACGGGTGCGGCGGTCACCGAATTTGGCTGCCAGGGCGTCGACAAGCAGATTGAGTGAGTCTCTGAACTCTTTTTCTCTGAACTGCTGGCTACTGAAATCCATGCGCATCGTGTAGTAGCGCAGGTTGGTGGCGAGCACGCGGCCATCGGCCGAGAGTATGTCACCGCGTGTGGGCTTTATGACCGTGGTCTGTGACAATTCCTTCATCGCCATCTTATTCCAGTCGTCGGCATGAACCACGGTGGTGTCTACCATCTTGTAGACCACTATGGCCGATACGGTCAGAATGAGAATCGATATAAAGGCATATCGTAGTAATATGAGGAATCGGTTGTTCATTATTCTTGGCGTCCTTTATCTAAAGAGAGTGTCATGGATAGTGAAAGCTATCACTTGCAATTGTAATGGATTTTAAAGGGTGGTGTATCCTGGACCTCAAGGTCGAGATGGTTGCGTCTCACGAGCTTGCGCATCGAGCTCTCGCGTATGCGGCTCATGTAGTCGCTTTGCTCCCTTATGCGCTCGGTCTTGACTATTTCGAGCTCTTTTTCCAGTTTCTGTATTGTCTCCATGCTCGTCTGGCATTCATATTTATTGGTGATGTACCACACAAACATCAACACGAGCAGGGCCACTGTAATCCAATGGCGTGAAAAGAAGTCGGTCGAGATGAGGCGGCCACGCAGTGCGCGGCCCAGCATGTTGCCGGTGACCGATTTGCGCTTCGCCCTTTCGTGGGTGCTTGTACCTGTGTTCTCGTTCTTTTTTGCTTCCATTATATTGCTTGGTGTGTTTCTGTGTGTGATGCTGTGGTGGCGGGATATCGGTTAGAGCTTTACTGCGATGCGTAGCTTGGCGCTTCGGGAACGCGGGTTGCGTTCCACTTCTTCCTCATCGGCCACAATCGGTTTATTGTTTACGGGTTTCAGCGGTGACTGGCTGCGGCCGTAGAAATCTTTCTCTATTTTCCCCTCCACGTTGCCTGTCTTCATGAAGTTTTTCACCAGTCGGTCCTCAAGTGAGTGGTAGGTGATGATGGCCAGCCTGCCACCTGGCTTGAGCACTTCGAGCGCTTGTGTCAACAACGCTTTCAGTGCGTCTATCTCACCGTTTACCTCGATGCGCAGGGCCTGGAACAACTGTGCGAGTTCCTTTTTTTCCTGACGTGGATTGATGTAGGGGGCAATCACTTCCTTGAGCTGTTCGACGGTTTCGACCGGGGAGGTCTCGCGACGTTTCACGATAGCTCGGGCAAGCTTGCGTGCATTTTTCAACTCGCCCAGCAGATAGAACATATCGGCCAGACGTTCCTCGCTGTATTCGGCGAGAATGCGCGAGGCATCGAGCGATGCACTGCGGTTCATGCGCATGTCGAGACGTCCTTCCCATCTGAAGGAGAAGCCTCGCTCAGGGTCGTCAAAATGGTGGAACGATACCCCAAGGTCTCCAAGTAGCCCATCGACACCATCTACATGGTAGTAGCGCATGAAATTTTTCAGGAACCTGAAGTTGCCGAGTATCACGGTGAGGCGCGGGTCGTTCCACATGCGCTCTATGGCATCGCGGTCCTGGTCCATAGCATACAGATGTCCCCGGGGTGAGAGGCGGTCGAGTATCGCGCGCGTGTGACCACCGCCACCAAGGGTTACATCGACGTAGGTGCCTGCAGGTTTCAGGTCAAGCCCCTCGAGTACCTGTGGCAATAATGCCGGTATGTGATACACTTCGTTTTCCATATTTGTCGCTGCTTGTTTTTTAGAGCGTAAAATTATAAAAAAGAATTCAAAATTTAGATATGTAAATAGTAAAAATCCTCAGAAAGTTATTAACATTGAGTATGAAACCGCCCATACGGTCATTTCTATGGCCTATATGGGCGGTTTACAAATGTAAATTTAAGAGTCAGTACCATGGTCTATGTCATGGAGTATATGTCGGTGTCCGACATACCTGCGGCTACTGTCATGGCGATGGCACGGGTGATGATGATATCGTCGTGATGGCCGTTGCGTGCTCCCTGACTACCGTTGGGGAGATATTCATAGGTTGCCAGTTCGTTGCAGCACTGTGGGTCGCGCTCTATAAGCAATCCGTCGCGAAGGGCAGCGACAAGACGTGTGATGGCTGCTGTCTTGGTGGCCCGGTTGGTGTGGAATCCGGGGCGTGGTGTGCGTTCTTCTCCCCTGGCGGAATCGGAAGCCGACCGGTAGTACAGATTATCGTAGCAGCAGGATATCTCGTTGAGAATGAACAGTGATGGATCGCCTTCAGTGTTGTCACACTCGAGTGTGTTGCTCTCGTAGACAAGCAGTGCATTGTGATAATGGCGGGCAATGGCCGCTGCTTTCCATGCGAGCACATCGTGGTCACAATGTCCTCGCCACTGGGCCACTACCTCAAGGCAACCGGGCGATGAAAGGCGGTCAAAGACAGCAATCACCGAGAAGTCGCTTTTGTGTGACCGTCCACCTACATCGACGCATACGATATAGGGCGACTCGTAGGTGCGGTAGGAGGGCACGGGGTGACGCCACACTTTCATCGCCCCTGTGGTCGATGGGGTGAATTTCATGCTCGAGAGTGATTCTTCACCGGTGAGCTTGCAGCCGGTGAAATCACCCGTCGCCATGGGCGCTGTACAGCCGTTTCTGAGCCGGTCGATATGCTCGTTGTTGAACACCTGGTAGCCGCTGTGTGTGAACGCTTCTATATCGGTCGTGGGGTACTCGGCTTTCATCATGGCATGGTCGGGGTATTCCTTGCGTTTCATGTGATACCAGTTCACCTGGGCCATTGAGCATCCATGCTCGTCGATGAGCTGCCGCTCGTAGTCGTCGAGGCTTTCCAGCAGCCGTGACTCATCGTCAGCAGGGGTAGCATACAACGGATTAAAGTACCATGGGATAAATACCGGCCGCTTGTCGCTCTCTCCGGCACACGCTCTCAGCCACTCGCGGTGAAAATAGTTCCCGACACCGTTGGCGGTGCTTTCCATCACAATCAGTGTGAGCGGCTGCAGGTTGATTGAGCCGCATACCGCCCTTACCAATTGGCCCGGTGTCCTGAGTGGGGTATCGGCCCAGAAGGCGACCTCCGACAGGTGGGCCATGGCATAGTCGGCTCCTCTCACGGCCTCGTGATTCTCGCTCGACCCTACTGTGACACGGCAGCCACGTCCCGGGATCTCCCTCACATTCAAGGCTCGCTCGAAGGGGCGGAATGATGGCTCGCTCCCTTCCTCCCCGAGCCACATGGCACGTGGGTAGCTTGCCAACATCTCGCTGTACATGCCGCGTATGGTGCTTGCTGTGTCCTTGACATGGGCACATATCAGGGAGTTCCAGTTCTTGCGTCCGGTGCATTGGATCCATGCCATATACATCTGGACAAGTGTCGACCCGCCCCATTGACGTGCCTTGAGCATGATGAATCGGAGCGGAAGGCCGGCAATGCGGTCGATTTCAAATTTTTCGGTGACAAATCGCTGTGGGGTGTTGAGTATGAACGGTATGACGCGACCGCTGCTCTTGTCGCGCACATGACAGCAGGTGGCACACCAGTACTCAAAGTCATGACGTGAACGCAGCCGGTCAAATGCGTCACTATCCATTTTTCCTGATTTGTATTCAGGATCGCTTCTCATGGATTTGGGAATGTAGACAGATTTTCCGTCTGGGTGCTTCACTCTCACGCGTTCTCCGCATGATCCCTTGCCGCTGACCGGGTCGTAGCGTGTTGCCTCGATTTCACGGAATCTATTATCTTCGTTCTTCATGGTCGATTGATGTCAAAATGGTGTCGTTGGATAGGATTGCATCGAGAGTGGCTCTCACTTTAAGGCGTCGGGGCATGAGCACCCGGTGCTTTACTGGCCGATTGACTTCACCATTGACGATGAGTCGCGAGAAAGTGCGCCATGGCTGTCGCCCATGATGTGCATCGATGCTGAGCGAGCCATCGACAATGCCTGCGGTCAGGTCGAGAATTATATCTTCGACAATGGCTACACCGCTCAGCTTGTCACCGGGTGTGATGTTAAGTTCCCGGCTGTATATGCAGCGGCAGCGGTCGCCTATTTCGCGGTTGAGGTTATATAGCCTGTTCTCGGTATGTGATGTGAGTCGTGCTCCTGATGTTCCGCTGTAACAGCATGTTGTCGCCGGAAGCCTGCGTGACGACCATGCGTTGTAGTCGGCGTGCATCACAAGGGCTGTCGATAATGTGCCCGGCTGGTCACATGGAGTTACAAGGAGCAATTCGCCATACTCTTTGATCCAGGCAATGCATTTTCCGGTGATATTGCGTGCCAGTGTCTTGACCTTGTTCTGCTCTATGGCTATGAGGTCATCACCGGCAATGGCTACCACGCGCGAATTACCCTGTAGGTTGTCGATGGTGGTGATGGCATCGGGACGTTCCACCGGGCGACTGTCAACTCTCACCGGTGGCAGAGGGTGAATGCTGTTGAGCGACAGTTTGAAGACTCCACCGGTGCCGGCTATGATGAATCTTGACCGGGACGACTCCCATGCCGACGATGAGGGTGACGCGACGGGGTGTATCGCATGTATGGTGCCGCCTGCCACGGTTCCCCCGAGGTTGTCACCGGGTGAATCGCCTTTGAATACGAGCACCCGGTCGGGCATGTGCAGCTGTGGCATGTATGATGATTTCTCTTCCGGCCATGAGGCGCTCATGTCGGGCTCCAGGTTTATCGGCTCCACGCTGTCGGATATATGACAGGAATAGTGTCCGCATGGTCTCAACGGCAATTCGCGACGGTATATGTTCCCATCGCTGTCGCGTGCCATGAAGCTGATGGATATGGCATCAGTGCCTGGGTAGACTATGAGCGGAGACAATGCGAGTGAGCGCCACCCGGTCATCTTACCCCGATTTACAAGATAGCGGCCATTGCTCAGCTTTACCTCGGCGATAGTGTCGAGCGAGTCGCTCACACTGCCATGGTTTGCAAAATACTGCAGTGGGTGGCCTTGCCACAATGTCACTTTGAGGTTTCCGAGCAGTGTGGTGTCTCCTTCCCGACAGGCGGTCATGGCAGTGACACGGTTGGGTAGCCGGCAGTTGTCACACCACCCGTTGACTTCGTCATATGGTGCTGAGGCAAGGAGTGACATGTCACGTTTTACGGTGCTCGATATGGCATCGAGCCTGTAGTTTGTAGGAGCGTCATCATTGAATGGGTTCTCTACTGTGAGCACTGTGTAAAAGATACTTCCACAGCGCTGCAGTGCATCGGTGACGAGGCGTTGGCGACGTGTTGCCGCTCCTTGGTTATGACTTCCGGGTACGGTGGCTGTCAGGAGATTGCCATCGATGCGATGTACAGCTCCTAAAACCGGGTCGGCCTCGTGGAGCTGCATGCTCAGCTGCACTTCAAGCCGGGCTGCTTTACGCTTGACGAGCGTTGTAGGAGCCCGGTTGACGGTGACTCCCACGCGATATAATGGCAATGAGAGGGTGCCGGGACCTACGCTCTTGCGGTCGGTCGCGATTTCCAGTGTAGTGGTCATGCCATTGGAATGACGGCCTGTCGGCACCAGGAGTTTGGGCATCGACTCAAAGAGCATCATGCCGCGGTTGTCATAGAGCCTGTATCTCATGAATGTCGGAGCTGTAAGTCCCCCTGAAGCTGTAGCTTCGGCACACCCTTTGCAATAGGCATCATAGAGGGAGGCCGACAATTTGGTGTTGTCGGTTGCCCCGAGATTCGTCGAGGCAGTGTCTATATCACCTGATAGTGAGAATGATGCAACCGGTTGAGATATAGTGGTTTCGGAAACTACGGCGACGCTTACCAAATCAAGAGACTCGGCATCGACAGGCAGCTCGAGGCGCAACATGCCGCTCTCATCGGTCACCATTCTATATGTGCGTCCTGTTGTCATGACGATATAGCAATCGCTTGCCCGGTAACAGCCGGTCGCCTCCCCGTCCATATCGATGGCGACGATATAGGGTTGCCCCGGAGCCTCGTTCCTCATGTATCGGCATGCACCAAGAGTATTGCCCTGGCTGAGAATCTCGAGTAATTGGCCATCATTTTCGGTGAATATCGCTATCGTGCGCCAAGGTTGCTCGGCTATTACACCGGGCGATAGGACCGGAGTGAGAGTGTGGTGGTCAATCATGGAGGGTCGTAGATTAACGCAATGGCCGGCATGACCGGGCCTTGAAGGTAACAGTGTGTTTTTCATTTAATTAAAATTTGAGTTGGAAATAAGCATGCCGCAAAGATAATATTGTTGTCAACCAATCAAGCGGGAAATAATCAACCATAGGCTAAAGATTGGCGCGCAAAGATTTATGAGTTAAATAAATTTAAATTAAATTTATAGAATGTTATTTAGTGTTAATTTAGGGCTGTTCCCAATATATATAGATGTGGTCAAGTTGATACTTCAGTAGATATTTTATATCTTTGTAGTGATGAATCGAGAGGAGGAGGCCTGCAGGCTTCCTTTATTTATATGTTACCCGATAAATCATAACTATGATAGATAAGAATATTATTAAAGAGATAGTCGCCGGAGAGATTGAGAGCACCGACATGTTCATTGTCGACATCAATGTAACCCCCGACAACCGCATCGTCGTCGAGCTTGATGCCCGCTCGCCTATTGACATAGATTCCTGTGCCCGCATCACACGAGCCATAGAGGCAGCTCTTGACCGCGACGCTGAGGACTTTGAGCTTGAGGTAGGTTCGGCTGGGCTCACATCACCCTTCAAGGTCAAGGAACAATACATAAAAAATATAGGCAACGACATTGACTTGCTCACACGCAACGGTAGGAAAATTACAGGCCATCTTGTCGAGGTCAACGACGATGACTTCATCATCGAGGTGAGCCGCAAAGTCAAAGAGCCGGGAGCCAAGCGTCCGTCGATGATAACCGAGCCGCTCACAATAGCCTTTGACAATGTCAAGAAAGCTTCATATCACCTTGATTTCAAATAAGGTAGGACCAGAAAGACTGTCTGATTTTCAACATATTTTCACCCGGTCCCTACAAAACCGGGTCCCTGTAGACAACGAATTATAAACCCATGGGGATTCTATATGAACCCCGCTAAATATAGACTGACAACACAACATGGCTAAGAAAGAGGAAACACCCAACATGGTGGAACGATTTGCCGAGTTCAAGGAATTGAAGAACATCGACAAAACAACAATGATAAGCGTCCTGGAAGAATCATTCCGCAACGTGCTGGCCAAGATGTTTGGTACCGATGAGAATCTTGACGTGATCATGAACCCCGACAAAGGTGACGTTCAGATTTTCCAGAATCTGCAGGTAGTTCCCGATGGCGAGGTTACCGACCAGTATCGCCAGATTTCACTCTCAGATGCTCGTGCCGACAACGACCCCGAGGTGGAGATAGGCGAGGAGCACACCAAGGAGATAATATTTGCCAAGTTTGGACGCCGTGCAATCCTTAACCTGCGCCAGACTCTCCAGTCCAAGATTCTCGACTTGCAGAAAGAAGCCCTTTACAATAAATTCAAGGATCTCGAGGGTGAGCTTGTGTCGGGCGAGGTATACCAGACATGGAGTAAGGAAACCCTCCTCATGGATGTCGAGAAGAATGAACTGCACCTCCCCAAGAGCGAGTCAATACCTGGTGACTTTTTCCGTAAAGGAGAGACCGTGCGTGCTGTCATCTCTAAGGTCGACAATACCAACAACAACCCGCGCATCTATGTGTCACGCACCAGCGAGGCATTCCTGCGCCGCCTATTTGAACTTGAAGTTCCCGAAATTCATGACGGCCTGATCAACATACGCGCGGTGGCACGTATACCCGGAGAACGCGCCAAGATCGCCGTTGAGAGCTACGACGACCGTATAGACCCCGTAGGCGCCTGTGTCGGTGTCAAAGGCTCCCGCATTCATGGTATCGTGCGCGAATTGCGCAACGAGAACATCGATGTCATCAATTATACCGCCAACCCCTCGCTGCTTATACAGCGCGCCCTGAGCCCGGCACGCGTCTCGTCGATAAGACTCGATGAAGAAGAGAAGAAAGCCGAGGTTTTCCTGCGTCCCGATGAGGTGTCGCTTGCCATAGGCAAGGGTGGACTCAACATCAAGCTCGCCTCGATGCTCACCGGCTATGTCATCGACGTATACCGCGACACCGAGGAGCCATTTGAAGAGGATATCTACCTCGACGAGTTCAAGGACGAGATCGACAGCTGGGTTATCGATGCTCTCAAAAACATGGGTTGCGTTACAGCCAAGGCTGTCCTCAACACTCCCCGTGAGCAGATTATCGAGAAGGCCGACCTTGAAGAGTCGACCGTCGACCAGGTGCTCGAGGTGCTCAAAGCAGAGTTTGAGGAGGAATAATCCTTCTCAAAGAGAGAGAATTATTATTCAAGCGGGCCCGCGGGCCTTGGTAGCGAAAATGAATTTAAACATATTACATGCCGAGAAATAAAATAAGTAAAGTAGCTAAGGAACTCAACGTCTCACTCTCGACGGTGACCGATTTCCTGCGCAGCAAAAACATTGAAGTCGACGACAACCCCAACACACGTATCGACGAAGATGCCGAAGCCATGCTCAAGCAGCACTTCAGCACCGATATGAAAGCTAAACGTGAGGCCGAGCAATTCCTTGCCGACCGACAGAAGGATAAAGAGCCCGCGCCCAAGGCCGTTCACACTCCCAAGGCCGAAGTCAAGCCGGCTCCAGCCACGCCATCGCCGGCACCAGCAGCTCCGGCTCCTGCCGTAGAGGAGAAAAAGCCCGAGCAACCCGCTCCCGCTACCCCCAAGGTGGAGCAGCCTGTGGTCGAAGCAAAGAAGAGTGTCGATACTACTGTGCCCCCGATACCGGCCGACAAAGCCGGCACTACAGCTCCCATGCCCAAGGCTGGCAAACCTGCACCACAACAGGACTCAGGCTCTCAAGAGCCGGCTCCTGCCAAGCCTCAAGCAGAGCCGGTCAAGACACAGCAACCCGTCCAACCCACACCTGCCGAGCAACCTCGCCAGCCTCAGAACAACGCGCCCAAACAGCCCGCTAAGAAAGCTGATCAGGCACAGCCCGCAGCTCCCGTAGTGGGACCGCGCATCGTGGGACATGTCGACTTGGACTCCAAGGGCAATCCCATCAAACCCAAACCTCAGCCCCAACCCAAGAACGAACTGCCTAAAAAGCCTCAACAGGCAAAGAATATAGAAAAAAAGCCCACAATGCCCGAAAACAAACCCTCGGCTGCCGAATCCAAACCACAGGCTTCTGAAGAACCGGAGATTTTCACTCTCGGCACTCCGACCGGCATGCCCACCATCAATGTCATTGGCAAGATCGACCTCAATTCTATCAATCAGTCGACGAGACCTAAGAAAAAATCGAAGGAAGAACGCCGTAACGAGCGCATTGCCAAAAGCCAGAACAATGGTCAGGGAGGCAACGCCAACAACCAGGGTCAAGGCGACCGCAAGAAACGTAAACGCATAGGCGGAAAAGAAAAAATCGATATCGAGAAGACCGGCCAGCAAGGAGAGAACAATTCGTCCAAACAGGAGCGCAAGCGCCGCGATGAAAAGAATTCCAAGAAGGATCCCCGTCGTCAGCCCGCCCATGTTGAAGTGAGCGATGAGGACGTGCAGAAGCAGGTCAAGGAAACTCTCGCCCGACTCACCAGCAAGGGCAACGCCCAGAAAAAAGGCGTGAAGTGGCGTAAAGAGAAACGAGAGGCAGCTTCCAACCGCGCCCACGAGGCCGCTGAGCTCGAGGCAGCTGAGAGCAAAACTTTGAAGCTCACCGAGTTTGTAACTGCCAACGATCTCGCCTCGATGATGAATGTACCCGTCAACCAGGTCATAGCAACTTGCATGAACATCGGTGTGATGGTATCCATAAACCAGCGTCTGGACGCTGAGACAATCAACATTGTGGCCGATGAGTTTGGCTACACAACCGAGTATGTATCGGCCGAGGTTGTCGAGGCAATCCATCAGGAGAGCGACAGCGACGATGAACTCGAGGACCGTCCACCCATCGTGACTGTCATGGGCCACGTTGACCATGGTAAGACTTCGCTTCTCGACTACATACGTAATGCCAATGTCATAGCCGGTGAGGCCGGAGGCATCACACAGCACATCGGAGCCTATAACGTGAAACTGTCAGATGGCCGCCACATTACATTCCTCGACACGCCAGGTCACGAGGCTTTCACCGCCATGCGCGCCCGCGGTGCCAAGGTGACCGACCTGTGTATCATCATTGTCGCTGCCGATGACAACGTCATGCCACAGACCGTCGAGGCTATCAACCACGCCTCGGCTGCCGGAGTGCCTATCGTGTTTGCCATAAACAAGATTGATAAACCCCACGCCAACCCCGACAAAATCAAGGAAGAGCTCGCTGCCATGAACTACCTCGTCGAGGACTGGGGCGGAAAATATCAGTCGCAGGACATCTCGGCCAAGAAAGGTATCGGTGTTCCTGAACTCATGGAGAAAGTGCTCCTCGAGGCCGAGATGCTCGACCTCAAGGCCAATCCCAACCGCAAGGCCACCGGCTCCATCATTGAGTCGTCGCTCGACAAGGGCCGAGGCTATGTTGCCACAGTGCTTGTTCAGAACGGCACTCTCCGTGTAGGAGATGTAGTGCTTGCCGGTACACACTTCGGCCGTATCAAGGCAATGTTCAACGAGCGCAACCAGCGCATCAAGGAAGCCGGACCTGCCACTCCCGCTCTCGTATTGGGCCTCAACGGTGCCCCCACAGCCGGTGACACATTCAACGTAATGGAGACCGAGCAGGAAGCACGCGAAATCGCCAATAAGCGCGAACAACTGCAGCGCGAGCTCGGACTACGCACCAAGAAGATACTCACACTTGAGGATATTGGCCGTCGTCGCGCCATAGGCAACTTCCAGGAGCTCAATATCATCGTAAAAGGCGACGTGGACGGTTCAATCGAGGCGTTGAGCGACTCGCTCATCAAGCTCTCGACCGAGGAAATCCAGGTCAACGTGCTCCACAAGGCCGTGGGCGAAATCTCCGAGAGCGATGTAG
>JAMPBP010000001.1:713890-740982 GCA_023666645.1 Clostridiales bacterium
AATATGAAATACTATGATGATATGAAATATGAACAGATGTCGGAGATTCTCGGCACATCGGTGGGCGCCCTAAAGGCGTCATATCATCTGGCTGTGAAAAAAATTCAACAATATCTGGAACAGAATTAAACCAACCACAGGATAATCAGTCAAAGGAATAATAGAGGCAGAAAATAACTACCCCACATCAATAAGATAATTATACAGATTATATATATGAAGCTACCACAAACACTCGATCGACCGGGCCACCCCGACGGAATGACCGTTCCCGATGGCTTCTTCGACAGCTTTGCCGAGAAGTTGACGTCCGGTTTGCCCGCCAACGACCTCGAGCAACAACCTGTCAGGGAACTCATAAAGCCCACGACCTGGCAGCGCGTGAGACCGTTTGTCTACATGGCGGCCATGTTTGCCGGAATATGGTGTATGATGAAGATGTTCTCCATGATGCACGACAACCAGTCGGAGATGCGCCTCGATGCAAGCCCCGTGCTCTCGGCTGCCATTGACAACGATGACTTCTTTGGCGACTACCTTCTCGAAAATTACAGCGAGGACCAGATTCTGGAAGATCTCTATGCCTCCGGTATAGAGGTGAACGACATCTCGCTTTAAGGCAATTAACGATTGAAAGTATTAAATTTAAACAGTTATTAGAGCAATGCCACGTCTTATTCATATATTAATATTGGCTGTATCGCTCGTTGTCGCCGCCCCGGCATGGGCCAACGAGCCCCAACAACCCACCAAGAAGGAACAGCGTGAAAAATGGTTCAACGAGATTAAACGCGAAAAGCACAAATACCTGATACGTGAACTCAAACTCACGCCCGACCAGCAGGCCGCATTCTTTGAGGTATATGACGATACCGAAGAAAAACTGCGCGATATCAACGAGCAGACACGCCATATGGAACGCGATGTACTGAAGAAGGGAAACGCCACCGATGCCGAGTATGACGCTGCAATCGAAGCTGTGTATAACCAGAAGTACCGCGAGTGGGTGGTAGAATCCCAGGCCAAGGAACAATATGCAAAGATATTGACCAAGGAACAGCTCATGAGACTCAAAAGAGTAGAATTCAAATTCACACAGGCACTGATGAAACACCGCCAAAAACCTAAACGCTCAAAGTGAACATCATGATAAAAAAACACTCTACAATATTAGCAGCCCTGCTGGCCCTGGTGGCCATCGGGGCTGTCTCGCTCACCGCCATGACCTCAACGACATCGGTCCGTCCGAAAACCATGGCAGTCGACAAGCGCCAAATAGCTGTCACCGATAAAGGTGACTCGCCCGATTTCGCTTTTCCCGACAAAGTGGCCGAAGATGCCGACTCACATCTTGCCACGGCCCTCGACAAGGGGGATGCTGTAGAGGTTGTGAACTCGTTGGTGCTTTACTCCCTCGCCAAGAACGCCATCTCAGAGACGTTCATGCCGTCGACGCTGAACCGCATCGACTCCATCAACCGTCTCGAGACCGACCCTCGCGTCAAATCGTTGCTGTATCTGTTGCAAGCCCACATCTACAACGGTCTGTGGAATCGCGACCGGTGGAAATATGACCACAGGGAGATCCCCATGGAACCGCTCCCTTCCGATTACACAGAGTGGAGCAGCGACCAGTTCAAAAGCCACATTGCATCACTGCTTGAGAAGGCATGCATGCCCAGGGAAGAACTGCTCGCCTCGCCACTGAGCGACTGGAGGAAAATCATAACCGCCGACGAATACACATTCACATTCTATCCCACGCTGTATGACCTTGTGGCCTACAATGCCATCAACATGCTTGACGGCATGGCCAATAATATGGCCATACTCCCCGTGCGTTGCTTCATGATGCCACAGCTTACGATGCCTATTCCGGTGAATGCCGATGTGAACCCTTACGTACGTACCGCCCGGCAGCTCACCCTCGACCTGGAAAAGAGCCATGCCGACCGCATGCCGGCACTTATAACAGCCAGAATCAAAGGGTTGAAAATCATGGAACCGCTGATTTACTTCGGTCAGGAACAGTCGATGCGTGTAGCTCCCTATCTCGACCTGTATGAACAGTTTGGTGACACAGACTGGAGTGTCGAGGCTCTCATAGCCTATGAAGGGACTCCCGATACCCGATATCTGGAGACTGTGAAGAGCGCAATTGAGAAATTCCCCGATTACTTCCGCATCGACGCACTCAGAGCAATCTACGACCGCTCAACCATTCCGTCAGCCTCATTCTCATATGATTACTCGGCAACTCCGGGAGTACCCTTCTCCATGAATGTGAGGCTCGAGAACACCACCGGGGCAACACTCCATTTCTACAAGTCACCCTACGGATTGAAGAATCCCGACAAGGAGCTCAAACTCACCGCAAGCATGCTGTCCACCCCATCGGAAAAGGTCAACATAGAGATTGCTCCACGCTCACTGCCATATGCCGTGGACACCACAGTCACCGTCACCCTACGCGACCCGGCAGTCTACTATGTACGCATCACCGCCCGCGGAACCAACGACAACAGTAAGAAAAGCATCGCATTACATGACAATATAGTGTGCTCAGACATCGCCCCGATGTCGCTGAATTTTGACGGACTGGTGTACCCCTATGCCGTGAATTCGTCGACAGGCTCACCGATGCCTGGTGTCAACATAGGCAGCTCCAAGCGAGGCACAGGAGTATTCACGCCCCGCGGCACAACCAATGCCGACGGTACCCTCGACAAACCGTTGCAGGACATCAACACCCTGAGGATGACCAAGGGGGAGCAGGTGGTCGACATGTCGGTATACAGCTACCGCAACCCCAACGCTGACCAATGGCGGCCGATATTCCACGGATACACATCGCTGCCGCTATACCACCACGGTGACTCGGTGCAATGGGCCGTAGTCGCCTTCAGCATCAAGCGCGACATGAACCGGTTGCTCACAGACAAGCCGTTGACTGTAAAATTCAAAGATTCCAACTATGAGACATTTGACTCGGTACGTGTCGTGACCGATGCCACCGGACGTGCTACCGGAACAATGAAACTGCCGGCCGAGGGTATCTCAGGGTCCTACTCCATGTGGTTCTATGACAACGACGGAAACAACTACGGGTGTACCTACTTCACCGTCAACGACTATAAGCTGCCTACCTTTACCGTCACAGTGAGCGACCTGCAACGTCATAACAGCGCCGACAGCGCCATAGTCGTGACCTGCAAGGCAGCCACCTACAGCGATTTCCCCGTTGGCGACGCCAATGTGCAAGTTACCCTGCAGGCACTGATGCCGGGACGATGGTACATGGGCAACGGCATGAAATTCTGGTCGACCCAGCTCACGACTGATAAAGATGGTCTTGCCAGACTCACAATACCGCGTGAGGTACTCGAGCTCTCACCCGTCAAGGGCTCACATTACACCGTCAACTTCAATGTCACCTCGCCTGCCGGCGAATCGCATGACTGTTCCCGCTCCTTCAGCACAGGAAAGCCGCTGACATTGCAGTCTAACCACGGATCCATAGTCGACATGGAGAGCTCCATGCCGCGCATGGCCATAGCATACGATGCCAATGGGACCGAAATCGACCTGCCGCTGGAATATGAGCTGTCGATCCAAGGAAAGACAATAGCCACGGTCAAAGCCGGGCAGAAGCTACCCCACTCCATCACTCCCGGCATATACACCGTGAAAGCTCAGCCTGTCGACAGCACCAAAGCCGACCCACTTACCATCACCGGAGTAACCATGTACAGAGCCAAAGGCAAATGTCCTGTCGAAAAAGGTCTCTTTGTCCCCAAGACCAACATGACAGCCTATGGCACCGCCTCGTTGCTCTACGGCGTGCCTTACGACGATGCCTCGATACTCGTCACCGAGATTGTCGACGGGCAATTGGCCTCGCGCCGCTGGGTCAAAGTTTCCGGTGGAATGCAGTCTCTGCCAGTCAAACTGCCAGCCGAGAGCAAGAGCGTAAAGGTCCATCTGGCTCTCTACCACGACAACGTGATGTATAGCAGCACGATAGAGATCACCAACGAGAGTATGGTTCAGAAACTCGACATCATGGTCGAATCATTCCGCGACAAGGTAGTGCCCGGTACCCCTGAGAGCATAACGATCAAGGTGACCATGAACAAGCAGCCCACCGAGGCTGCCATGATGTTGTTAATGCAGTCACAGGCATTGCTGGACATCAAGAATCAGCCGTTCGACCTTAATCGGCCCGGCTACTATGTTCCCACAGCAAGCCTCAGAAGCAGCCGCCGCTATGTGAGCGGCTACATCTCGGGCGAGGTTACAAGATATACCTACCCCACTTTCTCAATGCCGGGGCTGAATCTGTATGGTATGTCGTTTGCCAACTCATCAAACACCAGAAGCTTGTATATAAGAGGAAGCCGCATAAGAAAAGCGGCTATGGCCACCGCCAACGGTGTAGTAGAGGAGACAGTCGACGAAGAGCCTGTACTATATGCCACAGCAGCCGATTACTCGGCCAATATGAAAATGAGCGGAGCCCGGGTCTCGGTTGCTGAGTCGGCCGAGGCCGAAGAGGTTGCCGATGAAGCAGATGCAGGAGGCGAGACCACCGGGGAGGGAACTCAGGCCAAGGAGGAGTTCAGCTACCGACCCTCAGAGATACCACTGGCATTCTTTGCCCCGATGCTCACTACCGATGCCGATGGTTCCCTCTCATACACATACACGGTGCCCGACGCAAACACCACCTGGCAGCTCAGGGCACTCGCCTACACTCCCGAGTTGCTCACAGCATCACTGTCAAGGGCAGTCTTCTCGTCGCGTCCTGTGATGGTGGAGTCCAACCCCACACGTTTCCTGCGCTACGGCGACTCGACAGAGATGCAAACTACTGTGATGAATGCCACCGATTCAGTTCAGGTGGTGACCGTAGAGCAGTCGGTGCTTTGCGCCGATGACATGTCGACCATTTCCACAGACACCAAGACCGCAACCTTGCCGGCCGGAGAGGGCGTGACGCTTGGCATACCGGTAGAGGCTCCACATGGAGGCCAAGCCCTCTTATACCGTGTGAAAGCTGTGGCGGGAAACTACAGCGATGGTGAGCAGACCATCATTCCGTTGCTGCCTGCCTCACAGCCGGTAACAAAGTCAAGCACTTTCTTCATAGCGCCCGACTCGACACATTTCTCGATGCAACTGCCCCACATCCCGGGCAACAATACGACAACGCTCTACATGTACGACAATCCGCTATGGGAAGTGGTCACAGCTTTGCCATCACTCAGCGACGGTGACACCAAGACATCAATTGCCGCAACCAACAGCCTGTACATGGCCTCGGTGGCCCGTTCCATCATGAAGAAGAACCCCGGGATGAGAAAAGCTCTCGGCGAGTGGTTGAACAGCGACCGCAGCGACTCGACACTGACATCGATGCTTCAGCGCAACGACAATCTCAAACAGATTACACTCAACGCCACTCCATGGGTACAGGAAGCCATGAGCGATAAAGCCCGCATCGACCGCCTCGCGCTGATACTCGACGACCGATACCTCAACGCCACCATCGAGCGTTCAATCAAAAAATTGGGGCAGCTTGCCTGCAATGATGGAGGGATAGCCTGGTGTGACGGTTATATGCACTCATCATCATGGGCCACACACCGATTCCTCACCATTGTGGCCAACATACAGATGCTCGGTTGCATGCCTCAGTCAAAACAGCTCGACACTATCGTGAACAAAGCCATAGGATATATCGACAACGAAATGGAACGCACCATGAAACTCGACAAGGGGCAAGGTGACTACACAGCCTACAGCTACATGAGGTCATTGCTGAGAGGTAACAAACCATCGGTGACAGCACAAAAGGCTATTTCTCTTACAGTCAAGAGGATTCTGAGTAATTGGAAAACCCACTCCACAGTAGCCAAGGGTGTTGATGCCGTGATACTTTATTACAACAACTATCCGACCATGGCACGCGAGATAGTGAAGTCGATCAACGCCCACTCAATGAGTTCGCCCGAAAGAGGTCAATGGTGGGACAACCTCGGTGTCAATGTCGCTGCCGACCTGCTCCACACCATCGAGATCGTGACCCCCGGCGACAAGAAGTCGATCGAGGCCGTAGCCCAATGGCTCATTCTCAACAAGACCAATCAGTCGTGGGGCAACGGAGTGAACACATCGTCGGCAATCGGCGCTGTTCTTTCGGCCATCGATGTCGACAAGGCCACCCATGGGGAGTGCTCAGTGACAATAGAAGGTAGACAGGTGACCGATGACTCTCCCCAGATGCCGGGCATGACAGTGGCCGACATATCGGCATCCGTATCAGGTGACACACATCCTGTACTTACCGTGAACAAGAGCACCGGACTGCAAGCCATGGGATCGCTTATCACCCGTTATGTCCAGGCAATGGACAGCATCGAACCCTCGGGCCACCCCTCGGTGACCATCGAGAAGCGCACAACACTCGTGAAAGGAACGGGAGTGACAGCCGCCACCGGCCTCAAAGTAGGCGACAGGGTGAGAACACAGCTCGTAATCAAGGTTCACGACGACCTTGACTATGTGACAGTAGTGGACCGTCGCGCAGCTTGTCTCGAGCCTGTAGACCAACTGTCAGGATATACATCACAGGACCGACTGTGGTACTACCGCGAGGTCACCGACAGCGAGACACGACTGTACATATACAATTTACCACGAGGCACCTACGTTATAGATACTGATATGGACATCGTAGCCCGTGGACGGTTCACATCGGGCGTAGCTACATTGCAAAGCCAGATTAATCCCGGAGTGACAGCCAATTCCGGTGCATGCCCCATGCAAGTGGCACCATGAGCCGTACCGATGTCAACACTTTATAGCCAATCACCCTTCAAGACACAATGACACGCCACATTCACACTATAATAGCACTGCTTTCCCTTCTACTCGCCACCTCATCAACCGCCCGGGCCGCTGAGCCTGTGAAGCGTGAGATGAGGGGCGTGTGGGTGGCCACAATCTACGGACTCGACTGGCCATCGACCCGTGGGACCGACAAGGCTGCCGCCGATGCCCAGAAAGCCTCGATGATCAAGCTTCTCGACCGCATGCACGATGCCGGAATGAACGCTGTGATGTTCCAGGTGAGAACCTATGCCGATGCCATGTACAGGTCGCAACTGGAACCATGGTCAAGCTATCTCACCGGTACACGCGGAGTGGCGCCTCATGGCGAATGGGACCCCCTGCAATTCTGTATCGAGCAATGCCATGCCCGTGGCATGGAATGCCATGCCTGGGTCAATCCATTCAGATATTCCACTCAATCAGCAGCCTACACCGACAAGTATGCCGCCAAAATGAAACCGCTGCTTCTCACCTACACCCAGGGAGGAAAAACCAAGAAAGGACGCAAGGGGAAAAGAGTCACCACCAAGGGAAAGACGACCGTCATACTCGACCCCGGCAACCCCAAGGCCCGCGAGCATGTGGTCAATGTGTGTCGCGACATTGTGACCCGATATGACATTGACGGACTCGTCTTCGACGACTATTTTTATCCCGACCGTCTACCGTTGGGGCGCGGCATCGACTTCAACGAGTGGAAAGAGAGCGGCTCGAAACTATCGCAGGCCGACTGGCGTCGGGAAAATGTCAATATCACAGTGAAAGCAGTCCACGACATGCTGCAGGAAACCAAGCCATGGGTACAGTTTGGCATCGCTCCGGCAGGTGTGGGAGGTGGCAACGGAGTTGCATCGGGCCGCTACGGATTACCATCATGCACCGGCAACGACTGGATGTATGACCGCATATTCTGCGACCCGCTGGCATGGCTCGAACAAGGGAGTGTCGACTACATATCGCCCCAGATTTACTGGAATCGCGACCACAAGACCAACCCCTACGGCCCGATAGCATGCTGGTGGAGCGATGTGGCCCGACATTTCGGCCGACATTTTTACGGGAGTCTGAGTCTTAGCCAGTTTGCCGCCGGAGAGGGAGACAACCCCAAGGCATGGAAAGAACGCTCTGCCCAGATAGATATAAACCGCCGTGAAGCCCACAACAACGCCCCGGGTGCAATACATTATGCCGCACGCAACATCAACGGGTTTGGCAAGCATTTGGCATCGGGTAATTACTCTCATCAAGCCCTGGTGCCGGCCCGGGAATGGTATAAAGCCACCGACCCTGGAGCGGTGAGGTCACTTCGTGTCGATGGTAAGAAGTTGAAATGGGACGCTGTGAAGGGACAGTCGCGATACACGGTATACGCCGTGCCCGGAAGTGTCGACATCTTCGATGCCATGTCGGTGAACCATGGCGGTATAAGCGCCGAGTATCTGCTCGGAGTGTGCTATGACACAGAGTATGAGATTCCTGCCGACAAACGTAGCGGCTACCGTTACCTCGTCGCTGTGCTCGACCGCCACGGCAATGAATGGGAAGCCGTGGAAGTGAAATAATGAGCTGATCATAAAGCCTTCGCGAATCAGTGTTACATCACCGTTCAATAACTTTGCTATGGAATATGACATCAGATATATGAAGCGCGCCCTTGAACTTGCCGCCCGCGGCATGGGCCACACATCGCCCAATCCCATGGTGGGAGCAGTCATTGTACATGATGGAAGCATCATAGGTGAGGGGTACCACCGTCGTTGCGGCGAGGGTCATGCCGAGGTGAATGCCGTAGCCTCGGTGAGCGAGACCGGCAAGCTTAAAGAGAGCACCATGTATGTTACCCTCGAGCCATGCTCCCACTATGGAAAGACACCTCCATGTGCCAAGCTCATCATTGACACCGGTATTCCCCGCGTAGTGGTAGGCGCTGTCGACCCCTTTGAAAAAGTCGCCGGCCGTGGCATAGCGATGCTCCGCGACGCAGGGGTTGAAGTGGTTCACGGAGTGTTGGCCGATGAGTGCAGGCAGCTAAACGTCAAATTCTTCACAGCCCACACATTGCGACGGCCCTATGTAACCCTCAAATGGGCGTGCAGCAATGATGGATATATGGACCATCAGCGCGGCCCTGACAATAAGCCGGCCCGATTTTCCAACGCAATGACCACAATGCTCACCCACCGTCAGCGCTCGCTCCACGACGCCATACTCACGACTGCAGCGACCGTAAATTCCGACAACCCCATGCTCAATGTGCGTGGATGGTCGGGGCGAGATCCCCGACCGGTGATACTTGACCGGCATGGCGTTGTCAACCCCGAAGCAGCGATACTGGGACGTGACCCATTGATCTATCGTGATGACATACTACTTGACAAGGTGCTTGAAGAGCTATACAGCAACCATGGCATCACATCGGTACTGGTCGAGGCCGGGCCACGCCTGCTGCAGAAATTCATCGACATGAACCTATGGGACAAAGCGAGAGTGGAAACCGCCCCGTGGCCCCTTGGTGACGATGGAAGACACCCGGCACCCGGGCTCTCCAACGGCATTTTGGAGAAATGCTTCGAAATTGGCGGCAACCGCCTTTCAATCTACATCAACCCGCACGAACATTAGAGTCCATTCGATATGGAATGGGCTCTTAGAGAAGCAGGCCCAGAGCTTAGGCTTAGAGCCTACAGGAGGGACAACCGTCCACAATTTCAACAGATTCAACAGTGTTAATTTTTTGGTACTTTGATTAATTTGTTTTATTTTTGCCTTGATTTATGAGGTGCGTCCTTTCGCACTTTTATACGTGATACTATTTTGAACCGAATTTTGTTACATTAAATCTCTTATATGAAAAAACTGTTACTTATCTGTGCTGTTGCTGCGGCATTGTCTCCCAGTGTGTCGGCACAGCGTTTCACTGATGACCTTGACCGCGGCATGGTGGCAATGAAGACCGACCAGGGAGTGTTCTGCTCATGGCGCATCACCGATGCCGAGTGGGATGGAACACTTTACAACATCTACCGTGGTACAACGAAACTCAACGATGCTCCGCTTCGTGTTTCCAACTACACCGATGCCGGTGGCTCGCTCAGCGACACTTACAGCGTAAAAGCCGTTGTGAACGGAGTGGAACAGACAGCTTCGAAGCCCGTCAAGGTGTGGGAAAAGAATTACACAGTCATCAAACCAAAGCACGCTGCTGAAATCACAGTCGCTCTTGTGCCCAACGATGCGACTGCCGCTGATGTTGACGGTGACGGTGAGCTCGAGATAATCATGAAATATGACAACCATGCTGCAAGTTACAGCAAGGGTGACAACGGCATTTTCACCGTAATAGAATGTCTCGAAATGGACGGCACCGTGAAATGGTGGATCAATGCCGGTCCCAACATGGGCGACTTCCAGAACAATGAGATCAATATCGCAGCCTATGACTGGGATATGGACGGTCGGGCCGAGGTGGTGTTCCGCGCTGCCGACGGTACCCAGATCCACATGGCTGATGGAAACGTATACACCATAGGCGATGCCTCGATCAACTACCGCAACGGTGACGAATACCCTGCCGGACAATGGTTCATGCACTGGGGCAAGGAATATCTCGTGTATGCCGACGGTTTGACCGGCAAGCCCTATGAAGTGAGCGACTTCCCGCTGAAACGTGTCGAGGACGAAAACAATCCGGGCGGACTGCTGAGCGGCGGAGCTTACGACAAGCTTGTGGAGAACGAATGGGGTGACGGCTACGGCCACCGCTCGTCAAAATATTTCTTTGCAGCGCCCTATCTCGACGGCAAGAAGCCGAGCCTGTTCCTGGGACGCGGAATCTACACCAAGCACAAATTCATCACCTATGATATCGACCCGGTGGCCCACCGGCTGGTGGAACGCTGGCGATGGAACAGCATAGGAGGAGCATGGCACGGCCAAGGCTACCACAACATGGGAATCGCCGATGTTGACTGGGACGGCAGGGACGAAATCGTCTTTGGCTCGATGGTGATCGACGACAATGGCTTCGGATTGTCGACAACAGGTCTGGGGCATGGTGACGCCCAGCATTGCGGTGACTTCGACCCCTATATCCATGGTCAGGAGATATTTGCATGTAATGAGGATACTCCCAATAACAACTATCGTGACGCCACTACTTCCAAGATATACTACCGCACAGTGGGCAGCAGTGACGACGGTCGTTGCGTAATGGGCAACTTCATAGACGACATTCCCGGTTCAGAGGGTGTATCGGCCCACGATGACAACCTTATAGCCGGTGTATCCCACAAGGCTGCCGTAGGTACCGGCAAGAACGAGGTGCACATCGCACAGAATTTCCGTGTCTTTTGGGACGGAGACCTCTGTGACGAGTCGTTCAACTACAGTAACGGCAAGAACACAGCCGGTGCAATCTACAAGGCCCGCGAGGGACAGATTGCCCTTCTCGAGGGTAGCAAGACCAACAACGACACCAAAGGAACCCCCTGCTACCAGGGCGACATCATGGGCGACTGGCGCGAGGAATACATCATGCGCGATGCCGACAACAATATACGTATCTATACGACCAACATTCCTACCTCCCACCGCATCTACTCACTGTGGTATGACCATCAGTACAGAAATGCCATGGTGTGGCAGATGTGCGGCTACAACCAGCCTCCTCATGTAAGTTTCGCACTGAGCGAGTTTGAGGATATCACTATTCCTCCTTACCCCTTGACTATAAAGGACCGCGTGCTGGTCGGAGCCAACGGTACAATAGATGCCTCTATGAACGGCAAGAATGTGCTGGTATTTGACAATGCCGACATGAGTGTCACAGCCGCTCAAGGCGTCGCTCCCGCTGTACTGACTATCAATGCCCCGAGCTGGGTACAGGGACACGATGACAACAACAATATCACCACAAGCTATTACACCACAACAATAAATGGAGGTACAATAGCCGGCTCGGCCAAGCTCGTGAAGCAGGGCGACGGCAAGCTTGTCATGCCCAACGGGACACACTCCTACAACGGACCCACCGAGGTGTGGGCCGGCACAATAGCCTTGGACGGAGAGCTTTCCAATTCGGCAATGTGGCTCAACCGCTTTGCCGTGCTCCAGACATCGAGTCTCAGCGTACCCAAGGGTATCGACATGGAGTATGGCGCCGTCATCTCACTTGGCGATGACACCCAGGCCGGAGCACTCTCGACCGGTGACCTCACCTTGGGATTTGGTTCAATCGTAGAGATCGACCTCTTTGCCGACGGAACAGCCGACCGTGTGAATGCCACCGTTCTCACCGTCGAGACCAAGGATTGGACCAACGGTCCCGAGTATATGCAGCCAATATTCAAGTTCACGGAACATGTAGCCGATGGCGAGAACTTCCTCCCCTCGGGCAAATATCTCATTGGCGAGATAGAAACTGTGAAAGGCAACCTCGGGGATATCGTGATGCTCGGTATCGATGATATGAAAAAGGCTTTCGTCCATGAAAATGGCAAGCTGTATCTCGATGTCGTAGCCTACGAGGCCGGCAAGAAGGTATGGACAGGCGGTGAGAACGCATTGTGGGATCTCGACCACACATCGAGCTTCAAGAATGAGGCCATGACCGATGACGTTTTCGTCCCCGGCGACGAGGTTATATTTGACGACTCGGCTGTAGGCACCAATGTCAAGATAGATGGCCGATTGAAACCGGGCAGCGTCACCTTCAACAACAGCGAGAAAAACTACACGCTTAACGGTGACGGCCAAATTGTAGGCGCAGCCAAACTTGTGAAGGAGGGTGAAGGGACATTGACCATCAACAACATCAACAGCTACACCGGTGGCACATATATCAACGGTGGTAAAGTTGTAGCCGGTGTGTATGCCAATGAGATAGGCAACGACCTGGGCGCATTGTCAGATATCAAATCCCGCATATATATCAAGAATAATGCCACTCTGAGCGCCAATGCTACAGGAACCCTTGGCCAGACCATTGTGCTCAATGGCAAAGCTACCATCGAGGTTCCTCAGAATGTAACACTTACCACTTCACGTGGCATCATCTCGGGCGGACTCTCCCAGATTGTGACGAAAAGCGGCAAAGGCACATGGAACATGGCTGCCGGCAACAGCGGCATGTCACGGCTTGTGATTGCCGAGGGAACCGTGAGAGCTTCGGAAGCCGACAACAGGATAGGCACACCGGCCAATGTTGAATTTATCAACGGAACGCTCTATGACGCTGATAATATCTACAGCTACAGCACCAATACCACAAATTATATTGTCGAAGAGGGCAACAAAGGCACCCTCTATCTCGACTCCCGCTGTGACTATACCGGCAAGCTTACCGGCAAAGGCACACTTTCAGTCTATGCCTCGAGTGTGCGCGGTGAATTGAAGGGTGACTGGTCCAAATTTGAAGGCGAACTCTCAGCCGGATACCACAAGACCGGATCCTATGACCCCGCCTTCCTTTGGAGCAACAGTTATGGCATGCCCAAGGCTGCACTGAACATTTCGAGCAACGTTACATTCGATGCCCAGAACAATAACGTATCATTGGGCAACATCAAGGGTACCGGTACATATAACGGCACAGGCACTCTTACCGTAGGCAACGACACGAAGAACATCACCTTCAACGGTAAATTCAGCGGCAAACCCAAAATTGTGAAAGCCGGTAAGTGTGACTGGGTGTTCTCGAAGGCAATAGGTGGTGAAATCACCTCATTCACAGCTCGCGACGGTTCGGTTTCACTGAACACAAGTTCTCCATTCAAGACCGCAGTATTCAACGTTCCTGTGACCATCAATGGAAATGCCAAGCTGCGTGGCCGCGGCACCGTTGCAAACCTTACAGTCTCGGGCAACGGCATTCTCGAACCCGGCTCCTACTCCAGCACCCAGCACTATGGTCCTATGTATTCGACCGGCAACGTGACTGTCAGCAATGGAGCCACACTGAGCCTGTATATACGCAAGGCCAATGCTTCCAACTCCCACTCCTATATAGACGTGACCGGAACATTGAAGCTTGACGGCATTGTCACAGTAGCTCTGGATCCTTCATATGTACCGGCAATCGGCGACGAGTTTGAGATGTGGAAAGCCGGTAAGTTCAGCGGTGAGCCTAATCTGGAATTGCCCGAGCTGCCCGAAGGAATGCAATGGGATACTACCGAACTGCTCACCACAAGCGGTAAACTGCGCGTAGCAGAATCGGCCGGTGTCGATGATATCCTTGCCGACAATACCCCTGTAGTATGCGAGGTATACAACATCATGGGTGCCCACATAGGCAGCGTCGAGACCACCAAGGGTGAAGCCGAGGAGGCAGTGAAACGCGAACTCAACCCCAATACCGGAGTCTATATACTGCGCCTCATAGGCGATGGCGCCGTAGAGACCCAGAAGGTAAGATTCTAAAGAAAACCGAAACATCTGAAAAAGCCGGGGAGCTAAGATAAGCTTCCCGGCTTTTTTCATGGAGTGGAGTCCGGCAAAGAGGTACCGGTCAGTAGCAACCGAGGTTGTTGCTGATCGGGTCACCGAGACGGGTCTCTGTCCAGGTGGGATCCATAAGGTTAATGGAAGCGGCCCCGATGGCGGGCGACTCAGGCTGCAGGCGGTAATCGAAATAATAATCCTCCCTCACCGTATAATACAGCGGGTCCTCGCCCCACATGCACTCCAGAAAGTTGTCGTCATCACTTCCCTCGCTCTTGAGCAGGCAACGTCTCAATGTGATATCGCTGCCGGTCAAGTCTCCGTGGGACAGGTCTTTGCCGAGTCCATATATGATGCAATTGTCAAGGGTGGCTTTGAGCAGGGGCAACTGAGGCTCGTCAATAGTGTCTTCCTCGTCGGGGAAAGCGTGATAGAATTGCACCGCAGCACCTCCTAAGACGCTGAAAAGATAATAGTTGGCAATCGTACAGTTGACAAGGCGGGCCTCTCCACCTTGCAGTGCGAGCACACCACTGGCTGCTTCGGCAAGTTCACAACCTATCGCCTCGACGCTTGAGAATGACGATAGCAAGGTGTATCCCTTGCTGTTGCGCAACTGGCAGTTGTACATATAGAGCGACGGAGTGGCGGCGGTATAAGGAACCGAATCAACGATGACACCATCGACTGTATTACGTATTGAAGTATACTCGAGTCTGTTATCGTGACTCTCAGGGGAAAAGTAGACCCCTTCCCACTGCCCCGACATGATTTCGTAGTCAACTCGTCCCACCACGTTGCCCCAGCGGTCGCCGGTCATCTCGACATTGTCGGCTGCCGTTCCATGGGCCTCGAGTTGGCCGTCGACCTTGAGTCCCGCTCCCTCGTGGAAATGCAATTTCGTTCCGGCCTCCAACGACAGTCTGGCTCCGGGAGCCACCACAAGGCTATCATAGATAATGTAGGGCTTGGAACTGTCAAACTGTGTGTCACGCTCAATAACCACACCCGTGAGGCGAGTGGCATCGAGCCCCACGGCTGTGATTACCACCGTAGAGGTCACACCATTGGTAGTGACATCGAGATGTTTCTCATAGAGAGTGGGAGCGGTAAGGTCCAGGTCGGGAAGAGTAGCCTCGACAAAGACAAAAATGGAATCCTTACCCCTCACCTCGACATTGGAGAACTCACGGCCCGCCATGCCGTCGACGTTGAGTCGGAACAGCCCTTCGCTGTCATCGCGCAAGGCGATGCGGCTTAAGTTCAACCCCTTGCTGTTACCGTTGAAAATCTTGAATGCATAGGTGGGGGAACCCTCACCGCTGAAGAGCGTTCCCATGGCCAACGTATCGACCGAAAAAGAGGGCTGACTTGATGGAGAGGTCGTAATTGAATCCTCAATACAGGAGCATAGCAGCGTTGTGACAGCCGCCAGCGGATATAGAATATATTTTTTTGTGTAATCTTTCATCAAAGATAAAACGTAAAATCGTCTCTTTTATTACCTTTGTATCACAACCTGCACATAGCTTATACCACCCCAATGAAACTGATAGCCGACATCGGTGCCACCAAGGGAGCCTGGCTGCTCTCTGACGGGCGCACACTCTTCACCCCACCCTTCAATGCCTCAACCATGCCGGTTGAGATACTTCATGATATAGTGGCCAGCCGACTCTTGCCATGGCTCAATGGCGTGAGCCTGGAGCTCATTCAATACTATGGGGCAGGGGTTGTAGGCCCCGGCAGTAAAGATGCGGTAAAAGAGGCCCTGAGACCGCTCCATGCCGATGTGGTGACAGTCGATAGTGACATGGTTGGAGCAGCGCGGCTTTTGCTGGGCGACACACCGGGCATTGCCTGCATTCTCGGCACCGGTTCCAACAGTTGCCTATATGACGGCCGGGAGATAGTCGACAATGTGCCGGCTCTGGGCTACATACTCGGCGACGAAGGGAGCGGAGCGTCATTAGGGAAACGGTTTGTGGGCGACCTTTTCAAGCGCCGCTATCCGGCCGAGGTCACCGAGGCCTGGGAGAGGAATATAGGGATGGAGATGGGTGCCGTGATAGAACGGGTGTACCGAAAGCCGGGAGCCAACACTTGGTTAGCATCGCTGGTGCCACTGATTGCGTCGCTGCTGCATATCCCCCGGGTGAGGGGCATGGTGACAGATGAGTTCCAGCGGTTTTTTGACCGAAACATCAAAGCCTACGACACCGATTGCCACAATCTTGCATTCATAGGCGGAGTGGCATTCAACTTTGCTCCATTACTCTCAGAAGTTGCCGCAGCCAATGGCTACAACATCAAGCGGTTGCAATCATCGCTCATAGAATAGCATGTGTTAGGACCGGGACTCATAACCGTAATATCAGCATACCGCGCGGGCATAAAAAAAAGCAACCGGAGAGTGTCCGATTGCTCTTTTTTAACCGTGTGGTCCAAGGTTACTTCAGGCGGCGCTCTTTGATACGAGCCTTTTTGCCTGTGAGGTCACGCAGATAGTAAAGCTTAGCGCGACGTACCTTGCCATACTTGTTTACTGTGATTGAGTCAATGAAAGGTGACTCGATGGGGAAGATACGCTCAACACCGATGTTGTCGCTGATCTTGCGCACGGTGAAACGTTTCTTGTTGCCCTCGCCCGAGATGCGTATAACTACGCCACGGTACTGCTGGATACGCTCCTTGTTACCCTCTTTGATGCGGTAAGCTACGGTGATTGTGTCACCGGGAGCAAAGTCGGGATGCTGTTTGCCTGTGGCAAATGCCTCTTCTGCAACTTTAATTAAGTCCATTTTGAGTAAATTTTAATGTTAACATTACCTCGCAATAGTAACGGGCTGCATGTCCCGCCAGAGATTGCGAAATCGACGGCAAAGGTACAATTTTTTTCTGTTCCGGCAAAAAATCACCCTTATAAATTCAACAAAATCACTTTGAATCAGTATTTCCGGCGCTCTTGGTGGTCACTCTGAGCAGTCCGTTGGGAAAATCCTTATTGCTTTTTTCAACCGAAATACTTTCAATCGTCGATACAGGAATGGAGTTGATATCTCCCTCGTAGAGCTTTCCATCGAGATATATAGTTGGATTTGGCCTTGGAGTTCCTTTGAGCTTGATATCCACAAGTCCATCGGGATACTGCGGATTATCCTTTATGACTGTAATGGAGGAAATCTTATCCTTGTCGAGAATTGAGATATCATGATTGAATGGCTTGTTGTCGACAAATATCGTCACGTTGCCTGATTTGATAACATCATCAATTCGATAGTCGGCATCATGAATTTTTAATGTGCGTACACTCTCAACAGTAATACCATCGTCAGATTTCTTTACAGTACCGGCCGACACTACCACCACCCCTTTATTTTCCTGTGCGTTATTATCCTGAAGTTTGAATCTTACGGGCACCACCATGTTGCAGTTCACGGCCTTGCCGCCGCTACGGCCGGGGATCCAGCCGGTGGATTCAGAGATTACCCTTATCGCCTCTGCGTCAAGAAGCGGATTGACCGGTTTCATCACCTTGACGTCCTGAGTCTTACCCTCAGTGTTGACTACGAAGCTCACAATCACATTGCCTTGTATTCCCTTCTCGATAGCCTCGGCCGGGTATCTCACATTCCTTGCCAGGTAGTTGAGCAGTTCCTTATCGCCACCTTTGAACTGAGGCATCTGGTCAGTAATCTCGGCGGTAAGCGACATGCCGGTTGCCTGATCGTTAGCAGCTTTCTCTTGTGGAGCTTGAGGATTTTCACTAACTTTGTGGACTGTGAGCTTTGCCGTAGCTGCGGCATCAATGGCCGATGCAACCACCGGAATGTTCACAACTGCTGCGGCTACAAGAAAAGCCGGAGCGATGGCCAGGGCGCGCAGACGTCGCGCCGGGCTGCTGGTTTGATTACACATCATAGTAATACGGGTTTTAAGTTTACTGTGGTTCAGGCTGTTGGCGAGCGACGGGAATCTCTGGCCGGCAGCCTTTCTTATTAATAGAAGTTGATATTCACGCGAGTTGGCACCCGATTTCAGCACCTCACTGTCGGCCTGATATTCATGCACGCTTCTGAGCTCATTTCTCATGAGCCATGATGCCGGGTTATACCACATGACGATAATAACGAGCTGTGACACAACGAGGTCAATCCAGTGACGCAACCGCAGATGGGCCATCTCGTGACGCATGATAATCTCACCGTCGGCCTCATAGTCTCTTTCACTCATGACAATGTACCGTAGCCAACTGAACGGAGCAAGCCGGTTACCCTTGAGCAATATCAGAGTGTGGCCATCAAGACAGTGATGCTCACCGCTACCCACAATCCTTACGAGCCGTATGACCGACACTATCGAGAAAACAGTCGTCAGAGCCATTCCACACATATAGCACCACAGCAAGAAGGTAATCCAATGAGACTGCATCGGTTGCTCCACCGGTGTAGTGCCTGCAGTGACATTCAGCTGAATAAATTCATCGAGAGGACCCACCGCGACCTCGGAGACACTCTGGTCCATGATCCGAAAATGAGGAAGTACCGGTAGCAGGAACGCTGCCACATAGATCAACAACAGCAGGGCACGGTTGAGACCAGGCTGATTCTCAGAGGAAAGCAGCCACTTATAGATCAGGTAGCCGGCCAACAGGTATATACCGGCACTCAACGTGTATGATGCAAAAATTCCCATGACATTCAGCCGTTTAATGTTTTTCCTTCTGACTTTCAACCATCTCGATAATCTGCCGAAGCTCGTCGACTGAAATTTTCTCCTCCTCGACCAGAGCTGAGACCGCCGAAGCATAGGAATTGTTGAAATAGCTCTTTATCACCTGGGCAAGGCTGCGACCGGCAAACTCTGATGCCATCGCCACCGCAAAGTATCGGTAAGGTTTCGATGAATCGGGGTCGTGCGACACATAACCCTTGTCCTCAAGAATCCTCACAGTAGTTGAAACAGTGTTGACATGGGGCTTGGGGTCGGGATAGGCCTCAAGCAGTTGTCTCACAGTGAGGGGGCCGCGCTCCCATAGTTGCTCCATGACTTCGGCTTCGCGCTCCGTGAGCTTAGGATATTTAGATTTACACTTTGGCATAACTAATTTTTTAGTTGACACCACAAAGTAATAACTAAAAATTTAGTTAGACAAGAGCATTAACAAACATTAACTATACATTAAAATCAGGTGAGGAGCAAGCTGCAAACATATGTAAAATGGGGCCGTAACAAACCGTGAGCGCAAACCTCCCGAACAAGAGTCTACGTACACTCAAACGATCAGGTAATTTGCTGTCTCACTGCCAACCGGTAGATTTACGGCCCAAAGTGACAGTCTATTTCCCTGATGGAAGCTGACACAACAGACAGCTCCCTTGTTGAGATTCAACACATTAACCAAACAACACTCGCAACAATGACAAGAATTGAAACGAAAACCGACATTCGGAGTTGCACAATTGCTAAGAAAGTATTACCTTTGCACTGTCTTCAGAGGAGACATCGGGGCGTAGCGCAGTCCGGTAGCGCACCTGGTTTGGGACCAGGTGGTCGCAGGTTCGAATCCTGTCACCCCGACAAAAAAACTGTCGCTTGTGCCAATGGCACTTGCGACAGTTTTATTTTATCAAAGTTTTCAGCTACATCATCAGCACCCAACAACAGCAAAGTGCTATAATTCCTATGCGTGCCTATTGATGCCTAATGAGAGCCTGTCTCACAAGACAACAAAAGGAACCTCAAGCAACCTTGCGGGCTGCAAGGATACCCTTCCACACCATGGCGGCGAGAAGCGCACCGGCAAGGGGACCTACTACCATAATCCAGAAATCGCCCCAGGCATCGGCCGAGAACAGAGCGGGACCGAAGCTACGGGCCGGATTGACTGAACAATTGTCGACAGGTATTCCTACGATGTTGACCAGACCGAGAGCAAGACCAATGGCTACACCGGAGAATTTACCGAAGCCCAGCTGCTCATCAGTAGCACCGAAAATTACAAGGACAAAGAAGAAGGTGAACAATACCTCCATAAACAAAGCCATCGACGATGTTGCCCCCGGCTGAAGCACATTGGCAGCAAGCGATGCGTTGCCCGTGGTGCCACCAAAGCTGAAATCAGCAAGTCCCACATGGGCAAATGTATATAGGAACAGTCCGCCCACAGCCGCACCGATAAGCTGACTCACCACATAGCCGCAGAAATCCTTACCCGACAGCTTTCCATTAATCCACATTGCAAACGATACTGCCGGATTGACATGACATCCCGAGATATTGCCAATACAGTAGCATAGACACAGAAGAACGAGGCCAAAACAAAGGCCAATGCCAAGAACACCAATGTGGGGACCGGCGAGCACCGCGCTACCGCAGGCCATAAGTACCAGGAACATTGTTCCGAAGCCTTCAGCAAGATACTTTCTCATAAAGACAGAGTTTTTTAGTTAAAACAATAATTAAAAACAAGGACAGCGCGGGAGAGCGGCAACTACCTTTCTTTTACAACATGTTCTCAACTAAAAAGGTTCACCGCCCTGCGGGAGGCATACACTCCCGTAGGGCGGTGAAAAAGCTAGGTAACAGCAAGCCGGGAGGCTTACTGTCCTTATCTCAGAGAAATCTTGCGGGTGACAGGTGTGGAATTGGGGGTAGAGACATGGAGTACGTAGATGCCCGGCGCAGCGCCTTCGACATCAAACTGCATGCTGTTGCCATCGCCCGAAGCCGAAGCCACGGCCACACCCTGGAGATTGTATAGACGAGCCTGAACCTGAGCCGCGCCATCGACAGTGATATCAAACAGGCGGTCACCGATGCGGTTGATCACATAGCCCTCGGCACCGGCAACCACACCATCGATACCGGCGGCACTCTTACGGGCCAGCACCTCCTTGATACCAGCCAGTGCATCAAGCCGTCCACCACCCCATTGCTTTTTAACAATAGCTGAAGATGTACCCAACGGTGCGACAGCGGTTTTCTTCAAAATATCTATCACATCGTCCACACCGAGTGTGGGATCAGCCTCAAGCCACAAGGCTACAGTTCCCGACACATATGGACAAGACATCGATGTTCCCTGCATTTGACCCCAATAAGCATTCATTTTCTTATCTTCGATCAATGCTGATGATTTTTGATTGAGAGCCGATGATGAGAGATTTTCAGTATAATACCTGTTTAACGACGAAATGATTGCAGCTCCGGGCGCACAGATGTATGGAAGCTCAACACCTTGATAAGTACTTCCGAAAGAAGAGAACGGACTTACCTGTTCCAATTGGTATGATGAATTATAGCCCATCATTCCACCATATGTGGGAAATGTAACACGGGTATTATAGGAACCAACTGCGATAACATTATTTGCACAAGCCATTCCGTTGATTGTTCCATCAGTTGTACCATCGGTAAAACCAGATCGCTTTTCCGACGTGAAACATGTCTCTATGCTTTCATCATTTAGTGAACTGGAAAAGCCATAGACAAAAACCTCCTGTCCTTCTTCTCCTTCAATCTGTATCGCGGCTTTACGAGGACTCGTCACAGTAGTGAATATTCCTGACATTTGAACATGAAATCTATTGTTCAGCTTATTTACCTCCGATATAAGCTTCACTGAACCATCGGCATACTGCGCGAAAGTTGAATTTGAGGTGACCGACTGTCCGGCCTCAGTAATAGTAGCTACCTTCGTAAAACGTCCAGCGCTGAAGAGACCCAATGATACAGTAACCGGTTTAGAAGAGTTGGTCCACACATCAAGTCCACAGAATTTATTATCAAGTATAAATGTTTTCAGAGTAGTATCATCGGCGGTAAATTTCTTACCTGCAAACATTGGACGGTCACCTTCGTTACCCGCAGATATACATATGATAGCACTTTTTCCCAGCTCGGCAAGAGATGTCTCCAATAATTGGGAACCATCATGAGGACCGTTGTTTGACCCCATAGAGAGATTGACAACCGCCGGTTGGCCACTGGACTCGCCATAGGCAATAATATTCTTAATGCCCTTTGTTATATTGTTGTTGGTAAACGAACCACTGCACATCACAATATCCGATTGTGTAGCCACTCCGTAATATGGTATAATGCCTGACCCCTCTTTCGACACTCGGCCCGAAGAAGTTTCGCTATACAAATAGCTGCCGTTGACATAACTATATCCGGCCATGATGCCGGCCACATGGGTGCCATGGGTTGCACTGCGGTCATCGGTAGTAAACTGTTTCACCTGGCGGTCGGTTGTAGCCACCGTTCCATTGTTGAAATCATACGCTTCCTTGACTCGACGATTACCCTCGGCATCAAGGAAGTTAGGGTGATTGGGATCGATACCCTCATCCATCAGACCGGTTACGACACCTTTTCCTGTAAATGACACATTACTGCCATTGTAGGCAAATCCTTCCTGAATATCAGAAACCATTGAACCGGGAAGTGCAAAGTCCATTGTGGCATGCATCAGATCACCAAACTCGACATATTCGACTTGATCCGACTCAGAAAAAGCCACTATCCTGTCGGTGGGAATACTGACAAGAAGAATTTCATCATTGATAGTCAAAACCACTTGAGCGTTGTATTCATCAAATAACGAAGTTTTCCAACCCGGAGCCATCTTTGCAAGGACCTCGATTGGTTGTGACGCAACATCGGCATTGCCACGAGACTTAGCCTCATTCTCGATCTCCTCAATTTTGAGAAGACCGTTTATGTTGATTTTATTCTGTGCATAAAGACACAATGGAAGCGAAAGGAGTATTGATGCTATAAGTTTCATATTTAATCACAAATTCGATTACAAAGACAAAAATACTAATACCTCGTTTAAGTCACAAATTATTTTACAACAATTCACAATAAGAACCAATTTAAATTTACAACGAGCAATCCCATGACAAATAATCACTAAAAACAATAGAAACACAAAGGCCGAGTATCGAAATACCCGGCCTATGTATAAAAGCTAATTCTATTTATTGTGCACGAGAGAAACTCATATCGGTCCAGCCGTCCCACCATCCGGCATAGGACATGGATGGGTATTCCATCACCTTCAGGAAATACTCAGCATTGGGCTGTGTGGGTGCAAATCCTGTAATGTTGCCCTTTTCATCCTTCTCAATTGTCAAAGGAATGTCAGGACCGGCAGTATTTCCGGGTTCATAGACCGAACAACCAATAACAATTCCCTTGAAACCGAAATTGATTACAGCATCAGTAGCAAAGCCACCTGTCTGAATTGACATTGTTACCTCCTCAGTAATCTCGTTGTAGTCAAAATTGAAAGTCATGTAAATAAAATCCAAGCCTTTTAATCCATAGGCATAAAGCTCGTGACCATAATAATCAGCCATTTCGGGATCATCAGGATCGGGAGTCTGCACTGTCAAAGCGAATGGACCGTCATCACCACCATTAAACTCTGTCACACAGTTCATGATCCAGTTGCCGGTCATCTTCTCGTAAGGATCACTGTCATTGTCGCGCAATTCCACGACAGTGGTTGGCTGGTTACCTATTGACGCACCGTCAACCTTAGTGATGGTTACATCGAAGAAACGGTTGTCGTTCTCCTCAACATTGTCCAGAGGACGTATCTCAACATTTCCTACGGTCTCACCGGCGGGAATGATGATGCGTGTAGATGTCACGATATAGTTTTCATCAGCAACGGCAGCCTCGTGATTGGCTGTAGGAGTAGTTTCAACATAAACGATTATAGTACCGTTGGCAGTACCGTTGACCTGAATAGGAACATTGAAAATATTGCCATTCTCGCGAGTGCTGAATGTAGGCTTCTGCATATCGACAGTTACACCACCCGCTGTGTTGGTGTTGCTGTAATCGCTATCGTCGGTGCAAGCTGTGAACATCAATGCACCTACTGCAAGAGCTGATAATAATTTTATTTTCATAATCAATATAATTTACAATTAGTTATTATCATAGCCCGGATTCTGCTGACCCTTAAGCTGAGGGTTAGTCGTCATCTCATAAGAAGGTATGGGCCAAGTGTAACGATAGTCATCGCCAGTATAAACAACCTCAAGAGCGATGTTGATTATAAAGCCTGACATATCAGGATAATCAGGATAAGCTCCATCACGTGTGAAACCTTGCTTCCAACGACGCAGGTCACTGATGCGGAAACCTTCACCAACCAATTCCTTGGCACGCTCCATCTTGATTTGTTCAAAGAGAGTGTTGCCATTGTAATCGGTAGCTGTGTAATCCTCAATACGGGCCTTGCGCAGGTCGGCGAGTTTCTTGTTGGCAACGTCGGGCTTGCTCAAACGATAAGCGGCCTCGGCATTGATCAGATACTGCTCAGAAGTGCGGAAAGGCTTGGGAAGGTTCTTATAGGCGTTGGAGTTGCCGGAGTTGAACGTAACATTGCCGGGATATTTGTTGAAAGAAGGAACAAGCAGTGTTGAACCGCTATAATCAACGTCAAGGTCAAAGATAAATGCTTCACGACGTACATCCTCCTCAGCATAAGAACTGATCAAGGCACCTGAAGGAGCAAATTTAACTGCCGAGGGATTTGACTGATTGAATATAGTTCCGGCAGCCGGTACAGAAGACATCTGAGCAGCATTGGCGAAAGGTGAGAAAATCAACTCTGAACCCTCGTCGATATACCACATGTCATAATAATCCTCGCGTTCGCACAAGTCAAACAAGCCTGAATTAATAACATCATTGGACTTGTCAAAAGCAGTCTGCCAGTCTTCCTTAAGCAACGCTACACGAGCTTGAAGGGCTTCTACAGCATATGAGTTGAGATAACCTGTTCCCAGTTCAACGTCACCGGAAGCCTTCTCGTAAGCGGCCAAACCATTATAAGCTATTGTCATGTCACCTTCGATAGCAGTGTATGTCTCATTGAGAGTGCTGCGACCCACATAGGTACCACGGTTGCCAGAGGGATCATAGACTGTTACCAAAGGAATGCCGGTTGCAGCCTTGTCGGCAGTTGTCGGGTCATATGCACCGCAGTAGTAATTCATCAACAGGTAGTTATAGTAGGCACGCATAAAGTGAGCCTCGGCATCATATTTGTTGACCAGGAGAAGATCATCCTCTGAAAGGTCATTGGCAGCCTTGAACTCTCCTACCTTGCCAATGAAGTAGTTGACCTGCATGATACCGGTATAAAGGTTGGCCCAGATGCCTTCCATATCACCATCATTTGACAGTATATTACCGGTTGTAAAAGCCAGATAATTGTTACCATTGAGCATTGTGCCAATGAACAGGTCAGACTGTAAATCGACAAGGCCGGTATACGAGCCACCACAACGAGGACGAAGGTATGAGTAAAGACCACTGCGCTGGGCAGTGACATCGTTCATGGTTGACATACCGTTGTCGAGGTTGATGCTGTCAAACGGAGCTGTGTTCATATCACACGAAACGAGAAGTGTCGTTCCGAGAAATAAACCTAAATAAATATTTTTGAGTCTCATAAAATTCAAATATAAAAGTTAGAAAGAAACCTCTACACCAAATTCAAACTGACGTGTGTTGGGATAGAAGAACAGCACGCGGTTGACTGCGGGTTCGGGATCCATACCGGTATAGTTTGTGACAGTCCAAAGGTTACGTCCGGTAAAGTGGAATGTCAGGTCGCTGAGGTACATTTTGTCCAGCAAAGTCTTAGGCAAGGTGTAACTTACAGTAAGGTTCTTCAGGCGCATGAACGATGCATTCTCAATGAAACGGGAGTCAAACTCAACGGTTTCAGTAGCTGCGGGTATATCGGTTATCTGTCCGGGCTTGGTCCAGATATTCAACATGTCGGTAGTCTGGTTACATCCCTGGATAAAGAGGTCGACACCTTGAACATAACGTTTGTCGTTGTTCATCAGATACTTCTTCAAGCTGAAGTTGAAATCGGCACGGATTGATAATCCTTTCCAGCGGGCCTGGGCACCAAAACCACCGTTCCAAGGAGCGATATATTCCTGACCAAGGAACTGTGCCATCGACTCCTCATTATATACCTTGGTAAGGTTTCCTGCCGGAGTGTACCACAACTGCTTACCATCACGGGGGTCAACGCCGGCATATTTCACATAGTAGTAATCGGTAGCCGACTTGCCAACCTCGTAGCGTGTACCTGTATTGGGTTTGGTATATGCATCAAGACCGTCGAAAAGCTCAGTAATCTCGTTCTTGTTGTAACTGATATTGGCATTCACACCAACATACCAATCCTTTGATTTGTAAACATCGGCGTTCACGAGGAGTTCAACACCGGTATTGGTCATAGCACCGGCATTACCCCAGTCACCACTGAATCCGGTTGTGTAGCTCCAGGGAATCGCCATCAACATATCGGTTGTTTTCTTCTTGTAAGCATCAACATCAACAGTGAAACGGTCGAGGAATCGGAAATTAACACCAAAGTCAAATGATTTGGTTTTTTCCCAAGTGAGATACTTATTTCCGGGTGTTAAAACTTCATTACCTACTGTATTATCAGGGCCATATGATGGAGCTGTATCTATTTTACCGAAGTAACGATAATTAGGTATACCCGAGTTACCGATCTCACCATAGTTTACGCGTATAGATAGCTCATCAATCCATGTAACATCTTTCAAGAATGCCTCATTGTTGATATTCCAGCGGCCACCAAAAGCATAGAAAGTACCCCAGCGGTGACCGGGAGCAAATCGTGAGCTTCCATCACGACGTATTGATGCGTCAACAAAATAGCGGTTGTCATAGTCATA
>JAMPBP010000001.1:741082-799068 GCA_023666645.1 Clostridiales bacterium
GCGACCTCACGCCCCCCAGACGCGTACTCTAACCAACTGAGCTACACCCCGATTTTCAAAAGGCACTGCAAAGGTACATCTTTTGAGGCGACCTGTGCAAACTTTTTGGTAAAAAAAGCAGTTGATTTAACATTTATTTACTATTGCAGACGGTGCCATTGCTTCGATAGGCAATTATCATCAAGAATGGGCATGGGTAGGCAAGAATAGGCAATTGTAGATAATAAGTGCAAACTTCTAATGACATTATGGGGTGGGGGGTGAAGGTGTCAGCTGTTTTTGAACAGGTGGCGCATATGTATTGCCCAGTCGTTGAATATTGATTTCATCGGAGTTATGAGCGGGCGGAATTCTTGGGCTGTTTTGGGCGTAAAGACCTTGAGTTGATGGCGATGGCACTTAATGTCGAGAATTGTGCCCAGTTCCACCGGCTCACCATCGATGTGGGCTGGCCCGGGATTCTGCCTGTATATTGCCACTGAAGGTGTGCGGAACGTGTTGATGAGCATGTTTTTGTTGATGTATCCCGTCATCATGTCGATGCCCATGCGGGCGGTGTCCAGGGCGTTGCCTGCGTGAATGATGGTCACATCGAGCAGACCGTCGGTGATGGAGGCGTCAGGAGCGATATAAGCGTTGTTGCCATATTGTGAAGCATTGGCCACAGCAATGATGAATGCTTGCTCGGTGATGATTTCACCGTTGGCGCTGATTGAATATGTCTCCGGGTGGTAGGTGCCGAATTCATCGATTGCGCTTTTTACATACATGAGCAATCCGCGTTTATGCTTGCGGGCAAAGCGGTGGCTCACGGCGGCATCAAAGCCCAGACCCATGGTGCAGAAGAAGCGGGAGCCGTTGACGGTGCCGTAATCGATGGCTTCGACATGTTCTTGTTCTATGACGCTGAGGGAAAACTCGGGGTCGATGGGGATTCCGATGTGTCGTGCCAGACCGTTGCCTGAGCCGGCAGGGATGATGCCGAGCGGAACATCGGTGCCACAAAGGGCGCTTGCTGTTTCGTTGATTGTGCCGTCGCCACCGGCGGCAAGTACGCCGGCGTATTGATTTTTTACAGCCTCGCGGGCCAGCCGTGTGGCATCGCCGCGACATGTGGTATACCGCACATCGAGGTTGTAGCCGAGCGGTTGAACGCGGCGTTCCACCATGAGGGCCATGCCCTCTTTGGCACCGGTGCCCGAGATGGGATTTATTATAAGCATTAATGTTTTACTCATGAGGCTGTGCAATTTTTTGGCAAAGATAGGTATTTCGCCCCGACTTTCATAATGGGTGGTCATAATTGACGGTCACGGGAGTTGATAAGGGAGTCAAGAATGGGCGCGTCATGATTTGGAAAAAGAAGAAGATTAAGAGCCTATCGTTAGCATTTCTTGTGTGACAGGCTCTAACTGCTATCTTTTAACGTTTCTTGCACTAACTATTTTGCCGGGTATTTGTTAGAATTTTACTATTCACGATTGATTTATTATATTAACACACAATATGGCAACTACTGAAAAACACAATGAGATATGGGACAAAGATGGTCGCATACTCGGCAATGCCCCGCGCTGGGCAACCTATCGTAAAGAACTTGATAAAGATTTTGCATCACCTTACAAGGGTGGAGCTGATAACTTGGCGGCTTCGATGAAAAAAGCTGTTGAGATGATCGATGACCTACGTCCGTCGGGACCCGATGGTCCCGCCTTTTTAGGCAAGAGTTCCAAGCTCGACTACACTTATCCTGATGTCAAGAAGGCTCGTATACCTCAGAAGTCCTCATCGCTCGATGCTGTGATGGCCGATTGTGTAAGGCTCTTCAATGGTATGCCCGATGTCTCAAGTCCGTTGACGATGTCCAATGTGTGGCCGCAGCCCAACAATGCGAGCATCGTGGCATCGATGCTTCCGCTTATCTTCGCTCCAAATATCATCGAGGGTGAGTATGCGTGGAATGTGCATAAAGCCGAGCTTGAGAGTGCCGGCATGCTTGCCGACCTCGTGGGGTGGGAATCGACCAAGGCCGGAGGAATATATACCTATGGCGGCTCCGGTTGCTGGTTATATGGATTGAAATATGCTCTGACGCGTGTGCTTCCAGGGTCGCGCGACAAGGGAGTACGAGTCGATGGCAAGGTGCTTGTCTCGTCACAGGCCCACTATTGCCGCCAGAATGCCACTGATTGGTCGGGACTGGGTATGGACAATGTCATAGTCATACCTACCGATCCAAATAATAACAAGATGGATCTTAATGCTCTCGAAGCTAAGCTCAAGGAGCTGCAGTCAAAAGGTATACCTGTAATTGAGGTTGTGTGTACCATGGGAACTACCGATGCCAGTGTCTTTGATCCGATTGCCGACGTGAGGAAGCTCCTTGACCGTTATCCCAATCCTGCAGGCTACGGCAAGGCGTTGCTATATGCCGATGCTGTGTGCGGTTGGTCTTGGACTGCATTCAAGGACTATGATTTTGAAAAGAATCCGCTTGGATTCTCAGAGCAAGCTCTTAAGGTCATCAAGAAGAACTATGAGGAGATGAAGGGGATATTCTATGCCGATGCGATAGGTATAGATTTCCATAAATTTGGTTTCTCACCTTATGTGAGCAGCTGTTTCCTGTATCGTGACGCCGCTGAGTTTGAGAATCTGTTGCGTCGAGGCTCGTATGCCTATCTACAGGAGGTCACTCCTTACAATCCTATGTACTATACGCTTGAGGTATCGCGCACGGCAGCCGGCTCGATGGCAGGCTGGGCAACGTTGAAATATCTTGGTATCGAAGGATTACAGGCCGTTTTGGGCGGCATACTCGAAGTGAGACTCTACATGGATTCTTTGGTTGAGAAACAGTCCGACATGGTCATGGCCGATGCCGATGATACCGGTTTCATCACTCTGTTCAGGGTCTATCCCAAGGGTACAGATGCACGCGAGCGTTACAGCCGAGAGCTCAACAACCGTGATTATCGTGCTGAGTTGCTCGAGAGCAACCGCTTCCAGCAGGCAGTGGGTGAGAAGATGTTCCAGTGGTTCCTCCAGGGTCACAAGGTCAACGGCAAGCCTACGCCCCATATTTCCTATAGTACCGGCTTCCGCACCGCCTCGTGGAATGAAGACGGCTCTGATCCCGAGGGCACAGTATATGCCTTGAAGACCTACCCAATGAATGTGTTTAATAATTCCGAGGTCATGGACCATGTCATAGCCAGTGTGCTTGCCGCCCGTGACGAGGTCGAGAAAGAGATGAACAAATAAATAGTAAATGACTCGCATTCGGGTCAAAATAGACTTTTAAAATATTCAATACTATGGCTGAAAAACAGTATTCTCCTGTTGTGCAGGAGTTGATTGACATGATTTCAAAAAATGGTTGGCGCGATAAGTTCCAGCAGGCGCTCGACAAGTGCCACGAACTGAATACCATCGAGTATGAGCCAATCAAGACTCTTGAAGACTATTATGACTGGTTGGAGTCCAATCTCCATTGGGTGCCGAAAGAGGATCCCGAGGGGGAGGTGGTCTACCAGCATGTAACGATGTTCTATTTCTTGCTCGACCAGAGTCCTGTCAAGGAGTTGCAGACACCTATTATCCCGTCGACACTGAAAGGCAATGTCATGCCACCGCTCACACCGCTGTCGACATGGATGCGTAAGTTTGTCATCGCTCTTGGAGCGTGGATGGATACTCCCGAATCGCTCAACGACGAGGCGGTGAAGTCCTATTATGATTCACCCCGTTACAATATGGCCGACTATATCTGCCCCAAGGGAGGTTGGAAAACATTCAACCAATTCTTTGCACGTAGCGTGAAACCCGGTTACCGTCCTATAGCAGCCATCAATGACGACCATGTGATCACATCACCGGCCGATTCCACCAACGATGGCCAGTGGGAAATAAATGCCGAGTCGCAGGTCAACATCAAGGGCCTTGAATGGAATATTGAGGAGCTTCTTGAAGGAAGTGCCTACAAGGATGATTTCAAGGGAGGTCTGTGGATTCACCAGTTCCTTAATACCACCGACTATCACCGCCAACATGCCCCGGTTGGTGGCAAGGTGCTTGAGGCCCGTGTGATACAGGGAGCGGCATGGCTTGGAGTCACAGCCGAGCCTATAGAGAACGACCCGCAGGGTCACACTCGCATCGTACGTCGTAAACTTACGGCACTCGATGAGGCTGGATATCAGTTCCTGCAGATGCGTGGCCTTATCGTGATACAGTCGAAGATCGGCAAGGTTGCCATTCTTCCTATGGGCATGGCACAGGTATCGTCGATCATCGTGACAGCCGAGGAAGGTACCACTCTGCGCAAAGGTGAGGAAATCAGTTACTTCCAGTTCGGTGGATCGGATATCGTGATGGTCTTCGAGCGTGCCTCCAATGTGAGCATCACAGCCCAGCCGGGTGTGCACTACAAGGTTGGTACCCGCATCGCCCAGGCTTATCCCGTGGGTGAATAAACAGCCATAGAGTGATAAAAGATTAAGGTAGGGGAGGGGATTTCTTCCCTACCTTACTTCGACAATGAAAACTTAAATCGATATATTTGTTTATGAGCAAGAAGGTTATACAGGCCCCCGAGGTTACGAAGTCGGGACGTAAGAAGATGGTGTCGACAGCCCACGGGTCATTGACAATGATTGCTATGGCAATCATGATTATTACCTCGATATTAAGTCTTAGAGGTTTGCCCAGCGAGGCGAAGTTTGGTACCCAGTCAACATTCTACTATATCCTGGCGGCTATAGTGTTCCTGTTGCCTTTTTCGCTCGTATGTGCCGAGTTGGCATCGACCTACACCAAGTCGGGCGGTCTTTATCGCTGGGTATCGGAAGCTTTCGGTCCGCGCTGGGGCTGGACGGCGATGTATCTCGAGTGGCAGACGATAATATTCTGGTTCCCTACGGTGCTTATGTTTGGCGCCGTGTCGCTTGCATTTATCTTCTGGCCCGAAAGCTTTGACGAGAAGCTGGCGTCCAATAAAGTCTATACGCTTGTAATAGCGCTCGCGGTCTACTGGCTGGCTACACTCAATGCTTTCAGAGGACAGAAATCGGCCAATAAGCTCAGCACACTCGGTGGTCTCTTCGGCACCATTATCCCGGGAGCTGTCCTGTTGGTGCTCGGTGTAGTCTATGTGTGCATGGGTAAGCCTATAGCGCTGGCTCAGGTGCCGTTCTTTCCCGATTTCTCCCATCTTAGCACGATAGTGCTTGCAGCCTCCATATTCCTTTTCTATGGAGGTATGGAAATCCAGGCGGTGCACATCAACGATATGAGCAATCCGGCCAAACAGTTCCCGCGTGCGGTCTTCATCGCCATCATAGTCATAGTGGCGGTGTATACGATCGGTACCCTTGTGATAGGATTGGTGATCCCCTCCAAGGATATCAACCTGTTGCAGTCGTTGCTGGTGGCCTATAATGCATTGTGGGCAGCCTTTGACCTGCAGTGGCTTGGCAACGTGATGGCATTGCTTATCATGTTTGGCGTGATAGGTCAGGTCAGCGCCCTGGTTACCGGTCCCGCTACGGGCCTTATGGCAGTGGCACAGTCGGGCTATCTGCCCCGCTCGCTGCAGAAAGTCAACAGCAACGGTGTCAATAAAGGAATCCTTTTCATCGAGGGGGCGTTTGTGACATTGTTGAGTTTGATTGTCATCGTGCTGCCAACCGTTGAATCGGCCTATCAGATTATGTCGCAGATGGCCACCATCATCTACCTCATAATGGTTCTGATGATTTATGGCTCGTTTATAAGACTGCGTCGCACTCAGCCGCTTAAGAAGCGTGGCTTCAAGGTACCCGGTGGCCGTTTCGGCGAGATAGTCGTGTGTACTGTGGGTATCATCGGTGCTCTCCTGGCCTTGGTTCTGAGTTATCTGCCTCCGTCGCAGATTACTACCGGCAGTCCGGTGGTCTACATAGGAATCATCGTCGTGGGCGTAGGTATCTTTGTCGCCTTGCCATTATGGGTCTACTCAAAGAGAAAACCGTCATGGCGTAATCCCGAAGCCCATTTCTATCCCTTTGACTGGCAGATTGAGGGTCGTAAACCTGATGAAGTCTCGAAATGGGCGGCCGACTATGTTCCCACGGAGGATGAGGTGGATGAAGCTGAGAACCGCGCAGTGAGCAATCATGCCACCATGAAGCATTGCTGACCGATTGAATGAAGATGTCAACCACGTATATGAGAGACATTGTATAGCCGCTCCATGGGTTAGAGTTTAGCACTGTCTCTAAGTATTTTCTATAAAATTTTAATGACAAAAACGACAATCGGGTGATTCCACTAAAAGAATCGCCCGATTGTCGTTTATATTACATGTCGCCGCCGTTGTAGCTGTCCATGCCGCCTGAGTCGGAGCCTCCGGCGTCGCCGTCGGGACCATCGTGTTCGGGTCTCGACATGTTGCCGAAGCTGTATTTTATTGTGAGACCTACGATGCGGCCACCACGCCAGCGTTTGTTGCTCTGGCGGTATTCGTCGGTGATGGTTGTGCTCTTGAACTTGCGTGAGTCGAAGAGGTCGCGGCCGTTGAGCGAGAATGACCAGTTGCCGGCAACCTTGCGCAGTCCGGCATCGACCGACCAGCCACCCTGGCGTGAACCCTGGGCGGTCTTTGACTCGGAAGCGTAACGTCCTGTTGCCTGGAAGGAGATGCCCAGCGGTAGTTTCACATTGGCCATCATGCGGGCATCCCAGGCGAAGCTGTTCTGCTTGTTGCCCGAGAGATTGAACTGGCGGGAGTCGGGATAGAGTGTCGGGTCGGGGTTGTAGGCTGTCGCGGTCATACTCCACGCCGACACATGGTTGTTATAGAGGTTGACCGTAGTGGTCAAGTCGATGGCACGGTTGAGAAATGAATTCTTGCCCACGATTTCCATGCCCGAATTGACCTGGTTGGCTACGTTGGCCCATGTCGAGTAGATAATCCCGTCGTAGGGGTTGCGGTAGCTTATGCGGTTCATCATGTTGTCGCTTGTGCGTATGTAGGCCGAGAGCGATATCATGTGCCATGTGAAGCTCTTGAGGTAGTTTAGTTCAAAGGCATTGGAGTATTGTGGCTCCAGTTCTTCGTTGCCATAGGAATAGTTGGTGGGGTCGGAAATGTCGAGGAACGAGTTCATCATGCCACCCCATGGGCGCCTGATGCGTCGTGTGTAGTTGATTTGCACCTCGTTGTCGTGGGGCAGGGTGTAGGAGAGGAACAGAGATGGGAACAGGGCAAACTTGTTGTTCTTGAACCGTGGAGCCTCACTTCGTGTATCACCGTAGCGCAATGACTGTGATCTCACTTGCCACGACTCGGAGCGTAGACCGGCTGAGAAACTGAATTCATTGACCTTGCCGCCGAGTGTGAGATACAGGGCTGATATGTTATTGTTGTAGATGAAGCGGTTGTATAGGTTCTCAGCCAGAGTGATGTCGGCTGGCGATGTTCCGCGCCACGTGGTGTTGGGGGTGTTCTCGTGGTTGTAGTTGCCATTGAATCCGGTCTCGATCTTAAGCCAGGAGGTGAGTTGGTTGGTATAGTCGATTTTTGCCTCCCAGTTGGCTGTCTTGATGGGCATGCGCTGCTCGCGATATTCCATGTCGTCGGAGCCGTCGGGGTAGGTCTGGTCTTCATGGTAGGAGTTCCATGAGGGTCCGCCCCAGTTGTTGAATCCCACGAGGAACTCGATGTTGTGATTGTCGCTCCATGTGTGCTTGTAGCCTGTTTCGGCATGGACCATGTGGTGGTCGCCCCGGCTGCGCGACAGTTCTGTATTATGGCTCCACATGTCGGCTACGGTCGACTCGTAGCGTGTTTCGTTGCGGGAGCGATGGTGGCCGAATCCGCCAAAGCCGTTGAGATATATCTCGTCATTGTCGGTGGCGTGGAATGTAGTTCCCAGTCGGGCAAACAGGTTGTTGCCCCGGTTGTTGCTCTCGCCGTCGGAGTTGGTGTAGGTATCGTTGGTAAAGTCGCGGCGCATCTCGCTGCCACCGGTGTTGCGGCGCATTCTGAAACCTATGCCTGCATAACTGTCCCAGCGCGATGAGTTGTAGTTGATGTTGAACGATGCGTTTCCACCGCCGCGTGAGTTGCCTGATAGTTCGGCACTGCCAAAGTAACCGGCACGACGGTCCTTTTTCAGGATTATGTTGATTATACCGGCGGTTCCCTCCGGGCTATACTTTGCCGAGGGATTGGTAATAACCTCGATGCGGTCGATGCTCTCGCCCGGAATCTGTTCGAGAATCTGGGCGCGGTTGTCGGCTGTGAGCCCCGATTCCTTACCATTGATCCATATTGTCACCGACGAGTTGCCTCGCAATGACACCTCGCCATCCTGGTCGACCTCGACCGAGGGTATTGACTCCAGCAGCTCAGAAGCCGACTGTCCGGCCGAGGCGATATTGGCATCGACGGTGAAGACTTTCTTGTCGAGTTCGAAGCGCATCTGGCTTCTTATGCCCTCGACCACTACCTCTTTGAGACGCATGGCGCTGTCGTCCTCCAGCACCAGAGTAGCCAGATCGATATTGCCTCCGTTCACTTTGACGGGAATGTCAAGGTCGACCGATCCTATGTTGAGTATCTTCACGATGTAATTGCCATCGGGCACAGAGGATAGGATGAAATGTCCTTTTTCGTCGGTTGTGGCGGTGATTTGCAAGGGAGTGCCATTGGATTCGTTGACAATGTGTACCGAGACATAGTCCATGGGGTCGTGACTTGTGCCATTGACCACCCGGCCTGTTATGTCGCCCTTGGCGCATACTATCAGGGGCCATGCCATAAGGCCCCAGGCTATCAATCTTTTTATATCCATCGCTTTAAATTGTACTGTTGAAACCAAAAGATAAGGGCGCTCATGGACACCCTTATAAATATATCTACAAAGATAAATAAAATCCACAGTACAGCCAATTATCAACGGTGACCAACAACGTTAAGAATTATTAACCGTAAAAATATTGACAAACATGCCTGTAGTGTTGTGTATTGTGAGTAAACAAGTTTAAGTGGGTTCTATAATAAAAAGGGTGAGTCGGGCTGTTGATGCCGGCTCACCCTATTGTTCTGTGATTGTCACGGGGTTATTTTACGGTCCAGGTCTCGCCTGCGAGAATCATGTCGCGCAGGGTTTTGAATCCTTTGCGGGCTTGTACCTCGGCTACCTGTTCTGATACTTCCTCGTTGTAGACGGGCGATTGCACGTCGCGTATTACGCCTACTGCGAGCGGCAGGTCGTGGCCGTCCATCATGGCCAGTTGCTGGTGGAGGAAGTTGCTCTGGCAGTGTGCGTCGTGCACGAGCACGTCGTCGAGGGTGTATCCATCCTCGCCAATGGTCACGGCCTTGAGCAGGAATCCATCTTGCACGAGACCTTTCTCATTGTTGGCACCGAAGAGCATTTTCTCACCGTGACGCAGGTGAATGGTGCGCTCGGCACGGTACTCGCGGTCGGTAATGAAGTTGTGTATGCCGTTGTTGAATATGACGCAGTTTTGCAGTATCTCCACTACCGATGTGCCTTTGTGTCGTGCAGCGGCTACCATCACCTCCTGGGAGGTGGCCAGCTCAACATCGATTGAGCGGCCAAAGAAGTTGCCACGGGCTCCGAATACCAGTTCGGCGGGAATGAACGGGTCCTCGGTGGTGCCGTAGGGCGACGATTTGGACACGAAGCCACGGTCGCTTGTAGGGGAGTACTGGCCCTTTGTGAGGCCATATATCTTGTTGTTGAACAACATGATGTTGATGTCGATGTTGCGGCGCACTGCATGAATGAAGTGGTTGCCACCGATGGCGAGTCCGTCACCGTCACCCGAAATCTGCCATACGGTCATCTCGGGGTTGGCAACCTTGAAGCCGGTGGCTATAGCGGCTGCACGGCCATGAATGGTGTGGAAGCCGTAGGTGTTCATGTAATAGGGGAGGCGCGAGCTGCAGCCTATGCCCGATATTACGGCAGTCTTGTAGGGGGGCACACCCACGGTAGCCATGGCTTTGTGGAGGGTGTTGAGGATAGCGTGGTCGCCACAGCCAGGGCACCAGCGCACGGATTGATTGCTCTTATAGTCGGCAGCGGTATATGTTTTGTTTTCTTCCATGACTCCGGTTCTATTTTTGGTTGATGATGCGTGTGACAGCGTCCTTTACTTCCTGAGTGAGGAATGGCTGGCCCTGTATCTTGTTGATTCGTTCAATCTTGACCTCTGGCATCTTGGCCTGGAGGTAGTCGGCAAACTGACCGCAGTTGAGTTCGGCCACGATGACACGTTTGTAGCGGTGGAGCACATCGGCAGTGTTGGCCGGCAGGGGGTTGATGTAACGGAACTGAGCGAATGCTACCTGAACACCCTCGTGGTTGAGTTCCTCGGCAGCTGAGCGCAGGTGTCCGTAGGTACCGCCCCAGCCCACAAGCAGTGTGTCGGCATCAGCGTCACCGAGCACTTCGAGTTGTGGAATATCGTTGGCAATGAGCTCGACCTTGCGGCGGCGCAGCTTGACCATTTCTTCATGGTTGGCGGGATCGGTCGAGATGGCACCGGTGCGGGAGTCCTTCTCGAGGCCACCGAGACAGTGGGTCAGACCTTCGGTGCCGGGTATTGCCCAGTAGCGTGCCAGGGTGTTCTCGTCGCGCAGGTAAGGCTTCCAGTCGGCACGCTTTCCCTCAGGCACATAGGGTGTCTTGATTGTAGGATATTCATCGTCATCAGGCACGCGCCAGGCGCTCGAGCCGTTGCCTATGAAGGCATCGCTCAGGAGAATCACGGGGGTCATGTGCTCGATGGCTATACGGCAGGCCTCGAAGGCCATTGTGAAGCAGTCGGTAGGGGATGCGGGAGCCACGACAACGATGGGCGACTCACCGTTACGGCCATAGAGTGCCTGCATGAGGTCGGTCTGCTCGGTCTTGGTGGGAAGGCCGGTAGATGGTCCTCCGCGCTGCACGTCGATTATCACGAGAGGCAATTCGGCTATGACAGCCAGGCCTATGCCTTCGCTCTTGAGAGCCAGGCCTGGACCCGAAGTCGAGGTGACGGCCAGATTACCGGCAAACGAGGCTCCGATGGCCGAGCACACGCCAGCAATCTCGTCCTCCATCTGCACCGCCTTTACACCGAGATCTTTGCGCTTTGCGAGTTCGTGGAGAATGTCGGTTGCGGGGGTGATGGGATAGCTGCCCAGGAAAAGAGGACGGCCTGATTTCTCAGAAGCCATGATCAAGCCCCAGGCTGTGGCAGTGTTGCCGTTGATATCGGTGTAGACACCGCTGCGTATCTCGTCGGTCTCGATGCGGTAGGTCGACACCGAGGCGTGTATGTTGTGTCCGTAGTTGTAGCCGGCTTCGAGCACCTTGCAGTTGGCCTCGAAGACGGCGGGTTTCTTGGCAAACTTGTTCTTGAGCAGGTGCTTTACAGCGTCAAGAGGACGGTCAAACAGCCAGCATACAAGGCCGAGCGCCAGAATGTTGCGGCATTTGAGCATCGATTTCTGGTCCATGCCGCTGTCAGCGAGAGCCGCCTTGGTCATCGTTGTGACAGGCACTTCGACAACCTGTGCTGTGATGCCGAGTTCCTTGATGGCATCCTCGGTCTCATACATCGCTTTCCTGAGACCTTCGCTCTTGAAGGTGTCGATGTCGATTATAATCACACCACCGGGGGCAAGGAACTTGATGTTCTGTTTCAGAGCAGCGGGATTCATGGCGATGAGTACATTGCACTTGTCGCCGGGGGTGTGGACACCCTGGCCCACACTCACCTGGAATCCCGACACGCCGCTCAATGAGCCTTGGGGGGCGCGTATCTCGGCCGGATAGTCGGGGAATGTCGAGACGGCACATCCCAACCCTGCCGATACATTAGTGAACATATTGCCGGCAAGCTGCATGCCGTCGCCCGAGTCGCCTGAGAATCTTACCACTACTTTCTCAAGCTCTATGACGTTTGTATTCATAAATCTTCGTTGATTGGTTTAAATTATTTGATGGCAAATTTAATTGTATTTACAATTGCCACAAAATTTTCATTCAAAAACTTTTTGTAAATAACTTCTTACAATCAGTAGTCGAAAAGGTCATAAAGTCACAAATTTGCAATCAAAGCGACATAACGATATTTTTCTACCTTTGAGCGTGACGTTAAGCTACAAAAACAGGCTGCTGAGATATCATTATTCCGATGTGAATATTGCAATTTATAACATGAGCGAGAAGTGGTGTTGTCCGGCTGAATATTCGGTTGGGGTGTTCTCGCCGGGCAGTGTCACCATTGCGCGGGCGCCCGATGGTACAGTGATATCCCATAGCCAGTTGTCACCCTCGTAGCGCCAGCTGCTTTTGATTTCGCCCGCCTGAGAGTTGTATGTGGCGTCGAGATGTCCCAGACGACGGTCGGGGCGTGGTTGCATGATGATAGTCTTGAACCCGGGGTCGGAGGGGTCGGCCGATATGCCGGCGGCGGTTTCCCACAACCACTCGCACACACACCCGTAGGCATAGTGATTGAAACTGTTCATACCCCGGGGGCCCATGCCCTTGTCGAGCATGTAGCTGTTCCATCGTTCCCATATAGTGGTGGCTCCGTTGTCGATGGAGTAGAGCCAGCTCGGGTTGCGGCGCTGGAACAGCAGTTCGTAGGCTATGTCGGTCATTCCGTTTTCGGTGAGTGTGGGCATGAGTATAGATGTGCCCAGGAAGCCTGTCTGGAGGCAGTTGTCGTGGTCTGCGATATTCTGTCGTAAGCGCTCTATCATCTTTTCACGGGCATCTCCCTCGACGAGGTTGTTCTTCAGGGCGAAGAGGGCCGGGGTCTGCATGGTGTTGAGAATGGCGTTGACAAATAGGCCATCGGCATCAAGGTGTTTCTCCACCAACTGCTGCCGGGCTTCTTGGGCCATGGCGGAGTAGGGCTCCGGATCGCGGCCGCTTGCCCGGGCCATGTCGGCCATCATCTCGGCGTCCATGAGCCAGTAGTTGGAGGCCAGGTAGTTCCAGTAGTCAACGGCCTCGGGGCGTAGGAAAACTTCACCTTTGCTGTTTGTGTCGTATATCCCGCCGCCACAGCTTTCCAGCGGTTCGTAGCTGAGCCAGTCGGCCCACTGGTAGTTGTTGTTCTCGGCAGTCAACGCCTCATGTGATGCCTTGACATCGGCGAGGTGGTTGATGTAGCGTTCCATCATTTCCCAGTTCTCGTCGATGATGCCTGTGTCACCATATTGCTTCCATATAACCCATGGCACGATGATGCCTGCGTCGGCCCATCCCAGACGCATCATGTCGTTGTCATAGGCACCATACTGAGCCCATGGTGCCACGCCGGGCAGGCCACCGGTTGGAGTCTGGGTGTCGCGCATGTCACGCAGCCATTTATGAAAAAAGTCGCGTGTATTGGCAAAGTATGTACCTGTCTCGCTGAATACCTGAGTGTCGGCTGTCCAGCCCAGGCGTTCATTGCGCTGGGGACAGTCGGTGGGAACCGAAAGATAGTTGGACCTCATGCCCCAGACGGTGTTGGATATGAGCTGGTTGATTGAAGCATTTCCGGTGGACAGTGTGCCGAGTTCGAGAGTGTCGCTGATTGAGGTGACAGGAATGGTCTTGACCGACTTTATCTCGACATCGGCATCGGCCTCGATGGTCGCATAGCGGTAGCCGAAGAAGGTATTGCGCGGGCGGAATGTGGAGTATTGGTTGCCATCACCGCCAAATGTGTAGTCAAGGCTCATGCCTGAGTCGGGGCATCGCAGGTTGAGTCGGTGCACGCTTCCCTCGGGGCCGTCCATGCCCCGGCTATGGGCCCCGTTGCCATCATTGAGGAGTTCACCGGGGAGAAAGCGCAAAGTGGTGCCGGGCTGTGCTATGAATTCAAAATCGGGAACTCCGGCACAGTTCTGTCCAAAGTCGACAACGAGCTTTTCACCTGCTTTCACTGTCATGGTTTCTCCGGGCGAGTACCGGCGGTTTACCACCACTGTGCCATGGTTTTCTTCATCGGCACCGGTAACCTCGCTCCAGTTGTAGGCGTTTACAGGAGAGAGAGCGAGGTCATCGCGGAAGTATACCTCGGCACCCTCACAAGGGTAAATCTCCCCTTTGAATTCGTCATTGACCGCAGGTGTCGACAATTTTTCGGGAGTCATGTAGCCGGGTAGCTCGCGGGAGTCGTAAACCTCGCCGTCAAAGATGGCAGCGTGTTTCACCGGTCCGGCTATGCCGGCTTTCCATGTGATGGTATCGCTTGCCACATAGCTTTTGGAACCATCGTCGTGGGTGAGTTCGAGAACGCCTCGGAAAGCGACCTTGTGGCCTATCATTCCATCACTGTGGCCCGGTGTGACAATTTTGTCGGCCCACCAGCCCGGTGTAACCTGAACGGCAAGTGTATTGGTTCCACCGGCGGCACAGTCCATACCCGATGTGATGTCGTAGGTGTACGATAGCCTGGTCTTCAGCGGGTGGGTGAATCCCGGCTTGAGAATCTCCTCACCCACAGGCTGTCCATTGACATAGAGGTCGTTGACGCCCAGTGAGGTGGTCATCCACCGGGCCTGTGTCACCTTCTTCCTGTTAGTGACTTCGGTGACAAACCATGCGGCGCCATCGGCGGCTCGGGCACCGTCATATATACGTTCTCTTACTACAGGCGCGTCGGCAACCGAAATCCAGCATGATTTTTCCCATAAGGAGTCGGCAAGAGGTTCAACACGTTGTCCCACAGTGGTGGTGACGTTATCATCGCAGCTGCACAATGCTAATATTGCGGCTATACAGCAATAGGAAATTCTTATTTTCACGGTTATGGTTGTTTGTTTTTGTTGCTTGTACAATTTAAAATCCTGTGCTCAGGTGTAATAAAGACACTTGGACACAGGATTACTGTTTTTTCAATGAAAATGGAATAGTGGACGGTCAAATGTTGTTGAGCAGGTCTATTTTCCCCTCATTGACAAGTTTGAGAATGAGTTCGCCAAAAAGGGTGTTCTGCCATGCAAACCATGCGCGGGTGAAGTCGGCTGCATCGTTCTTGTTATAGGACTCGTGAATGAAGCCGGTACCGGCGTCGGTAGCCATGAGCGACTTTATGCACTCGGCAATCTCATTGTCATCGGTGCTCGTGAACGCCTTCATCATCACACTCATGGGCCATACATAGTTGTATCCTACGTGGGGACCACCGATACCCTCGCCTGCTGTACCCGAGAAGAAGTAGGGGTTTGAATCGCTCCACACAAAGCGGCGGGTGTTCTGATACACAGGGTCATCGACAGGGACGTCACACAGATAAGCGAGAGATAGCAGGCTGGGAGCATTGGAATCGTCCATCATGTAGCTGTTGCCAAAGCCATCGACCTCAAAGGCATATATAGGGCCATACTTGGGGTGGTTTACAACGGCATGTTTGTGGAGGGCTGTCTCGACCTCATTGGCCATGCTTGTACAGCGCTGGGCGAGTTCTTCGTTTTTATTGACTTTAGTGAGAATGTCGGCGGCTTTGCGTAAAATGGATACTGCAAAGAAATTGGAGGGAACCAGATACTGCAGGGTGGTTGCGTCGTCGCTGGGGCGGAATGCTGATACGATAAGCCCACACTGCTTCACGGGGGAACCGTGTCCATCGTTGTTCACGGTATCGAGCGCACGCTCAGTTACACGCTGGAACCTATAGGGGCCTACATTGTCGGCATCGCGGTGCTGCTGGGTCTCGAAGGTTTCGAGTATTTTTGTTATAGCTTGGAGCCATGTATTGTCAAAGATAGAGTCATCACCTGTCACCAGCCAGTATTCATAGGCCAGTCTCACCGGATAGCATAGGGAATCGATTTCCCATTTACGCTCGTGGACTTCGGGGAGCATGTCAGTGAGGTCCGACTGCCACTCGCCACCTGTGGGCCCATCATTGAAGGCATTGGCATAGGGATCGATGCATATGAGTTTGAACTGGCGTCGTATCACGCCCTCCACCATGTTCTTCAGTTCCTTGTCATCGTTACAAAGCTGTACATAAGGCCACACTTGGGCGCCAGAGTCGCGGAGCCACATGGCGTGAATGTCGCCGGTGTATACGAAAGTGTCGTGATGGCCGTCACTCTTGTCGATGCGATAGTGAACAGTGGTATCGATGGTATTTGGGAAACAGTTCTCAAACATCCATGCCAGCTTCTTGTTGGTGAGCATTTTTTTCACACGGGCTATCTCTCGCTCCACGGCCTTGGAGTTAAACAGGCGTTCCGATTTGGCCGGACGACATGTCACTGAGTAGTCATTGACGGTTATATTGGTATTGTCTGAAGCACATACCGGGCACGTATAGGCCATGGCTGAAGCCGATGATGCGAGCAGAGATGTAGTAAGGGCAAAGATAACTATTGGTTTCATAATGATGTGAAATGTTGGTTATAGTTGCAAATTTACATATTATTATTCTTACAGAATGTCCATTTCAGTGACATAAATGTATTGAATAATGTGCATAATGCTTTTTTACAGGCTCGGACTATGGTTATTACCTGTTGTTGCTGTCGGTGGGATTGTTGAGTGAGTTGTCGCGGGTTTGGTGTGATGTGCGGTATTCCTTAGGAGTCATCTGGTATCGTTTGGCAAACTCACGGTAGAAATGAGATCTGTTGCTGAAGCCTGTGCGGAACATTATTTCCTGAACCGTGAGAGACGTTGTGCATAACAGCTTGGCCGCAGCAGCCATGCGGTGGTCCTTGATCAGGTCGTTGGGTGATGACATGTCCAGTTCCTTGAGCTTGCGGTAGAGGTTTCTCACCGACATGTTGAGATGTGAGGCCATGGCCTCAATCGATAGCTCCGAGTCATCGATGTTTGTGTCGATGAAGGTGGTGAGACCGTCGATGAATGTCTTGTCCTCGCGGCTCACGAGTTGGCCTTGCTCATACTGGTAGGCACTTCCTGAGCTGTTGTAGTATTCCCTGAGCTGGTCACTGCGCTCGATGAGCCTGGAAATCATGGCCCGCAGATAACCGAAGCTGAAAGGCTTGCGTATGTACACATCGGCTCCCGACTCGATACCTTCAATCATCTCATCGTTGGAGGTTTTGGCCGATAGTATTATCAATGGAATATGGGCGGTGTGGCGGTTGGCCTTGATTTGTTTTGAGAATGAGAGCCCATCGGTACCGGGCATCATCACATCTGTTATTATGAGGTCGTAGACCGAGTCGGTGAGCAACGTGATGGCCTCATCGCCATTGGTTGCAGTGGTCACGTTATACTCTGAGAGGCTGTCCTTGAGCAACGATAGTATCTCCACATTGTCGTCAACCACGAGCAAGCGGCGGCTTGAAGTCGGCTTCATGTCATGCGCTGCATCGGCTTGCAGTGATTCCGTCCCCTTATTATTGACCGGGGCTAAGGAAGTGCCGTTGTCGGGAACCGCGCGCGAAGATGCCGTGGGGTGTTTGCCTGATATAATGGTATCATCTTCCTTGGCATCGGGCTGCAGCATGGGGAGGGTAACGATAAACGAGGCGTATTTGCCCACCTCGCTTTCGATGGCAATCGATCCTTCAAGCTGCTCGACCATGGAGTGGCATATGGCCATTCCAAGGCCATTGCGTGCCGACAGTCCGTGGGTCATTTTCTCCTCGATATTGTCCAGGATAGCATAGCGGTTGAATATGCGCCCTCGGTCTTCAGGTCTGATTCCCTTACCTGTGTTCCATACCTCAAGGCGCAGAGTGTCGCACTCCCGTTTGAGTGACACTCTGATGGTACCTCCTTCGTGGGTGTATTTGAATGCGTTGGATATCAGATTGTTGATAATTTTGCTTATGGAGTTGTAGTCGGTGTTCCACACTATGCCCGGCTCCACGTTGTTCTCAACTGTGATGTGGGTGCGCTCAGACATGTCGGCAAAGGTGTCGATGGTATCGTTGCACAGTTCGCTCACATCAATATGCCTCACCTTGCGCTGGCTGTGGCCGGTCTCGATGCGCCTCAAGTCAATGATCTCCTGTATCAGGTTGTCAAGACGGCGTGAGTTGCGATATATCAGCGAGGTGTACTTCCTGATGTATTCATCAGTGTTCTCATACGACATGATGCGTTCACAAGGACCTTGAATCAAAGTGATGGGGGTGCAGAACTCATGGGTGATGTTTGTGAAGAATTTAAGCTTTTCCTCGTAGAGTTCCTCCTTGTGGGCCTGCTGCATCTTGTCGAGGGTGTGCTGCTGCTTTTCGCGTTGCCGGCGTATGTATTGACCGACTATCATCATGGCTATTCCCAGGAGTATGAGAGAGTACACTACCTTGGCCAGTGTTGATTCATACCAGCGTGGTGTTATGTCGAGAGTGAGAGTGAGCGGCCGGCTCTCGGTGTGCAGGTCATGGTTGATGCTTTTGACATGGAGAGTGTGTTTGCCGGGATTGAGGTTGGTGAAAGAGATGGCATTGTCGGCTCCGTTGCGGTTCCACTCGCGTCCATCGAGCGAGTAGAGATAGTCGATGGCATGGGTGCTTACAAATTCGGGCGTGGAGAACAGGAGGGTAAGATAGTTCTGGTCGCGGTCGAATTTCAACGCACCGGTTTTATTATCGATGTATTTGTTATAGCTCTCGTTCTGGCCATTGATCGAGAGGCCTATGAGTTTTACAGTCGACTCGGTCGATTCTCCGGTGACATAGCGGTCGTTGTGTTTGACGAGAACCAGTCCGTCGATGCCTCCAAACATGAGCACGCTGTCGGGCGAGATATATGCTGCTCCATCGCTGAATTCTGATACCGGGATTCCGTTGTCATGGTCGAAGAGTGAGGTCTGGCCGCTGTCAGGGTCAAAGTTGATGAGACCTTGATTGGTTGAAATCCACAGGTCGCCGGTGTGATCGAGCAGCAGACAGTGTATCGTACTGTTGACAAAACCATCGTTGCTGCCGTTGTATAGCCGCTCCTCGCGGGGTGTCTGTTTTACCAGGCCATTGCCGGTCCCGAGCCATATGATGTCATGGAGTTTCAATATGCTGAACACATCGTTGATAGTCTTTGACTCGTAGCTGTTGCGCAGGGGAATGCGCTTGAGATTGTCCGATGGTTCGTCATATATGTATGCTCCCATGCCGCGGTTGGCAAAAACGGGACGTCCCTGATTATCGGTCGATAGGGAGAAGAAATAGTTGTTGGAGAATGTACGGTCGCCCACGAGGTATTGTTTGGAGGAATGCAGACGAGGGCGGGTTCCGCTTTTGTCGATTCGCGACTTGAACACGCCTTTGCCTATCGAGGCGGCCCATAGCAGTGAATCTCCTTGCACACTCACGCCATGAATCCACTGCATTTCCATGTCGCTTTCGACGGGGTAAATGGAGTGTGTGCGTTTGTCATATATGTTTATGCCTTCTTCGGTGCCTAACCACATATAGGGACTGTCGTCGCTGCTGTCGATGGCAAATACTGAGTTGTGAAGCAACCCGGAGTTGGCCGATGTGTGTAGTGTCATGGCTCCGTGGCGTGCTGTATTGGTGTCGAAGTCGCTGATCTGCAGCAGGCCGCTTCCTTTAGTTCCGAGCCACAGGTTTTTCTCGCGGTCGATATGTATGCATCTGATCGGATTGGTTATTATATTGTTGAGCTTTTCAAATGGTACCGTGATTATATTGTGACGGGCATTGAAACAAGTGTATACACCGCCACAGTCGGAGCCTATCCACACAACCTCGTGATCATCTGATGCCAAGAGCGAGAACACGCCCACTTCTATCCCGAGGTCGACCGGTTTGTAGCCCTTGGAGCGGTCGGCCATAACGGTTCCGTTGATATTGAACGAAATGAAGATGTTGCCGTCTCGGTCGACGGCCATTGATGATATTTTGCCTCGCTCTTTAATAAGAGGCGACAGGTCAGTGATATCGGTAAATGAATATGTGGCGAGGTCAAACACCTGCAGCTTGCCGTCGTCGGTCACTGTGAGCACATTCTTTCCGTTGACTTTGGCAAAGGAGAGTGGGGTGGAAGATAGGATATCGGTGTCGCCCGCCTGTGGCTGTCCACCCTTGTCGACAAGCAGTGTCGAAGTGACTCCGTTTACGGTAAAGAGAAGCATACGGTCGGCTACGATTGCCACTTGCAGAACACGGTCGCGCTCGGTCATGAACCGCTCAATGATTTTGAAACGCGTCTGTTCGGGGTCATATACATAAATGTGGCCATCCTCGTTGAGTATGAATATCTCGTCGTGGTAATTCTTGGTGAGAATCTCGTGACCGAGGAAGTTGCCGAAAACTTTCACTTTACCGGTGGAGGTGTCGACATGGTTGAGGCCGAAGTTGGTCTGTATCCACATTTCTCCGTCGCGTCCTCGCGTGATGGCCTCGATGATATTGCCCGATAAACGGGAATCGGGATAAATCTGGCTGAAAGGGTATACATGCACACCGTCAAAAATGTTCACTCCGTCACATGTGCCTATCCATAGCATTCCATCGCTGGCCTGGCACAGTGATAAGGCGGCACTGTTGGTCATGCCTTCGCGGTTGGAAATGTTGCGTATGGTCCATGCCGTTGCGTTCCATGTGATAGCGATGGAAAGTAACAGCGATGTCATGCATATTTTCAGCGATTGTGATATTTTCATGGCCATTCAAACTTTTTTAATTGCAGTGTACAAATTTATAAAAAAATAATCATATGCTAAAGGAGCCCGATACTAATATGGCGTGGTAGTACACACGATAGCTGATTTTTTTGAATAGTTTTGTGACCGAAAATTCATAAACCAAAATATTATATAAAAATGAAAGGACTACAGTTGTTGTCACTAACAGCATTGGCTGCTTTGACTGTCACATCGGTGACGGTGCAGAGCTGTCAGAAAGCCGAGGCTGTCAACGAGACGGCGGGATTCAGAGCTCCGGCCTATCCCCTTATTACCATTGACCCGTATACCAGCGCGTGGTCGGCGGCCGATAATCTATATGATACCAACGTAAGCCACTGGACGGGCAAGCCTTTCCCTCTCATAGGGGCGGTTAAGGTTGATGGAACGGTATATCGCTTCATGGGCGATGAGATTCCTGTCCTTGCCAGTGTGGTGCCTACGGCAATGGCCGGTGAATGGACAGGCAAATATGTCACCGATGAGCCTGCCGCTGATTGGATGACCCCGGGATTTGATGATTCTGCATGGACCACTGGCAAAGGTGCTTTTGGTTCTGTGCCTCAGGAGCATCTTGCCCACACCGAGTGGAACACTCCTTACATATGGACCCGCCGTGTATTCGACATGCCTGCCGAGTGGACCGATAAGCCATTATATCTCAATTACTCCCACGATGATGATGTCATTATCTATGTAAATGGATTAAAAGTGGTGGATACCGGCAACGCGTGTCACAAAGATGTGGTGTGCGAGCTCAGCGACTCTGTGAAGAATACCCTCAAACCTACCGGTAATGTCATTGCGGCATGGTGCTGGGACCGAGGTGGCCTCTCGTTCCTGGACTACGGTATTGATGTCGAGGCCGACAAGTCACGTTTCCTTACCGAGACTGCGGTCCAGACATCGGTGACAGTCGATCCAATGAATACTATTTATACATTTGAATGTGGTGATGTTGATCTGACTCTCACATTTACCGCCCCGGTATTCATGGACAATCTTGATTTGCTCAGCCGTCCGGTCAACTATATGACATACAGTGCCGAGAGCAATGATGGCGCTTCCCACGACATTCAGTTCTACTTTGAGGCAGGCAAGGAATGGGCGCTCGACCGCTCGAGCCAGATAGCCGAGACTTCCATTGAGGAGCTTCCTGGCGGACTTGTGGCCGTAACTGTGGCCAATGTCGACCAGAAGCCACTTAACCGTGCCGGCGATGATGTGCGCATCGACTGGGGGCGTTTTTATCTTGCTTCCGACACAACAGGTGTTACCCCCTTCCTCGGTGATGGTATCGCTGCCCGTCGGGCATTCCTTGAAAGCGCTCCTGTGGAAAAAGAGGGTGAGATGGTAGGAATGATTGTCGATAAGGGAAATGTTTCCAAGACCGATGGCTATCTCATGTTTGCCTATGATGACGGCTACTCTATTCAATATTTCGGTAATAACCTGCGTCCCTACTGGAACCGCACCGGTGAATCCACTATAGCTGCTCAGATCGAGGCTGCCGCTGCTGACTATGATAAGCTCATGGCTTCGGCGCGAGAGTTTGACCGCAAGCTTCTTGCCGATGCATCCAAGGCCGGCGGCAATGAATATGCCCGCCTGTGTGCCCTCGCCTACCGTCAGGCCCTCGCGGCCCATAAGCTTGTTGAGGCTCCCGATGGCGAGATATTATGGCTCTCGAAGGAAAATTTCTCCAATGGTTCCATAGGCACTGTCGATATCACCTATCCCTCGGCTCCCATGTTCCTGCTCTATAATCCCGAGCTGGTGAAAGGTCTTATGAACCATATATTTGACTACAGTGAGAAGTATGGTTGGGTTAAACCATTCGCTGCTCACGATGTTGGAACCTATCCGCTTGCCAATGGTCAGACCTATGGAGGAGACATGCCTGTCGAGGAGAGTGGCAACATGCTCATACTCGCAGCCGCCATAGCGCGCGTAGAGGGTAATGCCGACTATGCCGCCCAGCATTGGAACACACTCACAACATGGGCCGAGTATCTCACTGAATATGGTCTCGATCCTGAAAATCAACTCTGTACCGACGACTTTGCCGGTCACTTTGCCCATAATGCCAATCTTTCCATCAAGGCTATCCTGGGCGTAGCCTCCTATGGCTACCTCGCCAAGATGCTTGGGAAGAACGATATCGCTGCCACATATGATAAAAAGGCCCGCGAGATGGCTGCCCAGTGGGAGCAGATGGCCAACGACGGTGATCATTATCGTCTCACATTCGATCAGCCGGGAACATGGAGTCAGAAGTATAACCTCGTGTGGGACAAGATGCTTGGGTTCAATATCTTCCCCGATTCGATCATGGAGAAGGAGATACCCTTCTACCTCACGAAGCAAAACCGCTACGGGTTGCCTCTCGACAATCGGGAGACCTATACCAAGACCGACTGGATTATGTGGACAGCTACCATGGCTCCCGACAAGGATACTTTCGAAGCCTTTGTCAAGCCGGTATACGACTTTATGAACGATACCCACAACCGTGTCCCCATGAGTGACTGGGTGTATACCGACCGTGCCGACCAGCGTGGTTTCCAAGCCCGTGCCGTCGTCGCTGGATATTATATCAAGATGCTCGATGAGAAGTTGAAATAGACCGTGGCTATAGGGGCAAGCCCATGCCGGAGCTTGCCCCATAGCTCGTGGTGAACACTATATTAACGCCACCATAAATGCCATGTGATAGCATTTATGGTGGCGTTGTTTGTTTTCCACGGCTGCAGGCCGTGGTGTGAGGCAAGCTCTTAATAGAGGTATTTAGCTGAAGTGCCGTCGGGGAGGCGGAGGATTATCTGTATTTTGCAGCCCAGTAGCGCTTTTATCTGGTCGATCGAATCTTTGCCTATCATATTCAGAAATTCTTCGGAAGAGGTTGTCCTGATCTCTTCTTTTAATTCGGCAAGAGTCACTCCAAGTTCCTTGGGTGTGACTTTGAAGTCCCATACCATGATTTTGCCATCGGAGGTCATGCTGCATTTGGTCCATACCATGCCTTTTTCTACCTGGGTGGGTAGTGTCTTGTTGATTTCAGCACATGTGGCTTCAGCTATGGTTTGCTTGCTATTGTTCTGGGCATTGCCCTGAAAGCTTACCATGGCAATCATAGCGATGATGCACAGTGCAATTCTTTTGAGATGTTTCATGTGAAAATGTGTTTGTTTTGATTTATTGTTTCTATTATAGATGCAAAACTAATAAAAAACTAACAGCTATCAAGAATTCCTTACAAAAAAACACCAAGCGAGGCACCTGTCATCGCGACGGCGCCTCGCTTGATAAACCAATCATTATCACATAATATCAAAGCAATGGAAAAATTCTTTCTACTTTGCTTATATAACAATGCCGGTTGATGAATAGTTCACTTTTTTATTGAAGAAATCAATCTGTTATTACCTATATCATTGACCTATAAATTGTTCTATTGTTTTATTTTTTTGAGTTATGGAAATTCATTTGACGATTGGGAGGCGGTTACCCATGGCCGGGCTGTGCCGTTGATGGTGTCGTTGCCTGGTTTGGTTTATTGAATCTTGTCCTTCTCTTGGGCTTCCGATTCCGTATACAAATATAATATAAGTGTCCATGACATGATTTTTTTATTAAGCCAATTATGTATACATGATTGACAAAATGCATACTGATGGCTGCAAGAGTTTGATGCTTAATGTGATAAGTGTGTTGAAGGAGCGTGTATGCATGTGGCGTATGTTTTTATGACAAAAATGTCTACTATGGTTTCCGGTCTTTAAAATGATGGTGGATGATTAGTTTTAAATATTTATGATTGTTAATTTTGCAAGGTCATGTCAAGGTCGACAATCCAAAGAGTCACCTTAATTGATACCATGAATTTGGGCAAGCCTGAAAAACAAAAAATTATCCATATATAAACATTCATCATTATCTATTATGAGAATCAAGAATCTACTCAAATCCATCGGACTGTTGGCCATGATAGGTTGTTTGGCAACCATAGGTCAGTCCTGTTCTGAGGATAAGGAATTGCCGGGTAACAGCGTTGTCGGAGAAGGCAGCGTCACCGGTACAGTAGTCGACGAGATGGCAAGCCCTGTTGCCGGTGTCACTGTTATCGACCTGAAGTCGGAGAAGAGCACCACGACCTCGACCGACGGAACTTACACCTTGTCTGGAATTCCAATCCAAAGCGAGGGGCAGATTATCTCTTTCAGCAAGGAAAAGTATGAGACGACATCGGTCACTCTCACCCCTTCCAAGTTCAGTGCCAATGTCGCTACTGCCAATATCGAAATGGTATATGCCGCAGCAGTAATCAAGGGCCGTATCACAGACGCGCGAAACAATGATGCTCCCTTACAGGGTGTCAGTGTGAGCGTGAGCTCAACCAAGAGCTCAGTAACCGATGCCGATGGCCGCTATGAAATCACAGGTCTTGCCCTGCGCAACTATACCCTGACAATCTCCAAGGCCAATTATGCCACAGTTACCAAGTCAATATCGGTTGACGATTTTGTTGATGGAGTCTTCACCTACGATACACGCATAGGTGGCGTGGAACTGCTGAGAGGTCTTACCGCCGAGGATCTTCGTGTCGCTCCCCGCTGGTATAACAATGAGTATAAGGGAGGTCGTAACGCCGATGCCTATCCCATGTTTGACTGGGCATGTAACTATATGGGTTCCTTCACTACCTGGACAGGTGATTATGAAGAACAGAACGAGGGTTCTACGCTGCGCATACGCAATTCGAGCAAGGATCAGGCCAATCCCGCCGACGATAAGAATTTTGATACCTTCGTCTATGGCCGCAAACTCATCACACGCGACAACAGCAAGCTTACCGTGCAGGTGCGTACCCACCAGCCTCCTTGCTACTGGGGTGTGCAGATTATCGACCTTACTGCCGCTGAGCCTAAGGTTGAATTGGTAGGTTCAATACGCATGTGTGACACCGGCAGCTATATGAACGAGCTCTTTGACCTGTCACCATGGGAGGGTAAGGAAGTGGTTGTTGTAATCGGTCAGTTCAGAATGGAGACCGGCGACTACTGGCACCAGCTCGTGTTGCGCCGCATTGCGTTCACCAACGAAGCCTTTACCGATGTCATCGCCTGGATGCCAGGCACTGAAATAGCCGACCTCCCAGGCTGGCGCATGACCGAGTCGATGGTGCGCTCGTCGATGCCCCAGGATCGCACACACTATACAGGTATAAGCCCTGTGAGCGGTAACCGCGACAATTATATCAATGGCTACCGCACATGGCGTGATGCCGGTCATGTGATGGGTTACTGGACCCTGATGCCTCTCCACAAGGATCCCGAGGTGTTCGTCAGTGAAGGCTATATCATCAAGACCCGTGGCAATGGGGCTCCCGACACTCTCGAGCCTGAGCAGTATGTCTATGCCAAGTTCTCAGTGAGCAACGGTCACAATAAGTTGAGATTTACCACCCGCAACTTTGGCAGCAACTTCACATTCTTCAAATTGACTGCCATCGACATGGACTGCAAGGCCAAGTTTATTGCTCCAGTTTCCAACACAGCCCAGGAGGCTGCCGCTGCTGCCGACGGTTGCTGGAAATTCAAGAGCGGCGATGCATTCTGCGAGTTTGTATACGACTTGTCGGAATATAACGGTCAGGACGTGATGATAGCCATCAGTGTCCATAATGGTGAGAAGAATGGTGATGAGAACAAGCTTGTGCTCAACGCCATTGACATCGAGTAACAATTATTAAAATACACAGATAGACTACAATGAAAAAGTCCCACATATTAATGGCATCGCTGATGCTGTCGTTCTGGGGTGTATCTTGTTCGTCTGATGAACCCGACAAGGGTTCGTCAGACTCGGACCAGAACAAACCTACAGTATATCCAACGGTAGCCGAGACCAATCTGTCGCGCGCTATGCACATCATCGATGCCGCTGTCGACAATTACTTCGACCCGCAGTCAATGTCACAGTCGCGCAAGTACAATCCATACACAGGCAACAAGTCGAGCGAGACGGGCAGCGTGTGGATGTACACCAGCGCCATCGAGGCTGTCAATGCTACTGCCAAGGCCATGCAGGACCTCAAGGCTGCAGGCATGCCATCTTTGTATGATGCCAACTTCGAGCGTTACACCGCTCTACTTGACAAGCTGATTGAGAATCTCGAGTACTATGCCGGCACCTACACGCTGACTTCCTATACCCAGACCAAAAGCTGGACCGTGTATGCAGTGAATCGTGCAAGCGGAAAGGGGGGCGCCGATGTTACCGGTATACTCAATGTCTACGATGACCAGCAGTGGCTCGTGCGTGAGCTCATCGAAGCTTATCGCATCACCGGCAAGCAAAGCTATCTTGACAAAGCCGAGTACCTCACCGCCTACGTTCTCGATGGCTGGGATTGCACGCTCGATGCCAACGGCAAGGAGCATGGCGGCATTACCTGGGGCCCGGGCTACACCACTAAGCATTCATGTAGCAATGGCCCGATGGTGAGTCCCCTGGTATGGCTCAGTGAGATCTACAAGGGCAAGACCGACGAGATCACCTACCGGTATATCACATCAGGCAACAAGCGCGTGGAGACCAGCGAGCCCAAAAGCTCCTACTATCTCACCATGGCAGCCAAGATATACGACTGGCAGAAGGAAAAACTCTTCAACAGCAATGTAGGCGTATATTACGACATGCTTGGAGCCGAGCAGGGCATCAAATATGAGACTGTCGATGGTACAAGATACCGCCGCCACAACCGCGACGACGGGCCTACAGGCAAGTATTACAGTTACAATACCGGGACAATGTTGTCGGGCGCTGCCGCCCTTGCCGAGGCTACCGGTGATTCCAAGTACAAGAACGATGCCGTTGCGCTCACCACTTCGAGCTTCAATTATTTTGCCCATGAGAGCAGCAATCCCCAGGGATATTATGACTTTGAACTCACAGGCTTCTCTCCCTGGTTCAACGGGGTGCTCATGAGAGCCTATGCCGAAGCGTATGAGATAAACAAGGGAGCCGCCGGGTGTCTCGACGCTTTCCAGAAGAATCTCGACTATGCCTGTGACAACTTCTGGTATAAGGATATGCTCCCGGTGAACCCGCTCGCCGGCTGGAACCGTGACAAAGCAAAGAATGACACCGAGGTGATGTTCACATTTGTCAATGCAGCCGAACTGTCGGTTCTGGCAAGCTACAACGCAAAAAAATAATTTAAACCAATCGATATGTTCAAGAACTTTAAATTTAAATGTGGCCTGTTGCCGGCAGTGCTCGCAGTGTTCATGACGCTGCTGCCATCGGTGGCCATGGCACAGTCGACGATCACCGTCACGGGTACCGTCACTGACAGCGATAACGAACCGCTCATGGGAGCGACTGTCATGGTGAAAAACTCAAGTAATGGAGTTGCCACCAATCTCGACGGTGAGTACTCGATAACAGCTGCTCCCGGCGATGTACTCATTGTGTCTTACATTGGATACAACCCGAAGGAAGAGGCAATCAACGGTCGCTCAACCGTCAACTTCGTACTCTCGGCCAATACCGAGATGCTCGATGAGGTGGTGGTTGTGGGTTATGGTGTACAGCGTCGTGGTTCGATCACCGGTGCCGTATCGGCCATCAAGGGCGACGAGATGTTGAAGACCAACAATGAGAACCCTCAGAACATGCTCACTGGTAAAATCCCCGGTGTACGTGTATGGCAGAAGAGCGCTGAGCCCGGTACCTACAATAACAACTTCGACATACGCGGCATGGGAAGCCCCCTCGTCGTTATTGACGGAGTGCCTCGCACTGTCGAGGATTTCCAACGTCTCAACGCCAATGATATCCAGGATATCTCGGTGCTGAAAGATGCCGCCGCAGCGATATATGGTGTACGTGCCGCAAACGGTGTCCTCCTGGTTACCACCAAGCAGGGTGCCGCCGGAACTACCAAGGTCAACTACAATGGTTCGTTCACAATACAGAAACCCAAGTCGATGCCCCAGCTTGCTGATGCCATCGATGCTATGACCATATGGAACGAGAAGAGCCGCAACAATATCAATGGAGGCTCGCTGGTTTATACTGAAGAAGATTTTGAAGCCTATCGTAACGGTACCCGCCGCCAAACTGATTGGAACGGTGAGGTCATCGCCGACTGGTCTCCCCAGACCCAGCACGACTTGAGCATCTCGGGTGGCAACGAGCGCACCCAGTTCTTCGCCAGCCTCGGTTACATCTATCAGGAAGGTATGTTCAAATCGGGCGACCTCAACTATGACAAGTTTAACCTGCGCGGCAACCTCTCAACCAAGCTGTGGACAGGCGTGAAGGTTGACCTCAATGTAGCGGCAGTAGCCGACACACGTAACACCCCCTATTATAGCTCGGTCGACATCATCCGTAACTATTGGAGCCAAGGTGTGCTTCACCCCGCTTATGCCGACCCTGAAGGTACTATGCTCAACTATGCCGGCCTCGACCTGGAACGCAACACCGTGTCAATGATGACAAGCGATGTTTCCGGTTTCCGCAAATACAAGAAGAAAATGTTCCAGACCAGTGGTACCGTTACCATTGACCTGGGTGAGTATACACCCGTTCTCAAAGGTTTGCAGGCACGTGGCATGATAAGCTATGACTATACTACCGACAACAATACCATCTATCGCAAGGAGTTCTATCAGTATGCCTACAACGAGGCCGATGGAACCTACACTCAGAAGCTCTTTGCCGAGAGCTCTCCCTCTAATACCCGCCGAGAGTTCTATGACAAGTCCCAGACTCTGGTGCAGTTCCTGTTGAACTATAACCGAAAGTTTGCCGATGTCCACAATGTTGGAATTACAGTCGGTTACGAGTCAACAAGCCGTCATGGTGACAATTTCTATGCCTATCGTGACCTCGCCTTCTCAATCCCTTACCTGCTGGCAGGTGTCGAGGACGGTCAGGTTGGTTCAATGAACACCGGTTCGGGTGATCTTTACGATATGGGCAACCGTGCCTACATAGGCCGTGTCACATATGATTACGCCAATCGTTACCTCATCGAGGGTCAGTTCCGTTACGACGGCTCGTCGAAGTTTGCCAAGGGCAACCGCTGGGGCTTCTTCCCATCGGTATCGGCGGGATGGCGTCTTAGCGAGGAGCCCTGGTTCCAGAAACTCGATCCCAACCGCTTTGTGAGCCAGTTGAAGTTGCGTGCCAGCTATGGTGTGCTCGGTGACGACGGTTCAATCAACTATGAGTGGTTGCAGGGTTATACCTATCGTGGTGGTACAATCTCCGACAATGGAAACTATAACGGTTACTCACCCGGTTATATCTTCGACGGCAAGTTTGTATACGGTGCCAATCCCACCGCTATACCCAATGTCAATCTCAGCTGGTATAAGTCAAAGACTTTCAACGTGGGTGTCGACTTTGAGGGACGTAATGGCATCATAGGCGCTACCTTTGAGTACTTCCATCGCAACCGTAGCGGACTTTTTCAGCGCCGCGGTGGCGACCTGCCCACTGTTGTCGGTTCCACAGCTCCGCTGGAGAATGTCAACTCCGATAGCCACTATGGTATCGAAATGCAGATTTCACACCGTTACCGCGTAGGCGACTGGTCATGGAGTGCCCGAGGTATCTTCTCGATTACCCGCAACAAATACAAAACGGCAGTCCAGAACGGCCCGTATGCCAACTCTTACGACCGCTGGCGTCATGACAACCTCAACAACCGCTTCCAGGGTGTGCAATTTGGCTACGAAGGTGCCGGCCGTTACCAGAACTGGTACCAGATATGGAACGACCCGCACTACACTGAGCGCGACGTGCTCCCCGGCGACTATATCTATCAGGACTGGAACGGTGATGGACAGATTGACGGACTCGATGAGCACCCCTATGCCTTTGACCAGACACCTTGGATGAACTTCTCACTCGACTTGAGCGTCAACTGGCGCGACTTTGACTTCAACATGCTGTGGCAGGGTTCTGCTTTGGGTTCGATGCAATATCAGGAGCCTTTGTATGCAATATGGGGACAGACCGGTGGCGGTGTTCTCGAGCAATTCACCGACCGCTGGCACACAGTTGATCCCAACATTGACATCTATGATCCCACCGCACAGTGGGTCAGCGGTTACTATGCATTCAGTGGCCGCAGCCCCAAGGGAAACTCAACATTCAACCGTGTGTCAACTGATTATCTGCGACTGAAGAGCATCGAGCTCGGTTACACCATACCAGCCAAGCTCCTGCGCGGAAATACTATCAGAGTCTATTTCAACTGCTACAACCCGTTGACATTCACAAAGGTTAAGTTTGTCGACCCCGAGCACCCCGACTCTGATAATGGACGTCTCTATCCGTTGAACAAAACCTATACAATCGGTTTGAATCTTTCGTTCTAAAACATTAATTTTGTATCGCAATGAAAAAAATCATCATATCAGCATTTATGGGTTTGACTCTGATGACATCGTGTGCCGACTTGGACATATCGCCCAAGAACATGATGACCTCTGACGACCTGCTGAGCAACGAGGCCGGCATGGAAATTTACCTCGCCGAGCTCTACAGCAACCTGCCTATGGAGGATTTTAAATATCTTCCGGAGCGTGGTTTCAATTACAACGGTTGGCTTGTAGCCAAGGGTGTTGAGGGCACCGGAGAGGCCGTAGGCCGTGACGGTATCGTTACCGCTTTCACTGGTGAAAGCAATGCCGGTGGCGACTGGTCAAATTTCTACCGTGAGCTACGCAAGGCCAACTTCCTGCTCGAAAACATGCCGTCCTATCAGGGCAACTATACACCGATAGCCTATGACAACTATCTTGGACAGGCCTATTTCATACGCGCCTATGTTTACACACAGATGGCTATGCGCTACGGTGGCGTGCCATTGGTAACCCGTGTTATCAATTATCCCGATGATATTGATAATCTTGAGGTCCCCCGCTCAAGCGAGGAGGAGACATGGAATCAGATTCTCGCCGACTATGACAAGGCTATCGAACTGCTTATGCCTCAGAGTATCAAGCGTGGCTACATCAACCGCAATGTGGCTCTCGCCTACAAGTCGAGCGCTATGCTGTATGCCGGTTCGGTGGCCAAGTATAACCAGACTGTCGATGGCAACCTCACAGGCCTTGGTTCGAAGACCGGCGTGCGTGTCATCGGTTTCGCTCCCAATAGCTGGGAAGCTGCCTCCAAGCGTTACTTCGCTGAGAGCTATAAGGCCGCCAGTGAACTTATCCAGGGTCAGGCATATTCGCTCCACAAGTCAAAGTGGGCGCCCAACGACCCCGAGGCTCAGTTTGAGAATCTCGTGGATATGCTCGCCGATGCCAACAGTTCTGAACACATATGGGTAAAGGAATATCTTTATCCCACCTCTACCCACGGATATGATAACTATAACGGTCCTTACATGCCTGGTTATGCATATCCATATCACTCGCCTCTGAGTTGCGGTACGTGCCCCACAGCCGATTTTGTCGAGCTTTTTGACGGTTTCCCCCGTTATCCCGATGGAACGCTGAAGGTAACCACCGGCAACAAGATAACTGAAGGTGAATATATCATGTATGACAAACCTATGGATTTCTTTGCCAACGCCGAACCCCGCTTGCGGGCACAGGTTATATTCCCCGGCGACAAGTTTGCCGATGGTGTTGTCAACATGTATGCCGGCTCTTATACAGGAGCGCTGCCTGTCACATCGCTCTTCAGTGATTACTCTTATGGCAATGCCCCCCAGTCGTATACCAACTGTGACAAATCGGACAATCTGGTTATGAGCGCTTCGCCCACTGAATTGAAATATGTGAAAGGTCCCGATGGCAAGGATCGCCCTGCTACCGGTCCTTGCGGCCCTTACCATTCATGGGGCGAATCAGGTGTTACCGGACTGGTTACCCGTAAATGGCTTGACCCCAACTTCCGTGGAGGTAAAGAAGGTGTATGCGACCAGCCATATATCCTTATGCGCTATGCTGAGGTACTGCTGAATGCCGCCGAGGCTGGAGTGGAACTGGCGATGGCAGGTGTGAGCTCGCCCGATGGTACAGATATGCTCGCTGTGGCAACACAGGCAATACGCGACCTGCGTGAGCGTGCCGGAGCCGATGAACTGAAAACCGCTCTCGCCGGCAATGAGTTGAGCCGCAATATCGTGCGTCGTGAGCGCCGTAAGGAGCTCGCCTTTGAGCACCAGGCCAAGTGGGATATACGTCGCTGGCGTGTTCAGCACTATGCCGGCCGCGATGGATTCTGGGGCGAGATTCGCGATAAGGACGCATTCTCCAACAGCAACAACTATCGTTTCCGTGGTCTTTATCCGTTCTATTGCACCGCCAATGGCAAATATTTCTTTGATACCCACTTCCAGAACATGGCGTCCAAGCAGTTGAGCTATAGCCAGGTCGATTACTACTTCGGCATTCCCGGCAATGAGGTCGTTAAGAGCCCTGTCATCGATCAGCAACCCAATCGTTAATAACTTAACCAGATAACTACAAGACATGAAAAAACTTCATATATTAGGAGCTGCAGCCGCCATGTTGATGTCAATGACATCGTGTGAGGTCTTTGAGCTCGACAACTATGACGAGCCTCAGGAGACACTGTGGGGCGAGGTGGTTGACGCCGCAACCGGTGAGCGTGTGCTCACCGACCAGGGCAGTGAGGGCATACGTGTGCGTCTTACTGAGCTAAGCTGGGGCGACAATGTAGAGCATAATCCCGACTTCTATGCCATGCCCGACGGCACTTTTCAGAATACAAAGATTTTCAAGGGACACTACTATGTGCGTATCGATGGCCCGTTCATTCCTCTGGTACGCGAGACCCCTGATGGCGTACTGCTTGCCGATGAGTGTAAGGAGGTTGATATCAAGGGTACCACTAAGGTGAAATTTGAGGTTCAGCCTTTCCTTAATGTGAAAATTGTAGGTACTCCCCAAGTGAGCAATGGCCAAATTAAGGCCAAGGTCGTTGTGGAGCGTGCTGTCTCCAAGGCTGATTTCCGCAGCAAGGTGGAGCCTACCCGCTCAGAGTATTCCGACGACCTGCAGAATCTTACCGACATCCAGCTCTTCGTGAGCTACTCGTCGTCGGTGGGGTATCGTGCCCGCGACGAGCGCTGGTCAAGTGCGCTCACTTATCAGGGTGATGCCTTCGAGGGTCAGTTTGGTAAAGAGATAACAATCACAACCAATGGTGAGATTCCCTCTGGACGTCGTGTCTACATACGTGCCGCCGCCCGCATCAACTATTCAACAGCCGAGGTGTACCGCTACAATTACAGCGAGCCTATGCAGATTCTGATTCCTTGATGCTTTCAGCACGCTGTACTATATAGCTTGATAATTTCTAATTAAGATAGGGGCGTGTCGCTGTTGTTTGAGCAATGACACGCCCCCATTATTGCAATGAGTATGAATAAAGTATTATTATCGTCGGTACTGTTGTTGGCTGTTCCAGTGATCTCGCGCGGTGAGGACATGGCGGTCAGCGATGTCAAGACAACTTTCCAGACGTCGCGCGAGTGGCGCCCTACAATCGACAACCGTGCCGATGCTGTCATGGTTTATGGCGTTGGTGGCAACCCTTCCGACACCAGGCGTGGCGTGCCATTTGAAGAGCGTGTGCGCTCCTGGCGCGACCGTGGTTACACGGTTCATTTCATGACCGGAATTGCCTGGGGTGAATATCAGGATTATTTCACAGGTGAATGGGACGGTAAGCGGCACCTTGACGAGGGGCAGGTAACTGCCAAAGGCGACACCTTGTGGCATGGGCATATGGTGCCATACATCGTTCCCTCCCGCAATTTTCTCGAGTATCTCAAGGAGCGACATATAAAGCGTGTCATAGATGCCGGTATCGATGCCATCTTTATGGAAGAGCCGGAATTCTGGGCCCGAAGCGGATACAGCGATTCCTTCAAGCGGGAATGGGAGGAATACTATGGAGAGCCGTGGCGTCCACAGCATGAGTCGCCCGAGGCAACCTATATGTCCAACAAACTGAAGTATCACCTATATTACCGTGCCCTCGATGAGGTGTTCACATATGCCAAGGAGTATGGCCGCAGCAAGGGAATGGATGTCAAGTGTTACGTGCCTACCCACTCGCTTGTCAATTATTCACAGTGGCAGATTGTGAGCCCCGAGGCCTCGCTTGCCTCGATGCCTTCGTGTGACGGATACATAGCCCAGGTGTGGACCGGTACTTCGCGTGAACCTAACTTCTATAATGGCAAACCACGCGAGCGTGTCTTTGAGACCGCCTATCTTGAGTATGGCTCGATGGAGGCCATGACTGCCCCTACAGGCCGCAAGATGTTCTTCCTGACCGATCCTATCGAGGACCGTGCCAAGGATTGGGAAGACTATCGCCGCAATTATCAGGCGACTTTTACCGCCCAGTTGCTCTATCCCGGTATTGCCGATTATGAAGTGATGCCCTGGCCCGAACGAATTTATGAGGGACTGTACCGTATGAGCGCCGATTCGGATGTCAAGGCTCGTATCCCACGTTTCTACTCCACCCAGATGCAGGTCATGGTCAATGCCCTGAACAAGATGCCACGTGCGCTCGACCGCGTGAATGGCTCCAGGGGTGTCGGTGTTCTTATGGGTAACTCATTGATGTTTCAGCGATTCCCGCTCCATGACGGATATGACGACCCGCAGCTCGCCAACTTCTATGGGCTGGCACTCCCCATGGTGAAACGTGGCGTTCCGGTGCAGACTGTGCATATCGAAAACCTCGGCTACGGGCCGGCTCTTTCCGATATCAAGGTGCTCATGATGACTTATGCCAATATGAAACCGCTCGACAGTATTGCCCACCGGCAACTTGCCGATTGGGTGAGGCGTGGCGGTGTGCTTCTCTTTGCCGGTAGTGATGCCGATCCCTTCCAGACAGTAGGGGAGTGGTGGAACAAGAATGGCCTTGACTACAGTTCTCCGTCGGCCCATCTTTTTGAGACCCTTGGTCTTGGCCGTACACCCGCGCCGGGGACCCATCGTGTAGGTCGCGGTTCGGTTACCGTGATGCGCCGGGATCCTAAGGAATTTATTCTCGAAGAGGGTGGTGACCGTGAACTGGTCGAGACTGTTGCCCGGCTTTATGAACGGGATGCCCGCGGAGGCCGGCTTGAGTTCAAGAATAATATGAGGCTCAATCGCGGTTTGTATGAAGTCATTGCGGTGATGGACGAGAGTGTGAGTGACGACCCGGTTAATGTGACCGGTCCGGTGATTGATCTATATGATCCTGAACTCGCGGTACATCAAACCTATAGCATAGCTCCGGGACACCATGCCTTGCTGCTGCACCCACGGCGTTTGCTCAATGTCAATATGCCACAGGTCCTGGCATCGGCCTCGCGTGAGAGCGATGAGAAGATTTCGGAAGGTCACTACAGCTATGTTGCCAAAGGCCCCGTCGAGACCTCTTCTGTGTCGCGTGTATATCTGCCCATCAAGCCCAATGGCGTCACCGTCGACGGGGTTGAAGTATTTGACCCCAAGAATTGGGACGATTCGACATCGACCTATAAACTCGGGTTTGAGAACAACCCTGATGGTGTGGAGGTGGAGTTCAGATGGGACTATACACAACCATTACCGGCGGTCTATACCATGGACGATGTGTGGAAGGCCTACGACTCGTTCAATGACATCTTTCTCGACACTGACAAGATGATTTATCGCAACACATCGGCCGACCCTCATGCCACCGACCGCTTCCATGGCGCAGCGGCAATATGGTGTCAGCCCATGTATGTCGACATGGCACTGAATGCCGCAGCGCTCGCCTGCGAGCGTGGTGAGAAGGAGCTTGCCAAAAAATACAGCCGCCTTGCCAGTGATATAATCGATGGAAATATACGCCACTATCTCAACTTTGACTTTGACAATGGTGACGAGACGCTCGGCTGGTTCATCTATGACGACATTCAATGGTGGACTATCACCATGGCGCGGGCCTATCTTGCCACCGGCAATGAGAATTATCGTAAGCTTGCCGAGCAGAGCTATGCCCGTGTGTGGTATGGCTCGCCCAAGGTTGGAGACACCGGTAGTTATGCCGACCCTGCCAAGGGGCTCGGCGGTGGCATGTTCTGGCAGTGGCAACCGCTGCGTGATCCCAATGCTCCCTTGCCAACCGATGGCAAGATGTCATGTATCAATTTCCCTACTGTAGTTGCGGCCATGCTCCTGCATGAATCGGCTCCCAAGAAGCGTAAGGCCGACAAGCATCCACTCAAGTGGAGCAACAAATATGGTGATTTCGAGCGTCCGGCTTATGAGACCAAGCAACGCTATCTCGATATGGCCCGCGAAATATATGACTGGAGTGTCGACTCGCTCGTGGACCTGTCGACCGGCATGGTGCACGACCATTTCAGCGGTCACCAGCCCAAGGGCCATCCGTTGCTCTACAATCAGGGTACATTCATCGGAGCATCGGTTCTCTTGTACAAAGCTACCGGTGAACGACGCTATCTCGACAACGCAGTAAAGGGGGCAGAGTATTCGGTCAATGAGCTCTCGCGAGAGCACTCTCTGCTTCCATGGGCCCACAATCACCGCAACCTCATGGACCAGGGAGGCCTTGAGCAAGGTATATATCCGGCCATATGGGCACAGTATATGAAGATACTTGTCGACGAGTGTGGACAGGAACAGTTCCGTCCATTCATCGAGAAGAATATAGTCGAAGGGTGGACCCGGCGCGATCCTTCCCGCAATGTCACTCATGGCGAGTCGTGGATCCAGACCCCCGAGGACGCTACCATAGGAAGCTATACAGCCTCGGGTATCCCCTCATTGATGCTTCTTTTCCCGCCCGGGCATACAGAGGACTCCCGATTCTAAAGCCGGAGGGAAGCGAAATGTGAAAAAATGGTGGCGAAAACTTTTTCAGCCGCCAGGTTGTTAACAAATGGTGGGGCATGGATTCAAAGCCGTGTCCCGCTATTTTTGTTTTCAGGGTGCCGGTTTTCAGAGGGCGCTGAATGGTATGTCCGAAAGTGAGCTGATTTAAACTTAATCCTTTGTTAACAATTATTTTGTGGGTTTTGGAAAAATATGCTATCTTTGCGTCGCATTATGCCACAACTATGTGTCGGATACTGATATTGTCAACACCAACTGCTTTTGAATATTAAAAAGGAATTATAAGAAACTGTAGCACAAGATGAAGAATTGTCTATTGGCTGTCACAGCAACAGCGATATTAACACTGTCGGGATGCCGCGCACCTAAAAATATAACATATATGCAAGGCTGGCAAAATGGTGAGACTCATGCAGTTATAGATCTTAATGAGATTAAGGCTCAGCCCGATGATAAGTTGTCTATTGCTGTATCGACCGATAATCCTATACTCAGCGAGTCGCTCAACCTGGCTACCTATTCCCATCGCATAGGTCAGGATTCATATCGTAATAGCGGAATGTCGTCGATTTCCCAGTCGCAGACGATGTCGCTATATACTGTCGATCCACAGGGTAATATCAATTTCCCGCTTGTAGGTGAGTTGCATATTGCCGGTATGACCCGTAGTGAGATTTCTGATTACATAACAAAGCAGCTCGAACTGAACAATGTTGCCAAGAAGCCTATCGTTATCGTGGAGTGGGCCAATGTGGCAGTGACAATAGCGGGCGAGGTTAACCAACCGGGCCGTTACAACCTCACACGTGATGCCGTGACTCTGCCTGAGGCCTTGGGTATGGCCGGTGACCTCACGATTCAAGGACAGCGTGAGAATGTGATGGTGGTGCGTACTGAGAACGGCCAGACTACCAGCTACCGCGTAGACCTTACCGATGGTGACCAGCTTGTGAAGTCTCCTGTGTACTATCTGCGTCAGAATGACTACATCTATGTGGAACCTAATAATATGAAAAAACGCTCGGCCACGGTCAATGGCAACAATGTGCTTCAGGCCTCTTTCTGGGTGTCTATCGCATCATTGCTCACATCGATCGCAGTGCTTGTGTTCAAGTGATCTAAACTTGCCTTTTATATACACCAACAGCAGCCCTACTATCAATATTAATCTCATGAACGAAGGACAAGAAAAATTTGACAACTCGATGTTGTCCGCCGATGAAGATTCTGGAAAGTCAATCAATCTCGCTGATTTCTTTAAATTGTGTCTGGCCAACTGGTATTGGTTCGCAATCTCGATATTTGTATGCCTGGCATTTGCGACATTGTCTGTCATGCGTACTACGCCAACCTATCAGCGTACAGCGATGATTCAGATACGCGACGACAAGCATGGAGGCTCTCTAAATAATGAGTTTGCCAATTCATTTGCTGATCTCGGAGTGTTCTCTTCCTCGGCCGATATTTATAACGAGCTTCTTGCCATCAAGTCGCCCAGGCTTATTGCTCAGGTGGTCGACAATCTTGATTTGAATGTGAACTATTCAGTCAAGTCGGGATTGAAACAGCTCCCCGTGTATGGTTCCAATCTGCCGTTCATAGCTGAGTTCTTTGAAGTTGACGGTAATTCATACTCCATGGAAATCAAAGTTGACGAGAATGGCAATAACGCCAAGTTGACCGACTTTGTGGAGTTTGTTCCCGGAGGAGGCGAAGTCAAGCATGAAGTGGAAATCCCGTTCCAGACTGTAGCTATCGACACTGTTTCGACCCCCATCGGCAAGATAGTGATGCGGCCCAATGCAAAATTTGACGGAGAGATGCCGGGTAATGGCAATATCCGTGTCACATATTCTTCGCCACAGGCTGCCACTGAATACATGTTGCAGAGTATCAAATCTGAGCTTGCCGACCAGCATGCCACCGTGATAAAACTGTCGATTATCGATTCATCGCCCAGGCGTGCCGAGGATATTCTCAATAATCTTATCGAGGTGTACAATCAGAGCTGGGTAGATGACAAGAATCAGATGGCAAGAGCCACCTCGCGTTTCATCAACCAGCGTCTCGTGGGGCTCGAAGATGAGTTGAGTGATGTTGACTCGGATATCTCCTCCTATAAGTCGGAAAATCTGGTGCCGGATGTCGACCAGGCTTCGTCGCTCTATCTGCAACAGGCCACCAAAACCGGTGATGAGATTATCGAGCTCAACAACAAGCTGTCGATGGCTCAGTATATACGTGACTATATGATGAATCCCAATCATGTCGCTTCGCTCATGCCGGCCAATTCCGGTACCGGAGAGAATGCTATCGACAATCAGATAAGCGAGTACAATACTATCATGCTGGAACGTAATAATTTGGCTGCCAGCTCCAGTGATAATCATCCTCGCGTGTATCAGTATGACATGTCGCTTGGAGAGATGAGGAAGGCTGTGCTTGCCTCTATCGACAACCAGATTGTATCGCTCAATACGGCAATCAACAATTTGCGTCGTAGCCAGGCTTCGGCCACAGCACGTATAGCTGCCAATCCTACCCAGGCCAAATACCTGATGTCGATAGGCCGCCAGCAAAAGGTCAAGGAGGCTCTTTATCTCTATCTGCTGCAAAAACGTGAGGAGAACGAGCTGAGTCAGACCTTTGCTCCGTATAATACCCGCCTGCTGCAGGACGCCCAGGGTTCACGTGTTGCTGTGGCTCCGCGTCGTTCGGTGATTCTGTTCACGGCGTTCATTATCGGTCTGCTCATCCCAATGGCTGTGCTCTATCTCTATGAGATGTTCAACACGAAGGTGCGTTCCCGCAAGGATCTCGAAGATCTCACGTTGCCATTTGTTGGTGAGATACCCGAAGTGGGTAAGCGCAAGTCTCGCAAGCATACTGACAAGCTCGGAGTCGTTGTGGCTCATGGTAAGAATGATGCGGTCAACGAGGCGTTCCGCATGTTGCGTTCCAACTTGGAATTCATGTCTCGCAATGAGACAGTAGGTGAAGGCAAGGTCATCATGGTTACATCGGCTATACCAGGTTCAGGTAAGACTTTTGTTACGATGAACCTGGCTGCCACAATAGCTCTCAAAGGTAAGCGCGTGCTCATCGTTGACCTTGACTTGCGTCGCCACACGATGTCTCAGTTGTTCTCTCCTCATAACCGTCAGGGTATTACAGGATATCTTGCAGGCAATACTCCGGTCAATTCCATCGTTGTAAAGAATATCAACGATGTTGAAGGCCTTGATTTCGTGCCGGCAGGCAGCGTACCGCCCAATCCTTCGGAACTTGTGGGTGATGAGCGCCTCAAGACATTTATCGACAGTATGCGCTCGTTGTATGATGTGATCCTGATTGATTGTCCGCCCACCGAGGCTGTAGCCGATTCCAGTGTCATCTCGCGCTATACCGATATGACAATCTATGTAGTGCGTGTAGGTAATCTTGACCGCGCGTTCCTCCCCTCGATAGAACGTATGTATCGCGAGAACCGCTTCCAGCGCATGTGTGTGCTTCTTAACGGAGCCCCCGTTACCGGAGCCTATGCCAACCGTTACAGCTATACCTACAGTTACAGTACCGATAAGGCAAATTAATATATAATTGTACCTGATTTGAGCCCCACCCCGTGTGAAATACCGGTGTGGGGCTTTTGTCTTTCAAAAAAATCATTAAAAATTACTATTCTTACGATAAAAAGTCTTATCTTTGTCAATAAGTGTATAAACATCATTCATTCACATAAAAACAATTAAAATGACCTGCAAATCTCTATTTGCCGCATTAGCCGTATCGGCGTTGATGCTTACCGGTTGTAGCAAGAAGATGAACCCCTTCGTAGCTGACAACTTTACCGTTAACCCCAACCCCCTTGAGGTTGTTGGTGAAAAGGTTCCGGCCACTGTTACCGCACGCGTGCCGGCCAAGTTCTTCAAGAAGAATGCCACAGTAACCGTAACTCCCTATCTCGTTTATGAGGGAGGCGAGGCTGCTTCTCAGGCTTACACCTTCCAGGGTGAGAAGGTACGTGGTAACGCTCCCGTAATCAACTATGAGAACGGTGGAACAGCTACTATCCCCGTTTCTTTCAACTATGTGCCTCAGATGATGAAGAGCGAGCTTTATCTTGCCTTCAATGTGACTCAGGGTTCCAAGCAGTATGTATTGCCCCGTGTTAAGGTCGCCAATGGTGTTCTTGCCACTGCCGCCCTCGCTTCGGCCAACGGTGTGACTCCCGCTCTCGGTGCCGATGCATTCCAGCGTATCATCAATGAGAAATATGCAGCCGACATCCTCTTCCTCATCAACCAGGCCAACATACGTCCCGGACAGCTTACAACCCAGCAGATGGAGGAACTCAATAAGGAGCTTGCCGACGCTCACGCTGATGACCGTCGCCAAATTGAGGAAATCAACATCGAGTCGTATGCTTCGCCCGATGGTACTCTCGAGTTCAACACAAAACTCGCCCAGCACCGTGAGGACAACACCAAGACCTATGTTGACAAGAAACTCAAGAAGGACAAAATCACCGACTTCGGTCAGCTCACAGCCAACTTCACCGCTGAGGACTGGGAAGGCTTCAAGAAACTCGTTTCTGCAAGCAATATTCAGGACAAGGACTTGATTCTTAGCGTTCTTTCTATGTATAAGGATCCCGAGCAGCGCGAGCGTGAGATACGTAACCTCACCTCAATCTTCGACCAGCTCGCCGAGACTATCCTTCCCCAGCTCCGTTACTCTCGCATCACAGCCTCAATCAACGTTATAGGTAAGAGCGATGAGGAAATCGAGCAGGCATTTGCTAAAGATCCCTCTACTCTCACAGTCGAGGAGATTCTTTACTGCGCTACTCTTACCGACGACAACAACCGCAAGATGAAGATCTACAACACTGCGGCGTCACTCTATCCCAAGGATTACCGTACATTCAACGACCTTGGTCTCACACAGTATAAAGCCGGTGACATCAATGCTGCCAAGAAGAACTTCGAGCAGGCTGCCCGTCTCAATTCATCAGCTCCCGAACCTCAGATGAACCTTGGTCTCATAGCTATGGTCAACAAGGATTATCGTGCCGCCAACCAGAAACTTGGCTCTGCTTCAGGTGTTGCTGAACTTGGTGATGCTCTCGGAACCTATTACCTCCTCACCGGTGACAATGCCAATGCTGTCAAGGCATTTGGCAACACTAAGAGCAACAACGCTGCCGTGGCTCAGATCCTTGCCAAGGATTACAACCGCGCCAAGTCGACTCTCGGTGCAATTGCTACCCCCGACGCCACTACCTACTATCTGATGGCTGTTCTTGGTGCCCGCACCAACAACGACAGCATGGTTAACACCAACCTGCGTCAGGCTGCACGTCTCGACAGCAAGGTAGCTGCCCGTGCCGCTAATGACCTGGAGTTTGCCAACTATAATGTTGCTTCAATCCTTCGTTAATCAGTAACACAGAATATACGTCCGGACCCAACCGGTCGTTGTATCACAAAAAATGCGGATATATGGTTTGGCCATGTATCCGCATTTTTTGTGTGGCGTGATGTGTGGAAGTGAGGTGTTCTCGATGGTGACTGCTCATGTGGTGGTTGTGGCATGCTTCAATGTTCAGTCGTAGATCTCAATCGATAGCGCGATTGGCCCGTGAGGAGATGCAACAGTTTTGCAATTAACCATGGTCATGGATGGTATGTTACTGTTGGCAAGTATATGGCTGGGAACAGTGATGTCGCGCACGGTTGCCTGTCCGTCATTGACTTCCAGCCTGCCTGACTGTGAGATGATAGCTTCGCATGGGGTTTCATCGGGCAGCGGGACGATTGCAATGACATGGCTTCTGCCGCGGCTGTCAAGATAGAAGGTGGCTCTGTGGATGGCCCCCAGGCGGTTGTCGTTACAAAGATTGGGGTTGACTTCAAGCCAGGGACCATTGACGCCTCCCGACAAGAGGGTTTTTTCATCGGTTGCCGAATATACGGCGGCAATCATGTGGTCGAATCGGTCGAGGGCCTCAGAGCGTGGGGCCTGTCGAATATTGGTGGCTCTGAACCTGTATTCGGCATCGAGGTATAGTGCCGCTGACACTGTAGTCCCGTGGGGAGGTGTAGGGCCGTCGGCTTCCACAGGTTCGGGGCGACCGGTGCATTGTATCTTGTCATTGTCGGTGATGATTCCATATCGGTGATGCATGGCTTGATAAGGACGGGTGCCGGGAATAGGGTTCACCATGACAAGCTGGGTGCCTTCGCGCTTGATCTGTAAGTTGTCACCCGGAGCTATGTTGCGGGCTATTGGCCATATGACGGTGTCGACCATCACTGTAGGCTGGTCGGAGCTACCCAGGAGAATGATGTTGTCGATGTGTGATATTGCCGACATGGTTTCGGTAGGCACATTGTTATAGATAAGTGCGAGAGCCTCGGCAGCAAGGTGATGATATAGAAGCTCGTTGCTATAATTGGGTTTGGCGTTTGGCGATATGGTTGATTTTATGGCCCCGTAGCGCGCCATTGGTTCGGCCACTTGGCGGCAGGCTTCAAGTTCGGTGATGGCACCGTCGTCGTTGCCTTGGTGGTGGAGAAGTTGTGCCAGGGATAGTCTGATGTTGGCTATGTCGCGGCTGTCGTCGCTGTTTTCGCACTCCAGAAGGGCGATTGCGAGCAATCCGGCCTTGCATGACTTGTCGGCCACTATCGAGGCAAAGTCGAGCCAGAAATCGGGCGAGTGCTGCCCCTTGCGTGCCATGTGGCACATACGTTCGATCGCCTCGTTGTCACGTTCCAGCCAGCTGAGCATCATCGCCCTTCGTCTCATGCTCAATTCGTCGGGCGGGGTAGGCGCATTCTTCATCGTGGAGTCGTAGGCCTCGATGACACGGCCAATGAGGTGTTCGTGGCGCTTCACATCTTTTTTGAGGGCTGCGAAACATCGGTTCAATGCTCTGTGGACCAGTGGCTGTGAGCTGCCGCCGTCGGTGCGTGAAACCGGCAGGTAGTCTGATTTTGTAAAGTAGGCGGGATTCCAGTCGACAAAGAATTGCACAAAGCGCCACATCTCATCGTTATCCATTATCCTGAGTGCAAGTGTAAGCAAGTGGGAATGCCTTGCATCGGGAGCGTGTAGGGAGCGGTGGCGTGAGTATAGAGTGAGAAGGTCGATGGCATGTTGTAGGTCGCCATCTTTTATGCTTCGGATCACCATGTTGTCAAATGCCTCCCTCACGATAGCCATGAGTTGTGATGGCGGGGCTTTGACGCGGCCGAGTAGTTCGGGGAGCTCATGTGGGGATTCTGAGTCGATGACGAGTTCGAAAGCTGTGGCGGCAAGGGAGCTGTTGCTATTGTCGGCATGGATGAGGTCATCGTTACGGAATAGTGCGGGATCCCAAAGCGCGAAGAACCGGACGAACTTGAAGTCGGGAAATTTTCGTGAGCATCTCACGGCGAGTCGCAGTATGAGCGAGTGTAGTCGCGAAGGACGGGGCAAGGGAAGGCTCAGATACTCGTTGAGCAACACTTTAACCTTACGTGAAGTGGGTTGCGATATCAAGACACGGGCATATCGGTAAATGATGGTGCCATAGATTTCGTATAGTTGTGGTGGCAGTTTACCTTGCAACAGGAGTTTATGAGCGGCCTCATAGGCTGCCTGTTCCTGCCCGTCGCGTGCCGATAGTGATTCGAGGTCCGAGAGGATCTCATATCCCGGTTGCATCTTCATCAATAGCTGGCGATGACGGGTGCGTGATTTTTCTCCATCGTTGACCATGGCAAGCAGTTGGTCGAGTCGCTGGGCTATATCGTCAAGATAGCATGTCACCTTGTTGGTGATGCACATCGATTCAATCTCAAGATATACCGACACCAATGCCGATAGGACCCTGTCGTCAAGAGGGTCGGCCGCAAGAGCTTCCTCACCTGCGCGGCGCGCTTCCTGCAGTTTCCCTTCCCGGGCAAGGTTCTCTATTATTAAACTGGTGTCCATCAGCGACGAAGATAATAAAAAGAACAATTCCTTCAAAACATCACGGCAATAAAACGGAATAATAGTACCTAAAGGACAAAAGCTCCCGTGATTTTCCTTCTGGAAGATTTCTGTGTGAAGAACAAAGGTAGCTGCTTGTCCTTTTGTCTTGAACATGTCGGGCAATGTCGGGACATGGGAGAAGGTACGAGGTGCATTAGAGTAGTGTCGTGTAAAATAAAACTTCAAAAACCGATGAAAACATTTGGTAATTAGAGGGAAAAGGTCTACCTTTGCATCGCTTTTATGCCGTTCAGGCTCGGACAAAGTGGTGACCAAGATCGCCCGCCTGGCGGATGTTAACTATAAACAATTTATTTTCAAATGTTTGTAATCGTAGAAATTCAAGGACAACAGTTCAAGGCCGAGGCCGGTAAGTTCTTGTATGTTCACTATCTCGGCGACGAGAAGAAAGAGGGCGATGTTGTTGAATTTGACAAAGTTCTCCTCGTTGACGCCGACGGTGCTGTCAAGGTAGGCGCTCCTACCGTAGAAGGAGCCAAAGTAGTTTGCGAGGTGAAGAAATCCCTCGTAAAGGGTGACAAAGTAATCGTTTTCAAAAAGAAACGTCGCAAAGGCTACCGTCGTAAAAACGGCCATCGCCAGTGCTTCACCCAAGTTGTGATTAAAGACGTAGTTGCATAACCCCTTAAAATCTTAAAGAAATGGCACATAAGAAAGGTGTAGGTAGTTCTAAGAACGGACGTGAGTCAGAGAGCAAACGTCTCGGCGTTAAGATTTTCGGCGGTCAATTCGCTAAGGCTGGTAACATCATCAAGCGTCAGCGTGGCACTGTTCATCACCCCGGTTTGAATGTGGGCATGGGCAAGGACCATACAATCTATGCGCTCATCGATGGTACTGTAGTCTTTACACAGGGAAAGAACGGTCGTCAGTTCATCAATGTGAAGCCTCTCGAGGCATAAGCATCGACGCCAATCAACCACTACAGAAATTTTTCGCACAAGGCAACTCATAACAATGGGTTGCCTTGTCATTTAATCACATATAGAGTGACGGAGGAAGGATACATCAAAAAAAATTTGCTCAAACCAAATTAAAATGATACTTTTGTACTGAAAACAAGAAACGACCTGCGGTAGTAGCTCAGTTGGTAGAGCATCAGCTTCCCAAGCTGAGGGTCGCGAGTTCGAGCCTCGTCTACCGCTCACACATCTATCAACCACTGATAATCGCAGATTAATCTGTAGTTTATCGGTGGTTTTTGTTTTGTCTATCTGTCGCATTTTTAGTATCTTTGACAATTGACGAATGTCAATGCTGACATCTTTTCTGCCAGTATAATCCATAATCTATTTATTATAAACCAATTGGGATATGTATAGATCACTAAGAACGCTCACCGGTGCTTTCATTGCAATCGCCACCCTATTTCCTTGCCATGCTTGGAAACCTGAGAAAGATAAACTTTATGAGATAACCGATGTTCAAGGTATGGTGCTTGATAACCAGGAGAGTACATCGCCTGAGGCCTGGATATACCTTGCCAAGCCTGTTCATCAAAGTGTAGCCCAGGTATGGCAATTCGTTCCTGTCGAGGGGAAGAGCGATGTGTATTGCATCATCAGCCCGGCTACGGGAATGGGTATCGACAATTGTGGTGCGGGGAAAAGAGATGTCAATGTGATTTTATGGCCGGGCGACCCTACGAATCCCAATCAGCAATGGCGTGTGGCCGATGCCGGTAATAATGGACAGGTGACGATAACATCTGAGTCGACAGGCTACCGTATGGGTTATGCCGAATCAGGTGCCGTCGGGGAACCTGTTGCCCACAAGGCTCCAGCTCCCACGGCCTCGGACCAGCTGTGGCGTATCGTACCCTCGGCCACCAAAGTTAAAACAGAGGCTTTCAAAGTAAAAAGCGATAACGACTGGGAGAATCCGGCTATATTTGCCATCAACAAGGAACCTGGTCAAGCTACCTTCACCCCCTATTCATCGCTTGATGCCATGAAGGCTGACCGACACTACACACACCCATGGGAACCCACTAATTCGGATCGTGTGATGTCGCTCAGCGGCAAGTGGAAATTCAACTGGGTCAAACAGCCTCAGGACCGCCCCTTGCGCTTCTACCGCGATGATTATGATACCTCCAAGTGGGACGATATCGATGTCCCTTCCAACTGGGAGATGAAAGGTTACGGCACTCCCATCTATACCAATATCACCTACCCGTTCCGCAACAATCCTCCGTTTATTCAGGGGCAGAACGGCTACACGCTTCTCGACGAGCCCAATGCCGTGGGCAGCTATAAGCGTGAGTTCATACTTCCGGCCCAGTGGCGCGACAAAGAGGTATTCCTTCACTTCAACGGCGTGTACAGTGCAATGTATGTGTGGGTCAATGGTAAGAAAGTGGGCTATAGCCAGGGTGCCAACAACGATGCCCGTTTCGATATCACTCGATATGTGAAGCCGGGTAAGAATACAGTGAGCGTCGAGGTGTACCGCTGGAGCGACGGCAGCTATCTTGAAGACCAGGATATGTTCCGGCTGAGCGGTATACACCGTGATGTATATCTTGTGGCTACCCCCAAGGTGCAACTGCGTGACATCGTGCTGACATCTACATTCAGCGACAACCGCTCTAAAGCTACTGTCGATGTCACGGCCTGTGTGAACAACCACAACGGTCGTGCCGCCGATGCCTCCCTCCGCCTCAACCTCATTGCTCCCGACGGATCCACGGTGGCGTCAACGACAATCCCCGCAGCCAAGATTCCCGGAAACACCGAGAAAGAGTTTGCAGCAAGCTTCAATGTCGATAATCCCATGCTGTGGACAGCTGAGACACCTTGGTTATACACTGTCGATCTCGAACTCCTCGATGCCAGGGGCAACGTAACCGAGGCCACATCACAGAAATATGGCCTGCGCAATATTACCCTCGGTTCTGATAATAAAGTATATATCAACGGAACACTCGCCTATTTCAAGGGCGTGAACCGTCACGATACCCACCCTCAACACGGAAAAGCAGTGCCGCTTGAAAGCATGATGCAGGATATTCTGTTAATGAAGCGTCACAATATCAACACATTGCGCACAAGCCACTATCCCAACGATCCGCGCATGTATGCCCTGTGTGACTATTACGGTATATATGTAATGGACGAGACCGACCAAGAGTGTCACGGTAACAACTCCCTATCGTCCAATCCCGCCTGGAAGGGAGCATATGTCGACCGCGCTGTGCGCATGGTCCAGCGAGACAAGAACCACCCATCGGTAATTTTCTGGTCGCTTGGCAATGAGTCGGGCGGTGGCTCAAACATCACCGCTGAGTATAATGCTGTCAAAGCGCTCGACAACCGCCTTATCCACTACGAGGGAATGAACCGGCAAGCCGACATGGATTCACGCATGTACCCCTCGATCGAGAGTATGACCGAGACCGACCGCAATGGTGCTCAAAAACCATTCTTCCTGTGCGAGTATGCCCACGCTATGGGTAACTCCATCGGCAACCTCGAAGAATATTGGGACTACATTGAGAATCATTCGGAACGCATGATTGGTGGCTGTATATGGGACTGGGTTGACCAGGGTCTCAACAAGCAAGGATTCCCGGCCGACAATTTCTTCTATGGCGGTTCATTTGGTGATGCTCCTAATGATAACGATTTTTGTATAAACGGCATCATCACACCCGACCGTCGTGTCACCCCAAAACTTCTTGAGGTAAAGAAGGTCTACCAATATGTCGACTTCGATTTGGAAGGCAAGGATAAGCTGAAACTGCGCAATAAATACGCTGCTACCGACCTTGCCGACTTCGACCTGACCTACTCGCTGCTGTGTGATGGACGTGAGATGGCGACAGGTTCGCTGTCAATCCCCTCCACCCAACCCTGGACCACCACCACAGTGGCTCTCCCGGAAAGCCTTGTTGCCGCTGCCGGCAATCTGCAGGGTGAATTGTTCCTCAACCTGAGTATGCGCTCACGCAAACCCAGCAGTTGGGCCGACGCCGGATATGAAGTCGCAGCCGAGCAGATTCCTCTCAACAGCGTTGATATGTCACTACCCTCAGTTAATCTTATTGCCGGTGAGTATCAACCGTTGAAAACCTACACTGAAAGCCGTCGCCGTCTACACGTTGAGAATGACAGCGTGAAGGCTCAGTTTGATACCACTACCGGCCAGATTATAAGTCTCAAATTCGATGGCAAGGAGATTTTGCACGGTATGGCCGGTCCTCGGTTCAACTGGTACCGTTCAATCAATAACGGCTCCTACGACTGGACAGATTCCCCCACAAAACTCATTGATTTCAAGGTCGACAAGGCAAGCGACGGAAGCGTCGTGAACGTCTTGACTTCAATGGAAACGACTATTGGTCAGGTAAAAGTTTCTCACACGGCCAATTACACCATCTATGCCAATGGTATCATCGATATCGATGCGTCGTTCACTCCCTCCGAGGGCTCCGACTTGCCGCGACTTGGTCTGCAGAGCTTCATAGCTCCTTGTTTTGAGAATATATCATGGTATGGCCGCGGACCTATTGAGAACTACCCTGACCGTCACAATGCTGCCTTTGTGGGGCGCTACAACTCTACAGCAACCGACATGAGGGAATACTATGTGAGGTCTCAGAGCATGGGTGGTCGTAACGATGTAAGAGAGCTTGTTCTTCACGATGGCAACGGGAGCGGTGTGAAGATTGCAGCCGAGAAACCGTTTGACTTCTCAGCGCTGCATTACACCGATCAAGACCTGTGGCAAGTGAAATACGGACATGATCTCGATATGATATATCGTCCTGAGATTGTTCTGAATATCGATTGTGTGCAGCGCGGTCTCGGCAACCAGAGCTGTGGTCCACGTCCACGTCCTCAGTACATGATCAAAGGTGGTACGACCTACGGTTACAAGTTGCGTTTGTCGGGAATATAAATTACAAAGTCACACAAATATAACTTAGAGGGTGTTTGAAAATAAGCACCTTCTAAGATTTTGAAACATATAATATAAGATGATACATACAATATATTTTGCAGGTGGGTGTTTCTGGGGGACCGCACGGCTCTTCTCGCTCGTCCCGGGTGTAGTTGACACGGTGGCCGGATATGCCAACAGTTCGGTTCCTAATCCTTCCTACAAGCTCGTATGTACCGGTACGACCGGTGCAGCCGAGACTGTCAAAGTGGACTATGATGATGATAAGATAGGGCTCACTGACCTTGTAATGCTGTATTTCAGAAGTATAGACCCTCTTGCTGTCAATCGGCAGGGCAATGATGTAGGCACACAATACCGCACCGGAATATACTATACCGACCTCCTTGATGCACCTGTAATCGAGACGCTGCTCGCAACATTGCAACGCCGACACAAGGAAAAAATCGCTGTTGAATGTGCTCAACTAACCAATTTTTACCCAGCCGAGGAGTATCACCAGCAATATCTGGAAAAGAATCCGGGTGGATATTGTCATGTGAATCCGGCTCTGTTCAAGGAAGCACGCGAAATGGGGCGTGACAACACCAGTTCAGTCCAGGGAGAAGATCGTGCCAAATTGCGCCAGCGACTCACTCCCCTGCAATGGGAAGTCACACAGAATGCCGCGACTGAGCGCCCGTTTGTCAATGAATATGACCATGAATTCCGTCCCGGTATCTATGTGGACATCGTTGATGGTACACCGCTATTTGTATCGTCCCGCAAATATGACTCAGGTTGTGGCTGGCCGGCATTCACAAAACCTATTGATGAGAGTTTGTTGACCGAGTCAATCGATACGTCATTCGGACGCGTACGCACTGAGGTCAAGTCCTCATCGTCGGGCTCTCACTTGGGACATCTATTTCCCGACGGACCGGCTGACCAGGGTGGACTGCGCTATTGCATCAATTCGGCGGCTTTGCGATTCATACCTCTGCAAGAGATGGAAAAGGAAGGTTATGGCCGTTACATACCACTGGTGACTGATTCCGGCAATTTATAGTGGAACAACTATTCCGTTATTCATTATAATTGGACGAAGAAGATGGAATTTGGTATTGACTTCGGTGACCATAGGGTCAATGCCGGGGTTGTCTCTGACGTGGCGTCGTTGCCTCCCTACATCGTGACCCCATGCCAAACCCACAGTTGCCATGTCGCTGTGATTGACCGTGTAGGTGATATTCCTGAACTCGATGAAACTGATGCTATTATCTCGCTTCGTCACGGGGTGGGGGTGGCAGTGCGCACAGCCGACTGTGTCCCGATTCTACTCTACGCCCCCGACATAATGGCTGTTGCAGCAATTCATGCAGGGTGGAAAGGATCTCTCAATGGAATAGTCAATGCCACGGTGTTGAAACTTTTTGAGTTAGGCGCTGACCCCAAAGTTATGAAGGCTGCTTTCGGGCCCTCGATATGCGGCGTATGCTACGAAGTGAGTCTTGAGATGGCCCACACATTCAGTGATGCAGGATTTGGCAGCTGTATCAAAGGCACACGCAATCTTGACCTGCAACAGGTTAATATAAAGAGATTGCTCGATATCGGACTTATGGAGTATAATATAAAGCCCTCGCGACATTGTACTTTTGAGACGGTTCAGTTCCCCTCGTGGCGCAGAAGACAGTCGCCACAGCGACTTGCTACCTGGATACTTTATTGTGAGACAGATTCTTAAGAATGTCGGCTCTCGATTTACTAATGGTGACAAGATATACTCCGCCAAAGATGAGAACGACAGCCACAACCTTCAAAAAATTAAAGCTGTCAAGACCGAGACAAATACCCACCATGGTGGAAACCACAGGTTGCACATAATTGTACATGCCCACAACAGTGGGGCGCAGATTTTTCTGACCTATCATGATGCATATGTAGGCGATGAAAGTGGCAAATACTACGACATATGCCACTCCGCTCCAGTCCAATAGACTCAACGATGGCCAGTCGGTAGCCATTATCGACGGGATTGAGAAAGGAATAATGCCTATGGTCGCAAATGTAAACATCCACTTCATCAAGGTGACAAGTGAATACTTGCGTATGAAGTTCTTGTAGAGTGTGAGATACAGAGCGTAACTCATTTGGGCGCACATCACGATAATATCTCCGGCTACGGGATTGTCTCCGCGGGTGCCACGCGATAAGCCCGAAAAGACAAGAATCAGCGCACCGGCAGCACCGAGTGCTATTCCACCGATCTTTTTGCCGGTAATAGGCTCATGCAGTATGAGCCATGCGAGAACCATGACCCACATTGGCATCGTGGTGGTGATAATCGATGCCTCGCCCGGAGAGGTCAGTCCCACTCCAAATATAAAGCACCCTTGGTTGAGAAGCACTCCCAGCATGCCTGCACCGGCCAACAAAAGCAAATCGCGAGGTGGTACATGTTCAGTCTTGCCAAATATCGAAGTAATCCAGAACAACATTGCCGCACCAGCTATTCGAAAATCAACCAATATCAAAGGGGTGATTACCGTAGCCGTAAGCAATAATTTGGTCACCGGCGCCATAAGTCCCCACATCACATTGGCACCGAGCATCGCAAGGTGTCCTTTTACACTAAAATCGCTCATTTGACCAGCTCTTCAATATCAATAATCATTTTGCTTTGACCTTGACAAAGGCAGGATTGGAATCCTCGTCGCCTGTGGCATCGCTCATATTGTCGGGCGACACATACATTATAAAACCATCACGGTCGATAAAGTCGATGACAAAACCGTAAGTCTTGATACCGTTGAACGATAGGGGAAAGCCAAATTGGGACGCATCGTCAACATCGGCTACTGATCGGGAATACAACAACTTCCCATCGGGCAAATGATATATCTGGCTCAGAAGTCTGTTCTTGAATCGATACAGGGTAATCACATGATTGCCATTTGACACGGCCCGGAACAGATCTATGTACCGACCGCTCTCCATATTTGAACCATACTCCTCATATGTATCGACAATGGGCATGCTGGCATCACCGGTATTAAAAGCTATCACAGGTTTCACGCCATGTGACGACGAGACATCGAATAGCGTGTCATTGGCCAGACAATAAAAATTGTCATTATACCCGGGATAGGTGGGCATAGGGATATTGATACGTCCCCCATCTAACAGCATAGGTTCAAAAGATGACCTGATGGAGTCTGTCAATGTCCATGATGTGGAAAATTGATAGAACTCTATATCGCGGTTGTTCTCTTCGGGAATTATTCCAAGAATCTCCCCGACGCCATACCAGCTTTTGCCTGAAGGCAAGATGCGTGAATAATTTTCCTTGAGTGGATATGTTGAACGTTTTGTGCCATAGATGTCATATGTAAGGATACGATTGTTATGGAGGTCATAAACCGTCCATCCCTGTTCTCCGATTGTTTTCCAAGCATTCCAAGCTCTGACATATTCACCGGGTCCTTGACCGCTACGATTGAATGATGATATGCAATGCCCGTCGGCAGTGTCAAAAATCATCATGTCGTCACGTTGGTGCAAATATAGCTTGCCGTCGTCCAGTCCGGCGATGTTGGCATATGATAAGAGCGTAGAGTCGGTAACTTCAGGCGAAATAGCCCATACAGTGGAGAAAATCTCATCAAAATCGCCGGTGTCAGCGGCATCGGCATGTTCAATAAGATTAACTATGGAACATCTCTCTATTTCCGATACTGTAGATATATTACATCCCGCTTGCACAATGGATACTGCAATGCATGTGGATAGAATTACCGATTTCATATAATCTGATTGACTTATTTGATTTCTTCCCACTCAGCATCGCTCACCTGTTGTTCCACTGTGTAGCCCTGAGTGTTTTCCTCAGTTGAGGAATTGGTTGTTTCAGTGACTTTTACCTCCTGAAACTGGACATATTCTCCCACGTTGCTATCAATTTTCTTGCGTTTCTTTTCGGGCGCCGACCAGCCTCCCCGCCTGCGGCGTTGTTGCTGTTGCTGTTGAGAATTATAAGCTTGACCAAACATCTGCTCATACATCGATGCGGTCTTTTTCTTGACCATGTAAATCATGAGCCAGCGCAGAATACGTGGCAGAAACCAGAAAAAAAGTATGATTAAAAGAAATATTACGAATCCCATATGGGTAAATTTGACGTTTGAAAATAAGAATCAGTGGTATTATCCTCACTTGTTAATGACGGGCATTGTCAATGACCGACAGCAGGATGTACAGCACTATAGCAAGTGCAAGCCCGGGTATTCCTATCGTTGCGACAAGAATTATCGCGGCAATAATGATGACATAGCGCAAAGCATTGATACGTGGATTCATGCTCTTGAATTTCAACGAGAACATAGGCAGTCCACACACCATCATCAAGGCCACTGCAGGCATGAGCCCAACCGTGAGCCAGAGTATCCACCCTTGCATGATGCCGCTTGTCATGGGGGTGTTGATGCCTGCGAGCCAGGCGGTATATCCTATCCAGAAGATAGCATTGGATGGAATTGGGAGCCCTATGAAGGAGGTTGTCTGCCTTTCGTCCACATTGAACCGTGCCAGACGTAGAGCTCCGAGCACTGGAATGCTCATTGCTATCCATGGCGTCCATGCAGGCGCTTCAAACATGATCAGGATGTTGTACATCATCATGCCGGGAGCTAAGCCGAAGCTCACAAGGTCGGCAAGAGAGTCAAGCTCCTTGCCGAGTTTTGAGTGGGCCTTCAACAATCGGGCCGACAGCCCGTCGCAGAAGTCAAACACCGTGGCAGCGGCTATGAGAAGCCATGCCAGCTGTAACCCGGTCATGCCCCAAATCAGGGTTTCCCCCATGTGGAATGTGGCTATACATGCAAGGCAACCCGACAACAGGTTGCAGCATGTAATGGTATTGGGTATTGACGATATTATTTTCTTAATCATTGTTGACAGTTGAAGAATTTTCCGGGTGTAGGCGCGCCACTGTTGTCACTCCTCCCACGGTCTTATCTTTGAGTTTCACCAGAATCTCAGTGCCCAGCGGCAAGTACAGGTCGATGCGTGACCCAAATTTGATGAATCCCATGTGGTCCTCTATTGAAGCTTCGTCTCCGGGCTCGGCATATGTCACGATGCGTCGCGCCATTGCCCCGGCTATCTGTCTCATCAGTATATCCTGGCCCGCGGCTGTGCGTATCACCACCGTCGACCTCTCATTTTCAGTGCTCGACTTGGGTAGATAGGCGGCCAAAAATCGGCCTGAGTGATGACGGGTATAGATTACCTCACCATCGACCGGAAACCAGTTGGCATGGACATTGAAAACACTCATGAATACCGACAACTGCACACAGCGGCACTTGAGATACTCCGGCTCATATACCTCCTCGATAGCCACAACAGTCCCATCGGCGCTTGATACCACGATATTGTCGCGGTCTCCTTTGAAACGACGTCGGGGGGACCTGAAAAAGTTTACTACAAGCAGGTAGAAAACCACCGAAACAGCTATAAGGGGAATATATACCGCCGGTAAGTCGCGACACATTAGGTAGACAGGCACATTAATAGCCAGTAATACCAACAAGAGTATCACCAACATATTACAGCCTTCATGATGTATCTTAACCCTCATAGTAGTGTTGTTTGTATATCCATCTAACACGCAAAGGTAAAGAAATTATATAGGAAATGCAAAATTAAATGTTAAATTTATTTATCAAGGTCACCATTCATGGACCGTATTGGATAATCAACGATGGTTTTTATAACTTTGTACTCGCAAATAAATAATAGAACTGTTTGATTTATGACATTTGAAGAACTCGACCTAAGCGATGAGTTGCTCGACGCGCTATATGACATGCACTTTGACAGGTGCACCCCTATCCAGGAAATGGCTATTCCTGTTGCACTTGACGGTAACGACCTCATCGCCGTGGCTCAAACCGGCACCGGCAAGACCGCGGCATATCTCATTCCTATCATCGACCGCCTTGTCACCGAGGGCGCGCCTCAGGACGCTGTCAACTGCATAATAATGGCTCCGACGCGGGAACTTGCGCAGCAAATCGACCGCCAGATGGAAGGGTTTGCCTATTTCCTGCCGCTCAGTTCGGTGGCCATATACGGTGGCACCGACGGTCCCACATTCGCCCGGCAGCAACGTGGGCTAAAACTCGGTGCCGATGTAGTGATAGCCACCCCGGGGCGACTCATAGCCCACATGCAGATGGGTAGTGTGGACCTCTCGCGGGTAAGCTATTTTGTCCTTGATGAAGCCGACCGTATGCTCGATATGGGTTTCTATGACGACATTATGCAGATTGTAGCCAAACTCCCTCGTAACCGTCAGACTCTCATGTTCTCGGCAACAATGCCGCCTAAAATCAAACAACTTGCCAAGGCTATTCTCAGTAACCCCGTCGAAGTGAAGACCGCTGTCTCAAAGCCGGCTGAGGGTATCGACCAAAGCGCTGTGATTTGCTATGAGGAACAGAAAATGCCGATACTGAAGCATTTGTTCAAGACCCACAACAAGCGTGTGATTGTCTTCGTAGCCTCCAAGCTCAAAGTTAAAGAACTCACGCGCGAGCTGCGTCGTTCTCACTACAAAGTCGATGAGATGCACAGTGACCTTGACCAGGAACGCCGTGACGATGTGATGCTCGACTTCCGCGCCGGGCGTACCGATATTCTCATAGCGACCGACATCGTTGCCCGCGGTATCGATATTGACGACATAACCATGGTGGTGAATTATGATGTGCCTCGTGAAGCCGAAGATTATGTGCATCGCGTAGGGCGCACTGCCCGTGCCGGTACCGACGGACGTGCAGTCACCCTCGTGGGGCCACGGGATCAGTCACGATTCGGACAAATCGAGAAATTCCTGGAGATGACGGTCAGGAAAGAGGAGGTTCCGGCCGATCTTGGCGAAGCACCCCAATACCGTCCCGAAAACAAAAGCCGCGTAGGTTCCAAGCGAGGCCCATCTAAGGGTTGCTCAAATGGCAAAGGGCGCGACCGTAAACGCAATGATGGCGGTGCTGATAATAAGCATGCTGACAAAGCGCCAAAAGGAGCATTTGCCATGCCGGTAGTCACGGGGAGTAAGGACGATAGGAACGGTGAACCCCATGGTGCGACACGCAAATCGCGACGCCCTCGGCGTCGTGGACGTCGTGGAGGTGACGGCAAGGCGGCCAGTGCTCCCACATCTGGCGATGCATAACCGCTCCTCATCATGACCTGAACAAAAATAAATTTTTTGCACAATGATAAAAAAATTACTACCTTTGCGACATCGCAAGTAAATTGCGCGAAATTGATAATATGGTTAGGTCCGGTAGCTCAGCTGGATAGAGCATCTGCCTTCTAAGCAGACGGTCCCGCGTTCGAATCGCGGCCGGATCACAAGAACATATACCGGCAGTGACGATTCATTAGCTCAGTTGGTTTAGAGCGCTTCCTTGACAGGGAAGAGGTCACTGGTTCGAATCCAGTATGGATCAC
>JAMPBP010000001.1:799168-893702 GCA_023666645.1 Clostridiales bacterium
AGTGGAAATACAACTATGGCGAGACCGACGAGCATGTGCTCTTCGGCGACTGGCAGATATGTTTCCAGACCTATGCCGACCTCTACAATCTCCTTCCCGACGACAAGCGCATAAAGCGCGCCCGCGAGGTCATGGAGTATGAGATGTCGACACCACGCAACGACTACTGGTGGTGGTCAGATGGCCTGTACATGGTGATGCCTGTCATGACCAAGCTCTACAAGATTACCGACAATCCTCGTTATCTTGACAAATTATATGAATATATCCAGGTATCCGACAGCATAATGTATGACCCTGAGACCGGACTATATTTCCGTGACGGCAAGTATGTATATCCCAAGCACAAAAGCGCCAACGGCAAGAAAGATTTCTGGGCCCGTGGTGACGGCTGGGTGCTCGCCGGACTTGCCAAGGTGCTGGCCGACCTCCCCTCTGATTACAAACACCGACAATTTTTCGAGGACAAATACCGAAAGATGGCCGATGCCGTGGTGGCATGCCAGCAACCCGGCGGCTACTGGTCACGCTCCATGCTCGACGAGGCCCATGCCCCCGGTCCGGAGACTTCCGGCACCGCCTTCTTCACCTATGGACTGCTATGGGGCATCAACAACGGCTACCTCAATGATACCAAATACCTCGACGCTGCCCTCAAAGGATGGAATTATCTCAAGACAACTGCCCTGCAGAAGGATGGCCGCATAGGCTACGTGCAACCTATCGGTGAAAAGGCCATACCGGGCCAGGTGGTCGACTCACGGTCTACCTCCAACTTTGGCGTCGGAGCCTTCCTACTCGCAGCCTGTGAGTACACCCGCTTTCTTGAGGCCCAACACAACAATGACCGCGCCTACTGGGTCGACTTGCTCTACAAGATAGCCTATCCGGTGCTCAGCAATATGTCAAAGGGTGAGCTACAGCAGAACATGCTCGTCGAGGTAAGCCCCAACTGGGACGGCCGCAACAAAAAGGTGACATACATGGAAACATTCGGCCGCCTCATGGCCGGTATAGCTCCCTGGCTCGCTCTTCCTGATGATGACACCCCCGAGGGCATAAAGCGCAAGGAATTGCGCGACATGGCCCTGGCAAGCTACAAAAACGCCGTAGACCCCGACAGCCCCGACTACCTGCTGTGGCAAGGTCAGGGACAGGCTCTTGTCGATGCCGCCTATGTTGCCGAGAGCTTCCTGCGCGCCTGGGATACTTTGTGGGTACCGCTCGATGATATCACCAAACAACGTTACATCAAGGAATTCACACAACTGAGACATGTCGACCCGCCCTACACCAACTGGTTACTCTTCTCCTCAACAATAGAGGGACTCCTGGCCAAGGCCGGCGCCGACTGTGACGAATATCGCGTCAACTCGGCCATACGCAAGGTCGAGGAATGGTATGTGGGCGACGGATGGTATGCCGACGGCCCATCGTTTGCCTACGACTACTACAGCAGCTATGTGTTCCACCCCATGTATCTCGAAACACTCCAGGCCATGAAAGATGCCGGCAAGCGCACACGCATCCACTACCCCAAGTATTATGACCGTGCACTTAAACGTGCACAGAAATATGCCATCGTGCTCGAACGCCAGATCTCGCCCGAAGGAACATTCCCCGTTTTCGGCCGCTCCATCCCCTACCGCATGGCCACAATGCAGCCCTTGGCTCTGATGGCATGGTACGAGAAACTTCCGGCCGGACTCACCAACGGCCAGGTACGCGCGGCCCTCACCGCCGTGATGCACCGCATGTTTGACGACAAAGAGAACTTCAACGAGAAAGGGTTCCTCACCATAGGCTTCGCCGGACGGCAACCCAACATAGCCGACTGGTACACCAACAACGGGTCGCTCTACATGACCTCCCTGTCGTTCCTCCCCTTAGGACTGCCGGCCACCCACCCCTTCTGGACCGACGCGCCCCTCCCCTGGACCAACCGGAAAGCCTGGGGCGGCCAGCCATTCCCCAAAGACCACCACTGGAACGACGGCCAGTCCATCAAGGACCTGTTCTAAGAGCCCATTCGATAAAGAGCCAACCTCCAATCGACCGACATTTATACAGGGGCCGGCCAAGATTGTCATGCCCGTTTTTTTTAGTTATCCCTGCCATTCTCACGGAAAAATTAGTACCTTTGCATTCCTCACTCCCCTTTACACCCTCTTAAAAAGAACCGTATGCTTAGTTTCATAACGTGGTCGGTCGATCCACGACTCATCGACTCCTTTGTTACCGTGAGATGGTATGGACTGATGTTTGCCATCGGGTTTCTGGTAGGCTACAAGATTGTGGAGCGCATGTTCAAGCATGAAGGCGCGCCCGAGAAATGGCTCGGCACCCTGTTGCTATGGGTTATTGCCGGAACAATAGTAGGGGCTCGCCTGGGACATGTCTTCTTCTATGAATGGGACCTTTATTCCCAGCACCCCATGCGCATATTCTACATATGGGAAGGTGGACTGGCAAGCCATGGAGGCACCATAGGCGTGATTCTCGGTGTGTTGTGTTTCTCATGGATCACGACCAGGAGGTCACCGCTGTGGACATTTGACCGCCTTGTAATACCCATCGCCCTGGTGGGGGCACTCATACGCATGGGCAATCTCATGAACCATGAGATCTATGGCCATGTCACCGATGTGCCATGGGCATTCCGATTCATCGACAATATCAACGCCTGGATGGCAGGCGCTCCGGCCATCTACACCGAGCCCTCCCACCCCACTCAAATCTACGAGGCATTGTGGTATCTGGCCTTGTTTGGACTGCTTATGTGGATGTACTGGAAACGCAACGACGAGGCGCGTCCCGGCCTCATATTCGGCACCTTCCTTACCTTGCTTTTCCTGGGGCGCTTCCTTCTCGAGTATCTGAAAAATGTACAGGTGGGATTCGAGACTGAGATGATCGCAACATATGGCATCAACATGGGGCAGCTGCTGAGCATACCTTTCATTCTCATAGGAATCTTCTTTGTAATCAGAGCCTACTGCCGGCCTAAGGTGGAGCTGTCGTTCCCCAACAAATTTGCCGATGCCAGGAACTGACGATAACATGATAAATAGATAAACAAACGGGGCCTGTTCACCATTAAGAAGTGAACAGGCCCCGTTAAGTTATAGGCTATGCAGGTATTTTACATAGAAGCAAAGACTGCTCCTAAAAACGCTACGACAACAATAATGTAAATGAACGAGATGATGAGACCGGCGATAGCAAGACCTTTCTTAGGCTTGAACATACCGATGATTGAAAAGATGAGTCCGAGGAGCCAAAGAATCCAGTCAAGGACAGGCACCCAGCAGAAAATGAGGCCCAGGAGTGCAAGAACAAAACCTGCTGTACCCATTCCGTTGCCTTTCTTCTCGACAACAACGACCTGAGGTTGTACGTTTTCTTCCATTGTAAAATAGTTTTGATGTGAATAATTAAATTACTGACTTAAAATCCATCGACCATTACTTTGGAATGTGATGCGACATACAATCAAGCAAAAGGTCAGAGTGAGATATGTGACAGTTTCGGCAAATATACAATTTTTTTGATTCACCTCAAAATTCTACAAAATAATATACAAACTTTTCGGTATTTCAATCAAAATCAGCGTCATTTGTTATCAAAACCGTTTTTTAACCTATGTTATTCAATAGTTATTAACAACATTGAGCGATTTTGTATAGTATATTTGCAACGTAGAAACTTTGTTAGACAATAATATACTTGAATTTTGGTTATGAGGAAGGTGGAGCTACTGTGAAGAAGCCCCACCTTTAAATTTCATATAATAGCCTCTAACATATCAAGCGGGGGACAGCATGCCTTGTCAGCTTGCTGTCCCCCGTAAAATCGGGAACCGGTTTTCAGCGGCTCTTATAATTACAATCACTCGAGATCGACAGGAACCGCCACGATGCGCAGGTTGTTCTCCCTTATGAAATTGAGAATGTTGCTGCGTATTGGAGAGTCATCGATATCGGCCTCAATTCGCTTCAGGGCATTGAATACCGAGGTACCACACTGATAGATGTGACGGTAGGCCTTGGCCACATCGTCAATCTGGTCGTCGGTAAACTGTCCATTACGCATAATGTGGGCATTGATACCGAAATATGTGGCAGGGTTGTGGGCAATGATCACATAGGGAGGCACATTGCCACTGATGCGGCATCCACCCTTGATGAGCACCCATTCTCCTATCTTGGACCCCTCATGAATGATACAATTGGACGAGAGGATCGAGCACTTGCCCACCTGAATGCTGCCGGCCATAGTCACACCGTTGCCTATGACTGTCTTGCCCACGATATCGCAGTCATGACCTATATGGGCCTTGGCCATGATGAAAGTGCCATCGCCTATGAAGGTGCCGCGCTCGTTGACAAAGCCACGGTTGATGATGACATTCTCGCGTATCACACAGTCAGCGCCTATCGTGCATGTGCTTTTCTCCCCTTTCCAGCGGAAGTCCTGAGGATCAGCACCCACAATGGCTCCGTTATATATCTTGGTACGTGCTCCTACAGTAGTGCCCGCCATGACACTGGCATAGGGCATGATGACTGCACCGTCGCCAATCACGACATTCGCGTCGACATAGGCAAATGGATAGATGGTCACATCCTTGCCAATGACGGCTGTAGGATCGATGTGTGCTAATGAACTGATCATGGTTATATAGTTTAAGTTAATTATTAGCGACCGCCTCCAAGCGATTGATAGAGATTGATGACAGCCTGGGCGCGTGCGAGCTCACATGACAGCTGCGACATCTGGGCCGACAGGAGGCTCGACTGGGCTGTCAGCACCTCGAGATATGTAGCACCGTCAGTTTTGAAGAGCTCACCGGTATAGTCGGTGGCCTTGATGAGGTCGTCGACCTGAACGGCAAGTATGGCCGCCTTCTCACAGTAGTTATCATAAGTTGTGAGGGCAGTGCTCACCTCTGCCGAAGCCGACAGCAAAGCATATTCGAAATTGTTCATGGCCTGCTGCTGCTGAGCCTTGGTAGCTTTGAGACGAGCTATGTTCTGTCCGCGCATGAAGATTGGAGCGGTCAGAGAGCCGGCAAGCGAGGCAATCCAGTCACCGGGGTTCTTGATAAATGAACCGAAAGAGTTGGTAAACCCATAGTTGGCAGTGATTGTAAGTCCCGGATAGAATGCGGCACGGGCCGAGTTGGTGTTATAATAAGCCACTGCAACTGCGAGCTCCGAGGCCTTGATGTCGGGACGGGCGGCAAGCTGGCTCATAGGCACGCCCGATTCAAAGGCACGTGGCAACTCAAGCGATGGAGCCGCAGTGACAGCCCACTCGGCAGGCTTGCTCTTGAGCAACAGCGACATTGTGTTATTGGCATGATGGAGCGATGTCTCCAGGTCGGTGATTGATGCCAGGACACTGCGATAATTAGCATCAGCCTGCATTACAGCAGCCTCATTGGTGCGTCCTGCCTCCTTATACTCCTTCATCACCTGCACGTTACGTTCCCATATCTGGGCCGTAGTGCGGTTGAGCTCAAGTTGCGCTTTAAGAACTGCAATGCTGTAATAGCAGTTGGCCACTCCTCCTATTATCTGGGAGCGCACAGCCTGTTCATAGGCCAATGCCTGTGAGTGGGAAGCCTCGGCGGCACGCTTGCTGTTGAGAGTCTTGGCAAAGATATCAACCTCCCAAGATGCGCTCAGGGGTATGGTATAGTTCCAGTTGGTGAGTTTACCGTTGGATACCGACGATGCGCCTCCCGAAGGTGCGAGCATCAATGAGGGTAGATATGCAAGACGGGCACCCTGCATGTTGGCATGGGCTATCTCGACATTGAGACGCGCATTATCGAGGTCGACATTGACAGCAAGCGCCTGGTTGATAAGATCCTGCAACATGGGGTCGGTGAAGACTTCCTGCCAGGGAAGATTTCCGAAGTTATCATTGTCAAGCTCGGCCTGGCGTGCCTGTACATACTCGGCCTGAAGCTCGTCGTCGCTCGGCATTGAGAATTTTTTATAGATGTGACAGCTCGAGAGTGTCGACACCAAGAGTGCCGACACTGCCAAGCGTGTGATAGTTGTCTGTTTCATTTACAAGTGGAATGTAATTAATTGTCTAACTTGGAATACTGCTCGATCTCACTCTCTATGCCCGAGTTGTCGGTATCCTTGAATTTAAGCGGCGAGAACTTCTCCTGAATAATCTGGAAGGTGACAAAGAGAGCCGGCACGATGAAAATCTGGAATATCATACCAATCAACATACCACCAATCGAACCGGTACCCAGAGCCTTGTTACCATTGGCGCCCACACCGTGGGAGAACATCATTGGTAACAGACCTATGATAAGCGCCAACGAGGTCATCAAGATAGGACGTAGACGCGCCGCGGCACCGGCAATAGCTGCATTGAGGATTGACATACCCGTGCGGCGACGCTCAAGGGCAAACTCAACGATAAGAATGGCATTCTTGGCCAACAGACCGATAAGCATGATCAATGCAATCTGCAGGTATATACTGTTGGCTATGCCAAATACCTGGGCAAATATGAATGTGCCCATCAAGCCGAACGGAACCGAGAACAGCACGGCGAACGGCAGTATGTAGCTCTCGTACTGAGCTGAAAGCAACAGGTAAACGAAGAGCAGACACAGAGCGAAGATGATTGCGGTAGCGTTGCCTGACTGACCGGCCTCCTCACGTGTCATGCCGGCATACTCATATCCATAGCCTTGAGGCAGGGTTTGTGCGGCTACGCGTGCCACAGCCTCAAGTGCCTGGCCTGAAGAGTAGCCCGGAGCCGGGGTACCGGTAACCGATATTGACTGGAACATGTTGAAACGGTTCAACAGGTCGGGGCCATATATCTTGGTAAGGGTGACGAAGTTCTCGAGCGAAGCCATCTCCTGGCCGTTGCGTATCTTGATCGTCGAGAGTGTCTCGGGTGATACGCGCGACTCGGGCGCGGCCTGCATCATCACGCGGTAAATCTTACCGAAACGGTTGAAGTTGGACACATACATGCCACCGTAGTAACCCTGAAGTGTCGACAATATTGTCGAGGGGCTTATGCCGGCCTGCTTACATTTGGCGGCGTCGATGTCGATGAGGTACTGGGGGAAGGTGGGGTTGAAGGTTGAGTAGGCCACCTGGATTTCGGGCTGCTGGTTGAGCTGTCCGAGGAATCCCTGTACCAGACCGAAGAACTTGTTGATGTCGCCACCGGTGCGGTCAAGCATCTTGAGCTCGAAACCGTTGGTGACCGAGTAACCTGTGATCATGGGCGGTGCGAATGCTACGACGCGGCCGTCCTTGATGCCTGCCGCTATGCCGAAGATGCGTTTCACTATTGCATCTGAGCTCATTGACGGGTCCTGACGGTTGTCCCAGTGGTCAAGTTTTACCATGAATGTACCGTAGGTGGCACCCTCGCCGGCTATGAACGAGTAGCCGAGAATCTTCTGGCAATATTTCACACCGGGTATATCCTTGATTTGTGCTGCGACCTTGTCAACAACCTCTTCGGTGCGCTCCTGTGAGGTTCCCGGAGGCATGTCGACCATCGCGAACAGGAAGCCGGTGTCCTCGTTGGGCACGAGGGTTGATGGCGTACGGCCCATGAGCCATACAAGGGCGAGTATCGAGACTATCACGAGACCGAATGTCGACACCTTGTGACGTGCAAAGAAGGTTGTTATTCTCTTGTAACCGGCAATTGAGCCATCGAACACTTTGTTGAATGATTTCTGGAAGCGTTTACCGAAGATGCCTATGATGGTAATTAGGGCGACGATCCATGCCATGATGCTCAGCGCGACATTGTCAAAGCTGAACCAGCCGAGCACCATGAATGTCACGGTGGCAATGAGGAATATCATTGTGATCATGGGGTGCATGGACAGCTTGCTCTTGGCAACCTCACCGGCTGCCTTGTAGGCGGTGCCCATACGTTCCTTGAGAGATGCGTCGCTGTTGTGGGGTTTCAGGAACACTGCACAGAGAGCGGGTGACAGGGTCAGGGCGTTCAGAGCCGAGATACCGATGGCTATTGCCATTGTAAGACCGAACTGCTGGTAGAACACACCGCTTGTTCCCGACATGAACGATACCGGGATGAACACGAGCATCATGACGAGTGTGATCGAGATGATGGCACCGCCTATCTCGTTCATGGCGTCGATCGATGCCTTGCGGGCGCTCTTGTAACCGACATCGAGTTTGGCGTGCACCGCCTCCACGACCACAATGGCGTCATCGACCACGATGGCGATGGCAAGCACGAGAGCCGACAGGGTGATGAGGTTGAGCGAGAAGCCTATGAGGCTCATGCCGAAGAATGTACCGATCAATGCTACCGGTATGGCGATTGCGGGGATGATGGTCGAGCGGAAGTCCTGCAGGAAGACGTATGTCACGAGGAACACAAGGATGAATGCCTCGATAAGGGTCTGTATGACGTGGTGGATTGACGCGTAAAGGAACTCGTTGTTGTCCATGAGGACAGCGAACTCCAGTCCCTCGGGCAGTTCCAGTCCCAGTTTGTCGATTGTAGCCTTACAGTCGTTGATAATCTGTGTAGCGTTTGTTCCGGCGGTCTGGAACACCATACATGTTGATGACGGGCGGCCGTTGAGATCGTTGGCGAAACCGTATGTGAGTTTTCCGAGTTCCACATCGGCCACATCTTTCAGGTAAAGTACCGAGCCGTCGCTGTTGGCGCGTACCACAATGTTCTCGAACTCCTCGGGGGTTACGAGACGGCCACGGTAACGCATGGTGTACTGGAATGTCTGGTCACCCTGTTCACCGAATGCACCGGGAGCTGCCTCGACGTTCTGTTCGGCCAGCGTGGCGGCTATATCGCTCGGTATAAGGCCATACTGAGCCATTACATCAGGTTTGAGCCATATACGCATCGAGTAGTCGGCACCGAATGACATAACGTCGCCCACACCGTTAACACGTTGCAACAGTGGGATAACGTTGATCTTCATATAGTTGTCGATAAACAACCCATCATATGAAGCATCGGGGCTATAGAGCGAGAAGCCCACGAGCATCGAAGTCTGGCGCTTCTGAGTGAGCACACCCACCTGGTTTACCTCCGAGGGAAGAAGGTTGGCCGCCTTGGCTACACGGTTCTGCACGTCGACGGCAGCCATATCGGGGTTGAAGCCCTGCTTGAAGTAAACCGAAATACGGGCCGAACCGGTGTTGGTGGCGGTCGACTCCATATAGGTCATACCCTCGGCACCGTTGATCGACTCCTCGAGGGGAGCGATAACCGAGTTGAGCACCGCCTGGGCATTCGCACCGCTATAGGTCGTCGAGACCGAGATGGTGGGGGGCGCTATATCGGGGAACTGGGTGATAGGCAACGATGCGAGGCCAATGAGACCTAACAGCACGATGAATATCGAAATCACAGTCGATAGCACCGGGCGATTAATAAATGTATCTAATTTCATTGGATCTTATCTTGTAAACTTATGTGTGTGATACATGATGTGAATAACCACTCATGGCGATTACTGAGCCTGGGTAGCTTGAGCCTGGGCAGCCTTGGCTGCTGCATCAACAGGCTGTATGGTCATGCCCTCGCGCAAGGTTGAACCCACACCCTCGACTGCGATAGTCTGGCCGTCGCTCAGTCCCGAGGTTACTACAAATACCTGGCCGTCGCTCTGCGGGGCTACGGTGATGGGAGTAGAAACCACCTTGTTGCTATCGTTGACAACAAAGACGAAGCGGCGGTCCTGAATCTCAAAAGTGGCACGCTGGGGAATCAGCAAAACTGTCTCCTCGGTAGCGGGAATGAGAATCTGACCGGTCGAACCGCTGCGAAGCATTCCGGTAGGATTGGGGAAGAGAGCACGCACGGTTGCTGTTCCGGTGTTGGCATCGATGACACCCGACACGGTGGCAACCTTACCCTTTGAGGGATATTCGGTACCATCGGCAAGACGCAGTGTAACCTCGGGCATTGACTTGATGCGCTCGTTGAGCGTTACAGCGCCATTGTCGGTAAGCGATAACATGTCTTTCTCATTGAGCGAGAAATAGGCATAGACCTCGTTGTTGTCGCTCACTGTTGTGAGAGGTTGCATCATCGAGGGCGAGGCGAGCGAACCCTCACGATTTGGAATCGAACCTACGACACCATCGCTGGGAGCCACAACCTCAGTATAAGCAAGATTCTTGCGGGCCGATACCAGTGCGGCCTGGGATGTGGCAAGCTGAGCCTGGGCCTGGGCCAGTGAGTTCTTTGCAAGCTGGTTCTCATACTCGCTTATGATGTTGCGGTCAAAAAGATGCTGTTTGGAATCGGCAGTGAGCTGGGCGGTCTGCAAGGCGGTTGTTGCTGAATTTACCGCAGCCTGGGCCTGATCAACGGCGGCCTGGTATTGCACCTGGTCGATAGTGAACAGTAGCTGACCTTTGCGCACATGCTGACCCTCGTCGACATGAACCTTTGTGATGAAGCCCGATACCTGAGGGCGTATCTCAATGTCGGTCTTACCCTTGATAGTGGCGGGGTAAGTGTTGTTGAAATCGATATTGCCGGTTGTAACTTTCTGAGTGGCGATAGCCGGCGCCTGCTGTGTCATAGCTTGTTGATTTTCTCCTCCGCTACACGATGCAAGTGCTATCGACGCGGTAACGGCCACGATGGCCGAAGTTGCATGCATGAATTTCATTTTCATCTTTGTTTGTTCTGTCGTTTATATCTCTTGTTTTATTTTTCCTTTACAAATATTTAAATTGTAGCCATATAGCACAAATTTGCCGCAAAATTACTAAATGTTAATCTATTAAAAAAGTGTGGAATTTTCACTTTTTACTTTTTTAACCCAAAAATGGCCATAAAGGACAATATATTCTCTTAAATGCCCATTTTTCATTTTGTGGATGTCGCAGGATTTCTATTAATTTAACGCATGTTTTTACTACCTTTGCACTCATGAATGAGGAGCATAACACAATCGTCGGGCGCTTTGCCCCGTCGCCTACCGGACGCATGCACTTAGGCAACATATACACAGCCGTGATGTCGTGGCTGTCGGTCAAGAGCGCCGGGGGACGCTGGATTCTGCGTATTGAGGATCTCGACCCTCAACGCTCCAAGCTCCAATGGGCACGCCTTATAGAGGACGACCTCACATGGCTCGGACTGGAATGGGACGAAGGTGGACTCGATGACAAGGGACCTCACGGTCCTTACAGCCAGAGCCGACGCCACGAATTCTATAACCAAGCGCTGTCCCGATTGATTGACAAAGGCATCGTATACAAATGTCACTGTACCCGAGCCGACATCATGGCTACACAAGCTCCTCATCAAAGCGATGGCCGCATCATATACGCCGGCACCTGCCGCCCGCCCCACATGCCATGCTACGACATCGACCCGGCAGCCCACGGAGCCATGAGGCTCTACGTCCCCGACCGCATGATATGCTTCAACGACCGTATCGCCGGACCGCAGCAATACAACCTGGCCCACGACTGCGGTGACTTCATCCTGCAACGTGCCGATGGAGCCTGGAGCTACCAACTGGCCGTTGTGGTTGACGACGCCCTCATGGGAGTCAACGAAGTGATGAGAGGGGAAGACCTGTTGCTCTCGGCAGCCCAGCAAATCTATCTCTACGAACTGTTAGGGTGGCAACCACCGCGATATGCCCACTTGCCACTGATAAAAAACGAAGCCGGAGTGAGGCTTAGCAAGCGCGACGCCTCGCTGAGCATGGAAGCCATGCGCCACGACCACACCCCCGCCCAGATTCTCGGGCGCATAGCCGGCATGGCAGGCCTCCAACCCACCGCCTCACCCATCACCCTACCCCAACTCCTTGACCTCACAAGAGCCAATTGAGACCGTAACCAACTGGAACCAAAGCCGACTGGAACCGTAATCGTATACGCTGTATCGAATCAGCGATTGAGAGCCAATTCGATAAGATTACCATCGCCTCGGCCTCTCATTGGCATATTTATCCTTGCTCATTAATAGTCCGCCCCAGCTTTAACATTCCTTATCGAATGGGCTCTGAAAATCAGAGCAGTGGCTTGGGCTGCTATTCCCTCGCCGCGGCCTGTGAAACCGAGTTTCTCGGTCGTGGTGGCCTTGACCGACACATCTTCTATGGTGAGCCCGAGATCAGCGGCAACATTGGCCCGCATCTGCTCTATATAAGGGAGCATCTTGGGACGCTGGGCTATGATGGTGACATCGACATTTCCGGGCTTATAACCTTTTTCAGCAATTATTTCCACGACACGACGCAAAAGCCGGCGTGAATCGGCACCTGCATAGGCGGGGTCGTTGTCGGGAAAATGATAGCCTATATCGTGCATGGCAGCAGCCCCCAACAATGCATCGGCGAGTGCATGCAGAGCAACGTCGGCATCGCTATGCCCGAGGAGCCCGAGCTCATAGGGTATCTCCACTCCACATACAACAAGCCGACGCCCCTCAACGAGGCGGTGTACATCATATCCGTTTCCTATTCTTATTCCAAGTTCCATACTGTCGTTTTTTCGTGTGCGAGGTTATTCATTGGCTTCCCGGTGCTGTCCACGATAGTCGTCGATGGCCCGCTTTATTGGCTCCCAAAGACCAAGTTTCTGAATCTGAGATATATCGAAAACCCTAAGGTTGCCGGTTTTCTCGAGCGACATCATCGCGGCGTTGTACATATTATCAGGGTTCTCGGGGTCGTTGTCATGGTTCACCACATAGAGCGATCCCACAAGCCGGCAATCTCCTTTGATAAGCGTATCTGCACGGTTGAAAGCATATTCTATCGATTCGTTGTCATCGGCTCCGGCCACCTTCTCCAGGTAAGCTCCTGCGGCAAAGACATCGATATAGGGAGCAAATCCCGTTGCCTGATATTCATCACTACCGTATCCATATGCCTTGCACCACCCTGAGCGTGGCGAGGCCCAGTTTTGGCCGCTGCGGTTCAGGGCATGAATCCATGTAGCGGCCCAGTATTCCACATCAACGTGGGGTTTGGCGGCATGAATCGCCTCGGAAGCCCGTTTTACAAAGTCGGAAATCACACCTGCCCGCCAAGCCCACCACTGGACCGACAGCGGTCCTTCCATCATATTGCCAGACTCGTCATAGCTTATGACATCCCCGGGCCAATCGGTAACCTTTGCGCCTAAATATTCCTCGAAGGCCATGCGCGAGAAGTCGGAGAAATCACTCTCGGCATCGGGATAACGGCAGTAGTCGAGCGAGAACCCGTCGATATCATATTTGTTGACCAGCTCCATAATGAGATTCAGGGCATACTCCTGCACCTCAGGCAATGCCGGATTGAGGAAAGCAGCCGCTTTACGTCCGGGACGCATGTCGCCAAAGGTACCGTCGGGATGATACTCGGTAGTGAGCCACTTGTCATAGATGGTGTCGCTGTAGCACATGCCGCGTTGCCAGTAGGGGGAGCCACAAGGCATAACCGAAAATGACGCCGACACACGCATATCAAGCCGGTGACATTCATCAATGAAATATTGCAGATAATCCCAATCGCGACCGAGTGGCTGTGGGGTAACCCCCTCTATAAAATCGAGATAGGGAAGACACTCGCTACGATACAACACCTTGCCATAGTTGGGCTTGACGTCAACAACCACATGGTTGATTCCTGCCTCATGGCATTTTTCAAGATACCATGTGATGCTGTCCCTATCGCCAAAACGATTGAAATTGGCATCGGCGGCAATCGTGACATAAACCTCGGGGGCCGACACAGCCGGCCGGCGGCCACAGGCACCCAGCATTAATGCAAACAGCAGTATGATATAACCGTACTTCATCATCGACAATCTTCAGCGGTTCTTATACATATCGTCGTAGTAGCGCTCGTAGTCGCCCGAGGTGATGTTGTCCATCCATTCCTGGTTGTCGAGATACCACCTTACGGTCTTTTCGATGCCCTCCTCAAACTGCAGGCTCGGTTCCCAGCCGAGCTCGTTCTGGAGCTTGCGGCTGTCGATGGCGTAGCGCATGTCGTGCCCCAGGCGGTCGGTCACGAAGGTGATCAATTGGTCACTGTATCCTTCGGGGTTGCCCAGCAGGCGGTCCACTGTCCTTATGATGACCTTGATGAGGTCGATGTTCTTCCACTCGTTGAAGCCGCCTATGTTGTAGGTTTCGGCTATCTTCCCTTCATGGAATATGAGGTCGATGGCACGGGCGTGGTCCTCGACATAGAGCCAGTCCCTGACATTTTCGCCCTTGCCGTAGACGGGGAGTGGTTTATGATGGCGTATATTGTTTATGAACAGCGGTATCAGTTTCTCTGGGAACTGGTAGGGGCCGTAGTTGTTGGAGCAGTTGGTCACGATGGTGGGCATGCCGTAGGTGTCGTGGTAGGCTCTCACGAAATGGTCGCTCGAGGCTTTGGAGGCTGAGTAGGGAGAATGGGGGTTGTAGTTGGTGGTCTCCAGGAAGAACTCGATGCCGTAGGCCATGTCCTCCTTGCTCGATGCCTTGGTTGTGAAGGGCGCGGGTACTCCCTCGGGGTGGGTCAACTCGAGAGCGCCATACACCTCGTCGGTCGAGATGTGGTAGAACCGTTTCCCTTCATACCTCCCGGGCAGCGACTCCCAGTATTCCTTAGCGGCCTGCAGCAGGGCGAGGGTGCCCATCACATTGGTGCGGGCAAAGGTGAAGGGATCTTTTATGGAGCGGTCCACATGGCTCTCTGCTGCCAGGTGGATTATGCCGTCGATATTGTATTCCATGACGATGCGGCGCACGGTGTCGAGATCGGCAATGTCGGCCTTGACGAAGGTATAGTTGGGCTTAGTCTCTATATCCTTGAGATTGGCCAGATTGCCGGCATAGGTGAGCTTGTCGAGGTTGACGATGTGGTAGTCGGGGTATTTGTTGACTAAGAGTCTGACTACATGGGAGCCGATGAATCCAGCGCCTCCCGTGACGAGTATGTTACGCTTCATTTTCTTTAAGGTTTTTGATGCAGGTTCTCAGCGAGTCGGTCCAGTAGGGGACTGTACGGCCAAACACCTGCTTGTACTTGGTCTTGTCGAGAACTGAGTAGGAGGGGCGCACTACGGGCGAAGGGAATTCATCGGAGTGACAAGGCTGTATGTCACACTCTGTGTGGCCGGCATATAGGGCTATCATCTTGGTGAAGTCATACCATGAGCACACACCCTCGTTGGAATAGTGGTACACTCCCCGGTTGTCCTCATAGCGGCGGTTGGCGATGATGTCATGGATGGCATCGGCAAGGTCCTGGGCATAGGTGGGGGTGCCGCATTGGTCGAAGACCACATTGAGCCGCGGCTTGGTGGCTGTGAGAGTGAGCATGGTCTTGACAAAGTTCCTGCCATACTCGGAGTACAGCCATGCCGTGCGGAATATCAGGTACCTGCACCCCGAGGCCTCGATTGCCTGCTCTCCATGCAGTTTTGTGAGCCCGTACACTCCGGTGGGGCTGGCGGGCTCGGTCTCGGTGCGTGGGGTGTTGCCGAGGGACCCCCCGAACACATAATCGGTCGAGATGTGAATCAAGGTTCCGTCGTTGGCCTTGACAGCCTGAGCGAGGTTGTCGACGGCTATGGCGTTGAGCAGTTCGGCCAGCGCCACGTCGTCCTCGGCCTTGTCAACATTGGTATAGGCCGCGCAGTTGACGATTACCTTGACATCATTTTCCTTCACCACACGCATCACAGCGGCGGCATCGGTGATATCGAGCTCGGCCACATCGGTGAAGATGTAATTATCCTTGGAGCCGCGGGAGGCATTGCGCATGCACTGCCCCAGCTGGCCGTTGGCTCCGGTGACGAGTATATTCATTTTGAGTACAGATCGATGTTCATATCAAATGGTGAGTCGAAATCGCTGAGCAGCGGGTGGCGGGTGTCCTTGTCGCTGAGCAAGGCCTCCGACGGGTCAATGTGCCAGTCGATGCCGAGCGAGGTGTCGGCGATGGAGATACCACCATCGGCCTCGGGGTGGTAGAATTCGTCACACTTGTACTGGAACACTGCCGTGTCGCTCAGCACGGCAAATCCGTGAGCGAACCCCCTGGGCACGAAAAACTGGCGGTGGTTATCCTCTGTGAGCTCCACTGCCACATGACGCCCATAGGTGGGCGAACCCTTGCGTATATCCACGGCCACATCGAGCACCCGCCCCTTGACACACCTCACGAGCTTGCTCTGGGTGTAGGGCGGCCGTTGGAAATGCAACCCCCGCATCACACCGCGCGTTGACATCGACTCGTTGTCCTGGACAAAGTCCACCGGACGCACTTTCTCATCAAATTCCCGCTTGGAATAGCTCTCGAAGAAGTAGCCGCGGGAATCCTTGAACACCTTAGGCTCAAGGATCACCACTCCTTCTATATCGGTCTTGATCACTTCCATTGTTCAGTCAAGATAACATTCGCCCGTGCGGTCCATCTCCTCGACCACTTTCATAAGATACTGTCCATACTGGTTCTTGAGCATGGGCCGCGCCAGCTCAATCATCTTCTCGCGTGAAATCCACCCCTGACGGTAGGCTATACCCTCGAGACAGGCAATCTTGAGCCCCTGGCGCTTCTCGAGCACCTCGACATAGATCGAAGCCTCGGCGAGCGAATCGTGGGTGCCGGTGTCGAGCCAGGCGAATCCCCGGGGAAGAGTCTGCACCTTGAGCTCCCCATCATTGAGGAACTCCTGGTTGACGGTCGTGATCTCCAGCTCACCGCGGGCCGACGGCTTGATACGGGCGGCGACATCGACCACCTTGTTGGGGTAGAAATAGAGACCCACCACGGCATAGTTGGACTTGGGGTGCTCCGGCTTCTCCTCGATGGAGATGCAGTTGCCCTCACGGTCAAACTCGGCCACGCCATACCGCTCAGGGTCGTTGACCCAGTAGCCGAATACCGTCGCCTTATTGTTATTCAAGACATTATCCACTGCACTATCGAGCACATCGGTAAATCCCGCACCATGAAAAATATTATCACCCAGCACGAGACACACTGAGTCGTCACCTATAAACTCCCTGCCTATGATGAAAGCCTGGGCGAGGCCATCGGGCGAGGGCTGTTCGGCATATCTGAACTCCACACCATAATCCGATCCGTCACCAAGAAGACGCTTGAACGCAGGCAAATCCTGAGGCGTGGAAATTATAAGAATTTCCCTTATACCGGCTTGCATCAAAGTCGATATAGGATAATATATCATCGGTTTATCGAAAATAGGAAGAAGCTGCTTGCTCACTCCTTTTGTTATTGGGTAGAGACGGGTACCTGAACCGCCAGCTAAAACTATACCTTTCATGCTGATTCAAGATTGATTGTGGTGAGTTACTCCGTAAAGGTATGGAATAATTATCAAACCAACAAGAGAAACGCAAATTTGGCCGGAGAATCAAATCGTGATACGACGTGTTTGGGTTCCTACCTTCAGGATATATATCCCACGGGCTGTTATGCGTGTGCGTGAAGTCCCGGGGTGCAATTTCTTTTCTGAAATCAGTTGTCCGAGTATCGAGAATATCTTTACTGTCACAGTCTTGGAAGTAGTCACATAGACATAGCCGTCCCTCACGGTTACATCAAGCACCTCGGCCGTCGATGGCTCCCGGTCACTGCTCGCCGCTACCAACTCGCTCTCCATTTCCTCCCAATGGCGCTGGGCCACAAGGTTGACAGGCATCCAGAATAAGAGGATAACCAAAAAGGATAATATGACTGGACGTATTTTCATCAATTGGCAAAGGTACACATTTTTCGACAGCCAGCATGCATGCATGGCGTTAAAAATTAAAACCGATTCCGCATTTTTTTCGCAGCATAATGCATGCCACCACATTTTCCCAGGAAAACATAGCCATATGAATTACTAATTTTATTACCTTTGCATTTTAGAGGCCGTCAATAACACGCCCTGCAACTCTCCATAAATATTAAGACACTGATGAGCGACAAAAGTTTCACAACTCCCGAGGAAGACCGTATCATCGAGGCCGCCTTTCAAGATTTGCTCGACGGTTATCTTGCAAGTAACCACCGCAAAAAGGTCGAGATAATAAAACGGGCCTATAAGTTTGCCAAGGAAGCGCACAGCGGTATACGCCGGCGCTCCGGTGAACCATACATACTCCACCCTATCGCGGTAGCACGCATCGCCAGTCGTGAGATAGGCCTTGGGTCAACGTCAATATGCGCCGCTCTGCTACATGATGTGGTAGAGGACACCGATTATACCGTCGAGGATATAGAGCAGCACTTTGGTCCCAAAATAGCTCAGTTGGTAGGCGGATTGACCAAGATTTCAGGAGGAATCTTCGGCGACAAAGCTTCACTACAGGCCGAGAATTTCAGAAAGCTCCTTCTCACAATGAGCGAGGACATCAGAGTTGTGCTCATAAAGATGGCCGACCGCCTGCACAACATGCGCACTCTCGGCTCCATGGCTCCCAGCAAGCAATATAAAATAGCCGGTGAGACACTGTACATCTACGCCCCACTGGCCCACCGCCTCGGCTTATTCTCAATCAAGACCGAGCTGGAGGACCTCAGCTTCAAATACGAACACCCCGATGCCTATGCCCGTATCACCCGACAGATAGCCGAGAGCGAGTCAAAGCGCACAAGCGTATACAAAGACTTCTCGGCTCCCATCACCAGGCGACTCACCGACATGGGACTGAAATTCGAAGCCAAGGCACGCATAAAATCGGTCTACTCCATATGGAACAAGATGGAGACAAAACATGTGCCGTTTGACGAGGTCTATGACCTGTATGCCATGCGCATAATTTTCGAATGTGACGATCCCACCCGAGAGAAAGCGATATGCTGGGAAATTTACTCGGCCATTACCGACCTTTACCGACTGCATCCCGACCGCACCCGCGACTGGATAAGCAGTCCTAAGGCCAACGGTTACCAAGCATTGCACCTCACCGTAATGGGGCCCGACGGCAACTGGATTGAAGTACAGATACGCTCCCGGCGCATGGACGAAATTGCCGAGAAAGGATTTGCAGCCCACTGGAAATATAAAATCGGAGACAGCGATGAAGAATCAGAGCTCAACGCGTGGCTCCACACCATCAAGGATATACTCGACAACCCCGAGCCTAATGCCATTGACTTTCTTGACACACTTAAACTCAATCTCTTCTCGAGCGAGATTGTCGTATTCACCCCCAAGGGAGAGCTCATCACTCTCCCCAAGGAAGCCACTGTGCTTGATGTGGCATTCTCCCTGCACAGCCAGATAGGTTGCCATTGCATCGCCGGAAAAGTAAACCACCGACTCGTACCGCTGAGTCAGAAGCTTAAAAGCGGTGATCAGGTTGAAGTCCTCACATCCCAATCTCAGACCCCAAAAGCTGAATGGAACAATTTCCTCGCCACCGCCAAGGCCAAGACCGCTCTACGACAGGCTCTGCGACGAGAACAACAGCCGGTCATGAGCCGAGGCCGCGAAATTTTCACGCAATTCCTGGCAAAACACGACATTCCGGACAATAACAATGTGATTACAAAGGCCATGGGTATATACCAGGCCGAAAACCGCGACCAGCTATATCTCATGCTCGGCAACGGTGACATTGTGCTTGACGACCAGATGGCAAAAAGTCTGCGCCGACAAAGCGAGAACAAGGAGAAAGGATTGTTTACCAAGATATTCCGCATTCCCGGATTATCAAAACCTGCAGTCGCCGACAAAAAAGAGAACGAGACACCGTCAAATACTACCGATGCCAAGCGTCCACCGATCAACATGAAGGAGACCTATGTGCTGAAATATGATGACAAAGGCGCCAACTTCAAGTTCTCTGGCTGTTGCTGCCCTATACCCGGTGACAATGTCATAGGATTTGTCGATGACGACAACGAGGTGACCATACACGCCCTCGATTGTCCCAGAGCCCTTGCCATGAAGGCAAGCTTTGGTCCCCGCATCGTAGCAACCCAATGGAGCAAATCGGAGGGAAAATTCCTCGCCTCCGTTCATATCGAGGGCATCGACCGATTTGGCATCCTGCAAGAACTCACACAACTCATATCCAATCATTTGAATATCGACATACGCCGCCTCAACATTGAAGCACATGATGAGGTATTCGAAGCCGACCTCAATGTTCTTGTCGAAGACTCCAATGTAGTCAATGACCTGTGTCATAAAATCAAACTCGTTCAAGGTGTAACAAAAGCGTCACGCACATGAAATTCCCGTCAAAACTGAACACAGCCCGCAGCATTCTGTTCATTGCCGCGGTCGCCATCGTAGTATACTTCATGCCACGTACCGACCGCATGCAATACAACTACGAAACCGGACGACCTTGGATTCACCCGCTTCTTACAGCACCGTTTGACATTCCCGTATACCGCGACTCAATCTCCACCCACGCCCTCATTGACTCAATAGCACAAACATTCGAGCCCATATACCGATATGACCTGTCTCCACGCGACTCACTGCTGCATCGAATAAAATCATTGCGCTCCCTCACCCCCTACCAACGCGCCCTACTCGCCACCACCGTCGACACGCTTTACACCCACGGTGTCGTTGACATTGCCACCATGAGACAACTTGCCGGGAAAAAATCCATTCTTGTCATCAATGGCAACTCGATTACACGTCACCCATCAGCCCAGATACGGTCGCAACGCCAGGCCTATGCATGGCTTGACAGCATAGTGCGCGATAAGGCAAGCCGCCAGGCACTACAGTCGATGCAATTGTCACAATTGCTCATGCCCAATCTGCGACTGGACACGATAGAAAATAACCGACTCTTCAACGAGCGCATACAACCCATCACAGCAGCCTACTCTGTAATTCAACAAGGAGAGCGCATCATTGACCGCGGTGACATAGTCACCCCCCAGCTCGACATGATTCTCTCCACCTACGAGTCAATGGCCGCCGACCGTTACAGCTTTACCTCAACCCAGAGACTCTACACCTTGCTTGGACAGGTGCTCATGGGAATAATAGTAATGGCACTTATATATATGTATCTATATACATATCGTCGCGACATCTTTGACAACATCAGGTCTCTGTCGGCCCTGGCCTCACTCCTGACAGGTTTCTACATCCTTGGCGTCATTGCTTCCAACACCCTCTCCATGGGAGCCTTCCTGGTCCCATTTGCAATGATTGTCATCCTGATAGTGGTATTCTTCGATCCCCACACAGCGCTGTTTCTATATCTGATCGAAATTCTCATATGCTCAAGCATAACCACATATCCCCTTGAATTTTTCTTCATAGAGACAACAGTGGGAATTGTAGCCCTGTTTTCCCTCAGGGAGCTGTCGCGACGTTCCCAGTTGCTAAGAACGGCTGTTGTGGTGTTCATAGCCTACATCATCTCATATACCGCCATAGAACTGATGGCCACCGCTACCATAAACACATTCTCATGGCGTATTGTAGGTTACTTTGCCATAAACATGGTGCTGATCACATTTGCCTACATCCTCATTTTCATATTTGAAAAACTCTTTGGCCTCATATCATCGGTCACCCTGGTGGAACTCACCGACATAAATACCGGAGTCCTCAAGCAACTCTCGGAACAATGTCCCGGCACATTCCAGCATTCCATGGCCGTGAGCAACCTGGCCTCTAACGCTGCAGCCCGCATCGGAGCCAATGTACAACTCGTCAGAGCCGGCGCACTGTATCACGACATCGGAAAAATCAACAACCCCGCCTTTTTCACAGAAAACCAATATGGTGTCAATCCTCACGATGCGCTCAGTCCTGAACAGAGCGCACGAGTGCTCCACAACCATATCAACGACGGGCTACGCATGGCCGACAAAGAGAAACTTCCACAGGTGCTCAAAGACCTTATAGCACAACACCATGGCAAAGGGAAAGCCAAGTATTTCTATACAAAATACCAGCAACAGCACCCCGATGAAGTGATTGACGACACACTGTTCACTTATCCAGGGCCCAACCCCCAAACCCGTGAAGCGTCACTGCTCATGATGGCCGATTCAGTAGAAGCAGCATCCCGCTCCATGACCGACCATTCACCAGAGGCCATAGCAGCCCTCGTAAACCGCATCATCGACAGCCAAGTCGATGACGGGCTGCACAGGGAAAGCCCATTGTCATTCCGCGACATACAGCAGGCCAAGGAGTCATTCATAACACGCCTCCGCACAATGTATCACTCACGCATAGCCTATCCCCCTTCAAAGCCCACGACAAGTCAATCAAAGAATATGAAATGAAAAATACTGACAAACAGTCACAAAACAACCGTCCAGGCCTCATAAGCCGACTCATAGGCTGGGGGCAACGCTTCTGGGCCTACTGCTCTGAGGGAGTGTGGAGCGATACGCGCCGCGATTGGCGCATCAGTATCATAAAGACACTGAATCTCTCGGTGCGTTCATTTCTTGACCGTGACCTGCAATCACAGGCCGCGGCAATGACCTACAAGACCGTACTCGCCATAGTACCCGCCCTCGCTCTCTTCTTTGCAATTGGCAAGGGATTTGGCATCCAGGAAAACATAAACGTTGAACTGCACCACTACTTCCCGGCCCAAACTGAAGCTATCGACAAGTGCATGACATTCATCGACCATTACCTCGAGGCCTCGACCGAAGGGCTTTTTGTAGGCATAGGTATCGTTTTCCTCCTGTATACACTCATCTCTTTGTTAGGTTCGGTCGAAGACTCATTCAATCTCATATGGGGACTGAAAGAGGGGCGCAGTTGGGGTCGCAAAATCACCGATTACACCGCCATACTGCTTATTCTGCCTCTATTACTGATTCTCTCAAGCGGTATCACGGTATTCGTAACCACCCTGCTGCAGTCAGCGCTGCCATTTCCATTTCTATCGCCTGTAATAACATATGCCGTGGACTTCCTTGGTATATTGCTCGGTTGGCTTTTCTTTGCCGGCTCATATATGCTGATTCCCAACACACGCGTGAAATTCAAGAATGCCTTCATAGCAGGTGCCATAGCCGGGACAGGATACTTCATTCTTCAATGGCTTTTCGTAAGCGGCCAGTTGTATGTGACCCGCTACAACGCCATCTATGGCAGCTTTGCATTCCTACCATTGTTGCTCATATGGCTTCAGCTGGTATGGCTCATAACACTTGCCGGCGGAGTCCTGTGCTACGCTTCACAGAGCATCTTTGAGTTCAGTTTCAGCAACGAAATCAACCGTATATCATTCGACTACCGGCGCAAGATCCTGGTAGGAGTACTGCTCATAACAGTGAAGCGGCGTGAACAAGGGCTTCCTCCTATCAACGAGCAGCAGATATCGCTTACCTATGGCCTACCCATATCACTGGTCACAAAGGCTGCCAATGACCTCATCGAAGTGGGGCTCATCGACAAAGTACTTCTCAAAGGGAAAAACGAGCAGGAGACCTATGGCATCTCACCAGCCATTGACACCGAGGACATAACGCTCGGACTGGTCATCAAGAGACTGCGCAAACACGGCTCCACCGACTTTATCCCCGACTTCAACAACCGCTTCAAAGGAGTTGTCGATGCCATCGACTCAATAGAAGACATCACATGTCAGGAAGCCGATAAATACCTTCTGCGCGACCTGCCATTCTCCGACCCCAATCAATGAATTTACTTAAAATCAATGAATTAGTTGAAATACTAACGAAATTATTTAAGTTGCTCGGGTCGCCGCAAGCCGTAAGGCTTACGGTCCCGATCAGCTCGGGTCCCTGTTCGTTCCGGTGTCTCAGCGCATTCAAAGCCACCAGTTGGCAAAAAAAATTATTGTATATCACAGATTTTTACTACCTTTGCACCGCCTTGTGTACAGAAAGCCGGCAACCGGCATTCGATGCCATAGGCATGAGACTTTAATCAACTTAATTTATTAACCATTTTTTAAAATGACTGAAGAAGTAAAAACTTCCCCAATCGCCGATTTTGACTGGGATGCCTATGAAAAGGGCGAGACCCAGGGCGAAAAAACCCGTGAGGAGCTCACCAAAACCTATGATGAGTCACTCAACACCGTCAAGGACAAGGATGTAATCGAAGGTACCATCATCGCCCTCAACAAGCGTGAGGCCGTGGTTAACATCGGCTACAAGAGCGACGGTATTATCCCCATGAACGAGTTCCGCTACAACCCCGAAATCAAGGTAGGTGACGTAGTAGAAGTGTTCATCGAAAATCAAGAGGACAAGAAAGGCCAGCTCATCCTCTCTCACCGCAAGGCCCGCGCATCTCGCTCATGGGAGCGCGTGAACGAAGCCCTCAACAACGACGAGATTATCAAGGGCTACATAAAGTGCCGCACAAAAGGTGGCATGATCGTCGACATCTTCGGCATCGAGGCATTCCTCCCCGGCTCGCAGATTGACGTTAAACCCATTCGCGACTACGATATCTTCGTAGGCAAGACCATGGAATTCAAAGTTGTCAAAATCAACGAAGAATTCAAAAATGTGGTTGTATCACACAAAGCTCTCATTGAGGCTGAACTCGAGCAGCAGAAGCGCGAGATCATCGCCAAACTCGAAAAAGGTCAGGTTCTTGAGGGTACCGTTAAGAACATCACAACCTACGGTGTATTCATCGACCTGGGCGGTGTTGACGGTCTTATCCACATCACCGACCTCTCTTGGGGCCGCGTAAGCCATCCAGAGGAAGTTGTACAGCTCGACCAGAAGCTCAACGTAGTCATCCTCGACTTTGACGACGAGAAGAAGCGTATCGCTCTCGGTCTGAAGCAGCTCCAGCCCCACCCATGGGACGCCCTGAGCGCTGAGCTCAAGGTAGGCGACAAGGTCAAGGGCAAAGTAGTTGTCATGGCCGACTATGGCGCATTTGTAGAAATCGCCCCCGGTGTCGAGGGTCTCATCCACGTGAGCGAGATGTCTTGGAGCCAGCACCTGCGTTCGGCTCAGGACTTCATGAAGGTTGGCGACGAGATCGAGGCTGTAGTGCTTACACTCGACCGCGAGGACCGCAAGATGAGCCTCGGTATCAAGCAGCTTAAAGCCGATCCCTGGGAGGACATCGAGGAGAAGTATCCCATCGGCAGCAAGCACACTGCCAAGGTGCGCAACTTCACCAACTTTGGTGTATTCGTTGAACTCGAGGAAGGTGTTGACGGCCTGATCCACATCAGCGACCTCTCTTGGACAAAGAAAATCAAGCACCCCAGCGAGTTCACTCAGATCGGTGCCGATATCGATGTTCAGGTTCTCGAAATCGACAAGAACAACCGTCGTCTTTCTCTTGGCCACAAGCAGCTCGAAGAGAATCCTTGGGAAGTATTCGAGACAATCTTCACCGTTGGCAGCATCCACGAGGGTACTATCATCGAGATGCTCGACAAGGGTGCCGTCATCGCTCTCCCCTACGGTGTTGAGGGCTTTGCAACTCCCAAGCACCTCGTCAAGGAGGATGGTTCACAGGCCAAAATCGACGAGAAGCTCCAATTCAAGGTTATCGAGTTCAACAAGGACAGCAAGCGCATTATTCTGAGCCACAGCCGCATCTTTGAGGATGAGGCAAAAGCTGAGAAGGCCGAGGCCAAGAAAGCAGCCCGCCGCACCAACAAGCGCCCCGAGGAGACTCCGATGATCTCTACACCTGTTGAGAAAACCACTCTTGGTGACATCGAGGCTCTCGCAGCCCTCAAGGAGCAGCTCTCTAAAAAATAAGCCCTGAGCTGACAATATTCAAAAGGCGGCTCCTGCATGTGCATGCAGGAGCCGTTCTTTTATTGCCTATTTTTGTCAAGAGCCCTCCAAGTTTGAATCAGGGCATCGTTTTCTGCATAATTTTATGTACTTTTGCAATTGGCTGGAATATAGTTCCACCACTATTGCAATGATGAAAGAAAACAACCCACGAGAATTCATTCCCGAACCTGTGCTCAGACGCCTTCCATGGTACCTGGCATATGTGAGCATGCTGCGCGACAAAAATGTCGAGAATGTCTCGTCGACCAATATCTCCCGCGAACTCAATGTCGATGCCTCCCAGATAGCCAAGGATCTTTCCTACCTCAATATCAAAGGAAAAACACGCATTGGCTATGACGTATCGAACCTCGAAAATGAACTTCGTGACTTCCTCGGTTTTGCCAGTTGCCACAATGCCGTGATATTTGGAGTGGGCAGTCTTGGGGCAGCCCTCATGCAGGACTCCGGCCTGTCACGCTACGGACTTAACATCGTAGCCGGTTTTGACATCAACCCCAAACTAATAGGGTCGGCCATTGGCGGAGTACCGGTATTCAGCATTGATGAGCTCGACCAACGTTGCCGACGGCTCAAGGCCGAGATCGGCATCATCACCGTACCCGTGGACCATGCACAGGACGCCGCTGACATGCTCATATCGGCCGGTGTCAAAGGATTATGGAACTTTACCCCCGTGCGCATACGCGTAGCCGATGGTATTGTCATCGCCAATACCTCAATCTATGCCCATCTCGCCCTGATGTACAACAGACTCGAAAACCTCTCACCCTCGTTATGAAGATTCTATATTGCGAACAGGAAATACCTCTCAATGGAATGGATTCAGAGGGTAGCACAGGCTCCCGGGTGACATTGCTCACCGATTCCTCCATGTCTCGTAACCACAGGCCGCTGTTCATTCCGCCTCATCACGAGAAATGGACCATGACATTGGCACCGGCATTCCGTATATCCCGATTGGGGAAATGCATTGCACCCAGATTTGCCCACCGTTACTACGATGCAGTGTCGCTTATAGCCCGTCTAAGGCCTGCCGACATCCCCTCCACAGGATTGCTATCGTCGGCCATTGACTCAGCCTTTGACTCAGCCACAGTCGTAGGAGAATGGATCCGACTCCCGGGACGCACCAACGACCATCTTCCCCACCCCGAGAACGATATCACCGCCACTCTCATGGAATTGAAGCTGCAACTTTCGGGCAATGTCAACATATCAGTGACAATCGACATGTCACAACTGGACTCCACGATCGCATGGCTGTCATCCTATTTCATGGTGAAACATGGCGACATCATCGTGCCAGGCGACTTCTCATCAATACCCGTTGAAATGGACACGACTGTGGAAATCAACGTCAACACCCTCCCATGCCTCGACTTCAAGTTTAAATGAGATTATATTGTTTTTTACATGAAATTTATCGATTCAGCGTTCATAATCATTCTTGTTGCACTGGCGGCCTTTACTCCTGACTCACTCTCAGGTGCGGAGTCACGCGTCATGGTGAAAATCGCTGTCGAGCACTCCGGAATACATATCATCTCCCACGAACAGCTGCAAGCCTGCGGACTGAACCAGGCCGACCGTCTTGCTGTGTACGGATATGGTGGCATCATCCCGCCATCACCCGATGATGATAATGACCGATTACCCGAAGTGCCGACGATGGTTACCCAAGATGGATCGCTAATTTTCTATGCCGTGGGACCCGAACAATACCACATCGAGGCCAATTCCACCACAAGTCAGGTATATACCCACATCAAGTGCAACAGCTGTACCCGATATGGCTACTATTTCATTGCCCCGGCCGATGCACCGCTACGCATCAGGCATCATGATGGCGTGACACCTTCAGGCAAAATCATCAACGATCATTTTTCAAGCGCAGTCTACCACCCACAGCTCAGTAACCCGGCCCGTGCCGGTGTGACATTCCTTGGCGATGACTTCTCTAAAACAGCCGATAAATCACTGACAATCAACTTTGAGACGCCCGGCATTACCACCAGTTCAAACCTATGGCTGCGGCTGCGCGGTGGCATCAAGGCCACCTCACCGCGCATCAACTACAGTTTCAATACATCATCAAAACTCCTCCCTTGCACAAGTTCCCAACCATCATTCTATGAAATTGAAAAATACTACTCACCCACCGATTTCATGCAGAGCGCGTTCCGGCAACTCAACAGCCACCCACAGGTACAGATCCTGAAAGCCTCACTGCCACTTTCGGGAAAGGTGTCATATGCCGCTATCGAATCGGCCACCCTCACCTATAAACGCTACAATGAGATGCCCGCCGACGGCCACCAGCTGTCCATGCTGGAATGGGACATTGCAAGCGGTGACGCGCTTATGTTCAATCGTTCTCACAGTAATGTTACCGTATGGGACGTCACCGACCCCGGGAATCCTGTCTCACTTCCCATTACCGACAGTTCCACCGATAACTCGACAATGGCACTCGTCACCGACAGCCATTCAGGATCATCACATTTCATAGCCTTCGAAACCGACAGCGACAAATTGCCATCAGTGAAGATCGTCTCAACGGTCTCGATAGGCCATCTGTATGGAATGCCCGTTCCCGACATGGTTATAGTTTCTGCTCCCGACTTTATAAACCAAGCACTCAGGCTCGCCGCGCTGCACAACCGATACCAACAATATGATGTCACGGTAGTGGCTACCGATGATATTTATGACCATTATGGCTCCGGAGCCCATTCCCCCTATGCCATAAAGCACTTCATCACCGACCTTTATTTCCGGGATTCTGAAAAATTTGGCAACCTGCTGATTTTCGGGACTGCCACATGGGACCCGCGTCACATCATTGCCGGAAATTCCAACGATGCCAACAGCGTTGTGACATGGCAAACCGAAGATTTCGAAGCACAGAGCGATGCCTCGCTATGCTATGCCTCCGATGCCTTTTACGGCATACTGAATGAAGACGGCATGCCATTTGAACTGATGCACCGGCTCCCCATGTCAATCAACGTGGGGCGTATCCCGGCAATCTCAGTTTCACAGGCCAAAGCATACATCGACAAAGTGGAGCAATATCTTGCCTCTCCACCGGCAACCGACATTCACTCTCACGCATTGGTCATAGGCGACCATGGCGATGACAATCTCCACCTGCGTCAAGCCATGCTGCTATGCGACTCCATAGAGTTACGATGGGCACCCAACACCATAGTGACGCGAGCCCTATCGGCACTCTACGAGAAAAAGAATTCCTCAACACCCCTGCTACTTGACAAAGTTGAGAGATCACTCGACAGCGGTGTCGGCTTTGTGTCGTATATAGGTCACAGCAACATACAGAACATGCTGTCTGACGAGACCCTCACCGGATCCTTCATGGCCGCTCTCACCAACGAGGTACACCCCCTCGCCATGCTATCCACATGCTATGCCACCGGCTTTGACCGTCAGGAGAACACCATAGGAGAACGCATGCTTTTCAATCCACAGGGTGGAGCCATCGCAATCATTGGAGCATCGAGAGCGGTAAAATCCACACACAACCACACCCTCAACATGTCCATAGGGAGGGAATACTTTACAGCCACCGGGCATGTCACCATGGGCGATATTTTCAGGAAAGCCCGCAACAGCGTCGTTACATCGGGCACAAATGCCAACCTCTCGCTCAACACTGCCAGCTATAACCTATTGGGCGACCCACTCTTACCATTATATCTTCCCACTCACTCCATCAAACCCGACAACGATGGAGAGCCGACTATAACACCACTGGGCGAAAATTACCTTAGAGGCAGTATCATGGATAGCAAAGGCAATATCGATACATCGTTCAACGGAAAGATAATAGCCAACCTGTATAATCCGGCAACGACGGCCGAAACCATCTACGATCCTACGGTTGTAAAAAGCGAGACCATCACACTGCGTGATAAACTTGCAGCCACTGCATCAGGCATCGTCAAGGAGGGTCGCTACGAACTGAATCTTGATTGTCCCGAAGTGACATGGGACGGCAACGGGCACCGTCTCTCGCTACTGGCCATTTCAACGACCGATGCGTCCCGGGCTTCAATACTTTTCGATAATGTCACCGTCAAGGCCCTGGAGTCAAATGATGATTCTGACGGCTCCATGCATATTCAGGAGCTGTATATAGGCAATCCTGATTTTACCGATGGCGACCCTGTAGAGTCACCAATCGCTGTACATGCCTCGATTGAAACGACTGCCACACAGCTAAGCCGGGTCAACATTCTCGGACGCACATGCTATCTTAGCATCGATGGGAAGCGATACAACGACATAGCCAATCATTTCATTGACAACGGTGACGGCATCACGACGATGGACTATACAGTTGGTCCGATCGACAACGGGCGTCACTCCCTGACACTTCATCTGAGTGACAATGCCGGCCAACATGTCGCCAAGACATTAAGCTTCCAGACACTCGACAATCTTCAACCGCTCTCATTGAAAGTTGAGGAAGAGACCGCTACCACCTCGGCGACTATTGCCCTTGAACATAATCTTGACATCGAGCCCACAGGACGCCTGCTCATAGAAAATGCTTTCGGGACAACGATTCTGTCGATTCCCGATACAACCTTTCCCTACACATGGAACCTTCGGGACACCACAGGAGCATATGTCCCCGACGGCCGCTACACAGCCCGGGCCATTGTAAAATCCCCTCACCCCGCTCCGGCAACCACCCCGGCAGTCATAACTGTTATCATAGATGACGACAATAAAATCAATACCCACATAAAGGATTAAAGAATTCAGACCACAATGAAATTAACCGAAACACGTTCAAGTATGTTGCACGGAGTCCTGCTCATCGGACTCTTCGCCTGCGCTGCCTTCTACATAGGGAGCGCACGCATATTCATCGACCTGTCACTCAGTCCTATGATCATAGGTATCGTATTAGGAATGATTTATGCCAATTCACTGCGTAATCACCTGCCTGAGACATGGGTGCCGGGTATACAATTCTGCTCCAAGAGACTACTTCGCGTAGGCATTATCTTCTATGGCTTCCGTCTCACATTCCAGGACATAGCCGCTGTAGGTATCCCGGGAATCACTATCGATGCCATCATAGTCACAGTCACTGTGATAGGAGGATATTTCATAGGAAGCCGACTGCTCAAGATGGACCGGGATACAGCGATGCTCACCTCCATAGGCAGCGGCATATGTGGCGCGGCCGCTGTGCTGGGAGCTGAAGCCACAATGCGCACAAAGCCTTACAAAACTGCCGTATCAGTGGCCACGGTTGTAATCTTCGGAACGCTGTCTATGTTTATCTATCCCTTAGCCTACCGCACGGGGTTGCTTGACCTCTCGCCCCAACAGATGGGAATCTATGGAGGCTCGACGCTTCACGAAGTGGCCCACGCGGTAGGCGCAGGCAATGCCATGGGCGAAGAGATAGCCGCCACTACTGTAATTGTCAAGATGATACGAGTCATGATGCTCGTACCCGTATTGCTATTGCTGGGCATATGGGTGGCACGGCGCGCCAAAACATCAGGCAATGCCGGTGCCGAGGGAAAAGGACGTGTCACGATTCCATGGTTTGCTTTCGGATTCCTACTTATCATCGCTCTTAACTCCTTGTCGGTATGGCTCAACACCGCTTTTGAATCACCCATGGGAATACCCCAGGCTGCAGTCGATGTAATCAACTATATCGACACCTTCCTGCTCACAATGGCCATGGTGGCCCTCGGTGCCGAGACCTCAATCGACAAATTCAAAAAGGCCGGAGCAAAACCTTTTGTGCTCGCAATCATTATATATGTATGGTTGCTTGGCGGCGGCTATCTTCTGGCCCGCTACCTGGCTCCGGTGCTCATATTCTAATTCCATTCCAAAATTCCATTCCCCATAAAGCCCATGGATAAATCAAAGGCAACTACCGAGTCTACCGCTACAACCGACAGCGTAGTTATAATACCGATGTACAACGAACGCGAGAATGCAGCGGCCATCATCGATGCTGTGATGACGCGGCCCCACGCTATGGACGTTCTCGTTATCGACGACGGGTCGCCCGACGGTACCGCCGATATCGTCAAAGAAAAGATGAGGCAATACCCCGGCCGTGTCAAGATTATAGAGCGCCAGGGAAAACAGGGATTAGGCACAGCCTATATAACAGGATTCAAGCGTGCGCTCGCCGATGGCTATGAATATATCTTTGAAATGGACGCTGACTTTTCCCACAATCCCGAGGACCTGATGGCTCTATACGACGCCTGCGCCAACAAGGGAGCCGATGTGGCTATAGGCTCACGCTACATTACCGGAGTCAACGTAGTCAACTGGCCCATGGGGCGCGTGCTCATGAGTTATTATGCCTCGGCCTACGTGAGGCTCGTGACCCGCCTTAAAGTGCGTGACACGACAGCCGGATTCGTGTGCTACCGTCGTCGGGTGCTTGAGACAATCGAGCTCGACAAGATACGCTTCAAAGGATATGCTTTCCAGATTGAGATGAAATTCACAGCCCATAAGTGTGGTTTCAAGATTGTCGAAGTACCTATCATATTTGTCAACCGTGTGCTCGGCACCAGCAAGATGTCAAGCGGCATATTCGGAGAGGCAGTTTTCGGAGTGATACGTTTGAAAGTTTCAAGCTGGTTTCGCAAATATCCCGGGATAGGCCATAAATAAGTCAGCGACCCTCTATGTGGTTGTAAAATATGCGCTATATTTGTACAAATTGACCGATTGTTATCAATTATTATGAAAACGTTACTTTATAATGCCTTAATAGTCAACGAAGGGGAATCGTTCAATGGCTTCCTTGTCATTGATGGTGAAAATATCGCGACCGTGGGTCATGGCGATGCGCCCGGAACAGAGACCTTTGACGATAATGTAGTGGCAGTTGACTGCAAGGGCGATATGTTGCTGCCCGGTGCAATCGACTCGCATGTGCATTTCCGTGACCCGGGACTCACCGTCAAGGGAGATATAGAAAGCGAAAGCCGCGCAGCCATTGCCGGTGGCGTCACCTCCTATTTTGATATGCCCAATACCAAACCGGTCACAACCACAATAGAGGCCTGGAATGAAAAAATGGAGCGTGCCGCCAAAGCTTCGGTTGCCAATTATGCTTTTTTTCTGGGGGCCACCAACGATAACCTCAACACATTGCTTGAAGCCGACTACAACCGTATACCGGGCATCAAGCTATTCATGGGATCATCAACGGGCAACATGCTTGTCGACAGCCAGGGGACACTCGACAATCTCTTTGCCCAGGCACCGGCATTGATTATGGTACATGCCGAGGATGAGCTCACCATCAATGAAGCCAAGGAAAAGCTCAAGGCTACCTATGGCGACAGCCCCATACCCGTAGAACTTCATAGCGTCATGAGACCTCGGGAAGCATGTCTCAAGTCAACACGTCATGCTATAGAGCTTGCCAAGCGTCACGACGCGCGGCTTCATGTCGCCCACATATCCACTGCCGATGAGCTTACACTCTTCTCGCCTGTCGGGCTTGACGGGAAAAAGATAACAGCTGAGACATGCCCGCATTATCTCATCTACAGCAACGAGGATATGAAGGCACTCGGCAGCCGCATCAAGTGTAATCCGGCAATAAAAGAGCCGGCCGACCGTGACTCACTTTTACAGGCTGTAGAAAACGGTGTCATTGACACCATAGCCACCGATCACGCCCCCCACACACTGTCCGACAAGGAAGGCGACCTCTTTCACGCAGCATCGGGAATGCCAGGAGTGCAATTCTCACTTCCGCTCATGCTCAGCATAGGGCTCGACCCAGCACTGGTCGCGAAACTCATGTCACACAATGTGGCAAAGATATTCGGCATCGAGAAGCGAGGATTCCTACGCGAGGGGTACAAAGCCGACATCGTCAGAGTCAACAAGCTGCTGATACCCCACACTATCAGCGACACCGACGTGTTGTCTCGATGCGGGTGGACCCCCTATCGTGGACTGAAGTCGTCATATTCCATAGACTCAGTGTGGGTCAACGGTTGCCTGGCAGTCAAAGAGGGGAAACTGACAGGCCGAAGCAATGCCCAACCGCTCACTTTCAAACAATCAAAACAATAAGCCCAAGTGTTATATCCTTGAGACCCGACACGAGGCGCGATATATTTTCGATGATAGTCAGCCGGCCATGAACATATCGCTGTTTAAGTTTCATGCCGACCAATATCAAAAAGTCTAAATGAATTCAATATGAAAGAATTTGTCATAAGTAAGGAAACCACCGAGAATGCCGTGCTTGTAGGCCTTGTCACCCGCGACCAGAGCGAGGAGAAGGTCAACGAGTATCTCGACGAACTGGAATTTCTGGCCGACACCGCCGGTGCCGTGACCGTGAAACGGTTTGTCCAAAAGCTTGACTTTCCCAACCCACGCACATTTGTGGGGAAAGGCAAACTCGACGAGATAAAACAATATGTTGAGGATAATGAGGTGGGCATGGTAATCTTTGACGATGATTTGTCGACCAAGCAGGTCTCAAATATCGAGAAAGAGCTACAGATAAAGGTGCTTGACCGCACGAGCCTCATTCTTGACATCTTTGCCAAGCGCGCACAGACGGCCAATGCACGTGCACAAGTGGAACTTGCCCAATACCAGTATCTGTTGCCAAGGCTCACGCGCCTGTGGACCCACCTGGAGCGTCAGCGCGGTGGTATAGGTATGCGCGGTCCCGGTGAGACACAGATCGAGACCGACCGCCGTATCATACTCGACAAGATAGCCCGGCTCAAGGAAGAGCTGCGCTCCATCGACAAGCAAAAATCAATCCAGCGCAAGAACCGTGGAAAGCTTACCCGCGTAGCGCTTGTGGGATACACCAATGTAGGCAAGTCAACACTCATGAACCTACTGAGCAAAAGCGAAGTATTTGCCGAGAACAAACTGTTTGCCACACTCGACACCACTGTGCGCAAGGTAATCATCGACAACCTTCCGTTCCTGCTCACCGATACCGTAGGATTCATACGCAAACTACCCACCCATCTCGTCGATTCGTTCAAATCTACCCTCGATGAGGTGCGTGACGCCGACCTTCTGGTGCATGTTGTCGACATAAGTCACCCTCAGTTTGAAGAGCAGATAGAAGTGGTCAACAAGACCCTGCGCGACATATGCGGTGACAGCGAGAAACCCATGATCATGGTGTTCAACAAAATCGACGCCTTCAGCTATAAGCCCAAAGATGCTGACGACCTCACTCCGCGCAAACGTGAGAATATCTCGCTCGATGAACTGAAAGCCACATGGATGAACAAACTTCACGACAACTGCGTGTTCATCTCGGCCAAAACAGGACGCAACATCGACGAGCTGAAGAAACTGCTCTACGAGAAAGCCCGCGAGATACACTTGACCCGCTTCCCCTATAACGACTTCCTGTTCCAGAAATATGACGATATAGACACTGCCGATAACTCGGCTATAACCGAAATCGACGATTCCTCAACGCTTGAAACACCAGGAGCCGATGAATAGTGATACAACCGGCAACAACAGCAGCATGTCTTGGTCCCGGCTGGTAAGCGACAAGCGCTTCGGACTCGAGGAACATATTGACAACAAGGGAGGCACCAGGAGTGACTTCAGGCGCGACTATGACCGCATGGTCTTCTCCTCCCCTTTCAGACGATTGCAGAACAAGACACAGGTATTCCCCCTTCCAGGTGGAAGCATCTTTGTGCACAACCGACTCACTCACAGTCTGGAGGTATCATCGGTAGGGCGGTCAATAGCCACCGAGGTGATGACCTCCCTGATGCCCGGCTGCAACAATCCGGAGGAGGCCAAGGCTCTGGAATCGATAGGTGAGATAGTGGCAGCAGCCTGCCTGGCCCACGACCTTGGCAATCCCCCATTCGGCCACTCGGGAGAGAAAGCCATCTCCACTTTCTTTTCCGAGGGGAATGGCGCCGTGCTGCGGGGCGAACTGACCGATGCCCAGTGGAACGACCTTGTTCACTTCGAGGGAAATGCCAATGCACTCAGAGTGCTCACACACAACTTTGCCGGGCGCAGGCAAGGAGGATTCGGCATGACCTATGCCACACTGGCCTCTATAGTAAAATATCCCTTCGAGTCGTCGCTGGCCGGCGGCAACGGGAAATTTGGTTTCTTCACCACCGAGCGCGACTCATTTATCAAAATTGCCGACGAATTGGGCATGATACGGATTGAGCATGCCGACGCAGCCGTCGAGTATGCACGCCACCCATTGGTCTACATCGTGGAAGCCGCCGACGACATATGCTATGAAATAATGGATATCGAAGATGCCCACAAACTGAAGATTCTCCCCACAACCCAAGTCCTCGCACTCCTTCTCAACTACTTTGAGGGAGAGCAACTCGCGAGACACACCGACTCCATCGATACCATAAGTGACCCCAACGAGAAGGTGGCCTATCTGAGGTCGGCTGTCATAAGCCGCCTTGTGAGCTGTTGTGCCGATTGCTTTGTCGAGAATCATGACGCCATAATGCAAGGGCGATTCACAAGGTCGCTGTTGCACGCCTTGAAAGGTCCTGAGCGCGAAGCCTATGAAAAGTGCAACAGCGTGTCATGGGACAAAATCTACTGTGCCGGTGATGTCGTGGATATCGAGCTTGCCGGAAACCGCATCATAACCTTCCTGCTCGATAAATATATACACGCCGTGCGCTTTCCGGAGCTCAACTATTCACGCCTGCTGCTCGCCAAGGTTCCGGAGCAGTACAACGTGGCAGCCCCCAGCATATACGGACGCATACAAGCAGTGCTCGACCATGTTTCGGCCATGACCGATGTATACGCCCTCGACCTATACCGCAAACTCAACGGACAAACATTACCAGCTGTATGAACAGAACAATAGCACTTATAGTCATCTCCCTCATAGCCATTATGGCCTCATGGGGACGCACTCCGGCTGAAGTACCCAATGTACACCTTGCCCGCGCCACATCGTGGGTGAGCGATCCCGACCATATCATATCACCCCAAACTCTGGTACGTGCAGATGCTATGCTCGACAGCCTGCACCACGTCTCGACAGCTGAGATTGCCGTGGCCATAGTTGCCGACCTCGACGGCCAGGACATCGATTCCTATGCCACTGAACTCTTCGAGCTATGGGGGGTGGGTAAGAAAGACCGCGACAACGGTCTGCTTGTAGTGATTTCGCGTGATGACCGCCGCGCTGCCCTACGCACAGGCTACGGTATGGAAGGAGTCATAAACGACGCCCGTGCCGGCCGCATAATACGCTACGGCATAGCCCCCAACATGAAAGAGGGCAACGCCGACGCGGCCCTGATTGACGCAATATCAGCCATAGGTGAATATATAGCCGACCCCGAGGCCGCCGACTATCTCTACAGCAACCAACCCGACATCGCTTCGTCAAGCGGAGAAGAAGACTTCAAGGAATTCATAAAAGGATACATCGCGATTGCCGGCCTTGCGATAGCGGGACTGATTGTATGGATACTCGTAACCTACTTTACATCGGCAGGCAAACCCGACCAGGTGAGATACGAGCGGCTCGACCGCATCAAACTTGCCGCAATGATGATTACAGCACTGAGTCTTGGCATCGGTGCCATAGCATGGCTGTTGCTATGGCTGCTTATGAGGCACACCAGGCTTCACCGCCATGACTGCCCAAACTGCGGCACACGCATGAAACGCGTGGATGAGGTTCATGACAATGACTACCTCACACCCGCACAGGACATGGAGGAGAAAATCAATTCGGTCGACTATGACGTGTGGCTTTGCCCCAAATGCAATGAGACCGACATCATACCCTATGAGAACAAACGCTCGGGCTACACCACGTGCCCCCATTGCGGAGCACGAGCCAATGCGCTGGTCGCCAACCGTATTCTCACCCAACCCACCACCCGTCATGAAGGCCGTGGACTACGCATATACCGGTGCCGCAACTGTGGCAACTCTACCGATGTCCCCTATGCAATTGCAAAGGTAGTCGAGCCACCCATCGTGATAGTGGGAGGTGGCGGTGGCCGTGGATTCGGAGGAGGCGGAGGCTTCTCAGGAGGCAGCTTCGGCGGCGGTATGACCGGTGGCGGCGGAGCCAGCGGCGGCTGGTAAAACCATGATTACATGAGCTTCACTTTGCAACAGCACACGATAAAAGGCGCTCACAACCTGAGCGCCTTTTATTATGATTTTATGAGACAGGCTCTAAATGATTTATCTATATACGACAGCTTCTTACCGGGCGATTGCAGCCTCTTTGCGGAATGCAGTGAACCACTCATCGGCAGCGAGGGGTGCGTCCTTAAGCCTGGTAGCAGTGGCATAGACACGGTAACGTATCTTGCCCTGTGCATCGGGTTTGAGCAATACGAGATAATTGACATCGTCCTCCTTGGTCTCGATTATATTGGCAGGGTCAACGACTATGCCCAACCCTACAGTCTCTACCAACTCGGGGTGGTTCTTATCGGGGATATTGCTGCCCCATGAGGCCGCTATACCGTTTGGCTCAATAAACCCACGGTTATCCATCTCGAGCTTCTGGACCCCGGTACAGAAGATATCGTCGGGGCTATATCCATCAAGCTGAACCTCTACATTGAGAGCGAGATTATCTCCGCTCACCGAGTAGGTCTGGACCATATCGACAGGCTTGCCGTTGTATATCCACCCCTTGTCGACCACCTGAGCAGCACAGGGTGACAGCACAGTCTGGGTACGTGTCGCCACCGAATCGATTGTCACGGGAGAACCATTGACATAGCCGCGGAACGAACCGGCAGCTACCGATTTTCCGGCCCACAGGACATCACAACCATACCCCTGGGCAAGTTGCTCGGGAGTGGTATAGAAGCCGGTGATATCAAGTTCGAGCTGAGGTGTCTGCTTTACATACAGGTCGAGGCTCTGACGATTGTCCATGTATACACGATAAGCTACCCACGGGTTCTCAATCACCACTCCATGACCATAAATGCTGTTATACATGTCGAGATTATTAGCATCACCGGGATAGGTTATGGAACATATCCTGGGGTGCTTCCCATGGGAATCATGGAGCTTTATGTAGCAGTCGGTCTGGGCAACAGCAGCCATCGTGGTGACGGCTGCTATTCCCAGTGTTGATATAAACCTTTTCATCAGTGTTTGATTTCAAGAGCTTTACCATCGGGACCGAGCGAGAAGAGTGGTGTCTCAGGCTCGGGATCGATATCGTAATAGTGTACAGCGCTGTCGTTGACATAGGGATGGGACGAACTGAGCATCTTTATGACCTCAGCACCGGCCCATATCGCGGGACCGTATCCATGGGCAGCTTTGACACTGACCGGACGATAGGCATAATAGGCGGGATCAAAACCCATGCCGGTGCCTACACACACATCCTCTACTTCCCCCTTGTCATTGATCTTCGATGCCACAGCCGACCATGCCAGTTGTGCAGCAGGACCATAGATACGGGCGTCGAGCCAGCCCTGGTTCACACCATGGGCAAGCGCGTAGGCAAATATGGCAGTGGCTGAGGTCTCCTCATATGTCTCAGGATGGTCGAGAAGCTGATGCCAGAATCCATCGATACCTTGCAGGGCCACGAGTCCTGAAGCATGCTTGCGGTAGATATCAAGAAGTTCAGCGCGACGGGGATGATTCTCGGGTAGGAAGTCAAGAAGCTGACAAAGGGTGAGTATAGCCCAGCCATTGGCACGCCCCCATGCCATTGAAGGCTGTTGGGGAGCATCCTCGAGATAGCCGTGTCGGAAAATATTCTTCTCGGGAATCCACATACGCTTTATGAAACCGGCAGCAATATCGGCGGCATCATTGAGCTGTTTGGGATCATTGGCATAGACGCTGCGCACGGCCATCGAGGGTAGAGCCATGAACATATCGTCGAGCCACACCGCGTTGTAATGAGGGCGGTTACGCGCTATCGTGCCGTCGGCAAGATGCACGGGCGAGGTCTCAACCACCTTCCAGTACTGCTCGATATAGGGCTTGATGGCCAGCGTAGTGTCGGCCATGCTGGCTCTCATCCAGGCTCCGGCCATAGCGCCGGCATCGTCCAATGTAAGGGGGTTTTTCACCTGACGCATCTGGCCATCCTCATTGACATCACCGGCATAGTTGTCGGCCTCGCGGGCAAGGAACCCGATGCGGTCGCTCACATAGTCGGCATAACGCGAGTCGCCTGTGATAGCGGCGGCATCAAGCAATGCATCATACATCACGCCCCACTCATAGCTGGTGAGACGATAGGTGCCCTGGTTCACCTTGCCATCGGTCATGGCGGCCGGTGTCACACGGTCGATGTAATTGAACACACGGTCAATATCGGCTTTCACACCATCGACCGAAAGAGCCCCATAGGGGGTTGTATAATCGGGGGTGAGCAAATGGAGCGGAGTAGTCGAGTCATTGATTTCCTCGGCTTCATTATCAGTGACATTGCTGTTACTGCAGCCACACACGAGCATCGCACCGGCGATGAATATGAACGGTTGCTTCATGACAATCACTTGGGAAGATTGAACACTGTTGAAAGCTCGATCATCTGTTTCTCACTCATGCCGTCGGGAACAAATCCCATGGAGCGTGCACACATGTATATATTGGCGCTCTTGTTGAGCACATCAATCTGGTCAAAAGCCGACATGATATCATTGTCAACAGCAAAGACGCCGTGCTTTTCCCACATCACGACATCAAAGTTGCGCTCTATGGCGTTGATGGTCTCCTCGGCAAGTTCGTTGGACGAGGGGAGCATGTAAGGCACGACACCGAGACCACGTGGTGCAAAAGCCTTTGTCTCGGGAATCATGGACCACAACACCTTGCTCACGGTATCCTCATCGAGGAACTGGCTGTTGTGGCTCATGGCTACCAGCTCGATAGGGTGGGTGTGCAACGAGGCTTTGTAGGTCGAGCCCTTACCTATGAGATAGTTGTGTACCGAAAGATGGGAAGGAAGCTCGGAAGTAGGCTTTACAGGATTATCGGCGATGATTTCATAGTGGGCGCAGTCATCGAGAATACGTATCACTGAACCGTTCTCCATAGGACAACGGGCAAGATCGCGCATTCTCATCTGTGTGCCCTTGCAATAGAAGTAGCACCCCTTGAGGTTAGGGAGGGTGAGTCCAATGGCATAGGGCTCGCTGATGGCTGGCATGTTGCGTATAGCGTCGTCGACATGTTCAGTGATATTGACAGTGATATTTCCACCATTGCGCTCGGCCCACCCTTTTTGCCACAGGTAGCCGGCGGCTTCGGCAATCTGATTGATTTCATGGGCGAGAGCCGGTCTGTTATCTAAGATTGACATGATTTAAATTATTTGGGGTAAAAACGTTGATATAATGAGAATAATGATACCTACCACCAAAGTAGCGATAGTCTTGGAAGAGCATCCTTTCCATTCCTTGAGGATAATGCCCCACAGGTTGGAGAACACGACATTGAGAGCCATGAGAATGCAGAATGAGAGCGTGGTGAGTGTCTCTGAACCGGTGAGGAATCCCTTGCCCAGAGCCAGGCCGAAGAACTGAGAGTACCACAACGCGCCGGCGAGGAGGCAGAATATGAGATTGTTGCCCCACACGCTGCTATTACGGTAGTCGCTCCAGGTCCCGTTTTTCTGATTCTGATAGAAGCAGTAGATAGCATTGGTGAAGAAGCCTCCGAGAGTCACCAGGAATGTAGCCGGAAGTGTACGGTACATCTCGGGGGTGAGTTCACCGAAGTTTATATCCTTGCCAAATTCAAGGCCCACATTGAAACAACCGCTCATGAAACCACAGAGCAGCGCGATGGCGAGACCTTTGGGGAAGTTGAAATCCTTGACAGCCTTCTTCTTCTCCTCCTCGCTGAGCGACGAGGCTTTCATGGCACCAGCTATGCCGATGACGGCTATACCGATGAGGGTAACCACTACACCCGCGATCACTGAGAATGTCAACTGTGACAGCGGGTCATTCTCAGGGAAGAAGATATTCAGGAACACCGGGCCCATTATGGTGCCGAGACCGGCACATGTTCCCAGAGCGATCGACTGGCCGAGAGCCACACCAAGGTAGCGCATCGACAGGCCGAATGTAAGGCCACCCACACCCCACAGGACACCAAAGAGAATGGTCATCCATATGTTGAACGAGTCGGCGCGGCTGAACATATCCCCCAGCGAATAGCCTTGGGGAACAGCGAGTAGCATTCCAAGAAAAGGAAGCACCAGCCAGGCAAATACTCCCTGCACAATCCAGTAGCTTTCCCAGCTCCAGCCCTTGATCTTGTTGATGGGGACATAGCAGCTCGACTGGCAGAAAGCTCCAATTGCTATGATTAATAATCCGAGTAAAATCATGATGGTTCAAATGCAAGATATCCCGTTACGGCAGACACCGCCTTCGAGGGCATGGTGTCGGCCGCACGGGTATTTTCTCTATATGGCGAATTAGCGCTTTGAGGTCACGTCGGCCTCATATTTTTCCACAGCCTGGATATATGTCTCGCCTACAGGCACGTTGTTGCGCAGGCAGAACATGTCGTAAACGGCGTTCCAGGGGAGGTTCTTGCACTCCTCGAGCAGAGCGAGGCGCTGGAACTTCTTATCGGCGAGCTCATACTGGCGCAGGGTCTCGGTGGGCTCAAGGAGAGCACGGAGCATGCACTTCTGAGCGGCACGGCTACCTATCACATAAGCACCTATACGGTTGAGAGTACCGTCGAAGTAGTCAAGGCCATAGTGTACACGGTTGAGGGCACCGGCACGTACAATCTCGCTGAAAAGATCCATGGTTGGGTCGTCCATGATGGTCACATGGTCAGAGTCCCAACGCACGGGGCGCGACACGTGAAGCATCAGCTCGGGAACAAACAGGAGCATTGCGCTCACCTTGTCGGCTACGCTCTCGGTGGGGTGGAAGTGGCCGGTGTCGAGAGTGATCATCATGTCGTTCTTGGCGGCATAAGCGGTGTAGAAATCGTTGGAACCTACAGTGTAGCTCTCAAGACCGATACCAAATACCTTTGACTCAACACAGTCCTTCATCCAATCATACTTGTGCTCAAAGATCTGGTCGAGAGAATCCTTCAGGAGCTCTCGGTAGAGGTAGCGGTTGACTGTGAGGTCCTTTGAACCGTCGTGTACCCATGTGTTCATGATACAGGGATCCTGCTGGGCTTCACCTATGGCCTGGGAGATGGCACGGCAACGCTTTGAATGCTCGATCCAGAAATCACGTATTCCCTTGTCGGGATTGGCCAGCGAGAGATCACCGCTCTTAGGGTGAGAGAATGATGTCGAGTTGAAGTCGAGTTTGATATCGTTGGCTTTACCCCAGTCGATCCAGCTCTGGAAGTGCTCGGGAGTAACCTCGTCACGGTCGACAAACTTGCCCCCGAAGTCGCCATATATCTCATGAAGATTGAGACGATGCTTACCGGGAATAAGGCTCATGGCATACAGGATGTCAGCACGAAGTTCTTCGATATTGCGGGCCTTACCGGGATAGTTGCCGTTGACCTGGATACCACCGGTGAGTGAGCCGCCCTGGTTCTCAAAACCCGACACGTCGTCGGCTTGCCAACAGTGCATGCTCAGGTGGAAGTCCTGCATCTGTGCAAGCACTTTCTCTGTGTCCACTCCTACGGCAGCATAGCGCTCCGCAGCAATCTTGTAAGCTTGTTCAATCTGTTCTTTTTTCATGATCTGCATTTTATTTAGGTAAATATTGTTTTGTTTCGGTTGAATTAATCGCTATTTGACGCATAGCGTTAAGCGTGTCGACATGACCGGCGGCACGTAGCTGCACGAGGACATTTCCAAGAGCCGTGCACTCGGTGGGGCCTGCTATCACAGGCATCTGCAACTCGTCGGCGGTATACTGCATGAGGTACTTGTTGAGCGAGCCGCCTCCAATCACATGCAGTCGCTTTATATCTATATCGACCAGCTCGGTAAGCATTGACAGCACCTCTTTATAGCGCTTGGCAAGGCTGCGGAAGATGACACGCACAAAATCGGCCGGTGCCTCGGGAATTGCCTGTGAAGTAGCCTTGCAATAGTCTACAATCGCTGCAATCATGCTTGACGGGTTGGCAAACGAGGGGTCATCGGGGTTGATGATGCTTGCACAATCGCTCTCCTCACACAAAGAGCTGAGTTTACCCACATCGGGAGTGACTGTATCGCCCCATTCGCGACGGCACTGCTCGAAAATCCACATGCCGCAAATGTTTTTCAGGAAACGTATTGTGCGGTCGAGGCCACCCTCATTGGTAAAGTTATAGGCACGTGTCTTCTCGTTGATGACCGGGCGGTCAATTTCGACACCGAGAAGCGACCATGTACCGCAGCTCAGATAGGCATAGTCACGGTCGGGAGTGGGCACGGCAATCACAGCCGAGGCTGTGTCATGGCCGGCTACTGCCACCACCGGAATAGCACCAAGGCCGGTGTAACGTTGCACCTCGGGGGTGAGGGTACCTATCACCTCACCCGGATTTACGAGCTTACCAAACTGGTCCACTTCCACACCGGCCGTAGCGAGCAGTTCGGCATCAAGTTCACCGGTATTGGGATCGAGGAATTGCGATGTTGAGGCGACGGTACGCTCTGTAACTGCATTGCCAGTGAGCATATAGCTCAAGGAGTCAGGTACGAAGAGAATCTTGTCGGCTCCCTTCACAATCTCGGGAGAGTGGCGGTGAATGGTATCAAGCTGGAACAAGGTGTTGAAATCCATAAACTGAATGCCGGTCTTGGCATATACAGTCTCCCGTGGCATTGACTCACAGAAGCGGTCAATGGCACCAATCGTGTGTGTGTCACGGTAACAGAAGGGGAGCCCGGCAATAGCACCATTGGGATGGAAATAGGCCACGTCACAACCCCATGTATCGATACCTATGGTTTCAATTGAGGCATTACGCTCCTTCATTATGGCAGCCGCCTTCTTCAAGCCATCGAGAATCTCGCTGTACAGACCGGGAAGATTCCAGAATATATGACCTCCGACAGGAAGCATCGGATTGGCGAAACGCGACACTTGCTCAAGCTCGACCTTTGCCCCGTCAAACGAGGCCAGAATCGTACGGCCGCTTGTCGCGCCAAGATCCACAGCAAAATGATATGTAGTAGCCATATGGGTGTATTCTATGAATCAATCGAGGTGGAACACTTCTTTGATAGGAACAGAGACCGGAGAGTTGTCGGGGTTCACCTCCATGAGGGGAGCCATATAGTCCCACCACTTGCGTGTTATCTCATCGGCTGCCTCAGCGTCCTGAGAGTTGCTGTCACCCTCCACTTCCTGATATCCGAAGAGGATATTGGTATCTTTGTCCCAGAAAATCGAGTAGTTCTTCACACCCGACTCGGCTATCTGTTTTTTCAGCTCGGGCCACAGCTCGGCATGACGTTTGGCATACTCTTCCTCCATTCCTGGTTTGAGGAACATCTTGAAAGCAAATCTTTTCATGGTTGTATTGGTTTTAAGTGTAATGAAGATTTTCTTTGTTTGAAATGTGTGGTAATCTCAGTATAGATGAATTATTTCTTAGTTGCCATATGGTTTCTCGCTGTCATAGAAAGGCGCGAGAGGCCATACAAAGGTTTCAAAATCATCGGGGGTCGAGGGGTCGAAAGTCTCGGTCTCGACGAGGAGTTCAGAGAGCTGGGGCACACCGGCCTTGATGAGCTCTACAACACACTTGGCTACCTGTGTTGCCCCGAAAGGATTAAAATGGGTATTATCGGCAAGGGCTTTATCTTGTCCGGGGAAAGTGTTGGCCGGATAGTGTACCAGAGCATTCTTAGACCCCTCGACACCAAGGCTCTCAAAGAGGCGGGTCGACATGGCTGTAAGATCGAGCACGGGCACACCTTCACGCTCAGCTACCTGCTTTATGGCAGCGGGATATTCCCCATGGGTGTTTTCGATTTTGTCACCTTTGAAATGGCGACGTGCGGTGGGAGTGAGGAGTACAGGGTTCAAACCGGCCTGGCGGGCACGGTCTATAAAAATTTTAAGATTATGGGCAAAGTTATAATATGGACCTGTTCCGGGACCTTTGTCCTTTTCATCGTTATGACCAAATTCAATAAGAATCCAGTCACCGGGCTTGGCCATCGAGAGCACCTTGTCGAGGCGTTTCGAAGCGAGGAATGAGGATGTGCGCTGGCCGCTCTCGGCATTATTGGACACTGCCACACCCGGCTTTACATAGTGTGTGAAAATCTGGCCCCAGCTGGCCCATGGTTCCTTGGTCTGGTCGACAACCGTGCTGTTGCCGCAGAGGAAAATTGTGGGTGCATCCTCCACCGGCTCTATCCTGATGTGTGATACAGCAGGAGCCTCGCCGGTAAATTCCAGTGTGAGCTTATCGTCCCAAGTGGGAGTACCCACCTCACGCGGATTGATTATGACCGTATTGTTGAGATCAATCATAGGATTGCGCTTGTTGACGATGAACGAACGCTCTTCACTCTTTCCCTTTTTTGTAGCCACATTCTCCATGATGAGACGTCGGCTCTCAGCGCGCACAGTAGTGTTGGCTGCGCGCTTTTTGTCACCGAGCGTCAGTGTTACCTTATAATTTCCATCGGGCACTCTCACCGAGAAAAAGAAAGGCTGAGAGTTTTTCTTTTTGTCGGGCATGGTGTTGAAGTCATAGCCGTAGCCACTCATCTCGTTATAAACCGGGATATCACCTGTGAGGTCAAAATCAAGTTCCATAGGCTTGAGGTAATTCTTGAGGTCACAGTTGGTGTCACGCAATCCCTGGGCTATACCGGCGGCATTGAGTCGGGCACCTGTCTTGGAGGTGTGAGTATGATCTTTCTTGAAATAGATATCAACATTCCCTTCACCGAGCGACTGTAATTTCTGGCCGGTGATGGTATTGAGGTCAATGAAGGGCACATTCATCTGCCGGGCCACTTGGAGAGCCCACAGACCGAAGCCTTCCTTGTTGCTCTCGATCTTACCCTTGGTCCACTTATTGCGGGGTGTATGGCTCACGATGATGGGAGTAGCTCCCTTCTCACGGGCGTCCATGATAAATTTGCGCAGATACCAGCCATAGGTATATACCACCTTGTTGCGGCCTGTAGCCTCCATCTTGAACACCTTGCTCTCGGGTCCGGCACCGTGGAGCTCGCCACGGGCCTTGCCCGTGTTGATCTCACCGCCATCGTTATGACCAAACTGGATCAGAACAAAATCACCCGGTTGCAAAGCGTTGTAAACCTTGTCCCAGCGCCCCTCGTCGAGATATGTACGGGCGCTACGACCTGCCATTGCATGATTCTCTACAGTCACACGGGTGGTGTCGAACTGCTCTGCGAGCACACTGCCCCACCCCCACATGGAATCCTCGTCCTTATCCTCGTTGCGCACAGTGCTGTCGCCAATGGTGAACACCATAGGACGGCCAGCCTTACGTGTGCGCCCGGTGAATGTATCGACGGGCTGCGGGAGCAACCAATCCTTCAATGGTACATCCTTGAGGCCTTTGAGGCCTTCAACTGCAGAGCGGGCATTCTCCACAGCACCAAACTCGGAAGTGTGTATGCGGTCAATGTAGAACATGGTCTTCACCTTGTCCTTACCAAAACGCTCATACTTGGTAGCGGTAATGTCATTAAGGTCGACAAAGGGAACACCCTCAGCTTCGGCAACTTGTCGTGCCCACAGACCATGCTTCTTGTCGACGCGGGCTACGATAGTACTGTCCTTGTCGACCCATGCACAACGCGGTGTAAGCGACATGAGTATTGGATTACCACCGCGTGCACGCACATCGTTGACATAGCGGCGCATGTACTCGCCATAGGTGTAGACAGTCTCCTTCTCGCCGGTTTCCTGTATGGTCACCTCAATGCTATCCTTCCCTATGCCGGGAATCGTGGCGCGCGCGCGTCCACTGTCAAACGGACCGTTGTCATTGTGACCGAGTTCGATAATCACCCAGTCACCCGGTTTGATGCCCTTCACGACATCGGCCCACAGTTTGGTATAGAAAGTGCGGCTGCTCATGCCTCCGAGCGCATGGTTCTCAACCGTAATCTTTGTCTTGTCAAAATATTCGGGCATGAAGTAACCCCAGCCCCATTGACCGTTGTCACCATTTCCCATGGTACCGGTGCGCATGGTGGAGTTGCCCACAAGGAAGAGTACCGGATTGTTGCCCACGCGCGACGAGCCGGCGATTGGGCGTGCAGTGCGGGCCTTCTCAATACTGTCGGGCGTATTGTCTATTACCTTATTGATATCCTCAATAGGAGCAGGCACCTTATTCTGGGCCAGCATGACGGTGGTGAAACAGCATATTGCCGAAAACAGTGCGATAATGTGTCTCATGGTTCTTTAAGTTCTTTATGATATGATTTAACTCTTCTCTGATATTTATTTCACGATAGTACCGCGGAATTTACGTCCCTTCAAATCAGGTCCGAAGTAAAAACCGGGCTCGGCTGGCTGATTGTAGCCCACGTTCTGATTGGCTACACTCACTCGATAGGCAGGGTCCTGAAGGAATGTGTGGAAACGATAGCCGGTAGGAATTGTGGTGACATAAAGACGCAGGTTACGGTTGTCGGCTGTACGCATGAGCACCTCTTCACGCCAGTCACCTATGATATCACCCTGCAGACAAGGATTACCCTTTGTGCCGTTGTTCCACATGCAATCTTCGAAGACCACCATCTTGTCACAACGACCGGTGGCGGGGTTATACTTGCTCACCACGTTATGGTCGAGCATTTCACGCAGCAAATCACCGTCCCACCACACAGCCATGTTGACAGGCACGCCGGCCTTGATTTCGCTGATGAACTCAGAGGGTTTACTGATTTTTTCACCTGTGAACGAGAGCACACCACCGGTATTGGGCGACCATAATTCCACTCCGGGATAGTTAGGGTCAATATCGGCAGCCATGCATCGGCCTATATCCTTGTTGCTGGGATAGCGCAGGATCACCTCACCGGTGGCGGCATCGCGTAATGTGCTGCCATCTATCTTGTTTTCGTGACAGCACCACACATAATATTTCTCATTATTTATGTCGGATATGAGATGGATTGCATCACCATGATACATACCTGTGGAGTAAAGACCCTCACCGTTGTGGTCGACAGCCATCTGGCCATAGATGATTTCGTCGCAACCATCGCCATCGACATCGGCTACACGCAGGTTATGATTACCTTGGCCGCCATACACCTCGTTGCCGGGTTCTGTTGAATCGAAGAACCAGCGCAACTTCAACTCCTTACCGTCCCAATCATAGGCAGCAAGTCCGGTCTTGGCATAATAACCGCGGCACATAACAGCCGAGGGTTTCGTACCATCGAGGTAGGCAACGGCAGCGAGGTAACGCTCTGAGCGGTTGGCATAGCTGTCGCCCCAGTCCATCAATTCGCCACGTGCCGGCTGGTAGTCGACAGTAGCCATGGCCTCACCTGTGAGACCGTTGAACACAGTGAGATACTCAGGGCCGGCAATAACACGGCCTTTCATGTTGCGGAAATCGGCACGGCGGTCACCGATTACGCGGTTTGTACCGTCAAGGGTACCGTCGGCGGTCTTGCATATAAGCTCGGCACAACCATCGCCGTCAAAGTCAGCGACGAGGAAGGGGGTATAGTGAGCGCCCGATCGTATGTTCTCGCCCAGGTCAATGCGCCACAGGCGTGTACCGTCAAGACGATAACAATCTATGAGAGTAGGCCCCGTCATGCCGTCATGGGCATTGTCGTGGGAATTGGTGGGATCCCACTTGAGGAATATCTCATACTGTCCGTCACCGTCGACATCACCTATTGAGGCATCATTGGCAATATAAGTATACTCCTTTCCAAACACATCTACGCCACGCTCGGGGACATCGAGTGCTATGTTGATATATCCCAGAGGCGCATCGGCCGGAAGGGTGTAACTTCCCGATGGTTCTGCGATTTTGTTTTTGGAAGCTCTCACTTCATAGGTGGCCGGGGCTGTGCCATTGTAGCAGTCTTTGAAGAAAGTGGAATTGTCGATGGGCTTACGGTTGATTTTTTTACCGTCACGGTAGATGTCAAACGTGATACCCTCGGGGTCGGTTGTGAGGTAACGCCAAGAAACAGCAACGCTGTCCTGCGACTCTCTGACAGCCACGACACCTCTATTAAGTTTTTCAGATTTAAGGTGGGAAAAGTCATACTTTGACTGGGCCACGGCATCTGAACATAATGCCGATGCTATCAAAGCAACAGGTATCAGATAATGTCTCATGATGAATGATTTGGTTCTTTTGTTTAGTTTCGCAAATATAATTAAATTCAAATTTTCCTACAATAATTAGACTGATTTGTCATGATTAAAAATCAAGAATTGGCTCCAGGGTCGGCCGTAGGTGTATTCTGGGTCTGATAGTCGCGTGGAGTCATACCCATCTCTTTCCTGAAACATGACGTGAAATAACGCCGGTCACTGAAGCCGAGCATCTCAGCCACCTGACTTATGGTGTAATTGCGGCTACGCAACAGATTGCAGGCATGCTGCATCTTGATTTCGCGTATGAAGTCGAGAGGCGTTTTCCCGGTGATACTCTTGAGCTTGCGTGCCAGCGTCGAACGCGACATGTTGACTGCCGAGGCGAGGGCATTGACGTCAAAATCGGGGTCGTCCATATTTGACTCCACGGCCTTGGTAGCCTTGTCGAGCAATATCTTGTCGAGTTTCTGAAACTCCTCCTCGGGAAGAGTGACAGGACTCTGCAGGTAGGACCTCATCTTGATCATCTCTTGGCTATCTGACCACATAGCCTCATTACGGGCATTGACCCTATGCAGATTATAATATATGATGGCACCCACCAAGGCGGCAAGCAACAGCAGGTAAAGAGTAAAGGCCCACCATGTCTCCCACCAGTGGGGCAAGCGGTCGATGACCAAGAGCGTGGAATCGCTGCTCGTGCGGTTATACTCGTCGATATATTTCACTTCAAGATGATATTTCCCCTTGGGAAGGCTGGTGTACAAAGCTCGGTTCACACCTCGCTCAGTACATTGCCAATCGTTATCATATCCCTTGATTCGATACATAAACCGCGACTTGGATGGCTGGCGATAGTCGAGGGCAGAGAAATAGATCTCGATATTGCGGGCATCAGGTTCAAGTGTCAGTGTGCCTGATTCGTATTTATTTCCACTCTCAACCGGCATTACCGACATCCCATCGACAATTATATCTGTAACGACAGGGCGGTCATCAATCGAGGCGACATCGAGCATAGAACTTGATTTCAGGTCAACCACACCTCCGGCTCCATACACCACGACATCACTCCTGCTTTCCGAGGGGAAAGCGACACCCTTGACACGGAACAAGGGCATGTCGGAACTTGACTTATAGATGTAGTTCTGACCGGTCGCCGGGTTGAATTCTATGAGCCGCGAGTCATTGACAATCCAGCCATGGCCGTCGACGCTGAAAAAGATCTGTTTCACACCACACTGAGGTTCCCCTCCCATGGGCACTACCGCGAAACCCGTCGGCACCGTGGGATCGTAGGTGACCACCTTACCATCGTCGGTGCCTATCCATATTAGCCCGTCGGGGGCGACAGCAAGGGTTGAGCCATTGATGACCTGACTCTCGGGGGGCAGTTGACCGCATTTCTTATTTCCGGCGATTTCATACAGGCCTTGCTCTTTTGAGAGCACATACACTTTACGTCCGGGAGTCTCCACAATGCCTGAGATATATCCCATGCCGGGGAATGTTGCCATGAATTCGCGGGCAGTGAGGTCATAACCAAAGACACCATCGGTGGTACCTATCCATATAATCCCCCTGCTGCTTTCAAGAACATATGTAATCTCGGCCGTGGGGTCAACAAGATTGTCGGCCTTCACAGAATCGACAACCACCAGATTCATGTCACGATTGGTAAAGCCATATAAAGTGAGACTCCTTTCCTGAGAGACCCACACACCGTTGTGCACACGTGAACGAGCCATCTGCTCAGCCATGCGCAATCTCAATTTAAGGTAATCACTATACTCATCATGATATTTGGCGCGATTATTGTTGAAATCATAGAGCAGAAGCCCGATACGGTCCTGCAGCATCCAATACCTTCCATCGACATCGGCCGGTATCATGGCACTTACAGTGGGGATCGCTCCCTCATTCAGCCTCATGCCTGAGAGCGACAGCCGCTGCATGTTCTTGTCATCGAGATGCACTACCTCGCTTTCAGAATCGAGGCTGCCTATCCACATCGCCCCGGGAGTAGAGAGAAGAGTCGACATCATGCGGCCTGAGAAATGGCTGAGTATTGGATTGTCGATTGGCGTCAACGTTCCATCGGATTCGGGGCGGAACAACATCAAGTTGTTACGGCTTATAGCCCAAATATAGCCATACCTGTCATCCTGGTCCATGTCAAATAGATTTTCCCAGTAATTGACCGGAGAATTGTAGGGACGCGAATAACTTGCCACAAAGATGCTTCCCGACTCAGCATACGGGTCAAAGCGGTAGATTGCACCGCGGAAGTCACGAATCCAGAAATAATCACGTTGATAATCCTGAAATATCTCGCCCAGCGGCACATCGGCATCTATCACTCTGTACATAAGGAAAGCATCAGAGACATCGTCATATCGGTATACACCTCGGCTATAGGAGGTCATGTATATGTTGCCGTCACGGTCCTGGCAGAATCCGCTCACATATGTGGGCGCACCGCCACGGTCAACTACCGCATAATCCCTCTTCCAGTTCAGTTCCTTGTCATACCTGAGCAGCTTTCCCTGCTGGTTCACCCATGTATCTCCGTTGCGTGTCACATAGACCGACTGTACCGGGCGATCGCCCAAGCGCTCGGGATCAATGGTAATTGTGGAATAGTCTTTCTTGTCGATGGCCCACGCACCCTTGTCGGTGGCCACCCATATGCGGCCGACACTGTCCTCGGCAATGGCATTGACACTCTTGTAGGTCGTAGAGTGGAACACCGTGACCCGATAGCCGTCGTCACGGCACAGTCCGTTGTCTGTACCATACCACATGAACCCCTCCGAGTCTCTTAGCATGCACTGGATTGCCTTTTCAGGCAACTGGTCCATGGTAGGGATCACCGTTGTCGATACCTCAGCGGCAACCGACACGGTGCTTAGAAGCATCGACAACAGCACGACTTTTAACAGTGTCTTGAATCGCATCATGATATCATTCAGGAAGTGGGGCGTTGACAGTTGACAGTTTACATTCCAGTTTCTTACCCTGGGCCGGGTTGATTGTGAGTTTGACATCACCACTCTCGCCGGTGGAGCGGAGTATAACCGATGCACGTCCATTGTAGAGGCTGCGCTTATTGCCGGTGGTGTTCTCATTGCTGTAGTTGTCACCATTGATTACACCCACAATCTGGGCCGGTCCCTCGACACTGAATTCAAGTTCATAATCGGCACCTGGCACAACGCGCGACTTACTGTCGACTGCACTGATGCTTACATGTTGCAAATCCATACCGTCGGCTTTCCACGACATATTGTCGGGCTCAGCCACAAGCTTGGCAACTTTGCCGGCTGTCTCTATGCGATGTGAGGCAATCTTTTTCCCATCTTTATAGGCCACGGCCTCGAGAGATCCGGGCTTGTAGGGCACGTTTTTCCACATCATACGGTTGCGGGCCTTGGAGTTGGCGCGGTCATTGGGTTTGCGACCCAGGCTTTTGCCATTGAGCAGGAGTTCCACCTCGTCACCATTGGTGTAGGTATAGAGGTCGACCGAACACCCCGGCATGCGGTTCCAGTGGTCAGAGAGTTGCTTGGTGCCGACTTTGACATCGTTCCATACAACATTGTTTTCACCATCTATGATTCCAATATGCACGATGGGCTCCTCGGGTTTGAAGAAAGTGCGCAGGAACCAGGCATTGGGCTTGGGGTTGAGAGCAATATCAAAGACACCCTCTGTCCACCCCTTGGCAGGCCACCCTTTCGACTCCCCAAGATAGTCAATCATGCCCCAATAGGCCAGACCAATCACCTTATCAAGGTCCATTTCAAAGAAGTTGGGTCCCATATTGGAGGTATTGGCCTCACTCTGATAGAACATCATCCAGGGGAAACGACGGCTGTCGCCGGGGAAATACATGTAGCGGTAGTTGTAGGCAGCGATATCAGTCTCGAGTGCCAGCGGTGCAGGCAGTGAATCGGTTAATTGATTACGGCCACGCGGGTGCATGGCAACTGTTACCGGACGTGTAGTGTCATAGCGGTCAAGGAGCGCCTTCTGCATGCGATAGGGTGTCACGCCCCAGTCACCGTAGGGGAGTTCCCAGAGGGTCTGGAGCTCGTTGCCAAGGCTCCACATGATGACCGACGGGTGGTTGCGGTCACGCTTTGACCACTCCACAACATCATCTTGCCATTGTTCAGTCCACTCGCGGCGTCCACCGGCATATTGCTTGAGCCACTTGTCATATAGCTCATCGACAACAAGAATTCCATAGCGGTCACACAAGTCCATGAAATCCTCGCTATAAGGATTATGTGAAGTACGTATATGATTGAAGCCAAAGTCCTTGAGCATCCTGATGCGTTTCTCTATGGCAGCCGGGTAAGCAGCGGCACCAAGCGCACCGAGGGTATGATGATTGGCTATACCCTTAAGCAATAACTTCTTACCATTAAGCTTAAAGCCATACTCAGGTGAATATTCTATGGAACGTATACCGAATGTTTCGCTTGTAGTGTCGAGCACATTACCATCGTTATCGAGAATGGCCATCTCGACCGTATACAAATGTGGGGTGTCGCAGTCCCAGAGTCGAGGATTGTCAATTGTAAGGCTGTCGACGAGATACTCGCGTGTATATTGTTTGGCATTGTACGGCAGTTTGACCGTGCGGTCATAGACTGTCTCACCGTCAGCGTCCTTGATGCGGGCGTTGACTATAATCTGTTTTTCCTTGTTATTAAGAGATGTTATACCGGCAAGAAGTTTGACCGATGCTTTCTCATCACTTACCACTGGCGTGGTTATATACAGAGGGTGGCGTGTGAAGTAATTGTCACGGTCGGTCACTACGATGTTGACATCGCGATACAGCCCGCCTCCGGTATACCAGCGCGAATTCTCAGGCTTTCCGGTATCGGCTCTCACCGCCACGACATTAAGTTTGTCATAATTGAGCTTATCTGTCACATCGATTTCAAAGCCCAGGTAGCCATAGTCGGTTCCGCCTACCTTCTCACCATTGAGGTAGACATCTCCCACAAGCATAATTCCGCCGAAGTCGAGAAGAACACGCTTCCCTTTCCACTCGGGCTTGGCTACGAGTTCATACCGATACCAGGCCGGACCAAGTTCCTTGAAAGCACGTGAGCTGAGTTTCGAGGCAACGTTGGCCACAGGATTGTCCATATCGGCCTTCTCGTCGGCACCGGGCTCGACCCATGGCTGGGCGATCAGGTAGTCATGAGGAAGATTCACTTCCTGCCAGTCACTGTCGTCAAATGCCGCACCGTGGGCACCCTCCGCGTCACCGCGCGCGAATGTCCAGCCACGGTTAATGTTTTCCACATGGCGTGGAGCTGCATTAGAAACAAAAGGGGTAAAAAACATCACCCCGAGCGTAAGTAGTTGGTTAATTCCGAATTTCATGGTTTGTGATTGCTGGTGGTTGATTTATTTTTCAGCAAAAATACAATTTTTATACATTTCAAACACCTCCTTATGAGTCATTTTTAGCTTCTATTTTATCAAACTCTATATTTATGACCTATTTTTCACCCCTTGCAATCGCAAATTTCCCCTAAGCTATTTCCGGGAATATGCGTTTTTATATATCTTTGTCTTCGGTGAGCATTGCACCAATCTATTATCATATTCACATCAACTCAACACACAGAAAAATGAACAGGCTATTTTTATTATTCGCATTCACTCTTCTGGCAATACCCGCATTTGCCGGCACAAAGATTGTCAGTGGCTCACTCTCTGAACTGAAAGGCGTCAAGACAATTCCTATAACAGTGAAATGGGACAATGCTCTCTACGGGAAATCCGGGACCCTCGATGACTTTCTTGCCAAAGCTGAAAGGAACAAAGATTGGGAATCGGAATCACTTGATTACCTCTACCGCAAAACCAATTACTACACCGGTGAATACGGAATACGTCTCGTAGGTGACTACACGACCCTCATCAATTCTGAATATTACTTTGAGATGGAAGTGGCCACTATTTCAAAAGGTGGTGAAATAACAGGCGAGATTCTATTGAAGAAAAAGGGACAGGAAGAACCTGTGGCTACAATCGCCTATAAATCGGATGATGATGACGACGACGACAAGATTGCCTTCCGTGACCAATTCAAAAGTATCGGAGAGAATCTTGGCAAGCTCATAGTCAAGCAAATCAAGTAATCGCTGCTCCATCATCTGAACATTGACATGTACTCATTTCCAATTTGGTTATTTGCATGACAATCTCTAATTTTGCCACTGGAACAAGCAACTAATAAGGTTGCGCATAGTGGAACTGAGACTGAACCGGATATGATGAACCCGCCACCGGGTTCACTGTCAGCCACTTTCTGCGAGAAGGTTTGAACCTGTCAAAATGCAATCGCTTGACACTTGACTCCTTCCCAAACCGCATCGTAACAGATATGAGAAAACTGATATGTAAAATAATAACAGGTCTATGGCTATGCTGTGAGATAGCTATTCCGGCCTATTCATTGACACCCGGGCAAGAGCAGGAGGTCATTGATCAAATAAACACATCGGCATCAGAACTCAAGTCCTTGAGCTGCACATTCGTTCAAACTAAATATATCTCTTTACTGAGCGACAAAATGGTCGCCAACGGCAGCATGTGCTATTCCCAACCAAACAAGTTGAGGTGGGAATACAGAGCGCCTTATGAGTATATCTTCATTCTGAATGGAACCAAGGTCTACGTCGGCAACAATTCAAGAAAGGATGTGATTGACACCGGCTCCAACAAGGTTTTCAAAGAGATAGCGCGCATAATGATGAGCACTGTGACAGGTAAAGCATTGTCAAACACCGCCGATTTCTCCGTGAATGTCAAAGATAGCCAGACGGCATGGAAAATCATACTCGTGCCGAAGAAAAAAGAATTGAGACAGATGTTCTCAAAAATCGAAATGTTATTCAGCAAGAATGACAACGTTATTTCAGAGTTGAACATTGTCGAGAAAAACAGCGACAGGACAAATATCAAATTCTCAAATATCAACTTCAATAAAGCTCTCGATGAGAATCTGTTTACTATTCCTTAGCATCTTCCTGCCGTTGATAGTCGTCAACGCCCAAATCGGAATACCGGCCGAGCAATCGGCCATGACAAGTAGATTCACTCTTGACATTTCGATGTCCAAAGGTCATCTCTCGGGCATCCTCATCGCAAAAAACCAGGAAGACACGATCATCGGGACAATGGTCAATGAATTTGGAGTTACCGCCTTATCGTTTGTCTATGAGAAGAAATCCCATAGAATCAAGCTTCATGATGTGATTGGATTCTTAAACAAGTGGTACATCAAAAGGGTATTGAGGAGCGACATTAAGTATTGCCTGCATATCTTATATGGGACACCGGCAAAGGAAAAACGATATTACATTGTAAGCAGGAATGACAATGAGATAATCCTCACAAATACCAAGAGACAGATAACCTACACATTTTCCCCTATACAGGAGCAAAATGTGAATGACCAACAGCACGTAGGGAGATGTTGTGAAAATAATAGTATAACCCCAAAAATCCAGGAATGCTCAGATTGATGCTTATAAGACTGAATAAAATACTGCCATTCTCGTTACTCGCACTAATAGGCTTCAGTGCATCGGCTCAGGGGTCAGTGAACATATGGGCGGGCACTGGAGTTGACAAAAATGTAAGACTCACGCCCTACCTTGCTGAAGGTGAAGACAATATTGCTGTCATCGTGTGCCCCGGCGGCAGTTATTTCTGGCTGGACCGCAAGACCGAGGGCGCTGATGTAGCTAAGTGGCTTCAGTCAAATGGCATCTCAGCATTTGTCCTTGAGTACAGGGTGGGCGGAATACCGGCTTTCATAACACGTTACCGTTTACTGTCACGAGGAAATCGTTACCCCGACATGCTACAGGATGTGCAACGCGCTATCCAGCTGGTCAGAGAAAAAGGCGCAGAATATGGCATAAATCCCGACAAGACCGGTATAATGGGATTTTCGGCCGGTGGTCATCTTGCAGGAATGTCGGGTGAGTTCTTTGATACAGACTTCCTATCTTCAGCAGGGGTTTCCCCGACGGTGTCGCTCCGGCCCGACTTCATTGCGCAAATATACCCGGTTGTTTCTTTTGTGGACCAATCCACTCATAAACGGTCACTCAGGGGCTTGTTAGGAGAAGGTAAATCAATAAGTGGTGAAATGAAAGACTCACTCTCGCTTGAAAAGCACGTAAGGACCGATATGCCACCTGTCTTCTTGATAAACTGCATCGATGACCCTATAGTAAAATATCGCAATTCGGAGCTGATGGATTCGGCATTGACGGCAAAGGGTGTGCCACATAGATATACCCAGTACAAAACCGGAGGACACGGATTTGGCGCGACCCCGAGCAAAACGACCGAAGAAGCGATAGGTTGGCGCGAAGAATTCATCAATTGGGTCAACTCTTTATTCTCGGAATAATCAAGAATCCCGATTAGATTTCACGGGCCTCTATCTCAAAGAATCAGCATGACAAAGACTATACTCACACTGTATGATTATTTCAGGAAACACCCTGCCATAGCCTGGGGGTCATTTCTTGTTCTGACCGGTGTGCTTGTGATATCAGTGCTGAATCTTCAATACAAGGAAGATATATCTGATTTTCTTCCTCTTGACAACACTAATCACACAGCGCTGACCGTGTATCAGGATGTTTCGGGAGCAAACAATATCATCGCTACCGTAGAGGCCAAGGATTCGACAACTTTTGACCCACAGATTTTAGTTGACGGAGTCGATACTTTTGTCGGTATAATCGAGGAATATGATACCCTTTCGTTCGTCAGCAATATCACCAAGGAGATTGATGTCGACAAAATTCTCGACTTAATGTCAGATATATATATGGATATTCCATATTTTCTGACAGAAGATGACTATGCCAGGATTGATACCCTATTGACCGACCCCAATTATATAGCACAACAACTTGACAACGACAAGCAAATGCTGCTGTTCCCCTCATCATCATTGCTGACATCCAATATACCCCGAGACCCACTGAATTTATTCACACCGGTCCTTACCCGTATCAGACAGGGTGCGCTCGACATTGATTATGAGACACACGACAGTTACATTTTATCGCCCGATTCAAAAAAGGCAATCATAATCATAACCTCATCATTCGGTGCCAATGAATCGGAACACAATGCATCACTGGTCAATCTGCTCAACAAAGCCAAAGAAAAAGTTGAAACTGACAACCCCAATCTCGATATCCATATCATCGGAGGCCCTGCCATTGCCGTCACAAACGCCACGCAGATAAAGAATGACAGTGTCCTTGCCATCGCAATCGCTGCAATTCTCATATTGTGTCTCTTGATATATGCATTCAAAAGCGCCCGTAATATAGCGCTGATCCTGATTTCAGCCGGCTGGGGGTGGCTATTTGCCATGGGAGGAATAGCCCTGTTCTACAATTCCATATCGATCATCGTGATAGGAATCGCATCAGTAATCCTGGGTATCGCAGTTAACTATCCTCTACACCTTATCGACCATCTTCAAAACAGCTCCCGGACACGCCGGGCACTGAGAGAGATAATTTCGCCGTTGGTCGTAGGCAATATCACAACAGTAGGGGCTTTCCTGTGCCTTGTCCCGTTGAACTCTGTCGCCCTCCACGACCTGGGTCTGTTCAGTTCCTTACTGCTGGCAGGAACTATCCTGTTTGTCCTGATATACCTGCCTCATGCCGTCAAAATCAACAAACCAACCGACGGTTTACACAAGACCACAGTTATATCAAGATTGGCCGGCATATCGGTCGAGAAAAACAAATGGGTCGTTTACACTGTCATCGCGCTGACCCTGCTGTTTGCAGCATTCAGTTTCAGGACCGAATTTGATGCCGACTTAAGGAACATAAACTACATGACACCTGAACAACGCGCCGACCTTGAATATTTCTCAAAATTGCAGGCTATCGATAATGACAGCGAGAACCTATACATAGTGTCAAGTGGACAGGAATGGGACGAAGCATTGACTCAGAACGAAATCATAGACCGACACATATCTCTCCTCGAGACCCGAGGCTTCGTAACACGCAAAAAAGAAGTCACGCCCTTCCTTCCTTCTATGCAACAACAGGAGCGGAGTCTTTCAAGATGGCAGGAGTTTATAGATAAACATAAGGAAAAGCTGACAGCCGGAACTAAATCAGTAGGAGCGTCACTCGGATTCAGTGAAGAAGCATTTGCTGATTTTTATGATATTCTTGATAAGAATTACGATGTAAGGTCCCATGACTATTTTGAGAGCCTGAACAAATCACTACTTTTAGGAAACCTCAGTGAAGACAGCGTGGCCCAAAGACGGTCGGTAGTCCAGATTGTTGAAGTAAAACCTGAAGATGTGGAGCGTGTCAAAAAAGAGCTCAATTCTATCGAAGGATTCTATGGTATGGCCTTCGATATAAAGAGCATGAACAGCTCGATTACCAATACGCTCACTGCCGACTTCAACTACATAGGCATAGCATGTGGTTTCATAGTGTTTGTATTTCTGTGGATTTCCCTGGGAAGTATAGAATTGGCGACAGTATCATTCCTTCCCATGGCTGTAAGCTGGATATGGATTCTTGGATTAATGGGATTACTTGGAATCCGGTTCAATATAGTCAACATCATTCTGGCTACATTCATATTCGGTCAAGGCGATGACTATACCATTTTCATGACCGAGGGTCTTTCTTTCGAATTTGCCTACAGGAAGAAACTGCTCGCCTCATACAAAAACAGCATTATCATCTCGGCACTTATAATGTTCATTGGCATCGGGACACTGGTTTTTGCCAAACACCCGGCGATGCGTTCACTCGGAGAAGTGACAATTACAGGAATGCTATCGGTCGTGATTATGGCCTATTTATTCCCTCCATTGATATTCAATTGGTTAGTGAAGAAAAATGGCGTGGTGAGATACCGCCCTGTTACATTGAAAAAAGTTCTAAGCACCATACTCAGCTCGTCTGTGCTGTTTATCCAGTTGAATGTCGCTTACATCATAGGAATCCTTATGATGGAATTGACAAAGCCAACTCCAAAGAAGAAACTGATGCTGCACCGTCTATGCTGTTCCATGTTCCGATGGGACGTAAATAGGATGCCGGGAATCAAATACCGGTTTGAGAATCCCGATGGTATCGATTTCAGCACCCCATTGATTATGACAACTGATCATCAGTCATTTCTTTCATGCATTTACCTGATGACCTTGACGCCAAAAATTATCCTCATAACCAATGACCACACCAGGCAAAAACCTATAACAGGCCGACTGTCAGACTGGCTTGACTTTATAACCGTAGACCACGTGACCGGGAATATGATTGAAATGTTGCGCCCATACGTGTCGCAAGGCTATAGCATATGCTCTTCCCCGACTGAAGCCATAGAGCTTTCCAATTCCCTTGGACTTGATTTACTGCCTGTCCATATTCATGGCCTTGGTCAAATCATGCCTGAAGGCTCTTCTCTGCTCCATGGCGGAACAGTCATCATGACAGCAGGACGGCTTATAGCCCGGGATAAACCCGATTCGGCGGGTAGTTCCATCACGGCGCAAATCAAGACACTGACACAGCAACTCCAAATGGAGCAAGTCAGGATATGCCGGGCAGAGAATACCGTTGCAATGTTCGCCCCTACAGTTTATGACAAATACCGCTACAAGGGAGCCGATGTAGAGCGCAAGGCGAGAAAAGCATTGAAAACCTATTCTACAATAGCATGCAATATTGAACACATACCCGGCGACTCACCATTATTGGTAATCGATGAAGACGGGCAGGGCGAACTTCCGCTTCTCCTCGCCATGATGTATCCCTCACGGGTAATAAACAGCTATATCGGCAACAACGATGGTCACCGTCTGCTTTCATGCATCATTCCCGGGTTTGTGGACAACATAACTGTTATATCGCGAGAGGAATGCGACGCCGAGGCATCACAGTTTCATACGACTGTTCAGATAGCGCCTCACCGGCGTGTCGTAGTATTTGGCCAATAACCACGCCAGCAACGGAGCAACAATCACTATCGTCACGGCTACGGGAAGTACCTGAGTGACCGAAAGTCCATTGGACCAAGCCCACGAATACATCAGATACATGAAAGGGTAATGTATAATGTACACCGGATAAGATAATACCCCAAGTGTCGAACATATCGACTGAGACCGGCTGTCAGTACACCGTCCCGATGCACCTATATATACAATAAGAGGGAACAACACCAGGGTACACACAGTATCATAAATACCATTGATTATCGACACCCGGGTTGCTGAACCCGCATAAGGCGCAGCAAGCAAAACAACAATGAGTGCAGAGCATATCCAGAAAGCGCCTCTTATATGCACAGGCTTGAAACAACGCGAGAGTAGCATGCCGGCTGAGAATGAGAAGGTCATGCGCACCAATCCCATCCACCAGCCGCCATCGGCAGCTGTCCAACCCACGCCGAGATGATAGGCCCCCGAACAGTTGAACAAGGCAATGCCGGCGAGCAAACACCCCGACAGAGCAGTGAAAACAGCGAGCGCCCTCGTGGAAAACCTGTGGAGAAAAAGCGCATAGAATATACTCCCCATATACTCAAAAAAGAGCGACCAGGAAGGGCCGTTGAGCGGGAACATCTCCCCATTGCCCCTTATCTCGGGTAGCGTGCCAGGCAACGATGGAATCATGAAAAGTCCGAGCAAAAGCGATAACATAACGGCCGGAACTGAGACAGAAGAGCCGTCCCATTTTTCACAACCTTGGATCATGAATGCAATTACACCGAGCACTACACCCGCAACCACCATAGGTTGCAATCTCACAACACGTTTCATAAGGAACTGCCTTGCAGTCATTCCACGCTTCCAACTGTCATCATATGCATAGCCTATGACAAAGCCCGAGAGAACAAAGAAGAAATCGACAGCCAGATACCCGTGGTTGAAAATCTGATCGACAGGCGAAGAAGCAAAACACTCCCCCACATGATAAAGAATCACCATAAAGGCAGCGACACCACGCAAACCGTCAAGCAGGTCGTAACGCGGCTTAGAGCCTGCTCTACAAAAATTGTTATCAACTGTACTAATCATACACAAAAGTAGTAATTCAGGCTCAAAATTTTGAATTTTAAGTTAAAGAAATTAACTTTGTGGTTGAGAAAAAGTGAGCAAAAGTAAAAAATGAGACGCATATATATTATTATTACATTAATAACCAGCCTATTGCAAGCTTCAGCGGTGACTACAGTCAAAGGAAGCAAATTTTCCGACAACTGGTCGATAGGCTACACAGCAGGTGTCACATCTCCGTTCAACGGGGGGCCATTCTGGCACCGTGCACGTGGCATCATGGGCATAGACCTGCGCAAACAGGTCACTCCTGTATTGGGACTCGGAATCGACGGAACATGGTCGTTCAACACTTCGCGATGGATGCGTCACATAAGCCCCAACACATTTGACGGCCAGTATCTCGGTGTATATGGTGCCGTAAATTTCATGAACGCCTTTGCCGGATACAAGGGCACACCCCGCACATTCGAGCTTGAAGGTGTAGCCGGTGTAGGCTGGCTCCACAGCTACTACCCCAAAAGCATTGACAGCGACGGCAATACCTGGGGGACAAAAGCCGGACTCAACTTCAACATCAACCTTGGCAAACAGAAACAGTGGACCTTGTCGTTCAAACCCCGCATGTTATGGAACATGGGAGGACACACCAAGATGACCAACATAGGAGCATCGGCAATCTACGACTCCAATCATGCCGCGGTAGAACTCTCGGCAGGTATCACCTACCACTTTGGCAACAGCTACGGCGGCCATTCATTTGTCATCATCAAACCCTACGACCAGAGCGAAATCGATGCCCTCAATGCCGAAATCAACATATTGCGGGCCCGCCTGGCCGAATCGGAGAGCGGCAGCGACGACTGCCGCGAGGCCTTGCAGGAGAAAGAACGAGAACTACAGGAATGCCTTAGCCGCCCCACCGATGCGCAAACCGTGGTACACGATGGCAACAACACCCGCTACATATTCTTCAACATATCATCATCAGATATCCAGGCCGACCAACGCCCCAACATTTTCATGCTGGCACAGACAGCCAAGGAGAATCGCGGTTCGAAGATTATCATCGAGGGCTTCGCATCATCTGATGGCAACGCTGCCTTCAACCGGCGCCTCGCCCAAAGCCGTGCCGAAGCAGTGAAACGCGCCCTTATAGCCCAGGGAATCCCGGCATCGAGCATCGAAGCCCGCGGTGAGGGCATAGGCCACCTGTTTGACACCAACAACTGGAACCGTGTGGCACGTTGCACCGTGGTGATTCCATAAAGCGGCAACAGCCCCGGCCCGCGAAGAGCAGCCCAAAAGAAAGAATAAAGCCCGATTAACGAAATTTTTCATTAATTTTTTGGCTCAATAGATACAAGAAAATGAAATAATTAGTAATTTTGCAGTGCCGTAGAGCCCATACACTGCTAAGCGGCATTTACAAAAGCGTTTAAAACCCAACATAAACTAATAAATAACATTAACTAATCATGACAAAAATCGGTATTAACGGATTTGGCCGTATCGGTCGTTTCGTTTTCCGCGCTTCTACAAAGCGCAACGACATCGAGGTAGTTGCTATCAACGACCTTCTTCCTGTTGACTACATGGCTTACATGCTCAAGTATGACACAATGCACGGCCGCTTCGAAGGCGAAGTTAGCTGCGACGTAGAGAAGAACGAGCTGATCGTAAACGGCAAGCACATTCGCGTAACCGCATGCAAGAACCCCGCTGAAATCGCATGGGGCGAGGTAGGTGCTGAGTACGTTGTTGAGTCAACCGGTCTGTTCCTTACCAAAGAAAAAGCTCAGGCTCACCTCGAGGCTGGTGCAAAATATGTTGTAATGTCAGCTCCCTCAAAGGACGACACCCCCATGTTCGTATGCGGTGTTAACCAGAACACATACGTTAAGGGCACACAGTTCGTTTCTAACGCTTCTTGCACAACCAACTGTCTCGCTCCCATCACCAAGGTTCTCAACGACAAGTTTGGCGTTGTTGAAGGTCTCATGACAACCGTACACTCTACAACAGCTACCCAGAAGACTGTCGACGGTCCCTCAATGAAGGACTGGCGCGGTGGCCGTGCTGCCTCAGGCAACATCATCCCCTCTTCTACCGGTGCTGCCAAGGCTGTAGGTAAAGTTATCCCCGAACTCAACGGTAAGCTCACCGGCATGTCGATGCGTGTCCCCACCCTCGACGTTTCAGTTGTTGACCTCACTGTAAACCTCGCCAAGCCCTGCACCTATGAGGAGATCTGCGCCGCCATGAAGGAAGCTTCTGAAGGCGAGCTCAAGGGTATCCTCGGCTACACTGAGGACGCTGTCGTATCAAGCGACTTCCTCGGCTGCCCCCTCACTTCTATCTTCGACGCCAAGGCTGGTATCCAGCTCACCCCCACATTCGTGAAGGTTATCTCTTGGTATGACAATGAGATCGGCTACTCTAACAAGGTTCTCGACCTCATCGCTCACATGAAGCAGGTTAACGGTTAATAGACAATTCGTCAACCACTTATAAGAGAGGCTGTGTGAAAGCACAGCCTCTCTTTTGTTCCATGGAGTTCCGATATTCCAGGCTGACCATCCGGCATTTACCAAGATATCCGGCTCACAACGATAACGTATCAAAAAACTGAGACAGGCTTTTAGATAGTCCACTGAAAACATCAAAACACCGAAAGTATTGAAAGTATGAAAGTAGACTATCTTTTTGTGCTGTATGCAAAAAATGATTAACTTTGTAGACTGTAAACAAATCGACATCTTCACATGGCACAGATAAAAATAGCCGCGATAATGAGAGCCGGAGCTTATTCCCCCAATCATATAGGCAACGACGCGAGCATATTGAGCAACGTCGCTGACCAATTGCGTCGTCGTGGCTGCGAGGTAAATCTGTACAGCGAGGAACAGCTCAACACAGGCGAGGTTACCGAGCAGGTAATCATCAACATGTGCCGTGAGCAACGGTCGCTGGCCACCCTCGCCGAGCTTCAGGAACAGGGTGCCACCGTGATCAATGCACCCACGGGCATAGCCGACTGCATACGCGAGCGTCAGACACGCATTCTCATAGGCAGCAACATACCATTCCCTGAAAGTGTCATTACCAGCACCAACGTATCCATCAAAGAGGAACTGAAACGCCGTGGCATCGACAAATGCTGGATAAAACGTGCCGACAACTATGCCATGCACAAGGAAGATGTATCATATGTGCGCACCGCCGACGAAGCTCAAGAAGTGTTGCAGGAATATTTTCTGCGAGGAATCACCCGCGCGGTCATTTCCCGCCACATCAAGGGAGACATCATAAAATTCTATGGCATTCTCGACTCCACCTTTTTTCATTGGTATCTCCCCTACGGTCCAGACTATCACACCGAGCCCGATAACGAATTCTCACGCACCATCGAGGAAAAAATCAAGAAGCTGTGCACAGCAGCGGCACGCGAGCTCAACGTCATGGTCTATGGCGGCGACGCTGTCATAGACGAGGAAGGCAACATCACCCTCATCGATTTCAACGACTGGCCCAGTTTTGCCCCCTGCCGTTCACAAGCAGCGACGGCAATAGCCAAAGCCATCATGGCAATGGTGAAATCAAGGCGGGGTTAGCACCCATTAACCATAACACCCTCAGCATTTTCTAAAAGTCAGTTTGAGATAAACACAATGGGCATCGTCAAGAAAATATCAGACAAAGTGGTCAACGGAGGCGGAATTTTCACATTCCTGCGTTCCTCAATGTCGTCACAGGTAGCATCATGGATCGACATGGGCACCAGCATAGGCCTTGTGGCGATGGGAGTGAGTGACTGGCTGGCCACCCCTGTGGGAGCAGTACTTGGCGGTATCGTCAACTGCTGCATCAACTACAAGTTCACCTTCCATGCCAGCGACTGCCCGGTCAAGGCCGTCGCTGTCAAGTATCTGCTCGTGTGGCTGGGCAGCGTGCTGTTCAACACCGTGGGCACAGCCCTGTTTGCCAACGTGCTCGATAACTGGCACATTCTGGAGACGATAGGATTCACAAATGTAGGCAGCTTTGCCGCCGCACGTCTTTTCGTTTCGCTTGTAGTGTCACTGGGCTGGAACTTCGTGATGCAGAAATACTTTGTGTACCGTCGCCGTGAACAGTTCGACCCCTACGCCATAAAGGCCGTAGACTCCGTAGGTCACCTTTTCAACTCCTCCAAAAAATAACCCGTAAACAACATACATACACTCAATTACAGATATGGGAAACAACTTATTCAAGAAAAAACGTGACCAATTACAACAAGGCATCTATGTTGTGATCAAACCGTTTGTCAATCTCTTGATCAAGATGGGAGTGACCCCCAATATGGTCACCACAATAGGATTCTTAGGCAATCTTCTTGCCGCTGCGATGTTTGTCTATGCCGGCATCATTCACCGCCGCGAGCTGTCGCTCGATGTCGAGGACCAGTTCCAGTTTGGCTGGATAGGCTGGGGCGGTGGAATTCTGATACTTTTCTCCCTCTTTGACATGCTCGACGGCCAGGTGGCACGCATAGGCAACATGCAATCGACCTTTGGAGCCATGTATGACTCAGTGCTCGACCGCTACAGCGAGTTGGTCACCCTTGGCGGTCTTACATTCTATTTCCTCGAACTCCAGACCAATACCGCCCTTGGAGAGATAGGCGCTCTGATCACGTTCATAGCCCTGATAGGCTCCATAATGGTGAGCTATGTGAGAGCACGTGCCGAGGGTCTCGGCATCGAGTGCAAGATAGGCCTCATGCAGCGTCCCGAGCGCGTAGTGATCACCAGTCTGGCCGCACTGGCAACCGGTATCGTGGGCAAGACAGTCGATATGGAATGCTTCAACGCCCTCTACATTCTCATTGTAGGAATGGCTATCATTGCTGTATTTGCCAACATCACTGCCTTTGCCCGTATCAACCATTGCCGCCGCGAACTCACACGCCTTAAAAAATGAGCACCTCCCCCAGTCCCCGCCTACACAACACCTTGCCGTCGCTCCCCGAGAGCATCGTCATGATTGTACTGCTGGCAGTATGGCTGGCGGTGACAGCCTTATGTGTGGGGTTCAGACCCGAGCACCTCTATCTGGCTGCACTTATAGCCCTGCTGTTTTTTGCCTGCGGCCCGACACGCCGCCTGGTAGTGGCACTCCTGCCCTTCATCATATTCGGCATCTCCTACGACTGGATGAACATCGTGCCCAACTATGAAGTGAACAGCGTCGACATCGAGGGGCTATACAACTGTGAGAAATCACTGTTCGGGATAACATGTGCCGACGGCGTGGTGCGCACCCCCAACGAGTTTTTCTCCCTGCACAACGCGCCATGGGTCGATGCCCTTGCCGGGTTCTTCTATCTGTGCTGGGTACCTGTGCCTATCCTTTTCGGTCTATGGCTCTATTTCAACCACCAGGACCGCATGTACCTCCACTTCGCGCTGGTATTCCTGCTGGTGAACCTCATAGGCTTTGCCATCTACTACATTCACCCCGCCGCCCCACCATGGTATGTGGCCAAATATGGCTTCGACTTCATTCAAGGCACACCGGGCGATGTTGCCGGACTGGGACGCTTCGACCAGATGACCGGCATGGGTATCTTTGACGGCCTGTATGCCCGCAACTCCAATGTTTTTGCGGCAATACCGTCGCTCCACTCCTCCTACATGCTGATAGCCTTCATCTACTCTCTCAAAGCACGTTGCGCCAACTGGGCGCGTGTGTTGTTTGCATTTATAACCCTCGGCATTTGGTTTACCGCCGTCTATTCGAGCCATCATTATCTCATCGATGTCATGCTCGGCATCGCCACAGCTATAGTGGGAACCCTGCTATTTGAAAAGGGGCTTATGAAGATAAAGGGTGTAAACCATTTTGTCGATACCAAATATTGTAATTACATAAGCAAATGAGTGAAAACAAAATAAAAGTGGGAATCACCCACGGTGACTTCAACGGCATTGGCTACGAAGTTATACTCAAGACCCTTGAAGACAACCGTCTGCTTGAACTCTGCACCCCCATTGTGTATGGTTCGGCCAAGATTGCCAACTATTACCGTCGTGGCCTTGAATTGGGCAATATCCCGTTCAACAGCATCAGTGACGCTGCCGAGGCTCAGCCCGAAGCCAACAATCTTATAAATGTAATCGGTGAGGAAGCCCATATAGAGCCTGGAACTTCAACCACCGAGGCCGGACAGGCAGCCTTTGCCGCGCTGGAACGTGCAGTGGCCGACCTCAAGGATGGTAAAATCGACGTCCTGGTCACAGCCCCCATCAACAAGAATAATATACAGAGCGAACAGTTCCACTTTGCCGGACACACCGAGTATCTCGCCACATGCGCCGGTGAGGGGAACCAAGCCTTGATGATACTATTCAACGACAAACTGCGTGTGGCACTTGTCACAACCCATTGCCCCATAGCCAATGTAGCCGCCGAAATCACCATCGACACTGTCTACGGCAAACTACAGCAATTCTATAGCTCACTTGAGAAAGACTTCGGCCTCACCCACCCCCGCATCGCAGTACTCGCTCTCAACCCACATGCCGGTGACGGTGGCGTGATAGGCCATGAAGAGGAGAATGTCATAATGCCGGCAATCGCCAAGGCCCGCGAGAATAAAGTCAACTGCTTCGGTCCCTATGCTGCCGACGGGTTCTTCGGAGCAGAGCAATACAGCCACTTTGACGGAGTCCTTGCCATGTACCACGACCAGGGGTTAGCCCCCTTCAAGACCCTCGCAATGGCTGGAGGAGTGAATTTCACCGCTGGACTGCCCTTCGTGCGCACATCGCCCGACCATGGCACAGGCTATGACATAGCCGGCAAAGGAGAAGCCAGCGAGCAGTCAATGCGCGAGGCAATCTATGCCGCCATCGACATCTACCGCAACCGCCAGCGCCACGCTGAATCACACCGCAACCCCCTGCGCCGCCAATACTTCGACAAAGGCAAGGACAACGTGGTCCTCGACCTCACCAGCGACTAAGAGCCTGTCTCATAAATCTACCATAAGATACTAAAATAATAGTTATTTTTGACAAATAGTGTTTTTTATCAAAAATACAGCTAAAAATCCTTATATTTGTCAACAAGCGCATACAACCGAAATTTACAAGACGGTTTACATTTATCCTGCATGGAGCGAAAAGTTTAAATTGCGTTTACAACTATCTAAACAGTATCATTATGGCGAGAGCATGGATGGTATTTTTCCTTTTAGGGGTTTTGATTAATGTGCAAGGACGCGACTTGCGCGGCACCGTTACCGGGGAAGATGGCGGAGCAATCGAGTATGCAACTGTAGGGTTATTCAAGCCGGGCGAGGGGAAACCGTCTTCAGTAGCGATAACAGACTCTCTCGGGCGATTCAAATTCAATGACATAACCGATATGTCGATATTGAAAGCCACACTGGCCGGCATGGAAGAGAGTGTGGTTGAAATTGGTCGGGATAGCATGATTACTATAGTGATGCATCGCAAAACCAATATGCTCCATCAGGTCACGGTCACAGCCTCCGACCGTATCGTAGACCGACGCTCCGTCACATATCTACCGTCAAAGGCTATCAAGGAAGCCTCCCCCGGCGGATACGAACTTCTCGACGGCATGGCTCTCGACAATGTAATGGTCGATGTGCTTGGAAAGAAAGTCGAGACTACCTGGGGTGAGGGTATAAGCTTGTTCATAAACTACTTGCCCGCTACAGCCAATGATGTATCCAACCTACTTCCCGGTGATGTCAAAAAAATAGAATACATTGACTTTCCTACCTATATACGTTTCAGAGGAAACAACCGGGTGATCAATATCATACTCGACACCTACAACATAGGTGGATATACAAAATTGAATGCATCTCAATATTTTGTCAACAATCGCGGCAATTACAACGTGTCATCAAAGATGACATTCAAACGCATGACCTATGACCTCGCGGCCGGTTATGTCTATCGCAAATCGTCACGCAACAACTTTGAGGACCAAAAGATATACGATTTCGGTGACAAAAGAATCGAGCGCACTGAAAAGTCGGAATCCAGCCGGGAATTTTCCGAGAATCCCTATGTTACACTACGCATGGTATATGGGAGCGACACCAAATCGCTGAGCAACACCATAGGATTTGCCTATGACCACAACCCCGAATCGACAAGCCGTGGCTCGGTCTACTACTCATCGGTCTACAAATCGGGGACATTCGACCGCTCTGACAGGTCAAGGGGAGCAACAACATCGTGGAACGGAGACTATTACTTTGCACTTCCCCACAATTACATGCTCATGGTCACGGGCTCGGCTTCCTACACCCGCCGGCACAGCAATACCTACTATTCGACCGAAAACAACGGGGCGATTGCCAACAACGCCTGTGAGGACGCCTGGTATGTGCGTGGAATGGCAGCGGCCAACAAGCAATACGGACAGTTCAACATAGGCTATGACATATCAGCCGGAAATATGGGCAACAATCTCGACTATCGCGGAAGCTCTCCTTCTCGTTCAAGCATGCGACGCACTACCCTCAGCACAGCCCCTACAGTCAACGTCTCCATAGGCAACGTGGACATCTATGCCCAGCTGCTGTTCAACTATCACAGCATAAAAATCAATAATGAGACAAGTAATGACTTCTGGGTCAATCCATATCTTACTTTTTCATGGAATCCATCAAGAAAACTCCAGACCCAATTGACATTGTTCAGGCAGATGGTCTCCTACAATGTGAGCCATCGCAGTCCCGACGCCATAAAACGTACAGAGATAGAATGGATCACCGGTAATCCTGAGCTGAAAAACTACTTCAACAACAATATCATGTTAACGGCTCAATACAGTCTGAGCCGCTTGCTGTCGCTTGGTGTGAGCCTCCAATACAGTCTGTGTCGCAACACAGCTACCTACGGTTGGGACACAGCCACCGACACTGAGGGGCGCCCCGTCATGATTCAAAGCTATATGAACAGTGGGTCGCTTCACACCTTGACCCCGACGGTGAACTTTACAGGACGGTTCCTAAAGCGCTCCCTCATAGCCACACTCAGGGTACAGCCTGCATTCTACCGATTCACAGGACCGCAGCAGTTTGACAAATCGACATTTACATGGAATGCCGGTGTGACCTACTACAAATCAAGGTTCACAATAGGAGCTAAATATGCCTCAGGCTCCCGACTCTATACCTCGTTCATGAGCACAGTCATGCCTCAGAGCTACAACATCTTTGCCGGTTACAGCTACAAAAACTTGATAGTGAGGGTTTACGCCATCAACTTCTTGTCAGATACATGGAAGGGGGCCCGCAATGTGACCCATGGCGACATTTTTTACAACCGGCTTCAGAACTACTATCCGGCAGCACATCGCAACTTCATGCTGTCAGTAACCTATTCGCTCAGCTATGGCAAGAAAGTGAATGCCGACGAAGCGCTCAAACGCGTCGAGTCCACCCAGTCGGGATTGCTCAAATGACATGCTCCCGCCCCTCCACATAATGAGGTATGATAAAAGTGTTCAGGAATCAGAAGTCGCTGAACAGCTCGGGCTTGATTACTATTCCTACGCGCAATTGTGAGTGAAACTGCTTGTAGTCGAGAAGTCCCTCTCCGTAACCATTGTAATATTGCAGGAAGAGGAATTGATTCTGTTTACGGCTCAACCGATAGGCCAGTTCCACAATGGTGTTGAAATTGAACATATTCCACCCCTGTCGCTTCACCATGACAATACTGCCGCTCCAGCGACGGTCGTTACTCAATATTGAAGTGCCTACCTGGTAAATACCGCAATACTTGAGAATATCCCTATTGTTCTCTCCATCGACTATAGGAATCCACACCTTGCCATGGACCATGAGATTGTTGTCGATTATGAGATTGGCACCGAGCGACACCTTGTTCCACGAGCGCGACCATATGCTGTCACGTCCATTACTCTCATGCTCTATCTGGAATGTGAACTTTCCGATATATCGCCCCTTGGAGAAAAGAGGCTTGGCCAACCCAATGCCGGGGTTGAAGTTCAGGTCGGTCATGGGCATCGAGTTCTCAAGCACATTCCAGAACACCTTCTGTGTATAGTAGAGATAGAGGTAAGTACCCCAGGGCAATGTCGACTTCGTAAGTTTCTGGGCTATGGAAATCTGAAACTTCACATTGGTGTTCTTCTTCGTAGCTTTCTGTCCGATAGCCGGACCAAATATAAAGTAATTGTCCTTGTACAAGCCAAAGTAAGGGCCATCGTCAAAGGCACGGCGCACACTATCGGCATCTATACGCGCCTCCTCCGAAACAGGGACAATCTGGGCCGATGCTGAAACGGCACCTACCATCGACAATATAAGCAGTAATATGTGACGAACTCTCATAAAAAACCTTTGGGGAGTGTTGAAAAGCGGTACAAAGTTAAGACAATTATAAATTAGAAATTGTTTAAAGTCTTAACTAAAAGTACATATAATTGGCTATATTGTCCACTTACAGCGAATCATAACTTCGACTGCGAGTCAGACCAAGCTTTCAACCGGTCATATTCCTCCTTGGTGATTCTCATGAAAGAACCGTGCTGCGGAGCACCTACGCCCTCGATTCCAACGGGAGAATGAAAATTGCGTAAGTATTTGTCGGCCTGACATATGCGGTAACGACGCGGATTGGAGGAATACTCGATGTAGCCAATGCGCCACCCCTCCTCACCGGGAATCTGGAAAGCCGACACACCCTCACATTTCTTCTTACCCTCGAAGTCGACATAATCGTCCTCCACAGGCAAGCTCCATGGGCCATGCAACGCGGGAGCTGTAGAGGTAAAGAGACCGGGGGTTCCCCCTTCCTTTTTAATCATCATATGGTAAAGGCCGTCACTCTCGAGGTAATTGATATCGGCATCAATGGTGGCATATCCCCAGTCGAGCAGAATACGGGGTTTAGTGATAGTAGTGAACGACTCGTCGGCATAGGAATAGTACATGCGGTCATACTCCTCGCCACCATCCGGATTCCACATCGAGTAGTAGATCATATAGCCACCTTTCTTTCCATCGGGCCACTCATAGGCAGGATTCCAGAAGATCTGGGGTGCCCACACTCTCACTATCGAGCTATAGTCGTCATAGGGGTCGGGAGCGTCAGTGTCAGAGAATATCGAGGCACCCTTTCTGAAATCAAATGTAGTTGACTCCCAGTCGATGAGATTATCGCTTGTCAAGAGATTTATACCATAGTTGTGCCATTTCTTACTACGCTTCACCAGCATGTCGGTAGTAACCATCAGGTAGCCCGAGCCATCATGTTTGCGTGTGATATAGGCATCGCGTGTGCCACCCTCAATGGCCGCTTTTTCATAGGGACTGAAGATGGAGTCACCGTTGATTATGTCCTCATAATGCAAGCCGTCACGGCTTATGGCGTAGGCGGTCCACTCACCGCGCCCACTCATGTGGCAATACAGGAATCCATAGTCACCCTTTTGAAAATTCTGGGCATTCATATCGGTCATAGACGATGATAAGCTCAGGAGGGAAATGGCAAGAAACAGGAAATTTTTCATGATACAGGAATTATGAATTGGGAATAGCTTCGCAAAATTAAACATTTTACTTGTAATTGAGCAAATCAGGTAGAGAAATTGTCCATGTTGACCATACGGCACCAAATTATAAAATGAATGTTGACATAAATAATATTAAAATCATTATCTTTGTGACATCAATAAGAACCAAAGCTTGTAGTGGAGGAATTCCATATCGCTCATCACACTATATCATTATAATAACAGAGACCAATAATATAACTCACTTAAATTATAATACATTATGGTAAACTTCTCACTTGAGGGCAAAGTAGCCCTTGTCACCGGTGGTGTATACGGCATCGGTTTTGCTATCGCCAAAGCCTTGTATGAAGCTGGCGCTAAGATTGTATTCAACTGCAACACCGAGGCATCGATGGAGCTTGGCGTTGCCAACTATAAAGAAGCCGGAATACCCGCCAAGGGGTATATGGTTGATGTCACCGACGAGGCAGCAGTCAAGGATATGATTGCCGACATTGAGAAAAACATGGGTGGCGTTGATATTCTCGTCAACAACGCCGGCATCATCAAGCGCATTCCTATGGATGAGATGGCAGTCGAGGATTTCCGCAAGGTTGTCGACATCGACCTGGTAGCTCCATTCATCTGTGCCAAGGCCGTAATCCCCGGCATGATCAAGAAAGGTCATGGCAAGATCATCAACATCTGCTCAATGATGAGCGAGCTTGGCCGCGAGACTGTGAGCGCCTATGCAGCCGCCAAGGGAGGTCTGAAGATGTTGACCCGCAACATTTGCTCGGAATATGGCGAACACAACATTCAGTGCAACGGTATCGGTCCGGGCTACATCGCAACCCCCCAGACTGCTCCCCTGCGCGAAATACAGCCCGACGGCAGCCGCCACCCCTTCGACCAGTTCATCATCGCCAAGACACCTGCCGGACGCTGGGGCACACCCGAAGACCTTCAGGGACCCGCAGTATTCCTCGCTTCCGATGCATCAAACTTTGTCAACGGCCACGTGCTCTATGTTGACGGTGGTATCCTCGCATACATAGGCAAACAGCCCAAATAATGGAAGCCGTATTTTCCTACATCATAGGACTCGGAGCCGCGGTGATGATGCCAGTCATCTTCACCGTGCTCGGAGTGTGCATAGGCATCAAGTTTGGCGATGCCCTCAAGAGCGGTCTCAAGGTGGGTGTGGGCTTCATAGGCCTCTCTATCGTCACCGCTCTGTTGACATCGGCCCTCGGTCCCGCCCTGAACACTGTAGTCGACATCTACGACCTGCAACTCAAGGTATTCGATATGGGTTGGCCCGCAGCCGCCGCTGTAGCCTACAACACCGCTGTCGGTGCCTTCATTATCCCTGTGTGTCTCGGTGTGAACATCGTGATGCTTCTCACCAAGACCACACGCACGGTCAACATCGACTTATGGAACTACTGGCATTTCGCCTTCATCGGTGCGGTGATATACTTTGCCACCCAATCGCTCGCATGGGGATTCTTCGGTGCCATCATATGCTACATAATAACTCTGATCCTGGCCGACTTGACCGCCAAGAAATTCCAGAGTTATTATAAGGACATGGACGGTATTTCTATTCCCCAGCCATTCTGTGCAGGTTTCGCTCCCTTTGCATGGATTATCAACAAAGGCCTTGACAAGATTCCCGGAATGCAGAAACTGGAAATCGACGCCGAGGGACTGAAGAAGAAATTCGGACTCCTTGGCGAACCGCTCTTTCTCGGTGTCGTGGTAGGCATCGTGATAGGCTGTCTCACATGCCGTTCATGGCAGGAGATTGTCGACAAGATTCCCTATATCCTCGGTCTTGGCATCAAGATGGGTGCCGTAATGGAGTTGATCCCGCGCGTAACAGTTCTCTTCATCGAGGGACTGAAACCGATCTCCGACGCTACGCGTAGCCTTATAGCGCGCAAGTTCAAAGGAGCCGACGGTCTGAGCATAGGCATGTCGCCCGCTCTCGTCATCGGTCACCCCACTACTCTCGTTGTATCGCTGCTCCTGATTCCCGTGACACTCTTCCTGGCTGTAATGCTTCCGGGCAATGAGTTCCTGCCACTGGCATCGCTCGCCGGCATGTTCTACCTGTTCCCCCTCATATTGCCATTCACCAAGGGCAATGTCATCAAGACATTCATAATCGGTGTGATAATAATCGTGGGCGGACTCTATATGGTGACCAACATGGCCCCGGCCTTCACACTTGCGGCCCACGATGTGTACAATGTAACACAGGACGCTGCCGTAGCTATTCCTCAGGGCTTCGAGGCAGGTTCGCTCGACTTCGCCTCGTCACCGCTGGCTTGGGCACTCTACCAGTGCACCGTAAACCTCAAATACATAGGTGCCGGCATTCTGGTGCTCATCACTTGCGGAATGATGGTGTGGAACCGCATTCTCATCGTGCGCAACCAGGCAGCCATGATCAAGGACAATTCAGACACTCTTGAAAAAACAATATGATTTCAACACAAGTATCACGTGTGGCAAATGTGCCGCACATGATACTTGTCGTTTTAATGAACTCGTTCAACCAATTATGAAAAAAATTTCTTTAGCAATCGCAGCAGCATTTGTTGCAATGGGCATGACAGCCCAGACTGAGTACAAGATAATGCGCGCCTGTCACCCCGATGACGTCAAGCATTATGACACCGAGCAACTGCGCTCTCACTTTGTAATGCCCAAAGTCATGGAGGAAAACAAAATCAACCTCACTTACTCCATGTATGACCGTCTCATCTTTGGCGGCGTGATTCCTGTAGGCAAGACCATTACTCTGGAACCCATTGATCCTCTCAAGGCATCCTACTTCCTGGAGCGTCGCGAACTGGGAGTCATCAACATAGGTGGCGACGGCATTGTCACAGTCGATGGTAAAGAGTATGAACTCCACTTCAAGGATGCCCTCTATGTGGGCAATGGCAACAAGGAAGTGACATTCCGCTCGGTCGACAGCGCCAATCCCGCCAAGTTCTATCTCAACTCCACCACAGCCCACAAGCACTACAAGACCCAGCTCATCACCATCGATGGCCGCAAAGGCTCCATCAAGGCCAACCAGCTCAAGGCCGGCTCGCTTGAGGACAGCAACGACCGCGTGATCAATCAGCTCATCGTCAACAATGTGCTTGAAGAGGGTCCCTGCCAGCTGCAGATGGGTCTCACCGAGCTGAAGCCCGGCAGCGTGTGGAACACCATGCCCGCCCACACTCACGACCGCCGAGTCGAGTGCTACTTCTACTTCAACCTCACCCCCGGCAATGCGATATGCCACATAATGGGTGAGCCACAGGAAAACCGCATGGTATGGCTCCACAACGAGCAAGCAATCATGTCGCCCGAGTGGTCGGTTCACGCCGCTGCCGGCACCTCCAACTACATGTTCATATGGGGCATGGGCGGTGAGAACCTTGACTATGGTGACATGGACAAGATTACCTACCTTGAAATGAAATGATGAGCCAGGACTTTAAAGAGGTCGCAGAAAACTATACACTTCCCGAGGCTATACGAGAGGCACAGCGTTGCCTGCATTGCAAAATCCCGGGTTGTAAGAAGGGATGTCCCATAAGCAACGATATCCCCGACTGGATTGCCGAGCTTGCCAAGGGCAATTTCGGCAATGCCATGTCGATTATCAACAACCGCAGCAACCTACCTGCCATATGCGGTCGCGTGTGTGGCGTGGAGCGCCAGTGTGAGGGCGGCTGTGTCCTCGCCAAGAAAGGGGAAGCGGTACACATCGCCAAACTCGAGCGCTTCGTGGCCGACTTTGACAGCGAGGCTGCTCTGACCCACGAGGCTATTCCCGAGAAAACACGTGGCCGCGTAGCCGTCATAGGCAGCGGTCCTGCCGGTCTTACCATCGCCGGTGACCTATCGCGTCAGGGATTTGCAGTCGAGATTTTTGAGATGGAGGGTGAGGCCGGTGGTATGTTGCGTTTTGGCATTCCCGAATACCGTCTGCCCAAAGAGGTTGTAAACCGCGAGATCAAGAAAATAGGCAATCTCGGTGTCGTGTTCCACCTCAACACCACCATTGGCGAGAACCATACCATCGACAGCCTTTTTGACCAGGGATTTGATGCCATATTCATGGGTACAGGTACCGGTGTTCCCAAGCGTCTCGACATTCCGGGAATAACTCACCCGGGCGTGCGCCAGGCCATACGATTCCTGCGTCGTGTCACGCTCTATGAGAGCGGACTCATGGCACGCGAAGAGGTAATCGTAGGCAAAGGCGACAGGGTATACGTCGTGGGATGTGGCAATACCGCCATGGACGCCGCCCGCTCGGCACTGCGCATGGGAGCCGTTGAAGTCACAGTGGTCTACCACCGCACGATTGACCGCATGTCGGCACTACGCGCGGAATATGACGAGGCTGTTGAGGAAGGGGTGAAATTCCTGTGGGAAACCTCGGTAGTGAAAGTCGAGGGTGGTGATGGCAAAAAGCTCGAATCGATCACGCTCAAAGACAAGGACGGCAACACACGCGTAGTCCCGGCCGAGCATCTCATTCAGGCCGTAGGCAGTGTTCCCGCTGCCCGCATAGTCTCGACGACCACCGGAATCGATGTTGATGACCGTGGCTATGTGCTCACACGTGAGAACCCTTATGGCATGACAACCCGCAAAGGTGTCTTTGCTGGAGGCGATGTCACCAATCGCCCCGCTACAGTGGTCAACGCCATGAGCGATGCCAAGGCCGTAGCCGAGGGCATTGCCAAATATGTCGATGCCGTGAAGCTCATGGAGACTATCAACCGTTAACGATAAGATAATAAACAACTATAAACTGAATACAAAATAATGAGCAAGATTATCACATTAGGCGAGATAATGCTCCGCCTTTCACCCGCCGGCTGCAAACGTTTTGTTCAGGTCGACCAGTTTGACATAATCTGGGGCGGTGGCGAGGCCAACGTGGCTGTAAGCTGCGCCAACTATGGTCACGATGCCTACTTTGTTTCCAAACTTCCCAAACACGAGATAGGCCAGGCAGCAGTGAATGCACTGCGTCGCTATGGCGTCCACACCGACCATATAGCCCGCGGTGGCAACCGCGTGGGCATATATTACTGTGAGACCGGTGCATCGATGCGCCCCTCAAAAGTTATATATGACCGTGCCGGCTCATCGATTGCCGAGGCTGACCCTGAAGACTTCGACTTCGATGCCATCATGGAAGGTGCCAACTGGTTCCATTGGAGCGGTATCACACCTGCCATCAGCGACAAAGCCGCTGAACTCACACGCCTTGCCTGTGAGGCCGCCAAACGCCACGGAGTAACCGTAAGCGTCGACCTCAACTTCCGCAAAAAACTGTGGACTAAGGAAAAAGCTCAATCCATCATGCGACCATTGATGAAATATGTCGATGTGTGCATAGGCAATGAGGAAGATGCCGAGTTGTGTCTCGGATTCAAACCCGATGCTGACGTAGAGGGAGGCAACACCGATGCCGAGGGCTACAAGGGTATCTTCGCAGCCATGATGAAGGAATTTGGCTTCAAATATGTTGTCTCGACACTGCGCGAATCGTTCTCAGCCACACACAACGGCTGGAAGGCCATGATCTACGATGGCAAGGAATTCTACCAGAGCAAGCGCTACGACATCAACCCCATCATCGACCGTGTAGGTGGCGGTGACTCATTCTCAGGCGGACTTATCCATGGCCTGCTCACAAAACCCAACCAGGGTGAGGCACTCGAATTTGCCGTTGCAGCTTCTGCTCTCAAACACACTATCAATGGCGACTTTAACCTTGTATCGGCCGAGGAAGTTGAAGCCCTCGCCGGTGGCAATGCCAACGGTCGCGTACAACGCTAAATAGAACATATGGCACGTTTTGACAAACTGCAGGTAATGACCAAAATCGGTACAGCCCCGATGGTCCCTGTATTCTACAATAAAGACCTGGAGGTCGCCAAGGCTGTAGTGAAGGCTTGTTATGATGGCGGAGTGCGCGCCTTCGAGTTCACCAACCGTGGCGATTTCGCTCACGAGATATTTGGCGAGCTGGTGAAATATGCCGCCAAGGAATGCCCCGAGATGGCTCTGGGTGTAGGCTCAGTGGTCGACCCCGGCACAGCATCCCTGTACATGCAGCTCGGTGCTTGCTTTGTAGTAGGTCCGCTCTTCAACCCCGAGGTAGCCAAAGTGTGCAACCGCCGTCAGGTTCCCTACACACCGGGGTGCGGCAGCATCTCTGAGGTAGGAGCCGCCCAGGAAGTGGGTTGTGAGCTTTGCAAAGTGTTCCCCGGCGATGTACTGGGTCCCAAATTTGTTAAAGGTCTGCTTGCTCCCATGCCTTGGTCCAAGCTCATGGTTACAGGTGGAGTAGAACCAACCGAGGAGAATCTCTCGGCATGGTTCAAAGCCGGTGTATACTGCGTGGGGATGGGCTCGAAGCTCTTCCCCAAAGAGGTAGTGGCAGCGGGCGACTGGACAGCTATCAAGGAGAAATGTGCAGCATGCTTCGAGACAATCAAGAAGCTGCGCCCATAATATCACCTTAGGATCCTCACGACAACCGATTGACAGTCACAGATACAATGCAACCGTCAACGGTTGCATACAACCGAAAAAGAGAGAGCCGTTCATACACACGTATGGGCGGCTCTCCTTATTATCTTAAAACCAATCCTTTAATCGCGGCTGCTGCCAAAGAAACGCAACAGGTAGAGGAACAGATTGATAAAGTCGAGATAGAGGCTCAGGGCGCCAAGCGTGGCAAGACGACCATCGGTAGCTCCGGGCATAGTCAATGCCATCTGCTTGATTTGCTGAGTATCCCACGCGGTCAGACCAAGGAATATCACGACTCCGGCTATTGAGATAATCCAGTCAAGTTTCTCGCTTCCTAAGAACATGTTTACTAATGAACAGATTATCAAGCCAAAAAGAGCCATCACCATGAACGAGCCAAACTTTGTCAAGTCTTTATTGGTAAAATAGCCATAGATACTCATAGCGCCAAATGTGCCGGCTGTAATCAAAAATGTCTTGGCTATGGACTCTGGAGAAAATGCCAAGAAAATCAGCGACAATGTGGCGCCGTTGACAATGGCGAAGAGAAAGAACAGCAGTGTGGCTGTCGAGGATTTCATTCGGTTGATACCGGCCGAAATTCCTATTACAAGGCCAATCTCAACCACTGCAAGAGCGATATATCCAAATTGATTGAGCACCACGCTTCGTACACCGGGAATCTCAGGTACAAACCATGCTACAAGTGCTGTCACCAAAAGTGCCAGAAACATGCGCACATACACGCTCTTCATGACTCTCGATACATGTGCATCGAGAGCTTGTGTGTCAACATAGTTGTTTTGATAGTAATTATCCATTTTTTCAAATATTAAAATTCTTCTCTATTACAAACAAACTTCATGCCAAAAAAGGTTGCATCATATTCGAGTGAGACTCAGGTTACTACATGCGCTCGGGCACATTGATGCCGAGAAGTCCCATTCCTGTCTTTATGACACGTGCCGTGGCATCACACAGAGCCAGTCGCAACGACTTCACAGCCGAATCCTCCTCCTTGAGAATCGAGTAGTCGTGGTAGAACTGGTTGTACTGCTTCACGAGCTCATATACATAGTTGGCAATGAGAGCAGGACTATATGAGTTACCGGCCTCGGCAACTGTCGAGGGGAAGTCGGCGAGTGTCTGTATGAGGGCTATCTCCTTCTCATTGGGGGTGACTCCAAGATAGTCAACACGCTCAACTCCGGCCTCGGCGGCACGACGTAAAACTGAGCGTATGCGGGCATAGGTGTACTGAATGAATGGACCGGTATTTCCGTTGAAGTCGATCGTTTCCTTGGGGTTGAACAGCATGTTTTTGCGGGGGTCGACCTTAAGGAGGAAGTACTTCAAGGCTCCCATACCCACCGTCTCGGCAATTGCCTCGGCCTCTTCGGGGGTAAGTCCATCGAGTTTTCCAAGCTCGCCCGATACCTCACGCGCAGTGCTCACCATCTCGTCCATGAGGTCGTCGGCATCAACGACAGTACCCTCGCGGCTCTTCATCTTGCCCTCGGGCAATTCGACCATGCCGTAACTGAAGTGTACAAGATCCTTGCCCCACTTGAAACCGAGCTTGTCGAGCAACAGCGAGAGCACCTGGAAATGGTAGTTCTGCTCGTTGCCCACTACATATATCATTTTGTCGATGGGATAGTCGGCATAGCGTAGTTTGGCGGTACCAATATCCTGAGTCATGTAGACCGATGTACCGTCACTTCTGAGCAACAACTTGTGATCCAGCCCCTCGGCTGTGAGGTCGGCCCATACAGATCCATCATCCTTACGGTACATGATTCCCTTCTCAAGACCTTCCATCACTTTCTCCTTACCCTCAAGGTAGGTATCGCTCTCATAATATATCTTGTCAAATGAGACTCCCATGCGCTTGTAGGTTTCATTGAAACCGGCATACACCCATTCGTTCATCATCTGCCACATGGAGCGTATCTCGGGGTCCTTCTGCTCCCACTTCACAAGCATCTCCCTGGCTTCCTTCATGAGCGGTGACGAAGCTTTGGCTTCATCCTCGCTCATGTTCTGTTCCTCCATGAGCCGCTTCACTTCGTCCTTGTAGTGGCGGTCAAAAAGCACATAGAAGTCACCGATAAGGTGGTCACCTTTCTTGCCCGATGTCTCGGGAGTGGCACCGTTGCCCCATTTTTTCCATGCGAGCATCGACTTGCATATGTGTATGCCACGGTCGTTGACAATATTGGTCTTGACAACCTTATTGCCACAGGCCTCGAGAATGCATGCCAGGCTATAACCCAGGAGATTGTTACGGACATGACCCAGATGGAGCGGTTTGTTGGTATTGGGCGAAGAGTATTCCACCATCACCAGCGGCGACTGTTCGGTTACCTTCGTGATGCCATAGTCGGGAGTCTCCTCAATGTGATGCAGGACACCGTTCCAGAAAGTAGGCTCGATAACAATATTGAGGAATCCCTTGATTACATTGAAACGGTCGACAGCAGGCTCATTGTCCACAAGCCAGTTACCTATTTCTGTTCCCACTTGTTCAGGGCTCTTACGGGCAGCCTTCACCCAGGGAAACACAATGATGGTAAGATTGCCCTCAAACTCCTTCTTTGTAGTCTGCGGCACAATATCGGTGGCCGGGGTCTCAACGCCATAAAGCTCTTTGACAGCGCGTGACACAGCCTCTGAAAGCAAATTATCGATTGACATATAGCCTAAATTTTTTAATCAGTATATAAAAATTCAAGCAAAAGTACGAAAAATCCTCAACATCACCAAATTCCACACAAAAGCCGCGCCTCTATCCGGAATTTACACCGGAATTTACATGGGATTTACGCTCCATTGCTTTTCATAATCTCTTCCACTATCGGGGTCTTTTCCAACCCGGGTGAGGCCCAGTTATGATTAAGAGCCCATTCCTTATCGAATGGGCTCTTATGACCATTGACGAGGCTTCGGGTCAGCGCAGTTGACCCACGGCACGCACTACGCTGGTGGGATTGCGCGGGTCGTTGACTATCACTGAGATGCGTCCATTGAGTATCTCCGATGGGATTGACATGGGGTCGACAGTGACGTTGACAAGCGCCTCCTTTCCATGTTTCAGCTTATCGGTCGTTGTGGTTACTGTAATACCGGGGTCGGTGGTATAGACGCGGCGCACGTGCATTGTGCCCTTGCCGGTGTTCTTAAAGATAAAACTGCGGGTCACAGGGCCTCCGTTGCGGTCGATTGTCCCGAAATCAAGGGTATTGCTTTCCACTTCGACGGCAGGTGCATCACGCATCTGTCCCGGTGTAAGTTTCGAGAAATCCTCATCGACTATAGCAATCATCTCCACTTCGACCGGAGTCTCTCCCATAGCCGGTTCCAGTCTCAAGGTATCAGTGTAGATGCCATACATATCTTTCTCGGGGACGAAGAATATCGTATAGGACAGCTGCTCGCCCGGACCCACCGTGGGGGTAGGTGTATCAATCTTCACTCCACGGGGAATGCTGACCCATCGCGGTGTGAGCGAATCGGCCGTAGCATTATAAACCTCAAAAAATGATGTCTTGCTCTTGCCATTGGACACCTCGCCAAGGAGTACCTTATCTGAACGCAATTTCAACATGCCGGCATCAACCGGATAACGGCCACGCAACGTGTTGCTGGCACCGATCACAACTCCCTTGATGAGCAACGTCTGTCTGGGGCGCTCGGTATTGAAATCGACATAGACTTTTTTTGAGAATCGTCCAGGCCTACCCGTCGGGTTATAGCTCACCTCGACATAGCCGCTGTCGCCGGGTGCCACAGCCTCCTTGGTATAGCTCGATGATGTGCAGCCACACGTGGCACGTGAAGCGATTATCGACAACGGCTCGTCACCGGTATTGACATAGGTGAATACACATTTTACCGTGCCATCGTTCTCTTCAAAAGCACCGAAATCATAGGTGGTATCTGCAAATTTCACCTCGGGACCGGCAGCATAACCTATTGCCGTGGCCACGAAGGCCAATACCGGCAGTACAGAACGCAATTTCATAACCTTAAAAGCTGATTGTTGGACTGCAGTGGAGGTGATCAACGATTCTCCGGAATCACGACTCCGCTTATCTTCAATGTCACACGCTTGGGACGCTGTGCATTGGTTTTCACACGCACATTCTTGTTGAATTCGCCGGGACGTCCTGTGGGCAGATAGGTCACCTTGATCTTGCCACTCTTGCCGGGTTTCACAGGCTTGCTGGAGAACTCGGGCTTGGTACAACCGCAACTTGCTGTAACCGACATGATGACCAAAGGCTCATCACCGGTATTGGTAAAGACAAACTCATGGCTCACGGGGCCGCCATCTTCCTCAATATTACCGAAATTATATGAATTCTCGGCAAATTCAATACCAGGGCCTGCAGCCCATGCCGAGATGACTGCCATGAGAGCCGAAAAGGCTATAGTAACAATTCGTTTAGTCATAATGTGTGGGGTGTGTTGAGTTTCTTAGGATAATAACATTCAATAACCGCTTGAAGTTCACAGCCGGCTCTATTTTTGGCTTGGGATTACACCGTCATTGAACTCGGTCAACATTAAGCCTATGTTCAATCATGAGTCTCCCGCTCCTTGCCGGCCAGCATGCCACAGGCTGCCATGATATCCTCGCCACGTGATGCCCTGATGGTGGCAATGAAGCCCTTGCTGTTGAGACGGTCCCGGAAGGCCTCCATAGTAGCCATTGAGGCTGGCCGCAAGTCGCTGTCGGGAATGACATGGAAACGTATCAGATTGATACGGCAGTCAAGGCCACGCAGGAGCTTGGCAACAGCATCGGCATGCCTGAGGTCGTCATTAACACCACTCCACATGATATATTCAAACGACAGGCGTCGCTGGTGACTGAAATCGTAGCCGCGAAGCAACTCTACCACATCGGCGGCATTGTAGGCGCGCTCCACCGGCATGAGTCGGGCGCGTTCCACACTGTAGGGGGAATGGAGACTTATAGCCACATGCACTTTGGTGACATCAAGCAAGGTTTTCAATTCCTTGATTTTGCCTATAGAGGAGACGGTGATACGTTTGGGACTCCAGGCAAGCCCCCACGGGGCCGTGAGCACCTCAATAGCCTGAAGCACCTCCTGCAGGTTGTCCATAGGCTCTCCCATACCCATAAAGACAAGATTGGTGAGCGTCTCGCTCTCGGGGATGGACAGCACCTGATTGATGATTTGGGCCGATGTAAGATTTCCATGAAACCCCTGCCGCCCGGTCATGCAGAATGTGCACCCCATGCGGCAACCGGCCTGCGACGACACGCACAGCGTGGCACGCTCACGGTCGGGTATATACACACTCTCGACATCGCGGCCTCCCACTCCCTCAAAGAGGTATTTGACAGTACCGTCGGCCGAGCGAGCCTCAGCCTTGGGGGCTTGGCGTCCCACCTCATAGTTCTCCTTGAGCCGGGCGCGTGCCGCCAACGACAAATCGGTCATGGCATCAATATCGGTGACACGCGCCACATAGAGCCAACGCGTCATCTGCTTGGCCGCAAATGGTTTGAGGCCGACCCCGGCCGCCACTACACGCAGCCGGTCGAGGGTCATGCCTATAAGGGGTGTTTTGTCAACGGGTGTGTTCATCGACGTCCACCTTTCTTCTGTTGTTCGCGCAACATAGCCTGCTGGCGACGCTGAGCCTCCTCAAGACGGGCCATGAAGCCACTTTTCTTGCGCGGCTTGGCTGCACTTGCCATCATGCGCTCACGCACCTTCTTCTCGTTGATGCAACGGCGGAATATATAAGTTTGAATGATGGTGATCAACAATGAAAGGAAGTAGTAGTAGCTCAAGCCGGCGGCATATTGGTTGAAGAATACCAGGAACATAACAGGCATAAGATACATCATCCACTTCATTGCAGGCATCGAAGCCCCAGAAGGCTGGTTCTGCATGTTGATACGTGTATACAGAATATTGGTCACGGTCATGAGCAGACAGAACAGACTCACATGATTGCCATACATGGGGATAGTGAACGGGAGGGTGAAAATCACATCGGGAGCAGCGAGGTCCTGGGCCCACAGGAACTGCTGACCGCGCAGCTCGATACACGACGGGAAGAATTTGAACATGGCAAAGAGAATAGGCATCTGCAACAGCATGGGGAGGCAGCCCGACATGGGACTTGCTCCGGCACGCGAGTATAGCGCCATGGTTTTCTGCTGTCGTGTCATGGCATTCTCGTTGCCGGGATACTTCTCGTTGATTTCCTTGATTTCAGGAGCGAGCACCCTCATGCGGGCCTGCGACATATAGCTCTTGTAGGTGAACGGGAAGAGGATAATCTTGATGAAGATAGTGAGCAGCAATATTATGATACCATAATTGCTTATGAACTGGCTCAGGAATGTGAACACCGGGATAATGATGATGGTGTTTATCCAGCGGAAGAGAGCCCAGCCCAGCGGGATAACGCGTGTGAGTTCCAGACTCTCCCCGGGAGCAACCTCATCATCTACGCCACTCAGCAGCGGGTAAAGGTTGGGACCGATGAAGATGTCGAGCGACACAGGATTATCGCTTGACGTCGAGTAGTCGAGAGTGGCACGGGCATTCATGTCCTTGAGGTAATAGGGGTCGTTGTTGTCGGCCAGCTCACGCTGTTTGAGTGAGGCGGCATTGAACGGCTCGCGCGGAATTACGATTGTCGAGAAGAACTGGTTCTTGAAAGCAAGCCATTGCACACGCTGGTCGAGTTGCTTTTCGCCATGCTTCATACCCAGGTCGTCTGGACCCTCGCCGGCTTCCTTGTAATATATTGCGCTGTTCTGTTGCTCAAACATGCGACCCCGCTCGTTGCGTGCCAGACGCTGGTTCCATATGAAAGCGGTGGTCGAGGTGGCCGGAGGGAGAATCTTGTCGATGTTCTCTTGAACGATATCGAGCTTCACGACATAACTGTCGCGACCGCCCAGCGTATATCTCAGGCCCCACTTGGCACCGGCTCCGAGGTCGAGCTGCATGAGCACCGTCGAGTCATTCTCCACGACAGGAGTGAAATAAAGGTCGCGGGTGTCGATGCGCTGCAAGCCGGTATTGAGCTCAAAGGCAAAATAGTCCTGGGCGATAGGTTGTATCACTTCAACCTGTGCTGTATCAATGACCCCTTCCTTATTCTCAAAGTAGGTGCAGTAGCGATGGTCGAGAAGCTGCGCATTGTTGATATATCCGCCCTTGGTGGAGATATTGAGTGAGAGCACCTCATTCCTGAGGCTCACCACTGTGTCCGTACCTGCCAGATGACGTGCAAAAGTCTGGTACTTGGCAGCATTGGTCATCGCTCCACGCAACGAGGCTACAGCAGCCTGCTTCTGTTGCAACGACAGGGAATCGGGGAACTGAGAAGTCACCACAGCATTGTAATCAATACGTGTGCCCATGGCGTCGACAGTACCTGACACCTTGCCATCCTGACTCACGAGTGTAACACCTGCTGTATTGTAGGTATAGGCGGTAGCACCACCTTCCTGAGTGTCAGCGGCCACACCAACAGCAACGATGGTATTGGCCATATCGGCTACCTCAGCGGGGCGTATGCTGTCGAGTATGGCAGCCTTGCGGGCCTCCTCTTCTCGGGCTTCGCGCTCGCGTCGGGCCACTTGTTCCTGACGTGCCGACTCGGCGGCCTGGTCGGGTTTTGGTTGCAGGTACATGAAGCCGAAGATGACCGCAGCCATCAGCAACATACCTATCAATGTGTTCTTATCCATCTATTCAATTTATAATTTCGTTTATTTCCTGTTTTTAATATCACATTTGATCACTTCTGCTGCGAGTAGTCAATGGCAGCCTTTATGAAACTGAGGAAGAGAGGATTGGGGTGGAGAACTGTGCTCGAGTACTCGGGATGGTACTGCGTACCCAGATACCAACGCTTGCCCGAAATCTCGACAACCTCGACAAGCTTGGTGGCCGGATTCTCTCCCACACATGTCATGCCCCCCTGTTCAAATCGCTCACGATAATCACTGTTGAACTCGAAGCGGTGGCGGTGGCGCTCCTTGACACTCTCTGTGCCATAGGCTTTGGCGGCTGTCGACCCGGGCTTGAGCACACACTCGTAGGCACCAAGGCGCATGGTACCACCCATATTGCTTATCCCCTTCTGCTCTTCCATGAGGTCGATGACATTATAGGGGGTCTTGACATCCATCTCGGTGCTGTTGGCGCCCTCAAGGCCCAACACATTGCGTGCGAACTCGATGACCATGCATTGCATGCCCAGACATATACCGAATGTAGGAACATCGTGCTCGCGACACCACTTGAGGGCTACAAATTTTCCCTCAATGCCACGCTGACCAAATCCAGGCGCGATGATGACACCGTCGAGACCGCCCAACTGCCCGTCGACATTGTCGTCATTGAGACGCTCGCTGTGTATGAAGCTGAGTTTGAGTCGGCGGTCGTTGTATGTGGCGGCCTGCAGGAGCGACTCATTGATCGACTTGTAGGCATCGGGCAATTCGACATATTTACCCACGAGCCCTATGTTGACCGTCTCGGTGGCACCCTGCAGTTTATCGAGAAAGTGCATCCACGGAGCCATGTGAGGCTCACCCTCGACATCGACACCGGCTTTGCGCAACACCAGTTCGTCAAGATGCTGACGGTGCATGTTGACCGGCACCTGATAGATTGTCGGCACATCAATCGACTGTATCACGGCATCGGGCGAAACGTTACAAAAGAGTGCTATCTTGCGCCGCATCTCGGGCGAGATGTCACGCTCGGTACGGAGCACCAGTATGTCGGGTTGTATACCCACCTCCTGCAACTGTTTCACCGAGTGCTGCGTAGGCTTGGTCTTGAGTTCCTTGGCCGCGGCTATATAAGGTACATATGTGAGGTGGACGCAGACACAGTTTTCACCCATCTCCCACCTGAGCTGGCGCACACTTTCGATAAAGGGCAGCGACTCGATATCGCCTACCACGCCACCTATCTCGGTAATGATGAAATCAAATTTGCCGGTGTTGCCCAGAGCTTTGACATTGCGCTTTATCTCATCGGTGATGTGGGGCACGATCTGCACTGTTTTGCCAAGATAGTCACCGCGACGCTCCTTGTCGATGACGCTCTGGTATACACGTCCTGTTGTGACATTATTGGCACGAGTGGTCTGTATGTCGGTGAACCGTTCATAGTGACCAAGGTCAAGATCGGCCTCATGGCCATCGACCGTCACATAGCACTCACCATGCTCATAAGGATTGAGAGTACCGGGGTCGATATTTATATAAGGGTCAAATTTCTGGATTGTGACCCTGTATCCCCTTGCTTTCAACAAGCATGCAAGAGATGACGAAATGATACCTTTTCCAAGCGAAGAGACGACTCCTCCCGTCACAAAAATGTACTTGGTTTCCACTCTGATAATAGTTTTATTCAAGTCCCATACCCGGAACCTGAGATTATTTAAACAAAATTTGGGACAAAGGTAAGAATTTTTTTTGGCTCGTCAAAGAGCTATTTTCAAGCACAAAAGCCCACACGTCGGCGCTGCCCTCCCATGCCAGGGGTGGGGCCTGGAATATCATCGGCAAGTATCATCGACAGCATGCCGCTGTCGACGCTTCCGGCCGATATCACCCTCGCCGCCATAGCCGGCAGTATCTCGGTCTGTATCAGGTTTATCACATAGCGTGCGTTACCAAATGACCTGTCACGATGACTATAGTCGCTGGCAAGACGCGCGGTCAATGCCTCGCGTGCCTCGGCCGACAGTTCGTAATGGTTACGTTCCAGATAATTATCGGCAATATCCATCAGCTCCGACTCGGTAAAGTCCTCAAACATGTAGATATTGGACTCTGGAATACGCGACCTCAGTCCCGGATTCATTTCAAACATGCGCTTCATCTCATCTGTGTAACCGGCGAGAATAAGCATCCAATCACGCTTTGACTCGTCGGCCAGCGCTGTCATCAGCGCCTCGATGACAAATCGGCCCGGGTCGCGGGGATCATTGGGCTGATAAAGCTGATAGGCCTCATCAATAAAGAGTATGCCCCCCTGGGCCTCCTTGATAGCCTCGAGGGTATTGGTCTCCTCCATGCTATAGTTAGGACCCAGCAATGTGGCACGCTCCTTGACCACCAGATGCCCGCGACTCAACACTCCGGCACGTCGCAACATAAGCCCCATGCGCTTTGCAACGGTTGTCTTTCCCGTACCGGGTGACCCACAGAACATGGCATGAAGCGGAAGTTTGAGAGTGGGCAGGCCGTTATCCTCCCTCATGCGGTTGAAGTTCACCAACTTCTCATAGGCCTGCAGCTTGGACTTGACATTATACAAACCGGTGAGCGTGTCGAGAGCCTTCAGAGGAGATTCAGGGACCGGGGCGGGTTCTGGCTCCTGCCGGGAATCATCGCATTCCGACTCTTCATCGATGACCGTCCCATCGGTGTCACACGAGGTATCCTGTTCAGCACCGGCTTCCTCCCGGTCTTCATCCCTCGGGCTTTTCACGAATAAGTCCAACAGTTTTTCAAACTCATCGTCAGCAACTACCCCTTCCCCTTCAGCATCGTCATGCATCTCATCATCGGCATCTATTCTTGCCGAGAAACGGGTCATAGCGCCTTCAAAGGTATACTCGTCGAGTAAGTCAAGATTGGCCGCATACCACGGATCGACCACCACTGGCCCATCGGTATTGAAAACCATTCCTGCCACAGCTTCATCAAAGATTATAAGTTCGGCATAGCACACCCCTCTCTTGGTCGAGGTGATCCTTACCGGAGCTGACACCCCATAGAGCGTACCTTCGGGATATGCATCGTCGGCAACAGGCCCGGGCTTGACAAAACGGGATTCGATGGTTTCATCGGGGTAATATAACCTCAGCTCCATTTCAGGAATGAAAGGAAGTTCCCCCTCCTTGACCGACAATGTAAAATTAAATTTAACCTGATGATAGGTATAACAGCTCGCACTGAACGACTTGTAAAGCATCGTCGAGAAACCGGGCTCAACACCACCATAGGCAGGGATGACAATGTCGGTCACGTGACTTGACCCACAATACTCGTTGAAAAAACGCACCCACTGCCATCCCATGACAATATCAGTGAGACGGTCTCTCACCTCCACTTTATAACGTCGTCCCACATCAATCATTTCCTTGTCAAAATGTAGCGCAGCAAATGCCGCATGACTACATTGGCCACGGGGTATGTTCACACGGCATGCCGATGTAGCAACAGATTGCTTCCCATCGGTCAGCACCACGACCACCTCGCGCCTTATACCGGGTGCAAAATGGGAAGCGAGACATCTATCATTGGTCAACAGCGCCACTACATATAATGTATTGTGGTTTTGGGAGAGGATAAAATCAGAGCGCAAGTCAAATGGCTCTTCCGAGATATTGCGGTTGGCAACATCACCAAAGCCATCGGTACAGTCAAGATATATTTCAGAAAGAGAATAAGGCAATTTGTTTGTTTTCATATTTCACAGTTTTAATAGTTTTCTTTGTTTCATTTTTCTAATCGACCAACTCATTGAGTTCAGCCATTAAAGCCGTGGGGCGCACCACTGCTTATCCAACATGTCAATGTTCTCTCTCTCAACGGCAACCATTGTGTGATGACATGACATGTCGGGACACACCACAGGCTGTCGCTGATGTTTTGTTGACCGGAAAAATGATTGTGGAAAAGCTATACACCCACATCACCACACACCTCGTGAGGGAGGTGCGGCTCCGCCAAAACAGGATTCTGTGAGATGCAAGTGTTTCATTACTTATAAGAAACTTTCAAACTGTAAAATCTATCATGGAATGCCCATTGCAATCATGGGACTTCTATCCATTGTAACGCAAATTAAGCAACAATCGGCGAGACTGCCAAATTTCATCAAAAAAAATTTTGCAATTGATTAATTAAGGTTATCTTTGTGAGTATAAGACAGAGCTATATGGACAATCAACCTATGAACATATTGCTGCTGGGCGATGCCAGCAATTTCCACTCCACGCTCGCCGGGGCATTGAGATCGATGGGTCACCGGGTGACGGTAGCCAGCGATGGAACAGGGTGGATGGACACCGTCCGCGATATCGACCTTGCCCGTCGACCGGGCAAATTAGGAGGATTGTCATTATGGCTGCGCATGCGCTATGCCATGGCTCATCAATTGAGCGGTTATGATATCGTGTCGCTGGCAGGCACCCATTTCGCGTCACTGCGTCCCCAACGCCTTGCATCCATCTTCGACATGGTCAAGAGAAACAATGGAAAGGTGTTCATGACGGCACTCGCCACCGACAGCTATTTCATCGATGAGTGCCTTGACCCTACATCGGAACTGGAATACAGCGAGTGGAGTGTCGATGGTCACCCCACCCCACATTCCATGGCCAACGCACGGATAGCACACGAATGGCAGTCGTACCCGCTACGCGACTACTGTGACCACCTCATATACAACGTTGACGGGGTAATATCAGCACTCTATGAATACCACCTCGCCTACCGAAGGGTTATGGCACCAGGGAAACTTGCATATGGAGGCATTCCGGTCGACACCTCACGTATAACTTACACACCGCCTGTCACCGACAATGGTATCGTGCGCCTTTTCCTCGGATACCCACGGGCCCGAATGCTTGAGAAAGGAGCCGACCGATTGCTCGAGGCTGCCCGCCAGGTAGTCAGCGACTACCCTCATCGATGCTCGCTCGATGTAGTGAGCAATCTACCCTACAATGAGTTCCTGACAAGAATGTCTGATTCACATGTCGTCATCGACCAACTCTACTCCTATACGCCGGCCACTACGGCCCTCATGGCCATGGCTATGGGCAAGACCGTCATGAGCGGAGGCGAGAATGACTACTATGACTTCATAGGTGAACACCAAGAGCACCCCGTAATAAACCTCTCGCCTCGCGATGACAGGCTGATATATGAAGCAATAAAAGATGTGGTGCTCCACCCTGAGCGTCTTGCCGAGCGTGGTGTACAAGGTCGCGCATTTGTGATGCGTCACAACGATGCAGGTGTCGTGGCCCGGCGCTATATCGATTTCTGGAAAAATTTCTGACCGAGAACCGTCACCCCCTCTCTTCTCTAAATTTGTATTTCTTTACAATTAGCCCATTCGATAAGGAATGGGCTCTAAGAGCCTGTCTCATAAAATCACGTGGCCGAGGGGTTACCGGGGTGCCGCTGACGGAATGCCTCTGGAGGAACTTGGCGTTACATTG
>JAMPBP010000001.1:893802-1053515 GCA_023666645.1 Clostridiales bacterium
CCCGACCCTCTGCTTGTAAGGCAGATGCTCTGAACCAGCTGAGCTAAACGCCCTTTCTCGCTGAAAGCGTTGCAAAGGTACGGACTTTTTTTTATTCTCCAAATTTTTTTCGGGATTTTTTTGTTACTAACCGATAAAATCTCTAATTTTGTTGACGGCAAACCATGCCTAAGCCATGTGACCGATAACTGTATATGGCTGCATTTCAGCTGAATCACTTGTTTGACAGATTGAGTTGAGGGCATGGCAAGCCCACAGTGTGATTTTTTTAACCAACCATTATATCATACCATAATGAAATTATTTTCTATCCTAACAGTTGCTCTGCTCGTCTCCGCTTCAGCTCAGGCTGCCGCTCCCTCCACAGTTTATAATGCCAATGATACCGCTGCCGTGCGTATTGTGGGGCGTACTCTTGCCATGCCCGATGGTAAGAGTGTGAAATTTGATTTCAGCGGTACATATGCCGAGACACAGCTTGACGGCCGCGATTTGCAGTTGCGTCTGTCGGGTACAGGTAAAAGCTACTTTGACGTGACAGTCGACGGCAAGCCTGCCGGTAAGTTTCTCGCTGCGGGTGAGGACACGGTGATTACCGTGGTGAGTGGCCTGAAGCGTGGCCGCCATAATGTCTCGATAAGAAAGCGCACCGAGGGTGAGACCGGCATGACTACTTTCCATGAGTTCATAGCTCCCGGTGGCGGACGACTCTCAGCTACCGCTCCGCGTCCCCGCTTCATCGAGTTCATTGGCAATTCACTATCGGCCGGTTTCGGTACAGAGGGGCTTAACCGCGATGAGCCTTTCACTCCCGAGAATGAGAACTGTAACCTCGCCTATTCCACTATCGTACCCCGTTATTTCAATGCCGATTATGCCATAATCGCCCACTCGGGGTGGGGAGCCGTGCGCAATTGGGGCGATCCGCTGCGCCAGTCGGTCAAATCGATGAAGGATAAATATCTCCAGACTCTCGACATGGACACTCTTCCTCAGTATGATTTCAAGGCCTATCGCCCCGACCTGGTGGTCATCAATCTTGGCGCCAATGACTTTTCGACCGAGCCTCACCCCTACCGTTCGGAATTTGTGGCAGGATACACCACGATACTCAAGACAGTCAAGGAAAAATATGGCGATGATATCAATATACTGTGTGTCATACCCTATGCCGTCAATGTTCCCGTCGAGGATTACTACAGCGAGGCGGTGGCCAACGCCGGTGGTGGTAATGTGCGCATCATAAGAATGCCGGAAGACTATATCAACCCCACGACCGACCGTGGCGCCGTGTGGCACCCCAACTATCAGGGACAAAAGAAAATGTCTATGCTTGTAATCCCCTATATCAGCACGATGATGGGGTGGGAACTCACCGACGCAGCGGTGATGTGACCTATACGTTACCGAAGCCTATACCTGGCCCTCCGTTACCTTCGGAATGAAGGGAGCGGAGGGCTTGTTGTCTCAGAATGCAAACTGGAAGAGTGCATCGACGCGGTTGGCATGGTTGTGGGCGGTGTCAAAGTTGGTGCGCCGTCCATACAGGTATTCTATACCCACTTGCAGTCGGGGTGTGAGCTCCCAAAATAGATTGGCTGCAAGGTAGTTCCCGAGTTTGTAATCATCGGGAATGAGTTGGTGGTTACTGTTATAATAGCGGGCCTGGCCATAAGCGATACAGGCATACACGTTGTAACGGAAATTATATTTCAGGCCACATGCCACACCGAGTGACAAGGGGGCGTGCATGCGTCCCGGGTCGTTGGCTGTGGCTACCAGGTCATAGTTGCCTATCGACAGGTCGCCCATGTAGCTGTTGTATCCTTTGCCGGTATTCACTATACCATAAAGGGCAAGGCGATTGAGAGGCTTGACTATGGCACTCGCCTGCAGTCCCCAGCCTATGACATTCCGGTTGACTCCGGTCACCAGGTCGCGATAGGGGAGGACGCGCATCATAGCGCTTATCCTCACATGTTGGTCGTGGCTCCAGCCATACTGGCCAAATACCACATAATCGGGCATCCAGTCATCGAGACGCTTAGTCATGGTGCCATCGGCGTCGACCTGGCTTGACGGCATCTCGACCGAGGCCGCCATGCTCCAATGGGGCGTGAATGAATGCATCCATCTCACGAGCATGGACGTGCGTGACGCCTTGCCGTTGGGGCCGGCTCCATCGATGGTGGGAACCTCGGTGGCGGGATCGGCAAATGTTGTGGTGGCATATCCCACAGTCCAGTCCTGTATCGTCACGTAGGCCTTCTTGAGTTTGAATCCGACATTGTCGGTGCCCGAGAAATCACATTGTATGTAGGCATTGAAGTCAGTGACAGGTGTGTTGAACCCTATTACGCGAAAAAACAGGGAAGTGCCTCCGGGGGTGCCTCCTATGCGCCGGCGCAACTCGGGATTTGACGGAACAGATATGAGATAGGGACAGAATCCGTTGGCAGGAACAGCTCCGTCAAAGTCGGCCCACCCACGCATGCGCACGGCGCCACCTATACCCATGGCCAGATTGGCACTCTTGCTCATGAGCAGGAAGTTGGGAGCCAAGGGGTCCTTGAAGTGGTGGAACTGGTCGACATAAAACATATCGATCATGCGGCGCACTGAGTCGTAGGGTGCTTTGGGTCCCTCGCCGGCAAACAGGATTTTGTGGTCCTCCTTCATTTTTGCCTGTGAAATCTCCTCGGGGGTCATGGTTCTCATCGAGGTGTCGATGTCCTGGGCATTGACCATGGTCGATGCAGCGGTGAGCAATATAAGCAGTGTGTGTCTCATAGTGATGAATTTTTTCTTTAGAACAACTGCACATGTAATAATGTTTAGGCTTTTTTATGTACTTTTGCATTCCGTAAATAAAACAACAAAAAAAGATATGCTTAAACGACTTCTTTTCATCAGTACTGCCACATTGATGTTGGCATCGTGTGGTTCGGACTTTGTAGAGATTGACCGTGACACCATGACCGACAAGGTCAAGGGTGCGTGGGCCGGAAAAATGATTGGCGTCATGTATGGACGTCCTATGGAATTTGCCTGTACCGACGGTATGTATACCGACTCCATTCACTGGTCGCCCGAAAATGTCACCGGTGCGCTTGTCGAGGATGACATCTATGGCCAGATGTGCTTCATGTCGACCCTTGAGCGTCTGGGGTTAGATGCCCCGGTCGACTCGCTCGCCCACGACTTCGCTTATGCCGGTTTCGGTTTGTGCCATGCCAATCTGCAGGGACGCAAGAATTATCTTGATGGACTGCGTGGCGACATGATCTCGACTCCTGCCAACAATATCCATTGTGATGATATCGATTTTCAGATTGAATGTGACTTCATAGGGTTCAGCAATCCGTTCATGCCTGCTTCGAGCGATTCGCTGTGTGAGCGTGTGGGCGCTGTGATGTCGGCCGGCGACGGCCTTTATGGCGGCATGTATGTCAGTGCCCTCCACACCATGGCCTATGATTGTAAAGATATTGAGCAACTCGTGGTCAATGCCTTGGGCGCTATTCCGGCCGAGAGTGGATATGCCCAGCTTGTCAATGCTGTGCTCGACTGCTACCGCACCAATCCCAATGACTGGACCATCGCATGGAAGCTTGTCAACGAGAAGTGGGGCGCCAACGACATCTGTACTCCCTACCTGCCGTTTAATATCGATGCCAAGCTCAATGGCGCCTATATCGTGATGGGTCTCCTCTATGGACAGGGTGACTGGACACGCACGATGGACATCACCGTGGGGTGTGGACAGGATACAGACTGCAACACTTGCAATGCCGCCGCTGTGCTCGGTATCATTGACGGTTACAATGCTATCCCCGATATATATAAATCGTACATACCGCAGATTGCCGACGAGCTGTTTGACCATACACCCTATTCTTTCAACAATGCTGTCGAGGTGACTCTCGGATTCATTGAGCAGAATGTGGAGCGCAATGGCGGGCGTGTCACCCCAGAGGCATTCTACATCAAGCCACAGGCTGCCGTGGCGCCTGCTTTTGTGCCGGGTCATCAGGACCTGAGACTTGGTAATATGATAGCAGTGGCCGATGGCAGCAATGTGCTCAAATTTGAGGGTGCCTGGGAAGACTTTGTCTATGGTGATGGGGATAATGACCCGTATAAGGTATCTACCAAGCCTGGTGACAAGCTCACGATTCCATTCTATGGTACAGGAATCGCTCTGTTGGGAAGCTGGGATGTCGATGGCGGCCGTGCACGTGTCACAGTCGACGGTGTCGCCACCACTATCGATACTTATTATGTCACAATGGCCGGTAAATATCAGGGCAACAGGGCCTATCTGTATTTTGTGACAGGCCTGCCCAAGGGCGACCATACCCTTGTTATGGAAAACCTCGAAGACCGCAACCCCGCAAGTCAGGGCAACAAGATATATTTCGAGCGCGTCTTGATGTATGAATAAATGATCAGAAGCCTTGGAAAAGTACACATCACTATATAAACGTATCATCATGCTGGGTCTCCCCATTCTCGTGGGGCAGCTCGGCATGATTGTCGTTGGATTTGCCGATAATATCATGGTGGGTCAGCACTCAACCGCTGAACTTGCCGCTGCATCATTTGTCAACAACCTCTTTAATGTAGTGATGTTCCTGTGCTTGGGATTCACCTATGGACTCACCCCTTTGATCGGGGCACAGGCAGCCACAGGCAATGAGCGTGCCATAGGGCGCACATTGCTCGCGGGGATAAAGGTCAATATGGTATTCGCAGCCTCGATAACAGTTGTGATGGGTGCTGTATATTTCTTTTTGGACTATATCGTCAAGGACCACGGGCTGTTGCCTTTGATAAGACCTTATTATCTGATTTTTCTTGCTGGGGTTATTCCGGTATCCCTGTTCAATGTTTTTGCCCAGTGGAGCTATGCGATACGCAACACTGTCATGCCCACAGTCATTGTGCTGATATCCAATGTTGTGAACATTGTTGGAAATTATTTTCTCATAGGTGGTGAGATGGGGTGTCCCGAGCTGGGTCTCACCGGTGCCGGCATCGCTACCTTGACAGCGCGTATCGTGTGTCCGCTGTTGATAATAGCAGCCTTTTCCGGTTTTAGGACCTACACCCGTTATCGCGAAGGCTTCAGCAACCGATACCCCGTGTCGATTACAAGCAACCGTGTTTTTGCTACCTCGTTGCCTATAGGATTGCAAATGGCTTTGGAGGCCGGGTCATTCTCGGCGGCCGCCCTTATCGCAGGGTGGTTGCCCAATGGCACCCTCGCCCTCGCTGCATTTCAGGTTTTGGTGATTGTGGGGACTCTCGGTTTCTGTATCTACTATAGCATGAGTACCGGGGTGGCTGTGCTCGTGGCTAATGCCGCCGGCTCCGGTAATGTGGCGTTGATGCGTCGCACGGGCTGGGCCGGATATCATGTTATCCTCACGATAGCTGTTATGAGCAGTATCGTGTTCCTTACCTGTGGTCCCACTCTGATAAGCTTTTTCAGCGACAACGATACAGCGCTCATCGCTCTTGCGTCGGCCCAGCTGTTCCCGCTTGTGCTGTATCAGCTTGGCGATGCCACTCAGATCAACTTTGCCGGTGCTTTGCGTGGCACGGCACGTGTCATGCCTATGTTATGGATAGCTTTTGTGAGCTATGTGGTAGTAGGTTTTCCTGCCACATGGTTGCTGGCGCATCCTGCCGGATTGGGACTCGAGGGCATTTTTCTCAGTTTCTCAATAACTTTATTTCTGGCCGGTGCTCTGTTCCTGTTCTATTTCCTAAAATATACAAAACCGCATACACCTGTAAAGTCATGATAGCCAAGAGAACACGTAAATTATTCCAGAAGATACTGGGTGATATCCTTAAATTCATAATTCCGCTTATCATAAGTGTGGGATTGTGCTGGATACTGTTCCGCAATGACAGTTTGGCCGATATGGTCGAGGTGGTGCGCTCCAAGTGTGATTTCACGTGGATAGGATTGATGTTGCTGGTGAGTTTCTTCAGCTTTATTTTCAGGGCATTGAGGTGGGGATTGCAATTGGAGGGTGTGGGGATCAAGGCTTCTAAGGGTGACCTGGTGCTCAGTATCTTCGGTACCTATGCCGTCAACCTCGTCTTTCCACGCCTTGGCGAGGTGTGGCGTTCCGGCTATATTGCCCACAGGGAGGATGCTCCCTTTGGCACGGTTATGGGGACAATGATAGCCGACCGTTTTGCTGATTTGCTCACGGCTGTATTATTCCTCGTGGTGACACTTATCGTGGGGCATCAGGCAATTCTCGCATTTGTACACCAGTATCCCGAGGGGTATCGGCATCTCGAGCTCATCGTGACATCGCCTTGGACCTGGGTTGCGGTGGTGATGTTGGTTGCTGTTGCGGTGTGGTTCTTTACAATGAAGTCGCAAAACCGCTTTGTCAACATGGTGCGCAATTTTTGCGCACAGATGTGGAATGGATTCGCAGCCATACTCACCATGAAACACAAGGGGCAGTGGTTGTTGTGGACACTTCTTCTGTGGTCATGTTACCTGGGGCAGATGGTACTGGCATTCCATGCCTTCCCTTTTACCCGGAGCATCTTTGAGGCCGACGGTTTCACCCCGGTCCTTGTGTGCTTCACCCTGGGTACTATCGCGATGGGTATTCCGAGCAATGGCGGCATAGGCCCATACCAGATCGCACTAATATTCGGACTGTGTCTATATGAGCCCGCATCGCTCGACTCCGCGGCTTCAAAAATCTTTGATCTCGACTCAAAGGCTTTTGCCAATACAGTGCTTGGGATGTCGACATGTCTCACGATATTCCTTGGGCTTGTGACATTCATCACAATCGCCATGCGTAATCGCCGTCACTCCCGAGCTAACCATAAGAGCCCATTCGATAAGGAATGTTAAAGCTGGGGTCGCATATCCTTGCATATCTCCATAATGCATTTTCCGTGTGCATAAATGACGAGGGGGATTGGACCATCGGCCAATCCCCCTCGAAACTTTTCAAAATATTATCCTCACTATCTCTTATTCAGGCAATGCTGCCTTTACAAAGTCGAGCGGAATCACATAGGCGGGGCATCCTTCAAAGCCCGGGGCTATCGTATATTTCGGATATGTGAATACATAGCCCAGCTCGCTCACACCCACATGGTATACCGGGAAATTGGCAACCGTAACAGGAGTGGATGGCATTATGTACTCATTGAGCGACTTGAGGTAATCTTCAACAGTCTGATCTTTGTCCTTGGCGATTATCTCGACAAGTTTGCCACGCAATTTCTCGCGGTCGGTTTTGTCAAACAAGGTGTCGAATGTGTAGGGTTCACCGGTTGTGGCATTCAGAGTGATGAAGTAGGTGTCGACCTCGCCGTGAGCACCACCGGTGTAGTAGTCGTCATAGATGGCATATGTGAGATAGTCCTTGCCACCGTAAACGGGACGCATATCGACATTCATCATGAAGCCGGGGGTAATAGTGTCAGCGGCAAAGGGCGCTGCATAGCTCTTGAAGCGGGTGCCTATTTCATCCATTCCCTTGGCGAGCTGGGCCGGGGTGTAGGCTGCAGGCTGGCATGAGAGCTGTGGGTCGCCCAGGGCATTGTAATACTCTATCATGGTGGCATAGATTGAGTTGGTTATCAAACTCGAATCGGCCGGAACGATGGCGCGCATCGACAGATAGAACTGTCCTGTGTTGTCGATGTTGAAGATGCGGCTCACCTCGGCAAATTTCATCGCTTTTCCATCGACTATCAGTGTTGTGTCGTTGAGTGTGTTGTTCTTGACTGTTACCGAGTTTTCCTCGACAAGATTCTCAAGGTCCTGACCGGCATTGGCCGATTCCTTAGCTTTGTTATTGCACGATGCAAGGGTGATTGTAGCTGTAGCTGCTATTGCCAGCATGTAGTGTAGTGTATTCATATACTTGTAATTTGGAAGTTTCATGTATTTTATAACGTGTGGGGCTTGTTAAAGTTCGCTTTAATGGCGATTGGATAACTTTTCATATGTTGTTTCCTATGTCCCAATGCAGAAACGGTCGCCACACAGTGAAGTGTGACGACCTGTATTCTTGAGCTTTCTCTTATTCAGATTACTTCTTAGTTTTCGGCAGCGGGCTCAGCGGCGGCATCAGCCTCAGCAGCGGGCGCGGCCTCCTCTGTAGCCTCAGCAGCGGGAGCAACGGTCTCGCCGGCAGCCTGGTCGGGAGTGTCAAATGAGCCGGGGAACTGCTCGATGGGGTTGACGTCCTTCACCATAGGCTGGTTGGCAGCTGAGTCTCCACGCATGAGAATGCCCGACATGAGTGACAGGAAGCAAACGATGATTGCAAGTGTCCATGTAGCTTTCTCGATGACATTGTTGGTGCGACGTACTCCCATTATCTGGTTGGAACCTGCAAAGTTGGATGCCAGACCTCCTCCTTTTGATTTCTGGATAAGAACCACGATGATGAGTAATACCGAAATTATTACTGAAAAAATGATTAAAGCAGTTTGCATTATTATAAGTTGTTATTTAGTTTTGTTTTTTTATCTGTTTCTGTCGCTCCCTGGCTTCCTGATTGGCTATAAGTTTACGCAGAAATCGCAATTGGTCTGCAAAGTAAACACTTTTTTCCGGATAATTCAAACTTAGCGAGCTTATAATTTCATAGGCACGCTTATAATTATGCTGTTTTATGAATATTTTGGCCAAAGACTCACTTAAAAGAGAACCTGTGGGGGCTTTGTGTATGAATGCAGATGACGGTTCACGGGATTCTGTATCTTCGCTCACCGGCTCCCGGGTGATTGAGGAGCCTTCGTGCTCCCCAACCTCATGTGGGGTGTCGTCTGTAGCGATTTGTTCATCAGTGGTGGGCCTGGGATTCAGATCATTGTTCTTGGCAATGAAGGCGTCGAGCAGTCGGTCCTGCTCGTCGGCCGGTGGTGCTGTTGTAGGTGTTTCGCGCTCAAGAGTGGCAGCATAATCGGGGACCGGATTGAATATCATGCGGTTGAGCAATGCTTCCTCGGCGGGGTCGATGTTCCCGTAGGTAGAGAGGAATGTGTCGATGGCATCATCGGTCGAGGGGGAAGCTGCAACTTGTTGAACGGGATAAAATTTGTCATATCGACCTGTCCCTTCGGGATCGAGCAGTATTCTCACACGCTTAGGGTCGGGTAATGAAAGCGCCAATGACTCAATCATGCGTGCGGTGGTGGGCTCGTCGATGTCGCTGTGGGGGTGACGCAAAGCGAGGATAGCCGGGAGCTGGAATGCCGGGTAGCGAGTGGCAAAGAGTTGCAACAGGTCGCGGTCAATAGGCTGATTGGCCTGTGTGTCAAGCATTGACTTGATCTTATCGATTATATTTTCCTCGCTCATATCTCGTTACCAGTTACCAAGTGTTGCATTGAAGATAAGGTCGACAAGCTCCTTGGAAATCTGGGAGCATAGCTCGTCCTGTACATCGGTGAGAAGTTCGCTTGAGTCGAAGTCGCGGTAGGCCGAGAAGGTTTGGTCGACATCATTCTTGTCGTTTTTCGTATCGGTGTATTTTACTCTCACAGTGATTGTGAGGCGTGTCTTGGATGCATAGGCATCCTCGGTCACAGCCTGCGGCGAGAGGTTGTAGCCGGTGATTTCTCCCTCGATTGAGAGATCGCTTGAGCCATCGACAGTCTGGAGTCTGGTGTTACGGGTGATGTAGTCGAGTAGCTCGTTCTCAAATGTTTGCTGCAGCGGTGGATATACGAGCGCTGCGCGTATCGGGAAGTCACTCACATGAATGGTGCGGTAGACAGTGTAGTCGATCGATGCGCCGTTAAGTTTGTAGCTTATGCGGCATGAGGGAGCGGCTATGGTCATCATAATGATTATAGCCAGCAACTTCACTGCTGTGACGGCATGCTTGAGTGTCCTGGATTTCATTCGAGGTTGTATTCTTTGATTTTACGGTATAACGTGCGTTCTGAAATGTTGAGCTCGGCAGCGGCGTTGCGGCGGCGTCCCATGTTGCGCTCGAGCGCACGTTTTATTGTTTCTTTTTCTGTCTCCTCGAGAGTCGCGGCTATGGGTTGCTCGTGAACTTTGACTTGATCAATAGGCTGTGATGCTGCCGGGTGGGCTCTGGAGAAATCAAGTGGCGCGTGCTCGCCTAATTTCACCAGTGAGGTCGATGAACATACCGGCGAGGAGGTGGCTTGAACATCACATGGCGCAGCAGTGGTCGCGTTTATGCCTGACCCCATATCGACATGGGGCGTTATGGCCGGCTCTCCGAGATGAGGTCTGTGTAGGGTGCTGAGCTGTGACCGCAGGTCGTCAATCTCGTTCTGGAGCCTGAATATCATGTTGAACAACATGTCGCGCTCACGGTCGTAGGCCGATGAGGGTGATACAGATGATGCTGCAACCGGAGCAAAGCTCTCGACCATGTCGGGAAGATAGGGGGAGAGAATGTCGGTGTCGACCTTGTTGCCGGCCTGAAAGAGCGCTATCTGCTCAACCACGTTCTTGAGCTGTCTCACATTGCCGGGCCAGCGGTAGTGCAGGAGCATATTCATGGCACTGTCATCAAATGTGGCACGCGGAGTGTGGTAACGCTCAGCGAAGTCGCTGAGAAATTTGCGTGTGAGCACTATAATATCATTGCCGCGGTCGCGTAGCGGGGGGATTGAGATCTGTACGGTCGACAAGCGGTAGTACAAGTCTTCACGGAAACGGCCCTGCCTCACAGCGTTGATCATGTCGACGTTTGTGGCGGCCACGATACGTATGTTGGTCTTCTGTACGGTCGAGGAGCCTACCTTCATGAATTCTCCGCTCTCAAGCACCCTCAGGAGTCGGGCCTGAGTGGTGAGAGGCAGCTCGGCAACCTCGTCGAGAAAGATGGTGCCGCCATCGGCCTCTTCGAAGTAGCCGTTGCGTGAGGACACGGCTCCGGTGAATGCTCCCTTCTCATGGCCGAATAGCTCCGAGTCGATTGTGCCCTCGGGAATAGCTCCACAGTTCACCGCTATGTAGCGGGCATGTTTACGTGGTGAGAACTGGTGTATTATTTTAGGGAAAAATTCCTTGCCGGTACCGCTTTCGCCTGTGATGAGTACCGATAGGTCTATGGGAGCCACACGCACTGCTCGCTCCAGGGCTCCCGTCAGAGCCGGTGCGTTGCCTACTATCCCCAGCCTCATCTTGGCTGTGGCCACATCACGGTCGATCTCTGTTGTAGAACTCATTTAAACTTAGTGCTGGATAATATCGTGAGGGTTGAGGTTTCCCTTGATTCTGTGTAGTTTTACTTATCGCGCAGTGAATAGGTCTGTTCGCGCAGGAATTGCCCGAATTCTTCGAGCGAACCTTTGTGTCTGGCCTGTTCTTCAACGCTTATGGGGTCACCGATGGTGACGTGGAAAGTTTTTCCTTTTTTGCGGAACACCTCGGCCGGGTGTCTCACGGTTCTCAACTGCCAGCATGTCACACCGAGGAAGTTGAACCACCAGCTGTTGGAGCCGTGGAAAAATATTGGAATTACCGGCACGTTGAGCTGGTCGATGAGACGTATGATATTGGGCTGCCACTGGCGGTCCTTGAGGCGCAGGCGCCAGTTGACCTTGCCCACGGCACCGGCCGGGAAAAATCCGACAGGCTCACCGCTGCGCACCATCTTGATGGCTTCCTTGATACCCTTCATCGACACCGCCTTTTTCTTGGGGTCATCGCTCGCCATGGCGTCGACGGCTATGAAATTGGGGCGCATGCCGCTTATGTAGTTAAGGAACATGTTGACCATTACTTTGTATTTGGGGCGGTGTGAAGCTATGAGGTCGATGAGTATAATGCCGTCGAGGGCTCCGAAGTGGTGGTTGCTCACTGTCACAAATGCTCCCTGAGGCAGATGGTCGAGTACCTGCTCATTGTCAATCTTTAGCTTGATGTCAAGGTCGGTGAGCAGTCCGCGCACAAATTGCGGCCCGGGATGGTCTATGTTGTGTTCATGGATGGCATTGACCTTGTCAATCTGAAGGAAATGCAGAAGCCAGTTTATAAGTCGGCGGTGATTGGCCAGTTTGGGAACCATGCGGGCCACATCGTCGGCGTTGAGCACATCACGTTTTATTGTTTCGGTCTGTATGTTGTCTTGCTGAGTATTTGTTTCCATACTACAAAATTAAGAATAATTTTACATAACTACTGTATGAGCTATTATTTTTAGCAAAATTTTGCAGCCGGTATCTCAGCTTGTGTGAGCTGTCCTCGCTCCACGCTTAGGTATAAAGTAAGACAAAGGTTTACATGATGTGATGTAAACCTTTGTCGTGATCAAATCGGTACAATCTGAACCTCGGTGGTGAGGCCTGTTGTCATTTTTTGAATGGTTTATCTGACATATAAACCTTGAAGTTCCTGATGGAATTGGGGGCATCGGCTTCCATGCGTGGCAGATACTGTATGGCTGTCACAGTCTTGTCGCCTCCCAGGTCGATGACGATGGAGTGGGGGAAAGGGACACCTTTCTCGGTGCTCCAGTAGGTCGATTCCTGCAGGTCGAAGATTTTGTCGCCTGAACGGTTTTGCTTCGACACATCCTCGCTGTCGGCATAGTCAACAATCCATGGCTCGCGTGAAAGCCGCTCGCCGTTCTCATCGAGTAGGTATAGCTCGGCGATGGCGGCCATTTCTCCTCCATCGTGGGCATCAAGAGCCTCGATGGCTACATAGCGGCCGCGTGACGGGGTGTCAAATTTGATTTCCTGCCAGCCGTTGCCTGCGGCCATCTGAGAGGTCAGTACCGGCTTTTCGCCCTGCAATTGTAGAGTCTCCCCTTCCAGACGGTGTGTGAGCGGTTTGGTTACAAGCAACTGGTCGAGCAATGGCTCTTTGAGACCCTCGACGGTGAGGTCGCGCGGACCTACGATATCAAATATGAGAATCTCGTTCTCACCTTTCTTGAGCCAGCACCCCGGCATGTAGAGTGTCTGTTGTGGCCCGATCTCCCATATGCGTCCCATGGGGTGACCGTTGACATATACGAGACCTTTACCCCATGTCTCGAAGTCGAGGAAGGTGTCGGTGGGTTTCTTGACATTGAATGTGCCACGATATACACCTATTGCACCGCGGTTGATGCTGTCGATGTTGTCTATCGGTTTGAAATTCAATGATGTGTAGAACTCGTATGTATCTGGCAGGTTGAACACTTCCCAATTCTTGAGGTCGCATGTGAACTGGCGTCCATCGCGGTCGATAGTGAGTTTTACATTGTCGGTGATGCCTTTGAAATCCTTTATGGCCCGTCCGAAGTTTATGCGTCCCATCGCTTCAACGAGCAGGTCGAGGGTGTCCCCCTTTGCAACAGCGGGCAGTGTGAGCTGTTTCTCTCCGTTGCGACGGTCGAGTTTGCCTATGTACTTGCCGTTGATGAATACCTGGCAGTAGTCATGAGCCTCGTTGACAGTGAGCACCGATGGCTCGGTGATGGCAGGTAGTGTGGTGCGATACATGATAGAACCAAATCCCTGGTCATATTCCTCCATCGTCTTGATATCGGTCGATGTCGATGATTGCGGCAGGTTCTCAAACAGTTCTGCTACCTCGGTGAGTTTGAATTGAGGTATAGAGCCTGCTTTGATGAGTGCCGGCACCTTGGCGAGTTTCTCTCCTTTCCCCAGGTATTTGGCGAGAGTGTTGCGTAATGCCCAGTATTTGGGGGTGGTTTGGCCGCTCTCGCTTATTGGGGCATCGTAATCATAGCTGGTGACATCGGGGGCGAAACCGGGGGAGTTGGCGCCGGCCCAGTGTCCCCAGTTGGTGCCTCCATGAGTCATATACAGGCTGAATGAGATGTCCTTGGACAGCATCTCATCAATTCCGGCAATCATGTCATCGGCGGCACGGGTCTCATGGTTGGCTCCCCATTTGTCGAACCATCCGCTCCAGAATTCAGAGCACATGAGGGGGCTCTCCGGTCTCAATTCCTTAAGACGTTTGAACTGGTTGTCAATGTTGGCTCCGGTGCCGAAATTCATTGTCCATACAAGGTCGTCAAGACCGTTGCGGGTGAAGTTGCTCGACCAGTCACACTGGAAGAGTGTGACACCGGGATAATTCTCTTTCACCATGTCGCGTATGTTGGCGACATACTCTTTGTTCTCGCCATAAGAACCATATTCATTCTCGACCTGGACCATGATGATGGGTCCTCCTTTGTCGATGGTGAGATCTCCAACTTCTTTGGCTACCGCGTCCTCGAATATTTTCACACGTTCAAGGAAATAGGGGTCGTTTTCGCGCAGGGCTACATCTTTTTTCTTGAGCAGCCACCAGGGTAAGCCGCCCATCTCCCACTCGGCGCATACATATGGGCCGGGACGCAGTATCACTTTCATTCCGTTCTTGTCACATAAGCGTATGAATTCGGCAAGGTCATTCTGTCCCTCGAAATTGAACACTCCGGGCTCCTGCTCGTGGGCATTCCAGAATACATACAGGCACACAGTGTTCATGCCCAATGCCTTGCATAGCTGTATGCGTTGCTCCCAGTAGGGCTTGGGGATACGTGGGTAGTGTAGCTCGGCGGCCTTTACAACAAATGGTTGGTCGTCGAGCAGAAATGTGCCGTTGCCGGCCTTGAATGAGTGGCTTTCGCTCTCGGCTCCTATGGCGCGGGGTGTCGCCATAGCTATGGCGCCTGCCATGCAGGCTGCCATAGCTATGCGAGTTAATAGTTTCATGGTCATTATTGTCGATTAGATTTTTGTAAGTAGGTAATTGGGGCTTTGGCAGTGAATGGTGTTACTTGACGCTCCACTCAAAACCATCTTTTGTGTCTTTAACTATGAACCCTATTGCAGCCAGACGGTCGCGTATGAGGTCGCTTGTGGCCCAGTCTTTACGCTTTTTGGCATCTGACCTCATCTCCAGGAGCAGGTCAACGGCTTCTTTATAGGGTTTCAGCGAGTCGGAGCCGTCGGCTCCCGAAACAGCCGCGCTCTCATCTCTGATACCGAGAATCTCAAAGAGGAAGGTATCGAACACACGTTTCAGCTCGTCGAGGTCGGCCTGTGTGGCTGTGGCGTTGTGGTCGTTCACCTGATTTATGAGACGGCAGGCGTCAAAGAGGTGGGCGATGACAATTGGGGTGTTGAAATCGTCGTCGAGAGCTTCGTAGCATCTCTGGGCGAGCGTTGCGACCTCACCGGCGATGGTTGATGTATCTGACGGCTTCAATCCTTCCAGGCGGTGGTAACCTTCGAGCATACGGCGCAACGCTTTCTCGGCACCTTTGAGGGCATCGTTGGAGAAGTCGACGGTGCTGCGGTACTGGGCCTGCAGTATGAAGAATCGTATCGTCATGGGTGTGTAGGCCTGGTCGAGCAGTTTGTGGTTGCCTGTGAAAAATTCATCGAGAGTGATGAAGTTGCCCAGTGACTTGCCCATCTTCTGTCCGTTGATGGTGATCATATTGTTGTGCATCCAGTAATGCACTGAGTCGTGACCGTTGTGGGCTACCGATTGGGCTATCTCACACTCATGGTGAGGGAATCTGAGGTCCATGCCGCCACCATGAATGTCAAATTGCTCGCCAAGGTATTTCTCGCTCATTGTCGAGCACTCGAGGTGCCACCCGGGGAAGCCTTCGCTCCAAGGCGATGGCCAGTGCATGATGTGTTCGGGCGAAGCTTTTTTCCACAGGGCAAAGTCGGTGGGATTGTGCTTCTCGCTCTGTCCGTCAAGGGCTCGGGTCTCGCTCAGAAGTTCATCGATATTGCGCCCCGAGAGCTTGCCGTAATGATGGTCGGCATTATATTTGGGCACGTCAAAATAGACCGAGCCTTCGCTCACGTAGGCATATCCCGCATCGAGTATTTTCTTGATATACTCTATCTGCTCGATGATATGGCCCGAGGCATGTGGTTCAATCGATGGCGGGAGTACTCCCAGTTTGTCCATGGCCTGATGGTAGCGGGTGAGGTAATATTGCACCACTTCCATCGGTTCGAGCTGTTCGAGGCGCGCTTTTTTTGCTATCTTGTCCTCACCCTCGTCGGCATCATGCTCCAGATGGCCTACATCGGTGATGTTGCGCACGTAGCGCACCTTGTAGCCTAAGTGACGCAGATAGCGGAACACCACGTCAAATGTAATTGCAGGACGTGCGTGGCCCAGGTGGCCGTCGCCATATACGGTGGGACCGCATACATACATGCCCACGGCTCCTTCATGCAATGGCTTGAACCGTTCTTTTAGACGGCTCAAAGAGTTGTAGATTAGTAGATTATTGTCTTTGATCATAGCGGCTGGATATTTTTTTCAGGCCATGAACGGATTGGGGATATCGTTGTTGTTGCCACCATTGGCAGGTGCCTTGGGGGTCTTGTGCTCTATCTCACCGAATGTCTTTTCATAGCGCTGGATATTGTCGCGGAGAGCGAAGAGCAGATTCTTGGCGTTTTCGGGATTCATGATTACACGGCTCTGTACCTTGGCCTGGGGCATATTGGGGGCTACGGTGATGAAATCAAGGAAGAATTCACCGGGAGTGTGTGATATCACTGCGAGGTTGGCATAGTGTCCGTTTGCTACTTCGGGAGTAAGTTCAATCTTGAGTTCCTGCTTTTTATTGTTATTTTCCATAATGATTTTTTTTAATTGTTTTCGTTTATGTTGAGTTTGAATTGATAAGTGTCTTTTTTAAGGTTGCTGTTGTTGAGTATGAGGTTGAAGCCACGACATTGCTTCAGGTCGCGCAGGGTGCTCATGTCAAACGATAGGTAATAGCTGCGTTCAAACGAGTTGACCGGCTCGGCGAGTCTATGCACGAGGTAACAGTCGGGATACTCGGCATCGAGTGTCAGTGAGTCGACGAGCACGGCAAGGGTGCGGGGCTTTTCGTCATAAGGGATTCTTACCCTCATGTTCAGAAAATCCTGTGACAGCCAGCTCGACATGAGGTAGACGGGGTCATTGTCCCACCCCTCGATTTTACTTATGTAGCCGTGGCGCAGTGTGTCGTTGGTCACAGGTGAATAGCCTATTGCTGTGATGCTTCCTGTAGTATACGGTAAGCGGTCGTCAGCAATTCGGTAGGCGAGCATCATGCGTTGTCCTATAGCTACCTTCAGAGTATCGATTTTTTGTGTGGCTGTGTAGGTTATGAGCTCGTTTCCCATGGGCTTGGTGAGGGTGAAGACCGATCCGTTGTCGCCCATGTCGGCCAGGCATACAATGTCATAGACCGTGACGGCTGAGGTAGGTTCTCCATCGTCGCTGCACGATGTCATGACTGCCATGGCAATGACAAATGTTGCCAACATGTTAAACAAAGCTTTCATATAGATGTTCATTTTTTGTTGTCTGTGACGCGACCGTCCTTCATTCTTATCACGCGGTCAGTGTCAGCGGCCAATGACTCATCGTGAGTGACGATGACAAATGTTTGGCCCAATTCGCGCCTGAGGTTGAAAAACAACTGGTGTAATTCTTTTCGGTTGCTCGAGTCAAGGCTGCCTGAGGGCTCGTCGGCCAAAATCACTTCGGGTCTGTTCATCAAGGCGCGTGCTACGGCGGCGCGTTGTCGCTCTCCGCCCGAGAGTTCCGAGGGCTTGTGGTCGGCCCTCGCTCCAAGACCCAGATAGTCGATAAGCTCGCGGGCTCGCGACATCGCTTGTTCCCGACCGGTGCCGCCTATCAGCGCCGGCATTGCCACGTTTTCCAACATGGTGAACTCGGGTAACAATTGGTGGAACTGAAACACAAAGCCTATGTTGCGATTGCGAAAACGAGAGAGTTCCTTCTCGTTCAGTTTGAATATGTCGGTGTCGCCATACATGACTATGCCATGGTCGGGGCGGTCGAGCGACCCTATAATCTGCAGCAGGGTGGTCTTGCCGGCTCCCGATGGGCCTACGATTGACACAATCTCGCCACTCTCCACCTCGATGTTGACATCGTGGAGCACCTGCAGGGAGCCGTAGCTTTTTTCTATGCCTTTGGTTTTGATGATTGCACCCATTTCGGTTGCTTTCTTATGGTTGATTCTTGAGCTCTTTCTTTGCTATACGTGTCTGCAGTATGGTGACGATGATTTGTATCGCACCTCCGGCAAGTGTGAACGCCAGCCAGTCGCGGTTACTGCGAGGGTCATAGAACATGAAAAATGCGGCCACACAAAAGAAAATGCCGCTCCAGGCTTCAAGTCTGAACAGCCTTTTCATGCGCGGGTGGGTGCCTGTATATGGGCTGAACAGTCGGCCACCAAGTACCATGACAGCGCCCACGGCATATAAATATCGGTACCATTGGAGTTCAAACCCCTTGTTGAGCAACGGTATTATTGTGGCGGTGACAATGGCGAGCAGTCCGATGATGGTTACAGCTACGAGCCAGCGGTTGGCTTGACGGCCGTAGAGTTCCTCCATTGTGTATTTTTTGGTTTCTTTCTGTTTCATTGTTCGAATACGTATATATCTTCATTAACGCGTTGCATGTGATAGTGTTCTCTCACCACGCGCTCCATGTTCTCACGGTCGCTCTCGAGGGTGGCATTCAGATGGCGGTAATACTCCAGTGAGTCACGGTTCTCGGCTATCTCTACCTTCAGTTCCTCAATGCGTTTCTGGTATTTCATGCGGTCGAGCACCGAGTTCTCCTCGTTGAAGAAGCATACATATACAACGAAACACCCCACGCCTACGAGCGGAACCGTGATGTAGCGTTTAAGCCAGTTGTACATTCCTTTGGCTGTCATGGTCAGTCGGTGTGCAGGCGGGTAAGGAACTCTTTGACAATGGCTACTATATCATCGATCGACAAACGTGAGGAATCGATGGTGAGATCATAGCTTGAGGCCTGTCCCCAGCGTTTGTCGGTGTAGAAGTTGTAGAAAGCTGCCCTTATCTTGTCATGCTTTTCGGCAATCTGGCGAGCCTCGTCGGGAGTGGCGGCGTCCATTCGGCTCATGATGCGTTTCACCCGGGCCTCGATAGGGGCATGGACAAACAGGTTCACTACATTCTTGTGGTCTCTCAGCACATAGTCTGCGCTACGGCCTACGATGACACATGAGGAGCGGTCGGCCAGGGATCGTATCACTTCGCTTTGAGCCCGATATATGGAATCGTCGCTTATGGAGGTCGTGTTTGGGAACATGGCATATGTACCATAGCCACTCATGCCTCCATATGACATCATGCCACTGAAAAACGATGGGGCCTTCTCGTCTTTACGCTCAAAGAGCTCGGGACTCATGCCGGCGTGTTTGGCCGCTTCCAGTAGCAGTTCCTTGTCATAGTATTCTATCCCAAGCGCGCGGGCCAAAGCTTGCCCTACCTGGCGGCCGCCGCTGCCAAACTGGCGGCCTATAGTAATGGTGAATTTATCCTCGGTATTCATAACAGCAACAAAAATACAAAAAAAAATGCACCCTTGCATTGCGTATTGAAAAAAATTCGTACCTTTGTGCTCGGGTAAGTCCTACACGACCAGCACGCCCTGAACTCCGCCAGGTGAGAAATCAAGCAACGGTAAGGGATTGAGCGGTGCGATGTAGATAGCTTACCCTTTTTTTTGCCCGTTGGGCTCACACCTCTCCGATGGGTGGCGGCTCGCTTAGCGACGGCCGGTAATTGTAAGCGGAATAGTCTTTTGCCTTCAAAAATTAAATCCCCTGGTGCACATGACAACAGGGGATTGTGTATTTAGAGCCCATTCCTTGTCGAATGGGCTCTTAGATGATGTTGCGGTCGTTTAATCCAAAGGCTCATCGGCAGGATAGCCGCCCATTTCGCGAAGCGCGTTCTTGAGCATGATATACTGCTGGAAGAGGTGGTTCACCGGAACTTCACCTTTGGTATAGTCGTGCATTGGACACTTGAGGAAGAAGCTCAGGAATGTCTGAGTTCCGTAGCGTCCTGCTCGGGCTGCGAGGTCGCTCAGTAATACCAGATCGAGACAGAGTGGGGCAGCCAGTATGGAGTCGCGGCACAGGAAATCAATTTTGATCTGCATGGGATATCCCATCCAGCCGAAGATGTCGATGTTGTCCCAACCCTCTTTGTTGTCATTGCGCGGCGGGTAGTAGTTTATGCGCACTTTGTGATAGTAGTCGGTATACAAGTCGGGCTGATCTTCGGCTACCAGTATGGACTCGAGTGTCGATAGCTTGCTCACTTCCTTTGTGTGGAAATTGGCGGGCTCGTCGAGCACGAGGCCGTCGCGGTTGCCGAGGATGTTGGTTGAGAACCAGCCTGCAAGTCCCAGACAGCGTGTGCCGATGATGGGGGCGAAACCCGATTTGACTAATGTCTGGCCGGTCTTGAAGTCTTTTCCGGCAATGGGCATCTTGGTTTTCTCGGCGAGTTCCCACATGGCGGGGAAGTCGACTGTAGTGTTGGGTGCTCCCATGATGAATGGACATCCCTCGGTCAAAGCGGCGTAGGCATAGCACATTGACGGGGCAATGTGTTTGCGGTCATCGGCTTTCATAGCGGCCTCCATCGCGGCCAGCGAACCGTGGATTTCGGGATCGACCGGTACATATACTTCGGTCGATGCTGCCCATAGTACAACGATGCGGTCCACTCCTTTTTCAGCCTTGAAGTCTCTGATGTCCTTGCGCAGCTGTTCCACCATTTCCCAGCGGGTTTTACCTACCATGACGTTGTCGCCATCGAGACGGCGCGCATAATCCTTGTCGAAGGCGGCCTTCATGGGCTTGATTGCTTCCAGTTCTTCTTTTACCGGAAGTATATCCTTGGCTTTCAGTACTTCTGCGTTGACAGCGCTTTCGAAAGCGTTGGCTGGATAAACGTCCCAGGCTCCAAAGACGATGTCCTCAAGTTGGGCCATGGGTACAATCTCGCTATATTTCAGGTACTTCTTGTTTTCACCCTCACCGACGCGTATTTTGTCATACTGTGTCATCGAACCGACAGGTTTGGCCAGTCCTTTGCGGGTCATCAGCACTCCTGTCATGAAAGTCGAGGTTACGGCTCCAAGTCCTACTACGAGGATACCGAGTTTTCCCTCGGCTTTTTTTACGTTACTCATAATTATTTTCAAAAATAGGTTATAAAATTTGACGGCACAAAAGTAGGTATTGTATTTACCGTGCAAAATTTTTTTGCCTTAAAAATAAGTTAATTAATATATTCTAAAGTTAATATATACCCTGATTTGTGAAAATAATTAAATATGTCAAATGATTACATTTTTAAGTGTTAAATTATGTTGGGTGGGCTTGGTTCATTTTAGATGCGATAATGTCTTGAGAATAGTGTCTCCGATTCCAATTGTATAGCCATTGGAAACCCAAACGATACGGTTGAAAGTGTCGGCAATGACAAAGATTGGATAGGCCGGGTTGTCAAGATGCAGGGATTTGACAATCTCATCGCGTGACGCACCATCATTATCGATACCTATTACAACATTTTCAGGTAACCCGGGAAATATATTCTTGTCAAAGCGTGCAGCTTTGCCGGCATCGTCAAGAAGAAGCATTATGCGTGGGGAGTCGGGGCCGAATTTGTCGGCAACCGCACTTATGTCGTTCAGAGCATGGGTCGATGGCTCGTGATTTGGAGCGATGAGCCCCAGTACATAGTAGCCACGCCCGGTGGTTGACAGCAGGCTCTTGTCGCTATCGGTGGCAATGTCGTGGTATATATTCTCGGCATTGAGTGAGCCTATTACCGACAGCACGTTGTTATCCTGTCTTATCACCAATTCTTTTTCGGTGGTTTTTCCAGGTTGTATATGGAGAATCTCGCTACGTGCAAGCACGCCTCCGTCGGCCAGTCGCTGACCTGAGGTCAAAATGTATTGTCCTGCTTCAAGTTCATAGGGCTCGTTGAAAAGGGAGCTTACGGTTTCTCCTTCGTCAAATTCCAGCAGTGATGCCACGCCGTTGGTGATTTTTGAGAGCGAGAACTGGTTATAGTATTTCGGATCGATAATATACCCATCAGGTTTGTAGGTGATTTTGAGCGAGCCGCGTGGAGATGAGACAGCAGTGTCGGTGGCGGTCTTCATTCCAAAGTCCACATCGGTCCAGCCCGTTCCGTCAGTTGTATACTGGGTGGTGCCGGTCACGGGGTCTATGCGTGCCGGTATACCAACACTACGGGCTATCGCTACAAAAAGAATATTACGGGAGATAGCATCGGCTTTACCTGAATTCAGCACGGCAATGGGACTCATTCTCAGTCTCATGGGGTTCTCCTCATCGGCTGGTGTTATATTTTCCCCTATCCATTGGGCTATGAGTTGCGGATTTTTTCTGAACTTGGCAGCGTTGTCGCGGAATCGGTCGCTCACCATCTTGCGCCATGGACGCAGATATTCGATCTCTACTCGCGGGCTTAGTATGTAACGGTCATAGAGTTCTTTGTTGCCTGAAGTGTTGGGAACAACATGATTTACAACATCGATAATCACCTCGGGAGCAATGTCACGGCGGTCCTTCTCGGTCACATTCAAGAGCATATCTATGGCAGTGGCACGCTTTGAGGCGGGAAGAGTTTTCAGTGTCTCCACAATCATGGAATGGTTGCCCCTGGATTCGGTAAGGATAGTGACCAGTGACTCCTCATCGACTCCCAGTTGACGGGCAATATCGCGTGAGTCCTCGGCTGTCGCAAAAGTAGCCATATAGGCATTTCTTATCGAGTCCTCCTGGTGGAGCCTTAGCTCGTTGTAGTCGCGTTGTTGCTGTGTTACGATGGGTAAGGCCGCGCCCGATGCAGGTGGTACTATGTCTACTTCCATTATGCCGGTATGATCGGCATCTTTGTCAAGTATCACCTTCAAAGGCTCTCGGCCTGTGGATTCATTTCCCGGTCTACCTTTGGCGATGCCATAGTTTTTGCCATCGGAGGCCCAGACTATTATGTCTCCAAGGCCAGCGGTGATGAATGAAAGACCCTCATCGTTGGCTGTTTTCCTTACAGCGGGATAAAACTCGGCATAGTTGTATATGCAGAAGCTTACATCAGCACCGGCTGCTGGTGTCCCGTCGGGGTGTACTACCATTACAGTCAGGGTGTCGACCGGAGCATAGTTGGCTGTCACATTGATGCGTGTCGACAGCGGTTGTCGGAGCAATATCTCCTCAGGACCGTCATATACACCGTAAACATTGGTGTTCATGAGCATGCCACGCGAGGCGGGAGCGTTGAACCATGCGAGGTTCAGGACGGCTTCCGGTTCGCAGGCGCCCAGGAAATACCAGCGCCCGTTGGCCCATGCTTCCACCCAGGCATGGTTATCATCGGTGTGGGCCCATCGCGGTGTGTAGATCTGTCGTGCCGGGATTCCCACAGCGCGCAGAGCTGCTACTCCGAATGTCGACTCTTCGCCACAACGGCCTATGGCTTGGCTTATAGAGGAAACGGGTGATGATGTACGGCCATCGGAAGGTTTGTAGGTGACTTTTTCATGACACCAGTGGTTGACCTCAAGAATGGCTTCCTCCATTGACAGTCCCTTCACACGTTCCTTAAGTTCCTCATAGAAGAGAGTCCTGAAATGGTCAAGATTTTCATTGTTGACTCTCACCGGTAGCACAAAGTGCATGAACTCGCGCTCAGGGACAGTCTCTCCCCACGGCATTTCACGACGGGCACGAAGTGACGCGTCGATATTCTCAAGATAAAACTCGCGGGAATACTCGGCGCTGTCGGGCAGTGACATGTATTTGTAGAGGAAAGAGATAGCCTCGTCACGCGTGATTGCCACAAGCGGTAGAGAGGTTATGGCAATGGCCAATAGAGTGAACAGTCGTGATAATGAGCTCATATGGTATCGTTTAAGTTAGTGAGATAGAATTCTTGCAAGAAGGTTTACAACACGTGCCGATGTCGACAACGGGGCATACTCGTCGCAGCCGGGGACTCCCATTGGAACCGATGCGCGTCGAAACTTCATGCCGCTCTCCATTGCCTCTCGGGCTGTGGAATGAATGGCACTTACGCCGCTTTCGTGTACGATTTCCTCGGCATTGGAGGGCTTCACTCCCGCCCCTGCCATGATAGTGATACGGCCGCTTGAGGCCTCAACCAGCCTACGCAGCATATCTTTGCCGGCTACGGCATTGGGAGCCAATCCTGAAGTGAGCACGCAATTACAGCCAAGTCCTATTATTGTTTCGAGGCTTTCACTCCAGTCTCGGCATAGATCAAAGGCCCGATGAAAGGTGATGTTGACATTGCGCCCCATTATTGCTGCGGTGTCCCGTGCCGCATTTATCATGCGCCTGCAAGCTTTGGTATCTATGTCGCCCTCTGCTGTAAGGGCGCCTATCACGACACCTGTAGCGCCAAGCTCTACGGCAATCTTTATATCGGTCACCATCATATCTATTTCAGCATCGGTATAGAGAAAATCACCGGCGCGGGCTCTGATCAAGACATTGACTTCAGCAATGCCGGTTGCTACAGCACTTTTTATCAGGGCGTATGATGGGGTTACACCACCTTCAGCGAGTCCGGAGCAGAGCTCGATTCTTGAGGCACCGCCCTCTTTGGCGGCTAACACGCTGGCAAGGTCACCGCAGCATATCTCGAGTGAAGTCATATATGTTTTTTGTTTATCGTGGATAATCTTATGGTTTAATCACTGCAGCATTGGTGCGATGCGCTTTAGTCCTTCTATAAAGGTGTCTACCTCGTCCATGGTGTTGTATGCGGCAAATGAAGCTCTTACCGTTCCCTCTATACCGAGGGCGGTCATTAATGGCTGGGCGCAGTGATGGCCGGTGCGCACGGCAATGCCGAGTTTGTCAAGGAGCATACCTGTGTCGTAGTGATGGGCTTGTCCAATGAGAAATGAAATCACCGCCGATTTACCGGGAGCGGTACCGAATATACGCATGCCATCAATCTCCATCATGCGCTCGGTAGCATATTCGAGCAGCTGGTGCTCGTGGGCCGCGATATTCTCCATTCCCACACTCTCTATGAAATCGAGAGCCTTGGAAAAGGCTGCGATATCTACAAAATCGGGGGTGCCGGCTTCAAATTTGAATGGCAGGTCGGCATAGGTCGTCTTCTCAAAGCTCACATGGCTTATCATCTCGCCACCACCTTGGTATGGTGGCATCACCTGCAGCAGAGACTTGCGACCATAGAGCACACCTACCCCCGTGGGACCATACATCTTGTGGGCCGAGAAGGCGTAGAAATCGGCGTCAAGGTCCTGCACATCGATTCTCAAATGGGGCGCGGCCTGAGCACCGTCTATAAGTACCGGGATTCCCATGGAGTGGGCCTCGGCAATCATCTCTTTGACCGGATTGACGGTTCCCAGCACATTGCTCACATGGGTGATAGCAACCAGGCGGGTGCGTTCGCTCAGAAGCGAGCGGAACACATCGAGTCTGAGCTCTCCGTTTTCATTTATGGGAACTGCCTTTATCGACAGGCGTTTATTGCGCTGGAGCAATTGCCAGGGCACGATGTTGGCATGATGCTCCATCACTGTCAACACAATTTCGTCACCGTTTTCCAGAAAATTGCCATAGGATGCTGCCACCAGATTGATGGCCTCTGTAGTGCCGCGTGTAAAAATCACTTCTTCGGTCGACTTGGCGTTGATGTATTGGGCCACGCGCCTGCGGGTGTTCTCCTGCATGTCGGTGGCTTCCTGCGACATGCAGTGTACACCGCGGTGCACATTGGCCTTGGTGTTGTAGTACATCTGTTCCACTGCCTCAACGACAGCCCGAGGGGTCTGTGATGTGGCTGTGTTGTCGAGGTATATGAGAGGCTTGCCGTAGACTTTGCGGTCCAGGATAGGAAACTCCTGTCGTATCTTTGCTATATCCATAGTGGGGGTGTACAATTACATTTTGCAGCTCTCACAATGAGCTTCATATCCGGCTAACCGTCGCTCTACGAGGTGCCTCAGACGGTCGCGCACACTCTCTACTCTCACCGTGTCGACTACTTCGGTCATGAATGCCTGCATGAGCATCAACCTTGCCTCCTCATAGGGAATTCCGCGCGACTGCATGTAGAAAAGCTGTCGTTCATCGAGTTGTCCGGTTGTGGCACCGTGGCTGCATTTCACATCGTCGTTGTATATGAGAAGCTGGGGCTTGGCGTGCATGCGGGCTTGGCGCGATGCCAGGATATTGCGGTCGGTCTGGTGGGCCTGGGTGAAAGCGGCTCCAGGCTCCACGACGATGCTCCCTTCGAAAGCTCCACGTGCTTCATCGTCAAGTACATACTTGAACAACTGGTCGCTCTCTGAGTGACCGGACACATGTCTCACATCGCTGCAATTGTCGATGTGTTGTTTTCCTGAACCTATGGCCATACCGTTGAGGTGACAATGGCAACCTTCCCCCATGATGTTGACACTGTATTCGTTGCGAGTGGTTCCGTTGTGCAGGGTCATGCCGCCGATCGACACGTCTGAGTCATTATGCTGCATCACATAGACTTGGTTGTAGCGTGAGTACACGGGGTGTGTTTCCTCGATGTCACACAGGTCGACGCGCGACCCTTCCCCGGCAATCACTTCGATCACCTGTGACGATACTGCTGCCATGTCACGACTCATGGAGTGGTCGCAAGTGAGAACCGACAGGCGGGCGCCCGGTTCAGTGACTATGAGCATGCGTCTCACACAGAGCATAGGCACCGGGGTACTGGTGAGAGTCACCACCTGTATGGGGCGGTCAAGTTCCACATTGCGGTCCACATGGATGAACACACCGTCCTGAGCGAGCATTGTGTTCAGGGCGGTCCCGGCCGATTCCATTTGGGCAGCAGAACCGTAATAACGCTCTATGAGCTGGGGATATTCGGAGGCAGCTTTGCTCAGCGACATCACTTTCACTCCTGAGGGCATATTTTTCAAAAGTGTAGCCGATGGGACGAAGCTATCGTTGACAAGCACAGCAAGTAATGTGCTTACATTGGGGATACCACACTTGAATGCAGCAGCGACATCACACGGAACGTTGATTCTGTCGATGTTGACTCCCAGGTCGGGAGCAAACATATGGTCGATAGAGGTCTTTTCATATCCCTCCATCGAGCAGTTGGGTAATTTCTTGCCGATAAGCGCGTGACGGGCCTCTTCACGCCGCTCGTTGAGGGCTCCGGCGCTTCCGCGGTTTATACGTTCGTGTTCAGCGTCATATAATTCTGTATATTGTTTGAGTGACCCCATGATTAAATCTCCTTGTCAACCTGATTCTTAATCCAGTCATATCCCTTTTCCTCAAGCTCGAGCGCCAGTTCGGGGCCGCCTGTGTACACGATGCGTCCCTTGTAGAGTATGTGCACGATGTCGGGCTTTATATAGTCGAGAAGGCGCTGATAGTGGGTAATGACTATAGTTGAATTCTCGGGGGTCTTTAGCTTGTTGACTCCTTCGGCTACGATGCGCAGGGCATCGATGTCGAGCCCGCTGTCGGTCTCGTCGAGAATTGAGAGGCAAGGCTCCAGTACTGCCATCTGGAAAATCTCATTACGCTTCTTCTCTCCGCCTGAGAAGCCCTCGTTGACCGAGCGCGAAGCCAGCTTGTTGTCGAGTTCCACAACAGCGCGTTTCTCTCTCATGAGTTTCAGAAACTCGGTGGCCGGCATTGGCGGCTGGCCAAAGTATTTGCGCTTGGCATTGACAGCGGCACGCATGAAGTTGACCATCGAGACTCCTGGTATCTCCACTGGATATTGGAAAGAGAGAAACAACCCCTCATGGCTGCGGTCCTCGGGTGATAATTCCAGCATGTTGACACCGTGGAATTCCACCGAGCCCTTTGTGACGGTGTAGGTGGGGTTGCCGGCGAGTACTGCCGACAGGGTGCTTTTTCCCGATCCATTGGGACCCATAATGGCGTGCACCTCACCAGGTTTGATTGTGAGGTTTATTCCCTTGAGTATCTCTTTATCGCCTATAGAGGCATGTAGGTCTGTAACCTTCAGTAAGTCATTCATATATAGTGTGTTCTATGGCGTTGTAATTTACAATTTGCGATTTATAATTTTGGCATCATGATTGGCACGGTTGTATTTTGTCATCCTACGCTGCCTTCAAGCGTTATGGCAAGCAGGCGCTGTGCCTCGACTGCAAATTCCATTGGTAATTTATTCATCACCTCTTTGGCATATCCATTGACAATCAGCCCTATGGCTTCCTCGGTGGGTATGCCTCGCTGGTTGCAGTAGAAGAGCTGGTCTTCTGATATTTTAGAGGTTGTGGCTTCATGCTCAACTATGGCAGTATCGTTCATGACATCGACATAGGGGAATGTGTGTGCACCGCAGTGTGAGCCAAGCAGCAGCGAGTCACACTGAGTGTAGTTGCGGCATCCATTGGCATCGGGAGCCACTTTTACCAGGCCGCGGTAGGAGTTTTCGCTGAAACCTGCCGATATACCTTTGGACACAATTGTCGAAGTAGTGTCCGGTGCCAGATGTATCATCTTTGTACCGGTATCGGCTTGCTGGTGATGACGCGTCACGGCTACTGAGTAGAACTCACCGCGGGCTCCACGTCCGGCCAATACACAACTCGGGTATTTCCATGTTATGGCCGACCCTGTCTCGACTTGAGTCCAGGAAAGCTTGGAGTCGACACCGCGGCATAAACCGCGCTTGGTGACGAAGTTGTAGACTCCTCCGCGTCCCTGTGCGTCACCGGCCCACCAATTCTGCACTGTTGAGTATTTAACCTCGGCACGGTTCTCTACTATAATCTCGACAATGGCGGCATGAAGCTGGTTCTCATCGCGCATGGGGGCGGTGCAACCTTCCAGATAGCTCACATAGGCATCATCGTCGGCCACAATCAGTGTCCTTTCAAATTGTCCGGTACCACTGGCATTGATGCGGAAATAGGTCGACAGTTCCATCGGGCACCTCACCCCCTTGGGGATATATACAAACGAACCGTCAGAGAATACCGCCGAGTTAAGCGCGGCATAGAAGTTGTCCTTGTAGCTCACCACTTTACCAAGATAGCGCTTGACCAGCTCGGGGTGCTCGCGCACGGCCTCTGAAAACGAGCAGAACACGATACCCATCTCAGCGAGTTTCTCGCGGTGGGTGGTCTTTACCGAGACAGAGTCCATGACAGCGTCTACGGCCATGCCGCTCAGTTGCTTCTGTTCATCAAGTGGTATACCCAGGCGGTCAAATGTCTTCAGCAACTCCGGATCTACCTCATCGAGACTCTTGGGACCCTCCTTGGCGCGAGGTGCTGCATAGTAGCTTATCGCCTGGAAGTCGATATCGGGTATATTCAGGTGTGCCCATTTGGGAGGAGTAAGTGTGAGCCAGTGGCGGAACGCTTTCAATCTGAAGTCCAGAAGCCACTCGGGCTCCCCTTTCTTGGCTGATATAAGGCGCACAACCTCTTCGTTGAGACCGGTACCAATGATCTCGGTGTCTATATCGCTTGTGAAGCCATACTTGTAGTCTCCTTTCGTGACATCGTCAAGCAGTTGGCTGTTGTTATTTTCCTGTTCCATTTATATTTGCAGAATCCAAGATTCAAAATCATTTTTTTTTAAATGTTCACTCACCAAAGATAGCCGAGGCCGGTTCTGAGCCGAGCACCGTAGGTGCAAGGTCCATCACCACGGTGGCGGCACGGCCACCACCGAGTGTTGAGCTCCTGGTTATGTTATCGCCGGGCCGGAGCACTTGCCATACATTCAGCAATATGCTCAACACAAGGAACCATTCAAATAAACAAAAAATCACGCCAAGCAGTTTGTCGACTACCGACAACTTTACGGCTGTGGTCACAGTCTTTATCAGCCTCGCTACGAGTTTGGCACAGATGAAGCCCAGCAGGAACAGAATGACATTGGCTATGACACTGTTTATGTAGCCCATGTCGATAGAGTCGGAACTGCCAGTCGCCCCACCGAGAACTCCAGTGAGCCAGGGCCCGAACAGGCGGCACGCGAGAATACCGAGCAGTATGCCGGCCAGCGAACCGATCTGCACAATCACTCCTTTCCAGTAACCATAGATTACGGCTCCGATAAAGACTACAATTATAATGATATCAATTGTGCTCATCTCAACTTTTATTAAAACTCTCTCTTGGTTAACACCATTGGTACACAACATGCCAACGGTGCTGCAAAATTACTAAATATCGGTCAATTTTCAACATAAAAGCTTTGGAGGAATAGGAGAGCGGGTAAAAAAAAAGGTTCCACGGCTTCACTTGAAGTCACGGAACCTTTAGAACTTGTTCAAAGGTTGTATTGACGGGCGTTCAACGCTGATTGATCCACCTTAGCATGTTGTCAACCACAGCCTGATGATATGGGAATGTCTCATGCATGCCCCAGCCATGGCCACCTACGGGATAGATGTGAATCTCGGTCTCCACTCCATTGCGGGCGAGAGCACGGTAAAATTGCAATGAATTGTCAATCCACACTGTATTATCATTGGTGCTCAGCAGCAGAATGGTGGGAGGTGTGTTGGCATCAACCTTCTCATCGTTGCTGTACTCGGCCACCAGTTTGGAATCACCTACCGACGCTCCAAGCAATGCGTTGGCCGAGCCATCGTGGGTGATACCGGGACGTGCCGATATGACGGGATAGTACAATACGCCATAATTGGGCATCGACAGCGAGTCTTTGTGATGTGTCAGTACTGTCGAGGCCAGGTGGCCACCGGCCGAGAAGCCTGAGATACCTATCTTTGCAGGGTCCACACCCCATTCCTGAGCGTTGCGTCTTACGATGCGTATGGCTTCGCGGGCATCGTCGGCCGGAATGGTGTGGTGTCCATTGGGAAGACGGTATTTCAGAACGGCCGCGGTGATTCCTTTGCCAGCAAGCATTTTTGCCATTTCATGACCCTCATGGTCCATGGCGAGGAACACATAGCCTCCTCCGGGACATATCACGAGAGCTTTGCCGGTGTTCTCGACATTCTTGTCGGGGTGGTAGACTGTCAAGGTTGCCACATTGTCAGCGCCATTGTCATCAGCGGGGCCATCGGGCCACACATTCATTACTTGCTGAGCGCTCATGCTGAGTGTCGAGATGGCGATTGCCATGGTGAGAATAAGTTTTTTCATTTCAGGTTATGTGTTAAAGTTACTTTTTGTCGGTTGAGCGAGTGCCATTGCCAAGTATCTTGGTGAAGGTGGGTAGACTCACTGATGAGATTGTCAATGTCGGATAGAAATGGCGTTGTGCCTTGATGACAGCCCCTACACGTCCATGATAGGCCTGTCGGTTGGGCCTGGTGTAGCCTATGGGGTCGGTCGGGTCGGCGGTAGCGGTACCCAGTATTGTAGCTCCGTCATTGACAGCAAAAGTGAGCAGCGAGTTGTCGAGCGTATTTACATTACCCTTGTCATCGACTATCGATGCTGTAAGGAATATAAGGTCGTAGTCTACTGAGGGTACAGACACACGCTCATAGTCTACGGCAATCTCTTTTGAAGGGCCCGCTGTCGTAATGGAATCGGCGGCGGCACTCTTCCCCTTGCTGTCATAGGCCACTGCTTTCAAGGTGCCCGGTCGGTAGGGAAGAGTGACGGTAGCTTTGTAGGCTGTCGACTCGTTGACCTTGACAGGGGCGGTTCCTACCGGCTTGCCATCGAGAAATAGTCTCACCGAGGGATAGCGGGTGTACACCTCCACCTCGATAGGTTTGCCCTCGTGTCCGGGCCAGTTCCATGAGAAGGATGTAGGATAGGTGCCCCATTTTGTCTCTTGGATTTTGCCATTGTACCCGTCGGGCTCACGCACTGCGATGACAATAGTGTCAAGATTGTTGTGCAGCATGTCTCGGTAATAGCTTATAGGCTTGCGCTGTCCTATGAAGTCAATGTCGCCACACATGGCGTTGTGCCATGGCCACAGGTTGCGTTCATAGTGCTCGCCGGGCACCTCCCCGTCATAGTAATGGCGGCCTATTCCGCTCTCACCAATGTAATCGATTCCGGTCCACACGAAGTCGCCGATGACATAGGGGAGGTCGCGCACTTTCAGGTAGTTGCTGAAAGCATCACGGGGGTAAGACTCCGTTTGCCACACAACGCGCTCGGGGTCGCGCTGATGGTCGCCTTCAACTTTGTCAATCATATAGTTATAGCCTATGATGTCGTGTTGCGCTGCCAGCGGGTCATATATTTCCCAATCATTGTCCCATGATGCCAATGCCTGTGTCACGGGACGGGTGGGGTCGAGACGCTTGCACAGCGCCACCATCTCGGCTGCCGTCTCTACAGCCTCGGGTTGTTTGCGCTCCAGTATTTCATTACCTATGCTCCAAGCAATAATCGAGGGATGATTGCGGTCCCGGCTCACCATGGCATCGAGGTCGACCGGCCATTGTGACTCGAAGACGGTGCTGTAGTCATGGGGTGTCTTGGCCTGGGCCCAGCCGTCGAAAGCCTCGTCGATGACAAGAAGTCCCAGGTGGTCACATGCGTTGAGGAAGGCCGTTGACGGTGGGTTGTGGCTCGTGCGCACGGCGTTGAACCCGGCACGCTTGAGTTGCATCACTTTGTGCCACTCGGCTGCGTCATAGGCGGCAGCACCGAGCATACCGTTGTCGTGGTGCACACATGCTCCGTTGATGAGTATGGGCTTATCGTTGAGGAATGCTCCCTCCTCGGCATCATAGTCAAAGGTGCGAAGACCGAATGTCACTGTCTCGGAATCGGTGTCACGGTTGCCATCATTGAGCGTGAGGGTGGCTGTGTAAAGCAGCGGTGTATCGGGCGACCACAGTTGAGGGTCGGGAATCGGGAAATCGACGAGTAGCGGTTTGGCATGTTCACCTGGAGCCAATGTCAATGCCTGTACTACGGGTTCCAGGGCGTTTCCATCAGGGTCGGTCACATTGAAAGTCACCATCAGCGGCTGTTCGCCAGTGCGTCCGTCGCTTGAGTCAAGAATCATGGCCTCCATGCGTCCTATGGCCATGCCCGGGCGTATACCCGGGGAGGTGATGAACATGCTGTTGGGCTCGATGTGCAGGGGGGCACGGTGTTCGAGCCACACAGGACGGTAGAGTCCTGTGCCGGTATACCAGCGGCTGTTTTTCTGCTCGCTGTTGTCTACATTGACTGCGATGACGTTGTCACCCTTGGTGAGCGCCTCGGTGATATCGACACCAAAAGAGGTATAACCATAGGTGTGGGAGTCTATTTCCTCCCCGTTGACCCATATCGTGGGATTCATGTAGGCTCCTTCAAAATATAGCCGGTAGTTGCCTGGCATGACGCTATCGATGTGCAACACACGTCGATAGGTGACATCGAGCCCCGGCAGGTAGCCACCATCGTTACCGGCATTGGCGGTGGAGTCGGGGTTGGACTGCAGGCTCCAGTCGTGGGGGAGGGTGACGGTTTGCCAACGGCTGTCATTGAAGTCGGGCTTTACATACTGTATCTCAAAGTTTCCCTTTGTGAGCCACCCGGTGTCGAGACGCTCACGGTGGGCCGCGTTGCATGGCAGGGCAACGGCGGCCAGTATCAGAGAGAAAAGTGTAATATGAAATATATGTTTCATTGTAACTTAAAGATGGTTAAGGGGGTATGTTTGAATTATGATATTGGACTGGGGAGCGATATACCACAGGTAGCCACGCACTGTGGCATGGGTATTGCCTTTGACTCCCATGCAGTATTCTTCGAGCTTGTCGGCATATTTTTTGTGTTGCCCGTCATTTTCTAAGTCATCGGGGAGTGCGTTGACAAATTTATAGTCGACAACATCGATCGACCCATCGGGTAGCCACACAATCCTGTCGGGGCGCAATTCCTTATCGCGCATGGTCATAGGACGCTCGGTGATAACCTTTTCGTAGTCATCAAACCACCTTGCGCACTCTTCGTTGCTCATCGCCATCTCCAGTCTACGGGTAAGTTTTGCCACGATATGCTCCTCGATGTGGTGACGATAGGCCTGGCGGCGCATCGACTTTGTCAAGTGACTGCGGTCGGTGACGCCACTCATCACGGCATGGAGGAAATTGCCCAGATGCCGCTGGTCATTGATGTCGAGCGGGTCGATGGTATCGGTCTTGGTTTTAAGTGGGGCTTGCAGTACAGTGTCGGTGGTGGTATATACCGGCATATCGAATCGCTTGACGCTATCTTTCCTGATCTTCTCTGCTTGTGGGGTGGTGGGTTCTCCCAGTGTCAGCACATCCCCGTCGAGGTGGGGTGCGAGTGGAGTGAGCCATCGGGCTATGCCTGGCTCAAGCCCCAGGCCCGAAATAAATTCATCAGTGGCTATGCCTATGGCTTTGCGCGCCTTGCCCGACAGACTTTCCTCCTTGACATTGGTGATGTTGTAGTAGATACAGAGCTCACGGGTGGCACGGGTGTAGGCCACATAGGCTACATTGAGTTCATCGATGCGCGATTGGGCTATCACCTCCCGGCATGGGTCACCATAGATGGAAGAGCCGGTGATTTTTGTCGACACATTTATAGGCATGGCACATGGCACGTCGGCCGGGTCGATGCCCATGGATTCAAATTGTGAGCCGTCGAGGTCGATCCACGACATGGTCCCTGAGAAGAGTGCATGGTTGGCATAGGGAATATGCACGCATGGGAACTCCAGACCTTTGGATTTATGGATCGTCATGACCGTCAATGCGTTGCGGTTGGGCGGTGTCGACAAACTCGACTTGTAGCCGACCTTGTCCCACCACGACAGGAAGGAACCTATGTCGTGGCCGTTGTTATGACTGAATTCAATGACGAGGTCCTGCAAGGTGGTTATGAACAGGTTCTCGCGCTCTTTGAGCTGCTCAGGCACATACCGATGGATTATGCGTTCAACTATACCTTGGAGGTTGAGACAGTCCATGTCGAGCAATGATTTTATCGTCCCGTCACCACTTAAGTCAAGGTTGCGGTTGTCGACCAGTGCGTTTTCAAGAGCCTCGGTCACGCTGTAGGTCGACCCGTCATCGTGGGTGTGGTGCATGTAGAACATGAACCGGTTCACCAGTCGTGCGCGGCGGTAGGCCTCGCTCATCTTGGTCCCGGTCGAGGGCTTGTCGTTGATGCGTGCTTCGGCCTCGGCATCAGCTTCCAGGAACTCGGGCAGTGAGACAAGACGCAATATGCTTATTATCAGTCTCACCGATGATGCCGCCGATAGCTTCATCGCTTCCTCGCTGATGATATCAAATTGGGGAAAGCCGCTCTCCGGGTCGTTCATCAATGTGAGCAGGTGGTTGATTATTGCCGAACCCTGGTCGTTGGATCTCACCAGGACAGCGATGTCTCCCGGTTTATAGCCGGCGGCAAACTGGCGGCGCATCTCTTTGACCATGAAATCCAATGACTCATCGCGCTGTTGGGCCTTTTCCTTGACATCGGCAGTATCATCAGTGTTTTTTTTGCCCTTGCCACCGCTTTTTTGCTCAGGGGCAAATTTTACCTTGACATAGCCGTGCAATTCATCGCGACGGCTGTCAATCTGTTGTATGATATTGGCATATGTGGTATTAACCGATAGGGACTTGTCGTCCTGAGTGCCGTTATCCATCACTGCGGCCATGGCCTTGAACAGGGTGTTGTTGAACTTGACAATCTCGATGCCGCTACGCCAGTTGCTGTTTTCTTTGATGTCGGTGCCGGCTATGTCGACTATCTCGTCGGTCTCGTAGGTGTTTATGGTCTCTTCCTGCACCCGGCTCCCCAGCAGGCGTGGGTCACTGTTACGGAATCTGTATATGCATTGCTTCTCATCGCCGATGATCAGATTGTCATTGTTGCGGCTCAGGCTCTCCATCACCAGCGGCCTTAGATTATCCCACTGCATGGGCGATGTGTCCTGGAACTCATCGATGAGGAAATGGTTAAGATAGTAGCCGAGCCGCTCGTAGATGAATGGAGTCTCGTCGTCGCCTATCAGTCCCTGTAGAATGTTGTTGGTCTCGTTGAGCAATACCATCGAATTGTCGCGGCAATACTTGTCGATATTGCGCGTGATAATCGACAACAGTCCAAATATATGGATGTTGTTGAGCAACGGTAGCAATTCTGACCTTACATTCTTCAACTTGCTGTAGGCAAGCGAAAATTCCCTTATCGCCTCTTCCTGCTCGGGTGATATGGCAAAATTGTCCTCCCGACATTTCTTTTTATTGAGGAACACCATGGGGTTTTGTTCCGCATTGATGATGGAGGCATCGCTGTCGAGTACTTTGCCGAGTTTGAGATCCTCGATGCGTGTTGTCTTGATATACTTGTCGGGTATTCCTTTGAGAACACGGCTGAATGATTCTATCGATTGCTTGCCGGCTTCGTCGATACGTGTCTTAAGAGCGTTTTCAAAACGTGTCACGCGCGATATGTCGCTGAAATATTCCCGCAGAGGAATGATGCGTCGTTTGAAATCCTCGTTGGCGATATCGTTGAGGTTCTTCACCAGATTGCGGTATAGTCCCGATGCTCTTGAGAACATGTTGAATCCCGCCCCTTTGTCCATATTGCTCGACATGAAGGCATACAGCCATTTCTTGACCCATTGCTGCTCGACATATTCGGGAGTGCCGGCTATGGTATGGTAGTTGAGAGAGTTGAACATTTCGTCGACACCCACAGCCACAGCATATGTGCTGTTTAGCTCCACATTGTAGTTGTCGGGGAGCTCCACTTCTCGGGTGAACATGCGCAGCACGCTCTGGAAGAAAGAGTCTATGGTACTCACATTGAAGTAGCTGTAGTCATATAGCAACTGTGTGAGAGCCGTCCGTGCCGCTTTTCTCAGTGTCTCGACATCACAATGCAGTCCTGTTTGGGGGTGGGTGAACTCTTCAGTGTACTTACTCTTGGAGGTGGCTTCACCGCGATGTTGGGTGTCAAGGCCGAGGGTGGCGAGTTCGTCGGCAGCAGGCATTCCGGCCAGGAGTGCCAGTTCCTTGATGATGCGCTGGGTCATCTCGGCGGTAGCCTTATTGGTAAAGGTGATGGCGAGAATGCGGCTGTGCTCGCTTTTGGGCTTGGAACGCAGATAGTACAGGCCGTCATCATGCTTCTCGGCAAGGAGAAATTTGATATATTGCTTTGTGAGGTTGAATGTCTTGCCTGAGCCGGCCGAGGCTTTGTATATCTGCAGCATTGAAGAGGGGGATAAGAAATTGGTTAACAACTGGTCGACATCACGGATCGATGGTTACTTTGGCAACTGTAGCGGAGTCTTTGGCCCGGAGCATCACGGCCCTGTGGCATGTGACCTGGTTACAGTCGGTAGCCGCGTGATTTGAGGAATTCTGTAACCTCCCGGCGACGCTCTCCCTGAATGAGAATTTCACCTCCACGCGATGACCCTCCAACTCCCAGCTTGGTTTTTATGTCGCGGGCAAGGGTGGCGATCTCTTCATCGGTAGTGGTGTCGTTGAAGCCGGCTATGATGGTGACGCTCTTGCCTCCGCGTCCTTTGCGCTCTATGGATATGTTGAGCTTGTCGGGCTTGCGCTGATTTGTGGAGGATTGTTCCCCGGGCTCGACTGCCGGTTCACCGGTGGGAAGATCGGGATTCTCTGAGAGGAACTGTAGCATTGCTTCGGCAAGGTCATTCTTCATAGATGTCAATATTTTCGTCGGTGAAGTAATCGTTCTTTATTGAGTCCTCGTCGATGTAGCGGTTGGTGGCGCCGTTGAGGATACGGTCGATTTGTGACATTATCTCGACATGACGGGCTTCATCGATAGGGAGATTGTCATAGTAGAGGGTGGCCGAGTCGCTGTCGGCTTTCATCGCGCTGCGGTAACACTGTGTTGCAGTGGCGGTGTTGATCTCAGTGTTTTCCACATCGCTCAGCTTCATGTAGATTATTGACAGGCGGCACAAGTCGTTGATCGTGAGCGCTGTGGTTGAGTCGGTATTGAATGTCTCGCAAATAGAGCGTGCAAGGTCATAGTCCTTTATATTGATGGCGTGCTCGGCGGTGGTGATATTGTCTGATGCCGAGTAAGTGTCCCTGCAGCCGCCGGCGACGGCACACAGCATTACTGCAGCCACGAGTGTGGCATGCAGTTTAGTGAGTTGTATCGGGTATATGTGTTTCATGATTGCAAAGGTAAGTTCTTTTTTCAAGCCTTGCAATTTCTATGGCATCACATGTGCGTTGACTTTCGAGAGCTTCACCAAGACCTGTGTGGCTGGTATCCTTGGCACCGTTTATGGCCGAGATGAAATTGGCCACTGTGACAAGATCGGCACCGGCGTGGAAAGGTTTGCCCACAGTGTGGCTGAAGTCAAGTGTTACTGTGGAGCGGGGTTTGAAGGTGGTGACTGTTATGGAGCGCTCATCGCCCATAATCTCACCGTTGGTGAGACTTATGCGTGTTGTGCGCCGACAGTCGGTCGTGAAAATGTCCATTGACATGTCTATGGTTGCCCCCGATTCCATTTCCATGGCTACAACCTGGCGGTCAACCACGTCGTTATCGCAGTGATATACACAACGGCCGTATATGCCGGTTTTCAGTTCCCTTTCGATGGCATCGTCGATAGTGGTTCCCGGTTCCACATCAAAGTTGTTGATCCACTCGTGGCGACGGCGGTACAGGTCGATTGCCGAGAAGGGGCATGAGGTCTCGACAGCGGGGTCACAGTCTATACACCGCTTGGCCGAGCCTTCAGGGGCATTTTCGGTGGTGAACCACCGTAGGGTGCCGTGTGATGACAATTGGCGGCAGTGGCTGCCTGTGAGCCATATGAGGAAGTCTATGTCATGACAGCATTTGGAAGTGAGCAGGGGTCCGGATGATTCTTTGCGTCCCCACACACTGCGCACATATACATGGGAGGCACGGTCGATTCCCACCGGTGAGCGGTGGCTCACTGACACTATCTTGCCCAGCTTGCCTGATGCCACCAGTTGTTGAAGCTTGACAAAGTAGGGGTGGAAATGCAGTACGTAGCACACGTTGACCACTACACCGGCCTGTGAGGCGGCGCGGGCCATGGCTTCTCCCTCTTCATCTGTCTGGGCGATTGGCTTCTCCAGCAGCACGTGATACCCATGTTTTATGGCTTTCATCGTCTGGCTGTAGTGTTGGCTGTCGGGACTCGCTATGATCACGGCATCAGCTTTCTTGCCACGGCTGAAGAAGTTGTCCTCGTCGGCGTAACGGTCACATGCCGGCACTCCCATACGCTCGGCCATGGCATCGCGACGGAGTTCGTTGGGTTCTACCACCGCCACGACGCGGGCTGCATCGGGGTTGGCGATTATGTACTCAAGATACTTGCGCGCACGGTTCCCGGCTCCAATCATTGCTATTGTCACCGGTGTGCGTTCTGATATTTCGAGTTCTGATTGCATAAGATTACCTGTTAAAGTATAAACCTAAAACATTCATAAAAAGGAAGTACACAAGCCTCCTGATGGGGGCTTGTGTACTTGTCATGCATTATTCTTACAATTGCCGTATGCGTACATTGCGGAAACGTATGCCGTCACCATGCCCCAGGAAGCCTATGTGGCCGCTCTTGTTGAAGAGGCCCGGGTGATTGCGGTGGTCAATCATGTAGTGATTGCCCTCCTCTCCGGCGTCACCGACAGCGTGGCCCTGACATGCTTCGCGTATGTTGCCGTCGAGGATTACCTGGCCGTTGACAGTTACCGTGATGTGGTCACCCTCGGCGCGTATCTCCTCGGTGTTCCACTCGCCATGTTTGAATTTGACACGTTTGGCAGGAATTACACCATATACCGAGCCGTGTACCTGATAGGGTGCTATGTCGGCATACATCGGGTCATCGTGGTCAAGTATCTGTATTTCCATGCCGTGGAAAGCGGCATCGACATTCATGGGGGTGCGTATACCCACTCCGTTGTTCACGCCCGGGCGGTCAAGGGCAAATTCAAAGCGGAATACAAAGTCACCATACTGGTCGACTGTATAGATATTGTTGCCCCAGTGGGCGGCGTTGACGGTGATGCAACCGTCGCGTATGATGTAGGTGGTGGTGTCACCGGTCCATTTGCTCATCGAGGTACCGTCAAAGAGCATGTCAAATCCTTCGGCCACCTCTTCATCTGTGAGACGGCTTGAGGGCTCTACCTTGGCGCGTGCGTCAAGTTTGGCAAGCATGCCGTTGATATCGTCGACGGCATATCCGGCATCAGCGTTATACTTGTCGGCCTTGAACACTTCGGCAGCCTTTACAAGAGCTTGACGGGCTTCGTCGCTCACATACTCGTCGATGTGCTTTGACATGATGGCGCGTATCGTGGCGGCAGCTGTCGATGCATTGGCTTCGCGGGCTATGTATTTGTCGGCAATCATCAGGGCCGGGTAGGTTCCGGTCTCGGCAAGCATGCCAAGCAGCTTGTTGTCGACATCGGCCGATTGTGAGGCCTCGATGGCGCGGCGATATTGCTGATATCGGGCTACAGGGGTCGCTCCGTAACGGGCGTTGAGGTCGGCAAAGCGTGACAATGCGGCCGCGTTGGCGCTGTTATGGGTTGTGGCTATCTCAAATAGTGTCTCCATTACCAGCGGCGAGTCGACCTGCAGCAGGGCGGCCAGAGCCGCGTCGCTTGTAGCGGGAACGGCATAAGCTTCTGATAGGGTCCTGATGGCCTCGGGCGATGTTGTGGCGGCCAGGGCGGTGTAGTAGCGTTGGGGCTTGCCGCTGGCTTTGATTATGCCGTTGATGGCTGCATACCGCTGGTCGGCTGGAAGCTGGTTCACAGCAGCAAGCAGTGCATTCTGGAGTGTTGCCACACGCTGCTGGGGAGCAGCCTCCAGGCGTGAGCTCACGGCCTTGATGTCGCCGGCGGTTACTACCCCGGGAAGAGCGGTATAGGCTGCGTCAACGAGAGTGGCGTTGTCGCTGTCCAGAAGCTTCTGGACGATGGGCGAGGCGGCCTTCAGATGGCGCTTGGCGGCTATGTTCATGGTGTTGACCAGTGTTGATTCTGTGGCATTACTATTGTTCATGGCATCAACGACAGCGGTGTCAATCGATCCGTTGAAGGCGAGCAGAGCGTCGGTGGCTGTGGCGCTGCGTGGGCCTTCGAGCTGGGCTATGAGGGCGTCGAGCATCGGCTCGCCACCTATGCGGCCGGCGGCACGCATGGCGGCCTGGGCGAGCTCTTCGTCACGGGCAGTGATATTGGCAATCACGGCATAACCGAATTGCTCGGCCTTGTTGGTGCCAAGCCAGTTGACGATATCGGTCTTTATCTCTGCCGGGGTGCTTCCATTGATAGCGATGGCGGCGATTTTGGTATATACTTCTTCGTCGGCCCATGGTTCACAGGCTCTGAGTGCAGCCACGCGATACTGGCGGTCTTTGTCGCCGAGCGCTTTGTAGAGTGTCTTGGCTGCTTTACCCTTGCGTGCGTTGAACAGGGCCGTCAAGGCTCCTGAACGCACGTGGCTGTTCTTGGTTTTACCCATGAGTTTGGATGCGGCCGAGGCTACCTCATTCTCATTGGCGGGATCGAGCGACAGGCGGTTGAGCAGTTCAACATATGAGGCTGTACCATCGGTGGGGAGCCATTGGTAGCCCTCTTTTTCAGCGGCTTTGGCCAGCACGGGGATTGACTTGGTGGTGCCCATCATGGCAAGAGCCTTGTTGATTGAGGCCTGTTCCGAGGCGTTGGCTTTACGGTCGTTGTTACTGCTGGTCTTTACAGGAACAGCGGCGCTGTAACCCATATAGCCTATTCCGATGGCAAAATTTTTGCCTGGACCTTTAGTCCAGTTGATCAGAGTGGGCTCACACTGTGAGAGCTTTTTGGCACCTGCCATGCGTGCGAGCATGGGGTAGGGGAGGTCGCTTTCGTTGACGAGTGAGGCCACGAAGTCATCGGTACCGGGAGTCAGTATCAGTGCGCTCATGGCGGCCTCGGCAAGGTCGGGGTCGGTGAGGAATTCGGCTAAGAACTCAGCATCGTTGGCTTGGCTTATGCGTGAGAGCAGGGAGAAGAGGAACACCTTGTTGGGTGTGTAGCTGCATTCCCTGATAGCTGTCACCAATCCATCGCGCACGGCGTCAATCTGGGGCTGGGTGCCGTGGGCGGTGGCATAGTTCACCAGTCCGTCGAGGGCATATTCCACCCGGTTGTTCTGACCCTGGTCGGCAGGCACGAGCTGTGAGGCAAGCTGCGTGACACCATAAGAGTAGGTGCTGAGCAGGTCGCTCATTGCATTGTCAAAATCGGCTTTCTGCCCGTAGGGTATCTCAGCCAATACATCGGCAACGATGGTGACGGGGGTGCGTTGGCGGGCATCCTGTGCTATTGCAGTGCAGGGAAGCAGCAAAGAGAGGGCTATTGCTGATAATATGTGATGTAATTTCTTCATTGTCGTGAATCGTTGTAATGAGTGGTACGATTAGATGAGGCGGAAATCACCGCGCATGGGCTGGTCGATGAGGCGGTTGGCGGCATCATCGTTGATGAATTGCTGGGCCACGGGGTCAAACTCCAGGTCACGGTTGAGTCTCAACGCGCATACGCCCATGTTGACAATGTTGGCCGAGCGATGGCCGTTCTCCTCGTTGAGCGCAAATTTCTCACGGTTACGCACACACTTGATGAAGTCGGTGTTCTGAGGCTCGGGGTCGGGCATCGAGGCTATCATGCTCATGATGTCGGGAGCCGGTTGCCCGTTGAGCTCTACCTCAAATCCTTTGAACACCTTGCCGTTTGGACCTTCGATATAGGGGACTTTGTGACCCGATTCAAAGCCCTCTCCCTCGAGAACGATGCGGCATCCATCGGCATATGTGTATGTGATTTTGCGCCATATGCCTATAGCATCGGGGTGCTGCTGGGGAGCGTCAATCTCGACTTTCACCGGTGATGTGTCGTCCTTGCCCAGGATGTATTGCACGGGGTCCATGTAGTGCTGTCCCATGTCACCGAGGCCACCGCCGTCATAGTCCCAGTAGCCGCGGAAGGTGGCGTGTACACGATGCGGGTTGTATGGCTTGTAGGGAGCCGGGCCGAGCCACATGTCATAGTCCAGCTCGCTGGGCACGCGCTCCGGTACAAGGTTTTCTTTGCCGGTCCAGAAGAATTTCCAGGCAAAGCCGGTGGCTCCCGAGATGGTCACCGTGAGGGGCCAGCCGAGTACGCCCGAGTTGACCAGTTTCTTCAGCGGCTCGACAGTGGTGCCCAGTCCGTAGAAGTTATCGGCAAAGCGGAACCATGTGTTGAGTCGGAATATGCGGTTGTTGCGTTTTATCGCCTCGACTACGCGCTTGCCCTCGCCTATGGTGCGGGTCATCGGTTTCTCACACCACACATCTTTGCCTGCATTGGCGGCTTCGACGGCCATTACGGCATGCCAGTGGGGCGGGGTGCATATGTGCACGATATCGACATTGGGGTCGTTGATGAGGTCGCGGTAGTTGTCATAGCCTTTCAGCTCCAGTCCGAGCTTGTCGCGGCCCTGGTCGAGTCCGTTCTGCAGGTGACTTTTGTCACAGTCACAGACTGCCACCAGGCGGCAGGCGTCGTTGCTGGTGAAGTGGTAGGAACTGCGGCCTATGCCCCCCGTTCCTATGATTCCCTTGGTGAGCTGGTCGCTGGGGGCTACGTAGCCCTGGCCGCCAAGCACCTTGCGGGGTACTATAGAGAAGAGGGCAAGTGCTCCTGCTGTCTTCAGGAAGTTACGTCTATTTGTTTTCATTGCTTTTAAGGTCTTGTTGTGATATTAGAGTTGTTGGTGGTTCCCTTTGTGGTTTAGAGAGCTGTGATGTTCAGGTCCTTCCACTGTACCTTGATGCCGCCGCCATCGTGGATCTGGAGCGCGATGCGTCCCTGGGCACGGCCTATGGCTTCGTCGGTGAAGTCAACCATCGGGGTGCCGTTGAGCCAGGTCTGCACGTGGTCGCCCTCGACTCTGATGCGCATGTCGTTCCATTCTCCTTCACGCAGTATCGACTCCATCTCGTCGGGGATCTGTACCAGCCAGCCACGGCCATACGATTCGTAGACACCGGCGGTGTCGTTCCCTTTGGGCGCTACCTCTACCTGCCAGCCGTGTACCTTTGTGGGGGGCTCTATGAATGAGCGGAAGAACACGCCCGAGTTACCGTTGGCAAGCTGTTTGAACTTGAGGCTCAGATCAAAGTCTTTGTAATATTTATCAGTGGCGAGGTACCCGTATTCTTTGTCGGGACCGCTTTCGCACACCAGGAGGCTGTCGGTGGTGACATACCATTTCTCGGTGCCGTAGGGGGTCCAGCCTGTGAGGTCTACACCGTTGAAGAGGCTCTCCACTGTGGGTTCATGCTTGGGCAACCGTTTGATCTTGATGTTGCGGAACGAGGCGGGCGAACCGTGGTCCTGCAGACATATCACACCCTCGGTGGCAAGGCCGTATTCGGGTGCCATCTCCCACTTGCCGCTGTTCTTGCGGCTGTACCAGTCGGGGGTCCAGGCCTCAAATTCCAATATCTTGTGGCCGTTGAGCCAGTGCTCTACATGACCGTTGTCAAAGACTATGCGTGAGTTGTTCCACTCTCCCTGGGGGTTGACAAAAAGGGAGTCGGGGTTGGGGAGATGCATGGCATAGTCTACTCCCAGTTTCTGCCACTCTTCGAGTTTGGTGGGGGCGTTGACCTCTTCCCACCCCTCGTTGTCGATGAGCTGATACTCGGGGCCGGTGACATATGGCACTGCATAATAGGGGTCCTCCACTACATGGTAAATCATGCCGCTGTTGCCTCCATGACTCAGTTTCCAGTCCCAGTCGAGGATAAAGTTGTCATATTTTTTGTCGGTTACGATGTAGCCGGCAAGATCGCTGCCATCGCCATTGGCCTGTATGCAGCCATCTACCACATGCCAGGGCATCGTGAGTGAATCTCCGTTGAAGTCGCGCCAACCTGTCAGGTCGGTACCGTTGAACAGTAGTTCCCACCCCTCGGCGATTTCATCGGGGGTGAGGGTGTTGTTGGGTGTTGACGAGCCACATGACGCCAGAGCCGACGCCATGATTGATGCTGCAGCCAGAAAGTGGAATGATGATTTTTTCATTACGGTTTGAGATTATAAAAGTTGCAACTAATAAATTTCAAAATTTAGCTACAAATATAAAAATTATTTATTGAAATACAAAAACTATCACGTTATTAAAAAATATTCAAAATAATCATGGTTGAGGATATGGTCTGTCCTATATTAGTGACGTATTGCTCCACGATAACCACACTGCCGGAATGAAATATTTTTGACAATGCTCGGCATTTGGATCGTGAGTCGGGACCTAAAAAGACGCGTGGGTAGCACGTTGTTCAAACGCACTACCCACGCTGTATGGTAGGGGGATTATTTATTTCTTAAGGGTGTCGACGTGCTTGCTTATGGTAGAGTGGATATCGTCGATGCTGCGCGAACCGTCGACAGCCAGATATCGGCCACGTTCCTCATAGAATTTGCGCAACGGCATTGTCTGGTTGTGGTACACTTCCAGACGCTCCTTGATGGTGTCGATGTTGTCATCGGCGCGGCCCGATTCCTTGCCGCGGTTGAGCAGTCGCTCTATGAGCAGTTCTTCGGGTACATCGAGGCCTATCACCGCGTCGACATTGCCATGGCGTTTTTCCAGGAGTTTCTCCAGCTCCTCGGCCTGTTTCACTGTGCGGGGGAAACCGTCAAATATGATATCCTTTCCTTGCACTTCGGGGCTGTCGAGCAATTGGTCGATGATCGAGAGCATCAGTTCGTCGGGGATAAGATGCCCTTGGGAAATGTATTTATCGGCAGTGATGCCAAGGGGGGTCTTACGGGCTATGTTCTCTCGCAGCAGTTCGCCTGTCGAGATGTGATAGAAACCATATTTGTCAATCAAGCGTTCGCTCTGGGTGCCTTTACCGCAGCCCGGGGCTCCAAAAATTACTAAGTTCATAATCGTTATGTTCTTTCACGCTCCTTTCGCCCATTACTATGGAGCGGTGATGTTTATTTTTCAGCTGTTGTAGCAGGCTCTTGTTATTCCTGGCTTTTGAGCACCCATATATCGGGGAGGTTACGGGCCATACCGTCAAGGTCGAGACCAAAGCCTATGATGAATTTTGTGGGTATTTCAAAGCCTACATAATCGGGATTGAGATTGTGCTGGTCGGCCTGGGGCTTGTAGAGCAGCGTGGCCACCTTGATGTCGGCGGGCTCCTGACGCTTGAGGTCCTCCACCAGGCGTTTTATTGTGTTGCCGGTGTCGATGATATCCTCGACGATGATCACACGGCGTCCCTTGATATCCTCATTCAGCCCCATCACCTGTTTCACAACACCGGTCGAGCCTGTGCCCTCATAGCTCTTGAGTCGTATGAAAGTGATCTCAGCGTCCATGTCGACAGCGCGGAACAGGTCGCTGGCAAAGGGGAAGGCACCGTTGAGCACGCATATGAACAGCGGCACTTGTCCCTGAGGACAGTCGCGTTTTACCTCGCGTGCTATCTCGTTGATACGGTTGGCGATGCGGTCGCGCTCAATGTAGGGTACGAATGTTAATCCGTTGTATGTAACTTGTTTCATAATGGTAGCAAAACATTTTGCCGACAAAAGTAATAAAAAAATTTTTTAATTGTCGATTTTCCGGCAAATGAATCACAACCGGTAATTTTTTTCTAATGCTGGGAGGGCTGGGAGTTCTGGGAGTACTGGGAGTTCTGGGAGTACTGGGAGGGCTGGGAGTACTGAGAGCACTGGGAGTTCTGGGAGTTCTGGTATAAATGCCTATGATGCCTATTGGTGCCTATCTCAAGTTCCCAGTTCTCCCAGCTCTCTCAGCCCCTCCTCCAAAAAAGAAGGCCGCTCCATTGGAGCGGCCTTCTCGGTTATTTCAGGTTGTAGTGGCGCATCAGTGCGTCGGGTGTGGGCTTGTGCCCGCGGAACCGCTCGTAGAGCACCATCGGATCGTCACTGCCTCCCATCTCCAGCACGTTGTTGAGGAATGCCGCGGCGGTGGCGTGGTCGAAGATGCCGTTCTCCTTGAACATCTCAAAGGCGTCGGTATCGAGCACTTCGGCCCATAGATATGTGTAGTAGCCTGAGGCATACTCGTTGCTGCCGAAGATATGTTTGAAGTAGGGGCTGCGGTAGCGATACCGTATCTGTGAGGGCATGCCCAGCTTGTCGCCTACCTCTTTCTCGAAGGCCTCGACGTCGATGGTTTCGCCGTCGGCGAGGTTGAGATGGCCATATTGCAGGTCGAGCCATGAGGCACCGAGACGCTCCACGAGGTCAAAACCGGCGTTGTGGGTCGAGGCTGCGGCGATCTTGGCCACGAGCTCTTCGGGTATCAGTTCGCCTGTCTGGTAGTGGCGTGCATATTCCTTCATCAGTTCGGGCTCGAAGGCAAAGTGCTCGTTCATCTGTGAGGGGAGTTCTACAAAGTCGCGGTCTACATTGGTGCCCGACTGGCTCTTGTAGGCAGCGCGAGTGAGCATGCCGTGTAGGCCGTGGCCAAATTCATGGAACATCGTGTGTACCTCGTCGATGTTGAGCAGCGAGGGGGTATCGGCTGTGGGACTGGTGAAGTTGCCAATGTTGTAGACGATGGGGCGCTCCTGTTTGCCGTTCTCGTCGGTGTAGGCTTCCTTGAAGATGTACATCCAGGCTCCCTGGCGCTTGGAGTCGCGTGGAAAATAGTCGGTCATGAACACTGCCACATGGTTGCCCAGCGAGTCGGTGACATTGTATACATTCACGTCGGGGTGATACTTGGGGGCATCGGGCATCTCGGTAAAGGTCACGCCATAGAGACGGTTGGCGAGGGTGAAGATTCCCTTGCGCACGGAGTCTACGGCAAAGTAAGGACGCAGTTCGTTCTCGTCGAGATCATACTTTGCCTTGCGCACCTTCTCGGCGTAATAGTAGTAGTCCCATGGCTCAATCTTGAAGCCGCCACCCTCATTGTCGACGATGGCCTGCATGTCGGCTACTTCCTCGTCGACTCGCTTGCGTGCTGCGGGCCACACTTTCATTATCAGTTCCTCGGCTGCGGCGGGTGTCTTGGCCATCACGGCGTCGGTGCAGTAGGCTGCAAAGTCGTCATATCCCAGCAGGCGGGCCTTGGCTGAGCGGGCCTTGAGGATCTCGTTGATCACAGGGCGGTTGTCGGTGGCTCCCGTAGAGGCGAGCGTGGTATATCCGTTGTACATGGCCTGGCGCAGGTCGCGGTTGTCGGCAAACTGGAGCACGGGGAGACGCGAGGGGGCGTGGAGGGTGAACACCCATTTCCCTTCCTTGCCGCGTGCTGCGGCGGTCTCGGCAGCCTTGGCCACCACATTGGCCGGAATGCCGGCGAGTTGCTCCTCATTGTCGACTACGAGCTCAAAGCTGTTGGTGGCCTCGAGCAGGTTCTTGTTGAACTTGAGATAGAGGTCGGTGAGGCGCAGGTTGAGGTCGGTGAGCTGGGCTTTACCGGCCGAGTCGAGCAATGCACCGTTGCGTGTGAAGTTCTTGTAGGTCTGCTCTATGGCGCGGCGCTGGGCGGTGGTGTAGTCGACAGAATCGCGGTTGTCATAGAGTGCCTTGACGCGGTCAAAGAGAGCTGCGTTCATCATCGTAGCGTCGTCAAACTGTGACACCAAGGGCATAGCCTTCTCGGCTATCTCGTTCATCTCGTCACATGAGTTTGACTCGCTCAGGGCGTTGAACACCAGCGATACGCGCTCCAGAATCTTTCCCGAGCGGTCCATCGCGAGAATTGTGTTGTCGAATGTCGGGGCCTCGGGATTGGCTACGATTGAGTCAATCTGTGCTTGGGCCTCTGCGATTCCTGCCTCAAAGGCGGGAAGGTAATCGCTGTACTGGATTTGGTCGAACGGCGGAATTTCATATTCGGTCTCGTAACCGGCTATGAAAGGATTGACCCGCTGCGACTTCTTGTCATTGCAAGATGTCATGGTAGTAGCCGCTATTGTAAGGGCTGCGGCAGCCATTGCGGTGAGTTGGTTCATATTGTTTTTAATGCTTGGTTGCGTGATTTGGTCGTTGGTTCTTTAGACCTTTAGCTTTTGACTTCATACTTGAGGCATGGAACCCGAGGTTCCATGCTTCCTCAGTCGCCCATGGTTCTCAGCAGCTCCTCGTTGTTGATTGTGCGCTCCATACGGTCCTTGATGAATTCCATGGCTTCGATGGAGTTGCGGTCGCTCAGGAAGCGGCGCAGTATCCACATGCGGTTGAGGGTGTCGCTGTTGAGCAGCAGGTCGTCGCGGCGTGTGCTCGACGACATGATGTCGACAGCCGGGAATATGCGCTTGTTCGACAGTTTGCGGTCGAGCTGCAACTCCATGTTGCCGGTGCCTTTGAACTCCTCGAAGATCACTTCGTCCATCTTTGACGAGGTCTCGGTGAGAGCCGTGGCTATGATTGTGAGCGAACCGCCGTTCTCGATGTTGCGTGCGGCGCCAAAGAATCGCTTGGGACGCTGCAGGGCATTGGCGTCGACACCTCCGGAGAGGATTTTGCCCGAGGCCGGTGACACGGTGTTGTAGGCGCGTGCCAGGCGGGTAATGGAGTCGAGCAGTATCACTACATCATGACCGCATTCCACCATGCGCTTGGCCTTCTCGAGCACTATGCCGGCAATCTTGACGTGGCGTTCGGCGGGCTCGTCAAATGTCGAGGCTATCACCTCGGCGTTGACGCTGCGTATCATGTCGGTTACCTCCTCAGGACGCTCGTCGATGAGCAATATCATGATGTAGGTCTCGGGGTGATTCTCGGCTATGGCGTTGGCTATGTCTTTCAATAGAAGTGTCTTACCGGTTTTGGGTGGTGCCACGATGAGTCCGCGCTGTCCCTTGCCGATGGGGGCGAACATGTCGACTACGCGGGTCGATATGTTGCACGACTCGCCCGATGTGAGGTCGAATTTTTCGTTGGGGAAGAGCGGTGTGAGATGCTCGAAGGGTATGCGGTCTCTGATAAATTCGGGTGAGCGGCCGTTGATGCGCACTGCCTGGCTCATGGGGAAGTATTTCTCCCCCTCGCGCGGTGGCTTGATGGTGCATTCCACCACATCGCCGCTCTTGAGACCGTAGCTTTTGATTTGTCCCTGGGTCACATAGACATCGTCGGGCGAATTGAGGTAGTTGTAGTCGCTCGAGCGCAGGAATCCGTAACCCTCGGGCATCACCTCGAGAACACCGCTTGACTCGAGAAATCCTTCGAAGTTGTAGAGCGGTTCGCGCTGCTGCTGTGGATTGTTGGGGTTCTGGTAGCCCTGCTGTTGCTGCTGGTTACGGTTTTTCTTGTTTTTCTTGGGCTGGTTGATGGGCTGACCGTCCTGCATGGCTACCTGATGCTGTGCTCCCGGCTCATGTATCACGATTGGAACGTTGTATTTAGGCGTGGCGGGCATCTGAGGCTGCTGTTGCTGCTGTTGCTGGCGGTTGCGGGGCTGTGCCTGCATCTCCTCGCGCTCTCTCTGCGAGCGTGGGGTGAAACGGCGTCCATCGCTGCGGGGGAAGAATAATCCAAAGGATGAATCTTTGGTGGGACCGAAGTTGTTGCGCTGTTCTGCTTGTTCGTTTTCGGCGGTTTCCTGACTATCGTGGCCTTCTGCAGCGGCTGTTTCGGTAGGAGTGGCATCGTTGGAGATTGCCGCCGTTTCACCGGCAGTGGTGTCAATGACGCCTGGCTCGGTCTGCTCGGTCTGCTCGGCAGCGGCGGCGGCAGCCTCGGCGGCTTTCTGGGCGTTGGACTTGCGTCCGCGCTTTTTTCCTTGCTTTGGTTGTTGAGCCGGCTGCTGGCCGTCGGCCTTGGTGTCAGTCTCACCCTCGGCCACGGTCGGGGCTGTGTCGCTGTCCGGCGGCAGCTCCGGTAGCTGGGTCGGTTGCTCGGCGGGAGCTGTAGCTGCTGATTGCTCCGCCTGCTCGGCCTGTTGCTGGTGCTTGGGTTTGCGTCCGCGCTTCTTCCCCTGTTTGGGCTGCTCGGGGGCATCGGAAGTTGCTGTGGCATCGTCATTGTCGCGGGAGCCGGTCACAGCCTCAGGAACGGGAAGCAGTGCCGGGTCGACTGAGTCGAGACGTGGCATCTCGAGAGGCTTCTCCTCATCGGCGCGCAGGGCCTGGGCATTCTTCGGTTTACGGCCGCGGCGTCGCGGAGCATCGTTGCCATCGGCAGTGGTGATATTTTCCACGGCGCTGTTCTCATCGGGACGTGCGGTGGCTGTCTTTTCAGCCTTGCGGCCTATGCGTTCACGTTTGGAACGTTGCTCTCCCTTGTTCTGGGCCACCACGCTCTGGGCGTGGTCGGCGGCCTGCTTGTCGAGTATGCCGAATATCATGGCATCCTTGCCGGCATGGAGAAGCTTTTTGAGTCCCATGTTTTCAGCAATAGCTGCGACTTCGTTGTCGGGCATTGCTGTCAGTTCTGAAAAATTGTACATATTTATTATTAAATCAGACATTGTGACGGCTCGGTTGCGATGACATGGCGTCCTCTTGCCCGGTCACGGTTGCTGAGTGTTAGTTATAATTGTGTTATGAATTTTCTGTTATTTCCTATATCCTCACATTGCCAGGCAAGCTCTGGATACTGAGTGCCTATATAATTTATGTAAATGTGTAAATGGCGTAGGGGCTGCATGTGGACAAGGCACACGTTGGCTCAAAACGACATTTTTCATCCTGTGATATGAAATAATTGGGAATAAGATGTAAATGGCTGATGGTAAAAGAGATGTCGATTAAAAGCGCCCTCAAGGGGCCTTTAGACGCAACAAAGGTAATAAAGAAATGTGAAATATATGATATGTGGCGCTTATTTTTTAGATTCATTTTTTATAAAGAATGTTAAGGCAGCGGTATGGGGCGTCGTAGGGTGGTTGCCGGAGAGTGAAGTGAAAAAAAATGGCACCGGCTGTTAATTAATGTTAAACGGGGGGGGGTACTTATAGAAAATAAAGAGGTTTTGATTTGTAATTAGGGAAATTTTCGTAATTTTGCAAGCCCGATGAGTAGCATATATGCCACGTAACACATCGGCATCTTCCTGGCAGAGACCCCTACTGCGCTATAAAACACAGCATGACACACATTCCGGTCTCTCTCTCGATGCTTTATAAATGAACCGAATAGATACAATACACACCTTTATAACTCATAGCAATATGACGCACTATCTGAAGGGACTCCTTACAGGCCTTTTGATTGCTCTCGGTCTCGCGACCGCCGGGGCGCAAGATGTCGCATTGAAATCCAATCTCCTCAGTGATCTCACCCTCACCCTGAATGGGGCTGCCGAGATGAGGCTCGCACCAAAATGGACAGCTGAGCTCGGTGGCAATCTCAATGCATGAGCCGTCAACAACCACCGCTGGAAACAGTGGGCTCTGGTGCCTGAGGTACGCTACTGGTTCTGCCAGGCTTTCTCCGGCCACTTCGTGGGCGGTCACCTTTTGGGTGGACAGTACAACTGGGGCAACCTCGACATGAACTTCAAGATGCTCGGCACCGACTTTTCAAAACTCAAGGATTACCGCTACCAGGGCTGGATGGTGGGAGCCGGACTGGTCTACGGCTATTCCTGGATTCTCAACCGCCACTGGAACATCGAGGCCGAGATTGGTCTGGGCTGGGTATACACCAGGTATGACAAGTTTGAGTGTGCCGACTGTGGCAAACGCGTCGAGCGCAACCGTCCCCATAACTACGTGGGTCCCACCAAGGCCGCCGTCAATCTCGTATATACTTTCTAAGATAACCGACACACAGATACACTGACCACTATGAAACATTATATACTATCAGCTATAGCCGGCGCCGCCACTTTGCTCAGCGCCACCGCTGCCCGAGTATCGTTTGACGGTGTCGACGACCTCACCTCGGGACGTGTCGGTAACAACTATGTCATGACCATGCAGGTCAACCCCGCCGATATCAAGCCGGGACGCGACCATGAGATGTTCATCACTCCGGTGCTCCGTTCGGCTTCGGGTCGCGACTAACTGTTGCTCCCCGCCGTGTGCGTGTCGGGCCGCAACAAATATTTCTCCCATCTGCGCAACAACGACATGCCCACTGAGGCCACCGTCCTCCTCTCAGGTTCCAAGCAGAGCTACGGCTACCGCTACGAGGTGCCATGGCAGGAATGGATGGACCACAGCGACCTCACCTTTGCCACCGCCACCGTGCACTGCTGCGAGCAGCCTGTGGCCCATGGTGACAAGTTGGTAGCCCGTCACGACTATGGCGTGCCACCTGTAGCCTTCGACCCACTGTACATCGCCCTCACCGGCGACTCTACCGTGACCATCGAGGCACAAGGCTCGGCATTCGTTGACTTCGTCGTGAACCGCACCGAACTCAAGCCCGACTACCGCGGCAACCGTGGCGAGATCGACAAGATCATCAAGTCGATCGATGTGGTGGCCCAGGATCCCGATGCCATAATCACCCGCATCACCATCAAGGGTTATGCATCGCCCGAGGGTAGCTACAGCAACAACGTGCGCCTCGCCATGGGACGTACCAACACCCTCAAGGAATATGTCGCCGCCGACCTCACCCGCCGCTATGCCGGCTTCAATCCCAAGGTGTTCATGACCGACTATGAGCCTGAGGACTGGGGCGGACTCATCAGATGGCTCGAGCAGCACGATGACTTCGAGAACCGCGACGCCATCCTGGCTATCGCAAAGGATACCTCGATCGAGCCCGACCCGCGCAACAGCAAGATCCAGAACCTCTATCCCGCGCAGTACAAATATCTGCTCGCCGAGGTCTATCCCGCCCTGCGTCACAGTGACTACACCATTCGCTATAATATCAAGACAGGTATCGATGTGGAGCACCTCAAGGAGATGATGGAGGTTACCCCCGAGCGCTTGCGTCCGGTCGACTTCTACCTCATCGCCTCGACCTATCCCGTGGGTAGCGACAGCTACAACCGTGCGTTGCTATTGGCTGCCAAGCAGTATCCCGCCGACGAGGAGGCTGCCCTCAATGCCGCCAACATCTATCTCGCCAAGGGTGACCTGGAGAATGCCGTGATATATGCCCAGCGCACCGGCAACACCCCCGAGGCTATTTTTACCCGCGCCAATATCGCCGCCCGTCAGGGTCAGCTCGAGAAAGCCGCCAGTCTGCTGCAGTCGGCAGCCGACCAGGGTATGGAGCAGGCCAAGCACGAGTATGCCCAGCTGCGGGCTATCCTTGATCGCGAGCCCGTGACCTACTATTAAACACAACACAACATCATAATAATAACTTAATCAATCATTTATGAAATTTAATCTTTTGACAAAAGCAATGCTCTGTGGCGCAGCAGTCGCCATGGTGTCATGCTCCAACGACGAGCCCGTAAAAGGCGACCAGCAGAAGCCCCTTGACGGCGATGTTGCCTACATGACCGTTACAATTTCTTCGGCCGACAAGTCGAGCCGTGCTACTACCGATGGTGGTTATGAGGATGGTTCACTTACTCCTGAGGACGAAATCAATGTTAAGAACGTTCGTTTCTTCTTCTTCGACGATAAGGGTGCCGCTATGGATTTGACCGCCTACATGGTTGATCCTAATGCCAATCTTAACCTCGCCCCTGGTGAAAAACCCAATATCGAGCACAAATTGGGCAAGAATATCCTTGTACTCGAGGATATGACATCTAATCAGTATCCCTCATACATGATTACTATCATTAACAATGATAAGTTTGAGTGCGGTACAAATTTGACCAACACTCTGGAACTCCTGTCTGACTACAAGACCAACAACGGTTTTGTAATGAGCACATCTTCTTATGCTCCCGGTGCTGGTGAAACCCGTCCTTACTACCATGTTACTAACATAGAACCCGGTAACTTCAAGCAGACACCCGAAGCTGCCGTAGCCGACAACGCACCCGTGGAAATATATGTTGAGCGTCTCGCTTCCAAGGTTACTTTGAAGCTCGCCGACGAAATCAAAAGCGGTGAAACGACTCTTGATGACGGAACAAAGATCTACAAGCTCGAGCAGACTGTTGCCAATGGTACTGAGGGTGACAATGTTGACGGTGACAATACCAACCTGAACACCGACCTTTACATCAAGGTCCTTGGCTGGAATGTCAACACTACTGCCAATAATAGCTACATGATGAAAAACATCGATACCAAATGGGATTTCATATGGCAACGCGAGAGCTGGAACAAGCCTGAGTATTTCCGTAGCTTCTGGGCTAAATCGTATACTTATGGTGACAATGCAGCTGCTATCGCAAGCAAGGTTACTTACGTTCCTACCAAAGAAATTGATGTCCCCAATGGTCTCAGAGCAGCTGCTTACTGCAACGAGAATACAAATACTGTAAATAATGTTTTTGCTGAGGAAAACGTAGAAGACAATGCCCGCGCTCTTGTAGACTCTCGTGTTGTGACCAATGTCGTTCTTCACACTCAGATTGTCGAAAAGGATGGTGGTAAAGTCAATGACCTCGTTATGGCCAACGGTACTCTTTTCCGCGGTGCTGCTTATCTCCAGTATATCCTCAACCGCGCTTATGCAGGAACGGATGGTATCAATCTGTGGATCCAAACTGAGGTTAATAATGGTACGACTACCAATGATAAAGGTGAGACTGTAACAACAACCACAACCAAATATGCTCAGATAGGTAAGGAATTCTTTAGCCTTGCTTACCCTGAGAATTATGAGGGTCTTGGAGATGTCGACGTTGTATTCAATGAGGATGCTTTCAATGCGACAACTGCAACTACAAAGTACTATGTCTACAAGGAAGTCGAGACAGAAGATGGCAAAACCGAGAACAAGTATGTAGAGGCTACCGCAGAGGAAATCGCTGCAGCTGTTGCATCAATCAAGACTCAGATTGCCGCTGTACAGCCTGAGGGTGTAAACCACGCTGTTATCTACGAGGGTGGTCATAACATCTATTTCATTCCTATAGAGCACCTCGCTGCCGATCATAATCAGAAAAACGCAGTAGAAGGCTACTATGGTGTTGTACGTAATCACATCTACAACCTCACTATCAACAGCTTCTCTAAGGTGGGTCACGGTATCTGGGATCCAAAAGGCGATAAAGAAGAAACTGCTAAGCCCGAAAAGCCCGAGGATCCCTTGTACTACCTCGGTGCACATATCAACATCCTTTCTTGGAAGGTTGTTAACCAGGATGTTGATCTATAATTTGTTAGAAACTTCATGTTTTTTTGATTCTCGCTCTCCAGTTATTGATTTTATACCCTGAATCCGTCGCCCGCTTCTTTTGCGGGGCGGGCGGCGGTTTCTTCTCACTCCCTTATTCTCAACTTCAACCCCTCTCTTCCCGACACTTCAAGACGTCTCTCTCCTTTTTCCTGATTTGACATCAATGAGCCGACAGCACCGTGTGCGCTATACGGCCACAATATACCGAACCAACCAAATATTATCACCCAAGTGAAACTGATAACATACATAACAAGCCGACTTGCAGCCTTGGCGCTGGCTACCGTCGCCCTATCCTCATGCCAGGGCATGATATATGACGATGAGGGTGACTGTGACCCCTACTACAAGGTGAAGTTCAGGTTTGACCGCAACATGGCATTTGCCGATGCTTTCCCCAATGAGGTAAACTCGGTGACTCTCTATGCCTTTGACGCGGCCACCGGTGATCTCGTGTGGTCCAACCATGAGAGCGGTGAGCGTCTGGCGCAGGAGGGTTATGTGATGGACCTCCCTGTCGATCCCGGTAAGTATCATCTCATGGCATGGTGTGGCGACGGTCACAAGACATCGTTCAAGGTCAACGATGCCTCCCATATCGATGCTCTCCATTGCCGCATGGAGCGCGAGTACAAGTCGCGCGCCGGCGAGGTAGCCGTGAGCAGCAAGGACCTCGACCGCCTATACCATGGCCGCATCGAGGACCAGGTGATGCCCGACGAGCAAGGCGTGCACTACTATACCGTGCCCCTCACAAAGGATACCAACGTGATCCGCGTCATGCTCCAGCAGCTCTCGGGCGAGAAGATGCTCTACAGCGACTTCGATTTCGAGATAACCGATGCCAACGGTCACCTTGAGAGCGACAACACCCTGCGCGGCAGCGAGACTATCTACTATACACCCTGGAGCCAGAAGAATGCCATAGGCAACATCGTGTACCCTGATGCAGAGCACACCACCGACCTTGGCGCCGTGCTCGCCGAGTTCACCACCTCGCGTCTCACCACCGGCTCCTCTCCCCGTCTCACTGTGAAGAAACACAACGGCGGCGACGTAATCTTCTCCGTGCCCCTCAAGCCCTATCTGCTCGCCTTCAAGGGTGACCACCACGCCTCGATGAACGACCAGGAATACCTCGACCGCGAGGACGAATACAACATGGTATTCTTCCTCGATGAGGGAATGCGCTGGATGAATTCCTACATCTACATCAACTCTTTCAAGGTAGTACTCCAGGATGTCGACCTTTAATTGACACACACAATAACAACAAGCTAAAGAATATTTATAACTTCAGGCCAAAACCATTTCATTAAACAACGTGAACAACCTCCTTGACATACTCAGGTCACTCATCGCCATGATTGCTCTTATTGTTATCATGGTGCTCTCTCCGGCTTGCTCCGATTCTGATGCAGAGCTGCCTGACGTGACCGTGGGCCCCCGCCAACTTGGCTTCACGCTCACCATTGCCGACACCCCTGAGAAAAAAGAGGTGTCGCGTGCTACCCCGGCCGACGGTACCTATGACCCGGGCAGCGGCTATGAAAACTACATCGATATCCCGGGCAAGGACTTCAGGTTCTACTTCTTTACCTCCGATGATAAATTTATCGGGGAGATAAAGATTACTTCATTGATACCTGTATCGGTCAATCCTCTGAATTCGTCCAAGACCTATGAGGTATTGGGCTCTCTTGATGCTGAGATAGGCTCATATTCCACCTTCAAGGTGTGTGTGCTTGCCAACTGGAACAGCTACCCCACATTGAATGAAGGTGACAATCTTTCCCTGTTGTGGGAAAAGGCCGACTCAAATGTCTATACCTACAATATCGATCCTCTTTCAACTGAACACACGATTCCTCTCTACGGCATACGTCAATTTGACAACGTTACTCTTGTCCCGAATGAGTTTACGGCATTGGGCCGTATACACCTTCTCCGTGCATATGCCAAGGTCGAGGTGATCCTTGACCCTACCGTCACTCTCTATGATGTGAAATCTGTGTCACTGACACGTGTCAATACACAGGGATATAAAGCTCCCAACGGTATATCTCTCGAATCACAGTATGTGCATGACCAATATGACAGGGATTATGTCGACACACCTCATATTCCGGCTTCGGTCGGGATCAGGCAGGATATCCCCATGACACTGATTTCAGATATAGATTACACCATGCGATATATATCATATGTACCTGAATATGATAACAGGTCGCAGGATGTTGAAAAATGTCGCGTCAAGATTGAATATGACAACGAGATGGCGACAACCGACTATATCGATTTCAAATATTATCAGGCTACAGGTACACACCAGGCCGGCGAAGTCTTTGACCTGTTGCGCAACAATTGGTATAGATTCAAGGCCAGCAAGTTCCTGGAGAGCTCGACACCCCAGGTCGAGGTCGATGTCATACCCTATGCTGTGCGCGATCTGTCGCCCATTTTCGGTCTTGACCCGGAATTCCCTATGCCTGAGAAGCTCTATATAGTAGGTGAGTTGTATGGCGAGGGGTTCTCTCCCGACAAGGGCTACGAACTTATACGCGACCCTCAAACAAATATCTATGAGGGTGATGTGGAGATTACCGGTGAGTTTTGGTTTGCACTTGGCTTGAATACCGAGCTCGAGCCCGAACGATTCTACTCCCATGGCAACCAGTTCGGCCCGCGTGTGGCGACAAAAATCTCCTACAACAACACGGTATTCATAACATTGATGGATGATCCGGCCCACATCGGCTTGTCGGATAACACTCCCAATGCTTACTATAAAGTGATGGTTGACTGGCCTAATATGGAGGTAAGGCTGTTGCCGGCTTCCGAGCCTGATAATCCATAAATGAGATGCTTGGTGAATAAACCGAACATTATTTTTCTAAGATTGAACTTTTAATGACTAAGATTCTACAACATATAACCTCATTGCTGATTGCCTTTTTGGCTTCGTTGGCGCTATGTTCCTGCGAGGATAGGATCGACTATCCCGGGGCTCCCATCGAGGAAGGCATAAGCACTGTAGAGGCCGAGATAGGATTCAAGGCTTTTACTCCTACCCTAGAGTCCCGCTCGTCGGGCACCGCGATGAAGTATATCAACTCATTGTGGGTGGTCATATATGACCGTAGTGGTAAATTTATTAAAAAGGAAGAAATTTTGGATTTTAAGTCGACTGTCGATGATGCCAATAACCGTCCCGACGGGCAGCCGTCGAGCGAGTCGTCGACAGGCTGTGCCAAATTCAAGCTCACGCTTGAAAATGGCTATTATAAAATCTATGCTGTAGTGAACCATGACATATCGGGACTCTTGGAAGACCAGATTGACACTATCGACAAGTTGAAGAAACTTGACCTGGAGTGGAAGTCGGGCGATGTAGTGCAGAATGCCCAGATGTTTGGCTGGTTCATCAATGGAGGTAAAGATGATGACCACGGTAATGACGCTCCTGTAGTTACAGTGAGCAGCAAGCTGAGACCGTTGCATGCATGGGTGAGGCGAGCCGCTTCAAAAGTCACTATAGCATTTAATACCAACAACCTTAATGAGGATGTGAATATCTACCTGAAATCGGTGACAATCAAGGATATTCCTTCCCATTGTTTTCTTGATGCCGATAATTCGCCCGGTAACGACGGGTACACACTTGACTCGAAGCTCCTCGATGGCGAGACGATTTATTTCAAGGGAGCCGAAGAGGGTCACACTGGAAAGGCAGACCACGCCAAGTGGCCTTGTCTGCACTCAGGCGACAGGGTGTATGGCCTCTTCTCTGATGTGAATGGCCGTGATAATTCCACGAGCGATATCGGGGCACTTGTCAATCGAGAGCATTCAGAGACGGCCCCGGCGTTGTATTTCTTTGAAAACCTGCAAGGAATAGGAACGCTCGGCACGGAAACCGACAAGCGTCAGGATGTCACAGGCGAGAACAAGCAGGTGTGGTTCCCTGAAGGTGTGAACCCCGGGAATCCCGGCTGGAAAGATGGAAAGCTCTTCGGCAGCTACATCGAGGTGAAGGGATATTATGAAAATAACGGGGCTGCTTCTCCGGGTCGCGGCGACATAGCCTATCGCTTTATGCTCGGCAAGGACCATCTCACCGACTATGAGGCAGAGCGCAATTATCACTATAAACTCACGATGTCGTTCAACGGCAATGCCAATGACATAGATTTTCATATTGACTATGAGGAGGAGGCACGTCCCGGATTCCATGTCCAGGACACCACCTATGTGTCGTATCTCTATAACCAGACGTCACATACCATTCTGCGTGCCACTCCGAGCGATGGATATGACCTGGTATCTTTGCAGGCCTACATTCTCGACAATGAATGGCGCCCTTATTTCCCGACAGCAACCAAGGATGTGGATTACAATGAGAAGGCCTGGAATTCACAGGTCGCGTTCACTAACTCATATGTGTCGAATGCCGGTAGTTACCAACGCCCCGATTATGTAGCAAAATGGACCGAGTATGACGGTAAGGCTCATTCTGACCGGTCGGCCAATAATACGGAGTTCGGCTTTTTGTCGCTGCGTAAGGTGACTCGACAGATTCTTGAGCTTGGTGGTAGTGGTGATAAATACAAGTTTGTAGCCAAGATGCGCAAGCGTTATTTCCTTGGTGACGAGAATGCCGATAACGGTGTCACAACAATGGATAAGTCGCTGGGCTACCGTAACTATGGCGACATGCCATCGTCGGAGGGTACTCATGTGATAGGTAATGAGACTGATGGTCAATTTGACATCTCGGTAAAGCGTAATCCCCGTACGGGTCAGGTAGATTATGTGATGGAGGTTCCGTTGTACACTCGAGCCAAGAGTATTGACTCTTATGCCGTGTATTCAGGGGCCAATCCTTTCTACAAGCATGCCCGTAGGGCAAGAGTGAGGTTTATAGCCAAATATAAGAAAATTGATAAGACCAAGCCGGGTCCTGACACTTATGAGGAGTCGGGCGAGACAATAGTCCTGCAATCGCGTCGTATCATCAATCCGCGTGCGATATACCGCCGACATGGCAATAAGGACCCCTTCCTTGTCACTCTCTGTTATAACAAGCTTACAGCTGAGGAACAGTTGAAGACACAAAAGGCCAATAATGTTGTAGACACTGTCACCCAGGTATATGAGCCGATTATCTCTGATGGCCCATGGTCGGCGGTCATAGATTGCGATCCTCACGGACTGGTATCCATATCGGCCAACGGACGTACAGCGACCCGGGTGGGACAGTCGATTACCGGCCGTAATAACACGCCGGTTCAGTTCAGATATAAACCTATGGTCGATGGTCCCGAAGATGGCTCATATGGCGCAATTGTGACCGTGTACTATCATGGTAACAATTGCTCTCACAAAATAATCCTGAAGCAAGGATATGGGGCAACTGAAGTAGCCGAGAACAGTACGATCAAATGGTCGGCCTACTGTGTGTATGACAAAGATAATCTCACGGTCAATCCGCTGTCGGTAGGAAGTACGTTCCGTCGGTATTCCGATATGAAACAACCCATTGCCGAGAGTAACAACCTCAAGTATAAGGTTCATGAGGTGCCTGATGGACCATTGGATATAGTGGGTTTGAAAACCGCCTTGCAATGGAGTAGTATCAATGCTAATTCCAATTGCACCGAGACCACATTCTCAACAATGAAGTTCAAGAATGTTGAGACTCAGACCACCAATGACTATAGGTTGCCTGACTACCTGGAGCTCCCCTATATAGGTATTTACAGTGATAAGGAAGACCTGAAACAGCAGGAGAAGGAGTTAAAATATGTTGAGAATATCGGAACCGGTTTTGGAATAACATATGCCGATGGCGCTACTGTGACGCAGATAACACAAAAAGCAACGTCATTCTACGATCCCTTGAATAATATAATGGATTCCCAGATGGGTTGCAGAGGTGCAGTTGTGTACAGTACAACAACAGGCAATAACGTCTTTTTCCCGTTTGGCCGCTGGGGACATCCCCGTCGCCGTCGAAACGGAGAGTTGCAATATGGCTCAGTAGATTTTCTGCTGTCGAGTGATACAAACATCTACCGACCCATGGCTTACGGACTTATGTATCAGGTGGGCGCGGCTTTCTGGACTACCGCTGCCGATGCTACACATAAAACCGCTATTGACTTTAACGGAGGTAGCTACATGTCAAGCTATCTTAACCATGATGATGTATTTCAGTCCGGTGGTAAAGCCGATGCTCTGCCGGTGAAACCGATAAGAAAATAGAGCTTGAAGCGGGGCGCTGTGTGCGTCGTGCAAAGGCTTTTAAATAATTGATTGAGAACACAACCGCCCGACGCGAGAGCGCGCCGGCATAACATGTTGATATAAAAAGGTAAAAGCATTGAATTAACCCAAAATATTTACGGCATTGAAACCTTTCTCTTACATATCGCATTTTCTCACTGTGACCGTCGCTACAGTGCTGCTTGTTGTCATGACAGTGGCATGTTCCGACGGTGAGGAGCCTCGTATACCCGATGCCGGCGGTACCCCCCGCCAGGTAGGCTTCACCATTACAGTAGCCGATGTCCCCGATATGGGAAACTTGTCGCGTGCCACTCCTGCCGGCCCGTATGACCCGGGAAGCGGTTATGAAAACTACATCGATATCGCGGGCAAGGACTTCCGCTTCCTGTTCTTTGATGTGTCCAATAAGTATGTGGGCCAAATTGAGATCAACTCGTTTATCCCTATCTCTATCAATCCGCTGAATAGCTCGAAGACCTATTCGGCCATGGGATCTCTTCCGGCCGATATAGCCACAGGATATAAGGATTTCAAGGTGTGCGTGCTTGCCAACTGGGCAAGCTATCCCGTGCTTGAGAAGGGTGATGACCTTTCCAAACTCTGGGATGCAAGCAGTGCCGACAATATGTTCACATTCAATGAAGAGCCGCTCTCGAGCCGGCACACGGTTCCTCTATATGGCATACAGGAATACTCGGGCATAACCTTTGAGCCCGATGTACAATTCAATATGGGGCGTATCCACCTGCTTCGCGCATATGCCAAGGTCGAGGTGATCCTGCTGCCCAATGTGAGGGGGGTAGAGTCGCTCGCTATAACCCGTGTCAACGGCCGTGGATACAAGGCTCCATGCAATGTGGACGAGTTGAGTGACTATGTCCACAATTCCTATGACCAGGACTATGTCGCTCTACCTCATATCCCGGCACTGGCTGACGAAGATATCGTCACTGACTATAAGATGAGATGGGTGAGTGGCGATGATGGCGAGGAGCGCCGGTTCATAGCCTATGTGCCCGAGTATGACAACACAAGCGATGGGGCGGTCAAGACCTATATTAAGGTTAATTATGAGGAAAACGGTTACGACCCCGGCCATAAGATTGAGTTCAAATATTACCAGGCAACAGGCTCGCATGGGAAAGACACTCCGTTTGATCTGTTGCGCAACTACTGGTACCGTTTCACTGTAAATGGTGGCCCGTCGACAATCACAGTCGATGTGCAGCCCTATGCCCTGGTGACACTGCGACCCGATTTCGGCCTTGAGCGTGATGAGGATGGCAACATCATCATACGCGACCAGAATGGTAATATCGTGAAGGTCATTATGCTCGATAAGACGGTCCTGAAGTATGAGCCGTTCACTATTCCCAATATCGGAGAGTCGACAGGTGTCTTTGATGAGAATAATCATGTCTTGATGGCTTATCTTGAGGATGGACGCCAGATTGTCTACAATTATTGTGACGAATCACGCACGGAGTTGATGTCGTGGGAGATTTATTCAAGCGAGCGCGATAACGGTGTTCTTGTTCACCTTGAGGAAGAATATATCAAATCGCGATACAATTGGGAAACCAAAAAATTTGAGGATGAATTCCATCATAATTTCTATGACGACGGTGGTTGCCTTGTGGAACGGTATATTTATCCCAATCACGGGTCGTTTGAGAATCGTCCCTCGAATGGGGAGAGTAGCGACGCAGTGAAGACTGTGAGGTATGAAGGTGAACTATTCGGAGACAAGACTGTGTATCACTATAATTATAACAGTGTAACCAAAGAGCTTAAACTGTTCCTCAAGGTCACTATAGTAAAGAAGGCCGTTACCGACGACGACGGAAACATAAGCTATGTTTATGAAGAAACCTATGAACCGGTACAATCATGATTAAGAGCACGCTGAAATATTTATCAATTGCTTTGGCAGTACTGGTGGGCTTCACAGCCTGTCAGGATGACTATTTTAACAATATCAATGGCATAAACGGAGAAGGAACCTGTGGCGTTGATGTGCAGATAGATTTCCAGCCGATAGCTTCGTCGGTTGTTGAATCACGCGGCGGCACTTTGACACCTCCCGGTGATGGCTTCGGTACCTTGAGGGATATGTGTGTGCTGATATTCAGTGCCGATGAGAACGAGGAAAACCAGACCCTCGCCCAGATCATCGACATCAAGGATGGAATGTACACCGAGACCGATATCACCGACCGTGGTGATGATGATGCTTCCAATGGAGTGATTGCAGGTGAGACTTCGACCAAACGGCGCTCTCTCACCCTTAACCTCTCGATAGGTAAATTCTATATCTATGCAGTCTCCAACCTCGGTCACATAAAGGATGATGTGACACAATCGACCTACGACTATCTGACGAGTGTGTTGACTGAAGGGGTTTCCACGCGCCAGGATTTCCGTAAACTGCGATTTGCCTGGGATCCGTACAATTATCGCAACAACGCGGTGATGTCGGGAATCTTCACTCAGAAAAAGATGTCGGGCAGCTCGGTGTCGACCGGGTTTGCAGAGTCTCCGATTTCGGTAACTCCCGGTATGAACATTCACTGCTGGTTGAGACGCCTGGTGTCGAAGGTGACCATCGATTTTGATGCCACCAATCTCAACCCGTCGACAACGATTTATCTCAAAGATGTAAGGATCAAGGATATACCCTATGATTGCTCACTGGTGGAGCGTAATCAGGTAATGACTACCGAACATAAGGCAACAGGATTGCTCGACAATTCAAAGAATCTCCATGTAATCCAGTTCTGTAAAAATGAGGCCGATGACTATAAACAGTGGCCATCACTCACTGCTGCCCACTCCTCGTTGAAAAACGCCAATGTGAATGGCGACAGCCAGCTGGCTCAGGAACTCGCCAAGATCAATCATTCCAATACGGCTCCCGCTCTATTCTTCTATGAGAATATGCAGGGCCGCGGAGAGTCCAAACTTCAGGACGCCGACAAGGATGGAACGGTCGACAGTCCCGACAGCGAGACAGCCGATAAGGATCATTATAAGGATAACATGAGATGCGGTACATATGTCGAGGTTACCGCTTATTATGAGTCGAACGCAGCAGGCAACGAAGGCCGTGGAAACATCGTGTACCGTTTCATGCTCGGCAAGGATGCCATTGATAACTATGATGCCGAGCGCAACCATCATTACCAGCTCACGTTACGTTTCAATGGCTATGCCAATGATGTTGACTGGCACATAAGGTATGAGAAAGAAAAGGTTCCGGTCATTATCCCGAATCCCTATTATATATCCTATGGATACAATGAGGAGCTGGAATTGCCTATCACTGTCGCCGGCGAGATTGTAGATGGTACAATCGAGGCACAGATAGTGCGTAACGACTGGTACCCGTCGGTGATATGGGAGGATACCGAGGGTGATAAGTATTATCATTATGACCGTACGAAAGTGAAGTATCCCGAAGAAGACCTGACGAAGAAGAAAGCACTGCTTGACGAGATATATGCCGTTGAAAAATATAAAGGACGTAAAGCCCAGCTGAAATTGAACGATGATGAGGGTGTGTCGCTCGGATTCCTGTCGTTGCGTAAATCGCAGCGTGAGGTTGTCGGAACCCATATGAATTTGGATGGCGCAACCGGAACAGTTCCCGAAGATGAAGACCGAAATGCCTATCTTTGGTGTCTATGGATGGGACAGGACAACGGTGCTACATGGCTTGGTGTGACTAATAACGACTATATTCGTGATCCAGACAAGAAAGGTGACCGCACGCTTGGATACAGAAAGTATGTAGTGGAATCAACATCGGGTGAAAAAATATATAAAGATAATGAGAATGCCGACGATGCCGATGGTACATATAAGGCTGTGGTGACCCCCGCTGTAGGTTCTATTCCGCAGCAAACCACTCTCTACCTGCCTCTATACACCCGCGAGCGTAACATTATCAAGAAGCTGGCCTACACCGGTGAGAATCCATATAATACCAACCAGCGTCGTGCCAAGGTGAGATACAAATTCAAAGTCCTGGATTCCAATAATCAGCCTCAACAGGTCGATACAATCATCGATATCATTCAGGTGAGTAAAATCGGTAACCCCACAGGTATATGGCGCGATTGGAACAATGCTGCGCCTTTCAGAGTGGTATTGAAGATTTTGGAGAACTCTACTTCGGGAAAATATCGAAAAATCATGTCAAAGGGAGGTTGGAGCGCCGAGGTGGAATATGGCCAGGACTGGATACTGCTGAATGGCGGAAAAAGGAAGATTTTTGGTGGTGATGGTTCTTATATCGATTTCACCTATCGCCCCGCCGGTGTATTGAGTTCGCCCAACAAGGTGAGATGTGGTATAATCAAGGTTAAGTACCATAACTATACCTGTGTGCATCGTATCTTTGTGCGTCAGGGTTATGCCCCTGAAAAGATTCTTGACGGTGGAGTATACGGGCATTCGTTCAATATGGAATCGGATGGAGTTGAAACCAAGTCTCCGCTCGATGAGGGTTCATTGTTCAGGTATGGTAAATGGGAGTATCCTATTGCATCGGAAAATCAGGTAAACGATTTTAATCCATGGGGATACTTCGATTATAATAGCTTTAAATCTCATACAGGAGAGAGCTTCACTATCGCCGGAACTACCCCTGAAGTGAAAAAGACCTGGACTGAAATTGGAAGCGAGTCGGTTTTTGGTACATCATTTAAGAAGAATATAAAAATAAATGGTGTGGATTGTCGCTTGTTTACAATTAGTGATGTGATAAGACTCAGGGATGGGGGACCGAATCGTGAGACATATTATCAATATGGAGTGCTTTATGGTGATGAAGCATATACTACAGCTGATACCTATGCGACAGCCTCTCAGTATAAGTCTAATGCCAAAACCAATGGAATGCGTGGTTGCTTTGTCTATAACCGTTTCAATGGCAGGCAGATTTTCTTCCCGATAGGGAGCACCGGTTTCGGTAAGAGAAAACACAAGGGGGCAGTGGAACACACCGCGGGAAACGTTGACAAATCATATGGCTGGTCAAGACATAGACGTGAGATTGGAGAGGCAATATTGCGGTATGCCGCCGGTCGTATCAGTGAAATGCCAGATGCAACGGCTATCTATATGCCCTATTTCTATGATCTTTACCGTCGACCGGGTGCAAATTATTGGGCACAAACTAAAGGAAAGGATGATCCTAACGCTCCCGGCTATACAAATGGCAGCGATAAATATGGACTTGACCTGAATTATTATACGTTTGACTTCAACCCCATAGGAACAGAATTATGGGGAGGTGCATCGACACAGGATAATGAGGATTTCAGAAAGGACAACTTCTCGGATGCCTGCTATATCAGATTGATACAGACAACAGCCCCCTAAGTCCCGTCCAGCCTCCCACTGACAGGAGTACCTGTCGGTATGATCCCACCGGTGAAGTTGGGTATAGACTATCCAACGGGGGCCGTGGCAACTTGCGTCCATATGCCTCCCGGTGGATAGAGGATTTTTTGGGGGTGTGGGGTTTTTTCTGTATTTTTGTGCCGGTAACCCTTTCTTATGTCGGATCAATCATCTCAACTGAAAACCAAGACGGCGCGCGGACTGTTGTGGGGCGGACTGGGCAATGGCGCGATGCAATTGCTCAATCTGTTTTTCGGGGTGTTTCTTGCCCGATTGCTTTCGTCGGCCGACTATGGTGTGGTGGGTTCCCTTACTTTTTTCTCTGCTATTGCGGGTATGCTCTCTGAGAGCGGCTTCATTCTCGCTTTGGTGAACCGTCGCGAGGTCTCTGACCGTGACTATAACTCGGTGTTCTGGTTCAATCTCGTGGTGAGCGTGGCCATATATGCAACGCTGTTTTTCTGCGCTCCTATCATTGCCGGATTCTATCACCAGCCTGAGATGACGGCAGTAGCCCGTTTTCTCTTCCTGAGCTTTATGGTGGGGGCACTGTCGGCGGTGCCCACTGCCTATTTCTTCCGCAATCTGATGGTGAGGCAGCGTAGCCTTATCCAGATTATATCGATGGTGGTGGCCGGCATTGTGGGAGTGTTCTGTGCATGGCAAGGGATGGGGTATTGGGGTATAGCGGTGCAGACGGTGCTCTACTCGGCGCTCAACGCGTTGCTGCTGTGGGTGATGTGCCCATGGCGTCCGGGGCTGACGTTCGACACGCGGTGTCTGAGGGAGATGCTCCCTTTCAGTCTCAGACAACTCGCCACGTCGTTGTTCACCCATCTCAACAATAATATTTTCTCGTTGCTCTTAGGCCGGTTTTATGGCATGAGTCTTACCGGTTTCTATACTCAGGGATCAAAGTGGACCACCATGGGAACGGGGACGATTACAGGCATGATCAACAGCGTGGGTCAGCCGGTGATGCGTTGTACTACCGATGACCTGCCGCGGTTGCGACGGGTGTTCGGCAAACTGTTGCGGTTTACGGCATTCGTGAGTTTTCCGGCGATGTTCGGTCTGGCGATTATAGCCGAACCGCTTATCGTGGTGGCTGTCACCGACAAGTGGCTCGGTGCGGTGCCGGTGATGCAGGTGCTGTGTGTGGGTGGCGCTTTCCTACCGTTTGCAACTCTCTATTCCAATCTTTTCAATGCCATCAACCGCCCCGACCTGTATATGTGGAATACAATCGTGCTGGGGTGTGTGCAGTTGGGGTGTCTGTTGGTGAGTTATCCATTCGGACTGATGACGATGCTCTATCTCTACACTGCGGTCAATATAGGGTGGCTCGTGGTGTGGGGCTTTCTCGCGTCGCGCAACATCGGGTTCCCGCTTCTCGCTGCTTTGGGTGCTATAGCACCCTACATGTTTCTGGCGGCTGCCACCATGGGGTTGACCCTGTGGGCGACCGGAAGCGAAGCTTTGACTCCGCTCATGCAACTCTTTGTAAGGATAATAATGGCGGCCGCCATATATATAGGTGTGCTATGGCTCAGTGGTTCGGTAATGCTTAGGGAAGCACTTGAATTCATAAGGCATAAGTCCCCACCGGTACCGTAGGGAGCTTGGTCCCGGTTGCAGTAACCTGATGGAATGAGCATTGTACGGTGTGTGATTCATTATAAAGCTAATTTATGCAAGCCTGTGGCTTACGATTTTAATGACTCTTTGAGATGACTGGTCAAGATATAATGGTGAGTGTCGTGATGATTGCCTACAACAATGAGGCGACGCTACGCGACGCTATTGCAGGAGTGGTGGGACAGCGAGTCCCTTTCCGTGTCGAATTGCTTGTGAGCGATGATGCGTCGACCGATGGTTCTCGGGCTATCATCGAGGAGTATGCACGTCGTTACCCTGATGTAGTGAGACCTCTGTGGCATGAGACTAATGTCGGTATCCAGGGCAATTATCTCTCTGTGTTTCCTCATTGCCGGGGCCGTTATATGGCGATGTGTGATGGCGATGATTATTGGTGCTCGCGTCACAAATTGGCGCGTCAGGTGGCCTACATGGAGAGACACCCGGAATGTGCGGTGACATTCCATCGTGTAGTCAATCTCTACCTGCCATCGGGCGAGAAAAGCCTGAGCGGAAGGCCACCGCGTCGCGACATGTCGGTTGAGGATCTGGCCCGGGGGAACTGGATTACCAATATGAGTGTGATGTACCGGCGTGAACTGGTCGATCTGACCAATTTGCCGGCGTGGACTGCCGATGTGAAGTTGCTCGACTATGCGATGCATATGTTTTATGCCGCCCACGGCTATATTCATTTCATGGATAGGCCCATGGGTGTATACCGTCAGTGGGCCTCGGGGACCTGGAGCCGCACTACGGCTACCCGAAGACTGGAGATGGCGCTGAGTGTGCGTGAGCATCTGATTGAATGGTTTGCCGGCTGCCCGGCGGTCATAGCCAATCTGCAACAGGCCGCCGACAATATCAAGGCCGCCATAGCCGATGCCGAGAGCGGCAAGCCGGTTCCCACAGCCAGCCACCGCCTGCTCACCCCACTGCGCAAACTGTTGAGCCGACTCCTCCCGGCCCCCTCCCCCCCTGGAATCGTAAGCCTCCAGGTTGAACAGGACAGGGAGCCTCTCCGGGAGGCTCCCTGTCCCAACCGGCTCCGGTCCCGGTTGGGACCGTAACCAATCGTTTTTATTTGAGGAGGTTGTTGTAACGGTAGGGGGAGTTGATCAGTTGCAGAGCGGCCTGATACTCCGGGTTAAGGACGGGGTAGACTGCTTTGTAGTAGGTGGAGGTGTCATACAGGTCGCGTCCTATGATTCCTTTGAGTATGGTCTCGATAACTTTGCGCGACACCTGGAGTTGCTCGGGGTTGGGCTCTATCCCTTTGGTCTGGGCTTGGGCTACCAGCCGGTCAATCATCTCATCGCTGACTTTGAAACTGTCGAGAAATTTTTGCTCGGTGGGATAGTCGGCCTTCAGCTGGCTGCGGTTGTCGTCGACATAGGTTATCGCAAAGCTGTTGATGATGCCGCGGGCTGTGAGGTCGCGGTAGTAGTTGCTGTAGCCTGTGGTGTCGACTGGCACGAAAAGGTCGGGCATGATACCGCCGCCGCCATATACGGGCCGGTGGTTTACGAGGGTCTCGTAGCGCAGTGAGTCGGCAAACTGAATGCTGTCGGCCGTCTGGAATTCACCGTGCTGGTAGCGTCGCATGAATTCGCGGCTATACTCACCGTCGGGGTCACCGTCGTCGTAGGGCCGCTGTATGCAACGGCCTGAGGGTGTGTGGTAGCGCGACACGGTGAGGCGTATCATTGATCCGTCGGGGAAGGGGAATGGGCGCTGTACGAGCCCTTTTCCAAAGGTGCGACGTCCCACGATGAGTCCGCGGTCGTTGTCCTGGATGGCTCCCGAAAGAATCTCGCTGGCGCTTGCCGAATACTGGTTGACCATCACAACGATGCGTCCGTCGCGATAGGCTCCGTTGCTCTCGGCATTGAAATGGGTCGCACCCTGGCGCGGGGATTCTGTGTATACAATTGGGGCTCCCTTGGGGAGGAACATTCCGGCAATCGAGGTTGCGGCGCCGAGGTATCCGCCTCCATTGTCCTGCAGGTCGATGATTAGATTTTTCATGCCCTGTTTCTTGAGCTTTTTGAGGGCCTCGGCAAGCTCTTTGTCGGTGTCCTGGGCAAAGCGTGTGATACGCACATAGCCGGTCGTGGGGTCGGCCATGAATGAAGCATCGACGCTATATACCGGAATGTCGTCACGCTCGACGGTGAATGTCAACGGCTCTGTGACACCGCGACGTATCACCCTGAGGTCGACAATCGAGCCCTTGGGGCCGCGCAACAGGCGCAATATGTCGCTGTTGGGACGCTTGAGTCCCGATATGATTGAATCGCCGGCCTGAAGAATGCGGTCGCCGGGAAGGATACCTACTTTCTCAGAGGGGCCACCGGGAGTGGTCTGAATGACGAAGAGGGTATCGTTGAGCATGTTGAACTGGATACCTATGCCAGAGAAGTTTCCCTCGAGAGGTGTGGTCAGCTCGCGTGTCTCATCGGGGTCGGAATAGGTGGAATGAGGGTCGAGATTCTTAAGCATCGCAACTATGGCGTCCTGCACTATACGGTCGGACTTGGCGCTGTCGACGGGGTCGACATAGAAGTTCTCGATGATACCGTTGGCATAGCGCAACTTCATATCGGGGGTGAAGTTGACAGCTTGCTTCTGTTCGCGTGCTCCCATGGTCATTGTGGCCAGGGCTATAAGTAGAATTGTTGCAAAGGTTTTCATTATGGTAGGAATTGTGAAGCATCGTGGCCGAAGTGCTGCAGTTCGCGCACAACCGACGAACTGACGGCGACGTGCTCCGGCAGTGTAGGAATAAGGATTGTCTCAATGCCCGAAATCGACCGGTTGATGGTGGCAAGGTTCTGCTCGGCTTCAAAGTCGGAGGCTGTACGCACACCCCTCACCAAGAATGTGGCACCGAGCTGCCGGGCAAGGTCGACCATGAGGCCGCTCCAGGCTATGACGCTTACTCGGTCCATTCCTGAGACAGTGGTCTCGATGGCGGTTACACGGCTGTCGGCGTGGCATGTAGCCGAGGAGCCTTTTGACTCGTTGACTCCTACTACGACATAGATGTGGTCAAATAGCGGCAGAGCGCGTCGTAGCACCGACATGTGCCCTACGGTGAAGGGGTTGAAAGAGCCGGGGAAGAGGGCTATCACCTGTGGGCGGTTTTCAGCGGGAGTGTCGTTATGAGATTTGGCTGTCATCTTCGACTACGAGGTTATTGATTATGAAACGTTGGCGCTCGCCGGTGTTCTTGCCCATGTAGAATTCGAGGAGTTCGTCGAGGCTGTCCTCTTTGCGCAATGTCACACGGTCGAGACGCATGTCGGGACCTATGAAGTCACGGAATTCCTCAGGCGAGATCTCGCCGAGACCTTTGAATCGTGTTATCTCGGCATTGGCACCGAGGCGCTCGATGGCATTGGTGCGCTCCTCATCGTTATAGCAATAGTAGGTGTCATTTTCCCCTTTATCTTTTTCTTTGGAACGAACTGAACCCATGCGTCGTGTCGTTTTCTTGTTCCGTACACGGAACAGGGGAGTCTGCAACACATAGACATGTCCTTTCTTGACAAGGTCGGGGAAGAATTGCAGGAAGAAGGTGAGCAAGAGCAGGCGTATGTGCATGCCGTCGACATCGGCATCGGTGGCGATGATGACATTGTTGTAGCGTAGTCCGTCGAGACCTTCCTCGATGTTGAGGGCTGCCTGGAGCAGGTTGAATTCCTCGTTCTCATAGACCACTTTCTGTGTGAGTCCATAGGAATTGAGAGGCTTGCCGCGCAGTGAGAATACTGCCTGTGTCTCCACGTTGCGTATTTTAGTGATGGAACCGGCTGCCGAGTCACCCTCGGTGATGAAAATCGAGGAGGCAAGCTTCTTGTTCTCATCGCCGCGGGAGTCGTTGAGGTGAATGCGGCAGTCGAGGAGCTTGCGGTTGTTCATATTGACCTTTTTGGCGCGCTCGCGTGCCAGCTTGGTGACACCGGCACGGGCCTTGCGCTCACGCTCCGACTCCTGCACCTTATGCAGAATCATGTCGGCGATCTCAAGGTTACGGTGCATGTAGTTGTCAAGCTCTTTCTTGATGAAGTCGCCCACATATTTTGCTATGGTGACACCGTCGGGTTCCATGTCGCGCGAGTTGAGCTTGGTCTTGGTCTGTGACTCAAAGACAGGTGATTCTACTTTGACCGAAATGGCAGCAATCATGCCGTTGCGTATGTCGGAGTATTCAAAATTGCGTCCGAAGTAATCCTTGAGTGTGCGCGACACGGCTTCCTTGAAAGCAGCGAGGTGTGTGCCTCCCTGTGTGGTGTGCTGGCCGTTGACAAAGGAGTAGTATTCCTCACCGTACTGGTTGACATGTGTGAGTGCAATCTCGATGTCGTCGCCTTTGAGGTGTATGATGGGGTAGAGGGGGTCGTTGGTCATATTGACCTCGAGGAGGTCAGAGAGGCCGTTGCGCGAGATGTAGCGCTTGCCATTGAAAATCATGGCAAGGCCGGTGTTGAGGAATGTATAGTTGCGCAACAGCGGTACGATATACTCGTCGCGGAAACTGTAGCCGGTGAATATGGAGGCATCGGGGGTGAATGTCACCAGTGTGCCGTTGGGTTCGCTCTCGGGGGCATCGGTCACCGGTGTTTCTTCGATGAGTTCACCGGCACGGAATGTGGCGCTCTTGGTCTGGCCGTCGCGTGTCGACTGTATGGTGAACGATGAGGAAAGGGCGTTGACGGCCTTGATGCCGACACCGTTGAGTCCTACCGACTTCTTGAAAGCCTTTGAATCATACTTGCCGCCAGTGTTCATGCGCGAGGCAACTTCAACGAGCTTGCCCAGCGGAATGCCACGGCCAAAGTCGCGCACAGCGACGCTTCCCTCCGGGTCGATGTCGACGGTGACCTGTTTGCCATAGCCCATCATGAACTCGTCGATGGCATTGTCGAGCACTTCCTTGAGCAGGACATAGATGCCGTCGTCGCGGTCGGAACCATCGCCGAGCTTGCCTATGTACATGCCGGGGCGCAGTCGTATGTGTTGTTTCCAGTCGAGGGTGACAATGTCGTCCTCGGTATATTCTACCGGATTTTGTGGATATTCGTTTTCTATCATTTTTTCTATGGAGCGATGGGAGTGATTGGAGTAATGGGGTGGAGGGAGGGGGGACGGAGCCTTCTTAGCTCTTGTCGGGGATGGTTGTGCAGCGTATCAGCTCCAGACGCACCCCTTTCTTTTTAAGAATCTCAAATGTGAGTGGTGGCAGCTCAATGATGTCACCTTCTGAGGGAATGGCTCCGAGCGAGTTGAGGAGATAACCGGCGAGAGTCTGGTACTCGTCGTCTTCGCGTATTCCCAGATGGAATGTATCGTTGATGTATTCTATCTCGGTGCGTCCCGACATCTCGTAGACTCCCGGTTCAATCTCGCGGGCTGTGATGCCTTGTTTGTCGTGTTCGTCCTGTATGTCACCGAATATTTCCTCCACAAGGTCTTCCAGTGTGACCATACCGGCCGTACCGCCAAACTCATCGACGACGATAGCCATTGAGCGCTTCTCGCTCAGGAGGCGGCGCATCATCTTGTCGGCCATCAGAGCTTCGGGTGCGAAGAGTACCGGCTTCAGGTGCTGGTGCCAGTCGGCTCCAGGGTCAAATAGCTCGCTCACATGTATATAGCCTCTCACGTCGTCGATGTCGTCTTTGAATACAATAATCTTCGAACGTCCCGAGTGGGTGAACAGCTGGCTGAGTTCCTCGCGGGTGGTGGTATCCATGTTGACGGCCACAATCTCGTTGCGAGGGGTCATGCAATCGCGCAGGTGGGTGGAGGAGAAATCGAGAGCATTGTGAAATATCTTCACCTCGTTGTCTATTAAGGTCTTGGTGTCGGCATTATCGTCGATGGTGCGTTCGAGATACTGGTTGAGGTCACCCACCGATAGAAGCGTGGGACGTGGCTGGGCATCGGGCATGCCACAAAGCTTCATCAAACCCTTGGATATGCCGGTGGCAAGAAGTGATACTGGGTATAGAATGAGGTAGATGAGGAAGATGGGTACAGCCATGTAGCGTATCGACAGGTTTGGGTTGATACGGAATATGGTCTTGGGGAGAAATTCACCGGTAATGAGTATAACACCGGTCGAGATGATAGTCTGCAACAGAAGTATGAAAAACTCGTTGTTATTGAGCCACACCGACAGCCATGGCTCGATGAGTTTGGCAGCCCCTATGCCGTAGATCACCAGTACGATATTGTTGCCTACAAGAATCGTGGAGATAAAGAAGTCGCTGTCGGCATAGAATATGTTGAGCAGGCGGCTCACAAGTCCACCTTTTTTGACATCAATCTCGAGTCTCACCCTGTCGCTGGTTACAAAGGCAATCTCGACCCCCGAGAAGATGGCCGAGAAAAAAAGTGATATGAGGCTGATAATGAGCCAAGTTGATTGTTCAGGCGACATATTGCAGTTGAATGTGGTTTTAGCCGGGGGGTATACTGTTTGGGGTTATTATATGAATAGTTGATGATGAGTCAGTGTCATTCGGCAAGTTTGGCTTTGGGAATGGCCTTGATTGCGGTGTCGGCTTTAATTTTCAGGTTGCGTCTCATCGATGGTTTGTTGTGTTGAGGTCGCTCGCGGTCACGCAAGCCGGCATTGTTGGCCGGTGCCGGCGGTGGTGGAGTGGCTTCGTGGCGGTCGTCAACGGGCGGAGCGTCCTCAGGCGCTGTGGCGGGAGACGCGGCTGCCGAGTCAGTGACAGCGGCTATCGAGTCCTGTTGACGCCGCTCGTCACGCTGAGCTCTCATACGGTCGACGGGCAGAATCATCTGTGGGTGTAAAATAGTGTATTCGGTCATTGCCTCATTGCTCTCAAATCCATACCCCTCGATGATGCGTTCCTGACGCACAATGTGCATGAACGAGTCGCTGTAGACCCGACGCTGGTTCTGGTCCCAGAAAAGCTGAGGGGTGGCGAAGCGGTCTCCGTCAGTGTTGCGCATGTTGACGCGTCCATCAAAACGCCACCGCTTGAGGGCACTGAAATAGGTGGCCGAGTCGGCGGTGAAGGTGGCGTTGACATTCATATCATCGTCATATTTCTCCATGTACAATCCCTCGGGAAAAGTCCAGTGGGGAGTGTCGGCCTCTTCATACATATACCACACCGGGGCGGTGATGTGATAGCGTGTGTAGCCTGAGTCGCTCACAAAACTCGACACATCGGTAGTTGTCATTGTGGGGAAATTGCGCGTGTCGTTGATGTCGGCGATGCTCTCATTCTTATCGCCACCACACGACACGACAATTGCAGCCGCCGTCAGCGACAAAGCCACAACTGCCGGTAATTGTCTGAGTGACACGATGCTTAGTTAATCTTGTTCTGGAAGAACCACATCTCGTTGAAGTTGACACCGAGGGTTATCATGAAGCAGTTCTCCTTGATGAGGGCCTGAGGTGATGCCTGTCGGTGGCGGAATTCAAAGCTGAGGTTGACGATTGACCGTTGCATGGAGGTATTGGCCGTGGGGAAGCCGAATCCCAGCGTGGCGCCATATTCCTTGACATTGTTTTTACCTACCATCTGATAGTCGCGTGTGAAGAATGCACCGGCGCGATACTGGATACGTTTCAGGTAGCCGCCGCGGGGACGTGGCGTAAACTCGATGCCGGCGTTGACTTTCCAACGGTCGGCAAATTTCTGTGAGGTCTCATATCCCTCAAGTGGCTGGTATTTGACTTTGCTCCATGGCTGGTAGGTGAAGTCGGCCTCGACCATGAGACGCTCATCCCATTTGTAGTTGAGACCTACGCCCCAGGTGTCGGGCATGGTGTATTTGCCTGCAAGCTTGCTGTAGCCTGTGGTATCGGGCTTTACCGTGTTGTCGCTTGAAGCGCCGGTGATGCTGTAGTGCACGCCGTAGGTGTGACCATGGAACGACTTGCCGGGTGAGTAAACCACACCGGCTGTGAGGCGGTGGCGGGGCTTTACATTAAAACTGTATTGCACGCCAAAGTCGAGCTTATAGTCGGTAACCTTGAGGAGGCGTTCAAATAGCGCTTGTTCGCCACTGGTAGTGGTCACATAGTTGTCGTTAAGGATATTGCCGAACATATACGAAATGTTGGCGCCTACGGTGAGTCCCTTATAAGGTCGGCCGGCCACGCCTATGTAAAGCTGGTTGATGCCTCCGCTGCCTTGACGGGAGCTCACTCCTGTGCTCTCATCTCCATTGTAGATGATGTCGCCAAAAGAGTATCCTACCTGAGAATAAGGAAGCAATCCGGCGCTGCCGCCCATATATTTTCCAAGTGGGAACTGCATTGTGATGTAGTTGAGACCGCCACCGAGGTCTTTGCCTGTGGCGTTCCCGCCGTCGGTGCCTGCACCCGGCTCGGAGCTCCATGTCTGGCTGATGTTTCCACCTATGTCAAAGAGGAATGTGAGTGTGTCGATAGCGGCATATGATGCCGGGTTCATGACATTGATCTGGCGTCCGGAATTCATGCCGTAGCCTACACCTCCCATGGCGCGTTGTGCCGACGAGACATTGTCGTTCAAAATGCCGTAGCCCAAGCGTGAATAGGGGGAATTGACACTGTTCTGAGCTGTTGTTGTGAGTGTTGCGATTGCCGCAATGATAGAGGCGACGATAGCAAGTTTAGTTATTTTCATTATATATCAAAAGGTCGTTGAGTCCCCGGTTTACGAGGTACTCTTGGTAATCGGTTTCAAAGTTAAGTTTCGACGCCAGCTCGCGCCCCCAGCCTCCGGCTATCACCACCACGGCGTCATGTGGCAGCAGGGAGCGGTAATAGGTTATCTCGGCAATGACACCGTTGAATGCTCCTGAGCGCATGGCATTCTCGGTGGAGTTGCCCCATAGTCGTGTCTCACCACGGCTCGACACCAGTGGCAGACGGGATGTGTAGGCATGCAGGGCTTTCAATCTCATACCTATGCCCGGAGCAATGTTGCCACCTACAAAGTGTCCGCGAGAGGTCACGCGGTCGTAGGTGACCGCAGTACCGGCATCGACCACGAGGAGTTCAGAGGTCGGGTGGAGTGTGGTGGCTCCCACGGCTGCGGCTATGCGGTCAACTCCCAGTGTACCGGGTGTACTGTAGTCGATGACCAGCGGCAATGCGGTAGAATGGTTGAGCTCGTGGGTCTCTACCCCCGCGCCGGCAAGAAGTGATTGGAGCCACTCCTGACGGTGGGATACCGAACAAAACATGGCGCGTGATACACCATGGCGGGCAACGAGAGTGATAATCTCGTCATCGTCAATGTCGGTATATGTCACATGCTCCACAAGCTTGTGACCCTCCCATATTGCCACTTTGGCACTGGAGTTGCCCTGATCTATGGTCATAGATAGTCCCATCAGTTCGCAAAGTTACAAAAACCTATGGAACAGTGAAATTTTTTAGGATTTATTAATTGACAGCCGTCACCTATTCTGAGTGTTGGGCAGTGCTAACGTAGTATGTTGATGTCGACATGCCCCTCCACGCCTTCAATATGGCCGCGGTGGGTGTATTGCCACATGTACCAGTTGTCGGGTCCCGGCGGGTCGCTGAACGAACATATCCACAGGGGGTAGTCGGGGAAGTCGGTCGAGATGAATTTGCGGTATCCTTTTTTGTTGGTATACAGCATCACTTGTCGGCCGTTGAGTTCCAGATGAGTGATGGCGGCACTGAGCGACTCCACGATGTCGTTGTCTTTGTGTCCGCTGGGGTTGCCCCATTCCTCAATGTCGAGGGCAAGTGGAAAATCAAACTCAAGATCTCTCACTATATTGAGGAAATGATTGGCCTGAATGCGGCCATTGCAGTCGAATCGGAAGAAATGGTAGGCCCCGACTTTCAAGCCTGCCTGGCGGGCCGCGTTGTAGTTGTCACGAAACATCCTGTCGTTGAACGATACTCCCTCGGTGGCTTTGAGCATGACGAAACTGATGCCTGAGCTTTTCACTGCTTCAAAATCTACCTTGCCATTGTGGGCCGACAGGTCAATGCCGCGCTTGGGGTAGAGGATGACTGATGGCTCAATGCCGGGCGACAGATAGCGACGGTAGCCCCACCAGGAGCCGGCCACCACTATTATGAGCGCTGCGAGACATGTAGCTGTCAGGAATATGTGTCGTCCTCTTATCATTTGTTATAAGGCTTCAAGGGGGTGGATTGCGTTTTCAACGGTGGGTGTCGGGAGCCGGCCGCCGTAACAGTGGCTTGGTGATGCGTGCCAGCAGGAATACAGCGGCCATGATGGCTACTATGATTGCCGAGCATGGCACGTCGCCCAGTGTCGACAACAGCAGGCCTCCCACACTTGTGACCACCGATATGGCTACCGACCACCTTACCATTGAATTGAAGCGGTTGCAGTAGATCTCGGCCGTCATCTGTGGCAGTGAGAACATGGACATGAGCAACATTATCCCTACAAGCTTTATTGTCAGTACTATGCATATGGCAATGAGCACTGTCATGGTGTAGTTTATGAGGTTCACCCTCAGTCCTGCAACATGGGCAAAGTCGGCATCAAAAGCGCATATGATGATGTGACGGTGGCAGCATGTGAAGAAGATGATAAGAGACAGGGTGAACAGGCCGAATATAATGAGGTCACGGCTGTTGACTGTCAGTATATTGCCGAAAAGGAATGAATTGAGTTCAGGAACATACCCCGGTGTAAGGAACACAAATATCACACCGATAGCCATTCCTAAGGCCCATACTACGGCGATAGCCGAGTCTTCCCTCACTCTGAATCGGCGTGATGCCCACTCGACACCTACCGATGAGCCTATGGCGAATAGTGCCGCGGTAATCACAGGGTCGATTCCAAGAAAGTAGCCCATTCCGAGACCACCGAAGCAGGCGTGGGTGATACCTCCTGAGATTGCCACAAGCCGGCGGGTTATGATGTATGTGCCTATGATGGCCGAGGCTATGCTCAGCATGATCACAGCCGCCAGTGCATATCTGAAAAAATCATATTCCAATAGCTCCATATCTTGAGTGGGTATTCTTTAGAAGTATGTTGTCTGATCGGTTCCTATAGCTCCTGTGATCTGGCTTTGCGGGCCTCGCCAACGATGAGGAGCAGTTCCTCGCGCACATCGGTGGGGAGCGCTATGCCCCGGGTTGTGAGGCTGCGGGCCCAGCCTGCTATCTCGTCGGGACGCATCGTGAGCAGCACCTCCCTGAACTGTTCGCTCTCATCGGGTGTGTAACTCTGGGGGGCGCGCCCTTTGAATGCATCGAGTTCCTCATCGTCATAATATAACAGAGTGGGGTCAATGCCGGCTACGAGCGAATCCTTTTCACAGGTTATGTGCATTCCGCAGCATTCTTCCTCATCTTCACCGGGAGATGAGGGCGATGTGTCAAAGACAGGTGATGTGTCTGAGCTATCCCGGTGGCGTGATTGGGATAAACGGTCGTGAAGGTACAGAAGCAGGCCCGTGGTCAGTAATATTGCCAGTAGTATCAGTGAGACTGTCATGGCTTGAATGAAACATTATAGCCCGCGCCTGCCAGATGCTGCCAGTAGTCGGGGTAGGATTTTGTCACGACGTCGGGGTTGTCGATGGTGAGGGCTCCTGTGACTGCTGCCAAGGGTGCCATTGCCATTGCCATGCGATGGTCATGATAGGTTTCTATGACAGGATTGCTGCCGGCGGGTGACTCGAAGCAACCATTCCACGTGAGAGTATCGTTGCCTTCGATGCCTATTGTGAATCCCAGTTTGGCAAGCTCTGTCTTCAGCGCTTCCAACCGGTTGGTCTCTTTGATGGGGAGCGTCGACAGACCGGTGATTCTGAACGGTCGTCCCAAGGCACAGCATGTGGCCACGATGGTCTGTGCCAGGTCAGGGCATGACTGCATGTCGAGGTCTACGCGGCGGTGGCTGCGTATGGAGTCATCGAGTCTGCGTGTGGTTGTAGCCGTCATGTGTAGGGCGTCGAGCCGGGTTGTGACTCCCAGTGTGTCAAAAATAGGCATGGCTATGGAGTCACCTTGCATGGATTTGGCGGAAAGATGTCTCAGTGTGAACCGACGGCCTGTCAAGGCTGTGACCTCAAGCCAGTAGGAGGCGGCCGACCAGTCGCCTTCTACACGATAGGGCCCCTGGACGGGCTGGCGGTACATAGAGGGCTTCACTACAATCTCGTAGTCGATGATGTCGTTGAAGTGCATATCGACGTCTATGCCGTGTTGTTCCATCATTGATACAGTCATCATGATATAGGGTATCGAGACCGGGCGTCCTTTCAATGTGAGGTGCATTCCCAATGTCATGGCCGGGGCAATCATGAGGAGGGCCGAGATGTATTGCGAACTGATGTCGGCATTGATTTCGATTGAGCCTCCCTCAAGTTGCCGCCCCTCGATGTGAAGGGGCGGGAAACCTTCCTCTCCGACATATGTGATGCGGGCTCCAGCCTGTCGCAAGGCGTCGACAAGTTGTCCTATGGGGCGGTGTCTCATGCGCTCGCTGCCATCGAGGATTATGTCGTAACCCGGGGTGGCGGCATAGTAGGCCGTGAGGAACCGCATGGCTGTGCCGGCAGCTCCAATGTCGACCCTCGCATTGCGCCCGGCCCTGCCGGCGTTTATGATGGCATCGGTATCGTCACAAGCGGCAACTGAATGCCGGGGTGTGTCGATGCCTGCTATGCGGTTGATTATGAGAAGCCGGTTGCTCTCGCTCTTGGAGAGCGGCAACGTGACTGTGGTCGCTGCTTGGCAGGTTGCTGCGGCTGGTGGGGTGTATGTTATGACAGCTTTTGACATGAGAGCTGGTGAGGGCCTGTGGCTCTATTTAAGAGAAGGCGTCGACGAGATGCTCCAGGGCGAGGGTGAGTGTCTCACGTGGGCATGCGACATTGAGACGCATGTATCCCTTTCCTTCGTTGCCAAACATCGAGCCGTCGTTGAGCGCCAGGTGTGCACGGTTTACAAACGTTTTTACAAGATCTTCCTGCTCCATCCCCAGACCGCGGCAGTCGAGCCACACCAGGAATGAAGCCTCGGGGCGTATGGCCTTGATTTGAGGCAAGCGCTCAGCAAGGTATTGCTCGGTGAAATCAATATTCTCGCTTATGTATTGCAATGCCTGGGAGAGCCATGACTCTCCGTTACGGTAGGCTGCCTCGGTGGCAAGCGTGGCAACGAACGTTGGAGCATTGAATTCGTTGACATCGAGCCAGTGGAAGAATGGGTCACGCAATGCCGGATTCTTGACTACACACCAGGAACTTACCATTCCGGGGATGTTGAAAGTCTTGCTCGGGGCTCCAAGCATGATACCCACGGCACGGGCGTCGTCGCTCACTGCCAGGAACGGAATGTGACGGCGGCCATTGAGCATCAGGTCGCCATGGATCTCATCGCTCACAACGATGAAGTTGTTCTCGCGAGCTATGCGGGCCACCTCTTTTAATGTGTTCTCGTCCCATTGTATGCCTATGGGGTTGTGGGGGTTGCACAGTATCATCATGGCCGGCTTTTCAGCCTTGGCGATGCGCTCAAGGCCTTCGATGTCCATGCGGTAGGAGTCCTCGGTCTTGATCAGAGGGTTGGGCAATACCACACGGTCATTACCCTCGGTCACAATTCTGAAGGGGTGGTAGACCGGTGGCTGGATTATTATTTTGTCGCCCGGTTTACTGAAGAAGTTGATGGCATATCCTATTCCCTTGACTACACCGGGTATATAGGTGATCTCCTGTCGTCCTACCTTGAAATCGTGGCGACTGTCGAGCCAGTCGAGTATCGACTGCCAGTAGCTCTCGGCCGGCGATGAGTATCCGTAGATGGGGTGGAACATGCGCTGTCTCAATGTCTCGGTTATCTCGGGACATACGGCAAAGTCCATGTCGGCAATCCACATGGGGATAAGATCTTCCGACCCAAAGTTGAGCTGAAGGTCATCATACTTGATGGCACCGCTACCGTGGCGGTCTATTATCTGGTCAAAATTGTAATGTTTCATGTGTGCAAATGTAAACAAAGTTAGTGACTTTTCAAAGTTTTACTTTGTGGCTTTGAAATCTACAGGTCTTTGAAATTGCTTCATAATGGGGCACGACCGTTGCCTCGTGGAAATGGGGCGAGCATGTATGTGCCGCGGCGGTACAGACGGTGTTTCAGCCATATGAGTTTGAACAGCCATCGTGGCTTGCTTTTAATTACCGACATGAGGCGGTCGGATTGGACTCTCTCTCCTGCCGAGGCATACTCGGCGGCGAGAATCGCCCGGCGGTAGTCGACCCATCTCACGAGTCGGGTCATGGAATTATTGCGGAGCGTCTGTTCGCATAGGTCGAGAGCATGCTCTTTGTCGGGGCTTACAGCCTCATGGTCCGAATCGGCTGTGATTGACTGTGCGCTGTAGGTGGTGGTCACTGCGGGAGGAGTCTCAAGTTTCTTGACGTTTGGGCTTGATGTAAGTAGCCTCACACTAAGCTCCATGTCGTCCCATACCCTTACTGAAGGGTCCCACCCACCGGAATCCCGGAACAGGTGGGTTGCGGCGGCATACCGTTGTGTTGAAAGCAGGCCATGGACAATGGATCGGTACATCAACTTGTCGTCGGCATGAAACCTCATGATTTTATTTCTGTTATTCTCCTGTCCGGCTATGATGTCCCAACCCACGATGTCGATATCGGGTGACTGGGCAAATGTCTCGACAACCTTTTCGGCAAGCCAAGGTTCCATGTAGTCATCGGAGTCAAAGAACATGGTGAGAGGTGTGTCTACAATCGAGAGCCCGCGGTTGCGGGCACTGGCTGCTCCGGCAGTCTGTTCTGTAGTCACGGTGATGTGCAGAAGCGGCGAACGCCGGGCCGATGCCCAGCGTTCAAGTACATCGGCCGTGTTGTCGGTCGAGTTGTTGTCTACAAGAATTATTGACAGCGGGCGCAGGGTCTGGTGTGCCAGGCTGTCGAGCGTGCGCTCCACAACCGTAGCCCTGTTGTACACTGGAACTACGATCGAGAGCTTTGGCTGTGGGGTAGGGCTCACTTGTACTTGGCGACGATGTCGCTGAGTTTTGTGATGTCATCGACACGCTCCTGGAGCATGCCGTTGCGGTCGATGACGTAGGTCATGGGAAGACCCTGTACGTTGTATGAACGCATGGCACTGTTGCCGTCACGGGGAGACTGCAGCACAGCGGTCCATGGAAGGTTGCGTGCGGCCTCGCGCCACAGGTATTCATCGTTGTCGACCGATACCTGGTAAATGTCGGCATTGCCGGCATTGTAGATGTTGGCGAGCACTACGTTGATTGCCGGGGAGTTCTCGGCGGCATAGGCGGTGAAGTTGACAATCACCGGTTTCCCTTTGCCCACGAGCGATGAAAGCCGACGCTCCACATTGTTGATATCCTTGAGGACAATCTCGGGATATCCTATTTCGGTAGCCTCGATAGAGGTTGTCGAAGCATTGAGGGCCCGACGCCAGCCTATGTATTGAGCCTCCATGATGCGTGTGCGCGGGTCGTTGGGGCGTTGTGATTTAAAGGCATTGGTCACTGCACCTATGACGCGCAGGTCTCCTTTGTCAGAGGGGTCAAAAATACGCTGTCCTCCTATTTCCTTATTTATTATATAGTATGAGACAATACCGCTCATGTCGCCGAGCACCATGCCCGAAAGTTCGCGCTTTAGCAACGAGTCACCGGCGGCTTTACGTCCCATGGCCGCTACTTTGTCGTTGACGAGCTTGTTGATGCCCTGGAGTATCTCGGCGCTTGTGCTGCCGCTGAGCCTATAATTTGAGGCCATGGTGGCTGCATCGGCTTCGATAGTGATATTGTCGAGGCTGTCGATGGGGAAGTAGGCCGACTGGTCGTCGATGCTCACACGGTAGATGTCGGGATAACCGGCCGGGGCTGATTCGAATTTGAAATTCCCTTTCTGGTCGAGGCGAACTGAGTCGACAATGCCCCACATGCCGCTGTAGGAGCGCTCCAGAGTGAGGAGTTTTCCCTCACCGCCTGTGATGTTGCCGCTCACGCTCCACTTGTCTTCGTGGTTGCAGGCTATGACGGCCAGTGAGGCTGCTGCCATCACATAGTGTTGTATCTTCATTGATGTATAGGTGTTTTGTGGAACAGGTTCTAAAACTTTGATGCTATGGCTGCTGCTACGTGCTCCATCTCTTGGGCCGTAAGCTCCTGCTTGTGTTGGAAGTCAAGGTCGCTTTCCTTGTTGATGGGAACGAGGTGTATGTGGGCATGGGGCACTTCAAGGCCTATCACTGCCATGCTCACTTTGCGGCATGGTATGGCAGCCTCGATGGCTTTGGCCACTTTATAGGCGAAGCCTTGCAGATCGGCATATTCCTCAGGGCTGAGGTCAAAGATGTTGTCAACCTCCCGGCGGGGTATCACCAGGGTGTGACCGGCCTGGACAGGGTTGATGTCAAGAAAAGCATAGTGCTTGTCATCGGCGGCTACTTTGTAGCTGGGAATTTCACCCGCTACTATGCGTGAGAATATTGTTGCCATGGTATTTGAATATGTATGGTGATGAGAAAGTTTCTCAGAATCCTATCTCGACAACTTCAAATTTCATGAGTCCCTGGGGCACGAGAATTTCCACGATATCGCCTTTCTTGTGACCCAGTAGTCCCTGGGCTATGGGGGTCGATGCCGCTATCTTTTTCTCTTTGAGATTGGCCTCGCTGTCGGTTACTATGGTGTATTCGACCGTCATGTTGTTGGCCAGGTTTTTGATTTTTACACGATTCATGATTTGTATCTCATCGGTGTTGAGCTTGCTCTCATCGATGATGCGGGCGTTGGCTACCATATCTTTAAGTTGCGAGATTTTCATCTCGAGCATTCCCTGGGCCTCTTTGGCTGCGTCATACTCGGCGTTCTCGCTGAGGTCACCCTTGTCGCGGGCCTCAGCTATTGCGCGTGATATCTCAGGACGCTTTACATTCTCCAGGTAAGCGATTTCTTCCATTTTTTTGCGGTAACCATCTTTGGTCATAAAGGTTATAGCCATATCTTATATCGGTTTTAAATGGTTTGACTTAAATTATACATAAAAAATAAGGTGCCCGACCATCCGGTAATGATTGATGGTGAGGCCCTGAAAACTTGCTGGCGTTTTATTTGTGTGCAAAGATAACCCAAAATTCTCTCATAACCAAATTTAGACCCTAAAACATGTGAAACTTATTGTCTTTTAAAGTCTCGGTGGCATAATCTGAAAGGAAACGGCCTGCTTGCTATGGGAGCAGCAGACCGTTAGTTGCATGGGCGTGATATTACATGCGTCCACCTGGGCGTCCGCCGGGACCACCGCCGGGACCACCACCTGGAGGTCCCCAGCGACGCTCGCTGCGTCCGCCGGGCTGATTACCCTTGCCAAATGTGTTGAACTTGTAGGTGAACGACAGCATGAAATAGCGTGTGAGCGAGTTGTATTCGACATCGTCGATATAGTTGGCGGTGACCGAGCGCTGTATCTGTTGCTGTTGTTTCAGCAAGTCATACACCTTGAGCTGTATCGTGGCCTGTTTATCGCGCAGGAACTGGTAGCTTATCGAGGCATTCCACATCCAGGTGTTTGTGTCATATCCGTTGCTGTAGCCTTTGGTTCCGTTGAAGTTGAGGTCGCTGTTGAGTATGATGCCTATGGGTGTGTAGTAATAGGCATTGAATCCGAAACCATAGTTGTGCACGAGCATGTTGCTGTTGGCGGTCTTCAAGGTGTTGTATGTTTTCTGCAGGCGGTAGTTGGGACGCAGTTCGAGCGATACATTGTCGGGACGCCAGGCAAATGAGAAACTCTCGGCGAGCATCATTGTGCGGCTGGTGTTTTTCAAGCCATTGTTGAAACCCACCGTCTGGTTATAGTTGGCAAAAATATGGTTGTTGAAGGTGAATGCCTTGTTGCGCAGCGGTGTCGAGAACATGTTCATGATGCGTGCGCTCCACACTCCGTTGACATTCTCGTAGGTGGTGAAGCGTCCGCCGGTCTCGGTGTCGTAGGTGGTTTTGGATACGATGCTGTTCTGGGTGTAGTCGATGAACATCATTGCCATGACCGACTGCTGGCGCTCCTGGTTGAAGTTCTGGTAACGCAATTGCAGGTTGTGGTTGAACGATGGCAACAGGTGCGGGTTACCTTGAACTATGTTCAGAGGGTCGGTCTCGTCGGCTACTGGCTGCAACTGGTTCATAGAGGGTTGTGAAGAGCGGCCGCGGTAGTGGGCGTTGAACGACGATACTTTACTTATCTTATAGCGGAATCTCATGAACGGTGCATAGTTCCACACCCAGCGCTGTGGAATATTCTTGGCCGAGTTGATGAGGTTGACGCTCTTCGTCATTGATGGAACCAATGATAGTCCACCCTCGAAGTTTATATCGCGGCTCACTTTGCGGTAGCCTATTCGTATGTCCTGCGAGAAGTAATTGTTGCGGAAGCGGTTGCTGAGGCTGGGGTCGATTCCCACACCGTCATAATTGCCCTCGTAGATGGGAATTGTGGCATGGTCATACTCCCGGTCGGCTATGTGCTCCAATCCCGGGGTGGGGGAGGTGGGGTCGTCGGTACTTATCTTGTAAACCAATTTGTCGGCATCGTTCCACCGGTATTGCAGGTTGTAGGCTACGGTGATGAAGTTGCCGTTGGCCACGTTGCCCAGCGGTTCGGTCCATGACAGGCGGCCCGAGGCGCTGTTGCTCCAGGTGTGGTTGTTGGTGTACATGTTGTAGATGTCGTAGGTGTCCTCAAAAGTCTGCCCATACTCGTCGAGCTGGGAGTCTTCCTCTTTGGCGGCCTGCAGGATGCGGTACCAGTTGTAGGAGTAGCTGTAGGATTTCTCCCTGACGTTGGACATGTTGTAGCGGGTGAAAATCGAGAATGACCGACCGCGGTGGTTCTTGAAACTGTGATTGTAGATCAACGACATGCCTGCCTCATAGCTCTTGCCATGTGAATTGTTTAGGTTGAGGCTGGTTGTGGTGTTCTGGTTGGGGCGTGTCTCGGAGAATTCGTCACTCTCTGAGTCGTTGATGTTGACTGACATGTTGGGACGTACATCGAGAGTGTTGAACGAGTCGGGTTTCCATTGCACGCGGAAATCGGCCCTGATGTTGTGTCCGCGGTCGTTGGCAAGCGAGGTGGAGTTGGAGAAGTAGTCGTCGGCGTTGAGCAGGTACTCGCGGTTGCGGCGTGTGCGGGTATCACGGTCAGTGTGTGAGTACATCACGTCACCGCCCACTCTGAATATCTCCTTGTTGCCTATATTGAAGTTGACACCAAATGTCTGTGAGTTGTTGATGCCGCGGCTGCCACCGAATCGGCGGAAACGGTTACCATTGCCGTCGGTAAATCCCAGCTCGTTGGTATTGTTGGCCGAGCCTATGAAGGTGAGCTGATTGTCATTCCAGAATCGGTTTACGTTGAATGTAGCCTGATAGCGGTCGTCGGTGCCGTAGCCCGCCTCGGCGGTGCCAAACCATCCGTTCTTCATACCTTTTTTCACTGTGAGGTTGATCACGGTCTCCTCCTCGCCATCGTCGACGCCGGTGAGCCGGGCCAGGTCGCTCTTGCGGTCGACTACCTGTAGCTTGTCGACCATATTGACCGGGAGGTTTTTTGACGCCACCTTGGGGTCGTCGCTGAAAAACTCCTTGCCGTCGATGAGTATTTTGGTGACGCTCTTGCCATTGGCCGTGATCTTTCCTTCATTGTCGACCTCTACGCCGGGAAGACGTTTCAAAAGGTCCTCGACCACAGCGTTGGGCTGAGTCTTATAGGAATCGGCATTGAACTCTACTGTGTCCTCCATTACCTTGATGGGGGTCTTGATGGCGGTGACCACTGCCTCTTTGAGCAGTAACGAGGTGTCTGACAGGAACAGGGTGTCGGCCTTGGCATTGTTGTTGCCTACTTTTATTTTGACATATCCCTTGTCGAAACCTATGTAGGAAGCCTCGATGAGATAATTTCCTTTTTTGATTCCTGAGAAGGTGTACTGACCGTTGGCATTGGCGATGACACCCTTGACAAAGACGCTGTCGCGGGCCTGCAGAAGCCTCACGGTGGCGTCGGACAGCGGCTCGCCGCCGGTGTCGGCCACTACTCCCTTGATGTCGGCGGCTATGGCTGCGGTTGCTGCAGCGGTTGCCAGAGTGATGAACAGTGAAAAACGTTTTAGGTTGAAGCGCATTGTTTGGAGTTATGTTATATTTTTTTTAAGTTAAAATTGACGATGCAACGAAATAGAGACTCGTAATTTCCCATACAGTTTAACTGGTTAATATATTTTAATACTTTTACCGACATTTTTAGAGTCTGTCCCATTACAAATGTTTGATTAGTCACCTATCCAAAACAACTGACGCCTGAGCCGTGCGTCCCTACATTAAATTGTAAAAATGGCAGTTGCGATAGCTGGGTAGTTCCACATTTTATCTATGAGGGTGAAAAGGTTAAAAAAAATATTGATGGATGTCGGTTGTTGAGGCGATATCGATAGGTTTGAATGTGTTATTTTGGAAAATTTTTTGTCTGGATGTAGTGTCTGGACGGGAAAGTGACGGGAAGTGGGCATCACAATGTGATAAAAATCATGGCAAATCATGGTAGTGTCATGGATTTTTCGTAATTTCGCGCTGTTAAAGCCACATTGTTAAATGTAGCTGATAATATGGATAATCTAAATTCCAATCAATAATCTTACACTACAATTATGAGTAAAGAGAAAAAATTCTTGACTTGTGACGGTAACCAGGCTGCTGCCCATGTGAGCTACATGTTCAGCGAGGTCGCAGCTATCTACCCCATCACTCCTTCATCAACGATGGCCGAGTATGTAGATGAGTGGGCTGCCGCAGGTCGCAAGAACATCTTCGGCGAGACAGTTCTCGTGCAGGAGATGCAGTCGGAGGGTGGTGCCGCAGGTGCCGTTCATGGTTCGCTTCAGGCTGGTGCCCTCACCACTACCTACACCGCTTCTCAGGGACTGTTGCTGATGATCCCCAACATGTACAAGATTGCCGGTGAACAGCTTCCCTGCGTGTTCCACGTGTCGGCCCGTACTCTTGCCTCTCATGCACTCTCTATCTTCGGTGACCACCAGGACGTGATGTCGGTGCGTCAGACCGGCTTTGCCATGCTGGCCGAGGGTTCTGTGCAGGAGGTTATGGACCTGTCCGGTGTTGCCCATCTGTCGACCATCAAGAGCCGTGTGCCCTTTGTCAACTTCTTCGACGGTTTCCGCACATCCCATGAGATTCAGAAAATCGAGGAAATCGACGGTGAGGCTCTCGGAGCTCTGCTCGACCGCAAGGCTCTGGCCGATTTCCGTAGCCGCGCCCTCACCCCCGAGGCTCCGGTAGCCCGTGGTATGGCTGAGAACAGCGACGTCTTCTTCCAGCATCGCGAGTCGTGCAATGCCACCTATGAGGCCGTGCCCGATATCGTGGACAACTACATGAAGGAAATCTCCAAGATTACAGGCCGCAACTATGGCTTGTTCAACTACTACGGTGCTCCCGACGCTGAGCGTGTGATCATCGCTATGGGTTCTGTTACACAGGCTGCCCAGGAAGCTATCGACCACCTCACAGCCCAGGGCGAGAAGGTAGGCTTGATAGCCGTACACCTCTATCGTCCCTTCTCGGCCAAGCATTTCCTTGCTGCCGTTCCCGCCACAGCCAAGCGCATCGCTGTGCTTGACCGCACAAAGGAACCCGGAGCCAACGGTGAGCCCCTGTTGCTCGATGTGAAGGATTGCTTCTATGGCAAGGCCGATGCTCCCGTTATCGTGGGTGGCCGTTATGGTCTGGCTTCCAAGGATACCACTCCCGCTCAGATCATCGCTGTATTCGAGAACCTCGCCCTCCCCACTCCCAAGGATCACTTCACAGTGGGCATCGTCGATGACGTCACATTTACATCGCTTCCCCTCAAGGAAGAAATCGCCCTTGGCGGTGAAAGCACCTACGAGGCTAAGTTCTATGGCCTCGGTGCCGACGGTACTGTAGGTGCCAACAAGAACTCGGTGAAGATTATCGGTGACAACACCAATAAGTATTGCCAGGCCTACTTTGCCTACGACTCGAAGAAGTCGGGCGGCTTCACCTGCTCTCACCTGCGCTTTGGCGACGAGCCTATCCGTTCTACCTATCTGGTGAACACCCCCAATTTTGTGGCATGTCATGTACAGGCCTACCTGCACATGTATGATGTGACACGTGGTCTTCGTGACGGCGGTACATTCCTGCTCAACACAATTTGGGAAGGTGAGGAACTGGCTAAGAATCTTCCCAACAAGGTTAAGAAATACTTTGCCGATCACAACATCACTGTTTACTATATCAACGCTACCAAGATTGCCCAGGAGATAGGTCTCGGTAACCGCACCAATACCATTCTCCAGAGCGCATTCTTCCGCATCACTGAGGTTATCCCCGTGGACCTCGCTGTAGAGCAGATGAAGAAATTCATCGTCAAGAGCTATGGCAAGAAGGGTCAGGATGTAGTCGACAAGAACTATGCGGCCGTTGACCGCGGTGGCGAGTACAAGCAGCTCACCGTTGACCCCGCATGGTCACAGCTTGGTCCCGACGCTAAGGTTGAGAACGATGATCCCGCATTCATCAACAATATCGTACGTCCTATCAACGCCCAGGACGGCGACCTGTTGAAGGTTTCCGACTTCAAGGGCATTGAGGATGGCACCTGGCATCAGGGTACTGCCGCTTATGAGAAGCGCGGTGTGGCAACCTTCGTTCCCGAATGGCTCGAGGAGAACTGCATACAGTGTAACAAGTGTGCCTATGTATGTCCCCACGCTGCCATACGTCCCTTCGTTCTTGACGCCAACGAGATGCAGGCTGCTCCTTTTGCCGAGGATAAGACATTGCCCGCTATCGGCAAAACCATGGCCGGCATGCGCTTCGTTCAGGCTGTCGATGTTCTCGACTGTCTCGGCTGCGGCAACTGTGTTGACGTGTGCCCCGGCAAGAAGGGCGTGAAGGCTCTCCAGATGAAACCTCTCGAGACTCAGCTTGAGGTTCAGAACGAGTGGGATTACTGCGTGAAGCATGTCGCTTCCAAGCAGGATCTTGTCGACATCAAGTCCAACCCCAAGAACAGCCAGTTTGCAACTCCTCTGTTTGAGTTCTCAGGCGCTTGCTCGGGTTGCGGTGAGACTCCCTATGTGAAGCTCATCAGCCAGCTCTTCGGTGACCACGAGATGGTGGCCAATGCTACCGGTTGCTCGTCAATCTACTCAGGTTCTGTTCCCTCGACTCCCTATACCACCAATGCCAAGGGGCATGGTCCCGCTTGGGCTAACTCGCTCTTCGAGGACTTCGCTGAGTTCGGTCTGGGTATGACTATCGCCAACGAGAAGATGACCACACGTCTTGCCGGCTTCATGAAGGACGCTACCGAGTGTCCCGATTGCTCAGCCGAGATCAAGGCTCTTGCAGCCGAGTGGCTCGAGAAGCACAACGATGCTGCCGAGACTCGCCGCATCGCCGACGCTCTCGTTCCCCTGTGTGAGGCTTGCGGTTGTGAGGTGTGCAAGAATATTCTCACATTGAAGAACTTCATCGTGAAGCGTTCACAGTGGATCATCGCCGGTGACGGTGCAGCCTACGATATAGGCTTCGGTGGTCTTGACCACGTTCTCGCTTCGGGCAAGAATATCAACGTTCTCGTAGTCGACACCGAGGTATACTCCAACACCGGTGGTCAGGCTTCAAAGGCTACTCCTATCGGTGCTATCGCCAAGTTTGCCGCTGCCGGCAAGCGTGTGCGCAAGAAAGACCTCGGTCTCATCGCCACAACCTATGGTTACGTATATGCCGCTCAGGTTGCCATGGGCGCCGATCAGGCTCAGACCCTCAAGGCTATCCGCGAGGCTGAGGCTTACGACGGTCCCTCAATCATCATCGCCTACGCTCCATGTATCAACCACGGCCTCAAAGCCGGCATGGGCAAGTCTCAACAGGAAGAGGCCAATGCTGTAGCATGCGGTTACTGGCACCTGTGGCGCTATAACCCCGCAGCCGAGGAGCAGGGTGTCAACCCCTTCACTCTCGACAGCAAGGAGCCCAACTGGGACGAGTTTGAGAACTTCCTCAAGGGCGAGGTGCGTTATGCATCGGTAATGAAGCAGTATCCCCAGGAGGCTGCCGAACTCTTTGCAGCTGCCAAGGACAATGCCAAGTGGCGTTACAACAACTACCGTCGTCTGGCGCAGCAGCAATGGGGTGTTGATCCCGAGATCAAGACCATCGAGGACAGCAACAAGTAATGCTCCATGTCATGATGTGTTGCTGAGCAACATATAGACCCCGATACATACCGGGCAGCCGACCTGTAAAACAGGCAGCTGCCCGGTTTCTTTATCCTATTGTATACGCCAATCATCGTCGGCCGGTTGGTTTCATTGGCCTCACGGTTGGGTATATGGGTATTCCAAGCGTTTTTTTTATTGTACTTATTTTCTTTTTTTTATAATTTTGTGCCGTCTGTCACAGAAATGTGGCGGCATGACATATTTATAATAAGCGTTTTTTGCTTTATCTGATTCATCTAAAATCGCCAAATTTCTTAGTTATCAGGATAAAGCAGTCACAAGCGCTCATGTTTGTCGTATATAGCATCCACTCCCCGACAAACGGGTGGGTCGAAATACGATAAAGCGTGGGAGTGGACTGTTTTTATCGATAACACGGCGTTTGGCGATGCCAGGATGAATGATAAGAATATCGCCTCACGCTTTTTTTGTAACTGTATATTATAGATGTATCGGAGGCGAATGCATCACCTTGATGGCGGTCCATGCATATTGGCTCAAAGATTCGCGACGTGCTCATGCAGCAGTCGCGCGAGCATACTGTAACATGGCTATCAAAAAAGTTGAATTGTCATCGTGTCAATGTATATGACATTTTCAACAGGAGCACCATCGACACCGAGCTGCTCAGACGCATCTCGCTTGTGCTCGGCCATGATTTCTTTCAAGATTTATCAGACGATTTGAAAAGTCTCGGTCTTGATGACAAGACTTCCGACAGCAGCGTGTAAAAAGATGTTTTACACGCTGTAATTGTATGTACTACACAAAAATAAGTTTTGAGAAATTTAATCCATCTAAATTTGCACAACATTCTATTGGCACCACTAAACCTGTGCCAATTAATAATATTTACAACATTTAAACAGCATAATTAGATAAACAATTATTAACTCTTATTCACAATTAATTTTTAATTTATGAGAAAAATTTTTCTTAAAGCTGCAACCATGTCGTTGGCACTCATTGCTACGAGCGCTGCGTTTCAGTCTTGCAAGGACTATGACGACGACATAAACAATCTTCAGCAGCAGATCAACGAGAATAAGGACATTCTCGCTGAGCTGAAGTCAAAGATTGAGAACGGCAGTGTAATTACCGGTGTGACCAAGAATGGCAATGGTATTACAATCACTCTGAGCAATGGTAGTACCTATGAAATCACCAATGGTAAAGATGGCGTCAATGGAACCGATGGTAAGGATGGCGTCAACGGAACCGACGGTAAGGATGGCGTCAACGGAACCGACGGTAAAGATGGTGTCAACGGAACCGATGGTAAAGATGGTAAGGACGCTATTGTATGGACTATCGGTGAAGACGGTTACTGGTATCAGGACGGTAAGAAAACCGATTTCCGCGCTGTTGGAGAGAACGGCAAGCCCGGAGAGCCTGGAGCCCCCGGAGCCCCCGGAGCACCTGGAGCACCTGGAGCGCCCGGAGCACCCGGTGAGCAAGGTCCTGCCGGTGTTTATTACGAGCCCGATGCTACAACAGGAATGTGGGTGAAGGTTGATCCCAGCACCGACCCTGCTACCCGCACAAATACCGGTATAGCTTGGCGTGCATCTGACGAAAATGCTCTTACAGCTATCGTCAAGGATGGTATCCTCACTATCTATAACATTAAGGATGCCGACGGCAAGTCAACAACTTTTGAGATAAGCATGAGCGGTGATATCACCTCTATCCTTTTCCGTCCCGAACTTTACTTCGATGGTGTCGAGGGCTTCCGTTATGCTTACGCTCCCGGTAAATACCTCACTCCCAAATCGGCCGAAGTCAAGGGCACAAATTATACTATCCCAGCCAAGACTGTCGATGGCAAGAGTGCCAACCCCTCTTCTTATCCCACAGGTACAACAGGATATAAGATTGCGTCAAACGATTCGATATCATTTGATATCAACCCTGCCGGTGCTTCGGTTAAAGATGTTAACTTCGCATTCACTCCTCTGCGTGGCGTTGAGGTTGTAAGCCGTGCCGCTGCCAATGGTTTCGCCATCACTACAGGTCGCGAGGCCGCTTGTGCCAATGGTATCGCAACATTGCCTATCACTGCCGACAATGTGAAGCTTCTCGAAGATAACACTGCCAACGGTATCATTCCCACAACTTCGGTTGTTGCCGATGTGAAGGGTCGCAATGTATCGTCTGACTATTTCTCGGTTGTTCTTGCTCAGGCTGAGTTCAAACAGATTTCCTTGAGCAGCAAGGCTGTCGTTATGAATGGCGTTACTGCCGCTCAGCGTGTATTGCCCGCTACCGGTAAGGAAGCTGTGGAGGGTGTCTCTGTCCTTCCTATCCTTTATAGCGATGTAGAGGGTTACAATCTTGCCGAGAATCTCATGGTTACTGTTTCTACAACCGACCTCGAGGGCAGCAAGACTTCAACTGTTTCACTGACTTTGGCACAGCTTCTCGAAAAATGGGGTCTTACTGCAAGCTATGAGAACCTCACATATATCATCGGTTCATCGGCTACTCCCGAGAACAGCTACCTCCAGGTTTCTGAGAATGGTGTGCTCACAGCCATGTATATCAAGACTGCCGGTGAGGCTCCCGTTGTTACTGACGGTTCAGCCGCTGCCCGTTCGGCTATCGGCAAGCTCCCTGTTGTACGTGTCAATATCCTTGATGGCAAGAATGTAGTCCTCGCCGGTTATGTCAAGTGTGAGATTGTAGAGAAGAAACCCGATCCCACTAAGCCCGAGGAACCAAGCTTCTTCCCCATCACCTCAAGCGAGCTTTATCCCATACTTTGTGGTGACAATGGTGACGCTACTGTAACTACTTGGGATCAGTTCAGCGCTCTCTTCGCCAGCGAGGGTATCTCTAAGGACGAGTTTGTTGAGAAATATGTTTGCGATGGAAAAACCTACGTACAGACAGTTTCCGGCAACACTACAACCTATGCACAGTCTACCAAATATGGTGAGCTTGATTATGACAAGGACGGTGCTACAGTAGGCGCTTCCAACACTATCCTCACATGGGAGTATACAACTGCCGCTGCCCAGAATATCCGTGCCGACAAGAACGGTACTGTCACACTCTGCACCAAGTTCACACGCGGTAGCAAGGAGCTCTATGTAGGTATCACTGTCAATGTTGCCGATTATCCTTCGATTTCACTTGGAACTCTGAAGGATATGTACAAGGTGAACGATACTGAGGTTAAGATGAATGTTCCCACCGCCAATTCGGGCGATGATGTTCTCAACTTCCAGTTCATGGTTCCCAACTATTACGAGAACAATGCTATTGCAGCTACTCTCCAGAGCCAGGCTCCCTATACCGCTGCCAATGCCAAGAACAACACTCCCTCATTCAAGTTTGACAAGGCAAAGACCACCGCTGCCGGGTTCTCACTCTCAGCCGATGAACTTACAATGTTGAAGGGCACTGAGCCTATCGCTACCATCAATTCTACAACCGGAGAACTTACTTATGCCAACTCGACAGCCTCCAAGACATTCCTCAATACGGGCAACGCCAAGGCATTTGTCAAGATCGTTGTTACCTATGGTGAGTGCAATCTCAACTACAAGAATGTTGCCAACGATATCCTCACAGTCGACTTCATACGTCCTCTCACAGTACAGGCCGGTGACAACATGACCGTAAGCTATGACGGTATCACCACTCCCGAGAAGCCTATCGGTGACCTCTTCAAGATTCTTGATACTATCAACGGTAATCCTCTCTTCACAATGAAGGATGGTGAGTACACTCAGAACGCCAACCTCTTCACACACTATGACGTGCAGAGCGTTTCAATCGACCTGAGCAACTGTCAGGATGGTGTTGTATGCTCAATCTCAGGTGTTACACCCGATGCAAACAATGTCTACACTGTGAAATTTGACAACGATAACCTCGCCGATGGTGCTGTTATCCCCGAGCTCAACGACAAAAAGCTCGTGAGTGTATACGAGACCGGTACTGTCATCAACGCCTTCAAGCGTACTGTAAAGGTTACCGTTAACTACAGCTGGGGTTCTATCTCAGTTCCCATGGATATTACATTTGACTCTTACAAGCACACTACTGCAGCTAAATAAATTATAGGGTTACAATTAATTATCTAAGAAAGGAGTGGGGAGGTGATACTCTGTATTTCCCTCCCCATTCTTTAAACTAATCTTATGACACGATTTTTCCCAATAGCAGTTTTTATTGTCGCAATCATGGCCGTGGCCTGCAATTCAAAGTCAGATGCCGACACTGGGTCAACGCTTGAGTTCATCTCGCTACAGGATGCTGAGCGTAATTTTGCCGGAACGTTGACTGCCGAGGATTCCTCACAGGTCCTGATGCTTGGTCAGCAGGTAATCGACAGAATTCTCCGGCGCCATGCCGACAGCGCTTTCATGCTTGTGGTAGATCCTGTGACACTACAGCCTCTCGGCTCTAAAAGAGTACAGCGGTTGGCACGGCTTTACGATAATGATTTTGAGAGTGCTCAGTTGGAGTATTGCGCCTTTTCGCTCAATGGCCTGAATGATTTGAAGTATAGGCTTACGACCGGCGGCGACAATTCAGCAGCAGTGTCAATCATGTTTAATCCCGTCAAAACCGGCAATGGTTGGTTGCTCGGATTGAAGACCGAATCCACTCCTTCCAAGGATCAGGACAAACCGCTTCATCCCATGACTCCGATTTTTGTAGATAAATAACAGGATATTGATATGTAGATCGTGGAGAATCAATTCAATAAGAAAAGATTAATTTCATGAAAGCTAAAAGGTAAGTCTTAAATTTGTGATGCGATAATTTTTTATATTGTATCTGACTACCGCTAGTTGGTGAAAAGGCTTTGTCGTGATGACAAGGCCTTTTTTTTGATATGCAGTGTAGTTTAAGGCCCCGGCACGCCCGCCAATTATTATGAGATGGAGCCTGATAGTGAGTATTTTGTCAGGTGTACTGAATTTAACACTGTGGTGGCTCTTATAAAGAGAATGTGAGTGAGAATGTGAAATTGCGTCCCGGCATAGGGTAGCGGGGAACATGCTCGTATTGCTCATCAAAGAGGTCGTTGACCTCGAGCGATGCTGTGATTCCTTGCCACACCGCGGTTATCTTCAGGTCCACGTTATTGTATGGCTTGAGCACATCTTCAGGGTCGGCATATGACCATGTGCGTTCCCCTACGTGTATATGTGACACCGTCAATGACAGCATGCGCCATCCCGCGGTTGTTGTCACACCGGTGGAGAGAGTTGGAGAGTAACATATTGGACGGTCATACGATTCACTATCGGGGTTTGTGCGGTTCAGATCTCGTTGCCATGTAAGTGATGTGGTGAGTGAGAACGTCCATTCTCCGGGAGTATAGTGCCCGTTGAGATTGGCGTTGAGCCCCCGGCAATAGGTCTTGCCATAGTTCATCATTGACCAGGAATAGGTCCCTTTGAGTGGCAGGCACACTATGCGGTTGTCGATGCTGTTGATATAGCCGTCGAGTTGTAGTGATGCTCCCCATCGGGAGGCATTGTAGTTATATTCTGCTCCTATGTCAAACTGGCGTGTATATTCGGGTTTGAGGTTGCGGTTGCCCGTCTGTGTGTAGTAAAGGTCATTGAGTGTAGGTACGCGGAATATCTTTTTGTACCATGCCCGAAACGATAGCCCTTTGAGCGAGTACCCGAGTGTTATCGATGGGGTGAAACGGCTCAGCGGGTCGGCAGCACCGGCACGCACGCGGGTGTGGTCGCGGTAATGCTGGTAAAGCATCGATGCGGCGAGTCTCACCCCGGCATATTCAGCCTGCAGTGCCACGACGCCTTTTTGGTCGAGACGTCTCACAGTGTGAAAGTGGCGCAAATCGGCCTTAAGCCACGACATGCGGGCATCGTAGCCCACATTGACCGACATCCATTGGGTAGGGGTGAAGGCATATGATGCCGACGCATAGGCGTCTTTCTGCCAAAAATGGTTGTTGACGCGGGCTGTATTCTGATTCTCAGGATAGTCGGTACACCAGCGCAGGTATTCCTGGGAATACTTGGCATTGAACAACACCTGGTGAACGCGGGCAAAACGATGGGTCCACGATGCCTGGGCAAACCAGTCGGTATCCCATTCACGCCCCACGTTGACATATTTGTCGGACAATCGCCTCACAATGCCTCCGGGCACACCGCGCTCTGACACGTAGCAATATACATGGGAAGAAAATCCCTTGTGAAAGGCTGCTCCCTCGATGCGGTAATATTTGATATCGGAGTTGCGGCGTACACCTACAGTGTCCTCATACTCCGACCGATATCTGAATTTATAATCGCCTCGTGAGTTGAGGTATTCACCATCGAGAAAGCCCGACCAGCCACTGCGGTTGAACTGAGCCGTGATTTTTCCCTTGTAGGTGTGGAACGACCCTATGGCCGCCGTTACTGACAAGGAATCGACACGTGGACGACGGGTACGCATATATACCGTGGCGCTCGAGGCAAATTCTGACGGGGCTTGGCAGCGGTCGAGCCTGTTGGCGTTATAAAGCGACACCGACTCCAAGGTCGACAGGGAGAATTTACCAAGGTCGACAGTTCCATTCTGGGCATTGTTGACCTTGATTCCGTCTATGTATATGCCCACATGTTGGGCTCCGAGCGACCGCACATTGACAGTCTTCAGTCCGCCAATTCCGCCATAGTCCTTGATTTGTACGCCTGCAAAATATTTTAGAGCGTCAGCGATTGACGTCGATGAAAGGGATTGAAGTTTAGAGCCATCAAGGGACTGTACTGTAGATAGTTGGCGCTGACGGGCGGTGACCACCACCTCTTTGAGTACACGCGACGTGTCGCGCGGTTCGGAATGAACTGATGCTACGACAGGAACAGCCTGTAAAGCGAGCGACAGGAATATGCTCAGTCTCATTTTTCTTGAGGAAAGCAACGTGGGGTGATGTTTCAGTGCCATAGATACTGCAAAGGTACACATTTTGTGTGGGTTTACAATGGCCAGAGAGTGACAGGAGGTTGAACCGGGTATTTGATAAGGAATCCGCAACACCATTTGATGCAAACAAGAAAGTTAAAGGCATCAAACGCAACATAGTTGTTGACCGTAACGGTTTCATTTTGTTGAATTTTATATGTGAGATGTTGCAATAAATGATTTATTGCGCTATATTTGCGATGTAACAACTTCAAAGCAAATCACCGCTTTTAACGTCACATTATAAATTCAACAGCTCCTACCATGAAAACTTTATATAATACTGTACATACAGCGGGGCAAATATTTGGTGGTTCTATTGGTTCAGGAGTTGGTGGTTGGATGGGCGGAGGTATTGGAAGCCTATATGCGTCGCAACAAGGTGGTATTTGTGGTTCTTTTTTAGGAGGGGTTTTGGGCGGATATTTTGGATGGGAATTGGACGGGGACTTAGTCGATGATTATTATAATCGTAATATTTATAATCAACAACGATAACAATATTTAATACCTTAGGATTATGTGGGCAAAGATTGAATATTTCCTGAGTGCGATGGTTTATTTCTTGTATATCGGGATTAAAAAATGTAATAACTTTCTTAAAGTAATAATGGATTTTATTTTTTTTCCTATTCTAATCTTTAAGGAAAAAGTTCTTCGAATTGACATAAAGAGAAGTGAACAAGAACGAAATGATTTTATGAGAGAGCTTAATGAGAGCATAAGTATGTCTACTGCAAGAAATTTGTTTAGTTTAATTTTTGTTTTGTATACTGCCTTTTTGGGAACCATATTGATAATTTTGCTCTGTAAATTCGTGGGTAATTATAATTGGCATGATTTCATTATCCCATTGTTTATTTTTGTTCCGATAGCTCCGGTGTATTATCGATTGTTTATGAAAGAAGGGTATATCAAGTACTTCGAGATGTTCCAGAATATGGACTCAAAGTGGCATTGTAAGTGGGCCTGTGTATCAGTGGCTTTCTATTTAGGCGTACTCGTGATTTTTTCCGGGATATTTGTATTTTGTACGCGTTAATTTTGAGGAAACAATATGTAACAAACGCAACATAGTTGTTGACCGTAACGGTTTCATTTTGGCTTGACTGGTCTTGCAGACTTGTACACAATTATGAGGAGTCAACTGAGGTGGCTGAAGAAATGATTGATTTAGCTGCCATAAAAATTTTATTGAATCGAATTTAAACAGTTTCTAAGAGTAACGATACTTTGGCTGAATAGTTGCTCTAAAATGAAAACCTCAGGGCTCTGTATTATTTGGAAATTGTTATGCTTTCTTGTATTTTTGCATTCAATTTTCAGCATTACCTGTAGAAACTTCTTAAATATTGTAGTAGAGGGATTGCTGACTGTAGTTTTTAATCAGATATAATAGTTCAAGATGTCACAAAATAAGCTTCATTTTGAAACTCTCCAACTTCATGTAGGCCAGGAGACTCCCGATCCGGCTACCGATGCATGTGCCGTGCCTATATATCAGACAACTGCCTATGTGTTCAAGAACTCACAGCATGCTGCCGACCGTCTGGCATTGAAGGATCCCGGGAATGTCTATGGGCGTCTCACAAACCCCACACAGGATATCCTTGAAAAGCGTATCGCCGCCCTTGAAGGGGGCGTCGCCGCTCTTGCCGTGGCAAGCGGTGCAGCTTCCATATATTATGCTCTCCAGAATATAGCGTTGAGCGGTGACCATATCGTTGCCGCCAACAATCTGTATGGTGGCACTACCAATTTGCTGGCCAACACTCTCCCGACAGGTGGGGTCACAACCACTTTTGTAAATATTCATAATCTCGACGAAATTGAGGCTGCCATAAAGCCCAACACCAAAGCTGTATATTGCGAGACATTCGGGAACCCCAATTCTGATGTGACCGATCTCGATGCTGTTGCCGGGATAGCTCACCGTCATGGCATTCCTTTGATAGTCGACAACACGTTTGGGACTCCCTATCTCATACGTCCCATTGAGCATGGAGCCGACATTGTAGTGCATTCAGCAACCAAGTTTTTAGGCGGTCATGGCACAACGCTGGGTGGTATAATTGTCGACAGCGGCAACTTTGATTGGAATGCCTATCCCGACAAGTTCCATACTCTTGCCAAGCCCGACCCCAACTACCATGGGGCAATATTCACCGAGATGGCCGGCAATGCCGCTTTTGTTACCAGAGTGAGGGCCGTGCTTCTCCGCGACACCGGTGCAACCATTTCTCCTTTTAATGCGTTCCTGCTTTTGCAAGGTATTGAGACATTGTCATTGCGTGTCGAGCGCCATGTCGAGAATGCTCTCAAGGTTGTGGAGTACCTTGCCGCCCACCCGCTTGTAGATAAGGTGAACCACCCGTCGCTGCCATCTCACCCCGATCATGAACTCTACATGAAACTATTCCCACAAGGGGCCGGCAGTATCTTTACATTCAATATAAAGGGAGGAAAGGAGGCTGCCTGGAAATTTATCGACTCGCTTAAGATATTCACCCTGCTGGCCAATGTGGCTGATGTAAAGAGCCTCGTGATTCACCCTGCTACAACGACCCATTCACAACTCTCAGACGAGGAGTTGCTCGCAACCAATATCACTCCGGCAACCATACGCCTGAGTATAGGCACAGAGCACATCGATGACCTCATAGCCGACCTTGACCAGGCTCTGCAGGCTACTCAACCGAGCTGACCGGTGTCACTCTCACACGCTGGTTCTTAAGTTTGTATTGCGATATATTGCCCATTACCTGAGCTACCTTGGTGCGCGGCACAGCTGCGATGGCGCTATGGTCGCTCACACTTATGCGTCCTATCTCACCGGAAGCAAGCCCTCCACGGTTTATGAGATAGCCGGCTATGTCTCCGCGTGAAATCTTTTCACGCCGGCCGGCATTGAAGTAAAGTGTTGCAACATTGCTGTGTATAGGGTCGTCGCTATGCCCTGAGGGCACATATTGACGGTCGAAGTCGACATACTCGGGGATATTGTCACTTTCGCTGGTGATGGCATATATTGTCCCTGAGGCATCCTGGCGCGCTGTGCGGCCATTGCGGTGGGTCCAGGCCTCGGCATTCACCGGCATGTGGTAATGTATCACGGCGCCTACATCGTCGATGTCGAGTCCACGGGCTGCCAGGTCGGTAGCCACAAGCACCGGGGTCGTACCGTTGTCAAAAAGGTCGAGCGAGAGCTGTCGTTGACGCTGCTCCAGAGCACCATGGTAGAGCCCTGAGGGAAGACCGGCTTTCTTTACTGCATGATAGACACGCTCGGCACTCTCACGATGATTGACAAAGACAATCACACGTTCATTGGGGAGCGAATGCAGGAGCTGTAGAAGGGTGTCGAGTTTGTCGCGTGATGCACTCGGCACCTCGACAATCTGTGTGCGTGACCGCGGCGAGGGTGTCGATGGTGTGTAGTCCAGGAGCTTGGCACTGTCGAGATGTATGAATGCCGGCATGTTGTCGATGGCAGTGGCGCTCGTAAGGACGTAATGCCTGACTCGTGACATGTGGCGCACAATACGTTCCATCTCGCCGGCAAACCCAAGCTCGAGTGACTTGTCATACTCATCGAGCACCAGGGTGGAGACCCGGTCAAGATTCACCTGATGACGGTGAATGTGGTCGAGTAGCCGGCCTGGTGTGGCGACTATGATATCGGGAACTGCAGTGAGGGAATTGACCTCATCGGCCATGGCGTGGCCACCATATAGGGTCACAACCTTGAGCCCTGTGGCTATGCTTCTCAATACTTGCCCGATCTGCAGGACCAGCTCGCGCGACGGAGCAATCACAACAGCCTGTACATATCCTTGAGGGGGCACCGTGACATGGCGCAACATGTATATGGCAAAGGCTATTGTTTTGCCCGAGCCGGTGGGGGCAAGAAGAATCACATCGTTACTCTTGATGACACTCATAGTTTGCTGCATGGGGTTGAGTGTCGCGATACCCAGGCGCGAGTTTATGGCTTGTGTTATGTCCTGTAGATTCATATTTTTTGTATGGCGATCTTTGTTTACTTGCCTTCTTGGTTGCGGTTGTCGTTATTTCGCATACTTGTGACAAACTCCTCGCCCCATTGCAACAGAAGGTCGTGACCGGCGTCATTGAGATGGGCTGTGTCATTTGGACCCTGGAAGTATTGGGCACGGAACTCAGGGTTGTTGACTTCGATACCACTGGTGGCAGCAGCATCAAGTACAGGAATTTCACGCTTGGCACATACATCCTTTATCGATGAAATCACCTCCTTGAACTGTGGTCGGTCCACATCCCATGGTGTTACATAACCTATCGCTGCATCGGGATACTTCACCCTGAGCGAGTCGATGAGGGTGTTTAGTGCACCGGCAAAGTCCTCGAGGGTGTAGGGGCGGCCGTTGGCAATCAAATCGGCATCATTGTGTCCTGCTATTATAATGAAAACGTCGGCGCGGGGAGGCAGTTCAGAAAGACGGTCGGTCATTGCTTTGCCAAATCCATCTTTGGTGCGGTCAAACCCCATGCTGCTGCCGTTGCGGCCACAGTTGACATATTTATAGCCGAGTTTCTTGGCTACCTTGGCATGCCATGTCTGGGAGTAGGGGCAGCGGTGGTTTCGCACATAGCTGTCGCCAAAGACACACATTACGAGCGAGTCACCATCGGCAGTCACATCACCATTCACTTGTGCCGATGCTACTGTACCTGCGGTTGCCATGAGCATGACCACGGTCAGCATGAGAATTGTTTTGAAGAATGAATTATTTTTTTTCATGGGTAATAATGGGGTTGGCAGTTGATTTTAAGGACAAAATTAGCAAATTTTACAGCATATCCTAAAAAAAAATCATGGGCAGTGAACATTTCTATATTGACGGGCGTTTTAAAAGTACAAAGACAACAAAGAAAGATTTTTCCATTGCTTAGAGAGATATAATGTGATAATGATTGGTTTATCAAGCGAGGCTCTGTCGGGATGACAGGGCCTCGCTTGGCGTTTTTATTCCCAAAAATGAGTTCAAATGATGATATATGCTCAAAAAATCATAACTTCGCGTTCATGAACTCCTTTCATGTGTCATTTCCTGCTTATGGAATGCGTATGTGGAAAGATTCATAATGCTATAAAATCCTTTAAGTTTAACACCAAGAAATATGGAATACAGATATTGCGGAAAAAGCGGTTTGCAGCTCCCCGTCATCTCGTTGGGACTGTGGCACAACTTTGGCTACACCACTCCGTTCTCAACACAGGAGGAGATTGTGTTGCATGCTTTTGACAACGGAATCACCCACATCGACCTGGCCAACAACTATGGCCCACCGGCCGGAAGTGCCGAGGAGAATTTCGGACGCATCATGTCAAGGGGGCTCAAAAGCCACCGTGATGAGATCATCGTGTCGTCTAAAGCGGGGCATTACATGTGGCCCGGCCCCTATGGTGACATGACTTCGCGCAAGAATACATTTGCGAGCCTCCACCAGAGTCTGAAGCGTACGGGTCTGGAATACTTCGATATTTTCTACAGCCACCGCTATTGTCCCGAGATTCCCCTCGAAGAGACTGTCCAGGCTCTCATCGATATCGTGAAGCAAGGAAAGGCTTTATATGTGGGGCTCTCCAAGTATCCTGCCGATGTCGCTGCCAAGGCTTGTGAAATGATGGCCGAGCAGCATGTCCACTGCTTGATCTACCAGGACCGTTACAACATGATATGCCGTAAGCCCGAGGCTCATCATATTGAATTGCTCGATGACAAGGGACTTGGCTTTATCGCCTTCTCACCCCTTGCCCAGGGGCTGCTCACCAACCGTTACATCAACGGCATCCCCGAGGATTCCAGGGTCTACAAGGAAGGGGCATTCCTTCACAAGGAGGATATCACTATGGCATGGGTTGAAAAAGCACGTAAACTTAATGAGATTGCCCAGCATCGGGGAGAGTCGCTGGCACAGATGTCATTGTCATGGGTGCTGGCCAAGAGATATGTGACCTCGGTAATAGCCGGAGTCAGCTCCATAAGGCAGCTTGATGATAACATGGCCTCGGTCAATGCCCCTGCATTTACTGAGGAGGACCTTACCGCAATCGACGGTATCCTCAGCGACTCCATCGTAAGAGGGTAGCTCACTTACTGTGAGACAGGCTCTTAGTGCCAGGCGTTCAGCGCCTGGCATATTTGTATTATCTGGTCATCGCTTAGGTAGGGGGCGATGGGTAGGCTTACAACCCTATCGCTCAGCCACTCGGTCACTGGCAATGACATGTGACCCAGTTGGGCCGCATAGCATGGTTGCCGGTGAGGGGGAGTGGCATAGTGTATATCTGTGCCGATTCCATGCATGGCAAGATGCTCCCGCAATGAGTCTCGGTGCTCGCTCAAGGCCACGAGTTGGTGAAAATTGGTAGTTGACAGTTGGGCCGGAATGCATAGCCTTATTGCTTGGTTGTCAACCAGTCGATTATACATTTCGGCTATGTGGCGACGGCGGTCGTTGTTGCTGTCAAGGTAGGGCAGTTTAACCCTTAGCACTGCTGCCTGTATTGGATCAATGCGGCAGTTGTAACCTTTGTAGTCGTTGTGATAACGGCTTGAGCTTCCATAGTTGCTCAGAGAGCGCACGGTGTGTGCCAGATCATCATCGTTGGTGGCAACGGCCCCGGCATCGCCCATGGCACCAAGATTCTTGGTGGGATAGAAACTGAAGGCGGCTGCGTGGCCAAGCGATCCTGTGAGTCTATTGCCACCATGCCCCGTTGTAGTGGCCTGAGAGCCTATGCCCTGGGCATTGTCTTCGATTATAATCAAGCCACGGTCACGGGCTATCGATGCCAGCCGGTCGTCCCAACAAGTCCGGCCATAAAGGTGGACTACCATCACAGCCCGTGTGAGCGGTGTTATGGCTTTTTCTATCAGCGATGTGTCGAGATTCAAGGTGTCGACCGATGGTTCCACCGGCACCGGTGTCAATCCTACATCGCTTATTGCCAGTAGGCTGGCAATATAAGTATTGGCCGGCACAATAACTTCGTCACCTGGTTTCATGATTCCCATCTCAATGTAGCCCCTCATTATGAGTCGCAAGGCATCGAGGCCATTGCTCACACCCACCACATTTCTCACCTTTTGGTAATTGGCGAGATCATGCTCGAAGGCGGCAATTTCAGGGCCTCCTATGTAGCGTCCTGAGCTTATTACGCGCTTAACCGCTTCCTCAATCTCCTTCATGAATGGAGCATTGAGATGGGCGAGGTCAAGAAAGGGTATATTCTGTTCCATTGAGATGTGGAAGGGTTGGTTTATTGATGGTTTTAATGTGTGGCAAGTGTTTTGAATGTGTTGTAGTCACGCACATAGTCCTGCTCGTCATATGGTTGATCGGTGAGCACCATGCTCACTGACCCTGATGAGAAGTTGTCGAGGCTACGCCATATACCCGCTTCAATATATAGAGCCTGATAGGGACGGTTGAGTGTGTAGACGCGCCTCTCGTGACCATCGTCGAGGGTGACATCAAAGCTACCGCTGGCGGCAATAATCAGTTCGCGGGCTGTGTGATGGGAATGGCCGCCGCGTGTCGAGTCGCCTGGCACGTCATATAGATAGAACACACGCCTGATGTCGAAAGGTGTCCCCGGCACATTCTCCACTACACTAAGTGATCCATTGGGGTGGCGATGGCGTGGCAATTCCATGATTACACAGCGGGCCAACGATGAGCGTCGGTGGTTCTCAATGCCTGCATTGCCTGTAATGGCCGGGATATCGTCATAGATGGCCGGGGAAGCGGCCTCGTGGATTGGGAGGCTGTCACCGAGAGCTCCTATAAACTGGCTCTTGTCCTCTATATAGTCGGCCGGGTCGTAGGTGGTCGAGGAGAGAACCATGGCCACCGAACAGGATGAGAAGTTGTCGAGCATGCGCCATGTCATCGGGGGTACATATAGCCCGTAGTAGGAGCGAGACATGTGGTGGCGCACCGGTCCGTTACCATCATCGAGCACTACATCAAAACTGCCGGCCATGGCCACTATCAGTTCAGACTGGGTGCGAAAAGCGTGGCCATGCCTCACCTCGCCGCCCGGAACATCGTAGATCCAGTAGCAACGCTTTATGTTGAAACCGAGTGACGGTCCGTTCTGTATGAACGAGAGGTTGCCACGTGGATCACATATCTTGGGCAGATTGACGAGTTGAGGCTTTTGTTTCATCTTTCATGGATTGTTTGATTGCAAATGTGCCGATGATGGGGTAATGGTCGCTCGACCGGCTTTTCCCGACATGGTATGCCATGGCCTTCACTGTACCTCCATAGAGCATGTGGTCAATGTTGAAGTAGAACCGATTGGCATTGTAGGTCATAGTAGGTCCAAATCCTACAGAAGTGAAGGCACTTCTGAGCGTTTTGCCCTCTATGACACGCTGGGCATAGCAGTCCTCGATATCGTTGAAATCACCGGTGACAATTATATTGTCGCCACCAATACTGTCGATATATTGACGCAACTTATGGGCCTGATACCCACGCTCACGCATCGCAGTCGAGAGCTTGGCGACCATTCCATAGCGGGCGTTCTCGAGTTTGTGGGTAGTGGGTTTTCGGGTGATACTGCCATAGAGCTCACGGTCGGCTGTGTTGAGCTGCAGTGACTGCAGGTGTACATTGTAAAGCGTGAGCGGAGTTCCATCGATGTCAACCTCGACACACTGCAGGCATGCCGATGTCCCGAGCCAGTTGTCAATCCCGATGTTACGCAATGGGTAGCGTGAGAGGATATTTTGGCCATTATTGGTCGACAGTGAATAGGGATAGCGTTGTGTGAGGCTGTCACATTGTTGCTTGTAATTGGAGTTCCAGGCCGATGGCTGGCCGCGGTGCGACTCTTGCAGGCATACTATGTCGGCGTCGATGGCGAGAATTGTCGAGAGGGTGGTGTGAATGGAATCATTGCCATTCCCCAGGTCCTTCAAGTTGAAAACATTGTATGATAGAAGTTTGAATTCCCGGTACCCATCGGGCAACTTGGGCTTCCCGATATTGAGCGGGCAGAAATTCCATATGGGTACAGCACACACCAGCAACGTGATGAGCGGTAGGAAAGCAAGCCTTCTGCAGCATATCATATCAAAGAGAATCAGTAGCACTGAGACTGCCAGCAACGCCGGAAAAACCATCAAGGCTATTCCCGGCAATGTCGATGAGGCTGTGTTGTAATGACCACCGAAGCCCGAGAATATCATTGCCACTGCGACTATGATATTGATAAGGAGCAATATTGATTTGAAGAATCGTTTCATAGTGTGTGTCAGAGGATTGTTAACATTCTGTATTGAACATCATCCTATACTTTGTTGCTAAGGTCGATGAGACGGCGGCGCTCATTGGCCGTGAGCGATTTGTAGCCTGAGTTGCGCACCTTGTCAAGCAGCCGGTCGAGCTCGGCGCGGGCATCGGCCTCGCTCATGTGCTGTTGTGAAATTGAGGCATAGCGTCGACCCCTCACGCGGGCCATAAGAGCCAAGAGAGAGCCGGCTGCCAGCCCTCCCAGATGTGCCATGTGGGCACCTATATTGTTGCCGGTGAGCCCTACCGCGAATATCACGACAGTGGCTATGGCTATCCACTTGATCTTGACACGTCCCAGCAGGAAGAAATTGAGGCTTACATTGGGAGCGGTGAAAGCGGTGGCTGCAACTATCGCCATGACGGCTGCCGATGACCCCTCAAGCATGAAGAAATTCCCCGGGATAATCAACGAGGTCGCGGTGAAAAGCACAGCGCCTGCCAGTCCTCCGGCCACATAGGTAAGAAACAGTCGCCTGGGCGATGCCAACTGCCCGTATATGCGGCCGAAACAGTAGAGCCACAGCATGTTGAAGAGGCAGTGCATCACATCGGTCTGGGTGAACATATAGGTGAAAGGTGACCATGGCCGTGTTATCACCGCCAGTCCGGCCGGCAAGTCGAGCATGCCGGTAGCCAGATTTATGCTCTCGCCCAAGAGTCCCGTAATAAAGGAGGTGACAATCACCGTCACCATAACAATGGCGTTGACCACGATGACGCGCAGTGTGACGTCCATGCGTCGGTATATGTAGGAAAAACTTGCCACGGCCTCAGAAGCGTTGATAAGGACCTATTATACCTTTCTTGCGCCAGTACAGCAGCATGAGCAATCCAAATATCATTCCTCCCAGGTGGGCCAGGTGGGCTACATTGTCGGCGGGATTATTGTTGAGTGCCTGCAGCAACTCAATGACACCATATCCCAGCACCACCCAACGGGCCTGCAACGGAATTGGGATGAACATGAGATAGATAGGCTGGCGTGGAAATAGCACGCCAAAAGCCAGCAGAATGCCGTATACAGCTCCCGAAGCTCCCAGCGTGGGAGTATTGATGAGCAAATGCAACTTTTGCATTATGGGGTCGCTGTAGGTCATGTGCTGGTGCCACAGCGCTGTGCCATTATCAAGCATTTCTTTGATAGCAAGCGGATTGTCGATGAGATTCTCATAGTAATTGACAATCACGGCATACACACCCTCCTGTATGAGGGCTGCTCCCAGTCCACACGATATGTAATAGAACAGATAGCGTTTGCTACCGAGCGACCGCTCGATGATGCCGCCAAACATGAACAGGGCAAACATGTTGAAAAACAGATGAGAGAAACTCTCATGCAAGAACATGTAGGTAAAGAACTGAGTGACGAGGAAATCATCGCTGGTAAAGTAGTGGAGCGCGCCATATTGAACCATCATATTGCCGAAGCGCGGCTCCAGTAGGTTGATGGCCAGACATATGATGGCATTGATGATAATAAGATTTTTGGTTACGGGAGGCATCTGCCTCCATATGGAAATCAAGAACATAATCTTACTGTTAGATAATATTGAATTTGAAAATTGAGGGACAGCCCCTGCAATCAAAACACAAAGATACACTTAAACTCCCAATCCCCCCAATCAATTAAGATTTTTTGCACTGTTTTCCCCGTATGACTGCACCTTTGACAGCACCTTACCCATGATAGTGGAGTAGCTGATCTATAGGTGTACAGTGGTGATGTCCTGAGTGATGGATTACAGCAGGGCGGCGAATGGGTCGTCGGGGTCGCTTGCGCGTGCGTCACTGTTATTGCCGGTGGTAGTGTTGATGCTGTTAGTACTGCTGTTGCTGCCGAGGTGCCAGTGTATGAGGCTGCGGCCTTGGGCTATGAGACTGTCGGGGCCGGTGGGTAGCAGTGTGGGTTGCTCCGTGTCATCGGTAGGCAGTGTGGCTGTGAGCTTGCCATTGGTGAGATCAAACAGTAGCAGGTGGTTATGTGCGTCGGCAGTGACGAGCATATTGTGTCTCGGTGATATCCATGCCGAGAAGGTTAAGTCGGTAAGGTCGGGAGCAATGAGCAATGTATCGATGGTGCCGTTGGGGAGGTTGATCCGGCCTATGGGGGCGGCATAATCGTAGCGGCGCACGTAGAGGTTGCCGGTTGTCGGGTCGTAGCCGAGTAGCCGCCAGTCGCCGCGTAGCGGCCCTTTTTCGTTGGGGGTAAACTCGCGGGATGTGACCTTGGGCGAGAGCATGGTGGATAGGTCTATGATGAGATGGTCTCCATAATCGTTTATGGCGTAGAGCGTTTTACCATCGGGACCGGCATATAGGTATCGGTGGTCGCCCAATATGTCGAAGTCATCGGCAATCTCTGTGTCGCCAATGATGATGCGCCCCTTGCCATTCCAGTGGTCGGCGGCATAGAAACAGAGCGTTGACCCGATGAATAGAGGGTTTGAAGGGTGAGCCGCCATGTTGTCGGTGCCCATGACCATGCGCTCCTGTGTGGTGGCGTGGCTGATATCCCATGAGACGACGAGTCCATTCTCGCACATTATTGCTGCCATGGTGCCGTCGGGCGATAGCGCCACATGTTTCACTGAGGTTGTGAATGGAGGTGTGTGTGGATAGTTGTCGATGGTGGGGAGGGTGATGACATTGCTCGCCACAATTTTCAAGGTTTCGATGTCATAGAGGGTGCAGTAGGCTATGTCATCGTCGTTGTCGATGATGAGGAGCCGATGTAGCGAAGCTGTGGTGAGCCTCCATTTATTGTGGCGTATGAGCCTCGTGTGGGTAATGGTGCAGTCACCGGTCACGACTGTGTTGCTTTCAAGGTAGCGGGCATATTGACGGGTGAATGTCGATTGTGCTATCGGAGCATAGAGTTGCAGCGTTGAGGCTTCTGATTTTGAAAAGTTGTAACGCTCAATAATGAGATCACGCCTGGTATCACAACCGGGAAGTGCCTTATAGGCGTCGGTAAAGTCCAGTTGCAGTCCATGGAGCATTCCGGCCGCTATCTTGGCGTTGCAGAATGCATCGTCGGTGAGTAGTTGGACAGCTTCGTCGTCATATCCCAGATTTGTGAGCAACCAGGGGCGCAGTTCAAGCGAACGCTTGGAGGTGACACGATTACTGTCGCTGAAATAGTCAAGTGCAAGCGACAGCACACGCTTCTTCATGTCTGAGCCGAGGAACGCATCGAGGGAGTCGCTCACGATGTTGTTGTAGAGCGTGTTGTAGACACCGTTGGAGCTGCGTCCACACACCATGACCGACCTCAACCTGTGGTAAAGACCGGGCCACAGGGCCAATGGAATGGCCGGGGTGGTGCCCTCACAGATGATTTGGTGTCCGAATGAATTATTCAGTTGATTGAAGAGTTGTGTGTCGAGGGCAAGGATTTCGAGCAGTTCGTCGTCGGTGACACCGCTGGGCATGTACAGCAACAGTGCAATGGCGAGCCTGGCAAAGAGCGGATGGTTGTTGACCGGGTCGGTAACTGATTCCCAGAAGAATGTGAGAGCCTGGGCAGTATCGGATGGCAGTGCCGGTGGAGAGTCCCAGTGGTGTAACGAGGCCATACGGTCGACCATAATCTCAAACATCTGAGGCAGTGGGGTGGGGGCACACTCGAGGGTGTTGGCCAAATACTGCTGTTGCGACTCTGAGAGCTGTCGGCCCATTTCCTGTAACCGCGTCATGACAAAGCTGTGGACCTGGACCGCGGGAATCGGTGGAAGTTTCAACCGGCTGTGGGTGGCATTGATTGTGGCGGTGATGTCACGGTCTTCGGCACAAAGAATGACTTTCAGAGAAGGAGCCTTGAGAACCGATGGCAGCCATGCCAGTGAGAACAGTTCGTCATCGGCCGGGAGTTTGTCGACATTGGTGAAAGCAATGAGCTTCACCGCGGACGAAGGCTCAGAGAGCAGGTCTCTGATTTTTTTTGAAAGTTCACCGAAGTCAGAGGTGTCATCACGCTCGCCGTTGAGCATGAAAAGCATGGACTGCAGAAGCGCGATGCCTGATACCGAGCGACGTGAGATAGCGGCATGAAGCACGATGGCACTCCCGTCGTTGCAAAATCTATGGGATATGAGAGCACCGGAGTCGTTGGCCTCGCTGCCGTCGATGAGTACAACGCGGTTGTCGCGAAGATGATCGGCGAGCAGGCTGTCGCGGCCCGAAAGCATAGGATGATTGATGGCGCGGGCCACTGATTCGTTGCGCTGCAGGAGCAGTTCCTCAGTAAAGTCGTCAAGATGCTTATAGCGATTCATCTCGCTGGTAGCTGTCTCGGCCAGCAGTGTGGTCATCTTCTCGACAAAGAGGTCATCGATAGCCCCGCTGTCGTAGTCGTCAAACGATGTGTTGATTTCCATTGTGGCCTCGGGACCTACTATCTCCTTGACACGTTTTGTAAGCTCGTCCTGACGCTCTTGTGAGGCTGAATAAATGGAGGCAGCTTTGGCGGGAATATCGTTGAGCCGTCGGTGGTACAGCAGCGTAGTGTCGCAAGCCCGGGTGTTTTCAAAAAGTCCTTTCTGAATCTCACGTTCGGTAGCCGACAGCCGGTACTGCTCCCTGAACTCGGGGTGTAGGCAAGCGTATGTGTCGAAAATTCTCTCACATTCAGCACGCTGTGACTCGGTTGTCAGCGATAGAGGCAACAGGCACATCAACGGCTCCATGGAGTTCTCATCGAGCCTGTAACAGGCCCGTAGAGTCTGTGTATCAGCAGAATATTCCTGTGAGATGTGATTGAACAACTCAACGGGAAGATGGTCGGGTAAAGGTATCCACCCATATCGTTGCCCACTGAGTATGAGTAGGTTGGGGCGTGGTGAAATGTTGCGGCAGCGCTCCACCTCGGCCAGACATATGTCGAGTGTGAGATTATTGGCTGTTTGCTGGGCTGTGATGCCCCACCTCAGATCGATGGCCTCGAAACGCCAGTCGTTCATGGCACACAGCCGGCGCACAGCGGGAAATACGCGACTTTGTAGTAAAGTGCGCTCGCGCTGCATGTCGGCAAATGTGGAGCTGATGAAAACTCTTATAACCCTGAGTGATCTCATTGAACGATAGTGAGATGGTAGAAGTAGGGAATCATGTGCGATGAGTCCTTTTATATATAGGCCACAAACTGATTGTCAGTGTTGCGGATAAAGATACCTCGTTTTGTGACTTCGTAGTCGGCAAGCTCCCCTTCAACGGGAATTGCATCAAGAATCCTGAGAGTGTCGGGATCGACAACCAGGATTGAATTGTCGGTTGTCTTGAAGACAAGCCGCAGGCCATCGGTTTTCACTTCATCGAGCGTGAGGTCGACATCGAGTTTCTTCTCCTCCCATTTCATTGTGTCGAGGTCAATGACTACAATGTCACCGTTACGGCCACCGAGATAAGCTTTATTGCCAATGACGGTGCCACAGAAGCACAATGGTTCAATCCAGTCGGTATCAAGCAGTAGTTGGTGGGTGACAAAGTCAAACACCACAATATGGTGGTCGCCGGCTGAACTCAACATCAAGGGCGTTTTCCCGGGCCGCTCAATAATCTTGATAAAATATATGTAGCACTGAGGGTGATGGGCATGCACGGGATAGGAGGGGTCGATCAGAGAGTCGAAAATCTCAAATGCCTTGGCATCCTCATCCTCGTCGGGCGGCAAGACGTTGATAACGCCTACCGAGCGGTTTCCGTGGGAACTGCTGTTATTGTTAGGTCGCATGGCATTCCTCACAACTTCCATGTACCGGCTGTTGAAGGTAAATGTGTTGGGGTCGCCCGGTTTGACCGACAGGTCAAAGGTATAGATTGTACCCATGCGGGCAATGGCGAGCCATTGCTTCCCACCTGAGTATAGGATGTCATATACAAAGGGTTCGGAATCGAGAATCTCGAGCGACATATATGTGGTAATCTCGGTAGGGCCCACTTCACACAGGTCGGGTTGGCCGTCGATGTAGAATTCGGGCGAGAGAATGCGTTGCACATCTGTGGCCATTCCACCTACCTTGGAGTTGGGCTCGGTTGAGCACCAGGCAAGAATCTGGTTCTCTTCATTGGGGTTGTCGCCAAAGGCAAGGAGTTGGTTTCCTCGTGCTTTGATCTGTTTTACAGGGGCACCCATGAATCCGATGGGCATGGCTGGTCCCGTTGGATCTATTTTGGCCAGCAGTCCGTCGGTTCGTCCGAAGTACAAAGTATCTTCGTCACGTGCGATTGTAGAAATGTTGGGAAGTTTTGTCGGCATGGTATTAAGGTTGTTACGGTGTTTCAAGGCATAGGTGTCGATGTGGTGGGTCGTGAGGCAGACAGCTCCTGGGGGAGCCATACTGCCATGTTTCCGGCACCACGGTGCACCCACGCATAATAGGGAATCAGTGTGAGATGTACATCGGTGGCTATGATGCGCCCGTTGTCGTCATATCCGAGAGTCTGTGCATCGGTCGAGATTGTGTTTATGCCACAGAGCAAGTCGGGGCGTGACTCGACGGTAAACCGTGGCTTGCGGTTCATGATGACGCTGAGCACGTCAAAGTCGTTGTCGGGCCATTCGGCACAGTAGACAATGGGGCCGCGCTCGATGGCTATGCGTCCGCGGTCGGCTTCAACCAGGTTATTGGCCTGGACTGTGCGTGGTTCCATGTCGAGATGGAGACTCACTTTATCACCTTTTTTCCACTTGCGGTCGATGGTAAAGTAGCCGTTCTCGATGGAACTTTCAACGGGCGTGCCGTTTACAGTGACCGTATAGGACATACACTTATCATCAGTGTAGCTGTACAAGTCACCGGGTACCGGGATATTGCGTGCCCAGCCCGGAATGCGTATCTTCAGTGCAAAGTCGCCGGTCTTGTTCTTGTCGACGGTGATGTCTATATCGCCATTCCATGGATACGATGTAGACTGTGAGAGTTCCACTTTCTTGCCATCGACATCGAGGGTGGCGTTGTTGTCCATGAACAGATTGACATAAACGTCGCGGTTTTTGACAGCATAGACATATCCGGGAACTGATGGAATGAAACGGCATAAATTTGAGGGGCAGCATGCACAACCAAACCATGGCTGGCGCTGGTGCTGACCCATGCTCTCGAGTGGATTGGGGTAGAAAAATGACCCACCGTCAAGACTCATGCCCGAGATGAGTCCGTTGTAGAGAGTACGTTCCAGCACGTCATAATACTTGGCATCGCCATGGAGCAAGAACAAGCGGTGGTTCACATAGACATTCCCTATGGCGGCACATGTCTCACAGTAGGCCGACATGTTGGGCAGCTCATAATTTTTGCCAAAAGCCTCGCCGGCGCTTGTGGATCCGATACCACCGGTGATGTACATCTTTTTGTTGACGATGTTGTCCCATATACGGTCAATGGCATTGATGTAGGCCGAGTCGCCGGTGAGAGCTGCCACATCGGCCATTCCTGAATACATATACACGGCACGCACAGCGTGTCCCACGGCTTCGTCCTGCTCGACTACAGGCTTGTGCGCTTGACTGTACTGGTCGGTGCGTGAGGTATAGCCTCGCTTGTCAAGGAAGAATTTGGCCTGGTCGAGATATTTCCTGTCGCCTGTGACGAGATATAATTTGGCAAGTGCCATCTCGGCAATCTGGTGGCCGGGAACTCGCACCACCTGATCTGGACCATCTCCTATCTCTCGGCACACACAGTCGGCATACCTAATGGCTATATCAAGGAAGTTGCGCTTGCCTGTAGCCTGATAGTGGGCTATGGCGCCCTCAACCATATGGCCCAGGTTATAGAACTCGTGGGAGAGGTTCTCAACGGCTTCCCACCGCCGGTTGCCGGCCCATGCGTGGGGGTGGCGTGGATTTTGTGTGCGGCTTGTGTAGAGATAGCCGTCAGGTTCCTGGGCAGCGGCCACGATGGCGAGTACACTGTCGATGTAGTGGTCGAGGTGTGGGTCGGGATAAGTTTGCATCAGGTAACTGGCTCCTTCGATGGTTTTGTAGACATCAGTGTCATCGAAAGAGAATCCTTCGACCTTGAATGTGTCACAAGGATTGGCTGCCCTCACGAAATTTTCGTAACGGCCCGTTTCCTCACACTTGCTGAAAGCCAGCGGTATTGTCACCTCGCGGGAGGCCTCGAGACGTTGGCCCCAGAAATTGTCGGTGATTTTTACTGATGTGAATGGCACCGGGTCAATCGGGTAGCCGTGGCGTAGCACAGGGCTCTTGGCATTGATATGTATGGCGGCAGTGATGACTGTCGCAAAAAGCAGTGATGCGAGTCTTTTCATGGATAGCCTTGTAGTTGCTTATTGAGCTGAGAGAATATTGGCGAGGGCCGGCAGATTGTCAACACCGATAATGTCAACACCGGCTGCAAGCTGTGTGCGTGTCCAGGCCTCGGTGTCGGGTGCTCCCCAGAAACGTATCATCTTTCCCTCGTTATGTGCACGTGTTATAAGATCGTTGAGAATGTCGAGCTGGTCCTGGGGCATCTCTCCTTCTCCGTTCCATGAGAGGAACGATTGGTAGTTGTCGCTCACTACCGGCATGAGCGATGCGGGATTGCCATTACCCATGTCGCTGAATTTTCCATCGAGGAAGGCATAGCGCGTGGTTTTCTGCATGGGGAGCGTCTCCAATGGACGTGAGCCTGAGAAGAACAGCAGTATAGGACCTTGGGTCACGTTGCCAAGTGTGTCGACCGATGTGAACATGGAGGCATTCTCTTCAAGTACCGGTCTCAGATGGTTGTAGAAGTTGTCACCGTCACGCTTGATGTCGATCATGAGCATGAATGGACGGTCGGACCCGGCATACACGCTGCCACCGTTGCTTCTGATGCGTTCAAACAGAGGGTTGAGATATAAATCCTCAAGGTTGCGGTAGGCAGCGGTGTCTTCGGGTAAATCGTGGGCTACCACCATGCGGCCGTCAACGAGGTAGCAGTCGGCCTCCACGCAGTTGAATCCCAGCTCGAGAGCTTCCATGAGTGGGCGCTCATGGGCGTAATCGTTGTGGGAAAACGCATTGTAGAAGGGTGTTGTGATGTTGTCGGTGGCTACAGCCGAGGCTTCGGTGGAGTTGGCGCTGTTACCTGATTTACCGGTGCATGCAGATAGCATGACGAGAGGAAGGGCAAGGGTCAATAATCTTTTCATCATGGTACTTTATTGAAGTTTCGCTGTCGAAACTATAGGTTAGAGATTTCAAGTTTCAGCAACAAAGATATTGATTGTTGCCGTTTATAACAAGTACATGATGAAAAAAGTGAACCGCATGGCAAAGCGACACCCTTTGGCAGGCTGTGTCACAATGCCATGCGGCTCTAAAATGTCCTGTAGAAATGGGCGTGATTATTGTTTGAGCATTTTCAGGGCAGTTTCGTAGTCGGGCTCATGTGTGATTTCATTGACGAGCTCGCGATACTTGATATTCCCATCGCGGTCAATGATGATGACCGCGCGTGCAAGCAGCCCTTTGAGGGGGCCGTCGACTATCTCTACGCCGTAGTTGCGTGCAAATGAAGGATCGCGGAATGCCGAGGCGGGTGTCACGTTCTTGATGTCGTTGAGCGTGCAGAAACGTCCGGCGGCAAACGGCAGGTCCATCGATACACCAAGCACAACGACATCGTCCAGGCCTGAGGCTCTCTCGTTGAACTTGCGCACTGATGTAGCACACACATCGGTGTCGATGCTGGGGAAAATGTTCAGTACAATCTGCTTCCCATGAAATGTTTCAGGTGTCACAGCCTCAAGCGAGGGGGTGACAAGTTCGAAATTGGGGGCCTTGCTGCCTGCGGCAGGCACCATGCCGCCTGTGTGGCACTCTGTGCCGGCAAAATAAATTGTTTCCATAGTTGTATATTCTTTTTTGTTCAAAGGGTGTGATGCACCCACCTTGTAAACGAGTGGATATTAGAAATGGTTCATTTTGCCTTTCCCGTCAAAATGAGAGGGTAGCAGTTTGCAATACCTTGGCTTCAAGGTCCTGGCTGTAGCCCAGCGTGACATCCTTTACAATGCCGTCGCTGCCCACATAGAGCATGGTGGGAAAAGAGGTGACACCACAGTCGCGGGCCAATGACCTGGCTCCCGACAGCAGTTCCTCGCCAGGATTCAGTTGCCCGCAATTCTCGACGGCTTTCTCCCGGTCGCTTGTGACATAGGCTATAACCAGTCCAAATGCCTTGGGCGAACGCTCCGATGCCTTACGCGCGGCATCGATGGTGGCGGTGGTGTAGGCTCCCGAGTCATCGACAAGGATTATGATGAGATTGCTGTCAAACGGTTCCCCACGGTGATGCACATAGCGCTCTCCATGTGATGCCGGGGCCGTGAAAGTTGGCAACTGCGTGCCGGGAAGATTCTCAACTCTGAAATTGCTCTCTCGGTATTTCTCAAACACCTCGGGGTACATGGCAAGGAGATCGTTCTCTGAGGCAAGAGGAAATGCCTCATCGGCACTCGAGGTAAACTTTACCGATACTGATTGCTCGCTTATTGATCCCGGATTGTTTTCATATTCGATAGCGATTGGAAGCAATGAAGACGGATCGAATATGTAGGTTGATTCTTTGCTCACATAGCCGTGAAACATGAGGCGTCCCTCAATGACGGCTACCTTGTGGCCGTTATAGAGAGTGTCGGGCGTGAAAGTGTAGATGAAGTTGGTGTCATTCACGAGTTTCTGGAGTTCCTTGCCTATGAACTGGGGGAGCACGTCGACAAACTGAGCGTTGCACTGTACACCGCCGTTGCCTACGGTGAATGGTATGGAGTCCCACTCCATGTGATATTCCTGCAAGCGGTTGTCGCGGTAGCGGTAGTGCGCTCCATCGATGTAGGCCGAAAACCCGGAAGCCTCACCTTCGCGAGAAGGGGTCCACTCGATTAGATAGCTGCATGGCGCCAGGCGATATGAAGGTGGGTTCGCTGTGGAGTGGAGGGTCATGCTATAGGTGATAGGGTCCTCGGCCTGAGGTATGAGCACCGAGTAGTCGACTGTGCCGGCATAGTCGTCAAGCGATATCAGGTTATCGATATAGGTGGACGGAGACTCAGGCACCGAGGCTGAGATTGACCAGGACGATGCGAGCAGAAATGAGAGACCAAGAAATAGCGTTTTCATTGTGATGAATATAATTGTTTGGGCCGATGGCCTGTAAAACATACTTTGTTCATTGTCTAAACGCTGAGACCGGTTCAAAGGTTCATGACTGATGTTCAGAAAAGGGCTATCAGTGCACAAGGGTGATTCTTGTGTGCCATTGGTTAGATAGTGTTAAATGATGCGAAAATCAGAGCAAATTGTGTATATTTGTGCCATGATGAGCTGGAAATAGAATCATGATTCGAGTTTTCGGCCTACTAATGTATTCATTTAAAAGCTATAAGATATATAAATGGCTAAAGTTTTAGGAACCGTGGTAATAGATGCCGAGCGATGCAAGGGGTGTGACCTGTGTGTTGTGGCATGTCCAACCGATGTGCTCACTCTCAATAAGCGTGAGGTCAATGACCGCGGCTATCACTATGCTATGATGGCAATGCCCGACAATTGTATAGGGTGTGCCGCTTGTGCTACAGTGTGTCCCGATGCTTGCATCGAGGTATACCGTGTAGTTGAAAAATAATTGAAAACGAAAGTAAGGAGAGATAATGAACGAAGAGGTAAGACTCATGAAGGGTAACGAGGCTATAGCCCACGCTGCCATACGATATGGCGTCGACGGCTATTTCGGTTACCCGATAACTCCCCAGTCGGAGGTCCTTGAAACTCTGGAAGCCCTCATGCCGTGGGAAACAACCGGAATGGTGGTGCTTCAGGCCGAGAGTGAAGTGGCTTCCATCAACATGGTATATGGTGGAGCCGCTACCGGCAAAGCTGTAATGACCTCGTCATCGAGCCCCGGAGTGAGCTTGATGCAAGAGGGCATTTCATATATAGCTGCGGCCGAGCTTCCGGCTCTCATTGTCAATGTGATGAGGGGAGGTCCGGGCCTGGGAACCATACACCCGTCACAGAGTGACTATTTTCAGGCAACCAAGGGTGGTGGACATGGCGACTATCATCTGATTGTGCTCGCTCCGGCTACCGTGCAGGAGATGGCCGATTTTGTGGGTCTCGGTTTTGACCTTGCCTTCAAATACCGTACACCGGCTATGATTCTGGCCGATGGTATTGTGGGGCAGATGATGGAGAAGGTAGTGCTCCCTGAGGCGCGTCCACGTCGTACACCCGAACAGATTGCACAGCAATGCCCCTGGGCTACTACCGGAAAGCATGGTCGCCTCCATCGCAATATTGTCACATCGCTTGAGCTCGATTCCGCGATAATGGAGAAGAACAATGAGCGGTTCCAGCGTACATATGCCGAGATTGAGAAGAATGAGGTGAGATACCAGACTTACTATACCGATGACTGCGACTACTTGATGGTTGCTTTTGGCTCTGTAGCGCGCATATGCTTGAAGAGCATCGAGGAAGCCCGCAAGCAGGGAATAAAGATAGGCTTGATAAGGCCTATAACGCTGTGGCCGTTCCCATCAGAGGCTATAGCCTCGGTAGCTTCCAAGGTCAAGGGAATACTCGTGGTTGAGCTAAATGCCGGTCAGATGATAGAAGATGTGCGCCTCGCCGTGTCACGTGAGTTGCCCGTGTTCCATTTCGGACGTCTCGGAGGCATAGTGCCCAATCCTCTCGAAGTGCTCAATGCATTCAAATCACACTTTATCCAGGAGATCTAACTCATGAACCAAGATGAAATAATAGCCCAAGGCACAAAGGTCTACAGCCGTCCCCGACTCATGGACGACCGCAATATGCACTATTGTCCAGGTTGTAGCCATGGTGTCGTACATAAACTCGTGAGCGAGGTGCTCGACGAAATGGAGCTTGAAAACGATACGATAGGCGTGGCCCCCGTGGGATGTGCCGTCTTTGCCTATAATTATATCGATGTGGACTGGATTGAGGCCGCCCATGGACGGGCACCGGCTGTGGCTACGGCAGTAAAACGTCTCAACCCCAATGCGGTGGTGTTTACCTATCAAGGAGATGGAGACCTCGCTGCCATAGGTACTGCCGAGACTATCCATGCCTGTAACCGAGGGGAGAACATCGTGATTATTTTCATTAACAACGGAATATACGGCATGACCGGAGGCCAGATGGCGCCCACCACTCTCGAGGGTATGAAAACTGCCACCACACCCTATGGACGTCGTGTCGATCTCAATGGTTATCCGTTGAACATCACTCCGCTGCTTGCCGAACTGCCCGGAACATGCTATGTGACAAGGCAATCGGTTCACACTGCTGCCACTGTGCGCAAGTGCAAGGCCGCGTTGCGCAAGGCCTTTCAGGCTTCAATCGATGGCCGCGGCACATCGGTTGTAGAGGTGGTGAGTACCTGCAATTCAGGTTGGAAAATGTCCCCTGCCGAGTCAAACGAATGGATGGAGAAAAACATGTTTGCCGCCTATCCTCCCGGTGACATCAAGGATACTCTTTGACACCCTCTAAGTTAATACCGACACTCAAAACGCAAACAGTAATGACTGAAGAAATAATAATAGCGGGATTTGGCGGACAAGGTGTGCTCTCGATGGGCAAAATCCTGGCCTATGCCGCATTGATGGATGACCTCGAGGTGACATGGATGCCATCCTATGGCCCGGAACAACGTGGTGGCACGGCCAATGTCACGGTTATTCTGAGTGACCAGACCATAAGTTCACCGGTGCTCGACACCTATGATATCGCTGTGATTCTGAATCAACAGAGTCTCGACAAGTTTGAGTCGTGCGTCAAGCCGGGAGGAATGCTTATCTATGACCCGTCGGGCATACATCATAAGCCTACCCGAGAGGATATAACCATTGTTCCTGTCGATGCCCTCACTGCCACTATAGAGATGGGTAATGCCAAAGGCTACAACATGGTACTGCTGGGTGCTATGATCAAGAAATGCCCCGTAGTGTCGATTGATGCTGTGCTCAGAGGCTTGAAAAAGGCCCTTCCCGAGCGCCATCACCGCCTTATACCCGCCAATGAAGCTGCGCTGCGCCGCGGCATGGAATTGGTGGATTAGTACTTTTACTTATTGAAATTACCGATTATCTGAGATGAACGAAATATGGAAGGTGATTAAGCGCTTCATGCCGCCCTATAAGCGCTATCTGGTGCTTAATATCGTTTTTAATATTCTCGCTGCTCTGTTGACCCTCTTCTCCTTTGCCGTAATCATACCAATCCTGGAGATGCTGTTCCAGATAAAGACAGCGGTGTACACCTACATGCCACTGGGAACAGGCGACTTCAAGGATGTATGTATCAACAATTTCTACTATTACACCCAGGAGTCGATACTCTACTTCGGCACCTCGGGAACGCTGGCTATGCTCGCAGCAGCGCTCGTTGTAATGACATTCCTGAAAGTGGGGGTAACCTATATGGCATCGTATGTCATCATACCCATGCGTCAAGGCATCGTGCGTGACATACGTAACGACATGTACAATAAGATTGTGTCGCTGCCAATAGGATTCTTCACTTCCGAGCGCAAGGGGGATGTGATAGCCAGAATGAGCGGAGACGTAGCCGAGATTGAAAATTCAATCATGGCGTCGCTCGACATGTTTTTCAAGAACCCTGTGATGATAATCGTGTGCCTGGGAATGATGATAGCCATAAGCTGGCAACTTACGATTTTTGTCTTCATTCTCCTGCCCATTGCAGGTGTCATTATGGGACGTATAGGCAAGCGGCTTAAGCGCCAGTCGCTCGAAGGCCAGAACCAGTGGGGCACCATCATGAGCAATATAGAGGAGACCCTGGGCGGATTGCGCATCATCAAGGCTTTCAATGCCGAGGTAAAGGTGCGTGACCGGTTTGCTCGTGAAAATGAACGTTTCTACAGCATCTCGAAGGCAGTGGCAAGACGCCAGGCTCTTGCTCACCCCATGAGTGAGTTCCTGGGCACGACGGCAATCGCTATCGTGTTGTGGTTTGGCGGCACATTGATAATCACGGGCATGTCGTCGATGACAGCCTCGACATTCATATATTATATGGTGATATTCTATAATATCATCAATCCGGCCAAGGAGTTCTCGAAGGCCGCCTATGCCATACAAAGAGGCCTGGCGTCGATGGAGCGTGTCGACAAGATTCTCAATTCCGATAACCCCATCAAGGATCCGGCCATTCCTGAGAAGATTGATCATCTCAAGGGTGATATAAGCTATCGTGATGTCAATTTCACATATGATGGCTCTCACCCGGTGCTGAGTGATATCAACCTCGACATCAAGGCCGGAAGTACGGTAGCGCTCGTTGGACAGTCGGGCTCAGGAAAATCGACCATGGCAGATTTGATTCCACGGTTCTATGATGTCAATTCAGGGTCTATAACTGTCGATGGTATCGATGTACGGGAACTCAGGGTGCATGACCTACGGTCGTTCATGGGCAATGTCAATCAGGAGGCTATCCTGTTCAATGATACCTTTTACAACAACATCACATTTGGCGTGGCCAACGCCACGCGTGAGCAAGTCGAGGCAGCTGCCCGCATAGCCAATGCCCATGAATTCATCATGGAGAGTCCCGAGGGCTACGAAACCAATATAGGAGACCGCGGCTGTAGACTCTCGGGAGGCCAGCGCCAGAGAATATCTATAGCTCGTGCCATCCTCAAGAATCCTCCGGTGTTGATTCTCGATGAGGCGACATCGGCTCTCGATTCAGAGAGTGAAAAATCGGTACAGGAGGCCCTTGAACGACTCATGCAGGACCGTACGACTCTCGTGATAGCCCATCGACTGTCGACCATAAGAAATGCCGATCTCATATGTGTGCTCCACGAGGGACGCATTGTGGAACGCGGAACCCACGAACAGCTCATGGATATGAACGGTTACTACAAGCGTCTGGTCGACATGCAGTCGTTCTGAGTAAACAACGGCTTTCTAAGTTGATTAATTCAATCTCCATATACAATTACATGATGATATGAAACCATTGGTAAGTATTATTATGGGAAGTACCAGCGACCTCCCTATGATGAAAAAGGCCGCCGACTTCCTTGACAAGCAAGAAATTCCGTTTGAGATGTTGGCTCTGTCGGCCCATCGCACCCCACGCGAAGTGGAAGAGTTTGCAAGCAATGCCGCCGGGCGTGGCATTAAAGTTATAATCGCTGCCGCAGGTATGGCCGCAGCTTTGCCCGGTGTCATCGCAGCGCTTACACCGCTCCCTGTGATTGGTGTACCGTTGAGCGCTACTCTTGAGGGCAAGGACGCTCTGCTATCCATTGTGCAGATGCCTCCGGGTATACCGGTTGCCACTGTCGGTATCAACGGCAGTCTCAATGCAGCGGTGCTTGCTACCCGTATTTTGTCGCTGACCGATGCCGACATCGCCTCGCGGTATGACACCTATTGCAACTCGCTTCGTGAAAAAATCGTAAAAGCCAATGCCGAGCTTGCAACTGTGGAATATAAGTTTAAAACCAATTGAACACACTCTTGTCCACTTGGGGTAAGAGATGAGTGATGTAGTCGTCAAAGAAATGAAATACTCTCTGAATTATTCACGGCGTGCCACATGGCCAGTCAAGGTGGGACAGGTGACCATAGGCGGCGGTTCGCCCGTCAAGATACAATCCATGACATCGACCTCGACGATGGATACAGAGGGGTCGGCAGCCCAGACTGAGCGTATAGCCGCCGCCGGTGGAGAGATTGTGCGTCTCACTGCCCAGGGTGTGAGAGAGGCCGCAAATCTTGCTGAGATAAAAAAAGTGGTGAGGGAACATGGTGTCGATGTGCCGCTTGTGGCCGACATTCATTTTAATCCCAAGGCTGCTTTTGAGGCCGCTCTCCATGTTGAGAAGGTGCGTATCAATCCGGGTAACTTTGTCGACCCGGGCCGCGTGTTCAAGCACATCGACTATACCGATAGTCAGTATGCTGCAGAGCAGGATCGTATAGCGGCTACTCTGATTCCTTTCCTGGAATTGTGCCGTGCCAACGGTACTGCTGTGCGCATCGGTGTTAACCACGGTTCGCTCAGCGACCGCATTATGAGCCGATATGGCGACACTCCTGCCGGAATGGTGGAGAGCGCCATGGAATTCCTGCGCGTGGCCGTGAGTATCGATTTCAAGGATATCGTCATCTCTATCAAGGCTTCCAATACGGTTGTGATGGTTGAGACTGTACGTCGGCTTGTGAAGGCAATGGATAGTGAATCGATGCAATTCCCGTTGCACCTCGGTGTCACCGAGGCGGGTGACGGTGATGACGGTCGCATAAAGTCGGCAGTTGGAATAGGAACCCTTTTGGCTCATGGTATAGGCGATACAATCAGAGTGTCGCTGAGCGAGGAGCCGGAGTGTGAGATTCCTGTGGCCCGGGAGCTTGTCGGTTATATCACGGCACGTGGAGAAGACAATAATGACTATACAACCGAGTTGTGGCCCGGTTATAATCCACTGGTTCCCAGACGTTATCCCTCGAGGAAGATAGGAGCGATAGGTGGCGACAACAGAGTGGCGGCACTTAATGGTGACCATATCAAAGAAGCGGGAGCCAAGATATGTCACATCGATGCCGACCAAGAGAGTGCGGTATATATCGCCAAAGCTCAGGCTGCAGTCGATTGTGTACTGTCGGTGTCGACTATGGCCTCCAACGTCATCGGTGCGATAGAATCCGCGATTCACAATATGCGTAGTGCAGGTATTGATAATCCTATTGTTGCCAGGTTGGACTATGCAGAAGCCGATGAGGAAACGCTCATACTCCGTGCAGCTGCCGATGCCGGCACCTTGCTGCTTGATGCTGTGGTCGATGGTATTGATATTTCAGCGGCCGGAGTCGATGTGGAGCGTGTGGAGAGTCTTGAGCGTGACATATTGCAGGCGGCAAGATGCAGGTTTGAAAAGACCGAGTTCATATCGTGTCCCAGTTGTGGACGAACACTCTTTGACCTCCAGGCGACCGTGCGCGAGGTTAAGGAGGCTATCGCCAATCAGCCCGGACTCAAAATCGGTATCATGGGGTGCATAGTCAACGGTCCCGGAGAGATGGCCGATGCCGATTATGGATATGTGGGCGCTGCAGCCGGTAAGGTGAGCCTGTATCGAGGCAAGGAATGTGTGGAGCGCAATATTCCCAGGGAGGAAGCTCTGCAGCACCTTGTAGCCTTAATCAAGAGCGATGGACGATGGAACAACCTGTCTTGAGCGAGCTGCTCCACAATGGGCTGCGTGTTGTCTACAAGCATGTTACGGGCACTGTCGAGTGCTGCGGTATGGCAATCATGGCGGGAAGCCGTGATGAGTTGCCCGGGGAGTTTGGTCTTGCCCACTTCGTGGAACATACCATGTTCAAGGGAACGCGCAAACGTCGTTCCTATCATGTGATCAACCGCATGGAAACCGTGGGCGGGGAGCTTAATGCCTACACTACCAAGGAGGAAACATTCGTCTATACACTTGCCCCGGCCTATAACACATCAAGAGCCGTAGAACTGATTGCCGACCTTGTGACGGGGTGTTCATTTCCTGAGGCTGAACTTGAGAAGGAACGCGAAGTCGTGGCCGATGAGATAAGCAGCTATCTCGATACACCCGATGCTGCGGTTTATGACGATTTTGAGGATATGATTTATGCCGGCTCGCAGTTGGGACATAATATACTTGGTACCCGACGCTCGCTGGCACGTCTTTCCCACGATGAATGCCGGAAATGGGTGGAGCGCAACTACCGGAGCCACCGCATGGCCTTTTTCTACTGTGGGCCTGTTTCGGCCTCCCGCATATTTGCTCTTGCCAAGCGGTATCTATGTGACGTGAAAGAAGGAGGTGACGCAACCGGCCGGGTCATCCCCCCTCCAATCGGAACCTTTGACACGGAAAAGACGATACGTTCGCACCAGGCCCACACCATCATGGGATGTCGTCTGCCGGCAATGGAACGCCGCCGGAGTGATGCGTTGTCGCTTGTCAATAACATTCTTGGAGGTCCGGGCATGAATTCCTGGCTCAATGTCTCGCTCAGGGAAAAGAATGGACTTGTCTATACGGTCGATTCCTCCCTCTCACGCTACTGTGACACAACACTGTGGAGTGTCTACTTTGGGTGTGACAAGGAACATACCTGCCGCTGTCGCAACCTCGTGGCCGATGCTGTGGGGCGGATGGCTACGGGTGGAATGTCTGACCGCTCACTCTCTATGGCCAAGCGGCAATATCTGGGCCAGATGATACTCTCGCGGGCTACGGTTGAGAATATCGCATTGGCCATGGGGCGTTGCGCCCTGCGCGGTGACACGTTCCGTACACCCCATGTGCTGGCTGCCGATATCAACAGGCTTCAGGTCGATGATATCATCGATGTGGCCGGAATGTTGTCGCAGATGTCAGTGCTGACGTTCAATTAATATTGTTGTTGTCGACACAAGGTCGATAGTTCGATAGTTGATTCCATTAAAATTTTTTTTTCGAGTGTGTAGGATATTGTAAATAAAAATATTTATATTTGTAGCTCCAATAGTCATGTGAAAGCCTGTGAGATACAAGCAATTGTCATTGAGAAGGATATTATCATATAAATGAAGACTAATTGTAAATTCTAATACGAGATATTTAAATTTTATACTCTCTTAATTATCAGTATATTTAGCCTATTATGGAAACTAACGAAAAGAAACCTCGCCGCCCACGTATCACCGTGAGCCGTAGTGCCGAAGACAGCGATGCCGTTACGCACGACAAGTCAAGATTCGAGCGTGTCAACTATCCCCAGCACCCTGGTCCCGAAGCGGGAGCCACTGAAGGTCAACAACCGCAGCATGAGGATGGCGGTTACCAGCCGCGTCCCTACACCCGCTACAACAACCCGCAGGGAGGTTACAACAACCGCCAGCAAGGTGGCTACGGCAATCGTCCTCAGGGTGGTTATAACAACCGCCAGCAAGGTGGCTACAACAACCGTTACAACAATCAGCAATCCGGCTACAACAATCGCCAGCAAGGAGGCTATGAGAACCGCCAGCAAGGAGGTTACGGCAACCGTTACAATAACCAGCAGGGCGGCTATGATAACCGTCAGCAAGGTGGATATGGTCAGCAAGGTGGATATGGCCAACAAGGTGGCTATAATAACAATCGCCAGCAGGGAGGTTACAACAACCGCCAGCAGGGAGGCTACAATAACAATCGCCAGCAGGGTGGTTACAATAACAACCGCCAGCAAGGTGGCTACAATAACAACCGCCAGCAGGGAGGCTACAACAACAACCGCCAGCAAGGTGGCTACAACAACAACCGCCAGCAAGGTGGCTACAATAACAATCGCCAGCAGGGAGGTTACAACAACAACCGCCAGCAGGGAGGTTACAACAACCGCTACAACAACCAACAGGGACAGCGTCCTGGCCGAAGCTTCACTCCACGTCCCAGACGTGTGGAGTATGAAATGCCTATACCCGATCCCAATGAGCAGATAAGACTCAATAAGTTCCTTGCCAATGCAGGATTGTGCTCGCGCCGCGAAGCCGACGAATATATTCAGAACGGTCTTGTAAAGGTCAACGGCAACGTTGTCACCGAACTCGGTACCAAGATTGCCCATAACGACACTGTGGAATATGACGGCAAGGTAGTGGCTCTGGAGAACAAGTGCTACATACTGCTCAACAAGCCCAAGGATTGTGTCACAACAAGTGACGATCCCAACGGACGTCTCACTGTAATGGATCTCGTAAAGGGTGCCTGTGAGGAACGCATATACCCAGTGGGACGTCTTGACCGCAATACAACCGGAGTGCTTCTGCTCACCAACGATGGTGACCTCGCCTCGAAACTGACACACCCCAAGTTTGTCAAGAAAAAAATCTATCACGTGTGGTGTGACAAGGATATTGCTGAAGAGGATATGCAGCGTCTTGCCGATGGCATAGAGCTTGAAGATGGTCCCATACACGCCGATGCTATAAGTTATGCCACCGAGACCGACCGCAACCAGGCCGGCATCGAGATTCACTCAGGCCGCAACCGCATCGTGCGCCGCATGTTCGAGACGCTGGGATACCATGTGACAAAACTCGACCGCGTGTACTTTGCAGGTCTCACAAAGAAGAATCTGCCCCGTGGACGTTGGCGCTATCTCACACAGGAGGAAGTCAATTTCCTACGCATGGGATCTTTTGAATAATTGATGTCATAGCCAAGAGATAGGACTCCGGGAGATAAACCATTATAATCATAACAGTAGGCCTATGACCGGGTGGCTTGCCACCAGTCAAGGCCACACTATATAACCGATAATGAAAAGAACAAAAATAGTAGATATATTTGCCGGCAAGGAAGCCATCGGTTCCGAGGTAAGTGTCATGGGATGGGTGCGCACACGTCGTGGTAACAAGCATGTGCAGTTTGTAGCCCTCAATGATGGCTCGACAATCAAGAATCTGCAGATTGTGCTCGATATGGCCCAGTTTACCGACGAGCAGCTTAAACCGGTCACCACGGGCTCGGCAATTCATGTCAAGGGACTCCTCGTGGAATCGATGGGCAAGGGGCAGACGGTCGAGGTGCAGGCTTCGAGCCTTGAGATATTCGGCACAGCCGATCCTGATACATACCCGTTGCAGAAGAAAGGACACACCTTGGAATTCCTGCGTGAGAAAGCCCATCTGCGTCCCCGTACCAATACATTTGGCGCCGTGCTCAGAGTGAGGTCGGCTCTTGCCTATGCCATACACCGTTTCTTTCAGGAACGTGGATTCTTCTATCTCAACACGCCACTCATTACAGCCAGTGACTGCGAGGGAGCTGGAGCTATGTTCCAGGTCACTACACTGCCTCTCAACGATCTTCCCCGCAATGAGGACGGTGGAATTGACTATTCGGCCGATTTCTTTTGCAAGCAGGCCGCATTGACCGTGTCGGGACAGCTTGAGGGTGAGCTCGGCGCCACAGCCTTGGGCGCCATATATACCTTTGGTCCCACATTCCGTGCCGAGAATTCCAACACTCCGCGCCACCTTGCCGAGTTCTGGATGATTGAGCCCGAGGTCGCATTCTTTGACATTGCCGACAACATGCAGCTTGCCGAGGATTTCGTCAAGTATTGCATCAAGTATGCTCTCGACAACTGTCGCGACGACATTGAGTTCCTTGCCGAGATGTATGATAAGGAACTTATCAACCGCCTGGAGTCGGTGCTTGCAGGTGAATTCGTGCGTCTGACATATACCGAGGGAGTTGAGATTCTGGAGAAGAGCGGCAAGAAATTTGAATTCCCTGTCTACTGGGGTGCCGACCTCTCGAGCGAGCATGAGCGTTACCTTGTAGAGGAGCATTTCAAACGCCCGGTAATCCTCACCGACTATCCAAAGGAAATCAAAGCTTTCTACATGAAGCAGAACGAAGATGGCAAGACTGTACGCGCCATGGACGTGCTGTTCCCCCAGATAGGCGAGATAATAGGAGGCTCGGAGCGTGAGGAGAGCTATGACAAACTGTTAGCACGCATCGAGGAACTGAACATACCGATGAAGGACATGTGGTGGTATCTCGATACACGACGTTTCGGCACCGTTCCCCATTCGGGTTTCGGCCTGGGATTCGAGCGCCTGGTACTCTTCGTTACCGGCATGACCAACATACGCGATGTCATTCCCTTCCCCCGCACTCCCGGCAACGCCGAGTTCTAAATATTACACATTGATATTCAATGGGCCGGAACTTCTAAATTTCAATTTGGTTCCGGCTCATTCTTTATCAAGGCTATACTCCCAAGCCAACTCTTACCTTTTGCCTGGCAATCCAAATAATAATCGGGTCAACTTCCATCGATTAAGTATATATGAATAGAGAATCCATGGAATCAGGACGCCACAGCCTACCGTGATGGTGAAGGCTATTAGGAATGTGGGCCATTGGGATAAGTCTATCCATTATCAATAATTTTTGTCAAGAAAGCGTTTGAACATCGGTATATGGCATATCCAATTCCATATGAATCGGCGCGGAATATCTATAACAAGTGCAACGAGGTATATTGCAATCAAGGTGGCGATTATGGCCGGTGTCTTGGCCCATAGAGAGCAATAGTCATTAACTTGGACTATTAATGGCGCAAAGATGCTGCGGCCGATGAATGGACTTTGGTGAAGGATGTAAACGGCAAAACACCCTTTGGCTATATAGTTAATGTTAGAATTCGTTTTTGTTGTTAAAAGCAGGAATGAACATAGAAAACCAACGGCACCGGCAATAACGAATGGATTGGAGTAGATGAGAGGTGTGTAATAGTATATCCCCTGACTGTTGCAAAAGGTGTAGAGCAGTGAGTTGATTGAGAACAATGATAGTCCTGCAACAGCCAGCTTTTTGAGATGTTGGTGAGTATTGTAGAATTGGCGTATGTAGGAGGCAATAAGGTATAGTCCGGCAAATGAGAATGCTGAGTATCCTCCGCCTATAAACTGAACATCGGCAAATAGTCCATAGGTACTCTGAAAAAGATAGAAAGTCACTAATGTAATGGTGAATTGACGCTTTGTTGCAGTTTCGATAAACTTGTTGAGGATTGGAGACAGAATGTATAGACCAAGATATGAGTGAATGAACCAAAGGTCGGGTGTAAATAGCAACAGATCTTTTATGACGCCAAAGTTCAAGTGAAATCCATAAACGGAGTAATAGATGATAAAGGAAATGAAGACAATGAAAAAGCATTGAAACAGGAAAGAGGCAATGCCTTTGTATGAGAACTTTATGGTGAACCAACCCGAGATGAGAATGAAGATATTGACAGCGGGAATGCACAGGCATTCAGCCAATACTCTCAGAGACGTGGCGGTGTAGCTGTTACTGTAGTCTATACCAGAGGGCTCGCCCAATGACCAAAAGTTAGCGTGAAGGCATAGTACCATAAACATGGCGAAGATGCGCAGCAACTCGACGTTGCTTTGTCGTGGTCCGGAAGATATCGAGGTGATTGTATTGCTGAATTTCATATCTAAATGTGAGTGAATGTAAAAGTGTGATAATTCATTGTTTATTAGGTAATTATTTTTTTTGTTAGATTTGTTCTGGGATTGTTCTCATAATATGAATCGGTGAAAGTATATGGACAAATTCAATGTAATGGAGTGTTAAGTTGGTTACAAATTTAAATATTTTTATGGAATATATTGTTTTGAGAAATGGGTATTTTAAATTATATAGGTTATTCTCATGATTTTGATGGGGATGGAAATTAATAAGGCATTTGGGAGGACTGGAAAATCAAAAACTTTCCATAAATTTGCAGATATATTAGCCCCTGCAGCACATCTATTTAATCTTGTTGTCACATTTTGATTATAGCTTGTTGTGGAAGCGACTCAATGTTATAGAATAATTGTCAATAAACAGTGAAAGTATTATCTGAGACTGCCCGAATGCCTTATCGATGCCTAATATGGTGGTTGACTGCCTTTATGGTATTTCTAAATTTCGATATTATATATTGCTCGATAATATCGTCATATGATCCTTTGATTCAGTATAAGTCCACATATATAAGTATCGTATTTGGTTCGTTCGTTCTCTCTCTTCCATCGGTGTTTACACGCAGAGCTTGGATTCAAGGTTTGATAATGATGCTGGCGGCGTTATGGTTGGAGGCTAATTTGATATACGCACGCACCTACTTCAATGCCATACCATTGGAAAGTTATTCGTTGATAGGTAATTTAAGTGAGTTTGTATCCAGTGTTACAAATACGGTCAAGGTATATGATTTTATTATCTTTGCGATGGTTGGTGCAGTGACGCTTTTCATGGAGAAGCATAAAAAATTTTCAATACCTCTACAGTGGAAGACGGTTTATTTTATATTGCTTGTACTGTCGGCAATTGCCAGCTATTATCCATTTGCGAAGAAAGGTGGAGTGAAAGCTCTGATTGGTAATATTTCGGTCAATGCCAATATCGCTTCCTATCCTCCGGTGACTCATGGTCTGTGGTACAGTCTGCTTTATGACCTAATGAATTTGAACGAGCCACTGAGTGAGGAAAAACAATTGATGGTTGAAAAATGGATAAGAGTACACCGGGATATAGTGTCGAATGATTCTATAGAAATGGATCTATTGGCAGATAGTGTGCCATCATTACCTAAAAATCTATTTGTAGTTATTTGCGAGTCTTTGGAATCATGGCCGGTGGGGCTATCTGTTGAGGGCAAGGAAATTACACCTTTTCTGAATAGCTTGATAGGCTACCCCCGTGTTTACTATAATGCCAATGTAGTGTCGCAGGTGAGAGACGGTCGTTCTATCGATGCCCAGTTGTTGATACTTGCCGGTCAGTACCCGTTGAAAACCGGAGCCTTCAGTGCGAAATACACCGACCGTAATTATCGTGCAATACCTAAGTATATGGCTCAAAATGGAGCTTCGACCTACCTGATTACAGCCGATTATGAACGTACTTGGTTTCAAAATTCAGTGGCAAAGGCTTTTGGCATGGAAGAAATATATTCGCGTGAGGATTGGGACGATTCAGGTGTGTATGCCGAAAGTCCTATCGGTTTTTTCAATGATGGGGAACTGGTTGAACAATCCATCGCCAAGATGAAAAGTGGAGAAATATGGCCCGAGGGTGAATCGGCCTATGTACAGATGGTCACATTGTCTTCCCATTTTCCTTTTGAGTTGAATAAGGAACTTGATTCTCTGAATCTACAGGAAGATTACCCCAAGATTTTAAAGGATTATCTTACGGTTGTGAATTATACCGATAGAGCGATAGAAAAACTGATTGGCTATTTGCGGTCACGGTCTGATTATGATGAAACGGTCATTGTTATAACCGGTGATCATGAGGGCCTGGCGTCCTTCCGTGAAGAGATATGTAGTGATTCCCGATATCCATGGGTAAGCCCCGGTCAATATACTCCGGTGTTTATTATAAATTCCAGATATGAGGGGGAGGATGCAAAAACAATTGGACAGGTCGATATATATTCTGCATTAGTTGATATATTGAATATCGGTATTGATGACCGGTGGTATGGTATGGGAATATCCCCATTTAGAATGAGTCATAAGGGACTCGCTGTGGGTTCGAAACTCGACATAGTCGGTGATTGCAGTTCGGTCGATTCAATGGTCGTAGATCATATTGCAAAGGGTTATGATGTGAGTGATGCAATGATACGACATGCTACAGGAATCAATTCGCCCGAATAAAAATTGAATAGTTCCTTCAATGCAATATATAATTAAAGTTTACGTTAAATAAATAAAATTTACACAGTCACATAATAATACAATGTATACCTGTCTACGTAATATCGTTATGATCACATTATCACTCCTGATGGTGGGGTGTGCATCTAAAAAGAACCAGTTGTCATATTTTAAGGATCTTCCCAAGGATGGTAGCGACTTGGTTATAGAGTCAATAGATGCCGATTATTCCTTGCGTATTGTGCCTGATGACGAGTTGCTTATAACCGTGACTTCCTTGTCGCCCGATGCCACAGCGATGTTCAATCTCCCGATGGCCAATATAGCGACGCGTGGTCAGCAGCAGGTAACCGGTAATGTTGCTATGCAGACGTATATAGTTGATAGTAAGGGTGATATTAATTTTCCATTGTTGGGAACGCTCCATGTAGAGGGTATGACGACCAGTGAACTGACAAGTATTTTGACTGAACGCATATCGATGGAGGTAGAGAAACCTATGGTGAGGGTTGAGATTGTAAATTTCGCTATCAATATTCTTGGAGAGGTGGCGAGTCCCGGACGTTACGGGTTGAATGATGAGGAATTCACTATAATTGATGCTTTGGCATTAGCCGGAGACTTGACGGAATATGGTCGTCGTGAAAATATTCTCCTCATAAGGCGGGAAGGTGACAAGACCATATATCATAGGTTTAACATGCATGACCTCAGTTCTATGAATTCTCCCTATTTTTACTTGAAACAGAATGATGTGATTTATGTCGAGCCCGATAATGTAAAGGCCTCAAATGCCAAATACAGCACGAACAATGGTTTTAAGCTTTCAGTCATATCGACTGTCGTGGGCTCTGTTTCAGTAATAGCATCACTTGTAATAGCATTAACACGATAAGTATATGTCAGAACAACAAAAAAATTCCATTATAAACATTCCAAGTCTTATTGATGCATATAAAAAGCATTGGAAATGGGTCGCCCTGTCGGTATTTGTTTTTCTTTTGCTTGGTGTTGTTGTTTATAAAAAACAGATACAACATTGTGAGGTTATTGCACAGGTACTTATCTCAGACGAGACAAGTTCTCAATCTTCATCTCTGGGCGACATAGCAAGTATGTTTGGCGGTGGGTCATCATTTGGTTCCAATCGTTCAATTGAGGACGAAATGGTGATTGTCAAAGCTCACTCATTATTGAAAAAGACCGCGATAGAACTTGGTGCCAACGAGCAATACTTTGTTCATGAGAAATTCTTGAAGAACGAGCCGGTATATTACAATCAGCCACTGCAATTGGTTTATGATCATAGCATTGCCGATACGTTGGGTGTAGGATTGCGTTTCGAGATAAAGTATGACAAGAGTGGTGACACGGATATAAAGGTCAGAGGTTTAAAGAATAAGGTAATATTCAAGGCTAAGAATGTTAATCTGCCTTACTATATAGATACACCATATGGCGGTTTTACCTTGGTGAAGGATAGTACCTATATTCCTCCCCGTGGAGACATGGAAGAAACTATTATCATCACGAGTTATGATGCTGCTGCAACAGTTCTTTCAAAACTCATCACAGTCGACCTTTCAGCCAAGAAAACCGATATAATGTCGCTGAATTTTGTAACAACTAATGCTTTATATGGTAAAACTTTGATTAATACTCTTATAGATAATTATAATGAGTTGACTATCCAGCAAAAGCGTGCATTCCATATAAAGACGTTGCAATTTCTGGAAGACCGTATCAGGACGATATCGGCCGAGGTTGACTCAACACAAAGTCAGGTCGAGGACTTTATGGGGCGTAAGGATATGGTCAACCCCGGGGCTCAGGCCAGCATATATTTAACCCAGACAACCTCACAAGAAGTTGAATTGATCAGAGCCGAGAGTAACTATGAATTGCTTGGTATGGCTATAGAGTTCCTTAGTAACGAGGCCAACAACACATCGATGTTGCCGATAATGCCATCGATAGCATCGCTAACGCCTCTTATCAATGGATATAATGACTTGATATTGCAGCGCCTCTCAATTGAAACGAGTGCCAAGGGCGATAATATGGCATTGAAGGCAATCAACAAGCGTATAGAGGTGGTGCGTGATAACCTCCTCGCTGCTCTTGACAAGCAATCAGAGACTTCGAGTTTCGAAATCAATGAGCTGCGTCGTCAATTTGCCAAGTCCAAGAATAAGCTTGAAACAATGCCAGGTATTGAATTGGAATACTCCAATATCCTGCGTCAGCAGACCCTAAAAGAGCAACTGTATGTATTTCTTTTGCAACAGAGAGAGGAAACTGAAATGGCAATTGCCGGGGCTCATCCTCGTGGCGTTATAGTCGACGAGGCTTTTGTTACGGATTCCATATTGGGTATGTCGCCTAAAATTATTTTTGGTGTGTTCTTCCTTTTGGGTTTGTTTTTTCCAGCTATAATCATTCTTGCTTTATGGATTATAAGGCGTAAAATTTCAATTATCGACCAGGCAGTGGAGCTGTCGGGAGGAATGCCTGTTATAGCACGTATCCCACTTATGAGTGGCGAAGAGCCTGTAGTGGCTAATAATCCTGAGTCGCTGGAATCAAAACGGGTAAGAATATTGCGAAGCAACCTGTTGTCTATATTGGATAACCAGGAAGATAAGCATGGCGGTCAGGTCATCGCCATTACATCAACGAGTGATGATGCCCAGACATCGCAACTCGTCGCTTTAAATCTGGCATCGTCTATAGCGATGACAGGACGTAAAACGGTTCTTGTCAATGCTGATGTGTTTGAACCCTGTAAAGTCGGTTTACTTGGAGCGTGTGGAAAATCAACTTTGCAATCATGCATGGTAACCGGCGACATTGTAGTTGCTACTGTAAGATTGGGGTCAACAGATAGTGAATTATATTTCATAGGGTGTGAAGTGGATCAAATGTATGGAGCTGATACGTTAGCTTCGATCTCATATGACAGATTTATCGATGATATTGCATCAAATTATGATGTCGTAGTGATTGCGGCTCCATCGGTAGGCCGTTATTTTGCATCGATAGAACAAATTTGTCTAAAAACTGATGTGTTGTTATCGACTGTAACCCTAAATCATACGACGAAAACCGATATTTCAAAATTGTCAACAATCAAGTCTACGTCACGTGGAGCATTCCTGATCCAAATCGATTGAACAGCATGCAAGCCAAGCTTGTCATAATAACATTGTTGGCCGCCATAGGCTTTTTCAATTTTCATAACTTGATACCACTTCAGCTACAAAAAGCTGGGTTCATGTTTATGATTTTGGTATGTGCTTATGTGGGGTGGAAGAATAATGAAGTGAGATTGCGTGACTGCAATTTCCCCCTGGGACTGTGGATCATTTTAATGGTTATGATGGTGGTGTCTATATTCATGGCTTCATTTTTTCATCCTCAGTCATTGATTGATTCGGCCATAACTATGTCTACTACAATATTTGCATATGGAAGTTTTTTTGTGCTGTTAAAGCTTGATGCCGATCCTTCATCAGTCATGAAGTACATGATATGGTTGCTGATTCCTTCAGCTGTAGTTTATGTCTTAAATTTCATGACTATTCCAAACAATATGTTTGGGGAGCCTATGATAGAAGATTTGTCGAGAGGTGTGCTTCGTGTGGGAATTCCACTTCTACAGGCTGTTTTTTTGGTATTGTTCTATTCAATAAATCGATGGCAGATCTCTAAAAATTTCTACTGGATATTATTAGCCGCATGCTGTTTTTGTCTTGTCTTATGTTCTTTGACCAGGCAGGCTATTGCATTTTCGGCAGTACTTTGTTTTTTTCAATTGCTTTATAAAGTAAAGTGGTATAAGAAAATTATTCTTGGCGTGACGCTTATTTCTTTCGGCTACATTATTTTCATAAATCTTCCTATGTATGAGGAGATGAAGAATTTGACAGAAGAACAAATTGAAATGACTGCCAGCGAAGAGAAGGAGGATGTGCGCATAGGTGCGTGGCGATATTACGCATACGAAAGCAATGAGAACACAGCTACCTGGTTGTTTGGAAATGGATCTCCTTCGTTGGGTAAATCGGTATGGGGTAAACGATTTGATGCATATGCAGAGGAGTCAGGTTATCTGATTGCTGATGTCTCGTGGGCCGGTATGGTTTTTGTGATAGGAATTATAGGGACAGTAGCTTTGATGTTGATAGTTGTCATGGCTATATTCAAAAGAAAGGAATTTAGTGAGTCATATTTGACCTATTTTATGATTTTTGTTCTTCTTCGAGGTATAGCTTCAGGAATATTTTATTACTATGAAGAGATATTCATAACCATGATAGCTTTGTATCTGCTTTATCGGCATCGGTCTGTGAACACTGGGAATGAAATGTATAATGTGGGTGCTGACAATATTGCAATCCATAAAACCAGGTTTATAACCGAATGATTTGTGAAAATGGGAAAAAGTATCAAACAAAACTTCATATTGAACTTTATCAATACATTGGTAGGGATTTTGTTCCCTATTTTGACTTTTCCCTATATAACCCGTGTGGTAGGTCCAGAAGGCATTGGTGTAATTAATTTCAATCTAACGATTGTACAATATATCATATTATTTTCATCGCTTGGTATTGCGAGCTATGCTGTGAGGGAAATAAGCCGGGTAAGAGACCACGCCGACAAGTGGATTCATACTACTATAGAGATGCTCCTGCTTCATGTTGGACTCACGATGTTGGCCTATATTGCTGTGGCTGCTATTTATTTTTTTGTGCCGCAGGTCAATCAGCAGGGTGTGGTTTTCCTAATGTTGAGCGTGACTATTGTTTTTAATACGATTGGTGTTGTGTGGTTTTTCCAGGCCCATGAAGACTTCACCTTTATACTGATACGTTCCATTGTCGTGAAAATTGTCGCGGCAATATTGCTGTTTACTCTGGTAAAGTCTGATAATGACCTTATTATTTATGCCGGAATAATTGTATTTGCCGATGCAGGTAATAATATTTTGAATTTTTTCAGACTGGGTCATTATATTAATTATCATGACGTCAAGTGGAATCAGCTTAGGATATTCCGGCATCTGAAGCCTTCGATTGTAATTTTCACATTGAGTTTTATTGTGAGCCTGTATGTTGACATGCCCACACTCTTCCTTGGATTTATGTGTGGGGATACCAGTGTGGGATATTATACAACAGCTACTAAACTAATAAAGATAGTACTGACAATGGTGACAGCCTTGGGCACTACGCTTTTGCCACGTATGTCAAATTATTATGCTACGGGAGATATCGACAAGTTCAAGAAACTGGAGCATTCAGGGCTTACATTTGTTATTGGAGCGTCATTGCCTATAAGCATGGCGTTAGTTGTGATTGCATCTGATGTCATTACATGTTTTGCCGGAAGTGAATTCACTTCTTCCATTTATGTATTGCAGATTGTTGCTCCATCAATGTTATTTGTTGCAATCGCATCGATTGCCGGCTATCAGTCCTTATATCCACAGGGACATGAGCGTATAATAATAAGTGGAGCTTTGATCGCCTTAGTGTTGTCGGCTATATTCAATATAACTCTTGTTCCTGTTTTCCAACAGGTAGGAGCAGCAATTGCTTATCTTGTCGCTGAGGTCACGGTTACAATCGCAATTCTAATCATAGGTGCCCGATATATATCCTATAGATTTATCAACGATTCGACTGTGAAATTTGTCATAGCTTGTATTGTAATGCTGGGTGTCCTGTACGCCCTACATCGCTATGTCGATATGAGGATTGTGGTCAAATTGATAATAGAGGTAGTCGCTGGAGCTGCAACCTATATTACAGTATTGCTGTTGCTGCGTGAATCAATGCTTTGCGGTCTTGTTCAGCAATTTTTTAGTAAATTTGCTTGTCCTCAAAAGTAGTGACGCCCATGTATATGACATCTTGAGAAGTGTGATCTTGTAGCCTGAGTAATCTTTATAGGTGTTTAGGAAATAAAGTTGGCTTGACTCGGCAAGTTTTAACAGCTTGGGCGAGAATGCTTTGCTGATGGTTGACCCACCTATGTGAATGCAGGCGATGCCGGTGTCAACATAGTTTTTCAGGTTAAGGCGCTTTATCTTTTCCCACAGGATGTTTTCCTCACAATATAGGAAGGTGCCGGGGTCAAAACTTCCCAATGACATAAAAGTAGATTTGTCGCACATGATGCAACTTCCTGAAATCAACTGTGTGGCAATGATCCCTGAGTGAGGTCTCAGGTCAATATATGTGGCATCATCAATTGACTTGGTTGTGCGGAACAGCAGTAAGTTATATATGATTGTATCCCGCAGACGGCCTTCTTTGCGTGCACAGGTGCGATCAATTTCATTCATCCCTTTTTTATATAATAGGGGTGAAACCAGTGCACAGTCGTGCAATTCATCGAGATCCTTTTTCAATGTCGGGATAATGTCCTCGACAAAGAGAACGTCATTGTTGAGAATGAGGATGGTGTCAATCTCATCATCGGCATAAGCCAGTCTTAGCCCTTTGTTATTGCCTCGCGCGTATCCATCGTTAATCGCCGATTTTACAATGGTAGTACGTGGCAACGGGTCATGTGGCATATAATCGTCGTCAACTACAGCACATGTTCCTGAGAGGTTTTGCTTGACAAAGGATATGATGGATTCTGCGCTCTTGGTATCGCGTGAACCGTTATCGACAATGATATATTTAATCGGTGCCGAATTGTATGCTTCCACGCTCTTGATGCAATCAATGGTAGCTTGCTCGTTACCATATTGCAGTATTATGACAGCGACGTGTTTGGTCATGGTGTTGCCTTGAATGGTATAAGGTAAATGCTCTTTCACACTATGTCTTTCTTGGGCTTCTTGTGCTTTAAGCCGAGGTAGGTTTGCAGCAGTTTTTTGTAGGGAATACCGAGTCTCAAGGCTATCAATAGGGAATAGATATATCTTTTTAATCCACGCTTTTCCAATTGTGCCAAGTGTTCCTTTGCCAATTTATAGTTCCCCAACAGAATGGCATTGTCGATTATTTCCGAGTGCCATCGGTAAATGAGATCATGGAGCCCTTCCTTCAAATAATCTTCGAGGTAGAAATCAAGATGAAGTTGAGCACCTTTGAGCCGCCTCTTTATGAAAGTGTCGTTGAATCTTACTATTGTGAGGGAAACGCTGTCATCACGATTTAGCTCGACATGTATAATCGGAATATCAGTGAATAGCATTTTCCCGACTTCTTTATAAAATGAAAGGAAGAAAATGCCTTCATGTATCCTGAGTTCTTCGTCAAATGGATATTTCAGTAGTACACTGCGTTCTACAAAATGGACAAAATCTCCATTTACCCTCATGCTTAGGAAATCAGTAAAAGAAAAGACATGGCTTCTTCCATTATTGGTGAGTTCATCGTGACGGTAGTCAATTGAAAACATGTAGTAACGGTAAGCTTTGTTCTTTTCTACTGTGTCGCATATATTGAGCAATGCATTGGGCAGCAAGTTGTCGTCACTATCCAAAAACAAGCACCAGTGGCCTGATGCTTCCGTTATGGCAGCGTTTCGGGCTGCATTGGTCCCTTTGTTATGGTCAAACAGTATAAGCTTTATGTGCTGATTCTTGGATGCATATTCCTTTAATAATGTTACGGTGCCATCAGTTGATCCATCGTCAACTATAACATGCTCTATTTCAACATTGCCGCCAACTGTTTCGATTTGGGTTGCCACACTGTCAAGACATCTGACAATACAATCCTGACGATTAAAAACAGGTGTGATTATTGAGATTTTTTCCATTGTGTCGATATTTATGCAAGGTGTCTTGGATTGGTGGCTCATTGGCGTTTGGACAGTATATAGCCTGCCGGTGAGAATAACGCTACTATTATTTTATTTCCCGCTTTGTCTATGCCGTTCAATATAGTTTTTAGGGAGCGACCTGTGCGGAAACCGTCCATAGTCACACCTACGACTGCCTTGAACATATCCTTGGGGCTATAGCGCCAGTATTTGTTAAACAGGTTGTTCACTTCCCATTGCCATAGGTAATAGTTGGCAATGGCTCTTCTTGAACTGCCTCCATTTGTAAGCGCATTGCTCGTATCGTTGAAATATTCCCTCAATGGAATGTCGACGACGCTCTCTTTGTATTTTTTCCCCATCTCAAACCACACTATGGATTCTGGGCAGAATGATGTCTTTTCCTCCATGACGGGGAAAGAAAATTCCTTCATTATATCAAGGCGGTTGAATCCAATCATCTCTCCTTTCACGTGGTCTCTTAGTCTCATGTCCTGGCTTGATTCCCGATAAGGTTGCCGCGGGAGAGGTGTACCGCATAGTTTACCGGTGGCGGGATCGAGACACCGGCCTGTGACTCCCTTGATCTTTGTACGTTCGTCAACTGGTATGGATTGCCACTCGTTGTAGAATACAGTCAGTGCGTTGTCATATAGGCGGTCATCACTGTCGATTATTGTAAACATCTCGCCTATAGCGACATCTACGGCACTGTTTGTGGCTATATGTTTCCCCTGATTTGGTTGATGAAAATATCTGATAGGAATTAGATTTTCCTGACACCAAGCAGCAACAAGCGATTTTGTATCGTCTGACGATCCATCGTCAATAATGAGCCATTCAAATTCAACCGGCTTGTTGTCGATTCCTTGGGGGAGTCTCATGGCGACAAGAGACTCGTAGACTCGACTTAAGGTACTACGACGATTGTATGTGGGAGTGAAAAAAGTCATCCACGGTGATTTTAGGTTGTGAAATTTTTCACTGAGAAGCTCTGGCTGCTTTGAAATCATGTCGATTGCTTGTTTTGAATATTTAATTGTTGTCGGTTATCTGTCATGATAACGCTGACATGGTGGAAATAATGACACAAATATAGTGATAATGCTCAAAAAATGGGTCGGAGATGGGGATATTTTTATATATAAACATTAAATTGTACCTTTGTATAAGGGTTCTTGGATTCTCAAGGATATGGAATGATATCGTGGCGCTGAATAATTATTTATATACTGAAATATGGAACGTATTGAAATCAATGGGTTGAGGTTGCGCGCTTTCCACGGGGTGGGAGAGCAGGAACGTCGTGTGGGGAACATGTTCAGTGTCGATGTGTGGCTCGAGGCCGACCTTGAGGCGGCCGTGACCTCCGATAATGTTGACGATACAATAAACTATGCTGAGTTGATCGGGCTCATAAAGGTCGAGATGGCTCGGCCATCGGCATTGCTGGAGCATGTAGCCGGGCGCATACGCGATGCCATTGTGCACAGGTATGGTGACCTGGTGAAGCATGGTGGTGTCAAGGTGAGCAAGCTCACGCCTCCTGTCACCGCACAGCTCGACTCGGTGGCAGTGGCTACCTGTTGGTAGGATTGTGTTGCCAATGGATTATAGCAAAGGTGGAACGACGCGATTGCCGCTCCACCTTTTTTAAGTTTATGATATGTCTACCCGTTGATGAGGGTGATGATTTATTCTATCAGTCGGCCTGGGGCTCGAAGATTACTATGCGGTTCCAATCGTTGGTCGAGTAGGGCTGTACTGAGCTACCCTCGGCATTGATTGAAAGGCGGTTGCCCTTGATGCCATAGTTCTTGGTGAGCGCGTCATAGACGGCTTGTGCACGACGCTTAGACAGGCTCATGTTATACTCGGCTGTACCGGTGCCCTTGTCGGCATATCCCTGAAGCACAACGTTTACATCTGGATTGGCCTTAAGATACTCGGCGAGGTTGAATACATTGACCATTTCCTCGTCGGTGATGGTCGATGAGTTGATGCTGAAGCGTACGGTGGCAATCATAGGCGGCACATTGACAATCTCGGTAGCTTCTACGACCTGTGTCTCGGGGCATGGAAGCTGAGACTCGGCTGTAGCCAGGGCTGCTGCTGTTGTGGCGAGGTCGGCACGCAGGGCGTTGACCTGGTCATTGAGCGACGATACATAGGCAAGGTCGTTGCAGGGATTGTAGGCGCGGTAGTTGCGGCCACCGAAGTTGATGTTGAAGCCACCCAGGGCGGTGATGTTCAGGTCGATGGGTTCGCCATAAGCGCATAGGTTGAAGTTGTCGCCATAGAACTGTGCACGTCCTTCCAGGAAGAAGTCGACATACTCACACAGGCGGAAACGGAATTGCAATCCGGCCGATACAGGCAGTGTCCATGAACTGCTCTTGGGAGTGCCATGATTGCTCATGATGTCGATGGCGGGAGAATCAAAGTCAAAGGCATATGTTCCACCAATACCTACGAAGGGTACGATGCTGAACACGCGGTCAGAGTTGACACCACCGAATGAGTTGAACATGTCCCACATCAAGTCAACATTGGCGTTGACATATTTGGCCTTGTTGGCACCATCGTTCTTCCACTTCATCTGTGAGTACTGGAAGTCGAGGCGCACACCCAGATAGGGCGAGAACCATTTGCCTATACCCAGATTGTAGGCTGGGGTAATCTGGTGCTTGCGTCCGTTGCCGGTGCGGTTCTCCATGAACGGTGAGTTGATACCGGCACCGAGCTGCAGGAACCAGTTGTCGCTGCCCTTGGTGTAATAATGGGTCTTGCAATCCATGTCGGTGACTGTGATTTGTTCTTCTTCAACTACAACTGCTTCTTGAGCAGAAAGCTGATTGGCGGCAAATAGTGAACCTGTGCACGCTGACATGGTCAGGAAAAGACGTGTTTTCATAGATAAATAGTTTTTAAATGAATTTTTTTGTCGATATTCTAACATTAGTTTTTTCTTGTTTTGGAATTATAACGCCACGGCAGTTGGGAAAGTTCATAAATGACGGGTGTTTGCTCTTATATTCTCTCACTGAGAGAACTGTGCCTATCGGGAAAATTTGTATCTTTGCAATGTGAAACGACATGTTATATATCTCGTAATATTTTTATCGGGAGTGGCTCGATGCCTTGCTGAGGTGTCGGCCACTTGCGATGGAGAGTCATGGTCTGATTCAATCATGGCGTTGCCTCAGGTTTCGGTAACTGCGATGAAGCTGGGAGCTGACCTTCAGGACAAACCGGTGTCGGCCACTGTCATAGGAACGGATGATATTGAGCGCCAGGGTATAGTCAATCTTCACCAGGTGAGCGATATGGTGCCAAATCTCTATATGCCACGCTATGGCTCGCGCATCACATCATCAATCTATGTGAGAGGCATCGGTGCACGCATTGACCAGCCGGCTGTGGGACTCACGGTCGACAATATCCCGGTTATAAATAAGGATAACTATGATTTCGACCTCGACGACATGGTCAATATCGACATGATACGTGGCCCGCAGAGCACTATGTATGGCCGCAACACCATGTGTGGTCTCATCAATATCACAACGCTCAGCCCCTTGCGGTTCTCGGGGGTGAAACTCGGTGTGGAAGGAGGCTCATATGGCAACTATCGTGCCCGTGCCGCTGGGTATCATAAGCTGGGTGACCGGCTGGGGGTGGCTGCCGGAGTTACGGTGGCAGGTACCGATGGCTATTTCAAGAATGCCTACAACGGTTGCAGGGTAGGAGCTGAGCGACAGTGGAGCGCATGGTACAAGGTGGCGTGGCTTCCGGTAGCCGGCTGGAGCGTGGAGAATACGGGCCGTTTCAATCATTCCCGCCAGAGCGGCTACCCCTACTGTCAGGTAGGAGCCGTGGATATAGCCTATAATGATACCTGTTTTTACCGACGCAACTCATTCCTGGACGCCCTCACCGTGGGGTGGCGCCACGATGGGTGGTCGGTGACCTCGGTGACCTCGGTGCAGCACATCAACGACAACATGACCCTCGACCAGGATTTCACCTCACGTGACTATTTCACCCTTACCCAGCGTCGACACGAGACATCGGTGACTCAGGACTTCATAGTCAAGCACGACAGTGATCGTTACAACTGGCTCTCGGGGGTGTTCATGTTCACCCGCCACACTTCGATGAGGGCACCCGTGACATTCAAACCCTATGGCATAGCCCGGCTCATCGAGGACCATCGCAACGATGCCAATCCCTCCTATCCCATCAAGTGGGACGATGACAGCTTTGTCCTGCATAGCGATTTCAGTCACCCCACGCGAGGCATAGGGATATACCACAGCAGCACTCTGGAACTGCAACAGTGGGCGTTGACAGCCGCGTTGCGACTCGACATCGAGCGTCCATCGCTCGATTTTCACAGCTATACCTCCACGAGTTATACCATATATGACAACACGGGTGTACGGCCTACTGTGTATCGTCATGAGAATGTCAATCTTGATGAACGTGGCAAGCTGTCCCACACTTATGTGCAGTTGCTGCCCAGGCTCAGCGCGTTGTACAGGTTGCCGTCGTCGCTGGGAAATGTATATGCCTCGTTCTCTGAAGGCTATAAGCCCGGTGGCTACAATACACAGATGTTCAGCGACTTTCTCCAACAAAAACTTATGGCCACCATGGGAATGTCTGAACTCTACAATGTAGACGAGATTGTAGGCTACCGTCCCGAGCGAAGTTTTAACTATGAGGTAGGCACCCATCTTGAGCTGTGGGACGGCCGGCTCTCTCTCGATGGCGCTGCTTTCTACATTGATTGCCGTGACCAGCAACTCACACGTTTCCCCGACGGCTCGACAACGGGACGCATTATGGACAATGCCGGACGCACACGCTCGCTGGGTGCAGAACTGTCGGCCCGGTGCCACTTTGACCGTCACTGGACAGCATCAGCCTCCTGGGGCCATGTCGATGCCCGTTTTGTCGACTATGACGATGGCAAAGAAGACTATGGCGGCAAGTATGTGCCTTATGCTCCGCTCAACACTTTCTATGGCTCGGTCAACTATGCCGTGGCATTGCCTGCTGTCAATATTGACCGGCTTGAGGTCATGGGTGCAGTCAATGGAGTGGGGCGCATCTATTGGAACGAGACCAACACGGTGTCCCAGTGTTTCTACGCGCCTTTGAAACTGTCGGTATCCATCAGCTCGGGCATGTTTACCTTGAGACTGTGGGGTGAGAATCTTAATGGTGTGAAATACAGTACATTTTATTTCAAGTCGATAGGCAACGAATTTGTGCAGCGCGGTGCACCACGCACATTTGGAGCATCACTTGCCGTGGATGTATTCTGATTTTTTGAGTCGGTATTCTGTGTTCTGCAGTGGAAATATTGTAAATTTGCAGTCTATGAAAGCAATTGATGACATAGGAACCGGTCCTATCGGAGTGTTTGATTCAGGGTATGGAGGCTTGACCATTCTGCGCCAGATGCGCCGGGAGTTGCCAGAGTATGACTACCTGTATCTGGGCGACAATGCCCGCGCTCCTTATGGCAACCGGTCGTTTGAGCTTGTGTACAAATTCACACTTCAGGCAGTAAAGAAACTGTTTGACTATGGGTGTCGCTTGGTAATCCTGGCTTGCAATACAGCTTCGGCCAAGGCGTTGCGCACGATACAACAAAACGACTTACCTATCCTTGACCCTTCACGTCGTGTGCTGGGTGTGATACGTCCTACGGTCGAGATTCTTGACCGATTGTCGATATCACAGCATGTGGGAATCATGGGAACGCGCGGCACCATCAGCTCAGGGTCCTATGAAATGGAAACTGCCAAGCTTCACCCTGAGTTTACCGTTACGGGCCACGCATGTCCCATGTGGGTGCCGCTGGTGGAAAATGGAGAGGCCGATGGTCCCGGAGCTGATTATTTTGTGAAGAAGGAGATTGATGCGCTAATTGCCCGGGATCATTCTATCGACACCATAGTGCTTGCTTGTACCCACTATCCCTTGCTGTATAAAAAAATAAGGGAGTGCACTCCAATGTCGGTCGATGTGGTGACCCAGGGTGAGATTGTAGCCCAGAGCGCACGCTCCTATCTGCAGCGTCATCCTGAGATGGCTTGCCGTTGCTCACGTGGTGGCACTGCCACTTATCTCACTACCGAGAGCGCTGACCGTTTCACCGACATGGCCTCGATGTTCATGGGCCAGCCGGTCAATGCCTATCATATCGACCTGCAATGAAAGATACTCTGAAACTCGAGAATTCACTTAAGCAGCAGCAACGGCTCACACCGATGCAGGTGAAATATGTCAGAATGCTTGAGATGACGGCCCCCGAGATAGAAGAGGAAGTGAGACGTGCCGTCGATGACATGCCGGCGCTGGAGGCCAAAGACCCCGATGATACGGGGCATCCTGATGAGACGTCGACCGACACTGCGGTGGCTGCCTATCATGACGATACTCCATACTATAACCGTCGTGCCTACAACCGCTCGTCCGATGATGAGTATTATGATGCCGTGGCCGCCGCTCCTGAGCGCTCCGAGACTCTTATTGAAGCCCTTGCACGCCAAATGTCGCTACTTGACATGGAAGATGCCGACCGTGTGATTGCGACACATATCATAGGCAATCTCGACGACAATGGCTATATAACGCGCGACTTGCAGTCGATAGCCGATGATGTCGCCACCACGAGTGGTATCCTTGTTGATACTGACCGCGTGGGGAAGGTGTGGCAGCAGGTGCGCAGGTTGGATCCCGCAGGGGTAGGCGCTGTAGACTTGCGCGACTGTCTTGTCTTACAGCTCAAGCGATTGCCGCGCAACGATACTAATAACCTGGCAACAGAGATAGTGTCCCACTACTTTGACCTATTCTCCAAGAAACATTTCACCCAGCTTTTGGCGGCACTTGATATCGATGAGGATGCACTCAAAAGGGCCATGGCGGTCATAGCGCGTCTCAATCCCAAGCCGGGTGGAGCCTATGCCAGTGGCCGTGCCGGTGACGACACTCCGCGCCATGTCGTGCCCGACTTTGCCATAGAAATCGATGAGGACCGGCTCACACTGCGCATGCTCAACCGCATTCCCGAGCTCTCAATTGAACGCACTTTCACTGATGACACGCCAATCTCAGACGGCACGCCACGCTCGCGTCGTGATGCAGTGAACATGTTTATCAAAAGCAAGCGCGATGAGGCCCAGGGGTTTATCAAGGTGCTGTCAATGAGACAGGAAACACTTTACAGGGTCATGCAGGCCATTGTAAAGATACAACGTGATTTTTTTCTCACCGGTGATGAGGCGATGATACGTCCCATGGTACTGCGTGACATAAAGGAACTCACGGGCTACGGCCTCTCGGTGATATCGCGAGCCACCGCCGGAAAATATGTCACGACCCCTCATGGTACCTATCCTCTCCGATTGCTCTTCAACGAGCGTCCGAAGGACACGAGCGATATATCGGTACATCAGATTCTTGCCGCGTTGAGAGAGTTGATTGAACACGAGGACAGCGAGAAGCCGCTGAGCGACGAGCTTCTTACGAGTCACCTGTCACAGCAGGGTTTTGATGTAGCCCGACGCACGGTGGCAAAGTATCGTGAGCGTCTCGGGTTTCCCGTTGCCCGCTTGCGGCGCAAGATATAGCTTTGGAAGGTAATCCAATAAGGTTTTAACGTATTATATACAGTGTTTTTAAGATGAAAAAGATTTTGGAAATAATATTGAGTTTGATTTCAGGACTGACGTTTCCGTTGCTTATGCCCACCTATGCCATGCTGCTGGTGTTCAGTGTCACATTCCTGAAGTTCCTTCCCGGTCGGTCAATGCTTTATGTCGACCTGGTGACCTTTGCCGCTACCGTGATGATACCTATTATCACCATATATATATTTAATGTACAAGGTAAAATAAAGGACGTGTTGCTCAACGAGCGGAGCGACCGCACAATACCCTATATCGTGACCACTCTCAGTTATGTAGCCATTGCATTATATTTGTGGCATTATGGCGCCCCGGCCTGGATGATTGCCTTCATGGTGGGCGCAGCCATTGTTCTGGGCGCGATGCTCTTTATCAACATGAGGTGGAAAATAAGCGGTCATGCTGCCGGCATGGGAGGATTGACAGCCTTGGTTCTGTTCATCGTGTACAAAGGGTATTGCACGATACCGGGAGTCACGTTGCCATGTATCATCGTCCTGTTGTCGGGGTTGGTGTGTACCTGTCGTCTGTTGCTTGGTCGCCACAATCTGTCACAGGTCATCGCCGGATATTTCCTGTCGCTTGGGGTGATATATGGTTCTATGATGGTGTCGGTGGCTGGAAATTGACAACGGAGGGCGGGAGCGTGACAACCGGGAAAGTTGAGCGTGAAGCCTGCCGTTTTTGTTTGTCAATCTTATTTCTTTTGCTTAATTTTGTGACCCGTGGCCTCAAGTAACCCTGAGCCCGGCACTTCAAGCTATGAAACTATTTACTACACAACAGATAAACGATATAGAACGCTACACCATAGAGCATGACCATGTGAGTATTCTTGATCTCGTGGACCGTGTGGCCGAGGGGGTCACATTCGAGATTGAGTCGCGCTGGAAGCCGGGCAAACCGGTGGTCATCTTTGCCGGGTGTGAGAACAATGGAGCCATTGCTCTGGCTGTGGCTCGTATGCTCGCCGAGCATGGCTATCGTCCCGAAGTATACCTTATTAACGTTGGTGGCAATGCGCTCAACGCCACGTGTCGCGCTTATAGGGATGCCTTGCTTGCTCTCGATTTCGATATATATTTCAATGAGATAGTCAAGGAGTTCTCTATCCCCAAGCTCCACACCGGACACCTTGTGGTTGATGGGCTCTTTGGTGCCGGTATCAAGGAAAACATCAAGGGGGGATACCGCACCCTGGTACAGTATATAAATGATTCAGGCGCCTCGATAGTCTCGATCGATGTGCCATCTGGCATGTTTGGCGATTCCAATCCATTTGCCGTCAATCGCGACATTATACATGCCCAGCTAACTCTGGCGATTCAGTTCCCCCGTATCGCTTTTTTCAATCCCGACAATGCCGAGCTTGTAGGCGAATGGAAGATTATCGACGTGGGGTTGAGCGACGCCGCCATTCACAACACTCCTTCACGCCATCATCTCATTGAGGCCGACGAGGTGAAGAGTCTGTTGCACCCCCGTCCTCTGCATTCAAGTAAGGCCGATTTTGGCGCCGGTATGCTCATAGCCGGCAGCTATGGTATGATGGGAGCTGCTATCCTGGCTGCGCGTGCCGCCAATCGTGTAGGCATAGGCAAGCTCACAGTCCAGGCTCCGAAGTGTGGCTATGAGATTCTGCAGACATCTGTTCCTGAAGCTCTCTACCAGTATAACAAGGGTGATTATTTCATGACCCAACTGAAAGTCGAGAAGCCCTATGATGCCATAGCCATAGGCCCGGGACTGGGTACCAACGATGCCACGTTGCAGGCACTTGAGAATTTCCTGTTATCGCGCACCAGTCCGGTTATCCTTGATGCCGATGCCCTCAACTGTATAGCCCGCAAGCCTGCCTTGCTCAACAGTGTCCCCGTATTGTCGATTATCACCCCCCATGTGGGCGAGTTTGACCGTCTGTTCGGGCAGCATACAAGTGCCGAGCTCAGGTTGCAGAAAGCTATCGAGATGTCACGCTTCTATAATATCATAATAGTGCTAAAGGGACATTATACAGCCACCGTACGCCCCGATGGTATCGTTTGCTACAACTCGTCGGGTACCCCTGCGATGGCAACAGCCGGTGCCGGGGATGTTCTCACCGGCATTATCCTGGCTCTCATGGCCCAGGGGTATAAGCCCGAGCAAGCTTCAATGATGGGTGTCTACATTCATGGCATCGCCGGAGAGATTGCTGCCAGGGAGCAAGGCGAGTATGGCGTCACTGCCGGTGATATCGCCGACAATGTGGGCCGTGCTATCATGACCATAATGAATCATAAATTTTAACTCCTACCGATAATACCTAAGAAATGAAACGACTCGTAACACTGACATGCATTGCCGCAGCCGCTCTCGTGGCGCCCCAAACTGATGCACAAAGCGTCCAGAAGTTCACTGCCGGCAAGGCCAGCGAGTATGCGCTGGGATATGCGTTGCCCAATACAGTTCTCGATGTGACGATTGAAACTCAGAAAACTGTGCGTAAACCCGGGGAATTCTACAAGTATGCGCGTAGGTATTTCAATATCTCCGACCCTATCACTTCCGAGTCGACCACTGTATCGGTCAAGAGTATCACTATTGACACTCACGGCGAGTCAAATCCCGATGAACGCTATCTCGTGACCTTCAAGCCCGGTTTTACACCTTTCATGATGATTGATGTCGATGGCAAGCCGCTGTCAATCAACACTGAGAATCAGTTTTCACCGGCCAAGGTGATTCTGCCGGCTTCAGTGGCTCCCCAGCCTACACCTCTTGAGGGGGCTGCCGCCAAGCAGGCGCTCAGTGAGGAAATCCTGCAGAGCAGGTCGACTGCCAAGCGTGCCGAGATGGCTGCCGCTCAAATCTTCGCCTTGCGTCAGAGCCGCAATGACCTCATAACCGGCCAGGCCGACCAAATGCCTCCCGATGGCAAGTCGATGGAATTGATTCTTAACAATATCAATGCCCAGGAGGCAGCGTTGATGGCAATGTTTGTGGGTACAACCCAGACAAGCACAGATGTCGTAACGCTGGATTATACCCCGTCGGGCGACACTGACGGTGAGACCCGCAAGGTGCTCGCCCGTGTGTCATCAATCGATGGGGTAGTCGATGCCGACAATCTCTCGGGTGCACCAATTTACATTACTCTCACTGTCACTGACCGTCCTTCCATGCCGGTCAACGCCAAGGGGGAGCCTGTCGAGATCCCAAAGGATGCCTTTATATACTGTATGCCGGGTAAGGTCGACGTACAGGTGGAATATGATGGAACAGTTCTTGCCGACGCCCTTGTAGAGATGGCTCAATTTGGAATCAAATATGGTCTCAAACCCAATACTTTCACCGACAAGAAAGCTCCGGCCTACGCCATCTTCGACCCTTCAACAGGAGCTATTGTAGAGCTCGGTACTGCCTCCAATTGAGAACCTTTCCTATCGCGTAGTTGTTTTATGGCTATATAATTGATTAAAGTCATGAAGCAGAAAGATAATAACAGAAAGGTCACAGTAGCGCGTGACGAGATTGTGGTTGACAGCCGTGATGTCGATCTGGCACGTGAGATGGCCATGAAGCATTCCAAAGGTGATTCCAGAGTGGAGCGACCGTAAAAATAGGAGATGACGAGATGTTGACCACAAACCCTCAGAAATGAACAACGCCGCGGGTTCAAACTGTTGAAACTCGCGGCGCGTTTTTTAGAGCCTATTCCTTATCGAATGGGCTCTTATTGGCATTTCTATTTGTCCATGGATTTGATTTTTACGTTGATCGACCGGTTTTTGACTGTAGGTGGATTGCCTGTGTAGTATACTGTGCCGGGGCCGGTTCCCTTGACGGTAACCTGCTCGGTGGCATGGCATCCGATGCTGCCGGTGCCGTTGATTGTGGCTGTCGCACGGTTTGAAAGCAACTGGTCGGCTTGTATGGCACCTACACCGGTGAGTGAGAAGTTGGATTTTGTGCAACGTCCGTCAATGGCCAACTGCCCGCTGCCGGTGAATATTTTGGCCGAGACTTCGTCGGCATATATGCCACGTATCGAAAGTCGTCCGTTTCCTTCGATTTTGGCTTTGAACTTGGGACCGGCGTTGACCGAGAATGCCCTTACCGTCGAGTCTCCCATATTCTCGATGTTGGTGAGAAAATGTGAGTAAACTGTCACGGTGGGGAGATCGGTCGCGTTTTTATCCATTACGTCAACCTCGATCGACAATTTCCCCTTGCCGTTGTTGGAGAAAATCACAGAGTTCACAAGTGCCGTCGGTGCGTCAAATACCGCCATGCCGGCCGAGTCGGAGTGTGACTTGTAGTCGATGTTTATGCCGTTGACGACACTGAGATGGGTGAAATCTCTTACATTGACAACGTGATGTTGTTTTGACTGAGCCATGGCTGGCAGTGTTGCAAACATCATGGACAATATTGCGGTTGAAAAGAGGTGCTTCATGTATATCTGTTAAATGTGATTATAATGTGATTGAGCGTCGATTGTCAGGCATAAACTGCATGGAAGATGGGATCATAGCGCTGGAATAATGTCGTTCTCTATGTGGTGGAGTATGCCGTCGAGCTTTTCAAAGGTATCGGCTTGCAACATCGCTATGCGTGTCTCTCTGAAGTTGGGTATTCCCTTGAACAGAGGGGAGGCGGCGAGGTGGCGGCGTATGTGGAGTATGCCTCGGTACTCGTCGATGCGCTGAATGCTCTCGTTGATTTGGCGTCTCAACAATGCAAACTTAGCAGCTATGGTCAACGGTTCGATTATGCAGCCATGGTTCATGACTTGTTTCATCTCGTTGAATATCCAAGGTTGCCCTATTGAGGCACGCCCCACCATGACAGCATCGACGCCCGATTTCTCAAATGCCTCGACAAGCTGTTGCCCCGTGGTGATGTCTCCGTTGCCTATTATGGGAATTGTGACACGAGGGTTGTTCTTGACCCGCGCAATCATGTCCCAGTCGGCCTGTCCCGAGTATAGTTGGGAGCGTGTACGCCCATGTACTGTCAATGCCTGTATGCCGCAGTCCTGTAACTGCTCTGCGAGCTCTACAATGACGCGCGACTCGTGGTCCCACCCCAGGCGTGTCTTAACCGTTACGGGTACTTTCACGGCGTCAACCACAGCGCGCGTGATTGCGAGCATGAGGGGAATGTCGCGCAACATGCCGGCTCCGGCTCCCTTGCCGGCAACTTTCTTTACCGGGCAGCCGAAGTTTATGTCAAGAATGTCGGGTTTGGCTTCCTCTGCAATGCGTGCCGCCGCGACCATGGAGTCGATGTCGCGGCCATATATCTGTATGGCCGCCGGCCGTTCGGCCGGGTTTATGATGAGTTTGCGTGTAGTCGACGCTATATTGCGTATGAGGGCATCGGCCGACACAAACTCGGTGTAGACCATGTCGGCACCCTGCTCTCGGCATATGAGCCTGAAAGAGGCGTCGGTTACATCTTCCATCGGTGCGAGCATGACAGGGCGTTCACCCAAGTCGATATTCCCTATTTTCATTATTGAAGTGGTTTTGGATTTCGTTTCAGTATACAAAATTAATTATTTCAGTAATGATTTTAGACTGAAATGTTAAAATTTTGAGTTTATGGCCAACAAATAGGAAATTTTTCACTACAAAAAGTTGCCTTGACGAGCAAAAAAAGTGTACCTTTGCCTCGTGTCTTGAATCAGGAAGTCATGACACGGCTTATCTGAAATTTTGAACCGTAACTTCTGTAACAGTAAGAGATTAGTAATAAAAACATAAAAAAGAAAACAAACAATGAGACTGATAATTGAAAATGACTACGACCAGGTGTCACGCTGGGCCGCCAACTATGTAGCATCACGCATCAACGCATCCAATGCGACCCCTGAGCACCCATTCGTCCTGGGTTGTCCTACTGGAAGCTCGCCTCTGGGCATGTACCGCAATCTGATAGAGCTATACAAGGCCGGTAAGGTATCGTTCAAGAATGTGGTTACCTTCAACATGGACGAATATTGCAATTTGCCCCGCGAACACTCAGAGAGCTACTACAGCTTTATGTGGAATAATTTCTTCAGTCACATCGATATAAAGCGCGAGAATGTCAATATTCTCAATGGCAATGCTGAGGACCCCGAGGAGGAATGCCGTCAGTATGAAGCTAAGATAGCGTCGTATGGTGGCATCGACCTGTTCATGGGAGGTGTAGGCCCCGACGGTCATATCGCCTTCAATGAGCCCGGTTCATCGCTCACCAGCAAAACCCGCATGAAGACCCTCACAACCGATACCATCATTGCAAATTCACGTTTCTTCGACAATAATGTCGACCTTGTTCCCAAGACCGCACTCACCGTTGGAGTAGGCACAGTGATGGCAGCCCGCAGTGTCATGCTCATCGTCAATGGCCATAACAAGGCACGCGCGCTCAAACATGGAGTGGAGGGAGGCATAAGCCAGATGTGGACCATAAGCGCCCTTCAGATGCACCCCAAGGCAATCATCGTGGCCGACGAGGCAGCCTGTGGTGAACTCAAAGTCGACACTTATCGCTACTTCAAGGATATCGAGAAAAATAATCTCGACCCTGAGACACAGCTTTGAAAAAAATTAACCTGATAGAGTATACAACGCTATAATTTTTTTAGTAACTTTGTGCTGTTAATCCGGTAAGGGTAAAGTCGTGGCTCATAGAGCCGACCAAATGTGACCTGACCGGAAATGACCTAAAAGCTATAACAACCAAAATAATTCAGAATCAAATGAAGATTGAAAAAATCATTGGACGTGAAGTTCTCGATTCACGCGGTAACCCCACTGTTGAAGTAGATGTAATCCTTGAGTCAGGCGCACGTGGCCGCGCTTCAGTTCCCTCTGGAGCTTCTACAGGTGTCAACGAGGCTCTCGAACTTCGTGACGGCGACAAGAGCCGTTACATGGGCAAGGGCGTTCTCAAGGCTGTAGCCAATGTCAATGGCCCCATCGCAGAGGCTCTCGTAGGTATGAGCGCTCTTGATCAGATCGCCATCGACGAGAAGATGCTCGCCCTCGATGGTACTGACACCAAGGAGAATCTCGGTGCCAACGCTATCCTTGGCGTTTCGCTTGCAGTTGCCAAAGCTGCCGCCGACTACCTCGACGTGCCCTTGTACAAATATATAGGTGGTTGCAACTCTTATGCACTCCCCGTTCCCATGATGAATATCATCAACGGTGGTGCTCACTCTGACGCTCCCATCTGCTTCCAGGAGTTCATGATTCGTCCTATCGGTGCTACCTCGTTCCACGAGGGCATACGCATGGGTACAGAGGTGTTCCACAACCTCAAGAAAGTGCTCAAAGAGCGCAACCTCTCTACTGCAGTAGGTGACGAGGGTGGCTTCGCTCCCAATCTTGACGGCACTGAGGATGCTCTCCAGGTTATCATCAAGGCTATCGAGCTCGCCGGTTACAAACCCGGTAAGGATGTTACTATCGGTCTTGACTGCGCTTCAAGCGAGTTCTTCAAGGAGGGTGTTTACGATTACACATGGAAACAAGGTGCCGACGCTCCCAAGCTCACTTCTCAGCAGCAGGCCGAGTTCCTCAAGGGTCTCGTTGAGAAATACCCCATCGATTCTATCGAGGATGGTATGGCAGAGAACGACTGGGAAGGCTGGAAGATTCTTACCGACATGATCGGTGGCCGTTGCCAGCTCGTTGGTGACGACTTGTTCGTGACCAATGTTAAGTACCTCAAGCGCGGTATCGAAGAGGGTTGTGCCAACTCTATCCTCGTTAAGGTTAACCAGATCGGTTCACTCACAGAAACTCTCCGTGCAGTTGAGCTCGCTCAGCGCAATGGCTACACCGCTGTCATCTCTCACCGTTCGGGCGAGACTGAGGACGCTACTATCGCCGACATCGCTGTTGCCACCAACGCCGGAC
>JAMPBP010000001.1:1053615-1074611 GCA_023666645.1 Clostridiales bacterium
TCAAGAACAATGACGAAGTTGTTGCATCACTTGGAGAGCGTATACTTGGTCGTGTATCTGTACATGATATTGTAGATCCCACCACCGGTGAGATCATCGTTCATGCCGGAGAGGAAATTAATGATGCCGCTGCCGACCGTATCAACGAGTCGCCAATCGAGTCGGTCGAGATACGTTCTGTACTTACCTGTGAGAGCAAGCGTGGTGTATGTGCCAAGTGTTACGGCCGAAATCTGTCCAACAACCGTCTGGTACAGATGGGTGAGGCAGTGGGTGTGATTGCAGCTCAGTCAATCGGTGAGCCCGGTACCCAGCTTACACTGCGTACTTTCCACGTAGGTGGTGTTGCAAGTAACATCGCAGCAGTATCGTCTGTAACATCTCGTTATGACGGTGTACTTGAAATCGACGAGCTACGCACAGTTGTGACCGACGAGAAGACAAGCGACGGAAAGAATGTCGAGGTTGTCATAGGTCGTCTGGCTGAGATGCGTATCCTTGACCCGAAGACCAACTTGATGTTGACATCGGCACCCATACCTTATGGTTCGAAACTTTTCTTTAAAGATGGTGATACCGTCAAGAAGGGCGACGTGATATGCGAATGGGATCCCTTCAACTCGGTAGTCGTGTCGGAGGTAGCCGGTAAATTGCAGTTCAGCAACATGGTCGAAAATGTCACCTATCGTGTCGAGGGCGACGAGTCGTCGAGCGTACGTGAGAAAATCATCATCGAGTCGAAGGACCGTACCAAAGTTCCTGACGCTAATATCGTTGATGCCAATGGTCAGATTATCAAGACCTATTCACTCCCTGTAGGAGCACACATGATGCTTGAAGAGGGTGCTGAGATTAAGGTCGGTGAGATATTTGTCAAGATACCCCGTGCTTCGGGTGGTGCAGGTGACATCACCGGTGGTCTGCCCCGTGTCACCGAGCTGTTTGAGGCCCGTAACCCGTCCAATCCTGCTATTGTTGCCGAGATTGACGGTGAGGTTCACTATGGCAAGGTTAAGCGTGGAAACCGTGAGATTTCAGTCACAGCCAAGAATGGTGAGATCAAGAAGTATCTCATACCGCTGTCCAAGCAGCTCCTCGTTCAGGAAAATGACTATGTACGTGCCGGTACAGCACTCTCTGACGGAGCCATCACACCTACCGATATCCTTAACATCATGGGCCCGACAGCCGTACAGGAGTACATTGTCAACGAGGTACAGGATGTATACCGCATGCAGGGTGTGAAAATCAATGACAAGCACTTTGAGGTTATTGTACGCCAGATGATGAGAAAAGTCAATATCATCGATCCGGGTGATACATGCTTCCTGGAGCAACAGGTTGTCGACAAGCGCGAGTTCATGGATGAGAATGACCGTATATGGGACAAGAAGGTTGTCACCGATGCAGGTGACAGCGAGAATGTGAAGCCCGGTATGATTATCACTGCCCGTAAGCTCCGCGATGAGAACTCGGCACTCAAGCGCCGTGACCTCAAGCTTATCAAGGTGCGTGATGCAGTTCCTGCCACCAGTGAGCAGATACTTCAGGGTATCACCCGTGCTGCGCTGCAAACTTCAAGCTTCATGTCGGCAGCTTCCTTCCAGGAGACTACCAAGGTGCTCAACGAAGCAGCCATCAACGGCAAGACCGATACACTCGAGGGCATGAAAGAGAATGTAATATGTGGACATCTCATTCCTGCCGGTACTGGCCTTCCCGAGTATGAGCGTCTCGTAGTCGGGAGTAAGGATGACATCGAGGGTTTGATCAACTCAACTACCGAGGTTACCGACATCGAGACTATAGAGGTGAGATAATCCTCTCATAGAAACCAATACATATCGTGCAGTCAACTCCTGAAATGGGGGATGGCTGCACGATTTTTTTATGTCGGGATGGAAAGTTGAGTTTTTCCCGCGTGAGAATGTTCTTGACCCCATACTTTTGCAGCGAAACCTTTAAAACTTATTAATGCTATGTTTACCATTTCCAAGTCGGGCATGCTGTTTCTGCTGCTGTCCAACCTATGTGTTCTTGTCGCTGTTGCGATAGATATCAGATCTACGGACTCTTTTGCCCCTCCGCGTAGGATTTCCGAGGTTATCGTCCATTGTACGGCAACTCCCGAAGGTCGCGATCTCACTGTCGAGGATATAGACCGGTATCACCGGCAACGTGGTTTTGATTGCATTGGGTATCACTATCTGGTTTATCTCGACGGGTCAATAGTACCCGGACGTCCTGTTGAAAAGGTAGGTGCCCATTGTCTTGGACATAACCCTCATTCAATAGGGGTGTGCTATGTGGGGGGACTCACTGCCGACATGAAGCCGGCCGATACCCGCACCGATGCGCAGCGTCGATCGCTCGACCTGCTCATTGCAGCCTTGAAACGACAGTATCCGGGCATAAGCATACATGGTCACCGCGATTTTGCGGCCAAAGATTGTCCTTGTTTCGACGCTACCACCCAATATCGTGAATCATTATGAACAGGCTTGTGGTTTTTCTCTTGCTCTGCATCATAAGTGCGTGTGGCAGCAGCAAGAAGATGTCGGAAACAACGCGTTTGGTATCGTCGAGCCATGTCAGTGACAGTACAGGTATAGCCCGGATACATCGAGATGTAGGGTGGAGCGAAAGCAAGTGGCGGGTCACCGTCGACACGGCATGTATAGTGATGAGTGACACTGCCGGCTTGTCGGTCGTCATAACATCACCACGTGTGGTTTTATCACGGGAATCGTCAATGGGACTATTGAACTACGATTCCCTTGCCGGTTATCTTCTATTGTCTTCCCGTGATACTGTCGCTATGAACAATGAGTCGCAGTTGATTACGGAAAGTAGGTCGGCAAAACGGTCGGTATCAATCATCGCGGTAATAACAATTGTGATGCTTGTAGTTATCGTTATTGTATCGCGTAAAGTACGTTCCATAATTCGTAAATGACAATCAATAGGGGTCTGATGGATTCTTCTTAATATAAGTGGAATCTGTCAGAACTGTTTATATAGGGGTGCGTAGGGAATTTTTGTTTTGTTACTGTTAACATTTTTATATCCCAACAATTATTTCTTAACAATTATTCTTATCTTTGCCTTGATAAAATCAATCGCGAAATGATTCTAACTGATAAAGTTTGGCTCAGTGCCAAAGACTATGTGTTGATATTCATAGGGTTGAGCATGTATGCCTTTGCATTCTCAGCTTTTATAGCCCCTGAAAATGTCGTTATCGGAGGAATGGCCGGTATAGGACAGTTGATCTATTTCCTCACAGAAAAGATTTTTAACTATGGTGTTCCTATCGCTGTTTCAATCTATGCCTTGAATGCTCTGTTGCTGCTTATTGCATTCAAGACCGTGAGCAAGACATTTGTGGTGCGCACCATATTTGGAGTCACCGTGATAGCTGTAATGATAGGATTGTTGCAACCTTTATTCTCATCTCCTATCGTTCAACAGGAAACATTCATGAATGTTATTATAGGTGGTGTACTTGCCGGGTTGGGCATAGGAATAGCGTTTACCCATAATGGAAGTTCGGGCGGCGTTGATATCATTGCAGCAATGGTTGCCAAACACAGCAATATTTCTATAGGACGAACAATGCAAATCTGTGATTTTTGTATTGTTACGTCGTCACTGCTGTTGCCGCGGGCTGAGGGTGAAGCCATCGCAAGCCCTGTGTATGGATATATAGTGCTTCTTATAGTGCCTTTCATGGCCGATATGATGATCAACTCCAACCGTCAGTCAGTCCAGTTTACCATATTCTCGCATTACTGGGAGGAGATAGCCACAGCTGTCAATAACAGTGCCCACCGTGGTTGCACGGTGCTCACCGGCATGGGGTGGTACAGTAAGAAAGAGGTAAAGGTGCTGCTCGTGATATGCCGCAAATATGAGGCCATGACAGTGTTCCGTATAATACGTTCTATTGATGGAGATGCTTTTATCACTCAGGCCAATGTAAATGGAGTGTACGGTAAAGGTTTTGACGAGCTTAAATTAAAAATGAAATCTCCGTCCAAGCATGTAAGCGAACAAAATCACGAGTCTGACCATTAAGTTTCTCCCTTAAAGAAATCCAATAGCAAAATGAAAACCATATCCACCGCAATATTGTCAATATTCCTCATGTCCTCAAGCCAGTTTGCAGGAGCGTGGGGTCAGAAAGGTCATGACGTTACAGCCTACATAGCTGAAAAACATCTCACACTAGCTACAAAAGCCGCCGTTGATTCTCTGCTCGAGGGAAAATCGATGGTCTATTGGGCCAATTGGCTTGACAATGCAAGTCACACGCCCGATTATGCCTACACCAAGACATGGCACTACAAGAATATCGATGCAGGGGAGCGTTATGAGGAGGCACAGGCCAATCCTGCCGGAGATGCCGTGCTCGCCATCAAGTCTCGGCTGGAGATTCTCCGAGACCCACACTCATCATGGGCCGACAAGCAGCTTGCCTTGAAGATTTTGGTTCATGTGGTAGGCGACATACACCAGCCTATGCATATGGGACATGCCACCGATCTTGGCGGCAATCGTGTGAAGATCAAATATTTTGGACGCGATGCCAATTTGCATGGCGTGTGGGATACCAATATTGTTGAGTCTGCTCATAAATGGGGCTTCACTGAGTGGCAGGATATGATTGACCGGGAGAGTCCAGAAGCAGAGAAAGTGATTGTATCGGGATCGGTCGACGATTGGGCCAAGCAATCGGTGGCCTATGCCTCACAGATATATGAGGAGACTCCTGAGGGCACCAATATCTCCTACAATGAGGTGGCCTATTGGACTCCCGTGATTGAACAGCAGTTGCTCAACGGAGGTTTGCGTCTGGCCCATTTGCTCAACTCGCTCTACGACCCCAATTATTGATTGGGGCTCAGGCCCCGACTCACTCACACTCGGTTTTCACATAGTGGTGATGGGCCGTGCATTCGTGTAATGTGTGGTCTACGATGAGGTGTCGTGTGGCCATTGAGGCAATGGTAGTCATCTCATGTGATACGAGTAGTATTGTGGTGTAAGGAGCCAACTGCTCCAGCAGCTTGTAGGTGCAATGTTCGAAATGTTTGTCAAGGTAGCTCAATGGCTCGTCAAGAACGAGAATCTGTGGCTTGGAGATTATGGCGCGTCCAAGGAGGGCTCGTTGCAATTGTCCGCCCGACAGTGAGCCTATCGGGGCGTTGCGGAGGAACGAAAGCTCGATGGTATCGAGAGTCTCGTCGACGAGGCTCTTAGGGTTTGCAAGGCACTTGCCGTAAGGACCGTATAATCCAGAAGCAATCACGTCACTCACCGTGATAGGGAAGTGGGCATCAATCATATTTTTTTGTGGAAGATAGCCTATGTGCAATCGATCTGTTGCATGCCCGTTGTTGTCAAAATAGATCACCCGGCCGGTTGTCGGCTTTAAAAGCTTAAGGATAATGCGCAACAGAGTTGACTTACCTCCCCCGTTGGGTCCCGTGATAGCCAGAAAGTCATTTTGCTTCACGGTGAGATTCACTCCCGATAATACCTGGCGTTCATTCCATGACATGTTGATGTCATGAAGCTCGATTACTTTGTCACTGCTGTGTGAGTGCATCGGTTATAATTTTAATTTGTTTCTCCCAGTCGGCATCCAGAGGGTTTATGGCGAATACACGTGCCCCTGTATCGTTGCTCAATGTCTCGGCGCGGTTTGAGTCATAGTCGGCCTGGACGAAGAGTATTTTTGCACCGCTGCCTATAGTGCGGTCAATGGTGCGGCGGGTGTGCTGTATTGAGGTTTCCCGGGATTCGTTGCCCAAAACAATCTGTTCCAGACCATAGTCGCGTGCAAAGTAACTCAGTGAAGGATGCCACACAAGGAATGAGCGCGTGGTTATGGTATCGAGGGCGTGTTTTATAGCCTTGTCGAGCGAGTCGAGGTGCTGGTCGAGCATGGCGGCGCGATGGGAATAGTAGTCGGAATTGCCGGTATCGACCTGTTTCAGCGTCTCGGTCATATTGGCCGCTATGATGCGTGCATTGGCCACTGAGGTCCAAGTGTGGGGATCGGGTGTGTCCTCGTGGTGAACATGGTTACCGTGACTATGGGTATGCGTGTTGTAAATGGGTTCTATGCCTTGTGAGGTGTCCACGATAATGGTGTTGCTGTTGTTCCCGGCAATACGGTCGGCCAGCACGGCCTCGAATCCGAGTGATCCCGAGAGCATGACCACGTCGCTGTTCACAGCGTCCTTGATGGTGTTGACTGTGGGTTCGTAAGTCTCGGGATTTGTCCCTTTGTTCAGCAAGACATTGATTTTGATACTATCACCGGCGATAGCCTCGAGTATCCAGGCCTGTGGGGCGATGCTCACGGTTACAACCGGTCGCTTGTCGGTTTTGGCGCCGCTCTTGGTACCGCAGGCTCCGAGAATCACAAGAAGTGAAGCGAAGATTATGTTTACTGCTTTTTTCATACTGCAAAGTTAAGCCATTTTCCATAAAATCAGAAATTCAGCAGCTTTAAAGGCAGTCACGCAAGAAATGTTTGATATGCGACCCTATCATTAAAATTTCTTGTGAGACTGGCTTTTAATCGGGAGGAGTTGGTTTGCTATGGTCAAATTTTGACCGTTAAGTCACTTATCAGTGGTTTGTTGTGTGTTGTATTGATAATTTTTGCTAACTTCGCGAGTTCTATTGACTGTATATGAAACGAAGTTACATCTCATTATGGTTGCTGCTTGCTGTAGCCTGTGTTGTGGTTGCCGCTGCATCGTGTTATGACAGTATCGATATAGGAGGCCGCTCGTTCAAGACAGCCTCGTTCTATGATGAGCTTTCGCGCCCGGTTTCGGGCATGATTGCCATTGATACACTGGCTGGTGCCGGTGGTATGAATGAGGCTTCTGTTGACTCGTTGCCGGTATCCCGTTTTCCGGTGCCGGTCGACACCGCGTCCAAGACAATCCTGTTTTTCGGTGATTCGATGCTCGAGGGGTTGTCTCCGCGCCTGGCGGCCTATTGTACCCGCAATGGTCACAAACTGTACACTGTCATTTGGTACAGCTCGACTACCCAGGTGTGGGGAGATTGTGACACTCTATCGGTGTTCATACGCCGTTATAAACCCGACTATATTTTTGCATGCCTCGGAGCTAATGAACTCTTTGTGCGCGATATCAAGAACAAACGTGCCAAACCGCTTGCCCATTTGCTGGGCGAGATAGGCGACCGTCCGTTGCTATGGATTGGTCCGCCCAACTGGAAGGATGATACCGGCATCAACGAATTGCTGCGGGAGACTCTTCCCGAGGGACAGTTTTTCCTATCGGACGGCATGACCTTCAAGCGTAAGAGCGACGGAGCACACCCCACACCGGCAAGCGCCCGGGAATGGATGGACAGCGTATTGCGCTGGATGCCCGATAACTGCCTTCACCCTATTAAGATGGAGAGACCCGATTCGACTGTTACCTCGGGTCGTCCAGCACGCGTCACCCTACTGCAACCGCTACAATGATACCTGTGATCGATCTACACACACTGTGCAGCAATGTGACACGGCTGTTGGGTTACAATCCAGCTGAGCCAATGCTCTTTTCGTCGGGTACTTTCTGGGTGCTCTTCCTTCTGTTCATGCCTATATATGGATTGTTGCGCAACCGCCTTTGGTACATGCTCACATTTGTCGTGGCCTTCAGTTTCTATTTCTATTACAAGTCGAGCGGGTGGTTTGTGCTGTTGCTGGCTGCTACGTCGCTTGTGGACTGGACGGTGTCGAGGCTCCTGTCGGGCACCGATGTGAGATGGCGCAGGAGGCTGCTTCTTACTGTTTCTATTCTCCTGTCGCTGGGGGTATTGGGCTATTTCAAATATGCCAATTTCTTTCTGTGGAACTGGAACCGTATGGTAGAGGGTAACTTTCAGCCGCTCGATATCATTCTCCCGGTAGGTATATCGTTCTATACCTTTCAATCCATCAGCTATGTCGTCGATGTCTACAAGGGTAGGGTGGCGGCAACTGCCACTTGGCTGGAATATCTGTTCTTCCTCTCCTTTTTCCCGGCACTTGTGGCCGGCCCCATTGTGAGGGCCGATTATTTCATACCTCAGATACGTGCCGGTTATCATGCTACGCGCGACGAGCTCTATGCCGCACTGTGGTTGATACTCGTGGGAGTAGTCAAAAAGGCGGTGATCGCCGATTATATCTCGCAGTATAACGACCTTATATTTGCCAATCCCACGGGCTATTCAGGATTTGAAAGTCTGATGGGAGTAGTGGGCTACACCATGCAGATATATTGTGACTTCTCGGGCTATAGTGACATGGCGATAGGTATTGCTCTGATTATGGGCTTCAAACTCAGTCCCAATTTCAATTTTCCCTACAAGGCGGGCAATCTTACTGTTTTCTGGCACCGGTGGCACATCTCTCTGTCGAGCTGGTTGCGTGACTATGTGTATATCCCATTGGGAGGAAACCGCCGCGGTACTGTGCGCACCTATGTCAACAATTTCCTCACCATGCTCATAGGTGGACTGTGGCACGGCGCGGCATGGAAGTTTGTGTTCTGGGGTGCCATGCACGGAGTGGGTCTCGCGGTACATAAGGCTACGATGCCACTCACCCGGCGTCTGCCCGACCGATGGTGGGTGAAGGCTGTGAGCTGGAGCGTGACGATGATCTATGTGTCCTTGCTGTGGGTTTTCTTCCGGGCTGATTCGTGGCTCGATTCGTGGCTTATAATCAAAAATATTTTCACCAATTTCTCGCTCGATTATTTCGTTCCGTTTGTCAGTGTGCGCTATGTATGGCTGGCAATGATGATCATAATAATAACGTTCCATGCCCTGCCCACGCGGTGGGTAGAAGGGCTTGGAACGTTGTATGTGAAATCCTGGTGGGGAGCCAAGCTTCTTGTTTTTCTGCTCGTTGTCCAGTTGGTACTGGAGTTTGCAGGAGAGGATGTCTCCCCCTTTATTTACTTTCAGTTTTAGAGCCTGTCGCGCAAGAAATGTTAACGATATGCGATACTAAGGTAATTTCTTGTCATGTAACTCGTTATAATTACGTGAAGACACTCAAGATTCCAATGGCCACTGCTGCCGACTTATTATGGCCGCTGGCAAACTATAGGTATCTGAAAGCTGAGCTGCACGTTTCAACTGATCATTGGTCTTGGACTAAATCGTAATCGGTGGTATATAATTATGCCTCGTCCTATCGTTAATATTTCTTGTGAGACAGGCTCTTAGAGCCTGTCTTGCGGGGACGTGAGCGGTGCAGTCTGAGCACCTGGGCAGAGCGTGCGGGCAGGTATAGTTTGAGCCATTCTTTACCTGTGGGTGCATAGAGCGGGTCGCTCTCGGTGAAATGTCTCACCTTCTCATCGATATTGCCGAAGCCGCCAAAGGCAGGGTTGTCGCTCGACAGCTCGACCGTGTAGTTGCCGGCCGGGGCGAGGATGCCGTAGTCGCTGAACGATTTGAAAGGATTGAAGTTGAACACGAACACAAGATTGCCGCGGCGGAATGCGAGTACCTGGTCATCGTCCTTTTCCCACAGTTTCTCGATGCCGAGAGCCTGGAAATTTTTGACTGCACTCACCATATCCACCATAGCATTGTCAAAGGCGTTGAGGTATTTGTACTGCAGGTCCTCGCGGTCCACGAGGCTCCACTGGCGGCGGGCATATTTGTAGCTCCAGCCGTTCCCCTCACGTGGGAAATCAATCCACTCGGGGTGGCCCCATTCATTGCCCATGAAGTTGAGATATCCACCGTTGATGGTGGCGAGTGTCACCAGTCGTATCATCTTGTGCAGGGCTATGCCGCGGGCGACGGTCATGTCGGTGTCGCCTACAGTCATGTGCCAGTACATCTCTTTGTCAATGAGGCGGAATATCACAGTCTTGTCGCCTACCAGAGCCTGGTCGTGACTTTCTACATAGCTTATGGTCTTCTCATCATCGCGGCGGTTGGTGAGCTCCCAGAATATCGAGGTGGGGTGCCAGTCCTCGTCCTTGCGCTCCTTGAGGGTCTTGATCCAATAATCGGGTATGCCCATGGCCATGCGGTAGTCGAATCCTATGCCGCCGTCATCAAATTTTGCTGCCAATCCCGGCATTCCGCTCATCTCCTCAGCGATGGTGATGGCGTGGGGATTGATGGCGTGTATGAGTTTATTGGCGAGCGTGAGATAGGTGATGGCATTGGTGTCCTGGCCTCCGTTGTAATAGTCGGCATATGACCCGAAGTCCTGGCCCAGGCCGTGATTGTAATATAGCATCGAGGTAACACCGTCAAAGCGGAATCCGTCAAAGTGGTACTCCTCGAGCCAGTATTTGCAGTTGGAGAGCAGGAAGTGAAGCACTTCATTCTTGCCGTAGTCGAAACAGAGCGAGTCCCATGCCGGGTGTTCACGCCTACCGTCACCATAGAAGTAAAGATCGGGGCTGCCGTCGAGGCGTCCCAGGCCCTCATTCTCATTCTTCACAGCGTGACTGTGCACGATATCCATTATCACTGCGATGCCTCGTGAATGGGCGTCATCGATGAGTTGTTTGAGCTCCTCAGGGGTACCGAATCGGCTCGAGGCGGCAAAGAAACTGCTCACATGGTAGCCGAACGACCCGTAGTAGGGGTGCTCCTGAATGGCCATGATCTGAATGGCATTGTAGCCGTCGGCCTCGATGCGGGGGAGTATATTGGTCCTGAACTCCTCATAGCTGCCCACCTCCTCTTTTTCCTGGGCCATGCCTATGTGGCACTCGTAGATGAGAAGCGGGGTCACATCGGGCTTGAAGTTCTTGACCTTCCAGCGGTAGGCTCTGTCGGGAGCCCATACCTGTGCTGAAAAGAGATGTGACACCGGGTCCTGCACCACGCGTGTGGCGTAGGCCGGAATGCGTTCACCCTCGCCCCCGGGCCACTTTACAAGCATCTTGTAATACTGCCCATGCTTTATGGCGTCGGCCGGGAAGTTGCCTTCCCACACCCCGCCTGCCTTGCGCGTGAGCGAGAACTGCTCGCGCGGCTGCCAGTCAGAAAAATCGCCTATGAGCGTTATCGACGAGGCGTTGGGAGCCAACTCTCTGAATGTCCATCCATGCTTGCTGCGGTGTAGTCCGTAGTACTCATGGGCATTGGCCATGTCGACAAGCGACCCGCTGGCGGCCGTGAGCTCGGCCTCTTTCTTCAAGGCATCGTTGTGCCGCCCTTCTATAGCCTCGGCATAGGGCTTGAGCCACGGGTCGTTCTTTATCATTTTGAGGGTTTTCTTACGCATTTCAGGTAGTTTTTTGGTTATAATGACAAATGTAAGGATAAGGTTCTATCAAACCAAATTATTTCTACGAATTTTATTTGTACCTTTGCAAGCATTTTGCAATAGAATCAACCATCACCAAAGTTCATTATGTGGATTACGCTTGCTTTCCTGTCGGCGGCCCTGCTGGGCTTCTATGATACATTCAAGAAACACTCGTTGCGCGACAACGCGGTGATACCTATACTCTTTCTCAACACTCTGTTCTGCTCGCTCATCTTCATCCCGCTTATCATAGCGTCGGCCACGGGGAGTGTCGGTGCCGACTCGCGCTGGTTCATTCCGTCGCCCGACTGGCACACCCACCGTTATATTCTGCTCAAGGCTCTCATAGTCCTCTCTTCCTGGGTACTCGGTTACTATGCCATGAAGCAGTTGCCGCTTACGATCGTTGGTCCGGTCAACGCCACGCGCCCGGTGATGACTCTTGTCGGGGCATTGTTCATATTTGGCGAGGACCTCAACCCCTGGCAGTGGGGCGGTGTTGCCGTTGCCATCATCTCGTTCTATTTCATGAGCCGCAGCGGCAAGCGTGAGGGAATCTCGTTCACCCACAACCGTTGGATCTATTTTCTCGTGGGAGCGGCATTGCTCGGGGCGTTGAGCGCGCTCTACGACAAGTATCTGATGAGCCCCGTCGAGAACGGTGGTGTAGCCTTGAACAAAATGGCAGTTCAGAGCTGGTACAACATCTACCAGTGTATCATGATGGGCATTGTTCTCGTTGTCATATGGTGGCCCCACCGTGACTCATCGACTCCGTTCAAATGGCGGTGGTCCATACTGTTTATCAGTGTATTCCTGTCGGCGGCCGACTTTGTCTACTTCTATGCACTGACATTTCCCGATGCCATGATAGCCGTGGTGTCGATGGTGAGACGCGGCAGTGTGGTCGTCTCTTTTCTGTGTGGTGCCCTCCTGTTCAAGGAGAAGAATCTAAGGTCCAAGAGCGTCGACCTGCTCCTGGTGCTTGCAGGGCTACTGCTTTTGTGGATCGGCTCTCATTAAACAATCCTTCTCTCCGGGTGTTCTAATATTAAGAGCATGTATTATTATTTTTTGTGGAACAGACTCTAAGTATTTAAATTATATAATATTCCTATGAAGAAAACAATGTTGATAGGCAGTGTGATGCTTGCCACAGCTGCCATTACCTCGTGTACCACAACCCGCAATATGCCCGTAAGTGATCTTTCGGGCGAGTGGAATGTCGTGTCAATCCAGGACACGGCGGTGACTCTCACTCCTCCCCCCTACCTTGCATTTGATGTCGTGAATAGCCGTATCTTCGGCAATGCCGGCTGCAATCGTATTCTCGGCGCGCTCTATGCTACCGACAATGGCACAATAGACCTTTCGGGCATTGGAGCTACAAGAATGATGTGCCCCGATATGGCAATCGAGGACAAGTTGCTCACTGCCCTCAACCAAGTGGAGCGTTTTGGTGTGGATAAAGATGAGATGCTTGTGCTCATGGACAAGCAGGGTGACAATATGGTTACCCTGAGCCGCAAGGCCGATGCCATCTCTCCTTCCTCACTTGTGGGCTCATGGAAGGTTAATCTGCTCGGCAATCTTGAACTCGGTGCCAATGCCGAGGGCGATTACACCATTGAGTTCCTCAATGATGGCACATTCTCGATGACCACAGGTTGCAACAATGTGGGTGGCAACTATGCAGGCCGTTATGTCGATATCGCCTTCACACAGCTCATGTCAACCCGCATGGCTTGTCCCAATATGGAAGTTGAGACCGAGGCTCAGAAGGTGCTCCCCACTGTCGTTTCATTCGGCCAACTTGAAAATGGCAACTTCGGGTTTTACAACGCCGACAACGACCTTGTGATGACAATATCGGCAATGGAGTGATCCCCACGCTATAGCGTAAAAAAGGCCATCCGGTAGCGATTGATACTACGGGTGGCCTTTCCTGTTATGTAGCCTCCTGGATTTAGAAATGAGGAATTGTGTATCCGAAACACAGATTGGGTAACACTACCACGCCATCGATGGGGGAGCACTTGAGGTCGCCTACGAGAACAGAGACACCGAGCTTCATGAAGAAGCCGCTCCGGCGCTGCAGTCGGTAGCCTATATTGAGTGAGCCAATGATATTGGGGCGGAACACTTTCTTGTGGGAGATGTCAAAATCCCAATCGTCATTCTCTTTGAACAGCGTGGTCCATCGGGTTTCATCGCGGTTGATGAAATAAGCTGTCATGCCTACACCTATTTCAAATTTGCTCGCGCGGTTTCCAAGAATGGCGTTCAGCTCCAGCGGGATGCTTATGCCCTTGCTGTCGGTATCCTTTGACTCAAAGCCGCCCGTGATACCATAGCTGTCGTCCCAGGAGATGCTGGTGAAGGCAAAACCGGCCGAGTAGCCTAAGACACCACCCGGTTTGAAACGGCTGTCGATGCCCACACCAACTCCGGTAGCGTTGCCAAACAGCTGTCCGTACAGGTTGTAACCATTGCCTGTCGATTGCCCCCAGGCATTCCCGACCATAATGAACAGCATGGCCGCAAATAATAGAATCTTTTTCATTGCTGTGATATTTTTGATTTTGTTCATTAAATTATAATAAGCCGTTTAAAAAATATATCCCAATGTTATGAATACAGTCTGTGTCCATCTTTTCTTTGGTGATGTCATGATTTTACTACCGTCAGGCATATAGATTTTACGACGGCCCGAATAGTAGTCAAGTGTTGTGCCCCCATATCCCACGCCAATCATGACATGTTCGAATGCAAAATTCACAGAAGCTCGGGCGTTGAAAAACAACCAGTCGGCTTGTTTGCTCTTTTTGTATTCATTCGAATGTATTGGTTTGCCATCGACACCTATCTCTGGATCTCTGAATGTATTGTAAATATCATAAAACAGCCTGTTACTGGTTACTCCGAGGCTTAGTCCGGCCTCACATTGGACCCATAGTCTATATAAGCCGTCTATTTCACTCCGCCATATGTATGGACTTTTGAAAACTACTGATGGCTTGAGTAGAAACCAACTGGCATTATTTTCCCATTGTACGCTTGTATCACCAAATGCTGAACTTAAAATATATGTGGAGCAAGTGGTGAATTCAATTCCGCCCGAAACTCCTATATTCTTATTAAAGAACCAGCTGAATGATGGTTCAATGAATAATGGGGTATCGTGTTCATAGTAATAGCCGGCATTCAATGATATAACATATCGGTCGTTGTCATATGCTTCCTGAGCATTGGCTTGAGCTATGGTGCTGATAGTGGTGAGAACAACCAAAGTAATTTTTTTAATATACTGAAGGCATTGTTCTATCATTGTTTTATGTGTGATTTTAATTTCGATACACTTGCAAAAGTATTGGTAAATTTTGAGATGGACAAGGAAATGTTGCGTTTATTGATGTCACAAATGTTGTTTTTGGTAACTTGTAATAATCTGGAAATAAACGCATTGTGAAAGTAGGTGTAATTTTTTTTGTCACAAACGCGTTGTATGTGGTGTTTTTTGCTGATTTTTGTCGAGAAATGGGATCTTTATCTCAGACCCAATTTGTCGAAGACTTCGTCCTGATGCGACGATCCGGTTTTTTTGAGGCGAATCTTGAAGTTATATTTCATACTTCGCATGCTGTCGGTCGATTTTTTGCCGAGCAGAATGCATATGATGCCCGGACTGAATTTCAGATACAGATAAGTGGCGAGTTTGTAGTCGTTGGGTGGAAGGTTGGGGTATTCCTGTTTGAACCGTGTCATCCAGTTGTTGTCACATTGGTCAATTACGCTGGCCAGTGTAGAGTGGTTTTCGTCGGAATTGATATTTAGCAGGAGTGTATCGATGCGCTTCCTCAATATTTCCACCGAGGTCGATTCGTTCGATTGTCCCAACTTGACACACTGTTCGATCAGTTCATTTATAAGATGGAGTTGCGACTCATAGTGTGTTATTATGTCGCTGTTGATATGTGACAATACGCCGGTTTTGGCTTCTTTGAGTTCCTGGCTCAGAAGGTCATATGAGAGCAGGGCGTTTTGTAGCTGTATCTTGTTGTTGGCGATTTTTATCCTATAATATATGAGCAGAAGGATGAGGAGGACAAACGTAAAGACGATAATGAATATGTTGCGTATCTGTATGCTTGATTCAAGATTATTAACCTCTGAGTCGTAACGGTAAAATTTCGTGAGTTCTTTTGAGCCTGCATGATTTACGATTTCAAAATTGTTGTCGAAGAGTTCGTCGCCAAATTCATGCAACAGTTCAAAGGCCGACTGGTATTCCCCGGAGTCATACTTCACATTACTGAGAATCAGTTTGTATAATGATTTGTCGGCCTGACGGGCGATTTTTGACTTTGCCGAATCAAGGGCCTGGTAGCATGATTGAAGATCGTCGGTGCGCCGATAGCAATCGGCTACTTCCGACCATAGTATCGAGTTGTCTGAGCCATAAGGAGCTATACGGCTGTTGAATATATCAAGAGCGTTGTCAAACCTGTCGTTCATATATTCAAAATCAAAGCATGCCTTGTTATAGGCGGTCTTGATTGGCCCGCAGTTGTCATATTTCCTGATGTCAATGGAGTCAAGGCGAGCTTTGGCCTCGGTCATGCGGTTCCTGAAAATCATGCCTTGGGCCGTGTTGATGCGGGATTCATCGGCCTGCTGTGACATGCCGGCGCGGTCAAAGTAGAGGGTGGCGATGCTTGACCATTCAATCTCGTCATCGAGCATGTAAAGTGATTCATACAATTCACTTATCTCACGTGAGCTTATTGCGGTATATATGTTGTCACCTATTTTTTTTGCAATGTAATAGGCTTTGGTCAGCTCGACGAGCGCCTTTCTCTTCTTGTTCTTGCCCAGCAATGAAACTGCATAGTAGTATTGGGATTGTGATTCCAGTGAATCGCCGTGGTTTATGAAATATATGGCTGTATTGAAGAGTAAGCTGTCGGGCGGTAGCTCATGCCCTGTCCTATATGATGCTTTTGATATCAGCAAGTCACGCCAGCGGGCATCTTCAGGCGTGTATCCGTAGGGCGGGAGCACCAGCAGGCTGTCGAGCGCGGCCTGAGGGTCGGTTGACATCATCCTGTCGGCTCGCTTGATGCGCTTGTGGAGTGAGCGGGTAGGGGAGTCCATACACGATGTCAATGATAACGTGAGCACTGTTATCATCGATAAGATTATTGTTGCTATGTGTCCCGATGCTTTCATTTGGTTAGCAAATATTCGCAAAGATATCATTTTTTTTACTGTAATGCAAAATTTGCTTTCACCCTTTGAAATCTTGCCTGAGCTATGGACCTACGGTAAGCATTTCCTTTGATAAGAACTACAGGTCGAGGGTCTAAATGCAAAGAGCACCGGTGGATTTAATGCAACGAGCCCCGGTGGATTATTTTACCACCGGGGCTCGGGACTATAAGAGATTCTAAATCTTTACGGCTTTATCAGTCTTTGATCTTGGCTTTGATAAACTCGCGGTTGAGGCGGGCGATGTTGCTCAGCGGAATGCTCTTGGGGCACTCGGCAGCACATGCACCGGTGTTGGTGCAGTTGCCAAATCCGAGCTCGTCCATCTTCTTCACCATAGCGCGGGCGCGACGTGCGCGCTCTACCTTGCCCTGGGGAAGGAGGGCAAACTGGCTCACCTTGGCCGATACAAACAGCATTGCCGAACCGTTCTTACAAGCAGCCACACATGCACCGCAACCGATGCAGGTTGCCGAGTCCATGGCTACGTCGGCCACTTCCTTGGAGATGGGAGTGGAGTTGGCATCGGGAGCACCTCCGCAGTTGAACGATACATAGCCACCGGCCTGCTGAATCTTGTCAAATGCATTTCGGTCGACCATGAGGTCGCGCACTACAGGGAATGCAGCCGAGCGCCAGGGCTCGATGGTGATGGTGTCGCCGTCGTTGAATTTGCGCATGTGCAACTGGCAAGTGGTGATACCCTGTACGGGTCCATGGGGGTGACCGTTGATGTAGAGTGAGCACATGCCGCAGATACCCTCGCGGCAGTCGCTGTCAAATACCACCGGCTCCTCACCCTTGTCGATGAGCTGCTGGTTGAGCATATCGAGCATCTCGAGGAAGCTGCTGCCTGTCGAGACATTGGCTACAGTATAGTTGGCGAAGCTGCCTTTTTCCTTAGGCCCGCGCTGACGCCAAATCTTCAAGTTTACGGTTATTGTAGTTTCCATTGTTTTCAGTTGTTTGGACGTTAGTGGGGTTTATGATTTGTAGTTACGGGTCTGTACCTGGATGGCTTCATATTTGAGCGGCTCCTTGAGCAGGATAGGCTTCTCGTTGTCACCGGTGTACTTCCAGCAGCTTACATACATGTAGTCCTTGTCGTTACGGGCTGCCTCACCGTCGGCTGTCTGATACTCCTCGCGGAAGTGAGCGCCACACGACTCGTTGCGGTTCAGGGCGTCGATGGCCATCATCTTGGCGATTACCAGGAAGTCCTCCAGACGCAGTGCTTTCTCAAGCTCGGTGTTGAGGTCGTCGGCGTTGCCTACGATGCGCAGGTCGCTGTAGAACTCTTTGCGCACCTCCTCGATCTCGGCGGTAGCCTTGACGAGGCTCTGCAGTGTGCGGCCCATGCCTACGAGGTTCCACATCACGTGGCCCAGACGCTTGTGGATCTGGTCGGGCGACTTGGTGCCCTTGATGTTCATGAGCTTGGCGATGCGATCCTTGACGCTCTTCTCTGCTGCGTCAAATTCGGGAGCGTCGGTCTTGAAGTGGGGTACCTTGATCTGGTCGCTCAGATAGTTCTGCATGGTGTAGGGGAGCACGAAGTATCCGTCGGCAAGACCCTGCATCAGAGCTGATGCACCGAGACGGTTGGCACCGTGGTCGGAGAAGTTGCACTCACCGATTGCAAAGAGGCCCTTGATTGAGGTTTGCAGCTCATAGTCAACCCATATGCCGCCCATGGTGTAGTGGCTGGCGGGGAAGATCATCATCGGGGTCTCGTAGGGGTTGTCGTCAGATATCATCTGGTACATGTCGAAGAGGTTGCCGTAGCGGTCCTTAACGGCATCCTTGCCCAGACGCTCGATGGCATATTTGAAGTCGAGGTAAACGGCATTGCCGGTTCCTACGCCATAGCCTGCGTCGCAACGCTCCTTGGCGGCACGGCTGGCGATGTCGCGGGGACACAGGTTGCCGAATGCCGGGTAGCGGCGCTCCAGATAGAAGTCGCGGTCTTCATCGGGTATGTCGGTAGGTTTCTTCTTGCCGGCGCGTATAGCCTCGGCATCTTCTTTCTTTTTGGGAACCCATATACGTCCGTCGTTACGCAGCGACTCACTCATGAGGGTGAGCTTCGACTGGTCCTCACCGTGAACGGGGATACAGGTGGGGTGAATCTGGGTGAATGCCAGGTTGGCGAGGTAGGCACCCTTCTTGAAGGCCTGCACTGCAGCCGAACCGTTACAGCCCATGGCGTTGGTCGACAGGAAGAATGTGCGGCCATAGCCACCGGTAGCGAGTACCACGGCATGGGCGGCATAACGCTCAAGCTCGCCGGTGATGAGGTTGCGCACGATGATACCGCGGGCACGGCCGTCGATGATGACGAGTTCGAGCATCTCGCGACGGTTGAACGATTTTACTGTGCCTTTCTGAATCTGACGGTTCAGCGAGGCATAGGCACCCAGCAGAAGCTGCTGTCCGGTTTGGCCTTTGGCATAGAATGTACGTGATACCTGGGCACCGCCAAATGAACGGTTGGCAAGCAAGCCGCCATATTCGCGGGCAAAGGGAACACCCTGTTGTACACACTGGTCGATGATATTGTTGGACACCTCTGCCAGGCGGTATACGTTGGCCTCGCGTGAGCGGAAGTCTCCACCCTTCACTGTGTCGTAGAACAGGCGGTAAACCGAGTCACCATCGTTCTGATAATCCTTTGCAGCGTTGATACCACCCTGGGCGGCGATGGAGTGGGCGCGGCGGGGTGAATCCTGAATGCAGAAGTTGAGCACGTTGAAACCGAGCTCTCCGAGAGTCGATGCTGCCGATGCTCCGGCCAGACCGGTACCTACAACGATGATGTCGAGGTTACGCTTGTTGGCGGGGTTCACCAGTTTCTGATGTGCTTTATAGTTGGTCCACTTTTCAGCGATGGGACCTTCGGGGATCTTGCTGTCAATCTGGAATTCGGGGAGTTTGGACGATTCGATGTCGGCAAAATCCTTCATAATGGGAGTTGAGTCAATCATCCCTTCGAGATTCTTAATGTCTGCCATTGTCTGAATAAGTGATTTAATTGTTACTATTTTCATTTACACACTGCACTGTGCCACAGCATGAGGGGGTCACGACTGTTGTCTGCTCGATTATGAGCTGATTCCACTCCTGTGAAGGTGCACAGTCGCAGGCGCTGTTGGCGCGTACGGTGAATATCACTGCCTGGGCTACGAACAGTGCGATTACGATCGATACCCACCAGTTGCCAATTTTCTTCAGACGGGGCATCCAGATGTCGTTGTCCCAACCGGCCGACTGGAACATCGACCAGAAACCGTGGGTCATGTGGAACCACAGTGCGATGAAGCCGATTATGTAGGCAACGGGAGTGATCCAGCACTTGAAGGCCATGTCGATGAAGAGGATACCGTTGGCGGGATCGGGCTCATGCTGGCCCAGCAGTTCGGCGAGCTGCATCTTGCTCCAGAACTGCACCAGGTGAAGTATCAGGAATGCTACGATCACGATTCCCAGAACCAGCATGTTCTGCGATGCCCATTCTACCTGCTTGGGCTTGGAGGTTACCGCATAGCGGTCGTTACCACGAGCCTTGCGGTTCTGCATTGTCAACCACACGGCATAGATGATGTGTATTACCATCAGCAATGCCAGTCCGGCCGATGCTACCAATGCATACCAGTTGGCACCCAGGAAGGCACATATCTGGTTGTAGGCCGCAGGCCACAACAAGGCCACACTGTTCATCAGACAGTGGAACGTTACAAATAGGACCAGGCATGCTCCGGTTATTGACATGATGAGCTTCCTGCCTAAAGATGAGTTAGTTAACCACATAAGAGATTAATTGTTGTTTAGATATTATGATTAGTTTTTCCTTATATCCTGATTCATCGGGGACTTACTCGCTACAAAAGTAATAGAATTAGCCCACCTTTACAACTATTAACGAAAAAATTCTCCAATCTGAAAATTTTTGCAAAAAAATTTGGCGGTTTGAAATCATTGCCTTAACTTTGCACTCGCAATCGCAAGATAGCCCACTGGCTCATTAGCTCAACTGAATAGAGCATCTGACTACGGATCAGAAGGTTACAGGTTTGAATCCTGTATGAGTCACCATTGCAAAGAAAGATTTCTCATTTCATGCCGTGAGGCAGCAATTAAAGCTTTTAAGATTATTTGATACGCAAGATTAATACAGCTAATCATTATCATTTGGCTCATTAGCTCAACTGAATAGAGCATCTGACTACGGATCAGAAGGTTACAGGTTTGAATCCTGTATGAGTCACATAGCAAGGCTGTCCGAGAGGACAGCCTTGCATGTTTTCTGCCGGTTATTCATTCTCGATGCCTGTGCATGTGAACTTTAAAAACTTGCATAGTATGGCACAAGCCGTTATTCCGGTGCATATGTTAAAACGTACGGTAGTCAAGTGTT
>JAMPBP010000001.1:1074711-1186111 GCA_023666645.1 Clostridiales bacterium
ACCGCCCGACCGATTTTCCCGAATGGCACAGCTCCGACACCGCCCGATTGTTCACACCCCCGACGTTCCGCAACCGCAAAGAAGCCTCCGGCTACTTCTTTTAACCATACCCGTAGCCGGAAATGTATTATATTTTTTTGTCGGTTAATCCTTATTATTCAGAAATTTGTTGTACCTTTGTAATATATAAAGTAAAAAGGAGATACAACTATGGCAAGACCTATCAAAGAAACCCCCGTACTGAAAGGGAGAGATGCGGTAAGATTTGCCGAAAGAACAGCAAATCCCGCTCCTGTCAGCCAATCCGAAAAAGATGCGGCTCGCAAGGCTTATGAAGCCTTTAAGGCTATAAGCACATTCCAAATGTAATATGGATTTTAGCAATTTCACATTCCGGCAGATTGAAGCCGATACGGAAATAAAGTCGTTTGATTGCGGTGATGCCGACTTAAACGACTTTCTTGTTACTGACGCGAAGAACTATCTTCGCGCTTTGATGGCTTTAACATATCTTCTTGAAGATTATTCGGAATGTAAGACTGTCGCATATTACAGCCTGTTAAATGATAAAATTGTTTTTGACCCCGAAGAAAAACAATTTTGGAATAGGCTTAACCGTAAGATTGTCAACTCCAAGCGTCGCAAAGAATACCCTGCTGTAAAGATAGGTCGCCTTGCTGTTTCAAAAGATTATGCTGGCAATCATATTGGCGAGGCTATTTTGTTGCAAGTAAAGCATATGTTCGCCACCATGCGCCGCAGTGCTTGTCGGTTTATTACCGTTGATGCCTATGCTGCGGCTGTTCCATTCTACGAAAAATGCGGTTTTATGTTTTTATCCGAAAAAGATAAAAACTCAAAAACTCGTGCTATGTATTTCGATTTAATAAACTTTGTTAATTAAACTATGGTAAGCAATCAAGTAAAACGTAATATCTCCGCAACTCTTTTAGTTATCGGCATAATCTGCATAATTGCGAGAATTTGGGGTGTCGTAATTGAACCCAAATCAGGAATGGCGTGGTTTGAATTGGCAGGTATAATACTACTTACATACCTGTGCTTCGATAACTTTATGATTTATCGCCGCCGAATAAAGAATGGCATCAAATTCGGCAGTCATTAACTGCCGAATTAACGTCTTTTCCGCATAGAGGGCTTTACCGTACTTTCGCAGTGCGTTAAAGCGGCCCTTTTTCTATGCAGACAACCTTTAGCTCGACGAAACACAGTGTGTGGGGATGCCTGACAGCCATCCGAGTCATCGACCTTTGGTCGCTTTCGGAGCACAGTGGAATTTGCCTTATTCTGTATTTGCGGTGTGAATCAAGGTCTATTTCTCCCTTTCGGTCGAAGCTGCTTGGCGGTCGCCCGGCATAACGTCGAGGAGTGCTACTACCTTGAAAAAACAATGGGCTTATCGCCCTTGGCGCTTTGCTTTGCAAAGAATCTCTCCCGATACTTCGTCTACGAAGCGTTCTTTGCCTGGGCAAAGCGGCAAGCCGATGACGGACGCGAGCTGTTCATGTACGATTACACGATGGGCGCTAACAATAACGTGTTCAGCCGTATCTGACCACGTTCCTACCGTGGGGCAACCTTGTCTATTTTAGAGAAAAGATATGAAAATGCTGATAATTTCGTATATTTGCAAGACCTATCAATATCGAACTTAAATCAATGAGACTTACCGTAATATTACCAGCTCTGCTCCTCGCCTCCTCTCCCGCGCTCTGCGCCGGAGAGCCTGACTCCGAACTCAGCGCATACCTTATGGTGTATCATAAAGACCAAGACCACGGCCTGCACATGGCCGTGAGCCCCGACGGATACACCTGGAGCGCCCTCAACGACGACAAACCCATTATAGCCGGCGACTCCATAGCCGAGCAGCACGGCATTCGCGACCCACACATATTCCGCGGCCCCGACGGCGCCTTCTACCTGTCTATGACCGACTTGCACGTGTTTGGCAAGCGCGACGGCGTTCGCGACACCGAATGGGAGCGCGATGGCAAAAAATACGGCTGGGGCAACAACCGCGGCCTCGTGCTTATGAAAAGCCACGACCTGATAAACTGGACACGCACCAACATCGACTTCACCAAGTTTCCCGCCCAGCCCGACATGGACTGGAGCGAGGTGGGCTGCGTGTGGGCACCGGAAACGGTTTATGACGAGGAGGCCGGAAAGCTTATGATTCACTTCACCACACGCCAGGGAGTTGACAAAAACATAATATACTATGCCTACGTCAACGACGACTACAATGCCCTCGACTCGGCTCCTCAGCTATTGGCGCAGGCTCCCGACAAGGCGTATAATATCATCGACTCCGACATTATAAAGGTGGGCGACACATATCACCTATTCTATGTAAGCCACCAAAAAGGCGCTACACCCAAGCACGCAACCTCAAAGCGCATAACCGGACCATACGTATTCGATGACAACTACCACGACGGCGAGCGCCAAGGCCACGAGGCTCCCAACTGCTGGAAGCGCTTCGACACCGACACATACGTGGTGATGTATGACAACTACCGCTGCTCGCCCATGAACTTCGGATTTGTGGAAACTACAGACTTCGTAAACTACAAGCCCATAGGATATTTCGACGCCCCCGACTCGCCAATGCGTCGCACCAACTTCAGCGAGCAGAAACACGGAGCTGTCGCACCCATCTCTATGGCCGAGCTCAAACGGCTCGAAAGCCATTGGAACACAAAGCCTTGGCAGTTGCGCCACGGTGTGCCCATCGATTCCATAATGCTCAGCGACCCCGCAATCCTCGCCGACAGCCTCACGCAGACATACTACATGACCGGAACCGGTGGAAAGCTCTGGAAAAGCAAAGACCTCGCCCTCTGGGACGGCCCATACACCGTAGCCGTTACCGACTCGCTGCCCTGGGCCGGAAGCCGCCCTCAAATCTGGGCTGCCGAAATCCATAAGTATGGCGACAAATACTATTACTTTGCAACAATCACCAACGACTCTATAGTAATAGACCACAACCAGAACGGTGACATACCGCGCCGCGCCACCCACATATTCGTATCTGACCGCCCCGACGGCCCATACCTGCCCGCATCTAAAGACGACTACCTGCCCGCCGACCGCCCGACCCTTGACGGCACTCTATGGGTTGAGCCCGACGGCACACCCTATATGGTATTCTGCGGCGAATGGCTCAAAGACGACAACGGCACAATGGAGGCCGTGCAGCTCAATCCCTCGCTCACAGGCACAATGGGCGAGCCCTTCCTCCTGTTCAAAGCCTCCGCCTCGCCCTGGAGCCGCGAAGTGCGCAATGAAAAACCCACTCCCAGCCGCGTGACCGACGGCCCCTGGCTGTTCCGCACCGACAAAGGGCGCCTCGGCATGATATGGACGTCGTGGGTGGGCAAAGACTACACCATGGGCGTGGCATACTCAAAAAGCGGCACAATCCGCGGCCCATGGCTGCAGGAAAAGAAGCCCATAACCGGCCCCAACCTCGGCCACGGCATGCTTTTCCGCACCCTCGACGGCCAGTGGCTGCTCAGCCTCCACAGCCACCGCAGCGACAATGGCCGCTACATACGCCGCCCCGTGCTAATCCCCGTAAGCCTCTCCGGCTCCAAACTCACCATCAAATAAGCACGACTTAAATTTTGTGCATATTAGTGAAATAGTTATTTGTAATGTCACTAAATTAAGCATCTGAATTTTATTATGTATGGTTGTAAATCAGTTACTTATAATTCCTAATTTAGTGACATTATAGTTATTTCCATTATTTGTGTATAAGTCTCTTTTCGTTAGGCTAAGACATGATATGAGGTTGTCGTATGGTACAAAGAATTGATACACATGTAGATGATGGCCGGATGTCGAAGAGATATGTAGAGGGAGTGAACCGATCTTGTGTGGGCCAAGATTAGCTCTCGAGTGGCATATAAAGATTGGTCTGAGTGAGACAAAAACCCCACGCCAAATTATCATCAGCCTCAAATAGAATTTAACAGGGAGCACTCTTTAACCCCTCAATATATTCCACGGAGGTATCCGAATAGGTGAGGGATAACAATTCAATTGTCAATATTTACCAATTTCGATTTGACTCGTTCAATATCTTTGCCGACCAACCAATAGTCCGTCCCATAATCTTTGGCAAAATCTTCATAGAGTTGTAATGCCTTATTCAAATCCACTGGGGTGAAGATTCCTTCTTCATATGAATGTGCCATGCCAAAATAACGAGCTTCCATATCTCCGGCATCAGCTGCTTTTTGCATCCAATATAGTTTGTTTTCTTTATCTCTATAATAATCACGAGCAAGATAATACATGGCTTTGGGATATCCATTTAATGCAGCTTGCTCAAACCAGTAAAAAGCAGTTTTACTATCGTGAGCTATGCCGTGACCACCGTTTTCGTATATGCATCCCAAATAGTATTGAGCTGTAGCATTATTTTGCCGATAAGCCGGATAGAACATATATTCTTCAACCTCGGCATATTTATAGCCATAGAACAAGTCAATAGCTTGATAGATTCTATTATCAGTTGCCGAATAGGTTGGGGTGTCATATTTAGATTTGGCAGGCGATGATTGTAAATCATAAATGTAATTTTTAACGTGTTCTCTCCACTCATCAAAATCTGGATTTTCGTATTGACCTCCATTCGATACAGCCACAAATGATGTTGAATCACTTGCATCTGTATAATTTATATAATCATCACTATCGTGTGCCGTAGAGAACATGTAAATAGTTATACAGAATGCAGCTAAAATGACTAATGATATTGTCGGCCATAAAAATTTTGATGTTTTGTTCTTGACAGCAGGTTGACGAAGAGACTTATCTAATTCTTCTGCATTCCCTAATTCTGTGAAGGAACCATCTTCATTTACTTTGAAGATATCGCCATTGTCAGATATATGATATTTTTTCGGTTCTTGTCCCATTGCTTATATAATAGTGATAATTGTGGAGGTTAAAACTAAAATCAGAAGAATAACGCTGAGGCAACCACCACTACTCGGCTTCGTATCATTTTTCTTAATGAACTGTTCAGAAAGTTGCGGCCTATATAAAGGATTTTGAGCAAACTTGTATCTTACTCTTGAATCCTGGTTGTTTTGTAGTAAGTCAATAATGTTAGGTAATGTAAACTTACGTTTACAAGATGCCAAGCGTTCCATAAAGCTAATTGATGGGATGTCTTGGCTCGCTATTTTCAAGAGTAAAGGCTCTATAAAAGTATCTCCAGCCTCAAATCTGCGAATTAGCACAATAAGATATTGAACGCCAACGAAGTCGACGAATGAGTCAAGGGCTGAAAAATTATGGCTGCTATCTGCAATAATTTTTCGTTCCGCTTTATTTAATTCATTACCTCTGCCTGAGCAAAGCATTTGCTCCATTTCTGTAATAGAGTATCTGACGGGAATAACCTTAACAGTTATATTTGTATTGGAATATTTTGAATATTGACGCTCTACGAGATTACTTGATTGTCTTTGTATAAGAGCATCCGATATATTTTCAACATTGCACATCTCGGTAAAGGAGCCATCTTCGTTTACACGATAGACGGTGCCCTCATCGGTAACGTGATATTTTTTCGGATTTTCGCCCATATTAGAAGTTTGTTTTATATAGTTCTATAGAGAATTGTTTTCCGTCAGAATTTCTTGTATATGTGCCACGCGCATAATTTTTATATGCAAGATCCCAGAATGAGAAATCTATACGCCCTGTGTTATTATCATTATAGTATTCAGACCATATTTTGCCATCAGATGTTCCATATATTTCCAAGGCTTCACCATTTCCATTATCTGAATAGTATAGAACACCAAAAGGATTTTCGGTATCTAATGTCATTTTTCCATGTATTCGAACATTACCAATAGTGCCATAAAAATTACCGTCAACGATGAATGCATATTGAGCATCATAATCTGCCGGGACTTCACTTGAGGATGTATAACCCTGTTGTTCAGTACATTCTGCTGATTGAACAGGGCTTTCATAAACAGTTTCTTCATTAGAAGAGTATTGAACGTTATTTGAATTATAATTTTCGTCGCATATAGAATAATTTTGATTAGAAATAAATATTAGTACCGCGGTTGCTAATATTATTATAACTAAAACAATTACCCATCCCCACTTAGAACCCGATTTCGATGCATTAACAGCTATGTCATATTGCGGATGATTTTGACGATCTTCTGCGTTTCCGAGATAAGTTACAGCGCCATCATCCTCAATCCGATAGATTTTTCCATCGTCAGCTATATGATATTTATTCGGTTGCTGTCCCATACGATTTTATTCTTTGGGTTCTTCTTTTGGTTCTTCTTTTTCAGCGTAGTCGAGGACTATGCTGCGGGTTACTTGGAGGGGATATGAGAATATCTCAGCCATCTCGCCGCCAATCTTTGGATTGTTCGTGTTACAGATTAGCGTGTACTGAGTCAGCGAGTCGATGAGTCGCTGAGTGTAATTCTCGTTATCACGGTTGAGCAGGTCAAGAATCATCTTCACGCCAATCGTAGTTACGAAGTTTATGTCGGCAGAGATGCCCGGCTCAAAGCTGCCGACCTCACCCATGTAGATGTGGGTGTTGGCTTCAACTCGTCCGGAAGTCTCGGTCATGGTTGCCAGGAAGTCTTCGTAGTCGGGCATCCCCGTGGAGAGACAATAGAAGATTTCTCCTGCGAATGCTCGTTCCCAGCAGCCGATAGAGATAAACGGCATTCCATTTGGTTTAGCCAACAACTGCGCTGCATAGTAATCACCCTCGCGATTGTCAGCACATCCCACCACAATTGCGTCGGGAGTGCAAAATGGTTCAATCTCAGCGAGCGGCACGTCTTGTATGCGCTTGTGCGAAACATGCACTTCGGCCTTAGGATTGATTTGAAGAATTCGTTCGCGAAGTGCGGTAGTCTTATACTTACCCACATCGAGTATACCGCATTGGTGGCGGCAGATATTATGATAACTCAGAATATCCATATCGATGAGGAAGAAGCGACCCACACCTGCCCTGGCAAGTTCGAGTGCAACAAAACTGCCAACCGAACCGCAACCTATTATGACGACTCCTTTCTTGAGCATTATGTCAGACTCAAGTATGCCTGTATTTCGTGAGAAGATGTCAATCTGCAAGCTATAGCCCTCCAATTGGCATTGTTTGCCATCTGAGGTTTGGAATTGAACATTGCCATCAGTGTCTTTCCAACCATATAGCATAACCTCGGTCTGCTCAGGTTTCGTATCATAGAAATGACCGAGAAGGATTTGTGCTTCACCACCCAATCGAGTGTCGGGCGTATCAATGGAGACAATGTTATAGTAATTAGATTCCGAGTGATGATAACCCCAAAGCTCGTGGTTGCCCTCAATGTTGAGAGGATAGCAAACGGTCGGTTTCAACCCTTTGCCTTTCATAAACTTATTAATGTCAATCGTCGCCATTTGATGAGTCGTAATTAGTAATAGAGTCGGTTTGAGTTGTCGTAATTATAGACTCTATTGAGTCCGGTTTATTTTGGGAATTCCCTGGCAATTCCTTAGTGGATATGTCTAATACCATGTATTCAATACGTTCCGGTCTAAACAAATAAGTACATATAACCCCGCTTACAAAACCCATGACAAATACTCCTACAGCGATTGTCACAATTAGCCATTTCCTACGACATGAGTGTTTGGAAGGCTGAATTATTCCAGTTTGTTGCTTGTCTTTATCTTCTTTCCCCGAATTATTTTCACCGTTTGATTCATAAGAATCTTCATCAGGCTCACCACTACCATTACGCGGAGATTTCGGCACTGTGGGTGTTTGGTCGTTTTGAGTATTGGTATGAGTAGGCGTAGGATTGAGGTCACTTCGTTCAGCATCGACATATCGCAAGGCGAAAAACTTTTCGGGTATAAGGTCATCCCCTACCTCAACATCGACAGTTGAATAAGCGATGTTACGCGGTCGCACTCCATCGTTATGATCAAGGTGATACATCGTAAGTCGGAAAGCAGGATCTATGTTCACAAGGCCAGAAATGACTCCATAAGGATTCTTGGAGGCAAAATCGGAGTTCGTGACATCGTCAGTCGAAGAGAAGTAATCCATCGACCCCGGGTGACGGTGCCACAAACCAAGCACCTGCAGAGGCTCCTTGTACTGATTGGCAACGGAGGTACCAAGGTAATTCACAAATTCCTGGTCATACTCAAAGTAGGCAGTCTGAAATACACCATTGATGCCTGGTGGTATCATTTCCATCACCACCCACAAACCGTTGTCGAGAATATATCCAAGGAGTATACCACCGGTTTCCACAGGGTGTTTGGCAAAGCTCTCGCGAATAATCGCATTGTATGCTTTGTCGCTTATTATTACGGTATCACACTTTTTGCTCATAGTATGAGAGATTTAAATGCCTCCGTGATGATTAAACTCAGCGAGCGTAAGGTCTCCCGTAAGGACTAGTTCATATGCCATGAGCCACTTAGAAGCCCATCCCAGGACAACTGCTGCAGTAGTCTTTGTTGCACCCACAAGTTGGTCCCCGGCTTCGTTTGTGCAAAGGTAATGGTTGCCAACTTCATCTGTGAGTAGATGAAATGGCCTAAAACCGCAGAACTCAATAAGTTCGTCAACGTCAGGCATAAGTGGATAAACTTTTACCGACGAACCCATTTTTTGGTTGGGATGGTTGTTATCATATACAGCCATAACATAGTATTGGCGCTTTTTGCCAAATTTTGACTCATAGATACCCGGTTCGAGAATTCCTAACCAACAAAGCCGTCCGTCGTCGAGTTTGTCGATTTTAAACTGGGGAAAGTTGCGCGCCATAGCGAGTTTCTCCATGATTAGAAGATTGGGGTCAAGTTCATACCATTGGGCAGCAAGCTTTCCTCTTGCAGTAGAGATTTTGACTGCGTTGGGGTCTTTATCCATTGCATCTCCGCCTTTTGCTAATGGGACAATGTCGCCTTCGCGAAGAGCCTTTGCGATGCGAGCTCTCTGTTGCGCTTTCATTCTCGAAGCCGCATCCTCCCCGGCAAGCTTACCTCTTGCAGTTGAGATTTTGACTGCGTTGGGGTCTTTGTCCATAGCATCTCCGCCCTTGGCTAATGGGACAATGTCGCCTTCGCGAAGAGCCTTTGCGATGCGAGCTCTTTGCTGCGCTTTCATTCTTGAAGCCGCATCCTCTCCGGCAAATCTGCCGGCAGGTATGTTAATTAATTTGTTCATATGAGATATTAATACTTAATCATTTTAAGCCAGTCTACGGCCTTTAGCAAGGCTGCGGCTGCAGTTATATTTGTTTTATTATCGTTATTCTGTGGATTATCATAGGAATCGAAATTATCGAATAATAATTCCAGATACATATTATCACAATCATCTTTTAGAAACCCCGGGGTCTCTTTCGCACTATTTATAATTTCATCACTATCCGGCATCATAGGATACACCATAATGGAGGAGTATTCCTTGCAACAAAACGGATGATTAGGAGTATATACAACAAGCAAATGATAATCAATCTCTCTGCCATCAACTTTAATGGAACCGAGCCAGCACATTCTCCCATCATCAAGTTTGTCAAGAGTAAACTGAGGGAAGAACTTTTGCATTGCGATTTTCTCAACTGTAAGTAGAGAAGGATACCGATTATACCATTGTCGAGATTCGTCAGCCATTGTCTAATTGTTTTGTGGTGGTTTCGATTATGCTTTTGCGCACTTTGCGATATTGCCAAATTCCGACTCCGGCAATTAATAGACACGCAAGGTCAGCATATAAAAAATATAGGAAATCTGATAGATGATAATCTCGGTATTTCTTTGCATTATTGAGTTGGCGGTTATACTCTTCGATTGACATATTTGCAAAATATTCATCTACTGCGCCACCTGCATATGTTTCAAATTTGTTTTCTCTGCGATCATGAAATGCTTTGTATATCTCATTTTTACGCGAATACCTCTCGAACTCATCATAGGTTGGGAATGCCAATATAATGACTCCAAGTAAGAATAAAACAATGATGCTTATCCAGGAAATCAGCTTCGTTGTTTTGGGATAGCAAGCAAACTCGCTGGGATAATTGTCGAGCATTAACTTTTCAACTATATGCTCTGGAACGTTTGCTTGCTTCGCATATTTGAGCGCACGCTTTTTCATACGGCGACTCGCGAATAGGCCTCCCTTAGCTTTTTCGATACGGAAAATATCGAGTATATTCGCCTCATGTTTATTTGTACTTTTTGACCCTGTCGACCCATTGGCTACGGTTACCGAGCCGTCATCGTTTACCGTGAAGTTTGTTATGTCACCCATAGTAAAAACTTTTAATATTTGGTACTATATTTAGCTTTCTTACTGGTTTTGTTTTTGTTGCGAGAAACGAGAAGGCAAGTGATGCCAACCAAAACACCAAAGATGCCTCCTGCAAGCATCTCAATGTCATAAACAATCGGCTGCTGATTAACAGCAGGACACCGATTGAAATCATCACTTTGGAACTTTATATAATAATCATAATTTTCAATAAGCATTGCAATGCAGCATATTAAGCATATAAATCCACCGAATAGCGTGACATAACCAATTATCAATGAAGTCAAATTACTCTCTTTAGCGAAGTCTTCGCTATAGTTTTCTAAGAACAATTTTTCAACAGTAAAATTCGGAATACCAACAGATTTGGCATATTCAAGAGCACGCTTTTTCATACGGTGACTCGCAAAAAGACCACCCTTGGCCTTTTCAATTTTGAAAATGTCAAGAATATTCGATTCTTCCCGCGTCAGTGGGTTGCCAACTGTCACCGAACCATCGTCATTAACTTTGAAGTTTGTTATGTCACCCATTTCTGCGTCGTTTTAAGATGTTGCGTAAATTTTCTGCGGAGAATTCTCCGGGGCCGTTTAAATTATAGTCAACAGTCCATGTGGCACGCCTGTCTGAAAGCCGGCTCGGGTCCCTATCTGATGGCACATCTATGGAGGGCGTGTCGACTACATCTCTCATATCTTTGGAATCAAATTCAGTAGGAGCTAGTATTTGACCATGTGAATATGCGTTTGTGGAATAGGAAGGCGCTATAATATCTCCAGTGATGGAGGATTCAGCCGCATCCTCAAATTCATCGATTTTTGTTGAGACAAACTCCAACAAGTCGTTCAGCCCCTTGCCTCGTAGAGAACCGGTTCCGTAGACATAGGTTTCCAAATATGATAGGTAAGGAAGAATAAACTTATCGTAATACTCCTTTCGCTTACCATCACTCCAGTATTGGGCGGTAAGTTCTGCCTGGCCTTCAAGTTGACGCATCAACTCAATACCTTGCCTTGCATAGTCGGGAATAATGCTCATCTTGACAGGTCGTAGTTAAAGATTCTAAAATGTTCTCTCGGATCTCGTGGGCAATTGCAAGCAATTATCGGTCGTCCGCAGCCCTGGCACACAACAATTGCATTGCTTTCTCTGAGTTGATGGTCGCCATAATTGTCGGCTGATTGCCGTTCGATGATACGTTCGATGCCTTGGCGGAACTTTTCTTTCTTGGATTCCTCAGTTGGGCTATATCCGCTGCTATCCATATCCTCTGGTACGTCGGCTATAGTAGTGAGACTATTCTTTCCGACGTTGACACGAAGGTATTTCTCGACCACTTCAAGTATATGCTCCATCTTACCGGAAGCCTCTTTTGTATGGGATTCGCCAAGCCATTGCAGAATGCCGTCTCCACCACCTGGAGATACAAAACCTATCGGCTGACGATACTCTGAAAACTCACGATCTGTCTCGCTTTTGATACGCTCAAGTTTTTCAATAATCCCACGGATTCGAGAAACTTCTTTTTCAGCGTCGCGGACATCACGTTCTTCGCAAGAACAGTTTGGCTCGACATACTCTTCCTTTTCATCGTCATAGTAGCCGGAGTCACGGCATGCTCTAAGAGCATCTTCTGCAGCGGAAAGAACTTGTTGCGCCATCTGAAGCTTAGCATTTACTTCTTCAATTTTACGCTCCATAGCCTGCTCTATCGCACGGAAATAGCCATCAACAGCTTCGCGCAACTGCATTATGGAATCGCCCGTGTAATGTAAAGCATTACCGAGTTCCACCAACATACGGTGGTCGGATATATATGCGCCGTTAGGCTTTATGGCTTCAGGCTGTTCCATTGAAGACGTTACTTAATACCGGTTGCTGCTCTTTCGTATCTTATGACTTCATCGATTCGAGGAGGAAGATAATTATCTGCCCACGACTTGTATTTTTCTGCGAGCTCGATGATGGTTTCGCGACTGTCTTTAAATTCTTCACTGAAATCCTCCATCTTTTCGTCGGTCCATTCTTCGCCTAAAGCATCGAGGTTTCCCCATAGAATATCATAGAGTTCACTGAGCGACTGCGACATTGCACGCAGTTCACCTTGCAAAGCGATAAGCGATTGAGAGGTTACTTCAGTATGTGATAATGATGCCATGGTTAAAGGTCGTTGTAGGTTTCGAGAATTGATTGGAGCTGGGCTAAGGGACCACTTTCAAATTCCTCAATATCATTACAGAGGGGTATGAATATATCACGGTCTTTTGAAAACTCTTGATGGTATTTTTGAAATTGGCTATCTTTCCATGATGCAGCGACATCATCCATAGCAGCATCAGTGCGTTTGAGCTGCGACTGAAGATTATCCACGACATCAAGCAATTCGTGACGAAACTTTTGAATAGCTTCGGGATCGTTTATCATTCCGGGCATATCAAGTGAATTTATATGGTTTGAACTTAATGAGCAGATTTCGGTTATTGTCTCTCAGATAGCCGCGATACTTCGATGCGGGTCGGTTAAAGACAAACAGTTTATTGGCCGCAGAAGAACCTACAATCTTGGTTGAGTCCATTTCCGGCATTTGAAGTGCGACACGATAGTTGAACGTGTTAAGCACCGAACCGATACGTGTCAGATTCTCCAAGCTGTCAACTTGTAAGATTGTGAACACACCTACCGATGAACCGTTCCTCAGTATATACTCTAACAGAGAAGCCGAGGTTGAGGGCTTTTCGTATTTTCCCGAGGTGTCTTTGTCGAAGGCATGACAATTCTGGAAATCGAAAATGCCGAGGTATACATAGTCGAAGTTGGTTTCATCTGCATCTTTGCGCTCATCTATTAACTCCTTGATTTGTGTTAGTGCAAATTCAATATCAGCTGATTTGGATGGGAAAGACGCACCAAATGGCAAAGAGTTGATGGTTGCAAGCATCTTATTTGCCATTGGATTATCAGAACGCATACCATTTATCACGATGAAAGATGCGCTATTCTCAACGTGATTTGTTGATGCTGAAATCAACGAATGGAAGCAGATGCTTTCTGCAACTGCGGATTCGCCTCCGATTATAAGCAGGTTGTTAGCACCCTCGAGATTGAGTTCGAGATTGACGTCATAGTCGCAGACAGAGATGGATTCACCGAGATAAACGGGAATTGAACTTCCTGCTTTGCGAATGCCATTGTGGTTTGCTTGCCGACGGCGATTCCTGAAGTCGGGTTGCTCACCGGAACGGAATACTTTCAGCGGTTCACGTTCGTAGACTTGTGTCTTCTCGAACTCGACTAACTTAGAGAGGAGAGAGTCAATCTCTGTCTTAGAAACGTAGTAGCCTTGCACAACCTCGTTGTCGTAGGCCGCGCCGGATTCAGAATTATATATGCACTGTCCTGTGCGTAGACGAGGCATTCCTTCATTTCGCTCTGACGAAATGAGAGCAGAGAAGTCATTAGGTGAACTCTTGAAAACAATACGGTTTGCAATGAGGTCACGAGGCAGGAAAGAACCTGAGGGCAACTTCTGAGTTGCGAGAATAAGGTTGATGCCGAATTTTCGGAACTCTTGGATTATGATGTGAATTTTTGAATTGGCCTCGCGTGAAATCAGGTCGTTCTCGATTTCAAAGAGTTTTTGGAACTCATCGATGACGACAAGCAGACGAGGCACTTTGATTTCAGGGGCGACGCGCTTGAGGTCAACAATGTTGCTGACATTGTGCTCACGGCATAGTGTCATACGACGAGCTCCCTCCTCGACAAGCTCGTTGAGGATGCTGAGTCCGAACTCGCGTTCAGCCTCCGGGGCGATAACGCGAGCGTGCGGCAGTTTACCGAGGGCGTAAGAGTTGAACTCAACGCCGGAGAAGTCGATGAGATACATTCTCAGCTCGTCGGGCGAATACTTGATTGCAGCACTGCAGATCAGCGAGTGAAGGAACACACTCTTACCCGAGCCGGGGATGCCAATTACGACAGCGGTGTTTTGTCCGCTCTCCTGCGTGATTTTGAGTGACTTCACAAGCATGTCGTTGCCAAGACCAAATGGGATCTCAATTTGTTTGGCACTGTCTGAGTTCCACCATTCAGCAGTCGACGGAATGTAATCAGAGATAGAGACAATCACATCTTCTCTCAGCTCACACTTCGAGTTGACATCTTTAACAATGTTTTTTAGGTCGGTTTCCGACAAGGTTTCAATATATTGATTGCCCTCAAATATAGTGTCGGAACTCGAGGATTGTATCTCATTAAAGATATTGTCCTCTTTGCCTTCAAAGTGGTAGATGTTGGCAATATCAATGAACTTCGACCAGTTGAATGCCTCGGCATCTTTATGAGCCATATTTTCGATATTGGCCTTGTCGCTAAGGATAACGATGTATATTCCAACTTTGGGTCCAACGTTAGCCAAACGCCACAGGTTTGCGAGATTATCTGCGTTGAGTCCGTCAGGGAAGTTTTTGAGGACAAGGAGTATATTGGGTTCCTTATTCTCGTGGGTCGTATTGTAATCTAACAATGTTTGTCCTTTCTCAACGAGCAAGTTTCTAAGAATTGAACTAGCACGCTCTTGAAGCGACTTCAGTGTGTCACGCACCTCCTCGGTGCGTGACACCACCTTATAAAGGTCGCGATTCAGAAGTTTGAACGCATCGTCGAGTCCGGTCATATAATCTGTATCAACAACAACGGTGTTGATAAGACGAGCCGGATTGCTTTGATACAGTTTGCCGATTATACTGTTTATGAAGTCAATGCATTTGTTTTCAGCAGATGATTCGTATGTAACCGCGAGATTTTTATCTCCAATGAGTTTCAAGAAGTCAATGCGAGTCAACTCTATTTTGTCTAACGGCTGAAATAGCGTGAAACCAGTGTGGCCAACAGGTATACTTGCTGTGATGAAGCCGGTACGCAGAGAGTCGATTCGGCTAATCTCAGTCGTAAAATAACGGTTGAGATTTTCAGATACTGAATTTACAGTATCTGTGATTAATGCGATTGCTCTACGTGACAAGTCGGCTGATTCGCAACAGTCGTTGAGACGGCGAACAAGTGTCAGCAACGAATTGAACGAGACATTGTATTCTGTAATCAGAAAGTCTCGTTCCGCTTCACGAGTGGCGAACAGTCTTCTGTACGGTTGGTTGGATGACGGAGCTATCGCCTTAATTTGACTAAGAATGTCGGTGATTTCCACACTATAACCTCCTTTGTTGGAAGGCTCTTCTTGTTCCTCGTAGGTGGTGGCGTCCATCGAGCGGATAGCCTCAAGGGTGTTAAGTAATCCTTGAATATCGTCGATGTTGAACCAATTGACCATTCCATCAAGACTAACTTCAGTATCGTCATTGACAGATACTGAAGCTAATGCTTTAAGTGTGTATGGGCCATAGGGATTACCGGCACGGCGAATGTAAAATATCGAGCGCTCGTTAAAAGTCGGAGGCGTTACGTTGCTCGGCCGACTTTGTGGTTCGCTTTGGCTTTCCTCCTCATCAAAGAGACTTAAGTCCAAGGAGTCAATCAACTCGGCATAGTTTACCGCCTCTTTCCATTCGTTGGTGGCGGTAGACAAGACCATTACATCCGGAGTCAGATGCATATTATAAATGGTTTCGAGCGAAAACGGCCCGAAATATTCATTGTCAAGTTGAGCGTAATACAGTGTGTCCGGCATATATTTAAGTAAGAGTGTTTACGATTGATTTTGCTACAGATTTTTTAAAACCTTTCGCATCGATTGTGGCGCGGCCATTGCTTGCTATTACAACATCGGCAAAGAACATGCCGCTATTGAGATAGACCCCACTAATGGAGTTTCTCGGAATTATGATAGTTTCATAACCGAAAGGTCTGCCTTTATAATAGGTCACATTGTGTCGGTCGATGGCTATTGCATCGGGATACAATACGTTGTCGTCTGACGATAGTCTGCTTGCAGTATATATTGGCATAATCTTATCGTTTTAGTGAGTTCAAACGTATTGAATAATAGATAAGCGCAAATACCGAATATATGAAATAAGGCACTGCAACAAACGTAGTGAGGATCAGGAATGAAAGACACTTGAATACAAAGCCCATTCCCTCATGTTTTGTAAAGGAAAGTCCTTCGAATATATTGCTTCGCCAAGTATTGCCAACTCCCATAAGTGCTAACCCTGCCAACCCCAGGGTTACTACTCCAATAATTGCTGATTTGCGCTTTTGCTTGCATTTGAAGTATTCAGCAGTGGGAATGAAGATACGCTCCTCTTCAGATTCATAAGAAGGGGAACTTTCATATATATTTATCGGGGCGTAGTGGAATGGCTGAGAATCGTGGTTATCTACATCCTCCTCATCAACGTCATAGTCATAGTCCTCTTCTTCATATTCGTCATTCACGTTATCATTGAATGACTGCAATTCTCTATATATAGGGGCGACGCAAATAGGCTCATAGGAGGTTGTGTTATCTTGGTTTGTTGCGTTATTAGCAAGCACGTGAGATAACTCAACGCAATCTTTGGCTTGAATCCAATCAGAGTTCTCTCGACGCACAAAGGTTTCTGCTTTAATCTGCAACGTAACAAGCTCCGCATAGGATAACCCTCTGCGAATTGTAATCCCGATTTGTACGTCGTAAGTCATTGCGAATGATATTGTACGAAAGTAAGCCCAAGGACTTACTTGATTGGCTTATTCCCGATAGACTCGCGGATTCGGATTGGTAAAAAAGAAAAAAGCGTGAGAGTCTGTACTTGTTACTCGTTCCACTGTTTGAGGCTCTCGCATTGCCCATCTTGGTTGAACGAGCAACGCAGAGGCCTCACGCAAATATGTAAAGAGAGCACTGCCAACATATGTTTTCTCACGAAAATCTATCGGCGTGCGATATTACATATCCACAAGGCATCTACTGTTGCTGCATCCTTGACCAAGATTAGAAATTTGCGAGATTTCAAACAGTCAAGAAAGAGCGTCGAGTAAACGCTTTCTATTATGTCTGCGTCCAGCCCCGTACCCAAATCGGGCCTCTGCGAGCGATCGGCAAGCGCAAATTTAGTAATTATTTTTGATTTAGCATAATATGGCTTAAAAATATTTAAATGTGCGGTTCGAAATTGCACCCTGATATCTTGGACACCGATTGCTCCGCGCTACTTTCCTGTTTATCTGACGATAAAGTATTAATTTCGCGGTCAAAAGCAGACGGAAGAGCAGAAAGGTCAGAAAGGTCAGATGCCGAAGATTCTTTAGAATCTTGGATGAGGGTCGGACCGTCCTCGCGACTGCTTCCCCTTACTACCTCTACAATTTCACCTCCATTCTTGGCGACTTCAATGTATGAGCCATTCTTCTCCGGCGCATCGGTTTGGATTAACTCATGCTTGCCGTCTATGTAGAGTTTGCGTTTGTAGATGTGGTGGTCGGCATCGGGGACTTCTTCCTCCCATTCATTGCCCATGCTGATACGCGCATGGAGCGCGGCTTCTTCGGGTGTATCCTCGTAGAAGTCGTTGGGGTCTTTGCCTAACGGCTCTAACCCTGTGTCTGCTGATGTGGGTTGTTGAGTCTCTGCACTGCGTTGAACAGCATCCTCAGCATGTCACCTGCTTGATACCGGTGTTCACGTTGGCATTGAAACTATCGGCCGATGAGAAACGCTTGTGAAAAGTGAACATAAATGGGTCGTCATGCAGTAGTTCATCACGAACGTGTCTCTAATCTCGTTGGTCTTAGTCAGTTCCTTTCGGGTCACCATTTTGTCGGTCTTGATGTATCCTGGCTTGGTGTTATGCACCACCCGGATGTAAACTTGGTATAATCCGTCCTTACGAGGAGTTCTTACCATTGCCTTAAATGTTGCCATACTGATTATTATGTTTGTAAGTGTTAGTGTAAGTGCCTTGTAAGTCGGCTTCCGAAATTAGTGTAATATTTTGTAAGTTTTGCCATCATATTCTGCACGATTATCGTGCAAAACGTGTGGACGGTCTAAGAACACGATAGGCGGTAACCTCCTTATTATCGGAGCGTTACCGCCTATCTTATTGATAGAGTGGGTTACTGCTTAATCTTCGATGGCAGCCTGGGCCGCTGCAACGCGCGCGATTGGTACTCTGAAGGGTGAGCAGCTTACGTAGTTCATGCCTAACTTGGCACAGAACTTGACTGACGAGGGCTCACCTCCGTGCTCACCACAAATGCCGACTTTGAGTTCGGGTTTGGTGGCGCGACCTTTCTCTACGCCCATGCGTACGAGTTGGCCAACGCCTTCCTGGTCAAGGACTTCAAAGGGATCAGTCTTTATGATACCATGTTCTTTGTAGAATTTCAAGAACTTGGGTGCGTCATCACGTGAGAATCCGAATGTCATCTGTGTCAAGTCGTTGGTTCCGAATGAGAAGAAGTCGGCAACTGATGCAATCTCGTTGGCAGTGAGAGCTGCGCGTGGTACCTCGATCATTGTACCAACTTTATAGGGTACTGTTGCACCTTTCTCTACAAATACTTTTGCAGCAGTAATGTTGATTACATCGGCTTGGTTCTGAATTTCCTTGAGTGAACCTACAAGGGGTATCATGATTTCGGGATGTACATCTATTCCACGCTCTTTGACTGCAAGTGCAGCCTCAATGATGGCGCGAGTCTGCATTTCAGTGATTTCGGGATATGTGATGCCCAGACGACAACCACGGTGACCAAGCATGGGGTTGAATTCTTCAAGGCTGTCAACCTTGGCCTTAACCTCAGCAAGTGTGATACCCATTTCATCGGCGAGCTCTTTCTGTGTGGCAGTCTGATGAGGTACAAATTCGTGCAATGGGGGATCAAGCAGACGAATTGTTACACCATAACCGTCCATAGCCTCGAAGATTCCTTCGAAGTCACCGCGCTGAATGGGAAGAAGTTTTTTGAGAGCTTCACGACGACCGGCTTCATCAGAAGCAAGAATCATTTCGCGTACAGCCTTGATACGGTCACCTTCGAAGAACATGTGCTCAGTGCGGCACAAACCGATACCCTGTGCACCGAAATGACGAGCTTGCTTAGCATCGCGGGGGGTATCAGCATTTGTACGTACGAGGGTTTTTGTATACTTGGCAGCGAGATCCATGATCGAGCCGAAGTCTCCGTCGAGCTCAGGCTCGGCAGTAGTTACCTGACCGTCATAAACTTCACCAGTAGAACCGTTGAGGGAAATCCAGTCACCTTCGTTATATACTTTTCCACCCATTTCGACGGTCTTCTTCTCATAATCGACCTTGATTTCGCCAGCACCTGAAACGCAGCATTTACCCATGCCACGGGCAACAACGGCAGCGTGTGAGGTCATACCACCACGCATTGTAAGGATACCTTGAGCTACGGCCATACCGCGAAGGTCTTCGGGCGATGTCTCAATACGTACGAGCACAACTTTCTTTTTCTTTTCGGCCCATGCTTCAGCTTCGTCGGCAAAGAAGACTATCTGACCGGCAGCAGCACCGGGAGAGGCGGGAAGACCCTTAGCGGCAACTTTTGCTTTTTTAAGGGCGGCTTTGTCAAAGACAGGGTGGAGGAGTTCATCGAGTTTCTGAGGCTCCATGCGAAGTAGACATGTCTTCTCGTCAATTTCACCGGCACGCAACAAGTCCATGGCGATCTTTACCATGGCTGCACCGGTGCGCTTGCCGTTACGTGTCTGCAACATCCAGAGCTTACCATCCTGAATGGTGAACTCCATGTCCTGCATGTCTTTGTAATAGTCCTCGAGGCGATGAGCTATAGCGATGAGCTCAGCTGCGCATGTGGGCATTGATTCTTCCAAAGAGGGATATTTGCTTGCTCGAACTTCCTCTGATATTCCCTGCAAGGCTGCCCAGCGACGAGAACCCTCGACGGTGATTTGCTGAGGAGTGCGAATACCCGCAACAACATCCTCTCCTTGAGCGTTGATAAGATATTCACCATTGAAGATGTTTTCACCTGTAGCGGCGTCACGGCTGAATGCCACGCCTGTAGCTGAATTGTTGCCCATGTTGCCGTATACCATAGCCTGAACGTTGACCGCTGTTCCCCATTCTTCTGGAATCTGGTTCATGCGACGATATATAATGGCGCGCTCGTTCATCCAGCTGTCAAATACGGCGCAAATGCCGCCCCAAAGCTGTTCCCAGGCGCTATCAGGGAAGTCGTTGCCGGTATAATCTTTAACGGCTGCCTTAAACTCAGTCACCAAAGTTTTGAGGTCGTCTACATCGAGCTCTGTGTCAAGTTTAACACCCTTGGCCTCCTTGACTTTTTCCATGATTGCCTCGAAGGGGTCGATCTCGGTTTTCGTTTTGGGCTTCATTCCAAGAACAACATCGCCATACATCTGGACAAAACGGCGGTAGCTATCCCATGCGAAACGTGGGTTGCCGCTTTTCTGAGCAAGCGATTCTACGGTAGCATCATTCATACCGAGGTTGAGCACGGTGTCCATCATACCTGGCATAGAAGCGCGCGCTCCCGAACGTACTGAGACGAGTAGAGGATTGGATGGATCATCAAATTTTTTGCCTGTCAGATTCTCGACATGAGCGATAGCTTTTTCAACATCTTCCTTGATGCGATTTACTACTTCATCCTTGCCATACTGGTTGTACTCGTTACATACAGCGGTTGTGATGGTGAAACCGGGGGGCACTGGCATGCCCAGAAGGTTCATCTCAGCGAGGTTGGCACCTTTGCCACCAAGCTCATTGCGCATGGAAGCATTTCCTTCGGCCTTACCGTCACCGAATGTATAGACTCTTTTCATTTCAATAATGGTTTTATAATAATGTTAAGATACTTTGCACTTAATCGGAGATGTATTTCTCCTACCAAGTGCAAAGGTACATTTTTCTCATTAATTTGAAAAAATTTCCTTAGTAATATTTTTCTTAAATGTGTTAAACAATCATATGCAAGAGGGTCAATTATCGACTAATTGGAGGTTAGGCAGATATAGGCCGGGGGAGGTGTAGATTTCATCAATCTTTGATTAATCACAACTTATTTGTATTTTTGCAACTGGATTAGAGCAGGACTTTCCCCGCTCAGGTACAAGAATTCATTAATACGCTCGATTAGCAGCAATACAATATATTGAAATCTGATGGCAAGGAAAAAAAAAGAGCTCCCCACGCTCGAAGGCATCGAAATAACAGCTGTGGCGGCTGAAGGTAACAGCATAGCGAGGGTCAACGACCTCGTTGTTTTCATACCCTATGGCGCTCCAGGCGATATCGTGAATGTAAAACTTGACCGCAAAAAGCATTCTTATGCCGAGGGTCACATAACGTCATTCATACACGAATCGGAAAAACGCGCCCAACCACAGTGTGAGCATTATGGCTTATGTGGAGGCTGCCGATGGCAGCATCTTCCATATGAGGAACAGATAAAATGGAAGCAGCGCCAGGTGAGTGATGCTTTAACCCGAATTGCTAAAGTTGATCTTCCCGAGATCAAGCCTACACTTGCATCGGACAACATATATGGTTACCGTAACAAGATGGAGTATACCTTCTCCAACAAAAAATGGCTCACGCGCGAGCAACTTGAGAGTGGTGTTGAATTCACCACTCGCGACACAGCCGGATTCCATATCCCAGGAGCGTTTGATAAAGTTCTTGAAATCAACAAATGCCTGCTTCAGGAAGACCTGGGGAACCGTGTGCGCAACTTTGTGAGGCAATTAGGACTGGAGAATCATCTGAGTTTCTATGATTTGCGTAATAACGAAGGACTATTGCGCACTATGATGATACGCACGCTCACAACGGGCGAGAATATGGTAGTGATGTCTTTTGGCCAGAATGACCATGAAAAAATCACATTCGTGATGGAGAGAATAAAGGATGAATTCCCTGAGCTCACATCATTGATGTATGTCGTCAATCTCAAGGCCAACGATACGATAGGCGATTTGGATATAATACTCTATTCGGGCCGTGAATATATAGAGGAAGAAATGGAAGGCCTGAAATTCAGGATTGGGCCTAAATCGTTTTACCAGACTAATTCCCACCAGGCCTACAAACTATACTCAGTCGCACGCGACATGGCCGGGCTCAAAGGCGACGAACTTGTCTATGACCTGTATACGGGCACTGGCACTATTGCCAACTTCATAGCACGCAAAGCCCGGCATGTCATAGGAATTGAATATGTCAAGGAGGCTATTGATGACGCCCGTATCAACTCGGCAGTAAACAACATCTCAAACACCGAGTTCTATGCCGGTGACATGAAGGATGTGCTCACCGATGAGTTCATAGCGGAGCATGGCCGACCCGATGTAATGATTGTCGATCCGCCTCGTGCCGGAATGCATGGTGATGTCGTAGATGTAATACTCAATGCCGAGCCCCGTGTAATCGTCTATGTGAGTTGCAACCCTGCCACACAAGCCCGCGACTTAGCGCTACTGGATGTGAAATACAAGGTAGAGGCGGTTCAACCGGTCGACATGTTTCCACACACACATCACGTGGAGAATGTGGTAAAACTCACTTTGAAGCGGGAATAACCGACCCATCGGATCCGAGCATGGAATTATAATACCGTTTGTCACCTGTCACCTCACGCCCTACAAAACAGGGCATATAGTCATCGATAACATAGTCGGGCGAAGGCAACTCGACCTCGGCGACAACAAGCGGTGATAGTTCGCGGTGGAACTCATCGATTTCCCACACAAGCTGTCCCACAGGGACAATATAGCGGGTTTTATCGATAATGCGGCCTTGACACACGCGTTGCAACATCTGGCGGGCATCGTCAATATCAATAGGGAACTCCCATTCATCGCGTGTGCAACCCTCGGTTATACCCTTCACTGTGATATAGGCATTGGAGCCTTTGATGCGCACTCTCACTGTGCGTTGAGGATCACGGCTTATGTATCCTTGTTTGATCTCGACGGTATCAGTAGCCAATTCTCTGTAGCTTTTGTCGACTACAAGAAATTTACGTTCTATTTCTTTTGCCATAATGCTGCAAATATAAATATTTTTAATGACACAATATCGTTTTTGTTAATGTATCAATCATCATTTTTCAAATTGTATCCACACCTCTTTTAAGCGACCCCTAAATGAGATTGCCATATTACATACTGACATTTATTATTTTTTTGGCATCAGGTTTTCAATCGGGAAAATGTGGTCCACGTACTTCAAGCGTCGATGTGCTCGTTATTGACTCAGTGTCGGGCATGCCGGTGCCTTATGCTGCAATTTTTGTCAAGGGAACCGGCATTGGCACACTTACCGATGAGAGCGGGAAGGGAGTTATCAAACCGACTGAGGGTAGCAGCATTATTGAGGTTTCGATGATGGGATATCGCACGGGAACATACGATTTGAGCGGAAATGCCGATGGGAAAGCAACCGTGAGCCTCGCTCCAATCGGGGTTGAGCTCAATGAAGTCACGGTAAGGAAAAAACGCGACCACTACAGCAAGCGCAACAACAAAGCGGTACAATTGATGCAGCGCGTGCGACAGCAAAGCCATCACAGCGATCCTACAAAGCGCAAAGATTATTATACATATGACAAATATGAAAAGATATCTCTGGCATTAAACAATTATGTCACAACGGTTGACAGCGCACACGATGACAAGAATAGTTTCAATTTCCTGAGCCAATATATCGATTCAAGCGACATCTCGGGAGCACCTATTCTGAATGTATCGGTAAAAGAAAAACTTTCCACCATCTATAATCGTGCGACACCTCAGAGTACCAAGGAGATAGTGCACGGGTCGCGGTCGGTGGGCATAGACCAGATTGTCGACCAGGCGTCGATGCAAACTTTTCTGAACGACGTGCTGCGCGAAATTGACATCTACAGCAATGATGTCAATATTCTCCAAAACCGTTTTGTAAGTCCGTTGTCGGCTATAGGTGCCGATTTCTATAAATATTACATCACCGATACAATCGGCACAGATGCCGACCGCGTGGTCGAGCTTACCTTTGTGCCACGCGTATCGACAACTTTCGGCTTTACAGGTAAAATGTACATTGCAGTGGGCGACTCATCGTTCATGGTCAGGCGCGCCACCATGAGCGTCCCCCAAGATATCAACCTCAACTTTGTAGATCGTCTTCACCTCACTCAAGAATATGGTTCAACTCCCGATGGGACACGACTCAAGAAACTTGATGACATGACGTTAGAACTGTCGGTAATACCAGGAACACCCGGCATGTACGTACGCCGTTACACCGAATACAGCAATCATAGTTTTGACTCACCCGAGGAGTCAGGGATATTCAAGTACAGGGGCGCTTCGATTATCATGCCACAATCCTCCCGGCAAAATGACAGCTATTGGGAAGAAAAGCGTCCGCACCGACTCACAACGGGTGAAAGTCTGGTAGGGGAGATGATCGATCGGCTGAGACAAAGACCTGTTTACTATTGGAGTGAAAAGATTCTAAAAGTATTGGTCAATGGCTATGTCACTACGTCGACAACCGACAGCAAGGTCGATTTCGGACCGGTAAACACTTTGGTGAGCAGCAACGACCTCGAGGGTCTGCGCATACGCCTTGGTGGCATGACGACAGCCAATCTGAGCCGCCGGTGGTTTGGTCGGGGATATGTGGCCTATGGAACCAAAGATAAGAAATTCAAATACAAGGGAGAGCTTGAATACTCGTTCATTGACAAAGAGTACCACTCGCGGGAATTCCCTATTCAGTCATTGAGGTTCACCCATATGTATGACATCGACATGATTGGACAGCATTATATGTTCACCAATCCCGACAATGTGTTCCTCACATGGAAAAGGATGAAAAATAGATTGATAACTTATCACCGCATATCGGAATTGCTGTATACCCACGAAATGGTCAATAACCTCACATTCAGCGTTTCGTTAAAACACGAACGACAGGAATCATCACACTATGTGCCATTTGTCGAGGCAAACGGATCAGCTCATGGGCATTATGACGAGACAACTGTCACACTCAGTGTGAGATATGCTCCGGGAGAAAAATTTTTCCAAACAAAAACCTACAGAATACCCGTGAATCTTGACGCTCCCGTGTTCATGCTCGAACATTGCTATGGACCATCAAAATTTTTAGGCAACACTTTTAAAATCAACCGCACGGAAGCGAGTGTTTCAAAACGCTTTTGGTTCTCGGCTTTCGGTTTTCTCGATGCAATAGTGAAGGGGGGACATATATGGAGCGAGACTCCCTATCCGTCATTGTTGCTACCTAACGCCAACCTCTCCTATACCATACAACCCGAAAGCTTTGCATTGATGGATCCAATGGAGTTTATCAGTGACAGCTACGTATCATGGGACATGACCTATTGGGCTAATGGTGCCATACTTAACTATGTGCCATTAATCAAACGCTTGAAGTTACGAGAGGTGTTCGCATTCAGAGGTTATCTGGGGTCATTAAGCCATAGGAACAAGCCGTCGCTTAATAACAATCTGTATATGTTTCCGGAAGCCGCACAGGCCACTGAGATGCATGGACGCCCCTACATGGAGGCAAGTGTGGGAATTGACAATCTTTTCAAATGTCTGCGTGTTGATTACGTGTGGCGAATCACCTACCGTGACACACCGTCGGTCGACCGCAATGGCCTACGCATAGCATTCCACATGACATTTTGAACGATTGTGAAGCAATAGTCGACCGTCTGAATTCACTTCAAATTGCATATTATTTCCAAATATTGTTAAAATATTATTGGCATTACCGATTAATTTTGTTAAATTTGTAGCGATAGTGTATGTGTATATTCGAACCGGAAATACCAATGGCTATCAATTAATTAACCAACAGTAAGTTAACTATAACAAATACTATACATCATGATGAAGCGTTTCATCTCGGCAATGCTGGGTTCACTGGCTGCCATATGGATATCGGTAGGTTTACTCTTCATTCTCCTCATACTATTCATTGCAGCTATCGTATCCAACTCGATAACGTCCCAGACAATAGCGTTCTCATTTAAAGACAAGAGCATACTTCACATAGAGTTAAAGGGGAGTTTTACCGAGCGAAAGGAGGAGCCCGACATGATGTCGGCCATGTATGGCATTCAGGAAGAGACAATGCCACTGAATGAAATGCTCAATTCAATAGCAGCCGCATCATCAGACAAGAATATAAAAGGAATCTATCTCGATTGCAAAGGGAGCACGGGAGGCCTTGCACAACGCTACGAACTGATTGAATCGCTTAAAAAATTCAAAGAGTCGGGCAAGTGGATTGTTGCCTATGCCGATAACTATGCCCAAGCCGACTATTACATTGCATCTATCGCCGACGAGCTTTATTTAAATCCATCCGGAATGGTTGATATTCACGGCTTATCGTCGACCACGATGTTCTATAAGAATCTGCTTGATAAACTTGGGGTAGAGATGCAGATCATCAAAGTAGGCACTTACAAAAGTGCGGTAGAGCCTTATATCCTCACCCAAGCATCGGAGGCAAGCAAATTACAACAGCAGGTGTTCCTGAGCAACATATGGGGCAGTATAGGCAATAGCATGGCCAGCTCACGTGATGTATCGTTCAGTGATGTCAACCAGTGGGCCGACAGCATGCTACTCACTTTTCCGGCTCAAGACTATATCGATATGAAAGTTGTCGATGAACTCAAATACCGGCATGAAGTCGAGACTTTGCTGAAAGCAAAATCAGGACTCGATGACGATGATGACCTACGGCTCATAACACCCGATAAATATATTCAGATAGCCGATATTCCACATGCCAAGCGCAACGACAACCGCATAGCGGTGCTGTATGCAGTCGGTGATATTGTCGATGATGGAGATGGCGGCATCGTAGCGTCACAGCTGGTGCCTGAAATCCTCAAGTTGAAAGAGAACGACAAAATAGGCGGGCTCATACTTCGAGTAAACTCAGGTGGAGGCAGTGCCTATGCCTCGGAGCAGATATGGGAAGCACTTGAGCAGTTCAAATCGACAGGCCGTCCTTTCTATGTGTCAATGAGCGACTACGCTGCATCAGGTGGTTACTATATCTCATCAGGAGCCGACGAGATATACGCCGAGCCCGTAACATTGACTGGTTCGATAGGAATATTTGGTATGATACCATGTGCGAAGGAACTACTGAATGACAAACTGGGAGTAACAACCGACAATGTCAGCACCAATGCCAATGGGGACTTTCCGACACTAATGGAGCCTATGACCCCCTTCCAGCGTGAGGCAATGCAGCGCGAGATAAACCGTGGTTACGAACTGTTTGTCGACCGTTGCGCCCGTGGCCGTGATTTGTCGACAGATTCGATTAAATCAATAGCTGAAGGCCGGGTGTGGGATGGACAGTCGGCCCTCGAGATAGGTCTTGTGGACCACCTCGGCACACTCGATGATGCAATCAAGGCTATGGCCGCTGAACTTGATTACGGCAGCAAATACTGCATTATTGAATATCCCAATCCTACTCCTACATTCTGGGAAGCTGTCAACGGATCAGGCATCAAAGTGAAGGAAAGAGTGTTGAGAAGCGAACTTGGCGACACCTATCCATTATACAAAAAGCTGAACCAGATACGCAACTTCTCCCACATACAATGCCGCATGGAGGATATTATCATCGAATAATCCAATCGCCCCTTATTCAACATGGCCCGAAATAAAGTAATCGAAAAATTGTTGTTGCTTCCCATGTCAAAGATATATGGCATGGTCACAGCCACACGCAACAGTTTATTCAACTGGGGCATAATCAAGCAGAAGCAATTCAATGTACCTGTGGTTGTTGTGGGAAATATTGCGGTAGGAGGCTCAGGAAAGACCCCTCATGTAGAATATATAATCGATGCCCTGAAACAAAGTTACCGTATAGGAGTGCTGAGCAGGGGATACAAACGTAACACCAAGGGGTTCATCCTTGCCAGCCAACGATCCACTCCTCTTGACATAGGCGATGAGCCCTATCAGATATATCAAAAATATGGCACGGACGTAACAGTAGCTGTATGTGAGGACCGATGCAAAGGCATTGAGGAACTGTTGAGAATCAACCCCAACATAAACTTGATGTTGCTTGACGATGCATTCCAGCACCGTTATGTAAAACCATCGGTTTCGATTGTACTTACCGAGTTCAACCGACCAATATTCTTTGACAAGATGTTACCTTTGGGTCGGCTTCGCGAGTCGTCCAAGGCCATTTACCGCTCAGACATGGTTCTGGTGACAAAATGCCCATCGACAATCAAACCGGTAGAATACCGTATATTCAAGAATCATCTCTCGCTTTACCCCTATCAGAAACTTTACTTTTCCCGCTTTGTCTACAGCAACCTGCAACCTGTATTCCCCGATAATGCCAACCGTGGCATTCCATATCTTGAATACCTTAGCGAGCAAGACCGCATTCTCATAATCTCAGGCATAGCCAATCCAAAACCATTTGTCAGGTATATAAAGAATTTCAAACCACTCGTAAAAATACTTACTTTTCCCGACCACCATAATTTCTCACGAAAAGATCTTGATACAATTGAATCAAAATTCAACAGTATCAAGGCCCGCAACAAGTATATCATTACGACCGAGAAGGATGCGGTGCGCATGGCCAACAATCCATATTTTCCTCCTACACTGCGTCCCTATGTGTTCTATCTCCCGGTTAAAGTGAAGTTTGACAGCAATACCGATGATATGTTCGTTGCTGACTTGAAAAAGCTTATTGAACAAAGCAAAGTAAAGTGATTCCAAACAAAGAGGGAATCCACATTGTTAGAATATATACGTGGATCGAAGTATTGCAATAACCCCTGACACCAACATGATCTGGACATAATCAGACAATGAGTCATTAAGAGCAATACACCAAGGCTAAATATTTTTCATAACCAATAAGATATAGAGTAACAATAATTTTTAATATAAAGTATTCAAGCAGCATGTTAGAAAGAATTAATCAGACTGCCGATTTCTTGAAATCGCGCGTGAGCGATATGCCCAAAATTGCCATAATCCTTGGCACCGGACTGGGAGCCCTCGTTGACCATATAGAGGATAAACAATACATACCCTACAGCGAGATTCCCAATTTTCCGGTATCGACAGTTGAGGGGCATAGTGGTAATCTAATCTTCGGAACCCTCGGAGGCAAGCGCGTCATGGCTATGCAGGGACGATTCCATTACTACGAGGGATATGACATGAAACAAGTAACTTTTCCCGTACGTGTCATGAAAGCTCTCGGAGTCGAAACGCTATTTGTGTCAAACGCAGCAGGAGGCATGAATAAGGATTTTATTGTAGGCGACGTGATGGTAATCACCGATCACATCAACCTCTTCCCCGAGAATCCTCTGCGCGGCAAGAACTACAACGAACTGGGTCCACGCTTCCCGGCAATGACAGAACCTTACAGCAAGCGACTCATAGCACTTGCCGACCAGATCGCTACCGACCAGAATCTGCGACTCATGCATGGCGTATATGTAGGGACACCCGGCCCGACATTCGAAACACCTGCCGAATATGAATATTTCCGCATAATCGGAGGCGATGCCGTGGGCATGTCTACTGTCCCCGAAGTCATAGTTGCCAAGCATGCCGATATGGAAGTATTCGGAGTCTCAGTAATCACCGACCTTGGTGGCAAAGATATCACTGAAGTGCCCTCTCATGAGGAAGTGCAACGTGCAGCGATCGTAGCCCAGCCCAAAGTTGTGGCAGTGATTAAAGAACTTGTAGCGCGCATCTGATTGTAAAATACATCTTTTACAATGGAATTCAAAGAAACTGAGATCTCTGACCTTGGTGAGTTTGGACTGATTGACAGACTCACCAAAGATTTACAGCTGAAAAACGATTCTACCAAGCGTGGAGTGGGAGATGATTGTGCTGTAATGGAATACCATGATACGGAAGTCCTGGTAAGCACCGACCTGTTGCTGGAAGGGGTACATTTTGACCTTACCTACGTTCCACTGAAACATCTCGGTTATAAATCGGCCGTAGTGAATTTCTCCGACTTATATGCAATGAATGCCCAACCACGGCAAATCACCGTGTCGCTTGGTATTTCCAAGCGATTCACAGTAGAGCATATTGAAGAGCTGTACAGCGGTATAAAACTTGCATGTGAGATATATGGTGTCGACTTGGTGGGAGGAGACACGACGGCATCACGCCAAGGACTCGTAATAAGCATAACGTGCATAGGAGACGCCCCCAAGGATAAAATTGTGTATCGCAACGGAGCAAAAGATACCGACCTTATATGTGTATCAGGCGACCTAGGTGCGGCATATATGGGCTTACAGCTTCTCGAACGCGAGAAAGTAGCTTCGGCCGGAAAGCCCGATTTTGTTCCGGAATTTGGCGGCAAAGAGTACCTGATTGAACGTCAACTCAAGCCTGAGGCCCGAAGAGATATCATTGCCCAACTTGACAAAGCAGGCATAGTACCTACATCTATGATGGATATCTCAGACGGACTTTCTTCAGAACTTCTTCACATATGCAAGCAAAGCAATACCGGATGCCGCATCTATGAGGATCGTATTCCTATCGACTACCAGACTGCGATAATGGCTGAAGAACTGAATATGAATCTCGTGACTGCAGCACTCAATGGAGGCGAAGACTACGAGTTACTTTTTACCGTACCTCTTCACATGCATGACAAAGTCAAAGATATGGGAGGTGTGAAAATCATAGGCCACATGACGAAGCCTGAGTTGGGTTGTGCTATGATTACACGCGATGGAGAGAGCGAGATCGAACTGAAGGCCCAGGGTTTCAACCACATGTCGAAATAACAGTGGCGCTGAAATATTCAACCCTCTGCTAAAAATTATGACATAGGCCGGAAATTATCACATTAAATTTCCGGCCTATATTTTGTATGTATTTAGATAGAACAAATATTCAGCTTACATACTGAAGAGATTCCCAACTGTCAACCTTATCGGCGGAATCTCCTTGTGAGATCAGCGTAGGCATCTATGCGCCTGTCGCGCAGGAATGGCCACCACCTTCTCACATGCTCACTCCGCTTCATGTCAATCTCAACAACAGCGACATCCTCAGCGTCATCGGGAGCGATATATAGATATTCACCTTGTGGCCCCACGACAAAACTATGTCCCCAAAATTGAATACCGCCAGTCACACCACTTGGATCCATTTCATGTCCCACACGGTTGACTGTCACTACTGGAATACCATTGGCGACCGCATGACCGCGTTGCACTGTGACCCAGGCGTCCTGCTGGCGTGCCTTCTCATCATCAGCATCGGTTGATTCCCAGCCTATAGCCGTCGGATAAATAAGTATTTCAGCACCGGCGAGAGCCATAAGCCTTGCTGCTTCTGGATACCATTGATCCCAGCATACAAGGACACCAAGTTTACCCACTGATGTCTCGATTGGTTCAAATCCTATATCACCGGGAGTGAAATAAAACTTTTCATAGTAGGCAGGGTCATCAGGAATATGCATCTTGCGATATTGACCTGCAACGGTTCCGTCACGTTCTATCACTACTGCAGTATTATGATATAATCCTGGAGCACGACGTTCAAACAGGGAGGTCACAATAACTACGCCACATTTGCGAGCCACCTCGCAATATTGATTGAGAGCAGCAGAAGGCAATTCCTCGGCAAGATCAAAGGCATCGGTATCTTCCGTTTGGCAAAAATATAATGAATCGTGGAGTTCACGGTTCACTATCAATTGGACGCCTTGGGAAGCAAGTCGTTCTATAGCATTGATAATGCGGTGTCGGTTCTCGACAATATCGGAAGTATTGGACTGTTGAATAATTCCTACTTTGAGTTTACGTTCCATTTCATTCATGATATTTCAATGTAAAAATACCGGCAACTGCATCGTCATGCAATGCAACGAGCCATGTTGCCTTATGAGCGAACGGCAATCCACACAATGGATTTGCCTGTCGGGATATACAATCTTCATCATCTGCCGGGCTACACGGTCTTTGGCAGGCTGTCCGTAAATAGGTAATAACACCGAATGTGGAGTTATTAAAAAATTGGCATATGTAGCCGGCAACCGGTAGCCATCCTCATCATATATGGCATCGGGTAAAGGCAGTCCTATCAGATTATAGCGACCTCCACCGGGTGTAAGAAATTCTTTGAGTTGCTGCTCCATAAGCATCAACTGCTCGTAATGCTCATCATTCTTGTCGTCACATTTTACATACATAATAGTATCGGGTGAAACAAGACGGGCCAAAGTATCGATATGACTGTCGGTATCATCACCGGCAAGATAACCATGATCAAGCCACAATATGCGGGAAGCACCAAAATCGTCTTTAAGTCGGCATTCTATCTCCTCTTTAGAAAGATTCCCATTACGGTTAAGAGATAGTAGACACTCTGATGTGGTCAATATCGTGCCTTGTCCGTCACTTTCTATTGAGCCTCCCTCAAGAACAAATCCGAGCCTGTTTACATAATGTCCTTCAATCACCTTGCCATCATACATGGCTCGTGTAATGAGATTATCTTTGTCGGCCGCAAATTTCAACCCCCACCCATTGAACTTATAATCATACAACAATGGAGTCGGGACATTTTGAGCACGACAAGTAATCACACCAAAATCTCTGGCCCATGTATCATTGGTGGGTACGTTGAAATAATATAGCAGCCGATTATCAAGGTGGGCCATAGCTCTGGAGGGCTCGCCGGTATCAGGTGCCACAATTATCACTTTCATACCATCCTGATTCAGTGCAGTGACAATCTCGACGAATGTTCTTCTCACGTCGTCAAGCATGTATGACCAATCAGTCTTATCATGAGGCCATGCCATGAGCACAGCATCATAGTTTTCCCATTCGGCAGGCAATTGATGAAGTAACTCGTCAGGCATCTTGTTCATCGTAGTCTCGTAATTGATCCCATATATTATCCTGTGATTCCATATAATCCTCACAAAAGTCCCTGAATCCACGACGCTCAGTAGTTCCTTCTGAAGCACACCATTCAGTATATTCAGTTTTCAATTCAGAATCCTCGGCAATAAGACGTTTGAACTCAGCCTCGGCAATATCAATGCTTTTGCACTGATGAATAAGCTGCGTAAAAAATTGTGTGATATCTTCCATCTCCGGTTTCACCTTTCAATCTTCATTATAGTTAAACAAAAATGAGTTAACCCATACCCAACCAGGTTTTAAAAAGATTATATAGAATTAGTATTTGGTTATTAGATTATTTTGCCACAAAAATATACAAAATAGATAATTCTTATGCACTATTACAGGTTATAATTAGTTAAAAGGTCAACCAATCTCGCTGATAAGTAAAAAAAAGAGTTGAATTAACTATATTTAATATTGGTGTGTCTAAAAATTGCACATGTAGTGCCTTACATTTGTGGAGTAAAAACAACCTAAAACAATATAGCCATGAGTAAGACTATTGTAATCAGTGACGATGTTATCAACACCATCAACTCTCTAAGTGAAGAAGACCGCATAACGATGTCGGCAGCAATAGCCGGTGAAATGATTTGCGGGAAATCGGTCGAGTCGAAACTCACCTCAATGCAACGTATCATCTATTCGATTATACGCAACTCGGTGAAACGCTCTACGGCTGCCTACATCGACAAGATGATGGCGACAGCTTAACGCTCCATATATGCCCCATAAAAAGCCGGCGCGCACTTCAAGATTGAATTGCACGCCGGTTTTTATATAAAGGAGTAGGGACTGTCTATTATAGCAAGGAAACGGAACGGTGTATGAAATCGGCCAGTTCACGTCCTTTCAAGAGTCCGTTTCCGAGCAATGCCAGGTCTATGAGTTGTTTAACTACGGGCTCTCCTTGGGCATACCGTTCTATGATATCCGATTGTTGCTTGCGAGCATCAGATACAGCCTTTTCAAGCTGGTCGAGTTTGGCTTGCTGCCCATCAGTCGGTTTGTTGTCCTTAATAGCCTTACGCTCTTCAGTGATTGCCGCATTGTTCTCGTCGACAAGTTTTTCAAGAGGCTCTATCTCAGAACCCAGCTTTTCAAGTGCCTTAGTGGTGATATTCTTCACCAGAGGATGTTCAGTATTTACTACGAGGGTATAGTTGTCGGGAAGTTCGCCATAAAAACTCATGCCTGGTTGAAGTGCCGCCATTTCCTTCATACGCCTCATATACTCATTTTGTGTAATCTCGACAGGATCGGTGTTCTCACCCAAAGCTTCGAATGCCACGATGTACTGAGCATCCTTAGCAACAGGAAGCTGAGACTGGAACATCGATGTAAGTATATTGCGTCCGGTTGATGTCAGGTCGACACTCTTGCGGTCGGCTTTGGGTATAAGATTATCAATAATATCACTGTCAACTCTCACAAACCGTGACTGCTTGACCTCCTGTTCGAGCAGTCCTACGAAATGACTGTCGAGCTGACCATCCATGAGCAGCACGTCATAGCCTCGATTTGTAGCATTATCAATATACTTATACTGAGCTTCGGAATCAGTGGCATAGAGGTAAACCACATTATTTTCCTTATCGGTCTGGTTGGGCTCTATGAGGGTACGATACTCCTCGAGGGTATAGTAATGATTCTCAGTATCCTTCAATAGCATGAAAGCCTTTGCCGACTCACGGAACTTTTCATCAGTCAACATTCCATACTCGATGAATATTTTAATATCATCCCATTTGGCCTCGTATTCCTTACGGTCATTCTTAAAAATACTCTCGAGTCGCTGGGACACTTTTTTAGTGATATATCCCGAAATTTTCTTGACAGCAGTATCGCTCTGTAGATAAGAGCGTGATACATTCAACGGAATATCGGGCGAGTCAATCACACCTTGCAGCAACATCATGAACTCAGGGACAACTCCCTCAACCGAATCGGTTACAAATACCTGGTTGCAGTATAACTGGATACGGTTTTTGGTAATTTCAAAATTATTTTTGAGCTTGGGGAAATACAATACACCGGTGAGTGTGAACGGATAGTCTACGTTGAGATGAATCCAGAACATAGGGTCATCCTGTCCGGGATAAAGTTCATGATAGAATTTCAGATAGTCATCATCGGTGAGCTCAGATGGTTTTCGGGTCCACAAAGGCTCTGTGGCATTTACGACATTATCCTTATCGGTGTCGACCATCTTTCCATCCTTCCATTCCTGTTGTTTACCGGAAACAACGGGTACCGGAAGGAAACGGCAATACTTCTTCAGGAGGGTGTCGACACGCGACTGTTCAAGGAACTCCTTGCTATCATCATCGATATAAAGCACCATGTCGGTACCACGGGTCTTTTTGTCTCCTGCTGTCATCTCATATACTGGAGATCCGTCACAACTCCACTTCACAGCCGTCGCACCATCCTTATAGGACAATGTATGTATCTCGACCTTCTTGGCTACCATGAATGCCGAGTAAAATCCAAGACCGAAGTGACCTATGATTGAATTGGCCGTATCCTTATATTTTGACAGGAATTCCTCAGCCCCAGAGAAAGCTATCTGATTGATATATTTATCAATTTCCTCGGCCGACATTCCTATGCCGTCATCGCTCACAGTGAGTGTTCCGGCCTCCTTGTCAACCTTTACACGAACCGACATATCGCCAAGTTCACCTTTAAACTCGCCAAACGAAGCAAGAGTTTTCAACTTTTGCGTGGCATCGACAGCATTGGACACTAGTTCCCTTAGGAATATCTCATGGTCGCTGTACAGAAACTTTTTGATAACCGGAAAGATATTCTCGGTAGTAACTCCTATTGAACCTTTCTTCTCTTCCATCATTACTGTTTTATTATTAAGGGTTTGTTATTGTATATATTTTGATTTATGCAATTCTATATGATGTGCTTCAGATTAAAATACGGTCACAGCACAATATCATATAATTTTTCAACTATAACAAGTTACAAAAAAAATGCCATACCACAGGCATGACATTTTATTTTAAAAAGGGTTAAATTATATTATCCGTGTGTTACCGATGTGACAATTTTGTCAGAGTCTTTGTCATAATCTACGGTTATTCTGTCACCTGCAACAAGCGATTCATCAATAATCAGCTCCGCCAATTCATCCTCCAGGTACTTCTGGATTGCTCTTTTGAGAGGACGTGCTCCAAACTGGATATCATAACCTTTAGCGGCAATATAATTACGTGCAGCCTCAGTTATAGTCAGAGTATATCCGAGACCTTCAAGACGCTTGTAGAATCCCGCAAGTTCGACATCGATGATACGGGAAATGGCATTCTCGTCAAGAGCATCAAACATTATGATATCGTCGATGCGGTTCAGAAATTCAGGGGCAAAAGCCTTGTTCAAAGCTTTCTGAAGCACACCGTGCCCATATTCCTTATCAGCGGCCGTAGGGCGGGTATTGAATCCTACACCGGCCCCAAAGTCCTTAAGTTGACGGGTGCCTATATTGGATGTCATTATAATCAGCGTGTTCTTGAAATCGATTTTTCGGCCAAGGCTATCGGTGAGCCTACCCTCGTCCATAACCTGAAGCAAGAGATTAAACACATCGGGGTGGGCCTTTTCTATCTCGTCAAGCAAAACGACAGAGTAGGGGCGGCGCCTCACTTTTTCAGTAAGCTGTCCACCCTCCTCATACCCCACGTATCCGGGAGGCGCTCCCACAAGACGTGACACGGTGAATTTTTCCATGTATTCACTCATGTCAATACGTATCAACGTCTCGGCTGAATCAAAAAGATACTCGGCCAGCTTCTTGGCAAGATGGGTTTTACCAACTCCTGTAGGACCAAGGAACATAAATGTACCTATCGGTTTGTTAGGATCCTTCAGCCCGGCACGATTACGTCTTATGGCCTTGACCACCTTGTCGATTGCTTGATCCTGGCCTATAATGACCGACTTGAGTTCGGGAGCCATCTCCCTGAGCCGCTTACCCTCGGCCTGTGCTATACGTTGTACAGGCACCCCGGTCATCATGGCAACGACTTGAGCCACATTATCTTCAGTAACAGTGACACGATTCTCATTCAACTCGTTTTCCCACTTTTCCTTAGCTCGGTTAAGTTCCTCCTTAAGTTGTTGAGCTTGATCGCGATATGTAGCAGCACGCTCGAAATTTTGAGCTCTTGCTGCTTGAAGCTTAGCCTCATTGGCCTTCTGTACCTCGACCTCGAGATGCTCTATTTCCTCCGGTACATTAATATTGGAGATATGTACCCTCGAACCGGCCTCGTCAAGAGCATCGATAGCCTTGTCGGGGAAATTACGGTCGCTCATGTAACGCTCGGTAAGGTTGACACAGGCCTTAAGAGCCTCATCGGTATAGTTTACATTGTGATGAGACTCATACTTATCCTTGATGTTGTTGAGAATTTGCAACGTTTCATCGGGGGTAGTGGGTTCCACCATAACCTTTTGGAACCTGCGTTCAAGAGCTCCATCTTTTTCAATATTCTTTCGGTACTCGTCGAGGGTAGTGGCACCAATACATTGTATCTCACCACGGGCCAAAGCCGGTTTTAGCAGATTGGCTGCATCCATCGACCCTGAGGGGTTGCCAGCACCCACAATTGTATGAAGCTCGTCGATAAACAAAATGATATCGGGATTCTTGGTGAGCTCGTTAAGGATAGCCTTGATACGCTCCTCAAATTGTCCGCGATACTTGGTACCAGCCACGAGCGAGGCCATATCGAGCGAGACCACACGCTTGCCAAAAAGAATGCGTGACACTTTCCGTTGCACGATGCGCAGGGCAAGACCCTCGACAATAGCACTCTTTCCCACACCGGGCTCGCCAATGAGCACAGGATTATTCTTTTTTCGACGGCTCAGAATCTGGGCGAGGCGTTCAATCTCGACCTCACGTCCAACAACAGGGTCAAGCCGACCCTCCTCGGCAGCACGTGTCATGTCATTGCCATACTTGTCGAGTGTGGGCGTATCCCCTGAGTTGTTCTGAGCCTTTGAACCATGTTGCGGCCGAGAGGGAGCTCCACTTTGGGTTGATGGTTGGTCGCTATCAATACCATCGTCGTCGTCATCGTCATCATCGGGCGTTGTATCGGCGCCCATTTGGGGTATTCCAGCCTCTTGTGTCATCAATTGGTACAAACCTTCATATGTTATACCATTCTGTCTGAAAGGTTTCATAAAAGCCATGTTCTGGACCTCACTATTATGGAACAAAGCCAGAAGGAGATGACGGCTGTCAACGACATCACTCTTGAGCATACGTGCCTCCAGAACACTGAGCTTAAGGAGACGGTTCACCAGTTCACTGACAACCGGGTCACGGTCAACCACTTGCTGGCCAATTTCAAAAAGATCATTGTCAAGACTGTTCTGCAACATAGACACACTTGTACCCTGCATAAGCCGCTCAATAAGCTCTACAGCGCGCAAATCGGGCTTAGACAAGAACGCAAGCATCAAATGGGCAGGCGTCAATGTCTCATTGTTATGTCTGAGAGCCTGTTGGCGACTTTCCTCCAGAATGCTCTTGAAATTATCAGTATAGTTTATGTTCATATATATCTATTGTGTGTGTTTATACTATAACGCGAGACACGTACAATAATTGTGCCAAACCCGGCATCAGAGAGACACAGCCGCCTTGATTAAACTTATATTAACATTTTTGGCAATCTCCCAACAATATTCCATAAAGCATAATCAAAATATCACGATAATCCCAAACCGGTCTCAAAATGTCGTTAAACATCATTTTTGACACACTATACTCCCCTTACTAAAAAAACGCCATGAATTTTTCGGTCAAATACTCAAAAAAATTATTACCTTTGTAGGATAATTCACGTGTTATGCCAAGAGCTTCCATTTCCTGTCAAAACAGTATCGAATGGCTTGACATACATAGCGCGATAAACTAAACATACATCTTTAATAATGATAGAAGACGATCGTATTATAAAAATCAACATCGAGAACGAGATGAAGACCGCCTACATTGACTATTCAATGTCGGTAATTGTATCCCGTGCATTGCCCGATGTGCGCGACGGCATGAAACCAGTACACCGGCGTGTGCTTTTTGGCATGAACGAAATGGGTAACACATCATCTCACCCCCACAAGAAATCGGCCAACTGTGTAGGTGAAGTAATGGGTAAATACCACCCCCATGGTGATTCCTCGATATATGGTACAGTAGTGCGTATGGCACAGCCTTGGTCGCTGCGCTACACACTGGTCGATGGACACGGAAACTTCGGCTCGGTCGATGGTGACGGTCCTGCTGCCATGCGTTACACTGAGGTGCGACTCGAAAAAATCGGAGAGGAGATGTTACGCGACATCGATAGCGATACCGTCGATTTCCAACCCAACTATGATAACTCCAGGCGCGAGCCTGTCGTACTACCCACACGATTCCCCAACCTGCTCGTAAACGGAGCGTCAGGCATTGCCGTGGGTATGGCAACCAACATGCCTCCGCATAACCTCACAGAGTCAATCAACGCCTGTGTAGCTCTTATTGACAATCCCGAGCTCACCATTCCCGAGTTGATGAAATATATACCTGCACCCGATTTCCCCACAGGTGGTACCATTTATGGCTATGCCGGGGTTAAGGAAGCCTACGAGACAGGTCGCGGCAGTATAACAATACGCGCCAAAGCTGAGATTGAGCAACACAAGGATCATGAGGAGATTATCGTCACCGAGATTCCCTATGGTGTGAACAAGGCCAAACTCATCAAGAACATCGCCGACCTTGTCAATGACAAGAAACTCGATGGAATTTCCGATTTGCGTGATGGCAGCGACTACAAGGGAATGCGCATCGTTATCAAAATCAAGACCGATGCCAATGCCAATGTCGTGCTCAATAAGCTTTACAAGCTCACTCAGATGCAAGCCTCCTTCCCGGTCAACAATGTGGCTCTGGTGCATGGTCGGCCCAAGACTTTGAATCTTAAAGAAATTCTTCAGGCATTCATCGACCACCGTCATGAAGTGGTGACACGTCGCACCCAGTTTGAACTGCGCAAAGCTCAGGAGCGCGCCCACATTCTGGAAGGACTCATCATCGCATCACAGAATATAGATGAGGTAATCGCAATAATCCGAGCATCACAGTCGACCGAGCAAGCGCGCGCCACACTCGCCGAGCGTTTCAATCTCACCGACCCGCAGACACAGGCTATCGTCGAGATGCGACTAAAGCAACTTACCGGACTGGAACAAGACAAACTCCAGAACGAATTTGACGACCTTCAACATGAGATAGCCCGTCTCGAAGAAATCCTCAACAATGACATGGTGTGCCGTCAACTCATCAAAGATGAGCTCATCGACATACGCGACACCTATGGCGATGAGCGCATGACTGTTATAGACTATACAGCCGGTGACTTCAACGCTGAAGATTTCTATGCCGATGATGACATGATCATCACCATATCCCACATGGGATACATCAAGCGCACACCGCTCTCTGAATTCAGAGCCCAGAACCGTGGTGGTGTAGGCTCGCGCGGAAGCAACACCCGTGAAGAAGACTTTATCGAGTATATCTACCCTGCATCGATGCATTGCAATCTATTGTTCTTCACTGCCAAGGGCTTGGTCTACAAAATGAAAGTCTACGAACTTCCCGAAGGCAGCAAGACCACCAAGGGACGTGCGATACAGAATATTCTAAACATCGAGCCAGATGACTCAGTGAATGCCGTTATCAGCTGCAAGGGACTCAACGACCCTGAATTTACAACGACCCACAACCTCATCTTTGCTACCCGTAATGGAGTAATCAAAAAGACCTCACTCAAAGAGTATGCCAATGTAAACGTACGCGGTAAAAAGGCTATAGTTATCAGAGAAGGAGACCGCGTGATAGGAGTGAACCTCACCGATGGCAACAGCGAGATTCTCATGGCCAACCGTAATGGACGGGCCATACGCTTCCACGAGACCAAAGTAAGACCCACAGGACGTGTATCATCAGGAGTGAGAGGCATGACCCTCGACAATGACGATGACGCTGTAATAGGACTCATATGCATGAAAGAGGACAGCACCAACAATGTCATGGTAATTTCAGAGAAAGGCTATGGCAAACGCTCTCTACTCGAGGACTACCGTATAACCAACCGTGGCGGCAAGGGTGTAAAAACCATTAATGTCACAGACAAGACCGGAAACCTCGTGGCTTTTGACAGTGTCAACGATGGTAATGACCTTGTCATCATTAATAAATCAGGAATAACATTACGCTTCCACGTGAGCGACATACGCGTCATGGGACGCGCTACACAAGGAGTGCGCCTCATCAATCTGGAAAAACGTGGTGACGAGATAGCCTCTGTATGTTGTGTAGATTCAGATCCTGAGGAAGAAGTGGAACAGCTCGACGAAACAATGCCTCAACTCCCACCTGTAGAAGAAAACATGGAAGTCGATGAGGAAATTGTAGAACTCGAACTTGGTGAGGAAGAAGGTGATGATGAAACCAACACCGCCCAGAGCGACTCAGAGGATACCGACGAATAAATCGACCTAAATTTAACACTAAAACATATCAACATGAAAAAGACAGCACTCTTAGGCATGTGCATAGTTGCAACACTTGCCGCCTCAGCTCAGAATAGTCTGGTGAAAGAGGTTGAGCGCAACATTAAATCAAACGCTGCTGACTATCCCAACCAGATCAAGAACCTGCAGCCTGCTTTTACAAATGAGGAGACACGCGAATCGGCCTATCCCTACTTTGTTGCAGGTAAGGGTGGTTTCGACTACTTCGACAACCAGCAGGTGATGGAAGCTGCAGGTCAGAAGGTCGACAACAAAGCCATGGGTCATGCTGTGATCGATGCCTACGGCTATCTCATAAAAGCACTTCCCCTTGATACAGTTGTCGATGCCAAAGGCAAAACCAAGACAAAGTATTCAAAGGATATAGTAAAACTCCTCAATAATCACTATAAGGATCTCAACACTGCTGCCATATATATGTGGGGTGTTCAGGATTACCAGGGTGCCTACGATGCCTGGGAACTTTCATTTGAAGCGCCCAATAACCCTGTGCTCGCTGCAAATGCACCAGCCACTTTGCCCGACTCGATAACAAATGTATATGCCTTCAACCAGGGTCTTGCCGCGTTCAACCTTCAGGACTGGGATCGCACACTGCGCGCATTTGACCGCTCTATAGCTCTTGGCAATAACTCCAAGCAGGTGTTCGACTTCGCTATAGGCGCTGCATACAATTATCCCGACAGTGTGCGCACACCCCTCATGGCAAAATATGCACGTAAAGCATTACCTCTCTATGGAAAGGAGGACAATTCCTATATAGGATACATCATCAATGAAATGCTGCAGTCCAAGAAATTCAACGAGGCCGAGGAAATGGTAAAAGAAGCCATAACCACCGATCCTTCCAATGGGCAACTTTACTATGTACTGGGCGTGCTTTACGAGAACAAGGAGAATGATCCAGCAGCAGAGGCAAAGGCACTCGAGCAATTCAAGAAATGTGTGGAAATTGATTCCAATCACGCCAACGGCTATCTCCAGCTCGGTTACCTCACATTCCGTAAAGCTGAACAAATGAGTGACAAGGGCAATTCATTACCGGCAGCTGAGTATAATAAACTCATGGAAACTGAAATTTTCCCCATTCTCCGTGAAGCCGCCGGTTATCTTGAGCGTTGCTATGAACTCGATCCCGAAAACGGAAGTGGCGCACTTGCCAACCTTCGCAATATCTACTATAACCTTAACGATGCTGAGAACCTCGAACGCATCGAGAAAATCCAGAAGGGTTATTAAATTACATTATGACTCTGATTTAGAATCATAATAATATTGACTAAGAGCCTGACAACAGTAAAAGCAGTTGTCAGGCTCTTATACTTCGACATCAACCTTTAGTAACATACTTTAAGACCTCGGGGCTTTTTACATCCACGCCATACTCCTTAGCTCTCTTTAAAATTGCATCAGCAAGTTGAGTTCGCAGATTCTCAGGACAATATCTGAAATATGACTCGGCTGCTCTTACATGGGCTGCATCGGGCATCGGATATTCGCGTCGTTGAGGTAACCCGAATACTGAATCCGGCAATTCTCTCTTTTCTCTATAGCTTAACCTGTCTGTTTCCATATCAATACTTTTATTTGTTATAAATTGTGGATTCATAAACAGAAACTCACTTTTACATTTAGGAACAAGCAGCAATCAATATTGTTCTCCCCCTGACTTTCCAATCCTACAACAGTCACATGACATCTATAATATATCGCAATTTGTAACAAAAATATGCCTAATGGACACATCCATTGGAACAAAACTACATTTTGACACTCATAGAGCAATTTTTAGTTCAATATGATTGCATAATAAAAATTAAAGCGTTACATTTGCACAAATTTCAGACAAAACATGACATACACTAAAACATATCGTCAAATTCGGTCTATACGCAATGCTTCACGAGTATTGCGACGACGATAATGCAGTGTGATTTATTCCCTTGTTTTGTAATATCTCCCCATTATATATGCAATATATCCGGGATTATCACCTCCCGGTCTCTACACTTAAGAGCACCATGTAGCCAGCCAAATCTTGAAGCCGACATGGACTGTTTAGAGTAGTTTTCCTATTTACACATTTATTATATATTAAGCTAATGGAATGTTTAGTTAGAGAAGCTATTGACGATGATGTCAAATACTCACAGTACATCTGTGATTTAATTTACGAATCGGCACTTAAACGTGGAACAGGCATAGCCCGACGTTCGCCCGACTATATCGCTGAAAAAATCAAAGGGGGCAAAGCCGTAGTAGCAACAGATGGCGACCGCCTGGTTGGTTTCAGCTATATAGAAAGCTGGGGACATGGTGATTTTGTCGCTACAAGCGGACTCATAGTTGACCCCGAATACAGGCATCAGGGACTTGCCGAACGCATAAAAAAGAACACATTCACACTTGCCCGCAATAAATTTCCCAACGCCAAATTGTTCAGTATAACCACGTCACTACCGGTAATGAAACTAAACACCCGATTGGGATATGTACCCGTGACATTTTCAGAACTCACCGATGATGAAGAATTCTGGGCCGGTTGCAAGGGATGCATCAACTATGACATTTTGCAACGCAACAATAATGTGCGTTGCATATGCACAGGAATGCTCTATGACCCCAAAGAACATGAACAAACAGTTTGAATGTAGAGTGTTACTATCCAAATATATAAATAAACCAATTGATTAATAACCAATATAACGCTATATATAATGAAAAAAAAAGTTGTTCTCGCTTTCAGCGGAGGTCTCGATACCTCGTTTGCTGTGAAATATCTCTCCAACGATTTGGGTTATGAAGTACACACAGCACTTGCAAATACAGGCGGTTTCTCGAAAGAAGAATGCGACAAGATAGCTCAGAGAGCCGAAGCGCTGGGAGCTGCTTCACATGTGACCCTTAATATCGAGAACGAATACTACGACAAGTGCATACGATACATGATTTATGGTGACATACTGCGCAATGGTACATACCCCATATCAGTGAGCAGTGAACGCACATTCCAAGCTATCGCCATAATTGAATATGCAAAAAAAATAGGGGCCGATGCCGTAGCGCACGGTTCAACGGGTGCCGGCAATGATCAGGTGCGCTTCGATCTTACTTTCCAGATTCTCGCCCCAGAGATTGAAATCATCACTCCCACACGCGATATGACCCTCACCCGCGAATTTGAAATCGACTATCTCAAGAAACATAACTTCGAGGCCGACTTCAAAAAGATGGAGTATTCCATCAACAAAGGATTATGGGGTACTTCCATCGGTGGCAAAGAGACCCTGAAGTCTGAATTGACACTTCCTGAGTCGGCTTATCCATCACAAGTAGTCGAGACATCACCCAAATCGATAAAGATAGGTTTTGAAAAGGGTGAGATTGCAACAGTTGATGGCAAGAAGTTCAGCAATAAAGTAGATGCCATTCGCTACATCGAGTCAATCGGATCACGTTTCGGTATTGGTCGCGACATGCACATAGGCGATACAATCATAGGCATCAAGGGTAGGGTAGGTTTTGAGGCTGCAGCCGCAATGATTATAATAGGCGCTCACAAAATGCTGGAAAAACACACCATGACCAAATGGCAACTTTACTGGAAAGAGCAGGTGGCCAATTGGTATGGAATGTTCCTCCATGAAGCTCAATATCTTGAGCCCGTGATGAGAGATATCGAGGTTATGATGGAAAGCTCGCAACAACTCGTCACCGGTGTTGTCGAACTGTGCCTCCGTCCTTACTGTTTCCAGACAGTTGGCGTGGATTCTCCATACGACATGATGAAGACTGATTTCGGTGAATATGGCGAAATCAACAAGGCTTGGAGTGCCGACGATGTCAAAGGATTCACCAAAATCCTTGGCAACCAGATGAAAATAGCCCAGAACATACGTAACAAGAAATGATACGCATTGCAATCATAGGAGCGGCCGGTTATACCGCAGGTGAACTGATACGCATTCTCGTGAATCATCCTGAGGCGACAATCGTGTGGGCCCATAGTAACAGCAACGCTGGAAAACCTATTACCGACATTCATGAAGGACTGTATGGTGATATCGATCTATGCTTCACCGACACGGTTGATTTCACCGGTATTGACCTGTTGTTCTTGTGCTCGGCCCATGGCGATAGCTGTAAATTTCTGGAATCACACCAAGTTCCCGAACAAGTCAAAATCATAGACCTTGCACAAGACTTTCGCGATGAGTCTCACGGATTTGTATATGGCCTGCCCGAACTTAATCGGGAGCGCATAAAGGGGACATCGCGTGTTGCCAATCCAGGTTGTTTTGCCACTGCCATACAGTTGGCTCTTCTGCCTGCCCAGGCAGCTGGAATAATAGAGGGCGACATTCATGTCACAGCCATTACTGGATCGACCGGGGCGGGAGTGAAACCTACCTCCAAGACACATTTCAGCTGGCGTTCCGACAACATTTCGACCTACAAGGAGTTCACACATCAGCATCTGCTTGAGATAAGCCGCAATCTTTCAATAATAGCTTATGAACACGACAAAGCCACACCCACAATCAACTTTGTCCCCGTGAGAGGTGATTTTGCCCGTGGTATCTTTGCTTCGGTCTACTTTGACAGCAAACTTGAAGAATCTGCCATAGCCAAGTTATATCATGATTTCTATGACGGAGCAGCCTTTACACATGCTGTCGACTTTCCTCTCGACCTTAAACAGGTTGTCAACACAAACAAGGCACTTGTCAACGTCACAAAACATGGCGACAAGGTTCATGTTGTATCAATAATCGACAATCTGCTAAAAGGTGCATCCGGACAGGCAGTACAGAATATGAACCTGATTTTCGGACTCGACGAAGTCACCGGCTTGAGATTGAAAGCATCAGCATTTTAAACCACTTCACTCATTAAATTCTACAATGAACTGTTTTGACGTCTATTCACTATATCCCATAGAACCGGTAAAGGGATGTGGCTCATATGTCTACGACTCTGACGGGAACGAATATCTCGATCTGTATGGTGGACACGCTGTAATATCTATAGGTCATGCTCACCCGCGATATGTCCAGGCGTTGACCGACCAACTCTCGCGTCTCGGGTTCTATTCCAACTCAGTGCTCAATTCACTTCAAGTGAAACTCGCTGAAAAGCTTGGCCATATGTCGGGCTACGAGAACTACTCGCTGTTCTTATGCAACTCAGGAGCCGAAGCCAACGAGAACGCTGTTAAACTGGCATCATTTGCCACAGGGCGCGACAAAGTATTGGCATTCAATAAATCATTTCATGGACGCACATCAGGAGCTGTGGCCCTCACTGACAATCCCAAGATTGTGTCACCTTTCAATAGGACTGATAAAGTGACTTTCATACCACTCAATAATATTGAGGCTGTAGAGCGGGAACTTGCAACCGGAGAATATGCAGCTGTAATTATAGAAGGTATTCAAGGAGTGGCAGGGATACATCTGCCCGATGACCGTTTCATGGTGAATCTGCGTGAGATAACACGCAAATATGGAACAAAACTTATTGTCGACGAGGTACAATCGGGCTATGGACGCACAGGGCGCTTCTTTGCGCATCAGCACGCCGGCATATGTCCCGACATAATTTCTATGGCCAAAGGCATGGGTAACGGCTTCCCTATAGGTGGCATACTCATTGCTCCCGACATAAAGCCGGTCAACGGAATGCTTGGCACTACCTTTGGTGGCAATCATCTCGCATGTGCCGCAGCTTTGGCGGTGCTCGATGTCATGGACGATGAGCAATTGATTGCCAATGCCGCGCGTGTCGGAGACTGGACAATTTCCCATCTTCGTGAAATTGGAGGTAAAATTAAGGAAGTGAGAGGCCGCGGTCTCATGATTGGACTTGAGATTGATGGCGACGCGCCATCGATGCGTCGTAACATTCTTTTCGACAAACATATATTTACAGGTGGAGCGGGCGCTACAACTATAAGACTGTTGCCAGCCTTGAACATCACCACTTCCCACATTCAAAAATTCTTAGACGCCATACAATGAAAAAATTCACAACTGTCAATGATATCGGAGACCTCAATGTAGCTTTGAACGAAGCCTTTGAAATTAAAGCCAATCGCTTTGCTTTCAAAAATATTGGTTGTAACCGTACACTTCTGATGGTATTCTTCAATTCAAGTCTGCGCACACGACTGTCAACACAGAAAGCCGCTCTCAACTTGGGCATGAATGTCATTGTGCTCGATGTCAACCAGGGAGCCTGGAAACTTGAGACAGAGCGTGGCGTAATAATGGACGGTGACAAAGCCGAACACATGCTTGAGGCAATTCCAGTGATGGGTTCCTACTGTGACATCATTGGGGTGCGATCTTTCGCACGTTTTGAGAACAAGGAAGATGACTATAACGAAACCATCCTTGAGCAATTCATCAAATACTCAGGACGACCGGTCTTCTCCATGGAAGCTGCCACGCGTCACCCATTGCAAAGTTTTGCCGACCTGATCACAATCGAGGAGTTTAAAGAAGTGAAGCGTCCTAAGATTGTAATGTCATGGGCTCCACACCCCAAAGCACTGCCGCAGGCTGTTCCAAACTCATTTGCCGAATGGATTAACGCAACGGACTATGAATTTGTAATCACCCACCCCCACGGCTATGAACTTGACCCACGATTCACAGGCAACGCCACCATAGAATACGACCAGGACAAAGCGCTCGAAGGAGCCGACTTCGTCTATGCAAAAAACTGGGCCGCATACACCGGTGACAACTATGGAAAAGTACTGTCGACCGACCGTTCATGGACCATCGACTCGCAAAAGATGGGTCTCACCAATAATGCCCGTTTCATGCACTGCCTCCCCGTGAGACGAAATATGATCGTCACCGACGACGTTATAGAAAGTGAGCGCAGCATTGTCATACCTGAAGCTGCCAATCGCGAAATATCAGCCCAGGTGGTATTAAAACGACTGTTACAAAGCCTATGATCAAAGTTATCAAAATAGGGGGAAATGTTATCGATGACGAAACCAAGCTCGACGCATTTCTTCTCGACTTCGCCAAAGTCGACGGTCCAAAGATTCTCGTACATGGTGGCGGCAAGATAGCAACCCGCATGGCCGAGCGTCTTGGAGTTGAAACATGCATGGTCCAGGGGCGTCGTGTCACCAGCAAACCCATGCTCGACATCGCGGTAATGGTTTATGCCGGATTACTTAATAAACGCATCGTTGCCCGTCTGCAAGCCATTGGAGTCAACTCTATAGGATTATGTGGGGCCGATGCCGGCTGTATCACATCCCAACGGCGGGAAGCCTCGCCTGTCGATTATGGCGAGGTTGGTGATGTCACCGGTGTCAACGCTTCATCCTTAATGTCGCTTATTAATGCATCAATGACTCCGGTGATATGTGCCATAACTGCCGACACCCAAGGTAACCTCCTAAACACCAACGCTGATACAGTAGCTACAGAAACCGCCAAGGCACTGAGTGCCCTGAGTGAAACGCGTCTCACTTTCTGTTTCGAGAAGAATGGAGTACTCAAAAATATTGACGACCCTACATCGGTAATAAGACACATCAACCCTTACAACATAGCATCTCTGATTGCCGATGGGACAGTGAGCGCCGGTATGATTCCCAAAATCAATAATGCACTCGAAGCAGTAACCCAATCACCGATAGAGAGCGTAATTATCAAAAATTCTGACAATCTCAACGATGATTCAGGAACTATAGTATCACGCAGTTGATGGATAAAAGGACGCAAACATACATTTCACTGTTAGAGCAGTTGATAGCCACACCGTCTATTTCGCGCGACGAAGCGGCCACCGCTACAATTTTGGAGCAATTTCTTTCAAGCCATGGAGTGGGAGAGATAAAGCGCATAGGCAATAATATCATTGCCTACAGGACCGACTATGACATGTCTCGCCCTACATTGATGCTCAATTCCCATCACGACACCGTGAGACCCAACAAAGGTTATACACGCGACCCCTTTACTCCATCGATTGAAGCTGGACGACTGTATGGACTGGGGAGCAATGATGCCGGTGCATCACTGGTCTCACTCATGGCTGCGTTTATTGAGACGCAGCTGTTGAAATTGCCATTCAACATTGTCTTGGCATTATCGGCCGAAGAAGAGTGTTCGGGTGCTAACGGCATGAAGCGCATCGTCAATGAGATTGACTGTATTGACATGGCTATTGTGGGCGAGCCCACATCACTGCAATGTGCCATAGGAGAGCGGGGGCTGCTCGTGCTTGATTGTGTTACGACAGGTGAGAGCGGTCACGCGGCACGCAACACAGGAGTCAACGCCCTTTATAAGGCTGTCGATGACATCAATAAATTGCGTTCACTCAAATTTGACCGTCAATCAGCGACTCTTGGCGATATCACCCTTAACGTAACAATGATTGAGGCCGGGTCCCAGCATAATGTGATTCCTGACGAATGCAAATATGTTGTAGATGTGCGCACCACCGATGCCTACACCAACCTTGAGACCCTTCAGATCATACGTGACACGGTGACCGCTGAAGTGACTCCACGGTCAACCCATCTATCGGCATCGGCCATCGACAGTTCACACCCCCTTGTGCAAACTATCGACCGGCTGGGAATCACTAAAGTTTTATCTCCCACTATGTCTGATATGGCTTTGATGCCATTTCCCTCAATAAAGATAGGACCCGGAGACTCGTGCCGTTCGCACACGGCCGACGAATATGTCATGATTGATGACATTAGGCGGGCAATTGACTTATACATTAATATCATAAAATCCATCAAGATATGACAACAACTAAACTATGGGATAAAGGGGTTGCCCCAGACGAAATGATACAGGACTTTACAGTGGGCAACGACCCCGAGCTCGATATGCTCATGGCCCGGCATGATGTCATAGGGTCCATGGCACATGTCACAATGCTTGAAAGCATCGGACTCATAGGTCACGATGAGCTACCCATTCTACTCGATGCAATGAAGGGGATTGTTGCAGAAATAGACCGTGGAGAATTTGAGATTGAACCCGGAGTTGAAGATATCCACTCACAGGTTGAACTTCTGCTCACACGCCGTCTTGGCGATATAGGTAAAAAGATTCATTCAGGACGCTCACGCAACGACCAGGTTCTTGTCGACCTGAAGCTTTACATGCGTGACCGTTTGTCTCAGACAGTTTCGTCAGTAAAAAAATTATTCGACCTACTCATCTCCCTCAGCGATCGCTACAAGGATATCCTCATGCCTGGATACACCCACCTTCAGGTGGCAATGCCATCTTCCTTCGGCTTATGGTTTGGTGCTTATGCCGAGACGCTTATTGATGATATGCGTCTTGTCAAGGCTGCTTATGATATTGTCAATCAGAATCCGCTTGGCTCGGGGGCAGGCTATGGATCATCTTTTCCACTGGACAGGGAAATGACAACAAGCCTGCTCGACTTTGCCGATTTACACTACAATGTAGTGGCGGCACAGATGAGCCGTGGCAAGAGTGAACGTGCCGTAGCTGTCGCCCTGGCTGCTGTCGCCGCCACATTGGGACGACTGGCGATGGATGTGTGTCTTTACATGAGTCCCAACTATGCCTTCATCTCGTTCCCCGATGAATTCACCACTGGTTCCAGCATAATGCCACACAAGAAAAATCCTGATGTCTTTGAAATCATGCGAGGCAAGTGCAACCGGTTGCAATCCATACCCAACGAGCTAACGCTGCTCATGGCCAATCTGCCGATGGGATATCATCGTGACAACCAACTTCTCAAAGATGTAATTTTCCCGGCATTCGACCAACTCAAAGATTGTATCGACCTATGTGAACTGATGCTCAATCACATAAAAGTCAACCATAATATAATCAACGACCCACGTTACAACTATCTCTTTACGGTAGAGGAAGTGAATCGCATGGTGCTTCAGGGTGTACCTTTCAGAGAGGCCTACCGGCGCGTGGGTGCCGAAGTACAGAACGGGACTTTCAAACCCGACCGCACAATCAAACACACCCACACCGGCAGCATAGGCAATCTGGCCAATGACCGCATCAACGCCAAGATGCAAGCAATAATCGATTCCTTCCCATCACTCAACAAATTATCAACATTGTAATGAGCCTGATAATCCCCAAAAACTACAGTACAAAACTTCTACCCGAGACAACTGAGATAGCAATTAAACGCATCAAGGATTTTTTTCAGGGACAGCTCTCGACTGCCTTGAACCTACGACGGGTTACAGCACCATTATTCGTCACTGCCGATTCAGGATTGAATGACAACCTCAACGGAGTGGAACGACCTGTGTCATTCATAGCTCCGGCATTAGGCAATGCCGAAATTCAGATTGTACACTCGCTCGCAAAATGGAAAAGGCTCAAGCTGGCCGACTATGAGATTACCCCCGGGTATGGACTCTACACCGACATGAATGCCATCAGAGCCGATGAAGACCTTGATAATCTTCACTCTCTATATGTTGACCAGTGGGACTGGGAACAGACGATTCTCCCTGAGCAACGCACAACATCCTATCTTCAGGAAACTGTAAAGAAAATATACATGGCTGTGCGGGCTACCCAGAATATGGTCCATGAACAGTTTCCCCATATAAAACCGGTCTTACCCCCCGATGTGACTTTCATTCACTCGCAGAAACTGCTTGACATGTTCCCGGGCCTCACTCCCAAAGAGCGTGAGAACGAAGCTTGCCGGCAATATGGGGCTGTGTTCATACAAGGTATCGGAGCCCGGCTATCCAACGGGGAGCCTCATGATGGACGTGCACCCGACTATGACGACTGGTCGACAATCGATGAAAATGGCAACGTTGGTCTCAATGGCGACCTCCTCGTGTGGAATGACACGCTTGGCATAGCTTTCGAACTTTCCTCCATGGGAATACGTGTGGACTCTGACTCGCTGAAGAAACAATTGCACATGAATGGTTGTGATGACCGTCTGAAATTACCATTCCACTCCAAGCTTCTTAATGGGCAATTACCTCTTTCGATAGGCGGTGGAATAGGGCAGAGCCGCTTGTGCATGCTGTTGCTGCAAAAAGCTCATATCGGAGAGGTTCAATCAAGTCTGTGGCCCGATGAGCATCGCAAAATATTTGCCAGGTCGGGTATAGTCCTTCTTTAAATTAAGAACCAATCAAAATTAAGAACCCATCAGATAAGAAGGTTGAATATCTGTAACCAACATTCTTTCTGATGGGCTCTTGCTCTACCTACCTAAATTTATCAATTATTTCCAGAATAAGTGGTGATATGGTTAACCTTGATCACATCACCTTGACACGGACACACTTCTATCTCATTATAAGCTCCATCTATTACAAAGTTCAATCCATCTTGATTACCGCCTGTGATCATCAACCGGCTGAGTGCACTCTCATTGTTTATATTTATAGCAGCATCGGTAGTCGCATTGTAATGAAGATTCTTCAAACTTGATTTATTAAGGTTGACCGATTCACAATTTCTGATTATCAAAGTATCAATAGAGCTGTTGTCAACAATAATATTCGAGATAGCATAAGTTTTGATATCCATCACATTCTGTCTCATATCGTCAATGACTATTTTGACATCAGAATCAGTATTCAACACAATTTCTGAACGGGACAATTCATCCGGAACCAATAAGGTGATATCCCGGGAATAATCCTCTTCATAATAATAGGCACCGTATTTGCTCTTTATTGCAACTCTCAGGTATGCATTTTCTTCATGAACCGATACTGAATCACATATGTTGACAGGCATAATAAGTTGCGGAACATCGATTACACTATCGGTCTTGATATTGACTTTAGTTCTACCTAAGTAAACCATATCATTGGTGTTGATTCTCGTGATTGATAAATCGATACCACTGAATGAGGGTAACTCAATAGTCTTTACCTCATTTGACACTTTGAATTTGTCTATGTTTTCACATCGTTCACCGGCAAAGCGCATTATAGTCCAAAACGCGGCAACTGATATAATTGCACCTACCGTGAACACTATCATTAACTTGGTTGAGTTTTTCATCTCTATATTACAATTCAGATTGTTCTAAATATTTGGCATACAATTCTCTCAACTCGTCGGGCGTAATATGCATCATGCTCAACTGCTTGAAACTTTTATTCAGTTCCTCCTCCATAAACTTTTTACCTCTTTCGGTTATTATACGTTTACGCGCGCCTATTGTCACGAAATAGCCAATGCCACGCTTGTTATATATTAATTCCTGTTGTTGCAGATAGTCGTAACTTCTCACAACGGTATTTGCATTCACCTCAACCATCGCAGCAAATTCCCTTACCGACGGAATCCTTGACTCCTCGTTATATACTCCGGCGATGATATCGTCACACAGCTTGTCACACAACTGCATGTAAATAGGCTTATTATTTTCCTTAAAATCCATATCTCACCATAATCTTTGAATCACTTCAGTTTCCTTTAATCTCATATAGGCAAGAATGTAGTTGGCTATTGACACTATAAGACACACAGCCCAAAAGATCACCCATTCGTCAATATCGATTTTTTCAAACAATGGGACTCCACATATACCAGAATCGGGTATTATCAAAAAATATAATGATGGGAACATGACAGAGAACATAGTCAACAGCACAGTCACTGCTGCAAAGGTCTTTATGAACGAGTTCTTAGCCCACATGATTGACCCGAGCCAAAAGAACGACTGGATAGCAACAAAGATGGCCACAAAATGGCTCACATCATTATCAGCCAAATCACCCCAATTCATAAAAGAAATATATTCCATGTATTCATGATAATAGATCTTCATCACTGCCACACGAATAGCATCGGCAACAAACATAGCCAGCAGAAAAGCGATTAAAAAAACAGGTACATATACAATCCAGCGCGAGATATATTTCTCTATGTTCCTGGCCGGCAACATTAGAACATCAATACGTCCTGGTTTAGTGGAGGTATCAGAAAATGCCATTGAAGTGTAGACAAGACCTAAAACGTAGAACATAAAAATAAACATATTCACCAAGCTTCGTGAAACATTTATAATACTCTGCCCAGGCGAAAGATAAGTCGAGAAAGAGACAAAACCGATAAAACATGCAGCGACAGCCAAAGACCCTATGAGTACAATCATTCTCATCATAAATACCTTAGGGCGATCCATCACACTTTTTTGTATGAGTGCGATAGTGCGCTGAATGCTGAATTTATTTAAACTTTCCATTGTTTTTATATCGTTATGATTATTTATTCAGTTGTGCTATTAATACATCAGGCTTGTCCATGGCCATCTGGAAAAGAATTTCCAGGTCAACGCGTGTATCCTCGTCTCCATCATTGGCAAGCACTACATTGGTCCCGGATAGTCCCGGCTGAGCATACAAAGCTTTCTCAATAACATTCTTATCGAGAGTGGAGATAAATTTTAAATTTCTGGCATAGCTTGTTATCGAAGCCTCACAGACCAGCTTGTGCTGGTTAACTATTATAATATGGTCAAGAAGGTTGTTGACATCCAGCACCTGATGCGTTGATATAATCACCATGCGCTCATCACTCATATTGGAAGCTATGAATCGGCGGAACACACTCTTGCCTGGAATATCGAGACCGTTGGTAGGTTCGTCCATCAACAACACTTTGGTGTTACATGCGAGGGCAAATGCCATGAAAACTTTTTTCTTCTGTCCCATCGACAACTGCCCGAGATTGGGATCAATGTCCATATCAAACATTCTCAAGTGACGGTTCATGTCATCGGCCGAGAAACGTGGATAATACTTGGCATTGAGCTTGACATAGCTTGAAAGTTTTATAGAAGGCAAATCAAACTCCTCAGGAACAATGAAAATTTCAGACATGGTACCCGGCAATCTTAGGCGCGATTCCACACCATCGACTGCGACTGTCCCATGGGCGGGACTCAGTAATCCGGCTATCTGATAGAGTAGGGTAGACTTGCCTGCTCCATTGGGTCCAAGAAGACCATATACATAGCCCTCTTTCAATTCTAATGTGATGTCATCAAGCACAGGGGTATCCCCCTTGCGATAACTGAATGTAAGATTTTGTATATTTACCATATCAGTGTATTAGTATATTAGTACACTGCAAAGGTAAAACAAATAAGTTTAAACTTCCAAACGAATCATAAAAATATTCTGAAAAAAAATTAATGCCTACTATCATTATACTGATAGTAAGCAATTTAAAAAAACAACATTTAATACACACCAATACAAAATGAACCCATCTGAACGCCAATATTTGTCCAGATAGGTTCACTATATTATCTACTGTCAAAGCTCTCACAGGCTCTTAGAGCCCATTCGATAAGGAATGGGCTCTAAGGCTGTGATAAACGCTCTGCGTAGATGATCTAATCGAGAATTATCACGCGGGTATTCAGATATAGAAGAAAGGTGTGACAAATCCATTGTTTGGATCGCCGTCACTGTCAACTATGACAAACCATAACAATAATAGAATTATCAAAACTACGGCACCTATTCCTGCCCAGTTGAATTTAGCCCTCTTCTTGCGTTCAGTATCATTCATATTCAGTCTTATTATGCAGTTTATTTATGATTTCATAACGCAATTAGATTGTGTTTTGTTCGCATACCGATAAAAAAATTTCCGTTATATCTCATTATTTGAAAATATTTTTATAATCTTATTAAAATATTTGGTGGTTATGAAATAAAACTCTACCTTTGTGAAAAATTTTGATAAGCCGTTTAAAATTTCTAATGACATATTTAGTTGTTATACTTTATAAGTGAGGATTATAATTGGGTATTAATTTAGACAAGGGCCATTGAAATTCCAGGTGACTGGCATCAATGGTCCGTTTTTTACTTTCCCAAACCTTCTTAAAGATAATCCCAAAAATATACGTCACCGATGATTAACCGAGCCTGTAATTTATAGCGTTGCAGCTACTTAACATTTACAATACCTTTTAATTAATTTCCCCAATGCGATTTGTGCCCCATGTCTGGCAGTTCAAAAAAAAGGATACCTGAACATTCAGATATCCTCGTTTCGTACCCAAGTATATATCAAGTACTGATTGTAAGGAGGCCATTATTTGGCCAATTCCTTTTTAATTACAGGTACTATGATTGACTCCATCACTTCATATCCGGCGGCAATGGGGTGGACTCCATCATTTGTATAGGCTGGATTCAGTGCACCCTTCTCCACCACCATGGGAGTATAGTAGTCAACATATGTGAACCCGTTTTCCTCAGCATATTTTCTTATACGGGCATTCATGGACTGAATTTTTCCGGTAGGATCAACAACCTCCTGGCGCCAGGGATAAACATCGACAGGCAAAATTGATGTCAATACCACTTTAATTCCATTGGCTCTTGCAAGTTCGGCCATAGAAGCGATGTTACCAAAAGTAAAATCGGGATTGTAATCACCGGTATTAAGGGCAATATCATTTGTGCCACCATTGATTATCACGATAGCCGGTTTGTTGTTTATCACATCCTCTCTAAAACGATTAAGGAACTGGCATGTAGTCTCGCCACCAATGCCGCGACATATATAGTTGCTGTTATTGTCAAAAAAATCCTTATGACGCAGATACCAGCATTCTGTTATTGAATTACCCATGAAAATCACACGGTCGCCATTGTTGGGCTTAGCCTGCAATTCCTTGTTAGCCTCGGCATATTTGCCAATATGCAACCAGTCGGGATACTCTGCACTCATGCTCATAGTCGCAGCAGCAACAACAAGCATCATCAAAATTTTTTTCATTTTACTTCAGTTTATTTATTTTAGAATGGTATTATTTCACTCTTAATGTCTAAAACCTTGAATCCTCCGGAACCATTTTACGTGCTTCGTCGGCAAGATTAGCGGGAACCATAATTTGAACGGGCGCCCAGGTATATGTCATAGGCAATGCGCTCTGCAACGTTCCGTTCATAATCTGTACAGGTATGTCTACACTTTCTATAGCTCCTGCAATGATTGAAGCATCAGTAACGGTGTTACATTCGGCTATGACCACCCAATTTCCAATGTTGGTGTATTCTTTCATCTTTGTAACCTAAAAGTTGTTTCATTATTTTTTCAATTTAGAGAGAGCGGCGTGATAGCGTGAGGCATTGGCATTATGCTCACTCAGAGTGCGTGCAAAATTATGATAGCCTGAGAAATCCTCTTTGGCACACATATACAGATAATCATGATTGGGAGCATTCAGCACTGCATCAAGCGTCACAGCATCGACTATTCTTATAGGGCCCGGTGGTAATCCGGTATTGATATACGTATTATAGGGTGAATCAACAGTAAGATGCCTGTTGAGTATACGACGTAGGGCAGGGTCGCCCACTGCATACTTCACGGTAGGATCGGCCTGCAGTTTCATCCCCCTTGCCAGACGATTCAAATACAGGCGTGCTATTACCGGATGTTCCTCTCGTTTGTTACTCTCCTCCTCTACAATCGAAGCCAGCACCGATATCTGGACGGGAGTAAGCCCGAGTTTGGCGGCCTTGGCCCGGCGTTTCTCGTTCCAGAATTTATTCCATCGGTCATAGAGCTTGTCCACAACCGATTGCGGGCTTGCAGTCCAATAAAATTCATATGTGTCAGGAACCAGCATAGACTCCACTTCTTCAGCCCGCATTCCCGCATCACCACCTTTAGCCACCAAGGCATCCATAAAGGAGGCAGAATCAAATTCAAAATTGGAAGAGATGATATCAACGGCTTTGCAAAGGGTCCTCACATTGGGGACGACCACCTTTACCGGATCCTGCATCCCTCCCCTGAGTCTACGGGCAAAGGCAAGTGAGGTTTCACCCGGCTTCACTACATAACTGCCATGGGCAACCTTTAGGCTGCCTTTTCTCAGGTTCCATAGTCTAAACACAGCCTTGCCGTAGTCCTCACCGAGAGAATCAGCCAACATTTTTTCAAGAGATTCCACACCGAGACCAGCCGACACATACAGGCGCTTCTCGCTCCCTGAATATTCCTGCGTGGCATATCGGTAGCACATGACTCCTGCTGCCACTATAACAATCAGGCCTGCTGTCAATATGTACAAAAAACGTTTCATTGCAACAAAGATAATAAAAACAAAACTATAATTGGAAATTATTCCCTACCTTTGTACACGTCAATAGTGTTAATTATACAATAAATCGAAAATGTTCAGAATAAAGCGTCTTTATACATTTATGCTCCAAAGCTTCGTTCCGTTGCTTGTCATGACGTTTTTCATATGCCTGTTCATTGTATTGATGCAATTCCTTTGGAAATATATTGACGACCTGGTGGGTAAGGGATTGGGGTTTGATGTAATTCTCGAACTCTTTTTATATGCCGCTCTCACCATGGTGCCCATGGCACTGCCGCTGGCAATTCTTCTTGCTTCAATCATGACTTTTGGAAATCTCGGAGAACGCTTTGAACTCACTGCCATGAAGGCCGGTGGCGTGTCACTCATGAAGGCTATGAGCCCGCTCATAATTCTCATGGTGGTCATATCAATTGGCGCATTCTTTTTTCAGAATAACGTTCTGCCCATAGCACAGACCAAAATGTGGACACTGCTTTACTCGATGAGACAGAAATCGCCCGAGGTAGAGATTCCCGAGGGTGTCTTTTATGATCAGATACCCGGAGTCAATCTATATGTCGACCGCAAGGATCCCGAGACAGGCACATTGTACGACATGACAATATATGACATTTCGCGTGGCTTTGACAACGCCCGTATCATACTTGCCGACTCCGGTCACCTGAGCACGACCGACGATAAGACCCACCTGCTTCTTTCATTGCACTACGGCGAGCAGTTCGAGAATCTCAGGGAACAGACAGCCGGCGGACGTTCCCGCAATCAGCCTTATCGTCGCGAATCGTTTACTGAAAAAGATATTCTCATAGGGTTTGACAATAATTTCAACCGCATGGATGAAAGCAACATGCGCAATCAGTATATCGGTAAGAATATAACTGAACTGCAGGCCACCATTGACTCGGTAAATCAACGGGTCGACAGCATTGGCTCAACCTATGCCAGTTCACTTGTCACCGGCAGCTATTTCGACCTTCCGCGCTCCAAGCGTGTATATCGCGACAGTGTATGGATTGACGAGGTTATACAACCGGTACAACTCAGCGAGCCCATTCCTCTTGACACCCTCTTCAAAGGGCGCACCAATGCCATGACAAAGTCCTACATCAACCAGGCCATAAACAAAATCAAGCGCCAGAAACAGGACTTTGAATTCAGGAGCTATTCCATGAAGGACGACAGGCGCACCATACGCATGCATGCTATTGAAATGCACAAAAAATACACTTTATCATTTGCCTGCATTATTTTCTTCTTCATCGGAGCTCCCCTTGGAGCAATCATACGTAAAGGTGGACTCGGAACGCCTCTTGTCATCTCGGTATTCTTGTTTATAGTGTATTATATCATTGATAATTCAGGATATAAAATGGCTCGTGATGCCAAGCTTGAGATATGGCAAGGTATATGGCTCAGCTCTTTTGTATTGTTTCCTCTCGGTATTTTTTTCACCTACAAAGCAGTCAACGACTCGGCGGTCTTCAATATCGATGCCTACAAGAATTTCTTTGCCCGGCTCACCGGCCGTCATAAGCGTGAGCTCGAACTTAAGGAAATTGTAATGGACCCCGTACAGCCCCAACGCGCATACGATTCGATAGAGAGGTTCTCACATGAAATCATGGAAGCTGACGGAAAGCTCGGCAAAAACCGATTTATCAGATACATCAAAGGTCTCTTCTCATGGCGTCCTGTCGCCCGGGAACTTCAGCAACATCTCAACCGCATTGTGGAACATATGGCCAACACAACCGACCACGCTGTAATCACCGCCATAAACCAGTATCCATATGAAGTGACCCCGGCTCGCCTTCAAACAATCCTGAACGTAAACAAGCAGTTGTTATTCCTTCTCAAAAAGGAAATCGACAACGAAAACATAGTGAAAAAAAATGACACCAATGACTCAACAGAACATCAAAATTGACTCTATAACCGATGCCCTTGACGACTTGCGTCAAGGCAAAATGATCATCGTAGTAGACAGCGAGGATCGGGAAAACGAGGGTGACCTCATAGTCGCTGCCGAAAAAATCACTCCCGAACAGGTCAACTTCATGCTCCATCAAGGCAGGGGTGTACTTTGCGCGCCCATCACCATGGAACGTGCACGCCAACTCAATCTGCGTCCACAGGTCGACGATAATACCTCAATACTCGGAACTCCGTTTACTGTCACCGTCGACAAGCTCGAAGGTTGTTCGACAGGTGTATCGGCCCACGACCGTAGCGCTACAATAAATGCTCTTGCCGACCCTCAGTCCACCCCCGACACCTTTGGACGACCCGGACACATCAATCCACTTTATGCACAGGATGCCGGAGTGTTAAAACGGGCCGGACACACAGAAGCTGCTGTTGACCTCACTCGTCTTGCCGGGTTACAGCCCGCTGCTGCTCTCATTGAAATCATGAACGATGACGGGACAATGGCACGCTTGCCTCAGTTACGTGCCAAAGCCGATGAATGGGGATTGCGCCTCATCACCATTGCCGACCTTATCAAATATCGCATTGCCAATGAAAGTCTCGTTGAAAAAGGCGTCGAGGTCGACATGCCCACTGAATACGGACATTTCCACCTCATACCATTCCGTGAAAAGTCAAATGGTCTTGAGCACATAGCCATAATAAAAGGTGATATAACGACCCCCGAGCCGGTACTCGTAAGAGTCCACTCATCTTGTGCTACGGGCGACATCTTCGGTTCAATGCGTTGTGACTGCGGTGAACAACTCCACGAAGCAATGCGCATGATTGAGAAAGAAGGCCGTGGCTGTGTGCTTTATCTGAGCCAGGAAGGCCGTGGTATTGGCCTTATGGACAAAATCAAGGCCTACAAGCTTCAGGAGGAAGGCCTCGATACAGTTGAAGCCAACATACACTTAGGACATCGTGCCGATGAACGTGACTATGGAGTGGGAGCACAAATTCTCAATATGCTCGGCATAAGCAACATGAAACTCATGACCAACAATCCCGTAAAACGCATAGGCCTTGAAGGATATGGACTCAATGTTGTCGAGAATGTCCCTATCGAAGTTAAGACCAATCCATACAACAGCTTCTACATGCACACCAAAAAAGAGCGTATGGGCCACAACCTGAAGAACGCTTGATAAATCACGATAATAAGAAATTACCAGACATATATTTACAGATAATCAAATTTTAAATCCAAACAGATGAAAACTCCTATCGCAACGACCAACGCTCCCGGTGCTATCGGACCCTACAGCCAGGCTATCGATGCCGGTCCATTTGTGTTCATTTCGGGTCAGATTCCTGTTAATCCCGCCGACGGTACTATTCCTGAGGGTATAACAGCCCAGACAGCACAGTCGATCGCCAACCTCACAGCGATTCTTGCCGAGGCTGGTCTCACACTCGACAATGTGGTTAAGACTACAGTATTCCTTGCCGACATGAACGACTTTGCTGCCATGAACGCAGTCTATGCCGAGAAGTTCACAGCGCCATTCCCGGCCCGCTCGGCAGTAGCCGTGCGCGAGCTTCCCAAACAGGTTCTTGTCGAAATTGAAGTTATTGCTGCCCGCTGAGCAGGTCGGCGACGACAAATGTACTGCCGCCAACAAACACACTGCCGGTGTCCCCTGCTATCTCCATAGCACGGGACACCGCTTTTTTCACATTGCCCACAACTTCTCCATGCAATTGGAACCTGGAAGCCTTTTCGGCCACAACAGCGCAATCCATAGCTCGTGGGATCCCGGCCTGGGTAAAAATATAGTAGGCATCGACGGGCATCATTTCCAATATATGATCAACATCTTTATCGCTCACAAAACCTATCACCATGACAAGAGGGCGAGCCATGCCGGCCAGACGTCGACCGGTGTATTGCCACCCGCCTACATTGTGACCGGTATCACATACCAACAATGGCGACGTGTGGAGGGTTGTCCATCGTCCGGCAAGACCGGTAAGTTCAGTGACATGAGCAAAACCGGTCCTCACATGATTGGCCAATATGTCAAACTCTCTCGACAGGAATTTCAACGCAGCCATTATAGTCGCTGAATTTCTAACCTGACACTCACCACTGAGTTCCCCTGTTATATCTCCCCAGGCAGTTCCTTCATAGCGATTACTATTCTCACCGATAATAGATCTTGACCAAAAAGATTCACGGTCGGCCCAAATGGATTCCACCGGTATGGAATCAGGCATAAGTGATACCTCTGCAATGCGAGTTCTAAACACTTCAGCTACCGTGCCGGTTGATTCTCCTATCACTACCGGCACACCGGGCTTAATGATTCCGGCCTTCTCAGTAGCTATCGACTCAAGGGTATCGCCCAATTGAGCCACGTGATCCTTAGAAATATTTGTAACAATACTCAATCGCGGAGTGATAATATTGGTTGTATCGAGTCGTCCGCCCAATCCGGTTTCAATAACCGCGACATCAACACCTTGTCGCGCGAACCAATCAAAGGCCATTATAGTTGTCAACTCAAAAAAAGAAGGCTCACACTTGAGTGTTTTAGTCCTGTACCTGTCAATGAAATCGACAACTCCTTCCTGGGAAATCATTTCACCGTTTACACGTATACGCTCCCTGAAATCGACCAAATGAGGAGAGGTATAGAGACCTGTGCGGTAACCGGCTGTCTGTAAAATAGCGGCAATAGTATGGGCAGTAGATCCCTTGCCATTTGTTCCGGCTATATGTATGGTCCTATACGCGCGATGTGGATTGCCGAAAGCATCGTCAAGTTCACGTGCGGTGTCGAGTCCGGGTTTATAGGCAGCCGCGCCTATCATTTGAAACTGGGGAGTGCAACTGTATAGATAGTTTACAGTCTCCTCATATCTGTTTTGCACACCTTCCATACCTTATGAAATTTGAAATATGTAATACAAAATGAACCCGATCAATCCCGATAACACAATCACGACAATAGGGTGAATTTTGGTATATCGCACCATCAGGAATGCCACGAGACATATCAAGACGCTTACCGTCACTTCCACCGGATCAGTACCGAAATTGGCTCCATTCATAAGCAGAAGAGCCGCTGAAGCAATCAATCCTACCACGACGGGTCTCAACCCCCATAGCACGCCCTTGATAATGGCGCTGTCCTTGTGTCGGCTTATGAAATGGCTCAGATACATGACCAGAATGAATGGAGGCAGCACTACAGCCAGTGTGCACACCAATGATCCAAGAATGCCCCACCATGGTGACACCAATCCGGCATTGCCGGGTACGACATAGCCTATATAAGTCGCCGAGTTAATACCGATAGGGCCCGGAGTCATTTGCGATATAGCCACAATGTCGGTGAATGTCTGCCCGTCAATCCCCCACCAGGGACTGCCTGCATGCTTTACCACAAGACTCTCTATGAGAGTGAGCATCGCATATCCTCCACCAAAACCAAAAAGACCTATTTTTAAATAGCTCCAGATAAGTTCCAGATATACCATCATGATTCAGCCTCCTTTCTCATTTTATTCATCTCCTTACGAGTGAACAATATATATCCGCACACTCCACCTATCAAAATATAAAGAATAGGATTAGACACATATGGTATTCCCGAGAATATCAGCAACGCCACTACTGCAGGTATCCACATGGTCTTCAACCCGATATTGGCAGCTTTGGCCGATGTCAGGACTGGAGCGATGATAAGAGCAACCACCGCAGGTCTTATACCTTTAAAGATCGAGCTTATCACGGGATTGTTCTTTATAATCTCGGGGGTGAGAAAAATCGCTATTGCAAGAATAATCAAAAACGAGGGTAGGATTGTGCCCGCTGCGGCAGCAATGCTTCCTTTACAGCCCCTCAATCGATCACCTACCACTACCGAGATATTAACAGCCAGAACACCGGGAACCGATTGGGCAATAGCAAGCAAATCAAGAAATTCCTTGCGTTCAAGCCATCCATGCTTGTCAACTATCTCCCTCTCGATTATCGATATCATGGCCCAACCGCCACCAAAGGTAAAAGCTCCTATTTTAAGGAATGTGAAAAAAAGCTGTGTATAAATATTCATTATCCAGAATTTTTAAACGACTGCAAAATTACGTACTTTTGCCTAAATCTTCAACCATACACAGTAAACATGACACTCAAATCATATTTTTCAGTTCTCCTTGCAGCTTTTTTCATCAGTTCGTCATGCTCCACCATTAAAAAGGTGACAGGTGGCAATTCTTCCACTACAACTGTGTCGCCAAAGACAAATAAAGCTTCATCGGGGAAAAAGAAAGTGCGCGGCAGACACGCCTCCGGTACCTCTTCACAGACATTGTCCAAGACCATTACCGGCAACGGAGCAACAACCCAACAGTTTTCACAGGTCGACTCCCTTTCAATCATCTCACATCTAAACGGTGAATGGTACTTTGAGACCGTGGCTGGAAATAAGGTTACAGGTGATGAAGACAGACCATCCATTACCTTTGAAAACACCACTGCACGGTTTTACGCGTCCAACGGTTGCAATTATTTCAATGGTGATTTTCATGTCACAGGACACAATGCCATCTCTTTTGACAATATCATCATGACGGCCAATCATTGTGAGGAAACACCTTGGGGTGACTACATTTCCAGTTTATGGAATGTCGGCAAGAAATTCTATACAACCAACCGTGGAGCCGAAGAGTATCTCGACCTGCGTGATTCCAACGACCGCACACTTGCCACGCTACACCGTCACGCCCTCAACCGCCTGAACGGAATGTGGACAGTGTCACACATCAATGGCAGCGTCATTCCACAGGAAAACGCTCCCACCATAGTCATAGACCTTATTGAACGTACCATTCATGGCAACACGGGGTGCAACCTATTCAGAGGCACCATCTATCAGAGCCCGGATACCGACAGTTCGATACAGTTTCAGGATATGAGCGTGACACGCATGAGCTGTCCCAATTCCACAGTCGAGCGTAACTTTCTCGTAGCTATGGAACAAGTAGAGACAGCTTCCCTGTCGACCGATGACCAGGTCACATTCTTTGACAAAAACGGTATGCAACTCGTCACCCTCCTACGTTCTCAGCTGTAAAGTGATTGACAACCGGCACAAACGCCCGGCAACATGCGGAACATGGATGCACAAACCACACAAGTTTATATTTGTTTATTGCCTGTTTCAAAGGATTTGCTTATCTTTGCGCTTTAAAAGACAACACATTCTTATTGCCTGATGACATTAGATTCAACATATGGTATACTCTTTGACAACATGTCATTCCAGCCCACGGAAGCTGAGATGGCACGCGTCACTGAGTGTTTCGATTTTCTAAAACAATTTTCACGCGACAAAGTCATATATGGCATCAACACCGGGTTCGGACCAATGGCCCAGTGGCGTGTCGCCGATGAGTATCTCACTGACCTGCAATACAACATCATACGTAGCCATTCCACAGGAGCCGGACAACCACTGCCGCTTGTCGACATCAAAGCCGCAATGATAGCAAGAGTGGGGGTGTTCCTGCAAGGGAAATCGGGCGTACACCCTTCGATAGTCCAGCTGCTCACTGAGTTTATAAACCGCGACATATATCCATTCATCCCATGTCATGGGAGCGTAGGTGCAAGTGGCGACCTTGTTCAACTCGCCCACATAGCCTTGACACTGATAGGAGAAGGGAATGTGTTATATCAAGGCCAATGGCAGCCCACATCCGATGTCATGACCAAGACAGGCCTACAGCCCATAAAAATATATATACGCGAAGGCCTATCGGCAACCAATGGAACATCAGTGATGACAGGCATCGCAGTAGTGAACCAGTATTATGCCGAGCAATTGCTTCGACTTGCAACCTTGGCGGCTGTTTGGATGAACGAGATAGCCGGCAGCTACGACGACTTGATGTCGGCACCGCTAAACGATTACCGCAACCAGTCGGGACAAATCGAGATAGCAAAAATGATGCGCGAGATAGCCCAGGGTTCCAATAGCCTCTCGAAGCGTGAGCATGAGCTATACGACAACAGCCATGCCGGCACCTCCACCTTTGAACATAAGGTTCAAGCCTATTATTCACTGCGTTGCATTCCTCAGATTCTCGGTCCGGTCAAAGAAACTCTCGACAATGCCCGACGGGTCATTGAGAACGAGCTGAATGCAGCGAGCGATAACCCCGTCATAGACCCGGCGTCACAAAATGTATACCATGGAGGTAATTTCCACGGCGATTACATCTCGCTTGAACAGGATAAGGTGAAAATTGCCCTGGTGCGACTTGTCATGACTGCCGAGCGTCAACTCAACTATCTCTTCCACGACCGCATCAACGGTATTCTTCCGCCGTTCCTCAATCTTGGAACGCTCGGACTAAACTATGGCATGCAAGCCTGTCAGTTCACAGCCACATCAACTACAGCCGAGTGCCAGACACTCGCCATGCCCAATTATGTGCACAGTATCCCCAACAATAATGACAATCAGGATATAGTGTCCATGGGAACCAATACAGCCTTGCTGACACGTCGCGTCATAGACAATGCCTATCAGGTACTCGCCATTCAATATATAGCACTGGCCCAAGCAACCGATTGCCTTGACAAGACCGGTCAACTCGCTCCTTCTACAAGAAGTGCCTATGATGCAGTAAGAACGATAATAGACACCCGTATCGACGACAAGCCATTCTATAACGAGGTAGAACGCATGCAATCAATGCTTAAAGCCTTCAAAATGACTATCTGATTATGAAAAAATATGCTCTCGTAACCGGATCTTCCCGCGGGCTCGGACGAGCCATAGCTCTAAAGCTCTCGGAGAACGGATTGCCGGTGATAATAAATTATCAGTCCAACGCCAGGGCCGCCCAGGATACTGCCGATGAGATTATCGGACTCGGGGGAGAGGCTCATATTCTACAATGTGACGTCAGCGACCCTGAGCAGATAGAAAAAGCGATTGTGCAATGGGAAGAAAACCACCCCGACGACTATATTGACATTCTGGTCAACAATGCTGGAATAAGGCAGGATGCCTTAATGATTTTCATGCAGAACGAACAATGGCACAAAGTACTCGACGTGACACTAAACGGTTTCTTTTACCTCACACGCAGAGTGCTCAAAAACATGCTCACGCATCGCCATGGCCGTGTCATCAACATAACATCACTCTCGGGCATCAAGGGAATGCCGGGGCAAGTCAATTACTCAGCGGCCAAAGCTGCATTAATTGGAGCTACAAAAGCTCTCGCCCTGGAAGTGGCACCACGTCGTGTCACTGTTAACGCCGTCGCACCCGGATTTATCGAAACCGACATGACTGCCGAACTGCCGGTAAACGAATTGAAAAAAATGGTTCCGCTGGGACGTTTCGGTAAGCCTGAGGAAGTAGCTTCGCTCGTGGCTTTTCTGGCCTCAGATTCATCGGCATACATCACCGGTGAAGTCATATCAATCAATGGCGGATTATATACATAACAATAAATTACACTGATATGCATCTTTCACAGGCTCTGAAAAAGAAATATACTTCAGAACAACTGTCAGCACGCGATGCACAGCGTCTTGCTGAGTTTATAGCGTTCTCTCCGATGGTGTTCCAGGTGTCACGTATCATGGTGCATCATGGTGTACTTGACGCCTTGCGCGACAGCGATGACGGGCTGACGGTAATCGAAGTGTCACAATCGTGTGGCATGAGTATCTATGCCGCCAAGATATTGCTTGAGGCCTCACTCTCAATAGGCACCGTAATAGTTAATCCTGACACAGAAAAATTTTCGCTCACAAAGGCCGGTTGGTTTCTTATCACCGAAAAGCGTACGCGTGTCAACTTGGATTTCAACCACGATGTCAATTATGAGGGACTGTTCAAACTTGACGAAGCTCTCGCATCAGGCCAGCCCTCCGGTCTGAAGCACTTCGGGGACTGGCCCACAGTATATGAAGGACTCTCAAGCCTTCCTGAACAGGTTCAGAAAAGTTGGTTTGGATTTGACCATTTCTACAGTGATGGAGCTTTTGACCAAGCTCTTGAAATAGTATTCAGCCGCCCCACCAGGAAATTGCTTGATGTAGGAGGCAATACCGGACGTTGGGCCTCCCGATGTGTAACCTATTCGGACAATGTGGAAGTTACAATTGTCGACTTGCCACAACAATTACATCTCATGGAGAAAGCGGTAGCAACAATTGATGGAGCCGACCGCATTCATGGATATCCAATGAATCTTCTTGAGAAGGACAGTGCATTTCCAACTGATGAACAATGGGATGCCATATGGATGAGTCAGTTTCTCGATTGCTTCAGCGAACAAGAGATTGTGAGTATTCTTTCACGAGCCGCCAAAGCAATGACGCCCGACACGCATCTTTATATCATGGAGACATTGTGGGACCGTCAACGCTTCGAGCCAGCCGCGCTATGTCTCACACTCACGAGTGTTTATTTTACCGCTATCGCTAATGGCAACAGCAAGATGTACAATACCGATGACATGACCAGACTCATCAACGAGGCGGGATTGAAAGTAATAACAATCCACGACAACCTGGGACAAGGTCACAGTATAATTGAATGTTCCCTATAATATTTACATCAAGATAAAGAACAACATAAAATCGAAATATATACATTGCAATGAAAAGAGAAGATATTGAAGAAAAAGTTAAAGCTTTTCTCATAGACGACTTAGAGGTAGATGAAGAAGTGATAGCGCCCGATGCCAGGCTCAAGGATGACCTGGGCATCGACAGTCTCGACTTTGTTGACATCGTGGTTATCGTGGAGCGCAACTTTGGCTTTAAAATAAAGCCTGAGGAAATGGCTGGCGTAGAGACATTGAAAGATTTCTGTGACTATATCGAGCGCAACGTCTGAGTCAATTTCCATGCTCTCATAATCACCCCCTCAAAGTGACACAACCCGACGGTAGACAATGGCAAGGTACCACGGCCGGTACGACATGGATGCAACGGTCACTCGTCAACATGATGCGCTATATACCACTGCGCCTCATGTATGGCTTCGCCTCTGTATTTGTGCTTCCATTCTGGATGCTCGCAAAGCGTCAGCCGGTCAAAGACATAGCCCGTTACTTCAGGAAACATCACGGCAAGAGCGGGATCGACTTGTGGAAAGCGGTATGGCTCAATCATTACCGCATGATGCAGATTGTCATTGATAAATTTGCAGCCTATGGCGGACATCGGTTCAAATTCACTTTTGATGGAAACGAGGCATTCAAAGAACTGGAGAGCAAGCCAGAGGGTTTCATCATGCTCAGTTCCCACATGGGCAACTCTGAGCTTGTTGGATTCTCATTGGGCTCGTCACTGAAGCATATCTCGGCCCTTGTTTACGGTGGTGAATCGCCCACAGTGATGGAAAATCGCCGTCGGCTACTGGCTATGCACAACATTGACATGATTCCCGTCGATGACTCGCTAAACCACATTTTTGAAATCAACAATGCCCTTGCATCTGGCAACATCGTAGGAATGCCTGCCGACAGGGTAGTGGGATCGCCCAAAACCTTCGAGACAGATTTTCTCGGTGCCAAGGCCAGTTTCCCTCTTGGCGCTTTTGCTACGGCTGTACAACGCGATGTGGCAACCATTGCCATTTTCATGATTAAGGACGGTATAGACCACTATCGACTTGTCGTGCGGCCGGTAAAGCTTGATAGTCATGTCTCACAATCACTGAATCGCAGACAAAAGATGGTCTCACTTGGACAAGAATTTGTCAAGATACTTGAGCAGATTGTAAAACAGTACCCTCACCAATGGTTCAACTTTTACGATTTCTGGAACGAACAACAATCGACCGATAATCCCGAACAATGAAACACATAGATATCGATATATATGACATCATTCCACAAAGGCCACCTATGGTAATGGTTAACCGACTGCTCGAATGTGACAACACGACAAGCGTGACAGACTATACCATTACCCCTTCATGCATATTCCTTACCGATGGAAAGCTCATGGCCGAGGGTATTATGGAAAATATCGCACAGACATGTGCGGCACGCATCGGTTACCAGAATCTGATTGCCGGTAGCAAGGTGAAACTGGGTTTTATTGGAGCGGTTAAAGATTTCAAGGTCAATGCTTTTCCTAAAAAGGGTGAGCGTATTGTAACACGCATTACGGTAAAGGAGGAAATTTTTGGCATAACACTCGTTGATGCTTCCGTAGTTCTTGATGATACAGTAATAGCTACGACAACCATGAAGATTGCGCTAAGCGAGATTGATGCTTGAAGAAAGAACGAGAATATTGTCACTCCGATTGAAATTCATTAATTGGCCTGAAGTAACAAGAACAGAATGAAAAGAAATATATCGCTGGGACTTCCACAATTGGTGGCAAGCAAGGAAATAAGGGTGAGGTTCAGTGAAGTAGATTCAATGAACATCGTATGGCATGGATCATACCCATTGTACTTTGAGGATGCACGTGAAGCTTTTGGCCTAAAATATGGAATCGACTATCTCACTATTTTTGGCAATGGTTACTATGCACCACTTGTCGACATTCAATTCCACTACAAACGCCCCATCGTCTACGGCATGACTGTGCGTGTCGACATTATATATAGACCAACTCCTGCTGCCAAGATTGTATTTGAATATGAAATCTACAATACTTCCGATGGAACATTGATGGCTACCGGTAGTTCCACCCAGGTGTTCATGGACAAAGAATACAATCTTGTGTGGACTAATCCTGATTTCTACGAAAATTGGAAAAAAGAACACAACCAAATTCCACTGTAACCCCAAATCAAAGATGGTCATTGTCAATGGAACAAATATAATCAGTGCACTTGGCACAACCTCACAGCAGTGTTACGAGTCTGTGAGGAAGGGGAATTGCGCCTTGTTGTTGCATGACGCTTCCAAGTTCAATGTGTCAGATGATCTGTGGGCATCGACAGTCGATACCGATTCTCTTCCCGAACATGGCAATTTCCATACCACACGTCTGGAAAAGATGGCACTCAACTCAATAGCTGCGGCTCTCGATGATGCGGCTAATGCTCAAACCGGACACATTGACCCCACTGACGCCGACACCATTTTCATATTGTCGACAACCAAAGGAAATATCGACCTTCTCGATTCCTCTCGCGAAGATATTCCTGCCGACCGCGTTTACCTCTCCCGCACAGCTTCATTTATTTCCACAACAATGGGAAACGGCAATCAACCTATTGTTGTCTCCAATGCCTGCATCTCAGGGCTATCGGCCCTGATTGTAGCAAAGCGTCTGCTCGATTCCAATTTATACCGCAATGCCATCGTGGTGGGTGTTGATGAACTTACACGATTCACCATTTCGGGCTTTCAATCCTTCAAGGCATTATCTCCCTGCCGATGCCAACCATTCGATGCCAACCGCCAGGGACTCAACCTTGGTGAGGCTGCTGCCACCATGATTTTGACTCGTGTAGACAAGCTTTCACCCGGGCAATGGACCTTGCAAAGAGGCTCAATGCATAATGATGCAAATCACATATCGGGGCCATCAAGGGTAGGAGAGGGGAGCTATCTATGTCTCAAGGACCTAACCGAGGATTTTGACACTTCTATTATTGCAAATATCAACGCTCATGGCACCGCGACCCAATACAACGACGAAATGGAATCCATAGCCATAAACAGGGCTGGACTTGCCCATATTCCGGTAAACGCCTACAAAGGGTATATTGGACATACTCTTGGTGCCGCCGGTATTCTTGAGTGCATTCTCTCCATGAAATCGCTCGACAATTCACTAATTTCAGCGACCGCCGGATATGAGACGTGTGGTGTTTCCAACAATCTTGACATTGTAAGCGAGAACCGTCCCACCGACAATAAATGTTTCATCAAGATGCTTTCGGGCTTTGGTGGGAGCAATGCCGCTTTAATGATGCGAAAGGAGGTGTAATGATGGATACAGTTATAATCGACAATGATCGCGTAATGTATAATGGAATGCCGGTTGACACCAACGGGCTTTCGGGCAGTGAAATGCTCACTCATCTTTACAAGGTGAGAAAAACAGCCTATCCAAAATTTTACAAGATGGATTCTTTGTGCCGACTGGGATTTATCGGTGCCGAACTGCTGCTCGACCAAGATGCGCGAAAGATTAGCGACGTTCCCGACCCATTTCACGCCGTTGTGGTAATAGGCCATGCAGGATCGATGATCAACGATTGTAATTTCCAGCATACCATAGCCGATGCCAAAGAATACTATCCATCACCGGCAATATTTGTCTACACGCTGGCCAATATCGTTACCGGTGAGATTGCTATCCGCCACAAACTGCGTGGTGAGTCATCAAGTTTCATTCTCGACCGTTACAATCCAGAAATGATAACAAATCTTATGTTCTCGACCTTGGCTGACGATAAGGTGGAGATGATAACGGGAGGATGGGTAGATTATGAGCCCAATGGTAATATGTCTCTCAGATTTGTCAATATCGACAGGTCAACAACACATTCTCAACTAATTGATTTCCTGGAGACCAACCAGCTATTCTATCAGTTATAGATTGACAACCCAATACTTGTACAATAAAATTAAAACCACTATTTATACTTATTATGGAAAATCTCGTAAAAGAACTTAAAGAACAGATAATCGATGTATTGAATCTCGAGGAGATTACTCCTGAGGATATTGATGAGAACGCACCACTCTTTGGTGAAGGTCTGGGTCTCGACTCTATCGATGCTCTTGAACTCATCGTCATGATGGAAAAGAACTATGGCATACGTCTGAGCGACCCTGCCCAAGGAAAAGAAATATTCAAATCGGTTGCCGTCATGGCCGATTATATCAGCAAGAACCGTAAGAAATAATGAGACCTGACCCTATCGTAATAACCGGAATGGGCATAGTATCGGCTCTGGGCAACAATGTCCAGTCGACGCTTCATGCGCTTAAGGCAGGATATTGTGGAATAGGAACAATCAGATATCTCGATACTGAACACCGTGAATTCCCGGTAGGCGAAGTTCAACTGAGCAACGTAGAGATGGAAACGATACTCGGGATTTCTGGTGGCATTCCTACAACCCGCACCGCCTTGATGGGAATGATTGCCCTGGACGAGGCTGTAGCGATGGCATCGCTCAAGGCTCATCATGAAGCAGAAGATGAGATTGCTTTCATTTCAGGCACTACGGTAGGAGGAATGGACCGCAGCGAGCAACATTATCTCGATTTCCTGTCGGGAGACTCATTCAAGCATTATATTGCGACACATGATTGCGGTGCCTGCAGCGAGATGATAGCATCGCGCCACAAGGAATTGTTCAGCCTTGTCGCAACGCCGTCGACTGCATGCTCATCGGCTGCTAACGCTATCATACTTGGAGCCAATTTATTAAGATCTCAACAATGTGATATTGTTGTGGCCGGTGGAAGCGAGTGTATCACTAAATTCCATCTTAACGGCTTCAATGCACTGATGATTCTCGACCATGAACCTTGCCGACCTTTTGATGCTGACAGGGCCGGCCTTAATCTTGGAGAGGGAAGTGCATACCTCGTGCTTGAGCATCAGAGTCATGCACTGAAAAGAGGAGCCAAACCCATAGTCCAACTTGCAGGCTGGGGCAATGCATGTGACGCTTTCCACCAGACGGCATCATCGGACAATGGCGAGGGCGCTTACAGAGCGATGGCACAAGCTATTGAACGAGCAGGACTTACACCTCACGATGTCAAATATATAAACGCCCATGGTACAGGCACACCTAATAATGATCTGAGCGAGACTCGTGCCATGCAGCGACTTTTCGGTAAATCAGTGCCCCCGGTTTCCTCCACCAAATCGGCTACAGGACACACCACAAGCGCTTCCGGATCAATAGAATCGGTAATAACATTGCTTGCCATGACCCACGACTTCATTCCGGGCAATCTACATTTCACCCGTATGATTGAAAACGGGATTACTCCTGTATCTCAACCAACGGTGGCCCAGGGAATCGATGTGGCTCTTTGTAACTCCTTTGGCTTTGGCGGCAATGATTCTTCTTTATTATTCAAAAAAATATTGTCATGAAGTGTGCCCGCCCCATCTACGTCATTGCAGCCCAGCACATATCGCTACAGCACCCTCTTAGCGAGGAATGGCTGCAATCGCCATTGTTACCTCAAGGAGCATATAACAAAGCAATTGACCCTGACTTTAAGAAATGGTTGTCACCACTGGAGGCCCGTCGTCTCGGAGTTATCATGAAACGAGCAGTAGCTACTTCGCTCGAAGCCATGGAGCAATGTGGCGTTAAGTGTCCCGATGCTATTATCACGGCTACCGGACTGGGATGTGTCAAAAATACCGAACTCTTCCTCACCGACCTTTGTACCAATGGCGAGAACCTGCTGAAGCCTACGCAGTTCATGCAATCAACCCACAATACAATAGGGTCATTGATTGCGATACTCACCAAGAATCATGGATACAATGTCACCTATGCCAACGGGGATATATCTTTTGAGACTGCCATGCTCGATGCCATGACTCAACTCAATATCGGAGATATAGGGACAGTGCTTGTGGGAGCCCATGATGAGATGACGCCATGTTATTATACCCTTTTGGAGCGTATAGGATATTATGGAGCTAAGGGAATGGTCAGTTCTGGAGAAACAGCTGTCTCATTATTACTCTCTACCGACCATGAGCCTGATGAAACTCCGTGTAGGATCGAATCAATTGATGTGATATATAACGCCACCACTGAGCGCATACACAAAGTGATAGGCAATCTCGGAAAGATCGATGCATTCATGCTCGGAATCAATGGCAATGATGCTTATGATGCCAAGTATCAAAGTATTGTAGAGCGCGTGTTACAAGGGTCACTCCTATTGAAATACAAAAATCTGTTTGGTGAGAGCATGACATCATCGGCCTTAGGGCTTTACGCCTCTGTCAACATACTGAACAAGAATAAATATCCTGATGAAATGTATATTTCAGGTCCTCGATATGAAACCTTGGACAGTATAGCGCTCTTGAACATCTCAAGCAATCACCTTGCCATTATAAAAGTAACAAAATAAACTTTCTCCAATAGTCCCCCGAATATGAGATTCATAGACGCAATATACCGCATAATTGATATGCATGACGATGGCAACCAGTCAGCGGCATCGATTGAATTGCTTGCCGACTGTGACATATACCGCGGACACTTCCCCGGCAATCCCATCACTCCGGGTGTTGTAATGATAGGAATAGCGCGGGAACTTATTGAACTCAAGTTGAGAAAAAAACTTGAACTTGTCGGAGTCCCCTCCATAAAATATACCAACGTGCTCATTCCTACAGCGACCCCATCTGTAACATATTTAATTGACACAAAACCTTCAGACAGCGGCATCAGTGCCAAAGTTGTCGTAAAGGATACGGCAATCATATATGCCAAAATGAATCTGAAACTTTCTTATGCCAATGCCTGACACAATGATAAGCCCCTGTGTAGTTATGGCTACCTACAATAATGCCGGCACTCTGGCCCGTGTTATAGACGAGGTATACGACTATGTCAAGGATATCATTGTAGTCAACGACGGCAGCACCGATGATACAGCCTCTATTCTTGAAAAGAAGAGAGAAAAACTTGTGCATGTTATCTCATATTCCCCGAACCGGGGAAAAGGAGCAGCACTTCAGCAAGGTATCGATTGGGCACGTGGCATGGGTTACAGTCACGCTGTGACCATTGACTCTGACGGACAACACTATCCATCAGATATAGACGGATTGCTCGAGGTGGCCGGAGTACGTCCCGAATCCATCATTCTGGGACGAAGGGGAACACGACATAACAACATGGCCGCTCAAAGCACATTTGCCAACAGATTCTCTAATTTCTGGTTTGCAGTACAGACATTCAAACGCCCCGGTGACACACAGACCGGATTTAGGGTTTACCCATTGAAACATCCATTACGTTTTTACACATCACGTTACGAAGCCGAACTCGCTGTTCTTGTGGATGCCTGCTGGCGTGGGATAAGTTTGATTTCTGTTCCCATAAGAGTGTATTATCCTCCTGTGGATAAGCGCATAAGCCACTTCCGCCCGGCACGTGACTTTGCCCGTATAAGTCTGTTGAACACCTGTCTATGCATCCTGGCTGTCTTATATGGCTATCCATCCATGCTATATCACAAAATAAAGAAATGGAGGGGGAAGAATTGATGAATGTATCATTACCTGCATGGATTGCGATTGCTGTGACAATTGTGATAATCACCACGACAGCAATATGGATGCGGTACCGATGGTTCCTTGAATCCAACGGTCACCGCCGTGACATACCGGTAACGCCAAAACGATTCTTACGCTCTCTCTACTCACTTGTATTACTCATTATCATCATCTATGGAATAGCATTGCCTATCACACTGCTATTGTATCTCTCAGTGTGGGACAAAGACCGTAGATTACTGCTGTTTCACAGGCTCATATATAAATCACTGAAGTTTATGACTAAGCTATTGCCTGGCATAGACTTCACGATGAACAACACTATTGGTGAGACATTTGATACACCATCGGTGATAGTGAGCAATCATCAGGGACATCTTGACCTGTTATGCCTGTTGCTTATGAGCGAACGCATTGTGGTGCTCACAAACACGTGGGTGTGGCACAATCCGATATATGGCTGGATAATAAGACTTGCCAAATATTACCCTGTAGCCAATGGTTTTGAATATAACCTGCCACGACTGCAAAGCCTCGTCGACAAGGGATATTCAGTGGTAATATTCCCTGAAGGGACGCGCTCACCAAATTGCGAGATTCTGCGATTCCATACCGGCGCATTCCATCTGGCCGAGAAACTTGGCGTTGATATCCTACCCGTAATTTTACATGGCCCCGGGCATTGTCTCCCCAAAGAAGACTTCATGCTACGACCCGGGCACATGTATCTTGAAATCAAAAACCGCATTACGGTTGCCAATGATTCAGACCCGATGTATATGCGTAGACTGACTAACGGAGTGAGGTCAATGTATATCGAATGGTACAGGCGTCTGAAAAAAGAACGTGAGAATGCAACCTATTTCTCTAAATATATAGAGAACAAATATCGGTATCTGTCGGAAAGGAATCCGATAGACATAAAAAAATTGCTGAAACTCAACAATAATTTCAGCGATATAATAGACCGAGATTTCCCGTCGGGAGCAACTGTCGTGGTACATGACAATACAGCAGGAGTATTTTCATGGCTGCTTTCACTTGTACATGATGACCTGAAAGTTATCTCAGTAATAAAAGACCCAGACATGCTCAGGATAGCCCTGAGCACTCCCGGCCAGCTTCCTGCACGCCTCACTTTCACATCAATGCAACCCATTGACAATACCAGTCACATCACAATCAAAACGCAATGAGCAAAATAACAATCATAGGTAGCGGACTCGGTGGACTTACATGCGCCCTGATACTATCGAGAGCCGGACATGAGGTCACTATCCTTGAGCAACAGGCAACACCGGGTGGTTGCCTGCAATGTTTCAACCGTGACGGGGTTAAATTTGAAACCGGCATGCATTTTATAGGCAGTGCCGAGCCTGATCAGCTACTGGGAAAAATAATGCGCTATCTCGAAGTATATGATAAAGTCAGACTTCAGCCGCTTGATGACAAAGCATATGATGTGGTTGCGATAGGCGATGAGGAATTTGCCTATCCTAAAGGGTATGAGGCTTTGAAACAGTCCCTGACTGAACGCTTTCCATTGGAGCGAGAGAACATTGAGCAGTTCCTGACACTGATTGAGCAGGTTGCCAATGCATCGGCCATGCATCGGCTGTCGGTCGAAGATAGCGACTTCGTGATTACGACACGCTATCAAATGGAAAGTATCAATTCAGTGATTGACCGGTTTATAAACGACCCGTTGCTTAAACGTATCCTGGTGGGAAACCTACCGCTCTACGCCGGTGAGAAGGATAAGACACCGTTTTCAACCTATGCTTTCATCACCGACTTCTACTTGAAAAGCTCGTATCGCTTTACTGATGGCAGTGAGGCACTTAGCGACGCAATGATTTCCCTGATCAACAATTACGGAGGACAGTTGCTCACACGCAAAAAGGTAATATCTATAGAATGTGACACCTGTAAAGCACGTACCGTCGTCACTGCCGATGGAAGTCGCTATGACACAGACTATGTCATATCGACCGCCCACCCGGCACGCACTTTAGAATGGCTTGATAATACCAAATTACTTCGACCGGCCTATCGACGCCGCATAAAAGAATTGCCCAACTCACTCGGAGCATTCAGCATTTATATAAAATTCAAACCTGGGACAGTGCCCTACTGTCGCTCAAATTTTTACATCTACCCACAGGGCGATCCGTGGGATTGTAATTTCTATACGACACAAAACTGGCCACTCGGATATCTGTACATGCACTTCAGCCGCGATGAGCGTGACAACACAGCTCGTACGGCAGTAATCCTTTCCTACATGAAATATGACGATGTGAGGCAGTGGGAAGGAACACGTCCCATGAAACGAGGTCCCGAATATGAGGAATTCAAACGGTGTCACGCAGAACGACTGCTCGACGTCATGGAGCAACGATACCCCGACTTCAGGTCCAAGATCGAATCTTACTATACCTCAACTCCACTCACTTATCGGGATTACACAGGAGCTGAGGAAGGTGGAATGTATGGAATAGCCAAAGATATCAATCTTGGAGCAGCAGGACGCGTGACCCACGCAACCCGAATTCCCAATCTATACCTATCGGGCCAGAATATCAACTCCCACGGAATACTTGGTGTGATTGTAGGTGCTATAATAACATGCTCCGAATTCATTGACATTCAAGAAATCTTTAATCAAATCAAATCGGTACCTGAAAGGGACTTAACGATTGAATGATATCCCATTCGACAAAGCTTATGAAAACTATAAGATTCGGCATCGTAGGAACAGGCAACATTACAAGCTGGGTACTCAAAGGAGCAACCATGGATCCACGGTTCAAAGCAGTTGCAATTTATTCCCGCACACAGTCCAAAGGAGATGAATTTGCACTGAAACATGGCATTCCACAGGTATATACATCACTTGAGGAAATGCTGGAAAAAGCAGGAATCGATGCTGTTTATATCGCCAGCCCCAACAGTCTTCACGCATCACAATCAATCGTGTGCATGGAACACAACAAACATGTGTTGTGTGAAAAGCCTCTTGCCTCCGATGCCAACGAGGCGAGAGACATGATTGAAACCGCCCGTCGCAAAAAGGTGCTTCTGATGGAAGCGATGATAGCGACATTAAATCCGAACTTTGCGAGAGTGTGCGAAAATATTGAAAGAACAGGAAAAATAAATCGATATTTCTCAAGTTACTGCCAGTATTCATCACGGTATGACAGCCTTAAAGCCGGTGAATTACCCAATGTCTTCAATCCGGCACTTTCAGGAGGAGGTGTATTGGATATAGGAATATACACAATCTATCCTATGGTTGCATTGTTTGGTAGACCTGAGTCTGTGACAGCCCATGGCATCACACTGTCATCGGGCGTTGACGGTCAAGGAACCATACAGTGCAGATACCCCGGCATGGAAGCCACTTTGATTTATTCCAAAATAGCCAATTCCTATTTACCGACCGAAATCCAAGGGGAAAAGGGGAATATCCTGATTGACAAAATCAATAATATGCATGAGGTCACCTTCATTCCCCGTCCAGCGGCAACCTCTGGTAGAAGCGACAAGATAGAAAAAATCGATTTGAGCGTCTCTCCGTTTTTGGATCCATACTATTATGAAATCAAAGAGTTCATCGATATCCTTGAAGCCGGAGGATGTGAATCAAGGGTCAACACACTCACCAATTCCCTCATAGCTCTTGAAATTGCCGATGAAACAAGAAGGCAAATACTAAAGAGCAATTTCTAAATGAGCTCAATACCATAATCATAAATCCCCCAGTTAAAATTAACCGCTTAAACTTGCATATTATTGCATAAGGCGGTATCTTTGTTGAAACTGATCAGAACACGTGTATACATGCAAACGATAAAAATGAAACTTATCTATCCTCGGTGGAAAAAACTACCAGGACAGACCACTTTTAACCTTCCTCCCCACGGCCCAGTAGCTTTTGCAGCTACACTGCCGGAATGGGTAGATATAGACTTTATCGATGAAAATGTCGAAGATTTGAACTTCGACGACCCATGTGATATTGTCGCCATATCAATGATGTTGTCGACCCAGGTAAAGAGGGGGTGGGCCATAGCCGATGAATATCGCCGCCGTGGTATCAAAGTGATGGCGGGTGGCATCTCGACGATGCTCCATGCCGAGGATACCGTCAACCATGTCGATTCCATATTTCTGGGAGAATCGGAGGGTCGTATGGACCAAGTGTTGCAGGACTGGAAAGAGGGGAAACTGAAGAAAATATACAATTACATGGGTCAGTTCCCTAAAATCGAAGACGTAGGTCCATGTCGGCGTGACCTTTACAAGCGAGACCTTTACAACCACAAGGGCGTACAGATGGTCGATTTATTCCACGCCAGCCGTGGGTGTCGCTTCAGCTGCTATCCATGTGCCGTGAGTTATCTCGGTGGTCGTATATTCCGTCCGCGCCCCATCGATAAAGTTGTTGAGGATATGGCCGCAATTGACAACAATCGTCTGTTCATTGTCGACAATTCACTTGCCCAGAACAAGGAATGGGAGAAAGAGCTATTCAAGGCCATCGCCCCTTTGAAGAAAAAATGGATAAGTCATACGATTGAAGATGACCCTGAGATACTGGACCTGGCCGGTAAAGCCGGGGCATGGTATGTATATCAGGCAGTTTACGACACGAGCGACTATATCAAGGAACGTATCAAGCGCTACCATGACAACGGAATAGGCGTGGAAGGAACTATCTTGCTCGGTCTCGACAACCAAAAAGAGGATGATATAAAGCGTCTCATTGATTTTCTTGGAGAAATTGACCTTGACCTGGCCGAGTTCACAGTCATGACACCGTTCCCACATACCAAAGGCTATGACGACCTGTTGAGACAAGGACGTATCTTTGATTTTGACTGGGACCACTACAATGCCGGGCAAGTAGTATTCCAGCCCAAGCACATGAGTCCTGACAAACTTCAGGAACTGTATGATTATGCATGGAAATCTTTTTACGCCTCCGAGTCGCAAGAACAAAAAATGTTCCGTCTGTTCTGCAATGTGGCACTTAGAGAGATGGAAGATGGCACCTACCGCCAACGCGACCGTAGACTCGTCAACAAATCATTCGGGCGTGATGTAGTGAGAAACATACATCATTCCACAAAATAAAAGGACATTTTACAACTGCCAGGAGCAAGCGTCAAGCAACCAAGCAAGCATAATATCAACCGATGAAAGTTTCGAAAGAATATTACGACGAGCAATACGACTTTAAAGGACAATGGGACATGCCTTCACGTTGCGGTCTTAAGATACGCGATGTCGATGGAATACCAGTTATAATAGTCACTGAATTATATCAAGAGAATCCCGGGACTTCGGTAACATATGCCGGGGAATCACTTATGCGCCAGATATGCGAGTCCAAAGGTTTGGATCCCAATATCGTAAGATATATTGAGTGCACTCCCGACACTAACTCAAAATTATCGTTCTACGATGAAGAATTCTATGAGGTGGACTTTGCCGCCGACGACCCGACAAAAAAATATCACATGTTATCACAGGCCGAAGTTGAAAAAATAAAAACCGTGTCATGATATTTTCACCGCCAGCCAACGACATAGAATTTGATAGCCGCGAGAATATAGCCATCTATCAGAATCATCGCCTTGTTGAGGCAATGGAATATCTTGCCATGCACTCTCCTTACTACCAAAAACTTTTCAGAGAGCAAGGCATTGACTATCGCGCCATCAACTGCATTGAAAAGTTGCCACAACTGCCATTCACCACAAAAAATGACCTGCAACTATACAACCGTGACTTTCTATGCGTCCCCAAGTGTCGTGTGGTTGATTATGTCACGACCTCAGGTACAACAGGTGACCCGGTTACATTCTGTTGCACAGAGAGCGACCTGCAACGTCTTGCCTACAACGAGAAGAAATCATTCCATACCGCCGGGCTGAAACCAGGTGACATAGTACAACTCATGACCACCATCGACAAGCGGTTTATGGCCGGCCTCGCCTACTTTCTCGGCATCAGGGAACTTGGAGCCTCGATAATAAGAGTGGGCAATGGAGTGCCCGAGCTTCAATGGGACACAATAAAAAGGCTTGAACCTGACACATTGATGTGTGTGCCTTCATTTATACTTAAACTTCTCGATTATGCCGACGAGCATGGTATCGATTACCGTAGGTCATCTGTTAAACGCATCATCGGTATAGGAGAAGGTCTACGGGATACAGATCTGAAGCTTAATCTTCTGGGGCAAACTATCAAAGGCCGCTGGGATGTAGAACTATATGCCACATATTCATCGACCGAAATGGGTGCCACATTTGCCGAGTGTCCATATGGTTGTGGCGGTCATGTACACCCCGAGCTTATAATAGTTGAAATCATAGGTGATGATGACAAGCCCGTAGCCGATGGCATGCCTGGAGAAATAGTGGTTACCACACTGGGTGTCGAAGGAATGCCCCTGCTACGTTTCCGCACAGGCGACATAGCAGCCCGTGTCTCTGAACAATGTCAATGTGGCCGCAACAGCTACAGACTCAAACCATTGGTGGGACGTAAAAACAACATGATAAAACTCAAGGGAACAACCCTCTACCCACCGGCAATCAATGATGTACTCGACAACACACCCTGGGTCGCCAATTATGTTGTAGAAGTGAGGGACTCAATAGCAGGAACCGACGATGTCCTGGTGTATGTGGGGCTCAAAGATGGACACCCTGCCGATGCCGTCAAAGAACTCAAGGATCGGTTCAGGTCAAGACTCAGAGTGGCGCCTACGGTCGAGATACTTCCGGTAGATGCCGTAAACCGCATGCTGATGCCTCCGGCATCGCGTAAACCGGTCAAATTCATCGATATGAGAAAACGTAAATAATATATTCAAGCAACAATCAATAACCAATCGAAAAATATATGCAAGAAAAAATCATCATTCTGGACTTTGGATCACAGACAACTCAGCTCATAGCTCGACGTGTGCGCGAGTTGAATATGTTTTGTGAGATAGTCCCTTACAACAAGTATCCCCACGAAGACAAATCGGTCATAGGTGTGATACTGTCGGGCTCGCCATTCTCTGTGTATGACGAAAAAGCATTCAAAGCCGAGTTGGACAACATATACGGACACTTGCCGTTGCTCGGCATATGCTACGGAGCCCAGTTCATGGCTTATCGTGGCGGTGGCAAGGTTGAGCCAGCCGGTTCGCGCGAGTATGGTCGCGCCAATCTCACATATATCGATGCCAACAGCCCGCTCTTCAAGGGTATCGAAACAGGTGCACAAGTGTGGATGAGCCACGGTGATACCATAACAGCAATCCCAGATGACTTTGAAATAGTAGCGTCGACCGAGAAAGTCAAAATAGCCGCTTATCAGTCAAAGACACTTCCTGTGTGGGGTGTACAATTCCACCCTGAGGTATTTCACTCTACATGCGGACTACAATTGCTACGTAATTTCGTTGTTGATATATGCGGTGGCAAGCAGGACTGGAATGCCGACGCATTCATCGACACCACAGTAGCCCAGTTGCGCGAGCAGTTGGGTGACGACAAGGTCGTCCTTGGACTCAGTGGAGGTGTAGACTCTTCAGTAGCGGCCGTGTTGCTCAATCGCGCCATAGGCAAAAATCTCACATGTATTTTTGTTGACCATGGCATGTTGCGCAAAGATGAGTTCAAAAACGTATTGAACGACTACGAGTGTCTGGGACTCAATGTCATAGGTGTTGATGCCAGCAAAAAATTCTTCAGCGAACTTGCCGGAGTCACGGATCCTGAGCGCAAACGCAAAATCATAGGAGCCGGTTTTATTGATGTATTCGAACAGGAAGCAAAGAAGCTGAGTGATGTCAAGTGGCTCGCACAGGGCACAATTTACCCCGACTGCATTGAGTCGCTATCAATAACCGGCATGGTAATCAAGAGCCATCATAACGTGGGTGGGCTCCCCGAGCGCATGAACCTGAAACTATGTGAACCACTCCGCCTTCTTTTCAAGGACGAAGTGAGAGCTGTGGGTCGACAGCTTGGCATGCCAGACCATCTGATCAAGCGCCATCCATTCCCGGGTCCCGGACTTGCGGTACGCATTCTTGGAGATATAACCCCCGAGAAAGTCAGCATCCTTCAAGAAGCCGATCATATCTTTATCCAGGGATTGCGCGACTGGAATCTCTATGACAAAGTGTGGCAAGCCGGCACTATTTTGCTCCCCGTGCAGAGCGTAGGTGTGATGGGCGATGAGCGCACATATGAGCGCGCTGTAGCCCTGAGAGCTGTGACTTCCACGGATGCCATGACGGCCGACTGGGCTCACCTGCCATATGAATTCCTCGCCAAAGTGTCCAATGATATCATAAATCATGTCAAAGGCATCAATCGTGTGTGCTATGACATTTCGTCAAAACCACCATCGACAATCGAGTGGGAATAACGAATCCCCCGCGGCTGGAACATCCACTACCGCAAATACAATTCACGGCCTGTACAGGCCGTGGATTGTCGTTTTTGAACCCTTAAATTCTATACAATGATTAAATATAAATTGATAGCTTCAGCGCTCATAGGTATTGCGATGGCTGGATGCAACAGTAAGCAGGTCGATTCAAAATCCAATCTCGAGCTATGGTTTGACAAACCTGCCGACTTCTTTGAAGAAAGTTTTGTCATTGGCAACGGAACACAGGGCGCCATAATTTACGGCAGCCCTTATCATGAACGTATCTCACTGAATGACATTACATTCTGGACCGGGGAACCCGACAGTACAATCTATTCTGCCGAAGCCTACAAAACGATACCCGAGATAAGAAAGGCTCTCGACAGTGGAGATTACAAGCGCGCTGAGGAGTTACAGAAAAAAGTGCAGGGACGCTATTCTCAAAACTATCAACCTATTGGAAATCTGTATATCAACTTTACCGATACACTGGCAGTCTCAGATTACCGACGCTCGCTCAATCTCAATGATGCCATTGCTACCGTATCCTACACGAAAGGGGACAATCATATATCGACACAATATCTCGCATCAGCTCCCGACAGTGTTATACTGATTAGATTACAGTCACAGAAACCTATTGATTTCGACATCTCGTTTGAGTCTCAACAACCCCACATTATTACACCGGGTGACAACACATTGAGAATAGATGGCTATGCCGCCTACGATTCAAAGCCGCACTATGTAAATGGCGATTTGGCCTCCAACATGAAGTATGACCAAAACCGAGGCACACGCTTTGCGACCAATATCACTGTTTCAGCGCCACATGGCATGGTGACCGAAAATGACTCGACAATCACTGTAACAGGAGCTACCGAAGCTGTCATATACATAAATATCGCCACAAACTTTGCCGGAAACCGTGTTACACCGGCAAGTAGCGGTATAGATTGCAGGGCAATGGTTGACCGTCGTGCTAACCGTGCCCTGATGGATGGATTTGACAATATCGCACGAAAGCATACTGATGATTATGGGACACTGTTTGCCCGTGTCGAACTAAACCTCGGCACTACCCGCGATGATATCTCGGCTATGCCGCTCGATAAACGACTCATGGCCTACACCGACAGCACCAATACCGACCCCGATCTTGAAGAATTATATTTCCAATATGGACGTTACCTCCTGATAAGCAGTTCGCGCACAACGGGTGTTCCTGCCAATCTGCAGGGATTGTGGAATGAATCAATGCTGCCGCCATGGAGCTCCAACTATACAACGAATATCAATCTTGAAGAAAACTACTGGCCTGTCGAGGTTACCAATCTCAGTGAATTGCACATGCCGCTGCTATCGTTCATTAAGGAACTATCAACCACGGGCACTGTGACAGCTCGCGAATACTATGGCATGAAAAACGGTTGGTGTCTTGGTCACAATAGCGATATTTGGGCGATGACCAATCCCGTAGGAGAAAATGACGGTGATCCGTCATGGGCCAACTGGAATATGGGAGGAGCATGGCTTTCAACCCATATATGGGAGCATTACATGTTCACACAAGATGAGGATTTTTTGAGAGAATATTACCCCATATTGAAGGGAGCCTCACAGTTCTGCCTCGAGTGGTTGATTGAAAATGGAGACGGGAAACTCATCACTTCGCCTTCAACCTCGCCCGAAAACAAATTTATAGCTCCTGATGGCTCACATGCTTCAACGAGTGCGGGTGGATATGCCGATATAGCAATGATACGCGAAGCGCTCCTCGACACTCGAGATGCAGCCCTGCATCTGAACACTGACAGCGACATGGTTTCAGAAATAGATTCAGTGCTCGACAGATTGGCCCCATATAAAACCGGTTCCAATGGCCAATTGCAGGAATGGGCTATTGACTTTGTTGAGGAAGACCCTCAGCATCGCCACCAGTCCCATCTATACGGAATGTATCCTGGACATCACATCACGCTTGCCGACACTGTCACTGCCGCCGCCGTATCGAGAACACTCGACATAAAAGGAGACAACACTACAGGTTGGAGCACCGGCTGGCGTGTAAACTTGCTTGCACGTCTTGGCGATGGAGAAAAAGCCTACGACATGTATCGTAAATTACTGAAATATGTAAGCCCCGATAATTACAAAGGGGCAAATGCCCGCCGAGGTGGAGGCACTTACCCCAATCTTCTTGATGCCCACTCTCCATTCCAGATTGACGGCAACTTTGGTGGCACTGCTGGAGTTGCAGAAATGCTGATACAGTCACTTCCGGATGAAATCACATTATTGCCGGCATTACCAACGCAATGGAGCAAAGGTTCATTCAAAGGACTCCGTGCCCGCGGTGGATATACCGTTGATGCAGAGTGGAATAACGGTCACGTAACAAAGGCTACGATAACGGCCGACAAGGATTGCTCATGCACTATACGAGTGGATGGAAGGGAATATCCTGTCCAACTTACAGCCAGTCAACCATTATCGATGTCATTCTGAATCAACTGCGGGTGACTCGTGACAACCACCCGACTATCCACAAAAGGATTACAGCACCGACAACCGATGTAATCAGAGAACCGATCAAACTGTCGGTCGTAATGCCAAACAATCCAAATACCCAGCCGCCAAGTACACCTCCAATGATGCCCACGACGAGATTAACGATAAGTCCAAAACCACCGCCACGCATTAATTTGCCAGCGACAAAACCAGCAAGCAGACCGATCAGTATAAACCATATGAAACTCATAGCATTAAGATAATTAGTTAATATTTAGCAATTAATAAAAATAACAACATTATAATCAAAGAGGTCGTTTACTCAACGAAACCCTCTTGATAATTAAACACATGAGTGGTGAATTTGTTTTCAGATTCACCTCTCATATATTAAGATCCTGTCTCACAGGAATCCTCTATGTTGCATTCAGGCTATAAACAGTCGATAATCGACTTGGGATACAATATCGCCTCAGCAGTGGCAACAGCAGTGAGAGGCACTCCACAGAAACCATGGAGGTTAACACACTGGCCGGTGAGAAAAATATTGGGCGATTTAGTAACGACCGGCAATTGTGACTCGACAAGATGTACCGCATCTTTTGAGAACCCATAAACGGCACCACATGGAGCGCCATAATAATCCTTCACAGTGAGCGGAGAAGCTGTGTACATGTGTCTTATAGCATCTTTAATTTGTGGATAAACACATGCTATCTTAGCGATAATAGCCTCGGAAACATGTTTTTTCCAACACTCATATTCAGCAGGACGATGACCATGTTCAGTGGAATCCCATTTCCTGACACACTCAAAGTCCATAAGTGCTGTAACCAACATTTTTGAAGCATAAAGCCCCTGATCTGATACAGGTGGAGTCATGAACATCAAGGCCACAGGAATACCATCGTCATCGGTTTCAGCCAGATTCCATGCCGTAGACATGTCATTATGAATATAGCACGTATGATCTATATAGGGGAAGACCCCGGGTATTAAATCAATAAATATACTGAATGCCGAGCATGTAGGTTTTAATGACAACACACGGTTGCAATAAGCTTTGCTGAACACCTTGGAAGGAATCAAACTTATCAATGAAGAGGGGTGGGCCGCCCATACAAACTTATCGGCTTCAAAACGATTTTTATTTTTGTCAATAAAGGCAATCGCCCGTCGGTTGTCATTGACTTCGATACCAACAACCTCACTGTTGCATATAACTTTACCACCGGCATCCGATATAACGCTCTCAAGTAATGTGGCTAATTGACGAGTGTTGTTGACAAACCGGGATGCACCTTTCAGATATAAAGACATTATGAGAGCGTGCACATAAGCCGGAGTGCGACCGGCCTCACCAGCATACAAACCGTTTATATAACCAAGCAATGCACGAAGCTGAGTATTCGAGACGAATGAATCTATGAATCTGTCGACAGGCATAGTGGCCATTTGGGGCAAAGCTGCCGACATACCGGTATCTACATGTCGATAAGCCCTGAGATTGAATAGGTCAAATGAATCGGCTATCTCAGTAATTGTCTCTACATAGCGCTCTATTCCGAGTCGTTCTGAGGGAAAACGGGAAGATAGATAGTCGATAAACGAATCTTTACCCGAAGGGATACGGAAACTTTCAGCATCAGCCAGGGAAAAAATCTGGTCCATGCAATCGTCAGGCACATCGCATAATTGGAGTCGGTCTCTCACACCGAGATATCTAAGTATACGGTCGACCGAACCCCCATTGCGCACCCCTCCGACCACATGCATGCCGGTATCAAACGAAACACCATTTCGCTCGAACGATTGTAATCCTCCACCTGGAATCGCATTTTTTTCGAGCACAATTACCTTCAGCCCATTTCGAGCAAGTATGGCCCCGGAGAACAGGCCCCCGAGTCCGCCCCCTGCAATCACGACATCGCTTTTATTCATAATATCCTACTATTACAGATTAAGCAATTTTCTTACACGGGCCGGGTCGGCACCAAGATCAATTGCACGTTGCGCGTCTTTCAGAGCATCATCGTTGAGATAGGTCAACTTGTTAAGATATGCGCGTGACACGTAAATATCGGCACACTCAGAATCGATTTCCATGGCACTTGCAAGATCCTCCGATGCATCAGAGTAATTACCGAGCGCGGCATTACATTGAGCCCTCGCGGCATATATCTCGGCCGATTTTTCACCGGCATTAATGAGATTTGAATAATGGCGTAACGCCTCCCTATTGTCACCCCTTAAAGAAGCAAGCCAAGCCATAGCTGCGGTACATTCGACCGATGTGGCTGGATCAGTTAAAACAGCTACGCGTTCAAGCATTTTTCCTGCTTGCAACGTATCGCCCTGAACAAGATATATGACACCCATGTTGAGATAAGGGAGATAGATGGTTGAATCCAATTCAGCCACCGCCTTATAATCGGCGAGTGCCTCGGGAATGCGGTTCATATGGGTCAAGACCTTGGCACGGTTGGAAAGAATTGTTTGTGACTCGGGAGCAATATCATGAGCCATTGACAGATAATGAATGGCTACCGAGTCACGACCGGTATAGAAACTGAGCATACCCACATTGGAAAGAAGCATTACATTTCCCGAATTATCAGGTTCGAGCGACAAAGCCTCAACAAGCAGAGTGATGGCTCGGTCATAATCATTCTTAGCTACAGCTTTATCGGCGTCATCAATCAATTTAAGGTAACGGCTCTCGGCCATCGATGGGAAAATGGCCCCACCAAAAATCAAAATAAGAATTATCGTTGATTTAAGAAATTTCATAACAAATGGTCTATATTAATTCTAAGCTTTTTAAAACTCTTCTACTTGCATAATATCCATCCTTAGCCCTTTAGAGATTGACAGATGAAATACACATCACAAAAATAACTAATGTGACTAAATGTACCGAAAAGTAACAGAATAAAATTTGTTAACTACCGAAGGAATGCTTACCTTTGTACTGAAAAATGAGACGCATCATATCACATATAGAGTATCTGCTTGACCACCACGAGTGTGTCATAGTACCCGGGCTCGGAGCTTTCATAGGGCACCGTAGACCGGCTGTTATCGATACTGAACGTAACATCATAATGCCTCCCCACCGTGTGATATCATTTAACGGAGACCTCACCCACGATGACGGGTTATTGTGCAGTTCCTATTCACGCTCTATGGCAGTCCCTTACACTGTAGCCTTACAGGAGATGCAGGAAGATGTAAGGATGCTCAACTCTTACCTGATGCAAGCAGGCGAATTAAGGGTAGGGGAGATAGGCTCTTTGCGTCTTGGTGCTGATGGCATGTCAACATTCACACCAGCCAGTTCATCGCTCTACAACAGCTATGGTTTAAGCGGGATAGACTCGTCCTACATCAAGCCACAGGCAACCGATAACCACATCGATAACAGGGCGGTGATTCTTGAAAAACCCCGTCGTTTCACCAACAACGGTCTGCATGGTTTCATGAGATATGCTGCCATGCTCGCAGTACTCATCGGTTTGGGAATAGTATTGTCAACGCCCGTCGCTGTTTACGAGCATGAAGTGACCAAAGCATCTATGATGCCCATAGAGACCACCGTCAGCTATGATGAAGACCCCGCCTACATGCCATGCGAGCTATTGATAAGCAAACCTTATTGCCAGTCCACTTGTTTAAAAAGCGAGCCGGAAACTGTCGATACCACCGGAGCGAATTATTGCCTTGTAATCGCATCACTGGCGACACTTGAGCAAGCCACAGAGTTCATAGACCACAACCGTGATTATGTCAAGGGTATGTTTGAGTCAAATGGACGTTACAGAGTCTACGCGCTAATCGGAGCTACGATTGCCGATGTCACTGACGCTGACTTGCAATCAAGATATGAAGGCGCCTGGCCTTGCCGTATGCCTCAATAAGGTTTGCCCCAACAGGTATGCTCCGTCTCATATACAGGAATGGATTTTGTTATTCCTGCTCAATATCCTGAATTCGAAAAAAACAATACTCTATGGATAATTTTCATTCTCTCATAGTAAAGCGTCGCAGCATAAGACGCTTCACCGATCAGCAAATCGATGCTGAAGATGTAAAACTCATACTTGAAGCCGGCTTGGTAGCACCTACATCAAAAAGTTCACGTGCATGGCAATTCATTGTAATAGATGACAAAGAGATGTTGCATCGCCTGAGCGAATGCAAGGAAGGGACAGCTGCAGCGATAGGTCGCGCACCACTCGCGGTCGTTGTAAGTGTCGACCAAAGCAAAACCGATCCTTGGATAGAAGATGCGTCCATAGCAGCCTGCTACATGCAGTTGCAAGCAGCCGACCTTGGTCTCGGTTCATGCTGGATTGAGGTAAGAGACCGCTACAGAGGTGACGGACAATCATCTGAGGAATATGTTCAGGAATTGCTACATATGCCCGAAACCATGCCTGTGGTGTGTATTCTTGCCATAGGACACCCTGCCGAGGAACGTAATCCTCAGAACCTGGAAAAACTTAAATGGGAACAGGTGCACATCAACAGTTGGCGACAGGAGTGATGACCAGCATAGTCAACCGTCCCAAAATATGCATTATAGGCGCCGGTAATGTAGCGACCCATCTGAGTGTAGCATTGAACAATGTCGCTGATATTGTACAAATTTACAGCCACAATTTGTCAAATGCCACATTTCTCGCCAATACGATTGGAAAACATGGGATTGAAACCGACAATCTTGCCGACATAAGAAGCGGTGCCGATTTCTATATTGTAAGTGTAAAGGACGATGTGATTGGGCAAGTAGCACGCAACACCCCCGACAGTGGTATATGGGCTCATACTTCAGGAAGTATCCCTATGGATATTTTCAATGGTCTCAAAAGCCGTAAAGGTGTGTTCTATCCATTGCAGACATTCTCCAAAGATGTGGACCTCGACATGAGAGTTGTCCCGCTTTTTATTGAAGCGGGAGACCCGGCTACCCAGCGTGAGCTCACCGAGCTTGGCAATCTGATCACCGACCGTGTGACTCCGGCCGACAGCCGACGCCGCAAAGCATTGCATATAGCTGCCGTATTTGCTTGTAACTTCGTTAATTACATGTGGACTCAAGCCGATGAATTATTAAAAAGAGAAGGACTTGACATAGGCTATCTTTCACCTTTGCTTCAAGAAACATTGCGCAAGATTGAATATACCAGCCCTGAAGATGCACAGACCGGGCCCGCCCGCCGCGGTGACAAGCACATAATCGAGTCTCACCTTAAGCAAATCAGCGACCCTGGGCAACAAGCTATATACAAATTGCTGTCAGAACAAATTTTAGAACACTATGAGCAAAATAAACTATGATTTGAGCCTTATCAAAGCATTGGTTTTTGATGTTGACGGCGTGTTATCACCATCGACCATACCAATGGGTGATGACGGCATACCGCAGCGCATGGTCAACGTCAAGGATGGATATGCTATGCAGCTCGCCCTCAAACATGGTCTTCGTATCTCTATCATAAGCGGTGCCGATTCCAAAGCAGTGGAACGACGTTTTAAACTTCTGGGCATTCACGATGTAATAATCAATGCTTCACACAAACTGCCCATACTGCTCCAATGGATTGACAAAAATGGGTTAAAACCCCAGGAAATTATATATGTCGGTGATGACATTCCTGACTATGAATGCATGAAAGCCGTGGGACTCGCTGTAGCACCGGCCGATGCCGCTATTGAAATAAGAGAGATCGCACAATACATCACACCAATGGCTGGTGGTTATGGTGTAGCTCGCGACCTGATAGAAGAGATATTGAAATCCCGGGGAGAGTGGATGAAACCCGACACTGCCTATCATTGGTAAACAAGTTCATAATATACACTATCATCTCTAAGATCAACTGTCATGACTGAAGGATACAGACTATTACTTGCAAGTGGTTCTCCCCGTCGTAGGGAACTGCTCAACCAACTTGACACAGAAACGGAGATTGTCGCATTGCATGATGTCGATGAGAGTTACCCTTCCACACTTGCGGCTGAACAAGTGGCTGAATATGTAGCAACAAAAAAGCGTGACTCCTACAACCTCAATTTACTAAATAACAACGATGTACTTATAACAGCCGATACTGTCGTAGTACTTGATGGCAAGGTTCTTGGCAAACCTCATGACAATGATGATGCTAAGAAAATGTTACGTCAGCTCAGCGGTAGAACCCATATAGTAGTTTCGGGTGTAACATTATCCACTCAACAAAAAAGCATAAGCTTTTCGACTAAGACAAAAGTGACATTCGACAACCTGAGCGAAGAGATGATCGACTACTATGTAGAGCATTATAAGCCCCTTGACAAGGCTGGAGCTTATGGTATACAGGAGTGGATAGGATATGTAGGAATAGCAGGAATTGAGGGCTGTTACTACAATGTCATGGGACTACCGCTTCACGACCTGTTCAAACATCTCGGTGAGCTTTCACAATGACTGCAAACGGATATCCGGGAGGGGTAAGCGACACACACCCATCACTCAGTCGTCCGTCAAAAACTTTAGGCAAACCTTTGAAATCCGAGCTACCGACATCACGGCATATCGACATCACCCCACTGGAACCATGATGCATATATCTATGATTGAATATATGTGCCACTCGCCCCATGGTGTATCGCAGATTTACTTCAACACATGGGGCAATCAACATCTTGCCGGAACTATCTCTATAGACCATCATGTCGACACCAAGAGGACCATTATATCTTTTTCCGATTAATATTCCAAGAGTCCTTGTCATCGCCTCCCGTGTAGCATCAAGCCACATTGGTGGTATCCCACACGATACGATGTGAGAGCCCAGCATGTGTTCTGGCATAAGTAAATTTCCTGAATAAGTTGAATATGAGGCATTAAAGAAGCATGACAGGCCAATATATACAGCCTCTCCATCGACCATATCGAAAAGCATTGCAAAGTCACAACGTTTTTCCAAAGCCGGCTCGACCATAATACTACCCTGACGACGTATTATTCCCGATGCAAGCCTAAGCACCTGATGGACCGGAGCAGTGGCAGAATCGAGTATACCACGCCCGCTCCCCGAGAGCGGAGACTTCAGAAAGATATGCTCTCTCTCAAGAAGCATATGCTCAATAACTTTTATGTCATAAACTTCAATCGGAAACAACGGAAGAGGATATGGAAGCATACCGCTATCCTGCAGTTGATTATAGATATCAAGAGTGAGTCGGCGATGTGACAATTCCTTGACCGATTCAAGTAAGTCATCATCAGGCAACAACTTGCCAGTACAGCCTAAATTATTGAAAACAGTTCTGGCATAAGGTGACCATCCCCAAGGTGAACACCCCTCAATGTCGACAGGAATCTCAGACACTACCGATACTCCGAAATCAAAGCACTGTGAAAGATATTCAAAATACTCCTGATGTCCAGAGGAGGCAATTACACAATCTCCCTGCGACCCATACCACACTGGCAGTGAGGCTCCGGCTGCCGCAAGCTTCATAGCAGCGGCCGGGGGTGTGAAATGAGGCGAAAATGAAGCCAACGCAAGGTCATTCTCAGGATTAAACAAAAGCAGTCGATTCATAGGCTACAAAGGTAGCCAGTTTTTTACAAATAATATGAATTATCTACATGTGCTTGCGTGAATAATCAACATCTTGTAATTTTATGTGCTGATACTCAAGAGAGGTGTTCCTTTTGTCCCACCTAAAAACGAACAAAAGAGACCGTTACAAAAAGACCATTAACTTATGACTGATGTAATAAGACTGTTGCCCGACTCAGTAGCCAACCAGATAGCCGCCGGTGAGGTTATACAACGCCCTGCCTCGGTAGTGAAGGAACTGGTTGAAAATGCTGTTGATGCAGGAGCAACCTTAATCAAGATAATCCTCAAAGATGCCGGACGTACCTTGATACAGGTAGTCGACAATGGATCGGGCATGAGTGACACTGACGCACGCCTTGCCTTTGAACGCCACTCAACCTCCAAGATAAAGAAAGCCGCCGACCTTTTTGAGCTCACTACAATGGGATTCAGAGGCGAGGCACTGGCTTCTATAGCTGCCGTGGCGCAAGTAGAGTTGAAAACCATGCGCCGTGGCGACTCCATAGGTACACGTCTATGTATCAATGGATCAAAGGTAGAGTCGCAGGAACCAGAAGTATGTACTCCGGGTAGCAGCATGAGCGTGAAAAACCTTTTCTTCAATGTACCTGCCCGACGTAAATTCCTGAAAAAAGATTCGGTCGAGCTGTCCAACATTGTCCACGAATTTGAAAGGCTGGCATTAGTCAACCCCAACCATGAGCTGCAACTTATCCATAATGACACTATGATGCACCAGCTCATACCCGGCACCCTGAAACAAAGGATAGGACAGTTATTCGGCAAGACGATAGAAAAACAATTGGTGCCCGTAGAAACAGCCACTTCGATTATCAAAATAAATGGATTTGTAGGATTACCTGAGGGAGCCAGGAAACGTATGTGGTTGCAATACTTCTTTGTAAATGGCCGCAATATGAGGCACCCATATTTTCATAAAGCCATAATGAGCTGTTATGAGAAACTCATAGGTCCTGACGTCCAGCCCAACTATTTCATAAACTTAGAAGTAGACCCATCGACAATCGATGTAAACATACATCCTACGAAGAATGAGATAAAATTTGAGAACGAACAGGCAATATGGCAGATATTACAGGCAGCAGTAAGAGAATCTCTCGGTAAATTCAATGTAGCTCCCGCCATGGATTTCACCGCCGATGAAGTTCCCGAGATTCCGGCCTTTGCACCCAATGCAACCATAAACCTTGACCTTGGCGATAAAAGTGAGCTGTACAATCCTTTTGACACTCCTACCACCGGGACAAGAAACAACGGTATTAACCATACTGCCCCCGCCGCTCCTACCGTAGGAAACAATGGCATGAGATCATCAGCACTCAACTGGAAACGTGAATCAGGAGCTACTTATGACGATTGGGATAAACTTTATAGCCGTTGGACCAATGGCAGTGTGGACGAACTCCCTCAACAGTTGTCAATTTCAGGAAACGCAAGCGACGGAAATAGCAGCAAAGAAATGGAATCGACCGAAGCCGATGTCACCAATGCCATACAATTTAAAAATAAATACATTCTCACCCCGGCCCGTTCAGGTCTGATGATCATCGACCAACACCGTGCCCACGTAAAAATTCTATACGAGCGGTATCTGAATTGCCTCAAAGGAAAACTACATGCTTCACAGTCGCTCATATTCCCCGAAATGCTGACACTGACCACTGCCCAGGAAGTAATCTTGAACGACATCAAAGAAAAACTGACCTCTTGTGGTTTCGAAATTGAAAAAGCTGGAAAGGGAAACTGGGCTATAAACGGCATTCCCGCAATGGCCGATACAAGCAATGGAGCAGAGCTGTTGTATGGAATTATTGATAACATGATGAATCGCGGTGGCGATGCCCGACAAGAGATCGAGAGCGACATTGCCCTCTCTATGGCAAAATCATCAGCCATCAAAAGCGGTCAGCAACTCACGTCTGAAGCCATGGAGACACTGATGCGCGACCTGTTCATGCTATCAACGCCCACCTATACTCCCGATGGCAATCTGATTCTAAAAATCATCGAAACAGAGACTCTCACAAGGTCATTTTGAAATGTACAGTATCAATTAAAAAAGAGCCGGGCAGTTTGACTTCCCGGCTCATTGATTTACAATTTATTAAGCTATCAAATAACGCCCTGTCCCATCATAGCATCAGCAACTTTCATAAAGCCGGCGATATTTGCGCCCTTCATGTAGTTTACATATCCATCGGGCTCAGTACCATGATCGACACACTGCTGGTGTATATTGTGCATGATTTCATGTAAACGCTCATCAACCTCAGCAGCCGACCACTGCAAGTGCTCAGCGTTCTGGCTCATTTCAAGTCCAGATGTGGCAACACCACCTGCATTGACAGCTTTACCGGGAGCATATGTGATGCGGGCTGCAATGAAAGCGTCAATTGCCTCTGGGGTACAACCCATATTAGATACCTCAGCTACAAGTTTTACACCATTATCAAGAAGGTGTTTGGCATCTTCACCGTTAACCTCGTTCTGCGTTGCACAGGGGAGTGCAATGTCGACCTTCTGCACCCAAGGTTTCTGACCGGGGAAGAATGTAGCCTCAGGATATTTCTCGGCATATGGAGCAACAATATCCTCGCCCGAAGCCCGAAGCTCAAGCATGTAATCTATTTTGTCGCCCTTTATGCCAGTAGGATCGTATATGTAGCCATCGGGACCGGAGATTGTCACAACCTTGGCTCCCAATTGGGTAGCCTTGAGCGCTGCTCCCCAAGCTACATTACCAAAGCCCGAGATAGCCACAGTCTTACCTTCAAGCGACTGATTTTTGCACTTCAAAATATCCTGGACGAAGTACAGAGCGCCGAAGCCGGTAGCCTCTGGACGTATGCGAGAGCCACCAAAACTGAGCCCCTTGCCTGTGAATGTACCGGTATTCTCGTCAACGAGTTTTTTATACATGCCATACATGTAGCCGACCTCACGACCGCCCACACCTATATCGCCGGCTGGAACATCACGGTCGGGTCCAAGATTCTTCCACAAGCAAAGTATGAATGCCTGGCAGAAACGCATAATCTCACGGTCGCTCTTGCCTCGGGGCGAGAAGTCACTGCCACCCTTGGCACCTCCCATCGGAAGGGTAGTGAGAGCGTTCTTGAATGTTTGCTCGAAACCGAGGAATTTAAGGATAGAGAGATTGACTGATGCGTGGAAACGAATGCCACCTTTGTAGGGGCCAATGGCATTGTTGAACTGTACGCGGTAACCTATATTATTCTGGATCTCGCCCTTGTCGTCAATCCATGTTACACGGAATGTGACAATACGGTCGGGCTCTACCATACGTTCAATAATCTTGTTACGTTCAAACTCGGGGTGCTGGTTGTAAACATCGGCAACAGAAAGAAGTACTTCCTTCACTGCCTGCAGATACTCATTCTCACCGGGGTGTTTAGCCTCCAGGTCGCTGATGATTTTGTTTATATCCATAACTACTATAAATGGTGTTAGAATTAATGTAATGTTCTACTGCAAATGTAAAGGTAAAATATTGAAATAACAAAAATATTTTTCAGCTAAAAATCACTCAAAAATCATAATTTTACGATATTTGGCAAGATTTTTGCAACTGGATTTGTTTACACGGAAAAAACTGACATTTTTATGAAAATTCAAGATATTCAGTCAAAAAAAAATAATATACTTCAAGCTTTGAAGCAACACCGATTGTCGGCTGCATTCAAAAGCATGAGGGCATTTTCAGAGCAGCAGATGACATGGGAAATAACCGATGAGATTGCACGTCTCGAGGAGTCTTACCGCTATATGCTTGACTATGCCATGAGAGGTGTCAACGACCCCATGCGAGACCAAATGTATGAAAAGATATTCCAGACAATGCTCACACTTCTTGACAGGCTGGAGCGTCATGCCCTTACACGAGAGTCTCCCACTTTATATTACAATACTTTAAGATACATAAATCAATCGGCCCGTGATTCCATTTCGACAGTCATGCGCCGTTATGACAAACTGCTGAGTAGTTCAACCCGACTTGCCGGGACCGATGATTCAGCCACACTCGAAACTACCCGGCGTATGGAATCGGCTGAGAGAGACCTGTTCAATAAATTATGGACAACCATGCTACTGAGCAACGAGGACTATGAAACACTGAGCACGCTATTGAAATCAGACCGTTACTACACTCGTTTCAAACAGTTTGTCATATCGGGATTACTGTTGGGCATGTTTGAATTTTATGACGACCGCCGCCTCTTGCTTATGATTGATGGTTATGAGAGCGGCAATGATACTGTGGCATCGGTATCGGTCATAGCATTGTTATTGTCGCTATATATGCACAGAGACCGAAAACCTGATGCCAAAGTCTCCTCACGGCTCAATTTGCTTGGTGACACTGCGATGTGGCACAGTGACTTGAGAGATGGATTTCTTGAACTTGTGAGAGCCCGTGACACAGAGCGCATAACACGCACAATGCAGGACGAGGTTGTTCCTGAGATGCTAAAACTCAGACCCGAACTCAAAAAACATATGGGTAACATTCCTACAACCATTGAACAACTGGAGGAAAATGATCTGAATCCCGAGTGGCAGGAAATGCTTGAAAAATCGGGCATTGCCGACAAAATGAAGAAACTCTTTGAGATACAGCTTGAGGGAGGGGATGTTTTCATGTCGACATTTGCCCACATGAAGTCGTTCCCGTTTTTCAACGAACTATCCAATTGGTTCATGCCATTCCACAGCGATAGGTCGGAAATGCAACTTGTTCCATCGGAGCTTTCTGACATAGTACCACTGCTGGAGAATTCTCCCATATTCTGCAATAGCGACAAGTATTCATTCATTCTTTCCCTGCAGGGCATACCGGCCTCACAGCGTGAAGTGATGAAGGGACAACTGAACATGCAGGTCAACGGCATGCTTGAACTGCAGAATGCCTCGCTCGACAATCGTAGTAAGAAACGGTCAAGCATCATGAACCGCTACGTACAGGACCTTTACCGTTTCTTTAAACTATTCCGACGAAAAGGTGAATTCAAGGACCCGTTTGTAACTGACCTGAACATGATTACCGTGCCATCTATCTCGCGGCATTTCAACGATGTGGAGAGTCTTCAGGCTATCGCTGAGTTTTATTTCAAGCATGAATACTATCATGACTCACTCAATTTGTTCAAGGCCATAGAAAACCTCTCTTACCCTGACATTCAGCTGTTTCAGAAAATAGGATTCTGCTATGAACGCACCCACGAATACCGCAAAGCCCTTGACTACTATGAGCAATCAGAACTGCTTGACAGTGACAGCCTATGGAATATGAGGCATAAGGCACTATGTCACCGCATGCTTGGCCAACCGATCAAGGCCATCGATTGTTACCGCCGTATGATAAATGAGAAAGGAGACACATCAGTGGGCACTGTCATGGCCATGGGCGATTGCCTGATGGAGCAAGGAGACTTTGAGAAAGCATCACAGCAATACTATAAAGTAAGCTATATCAACGACAGGAACATACGGGCTAAACGACAGCAAGCCTGGTGTCAGTTGATGCTTCATAATTACGATAAAGCCAAGCGCTTATATGACGAAATTTTGGCCGCTGAAGCCACGGCCGAAGATTATCTCAATATGGGACACCTATCGATTGCCATGGCTGATGATAACAACGCTTTAAACTACTATAAATTATACATAAGCCAGATAGGATGTACGCTTGATGATTTTGCTATAAAAATGAATGGTGAAGCCGAGGCATTCAGACACATGGGACTTGACGGAAATGTGATACCTCTAATTGTCGACGCCATAAGCTACAGTGAGCGAAATTAGAGCCTGTCTCAATCATGATGATAGGGCTCATTGTTCATGATTGTCATAGCTCGATATAATTGCTCCACAAAGAATAACCTCACCATTTCATGTGAAAAGGTCATGCGTGAAAGCGAAATCTTATCGTCGGCACGTTTATATACGTCTTGAGAAAACCCATATGGGCCACCTATGACAAAGACAATGTTGCGCGTCACCGTAGCCATACGTTTCTCCATATAGCCCGAAAATTCACGTGAAGTGAATTCTTTTCCTTTTTCATCAAGTAAAACAAGGTAATCACCCGGTTGCAACGAGGAAAGGATAATCGCACCCTCAGCCTGACACTGCTGCTCGTGGCTAAGCCGACGTGTATTTTTAACATCGGCCACTACCTTGAACTCAAAAGGAAGATAATGCTTCAGCCGGTTCACATAAGCCTCTATTCCGGTCATTATATAAGATGTTGTAGTCTTGCCCACGGCAAGCAATTGAATTTTCATTATGCGTGATACTTGGATAAAAAAGTGTAAAAGATTAAATTTGCACAAATTTAATAAAAACAATTGACTGAATATGAAATCAAGAGATGAATTGATAGATGACCTACTGGAGCTCTCTTTTGCTGAGGATGTGGGCGACGGTGACCACACAACTCTAAGCACTATACCTGCTGATGCAATAGGTAAACAACGCCTCATTATAAAAGAGCCGGGCATACTTGCCGGTGTCGAGGTGGCTCGTAAAGTATTCGAGAAATTTGATCCGGAGTTGAAAATGACAGTCTTCATAAACGACGGTGCTGAAGTTCAACCAGGCGACGTGGCATTTATAGTAGAAGGAAAGGTGAGGTCGCTGTTGCAAACAGAACGCATAATGCTCAACATCATGCAACGTATGAGTGGCATAGCCACAATGACCCACAAATATCAGCAACAACTTGCCGGACTGAATACCAAAGTTCTCGATACACGCAAAACCACGCCGGGCATGAGACTTCTTGAAAAGGAAGCTGTCAAGATAGGCGGTGGCGCCAACCATCGCATAGGCCTGTTCGATATGATACTTATCAAAGACAACCATGTTGACTTTGCCGGAGGTATTCCTCAGGCAGTATCGGCAGCCAAGAAATATCTGAAAGAGACAGGGCGTGACTTAAAAATAGAGCTTGAAGTGCGCAATACCGCCGAGATTGAACAAGCACTGGAAGCCGGTGTGGACCGCATCATGCTCGACAATTTCACGCCCGAGCGAACAGCCGAGGCTGTCAAACTGATCAACGGACGTACTGAGATAGAGTCGTCGGGAGGTATTACGCTTGAGACACTCAGAGCCTATGGAGAGACCGGGGTCGACTACATATCAGTAGGAGCACTCACTCACTCGGTCAAAGGTCTGGACATGAGTTTCAAGGCCTGCTGACCGAAAGCATATCATCAACACTGAAGCCCACGAAGTTCTCTATGACTTTGTGGGCTTTCCCTTTGAGAGAGGCAGCTGTATTGGTTGTGGCAAGACCAATTACAATCGCGCCCGACCGCATGCCGGCCTCCAGCCCTTGGAACGAATCCTCAAAGACATAACAATCCCTGATGTCACACCCCAGGAGACGCGCAGCCATAAGATACCCTTCGGGATCAGGCTTGGAGTGGGTTACCATTGACCCTGTAACCTCCGCATCAAACATTTCGCGTAATTGAGGGTGTTGCCTATAGAGATATGACATCTTCTTATCATCACTACTGGTGAACAAAGCTATTTTTATTCCTCGTTCACGAAGTTTACTGAGAAATTCCAGCACACCGGGAAAAAATGGATACTCCATCGTTTGCTCGAAAGTATCGATCTTTTGGCTTATCTCGTCACGCACCTTTTGAGAATCAAAGAGTGTGAGTATATGTTTAAGTGTGGTTCCTTTTATTTTATGGGCAAACTCTTCGTCACAACCATACTCGCGACCGGTTGTCGCCCAAAACTTTGTATATGTCGACTCACTGTCAATGATTACACCATCAAGGTCAAATAATGCTGCTGCCATAATAAAATCTAAAAGAGGTTGCTGAATAAAACGCGAAATTACTAAAACTTTTTAAGGTTTAATTACATTATAAGTTAAATGAATACAAATAATGACATATCAAAACCCACCAAGGCAGCAGACACCGCGACATCGCTCGGCCACGATCCTATAGGTAAACTCCTTATAAAATATTCACTGCCAGCGATCATTGCGAGCGTTGCGACATCGCTCTACAACATCATTGACAGTATATTCATAGGGCAGGGGGTAGGAGCTATGGCAATATCGGGACTTGCAATCACATTCCCGCTCATGAACCTTGTCGCGGCATTCTGTATGCTTATCGCAGCAGGAGGCGCCACCATCTGTTCTATATTCATGGGAGAGCGTGACATGACCAGAGCTACCGATGTGGCCAACAATGTAATGACATTGTGCCTTATACATTCGGTTGTGTTTGGCGGCTTGTCATTGCTTTTTCTCGACGAGATTCTCTATTTTTTCGGAGCTACGGAAGATACGATATTCTATGCCCGTGAATTCATGCGCATCATACTTTATGGCACACCTATAAGTTTTGTGTTCATTGGGCTCAATCAACTCATGAGGGCTACAGGCTATCCCCGTAAAGCGATGATATCGGCATTGATATCGGTGGTGGTCAATGTGATTATGGCACCGCTCTTGATTTTCAAGTTTGGGCTTGGAATAAAAGGTGCGGCTATGGCAACTGTGTGTGGCCAGACAGTGGCATTCGTATGGGTTCTGTATCATTTTCTCAGCAAGAAAAGCTATGTCCATCTAAACTTCCGCAATCGGTGGCTCACAGGCAATATCGCGTCCCGGATCTATGCCATAGGAATGTCACCATTTTTGATGAATGTATGTGCTTGTGTCGTAGTAATTTTTATCAACAAGGCTCTTCTCGAGAGCGGAGGAGGGGATGGTAATCTCGCTATTGGTGCCTATGGTATAATCAACCGCACCTCGATGTTCTTTGTCATGATTGTATTTGGAGTGACACAGGGTATGCAACCTATACTCGGATTCAACTATGGCGCACGAAATCTTGACAGGGTAAAAATGACGCTTAAAAAGGGAATTATATTGGGAGTAATTATTACCTTTGCAGGGTGGCTGGTAACAGAATTGGCACCGACACAAGTGGGCAGGCTTTTTACTGTTGAGAACAACCTGCTTGCAATAGCCGACCGTGGATTCAGGATATACTTCATATTCTTTCCTGTCGTGGGTTGCCAGATTGTCATACAGAATTTCTTCCAATCAGTGGGAATGCCCAAGATTTCGATATTCCTGTCACTGACACGCCAACTCGTGTTCCTGCTACCGTTGCTACTGATTCTGCCTATCCATTATGGCATTGACGGGGTATGGGCAAGCATGTGTGCCAGCGACTTCATCGCCTTTGCAGTATCGGTTGTGACCTTGATATATGAAAAGAAAAGAATGTCCAAAGTAATGATTCAATGATTGACAAAATACAATTGAGACTTGATCCTGAGACAGCATATACCCCTGATCGTCTATCGCGGGAGATAGGACGGCATTACAATAACGACAAGACACAGTCAATAACTGGATACCGCATCACCCGCCGGTCCATTGATGCACGCCAGCGCAGGGTAATGGTTAACCTCGCTGTAAATGTGTATATCGACCAACCTGTGCCAGATGGTCCTGAATATAACGACATTCTTTATCCTGATGTGCATGAGGCACAACCTGTCATCGTAGTCGGAGCTGGTCCGGCCGGACTGTTTGCAGCATTGCGGCTCATCGAACTTGGCCTAAGACCCATAGTCTTGGAACGGGGGAAAGATGTTGACTCGCGCAGAATCGATATGGCACGTATCTCACGGGAAGGAGTGGTTGATCCTGATTCTAATTATTGCTTCGGTGAAGGTGGAGCAGGAGCCTACTCCGATGGCAAACTATATACCCGCAGCAAGAAACGAGGGCCTGTCGATAAAATACTTCAGGTGTTCCATTCCCATGGAGCGAGCGACAACATACTGATTGACGTCCACCCACACATAGGTACAGATAAATTACCCGGGGTTATAAAATCCATGCGCGAACACATCATAGAACGTGGCGGTTCAGTAATTTTCGGGTCACGTGTAGATGGATTACTTGTAGATAACGGCAAGATAACCGGTGTCACGACAGCCGGTGGGGAACACTACAACGGACCGGTAATTCTCGCTACCGGACACTCCGCCCGCGATATCTATCATCTACTTGATGACAGCGGCATCAAGATAGAACCCAAAGGGATTGCCGTAGGAGTGAGACTTGAGCACCCGCAGCATCTGATAGATTGTATACAATATCACAGCGAAAAGGGTAGGGGAAAATACTTGCCTCCTGCCGAGTATTCGATGCTCACACGCGTAGATGGACGTGGCGTGTATTCTTTCTGTATGTGTCCAGGTGGGTTCATCATTCCGGCTGCGAGTGCGCCTATGCAACAGGTAGTCAACGGCATGTCACCCTCCAACCGAGGCACACGATGGGCCAACTCGGGCATGGTCGTAGAGGTGCTACCCGAAGATCTTGAAGACTTTGACCAATATGGCAATCTTAAAGTCATGAAATTCCAGGAAAAGATAGAGGCCACATACTATCACGAAAGCGGTGACAGCCAGAACGCTCCAGCACAACGCATGGTAGACTTTGTAAACAGCCGATTGTCAAAGACGCTTCCTGACACCTCCTATGCTCCGGGGATTCATTCTGCGAGAGTAGACCTGTTGTTACCTCCGTTCATTGCTAAGCGTCTTCAGGATGGGATGGCCGAATTTGGACGTAAATCACGTGGATTCCTGACCAACGAAGCTGTGCTCATAGGCTGTGAGACACGTACATCATCGCCAGTCAGAATACCTCGTGATCCTGAAACATTGGAACATGTCGAAATCAACGGGCTATTTCCTTGTGGTGAAGGTGCGGGATATGCAGGAGGAATAGTATCGGCAGCAATCGACGGAGAGCGTTGTGCCCAAGCCGTAAGCGAATACCTCAGAGCCTGTCGCACAATGTAATCAATCAAAAAGCTATGCCTATACGCAATGATGCATACTGGAGATCATGAAGCTTCCTAACTTGGCCGGTTTCCTCAACATGAACATCGTCAAGTTTTGTATAGCAATAGGATAGAATGATGTGACTACTGAATGTCTTACCACTTGCAAGCGTGACACCAACACCGATGGAAGCACAAGGCGACACCTGCCGAGGCAAATTGTCTATATTACTGAAAGAGACACCTACACGCGTTTCACCAAAACAAAGCTGAGGTTTAGAAGCAAAATCGGTGCGGAAAATAACATAAACCGGATATGATGTTGAATTGCTACTTACCATCGCATCGATTGAAGCTCCGACTCCAAGCATTCTTATATAAGGCGCTGTGTAGCCAAAATATGCGTTAAGGTCAAGTGCCGACATGTCATTGCCGGTCATATCAATGAGACTGCCTATGTCAGCACCCCAAGCAAATCCCTTCACTGCTTTAGTACCGCTGGCTTCAACATCAGTAACAGGACCATACTCCTGGGCCGAGACTCCAAGTCCCAACGACATGAGAACCATCAAAAGGAATGATTTGACTAAATACATCACAGTCACCCGTTAATAAGTTCAAGACAACACCAATTGTTGAGCTCCCTGACCGAAACAGTAGAGAGCCCCAGCTCGGAGGCTCGAGATTCAAGCATGGGAACATCCTCCTTGTAAAAGCCGCTCAAGAACAAGTGGGCACCCGACTTGAGCACAGATGCATACTTATCCAAGTCTCCAAGAATAATGTTGCGGTTGATATTGGCAAGCATATAGTCCACTTTCTCCAATCCCGATAGCCTGGAAGCATCGCCAAGAAGCACACTGATTTCAGGATGATTGTTCAGAGCAACGTTTTCCACGGCATTGACATGAGCCATAGGATCGATCTCAATTGCAGTGACAGGGGAGGCACCTCTCATGGCAGCAAGCAAAGCGAGAATACCCGTGCCGGTTCCCATATCAAGCACACTCTTGCCGTTAAGGTCAAGCTCGAGCAAATGGCCAATTATCAATGAAGTTGTAGAATGGTGACCTGTACCAAACGCCATTTTAGGATCAATTACTATATCATATTCACACTGAGGATACCCGGTATGAAACGAACTGTGGATAACACAACGGTTACCACCTATGACTATAGGTTGAAAATAGTTTTTCTCCCATTCATGATTCCAGTCACGCCCTTCAACAAAAGTATCATCATATTTTAATGAAATTCCATCGATAGGGAACTGCTCGATTAAAGAATCGAGTGACCCGCGATTGAACAATTCATTCTTCACATAAGCTGTGACACCATCATCGCCGGGCACAAAACTCTCATAACCTATGTCACAAAGCATGGCTGCGATAATATCTGTTATTATCTCGCTACATGGAGTGGCCTTAACTTTCAGTTCTATATAGTCGTTCATAACTAATGCTTTCTGATTCTACAATATCAAGCTTATTCATAAACTTGGATATGCAAAGTTAAGATTTCCTTGGCACACCGACAAGATTTGGACGAGAACTCGCTAAAACAAATTGGATTTTCCTGTATCTTTGCATTGGAATCACTTCATCTGTACAAAGTGGTACCATGTTTTGAAACAACCATATGTGAAATAACGAAATGAAGAATTATATTTTTGACTTTGACGGGACATTGATGGATACATCAGAGGTAATACTATCCACAATAAAGTCAACCGTAAAGGAATTGAAATTGCCCGAAAAAAGCGTTGATGAATACAAATCCATAATAGGCATACGCACCGATGAAGCCGGCCGATATCTGTATCCCGAGCTTGATATCTCAAACAAGGATTTTGCACGGACTTTCCGAGCCAACTACGACCGTCTGAAACGGAATGCTCTTGAAAAAACATTTCCAGGAGTCATCGATACTCTTACAATTCTCAAAGCCAAAGGGCATAGTCTTGCAATAGCATCAAGTCGGCGACTGTCATCACTATATGATTATCTTGACGGATTGCATATAAGGGAATGGTTTGACATGGTAGTAGGAGCCGACAGTGTGACTAAGGGGAAACCCAATCCCGAGCCGGTGATCACCATTTTAAATGCGCTCGACTGGAATGCACATGACACACTCGTAGTGGGTGATGCCGATGTCGATATCATAATGGGAAATTCGGCCGGTTGCCACACATGTGCTGTGACCTACGGCAATGGAGCCGTATCATCACTCAAAGCTGCCCGCCCCACACATATAATCGATCATTTCAGTGACCTCCTAAATATCCCTTAAGGGCACTTATGCCACGAAGCAACAGGAGGATGAATGTGTATGGGAGGGGAGAGACGAGAAGCCATTTCTCTGACACATAGCTCTATTGGCCTGCAGTTTTATCTGAAGAAAAGAAGCTTTTCACCGACCTGAACATAGTATATAAGCGTCGGGCATAACCGGCAAATGCAACACCATATGTGACATACGACATATACTTATTGATTTGAGAACCCCAAACCGTGTTTTCGCCCGATGTAGTAAATTGGGCCGTCGCTGAACGATAAACAATCGACAACTGCTCCTTTATAAGATCTTGCTTTACCTTGTTGACGAGTCTTAAATGCTCCAGTTGTTCAAGGGAATACCCTTTCCAGTCATGATTACCTGAGCACAATTCCTTGTTTAACTTATCGTTTTCCATAACCAATTATTTATGCGGAGGTTCAACAATGAGCTTAGATATAAAACGGGCTATGGGATCCATAATCACAAATCTCTTGGCTACGACAATTGCACAAAGCAAAATCAGATAGAAAGCAGCGATAATCATATAGGCCCATACAGGCTCCATGTAATTGGAAAGACAATGTCCCACAGCCAATGCAATAAATGCGAGCATAGACAGCATTATCATGAATCCCACAAAGAGATACACGATGGCTCCGAGCAGCTTTGTCAATTTAACAGCAAGGACAAACCGGGCATCTTCCACCTTAAGGCGAAACAGCCGCTTTGCAAGCTTATAAAGCAATGAATAGTTATTGTTCTCTTCCATAAATAAATAATTATAAATATTGTCACGTCCACAACGTCACGGACATTTTCCTTTATGATAGAAGCAGCATGGACTTAAGATGTCCCAATGAAGGGAAATGGGGTAGAAGATTGCAGGACATCCTATCCACATAGGCTAAAATAAAGAGAGACTGCAATCTTCCACCTGTATTAATTATGTCGGCTACTTCTTGGCCGCTTCTGTGATTTCAGCCTGGATTTCATCGACAAGGCGCTCCACTTCTATCTCGCCCTGCTTTTTTCCCAAGCCATACTTGCGGCACAGAGACTTGATATGGCCGCGCATATCCTCACCTGATTCAGGAGTAAATAACAGAGCAGCCCCGGCACCCACAATTGCACCGCCGAGAAACGCGAAAATAAGATTCTTATTGCAACACATAGTTTCAAAATTTAATTATCAAGATAGACGAGCCGTGTGTATACGACAGCCTACTTGAAGGTTAGACAAAAAATACTGGTCAACAATGGATGGAGCCCAAAGTTCAAGCCTTGATTTCGCGAGCGATCTCCTCGACAACGTCATCGAGATCATCATTAGACAATTTAATACCTTTACTGCGAAGATACTTTTTGATTTCAGCGCGTGTATCAGCTCCCGACTTAGGAGCAAACAACAAGCCTACAGCTGCTCCGGCAACTGCTCCGGCAACTACAGCGAGTGCAATGTTTAAACCTTTCATAGTTATTATTATTAGATTAATGAATGAATCGTTTATTAGTGTAACAAACAATCAATAATAATGTTGAAAATCGAGATTGAAAAAATCTTAAGAGCAATATAAAAAATGATATGCAGGTACTTCAATAACCCATTCGTCAACATTCGACATAGCCCGGGAACGCCCAAAAAACAGCTAAAAAACAGCTAAAAAATTGCGATAAAAAGCCGCAAATAAGGGAGAAAAAGTTGTAAAATCCAACTGAATTGCGTAACTTTGCACCCGCTAATCGATACAAAACCAAAATAACAACTAATTAACAATGGCAACAAAAATCAGATTACAGCGTCATGGTCGCAAGAACTATGCGTTTTATCCTATTGTAATCGCCGATAGCAGGGCACCACGAGATGGTAAGTTTATTGAAAGGATAGGTTCCTACAACCCGAACACTAATCCTGCTACAATAACATTGAATTTCGAACGGGCTTTGTATTGGGTTAACGTTGGTGCAGAACCCACCGACACAGTGCGTGCAATCCTCTCACAGGAAGGCGTCCTCTTGATGAAACACCTTCAGGGTGGTGTAAAGAAGGGCGCATTTGATGAGGCCGAGGCTGAGCGTCGCTTCGCCGACTGGAAAGCCAAGAGACAGGCTAAGGTAGATGCGTTCAAGAGCTCTATGGCCAGCAAGAAAGAGCAGGCCGCCAAGCAACGCCTTGAGGAAGAGCAGGCAAAGAACCAGGCTAAAGCCGAGGCTGTAGCCAAGAAGATGGCCGAGATTGCAGCAGCCAAAGCAGCTGCAGAAGCTGAGGCAGCCGCCGCAGAAACTCCTGCTGAAGAAGCAGCTCCCGCTGAATAATCGGCAGCACTCTATTACCGGAATCGAGTAGGAGGCGAACACTAATCAGAGGTGTTCGCCTCCTTTCGTGTTCACT
>JAMPBP010000001.1:1186211-1239908 GCA_023666645.1 Clostridiales bacterium
GTTCCAGCTGGCACGTGTTGCGGCACGCTGCTCGGGAGTGGATGTTCCGAATACAAGGCCCTGAATCTTGGCAGGATCGGGAGCCTTAGTGAATATCGACACAAAGAACACTACGAGCAAGCAGAATACCAACATCCAACCACAGAAGAACAGCCAGTTCATATCATAGAATAAAGCCTGGAAAAGGTTGCCGTCACCACCGGGGACAACCGCTGCGTTGCTGTAATAAATCTTGGCACCGAGACGTGTGAGACCTATTACAAGACCTGCAATAAGACCCCACATGCCACCTTGGGCTGTGGCACGTTTCCACAGGATACCGGCAAGGAACGCTGCAGCGATACCGGGAGCGAGAACCGACTGTACATCCTGCAGGTAGAGATAGAGCACATCACCCACTGAACGCATGACCGGAATCCATAGTATACCAAGTATAACGATTACGATAGTTGCGACCTGACCAATCTTCACAAGCTTCTTGGGATCGGTATTGGGTTTATAGCGCTGCCAGAAGTCGATTGTGAACAGGGCGGCCGAAGAGTTGAACAGCGATGCAAGCGAGCTCATCAACGCGGCAAGAATACCACACACGATAAGACCCTTGACACCGGCGGGAAGCAACTTGGCCACGAGAGTCGGGAAGGCAGCGTCACTATTGGCTGAGCCATTGGCAAGAATGGGAAGGAATCCTTCACCACCCGCAGCAAGGCTCTGCTGGTGAAGAGCGAAAGCAATCATACCAGGAATAAGGAACAAAAACACGGGGAGGAGTTTCAGATATGCCCCGAAGATTGTACCGCGGCGGGACTCGCGCTCGTTTTTACCCGAGAGGACACGCTGCACGATGAACTGGTCGGTACACCAATACCAAAAACCGATTACAGCCGAACCAATCAATGCACCGGCCCAAGGGAAATCAGGGTCGCCATTGGGGTGGATAAGGCTGGTCATGTAGCCTTCCTCACCGTTACGCACAACTGCTCCACATATCTCCATCATGTTGTCCCAGCCTCCAAGTTCCTTGAGGCCGAGCACAAGGATAATAGCTGAACCCAGAAGAAGAATCGGTGTCTGCAGGACAGAGGTATACAATACCGATTTCATACCACCGAAGATGGTGTACAATGCAGTGAGAAGAACCAGACCTACAGCGGCTATCCAGAAGAAGTCGATCCCCCACAACTCGTCGATGCCAAATACCTGCTGGAACACCAGACCACCTGCATATACCGTAACGGCTACCTTGGTGAGCACATAACTTATCAGCGAGATAATCGACAATATGGAACGTGACGCTCCATTGAAACGACGCTCAAGGAACTCAGGCATGGTGTAGACCATCGAGCGTGTATAGAACGGCACGAACACCCAGCCCAGAATCAGTATCATCCAGCCTTGGATCTCCCAGTGAGCCATTGCCATACCACTCGAGGCACCCGAGCCGGCAAGTCCGATGAGATGTTCTGAACCTATGTTTGATGCAAAGATTGACGCACCGATAGCTATCCATGTAGCGTCTTTACCTCCAAGAAAGTAGTCGGCTGCATTGTTCTGTTTCTGTTTCATCACCCACAGAATGATACCGATAAGGGCAATAAAGAACAGTCCAATGACCAACCAGTCATAAAATGCCATGATAAATAAAATTTAAGGTATAAAATTAATGAGATGATTACTTATCGACTGAAAAACGGAACACACAGTGACTGTTGTAGGTTTCACCCGGTTCCAGTATCACTGATGGCCACTCGGGTTTATTGGGGCTGTCGGGATAGTGTTGTGTCTCGAGACACACTGCGGCACGCTGGTTATAGACCTTGCCACCCTTTCCGGTTACGGTACCGTCAAGGAAGTTGCCCGAATAGACCTGTACACCGGGTTCATCAGTAAGCACTTCAAGAGTGATACCGGTAGAAGGAGACACAAGAGTGGCGGCAACCTGTGTATCATCACCAGCAGTGTTCAATACCCAGTTGTGATCGTAGCCGTTGCCATTCTTCAGCTGGTCATAGTCATAATTGTTGATTTCTTCACCTATCAGCTTAGCTTTTGTAAAATCCATGGGTGTACCAGCTACAGGTACAATCTCACCCGTGGTCATGAATGTAGAGTCGACCGGTGTGAAATAATCGGCATTGATTGTAAGAATATTGTCGGTGATAGGCTTGTCGGTGTCGCCATTGAGATTAAAATATGAGTGGTTGGTCATATTGATAACCGTAGTAGCATCGGTAGTGGCGCTATATTTGATATCGATGGCATTGTCACCTGTGAGAGTGTAAGTGGTGGTGGCAACTACATTGCCCGGGAAGTTATTGTCACCGTCGGGCGAAGTAACGGTAAGCACCACTGTCGAGTCATTAGGCTGGGTTGCCTCATATACTTTATACTGCCAGCCTGTAGGACCACCGTGCAAGCAGTGACCGAAGTTATTCTTGGGGAGCTGGATTGAGTCTCCGTTGATGACGATAACACCTTGATTGATGCGGTTGGCATAACGCCCTATCGAAGCGCCGAAATCGCTCTGATTATTTTCCGGCAAATAATCCTCGATGGAATCGAAGCCGAGAACAACGTCGCGCATCACGCCATCGCGGTCGGGCACCATTATCGAGACAATGCGGCCACCATAATTGGTAATGCATGCCTCCATGCCATTGGCATTGGTGAGGGTGTACAGAGCTGTTGAATCTGTGAGGAATTTGTCGGGATCAAGCCCACTCTTTGTCAATGTTTTTTCAGGGGTTCCTGAACAAGATGCCAGCAACGACACCATCACGCCGGCCATCATGGCCTTACCTGCAATTTTCATGGTTCAATGAGAAATTTTTGGGTGTTATTTTTAGATTGATAATTTTGGGTGTAAAAATAACACTTATAAAAAGTCCCACCAAATAAAAAATCATGTTTTACAACATGTTTTGACTCTTTAACCTAAGAATCTTATAATTTTACGCATATAGAGTTACTTTACAGCCTCTTTGAAAAACTATTATTCAATTTACCATTCATATGAAATTGACAATCCAAGGGAATTGAGCGACACACCGTCGCCGTCCCATCTATAATAATTACTATTGGAAGTAATCAACTGATAAACAAGTCCTATATTCACTGCCTGTCGGGCATTGGCCGAAGATGTTGGAATACGTACACCAAGAGCTGGTTTCAGCAGAAACTGGGTTTGACCGGTCAATCGTCCGTGCTGAAGCGTTAGGTAACGACTGCCTATGAGCCATGAAGCACCGAGTTTCAAGTCGATGAAAAAATTTGTACCCGAAGCCGGGCCTATATTGAAACGGAAATCGGAGAAGACAGGTATCATGCAACGTGTTGTCGACGATGCGTGATCATAATAATCAGGATAATGCTCCCCCCAGTCCCCCTTACCGGTGACATCGTCATTGACAGTCACCAGGTCGATACCAAGACCTACACCCATATAAAACCATGAGGCATACTGAAAACCCTGGGAGGTGGAAACACCTACAAAATTGGCATGGTTATCTCCAAATCCCGCCAAACCAGACGCTTCGACATATCCTTTGTAATTCATAGAACCCGACAATGCCGGTGAGATGACATTGGTAAGTTGGTTGGCGATCTGGAAATACTGGGCTTTCATTCCGGCAACAGTAAGCAACAACATGGTAATTGATGCCAGCAATGATTTTGAATTGAAACTTCTCATAACTTGTTCTTTTGCTTTTTATAACATATCATCTCAAAGTATTGTTGGCAAAGATACTGATTTTTTCATATCTTCGCTTAAAATTTTAACCGATGACTATTTTTACTATATTTTTTCTTATAACATTTCTTGTCGCGGTCGTCATTCTTCTCTTCAAGGTCCATAACGACAAGAACCGCCTGCAGATTACCATTTCATCGCTACAGACCACACTTTCCGAGCGCGAAAAGCTTCTGGTCGAGAAGGAGAACGCTCTCCGAGCCCATGAAACCACCATAGCCCAGATTAATGCCGGGCACAAGGATGAACTTGACCGGATGGCAGAGTCACTCAGGAGTGCCGACCAACAGCGGGCCCGCCTTGAGGAGCGTCTGCAATACCTCGAGCAGATGCGTCAGCAAGCTGAAAGGCAGAGGGCCGAAGAACAACGACAGGCCGCGATTGACCGTGAGCAGGAACGTATAAGACTTGAGCAGCAGAGCGAGCAGCGTTTTGAGAATCTCGCCCGTAGAATCCTTGAATCAAATACCGACCATTTCAAAAAGCAATCGACCGAGGGGCTGAACAATATCCTCAACCCTCTCAAGGATGAGCTCGAACGCTTCAAGCGGTCGGTCGACGAAGCCTATAGCAACGAGGCCCGCGAGCGCTTCGCACTGGGAGAACGCATAAAAGAGCTGGTTCAGCTCAACGAGACCATAGGACGCGAGGCCAAGGATTTGACACGCGCGCTTCGCGGTGACAGCAAGGTGCAGGGTGACTGGGGCGAAATGATTCTTGAAACCATTCTCGAGAAATCGGGTCTGAAAAAAGGTGTACACTTCGACCTTCAAGTCACCACCGATGAAAACGGCAACGTAATCAAGGACACACAAGGGCATATGCTCCGACCAGATGCCGTGATATACTACCCCGACGGACGTTGTGTAATCGTAGATTCAAAAGTTTCTCTCACAAGCTATGTCGACCTTATAAACAGTGAGCCAGCCTCGACCGAATACAACACCGCATCTCAGGGACACCTACGCTCGGTGAAGCTGCACATCAAGGAACTCGCCACTAAAAATTACCAGGATTTCATAGGCAACAAACGGGCCGACTTTGTCACCATGTTCATACCCAATGAAGGAGCCTACATGGCTGCAATGAACCTTGATCCGCAATTGTGGCAGGAAGCCTATGACCAGCGTGTGCTCATTGTCTCCCCCACCCATCTCCTGTCGTTCCTGAGACTCGCCGAGCAGATGTGGCGGCAGGACGACATGAAACGCAACGTAATCGAGATTGCCGATGAGAGTGGTAAAATGTATGACAAATTTGCCGCTTTCGTGAGCGACATGACCAAAATAGAAAAAGGACTCACAGCGACCCGAACCGCCTATGACGATGCGATGAACAAGCTATCGACCGGCAAAGGTAACCTTGTGCGCCGTGCCGAAAAATTGCGCAGCATGGGAGCCCGTACTACCAAATCGATTGACCCCACATTGACAGGACCTGCGCTTGATGAATGATGAATTGAAGATTCAGAGCCAGTCACTCCATAATTTCCTCATCGACCAGGACGTTGTGTTTCTCAAATATCGACCGGGCACTATGCAAAAACTGTTCACGCCTTGAGTTCATGAGCGGTGAAATGGAGTCCTGCGGATACACAAGCCGATAGTTACGGCCATTCTCTGGGGCAACGGTAAACACCGGCACATAGGTTGCACTGTCGACATAGGCACGGCCCTGGGGAGTGCGCTTGAGAACCACCCGCGCCATCACGCCCCCACGCGTATCGCGCGTCTTCATGTTGGAAATAAAATTTCCCAGAGAATACACAAGCAACTGACGCCGATGCCGGTCGGTACTGTCGACCCTCAGTTCCATAGGTTGTATGACATGGGGATGTCCCCCCATGACTATATCCACACCCTTATCGAGCAGGAATTGTCCCAACTTTCTCTGAGTAGCGTTGGGCAACAGTTTATACTCATCGCCCCAGTGAATGGCTACCACCAGGATTTCGGCACCGGCAATGCGTGTAGCCTCTATGTCACGGCTTATCGAGAGTGTATCGATATAGTCGACAACAACTTTGCCAATAGCCTTGATACCATTGGTACCATAGGTATAATTCAGAAACCCCACACGGTATCCTTTCACATCCTTAATGAAAGGAATGGTCGCATTACGGCATGAGTCATTGAGATAAGTGCCTATATGGTCGACACCAATGCGGTCAAGACTTTCGATTGTTCTTGCAAGCCCACGGTCGCGCCGGTCGAGTGTATGATTGTTGGCGGTAAGGAACAGGTCAAACCCGGCATCACGCAAAGCCTCGGCATACTCATCAGGAGCACTGAAGCAGGGATAGCCGCTATAAGGCTTTCCACCGAGCGGCGCCTCAAGATTCACAACCGCATAGTCGGCCCCACTCACATATGGTGTTACACGATCAAAACAATCACTGTAGTCATGACTGCCATTCCCGGCACGCTGGGCAGCCTCAATCTGTGCCGCATGCTGCATGGCATCACCGGCAAAAACAATATCGGCCGACTGGCTCATCTGAGCCAGTGCAGCCGATATGTAGATCATGAATTTCTCAACGAGGGGAAACATTCATCGTGGGTTTAATCCTCTTAGCCGTAGATCTCACCCTTGGCGGCGAGCAATGTATTCTTCATGAGCGAAACTATCGTCATGGGGCCTACTCCTCCCGGCACCGGAGTGATGTATGAGCACTTGGGCGAGACATTCTCAAAGTCGACATCGCCTGATAGGCGGAAACCGCTCTTGCGTGAAGCATCCGGGACACGCGTTGTTCCCACATCAATTATTGCCACACCATCCTTGACCATATCGGCAGTCAGGAACCCGGGTTGGCCGAGGGCTGCTATGATGATGTCGGCACGACGGGTATGGTCGGCCAGATTACGTGTCGAGCTGTGGCACACGGTGACCGTAGCATCGCCACCGGCCTTCTGCATGAGCAATGCGGCAACGGGTTTGCCCACGATATTGCTGCGTCCAAGCACTACACAGTCGGCTCCTTTTACAGGTACATCATAACGCGCGAGCAGCTCGACTATGCCGGCCGGTGTCGCTGAGTGAAAGCAAGGCAAACCTATTGACTGGCGTCCCACATTGATAGGATGGAAACCGTCAACATCCTTACGGTAATCTATTGCCTCGATGATGCGCTGCTCATTGATGTGGCGTGGCAACGGGAGCTGGACTATAAAACCGTCGACCTCAGGGTCATTATTCAACTGCCCTATTGTGTCCAGAAGGGTCTGCTCCGTGACATCATCCTCATATCTGATGAGAGTCGACTTAAACCCGCACACCTCACAAGCCTTGACTTTATTGGCTACATAGGTCTCACTACCGCCATCATGTCCCACGAGGATAGCTACCAGATGAGGACGACGCTTGCCGGCAGCAACCATCGCCTCTACCTCAGCTGCTATCTCACGCTTTATGTCGTCAGAAACTTTTTTTCCATCTATCTTTACCATATCACTTTAATTGGGGATATATACTCATTAATAATATAGACTATCGGAGGAGGGGAATTAGCGTCTCATTCCTTTGACATTGCGCATAGCGCTCATGAGCTTGGCCGGATTCTTCATGCCGCTCACCATTTTCATAGCCTTGCGTGTCTGTTCAAACTGGTTGATGAGACGGTTCACTTCCTGAATCGAAGTTCCCGAACCATTGGCTATACGCTGACGGCGGCTCTTATTGATTTCGACCTTATTTTCACGTTCGGCAGCTGTCATAGAGTTGATTATTGCCTCAATACCCTTGAAAGCGTTGTCATCGATCTCGACCCCGGCAAGGGCTTTGCCCATACCCGGAATCATCTTGACCAAATCGCTCAAATTACCCATCTTCTTGATTTGTTGAATCTGGGCCATGAAATCATTATAGTTGAACTGATTCTTTTTCAACTTGCGCTCCAGCTCCTTGGCCTTCTCCTCGTCATATACCTGCTGGGCACGCTCCACGAGCGAAACGATATCACCCATGCCAAGGATTCGGCTTGCCATACGCTCGGGGTGGAATTGCTCGATTCCCTCAAGTTTCTCGCCTGTACCGACAAACTTGATCGGCTTGTTTACCACGGTGCGTATCGACACAGCGGCACCACCGCGGGTATCACCATCGAGCTTGGTGAGCACCACGCCGTCAAAGTCAAGGCGCTCATTGAACTCACGGGCTGTATTGACCGCGTCCTGACCTGTCATCGCATCAACCACAAACAGTGTTTCCTGAGGCTTTATAGCTTTCTTTATGGCTGCAATCTCATTCATCATCTCCTCGTCGACAGCAAGTCGTCCTGCTGTATCGACAATCACGAGGTCGAGATTATTGCTTTTTGCATACTTTATGGCATGCTCAGCTATTTCAACGGGATTCTTATTTCCATCCTCGGTATAAACCGGGACATCAATCTGCTGGGCGAGCACCTTCAGCTGGTCGATGGCAGCGGGACGATACACGTCACAGGCAACCAGAAGGGGACGACGATTTCTCTCCTCCTTGAGTTTCCTGGCAAGCTTACCGCTGAAGGTAGTCTTACCTGAACCCTGTAGTCCCGACATAAGAATGACGGTAGGGTTACCGCTCAAATTGAGCGATGCCGTCTCGCCACCCATCAAGGCAGTCAGCTCATCATTTACGATCTTAACCATCAATTCCTTAGGCTTGACGGCATTAATCACATTCTGACCCATCGCCTTGGTTTTGACAGTATCGACAAAATTCTTGGCTACTTTATAATTGACATCGGCCTCGATAAGTGCACGGCGCACATCTTTCAGGGTCTCAGCGACATTGATCTCAGTGATTTTACCTTCGCCTTTCAGTATCTTGAAACTGCGGCCTAATCTTTCGGTTAAGTTCTCAAACATATTATATCAGTGCTATAGAGCTGTTTAAATTAAAGTTCTAAATAATTCCCCCGCCCACTAAAGCTGATTGGTGGCAGTGTCGGGAAATATCACTTTGGGGCGGAATCCCGAAGCTTCCTCGGGAGTCATCATGGCATAGGCCATTATGATTACAATGTCACCGGGCTGAACCTTGCGTGCCGCGGCTCCATTGAGACATATCACTCCCGAGCCCGGCTCCCCGGCTATGGTATATGTATCGAGTCGCTCACCATTGTTATTATTAACAATGTATACACGCTCCCCCTCCATGATTCCGGCCGCTTCGAGCAGCTTTGAATCAATCGTTATACTTCCTATGTAGTCCAGTCGGGCCTCAGTCACCGTGACGCGGTGAATCTTGGATTTAAGTACCTGGATAAGCATCGTCGTTTTGATATTTATACTGTATACTTGATATTGTCAATGAGTCGCACGTCACCGCAATAGACAGTTATGCAACCTACCGGGTCACACTCCCAGCTGTCTACAGGCTGCATAGTCAACGGGTGAACTATCTCATAATACTCCACCTGCATCTCGGGAAGCTGATTAATGTGGTCAATGACCCATTGTTTAACTTCCTCGACGCTATCGGTGCCCGCCATTGCACGGCTCTCAGACAACACACGATATATACCGGGTGCGACAGCACGCTGTGCCGCAGAGAGCCTCACATTGCGGCTGCTCAGAGCCAGACCGTCATCGGCACGCTTTATAGGGCAAGCCACTATTTCAAGATCAAAGCCCTCAAGCTCGACCATGCGTCTTATCACTGCAATCTGCTGGAAATCTTTCTCGCCAAAATAGGCTCGAGTAGGCTCGACAAACATGAACAGCTTGCTCACTACCTGAGCCACACCGTTGAAATGTCCTGGCCGCATAGGGCCTTCCATTACCTGTGCCACCTGGCCCAGGTCAAAAACACGGGTATCGGGTTGTGGATACATCTCCTCGACAGTAGGAATGAAGGCGATATCTACACCGGCATCGGCAAGACGCCCGCAATCGGCCTCCTCAGTGCGGGGATACGTAGCCAGGTCATGGGCATTATTGAACTGCGTAGGATTAACAAAGACACTTACAACCACGATATCATTTTCGCGTCGGGCTCTTTCTACCAACGATACGTGACCGTCATGAAGTGCACCCATCGTGGGGACAAGACCTATCGAGCGACCCTCGCCACGATATGCCTCAACTTTTCTCTTCAATTGGTCGACGTTTCTTATTACTTCCATTATTATATGGTATGTTATATAATTGATATTTTGAAATTGTCATATCCCTTTCTCAACAGGCTCTGGCTGAGAACAGGGCAATTCAGAGGGCAAAATTACAACTTTATCTTGGCAATTAAACATTTTATACCAAAATATTTGTTCCAAATGGCAGGCGTCATTCACAAAGCGTCGTTCACAAGCGTCACTCACAAGGCATCATTCTACCTCAAAACAGACCCGAAAATTTTTTTCAATACAAAATCTCAGAAATTCTTGCAAAATACAAAAAGGTTTTCTACCTTTGCACCGTTGTTAGCGCAGAAACCTCAGTGTCACTTCAAAATGGCGATTTAGTGTAGAGGCCTAGCACGCCGCCCTCTCAAGGCGGAGACTCGGGTTCGAATCCCGGACTCGCTACAACACAAAGCGGTGCTTATCAACCTAAGCACCGCTTTTCTTTTATTCCAACTTTACCTCAAGCCAAAATGAATGACATGCATCGGGGGAGAGGCGAGACAATACGCTTACATCAGAAGTCAGCGAAAGCCCATCGGTAGGTTCGGAATTTAAGCAAATCAACCGGATCATGTTTTGCCGACTTAGTTGCCATATACATCAATTCAATAGGACGCTTTTCATCAGCAGTCCATACACCGGCTTGACAGTAATATTCATAGAACGATGGGAAAATATCGCAATGAATATCGTCCAAAAACACGATCCTGCTATTATTGGCTTTATTGCATAATTCAACGTACACATGGGCGCATCTATACGACTGATTGGAAATACATCTTTCAACATATTTCGGATCAGTCAAACCAATGGCATACAATAAATTCTCATAGAATCTGACAGGTTCCTCTATTATGAATATGATCTCTCCGCTCGTCTCCTCTTTCTTTGCCCAATATCTGAAATTCAGACTCCTTGACTCCCCATTGGTTTTGGTAAAGTAGAATCCCATATTTCCGTATTTATAGAAACACAATGAAATAGACTTAAGTGATTTCCCTATTTCCGAATTTATTCTTTCGCACAGAAGATTACACGTATCTCTCTGGCCCTCAATATCGACAGAAGCCATAGGGTACTTGCCTAAATCCCTGATATAGCGCAACCCCGAGTTCTCGCCAAATTGAACAGTATGTTTTGTAACATACATTAAATAAGGCACATCATAAGAGACATTGATTTTTAACTTAGGCACTTGACCGGAATTAATTTCATCAGTCACGGGACGATACACTCCGCTCACGGAGAGAATGCGTTCAAATTCAATTTTCTGATTTCCCTCAAACAGAATATTACCATCATCGTCGCGTGTGGTCGTCATTTCCATTTCAATAACTTCTTCAGGATGCACCCCATATAGCTTAATCATTGCAACATCGGCTACATCAGTCTCAAAAAATTCGGCATAAGCGTCTGATTTTTTCTCAAAATTAATAGATATGGAACCATCAACCTCTTCCCAATCAACATCGTATAACTGGGGCAAGCGCAATTCTTCCGCTTCATCCTTACTGCAACTGCCAAGCATCAAGACAGATAAAGCTCCCATAAAAATCCCGGCAAATATCCTGCTTATTCTTTTGTGGAACATAGACTGTTTAACTTCTCGAAAAACCAAGCACATTTCTTGGCTATGACCCAGCAAATCAGATTTCCCCCTCATGATAAATAGATATTAAGTTGATAATATTATCCCATGCCTCCATAGACAATAAGAATTCCCAAATATATAAAAAATAGTTAACGTTCGCAATATTTTACTAAAATTTTTCAAAAAAATCAATTTTCTCGACTACAATAACCATCCCTCCCCCTCACCAACTATCCATCACAAACAGGCACCTAAAGGACAATGTTTATTATTTAATGTGAGAAAAAAAATATTCAATCGGGACTGTAAGCCTTCCTGCTCGTGTAGAGGCCACCTGTCATCAATCACTTATCATTAAACAGTTTATTTCACTTAAACCCACTGTAAGCCAGATGCTTACAGTTCCAGTTTGCTCCACACTAAGTCGGCTAACTCCAATCAGCGACAGGAAAATTTCAAATTGCAATTTGAAAAAAAATTTGCATGATTCAAATATTATGCCTAACTTTGCACTGTTGTTAGCGCAGAAACCTCAGCGTCAATCAAAATGGCGATTTAGTGTAGAGGCCTAGCACGCCGCCCTCTCAAGGCGGAGACTCGGGTTCGAATCCCGGACTCGCTACAACAGAAAGCGATGCTTATCAATCTAAGCACCGCTTTTTTTTGCACCTATCCCGCCCTTCAGCGCAACACAACTTGCGGCCCAACCATTATGGGTCTGCGGATAGGGGCGGTTGTTAGCACCTGTCCGCTGATCCGTCAAATGGGCACCCAATAACTGTTGTGCCTTTAATTGGAAGGTATACTCACGGGCATCTGATGACTTGATGCTTTGAGCTCGGTTCCATCATGATTTACCAACTTGTTGGTATTTGTTGATATCTTAGAGGGGTGAGCCTGTAACATTCGTTGGTATTTTTCATCATTTTTAGGTATTCCTGAGATATTTGGCTCATGGTAATTTTGCAGTGTTAAAATTATGCCAGTCAAAAAATCTCATATTATATTACCTGCAACATTGCTTGCGGCTTCCTTTGCCTCGCAGGCAAGGAATCTAAACATACATGTTGTAGACGGCCAGTCGGGCATACCGCTCGAAATGGCAGCATTGTCGTTCTCACGTGACGGGAAACAATCGGCAAGTGCATACACAGGATCCGACGGCACCGCAATGCAAGACCTTAAAAATGGCGAGTGGACAATAAACGTATGGTCAGTGGGATACAAGCCTACACACATCAATATCTCAATCACCGACACCTCTCAATCGTCATACACTCTGAGGATGCTTCCACTCGACCCCATCGATGAGGTAGTGGTAACAGCTCGTGAAGGACGTCACGCCACGAGTTCATCAATCATAGACTCGACCGCAATGCAGCATCTTCAGCCATCGAGTTTCACTGACCTGCTGGAACTGATACCTGGAAATATATCTAAAGACCCCTCCATGGGGAGTCCCAATGTAATAAACCTGCGCACCGCTACAAACATCTCAGGCACCGACAACGATTACATGACCTCGGCCATAGGTACCTCATTTGTAGTAGATGGCGTACCGATCAACAACAACGCGGTGATGCAAACCACGACCGACTCCAACCATTCCGTTCGAGCAACCGTAGGAAAAGGTGTCGACATGCGCACCATTGCCACCGACGATATTGAGAAAGTCGAGATCGTGCGCGGGATAGCATCGGTGGAATATGGCGAGCTCACTTCGGGTCTTGTAAATATCAAGAGGAAAAGCGGCGTGACACGTCTCGAGGCACGTTTCAAGGCCGACAGTAAAAGCCAGTTGTTCTACGTGGGTAAGGGAATTAAGATGCCTGGCAACGATTGGATCATAAATGCAGGCATAGGCTACCTCGACGCAAAGATTGACCAGCGCAACCCGAGGGAAAACTACAATCGAGTCAACGGCTCAATACGAAGCAACAAACGTTTCAGCAACACGGTGTTGCTTATCTCGTGGAATTCATCGCTGAATTATACAGGTTCATTTGAGAGTGACAACAACGACCCCGATCTCACCATAAACAACACCATCGACCGCTTCAACACAAAAAATCACACCGTGAGCTGGAACAATGTGTTGACAGTGAAGCCTGTGGAAAACAAAATATTCCGAGACGCCTCACTCACTACAGGCCTCAGCTACTCCCGCGAGCGACTCCACCAGACACGTCATGTGGCAGCATCGCGCATCATGCCCATGACCGTATCCCTGGTGCCTGGACCCAACTATGCAGGCTATCTTCCTATGCTCTACCTCGCAACGCTCGATGTGGAGGGAGACCCTTTTACCGCCTATATTAAAGCAGCCACAACATTGGGATACACATCGGGCACTGTCACCTATGCTCTAAAAGGTGGCATCGAGTGGAACATGAGCAAGAACTATGGCCGAGGAAATATCTATGACCTCGAGAGGCCAATCACGGCCGAGAGCGGAACACGTCCTCGCGCATTCAATGATATCCCCGCCATGCATCAGCTCTCAATATATGCCGAAAGCCGCAACACGCTGAGACTGGGCAGACACACTGTCGAGGCCTCCATAGGACTACGCGAGACCATGCTGCTGCATCTCGACTCTAAATATAAACTTGCCGGCAAACCCTATCTTGACCCACGCTTCACAATGTCATGGACAATGCCTGCCATATATATCGCCGGCAACCCGCTAATTCCCGAACTTAACGGCGGCCTGGGCTGGCAAACCAAGATGCCTGTGGCTTCGTTTCTATATCCCGCACCGCGATACACCGACATTGAGCAGCTCAACTATTATCACAACGTGCCTGAATATCGCGTGATGAATGTGATGACATTCATTGACGATGTCACAAATTACAACCTCCTGGCAGCACGCAACTTCAAATGGGAGGTAAGAGCCGATTTCAGTTATCACGACAACCGCCTGTCGGTAACCTATTTCAGAGAAAAGATGCACAATGGATTCCGCCACACCGGCGATGTGCTCCGCTATAATTACCACAGATATGACGCAAGCGGTTTCGACCCATATGCCGCAGGCCGCGGCCCAATGATTGAAGAACTGCCCTATACCGAAGCGTCCTACCAGGCAATTCGCCCCACGGTGGTCAATGGAAGCTCAACCATGAAAGAGGGTGTTGAATACACTTTTCAAACACGTAGATTTCCGGTCATACATACCCGCATGACCCTCTCGGGAGCATGGCTGCGCACAACCAATGGAAGCAGCACTCCATTATGGTACAATCCCGGAGTGACAATGAACGGCCAACAGCTCCAATACTTCGGACTCTATGACGATGTCGACGGGAGCACCTACGAGAGCCTCAACACCAACATCATGCTTGATACCGACCTACCCAAACTCGGGTTGCGCTTCTCAATAGCTATCCAGAACATGTGGTTCACATCCCGACGCACACTCTTCCGCGATGGCACCCCCACCCACTATATGGATCCCGAAGGTAATGTCTACCCATTCACCGAAGAGTCGCTCAACAACCCATACACACGTCAGCTCGTACGTCAGTTTGCCGCAACAGCATTTGACCGCCACTCCGTTCCCTCTGAGACTGCCATAAACCTCAAGGCGACAAAGACCTTCTGGAACAACCGGGTCAACATCGCCCTATATGTGAACCGTCTGTTCACCATCATGCCCGATTACAAAAGCTACGGCATGACCATAAGACGCTATTCCAATCCCTACTTCGGCATGGAACTCAATCTCAAAATATAGAACACATTATGCACTCTATAAAATAAATCAATACATAAAATTATGAAATTCAACAAATCACTACTCAAGACCATGATGGCCACACTTATCCTCAGCGGTGTGGCGACTTCGTGCAGCGACGACGATCCTGTGTACTACCAAATCAATGTCGACTCAAAGGCTCCCGAGGGTTACACTATCTCTGACATTGTGCTTAACTTCACCGAGCTCAACACCAAGGCCACATCGGTCGTAACCGACCTCAACAGCATGCAGCTCACTGCCGGCACATACAATGTGGAAGGTACAGCCAAGGCTACAGCCGAGGGGGTTGAGAAACACCTGCGTGTAGTAGCTGAGAATATAGTAATCACTCAGGATTCTAAGAATCTGAATCTCGACTGGTTCTTCTACAACCCCGACAATTCACTCATATTTAGTGAAATTTTCATCGCCGGGTCTTTAAACGCAAAGGGCACCGGTATGCTCTACGACTCCTATTTCCGCATCTATAACAACACCGACGATGTGATATATGCCGATGGTCTCGCTCTATGTGAATCGGAGAACACCAACACCGGACTGCGTGAAATAAAGACCGAAGAGGCGAAGCCGACCGCCAATTTCACCGTCCAGACCATATATGTGATACCAGGCAACGGTACACAATATCCCATTCAACCCGGACAGTCAATAAAGATTGCCGATCAGGCTGTCGACTTCACCGAGCAAGTAAAACCCGCCATGAACAATACCGATGCCGACTTTGAATGGTATGATGACGTTACAATAGGAACGCTGCGCGACACTGATAATAACGAAGTGCCCAACCTTGACAAATGGTTCAGCTACAGCCGTACCATCTGGATTCCCACCCAGCAGTGCAACCGCTCATATGCCCTCGTGAGATTCCCCCAGGGAATGACCTCCGAGACATTCCTAACCGACTATGATGGCACCTATACCTACACCAACACCAAGACCGGTACAGAGATGACAGCCAGGAATTGCTACCGTATCCCCAACGACTGGATCATCGACGGTGTCAACCTGTGCGGGTCCTATGAGTATCAGATGGCAATGCTTGCTCCGTCGGTCGACATAAGCTATGCATCGATCGCCGATTCAAACGACAAGACAAAGCGCGCCGGCAAAATGTTCGCACGCAAGGTGGCGGGTAAATCGCCTGCCGGGAACACCATTTACCAGGACACAAACGACTCAGCCAACGACTTTGAGATTGTAAGCGTCTACAAATAAGGCCAATGAGACAATATCGCTTCATATTTTTGACTCTGATGGTTGTGGGGGCTACATGTGAAGGTATCATGCCCGCCCATGGAATTCCCCCACACCTTCTTCTTCGCACCACAGTCAGCTACGGGACTCCTCTGAAACAACAGTATCTCGAAATGTACAAGGACAATGTGGGAGCTATGATATTCAAGGATTCAGTAACTATATCCAAAGTATCTGCCACCTATAGTCACGACAGCTATAAGACACCGGTAAAGATGCAGACGGGTCGCGGAGGCTATGAGGTCGAGCTCCATGCCGAGTCATACCATAAGATGTCGCGACACACCACAGTGTGGGGAGAAGCCGATTATACCAAGAGTCAGATATATGACATATCACATGCCGATTGTCTCGATTACGAGATGCTTGCCCCTTATGTGATGGGCAACGACCGCGGAGGTAAAATGTCGGTCCAACGCTACCGTTTCGGGGGCGGGTGGGCACATAGTTACGATCTTTGGACAGTAGGTCTTCAAGCGCGATACCGCGCCGAGATAGGCCACCGGCCTGTCGATCCCCGTGTCCGCGACATAGTCTCCGACCTCGATGTCATAATTGGAGCCACTCACCGGCTTCGTGAAAATTATGTGGCAGGAATGAATCTCGGACTTAGGATTTACAGTCAGAATTGCGATGTCGACTTCTATAATCCGATGAACACCATCGAAACACTTGTCTTTTCAGGAATGGGCAGTCATTTTGCCCGCTTCACCGGCAACAAGGTCAAGGAGACAGGACACACTGCCAAAGTCTTTTCAGCCCAACTACAGCTCCTGCCGGTCAACAGGCGGGGATGGATTGCCATAATCAAAGGTTCAATGCTTTCGGCAGACCTGAGACTACGCAATCTGAACAATCTGACACCGGGCAAAGTCAAGACTACCGAAATGGGAGCAATCCTGGGCACAATACGACCATTGACCGCATCACTGGAACTATTCCCTCTTGTCAAGGCTTCGATTTTTGACCGCAATGGTACCGAGAATCTTCTCGGCACTGGCGTGGGAGATGATTATTCAGTCATTGGCAAGCGTAAGAACTACAAGCATCGCGTGATGTCGATTTCGGCCGCATGCCCCGTGGAATGGATCAGCCCAAGCCGGGTCATCACAGTGACAGCAATCCCGGAAATGAACTATACCGATGACAAAGAGTCACTGCTGGAGCCATCGCGACAGCTGCATGTCAACACTACCACCATTTCATTGGGCGTCCATTCACTGATTCACATTTCATCGCGAGGATACCTCACATTCCAGACCGGATATTCTCACGCCCACCCTTCGGCCAAGACTCCACGGTGGGGCTCCCTCGACCTCACAACAGGTAGCGGAGCAGCTCTAAAACATAATTATGAGATGCTGAGCTCAAGCAACAATTGCATATCAGCCTCAACCTCCTGGTCCATGCTCATATCAAGAGTCGTATACACCCTGTCGGTAGCCTACCGCCATATAGAGTATGACCGCCTAAACAACAATGGCAATCTTGTGACAATAAGTTTCTCGGCTTCCTTTTGAGAATCATCCATAATAAACAATCACTCCATAATGTCTTACGAAAACCAACCGGTCATATCGGTAAAGAATCTCACCCAGCGTTACGGTCGTGGACGCATCATTTACAGCGACCTGAGCTTTGACGTGCCCAAAGGTCGTATCCTGGGGCTTCTGGGAAAGAACGGAACCGGTAAAACCACTACAATCAACATTCTCATGGGGTATCTCAAACCCCAGTCGGGCGAATGCCGCATATTCGGTGAGTCAATCACCAAGATGACACCACAGACACGAGCCCGCATAGCTCTGCTCATTGAAGGGCATGTACAATATGCCTTCATGACCATCGGGCAAATAGAGCGCTTCTATTCCAAGTTTTATCCCAAATGGGACAAAGACGCTTATTATGAACTCATGAGAAAACTACATGTCTCGCCCCATCAACACATCTCTACCATGTCGTGTGGACAGCGTTCACAAGTGGCGCTCGGACTTATCCTTGCCCAGAATGCCGACCTTCTTGTGCTCGATGATTTCTCGCTTGGTCTCGATCCAGGCTACCGGAGATTATTCGTGGAATATCTCCATGAGTATGCCAAGGCCGAGGAGAAAACCGTTTTCATGACATCACACATTATCCAGGACCTGGAACGGCTCATTGATGATTGCATTATTCTCGACTACGGCAAGATTCTTACCCAAACTCCTGTCGACACATTGATGCGCGAATTCTCGCGATACACATTCAGATATGAAGGGGGCACACTTCCGGTACTCACTGATGACAACGATGTGATCATCAATCCGTCGGTCATAAGAAACGAGGTGGAGCTCTATACCTTTAAATCCAGGGAGGAAGTCACCCGTGTACTTGATTCCAAAGGGCTACAGAAAGTCGAGTTGAAAAAACATGACATGACGCTCGAAGATGCATTCATAGGTCTAACCGGAAAATATTGAACCACACCATGTACAAAGCACTAATATATAAGGAATGGATAAAGACACGCCGGGTGTTTGCACTATCAATGCTCGTGTCATTGCTTTTTGCGGTCTATGTTATCCTAAATATCAAATCGGCCATAAGCAACTGGGGCATGAGCTCGATATGGCTCAACATGATACAGAAAGATGTATCGTTGGTAAACGTGATCACATATCTTCCGCTCGTAATAGGTATCGCTATCGGAGTGGCCCAGATGATGCCAGAGATGTCCCAAAAACGACTCAAACTCACCTTGCACCTTCCCTGTTCTCACCTGCGACTCATCTCAATAATGCTGGGGACGGCCCTCGTGGAGCTGCTTGTCATATATATACTGCAACTCGCATTCATATTATGTTACGACTATACCATATTACCGGGCGTGCTTGTGTTGCGGGTAATGCTCACCATGTTGCCATGGTATCTTGCCGGAATGTGCGCCTATCTGTTTGTAGCATCGATATGCCTCGAAGGGACATGGTATATGAGAGTGATCATCGCTCTCATAGGAGTGGCCGTCACAATGACAATGTTCAAACAACAGGAAGCAATGGGAGCCTACAACTGCAGCATGTGGCTGCTCGTCATCATCACAATGCTGGTCGCAATTCTTTCATTCGGCTCAGTAGCGAGGTTTAAGGAGGGCCTTCAAGACTAAAATAAATCATGAAACGAATATACTACATACTGCTCACACTCTTGTCGATTGCCATGCTAAGCTGGATACTTCCATGGCTGGTATCGCTTTGTTTCCCCTACTCTACCTCCGAACCTTTTGTAGGCTACTCTCCCGTCAATGACCGCATAATTGTATCGGTACATGAACAGGCCGATATTCCCGCGGGGATAACAAGCCAGTACTTCGACATAGATCCGGCCACCGGACAACCCGATAAGAGCTACACTGAAGAGCAACGTGACTCATTGCTTCCGGAAATATTTGCCAATCAGTTGCTTTCGAAGAGACTCATGCCCGACTCGCTGAAAGGAGAAGAGATGACACCTCACAATATACGGCGCAACCGGTGGATGTTCACCTCGCTTCCACGCAATCTGAACCACGACATTCCTCCGGTATACCCATTGATGGAATCAATGCCCCGACGTTTTGACCTGGAGAGCCCCACTGTCGCTATGATATTGCCGGGACATGTCGAGATAATCGACATTGCAACCAACAGTATCGACACTAAAAAGACCCAACGGTTTGCCAAAATGTTTGCCGACCGTGGCTTTGTCTTCCCCTCCCGCGAGGCCTCAGCCAATGTCACCACACGCAAGAGTTATGACAACGGATACCTGCTCATAGATGCCAACAACGACCTGTATCACCTCAAGATGCAAGCCTCGCGCCCGAGCATGGCCCGCATTGAACGTCCATCAGACATTACCCCAAGACATGTGTTTGTAATGGAAAATGGCGACCGTAAACATTATGGCATAGTCACAACAGAAGAGGGACGCACATTTGCCATTGCACGCGACGACAAGTATTCACTCATCGAACTTCCCGACGTTACCTTCAATCCTGAGAAAGAACGCATGTCAATCCTCAAGGGTCTTTTTGCCTGGACCATAAAGATAAATGACGATAAACAATCACGTTACATAGTTCTTGATGCCAAGACCTATGACAAACTTCTCGACTACACCCACACTTATCGCACCAATCCACTTGACAATGTGACACGATGGATATTCCCATTCAAGCTCACATTCACCTCAGGCAGCGACATGATGGTATATCCCCGCTTCAGCGATGTTTCGTGGAAAGCAGTGTTCCTGAATATAGTCCTCACTGTATTTCTCGCTTTCTTCATAAACAGACGCCGTCAACGCTGCATGTGGTCCAAATTGCCCGTAACACTTATTTTAGGTATATTTGCATTTATTCCGTTAGTACTCATAAAACGATGACATGAAACAATTAAATAAAACAAACACAACGATGAAAAAGACAATCTATCTGTTTGCCGCCCTGGCAATGACCATGCTTGCCACTGCATGTAGCGGTTCAAAAACCAACAATGACACTACCGTTGAGGAAAACGAGTCACTAACCGTTGACCAGCTACTCACCAATCCCGACCAATATGTAGACCAGACGGTGACCTTCGAGGGAATATGCTCCCACCTTTGCTCCCATGGCGGCCGCAAGGCATTCATCGCCGGCAATGCCGACAATATGCAGTTACGCTGCGAGGCTTTTCCAGGTATGGACGCACCCTTTGCAAGCGAGACCATACACAAGCCCCTCAAAATTACCGGAATTCTTCACGAGGAGCGTATCAATGAGGAATACCTTCAGGAACTTGAACGCACCGAACAGGAACGCGCATATGCTGTGAACAGCGAGGGAGGCGATGCAGTTGCCGGAGAGCGCGAGAGCGGCTGTGAGACCGAGCGAGCCGCTCAAGGTCAACAGAACCTTAAAACTCTCAATGAGCGCATCGCTGACTACCGTGCACGCATTGCCGAGCGTCAGGCCAAAGAGGGCAAGGATTACCTCTCATTCTACTATGTGGAGACTACCGGCTACGAGATTCTCCCAGAGTAAACACGTAGTATCACACACTGAACAAAAAAAGCAGCACTTCACACTGAAGGGTGCTGCTTTTTTTTGCAATGTCTTTTTTATGACTACTCTACGGGGAGTGTAACCCATGTCGCTGTGTGGCCGGTAGCAGGCACAACGCGGTTGAGAAGGTCATCAAGCGAAATAAGCACACTTGCAGTATTGACACATGGGTGACAAGCATAGTCTTCAGCACCTTTCAGGTCATTGTCGACGATGAGCCTCACTCGACAATCCTTATCGTGTATCAGACCCATGGGGGATACCGCTCCCGGGTGAATGTGAAGCAACTTCTCCATATCGCCCGATGAGGCAAACGAAAGCCGGGCACACCCCAACTGCCCCGAGAGATATTTTGTTTTAAACGGTTTGTCGGCAGGAATCATAAGCAGATAGAACTGGGTTTGCTGCTTATTGGTCAAAAACAGATTTTTGAACACCGGAGCACCGATGGCATTGCGCACAGCTTCACATTCCTCCATGGTGAATGCCGCAGGATGGGTACATGTGCGGTATGTTACACCGAGTCGGTCAAGGAAATCATATACGGCAATTTCGGCCTCTGAGCGTTCCTTATTGTCAACGGGCCGCCCATCATATAGAAATATCTCTTCCATGAAATAAGAGAGTGGAATTATTTTAGAAGAATCTGTTCAATTTTCACCACATCGTCCTGCAACTGCTTTTCGATGGGCAGACGCTCCTCGATATTCTTGCAAGCATATAGCACTGTAGCGTGGGAGCGTGACAGACGTGTTCCTATGGCAGTCATAGGCATCTTGATGTGCTTCTTGGCAAGATACATCACCATCTGTCGCGCATCAGATATCTCACGTTTTCTCGACTTGGTGAATATCGAGTCGGGGTCTACATTGTAATATCCGCTGACACTCTGTGTGATCATTTCAAAATTGACTTGCTTGCGCACTACCTTTACGGCATTGGCAAGGACACTACGTGCAAGGTCGATAGTGATTTCCTGCGAGAGTATCGTGGCATGAGCCAGCAATGAAACCATCACTCCTTCCAGCTCACGTATGCTCCCGGTGACATTCTCGGCTATGAAGTCGAGAATCTCATCTTCAATGCTTAGTCCGTCAAGGTCGGCCTTGCGGTGCAAGACCTCGCGGCGCAACTCCAGGTCAGGACGTTCCAGCTCGACAGTCATACCCCACTTCAATCGAGTGAGCATACGTTCAGGCATTCCCTTGAGTTGAGAAGGACGGCAATCGCTGGTCAGTATAATGCGTTTGTTATTAAGATGCAGATGATTAAAAATGTAGAAGAATGTCATCTGCGTTTTTTCCTTGTCAATGAGATCCTGAATGTCATCGATGATGAGGACATCGATACTTTGGTAGAAAGTTATGAATTCATTTATCTTACCGTTACGGCTTGCCACGGTAAACTGACTTTCAAATAGACGCGAATTGACATAGAGTACCCGAGCCTGAGGATTGCGTTCCTTGAAACGTATTCCAATGGCATGTATAAGGTGGGTCTTGCCGACTCCCGATGGTCCGAAAATAAACAGAGGATTGAACGTCGTGCATGTTGCATCATTTGCTATTGTCTCTCCAATGGAACGTGCAAGACGGTTGCTTATGCTTCCGCAATAATTTTCAAAAGTATAATGGGGATTGAGCTGGGAGTCAAACACCGTGTTGACCGGTGCCTGAAAAGGATTCGCTTTTACTGGCTCATCCTTAATGACACGACTACGATTTTCACTGCGCACATCGACCGATGTCGCAGGATCGTTCTGCACCTGGTCATACTTATAGTATAGATTGATACCCTCACCATAGACACGACGTAACACCGAACCTATAATATTGAGGTATTTCTCCTCCAGATACTCGACAAAATATGGAGATGGCACCGCAAGAGTGAGGTTGCCATCGACAAAGCTCACAGCCGTGACCGGCTCAAACCATGCTTTATACTGGTCGACCGGCAGGTTGTCCTTGAAGATAGCAAGACAATCATTCCAATTATATGTACAAGTATTTGATGTCATCCCGTAAAATTTGCAATACAAAATTCCTAATATTTTTTTTCAAAAACAAAAGCCAAAATATTTGCAAATATCAAGACAATAAAAAGAGTACTGATGCTCAACGATTTATTCAAAATGAAGTAGATTTATTAAACATACACTTTAAAAATACATCACAAATAACTGTGCATCAACATAGTATATTTCTTTATCGAAAATCAAAGTTATTAACATTACCCACCAGAACAGAGGAGGCAAACAGCCTTAAAACCATTTGTGAATAGGGAGTTTAAAGCAAAACTTTAAGCTGCACGATATTTAGAACAAGTCTAAATAACGTACAGCTTTAATCGACTCGCAGCCAAATGGGCAATACCACACGCAATGTCAGCATGGATTTAGCTGGCTATGGCTCATCTCCCAGAAAAAATCACAAGAGTTTGATTGAAATATAGCGTTTAGGATTCCTTTTGACATCGATGAGCAACGAATCAAGACTCGCTACCGCATTATTGAGATTGTTGTACAAGGCAGGATCATTGAGCAAACGACCCATCGACGATTCCTCGTTATTGAGCGAAGCACTGAGTTCTTTTAGCTGGACCGTGATTTCGTTGACATTGGTCATGGTTCCCTCTATATCAGCGGCATTGAGACTTGCCGAGAGCGTATTGAGATTGTGCGACACAGTATCAAGATTGGCGGTTATGCCCTTTACATTCTCCATCACGGCGGGAAGCGTTCTCATGGCTCCATTAAGCAGCTGAAGTGTAGACGCGAGATTCTCGGTAATCTTGTCAAGCCGGGCTATCGAAGCGCTCAAAGCCGGGTCGTCGACCAAAGTATTGACATTATTGAGAAGCGTGTCGACCGTAGGGAGTATACGGTTGACACCCGGCATGAGATCACGCGAAACACTCTCCATCATTCCCGTGGCGGTCTCACCTATAATTTTGTCACCGACACTGTAATACTCCTTGTTGTCGGAGAGAACGAGCTGCACAGTCGATGTGCCAAGAAAATCGGCTTCTATGACCGCCTTTGATCCCTTAGGCAGTTTGAGCGCCTTGTCGAGGCTCAACTCGACAAGAACATGACCGGGGTTGTCATATTCATAGGAAATCGATGAGACCTGGCCCACCTTGAAACCATTGACCGATACCGGTGCCGACACCTGCAGGCCGGCTACATTAGTATATGAGGCACAGTAGAAATTGGAGGGCTTGAGGACATTCACCCCCTTGAGAAATTCTATCCCAAAATAAAGAATCGCCAGTGCTATGAGGACACACAATCCGATTATGAAATTCCGTTTCATTATATGTATGTTTTATTTGTTTACAGTAGGGTCATAAAATATTCAATCATTGTCGGGAAGGTCGGCTACCGGATTTGATTCCTTATAGGCCTTGAAACCTTCAAATATGGCATCGGCAAGTCTACGCTGTCCGTCGGTCGAATTCAGGAACTTCTCCTGCGTAGGGTTGCATATGAAATCGAGCTCAATAAGAATCGACGGCATAGATGTAGCCCAAAGCACCCAGAAACCGGCCTGACGCACGCCTTTGTCAGAACGCCCGGCCTTAGACACAAGTTCACGCTGAACCAATTCGGCCATCTCGATACTCTGATCCATGTGTTTGCTCTGGCTCAATTCAAATATAATATAGCTCTCAGACGACTCAGGATCAAACCCCTGGTAAGTCTCGGCATTGTCGGCCTCAAGCGACATCACAGAATTCTCACGCATAGCAACCGCCAGATTGTCATCCGACCGGTGCAAACCAAGCGTATACACCTCAGCTCCGGCAATGCTGCGCCGTTTACGGTTTTTCTTGGCGACCGAATTCACATGTATCGACACGAAAAGATCACCGTGTGCATCATTGGCTATCTGTGCGCGGTCATTGAGTTTGACATAAGTATCTTTGTCCCGGGTATACACTACCTTCACATCCTTCATCTCCTTGGTCACCTTATCACCGAACAGTTTGGCAACGGCAAGCGTGATATTTTTCTCATAAGCCTTGACACCACGCGCCCCCACATCCTTACCTCCATGACCCGGATCTATCACAAGGACGAAGTCGCGGGCTGTCAATATAGGCAAAGAGATTAACAGACAAATAAATATGGTGAGGATCTTAATAAATTTCATATAAAAAACATCTATGAGTCCACAAAATTAACAAAATCTACGTTATAACAGCAGGGTAAGTTTCCCGAATTTTAAAAAAATCAGAACTTTTCTCCAATAATAGTACTAAAAAGCATCATATGAAGTCGACTATAACACTAATCATAGCCTTTGCATCATTACTATTCACAGCAAACTGTGGCAATAAAACTCCCCACGATGGCCACTCCTCAATGATACGCCAGACAGAGATAGTGCGGCTCGACTCGCTCATACTCAACTACAATGGAGACCTCTCATCAATACCCGACTCTGTTATCCCAGCACTCAGGCTATATTTCAACATGCTGGGACTTGACAGCGATTCACCCGACAGTTTAATTGTCCAGCTAAAAAACAGCGATATTTACCAGGTATTTGGCCGAGATATAGCACAACGCTACTCCCCCTCGCCCACCCTTGCAAAAGAATTGGGGACTACCCTGACCAATCTGCACAAGAATATCCCAGAAATCAACATCAAGAGCATCTATGGCATAGTAAGCCCCTACATGCAACAGGTCATAATAAGCGACAGCATTGCCTTCATATCTCTGAACCATTACTTAAAGAATGATTATCCAGGCTACAGTGCTATACCGCTTTACATGCGCAGCATCAAGACCCCCACGCGGATACCAATCGACATTGCCGAAGCCCTTATAAGGATCAACCGGCCATATTCCCCTATCGAGAACACGCTTTTGGAAAAGATGATGTATGAAGGCGCTGTAGCTTTCGTCACATCCACAGCGACCGGACAAGGGACTGCCCTTGTGCTTGGAATCGACCAGGACAAGGCCGATGAAGTTGACCGGCGACTTGGCGACTGGTGGCAACAGCTGGCTACCGAGAGATTAATCTACAGCACCTCGACAAGTGACATCGCCCGGTTCATCGAGCCGTCGCCCTCCACTACACTCGGCAACATGACAGGCCCCGGACAAACAGGGCGCATCATAGGACTCGCTATCGCACGAGCCTACATCAAGAACAATCCCGACACCCCGGCAGCTTGGCTTTTGACCGACGACTATTACGGAAAGTCCCAACAGAACCTCATCAAGTCGGGATTCACCCCACGCACCGGCAACTGACACACCCCTACGAAGGCCCCAATTACACAAAAAACCGATTTGTTAACTAAATTTAACCAATTGACTGAAATCCGCATCATCAGACGATTTGGACAACAAATCAAGTCAGACAAAAGCCATGCAGAGAGCTAAAAATTGAGAATCACGTTGAAATTTAGTACCTTTGCGATGTTTTAACACACAGAGAAGGTGTCAAAGAGTTGGCACCTTGCCGAAAATCGGCAAGATCGATGTCCGTAAAAACCGTTGCGCGACTGCAACCGTGAGGACATGGTCTCATGTAGAACATAAAACCTAAATTATGAAGAAAGCAATCAAGATTATTGCCTGCTTCGCCTTTTTAGTTTTCACCATGTCGGCTTTTACCGATGGAGCCAAAGCACCTGCGATAGGATACATGGCGCCCGACTTAGAGCTGACGGCAACCGACAGTTCACGAGTTGACCTGTCAAGTTTCAAAGGTGAGAATATATTGGTGACATTCTGGTGTACAGGTGACCCCTCATCGCGCATCAGATGCAATGAATACACGTCGCTGATGGCCGACAACCATATTGTCGAGCACATAGCAGTCAACTTCGACGTCAACAAGACACTGTTTGAAGAAGTTGTAAAGCGCGACAACCTCACAGCAAGCAAGCAATATCGTGTCAGTGGACAAGAGGCCCACAAGATTATGAGTTCATATCATCTTGACCGTGGCATGCACTCCTTCCTCATAAACCGAGCAGGAAGAATAGTAGCAATAGATCCTGACATCAGAAACATCGAGTCGGCCCGATGAATGACACCAACGCTGTTCATCGCCTCCTCAACGGCCAACTCTTAAAATGAAAATCACCGCTCTGAAGCAACAATAGCCCGAGCGAGAGACAATGTAACTAACACCCACCCCAAAGATTGTAAATCAAGTTACATCGATGGGTAGGTGTTATTTTTTTTATCGAACCATAGGGGGCATATGAGTGTTTAAAAATGAAAAGAAACACACATATAATAAATACATAGCAAAATTATGAAACCTTATGGAATATTCTATGGTTCGGCAACAGGAACCACCCGCGAGATAGCCCACCGTATAGCACACATGCTTGACATAGCCGAGAGCGATATACACGATGTCACAGAAACCGCACCATCGGCAGTCGAGGATTACGAGACATTGATACTCGGCACGAGCACATGGGGGAACGGCGAACTGGAAAGCGGCTGGTATGACTTTATTGCCGGACTCGAGGCGATGGACCTCAGAGGGAAGAAGATCGCAATCTTCGGGTGTGGCGACGAGACCATGAGCGACACATTCAATGACGGAGTGGGAGAACTCCACAACCGTCTGGCCGGGAGTGGCGCTGAATTCATCGGCGAATATGATGTCGACGGCTATCACTTCAACCACAGCAAAGCCGTGCATGACGGAAAGGGTGTAGGATTGCTTCTCGACGAAGTAAACCATCCCGAACTCACATCACTGAGATTGCGTTCATGGGTCGGACTTTTATAGCCAAAATTCCATCAATCATGGAGATAACCTCCACATGAGAGTATAAACCGGGGTACAGTCTCCGGTTTTTATTATTTTTTATCTTAAATACAGAAATTTTCTTTAACTTTGCAGAAAATTCTGCAAAGATGAATCCCAACAGCCTTGTATCTATTTCAGACCTCACCAAAGAGCAGATGCTGGAAACACTTGAACTGGCACGCTACTTTGAGAATAACCCCAACCATAAGATATTGGACGGGTGTGTTGTAGCGACTCTTTTTTTCGAGCCCTCGACACGAACCCGGCTAAGTTTTGAAACCGCCGTAAACCGTCTTGGAGGCCGTGTCATAGGATTCAGCGACGCGTCGACCACCAGTTCATCCAAAGGCGAGACGCTGAAGGATACCATAATCATGGTGAGCAATTATGTAGACCTCATTATAATGCGCCACTATCTGGAAGGCGCGGCACGCTATGCCACCGAAGTAACAGAGGTACCCATAATCAACGCCGGTGATGGAGCACACCAGCACCCGTCGCAGACGATGCTCGACCTGTACTCCATATACAAGACACAGGGACGGCTTGAAAACCTTACCATCACCATGGTAGGCGACTTGAAATATGGTCGCACAGTCCACTCGCTGCTCATGGCGATGAAATATTTCAATCCGACATTCCGTTTTGTCGCCTGCAAGGAATTGCAGATGCCCCAGGAGTATCTCGAATTCTGCGACAAGCACGGAATCAAATACACACTGCACACTGACTTTGACGCCGATGTCATCAACACATCCGACATTATATATATGACGCGAGTACAACGCGAGCGCTTCACCGACATCATGGAATATGAGCGTGTAAAAGACCTTTACACGCTGCGCAACTCGATGCTCGAAAAATCTCGCGACAACCTGCGCATATTACACCCGTTGCCGCGAGTCAACGAGATCAACCCTGATGTCGATGACAACCCCAAGGCTTACTATTTCACACAGGCCAAGAATGGACTCTACACACGACAGGCTTTGATATGTAATGCCCTTGGCATAAATCCGCTTACCAATAAAAACCTTTCTAATCTCTAAATCATCTCAATCCTTAAAGCAATGGCTCCTAAAAAAGAACTTGCAGTAGCGGCACTGCGCAACGGTATCGTTATCGACCACATTCCATCAGACGCGCTTTTCAAGTGTGTCAAGGTTCTGGATTTGGAGGACCTGGATACTCAGCTTACCATCGGTAACAACCTGCACAGTTCCAAGCTTGAATCAAAAGGCATCATCAAAGTTGCCGACGTGAACTTTCCCGAGAAAACCTTGAACCGCATCGCTCTGATAGCCCCCACGGCTGTCGTGAACACGATACGTGAATTTGAGGTCGTCGACAAACGCCCTGTCTCCCTCCCCGACACAGTATTGGGCATTGTAAAATGCAGCAATCCCAAATGCATCACCAACAACGAACCGATGATGACACGTTTCAGTGTCGTCAATCGTGAACCGGTTGTCATAAGGTGTCACTATTGCAGCCACTGTGTCAGTGCTGAGGAAGCCACCATTCTCTAACCATAAAACGATCTGTCCACTGCTATGGCCAAACAGAACTGGAAACCGGGTACGATGGTATATCCATTACCGGCTGTGCTCGTGAGCTGCCGCGACCTCCATGGTCAAGACAACCTCATAACCGTGGCATGGACAGGTACAGTATGCACCAATCCCGCAATGCTCTACATCTCGGTGAGACCCGAGCGTCACAGCTATACGATGATAAGGGAATCGATGGAATTCACCATCAATCTCACCACCGAAAAGCTCGCACGGGCCACTGATTGGTGTGGAGTGAAAAGCGGCCGTGACCACGACAAGTGGGCGGCAACCGGGCTCACCCGCGAGCCCGGAGTGAAAGTGTCATGCCCCTCCATAGCCGAGTCTCCGCTCAACATTGAATGCCGTGTGAAAGAAATACTACCGCTTGGCAGTCATCACATGTTTCTGGCCGAAGTCGTCAATGTAAGAGCCGATGAGAGCCTCATCGATGACGTTACCGGAGCTTTCAATCTGGGCGATGCAGGCCTCATAAATTACACACACGGGCATTATTACAGCCAGGGTAATGAGCTGGGGCACTTCGGGTGGACAGTAAAAAAGAAAAAATAACATAAAAATTATACAATAAGTACAATTCAGATGAAACAGGACAGCACAGTATTCGACTTGATAGAGCGTGAGCATCAACGCCAGAAAAAAGGTATCGAGCTCATAGCATCAGAAAACTTTGTCAGCGACCAGGTGATGAAAGCCATGGGATCGTGCCTCACCAACAAATATGCCGAAGGATATCCCGGACACCGTTACTACGGAGGTTGTCAGGTAGTTGACGAAGTGGAAACACTCGCTATCGAACGCCTTAAGAAAATATATGGTGCAGAATACGTAAACGTACAGCCCCACTCTGGAGCCCAGGCCAATATGGCCGTCTTCATGACAGCACTGAAACCGGGCGACAAGTTCTTAGGACTGAATCTGTCACACGGCGGACACCTGTCACACGGCAGCCCTGTGAATTTCTCGGGCCTCATGTTCAATGCCCTGGAATATAATGTCAAAGAGGACACAGGCCTCGTTGACTATGACCAAATGGAGGAGGTAGCCCTGCGTGAGCGGCCCAAATTGATAATAGGAGGCGCAAGCGCCTATTCACGCGAGTGGGACTATGCCCGCATGCGTCGCATCGCTGATGAGATAGGAGCGTTACTCATGATTGACATGGCCCACCCGGCTGGACTTATAGCTGCCGGACTGCTTGACAACCCCTTGAAATATGCCCACATCGTCACCTCTACCACCCACAAGACACTCCGTGGTCCACGCGGCGGCATCATCCTGCTTGGCAAAGACTTCGAGAATCCTTGGGGCAAAACGACCAAAAAGGGAGAAGTGAGAATGATGTCATCGCTTATCGACTCAGCTGTATTCCCCGGTACACAGGGCGGCCCGCTGGAGCATGTCATCGCAGCCAAGGCTGTAGCCTTTGGCGAGGCTCTGCAGCCCGAATACAAGGAATACCAGCAACAGGTGAAGAAGAATGCCGCCACAATGGCAGCCGCTCTCATGGACAAAGGCTATAAGATAATATCCAACGGCACCGACAATCACTGCATGCTTGTCGACCTGCGCACAAAATTCCCCGAACTCACCGGTAAAGTGGCCGAGAAAGTACTTGTCGAGGCCGATATCACAGCCAATAAGAACATGGTACCCTTCGACTCACGCTCGGCATTCCAGACCTCGGGCATACGTTTGGGAACAGCCGCTGTCACCACACGTGGCCTCAAAGAGGAGCACATGGGTGAGATTGTCGAGATGATCGATACTGTATTGGCCAACCCCGAGAGCGAATCGACAATCGCGTCAGTTCGCGACAAGGTCAATGCCATGATGCAGGAACGCCCCATGTTTGCTTATTGATACAGGCATTCCAGATTGCCACAGGCAAAACCCACGCTCCAACAGGCATTACAGGCAACATATTGAAATTCATGACAACCTGAATGATTATAATATATCGAATATATCAGATACTGTTTGCGGCACCGATACTGCTCGTTGTCACAATCCTCGCTGCATTGACAACAATTGTGGGCAGTGCGCTGGGACTGAAATGGTTCACCTACTATCCTGCTCATTATTGGGCCAAGCTTTTCTGTTGGCTCAACATTGTCACAGTCTCGGTCAAGGGACAGGAGAATGTCGACAAAGACACAAGCTATGTATTTGTAGCCAACCATCAGGGAGCTTTTGATATATTCGCCATATATGGATTTCTGGGGCATGACTTCAAGTGGATGATGAAGCAAAGTCTGCGCAACATTCCCCTTGTGGGATACAGTTGCTATAAAGCAGGTCACATATTTGTGGACCACAGGTCCCCCTCGGCAGTGAGACGTACCATGGAGACCGCTGAGAAATCGCTTCAAGGCGGCGCCTCACTTGTAGTCTTTCCTGAAGGGGCACGCACCCACGACGGACACATGAGACCATTCAAGAAAGGAGCCTACCAGCTCGCGCTTGAATTTAAGTTGCCTCTTGTGCCTGTGAGTATCGATGGTGCATTTGATGTCATGCCACGATCCTCTTATCTGCCACATTGGGGACACATCACTCTGACAATCCATTGTCCCATCGCCGCTCCTCTCGACGAAGAAGGCCGCACAAAGGTTATGGAACAGACTGCCAGAGAAATAAAATCATCGCTACCCGAGCGTTACCGCTGAACCAAACGCAGACAAAATTGTTATTGCAAGTGACAGGTTGGAGTACAAATCAGGACAACCTGTCACTTTTTTATGACACATGCCGTGATTGGCACGAATATTGCAACAGAAGTAATCGTAAACGATCAACAAAATAACCAAATATACAATATAATCATGAAAATCAAACCGTTATCAGACCGCGTCCTCGTTCGTCCCACAGCAGCCGAGGAAGTAACCGTATCAGGAATCATCATTCCCGACACTGCCAAGGAAAAACCTCTCAAGGGCACAGTACTCGCTGTAGGCAACGGGTCGAAAGATGAGGAGATGGTAGTAAAAGAAAACGACGTAGTGCTCTACGGCAAATACGCCGGCACCGAGATTGAGGTCGATGGTGAGAAGCTCCTCATCATGCGTCAAAGCGACATTCTCGCTGTGTGTGAGTAATTTCACTTGTCAACCATACACAGTACGATTGATAATCTGTATAACAATTTAAAATAAGAAACAACCATGGCAAAAGAGATAAAATTTGATATCAAGGCTCGTGAAGAGCTCAAGAAAGGTGTCGACACCCTTGCCGATGCAGTCAAAGTGACACTCGGTCCTAAAGGGCGCACAGTAATCATCGAGAAGAAATTTGGCGCTCCCCACATCACTAAGGATGGTGTCAGCGTAGCTCGCGAGATAGAGCTGGAGGATGCATTCCAGAACATGGGAGCACAACTCGTGAAGGAAGTAGCCTCCAAGACCGGTGACGATGCCGGTGACGGAACGACCACTGCCACCGTTCTTGCCCAGGCCATCATCAACGAAGGTTTGAAGAATGTGGCTGCCGGAGCCAACCCCATGGACCTTAAGCGCGGCATCGACAAAGCTGTAGAGCGTATCGTAGCCCACATCAAGGAAATAGCTGAGGAGGTAGGTGATGACTTCAAGAAAATTGAAGATGTAGCCCGCGTATCGGCCAATAATGACGAGAAAATCGGAGCTCTTATTGCCGAGGCTATGAGAAAAGTTAAGAAAGAAGGTGTAATCACAGTCGATGAAGCCAAGGGCACTGAAACCACCGTCGACATTGTCGAGGGTATGCAGTTTGACCGCGGTTATATCTCACCCTATTTCGTTACAAGCACTGAGAAGATGGAATGTGAGATGGAATCACCCTACATCTTGCTCTATGACAAGAAAATTTCCAACTTCAAGGATCTTCTTCCCGTTCTCGAGCCTGTAGCACAGAATGGACGCCAGCTCCTCATCATCGCTGAGGATGTGGATCAGGAGGCACTTGCAACTCTCGTTGTGAACCGTCTGCGTGGCTCTCTGAAAGTATGTGCAGTCAAGGCTCCCGGCTTTGGCGACCGTCGCAAAGAAATGCTTGAGGATATCGCAATCCTCACCGGTGGCACAGTAATCTCAGAGGAAAAGGGTATGCGTCTTGAAGGTGCCACACCCGACATGTTGGGTTCAGCCGAGAAAGTCACCATCAACAAGGAAACCACCACTATCGTCAACGGTGCCGGCAACAAGGATGCTATAGCCACCCGTGTAGCCCAGATCAAGACCCAGATTGAGGCAACCAAGAGTGACTATGACCGCGAGAAACTCCAGGAGCGTCTTGCCAAACTCGCCGGTGGTGTTGCAGTTCTCCACATTGGAGCTCCCAGCGAGGTCGAGATGAAAGAAAAGAAAGACCGCGTTGACGACGCCCTGAGCGCAACCCGCGCTGCTATTGCCGAGGGTATCGTACCTGGCGGTGGTGTAGCTTTCATACGCTGCATTGACTCACTCAACGATATACCCACCGACCATGCCGATGAGGTAACAGGTATCAACATTGTGCGCCGCGCCATCGAAGAGCCGCTGCGCCAGATTGTAGCCAACGCAGGCATCGAGGGAGCTGTAGTAGTACAGAAAGTGAAGGAAGGCAAGGACGACTTCGGTTACAATGCCCGCACAGGTGTCTATGAGAACCTCATGGCTGCAGGTGTCATTGACCCCGCCAAGGTGACCCGCGTTGCACTTGAGAACGCAGCATCGATAGCCGGCATGCTCCTCACCACCGAGTGTGTGATTGCCGACAAGAAAGAAGACAATCCCGCACCCGCAATGCCCGCCGGTGGCATGGGCGGCATGGGCGGCATGATGTAATAGACGTAGCAACCCACTGAACAAAATAACAAAGGCCTCGGAACCATGATAGAAACATGGGCCGGGGCCTTGACTATAAATTGAGACCGTACCAACCTGGAATAATCGGGATTCATCGACGTAACATTTCTTGTGGGACAGGCTCTTAACATTTTTTGCACCGAATCCCATGTTACTTAACCAGCAAAAAATTGTTTGTTAGCGCCTTCTTGTCTATCTTTGCAATAAGGAAAACGACAATGGCAAAACGAGCAATCATAACTGCAGCAGTAGCATTCACTACGTTATTAACCTCAACAGTTACAGTCACGGCAGGGAAAACCGAAATCCCTACCCTTCTTGATGCGCCCAATTTCATGAACACCGAGCTCGTTGACCCATCAGTTGAATTCAAGGCAGCCCGAGACCAAGCAACCATGCGACTTGTAACCGACCTCATCGACGAAGCCAACAATCATCTGGGCACACGCTATCACCGTGGTGGCAAAAAGCCTGGAGGATTTGACTGCTCGGGATTCACAAGCTACATATTCCGCCAGTTTGGCATCAATCTATCGGCATCATCGGGTGGACAATTTACCCAGGGCACGGAAGTAGACACCGACGATATACGGCCCGGCGACCTACTCTTCTTCAAGGGGAGCCGCTCGCGCTCGGTAGGACATGTAGCGATAGCCATCGAGAATAATCATGACACCGGTGAAATCACGTTCATACACGCCGCTGTGAAGGGAGGGATACGCATTGACCGGGTGTCACAACCCTACTATCGTACACGGTATCTCGGGGCACGACGTGTCCTGAACTGACGTTTCAGCTGCAAGCCATAAGTTTACCTTTATTTCAACATCTGAGTTCCCATACCACCATGCCCGACATCAAGCAACGCATTCTTGAGCTCCGTGACGAAATCAACCGCCACAATCATTCATACTACGTTCTCAACACCCCCTCCATATCAGACTACGACTTTGACATGTTGCTCAAGGAGCTTGAACAACTGGAAAAGGAGAATCCGGAATTCGACGACCCCTTGTCGCCAACCCACCGTGTGGGCAGCGATATCAACACCCAGTTTGACCAGATAGAACATATCTACCCAATGTTGTCGCTTGGAAATACATATTCCATCGCTGAGGTTGACGATTTCATGAGACGCACACGACAGGCTCTCGACGGACAGGATTTTGAGATAATCGGTGAGATGAAATATGACGGCACTTCGATCTCTCTAATATATGAACATGGCCGACTGGTAAGAGCCGTGACGCGTGGGGATGGAGTGAAAGGTGATGTTGTCACCGACAATATCAAAACCATCAAGAGTATACCGCTACAGCTATCGGGATCAGGCTGGCCCGAATTGCTTGAGATACGTGGCGAGGTTTTGATGCCGTGGGCCTCATTTGACACACTCAATGCCGAGCGAGCCTTCAATGAAGAACCTCTGTTTGCCAATCCCCGCAACGCAGCCTCAGGGACTCTAAAACTACTCAATCCGGCCGAGGTTGCCCGCCGTCATCTCGATGCTTATTTCTACTATGTGCTCGGTGATAAATTGCCTGCCGACAACCATTATGACAACATACAGGCGGCACGCAGCTGGGGGTTCAAAATGGCGCCTATCATGTCGCGGCTACATTCGATAAAAGAAGTCGATGAGTTCATAAACCACTGGGATACAGCCCGCAAAGAGTTACCGGTGGCTACTGACGGACTTGTGTTCAAGGTCAACTCACTGCTTCAGCAACTGAATCTGGGGTTCACAGCCAAGTCGCCACGATGGGCCATCGCCTATAAATTCCCGGCTGAGAAAGCGCTCACGCGATTGCGCTTCGTGAGCTTTGAAGTGGGCCGCACTGGAGTAATCACACCCGTGGCCAATCTCGACCCTGTACTCCTGTCAGGAACAATCGTGAAGCGAGCCTCCCTACATAACGCTGACATCATTAAATCACTGGATATTCATGAAGGTGATATGCTGCAAGTTGAAAAGGGTGGAGAAATCATACCCAAGATTACAGGTATCGATACCGCTGCCCGCCAACCCGGAGCTCTACCCATAGCCTTTGTCACCCAGTGCCCGGCTTGTGGTTCCGAACTTGAACGTGTGGAAGGTGAAGCGGCATGGATGTGTCCCAACAAATATGGTTGCCCTCCTCAGATTGTAGGTCGCGTAGAGCATTTTGTGGGACGCCGCATGATGAATATTGACGGTATTGGAGAAGAAACGGCCCAGCTTCTGTATGAAAAAGGGCTGGTAAAAAACATTGCCGACCTATATGATCTGACTGCCGAACAACTATTGACGGTCGACCGGTTTGCCGAACGCTCGGCAGCCAGAGTGATCCAAGGCATTGAGGATTCAAAGTCAGTGCCATATGAGAGGGTATTATTTGCCTTATCAATACCTTTTGTGGGAGAAACAGGAGCCAAGAAACTTGCCCGAGCCACCCACGATATCGATACTCTCATGGCAATGACTATCGAAGATTTGACCACTATCGACGACATCGGTGAAAAGATTGCCGAGAGCATTGTCGAGTATTTTGCCAACGATAACAATCGTAATATAATAGAACGTCTTCGACATGCCGGGCTACAATTCTCGATGCCCGATGAGGATAAATCGATACGCACCCAACTATTGGCCGGAAAGACCATAGTGATAAGCGGTACCTTTGCCCGACATTCACGTGATGAATATAAAGAACTCATCGAAATAAACGGAGGAAAGAATTCCGGATCCATATCCAAGAAAACTTCCTTCCTGCTCGCCGGTGACAATATGGGTCCGGCCAAACTTGAGAAAGCCACGTCGCTTGGAGTCACGATCATAGACGAGGACCGGTTCCTTGAAATGATTGGCCGCAATTAAGAGCCGTCACTAAGAGCCTGTAGCCTCCGAACATAATGAGGGTGATACGTGTTATAATTCCATAAAAATAATTGTAGATTATGAATATGAAATTGACAACAACCCTTATCGCGACAGCCGTGATTCTGTCGTTGACATCATGCAACGAGAAAGCTCAACTTGCAAGTCAAATAAACGGGACATGGTCGGGACAAGCCGAGAGAGTCACTACCCCCGAAACAACCGGACACCAGACTACAACAACCGTTACCCGCATGTACACATTCAATATCGACCCGGGCTCCAAGACCGGTGGTACAATCGATGCTGTAGCCTATTTTTCGGTCGAGAGCGGCACTGAGTTACAAGCGGCAGGAACGCAACCTATTGCAGTAACCATCGAAGGAAACGCCACCATATGCGGGCGCTGGGAAGCCATCGATGACGATGAACTCGCAGTAACATTCGATTCAAGCACGCTCGCGGTAAATGTCAACCCCGATGCCATCGAACTGGAATACAACATCGACACCCAGCAATCATTCTCGGTAGCCGACAGTATCAAGCCTCAGCTTGCTCAACAAGTCACACGCTCGATGAAGAACGTCATGAACCACAACGTATTCAATTTTGCCAAAATCGAAGATGTCAAAGTCAAGGATATGCTCATGTCGTGTGAGATAGGGCACAAGGACTATACCCTTCACCGCGACAGATAAGTCTCCATAAATAACCTATTGACCGAGCCGTGCAAAAACCGATTGCATGGCTTTTTTTTGACTCAAAAATTACTTAATTTTGTGCCATACAAAAAACTCTATTCAAGTTTATTCAAAAGTATGGCTACAAAACCTTTCAAATACCAGGAGATGTTTCCGCTCGGACCGGATACCACTGAGTATTATCTATTGACAAGCGACTACGTCAAAGTTGAAAACTGGAACGGCCACGAGATGCTCGTGGTGGACCCCGAGGCACTGACAGTGCTCACCCGTCAGGCCACCCATGACAATGCCTTCATGCTGCGCCGCGAGCACAACGAGATGGTTGCAAAGATTCTTCATGACCCTGAGGCAAGCGCCAACGACAAGTATGTGGCACTTACCATGCTGCGTAACGCCGAAATTGCGTCAAAGGGACAGCTCCCCTTCTGCCAGGATACCGGCACAGCAATATGCCATGCCACAAAGGGACAGCAGGTGTGGACAGGTTGCAACGATGAGGAGAAAATCTCTCACGGTGTCTATCTCACATATACAGAGAATAACCTGCGCTACTCCCAGAACGCGCCCCTCAACATGTATGACGAGGTTAACACAGGCTGCAATCTTCCTGCCCAGATTGACATTCATGCCGGTGAAGGTGATGAATACAAATTCCTCTTTGTCGCCAAGGGCGGTGGCTCAGCCAATAAAACCTATCTCTATCAGGAGACCAAAGCCACAATCAATCCCAAGACCCTCGTTCCCTTCCTTGTGGAGAAAATGAAGACTCTGGGTACAGCTGCTTGCCCCCCATATCACATTGCCTTCGTAATCGGCGGCACATCAGCCGAGAAGAACCTTGAGGTAGTGAAGAAAGCATCAGTGAAATATCTCGACGCACTCCCCACCAAGGGCAACGAGCTGGGTCACGCATTCCGCGACATCGAGCTTGAGAAAGAGCTGCTCGAAGCTTCACGCAAGATAGGTCTCGGAGCTCAGTTTGGCGGCAAATACTTTGCCCACGACATTCGTGTGATACGCTTGCCCCGCCACGGTGCTTCGTGTCCCATAGGAATGGGCGTATCTTGCTCGGCCGACCGTAACATCAAAGCCAAGATTAACCGTGAGGGACTCTGGATTGAGAAACTCGACGCCAACCCCGGAGAACTCATTCCCGAGGATATGCGTAAAGCCGGTGAAGGTGATGTTGTAAAAATCGACCTCGACCGTCCCATGAACGAAGTGCTCGCCGAGCTCACCAAGTATCCAGTGTCAACACGTCTGTCGCTCAACGGCACCATCATCGTAGCCCGCGACATTGCCCACGCCAAGATCAAGGAGCGCCTTGACAATGGAGAGCCTATGCCCGAGTATCTGAAGAACCATCCGGTATATTATGCCGGACCGGCCAAGACTCCCAAGGGACTTCCTTCAGGATCATTCGGTCCAACAACAGCCGGGCGCATGGATCCCTATGTCGACCAGTTCCAGGCAGCCGGCGGTTCAATGATAATGATTGCCAAGGGTAACCGCTCCAAGCAGGTTACCGATGCCTGTCACAAACATGGTGGCTTCTATCTCGGCTCTATCGGTGGACCAGCAGCTATCCTCGCAGCCAATTCAATCAAGAGCGTAGAGCTGCTCGAATATCCTGAGCTGGGCATGGAGGCTATATGGAAAATCAAGGTAGAAGACTTCCCCGCTTTCATCCTCGTCGATGACAAGGGCAACGACTTCTTCACCCAAATCCAAGCCAAGTGTGAAGCTTGCGGCCTCAATAAGTAAAATCACCAAAATCAATCCTACGCACAACGGCCCGCCGTTATAATCTACGACGGGCCGTTGTTTTATATTCACATACCTTATAAACAATACCATGACCCATAGAATCGTTGACAAAAAATGGTTTTCATCTCCGACCGAGGAACTGGAGTACATAAAAGAATATTTAACATATCTCTGGAAGAATCGTCCAGCTTGTATCGCAAACATTGACAATAAATATGTTGCACATTTAATAAGTGTATGCAACAGGATTATAAAACTAATGGACAACTTAGAGATAGAGGAATATAGTAACCGAACCTATAAACTCTACGCCAATGACCGGGAGGATATCTTTTTTGAATCTCTACCTTGGTATAAGGACGACAATGGTGTACTGCATAGACCATATAAATTTGTCAACAATTTGTTGGAATATGACTGTGCCGACAACCTGTATGCAGCCCGTTTTGTAGACCGACATAACCACTGGACCTTGGATTTTACATTATCTGAACCCGGATTGTACGATTTCAACTAAACGTCAATATAACCCTAAAAAATACCATACCTCAGCTACATATGGGACAAGTAGCTGAGGTATAGTATTAAACGTGAGTTCGATATAAGCAATTAAAACAACATCGGTTGATTATCAAAAACGAAATCTAAAGAAATAGATGGTTTCTTAGATATCCATCCCTTATGTATTTAAAAACCAAGAAATAACCTAATATCAAAACTACAAATATCTATAAATCAAACACATATATATGAAGAAATATTATATAATTACAGTGAATGCCTATGAAAAAAGATGTGGGTTTCTTGAAAAATATAATACTGACCCTATCAGAAGAACATGGAATGAGGGGAAAATCAACGACTGGGTTCCATTTACGGCCAAGTTGGTTGAAGGGGGTCATGGCGATATGTATCTGTGGTATGGCGGTGACAAAGTTATATCAAAGGAACTCAAGGAACTGTTCGAATCTTTCATTTCCGACACCGATACGGTATCATTCTTGCCGTGCAACATTAGAAGCGAGGAATATGGGGACCGTGAATACTATGTATTGCACATGAATAAATATTATGATGTGGCAGATAGAAAATTATCTTATCTCAATAGAATTACCGGGGATGTAATCATGCCAGTATTGAATCTCGATCTGGTTAAAGGCCTTGATGTTTTCGAACTATCAGATTCTGGATATATAATAGTATCGCCAAGAGTGTATCGAGCAATGAAGAAAGCGAAACTTAAGCTTGGTATAGTGTGTTATCCCATAATGGCAATAAGCAAAGATGATCCGGAATATTCCAACCAAAAAGATCCAAATGAGAAATAACAACATCTAACAACCATGCAAGTAACAATTGGAATTGTGGCAGCAATATGTGCCGACCGGGAGATCTCCACTCCTTTTTGGTAGCCAGCCTTCTCAGCTACAATTTCAGTAGCACCAGCCTGCCTAAGTGGAGTGGAGATGGCAATTGTGGCGAACGTTTGTCTCAATGTTCAACGGGACGACTTTACCAGAGAGTGCACCCGCCTGTTGAAATCACTATTTTCCAGCAATTCCTCAAGCGAAATGTGCATGCGGTAACACCAATAATGTCGCGACCGTGCCGGAATATTGATACGCTCCTCGCGTGGATTGTTGCGGCGTATCACTCCATCGATCGACAACCAGTCCTGCAACGGTAAGATGCAGAGCATTGCCGGTGACTCAAGATGGGCTTTCACTATCTTCTCGCAAATCCATGGCTCGGCAAAGTGAGGTGCTTTTCCTTCACAATGCAGCATTTCGTTGTAATACTGTTGGGTTGCCTCAGGGTCTTCCTCCCACCACTCCCTGATGCCCGACATGTCGTGGGTCGAAGTCGTGCAAACCGACCGGTAAGGGTAACGTGCCGGGTCATCAAACCTCACTCCATAGGTCTTGGGCATGCGCTGAATCTCAAGGGTGAGAACCTGTAGCTCGTCCATCACGCGCGGAACACAATGCGGTATCATACCGAGGTCCTCGGCACATGTGAGCATACCAGTGGAATCAATCAGCGGAGGCAATTTCCACATTGCCTGCCTATACCAGAACTCATTATGACGATGATAGTAAAAATCCTCATACAAGCGGTCGAATGCATGTTTCTGCTCAGGGTCGAGCAATTGGTAAAGCCTCGTCTGTGAGCCTGAGATACGTGGGTGGTAATGCAGTTTCTCAAGTGGGTCCTCTATGAATAATACCTCGTCGAGCAACAGCATGAGTCCATTGGCCACGGTATTATTCTTGACATTGTGTTCAAGTTTTGAAAAATAATCCTCGACCTTACGTTGTGAATCAAATTGCTCTGCAATACGATACTGACCGACCGGATCACGCTCCAGACAGGTGGCACGTACCTCATCGGCCCATTCCCCAAACAGTTGGCTAAGAACTGTATCATCAACAAACGGTTTGACAAAACGGTCTCGGTCAAACTTGAATCCAAACGAAGACTCCATCTCGGCCGCTGTGAGAGGCAATGCCTTGTAAAAATGTCCCAGCAAGCCATGTATCGATTCACACGGCACTTGCCATATACGGAAGAAGCCCAGCACGTGGTCTATGCGGTATGCGTCAAAATAGTCGGCCATTTTTGTGAAACGGTTCTTCCACCAAGCAAAGCCATTGTCGCCCATAACCTCCCAATTGTAGGTAGGGAATCCCCAGTTCTGACCAAGCACCGAGAAATCGTCGGGGGGTGCTCCGGCCTGACTATTGAGGTTGAAAAGCTCAGGATTGGTCCAGGCATCCACACTCGTACGTGAAATTCCAATGGGAATGTCACCTTTTATGGCAACACCGAGACTACGTGCATACCCGACTGCATGGCGCAACTGACGGTCAAGATGATACTGCTGGAAATATACCAGATTAATCTCATCCTTGTGGCTATCTATAAAATGTTCTACCCGAGCACGGTCATAACGGCTGTAGTCCTCCCACATTTCATAACATGGGGTGTGATATATATCGCGCAAGACACAAAAGGCCGCATATGGTTTCAACCAGTGACTGTTGACCTCATAGAAATTCCTAAAAGCCTCGGTTTCCAACACTTCATACCCCTCTTGGGCAAATAGCTCGGCCGTATACTGCTGTTTGATCAGATTCACCTGCTCATAATCGAGCGTAGACAATGAGTTCAACTCCTTAGCTTTATCCAGGTAAAACTGTGCACGCTCCGCGTCTTTCAATGACCCCATGGCATCAAGCCTCAGGTACATGGGGTGCAAGGCATATATTGTATTGGCATTGTAGGGATATGAATCGGTCCACTGCCACGACATTGTAGTGTCATTGATAGGCAGAATCTGGATAAACCTTTGACCTGTGCATGCCGCCCAGTCGGCAAGAGCCATGAGGTCATAGAAATCACCTACTCCACAATCATCTTCGCTACGCAGCGAGAAAACCGGGATTGCAACTCCGGCACCTCGCCATGAAGGATAACCATGTCTGAAAAGCAGACCACCCACAGCTATCGCTCCACCAGGGGCGACATCAGGTAAAGTAAGCCTGCGGTTGGCTCCCTCCTCCCACTTCACTACACTACGATTACCCTTTTTCACCACAACCATCTTGTACTCAAACTCACGCGGCAATTGTTCAAGCGCCACACCGAGTTGCCATAGCGGGAATAAGGCGTCGTTCATCTCAGGAGCTTCAGCAATATTCCAGTTTCCGAGAGAACCACACGAACCAGCTACCACAACCATCTCGTCGGGCTGCACCTGCGGAGCCATTATACTCAACAACATCTGCCCCTCAAGTGCCACTAACGGCAGTGACGGGTTTTCACGTCGGTTGATGCAATGAGTGAAAGCTTTGGAATAAAATGGCCTGTCGACAGGTGTATCTTGCCAGCGGTCTTTAACAATGAGTTGGGTGACATGACTGTCAACCCGCAATACATGGGGTTCGCCCCACTCCTTACGGGATATAGAACCATCGGGAGCCGTTACTCTGTATCGGTATTTGACAGCAGAACCTACCTTAGGAGGGAAGCATAGCTTCACGCTCCATGATTGGTGACCATCAAGCTCAAGACGTGTCACACTGCGGTGAGGCTCGAGTATTTCAAGCTCGAGCACATCACCACCTTGTGTCCAATATTCAATATTGAAGGTAATCTCCATTTCAGCCACACTTTGATGTACCACAAGAGGTGCATATGAGGCAGCCTTCCTGGTAAACAAGAGTTTCCTGACCACAGTTGGGACAACGTTGACCCGAAGCTTTGGTTCCGTTAGGGAGATATTTTTTCAAAGCACGTTCCACGCCCATTTTCCACGTATTGATTGACTGGCTGTCAAGTTCAAGTCCGCCTACAAGCTTAAGAACCTGGTCGATAGGCATACCATAACGTAACACACCCGATATGAGTTTGGCATAGTTCCAATACTCGGGATTGAACTTGTCGCTCAGCCCTTCAATGGTAGTTTTGTGACCGCGCTTGTTAATGAACTGGAAGTCGTAGCGTTTGTTTCCATTGGAATCGACAGCTTTTATAATCTTACCGCGGGTTATGGATTTGGGGAGGAATAGACCATCCTCGTCATCAGCAAGACCGGTAAATATCTCATAAGGCTTCTCATCGACAAGACCCACGAATGCAATCCACTTCTCCTTGTTGTTCTGGAAACGCACTACGTCGGCATCAAGCTCGATAGGACGCTTGGTGATGGGTCGATGGGGGAGAGCCTGAGGTTCCTGGGACTTCTTCTCTATAGCAATGAGGACTCCTGAACGCGAGCCGTCGCGATAGACAGTACACCCCTTACACCCGCTCTTCCAAGCCTCGACATACAGGCGGTTCACAAGTTCCTCGCTCACATCGTTGGGCAGATTGATAGTGACCGAAATAGAGTGGTCGACCCAACGCTGCACTGCGCCTTGCATTCTCACTTTCTCAAGCCAGTCAATATCGTTGGCCGTGGCTCCGGCATACGGTGAACGGTCAACGAGTTCCTTTATCTCATCGTCGGTATAATTGTTCTTCTTCTCAACCCCGACAACTTTCATCCAGTCGACAAACTTTGGGTGGTAAACTATATATTCCTCGAAAGCATCGCCATTTTCATCGACGAAATCAACCCGCACATCGGTATCGTTGGGGTTAACCTTGCGGCGACGTTTGTAGACAGGCATGAACACCGGTTCGATACCCGATGTCGTGCGGGTCATGAGACTTGTGGTTCCCGTAGGAGCGATTGTAAGACAGGCTATATTGCGGCGTCCATATTTAACCATATCATCATAGAGTGACTGGTCCTGCTCTTTGAGCCTCATCATGTAGGGATTGTTCTTCTCGCGGTCTGCGTCAAATATTTCAAATGCACCACGCTCGCGGGCCATCTCGACCGATGAGCGATAGGCGGCCAGAGCTATACGACGGTGTACATCGGCCGAGAAAGCTGTCGCCTCAGGAGTTCCATATTTGAGCCCCATGGCTGCGAGCATGTCTCCCTCGGCTGTTGTCCCGACACCTGTACGACGTCCTTTGAGGGTCTTTGTCCTGATTTTTTCCCACAGATTACGCTCTGTCTGCTTGACTTCGTCTGTTTCAGGATCGCTGTCAATTTTGGCAAGAATCTTATCAATCTTCTCCATTTCGAGATCGATAATGTCGTCCATGATGCGCTGTGCCTTGATTGTATGGAGGCGCAACAAGTCATAGTCAAACTCAGCCTGGGGGGTAAATGGATTCTTTACATATGAATATAGATTGATAGCAAGCAATCGGCAACTATCGTAGGGGCACAATGGAATTTCACCACAAGGGTTGGTCGAGATTGTGCGGAAACCAAGGTCGGCATAGCAATCGGGCAACGACTCGCGCGTGATGGTATCCCAGAAGAGCACACCCGGCTCGGCCGACTTCCACGCGTTGTGGATGATTTTCTCCCATATCGCTTTGGCATCGACCTCCTTCACAATAGCCGGCGTTGCAGAGTCGACAGGATAGGTCTGCCTGTAAGGAACACCCTTGGAGGCTGCCTCCATGAAATCGTCGTCGATACGCACCGAGACATTGGCACCGGTGATTTTACCCTCAGTCATCTTGGCATCGATGAAAGCCTCTGAATCGGGGTGTTTGATGCTCACGGTAAGCATCAGCGCTCCGCGGCGACCATCCTGGGCCACCTCCCGGGTGGAATTGGAATAGCGCTCCATGAACGGGACGAGACCGGTAGAAGTGAGTGCCGAATTTTTCACAGGAGTTCCCTTAGGGCGTATATGGGAAAGATCATGACCCACACCGCCACGGCGCTTCATCAATTGCACCTGCTCCTCATCGATTCTAATCACACCGCCATAAGAGTCGGGCTGACCATCAAGGCCTATCACAAAGCAGTTGGACAGTGACCCTACCTGCAAGTCATTACCTATCCCCGACATGGGACTGCCTTGAGGAACGATATATCTGAAGCCCTGCATGTAGCTGAACACTTCATCATGGCTCATAGGATTAGGATATTTTTCTTCGATTCTCACAATTTCTGATGCTATGCGGTGATGCATATCGTCGGGTGTGAGTTCGTAATAGTTTCCAAACGAGTCCTTCAGAGCATATTTGCTCACCCACACTCTGGCAGCGAGTTCATCGCCGTCAAAGTATCTCAATGTGGCATCATAGGCCTCATTGTAGGTATATGTCTTTTTTTCCATCGGTTTATGATATTGTTGTATGTTTTTAGACTGCAAAGATTGGAAAAATTTTTTGTCCCTACAATACATGTCGATACAATGTTGATAACTTGTTGGCATCAAAAAAAATGTATAACTTTGCACTCGTTATGGTACAAGGTTTCGACAACGCAAAGTATTTAAAGATTCAATCAGAGCATATTAAGGAACGTATTGCTCAATTTGGCAACAAGCTCTATCTCGAGCTCGGTGGAAAACTCTTCGACGACTATCACGCCAGTCGCGTCCTGCCGGGATTCAAACCCGACAGCAAGCTTACAATGCTTCAGCAGCTTCGCGATCAAGCTGAGATTGTCATAGTCATCAGCGCCCTTGACATAGAAAAGAACAAGGTGAGGGATGACTTGGGAATCACCTACGACATGGACGTGCTTAGACTACGCAATGAGTTCATGAACCGTGGATTTCTCGTGAGCTCAGTGTGTGTGACCCATTACAATGGCCAACGCAGCGCCGATAAGTTCCGGGCCAAGCTGGAGCGCATAGGCATTACAGTCTACTACCACTATACAATCGAGGGCTACCCCCACAATGCCGATCTCATTGCATCAGACGATGGATTCGGGCACAACGATTTCATCACAACAACCCGGCCCCTGGTGATAGTCACAGCTCCCGGCCCGGGCAGTGGCAAGATGGCTGTGTGTCTGAGCCAGTTGTACAACGAACATAAACGTGGGGTAGAAGCCGGATATGCCAAGTTTGAGACATTCCCCGTGTGGAGCCTTCCATTGAAACACCCTGTCAACATTGCCTATGAGGCAGCTACCGCCGACCTCAACGATGTAAACATGATCGACCCTTTCCATCTCGATGCTTACGGCAAGACTGCGATCAACTACAACCGTGATATCGAGATATTCCCGGTTTTGAACAATCTTTTTGAAGGTATCTACGGCAAAAATCCCTACAAATCACCCACCGACATGGGCGTTAACATGGTAGGATTCTGCATAAATGACGACGAGGTGTGTGCCGATGCATCCCGCAATGAGATTATACGCCGCTACTTCACAGCTCTCAACCGCATGGCCCAAGGTGACGGCAACGAAGCCGAGGTCAACAAGATTGCCTTGCTGTTCAAGCAAGCCGGCATTGACACCTCATATCGCCGATGCATAATGGCGGCACGCCACCGTGCCGAAGAATCGGGGCGTCCCAGCTCAGCCATAGAACTCTCCGACGGTTCTATAATAACAGCTGAGACAAGTGACCTGCTGGGCCCAAGTTCTGCACTGATTCTCAACTCCCTGAAATATCTCGCCGGCATTGACCATAAGCTCAAACTCATACCTCAGGAAATGATAGAGCCCATACAACACACCAAGCTCACCTACTTGAAAGGCCGTAACCCGCGCCTGCACAGCGACGAGGTGCTCGTAGCTCTATCGGTGCTCAGCACCCACGACATCAATTGCCGTCGGGCCCTTGAATGCCTTCCGCTGCTCAATGGGTGCCAGATGCACTCCACGGTAATGCTCGGCGAAGTTGACCATAAGATTTTCAAACGTCTGGGTGTAGGTCTCACCTGCGATCCGGCCAAAAAGAATTGACACGATGAATAAACAGGACAACTCCTACTGGACGGAGCGACGCACCATACGCCGATACACCGACAAACACGTGCCGGAACAATTACTGCGCGACATGCTCTACAAGGCGTCTCATGCGCCCACTACAGGCAACATGCAACTCTACAGCGTAGTTATCACCCGCGACAAGAAGATGAAAGAGGCTCTCGCTCCGGCCCATTTCAACCAGCCTCAACTCACAGGCTGTGACGTAGCTCTCACTTTCTGTGCCGACCTCAACCGCTTCACACGTTGGTGTGAGGAACGCGAGGCATCACCGGCCTACGATAATCTCCAGTCTCTTGTGGCGGCTATCTTAGACACATCACTTGTAGCTCAGCAATTCATCACCATTGCCGAGCAAAACGGTCTCGGGACATGCTGGCTGGGCACCACAACCTATAATGCTCCTGAAATAGCACAGATCCTAAACCTTCCGGCTATGGTAGTGCCTATCGCCACTATAACTTTGGGATACCCGGCCGAACAACCTGACGATTGCGGACGTCTTCCCGTCGAGGCATTCATTCATGAGGAGACTTATCATGACTACTCGGCGGCCGATATCGACCGGCTGTATGCCGAAAAAGAAGCCCGTCCCGACAGTAAAGGATTTGTCAAGGAGAACGGGCTTAAGACTCTTGCTCAGGTTTTTACCGATGTGCGCTATCCTCGTGCCAACAACGAACTGTTCAGCAAGAAATTGGCCGACTACCTGCGCGGTCAGCACTTACTTTGACCCAGGGCTTCAGGTCCTGGGTATTGATGCTTGCCACGGGTAGCTTTACCATAGGCCACTGCATGATGTGGACAGCGATGATAACAGCGCAGACACATGGCACAACGGTTGCCCCACGAGGGTGACCCATCGGTCATCGCTATATTATCCATAGGGCACTCACGCGAGCATTTGCCACATTTCGTGCATGAGTCGAGTGCATGGAATGGCTTGGGCGACATTGCATGTCTTATGAACCAGGGATATATCACACGGCTCTTGAACCAGGCAAATCTGCCTTTCAACATTTCCTCATCGGCCTCATTCATTACAATGCGCTCGCAGGCACGCTTCACCGCCTCATGACTGGCGGCAAGTTTATCACACTCAACCTCACGGCTGTCGGTGTCAAATCCGCTCATCAAGACATAGGTATTAGGCATGACCACGGCTGTAGCCGATCTTGCTGTCCAACCGCGTTCCTTCATGAGACGTCGCCACTGGGCGGCTGTCAACCCGGTATCATCGCCACAGGTCACCACAAGGTGATGCATGTTGTTTCCATCACATTTCAGGTTGCAATTCCTTATGAAATCCACAACTACAGGAGGTATTCCCCAAGAATACACCGGAAATACCCACACCACAGGCTCACCGGCCGGAACGTTCAGAAGCGTTGAGTGAGGATTTACAATCGTCTCATGTCTCAAAGCTACCACGATAGTATAGCCCATACGTTTTGCTATAGAAACGGCAATAGATTCACTATTGCCGTTTCCCGAAAAATATATTACCATATATGCTTCATGATATAGTGACCTGGGTAGCTCCGTAGCCATATTCCCTGAACGAGGCGTCCTGTACCCGATGTCCTTTGTAACGGTGATTCAGTTCCTTCATCAAGGCGTTGCGTAACACACCCTCTCCCTTGCCGTGAATGAAAACAATGCGCTGTCCGTGGTTGCGCAGATTCTCCTCCATGACCCGGCGAAACTCATCAATCTGCACATTGAGCATATCGGCGGCCCCAAGTCCACGGGTATTGTCAAGCAACTCGGTTATGTGCAAGTCAACCTCAATCAGATCGCCGTTGCGTTTCTCCGATTTCTTTGACTGGCGTTTCACGATGGGACGCCGGTCATTGTTGGCTTTCTGTCTCATCGCTTTCTCAAGCTGACTGCTGTCGACCGAGTGTTGTCGCTGAGGCCTGTCATTCTTGACTATATCATAGGCGATGACGGGAACATCAAAATATGGATTGTCATGGAAACAATGAATCTTAAAAAAACGTGTAGTATCGAGAGAATACTCCACGAGAGCGGGATTTTTGAGAACAAATTCCTTTTCCTGCTTAAACGCTATATATTGCACGGCAATGCGGTCCATTTCGGGCAACATGTCGCCAGTGATGGTCTGAAGCCTCACCTGTATATTAGGTTCCACAACTCCGGCAAATCTTGTAGTCCACCCATCGCTGCTATCGCTGCGGGTCATATAGCTGAAATACAGGTAGTAATTGGAATCATTAACAAGGTAAGCGTCAAATGTAGTGGTGTTAAGATGCTTTATCTCAGCCGGTTCATAGCCCAGTACAATATTAAGGGATTCGCCCTCCTGGGTCTCGGCTATATCGGCAGCTGTGACATCTTTGGACTCAACGACCTTAGGCATAGCAGCCTGGGGAGCATGAGCCAGCTTACTACCTCCCATGGAGGCTGTCGTGTCACCCCCCTGGGCAACAACGACACACTCCTTGAGCAATACAGGGACTTCAAAACCATCGGAATCCTCGACATGGGCAATGTTCCCGTCGATGCGCACGATACGGCCCCCTCCAACACTATTCAGAAATCTTACAACATCTCCAATTTTGGCCATTGCTTCATTTCTTTTTGGAATCAATATCTTTGAGAAGAGTCTCCACAGCTGCTTTCAACTGCTGGTCTTCACCGTTGACAACTACAGCCGGGTCATTATCGACATCGACATCAGGATAAAGCTGGGTGTTTTCGAGATAGCTGCCATCGGGAAGCTGATATCCAATCACCGGAATACCGAACACAAGCGATGGATCCTGCATCGTTACCCAGTTCACACTGGTCATTGTTCCGGCCACCGGCTTACCTACGAGCTTACCGATATTCTTGTGCTTATACACCCATGGTGAACCGTGGGCATTGGAATAGCAAGCCTCGCTCATAAGCATCACGCTGGGCTTGTTCCAGCGGCGGCTGGGCATGTCACACGACTCGACACCTCTCACAACCTGGGTGAAATACTTGTCGCCCGAGAAGAGAACTTCGATATCCTCATGCATGCGACCGCCACCATTCCAGCGTATATCAATCACGACACCTTCCTTGTTGTTGTATTTTCCGAGCAGATCGGCATACATGGGGCGATAGCTCGCATCGTTCATCGATGGAATGTGTACATATCCGAGACGACCGTTTGACCAACGCTCTACATCGGCGGCACGCTGTTTTACCCAGCGGTTATAGAGCAAAGAATTCTGTGCACCGGTGCTTATAGGCTTGATCGTCTCGTCGACAGTTGTACCATCAGGAAGAGTGAATGTGACTCGGGTTTTCTTCCCTGCGAGATCCTTGAAAATTGCTGCATAATCGGCCTTTGAGTCAATTTTAGTGCCATTGATTGCTGTAACGGTGGCTCCGTCGGTCATCTTGCTGTCGGCACGGTCAAATGGACCGTCGACAAGGACTTCATCAACCTTCAATCCATCGCCCTTGTAGCTCATGTCATAGAGTAGGCCAAGCACTGCCGTGCGATCACCTTGGGCACCGGCGGTGGGATAATAACGTCCACCGGTATGTGAGACATTAAGTTCGCCAAGCAGCTCGCTGAGCATCTCGGCATAATCATAATTATTGTCAATATGAGGGAGGAATTTTGTATAGTGCTTCACCAGATTGTCCCAGTCGACACCATGCAGATCCTTGCGATAGAACATCTCCTTCTCAGAGCGGTACACATTCTGCAACATAGCTTCACGCTCGGCCGGCAGATTGACTTTCATTGTCCCCTTGGGGGATATTGCCGTGAGCTTATCACTCTTGGGGTCAAGTTTCTTAGGCTGGCTACCTACTATGAAGAATGTTTTGCCGCTCTTGTCGGTTGCAAATCCTGAGGCGCGTAGATTGGACTTATTCACAATCTTGGGTTCAGACTTGCGCAGATTCATTTTCCACAGGTCATAACCGCTCTCCTGTGATGACAAAAAGTAGAGATTCTCCCCGTCGGGGTCAAGAATGGCATCTGATATGCTCGAAGAGAAAGGTGTCAATCTCACGATGCGATCCTGTATGCCATCAAGCTCAACATTGATAGTCTTATCCTCATCGGCCTTCTTATCGTCATCGCTCTTCTTGTCACCATTCTTGTCATTTTTCTTGTCAGTTCCACTTTTTTTATCTTTATCATCATTGTTCTTGGCTTTTTTCCTGGCCTCCTTGTAGAGTGCATAATCCTCATCATTAAGACGCATTTTGTCGCGGGTCTCACGATTCAGATATACAATCATCACATCTTCCTGGGAACCCCATGAAGCCTGGGCTCTGAGTCCATAACGCTCGGTTGTGAACAACAATGCGTTGCCGTCCATGACAAAACGGGGATTCTGATCAATATAACCACTCTGGGTTATATTTGTAATCTCACCATTCCCGACATTTACCAACACAATATCGCTATATGGGTCATGACGGTTGAGATTGGCCTCCATGGCTATCCACTTGCTGTCGGGCGACCACACATAGCTGAATGTGGGATAACGGCTCTGCTTTGTGCGACCGTCGGTCACTTGACGAGTTTTACCACTCTTTATATCTTTAACCATAAGCTTATTACGGTCCTGTATGTATGAGAGCATCTTACCATCGGGCGACACATCAGCACCGGTTCTCTCTACCTTGTCGTTGTCAAATACACGTTCTTCCTTGATAACCGTAGCATTGACAAAGTCGGGGTCGTCATCATTGGCTATCGTAGCCTTGTAAATATTGAAATAGCCGTCACGCTCACTCGTGTAGTATAGAGTGCGGTCATCGCCCCACACTACTCCACTCTCTCCTGCCGGAGTCTCGGTAATCTGCTTGGTAGTGCCATATTCCACCGAGGTTACAAAGATATCTCCACGCGATGCAAAGGCAATCATCTTACCATCGGGCGACGGTGTTCCACCACCTATCCTCAATGCCATCTTGGTTTCATCATCGACAGGCTCGCTTACGAGCAACTCGATATTTACTTTGCTCGGTTTTGCTCCCGGCTTCATAGTGTATATCTCACCGTCCCAGCTATACGCAAGCTCTCCATTGTCAGAGCCAGAGAGGAAACGCACCGGATGCCCCTTATAGGAAGTAAGAGCTTTTACCTGATCCATATCAGCGAGAGGAGCGCTATATACATTGAAGGCACCACCGTCACGCTCACTCAGGAAGTACAGGGTCTTGCCATCGGGCGACATGACAGGGCTACGGTCCTCACCCGGTCGATTAGTGAGATTGGTATGTTTTCCGGTAGCCATGTCATAGCTCCACACATCACCCGTTACCGACGATGTGTGATGCTTGCGCCACTCGTTCTACATGCCGGGTCTCATCTCATAGTAC
>JAMPBP010000020.1 GCA_023666645.1 Clostridiales bacterium
ACTGTATACTACCATTCCTTATGTCTGCCGGGACATCGAAAGTGTTGTCAGGCAGCACTAAAGTTACCTTTGTCCGGGTATGGACGGCAGCCTCGGAAATCGCTCGCCCATACCCGCCCCCTCGGCCACGTGATTTTATGAGACAGGCTCTTAACCCTTACTGTAGGCAATCTTATTGGCCATACGCACAGCCACTGTGATATGGTTGCATATGTATTCGTCGGGGATAAGACGGTCAAAATTGGCATGCTTCAATGTGGCGCGGACACCATCTTGCACACCCGACAACACAACATGGATTCCATCAGCGTGTGACGATTTCACAAGCAGTTCAAGGTTATGAAGTCCGGTAGAGTCGATGAATGGGACCTTGCGCATTCTTATGATACGGACCTTAGGTTTATTGGCCATGCCATTACGCATCAGCTCATCAAATTTTGTCGCGACGCCAAAGAAGAACGGACCCTCAATCTCGTAGACCGAGACACCTGGTGCCACATCGAGCACCTCGTGCTGTGACATATCAGTTCCTTCAGCTGCATCGAGTTGCTCAGAGTAGACCTTTACCGCCGTGTTCTCCATAACACGGCGCAAGAACAACACAACGGCCAGCAGCAGACCGATTTCGATTGCAATCGTGAGGTCAAACACGACAGTGAGCAGGAATGTCACAATGAGCACAGCCACATCTCCCTTAGGATTCTTAAGAATGCTCACCACTGTGCGCCAGCCACTCATGTTATAAGCCACCACGACAAGAACAGCCGCAAGGCATGACATTGGGACCAGATTGATGAGGTCCATGGCAAAGAGGAATATAAGAAGAAGCACCACAGCGTGAATGATACCGGCTATCGGCGAACGCCCGCCATTTGTGATATTGGTCATGGTGCGCGCTATGGCTCCCGTGACAGGAATACCTCCAAACAATGGCACGGTGATATTGGCTATACCCTGGCCAATAAGCTCGGTATTGGAATTGGTGCGCGACCCGGTGATACCATCGGCTACAGTGGCCGACAGCAACGACTCAATAGCACCGAGCACGGCAATGGTGAAAGCCGATGGCAACAGCATATTTATGGTCGACATGTTGATTTCAAATCCGTGGGGTGTGGGCAAGTCGGTCGACATTCCCTGAAAACGCCCTCCTATGGTCTGCACCCCCGAGAAGAAATCACAGAACAAATTGCTCACATACACCCCGGCAGTCACCACTATAATAGCAATGAGGGCACCGGGTAGTTTCTTCGAAACATAAGGCATCGTGACAATTATAGCGAGCGAAACTATCGCTACTATAAGTGTAGGCAGGTCGATATTGCCGAAATTCTGAAAATACACGCCCCACTTGGGGATAAACTCACCCGGAAGGTCCTTGAGACCCAAACCAAAGAAATCATTAATCTGGGTCGAGAAAATCGTGAGAGCAATACCGGCAGTAAAACCCACAACAATAGGATAAGGTATAAACTTTATCACCGTGCCAAGCCTGAACAGACCGAGAAGCACAAGAATAATACCCGCCATAAAAGTAGCTATAGCAAGCCCTTCAAGGCCATAGCTGGCTATAATACTATAAATAATGACGATAAACGCACCGGTTGGGCCTCCAATCTGCACCGAGCAACCACCGAGAGCTGAGACCATGAAGCCACCGATGATGGCTGTGATAAGTCCCACAGTAGGGCTCACACCCGACGCTATGCCGAACGCGATGGCAAGGGGCAAAGCCACAATACCTACTACAATACCTGCAATGAGATCATCCTTAAATTTACCCGCCGAGTAATGACGGAAACTGGAGATGAGCTTTGGTCTAAAATCAATAGCACCTGTCAAATTCATAAAAGAAATTTCTTAATCCATTTACTCCTTTGCAAAACACCGGCCATCAAGAAGCATTCACCGCTCATCACAGCCAGGGGCATGGAGTAACTAAAAACAGTTAAACCTAATAGTTGGAAACGAGCTGCAAAGGTACAAATTATTTTTGAAACCAAGAGTCCATTTCATTTTGCCATTTCATTAAGCCCGAGCAAGAACTCCCATAGCGGCATAATCACAGCGATAAATGAGGCGGGGTCAATATTCACGAGGAGTAAGAGCCCATTCCTTATCGAATGGGCTCTAAACCTCCATGACATTGAACCCACCTTTTCGACACCTTCTATACACCGTGTCTAATAACAGCGTGAGAGACGCAACGGCGAGCCGGCCTCGGGCATCTCGAAAAGAGCAACGAGATCATCGAGAGACTGATTACACATGCTCAGATACTCACGATACATGGAATTGGCGCTTCCCAGGGTCTCCACCATTATAAAGTCGGAGACATATTCCTCGAGCGCACGACGCACTACGGGCCAGTTCATCTCAACATCATCCCTTACCTTGAATGTCACCTCAAGGAGCAGCAGATCATCTGTGTGCTCATAGAAATTTTCAGGGTCGATACGATACCCGTCGACCCATCGGCCCAACCTTATCAAAGCCCTGGAGAAAGCAAAAACCATGCATTGGTTGATAGCTCCGCTTTGGTCGGCAGTGATAGGCTGACGGTCAAGATTGTTAAGAAAAATGTGCAACGCCGAAGTAGCCTGAACGCGGGCTCTAACAACATCTGGCGAGATAGAAACAACTGTGGTTTTCATAGCAAAAATTGTAATTTGTTCAACTGAAATTAAATTTACATGGCAAATATACAACACGACATGAGCCAAATTCTCGCACATGAGAGTTAATATTTATTAATTGTCGAATAATCGACTACAAATTGCCCCCTAAACGCATACAATATAATATTTTAACTAAATTCAATATGTCAATTAAAAAAATTTCATAATCCTTATTGGAAAATAAAAACTTTTGCTATATTTGCAAAAATTATTGAAAGGAGGCGTATGAGTCAATAAAATGGTGAATCATACAACAGCCTTCAAAGCAATTTAAAACTACGACAGAATATATATTTATCTCTCATAATAAAACATTTAAACCATGACTGATCGCCGCCAATTTTTAAAAACAATGGCTTTAATGGGAGCTGCCGCCGCTGCCGCTTCACCTATTACTAAAGCAGCACAGGGTGTTCTCTCCACGACTCCCTCAAAAATCATCATGCCTGAAGGTGGGGACCTGCTGATAAAAAACAACGCGCTTCCCATCACGGGAACATTCCTCGACGAGATATCCCATGACATTCCTCACCAGAATTGGGGAGAACAGGAATGGGACCAGGACTTCAAGCACATGAAGGCCATAGGAATTGACACAGTTATAATGATACGCTCAGGTTATCGTAAATTCATAACCTATCCCTCACCCTACCTCATGGCCAAACATGGATGCTACAAGCCCTCCAAGGACCTGCTCGACATGTACTTGCGCCTTGCCGACAAACATGGCATGAAATTTTACTTCGGTCTCTACGACTCAGGACGTTACTGGGATACCGGCGACATGTCGTGGGAGGTAGAGGACAACCACTATGTGATTGACGAAGTGTGGGAAAACTACGGGCAACATCACCCCAGTTTCCAAGGTTGGTACATAAGCGGAGAGATAAGCCGCGCAACCAAGGGAGCCATCGACGCATTCCACGCCATGGGCAAGCAATGCAAGGATGTGAGCGATGGACTGCCCACATTCATTTCCCCCTGGATAGATGGCAAGAAAGCTGTCATGGCAAGCAGCGGCCAGTTGTCGAAGGAAGATGGGGTATCGGTAAAAGAGCACGAGCGCGAATGGAACGAAATCTTTGACGGCATACATGATGTTGTCGACGCATGCGCCTTCCAGGACGGACACATCGATTACGATGAGCTTGATGCTTTCTTTGAGGTCAACAAGAAACTTGCCGACAAATATGGAATGCAATGCTGGACCAATGCCGAGTCGTTTGACCGCGACATGCCCATCAAATTCCTTCCAATCAAATTTGACAAACTGCGCATGAAGCTTGAAGCCGCCAAACGTGCCGGCTATGACAAAGCCATCACATTCGAGTTCAGTCACTTCATGAGCCCGCAATCAGCCTATCCACAGGCAGGACACCTTTACAACCGCTACAAAGAGTACTTCGAGATGGCTTAAATCATCATTATATCATACAACAATCAATTACCATTAGAAACTAAACATCGTGACCGACCGTCGAGATTTCTTAAAAACAGCCATGGCAGCCGCAGGAGCTGTCGCCTTAGGAGGGGCCTCGGGCGTAGCCTCCAATGTCATTTCTCCCAAAGGGATCGTAACAACAGCCTCACCTGTCATGCAACAGGGAGACCTTCCATCATTCCGCACCCCTGAGTGCATGCAGGGCATGCCCATACATGCCACATTTCTCGACGAGGTGTCATGGGATATTCCACACGCCAACTGGGGACCGGTGGAATGGGACCGGGACTTTGCCCATATGAAAGCCATGGGCATCAATACCGTAGTACTCATAAGAGCCGGGCTGGGCAAATGGATAGCGGCGCCCTTCAAGTCGATTCTTGATAAGGAAGCTGTGAGCTACCCGCCTGTCGATCTCGTGGAGATGTTCCTCACACTCGCTGACCGACACGACATGGCATTCTTCTTTGGCTTCTATGATTCAGGCTACTACTGGCATGTAGGGGACTACCAGCGTGAGGTCGACCTAAACAGGGCACTCATCGACGAGGTATGGCAGAAATATGGACAACACAAGTCGTTCAAGGGGTGGTATCTGAGTCAGGAAGTGTCCCGACGCACACGCGATGTGACAAAAATATATGCCAACTTAGGAAAGCATGCCAAGGAAATCTCGGGCGGACTCACCACAATGGTATCACCTTATATCCACGGCATCAAGACCGACCAGGTGATGTCGGGCGACAAGGCCACCACGGTCGAGGAGCACGAGAAAGAATGGGACGATATCCTGGGCAACCTCGAGGGAGTGCTCGACATTCTCGCATTCCAGGACGGCCAGGTTGACTACTATGAACTTTATGACTACCTTGTGGTCAACAAGCAGCTTGCCGACCGTCACGGCATGCACTGCTGGACCAACGTGGAGTCGTTTGACCGCGACATGCCCATAAGATTCCTACCTATAAAATTTGAGAAACTGTTACAGAAACTCGATTGTGCACGCAAGGCAGGCATGGAAGATGTCATAACCTTTGAATTCAGCCACTTCATGAGCCCACAGTCCATATACGCATCGGCCGGCAACCTGTACAACCGATATCGTGAACACTTCGGACTTGTATAAAACCACAGGCAAAAATCAGAAACAAATATTTCAATAAAATCATGACTAAGAATAGTGAATACAACTTTGGTTACATTCTGCTTCTGTCAATAATAGCCGCGCTTGGTGGCTTCCTCTTCGGCTACGACGAGGCGGTCATCTCGGGTACCGTTGACGAGGTGAGCACGCGGTTTGGGCTGGATGCTCTGATGAAGGGGTGGTTTGTGAGCAGCGCTCTGCTTGGAGCGATATTCGGTGTCTTTGCGGGTGGAGCCTTCAGCGACCACTTTGGCCGCCGCAACACGATGATTACGGCAGCAACCCTGTTCACGCTATCGATGGTAGGGTGTGCATTCGCCCCCAACTTTCCAATGCTCGTAATATTCCGTATGGTAGGAGGCATGGGCATCGGAGTTGCCTCAATTGTGTGTCCAATGTACATCAGTGAAATCTCGGTGGCACGCTCGCGAGGCATGCTCGTGTCACTCTATCAGCTTGCAGTGACGATAGGAGTGGTAGGAGCCTATATATCCAACTACTACCTGCTCCACTATGCCATGGACAATGCCGCCGATCAAGCCGCCCAGGAAGGGTGGACAGGCTACATTTTTGTCCAGGAATGGTGGCGCGGCATGCTTGGTGTCGGTGTAGTGCCCTCACTCATATTTCTCCTTGCGGTATTCTTCATTCCCGAGAGTCCACGCTGGCTTGTATTGAAGAAACGCATAGACCGTGCCGAGGGTATACTTGGTAAGATATACAACAACATTGCCGAAGTGAAGCATCAGATTGCCGATACTCTGGAGGTAGCAGCCAAGTCGACCAATGTAGGTTACTCGGCTCTTATGAAACCGGGCATACGCACGGCCGTCATCGTTGGTGTATGCATCGCTATGCTCGGACAATTCATGGGTGTGAATGCTGTACTCTACTACGGGCCCGACATTTTCAAAGATGCCGGACTGGGACAGGGAGACGCATTCTTCTACCAGGTAATCGTGGGACTGGCCAACATGCTCACCACAGTGCTGGCAATGTTTATCATTGACCGTGTGGGACGCAAGGCTCTTGTCTATTATGGCGTGACGGGTATGATTGTAGCCCTGCTTCTCATTGCCGCCTATTTCCAATGGCACACGGCGATGGGCATAGGCAGCATATGGCTCTTGGTCTTCTTCACCGCCTACATTGTGTGCTGTGCCGGATCTATATGTGCCATAATATTTGTGATACTCAGCGAGATGTATCCGCTGGCCGTGCGTGGTGTCGCAATGTCGGTAGCCGGTCTCGCCCTGTGGATTGCAACATTCCTCGTAGGGCAGCTCACCCCCTGGATGCTCGAGACTCTCACACCGGCAGGCACATTCCTGTTCTTCGCCCTATGCTGCTTCCCCTATATATGGATAATGTGGAAGAAAGTGCCCGACACTACAGGCAAGACGCTCGAAGAAATCGAGCAGTTCTGGCTTAAGGACGACATACAGCGCACAGCATCAGATCTCAAAAAAGACAATTAACATAACATCACATAACTAAAAACTTAAACATGGCCGATTTTAAAGCACTTGCTCAACAATACAAGAGTGAACTTCTCGACTCTGTCCTCCCATTCTGGCTCGAAAACTCAATAGACAAAGAGTGTGGGGGCTACTTCTCATGTCTCAACCGCGACGGCAGCGTCTATGATACCGACAAATTCATATGGCTCCAAGGCCGCGAAGTGTGGATGTTCTCGATGCTCTACAACAAGGTAGAGAAAAAACAGGAATGGCTCGACGCTGCAATCCAGGGTGCTGAATTCCTGAAGAAATATGGTCACGACGGCAACTATAACTGGTACTTCTCGCTCACACGCGACGGCCAGCCCATCGTTGACCCCTACAACATCTTCTCCTACACATTTGCCACCATGGCATTCGGTCAACTATCGATTGCCACCGGCAACAAGGAGTATGCCGACATTGCCAAGAAGACATTCGACATCATACTTTCCAAGGTCGACAACCCCAAGGGGAAGTGGAACAAGCTTCATGCCGGCACACGCCCTTTGAAGAACTTTGCCCTCCCAATGATCCTGTGCAACCTCGCGCTTGAGATACAGGACCTTCTCGACGAGGAATTCCTGCAACAGACTATCGACACATGTATCAACGAGGTGAAACAGTTTGTAAGACCCGAGCTTGACGGACTTGTTGTAGAGAACATCGGAGTTGACGGCCAGCTCGTAGACTGCTTCGAGGGACGCCACATGAATCCAGGACACTCAATCGAGGCAATGTGGTTCATGATGGACCTGGGCAAGCGTCTTGGACGCCCCGAGCTCATTGTCAGTGCAAAAGATACAGCGTTGAAGATGGCAGAGTATGGCTGGGACAAAGAGTATGGCGGCATCTACTACTTCATGGACCTCAAGGGTTTCCCACCGCAGGAGCTTGAATGGGACCAGAAACTGTGGTGGGTACACATCGAGACCCTCATCACTATGATCAAAGGCTACCAGCTCACCGGCGACGAGCGTTGCCTGCAGTGGTTTGAGCGCGTTCACGACTACGCCTGGAGCCACTTCAAGGACACAGAATATCCCGAGTGGTTTGGCTATCTGAACCGTCGCGGAGAAGTGCTCATGCCACTGAAGGGGGGCAAGTGGAAAGGTTGCTTCCACGTTCCGCGCGGCATGTTCCAGTGCTGGCAGATTCTTGATGATATAGTCAAGAACGGTGTGACAAAACTGTAATGTCAGCAAGCGGTAGCAAGAGAGACATCAGAACAAATATATCATACAAATAGATATTTTGAACGGCATGCAATAACTTGCCGTGAGAAAGCGTTAAGAAAGTAATCGTCACGGAGTTTTCCACGGCCTTTACTTTCTGACGCTAAATAATGAAAAACAAACCAATAACGAATCTTTTTAATGGGAAAACTATCTAAACCTACCATCACCACGCTATCGCGGCGAATGTCGTTATGGCTCATGATGGTCTTCCTCGGCTCGGCGATAGCCATAGCCAAGGTTACAGGCACAGTAGTCGACGAGAACGAAGACCCCCTGCCTGGTGTTTCGGTCCTTATCAAGGGATCTCAGGAAGGTGTAGCCACCGATATCAATGGTAACTACACCCTCGATGCGCCCAACAATGCAACGCTTATATTCAGATATATAGGCATGCGTCCTCAAGAAGTCAAGGTCAACGGGCGTACAAAAATCGACGTCACAATGATTGAAGATGACAAGACACTTGATGAGGTCGTTGTCGTGGGCTACGGCTCGATGAAACGTGGTGCGGTGACTTCATCGGTATCGACAGTATCAAGCAAGGAGATTCTACAGGCTCCCACTATGGCGATGTCCAACGTGATCGGCGGCCGTGTATCAGGTATCGCTACCGTGCAGACATCAGGACAGCCTGGTGCCGACGCTGCCTCTATCACACTGCGTGGCCAGTCGAATATCATCTATGTAATAGACGGTGTGCGCCGTACAAGCGAAGACTTCAACCAGATTGACCCCAACGAAATCGAGTCGGTATCAGTGTTGAAGGATGCATCGGCTGTAGCAGTGTATGGTCTTGACGCCAACGGTGCCATAATCATCACCACCAAGCAAGGTAACAGCGAGAAGACATCAATCAACTATACCGGAACATTTGGCTGGAGCAACAATGCGTTGAAGCAGACATGGCTCGACGGCCCCGGTTACGCCTATTGGTTCAACCGCGCCTATGCCCTTGACCATGAAATGGAATGGGGTCCCGACTGCATGCCGGTGTTCACCCAGGAGATAGTCAACAGCATGAGACTCGGCACCAACGGCTGGGGCAACACCAACTGGTATGACAAAATGTGGGGAACAGGTACACGCACCTCCCACAACATCTCAGCATCGGGCGGCAGCGAGAAATACAAATTCTTTGTATCACTGGGCTACCTGAAAGAAAACGGTAACCTTGACCGTTTCAACAACGCGCGCTATAACCTGCGTGCCAACATCGATGCCAAGATTACCAGCAACCTTACATTCAACCTCGGTGTCTCAGGACGTGTATCTGACAAGCACGAGCCCTATATGAGCGCCAATCCTGATGACTACGAGAACATTCCCGAGCAGATAGTACGATCACTGCCTTTCTTGCCCGAGTACACGACTTATAATGGCAAGACTTATCCCGTAGGCTCATGGGGTGGCAACGTTCTGGTAGCCGCTCCCCACGCTGCCCTTGAACAGTCGGGCTACAACAAATTGAACACAACAGCCATCGCTGCCAACATCTCACTGCGTTATGACGCTCCCTTCCTGAAAGGCCTGTATGCAAAGTTCACCGGTGCCTATGACGCTACTTTCAACAACCAGAAGCGACTCACCACTCCCTATCAGATAATGCGAGGCTATTTCAATACCTCTACAATAGGAAAGACATCGCCTGTATATGGCAAAGATGGTGACGGCAAGCCCGAATACAGTGACCAGCCCTCCAACGTAAGTGTGATAGAGAGCACCGGTCGCACCTACTATCTCACATCCCAGACCTCAATAGGCTACAACAACAATTTTGGTGACCACAATGTAGGTTTGATGGCACTTGCCGAGACGCGAGAGTCACGCTACCATGGCATGGGAGTCACAGGCTACGGACTGAACTTCATTGACAAGGACGAGCTGAGCAACCTCACAAACCAGGGGCTTAACGGAACAGTAATGAATCCTAAACCGGTAGGAAGCTCATGGCATCAGCGCTCGGCCGGCTTTGTGATGCGCGGCAATTATAATTATGCCGACAAGTACTTTGCCGAACTGACATTCCGCTACGATGGCAGCTACCTCTTCGGCGGCATGAACAAGCGCTGGGTAGGACTCCCGGGTGTTTCTCTTGGTTGGCGCATAGACCGTGAAGGATTCTTCAACGCCGACTGGGTACAGAACCTGAAACTGCGTGCCGGTTACGGACAGACCGCCACTACCAACGGTCTTGACCCACTCATGTGGACCAATACCATGGGTATCTACAACAATTCAGTCATAATAGGCGGTGTAATCGGTTCATCTATTTATCCTGCCGTTCTGGGCAACCCGACACTGACATGGTCCAAGGCCAACAACTACAACATCGGTATCGACGCCACTCTATGGCACGGATTACTTAACATTGAGGCCGACGTGTTTTACAAATATGAATATGACAAGATAGCGGGTACCACAGGAGCATATCCTCCATCTATGGGTGGTTACTACTATAACACAGGTAATGTCAATGCAATAGACTACCGCGGCTTTGACTTGACCTTCAACCACAATAACCGCATAGGAAAAGTAGGTTACAGTGCAAAACTGATATTCTCGTATGCCTATGCCCGCTGGGTCAAATATGCCGGTGACTCCCCCAATCTCCCCGAGTGGCAGCGTCTTGCCGGAAAACAGGTAGGTGTGAAACGCGGCATGATAGCCGAGGGACTGTTCCAGACATGGGAGGAAATCAACAACAGCGCGACACCGGCACAGAAAGTGCGTCCCGGTTACATCAAGTACAAGGATCTCAACGGTGACGGTAAGATTGTAGCTCCTTCATCAGGTGCCTGGGGTGACGATGATGGTTGGTTCGGCAAGAGCCATGTTCCGAAATACACCGGCTCTCTTGACCTCAATGCCAACTGGAACGGCTTTGACTTTGACATGCTGTGGGCATGGGGACTTGACTGCGAGGTTGCACTTACGGGTCTATACACACAAAGTGGTGCAGCCCACTCGGGAGTACAGGACCACACCTCGTTCACACGTCCATTCTATGAGGGCGGTAACTCACCCATCTATCTCGTTGAGAACGCATGGACACCAGAGAATCCCAATGCAGAATTTCCACGTCTTGAAGCCACAATGAGCTACTCCAACAATAACGGATATGCCTCATCGATGTGGTACCGCAACGGCAACTACCTGCGTCTGAAAACAGCCCAGTTTGGCTACACTTTCCCGCAACGCTGGATCAAGAAATCAGGAATAACAAAGTTGCGTATCTATGCCGAGGGCTACAATCTCCTGACATTCAGTGGACTCAACAAATATAACATCGACCCCGAGTCGCCTGCCGTAAACAATGGATACTATCCACAGCAGCGCACATTTGCACTCGGTGTAAACCTTTCATTCTAATCTAAATACCCAACATCATTAATGACAATGAAAACTATATATAAATTCATGGCCATCGCAGTGCTGGGAGCATCGATTGCTTCGTGTGACAACTGGCTTGACGATGTGGACAATACCTCCAAAGTCGATGAAGAAGCTGCCTGGGACTCAGAGCAACATGTCGACATGCAGATCAATAATTTCTACACCTACATAAACTCATGGGGTCAGATGACCGGTGGTGAGTTTGGTGGAAATTTGACCGAGGCTCTCACTGATGCCTTCAAGTATAACCATGCTGTTCTGGGTGTCCGTGCCGCCCAGGCCTACCAGTATGCCACACAGTACGACTATATGCAACCCAACCAGAACTCTCTCAGCGGCTGGTCGACTGCATATACACAAATACGATACATCAACCAGTTCCTTACCTCCATGGCCAAGTATTCCAACTTTGGCACTGAGCAGGACCTGCTGTGGGAAGCTCAAGCTCGTTTCTTCAGAGCTTTTGTATACTTCCATCTTGCCAAGCGCTATGACCAGTGCATCATATATGATGAACTGCCCAGCGGTCCCGACAAGGCACTCTCCAGCAAGGAGCAGGTGTGGGACTTCATAGCCCAAGACCTTGACTTTGCTATCGAGAATCTTCCTTCAAAATGGGACGATGCCAACAAAGGCCGCATTGACCAGGTAATGGCCCAGGCTTTCAAGAGCCGCGTGATGCTCTACGCTGAGCGCTGGCAGGAAGCCTACGATGCCGCTGACGCTGTGGTTCAATCCAAACGCTACTCGTTGGTTGCAAACTATGCCAACTCTTGGAAAGGCAGCAACACAGAGTCTATAATTGAATACCAGTTCAATGCCAAGCAGAACCCGAGCCACAGCTTCGACGAGTGGTATGCTCCTGTAATCGGAAGCAATGAATACCAATTTGGCTCAAGTGGTGTCCCCACTCAGGAAATGGTGGAGACCTACCAGGCTAAGGATGGCAGCGAAATTGACTGGACCCCATGGCACAACGGCTCGACCGAGCGTCCACCCTATGACAAACTCGAGCCCCGCTTCGCCGCTACAATAGTGTATGCCGGCTCTACATGGCAAGGTGTCGAGATGGACAACTGCGTTGATGGTAAGAATGGTATTTTCCAGGCCTATGGCGATGGTGCCTATGGCTGGAACCGCACTTGCACCGGCTATTTCCTGCGCAAACTTGTCGACGAGTCACACACTGACCTTAAGAATACCCGTAGCGCCCAGACATGGGTAGCTCTGCGATATGCCGAGGTACTTCTCAACAAGGCCGAGGCGGCCTACCGCCTGAACAAGTCGGCCAGCGACTATCAGGGTCCGGTAAACGAGGTGCGCCGCCGTGTGTCGCTACCCGAAATCAACACAACCGGCGACAATTGGTTCAAAGAATACCGTCGCGAGCGCAAGGTTGAGCTTTCCTATGAGAATCATCTCTACTGGGATATGCGCCGATGGAAACTTGCCCACATCGAGTATGACGGCTACCGCCAGCACGGATTCAAGATTGAGAACGGTGAGTTCAACTATGTCGAGGTTGACCTTGACGACCGCCGTTTCAATGAGAAGACCTACTGCTTCCCGATACCTTACAGCGAGGTTACTAACAACGGTCTTGTCGACCAGTTCCCACAATGGCTTTAATCATCAAAGATTGACACTATTATGAAACGTAAATTATTATATTTGTTCTCGGCAATGGCTCTCACCCTTGTTTTCCAAGGGTGCCATGACCCAAAGGAACTGACCTCCAACGGTGACCCACGCGGCATCATATCGCTTACAGCAAAATATGCAGGCGATGACAGCTCGGAGAATTCTTTCGACTCACAAATCGACTACGAGAATCACACCATCACCGTGAGGATTCCCATGTACTATCCCAAGGCATCATTCAATGAAGTAACCCCCGACGACCTCAAGAACATGCGCCTGGTAGCCTCGCTATCCAACAACTCAACCATAGAGCCCGCGTTGACAACTCTCGACCTGTCGAAGGACAACATCATCACCGTGAAGAATCCCCAGGGCGTCAGAACCCAATACACCGTGCGTGCCGAGATTGTTGAGCTGTGGGAATGTGACATCATCGAACTTGAACTCGCCGACGGTACAACCGGTATAGTAGATGAGAAAAACCATCGTGTAACCCTTGTCGCCACCGATCTTCTGGAGCCCCAGAAGGCCGATGTTATTCTCTCGCCCCACGCTACAATTTCGCCCGATATTATCAACGAACCGTTTGACTTCGAGCAAGAGAATATCACACTCACCGTCACTGCCCATAATGGTGTCGACAAAAAAGAATACACTGTTGTCAAAGGAGCTCCCGAAAAGATTCCGTTTGGTTTCCGCGAGGGCTCAGAGCAGTTGCGCTGGGTTAAGAAATGGAACGAGATAGGCTACACATTGAAGGACAAACAGACAGGCTTTGGTGTCACTGACCGTTACCTCGTCCTCAACGAGAAAGGCAACATGCAGGCCGTTGTTTTGAAAGCCTCCAATGGCACCGATACCGGCAAGCGCCTTGACATGAGCATCATACCCACCGGCATGAACCACAACATGACCAGCGACCATGCAGGTCACATACTTGTCAATTCAAAATATGGCGATGGTGAGAACCTCATCAAGATATGGGTATTTGATGATATCGACAGCAAAGGACGGTTGCTACTCAGCGCCAATTGCTATGGAGCAGGTGAACGAATCTCGGTCTATGGCGACGTCACGAAGGATGCTGTGATTGTCACCACTCTCAATGGCACCAATATAACCGGTTACCGCTGGTTTGTAAGAAATGGTGTTGTTGACAAAAACGGTGAGCAATTCAATCTTGCCGGTGTCGCCTCCACTCCTTGGGGTAATGTCGACATAGCACCCACAAGCGCCACAAGCAACACAGCCAATTACTACGCTGCATTCTACGCTCTTGTAAATGGCACCCGCGGACCGGTTCAATATAATGGCGCCACAAACGCTGTAATGAATATCGGTTATCCCAATACCAAGAAGCGCGATGATGCCGATGGTGGTATTGCCGATGCCGGCAACTGGGTTATCAATGCATGTGACTACCGCGAGTTTAACAAGAGCAAGTTCTTCATACACAACTCGGTTAATACTTTCCCGTGGGGTGGAAATGACTTCATATACATGATTGATGTGAGTGGAGGTGATCTCAAAAACGAAATACTCAAGACAAACGAGAATCACGGAGCCGTCAAATTTGTCACCGATGGTGAAGATGGAATATACGGTGCTAAGGCTGCCGGTGGCGTAGGTGCCGGTGGTAATGCCAACGATGTGCGCCTGTGGGTTTCAGATACAGGATTTTACATGTACGGCTACTTCCTGTTCACCAATGGTTACATGGGGTGTATCCGCGTCGATTGCATTCAGTATTAAACATCATTCAATTTCTTGACTAAACAATGAAATTCAATAACATATTCAATAAGGTAGCTGTGGCACTGGGTGCCACAGCCACCATAGCCCTGGCTGCCTGCAGTGACAGCGACTGCCCAAACTACTGGGACGACTACTATGGTTCCTACGAGCCCGCACCTCCTGTAGAGAAACCGGCCTACATATGGGTCGATGCTGCTGCCAACTTCCCATATGTAGCCAATGACAAAGAAGCCATTGCCGCATATGTCACAAAGGCCAAGGAGGCAGGCTTCACCGACATGCTCGTCGATGTGCGTCCCACAAATGGTGACGTGCTGTTCAAAACCGACCGCGTGGACCAGGTGACATCTCTATGGTCATGGAAACGCACCGGAAATACTTCGGTATACCAAGAGACTGAACGCACCGCCGACTGGGATTATCTCCAGGCCTGGATAGATGCCGGACATGAACAGGGAGTACGCATTCATGCCGCCATGAACACCATGATATGCGGTAATACTGCCGGCAATGGCATGGGAATGGCCTACCGCGACCCATCAAAAAAAGAGTGGGTATCGGTGCTCAACATGCCCGACCTCATGGATCCCGACCCTAATTTCTCCGACTGGGTACTGGAGGATGGAGGCTTGATGAACACGCTCGACATAAGCTGGTACAAAGGTGAAATATTCATGAATCCACATCACCCCCAGGTTCAGGAATTTGTAGTGGGTCTCGTCAGCGACCTCGCCACAAATTATCCCGACCTTGACGGTATCATTCTCGACCGCGGTCGTTTCATCGACCACCGTGCCGACTTCTCTGATCTCACTCGCAAACAGTTTGAGGAGTATATCGGTGAAAAGCTGGAAAAATGGCCTCAGGACGTAATGCCATTCAAGGCTACAGCTGTACCTACCTCTGATTTTCCGAAATACTATAAAGAGTGGTGGGAGTTCCGTGCCAAGGCTATGTATGAGATTGTGACAAAATCGGCCGAGGCAGCACATGCAGCAAATGCCAATGTACAGTTTGGGTGCTACGTAGGTGCCTGGTATGGCTCTTACTATCAGAATGGTGTGAACTGGGCTTCGCCGGCTTTCGACCCACGTATCGGCACTGATGCCGGTGTATGGTGCTCGGGCAACTACATGAAGTATGGATATGCCGACAAGATTGACCTCCTCATTCTTGGATGTTATACATCGCCCACATCGCTTACCGGGCCAGATGACTGGACAGCTCAGGGATTTGCTCAGAATGGCTATAAACGTGTGATGGGCGCTACCAAGGTTGTGGGAGGTCCCGACTTCGGCAACTGGCCTACTGAGAACTACGGCTATGTCAGCGCCGATATACCCAAATATACCAAAGATATGTTCATGAAAGCTGCCTACGATGTCGTGGGTCTTTGCTCAGATCCTCTCGATGGCTTCTTCCTATTTGACATCATTCACTTGCAGAACTCTCCCGAATACTGGGTTCCTGTAACGAAAGCTCTTCACGGAGAGCCGCTGAATGATGCAGCAACCGAGTAAAAATTTTCTATTCAAGAATCTGCCATGACAGCCCTGAACGAGGGCTATCAGGCAGATTCTTTTACCATTTTCAATGCCAGTAAACAAAACCATTTTTTTTCACATGAAAACCATATTATCATTACTTACACTTTTCATCACTCTTTCCACAGCAGCCGCTCCTGTAACCGGCTCTGTGAAAAGCGGCAAGAAAGGTCTTGCCGGAGTTACCGTGAGCGATGGTTACAACTGTGTCGTCACCGACCGTGACGGCAACTTCACTATTGATGCTGTACCCGATGCACGCTACATCAACGTATCGACACCGGCCGGGTATCTGCCTCCGGTCGATGAGAACAATCACCCTCTGTTCTATATAGCCATCGACCCTGTGCGTTCAAGCTACGATTTCAACCTTATCAAAAACAAGAAAAATGACCGTAAGCATGTGTTCATGACCCAGGCCGACATACAGGTCGTGAGCGAAGATGAGCTGGTGGAATATGACCGCCAGGTGGCCGATGTGCGTGAACATGTGAAAACGCTTGGCAATGTCGACATCTTTGGCCTCGACTGTGGCGATATCGTGGGCGACCACCCCGAGCTATATCCTTCAAGCCTGAAGCATCGCGCCGCCCTGGGATTCCCGGTTTATCACGTGATGGGAAATCATGACGAGCAATACTATGGGCGCACCCACGAGACGTCACAGGCACGTTTTGAGAAACACTTTGGTCCGAGCAACTATTCATTCAACCGTGGGAATGTACATTATGTAGCTGTCGACAACTGTTTCTACATAGGCCGCGACTATTTCTACATGGGATATATCGACGAGCGCACGTTCCGATGGCTCGAACAGGATCTTGCCAATGTACCTGCCGGTTCGTCAGTAGTACTGTTCATGCACATTCCGCTGAAAGATGAACCCGGAGATCACCCTTTCCGCTACGATGGCAAATCGGTGTCACAGGAAACCGTCAACGCCAACCATCTCATAAAGCTTCTTGAACCCTATAATGTACATGTCATCACCGGTCACCAGCACTGGAACAAGAATGTAGAGCACAACGACCGCCTCTTTGAGCACAACACGGCAGCAGCCTGCGGACTGTGGTGGCAGACCGATGTGTGTGAGGATGGCACACCTCGCGGCTATGGGATATATAATGTCGATGGTGACAATTTCAAGTGGTATTACAAGTCGACAGGCTTTGACCCCTCCCATCAGATGCGTGTGTATCTTCCCGGTGCAGCTCCTGAGGCTCCAACTGATATCGTGGCCAATGTGTGGAACACCGACTCGCAATGGCGTGTTGAGTGGCTCGAAGATGGCAAGGTGATGGGCGAGATGACCCGTTTCACAGCCAAGGACCCTCTCACTGTTTCACTCATTGCCGACCGTTCGAAACTAAAGTATTCGTGGACTTCGGCATCGCCCACTTCCCACATGTACCGTGCAACACCGGTCAACCCCAATGCTAAGATTACGGTAAGGGCTACCGACCGTTTTGGCAATGTATACGAAGCAGAACCCACCAACCTGTAATTCAACAGCCGTCATGTCACATACCAAATTCCGTGCCAACTCGCTCGATGCCATGAGGGGTCTCACCATCGCCATGATGGTGTTGTGCGGCACTATAGTAAACTGGGTGCTTCCCTACTGGAACTCCCATTGCCAGGTTCCTCCCGACCGTGGATTTGACCCGTCGATCTACGGCATCACATGGGTCGACCTTGTTTTCCCGTTCTTCCTGTTTGCCATGGGAGCTGCCATGCCGTTTGCCGTGGGCTCGCGCCTGGAGCATGGTGGAAGGCGTCTATCGGTAGGAGTACAAGCCATATGGCGCGGCATAAAACTTGCTTTCTTTGCCATCTTCATTCAGAACTGTTACCCTTGGGTTGTAGCAGCGTCGCTGGGACGCGAGAGTGACCCCTTCGTATGGTGTATCACCCTCACGGCATTCCTTGTGCTCTTCCTGCTGTTCAGCCGATTCCCAGGGCAACACTCTGCTTTGTTCAGATTATCAATTCCGGTGACAGGTGTCGTCATAGCGTGCGGACTAATGGCCTGGTTGCAGAGCCACGTGCAACTTTCCGACGAATTCCTCACTACAAATCCTTCCAAACTTGCCATCTTCGACAAACATGTCGACAACGTGTTGTACAACAGCAATATCATCATATTACTGTTAGGCGACATGGCTACCTTTGGAACTATAATCTACATCTGTACCATAGGACGCCCCATTGCAAGGCTCACAATACTGCCGTTCCTGATGGCAATCCTGCTGTGCAAGGACGCTCCCGACTCATGGCAACAGGCTGTCTATAACTGGAGTCCCTTCCCCTGGCTTTACCGATTTGAGTTCCTGAAATACCTCTTTGTTGTCATTCCGGGTACAATAGCCGGTGACTTCCTGCGTAAATGGATTATGGACCGCAAGGAGGACCCCAACAAGATAATGATGAACCGTCGCGCTGTATCAACAGGCCTCGTTGCCATTTTGGCTCTTGCCATCATTGTGGTGAATGTCACGCTGCTCTATGGCCGTCACATGACCGAGAACCTCTTCATAAGCGCTGTAATGGCATCATTGACCATATATTTCGCCCACCGCATGCCTGCCGACCGCAAGATCCTGAGTCACCTGGTCAAAGCCGGTGCGCTGGCATTGATGCTCGGCTTGTTCTTCGAGGCATTTCAGGGGGGCATACGCAAGGACGATCCTACATTCAGTTATTATTTCGTGACAACGGGTCTGGCCTTCTACTGTCTGGCACTGCTTGTCATAGTATGTGATATGTACCGGTGGAAAAATATCACCGCTCCTTTCGTTCTTGCAGGCAAAAACCCGATGATAGCCTATGTGGCCCCCACGATGTTCATCTATCCGGTCATGAACCTGTGTGGCATCGGTGAGTCACTGATGCCGTTCTGGGCCTCTACATGGTACTGGGGTTTCGCGCGCGGCGTCCTGTTCACAGCCATTGCCATAGCCCTGGCTGCCGTATTCTCACGCATCAAACTCTACTGGCGCACATAGCCGGCAGGGCATGATGCCTTTATAATATCTTCTTACATTCATCATTGCACATAAACATGAAAAAGATCTTATCACTGGCCATTGCTCTCTCGTCAATATTGGCCTCACAGGCTGCCGACATCAAGTGGCATTCGGCCGATTCACTGCCACTGCTGGGCAAAGGTATAGAAATGTCGGCCGCTGCCAACCGCTACCAGCGTCTCCCCGACTCGCTGAAGACTAAGGTAAAGCGTGATGCCGTGTACTTCCTGGGCACCAACTCGGCCGGCATGGCCGTGCGCTTTGCCTCTGACGCCCCTGCCATCAACATCAAGTGGAACAACCTGTACAAAGTCAACATGAACCACATGACCCCAACCGGCATACGCGGTCTCGACCTGTACACTCTCCTGCCCGATAACTCATGGACATTTGTCAACACTGCGCGTCCCAACCTCGACGACAAGCATACCGAGGCATCGGTGATATCCAATATGGACCCTGTGATGCGCGAGTATATGCTGTACCTGCCCCTCTATGACGGTATCGACAGCCTGTACATAGGCATCGATGGTGATTATACGCTCACACAACCATCGGTCAACCTGCCTGTAACTGAAAAACCTGTGGTATTCTACGGCACAAGCATTCTGCAAGGTGGTTGCGCCAACCGCGCCGGTATGGCACATACCAACATACTCCAAAGACGTATCAACCGCGAGATGATCAATTTCGGATTCAGCGGAAACGGCCAGCTCGACCTTGAGGTCGCCGAGGTACTCGCTGCTATTCCTGACCCCGCAATGTACGTGCTCGACTTCGTGCCCAATGTCAACGTAGCTCAGATGGATACCCTGATGGTACCCTTTGTCGAGATTCTGCAGGCCGCCCACCCCGGCATTCCTATGCTCTTTGTTGAGGACGTGCGGTTCCCCCATTGCCGTTTTGACAAGAAAATCGCCACCGATGTCAACGACCTCAACGTGCGGGTCAAAGAGATATTCGATACGCTCAGCGCCAAGTATCCCAACCTTTACTTCCTGCCCACCGAGGGCCAGGTGGGTTATGACAACGAGGCTTTTGTCGATGGCATACACTTCACCGACCTTGGCTTCATAAGATATGCCGACATGCTTGAGCCTATCATAAGACGGATAATCGGTGAGCCCGACCCAACCAAGGAATAGCATTCCACTTGATAATCCCTAAACAAGACAACGACTATTCACAATGAATCCATGGTTTCTGAAGCTGCCGACGGCGCTAATGATTGCAACCATCGCCGGCTGTTTCCCGTTGACTGCCCGTCACTCTACCTCATGGTTCACGGCCGACTCGCTTCCCCTGCTTGGGAAGTGTGTCGACCCGGCCTCGACATCTCTGCGCTACCAGCGTCTACCCGATTCGCTGGAACACACAGGCGCCAGACCACCGCTTTTCTATAACGGACGTCATTCTTCGGGCATGGCTATAAGATTTGCTACAGATGCTCCGTCGATCGATGTGAAATGGACATCGGTAATCATGAACCGTCTTGAACAGATGACTCCGACCGCCGTGCGTGGTCTCGACCTATACATGATGCTCCCTGATTCATCATGGACCTTTGTCAATACTGCACGGCCCGATCTCGACAAGCCTTCATCACAGGCCAATATGTTCAACAATTTCGAGCCGATAGAGCGTGAATACATGCTGTATCTTTCGCTCTACGACTGTGTCGACAGCCTTGCAATCGGGGTTCCTCAAGGATACAGCGTGAGACAACCGTCTATAGGACTTCCCGGGGCCCACAAGCCTATCGTGTACTACGGCACGAGCCTGGTGCACGGTGGCTGTGTCAACCGTGCCGGCATGAGCCCTTCCAATATACTCAGGCGCCGCCTCAACCGTGACATCGTGAATCTCGGCTTCGGTGGCAACGGACAGCTTGACCTCGAGATTGCACGCGTCATAGCGGCCGCCCACGACCCATCGCTCATCATCCTCGACTTTGTAGCCAATTGCTCCTCGGAGCAGATTGACACCCTGATGGTGCCCTTTGTCGACATCATCAGGGAAGCTCACCCCCAGGTACCGATTCTTTTCATAGAGTGTCTTCATCACCCACGCACGGTTTTTGACACCAAGCTCAGAAATGATGTGGAGACCCACAACGCCATAATGCACAGCCGCTATGATGACCTGTGTAAGCGTTATGCGAAACTGTACTATCTCCCGGCCGACAATCTCATAGAGGGCAACGACCACACGGTTGATGCACTGCATTTCACCGACTATGGCGCAATGTTGTTTGCCAATGCATTGCAACCAACCATATCGTCTTTGCTTGAAGAATAAGCAGAGCGACCCAAACTCCACCCAAGGAATAAAACAAAAGTCAGGGACCACCCACATCGTACAATAGATGGTCCCTGACTTTTAATATTATTCCGCTGTAACCTAGAGGCCGGAATACTTATTTCAATAGGCATTCTCCTCGCCACGCAAGGCATTGGTCACGGTTCTCACTATTATCTTCAGGTCGAGGGCAAGGCTCCAGTTCTCAATATACCACACATCCTTGTCCACTCGGCCTTCCATCTGCCACAACTCGTTGGTGGCACCACGGAAGCCTAACACCTGTGCCCAGCCGGTAATGCCGGGCTTCACTACATGACGCACCATATAACGGTTTATGAGGCGTGAATAGTCCTCCGTGTGCTTTATCATGTGAGGGCGTGGACCCACCACCGACATATCTCCCTTCAACACATTTATAAACTGGGGCAACTCGTCGATTGAGGAGCGTCTCAGGAAATCACCCACGCGGGTCTTACGCGGGTCATGGGCAGTGGCTTGCGAACGATCGGCATCAGCATTCACGCGCATGGTCCTGAACTTCCAGCACGTGAATTCGTTGCCACGATAGCCTGTACGCTTCTGCTTGAAAAACACCGGCCCTGGCGACGACCGCTTGATTGCAATCGCCACCGGAATGAATACCACAGGACTTACAATCAGGAACAACGATGAGAAAACAATGTCAAATGTGCGCTTTACAACCCTGTTAACGGGATTATCGAGAGGATTGCTCATAGCCGCGAGCACTGGCAACGAACCTACACGGGTGAGATGGAACGAGCGTGCCACCTGACGGCTGAGCCGCGGCACAAAGAAGAATGAGGCCATGTATTCGTCGGCTATATTCACCACTGTTTTCAAGACTTCATCATCGACATAATCCTCGGCATAGTACACCTCGTCGACATGATTCTTAGCCAGATAGGGTGCAAGGTCACCGGTGACATTGCCCAGATATCGGCCACGCCCGAAGCTCTCGGGTTCCTCGTTGCTGAAGAAACCTCTGATCATGTAGCCGAAACCCGGGTCGCCCTGAAGCTCCTCGGCAAGGCGTGAGGCGGTATCGCCATAGCCTACTATGACGACATTGAGGTAGTTACGTCCATGGCGGCGTATGGCTTTTAGCACCAGACGCGTACCTGTCCAGCTAAGCGGGAGGACCAAGATGAAGATGGCATAGAACTCGACATAGTCGTGCCAAGGCACCTCGCCGGCCTTACCCACAAAAGCTATCAACGCGAAGAAGATGACCGCGTGGAGCAGGACCATGTGCAAAGCCTTGATGACCAGTCGCTCCATGTGCACGGCTCGGGCCTGACGTATCCTGAACGACATGCTTGCCACAGGGAGATAGGCAGCATTGCCCAACACCACCACGACACGCAGGGTGTCGACAGGCACCGCCGGCGTGTTGAGCAGCAGCACAAGCACAAGCGTGGCGTTGAGTACGATGAAATCGGCCAACATCAACGCATAAGGCACATACACACCATAGCGTCCCTTGGGTGTGAGCGAGTCTACTGTCATCGCGTAGGTTCTACCGGGGCGATTGTCCCGTCGGGATTAATGGTCATGCGGTCGATGCACACCTGGCGATGTACACCGGGACCGTTGTCGAGATAATTCTCATTGATGCGGTGGTACACGATGCGCCAGTCATTGCTGCCGGGGGTCTTGACCACCGAGTTATGGGCTGTGCCATAGATTTTCTTGGATGGATCCTGCGACAGTATCACGGGATTCCTGGCCACAGTGATGGGACCCAGCGGAGACTTTGACGTGCCGTAGGCTACATGGTAGTTGGGCGAACCGGTATCGTCGACCGACCACATGAAGTAGTATGTGCCATTGTCATAGAATACATATGGAGCCTCGCGGTAGGCCCATGTCTTGAGCGTGCCACCCTTGGGGGTCATGACGGTTATTGTCGAGTCGACAATGGATGTCATGTCGGGAGTGAGCTCGGCACCGGCCATGTAGCCATTGCCCCAGTATAGGTAGCTCTTGCCTCCGATGGGGTCGGTGAACACATCGACATCAATCTGCTGGCCGCGTCCCACCGGTGATTTGGTGATGATGGGGTGTCCCAGGTCGACAAAGGGGCCGGTGGGGTTGTCAGACATAGCCACGCCTATCTGCTTGCCACCGCCTGCCACCGGATTGCCGCTGAAATAGAGGAAGTAGCGGTATTTGCCGTCGATGACCTTTTCCTCGATGGCCGGAGCCCAGCAGTTGCCATCGGCCCATACCACCTGGTCGGTAGCGAGATCGAGCACGATACCCTCATCAGTCCACTCAACGAGATCAGGCGATGAGTAACAGGTATAGTAGGTTCCACCCCAGCCGGGCGTGCCATCGGTAGTGGAATAGAGATAGTATTTTCCGTCGCGCTGGCTGTAGAGAATTTCAGGATCAGCATGGAAGCCGGGCAATATGGGATTCATGTCGACGTGCAGGCCGGCCATGTCGGTCGACGGCCATCGCTTCATGAGGCGCTGCATCTCGGCTCGTGTCACCGGTATCACGGTGCCATGGCGCGGATTGAAGTTCATAGTCACCTCGTCGTCGATTACCTTGAAGTTTTCCAGGTCGGTCGATTCGGTGAACTGGTAGCGGCCATCGGTATACACGTCATACATGAGTATGTACTTGTCGCTTCCTATGAGTTTGAAGGTACCGGCGCCTTCTACACCGTCGGTTGTCTGCTGTTTGTAATCGGGTTGCTCAGTCCATTTTCCCGAGGTGAGCGACGGGGTGGTGGCCACCTTGATACCGTTGCCGTGGCCCTCGGTCTTGTAGAACAGATGATACAGCCCATCCTTGTACACTATGTCACCATCGATACACGACTTGCCATCGTTGGGGAGGAACAGCGGCTTGTAGTCGCCCTCGAGGTCGGTGAAATCATCGTTGGCATAGGCATAGTAGATGATGTCGGGACCATCGCCATGCTGCATTGACCAGTACACGAGATATTTCCCGGCTTCATTGTCATAGATGGTCTGCGGAGCCCATACGCGCTTGAGGTTCCACTGGCCGGGATAGCGTTTCTGAATGTTCACTACCGAGTGGTCCCAGTTCTCCAGATCCTTGCTCTTGAGCAGCACCATGGCACGGTTGGAGTCCCAGCCGTTGCCCGACACCATGTCGGTCACCACCATGTAGAAGGTCTCGCCATCCTGCCCGCGCAGAATGTGGGGGTCTCTCACTCCACCGGTCGACGCGATCACCTTGGAGTCGATCACAGGGCGGTTATTATTGAGAGCCTTGAAGTTATATCCATCATTGGAGAGAGCGAAGCGTATCTGCTCGCCATCCATCGAGTTGTCGGTGAAATAGGTGAACAGGTAGCCCGCAAAGTCATCCTCAACAGGAGCGGCTCCATAGGCCGGCACCTGAGGGAAAAGCATCGCGCACATGGCGGCCGATGCCAGTATAGTTTTCATTTTCATGGTAATTATTGTAAGGTACTTGGGGTCAATCAATTCATTTCTCAGCAGGGAGCTCACCAAGGCAGGCATCAAGCTCGGCAGCCAGAGCCTCGCGGTCGAGATGCTGACCTATGAACACCAGCTTGATCATGCGGTCGCCATACACGGCGTCCCAATCCTTGGCAAGACCAGGCTCCCGGGCAATCATCTCGGCAAGCTCATTGGCAGGTGCCGTGGCATACCACAGGCCAGCCTCGCTCAGTTTCTTCTGCACGCCGGCCTGCTCAAAGAGGAACGACATGTCGGGCTGGTGCTGGAAATAGAGCACACCCTTGGTCCTGATCACATTGGCCGGCCATTTGGTGGCCACGAAGCGATCGAGTTTGTGAATGTCGAAGGGGCGGCGACGATAGTACACCATCGTCTGTATGCCATACTCCTCGGCCTCACCCTCCCCATCGTGGTGATGGTGGTGGCAATGCTCGCCATGTCCCGGCTTGCCGCAACTGTCATCATCATCGTGGTGATGATGGTGGTGTTCCTCGTGCTCCTCATCGTGGTGATGGTGGTGCCCCTCGTGGTCGTGCTCGTGGTGGTCATCATGGTCATGGTGGTGATGGCCGTGGGCCTCGGCTTCCTCCGCTTCGGTGACACTGCGTTCAATCTCGCGCACCCATGTAGCCGATGTGGCCACATCCTCATAGTTGAATATACCGGTGTTGATGATAGCGTCGAGCGGTACGTCGGCATAGTCACAGTCTATGATACGCGCCTTGGGCTGCAAGGCCTTGATTACACTGCGTATGTGGGCAGCCTCACCGGCTGTCACCTCCGACACCTTATTGAGCAATATTATGTTGCAGAACTCGATTTGCTGGATAATCAGATTCTCAATATCTTCCTCGTCTATACCATTGCGTTCGAGCCGCGAACCGCTTTCAAACTCGCTCTTCAACCGCAAAGCATCGACCACAGTCACGATGCAGTCCAGACGCGGCAAAGCCTCGCCGGCAGCGATGCGCGGGTCGAGCTGACGTATGGCACATATGGTGCGGGCTATAGGCTCAGGCTCGCATATTCCGCTCGCCTCAATCACAATATAGTCGAAATTGCCCGACCGGGCCAAGTCACCAAGCTGCTCAACGAGGTCCATCTTGAGCGTGCAGCATATACACCCGTTGGACAGTGCCACCAGGTCGTCGTTCTTGCCGCCGTCCTGACCCACAATGCCACCCTTCTGTATGAGCGAGGCATCGATGTTGACCTCGCCTATATCGTTGACAATAACAGCAAACTTGATACCGCGTCGGTTGGTCAGAATTCTATTGAGCAAAGTTGTCTTGCCGCTTCCCAGGTAGCCCGTGAGCAGCAATACAGGGATATCTTTTGATTCCATAAGGCATTTAATTTAAAAACAAAGTTCGCAAATATCTTTTACATAAACAACACCTTCACTATCTTTGCCATCAAAAAACGCCCCAACACCATGCAGCATAAAACCGAAAAATGGCAGGTGCTCGACAGCGAGTACATCGTGCGCCGCCCATGGCTCGTAGCCCGGCGCGACACCGTCAAACTCCCCACCGGAGTCATCTACCCCGAATATTACGTCCTCGAATACCCCACATGGGTCAACGTCATAGCCATCACCCCCCAGGGCCACTTCGTCATGGTAGAGCAATACCGCCACGGCCTGGGCGACGTATTCACCGAGCTGTGCGCCGGTTGCGTCGAGGCCGGCGAACAGCCCATCGACGCCGCCCGCCGCGAACTCGCCGAGGAGACCGGCTACACAGGCGGCCAGTGGGAACTGCTCACAGTAATCTCAGGGAACCCATCCACAAGCAATAACCTTACCTACTGCTATATAGCACGCGACGTAGTACCCACTCAGGACCAGCACCTCGACACCACCGAGGACATCGCGGTCACCCTCCTCACCCGTCCACAGCTCCTCGAGCTCCTCGAGAGCGACCAAATGAAACAATCGCTCATGGCCGCCCCCCTCTGGAAAGCCATAGCCCAAAACAAAATCTAAAGCCCAAGCTTGGTAGCAAAGAACAGGTCGGCATAGTCGCATGGTATAGGCACCATAAGCAAAGAGCCAGCTCTCCCAGCACTCCCAGTACTCCCAGCACTCCCAGTTCTCTCAGTTCTCCCAGAGCTCCCAGATCTCACAGCACCCCCAGCCCCCAGCTCTCCCAGAACTCCCAGCTCTCCAAGCCACCTCCAAGCAAAAAAAAGGCCACGCAACGCGCAGCCAATAACCTTTCACCCACAAAAAGCGGGGATCACCTACCACAAAACCCCGCCGAATACCGGCTCACACCAAAAGTCAGCCGACCGGGGCACCCAACCCGGCGCCCAAGCTCACCCATGAGCCTCACCACACGGTTACGCCCGGCCTTGAAATAGGCCGGCCCACGCCCCTCCAAAAGCGGGAACACATACACCCCGCCATCCCCACGGTAACGCTCCAGCATCGCCAGCGCCCTTGCCCCAAGCGACACGCGGCGCTCCACCCCCCTGAGCCGCCGCCGGTACACCAGACACCCCCGCTCCAGATTACCCGTCCACTTAAGGTGGGCCACATCGACCAGTTCCATACCCCCGCAATAGAAACTGAACATAAACATATCCCTCACCATCGCCAGCTCACCATCACCGGCACCCGAAAGGTCGAGCCCCTCGATACGGTCAATCCACTCCTCGCCCAAAGCACGCTCCCCAGCCTTCACACCCACACGCCCCCTCGCAGTGCTCACCCCGCTGAACCACTCGTCCACCTCACCGCGGCACCACCCATCGCTCACAGCCCCCTTTAGAATGGTGCGCAGCGTCCTCATGTAGAACGCCAACGTCGACCCCTCCACACCACGACCCTCCAGGAAAGCGCCCCACCCCACGATCAGCTCACCATCGACATCGCCCGGAGCCACACACCTCCCCCCCAGGAAACGCCCCAGCGAATTCATCACACTCCTATAGGCAGCCGCCGAACTCACACGCCCCTCCCCCCTGAGCGCCAGCCAACGCCCCTCGACATACCCCACCAGGTCACACTCCATCACCCCAGCCATAGCCTATCCTCTATTCCAGGACACGTGCACTGATATGTTTATGAACCTGTTCAATAGAGAATATCCTCAGGTTGCAACGGCATGTAAGGACCGTCCTTCACCTCCAGGATAGCCGACGGCTCCAGCACCTCGACCGTGTGCCACT
>JAMPBP010000021.1 GCA_023666645.1 Clostridiales bacterium
AGGAGAGTGCATCGGTGCCTTCTCAAACAACCCTCGATGATGTCGAGGCCACCGCAGCCTGTGAAGTATCAGCCAATGCCAGTAATAATAAAGGGTATTGCACTACCTTGATTGGTTCCTCTGAAGAAGTATGCATATCCAATGGATCACCGGAGAGTACTCGGTGCAGTGGAAACTTAAGTTCCAATAAATAATTAATAATGAGACAGAACGTCCTTCTCTACACTATTATAATTTATGCGTGCATGGTTTCATGCACGCATAATTCCGTCAGTCGTATCGATAAATTTGATATGGTTGAGACCGATTCGTGCGTAATACCGCTTGATTCGTTGACAATACAGCAACCTGCGTATATACAGAAAATCAATGACAGTGTGATGTGTTTCTATAACCGGGCTACGCATAATATTTGTTTTGTCGACCTGAATATACCGGCTGTCAGTGGAAAAATACAACTTTATAGAGAGGGTCCTGATGCGGTGCCTTGGATTGATGGTTTCTATTATGATGCTGACCGTATCTATCTCTATGAGTCATGGGGAAAACGGATAAGTATAGTAGATACAGAGGGAAAAATTTTAAAAAGAATCGAGATCCCTGAGACTGATTCATCGGGAATGAGTCCAAAATATGCTGTGAATCCTTTCCCAACATCATTGTCTCCCTATATAGTCACTGATGGGAAGCACATATTGAGTGGTATGGATGGTATTGCCGTTGATGGTCAAATAGAAGGTGCAACTATTGTGTATGACGAAAGCAATGACTGTGTAATAACCGGCAATCCATTTCCGGCAATCTACGGTTCGAGCGATGATTTGTCCAACTGGGATGTCAATTTCCGCATCACATCTTATGCAATGATGCCCGGTGGAGATATATTGATATGCTATCCGGCCTCCGATAGTCTGTATCGTTATCATATTGCAACCGATACACGCCAGCCTGTATATGCCGGTTATTCATTACCCACAGATATTAATCGCGGTCATTTCTCATCGAAAGAAGAAAAAATGGTAAGTACATTGAGAAGATACCGTTATTCAGGAATTCTTTATGATGACTCGAAAAACGTATATTATCGTATGGTAGCACTTCCCCTGACCAACGTAAATCCTGATCAAATCAAGGAAGCCATGAGAAAACAGCGTATCGCTGTCATTATTCTTGATTCATCGTTTAATATCGTAGGCGAAACAATTTTGCCGGAAGGAACATATTTCACATCCTATTCCTTTGTCAACAGCGATGGACTGCACATCAACGTGGAGTCGGACGATGACGACCTGATGGTGTACCGGGTGTTCAAACTTGCTGAAAAATGAAACCATCGATTCGTTTACTTGCCGCATTGGTTGCCGCTCAGCTTATTGCCGGTTGCAATACCGATCCCGGGTATAAGGAATATATACAGACGGGGCTCTCGGAGATAGCTCCCGGCTATACCGAGAAGTACGATTCTATATTCATAGTCTCCCGTATGGGTTGCAATTCCTGCAAGAACGATGCCGACCGTATTGTCAAGGCCCGTCTCGACAACAGTCGTAATCTATACATATTCACCAATCTACAGTCGCAAAAGTTGCTGAGAATAGAATATGGCAAAGATAGACTTCAGCAACCCAATGTTATAGTGGACAAGGACAGCCGGTTCTGGAAGCAGAGGTATGTAGAGTCAGCCTACCCCGTATTATTCACCCTGAGTGATGACCGGGAGCTGGAATTCAGCTATTTACTTGACAGTGTATACTAATAAAGCCATAGTTCATGGGTCGATTTGATATCTAACCTAACAATTAATCATGAAAAAGAAATTTTTTCTTGGAGCTGCTGTCATAGCGGCAATGGCATTAAGTTGCTACAAAGGTCTCGGCTATATGGTAGCCGAGGATAATCTCAGTGCCATCCAGCTCGCCAACATCGAGGCCCTCGGTTGCGATGAGTGTACCAGTGGTAATTCAGAATCAACTATTACCGCAGAATGTGACCCTATTAGCGTTGTGGTAATATCCAAATGCGTTGTTTTTTGTCCACGCTGCTATAAGCAGTGGTATCCATCAAATTTAGCCACTGGAAAGACTGACATAACGACAATTTCTGGACGCTGTACGTGTGGTTATTCATTTTGATGGAATGAACGCATTTATACGAATTCTTAAATTTTCTGTAAAAAGGAGTTTCTTAATTTTGATGTTGATTTAAAGATGAACTGGAATAATATAAGTGTACTGAGTTCGGCAACTATGATATATTTGTTATTCTTGTTGTCATGTACCAATTCAGCGAACGAACATTGTGAGAGTGTTGACAATTGCACTACAGATACAATTATTGGTCGGGTCCTTAATGATGATTTTGAATTTGGATATGCAAGGAGTATGTGGACTCATGATTCACTGCTAATCGTGACTGACGAGATGCATAGTGAAATTTTGCAATTCTTTAATAAGGATAGTGGTTTATTTCTTGGTTCAATTGGAAGCATTGGGCAGGGAGCTAAGGAATTGATAATGCCTGCCAATATGTCCAAGAGTGATTGTGTGGGAATCTTTTCCATATACGATTATGGACGTGGAAATATGTTAGTGAGCGACCTTACGGCAATCGGAGGTCTTTCGGACGATTCATGGAGGAATATAGGAATACCTGATTATAAGATCAAACCAAAAGAGCTTACTTTGGTTGGAGAAAACCGGTTTGTATCCTTACAAGGTCACCCCAGATTCACTATTGCTGATTATAACGAAGCCAAGGTAACATATGACCAATTTCCTGAATTATTGAAAAATTTGAATTATGAGGAAGATGTGATAAGGATGTTTTTATTGTCGCAGACTTTGTGGGCGGTGAGCCCCGATGGGCAAAAAATGGTGCAGGCGACGACCATTGGCAGTATAATTCAATTCTTTAAATTGAAAGAGTCATCGATAGAACTCGTATCAGAGCACTGCTACCATGTGCCAATCTTTGAGTCGTTGAATGGACAAATAGGAACCTTACCCGAGACTATATATGGATTCATTGGGCTATTTGCAACCGATAAGAATGTATATGCAACAATGCACGGTATTTCCGATCCCAAAGTTTTTCCTAATTATATATATAAATATGATTGGAGCGGTAAATTGATTAATCGTTATGACACAGGACGTCAGATATGTAGTTTCTGTGTAGACGACCAATCTAAAAAAATATATGCGGTGTCAATAGGGGAAAATGGAGAGCAACAGCTATTGAAGTTCGATTTACCGTAATACTATTCAATATACATGACTGCTGTGTTTTACGAACGAAGGGGACTATCTCACTAATATATTTAAATCAATCCAATAAATCAATAAGTTTTGAAAAATTCTACGTAATAATGAATATCAAGTACTGCATCATAGGTTTGATTTCGATGGTTTCATGTACTGTGGGTCAAAATGAACGCTCCGGTACTGAAATCAATATCGATATAAATAGTATAACAGAAAATGCCGATGAATTTATTGATTCGTGTCACTATTTGATTCTTGACAACAGGGCACTTATCAGCGAAATAAGGCATATAGATGTAAATGACAGTGTGATAGCGATAAATAGCGGTCATGACATTTTCATATTTGATCACGAGGGACGGTTGCAGTCTTCATTCAATCACCATGGACAAGGTGCCGGAGATTATCTTCAGATTTCCGATATGAAAATTCATGATGGTCTTGTATACATTCTTTCAATTCTTTCAAAGTCGATAAATGTGTACAGCCCCGACGGGCAATTTGTCGAATCGTATAAATTACCCGATGCATTCAATGCATTCACATTTGTCAACGACAAGATATGGCTGGCATCAGTCACAAGCAATGATACAGGATATGAACTGGCTGAATACGATATCGACTCCGGGAGTTTAGGGAAGCAGGTATTGCCGTTCAGCAAGAATCAGAATTTCCTGTACCGTAATCCTATAGTCATGCAATCGGGCGACAAAATATATGCCACACGCAAATTTGACATGTCCATCTATGAGATAGATACCAGGCAAGGGGTACAAAGCGGGAAATGGACACTTCAGTTCAACACACCGATGCAACTGAGTGATTTCAACGACATGGAGGATTTTGCGGTACTCAACCAGGCAACGGCCAACAAGCCTGTCGTGACACAGCCGGGGCTCATATGCGTCACCGACAGCACTGTATATATCACAGCCGATATTTTTTATAAAATAGGTTATTTCACCAACATATACCGATGCGACAGGAATAACATCTCGGAATCGGGCAACCTGTTGCGGTTGGGTCTTACCACTTATAATAACTATCCGTTTCTCAGGAGAGCTCCACTTGTCATATACGACCGGTTTATGGTCTCGGCCTTGGATGTCTCAATGGTGCTCACGATAGCTGAGAATCTCGGCATTGACGAGTTTTCGGAACGAGAACTCTCTGATGATTCCAATCCGGTCCTGTTCTTCCACCGATTGAGAATATGAGCCTGAGCCGACAGACCTATTTTAATTATCATTGTCCAGCTAAAATATAATTTCGTATAGATACCAGACAAGCTCAAAACCGCAAGACTCGGTCTTTGCCACCTCCAAAGCATGAAATTCAAAATTGCAATAATAATCATAATCTGTTCTATATCTGTAACCTGTTGCGGCATAAAAAACGGGAAGTCAGATCTGGAGCGAGCTTTGGAATATGCCGGAGAAAACCGAGCCCAACTGGAAAAAGTACTCCAGCACTATAAAGATGACAGTCTGAGACTCAGGGCCGCCTCTTTCTTGATATCCAACATGCCGGGTCATTATTCTTATGTCGACACTACGCTGATAAACAGTTATGTATTTTTGGACTGATGGAAAATGGAAATCACTGGGGCAAAAGACTGCCAGTGATATATCGCTTGTGTATGATAATGTGCCTGAAAAGGCATTGCTGCTATTGCGCGACCTTTCCAAAGGGAAGGACGAACGCATATTCATGATTGATGAAACCGGGAGACAGGAATGGTGGTAAAAACGATGAAGCGGGTGTTGCTCCGGGTGGCCGACTGGGTTATGAATCTATTCCTGTCAGGCGTGGCGGTGGTTGTGCTGTGGTTGGTAGCCCAGCTGTTTTTCTATGCCGCGTTCACCATTCCCACCGACTCGATGATGCCAACTCTCATTGCCGGTGACAAGATCATGGTCGACAAGACGGTGATGGGGGCGAGACTGTTTGATATCATGGGGGCCGCAAGGGGTGACAGCGTGACGGTTCACCGCGTGCCGGCTCTGGGGCATCTGGACCGTGACGACATCATTGTGTTCAATTTCCCCTATGTCGGCCCATGGGACAATATCGCCATGGATCCGGTCACATACTATGTGAAGCGTTGTGTGGCGTTGCCGGGCGACACGGTCGAGATACGCGGTTGCCTGTACTACATAAACGGCCGCCGCGCCGTGACCATCAATAACAGCTCGGCCACGCGGCTTGCCCTCTTCATCGACAGCAACTGTGACAATCCCGATGGGATTGCAAGCCGGGTGGTCATGCAGGCTTTCCCTAATGACTCAACTGTGCCCTGGACTGTAAGCGATTTCGGCCCCATGCTCGTTCCGGGCAAGGGCACTACCGTGAGGCTTAACCGCCAGTCGGCGACAATCTATCGTAATTACATCGAGTGGGAAACCGGGCTGAAGGTGACTGCAAGCGGTGACAGCGTGTTTATAGGCGACAGGTTTACCGACAGCTATGTTTTTGTCGAGAATTATTATTTTGTGGCCGGTGACAATGTGTTCAGTTCGCGCGATTCACGCTATTTCGGTCTCTTGCCAGAGCCGTTTATTGTGGGCAAGGCAACCAGGATCCTGACCTCGCGCGACCGTGTCTCGGGTCGTCAACGCCGGGAACGATATTTCAAAGCTCTTTAGATATATTCAGGGGGTAACATCTATGCACACCATGAAAACAATCGGGATAGACCGTCTCATCATTATGCAGTCCACCGCAATGATTATCATCGCCATGGGCATGGTTGAGGCGGTGACAGGCTGGCTGCAGCTCCTGGGGGTGACAGGCAGTAACCATGATGTGTATCCCGTCACCGGCACGTTCTATAATCCGGGGCCCATGTGCGGGTTTCTTGCAATGATATTGCCGGTGGCTTTGTATGTAACACTGCGGCCGGGGTGGAGGGTGCTTGCATGGGCAGGCTGTGTCTATATGTTGGCATCGGTTACGCTTATACCGGTGCTGATGGGACGCACTGGGTGGATCGCCGGGGCCGCGGGCTGTGTGCTTGTACTGGCCGGGAGTGGACGCCTGCCGCGTGTAAAGCTTAAGGCTTGGTCGACAGGTGTCATTGTCGTAACGGGCTGCTTTATTGTTGCCTTGTCGCTCTTCTACCTGAAGCCTGAGTCGGCAATGGGTAGGCTTCTGATATGGCGGGACGGGGTATCGGCAATAGCCGACAATCCTCTTTCAGGAGTGGGATGGGACCGCGTGGCAGGGGCACTCGGCACGGCCCAGGAAGAATATTTCGCCTCACACCCCGATGGTGGTGCATTTGCCGGTGTAGCCGGTTCGCCTGAATATGCTTTCAACGAATTCCTGCAGATCGGGATTGCCTATGGAGTGCCGGTGATGGTTGCATTTGTACTGCTGCTCGGCTTCGCGTTGCGATGTGCCATAAAAGGTCGGGAATATGGCTTTGCCGGCTCTCTTATAGCCTTCGCCATAGTGGGTATGGCCTCCTATCCATTCCAGTTTCCCGAGTTCATAGGCATTGTGGCGGTGGTGATTATCGTGTCGATAGGCTCATGGCGCGCTGTCACAAAGGTGATGTGGACACTCAGTTCGTTACCGGTGGCGGTCATAGCTGTAGCGGCATGTATCACACTGAATAGCCGGGCGTCAATGAATGAGAAATGGAACCGTACAAAACCGGTCTACGGTGCGACTATATCTGACCCGGCCCACAAGCGACTTGACTCGCTGATGACCACCATGGAGTGGAACAGCCGTTTTCTCTTTGACTACGGCAAGTTGTTGCGCTACAATGGGGAATTGGAGCTTTCGAGCCAAGTGTTGGGCAAGGGAGTGGAACGGAGTTCCGACCCTATGTTTCTAAACTTGCTTGGACGTAATAGCCACGACCTCGGCCAGTATGACCTGGCCGAGAATTATCTGCACCGGTCAATAAACCGACTTCCCGGCCGGTTGTATCCATATTATCTGCTGTGCCGACTATATGCCGACTCCGCCAATTATCACCCTGACCGTTTCAGGCAGGTCTACGACCGGGCCATGGCACTCAGAATAAAAGTCAAATCGCCGGCCATCAACCAGATGAAACATGAGCTGCGCCACCTCAACGACAGCCTGCGATCCTCAGGCACCCTTCAGCCCACCCCTCAGGACGAAGCGCTTCAAGAGCGACACCTACACCGTCGATGAGAGTGTGTATGTCACGGCCGACTGGGAGACTTTCAGTCCCTATAGCCAGTCCCAATGTATATGCCAACGGCTGTCCACCTCATATGTTATGGAGCCGGGCTCTTAGGAATGCCACGCTACAAATACTGGAAAAATATTTGCCGCAAATCTCAAGGATTTTAGCTAAATTTGTAATCATTATAAAGGAAAATTTCGTGGAAACAATTATCTCACTCAATAATATAGGCGATGAAGTCAATCGCCCCCTCACTTCTATCAGGAATCAGATATGATTAGCGAACGATTCAAGCAGATGATTGCCGGGCTTGCGGCTATGGAACCGCGGGTGGCGGGACTTATTGAGGCGCTGGAGGATACCGCGCCCACGGTGTCGGTGCGCTTCAACCGCCGCAAGGTCTCTCAGCTTCCCCCGCATGTGGCGGGGGAGCCTTTGGGAAAGGATGTGCCGTGGTGTGACAGGGGATTCAATCTTGCCCGCCGACCGTCGTTCACGCTCGACCCTATGCTGCACATGGGGCTATACTACGTTCAGGACGCTTCGTCGATGTTCATATACCATGCCATCAAGGAAATAACGCGCGACATAGACCACCCTGTGGTGTATCTCGATGCTTGTGCCGCTCCGGGAGGAAAGACTACTGCAGCCATTGACTCGTTGCCCGAGGGTTCGCTCATCGTGGCTAACGAGTGGGACTATAAGCGAGCCGGCATTCTGCGCGAGAATATCACCAAGTGGGGTTATGGCAATACGGTGGTGAGCCGTGGCGACACTGCACGGTTCAGGAAGCTGAAAAGTACATTTGACATCATCGCTGCCGATGTACCTTGCTCTGGCGAGGGAATGATGAGAAAGGACCCCGAGGCTGTGGCACAATGGTCACCATCGCTTGTCCATCAGTGTGCCACCCGTCAACGTGAGATTATCGACAATCTGTGGCCGGCACTGAAGGAGGGTGGCTTCTTCATCTACAGCACCTGCACTTTCAACCGGCTGGAGAATGAAGAGATAGTGCAATATATGGCCGATACTCTCGGAGCCGAGCCTGTCGCCCTGTCCACATTGCCCCAATGGGATATATTGCCGGGGATAGGGACCTCGGTTCCATGCTGCCGGTTTATGCCTCATTGCGTGGAGGGTGAGGGGCTGTTCATGGCTGTGATGCGTAAAAGGAGCGGAGTCACGGCCCATGGAGAAGGGCGTCAAAAGCCGTCACGACCGGCCAAGAATGCGGTCAAGCTGCCACGATGGGTGCCCGACATCCTATCGGTGAAGAGTATCGGCGACACGCTGTGGGGAATAGAGCGTGAGTGGACTCCGCTGGTGGAGCGGCTATGCTCCACGCTCGATGTGATCGCTCCCGGTGTAGAGCTGGGTGTGGTCAAAGGACGAGACCTCATTCCGGCCCAGGGAGCCGCCATGTGGACTCGGCTCGACACCTCGCTCACCGAGTGTCACGAGGTCGACATTACAGCCGCCCTGAACTACTTGAGACGTGACACCCTGACACTCTCCGAGGGTACACCCCGTGGCCATGTGCTGCTCACCCACCACGGCATGCCGCTGGGCTGGGTAAAGAATCTGGGCAATCGTGCCAACAACCTGTACCCGGCGCCCTGGCGCATACTTAAGGGGGGATAACAGCGCCCGTTCCAAACATTTATCGCCAGGCTATGGCAACGCCGGCATACACGGTGTGGGAAAAACTTGCACCTACAGTTTGAAATAACCTTTTTTTGTCGTAATTTAGTCGTTCCAAACAATTCAAGACATGACTATGATAAACAATCATCGCTATTGCGTAATAATGTGCGGTGGCATAGGCAGCCGTTTTTGGCCTTATAGCCGTGCCGACCGGCCCAAACAGTTCATCGATTTCTTCGGCACAGGTCGCTCCCTGTTGCAGATGACCTATGACCGCGTGTTGCCCATCATACCGCGCGAGAACATACTCGTTGTGACCAATGCACAGTATGCCCCGCTCGTCAAGGAGCAGCTGCCCGACATGGATACCTCACGCATACTATGCGAGCCGGCACGACGCAACACAGCACCGTGCATAGCATGGGCGGCCCATCACATAGCGGCTCTCGACCCAGAGGCCAGCATGATTGTAACCCCGAGCGACCACCTCATCACCCGGGAGCGCGAATTTGAACAAAGCATAGAGCATGGGCTTGAATTTGTCGAGAACAATGACGCCCTGCTCACTCTCGGCATCAAGCCTTCACGCCCCGAGACCGGATATGGCTACATACAGATAGGGCGTGAGGTCGAGGATGGGATCCTCAAGGTGAAGACATTCACCGAGAAACCCAATCTTGAGCTCGCGAAGGTATTCCTCGAGAGCGGCGAGTTTTTTTGGAATTCGGGCATCTTCCTGTGGAAAGCATCGACCATCATCGCTGCCCTTGGCGAACATATCCCCGACATCAACGGAATCTTTGACCAGGGTACCGGTGTCTATGGCACCCCTGCCGAGAAAGAGTTCATCGAGAAAAAATTCCCCGGCTGCATGGCCATCTCCATCGACTTTGCTGTCATGGAAAAAGCGTCAAATGTGTATGTCGAATGTGTAGACTTCGGGTGGAACGACCTTGGCACCTGGAGCGCCCTGTATGACAACTCGCCCCGCAACCGCGACGGCAACGTGACACAGAACTGCCGTGTCATGGCCTACAACTCCCACGGCAATATTTTCGCCCTGCCCCACGACAAGCTCGTGGTAGTAGACGGCCTGCAGGACTATATCATAGCCGACGACAGCGATGTGCTGCTCATCTGCCCCAAAAGCGAGGAACAACGCATCAAGCTCATGGTCAACGACGTGAAGGACAAATATGGCGACCAATACCTTTGAGATCACCGCAAACCGCACCTGATACACCCCGATGGACGAAACATTTGACATACGTGCCACAAGCACCGGCAACCCCAACGAGCGTGACTTTGAGAAAGCTTTGAGACCCTCACAGTTCAACTCGTTCAACGGCCAGGAAAAAGTTGTGGCCAACCTGCAAATCTTTGTCGAGGCTGCACGCATGCGAGGCGAGGCTCTCGACCATGTGTTGCTCTATGGTCCGCCCGGACTGGGCAAGACCACGCTCTCCAACATCATTGCCAATGAGCTTGGTGTGGGATTCAAGGTCACATCGGGACCGGTGCTCGACAAGCCCGGTGACCTGGCCGGCATACTTACTTCGCTCGAACCCAATGATGTGCTTTTCATCGACGAGATACATCGCCTCAGCCCCATTGTCGAGGAGTACCTTTACTCGGCAATGGAGGATTACCGTATCGACATCATGATTGACAAGGGCCCCGGAGCCCGTAGCGTTCAGCTGTCGTTGTCGCCATTCACCCTTGTGGGTGCCACGACACGCAGCGGTCTGCTCACCTCCCCGCTAAGAGCGCGTTTCGGCATAAACTGCCATCTGGAGTTCTACGACCACGAAGTGCTTGAACGCATCATAGCACGCTCGGCCAGCTTGCTCAATGTAAAGATTACTGGCGAGGCTGCCCATGAGATCGCGATGCGCTCGCGTGGAACGCCGCGTATCGCCAATGCCCTTTTGCGTCGCGTGCGCGACTTCGCCCAGGTAAAGGGTAATGGCGCCATTGATCCCGCGATAGCACGTTATGCCCTGGAAGCCCTCAACATCGACAAGTATGGCCTCGACGAAATCGACAACAAGATTCTCAACACCATAATCGACAAGTTCAAAGGTGGACCGGTAGGACTCTCCACCATAGCTACGGCATTGGGCGAGGACCCCGGCACCATTGAAGAGGTCTATGAGCCATACCTCATCAAGGAAGGATTCATAAAGCGCACCCCGCGGGGACGTGAAGTCACCGACCTCGCATTCAGACACCTGGGAAAATCGAGGAGCTTCGACAGCGGCTCCCTCTTTGAATAACATAACCAAGTCCACTCACAATGGCATCTCTGAGATCTCTTGTAAAGGATACTGCAGTCTACGGCACAAGCAGCATAATAGGCAGGTTGCTCAACTGGCTGCTGGTGCCCATATACACCTACACATTCACCCAGACCGGTGAATACGGCATTGTCACCAATCTCTATTCTTATGTAGCGGTAGCATTGATTCTGCTCACATTCGGCATGGAGACGGGATTCTTCCGCTTCACCAATCACGAACGCTGGAACAATCCCGGCCAGGTATACACCACAACACTCATCGCCGTGGGCTCGGTATCGTTGCTTTTTGCAATCATCATGTCGGCTATATCACCCTCTGTCGCGCGATGGCTCGACTATGGCGATCACCCCGAGTATATATGGCTCATGGCAATAGCTGTCGCCGCCGATGCCTTCACATCCATTCCATTTGCCTATCTGCGCTATAAGAAACGCCCCTACCGCTTTGCCTCGGTAAAGCTCATAAACATAGGGCTCAACATTGCGCTCAATCTACTGCTGATCAAGGTTCTGCCATGGGCTATTGGGCTCACTCCCCACATAGGCTACATATTCCTGGCCAATTTCGTGTGCTCACTGCTCACCATCGTGCTGTTGCTTCCCGAACTCAGGGCCGAGAAATACAGATTCAACATGAATCTGTTCAAGGAGATGCTCCGATACTCATTCCCGCTACTTGTGCTCGGACTGGCCGGCATCATGAACCAGACGGTCGACAAAATCCTGCTGCCGTTGCTCGAGCCCGACCGAGACCAGGCTATGGCCGACCTTGGTGTATACGGAGCCTGCTACAAGGTGGCTGTCATCATGGTCATGTTCCTGCAGGCGTTCCGCTTTGCCTACGAGCCGTTTGTCTTCTCCAAACACCGGGAAAAAGGTATGACCACCGAGCAGAAACTCAATGACTACTCGCGCGTCATGACATGGTTCATTGCCCTGGGACTGCTCATATTCCTCGGAGTGATGGCCTACATGCCGCTGTTGAGATATTTCATAAGTCCGGCCTATTTCGACGGCCTCAAGGTTGTGCCCGTAATCATGCTTGGCGAACTGTGCTTCGGTATCTTTTTTAATCTGTCGATATGGTATAAACTCACCGACCATACCGTGTGGGGCTCCATTTTCTCCATAGGCGGACTCATAATCACAGTGACCCTCAACATCATTCTGGTGCCCCGCATGGGCTACATGGGGTGTGCATGGGCAGCTCTGGCCTGCTACGGCACCATGATGCTCGCAAGCTACATGATAGGTCAACACCGGTTCAGGGTCCCCTACAACCTGGGGCGCATAGGAATATATGTCGCTGCCGCCGCCTTGCTCTATGCCGCGGCCAGGCTTACCGCCACTGGCAACAATTGGACCGACATGGGTATCTCTACCATCACCATCATCGCCTACATCTCATTGCTGTGGAAACTCGAACTCAGAGGGAGGTCGCTAAAAAAACTATAGCGATGGAACCTTACAGCAACCGATTGCGTTATGTATGTCATGAGTATATCCCTTTGAAACAACGCCAATGAAATCCATACGCTATATACTGATGCCCTTACTGCTGCTGACATTAACTTTTACAGCAGGGGCGTCGACCGACTATGCCACACTGCAGGTCAAGGCAGGCCGCTTCTACCACTACAAAGAGTGGTCGAGCGCGCTGGCCATGTACAAACTCATGCTCGACCAGCGTCCCGACATTGCCGATACATACACACATGCCATCATCGCTGCCTCTCTCGATAAAAAGCCTTATGAGATTACCATGCTTTTCAAACAATCGATCGATGCCCACATTCCTCTTGACTCTATCTATAATGGTGTGCAACGATTGGCCTTCGAACAAGGTGATGCCATCCTATATGAAGACTTTCTCAAAGGGATAGCTCAGGAATATCCCTGGATGACACGTAACATCGACAGCCGTCTGCTCGACTACTACACCTGGCGGCGCAATGGGGAAGGAATGGTTGAATATGCACACCGCATGCTACGCGGCATTCCCGATAACACTCAGTTTCTCACCGCCCTTGCCGATGGGTACTTCACCATGGGACGTGAGAAGGAAGCTGTGGAGGTCTACAACCGCATCGTGGCACTCGATCCTCTCAACTACCATGCGTTGCTTGTGCTGGGCAATTACTATATTGAGCTGAGCCGGCAGGAACGCTCCAATGAAGAAGCTCATGTGCTGGCAGTCCAATTTCTGGAGCGGGCCAATAGCTTGCGTCCTACACCCTATGTCACTTCACTCATCAACACACTGCACCAACCAAAGTAGGAGCATCTTCACGTCACGGCTTCTAATTCGGGAATGGACAGGCTCATATTATCCCGTGGCACCTTTGTATCGGGCTGCCTCGCGCAGCATCTCATGACCCACGCGGCAATACAGGCATTTTGACTCCTCACAGTAGCGGCTTCTCACCTGTATCAATGCTTGCGATTCGAGAGCCGACGAGAGTTTCACCCCTACGTTCTCAAAGGGGGATGTGAGGCGGTTGTGCTCGGGGGGCAGCGACTGTAGCAATTCAGTGGCGCGGTCCATGGATTTGTAGTCACCACGCACCTGGCCCCACGCATACGACAATGGAGCGACGACATTGATAATCAGTGATTCAACAGATGTATGGCTCAGGGCTACCGGGCTACCGGCCTCGTCGCCTGTATAGTTTTTGAATGTAAAGGACTGTCTCCAGTAACCGTCGAGCTGGCGGTTAAAAAACGATTTCGCCTGCTCAAGGTTTCCGATTGACAGTATTCCCGCGAGCAACGAACTGTTACCCGTAATGATACGGGCAAGAAGGGCGATGCGGCGATGCGGCAGATTAGCCGGCCTCATTCTCGACATCTTCCACTGTATGCCTGGTTGCCGCAGTTCAAATTTTGATGCCAGGAACCGGTATTCATCGATGAGCTTTTTCCCGTAGAGGTTTCCCTCGGGAACTGTGTCGAGCAATCCCGACTGCCCGAACAGCATACTCTCAATCATAACTACATCGTCACGATGTTTACGCATGTATCTAAGCGGCATTGAGCGGGCCAGGCGCTCAAATGGTTCACTGTTGGTGCTGAATCCAAGGGCTCGCGCTATGGTGATGTAGGCCGTCTCCTCCCAGTCACCGGCCATGGCGTGGAGCATATTGATGACACGGTCAACCTTCATGTGCAGACGTTCATGCCCCATAGCTGCCAGCCAGTCACAAATCTTAAGCGATGGCATGCTCCGCAACACTGTGTGGCAAGGGATATTCATATCGCGCGACATTCCTACAAGAGCGGAATATTGCTGGCCAAACGCTGGGTTGCACGGCATTGCAACCTGAGGGAGCACACGCCCGTTGGCAACTTGCACCGGCCGGTCATCGACTCCCACCACATGCAGTATCACCGAATCATAGGCACGGTCCTTGTCATGACCGTGACGATACCAGTCGCTCGCCCTCACATGAATCTCGATATTGCCTATCCACAGCTCCCCGTCGATTCTTATCTTGGCATTGAAAAAGTCGGGACCCGAGTCGCTGTTGAGACGTCCCGGATCAATGACCTGCAGCCGGCGCCCATCGGTGGTGCGCATGCCGGGGGTAATCTGCAGTTTGTGCTGCCACAGGTATTGCATCACTTTCTCCATGGCGGCATAAAAAGATTTAAATCATAGAAAAAACGATGGAGAACGGTAACCACACGAGCCACACTACAAAGCTGAGAATGACAAACAGGGCGGCACGTTCAGACATGCGGAAGGCCTTTTCAAAATTTCCGTTCTTAAAATGGCTCTTGACCTTGGTGGCACATATTATGGCACACACTCCCAAAGGCAGGAAGCACACGATGGTGCATATGATGGCCCACACAAGATAGGAGGGAGGGCACTTGGGAGATCCGCCGGCGGGAACCACAGGCACATAGCCCGGAGGAATGGCATAGGCGGGGACATACATCACGGCCGGCTGGGGAGTCTCTGGTGATGGGTGGTCACATGGGGTGGGCGTCGCGACCTGTTGCTCAGCGACGGCCTCCTCAACAGGAATCGGAGGGAGGGGAGCCGGCAGCATGGCTGCCAACTCCTCTACTTCTGATGCTCTGACCCAATCGTCAAGCCCCTCATGCCACACCGGGGTATCGGGTGTAAGGCCACATGCCTCCAGGTCCTGGAGGGAATAGGGTCCTGCCTGACGGTTGTCGTCGGTTATAATCCAGTATTCCATTTAGAAAAATTTGGTTTCAGTTCCAAGAATGTCGCTGAGCAGATTGTTGGCCAGACGGCTTGCACCGATTCGGAAGTATTCGTTGGTCAACCACTTCTCGCCCAAAACCTCCTTGACAATCGTGTAATAAGCTACAGCATCGGCAGTGGTCGACACACCACCTGAAGCCTTGAAGCCGACCATATTGCCTGTCTTCTCATAATATTCCTTGATGCACTGACACATCACATAGGCTGCCTCCAGTGAAGCTCCGGGGAAGTCCTTGCCTGTGGAAGTCTTCAGGAAGTTGGCGCCTGAGTAAAGCGACAGGATTGAGGCGGCCTTGATATTTGCAGCGGTCTTCAGCGCGCCAGTCTCGAGGATAACCTTGAGAGTGGCATCGCGGCACACATGCTTGAGCTCGGAAATCTCGTCACACACACCCTCATAGTCACCATCGAGGAAATTGCCCACATTGAGCACGATGTCAATCTCGTCGGCACCACCCTCAAGGGCGAGGGCAGTCTCGGCAACCTTCACCTCCTCAAAGGTCTGTGACGATGGAAAGCCACCCGATACACAGGCAATGTCGACGCTGCTCACCTCGAGCACGGCACGCACTACCTGGGCAAAATTGGGGTATACACATATGGCGGCGACATTGGGCAGTTCGGGGTGTTCCTCTTCAAAGGCATTGACGCGTTCGGTGAAGTTGGCTACCGACTGTGGCGAGTCGGTACCCTTCAAGGTTGTAAGGTCTATAGTGTTGAACAGAAACTTGTATACATCTGTGTTCTTATTTTCAGCTACATGCTCGTCAAGAATCTTGGCCACGGCGGCAGCCACGGCAACGTCATCGGTAATCACCTGGGATTCCTCGATCGACTGATTGTATTTATCAATCATGGTTTTTCAAATTTTAAAGGTTAAATCGTTCTTTATCTCGGTTATTTTTCTTTGCTATATTATTCTTTATCGCTTCAGTGAGGTCTATACCGGTTTGGTTGGCAATTGCGGCCACCACCCACACCACGTCGGCAAGCTCATCGGCAAGGTCGGTGTTGTCACTGTCCTTGGCCACCTGATCGCCAAAGCTTCGTGCCATGACGCGCGCCACCTCACCTGTTTCCTCGGCCAGGATTGCCGTGTTGGTGAGTGGGGAGAAGTATCCTTTACCGGTAGTGGTGATCCAGCTGTCCACAATTTCCTGATACTGTTCAATAGTCATGAGTCCCTTTGTTATATTACTCCTTGAGTCGGGAGTCGATTATTATTGTCACAGGGCCATCGTTGAGCAACTCCACCTGCATGTCGGCACCAAATACACCGCGTTTCACCTCGCGGTCTGTGAGCCGGGAAATCACGTCGCAATAGCGTTCATACAGCGGCACTGCAGTTTCGTGGCAGGCGGCACGTATGTAGCTCGGGCGATTCCCCTTGCGGGTTGAGGCTGTCAGCGTAAACTGGCTCACTGCGAGCACCTCACCTGTGACATCGACAACCGAGCGGTTCATCACGCCGGCTTCATCGTTGAATATCCGTAGTGACGCGGTCTTTGCGGCCAGGTAATCGACATCGGCCTCAGTATCGCCGGTCTCGACACCCACAAGCACCATCAATCCATGACCTATGGACGATACCGTCTCGCCGGCTATTGAGACCGAAGCCCTGGTAACTCTCTGTATAACAATTCTCACTACAATTTTGCTAAATGTGATTCACCTCAATATCACCGTTGATGATTTCATGCCATGGAAGACCATGTATGGCGAGTTGCTGCAGGAATGGATCGGGATTGAACTCCTCGACATTATGCACGCCCGGTTTCACCCACTTGCCGGTGAGGAACATCATGGCACCCACCATGGCCGGTACACCGGTAGTGTAGCTCACGGCCTGCATACCGGTCTCCCGATAGGCTTCCTCGTGGCTGCAGTTGTTGTAGATATAGTAGGTGGATGGCTTCCCCTCCTTATCGAGGCCCTCGATGCGGCAGCCTATCGAAGTCTCGCCGTGGTAATTCTCACCAAGATCCTGAGGATTGGGGAGCACCGCCTTGAGGAACTGCAACGGCACAATCTTCACGCCATTGTAGTCGATCTCGTCGATGCGGGCCATGCCTATGTCCTGGATTACACGCAAATGGGTGAGATATTCCTGGCCAAATGTCATCCAGAAGCGGGCTCTCTTGATGGTGGGGAAATTGATTACGAGCGACTCCAGCTCCTCGTGGTACAGCAGGTAAGAGTCACGCTTACCTATGTGGGGATAGGTGAGCTCGGCATGTATCTCAAGGGGCTTGGTGGTGACCCACTCGCCGTCCTGGTAGTAGCGTCCGTTCTGAGTTATCTCACGAATGTTGATCTCAGGATTGAAATTGGTGGCAAAAGCCTTGCCATGGTCACCGGCATTGCAGTCGACAATGTCAAGATATTCCATCTTGCTGAAATGGTGCTTGGCAGCATAGGCGGTGAATACGCCCGAAACACCCGGGTCAAAGCCACAACCAAGGATTGCCGTCAGGCCGGCCTTCTCGAAACGCTCACGGTAGGCCCACTGCCATGAATACTCAAAGTGGGCCACATCCTTAGGCTCGTAATTGGCAGTATCAAGATAGTTGACACCACATTCCAGACACGCGTCCATGATTGTGAGATCCTGATACGGGAGAGCGACATTGATCACCAGATCGGGTTTGTGGCGGTTGAACAGCTCAACGAGTTGCTCGACACTGTCGGCATCGACCGTGTCGGTGCTCACATTGGGCTTGCCAATGGCCTTGGCCACTGCATCACACTTGGACTTAGTGCGGGAGGCGATAACAATCTCGTTGAAAACATCAGGAACCTGAGCACATTTGTGGGCTACTACGGTTCCCACACCGCCGCATCCAATAATTATAACTTTTGCCATCTTACAATTATATCTTGAATTTATGTTATCGATAAGTTTTAATGAATACTTAAGTTCAATTACAACTACAACAAACTGTAACGACACAGTTCGCCTCACAAATATACAAAAATAATTAATCCGCAGCCCATTTCACCTCCACTTTTTTGTAACACATGTTAAAAGCCACACAAAAGCCACAGGCTCAAAGCCACTGTTTGGTGTCCATCACATCAATCCACTCCTTTATCTCGCTATGGAATATTGATGTGACAGTATATAGAGCGCCCCGGCAGGTCAAAACCGACCGGGGCGCTTAGGTTGCTTTCTTATACTTATTTAAACTTGGTTTTCAAGTTCCGTAGTACGGTGACTTGGAACGCTTATTTCTTTTCGTCGGCACTCTTTTCCTGAGTTGTCTTGCCATAACGGGCATTCAGACCCTTGACGATGTCGTCGGTGATATCGAGAGCCGGATTGAAGTAGTCACCTACATTTTTCACGAGAATGGCATCGTAGTGACGGGTCATGTTGTAGATGGCGAGGTAATTGTTGATTGAGTCAAGGAACTGGGCCTGTTGATTGGCGCTCTCGATGGCGGCCTCCTGCTGCAGGTTGGCAATATAGCGCTGTGCCTGGTCATATTTTGACTGGAAGTTCTGCATGTCGGCGTTGTAGCTCTGCTCGGTGAGATAGCCGTTGTTGCGTGCCTTTGACTCGATTGACTGCTGCATGCGCTGGAGCTCGGCTGTCTTGGCGCGCTGCTCGCTCTCGATATTGGTCTGCTTGGCCATCATCACCTCGTTAAGGTCTTTGCACAGGTTGTACTGCGACATGATGGTGTCAAGGTTGTAGTAGCGTATGTTGGTGGTGGGGTCGAAAGAGTCACCTGTCAGTACGGGCTTTGCAGCTTCTTGTGTTGCCGTCTCTGAACTATTGCCCGAACAAGCCGAGGCAAGAACCAATACTGCCGACATTACGGCGAGAGTAAATTTCTTCATTGTTGGTGTTTCGTGTAATGTTATGTGGTTTATGTTTATTTTCTTTTGTTTAAACTTTTTATGACGCAGCAACTTGCAAGTCACTTGGGCAACCTTGGTTTTCCATGGTTATGATGGTGCCACGAACGCTGTCCCCACATTGCCGCTGACAGCAGTAGCAAGGCTATACCAAGTAGCAACATGGTGAGTAACAGTAGCTTCACGTCGTCAATCTTTTGTTTTGTCTTGTGGTTGCGACCACATTTGCGATGCAAATATAAGAAAGTTGATGTAAATGTTGAGTATTTCCAAATTATATTTTGTACCTTAGTGACCGAAAAAGGTGTATATTTAACATCTTTTGCAATTAGTCAATATTTTTTAGATACAAATATGGAAGTAAAAGATTTACAACCCAAAATCGTTTTCAGCATCTTTGACGAAATAACAAAGGTGCCACGTCCTTCCAAAAAGGAGGAAAAGATACGTCAATACCTGCTCGATTTTGCTGCCAAACATGGCATTGAGGCTAAGACCGACGAGGTGGGTAATGTAGCGATGTTCAAGCCCGCCACTCCCGGCCATGAGAATGCTCCGCTGGTTATCATGCAGGGGCACATGGACATGGTGTGCGAAAGCAACGACAAGTCCTTTGACTTTGAGAACACTCCCATCAAGACAATCGTTGATGGCGATTGGGTACATGCCGACGGTACGACGCTCGGTGCCGACAATGGTATAGGCGTAGCCGCTTCCATGGCTGCTCTCATCGACCCCGACCTCGTGCATGGTCCCCTCGAAGTGCTGGTTACAGTCGACGAGGAGACAGGCATGACCGGTGCTTTCAATTTGGGCAAGGACATGATGCGCGGCAAGATTCTGCTCAACCTCGACTCAGAGGATGACGCCGAGGTATTCGTAGGTTGTGCCGGTGGCGTCGACACTCAGGCTGTGTTTACCTACAAGCGCTCGTTTGCTCCCACCGATTTCCAGTTCTTCAAGATTGATGTCGCCAAGGGTCTCGGCGGTCACTCAGGAGGTGACATTCACCTGAGCCGCGCCAATGCCAATAAGCTGCTTGCACGTTTCCTCTGGGACCTGAGCAAGGAGAATGAGGTTGTGGTGAGCGAATTTGACGGTGGCAACCTGCGTAACGCCATTCCACGTGCCGCCCATGCAGTTGTGGGAATACACACCTCCAAGAAGGAGAATGTGCGCATCGCCCTCAACAACTATGCGGCGGTAATCGCCAATGAGTACAACGGTATCGAGCCTACGCTCACCATCGACATGGAAAGCGTGGAGCGCCCCGAGTATTGCATCGACCAGGCCACGTCGACCAATTTGATCCGCTCGCTCTACTGTGCTCCCCACGGAGTCGTTTCCATGAGCCGCGATCTCGAGGGTCTCGTCGAGACTTCTACCAATCTCGCCTCGGTGAAGATGAAGGGGGACAACCAGATTGTTGTGTGCACATCACAGCGTTCGTCGGTCGAGTCCCGTAAATGGGATATCGCCAATCAGGTAGAGGCAGTGTTTGCTCTCGCCGGTGCTGAAGTGACCCATGGCGACGGTTACCCCGGCTGGCAGCCCAATATGGAATCTCCCATCATGAAGATTGCATGTGATGCCTATGAGGAGCTCTTCGGCATAAAGCCCGCCATCAAGGCTATCCACGCCGGCCTGGAGTGTGGCCTGTTCAAATCGGTCAACCCCGAGCTCGACATGGTATCGTTCGGTCCCACTCTGCAAGGTGTGCACTCACCCAGTGAGCGCATGAATATACCGGCAGTTGAGCGTTTTTGGCTGCAACTGCGCCGTATTCTGGAGAAGGTTGCCGATAAGTAAGCTACCTCAACCCCATACACAACTTAGAGCCTCACAAGAAATGTTAACGACAGGCTATTAGTTACAATCATAAGGGCCCATCAGCAAGTGGGCCCTTATTCTGACTACAGTACCAGCGATTTCCTATAACATTCACATAATATAATCTGTCCCTACAAAAAAGTTAATACTGATTGAAATAAAATGAATATACGCAATTTAGTTTTTGCTACCATTCTGACTTTTGGTCACTTGGCGGCTGTCGCCGAAGGATTTATCACTCACCGGAATGTGTCGTATAAGGATCATGAATCACGCTGTGTCATGGACATATATCACCCCGAGGATACCTCTAAAGAGTTGCCGGTCATCATATGGTTTCATGGTGGAGGTCTTACCGGGGGAAATAAGTTCCTGCCCCAGGAACTCATGGGAGGGGAATATGTAGTTGTCGCTCCATCCTACCGGTTGATTCCCAATGTGTCGCTTGCCGACTGTATCGATGATGCCGCAGCTTCCACGGCATGGGTCATGGACAGTATAGCCAACTATGGCGGCGACCCTCACAAACTTTTCGTCTCGGGACACTCGGCCGGTGGATACCTTACGAGTATGATAGGCCTGGATAAGAGATGGCTTGACAAATATGGGAAAGATTGTGATTCAATAGCAGGACTTATCCCCTTCAGCGGGCAGGTGATAACCCACTTTGCCCATAGGGAACGTAAGGGACTGTCGCCTCTCACACCGGCGGTCGACGATCTGGCGCCACTGTATCATGTGAGAAAGGAGGCCCCTCCCTATGTGATTATCACCGGCGACAGGGAGCAGGAGCTATACGGGCGTTACGAGGAAAACGCCTACATGTGGCGCATGATGAAACTGACGGGTCACCCATATGTCTATATCTACGAACTCGACGGCTACAACCATGGCGACATGGCACACCCCGCCCATCACATTCTGAAAGCCCACATAAAGGAGCTGTTGAAAACAAAGTGACAGCCGGGGTGAGGCACAACCTCTCTTCACATCGGGGAGGGATTATCTGTACACGTCGTATTTGTTGAGTATTATGTCGGGGTGATAGGATAGCTTGGCCTGACGCAAACCCTCATCACCGGCGTCTTCCTCGCGGTTGATGTATTGCACCGATGGGTGCAAGCCCAAAATATATGCGGCAAAGAGCTTGTTGACAGTTTCTCCGGCCCCTGCTACCAAATGGTCGATCTTCTCGATGTGGGTGAAGAGCGTGTCGCCAATTACCTCGCCTATGGTGAAGGCGACGATGCGGCCCTCGTTGTCACGTAGCGCTATGCCTTCAAAAGGGTAGATGGCATAGTTGTCAAGCACTTCGAGCGTTTTGGCACTTTCTTGTGTGGCCGATGGAGTGTCTACAGGCGTATCAGTCAGCCAGTCGACATAGGCCTGTCTCACCTCCAGCAGATTGCTGTAGGTTATAGGCTCTATGCGATGGTCGGGGTTCTGAGTCATGAACTGGTTGACATGATTGCGCTTCTTGCCATACCGCTTGCCGGCGAGCAATGCGAGTGATATTGCATCGTAGATATAGTCGCGCCAGTCATCGAGACGTTCCAGTTTGCCGTTCATGATAGAGCGCAGTTCATCAATACGGTCGTCGGGGACTGCTGAGAATCTCACATCTATCCCGTTTACGCGGCAATAGTCGCGAATGAGGTCTACGGCACACGACAGCGGCATGGCACCCACCGGGAGAGAAAAAGCAGGCAGCTCCGGACGAATCTCGCTCACCCCTTTTATGAACAGGGTGTTACCGTAGATACAGTATTCATAGCCGAAGTAGTCGGCCCACATCAACAGTCCGCCGATACTGTAGTCGTTGGCCCTGGAGCGCGACATCGGAAGCAGTTTCTCTATGAGGGGAATACTGTCGACGGTAAGTGGTTTGAACTGCAAGGCAGTGCGTGAGCCTATCTCCAGGCGGTGACCTGTTGATGTTGAAGTGGATTGTATTATAGCGTTTCGCATAGTATAAATGTGTGTCAATGGAATTATCTTGCTTTTCATTAATAACAACAACAAAGTGACGCTTGAGGTTTGTTTTGATAAGTAGAAATATATCGTTACCTTTGCATGGTTTAATTGAAATTAAAATTATAATATGTCTGAAATCAAGTGCATAGGCATTCTCACATCGGGCGGCGATGCGCCCGGTATGAACGCAGCTATTCGCGCCGTCACCCGCTCGGCCATTTTCAGCGGATTCAAGGTTAAGGGTATATATCGTGGCTATCGCGGACTCATCACCGACGAGATTGTCGACTTCAAGACCCAGAATGTTTCCAACATCATACAGATGGGTGGCACAATCTTGAAAACCGCCCGTTGCAAGGAATTCCAGACGCCCGAGGGGCGACAGCTCGCCTATGATGTGCTACGCAGGCAGGGCATCGACGCTCTCGTGGTTATCGGCGGCGACGGCTCGCTCACCGGAGCACGCATCTTTGCCAATGAGTTCAACTACCCCATAATAGGTCTTCCCGGCACCATCGACAATGACCTCTACGGTACCGACACCACCATAGGCTATGATACTGCGCTGAATACCATAATGCAGTGTGTCGACAAAATCCGTGACACAGCCACCAGCCATGAGCGCTTGTTCTTCATCGAGGTGATGGGGCGCGATGCCGGCTTCCTTGCCCTCAATGGTGCTATTGCCGCCGGAGCTGAGGCAGCTATCATCCCTGAGATTTCGACCGAGGTCGACCAGCTTGCCGAGCTTATTCAGAACGGTTTCCGCAAGAGCAAGAACTCCTCGATTGTGCTCGTGGCCGAGAGCCCTGTCACAGGAGGAGCCATGGGTATGGCCGAGCGTGTCAAGAATGAATATCCCGGCTATGATGTGCGTGTATCGATTCTGGGACACCTGCAGCGTGGTGGCTCACCAACAGCCCACGACCGCATTCTCGCCTCGCGCATGGGCGCTGCAGCTATCGATGCCCTGCTCGACGACCAGCGCAATGTGATGATAGGCATCAAGAACGACGAGATTGTCTATGTGCCTTTCACCAAGGCGATCAAGAACGACAAGCCCATCAACCGCGAACTGCTCAACACCCTGCGCCGCCTCTCCATATAATAGCCGGAAAATACCCAATGACAAGATAGCGTCTCCGCCCTCTGCAACCTTGCAGAAAACGGGGACGCATGTTTTTTGCCTCTATCTTTGCTGAAAATTAATCCTATAAACAACACAATTATGAACTTCTACAATCTTATCATTCTTGACCGCTCTGGGTCTATGACATCAATTCGCAACGAGGCAGTAGCCGGAGTCAACGAAACATTGGGTACAATCAAAGCCTACGCACGCCAACACCGGGAAACCAGTCAGCACGTGTCGCTGCTCACATTCTGTGGATGCACAAAAAAATATGTCTACGACAACCAGCCTATCAAGGAAATAGCTGAATTCACACGCGACATGTACCACCCTTGTTGCTCAACACCGCTCTACGACGCCATCGGCATGTCATGCTCCAAACTTCTGGCACTCACTGCCGGTGACCCGCAGGCTCGTGTCTCGGTGACAATCATCACCGACGGCTATGAGAACGCGTCGGAGGAATGGAATCACGCCGGCATTGCCAAACTTATAGCCGACCTGAAATCGCGCGGGTGGCTTTTTGCCTACATCGGCGCAGAGCATGATGTCGAGAAGGTAGCTCTCTCGATCAACATCAACAATACATTGCAGTTCAGCCGCAACGAGGAGAGCACCCGTGCCATGTTTGAACGCGAGTGCAAGTCACGGTCAAGATGGATGGACAAGGCCAGGGAATGTAAGGACATGGGAGCGATGCCATGTGCCAATGAAGGTTACTTCGACGAGTAAGAGCATTATCGCGACCCCATCTATCCCGGCAACGATTCAACGAAAAATCACACTCTCAATAATTGATTATCAATGCATGGTATAACCCTACAGGAGGTTGATTGTATATGCTTAGCTAAACAGATACTCCTATTCACCCGTTGTAACAAATTTCACTAAAAAAGTCGGCGGCAAGCGACCTCACTCAGGGGGGTAGCATGCCGCTGACACTATCGATTAGATTAAGATGTTCATTCCATCAACTTTTCAATGTCACCTTCAGCAGGACATTCGGACGACATTACAGGCTCTACCGATGGGCCAATCACTGCCACATCATCAAAGCACTCCAATTCGGCAAGCAAATACCAACCGCGCTCGTAAAGCATGTACAACTTATTTCCGCGCACCATTTGGTCGCCATCTTTCCAGCCTTCTCCGCGGCCTGAATCGTTAAGGTAAACCCGTATGTTATCATCGCCGATTTGCTGTATCCTCGTTCCAACGCTTGCATAATCGGCTTCCGTCTCTCCATCTATCGGGTCATAAATGTTGCCGCAATAATCGCTCAGAGCATACTCCGTGTAATCAGGAATATCAGATCTCACTTCAGGCACCTCGAAACTACGGGATATTCCCTCGACATGATTCTTTATGTCAGATAACATCTGGTCGCGCAGTGCAAATACCTTGGCGATAGTGAAACCTGCAATCTTTACATTGCCACGCTTCCCAGGCAATACCTCTCCGGTACCTACATTTGCGATATCACAGTCGACGGGGCGTTTGAAATGTTGTCTGAATGTGTAATGCTTGATATTGGCAACGTTACCGTTTACAACCCTGTCAAACGACATCTCCACCATCAGATTGGTATATTCCTTCTGTGACATATCGGAATATATCTCAACATGCAGTTCCTTATTTTTCTCGGCCGTAATCTCGACCTCACAGGCGTATATCTTGCTATAGATATTGCGCTCCCGGTCAAGAAGGAATCTCACTTTGAAGTTACGGAATACATCGCCTTGCCAGTCACAGCCCAACTTATGAGCTTTATCCTCTGGAAATCTGTCACTTTCGTTTTCCCCTTGATATACGTTTACTGCAATCGATTCCGGCAGACTGATATTGGTCTTAAGATTATAAAAATCTCCGTTCACAATAGGTATCACTGCCGGACGACAAGCCGCGATCCTAACTTCCGTCACATCGGGAGCGGCATACCTTTCATCGCTCAGATAATTGTGAATGAACAGATAGGATATACTTTCAAGATTTTCGAGTCCCAACAATTGGGCTCGGTCTCCGGCTACTATAAGAGGTGCACTCATAGGCTGGCGATATCCCCAGAATGTATTCTCGACTCTTATGGTCTGATCAAAATAGACGGTGGAACGCTGTGTCGACGCATGTGCCAGGAATTTTCCACCGAATGTGCGGTCACGAACTCCGGCACTGCAATCCGTACCTATCTCGTTAAAGTTTTCTTTATTGAGATTCAACCTGTCGAACATCAGCTTCAGGCGTTTGTGACAACCCTCGGTGTCGACCGCCATCCATGGCCCCGTAAAAAACCAGTCAAAGTCGCCCCTGAGATTAAGAGCATTGTTGGCACAGTCGAGCTTACATGCTGCGAAACGTACCTTGCTGTCAAGTATCTGGAATTGACCTATCTCCCAGTATGAACCACTGAAATCGACCGTCGAGT
>JAMPBP010000022.1 GCA_023666645.1 Clostridiales bacterium
CTGCGCAAGCTCTGCGACCCCCTCGGCCACGTGATTTTATGAGACAGGCTCTAAGTAAAATCTCTTTTCAAGCAACAAGATAGCAACTGATGAACTCATTGAATCTTATTTATAATTGTCAACCGACATCTGCAATAACCCATTGAGCGCTGATGTCAGGACCTGTTTTGTGTTGTTTTGTCCAGCATCATCAGTCTGTGAGGGAATCCCATTTTTCCGTCATCAGTTGCAAAAACAACGATAGAAATGACTCAAATCTTAACGTAGCAATAAGTGTAAATGAATTGGATTGATTAATTTTGCAAAAATTCACTCCACATATATTACATATGGAATTACGACAGCTGAAATATTTCGCCAAGGTCGCTGAAACTTTAAATTTTTCAGAGGCCGCCAGATATCTCTTCATTACCCAGAGCACACTCTCACAACAAATCAAACAACTGGAAAATGAGTTTGACACACCATTGCTGATCCGAAGCAGCCACAAAGTAACGCTGACGGAGGCCGGTGAGCTGATACTCCCGCATGTCCGACAGATTCTGCATGAGGCAGAGTCGTGTGCCGAACGCATTAACGATTTAAATAGAATCGCTGCCGGAACACTTTCTATTGGAGTCACATATTCTTTCAGCCCTATATTGACAGAAACATTGCTGTCATTCATGAAGCAATACCCAAGGATTAAGCTGAATATATACTATAAACCGATGAATGAGCTTATGGAATTGCTTAAACAACGTGAAGTTGACTTTGTATTGGCGTTCAAACCCACCCACCCGATTGAAGGTGTGGAGTCACATATTCTGTTTCAAAATTATCTTGCGGCAATAGTAAGCGAGCATCATCCCATTGCCTCGAAAGAAAAGATAACAATTCATGAACTCGAGGGTTACGATCTGGCACTCCCTTCAAAGGGATTGCAGGCGCGCAACGCTTTTGACAACATCTTGTCACACCACGACACATTCAGGGTGCGCATAGAACTAAATGAAGTAAACATTTTGCTTAAATTGATACGCCAAAGTATGCTTGTAGCTGTATTGGCCGAGGCGACAATCCACAATGAATCGGGGGTGAAAGCAGTGCCGCTTGATATTCCCGAGAATGAGATGGCAGGATGCGTACATATTCTCAAAGACAGTTACCGCAAAAGCTCGATGCAAGAATTCATACGCATGCTTGGCGAATCAATCGCTGTAAAAGAACGTCAAAACGCCTGGATTTAACAACAGTCATCGTTTGTTAAGACTTGTAAGATACTGAGACGGACTTATTCCAGTATGCTTTTTGAACATGCGGCTGAAATGCTGTGGATATTCAAACCCCATATCATAGGCCACCTGCGAAACATTGCCGGTAGATACGAGACGATTCTTAGCCAGCCTTATGATATGATTGCGTATAAAATTACCTGCATTTTCGCCTGTCGTTTTCTTCACTAAGTCGCTGAAATAGTTGGACGAAAGGCATAGTTTATCGGCAAAATACTGCACTCCGGGCACTCCAAACTTCAGTTGCTCCCCATTGTCATAATACTGATTAAGCAATGCGCTAAGTCTCACCAATATATCATCACTTGACTGCCTTATTTGGCTGAATTGTCGTGAATAAGCACGGTTGCACAAGTGAAGCAATGCCGATATATAGCCTACAATTATAGAGTTTTGCTCTGAGTCGAATGGCATATCAATCTCCTCTTGTATAGAGCGCATCAATGAGGCTATCTTGTCTTGCTCTTCGCCTGTGAGAAACAGGGCCTCATTCACCCTGTAATCAAAAAAGGTGAACTTATGGATATCCTTCTCAAGTAAAGTTCCTTTGAGCAACTCTGGATGAAAAAGAATCGCCCAACCGTCAATATCTATCAGCTCGCCATTGTCTTCCTTTCCTCCCAACTGGCCTGGTGCCACACATATAAGGGTTCCACTTTCACCATCATAACCTCCACAACCATATACGAGATTGGCAGGGATATTGCTATGCATGAATATACCATAAACTTCATAATCATTAAGCGTGTGAGGAATTGGAGAGCACTGAGCGTAGTCAATCACCCCGACAAGTGGATGCTTTGTCGGAGCGCCCAGATATGAGATAAAGTCACCAGGTTTATTAACCTTTAAAATCCTGCGCATGGTTTTGATATTCAACACGCAAAATTAAAAAATAATATGCAATAATGAAAGCTGGCAACCATCTCCAGCTTTATGTTACTGTAATCATTCAAAGTAATGGTAATTTTACAGCCCATACAACTATCAGGCTCTTCGGGTAATTTTCACAAAACAAATATTTTCCTGTGATGAGTTGTCCTTACCATTGTGATGATACCTCCCCTTTACGGGTACATGACCACAATCCAAAGTTTTGACAACTGAAATTTTTGACTTATCTTTGTTTTACAATAATGTAATTCATGGTAATATTGGGTATGCCAATGCAACTTTTCGTTTAAATCTTTGAGCCGGAACTTATGAAACCTATCGATATTGAAAGTTTCAGAGAGATGTGCTTGTCGTGGGAAGGAGTGACCGAAAAGACGCCTTTCGGTAAATTCGCTGCAAGATTCCATTCAATACTCGTTTTTTATGTGTGTGAACACATGTTCTGCATGGTCGACATAGACAATTTCCATTATGCGGTAGTCAAAAACACTCCCGAGACGATTGCACGTCTTCACGAGACGAGCGATTCTGTTGAAAGTCAACGCAACATGAGCGCTAAATATTGGATCCAGCTGAATTTTGGCGGAGACCTACCCTACACTGAGATTCTAAACCTTGTAAAAAGCTCATATGATATTGTAAAAGAAAAATATACAACCAAGAAGCATTAAGAAGATTTATATCAATCGATGGTGACTGTTTCCAAAATTCATGGCCGACTCATTTAAACCACATATCTTATGAAACAAATATCCATAATATTAGCTTTAACAATCTTACTATCGGGTTGCCATTCTGAAAAGAATCGTGATGCAACCCTACAGAAAATGCTTGAGTCGTATATTGAAAATGTGAATGCCAATATAGGCATCGCCGTGATAATAGATGACCGCGATACAGTGTCGGTCAATGGCGACAGACCATTCCCGATGCTCAGCGTATACAAATTTCCCATAGCACTCGCTCTTGCCCATAAATATTCCATTACAGGACAATCGCTGGATTATCCTATTGCCTTTCAACGCGACCAATTTGATACGGAAACATATAGCCCCATGACTGAGGCAATTATTGCATCAGATGTCATAATGACCGACACATTTAGACTATCGACCGGACAGTTATTGCGTTATATGCTGCAGCAAAGCGATAACAATGCATCAGACATCATTCTTAAAGAGATAGGATCTCCATCTATAGTCAATGACTACATTGCTCAACTGGGAATAGAAGGGATATATATTCAAAACAGCGAGGCCGAGATGCATCTTGACAACACGCTCTGCTATGCCAACAACTCCACTCCTCTCGCCATGGCACGGCTGATCAATAAGTTTGACAAGGAATTCCATGACCCCATTTCATGCCAGATCAAGCATTTTATGGAGTCATGCTCCACGGGTACCGACCGTATAGCCAAACCACTATTATCCAATGGCGCTGTCGTGGGACACAAAACAGGTACAGGTTTTACTCTACCCGACGGACGATTGATGGCCGTCAATGATGCAGGTTATGTCCACTACGATGATGGTCATTGTTACACGATTGCCGTTTTCGTCGAGAATTCGGGCTATGACATGAAACATACCGAAGCCTTGATTGCCGACATCTCAGAAATCGTAAGAGACCATACTGAAAAATTAAAGCCTGCTAAGAGCCCATTCGATAAGGAATAGGCTCTAAAACTGGTAATAAATAAAGTCCTGACCGGTATCATTACTCAATACTACAAAAAGTATCAGGACCCAATAGCCTATTACCCTGACCATTCCGTTGCTCTGACTGTTTAACCTTATATATAGCGACGGTCTAAAACAAATTATCCCCTCTATAATCGCAACTGTCAAGACTGATATCGGGAATACGAGCTTGACAAGTATATACAGAAAATATCCAAGAGCTATCACATTGACCGCATATACTATGCCAGCCAATAACAGCACCGTCAACACTATGACTCTATAAAATGGCGACAGCCTGTTAAATATGACAACCACCGACGACAGGAGGACAACAATGAGCAATCCATAAACCCATACATTACTTAATACATCAATAGCTACCGATGGTTCAAACCTGAAAAACAGGAATGTAAGTGTCAAAAGATACCACAATAACAGCACCTTCAAGGCTACCGGAACACTTTTCATCGTTCCCATATGCATACGAGTATTCCAATACCCCAACACTCTGGCCAACACCATAATAATTCCCCACAATGCGCCCCATACAATAAACTTTAGTGAAGCACCGTGCCATAATCCCGAAAGAAAGAATACAAACATGATATTGCGGCAGGTAATCCATAGTCCATTTCTTGAACCGCCAAGGGGTATATACACATAATCCCTGAACCACTGCATCAATGTCATATGCCAACGGCGCCAAAAATCGGACGGAGAAACCGCAAACAAAGGAAAATTGAAATTGACCGATAACCGTAAGCCGAGCATCCCCGCCAGCCCTCGGGCCATATTACAATAGCCCGAAAAATCGCAATATATCTGTATCACAAACAGAATAGAAGCTATAGCGAGCGCCAGTGAATCATCGGCCCGGAACAACTCAATATGCGAGATGTAGCGACCGGCCACATCGGCAATAGCCACCTTTTTCAACAATCCCCACAGAAATTCACGCGCACCATTGGCCGCAAGGCGGTAGTTCCATAGCCGGGAAGCCTCAAACTTGGGCAACAAACTGCGTCCCCGTTCTATCGGTCCGGCAAGCAATTGTGGAAAAAAAGAGATGAACACTGCAAAGACAACAAAAGAACGCTCAGCTTTCAATTGGCCCCGATATATATCCAATAGATAACTTATTGCCTGAAAAGTGTAGAATGATATCGCTACCGGCAACACCACTTCAAGCGTAAACCAATCTGCACCCCACCCCATCAATCCGAAGAATCGGTGCACCCCGCTTTCAAAAAAACTAAAATACTTGAAAATGAACAACGACGCTACATTACACAAGATGCCGGCAACTATTGACACCCGACGCAGATTACCGGTGGCAAACAATCCACATATCCATGTGACCAAAGTTGTGAACGCCAGAAGAAAAATGAAGCGCCAGTCCCACCACCCATAAAACAAATAGCTTCCGACAAGCAACAGACAATTCTGAGCCCTGAGATGCTTCTTCATCGCCCAATACAACGAATAAAATATCGTAAAGAACAGCAGAAAATCTATCGAATTAAATTGCATGGTCTAACTATATATGAAATAACTTTTAAAGAAACTGCTTAAAACATTACAGTTACGATGCAGAAAGTCCACAAATCTAATAAAATACCAATAAATTAAAAAATATTTATATACCATATCTTAACAAACCCCACATAATTCATAAATTTCTCCGCAACAATTGTAACTTCTTGATACAAAATGCTAATTTTTCTCAATATTTTGTCAGTACCCGAAATAATTCTTACATTTGTTGTACAATTAACCAAAAGTATACCCTTTTATATATAACCATGACAAAATTCAATGACAAGGAGTTTCTGTTACAGACCCCAACAGCACAACGACTATATCATGACTATGCTGAAAACCTCCCCATCATAGACTACCACTGTCACCTCAATCCCGAGTACGTCGCCAATGACCACAAGTTTGAAAATCTTTCCAAGATATGGCTCGAAGGTGATCACTATAAATGGCGTGCGATGCGTTCCAACGGAGTGGACGAACGCTATATAACCGGCACAGATACAACCGACTGGGAAAAATTTGAGAAATGGGCCGAAACGGTTCCGTATTGCATGCGCAACCCTCTATATCACTGGACCCACCTGGAATTGAAGACAGCCTTTGGCGTAGATGACCTTCTTAACCCTACGACAGCACGATCAATCTATGACAATTGCTCGGCCCAGCTCCAGACTCCCGAACGCACGGCGCGAGGACTTATGCAGCACTATAACGTTGAGGTAGTGTGTACAACCGATGATCCTGTCGACTCGCTTGAATACCACATAAAAGTCAAGAATGATGGTTTCAAGGTCAAGATGCTCCCCACATGGCGTCCCGACAAAGCTATGGCGGTGGAGAAACCCGTTACATTCAAAGCTTATATTGATTCTCTTGCCGGCGTGTCAGGCATCAATATACAACACTTTGCCGATGTTATCACGGCACTGAAGAAACGCCATGACTTTTTTGCTTCTGTAGGCTGTCGACTTTCCGATCATGGTATCGAGGAATTCTATGCTGAGGATTATTCTTCGGCCGAGATTGAATCAATATTTGACAAAGTCTATGGAGGTACACAACTCACCCCCATAGAACAGCGCAAGTTCAAGACTGCCATGCTGGTGGAATTCGCCATTATGGACCACGATGCCGGCTGGACCCAGCAATTCCACTATGGAGCGATACGAAACAACAACACCCTCATGTTCAACAAGCTTGGACCCGATACAGGATTTGACTCGATAGGCGACTTTACTGTTGCCCAGAAAATGAGCCGATTCCTCGACATGCTTGCAAGAATCGACAAACTCCCCAAGACCATAATATACAATCTGAATCCTCGTGACAACGAGTTGGTAGCAACCATGTTGGGCAATTTTCAAGATGGACGATACGGTCCCGGAAAAATTCAATTCGGCTCAGGCTGGTGGTTCCTTGACCAGATGGACGGCATGCAAAAACAGATGAACGCATTGAGCAATCTCGGACTCCTGAGTCGCTTCGTAGGCATGTTGACCGACTCCCGCTCCTTCCTCAGTTATCCCCGTCACGAATATTTCCGCCGCACACTGTGTAATCTCGTTGGCAACGATATCGAGAATGGACTGCTGCCTGCATCTGAAATAGATTTCATCGGACGCGAATACATATCGAAGATTTCCTACGGTAATGCCAAGGAATACTTTAAATTTTAAGCACCTACAAAGCAACCCTGCAATTACATCATGGCTCAAAATGCAACTACTAAAAAGATGACAAACTTCCGCTGGGTCATATGCGGAATGCTATTCTTTGCCACTACTGTCAACTACATGGACCGACAGGTACTGTCTCTGACATGGAAAGACTTCATAGCTCCTGAATTTCATTGGACCGACGCCGACTATGGAATAATCACTGCTGTATTTTCAATTGTCTATGCTGTCGCCAACCTTTTTGCCGGCCGATTTGTCGACTGGCTGGGCTCTAAAAAAGGCTATCTATGGGCCATATTCATATGGTCGATAGGAGCTTGTCTTCATGCCTTGTGTGGCTGGGCGACAGAACACACACTGGGGCTGCAAACTGCCGCCGAAATGGTAGGAGCTACCGGTGCAATAGCTTCAACAATCGCTATAACTTCGGTCTACTACTTCATTGCTGCCCGCATTATTCTGGGTATCGGTGAAGCCGGCAACTTCCCGGCTGCTATCAAAGTTACCGCCGAATACTTCCCCAAAAAAGACCGCGCATTCTCAACCGCGATATTCAATGCCGGCTCAACGGTGGGAGCATTGCTGGCTCCTCTGTCAATACCATGGCTCGCATCATATTTCCAAAGCATAGGCATAGGCAACGGCTGGGAAATGGCCTTCATTATTATTGGTGGACTCGGATTCGTATGGATGGGGTTCTGGTTATGGCTTTACAAACGCCCCGAAAAAAATAGCCGCGTCAATAAAGCTGAACTTGCCTACATAGAGCAAGATAATATCACAGCAGGTGAAACCGTCTCTCAGAAAGCCGAGATTGAAGATTCACCCAATGACAAAATTCCATTCTTCAAATGTTTCAAATACCGACAGACATGGGCGGTTTTCTTCGGACGTTTTCTCACCGATGGTGTTTGGTGGTTCCTGCTCTTCTGGACACCAGCCTATATATCAGACGTGTACAACCTACCCTCATCATCGGGTACTGCCAAGATGCTAATATTCGTTCTATATGCCCTTACTCTGTTATCAATTTACGGAGGTAAACTCCCTACCTTGATTATGAACCGTTCGGGACAAAACCCCTACTCGGCACGCATGAAGGCTATGCTGATATTTGCTTTGATTCCTCTGCTCACACTTGCCGCTCAGCCCCTTGGCAACTATTCCTACTGGTGGCCGATTATTATCATAGGCATCGCGGCAGCTGCACACCAATCGTGGTCGGCCAACATTTACACGGTGATAGGCGATATGTTCCCCAAAAGTACCATCGCTACCATTGTCGGTATTGGTGGACTGGCGAGCGGCATTGGCTCATTCCTTGTCAACCTCCTGTCGGGAATGCTGTTCTCTTATTCCTCCGGCACAACCATGGTCGATGGGAAAGCAGTCGAGATGACAAAGGAACTGCTTGAACAAGGTGCACAATATGTGAGAATGCCTATGGAATTCATGGGATTTGAAGGAAAACCGGCAGGCTACTTCATAGTTTTCTGCTATTGTGGCGTTGCATACATTGCCGGTTGGACTGTCATGAAACTGCTGGTACCCCATTATAAGATTATCAATCCCGACAATCAAAAAATGAAATGATACAAGAGCTTGACAATTCAACAGTATCGCGTGTAGAACGCCCGGTAAGAGTACTGCAGTTTGGCGAAGGCAACTTCCTGCGTGCCTTTGCCGACTGGATGCTGGATATCGCCAACGATGCAGGAGTCACCGATACGGCCGTTGCTATAGTAAAACCACGACAAGGCACCAACGCCACTATCAGCACGCTCAAAGCCCAGGACGGACTATACCACGTGATTCTCGAAGGGGTGGAGAACGGTAAACCCCGGCAGTCACTTCACTTAGTAAAATCGGTAACCGAGGTTTTCACTCCTGATGACACCGAAACTTTCTCCAAATACATATTGTCGCCCTCTCTGCGCTTTATAATATCCAATACTACCGAAGCTGGCATATGTTATGTCAAAGAGGATATTCTCACTGGGATGCAATCATCTTTCCCTGGGAAAGTTGCCGCTATTCTATGGAAAAGATTCAATGCATTTGATGGCGACCCCTCAAAGGGGCTGATTTTCATGCCCTGTGAATTGATTGAGGATAACGGGGAAAAGCTCAAGGATATCATACTTAGACATATAGATGAGACCCCTCAGCTCCCTACCCGATTCAAGGATTGGGTGATCAACAACTGCACATTCGTCAATACCCTCGTTGACCGTATCGTGGCCGGCTCACCCGAGAATACCGATGAACTGAAACAAGCCATCGGCTACGATGACAACGCTATTGTAAAGGGAGAATTATATCACCTGTGGGCAATAGGTGGCACCGGTGCCGAAAAAGTAAAAGAAGAATTGCCTCTTGACAAAGCAGGACTTAACGTGCTGTTCATGCCTTCAATCAAAGAATTCAGAGAGCGCAAGGTGCGTATTCTCAACGGCTCACACACAGGCATGGTTGCCATGGGATTGCTTGCCGGTTGTGACACCGTTGCCGATGCTTACAGTAATCAGCTCATTAATAAATTTCTCCACAACATGATGGATAAAGAGGTATTGCCCACCATCGATGGAGACCAGCTGGAACTGAAAAGATTTGCCAATGGTATATTGGAACGTTTCCTTAATCCATATATCAAACATCATTTATCCTCCATAGCATTAAATTCGTTGTCTAAATGGGAAGCACGCAACCTTGATACAGCACGTGACAACTGGAAAAAACTTGGCCATGTAGCCAACTATGAGACTTTCACATTTGCTGCATTGATGGCGCTATACGCTCCACAATCGGGATTCACCCCCGATGACAATCCTGAACATGTGACCTTTATCAGAGACAACTGGGACGATAATGACATTGCAGGCACACTCACAACCATACTCACGCCAGGCAGAATATTCAACGTTGATTTTGAAAAGGAGATGCCTGGTTTCACAGCGCTGGCATCTTCCTACATCGCTATGATCAGGGAGAAAGGCATTGAGAAAGCTCTCGCTCATGTATTGGATTCAAACCCATGATTATTGGCAACAGCACCATAGGTAAATTATGAACTCACAATATCTTCATATCAATAAGGCCGACAATGTCGCTGTAGTAACGGACGACAGCGGATTGCCGGAAGGCTACGTAATCAATGTTGATGGACACGAAATCCACACTGCTCAATTCATTAAGCGAGGACACAAAGTGGCACTCACCGACATTGCGAATGGAGAACCGGTAATAAAATATGGATTTCCGATAGGAGTTGCCAAAACCGACATAAAAGCCGGTGATTGGATCCATTCCCACAACATGACTACATCACTTGGCGATGACCTCACCTATACATACACGCCTAATCTCTCTCCACTACATGCATACGACGATACTCCGATGGTCAATGGTTTCATGCGTAGAAACGGCCAAATGGGAATACGTAATGAGTTCTGGATTATTCCCACTGTAGGTTGTGTGAACGGGCAAGCCAACGCTATAGCTGAACGGTTACGTTCAGAGGGTACTTGGGAAGGTGTCGACGACATACGCTCTTTTCCCCACAACTATGGTTGCTCTCAGCTGGGACAAGACCATGCCAATACACGGGCCGCTCTCGCAGCACTTGCCACTCACCCCAATGCCGGTGGCGTTCTCGTACTCGGCCTTGGCTGTGAGAACAACAGGTTGGACCAACTGAGAGCTGCCATGGGAAACTACGACCCGCAACGCACTGCATTTCTCACTGCACAGGAGGTCAATGATGAAATAGAGGAAGGTGTGAGACTCGCCCGTGCCATACTGAAAAAAATGGCCGGTGACCATCGCGCCCCTATATCCATAAGCAATCTTAAAGTCGGACTTAAATGTGGCGGCTCTGATGGACTTTCGGGCATCACAGCCAACCCGCTCGTAGGACGTTTCTCCGATTGGCTTGTTGCCCATGGTGGAACAACAGTGCTCACGGAGGTTCCAGAGATGTTCGGTGCCGAAACGATTCTTATGAACAGGGCCGTGAACCACAATGTTTTCGAGAAGGAAGTGAGCCTTATTAATAACTTTAAGCAATATTTTCGCGACAGTAACCAACCAATCTACGAGAACCCATCGCCCGGCAATAAAGATGGAGGAATAACCACCCTCGAAGAAAAATCGCTGGGGTGTGTCCAGAAGGGTGGAAATGCACCGGTTGTTGATGTCCTGTCATATACCGAACCTATACAAGCCCACGGTCTCAATCTGTTGCAGGCTCCGGGCAACGATCTTGTGGCTGCAACTGCGCTGGCACTTTCGGGCTGTCAGCTCATTCTGTTCACGACAGGCCGCGGCACTCCATTCGGAACATTTGTCCCTACCCTTAAAATATCGACCAACACAGCTCTCGCTACCAAAAAGAGCAATTGGATTGACTTCAATGCCGGCTCACTGATTGAAGGTTCATCTATGGATACACTCCTTACCGACCTCATTCAAAAAGTCATCGATATTTCAAATGGCACACCGTCTCAGAATGAAATCTCACAATCTAAAGATATAGCAATTTTCAAAACTGGCGTTACACTCTGAATCCCCCAAAGAGTTAAAAACAAACCGATTCAATCTCACATCATGAAATTCAAAGCATTATCACTGACAGCTTGCAGCTTTTGTTTAACACTCGCAGTTCAAGCAGCCGACTCTTGGCCCGATGGCTCTGCTATAAACCAATGGTTCAACGACACGGTTCCGGTTAAAACCGAAACACTCGGAAAACGATATGTGGTAACCGATTATGGCGTGGTCAAGGGCGACTCCACTCTTCTCCAAACCGAGGCCATACAGCGCGTAATCGATCTTGCGGCTGAGAACGGTGGCGGTGTAGTGACAATTCCTGAGGGCGTTTATCTCAGCGGCTCTCTGTTTTTCAAACCCGGCACACATCTCAACATCACTGCCGGTGGACGTCTCAAAGGAAGTGATGCCATCACCAACTATAAGATTGTCAAGACTCGACTCGAAGGGCAAACAATAAATTATTTTGCGGCACTGATCAATGCCGACGGAGTAGACGGATTCACTATCACGGGCCCCGGAACAATCGATGGTGACGGGTGGAGATTCTGGGATGAATTCTGGTTGCGCCGTAAAGTAAACCCTGATTGCACAAATCTCGAAGCCCTACGTCCACGCCTTGTGTACATCAGCAACAGCAATGATATCGAGGTGAGCAATGTACGTCTGGTCAATTCAGGATTCTGGACCAACCACCTCTACCGCTGCAACAGGGTAAAATACCTCAACGACTACATATGGGCCAATACAGATGGTTACCCCAAGGGCCCAAGTACCGATGCAATTGACCTGGATGTGTGCTCAGATGTGCTGATAGCCAATTGTTACATGAATGTCAACGATGATGCCGTATGCCTTAAAGGGGGCAAAGGCACTTTTGTCGACAAAGATCCCAACAATGGAGGCAATGCCCGCATTCTCATTGAAGATTGCTCCTTTGGCAAGACCAATGCCGGTGTTACATTCGGCAGCGAGGCTTGGGATTGTTCAAATGTAATCATGCGCGACTGTAAGTTCAACGGCACGAATAACATGATTCTATTCAAAATGCGTCCCGACACACCACAGAATTACCGGAATGTACTGGTCGAGAACATCTCAGGCAATGTCAAGACCGGCTTCAATGTGAGTGCATGGACTCAATTTTACAACAAGTTGGACCGCGATGATATGCCCATATCAACAGTCGACAATATAATCGTGAGAAATGTTGACCTGAAGACTACCAAAGGGTTTTACCGTAACGACCCTTCCGACGACTATAAGACATCACGGTTCAATTTCAGCAACATCACTGCCGACGGGCAAAAATTCACACTTCCAACATCAACTTCCAACTGATGAGACAATCACTACTGATAATTTCGCTATTTCTCTCGGCTGTTCTATCCTCTTCCGCTCAATCCTGGCCTGCCATATCTCCCGACATGAAACCAGGCACAAGATGGTGGTGGCTCGGCTCGGCTGTTGATTCAACAAATATTGCCACCCTCCTCCATGAATATGCATGTGCCGGAATCGGAGCCGTCGAGATTACACCTATCTATGGTGTGCAAGGCAATGAGAATAACGAACTTCAGTATCTGTCTCCATCGTGGATGAAAATGCTGGCTACTACTGAGATTGTCGGCGCCGAAAATGGAATCATAGTCGATATGAATCAAGGCACAGGCTGGCCATTCGGTGGACCTGAAGTAGACATCAACGATGCCGCCTGCAAAATTGTATTCCTGATTGATACAGTCAATTCCAACGCTCCCGCTTTGAAAAGTCTCGGCAAGAAAGACCGGGATATCGCCAAGCTGGTGAAAGAATCGCGCCGAACCCTTCCCGACGGTCGGGAAGAAGTGATACGTGCCTACCAAAGTCGCACTCTCCAACAGGTTAAACGAGCCGCCCCGGGAGGTGAAGGACTTGTCATAGACCATTTTGACAAAGATGCAGTTAAACGTTATCTGCATAAATTTGACAAAGCCTTTACTGAAACCGGAACTCCATGGCCCCACACTTTCTTCAACGACAGCTATGAGGTTTATGGAGCCAATTGGACTCCATCGCTACCCGATGAATTCATGAAGCGACGTGGATATGACCTTCTCCAGAATCTGCCCCAACTCCTCGGACTCATTGATGACGGAAACAGGGTCCTCGCCGACTATCGCCTTACACTGGGAGAACTGCTTCACGAGAATTTCACCTCCCAATGGGTCGACTGGGCCCATGCCAGGGGCATCAAAGTAAGAAACCAGGCACATGGATCTCCTGCCAATCTCATTGATATTTATGCAGCCGTCGATATTCCTGAAATTGAAGGATTTGGGCTATCCGATTTTGGAATCAAGGGGTTACGTAATGACCAACCGTTCACCCGCAAGAACGACAGCGATGTATCAATGCTCAAATATGCTTCATCGGCTGCTCATATTGCAGGTAAACCGCTTACTTCAAGCGAAACATTCACATGGCTTACCGAGCATTTCCGCACATCGCTGTCACAAATGAAGCCCGACCTTGACCTCATGTTCTCATGCGGAGTCAACAATGTGTACTTCCACGGTACAACTTACTCACCGGTCGATGATCAATGGCCCGGGTGGAAGTTTTATGCCTCGGTCGACATGAGTCCTACCAATACCATATGGCGCGATGCACCGGTCATGTTTGACTATATAACACGCTGCCAAAGCATGTTGCGTCAAGGTGAACCCGACAACGACTTTCTCGTATATCTCCCTTATGAAGATATGATAAGGCGTCGCCCTGTTGCCGGGGAGAAAGGCTTGCTTATGTCTTTCAGCATTCATGAAATGAGAAAGCTGGCCCCCGACTTCATTGAAAACATTATGAAACTGGACAGCATGGGATACAGTTCTGACTATATATCCGACACTTTCCTTCTTTCAACCCATTTCGATGGTGATAAACTTGTAACGGCGGCCGGCACTACATATAAAGCTCTTATCATTCCGGGCACTGGAAAAATATCGCCACAGCTCAAAAAGCACATTGAATCCCTCTCAACCCAAGGAGCCAAAGTAATATATGGCATAGATGAAATATCAATCGCCCAATATGCTGAAAATGAAGCAATGAGCAGTACTCTCGGGTTGCGCACTCTTCGTCGCAAAACCGAAAACGGATATCTTTACTTTGTGGCCAATCTCACTCCTTGTGACATCACATCAACAGTTCCTCTTGCTACCGACTTCGTTGATGCCGCATGGTTTGACCCGTTGACAGGCAATGTGTACCGGGCTGCCAATGGAAATCTGATTGATATCAATCTCAAATCGGGCGAATCCCGATTCCTTCGTACCTACGACCACCATGTAGTCGGTCTATTGCCACCACCTCCCTCAACGATTGTGAAAGAATATGACCTTACAACATCACCATGGAAATTATCATTTACCGAGTCATACCCTATCGTTGATATGGAATATGATCTGGACAGTCTCTGTCATTGGACCCTACTGGGCGATACCGTGCTCAACCAACTGGCGGGAACAGGAGTATACTCCACAACTGTGAACATTCCTGAAAACGAAATCAAGGGTGACTGGATTATCTGTCTCGGCAACTTGCGAGAGAGTGCCCGCGTATATTTGAATGACAAATGCCTCGGTACAGCATGGGCCGCCCCCTTCGAACTGCGTTTCACCGACAAGTTGAAACCGGGCGAGAATAAGTTGCGCATCGAAGTGACCAATCTTCCTGCCAACCGCATCTCCGCAATGGATCGTAAAGGTGTGGTATGGCGTAAATTCAAAGAAATCAACCTCGTGGATATCAACTACAAATACAATGACTACGGAAGTTGGGCAACAGTACCATCAGGCGTTGCTGAGGTTAAATTGCAAAAACTAAGCGATTGAGGTTTTGAACGCCTATCCACTCAGGCAACTATAGCAGCATATATAGTATCGATTCATGGGTATGGAATCGTGATGGACGACAGTCACCGCCCGGTCGTCAGGATAAGTCCGTAGGAATCGGAGAGATCTCTCACCGGTATACCGGCCTCCAATGATTCATGGAAATAACGCAACCGGCGTCGACGGTTTATATCAGAGCCGAGTAATATTGTATCACAGTTGAATTTACTGATGAGTTTACCAATGTCGCCCTTGAACCCGCCTCCCACGATAAGATAATGAAAACGCTCCACTATACTGTCGTTGACAGTATCATTGTTTACAAGCGCAAGCTTGTAATCACCGAAATTGATGATGCGGTTAACATCGGTGGAAAATAGACTGAGGGTATCAACTTGCATTTGGGCAAAGAATCGCTCATATCTCTCCCCTACCCGACGTCCCTCGCTGTTGTTACGAGCAATAGGTGCTGTAGACAATACATATCCATGCGTTCCATCGGTATATACTACCGCAGTAGCGTCATTACTACGGCCCACAAACAGAACATCATTGGACCTACTGTCGGGAATACACAATATTGCCAATGTAAGGATTCCGGCCAAGGTAGCTAAGACTCCCGCCTTATTACGTTTATACAGGACAAAAACCAGAATTCCCATCATGGAATACGCAACAATCACCTGAAGAGGCGATAAGTCGATACATGATATTGTAGCATATGGCAATTCTCCAAATAAAACGGCTATGTCGGTTACAATTCCACACATGATGTCCAAGGCTCGGTCAAGAAGCGAGCAATCTATGTAGAATACATGTAGCGTGACAGTTATAATTGCCACAATAAGTATAGGAGGCAATAGTATCGCACACGGAATATTGGCAAGCAGAAAGTACAATGGGAACTCATGAAAATAGTATATGACCAATGGTAATGTTCCAAGCACCGCCGACATTGTGTAAGCCAAAAAGTTAACAACGGAGCGTGCAAATCGCCGCCGGGTAGTTATCTGCGGCAACAAACCAGGCAAAACGATCATCGACAACACCGCCATGAATGACATTTGGAAAGAAGCCGTAAACAGCAGCCGAGGTTCAAATGCGAGCATCACTATCGCAGCAAAGAATAATGAATTGGCTGTGGAGTGAAAACGTCCGAGGCACTTGGCCATCAGAACTACCGTGAACATTATTACAGCTCGTACCACCGATGGTGACAGACCTGTCAATAATGCATATATCCACAATAATATCATTACAGAAACCCACCTCACGCGTTTATGGCCGAGCCACGTAGCTGGTATCAACAAAATCAGCAGTATACCGGCAATAGCTGCCACATGCATACCACTCAATGCCAGAATGTGAGCTATTCCGGCAGCCGAGAAATGAGACCTTGTCTCATCGCCCATCAACGACCCATCGCCAAGGAGCAACGCAGCAATAAATGCCTGCGACCCGTCACTCATATCAGTTCTCACTACGGCATCTACCAGTTTGTCGCGGTAACGCCTTATACTCCATTTCAATCCCCGCTGATGACCTGTAACTGATATAGAGTCATGGACTACGGTAGCCACTCGCTCAATATGGTTATTATAATAATAGGATGACAGATCGATATCACCCGGAACATCAATACGGCTTCGCGCCTGAAATATTTCAGCGACAAAATCAATCTTGTCACCCATACGCAATTCAGGTTCGTAACCGTCCATCGTAATAAGACACTCTCCTCTGTACCTACCGGTCAATGACACTATAGCTCGTTGACGAGTGTCGGAAACTGCAATTTTTTTAACGACTGCCGAGAATTGATGTTCACCACTAACGGGAGCAATTGTACGGTATGAATAAGCATCGACATGCAATATTCCTATACCCATTGCAAAAGCGACTGAATATATCGCAGTGATTCTATACCCTTTGAGTAACAAAGCTATAGCCGCGCATAGAATGGCTATTGCTATAATCCAGCTATCGGTCCCGACGCCTCTTGCCACAGCTATTCCTGCAACCAGCACAACCAGCACTGGCAGCAAAGGTACATAGCTGAGGGGTGGTTTCATGATTTACGGGCATCTCACTTTTTCCCCGTCACGCTTTTTTCCTGCCATATTTCCCACGAGGCAAAAGCCTGAAGCATGAGCATCTCAAGGCCATTCTTAACCTCAGCTCCATGGGCGGCCGCACGTTTCATAAAGGCGGTCTCATCGGGATTATAAAGCAGGTCGTAGCACAGATGGCGGGGAGTCAAAAGATCATAGGGAATATCGGGACATTCCTCAATGTTGGGATACATGCCCAGCGGCGTTGTATTGACTACGACCAGATGGTCTGACATCACGTCGGGAGTGAGGTCGGCATAGGTAATCACGCCCTTCCGCGGTTTGCGCGACACAACAACTGGCTCAACGCCAAGATTGCGCAACGAGTATACCACGGCTTTAGACGCACCGCCCGACCCCAACACAAGGGCTTTCTTACGCTCTTCGTCAAGCAACGGTTTAATTGAATTACTGAATCCTATGACATCGGTATTATAACCGGTCAACGACACAAGTTCACCTTTGCCATCACGCTCAAACTTTATGACATTGACAGCTCCTACTCCTGAAGCCACGTCGTTCATTTTGTCCATGTAGGGAATCACCGCCTCTTTGTAGGGAATTGTCACATTCAATCCGTTCAATAAAGGATACTCGCTAAGCAACTCCATGAAATCACCGATATCGGCCAATTCAAAATTACGATATTCTGCATCGATATTCTCCGACTTGAACTTTGAGTTGAAATAAGACTGCGAAAAAGAATGTCCGAGTGGATATCCTATCAATCCATAGAGTTTAAAATTTGCCATAGGTCGCGATATATATTTATAATGATTACAAAGATAGCGATAATCTTATTCTGCGATATAAGATTATAACCTTATCACGTTCAATTAACACTATTTAATTAAAATGAAAGCACAAAAATCATTACTTTTGTTCAAATACAATCCTAACCAAAGATATAGACCGAATATGAAATATATAGGTGCTCACGTCCCGGTATCTGGCGGTGTAAGCAACGCCCCGTTGAGGGCAAATGAAATAGGTGCACAGGCATTTGCCTTGTTCACACGCAACCCCTCCCGATGGTCATCACCGGCCATCACTCCCAAAGAAGCAGAGCGTTTCAAGGAAAATTGCTCCAAACTGAACTATGGCCCCCACCAAATTCTACCCCACGACAGTTTCCTCATCAATCTCGGAGCACCCGACCCTGCCAAACTTGAGATGTCACGGAAAGCATTTCTTGACGAGATGAACCGATGCATGCAATTGGGGCTCACTATGCTCAACTTTCATCCAGGCTCTCACCTAAATGCCATGACCGTCGACGACTGTCTGTCCTTGATTGCCGACTCTATAAATTTAACTCTCGAAGCGACATCGGGCGTTAAAGCCGTGATTGAGAGCACGGCGGGTCAAGGCTCTAATCTGGGATACAGTTTTGAGCAAATAGCCTCAATTATCGACAAGGTGGAAGACAAAGACCGCATTGGAGTTTGTATCGACACATGTCACACATATGCCGCCGGCTATGATCTTGCAACTGTTGATGGATATGAGAAAGCATGGAGTGAATTTGACAGCGTCATAGGATTTAAATACCTGGCCGCAATGCATCTCAATGATTCCAAGAAAGGCCTCGGCAGCCACATCGACCGCCACGAGCAAATTGGCCTCGGTACTCTTGGAGAAGAGTTCTTCAAGCGGCTGATGTTTGACCCCCGCTTTGATAACATTCCACTGATTCTCGAAACTCCCGACCCTACACAATGGTCTGAAGAGATAGCTCGTCTCATAGCTTACAGCAAACCATCCACTTCAATATAATCAACACGACTATAACATAAATCATGAATATCCTTAACCGTGCAATTGGTATTTTACTTTCTGGAACGGCAGCCTTATCGATATTCACATCGACAGCCAATGACATCATCACTGTTACTGACCTTCCCATGTCGGGTACCAACCATAACTATGTAGGGTTCAGAGCTCCTCTTCAATCGGCTCCTCTCATAAAATTACCCGTCGGAGATATTCAGCCCGATGGATGGTTGCGAAAATACCTTGAATTGCAAAAGGAAGGATTAAATGGCAACCTCAATAACATAAGCGCATGGCTTGACAAGAATAACAATCAATGGCTTTCGGATAAAGGTGATCATGGCTGGGAAGAAGTCCCCTATTGGTTGAGAGGATATTGCTCATTGGCATATATCCTTGATGATGAGGACATGAAAAAGGAAGCTCAAATATGGTTTGAGGCAGTATTCAACAATCTGAAAGACGATGGGTTTCTCGGCCCCCGCAACTATGAGAACGGCCGTCCCGAAATCTGGGCACAAATGGTCATGCTGTGGGCATTGCAAACCTACTATGAGTACAGTGGCGACAAAAGGGTCATTGATGCCATGACCAATTATTTTGAGTGGGAAAAAACTGTACCCGACTCACAGTTTCTGAAAGGATTTTGGGAAGAAAAGCGCGGTGGCGACAATATGTGGAGTGTATTGTGGCTGTATAACCACACGGGCAACAAAGATTTGCTTCCACTCATTGAGAAACTTCACCGCAACACTTCATGCTGGACACTCACCGGTGATTTACCCAACTGGCATGGTGTGAACTATGCCTAGGGATTCAGAGAGCCGGCTCTCTATTATATGTATACCGGTGACCCGACAATGCTTAAGGCCACCTACGACAATTATTTTGAGATGAGGCACCGTTTCGGACAGGTTCCCGGTGGTATGTATGGTGCCGATGAAAATGCCCGTGAAGGATACGGTGACCCTCGTCAAGGAACTGAGACATGCGCTCTGGTCGAGCAAATGGCAAGTGATGAGATTATGATGTCCATTACCGGCGACCCTTTTTGGGCTGACCACTGTGAAAATGTAGCATTCAACATGTTTACAGCCGCCATGATGCCCGATATGAGATCACTGCGTTATCTCACAGCTCCCAATATGGCGATAAGCGATGAGAAACTTCACGGACCAAGCATTGACAACAATCTGCGCGGAATGCTGTCAATGAGCCCATTCAGCAGCCGATGCTGCCAACACAACCATGGCATGGGTTGGCCATATTTTGCTGAACATCTGGTAATGGCTACCGCCGACAATGGACTCGCGACTATGCTTTATGCCGCCAGCGAGACAAAGGCGAAAGTGTCCCACGGAAAAAACGTCACCCTGATACAATCCACACATTACCCATTTGACGGAACCATCTCACTCAGGATAGAACATGATGACAAAAAGGTCAGATTTCCCCTTTACATGCGCATCCCATCGTGGACCGACAATGTGACAGTGGAGATAAACGGTAAGAAACTCGACGTTAAGGAAGCAACAGGTAAATATGTATGTATCGACAGGTCATGGAAAAATGGCGACACGGTAGTCCTGACATTACCCATGACTATGAAAACTAAAACATGGGAAGCCAACAAAGGAAGTATAAGCATCGACTATGGTCCGCTCACTCTCTCCTTACTCATTGACGAAATATATGAGAAACATGACAGCCGCAATCGAAAGTATGTACAGGACGATTCACATTGGCAGGAAAATGTCAACGCATCATTATGGCCATGCATGGTCCTTAAACCTGGATCACAGTGGAACTATGCCCTACTGGTGGATAAAGAAAACCATCCGGTGGAATTTTCAATCCACAAGAAACCATATCCCGCTTCCAACAATCCCTTCACTATAGATAATGTCCCTTTGGAATTCACGGCACAAATGGTCGAAGTACCCGAATGGGGACTTGATGCTACAGGATTGACCGATATCCTGCCCGATGAAAAGGCAATAAAAGGAGACAGAGCACAAAAAGTAAAACTCATACCAATGGGGGCAGCACGCCTCAGGATAACAGCCTTTCCCCGACACCAAAAATACCATGCCGGAACGTCTGACCCCGGTGCGGAAGAATAGTTCCGACTCGCAGAGCTTGGCATCTTTCCCCTTTTGGTTCAGTCGTTTAGCCCGCTAAACTCTTTCACTTGCAAGGGGAAATCTGCGCAAGCTCTGCGACCCCCTCGGCCACGTGATTTTATGAGACAGGCTCTTAGAGCTCATTCGATAAGGAATGGGCTCTTAATCGCCACACTTCCGCAATAGCAGGCAATAATACCCAAAATAACACTGGCAGCCACATAAATCAGACATGGTAACCCATCTCCATGACGGATCATAAGAAGAGTGTCGTTGCTGAAGGTAGAGAATGTCGTAAAGCCACCACACAAACCAGCAGTAAGAAACAATCTCACCTCATCTGAAACATTGAATTTGGCTGAAATGGTATATAATAGACCAATCAGAAATGAACCAATAATATTTACCATAAAAGTAGACCATGGAAAATTGTAGGGTACAATTCTTTCATGCAATAAAACTTGAATGGCATATCTTAATACACTACCAATGCCACCTCCTAAAAATATTGCTATAAACGCCTTTATCATATACTATTGAATATTAAAATTTACAGAGTTTAAACATGTAACAGCTCAAAATACATAAATGCGGCCAATTGGCAATAAATCTAAATCATCCTTTTACAGTAAGTTTATCACGTCTACTTTTTCATAGCTTCATTGATTTTCTTGTGTACAGAAAATCAATGATTATAATGGCAAACGTCAGCAATTCTGATAACGGTATTGCAAACCACATCCCCGGAACTCCTAAGATTTGGGGTAAGTATAGGAATATTGGCACGATAAAGATGATGCCTCGGAGGAGAGTGAAAATTATGGCACGATACGCTTTTTCAAGACTTTGATAATAGCCGATAAAAGTGATGTTCAGGGCGAAGAATATTCCGCAAACAGCGAATTTTGGGAGACCTTGGCACGCTATGGCAAACGCTTCCGAATCAGGGGACAAGAACATCGAGACTATACATTGTGCGCAACCTGCTACCATCAGTGTCACCAATGCGCCACAGATTAAAGCAGCTATAAGAGAAGTAGTCAAAGATTTGGATACCCTTGCTGTGTTTCCTGAACCGTAGTTATAACTGATAATTGGTTGGGCTGACTGGGCCACTGCATTACTGATTGAGAATATCACCGGGAATAGATAACAGGCTATGCTGAAAGCTGCAACTCCTTTTTCCCCAAGTGCGTTGATGAAAACGTAGTTGCCGGTCAACATCATGACCGACATGGCAAGTTCAGTCAGACACGCTGCAAAACCTATCTTCACCATATAAAATGTGTTGCGGAGCGTCAGCAACAAACTTGTGAGCGATGCTTCAAGTCTATAGAATTTCAATGACTCAGAAAGTCGCAGGAAATAAAACAGAACCATTATACCGCCGAGTGCACAACTTACCGACGTGGCAATTGCCGCTCCCTTCACACCCAATCCCATAGGAAAGACAAGAAACCAGTCTAAACCGATGTTAAACACCGCTGCAACTACGTTACACCACATGGCATAGCGTGGTGAACCGTCAAGACGAATCAACATCATCCCGACACATTCAACCATCAGGAAGACCATGCCAGGAACAAGCCAGACAAGATAGTCGATTGCATGAGACAACAATATATCACTGCTGCCGAGCATCCTTGATACAGACGCCGGGAAGCATAAGCATGGGAGTGAAATCAGCAATGTAAGAATTGTGCCGACAAGAAAAGCCTGCGACGTTATAATGTTGGCTGCCCTAATCTCATTGTTGGCCAAACGAATGCTGGCAATGACCGATGAGCCAATACCAAACATCAGTCCTATACCCGTCACTACCATAAACAACGGAGCTACGATATTTACAGCTGCGATGCCGTTTGATCCAACCCCTTGTCCCACGAAAATACCGTCAATAATTGTCAGCACAGCATTGAACACCATTCCGATAAGAGTCGGGAAAAATAATGCACGAAACAGCTTTGGGATATTGTCGTTACCAAAGTCAAGACTATCGTGCTCTATATGTCTGTTCTTTGTCATACCGGTAATTTAAGAGCCTGTTCCACAAAAAATGTTAGCGCCTGGGCAGGTACTCGCTACAAAACTCTTTGTTTTAAATTGACTGCAAATTTACAAATATTTCTTGGAGTAGCAAAGATGAATGACCCGGAGGTTTCACTGTCATGTTCACTGTCATGTTCTATGTAGAGTCCAATACTCACAACCGAATCCTGCATAGGACCTATTCAACATTTTTCCATGCCAGATTGTTTTTAAAAATATGAAACAGATTATATCTATAAAACGGGCATACGTACCGGCATCTCCCGATGATGGCTTCAAAATATATATTGACCGCTTGTGGCCACGCGGATTGTCGCATGAAACATTCCACTACGATTGGTGGGACAAAGATATTGCCCCATCAACCGGATTGCGTGAATGGTTCCATGCCAAGCCTCGGACAGAGTGGACTGAATTTGAAAATCGATACCGACAGGAATTACAGTCAAATCCCGCTCTGCAAGAATTGAAGGAGGCAATCAGTGACAAACCCAAAGTTACGCTTCTGTATTCATCTCACGACACTGAGCACAACAATGCCATCATCCTACGCGATTTGCTGATTTCCGGTCATAACGCATAAATCACGTTATAATATGTCGGATGGTAGCTATCGGATGATAAATCATCATCCACGGCCCCGAATAGCGCATAACAGACCGAATGCGTTCTTTCATATCGGGACGATAGCAATGCACCGTGCATTTGCGGCAACTTGTCTTATTTTCTCCAAAAGGACATTTTACAAGCCGTTGTTTCGCATATTTCAGCAGGGCCACACAATCGGGGCATAATTCCCGATTGCCCTCTTTACGACGACAGTATATCCGAATCATTTGCTCTACATTGAGCTGTTCTCGTTCAATATGTGTCATATCCCATTGTGAATCTACAGTCTCAGCCGATATTAGATGTCGGTTGAGACAGGCACAGTGAATGTTTCATCGCTCGTTTCAGGAGCAAGATAATTAAACAGCATCGAACCGAGATAATATCCCCGCGAAGCATCTTCAGCAGGGATGTCAGGAATCCAGCGGGCGATATTTCCTACTTGCCATTGGGGATAAATGCAAGGACTTGATGGGTAAAGTTCCTCTTTTGAAGTCGCCTTCAACAGATAGTTTATTCTATCCTTATACCTTTTGACGATACTCAGCTGAAAACGGTTCTTCTTATCGGAAGTCTTACCGTTTTCATATAACTCCTTGAGGTAGGTCTGTTC
>JAMPBP010000023.1 GCA_023666645.1 Clostridiales bacterium
TCCAATAGGTACAATTTCTAAGGTAAAAAAGATTGTTTTAGGTTTGTGATGCAAATGTCAAGCTTTTTAAGGGATTTACCAAGAAAAAAAACATGTTATGCAACATACTTTTTAAATATACTTTTGCTCAAAACCTTATTTTTTTCACATTAATCGGTTGATATATCGAATCATAATAAAATAAACTATACAACAGTACTAATTGTGAAAATTAGTTAAATAGACCTATTTACAATGCACTTTGTCATCAAAACGGTGTAAAGTGAACGATTTACCGTCCCAACGCCCATATGAAAAATGATGGATCCAGTCTCCGAGAACAATAAGACGGCCTCCATGTTCCAACTTATAATCGAGAAGTATATGCCGGTGACCGAGAACAAAAAAATCTACAGGGCAAGAGGCATGTTCTTGTTGATATGTTTCGGCAAAAGCGACAAACGGCTCCTTGTCCCGTCCGGCAAACTGAGGAATCTCGGCCGAGAAATTGCGTGAGTGAGATGACCATGCATGGGCAAACGGGACAGTCCAGCGAGGGTGAATCGCTGAGTATAACCGTTGGCAAAATTTATTGCGGAACAGCCAGCGTATAAAACGGAACGAAGCTGGTAACTTGCCCAAAGCATCACCATGTGACAGGAAGAAACGAGAGCCATCAAGTTCAACAATCTTCGTGCCGTCAACTACAGTAATACCAAGTTGTGACGGCAGATAATCAAATATCCATATATCATGATTACCTATGAACCACGTTATCTTCACACCCTTATCGGCCATCGTGGCCAGCTGTCCGAAGAATCGCACAAAACCACGCGGCACCACATTGCGGTATTCATACCAATAGTCCAGAATATCACCGAGCAAATAGAGTTCCGATACATCATCCTCAATAGACCGGAGCCACTTGACCACACGCCGCTCATAGTTTAAGGGGTTATCGAGATATGTGGCTCCCAGGTGCAGGTCACTTATAAAATATACTGGTTTGGACATGTTGCTGAATGTGGTGGTAATGGTGGAAAAAGGTCGATAAGTGTTTCAAGAACATCTATTATAGGAATCCCAGTTCCAGTTTAGCCTCTTCGCTCATCATATCCTTTGTCCACTCGGGCTCGAAGACAATGTTGATTGTGACACTCTTGATTCCCTCTATGCTTTCGAGTTTATAGCGGGCGTCATCAACAATAAAATCAGCCATCGGGCAATTGGGTGCTGTCATGGTCATATCGACCACAAGATTCGCATCATCATCGATATCAATCCTATATACAAGACCAAGGCTATACACATCGACAGGTACTTCAGGGTCATAGACCGTGCGCAGCATGGCTACTACTTTCTCTTCAAGTTGAAGGCGTTGTTCTGGTGTCATTATATTTATTCAGGGTTAAAGTAATTCTATATCGATAGCACTACAAAAGTAACAATTAAGACCGAGCCATGCAACAAACCCACTTCCATAAGTGAACAATAAAATTGAAAACATTGTTGTAAGTATGTTAAATTTAATTATTTTTGCACAACACTTGATACAATTTAAATAAATAAAACATCATGAAATTTTTCACTAAACTACTCACTGTGTTAGTAATCGCCGCTGCATCAATCGTGCCGGCACAGGCTCAGTTCAAATGGGGTATCAAAGCCGGTGTAGCCGTAAACTCGTTGAAATTCAATAAGGATGTCGTCAATTCCGACAACCGCGCCGGATTCACCGGAGGCTTGATGGCCGATTTTACCGTCCCCGTTGTAGGAATAGGATTTGACGCTTCAGTACTATATGCAGCACGCTCGGTCGACTTCTCATACACCGGCAGCGACGGAGTGACTGACGTCACAAAGAAAACCCGCAGTTACATCGACATACCCATCAATCTGAAATATAAAATCGGATTACCGATCGTAGGAAAGATTGTAACTCCATTCCTTACAACGGGTCCTGACTTTTCCTTCCTGCTGTCAAAGGAAAATATGGGTGATGCCGTAAAAAACAAGACCTTTGACTTTGCCTGGAACGTAGGTCTCGGCGTCCAACTACTCAACCATGTGCAGATTGCCGCCAGCTACGGATTCGGACTTACAAAATCTGCCTCGCAGGACCAGTCGCTCTACACTGGTAAAAACCGTTGCTGGACCATTACGGCAGCCTATCTGTTCTGATTCAGCAGCCATAGAAAAGCATCAGTCCAAAGGCTGGAACATCAAACTATTCCTTTCAAGAATAAACACACACATTAAGCCTGACCTCTGGAAAAATATCATCAACTTTTTCCGGAGGTTTTGCATTTAAACGATAAAACCTTTATATTTGCAGTTAAGAGGGTTTTAATTGAGAGAATCGGCAATCGAACTCCATTAAATTTATCGATAAAGAGTTCATGAAGCGGAATATCCTTGATTAAAAGAAAAAATATGGACACGAAGACAAAACCATACCGTGTAGGCGTTGCACTGTCGGGCGGCGGTGCAAGAGGATTTGCACACGCCGGTGCTATTAAAGCCCTTGAAGAAATGGGCATCAAGCCCGACATCATAGCCGGCGTAAGCGCCGGCTCGGTTATAGCTGTACTCTATGCCGCAGGTAAGAAACCCGAGGAAATGCTAAAAATGTTTGAAGGCGTGAAGTTCAGCGACTTCGCTCGTCTCAATGGCACCGGCAGCTTGTTCCAAATCCAAAGATTCAAAAAATTCATTCTCCAGAACATAACGCCCTACAATCGACTTGAAAATCTTCCAATGCCCACGGTGATAGGTGTCACCGACCTTGACAACGGTGTTCCGGTAATGTTTCAAAAAGGGGACATCGGTGACATCATGACGGCATCATGCAGCATACCCATTGCTTTTCCCCCTATCAAAATCGATGGCACAAGATATGTCGACGGCGGCGTGCTCCATAATCTCCCGGCATGGACCATCAGGGATAAATGTGACATTCTCATAGGGGTAAACTGCAGCCCGCTGCTCACCGACAAAGCAGGCAACACAATGATGGAAATAGCGTTGCGCACATTCCACCTCATGTCGAAGGCCAATCAGAACCTGGATATGGCACTTTGTGACATAGTTGTGGAGCTGAAAGATATTGCCCATTACAACATCTTCAATCTTAAAGACATACGTAAAGTTTACATAAGCGGCTATGCCTCCATGAGACATGCCCTAAAGAATAATGAAATTACCCAACACTTGATTCAATGAACCAAGAAACGAAAAAACCAATCATCTATCAGATGCTTCCACGCCTGTGGAGCAACAATAATCCCCAACGCAAACCCTGGGGCACAATCGAGGAAAACGGCTCGGGAAAATTAAACGACATCACCGACCGCGCATTGCAGGCTATCAAAGAAATGGGAATCACCCATGTGTGGTATACAGGAGTGATCGAGCATGCACATTGCAGCGACTATTCAGCCTATGGAATAGAACCCGATAACTGCCATATAGTAAAAGGCAAAGCCGGCTCGCCATATGCTATAACCGACTATTATGACATCGACCCCGACATCGCTGTCGACATACCCAACCGCGTAAAAGAGTTTGAAGCACTTGTAGAACGTACCCACAAGGCGGGAATGGACGTAATCATCGACTTTGTACCCAACCACGTAGCACGCCACTACCACAGCGACATGGCTCCCGAGGGAGTCGAAGATCTGGGCGTAGGGGACAATACCGACATGTTCTTCTCCCCTTCCAATAATTTCTATTACATCACAAGGCAGCAATTCTCTCCTGTCGATGTAGACCTTGGCCATGGTAAGGATGCCTATATTGAGTTCCCGGCAAAAGCCTCGGGCAACGATTGCTTTACAGCCTTCCCCAACAAATATGATTGGTATGAGACTGCCAAGCTCAATTATGGAGTCGATCCGGCCAACGGCAACCGGGTTTTCAATCCTATACCGTCCACATGGCACAAGATGCTCGACATTCTACAATATTGGGCCGACAAAGGGGTAGATGCCTTCAGGTGTGACATGGCCCACATGGTACCGGTGGAATTCTGGAACTGGGCGATTACATCAGTCAAGGCACGACATCCTCACGTGAAGTTTATCGCTGAACTATATGACGTAGGTATATATCGCACATATATATATGATGGTAAATTTGACTACCTCTACGACAAAGTAAATCTCTACGACTCCCTGCGTGCCATAGAATGTCACCACCACTCGGCCGCCACACTCACCAACTGCTGGCAGACGGTCGACGGCATTGCCCATCACATGCTCAACTTCCTTGAGAATCATGATGAGCAACGGTTTGGCTCCCCACAATATGCCGGTGACCCTAACCGCATGCTGCCCTCCCTGGTAGTGAGTTCAATGATAGGCACAGGCCCCATGATGATCTATATGGGCCAGGAACTTGGAGAGCAGGCTCTCGATGCTGAAGGATACAGCGGAATGGATGGTCGCACCACAATCTTCGACTATTGGTCGCTCGACACCCTCTCACGATGGAACAACAACGGAATGTGGAATCTCAGGAAACTTCACCCTCAGGAACGTAGTCTGCGTGAGATTTACAGCAAAGTCCTGAACATAGCCGGAACAGAGCCTGCCATTACCCAGGGGGCATTTTTCGACCTGATGTATGTCAACTACAACAACGTCTCGTTCAATCCCCATCGCCAGTATGCATTCATGCGACACATGCCGGGCGACTCGCTTCTGATTATCGTGGCCAACTTTGATGAGGCTGATGTTCACATCGAGGTCAATATCCCCGCCCACGCCTTTGACACATTGGGCATTACTCCGGCAAGAGAGACAATGACTCAGCTTCTGACGGGCGAAACAGCCATTCTCAGCCTCGATCCCGACACCCCGCTACCTCTTAACATCAAGGGGAAAAGTGCCGTTGTGTGGAAGCTTGATTATAAGCCGAGTAAAGGCCTGGCAAGAAAAAAGTCCACAACATGTAAATGAGGTCTACAATAAAATCATTACCTTTGTAGCATCAAAAGAAAACCTTCAATTAAGGAACAGACCATATAAAACAATCATATATTAAGAGTCACATGTTACCACCGTTCAAAATTTTTTCAGGTACGCGCTCGCGCTACATGGCCGAGGAAATATGCAAAGACCTCGGAGTGCCCCTCGGAAACATGAACATCCAGCATTTTGCCGACGGAGAGTTTGAAGTTTCATTTGAAGAGTCGATACGCGGCTGTGAAGTCTACATCGTCCAGTCGACATTCCCCAACAGCGACAACCTCATGGAGCTTTTGCTCATGATTGACGCTGCAAAACGCGCCTCGGCCAAATCGATTATCGCTGTAATGCCCTATTTTGGCTGGGCCCGTCAGGACCGCAAGGACAAACCGCGTGTTTCAATAGCAGCCAAACTCGTCAGCAACCTTTTGACAGTAGCCGGTGTTAACCGCATCATCACCATGGACCTCCATGCCGACCAAATCCAGGGCTTCTTCGACATTCCGCTCGACCACCTGTATGCATCATCGGTATTCATTCCTTATATACAGTCGCTGAATTTGGAGAACATGGTCATTGCCACCCCCGATGTAGGCGGTGCAAAGCGTGCCAACAACTATGCCAAATACTTGAATGTCCCTCTGGTTCTTTGCCACAAACAGCGCGCAAAGGCCAACGTTGTTGCTACCATGACAGTTATTGGCGATGTGAAAGACAAGAACGTAATCCTTATCGACGATATGGTTGACACAGCCGGAACAATCACAAAGGCTGCCGACCTCATGATGAAGGAAGGAGCCCGCTCTGTGCGTGCACTCGCGTCACACGCCATAATGAGCGATCCCGCTTCAGAGCGCGTCAACGAGAGCGCATTGACTGAAATCATGTTTACCAACTCAATACCCTTTGACAAGGATTGCAAGAAGGTTACAATACTTAGCGTGGCACGTCTGTTTGCCGATACCATACGCCGAGTTCACGAAAACCAGTCAATTTCTTCTCAATACCTCATCAAGTAGACGTTTCAACTATCAGGAACTCCATTAATTTATTGATTCCACACCCAGGGAAATAGCCCTGGCAATATCGTGAATCAAGAGAAATTAAAACGGGTTCATTATAATTACGGGGCGCATTTCCATAATTGCCGGAAAATGCGCCCCTTGTTATATCTCTACCAAAAATCTCAGGCGTATACGCTAAATCTCACCGGTAACCGAGGTCTATCTATATCATTCCATACTCATAGCATCGGCAAGATCAGCCTTCATTGACCTGATCACCTTCTTGATCTGATGCTCCTTCCTCAAACCTATGATACATCCTACGACACCGCCTGTAACACCTCCTATGAAACAAGACATGTCAAAGAAATACATTTCATAAAGAAAAACCGCAACAACTGATAAGGACAGAATTATACAACCAATCCTCAACCTTTGACGGGTCTGCTCCAGCCTCACTATACCCTTCATAGCCTCACATAATGTAAGACTGGTGAAATCCAATTTGTTAAGCATGCCGAGCACATACAAATTGGCAACTGTCATAATAAGCATGACTGTGGCATATAAGATTGTGAGCCACATGCTGATATTAAACTTAGGAAACATCGCCAGGACGACGGGTATCATGACTACTCCTACCAGGGCAAGCCTTATGTAGGTACGTCTAAGACGTTTGCGCCCGTCATCGAGCCTGTTGTCACATATCTTTTGCTCCAACAAGCGATTCTGACTCTCAAGCTTTTCCAGCCGATGATTCTGGGATTTCCAGGCCGATTTTAATTCTTCAATATCCATAATCTGACAATCCATTATTCAATTATTGGCAAGTGTGACAAGATGAGCCTTGATACGTCTCAGTTTCGAGGCAACGGTGTTGCGTGGCATTCCGGTCACCTCACTTATCTCGTCATAACTCTTTTCATCAAGCCACATCATTATCAAAGCCCTGTCGACCGGCGACAGGCAAGATATAAGCCGGTACATCTCACGCAGGTCATCGGGACGCGACGAGTCGTCGGCAGGAAGTACCCCAACACTGTCAATCGGTACAGTATCCTTGTTTTTGTTACGACGGTAACAGGTGATACATGTGTTGATGCATGCACGGTACAACCATGTTGAAAGCTTGGAGTCGCCCCTGAAGTTTCGCAACCCCAACCATACATTGGCCATACATTCTTGATACAAATCCTTACGATGTTCATCGTCTGAGCCATACATGTAGCACACCTTGGCAACCAACGAACTGTATTCGCTGAGAATCCTGTCAAATAGTTGCCGGCGCTGTTGCTCGTCTTTCATTGAAATGAGTGATGTGGTTTATTTCGTTTACCCATATGACGTAATGATGCAATATTAGTTGCACAAGCAAAGCTGAAAATTTACATATTCAATAATGCGGGAATCTCACAAAGACTGTTGACCGTGTACTCAGCCCAAAACTCCGGCGGCAGGTCTATGTCCTGGCTCTTGATATCATCACCATTGTCTCGAAGCATGACGGTGTGCCACCCCAGCCTATTGGCATGCATGAAATCCTTCCTCGGGTTGTCACCTACATACCACCGTTCATCACACCATGGTGTCAACCGCTCCATGTGCAGCCATGACTTAACACTGTTTTTATCATAACCTATGTCGGCCGATACACTTATAAGCTCATGGGGAAAGAACCGTGAGAGACCTAAAGCGCCAATCTTGTTCCACTGCCCCACATGCCGGCCATCGGTAATGAGACCAAGAGTCATCCCGGCATCCTTGAGTGCAGCCAGGCACTTGTATGATTCATCGGGCAAGAAGATTTCCGGATAATGGTTCCTGTAGACATCGACCATCTTGTCGACTTCCATAAAACCGCCACACCGGCGGTACAACCAGTCAAAGAGATGTTCACCCGACTGACGTAGCTTACTCTCGTTTTCAAGCGATTCAACATCGATTCCCGAGGCCGAGGCCACTGATGCGATGACTGCATGATAACCCGACTCGACATAGTATTTCTCTTTGTAGAGCGTGTCATCAAGATCGAATGCCACGAGAATATTACGGTGAGACAGTGTTTCGTTCACGATTATTCAATTTAAAGACTGAGTTCAATATATATTTTCAAACAAAAGTATAATTAAAAACTGAAAATAGCGTTACAAGACTGTATGAAACTTATATACACGATACTTATTTTAATCCTGACGACGCTTCCATGTGCCGCCCAGGTCAACATACATGGTCGCGTCACCGATGCCGAGAAGAAACCGGTAGAATTTGTCACCGTGCGGGTGGCAGGCACAGCAATCGGCACCAATACCGGGCTTAACGGTGACTATAAGCTCACAGTTCATCAAAACGATACCATCAACATCATATTCAGTTGCATAGGCTACAAGGAGGTAAAGCGTGAACTCATCGACCCTCAGGGAGATATCACACTAAACGTAACCATGTTCTCAGCCAACCACCAGCTTGAAACAGTCGAAGTCACCGACTTCAAGAAGCAGACGAGCCAGATGCAATCAATCAACAGCGACAGTTATAAACTGGCAGCCGATCCATCCGGAGGCTCGATTGAATCATTGATACAGACGATGGCAGGAGTGAGCTCGAGCAATGAGATGTCATCGCAATATAGTGTAAGAGGAGGAAGCTATGACGAGAACAGTGTCTATATCAACGGTATAGAAGTATACCGTCCCCAGCTCGTATCATCAGGGCAACAGGAAGGACTGAGTATTATCAACCCCGATATGGTAGGTTCCATCGGATTCTCCGTAGGTGGATATGGAGCTGAATATGGCGACCGCATGTCGTCGGTACTCGACATCAATTACCGCGAGCCTGAAGCTTTTGAGGGAGCAGTCTCGGCAAGCCTCATGGGAGCGAGCGCATCACTCGGTACCGGATCCCGACGTTTCAGCCAACTTCACGGCTTGCGATACAAGCAGAACTCAAGTCTGCTGGGCTCCATGGACTCCAAAGGTGAATATGACCCTAATTTCTTTGATTATCAGACGAGCATGACGCTACGCATGAACGACCGCTGGAAAGCTTCGTTGCTCGGCAATATCGCCATCAACAACTACAGGTTCACACCCGTGAGCCGCACAACCTCCTTTGGCCTGGCCAACGATGCCAAGCAATTCAAGGTTTACTTTGACGGCCAGGAAAAAGACCGGTTCGAAACATATTTCGGTGCACTTTCACTCACATACACCCACTCACGGTCAAGCCAGCTCACACTTCTTGCCTCAGGCTATCTTTCCAACGAGCTCGTGACCTACGACATACAGGGAGAATACTGGCTTGATCAAGCCGGAACCACCGGTGGTGAAGACCAGTCGGGAGCCATAGGTGGCGAACTCGGAGTAGGACGCTATCATGAGCATGCACGCAACCGTCTTAAACTCTCGGTCATGTCGCTCGGCATGCGCGGTCACCTTGGACTCAACAATCACAACATCACCTATGGCATAGGATTCAACCACGAGAATGTCCATGACCGCACCCGGGAATGGGAACGTAGAGACTCAGCCGGATTCTCGCTCCCGGCCCTACCCGACCAACTGAGACTCATCTACTCACTATCCTCCCGCCAGGACTTCAGCTCCAACCGTGCGACAGCTTTCCTTCAGGACGCTCTGCGGTTGAACACCGATGCCGGTTACTGGGTAATAAACGGCGGACTTAGATTTTCCTACTGGGACTTCAATAAAGAGTTCCTTGTAAGCCCCCGCTTTAACGTGGCATTCATACCTGAGCGCAATAACAACTGGACTTTCAGAGGAGCCGTAGGGCTTTACTACCAGTCGCCTTTCTATAAAGAATACCGCCTTGCCGTTGCCGACCAATACAACAACCAGGTGATCACCCTAAATAAAAATATCAAGTCTCAACAAAGTTTGCAATTCATACTCGGTGGAGACTACACATTCAGAGCTTTCGACCGCCCGTTCAAGCTATCGGCCGAAGCTTATTATAAGAAACTCGACCGACTGATTCCATATGAGATCGACAACCTGAAGCTGGTCTATGCCGGAGAAAATCTCACTAAGGGGTACACCATGGGACTCGATATGAAGCTCTTTGGCCAATTTGTCCCCGGCACAGACTCCTGGATAAGCTTTTCAGTAATGAAGACCGATGAATTGCTCAACGGAGTCCATGTACCCCGCCCCACCGACCGACGTTATAATCTCGCACTCTACTTCACCGACTACTTTCCTCGTTTTCCGCGTCTAAAATTCAGTCTGCGAGGTATTCTCAGCGATGGACTTCCGGTCACCCCACCCCGCGGCAGCCGTGACAAAGGTTATTTCAGAATGCCATCCTACCGGCGCGTCGACATAGGTCTAAGCTACGGGCTCATACTACAACCCGCCGAGGGAATGCCACGTACCGGTCTACAACGCGTAATCAAGGAAGCATGGCTTGGCATTGACGTTTTTAATCTACTCGATATCACCAATGTAAGCTCATATTATTGGGTAACTGATGTCAACAACATGCAATATGCAGTGCCAAACTATCTCACGCGTCGCCAGCTCAATGTGAAACTAACAGTCAACTTCTGATACTCAGAAACATCAGCAAACTGAAAAAAAGGAGAGATACCCCCATCTTCTCACCCATCATCGATGACATGCCGGCACAAAAACTTTTTTTCACCACAAGCCACAAATATTCACACAATATACTTTCACTCACCAACCTTTATTATTAACTTTGCACTTTCAAAGACGATACTGCCATGCTGGCACCGACTGAATGAGTCATCAGTATGTCGGCTTTGAGAGCATGAACGCATAAACAATATTCATTATAAAAACTAAAACTTTAAACAGGATACAATCATGTCACAAGAGGTAAAGAAGATTAAGACTGCGCTGGTTTCAGTATTTCACAAAGATGGTCTCGACCAAATTCTGAACATGCTTCACGCTGATGGCGTTAAGTTCTTATCAACTGGCGGAACCCGCTCATTCATTGAAAGTCTTGGTTATGAATGTGACGCAGTGGAAGATCTCACCGGCTACCCATCAATTCTTGGTGGCCGTGTCAAGACCCTGCACCCCAAGGTTTTCGGTGGAATTCTTAATCGCCGTGACAATGAGGGCGACAAGGAGCAGATATCACAGTATGAGATTCCGGAGATTGACCTTGTAATAGTAGACCTTTACCCCTTTGTCGATACAGTAAAATCGGGAGCCGACAATGCCGCCATCATAGAGAAAATAGATATAGGCGGTATTTCACTCATACGCGCTGCGGCCAAGAACTACAACGATGTGGCCATCGTTGCTTCCAAGCACCAGTATTCCATTCTTGCCGACATGCTGCGTGAACATGGTGCCACCACCACGCTCAGCGAGCGCCGTCTGCTGGCCCGTGAAGCATTTGCAGTATCATCAGGCTACGACACAGCAATATTCAACTACTTCGACCAGGAGGAAGGACCCACATACATGCGAGTGGCTCTTGATGGAGAGAAAACAATGCGATATGGCGAGAATCCTCACCAGCGCGGATATTTCTTCGGCGATTTCGACGCAATGTTCAGCCAGCTCCACGGAAAAGAGATTTCCTATAATAACCTCCTCGACATCGATGCGGCAGTAAATCTCATAAGCGAGTTTGACAAGGAGCCGGCTGTTGCCATTCTCAAGCACAACAATGCCTGTGGCCTGGCACAGCGCGACACCGTGAAACAAGCTTGGGTAGATGCCCTTGCCGGTGATCCTGTATCTGCATTCGGAGGTGTCATCATAACCAATACAACCATCGACAAGGCAACAGCCGAGGAGATGAACAAGATATTCTTTGAAGTAGTGATTGCTCCAGCCTATGATGATGAAGCTCTCGGAATTCTCGAGCAGAAAAAGAACCGCATAATCCTCATTCAGAAACAGGCACTCGACACTACACGCCAATTCCGCTCTGTTCTCAACGGAGCACTCATGCAGGACCGCGACACCAAGATGGTAGAGCCCTCAGAGCTGACAATAGTCACCAAGCGCCAGCCCACAACCGACCAAATCGCCGACATGATTTTCGCCAACAAAATCGTGAAACAGAGCAAGAGCAACGCTATCGTGCTTGCACGAGGCGGCCAGCTCCTCGCCAGCGGCGTGGGACAAACATCACGTGTAGACGCCTTGAAACAAGCCATAGCCAAGGCTAAGTCGTTTGGCTTTGACCTGAAGGGAGCCGCCATGGCATCTGATGCATTCTTCCCGTTTGCCGACTGTGTTGAGATTGCCAATCAGGCAGGTATCGAGGCTGTAATACACCCCGGAGGTTCAATCCGAGACAACGATTCGATTGAATATTGTGACGCCCACAACATGACCATGGTCAAGACCGGATTCCGTCACTTTAAACATTGATAAATTCACTTCACGACTCTCCCTCCCCCGGCAGCGGTGGGACGGAGAGTCTTTATAACACCTTAGAATAATAATGAGACTATTTTCTCTGACAAAAGAAATAGCGATCGACCTTGGCACTGCCAATACAATCATACTCCACAATGACAAGATTGTTATCAACGAGCCTTCGATTGTAGCCCTCGACAAGCGTACCGACAAACTCATCGCTGTAGGTAAAGAAGCCCAGCAGATGGAAGGACGCTGTCCCGAAGGTATACGCACTGTACGCCCCCTGCGCCAGGGCGTTATTGCCGATTTTAATGCCGCTGAGCTCATGATACGCGGACTCATCAAGAAGGCGAGCAACAAGACCAGCGGATGGTTCTCACCGTCACTACGCATGGTCGTCGGCATTCCCTCCGGCTCGACCGAAGTAGAGATTCGTGCCGTGCGTGACTCATCTGAGCATGCCAATGGCCGTGATGTCTACATGATATATGAACCCATGGCAGCAGCCCTTGGTATAGGTCTTGACGTCGAGGCTGCCGAAGGAAACATGATTGTCGACATAGGTGGCGGAACAACTGAGATTGCCGTCATTTCGCTTGGAGGTATTGTCAGCAACAAGAGCATCCAGATTGCCGGTGACGACCTCACTGAGGATATTCAGGCCCATATGCGCCGTGCCCACAACGTGAGGGTAGGATTGCCAACTGCCGAACAAATCAAAATCAAAGTAGGCGCCGCCATGACTGAGCTGGAGAATCCACCTGAAGACTTTGTCGTTCACGGTCCCAACCAGATTACAGCCCTTCCCATGGAGATTCCCGTGACCTACCAGGAGATTTCCCATTGTATCGAAAAGTCAATATCCAAGATTGAGACAGCTGTGCTCAGCGCACTTGAGGAAACGCCCCCGGAGCTCTATGCCGATATAGTTCACAATGGCATATGGCTCGCTGGCGGAGGTGCAATGCTAAGAGGTCTCGACAAGCGTCTCACCGACAAGATAGGCATTCAGTTCCATATAGCTGAAGACCCGCTGCTGTCGGTTGCCAAAGGCACAGCTGTAGCATTGAAGCATATCAACTCATTCTCATTCCTGATAAGGTAAACTAATAAAAGCATCACGGAAACGTGCGCAACCTGTTCAATTTCTTGATCAGATTCAGGGCATGGATTGTATTCATAATCTATGTCATTATCTCATGTGCCCTGTTGTTTCACAACAACCCCTATCAACGGCACGTCTACCTCACCTCAGCATCGGCATTTTCAGCAACAGTGTATGAAGGAGCCAACTCGGTGACCGGATACTTCCACCTGCGCTCAATCAACGAAGACCTTCAGCGCCGCAATGCTCAGCTCGAAAGCGAGGTTCTCGCTCTGCGCCATCAAGTGTCAGACCTCTCCCTTGACATGCTGGCCGATTCGTTGCGTGTCAGTGAGCCGGCACACAAATTTGACTTCATCCTGGCACCGGTTATCAACAATTCAGTGAGCCATCCCAACAATTTCATAACCATTGCAGCAGGTGAAAAAGATGGGATAAAGCCAGAGATGGGAGTTGTGGACCAAAACGGTGTAGTGGGACTGGTCAATGTCACCGGTAAAAATTACGCACGGGTTTTGTCACTTCTGAACTCCGACTTCCGATTGTCGTGCAAGGTAAAAGGAAATGATGTGATAGGCTCGCTTGTGTGGGACGGCAAGTCACCCACCGAAGCCTTGGTCGAGGAATTGCCCAAGCACACCATATTCCAACCGGGCGACACAATCATTACCAGCGGTTTCTCCACTGTTTTTCCTGAAGGAATTCCGGTGGGTATTGTCAAAGGCACCGAGCGAAACACCGATGACAACTTTATTACACTACGCATCAAATTGCTCACTGACTTCTCGACACTGAGCACTGTTATGATTGTTGTAAGCCATGACCGCGATGAAATTGACATGGTTGAAAATAAAACTAAAAGATAATCATGGCCAAGACAGTATTACAGTTTATCCTGCTGTTCATAATGCTGGTACTCGCTCAAGTGCTGGTATTCAACAGGCTGTACCTGTTTGAGACCGCACTTCCGCTGGCCTTCATATATTTCATAATGAGGCTGCCTGTGACGCTCAGTTCTATTGCTGTGATGTCATTGAGTTTTCTGCTCGGCCTCACCGTCGACATTTTCAGCGACACACCGGGCATGAACGCGCTTTCATGCACGCTTCTTGCTGTGTGCCGCATTCCTGTGCTGCGCCTTTACTTTCCCCGCGAAGAAGACCTCACCAATCCCGAGCCCTCAATGCTGTCGCTCGGGGCGACTGTATTCATGAAATATGCACTGTCCATTTCAATCATCTACTGCATATTCTTTTTCACTATCGAGGCTTTCTCGATGTTCAACATGATGAGACTCATGATGCGCATCATCGGAAGTTCCCTATTCACATTTATAGTAGTGATGTGTATTGACACTTTAATGAACCAGCGCAGTGAGAAAAGATTATAGGCTTGAAAAAAGAAAATACATTATTGCAGGATTTCTCCTGCTCATAGCGTTCATATACTTGTGTCGCCTGTTCAACCTGCAGATTACCGACAGCAAGTACAAGGCCTATGCCGATAACAATGCGTTTCTGAACAAAACTGTCTATCCATCACGCGGACTAATATATGACCGCAACGGAGAACTCATAGTCTACAATCAACCTGCCTATGACGTGATGATGATACCACGCGACGTAGAGCATTTCGATACCCTCGACTTCTGCAATACCCTCAATCTCACACGCCAGCAGCTTGAGACACGCTTCAGCGACATGAAGCGCTCGCCAGGCTACTCAACCTACACGCCTCAGGTGCTTATCACCCATCTGTCGGTCGAAGACTATGGACGGCTTCAGGAGAAACTATACCGTTACCCGGGCATATACATTCAAAAGCGTATACTCCGACAATACAATCACAAGACAGCTGCCAACATTCTTGGCAACATACGCGAAGTCTCGCCTGCCGATATCGAGCGGGATCCCTACTACACCCGCGGTGACTATTGCGGTGACCTGGGTATAGAAAAGAGCTATGACGCGCACCTGCGGGGGCACAAAGGTGTCGAAGTACTCATACGCGATGCCCATGGCCGCATACAGGGACGCTATCAAGACGGTGCACTTGATGTCGCACCTATATCGGGACGTAACCTCAAATTGAGCATTGACCTTGAGTTGCAACAATATGCCGAGAGCCTAATGGTCAATAAAATTGGCGCAGTAGTGGCCATTCAACCCAAAACGGGTGAGATACTTGCCATGGTCTCGAGTCCTACCTACGACCCTACCCTCCTGGTAGGTCGTCAGCGAGGCAAAGAATACCGCAATCTTGTCAACAATCCCTATAAACCGCTGTTTGACCGCGCATTGATGGCGGCTTATCCTCCGGGGTCGACATTCAAACCTGGACAAGGTCTCATACTGCTCCAGGAAGGTATCATAAACACTTCAACCGCCTACCCCTGTTCACATGGATTTATATCGGGAGGACTGAGAGTGGGCTGTCACGGCCACGGCTCTCCAATACCGGTCAAGCCGGCCCTCCAGACTTCATGCAATGCATTCTTTTGCTGGGGCTTCAAAGCCATGATCGACAAGAGGTCAAAATATGGCACTCCTGCCGATGCTTTTGAAGTGTGGAAACACCATCTTGTATCAATGGGATATGGCTATCCTCTTGGCGTAGACATGCCCAACGAAAGCCGTGGTTTTCTCCCCAATGCCCTTTATTATAATAAAATTTATGGTGAGGGACGCTGGAGTGCCAACACGATTATCTCAGTATCCATAGGCCAGGGTGAAGTATGCGCCACACCGTTGCAAATTGCCAATGTGTGTGCCACGATAGCCAACCGCGGGTGGTTCATCACCCCACACGTAGTGAAAGAAATACAGGACACGGTACTCGATCCCCGCTACAGTGAACGCCGCTACCCCACTATTGACACCAAGTGGTATGACGAGGTAGCCCAGGGAATGCGCATGGCTGTCACCGGTGGTACATGCCGTCTCACCAATCTCCCTGACATCGCGGTCGCCGGTAAAACCGGGACGGCACAGAATCCCCACGGTCGTGACCACTCGGCATTCATGGGATTTGCACCTTATGACAACCCTGAGATTGCTGTGTGTGCCTATGTTGAGAACGCAGGCTTCGGAGCCACCTATGGTGTACCTATCGGCAGCCTCGTAATCGAGAAATATCTCAAGAGAGAAATAGCACCTGAACGCAAATATCTCGAGCAACGTATGCTCGAGTCTAACACCATAATCTACAGTGGAGTCAAGAAGCATTAGGAAACAGGAATCACCTTTCAAGGGCATCGACTGGCTCACGCTTTTGATCTATGTCCTGCTGGTTGTAGCCGGAGCTATAAGCATATATGCCGCAAGCTATGACTTTGACAATGCAAGCATATTTGATTTTGATGAATTCTCGGGAAAGCAGTTGCGATGGATCGGATTGTCATTTTTGCTGGGATTTGCATTGCTGCTCATTGACGCACGCATGTATGAAACCTATGCCTATCCTATCTACACGGGCATCATGCTCCTGTTGCTCGTCACGATTTTCGTGGCACCCAATATCAAAGGATCGCACTCCTGGATTGTACTGGGTCCCGTGAGTCTGCAACCGGCCGAATTTGCCAAATTCGCGACAGCACTGGCACTTGCCAAACTGTTCAGCGGATACAATTTTGTGCTCAATGCCCACAAGACAAATTACCTCAAGGCTCTTTTCATAATATTTCTCCCGGTGGGTCTTATCCTGGCACAGAATGAGACTGGTTCGGCACTTGTTTATCTCGGGCTCTTCTTCGTTTTGTATCGTGAGGGGATGAGCGGTCTGGTGATGCTCTCGGCTATTCTGGCAATTGCCATTTTTGTTATTTCTGTAAAATTTACTGAATCAACAGTAATGGGCCTGCAATCGGGTCAGTTCTGCGTATACTTACTCATTGAAGCCACGATGGTGGCGATGCTCGCTCTTTACAGCAAGACATTCTCAACAGCACGCAACACTGCGCTGGGATTCATCACTACGGGACTTATTGTGTGGATTCTCCACATATGTGGCATCGATGTGCCGGGAAAATATTATTTCCCGGCTATTATCGGTGGGGCGTGTATCTATTGCATAATAGAGACACTTCGTTGCCATATAGGGAAAATACTTGCCGCGGTAGCATCAGCTTTGATTGCAGTGTCATTCATGTTCTCGGTAAACTACGTGTTTACATCAGTGCTGAAGCCTCACCAGCAGATGCGCATCAAGGTCGCTCTTGGAATCGAAGATGACATACTAAAGGCCGGATACAACGTCAACCAGTCTAAGATTGCAATCGGATCGGGCGGACTGGCCGGTAAAGGATTCCTGAAGGGGACTCAGACCAAGCTCAAATATGTACCTGAACAGCATACAGATTTCATTTTCTGCACCATAGGTGAGGAGGAAGGCTTCATAGGTACATCGCTCACGATGATGCTTTTCGTGATTCTAATATTGCGCGTAATAGTGATAGCCGAACGCCAGCCCACAACTTTCGGACGCGTATACGCCTATTGTGTAGCAAGCTATTTCATCGTACACTTCTGCATAAATATAGGAATGGTCATAGGGTTATGTCCCGTGATAGGCATTCCGCTTCCATTCTTCAGTTATGGAGGTTCCTCGTTGTGGGGATTCACATTCCTGCTGTTCATATTGATGCGTATCGATGCTTCTCGACGTTCCCACCATTGACAACAGCTTGTAATGGAAAGATTATCACACTTATAATTATAAATTTCAGGTTTTAAAAAGGTTGTTTTATTAGAAAAAGAGTTTAATGAGTATTTAGTTCTATTATTTATGGGTACAAATTCAAAGAAAAAAATCATTGTGATCGGGGGAGGCTTTGCCGGTCTGAACTTCATGAAACGCATCGACAAGGAGAAATATGATGTCACTCTCATTGACCGCAACAACTTTCACAGTTTTCCTCCGCTGTTCTATCAGGTAGCATCGGCAGGTATAGACCCGGGTAGCATATGTTTCCCGCTCAGACGTGAATTGCGCAAATATAAAAACGCCCCTGATGTCAAGTTCAACATGACGCGTGCACGCATCATTGACACCGAGAGCCGCACAGTGACTACCGACGAGGAGATATTGCACTATGACAAACTGATCATCGCAGCCGGAAGCACCAACAATTTTTTCAACATGCCACAACTTCGCGACACGGTATATACACTCAAATCCATAGCCGAGGCCAATCGTTGCCGCAACCACATCATGGACCGCCTGGAAAAGGCATGCATGGAAACCGACCCGGAACGTCGAAGGGCCATGCTCTCATTTGTCGTGATTGGTGGCGGACCTACCGGTGTCGAGGTAGCAGGAGCCATAGGCGAGATGAAACGTTATGTGCTTCCACGTGAGTACAGGCAAATAAACCAGGACGAGATATCCATAACACTCGTGGAAGGCGCGAAGCGTGTATTGCCCACTATGTCTGAAAAATCGTCGGCCAATGCTTTGAAATACCTCGGTTCACTCATGGTGAATGTACAACTCGGACATAACATGAAGACCTACGAAAATGATATTATCACTCTCGACAATGATGTTGCTCTACCAGCCTCGACGGTAATATGGACAGCCGGAGTGAAGGGTGTAGACTTCGAGTTTGTCAATGACACGATAAAACCGGGACGCGGCAACCGTATTGAGGTCGACCCCTACTGTCGCGTTAAAGGTGTCAATGATGTGTATGCTCTCGGAGATATTGCCTTGATGCACCTTCCCGACTATCCCAACGGACACCCACAGGTGGCACAGGTGGCAATCCAACAGGCAATCATGGTGGCACGCGACATAAACCGGGGAAAAGTTACTGAAGAATTCAAATACAACGACAAGGGATCAATGGCCACCGTGGGACGTAACCGTGCGGTAGTCGACCTGAAGCATCTCCATTTCAAGGGAATGTTTGCATGGTTCACCTGGATGGTAGTTCACCTCATGTCACTGCTGGGAATGCGTAACAAAGTGAGCGTATTCATCGACTGGATTTGGAACTATGTGACCTATAGCTCGTCGACGCGTGTGCTCATGCACACAGCCAAGTACCCACTGCGTAAACGCTGGCTCAAAGACTGATGGTCGATTCTTCCACCCTATAAAAAACAACAGAAGCTCATGAATTGCCACGGCAATCTGAGCTTCTGCTGTTATTAATGATAAAAAAGTCTACTTTACTTCTACTGCTGCCTTCTCGACAGGAAGATTGGCTATATAATTATCCATATAGCGGTTGAAGCCTTCAACTTCCTCAGCCGTAGGCTTGACCTCAACCCCGGTATCTCCGGCAAACACTTTGCAGTCAAGATATTCAACAAGTGAAAGTTTCTCTTCATTATTGACCATAAAACCGGCGAGCAATGCCACGCCCCATGCTCCACCTTCACCGGCGGTTTCCATAACCGAGATGGGTGAATTGATGGCTGCGGCAAGGACACGCTGTCCCACACCGGGAGTCTTGAATAGACCGCCATGACCTGTAATACGGTCAACTTTCACCTTTTCATCGTTGAAAAGAATATCGTTGCCAAGCTTCAGGATTGCAACTGCAGCATGAAGGTTGGCTCTGACAAGATTGGCAAGCGTGAAGTTGTCACCGGTGTGTCTTACCAACATTGGTCGGCCCTCTTCATTATTTATTCCGGCAATAGGCTCGCCCGAGAAATAATTATATGACACAAGGCCGCCACAATCTGTATCACCGGTGAGAGCATGGTTGTAGAGCATTCCATAGAGGTCGTTGATATCCATCGACACTCCCGCCAGCTTATTGTATTCCTTGAAGATATTGATCCATGCATTGAGGTCGCTCGTGCAGTTGTTGCAGTGAACCATCGCAACGAGACTTCCGTCGGGGGTGGAAACCATATCGATTGACTCGTATGGGCGGCTCAGTTCATGGTCAAGCACGATCATTGAGAAAGATGAGGTACCGGCTGATACATTACCCGTGCGCTGCTTGACAGCGTTGGTGGCTACCATACCTGTCCCGGCATCCCCTTCAGGCGGGCATAGTAAGGAACCGGCCTTGAGGTGACCCGAGGGGTCGAGCAACATAGCTCCCTCGGGGGTGAGGAATCCGGCATTTTCGCCGGCAACAAGTACCTTGGGGAGCAAATCGGTGAGTTTCCATGGATAACCTTTAGGTTCGACAAGCTTGTCAAACTTCTCGACCATATCGGAATAATAGGTCTTGGTAGCGGGATCAATGGGGAGCATTCCCGAGGCGTCACCTATACCGAGCACTTTACTTCCGGTTAGCTTCCAATGTATATAACCGGCGAGCGTCGTCATGAAATCGATGTCGGCCACATGGTCACAACCTTCAAGGATACATTGATACAGATGGGAGATACTCCATCGCAACGGTATGTTATATACAAAAAGCTCTGACAATTGTGCGGCAGCTTCTCCTGTGTTGGTGTTGCGCCATGTGCGGAAAGGCACGAGCAATTCACCATTCTTGTCAAAGACCATATAGCCATGCATCATGGCACTTATACCTATTGAGGCCAGCTGATTGATATCGGTGGCATAGCGATCCATGACATCACGGCGCAACTGGGCATAACAATCCTGCAGACCGCTCCATATGGCATCAAGGCTATAGGTCCATAGACCATCGACAAGTTGGTTTTCCCATTCATGACTGCCCTGAGCTATTGGAGTGTTCTCCTGGTCAATCAATACTGCTTTGATACGGGTTGAGCCAAACTCTATTCCGAGAATGGCCTTACCCGATTCTATAGTTTCTTTAGGATTGAGTTTCATGACTTAGCAGAGCGACTTGTTAAGCATGTAATATACCTCACCCATCTGAAGATCTTTCTTTACCGACGACATTGTTGAGTTCCTGTCGATGTGAACCATCTCGATACCTGCCATCTCGGCATAGTCTTCCCAATACTCGGGAGTGATGTCGTAGCTGAAACAAGAGTGGTGGGTACCACCGGCAAGGATCCAGGCTCCGGCACCAACCTCAAAGTTGGGCATCGGAATCCAAAGAGCCGATGCAACAGGGAGTTTTGGAAGAGGTTTGGACTTGATGCACTCTACGTCGTTTACGATGAGGCGGAAGCGGTTGCCAAGATCAATGACAGTAGCTGTAACACCGTTGCCGGGTTTGCTTGTGAAGACGAGACGAGCGGTCTGAGCCTTGCGAACACCTATGCCGAGGAAATGCACTTCCAGGCGAGGACGCTCTTCAGCAATAAGGGGACACACCTCGAGCATGTGAGCCTGAAGTATGGCACTCTTCTCTCCATCAAAGTTAAGTGTGTAGTCTTCAAGGAATGAGCAACCGGTGGGCAGGCCCTGAGTCATGTACCACACTGTGCGGTAGAGAGCGGCCGACTTCCAGTCACCCTCGGCACCAAAACCATATCCCTCAGCCATAAGACGCTGTGACGCCAGACCGGGAATCTGAGTGAACCCAACAAACTTGGGGTCGTTTATATCCTTGGTGCCCAAATCATCAAAGTTGGTAGTGAATCCCTTGGCGCCCTTTGCCGTCAATATTGAGCGGAGGGCGAGCTCGGCCTTGGCAGCCTCATATACGGAATTATAGCCTTCTGTACCCTCTGTCTCGAGTTCAGAATCGTGGGCATAGAGTGTGAAGTATTCCTTCATGAGTTCCTTCACCTGATCATCAGTCACCTTCTTGTAGTGCTCCATCAGCTCGCTCACGGGAGTATAGTCGACATGGTAGCCCAGACGCACCTCAGCCTCAACCTTGTCACCGTCGGTAACAGCGACATTGTTCATCTGGTCACCGAAACGCAGGATAAGCATATCCTGAGAATCGGCCCATGCAGCGGCCACGCGTGACCACACAGCAATCTTGTTCTGGGTCTTCTCATCTTTCCAATAACCTACAACGACCTTGCGGCGCACACGCATGCGGGCACATATGTGACCAAACTCACGGTCCCCATGGGCACTCTGGTTCAAGTTCATGAAGTCCATATCCATTGTATCCCATGGTATCTCGGCATTATACTGTGTGTGCAGATGGAGCAGGGGCTTGGTGAGTTTCTGCAATCCATGAATCCACATCTTGGCTGGCGAGAATGTGTGCATCCAGGTTATCACACCCACACACTTGTTGTCGTTGCTTGCCGCCGACATGAGTTGTTCGACCTCCTTCGACGAATTGGCAGTTCCTTTATATACGACTTTGATGGGAAGACGTCCCGAATTGTTAAGACCATCTACCATCTCTTTAGAGTGAGCGTCAACAGCTACGACAGCATCGCCACCGTATAGAAGTTGAGCACCGGTAATCCACCAAAGTTCGAGATTTTCAAAAGCTTTCATAGTTATTTTTGATTTATAGTTATTTATCAGTTAAAGTAAGTATTAAAAAATTGGGATTTGAGTTCCACCGCTGTTACTTCTGCCCGTAATAGGCTCCGGGACCATGTTTGCGGTTATAGTGCTTCTCAATGAGGAGGTCATTCATGGTGAGACCGGGGTTCACACCATAAGCGATATAGGCCATTTTGGCAACCTGTTCCATAACCACTGCATTGTGTACCGCGTCGTGAGGGTCCTTACCCCATGCAAAGGGACCATGATTCTTTACCAGAACACCAGGAGTATGCATCGGGTTCATACCTTCAAACCTTTTAACTATTACGTTGCCTGTTTCCAACTCATAAGCACCCTTGACCTCGGCCTCGGTCATATCGGCTGTGCATGGAATGGCATGATGAAAATAGTCGGCATGGGTGGTACCTATATTGGGGATATCCTTGCCGGCCTGAGCCCAGGCTGTGGCATAAGTAGAATGGGTGTGGACCACTCCGCCTATCTCGGGGAAAGCCTTGTAGAGTACAAGGTGAGTGGGAGTGTCGCTCGATGGTTTCAGGTTACCCTCCACAATATTGCCGTCAAGGTCGACCACTACCATGTCGTCGACTTTCATTGTGTCATAGTCCACTCCACTTGGCTTGATGACAACCAGGCCTGTTTCCCGGTCGATACCTGAAACATTGCCCCATGTAAATATTACGAGTCCATGCTTCACCAGGTCGAGATTAGCACGGAATACTTTCTCTTTTAGTTCTTCTAACATATTATCCTATTCTTTAAATGTTGAATTTTCCTTTGAATAATGTAGCGTTGTACCTGTACATGGCAGCACCGCGACGCGACGACTGCTTATCGATGAAATCGGTCTTCTCGATACAGTCGTTTTCGGCAATACGCTTTCTGAAATTGCGCTTGTCGATGTTTTCGCCCGTCACAATCTCATATAGCTGCTGCAACTGAGTGAGGGTGAAATAGGTAGGTAACAATGAAAATGCTATAGGTTCCACTGCCATGCGTTGCTTTATCATCTTAAGGGCACTATCCACCATCTCCTCATGGTCGAATCCCAATTCAGGGATCTGATTGATTTCCACCCACATGGCATTGTGACTTGTCACGCGCACACGGTCATGGTCATTGAAATTGACAAGTGCACAGTAGGCTATCGAGATAACACGTGCACCGGGGTCCCGGTCAACTTGACCGAATGTCCCTACCTGCTGCATGTATACATTATCCAATCCTGTAAGATTGTACAGCACACGCCGTGCGGCTGCATCAACGCTTTCATTATTCTTTACAAACCCTCCCATCAATGACCACCTCCCCTTCTCGGGTTCAAAAGCGCGACGTGTGAGCAACAGGTTCAGACGTCCATTGTTAAGACCGAATATCACGCAATCAACACTCACGATGAAGCGGTCACATTCATTGTAAAAGGTGGTCATTGATCAGGAGGAGGGAATGATATTTTTACCAGAAGTAAATATAGAAGGCAGCAGTGATACCCAGAATGATCACTGAGTGGATAACATCCCACTTGTTCCAGCTGGCACGTGTTGCGGCACGCTGCTCGGGAGTTGATGTTCCGAATACAAGGCCCT
>JAMPBP010000024.1 GCA_023666645.1 Clostridiales bacterium
AACCAAAAACTGCAGTGCTACCATTACACCATAAGACAATCCTATTTGCTCAAGCTGTGCAATATATGCCGCCTAAAGCGATGCAAATTTAGACCTTTTTTATGAGTTGTGCAATAGTTGACTGAATTTTTGTGAATATTTTTTAACGACCGCCTGCACATATTATAGATTGCGTGTTATTAATGTTTTGAGAATCAATGATATATTGGTATGTGCCCGGTGTCCATATAAAGGGGCGCACATGAACTGTGCGCCCCTGCAAGTTGAGAGAGTTGAAATTACTGATTTTACTCGAAGCAGGTGAGGTGGAATATATTTATGCCCCAGCGGTCAGACCACACTGCGATATAACCTTCCTGAGCTTCATCGTCGAAGTACCAGTCGACCATCATGCCCATATTGTTGGCGAGCCACATGCCACCATCCTTGTCGGGTTTGGGATTCTTTTCTTTGGTGCAAAGACCGAAACCCCATGAGGGATAGTCAAGCCAGCCCTCGGTGAAATTGACGTCACACATGATTGTGCGGTTGCGCCAGTCGGTACCGGTTGAGAAATATACATATTCCTGACCATTGAGCACCATGGCGTGAACCGTGGGACGACGGCCGCCGGTACGTGACAACCATACACCCGAGCGTGACCACCACTGGTCGCCATCATCGTGGGTGGCACCGTTGAACCATGTGGCGTGATAGTCACATGTGGCACGGTTGGTGCCGTCGGGGTTGTTCATGTATATCCTGATCTGACCGTTGCTCTCCGATCCGTTGGCCTCGCTGTCTCCTACGAGATAGGGTGAGTTGTCGTCGGTGCTGAAGTAGGATATCATCTGGAACTGATTCTTGTCGAGCGCGCTGTGTCCGGTTTCAATTATCTCATACTGTGAGTCGAGCAATGAGCGGTACACATGAAATTTATAGTGCTGGCCTTTATTGGTGCGAGGAGCCGAGGCGGCAATGACTGCCGAGACTGTGACATCACCGGCTATATTGATATAGGTGCCTCCATCGGTCTCGTCGTTGCTTATATCAACGGCTACAGGTGCGGTGCCCATGTGTATGGGAGCTTTGTCGGGTTCTGTCCAGTAGTAGAAGTCGGTCTTTCCTGTTGCCTTGCGCCCCACGGCTGCCACCATGTTGCCTACAGCGTCGGAGGTGACGGCTACGATCTGTTCAGGTTTGAGGGAACCCAGATTGAGAGTCCCATTCTGGCGCAGTGTTGTCACGTCATATACTTTAAAGGCGTGGGATGGGTTGGCCGACATAGCATACTTTGCACCGGCTGCACCACTGTCGCCCCATGCAAAGCGGCGTGAGAAAATCACGAGATTGTTTTTACCGCAGAATGCCGGAAAGCCCATGAGGTCGCCATAGTCGGTCTTGAGGTTGTCGTCCTGAGGCCATGAACCATAGGTGCCCGGGAATCCGAGCTCAGTGTAGGTTTTGTAGTAGTGCTCGGCGTCGCCTATGCCCTCTCCTTTCCCTTTGAGGTCGCTCTCGGCCCAGCTTATGTAGTATTTCTCCACATGCTTGCCATCGCCCGATGTCACGGTGTATTCAACCGGGTTGTCGGGGTCGCTGAAGTCCATGCTCTGGGTCATGGGTGGGGTCACCGTAGCTCCCATTGACACATAGAATTTGGGCGTGGCGTTGGTGAGGTAATCCTTGGCATCGAGGAATGGGCTTATACGGATATAGAACTTGTGGGGATCGCCATCGTTGGCAGGGCGGCATTTGAAGGTCTTGCCGGCCTGGATCTGCACTCCCTCTTCGTCAAATACCGCGGGGGCCGTTACTGTGAATCCAAAACTCTCAATCTTGGCCTCGGAACGAAGGTCGGAGGTCATGTCATCGTTGCACGAGGCGAGCGATGTCGCCATCATGGCAATCGAGGCTATGTATAATGAATATTTGATTTTCATGATGTCGGTAATTATTGAGCGTTGTCGTTAAGTTCATATTCTCCCTCAAAGTAGCCTATCACTTTGTACTTGCGGGTAGTTCCGATACCTGAGCGCACGGTTATCTCAATTCCCTGGGCCACACCGTTGGCATCGCGGTTGGTGATGTTGTGGAGTGCCAGCGGGGGTGTGATGATCTCGTCGAATGTAAGCGATGCCGACAGGTAGCAACGTTCCAGGTCATAGGCACCGATGAGGCTGCGTTTGAGAATGAATTCCACTGTTCCATAGCCACCTTGCACAGCCTTGGCGGTGAGCCCCTCGCCGGCAGGCACTACCTCGCCGGCGGCATTATATTCGGTGATCACACCGGCGATGCCCTCGGCGGCCGGTGTCATCTTGACGCGCATGTCTGATATGAGGTTGTTGTCGTGATCAAACTCAGGGTCAGCTTTCTGGCAACCTGTCACCGAGACAAGGGCGATAAGCATGAGCAGTAGATTGAAATATATTTTTTTCATCTTATATCTTGAATATCAGTGATTGAAATAGGTTAACTGAGAATGTTTACCAACCGGGGTTGTCGACACACAGCCTGTTGTTGTTGACCTCGCTGGAGGGAAGTGAGAAATACTTGTAGCGTTCCTGGTAGACGCGCTTGCTGCCACCGTCGGCATCTATTTCCTTGTAAGTCTTCAGTCCGCTCGGGTTCTTGGTCACGAGAGTGCCGTGCACATTCTTGCCGTCGATGATTTCGCGTGCCATGTCCCAGCGGCGCAGGTCCCAGAATCGCAATCCCTCGCCGGCCAGCTCGCAGCAGCGCTCGCGGCGCAGCAGTTTCATGAAGCCGTCATAGTCCTTGACTTTGGCCATGGTCTTGCCGGGCAGGTTGACACGCTGTCTCACTTGATTGAGTGTTGTCAGAGCGGCGGGGATATCACCCAGCTCGGCCTGAGCCTCGGCCTTGTTGAGGATTACCTCGGCATATCGGAGTATGTTCTCGGTATTGTAGCTGCGGTTGGTGCTGGTGATCTCCTCACCTTCCATCAGATATTTGCGGAAGTAATAGCCGGTGGGGGTGTGACCGTTGGTCGAGCCGGCATTCTGATACTCGAGGTAGCTGTCGGCGCCGTCGGCACAGCCGTTGCCCACATATGTCTCGATCGTGCGTCCTTCCCACTGCGCTCCGTCATAGAGAATGGTGGCCTGGAAGCGGGGCTCGCGCTCGGTGTAGGGATCATCGTAGTCCCAGCTGTAGTCGATCCAGTCAAACTCAATGCCATCCTTGAACTCATACATGTCGGCAAGTTCGGCAGTGGGCACTATGCGTGCACACACGTTGCTTATGCGGTTGACATCTGAGAAAGGTCTCATCTGCAGGTCGTAGTCGTTCATCTTGATGAGGGCTTTGCCATAGATGGCATATATTACCTCCTTGCGGTTCTCGGCATCATACTTCTGGTTGAACAGATGTGCATAGTCATTGACCAGCTCGTATTTGCCCAGCTGCTTGCACTTGTCGGCAGCATCGACCACTACGTCCCAGCGCTTGGCATACAGACCTACGCGCGAGAGGAAGCCATAGACCATACCCTTGGTGGCGCGTCCTTTGTATTTTTCACCCCAACCTGCGGTGTGTCCCTCACTTTTCTCCAGTTCGGTCCATTCGTTGGGTAGGTCTTCGATGGCTGCGAGCATCTCGTTGATGATGAAGTCGTAGGTGTCGGCTTCGCTCACACGGGCACGGTTCACATCGGCTTCATATTTGCCATCGTCCATCTTGCCATCGTAGCCCGATTTGTCGGTGCGTATCACCACTCCGCCATATACGCGTGCCAGGAAAAAGTAGCTTATGGCACGGCAGAACCTCACCTCAGCGCGGCGCACCTTGCACCAGTCCTCGCCATAGCGGGTCACGCCATATTCGTCAATCTCGTTGAGCAGGCGGTTGGCGCGTCTGATGCGGCCATATTCGGTTCCCCAGCAGTTGAACACTCCGGCGTTGTTCTTGCCGAACGAATTGGTGAGCATCCATGTCTTGTTGTACATGTGCTCATACTGGTCCCAGGCTGTCGACTTGGCGATGTCGGAGAAGGCATCATAGAATTTGTTGCCGTTGATATTGTAGTTGTTGGAATGGTCGGCAAATGTCTGGTAGGAGGCGATGACGTAACCCTCGGCTGCCGTCTCGTCGCCCCATATGTCCTCTGGCAGGAATTGGGTCGTGCTGCGCTGGTCGAGAACATCGTTGCACGATGAAGCGCCAATCATTATGGCTGCTGCTAATATATATAATGTCTTTTTCATGATAGTCATAGTCGTTGTTGTTGCTTAGAATGACAGGTTGAGACCAAGGCTCCATGTGGCCTGTTGTGGATAGTGACCGGCGCTTACCGATGGCGACTCGGGGTCGACATATTTGAAGTGGCTCAGCGTGAACACGTTGGTTCCCGATACATAGACGTTGACTTGACTGAACGGGGTCTTGGTGAGAATGTGCTCGGGAAGGTTGTAACCCACCACGAGATTTTTCAGACGCAGGTATTCACCGTTCACAAGCCACCATGTCGATGACACGGCGTTGTTCTGGTTGGCTATGGTCGACAGGCGCGGATAGCGTGCGTTGGTGTTTTCGGGGGTCCAGGCCTGCTCTACAAGATACTTGGGTGCATTGGTGTCGTTGTAGAATGGACGGGTGTAGGGAGTGTGGTCGGTGTGTCCGTTGCCCCATGCTCCATTGAGTGAGTAGTCCACATGTGTAACACCCTGCCACAACATGTTGAGGTAGAAGTTCTTGTAGTTGAAGTCCATGTTCATCGAGAATGAGATCTCGGGGAGCGAGCCGTAGCCTATGCGTACATAGTCGCTGTCGGTTCCCTTATAGGAAATCTTGCCGTCACCGTTGGTGTCCTTGTACATGATCTCACCCAGGCGTATGCTGCCCGATGGGGGGGCGGGGTAGTTGTCAAGTTGTTCCTGAGTCTGGAACAGGCCGGTGGCGATTAGACCGAATCGTGCGCCCATGGGGTAACCCACAATAGCGCGGTAGCTGGGGTGGTCATCTGATATCTTCTGTTTCAGCACTTTGTTGCGTGCGAAGCTGAATGTTCCCTTGATGCTGTAGTTGAAATCCTTGGTGGGGGCCAGACGGTGGGTTATCGTGAGGTCGATACCGCGGTTCTCGATTGCTCCCGAGTTCTCGCTCTTGGGGTTGTTGCCGCCAAGCGACGACGGGTATTTGCCGGCTATCGACTCGATGAGGTCGCTCGTGTGCTGGTAGAACACATCAATCTCGGCACCCAGTTTGCGCTGGAGTACATCGACATCAAGACCCACGTTGAATGTTCGGGTGGTCGACCATTTCAGGTCGGGCTGCAGATATGAGTCGGTGTAATACATTGTAATGGGTTTGCCGTTGAGGAAGAACCCGTTGTTGACAGGTGATGCAAACAGGTGCTGGTAAAGGAATGGGGATACATTGTCTTTGCCCGACTCGCCGTAGCTGGCACGGATCTTAAGGTTGTCGAGCCACTGGAAATGTTCCTTGATGAAAGGCTCGCTTGAGATTACCCAGCCTGCCGTTGCGGAGGGGAAGAATCCCCAGCGGTTTTCGGGAGCAAACTTATATGAGCCGTCGACACGGAATGCAAATTCCATGATGTACTTGCTGTCCCAGATGAAGTTGAAGCGTCCCACATGTGACACTATGGATGTCACCTGGTGGCTGCCTGATATGCTCGTGGGTACGGTCTCGTTGCCTAACGACAGGTCAACGGGATCGTCGGTGATATATCCGCGTGCCGATGCCTGGAATACACCGCCCGAGTTGCGGGTGGCCTCATAGAGGTACATGGCGCCTATGTCGGCCTTGCCAAACCGGTGGTTGTAGTTGACCTGTGGACGGAATATCCAGTTGTTGCCCCAGCTCGAGCCGCGAAAGAATGAACCTTCACTGCCAAAACCCGGGGTGTCGTTGAGAACCGGCTCGCCAAAGTTGGTGTCGACATAGTAGTTCTTGGGGCGGTCGGTGAAGTCGCCGGTAAGGGCATGGGTATACTGGTAGTTGGCCCACACTGATACTTTCAGGCCTTCGAGAACCTTGTGCACATCCTTGAAGTCATATTCAAGCATGCCGCTTATGTTGATTGTGTTGTTGTTGATGGTTCCCTGGCCTGTATTGTCGAGCAAGTTGCCAGGATTGTACTGCATTTCTCCGGCTTTGTAGGCAAGGGGATATCCCTTGTATTCTTTCTTGATGATAGGTACTGCCGAGATGGCATGGCGCGCCGGATTGAACTCATTCTGCTGGTCGGTGATCGCTACCGGCGGCCATTTGCGCTCAGTGCGGTAGCCTGAGATGTTGGTCACGAGGCGCAGGTTCTTGGCCACGGTGATGTCGAGGTTGGAGCGCAGGTTGTAACGACGGTAGTTGGTGTTGCGCATTGTTCCTTGCTGGTCCATGATGCCGGCCGATACATAATAACGAGTTTTGGCTGTGCCTCCTGTCGCTGAGAGGGTGTGGTTGTTGGTGATACCTGTGCGGAAGGTCTCTTTTATCCAGTCGGTCTCGCCCAGGTAGGAGTTGGGGTCGCTGTTGCCGTTGAGCACGCGCTGCTGGAAGTCGGCGTCAAAACGTGGAGTGATGCCGTCGAGTCCCGATGCTTTGTTGTGCCAGTACATGTATTCCTCGGCATTGAGATATTCGGGCATGGCGGTGTTGCGGTTCCAGGTCACTGAGCCACTGTAGGAGATGCGGGCGTTACCCTCGGCACCCTGCTTGGTGGTGATGAGGATTACACCGTTGGCACCCTGCACACCATATATAGCTGCCGCTGCATCTTTAAGCACAGAGACGCTCTCGATATCCTGGGGATTGACCATATTCATGTCGGCCGGCACACCGTCGATGACAACAAGTGGTCCGGAGCTGGCGAAGTCGTTGATACCGCGCACATGAATGGCTGCGTTGTCAGCGCCAGGCAAACCGGTTGACTGTACAGCGGTGAGACCCGATACTTTACCTGTGAGCATGTTCGATACATTCTGCATGGGAGCCTTCACCAGGTCTTTGCCCGAGATTTGCGATACAGAACCTGTAAGGGTCACTTTGCGTTGTACACCGTAACCTACAACTACTACTTCGTCGAGCATCTCGGAGTCTTCGACCATTGTCACTTTGACAGAGGTTCGTCCCTTCAAGGCTACGCTCTGAGGCTTGTATCCTATGTAGGTGAATTCCAGTGTTTGATTTAAATCAGGAATGCTCAGAGAGAAGTTGCCGTCGTAGTCGGTGGCCACGCCTACACTGGCATCGCTTTTGAGTTTGACGGTTACACCAGGCAGTCCATCGCCTGCTTCGTCGCTTACGGTACCGGTCACTGTGACCTGTGCCCAGGTGCATACCGAAATCAGGAAGCACCACATGGCAACCATGAGCCGCTGGTAGGAGTTCTTCATTTTCATGATATTATTGATTGATTTATAAAATTTCCTTGTGTAAACATGGTTTTTTGGTTAATTTAACCTTGAAGTTCTTAATTAGCTGGTTGATAATGACGGTTTATTTAGTACAATAACACAAAATTAGCACCTTTTATTGTAACTCGCAACAAAAAATGTGAAAAATTTAAAAACTATCCATTTCACACAACTTTTTTCCCGGCTCTGGGAGCGCTGGGAGCACTGAGAGTACTGTGAGCACTGAGAGTACTGAGAGGGCTGAGAGCTCTGAGAGTACTGGGAGCTCTCTCAGTTCTCCCAGAGCTCCCAGTTCTCTCAGAGCTCTCAGCCCTCTCAGTTCTCCCAGTTCTCTCAAAAAAAAAAGGTCAAAAGCTTGCGCTTTGACCTTTTTCTTAAATTCTTTCAGTGCCGGTTTATTTGGCTATGAGCAGGAAGTAGTTCTTTTTGCCTTTCTGCGCGAGAATGTATTTGTCGTTGAGGAGCATGTCGACCGATGCCGGTGCATATGGGTCGGTGAGCTTCTCTTTGTTGATTGAGACTCCGCCACCCTGCACGAGTTTGCGCATCTCTCCCTTGGAGGGGAATACCTTGGCTTGGTCAACCAGGAGGTCGGCCATCTTGATACCGGCCTCGATATCGGCGCGGCTCACCTCAAATGTGGGTACACCTTCAAACACCGACAGGAGTGTAGCCTCGTCGATGCGATGCAGGATATCACCGGTGTTGTTGCTGAAGAGTATCTGTGAAGCCTCCACAGCAGCGTTGTAATCTTCCTCGCTGTGTACCATGATGGTAATCTCCTTGGCCAGGCGACGCTGCAGGGGTCGGCGGCCCGGGTCGGCGGCCTGCTCGGCTATGAGCGCGTCGATTTCCTCCTTGGGCAACGAGGTGAAGATCTTGATATATTTCTCGGCGTCGGCATCGGTGACATTCAGCCAGAACTGGTAGAACTTGTAGGGTGATGTATAGCGGGGGTCGAGCCACACGTTGCCGCTCTCGGTCTTGCCAAACTTGCCACCGTCGGCCTTTGTGATGAGGGGGCATGTGATGGCAAATACATTCTCCTCGCCGGTCTTGCGGCGTATGAGCTCGGTGCCGGTGGTCATGTTGCCCCACTGGTCACTGCCTCCAAGTTGCAGGCGGCAGCCGCGGGTCTGGTACAGGTGCAGGAAGTCATAGCCCTGGAGCAACTGGTAGGAAAACTCGGTGAACGACATTCCCTCGCGCGACTCGCCCGAAAGACGCTTCTTGACCGAATCCTTGGCCATCATGTAGTTGACGGTAATGTGCTTGCCTATGTCGCGTATAAACTCAAGGAATGAGAAGTTTTTCATCCAGTCATAGTTGTTGACCAGTTCCGCGGCATTGGGGGCATCGCTGTCAAAGTCCAGGAATTTGGACAACTGGCGTTTGATGGCCTCCTGATTGTGGCGCAGGGTCTCTTCGTCAATGAGTTTGCGCTCCTGGCTCTTCATCGACGGGTCGCCGATCATGCCGGTGGCGCCTCCCACGAGGGCTATCGGTTTGTGGCCGGCGCGCTGCAGGTGCTTGAGCATCATCACGCCTACCAGGTGGCCTATATGCAGACTGTCGGCCGTGGGGTCGATTCCCAGGTAGGCCGTGGTCATTTCTTTGTTGAGTTGTTCTTCGGTGCCCGGCATCACTGAGTGGATCATGCCGCGCCAGGTAAGTTCTTCAATAAAATTCATCGCAATATATTGATATCGAATCCTAAATTCTAAATTACTTAAGCAGTGCCAGTGCCTTGGCTATGCGGGCCATGGCTTCCTTGATCTTCTCGTCGCTGGTGGCGTAACTGAGACGTATGTATCCGTCGAGGCAGAATGCCGCACCGTCGACAGTGGCTACGCGTGCCTTGTCGAGCAGATACATTGTGAGATCGCCCGATGAGGTGATGGTGGTCTCACCGTCGCTCTTGCCTATGAACGATTTTACCTCGGGAAACAGATAGAAGGCTCCCTGGGGATTGTTGACCTTGAGCCCTGGAATCATTGAGGCCAGTTTGACGATGAGGTCGCGGCGGCGTTCAAATGCCTGGCGCATGGTCTCGACACATTCCTGCGAACCGTTGTAGGCAGCCTCGGCGGCCTTCTGGGCTATCGAGCTGCACCCCGAGGTGTACTGTCCCTGCAGCTTGCTCACAGCCTTGGCGATGGGGAGCGGGGCAGCACAGAATCCGATGCGCCAACCGGTCATGGCATAGGCTTTCGATACACCGTTGATCAACACCACGCGGTCGTGGATCTCGGGAAACGAGGCGAGTGATGTGAAGCTACCGGTATAGTTGATATGCTCGTAAATCTCGTCGGCCAGCACCAGTATGTCGGGATACTTGGCGATGACATCGACCAGCCCTTGCAGCTCCTCGCGTGAGTACACGCTGCCGGTAGGGTTGGACGGGGAGCACAGGAGTACCATGCGTGTGGCGGGAGTGATGGCGGCCTCAAGCTGGGCGGGGGTAATCTTGAAGTCGCTCTCGATGCCGGCGGGCACGAGCACGCTCTTTCCCTCGGCGAGTTTCACCATCTCGACATAGCTCACCCATGCCGGAGTGGGGATGATTACCTCATCACCGGGGTTGATGGTGGCGAGTATCACGTTGCACAGCTCCTGCTTGGCACCGTTGCCCACCACAATCTGGGCCGGGGTGTAGTCTACTCCGTTCTCGTTGCGCAGCTTGGCACAGATTGCCTCGCGCAACGACATGTAGCCCGGAACCGGTGTGTAGAACGTGAAATTATCGGCTATGGCCTCTATGGCGGCAGCCTTGATGTGGGTGGGGGTGTTGAAGTCGGGCTCTCCCACCGACATGTTGATCACATCTATTCCCTGGGCTTTGAGTTCGGCACTCTTTTGTGACATGGCCAGCGTGGCCGACGGCGCGAGGGCCTTGATGCGGTTTGAGATATCGATCATAGTTGTTCTGCTTTTTATATTTTTTGCAAAGGTAGCTATTTTTCCATACCTTTGTGTGTATCAAAGACATTTTTTTCATGATTGACAATTCTACTTTCGATAATACAACCGCTCTGTTCCACACATTCGGCTGCAAACTCAATTTTGCCGAGACATCGACTGTGGCCCGCATCATGGCCGAGCATGGTGTGAGGCGTGTGGCCCGTGGAGAGACCCCCGATATCGTGGTCGTCAACACATGCTCTGTGACCGAACTGGCCGACAAGAAATGCCGCCAGGCAATACGCGGCTTCGCACGCCGCTACCCCGATGCCGCTATCGTGGTGACCGGTTGCTATGCCCAGCTGCAGCCCGGGCAGATTGCCGGGTTGCCGGGGGTGAAGGTCGTGGCCGGAACCAATCAGAAACTGCGTCTGCTCGAATTCCTCGAACAGTGGCGCTCGGAACGTCGCCAGTGTGTCGAGGTACAGCCTTTGCAGGAACTCAGGGATTTTGTTCCTTCCTGCTCACGTGGTGACCGTACACGCTATTTCCTCAAGGTGCAGGATGGCTGCGACTATTGGTGCAGCTATTGCACTATTCCGCGCGCGCGCGGTCGCTCACGCTCCGGTTCCATTGAAAGCCTCGTCGACCAAGCACGCCAGGTTGCTGCCGAGGGGGGCAAGGAAATTGTGATTACAGGTGTCAATATAGGTGACTTTGGCAAGGGTCGTGATGATAATTTCCTCGATCTCATCAGGGAACTCGACCGTGTCGAGGGGATAGAACGCTACCGCATATCATCAATCGAGCCCAATCTGCTCACTGATGAGATTATCGACTTCGTGGCTTCGTCGCGCCGTTTCATGCCTCATTTCCACGTGCCGCTGCAGAGTGGCAGCGACGCTGTGCTCGCGCTCATGCGCCGTCACTATGACACCGCTCTCTTCCGTCACAAGATGGAGCGCATCGTGAGCGCTATGCCCGATGCTTTCATAGGCGTAGACCTCATAGTGGGAGCCCGCGGCGAGACTTTCCAGGAGTTTGAACGTTCGCGCGACTTTGTCGCCTCGCTACCCATAAGCCGCCTGCATGTATTCACATATAGCGAGCGTCCCGAAACCCGCGCCCTCGACATCGATTGCATTGTCGACCCCGCCGAGCGTCACCGCCGCACACGCTCCATGCTCGAGGTGAGCGACCGCCTGCTCTCTGATTTCACCGCCCGATTTATAGGTACCACGCGACCCGTTCTCATGGAGCATGCCAAGCCCGGTCACCCCATGAGCGGCTTCACCGACAACTACCTCAAGGTCATAGTCCCCGATGCACCACGCTCTCTCGACAACTGTATAGTACCCGTAAGGATAACCGGTGAGAGCGATACACCCGAGGAAGTGACAGGAACCTTGGAAGCAGAATGAACAGAGCAAAAGATACACCAAAAGCTATAATGCCTAAAATTGCCTGTTATTGTCCATAATCCCTATTCTCGCCTATTAAAGCCAATTACACCATGCCACCAATCGCTGTAATAATCCTAAACTGGAATGGAGAGAAACTGCTGCCTGAATTCCTGCCATCGGTGGTAGCCAATACACCCGGAGAGCTTGCCGATGTCATCGTCGCCGACAACGGCTCGACTGATGGCTCCCTCGAGATTCTCCAGCGCGACTTTCCCCGGGTCAAGGTCTTGGACTTAGGCACCAATTACGGGTTTGCCGAGGGGTATAACCGGGCCATCGCGTTGACCCGATACAGCTACACCTTGCTGCTCAACAGCGATGTGATGACACCTGCCGGTTGGCTCGAACCGCTCTACCGTTGGGCTATGGAACACCCCGACATGGGAGCTGCTATGCCAAAGGTGCGCTCCTACCGTCAGCGTGATATGTTTGAATATGCCGGGGCATGTGGCGGCTTTCTCGACCGCAACGGCTACCCCTATTGCCGCGGTCGCATCTTTGATACCGTCGAGAAGGACAATGGTCAATATGACACCCCCATGCAGGTATTCTGGGCCACAGGGGCCGCCATGCTCGTCAATACCGAGGCTTTTCTCCGTGCGGGCGGACTCGATTCCTCTTTTTTTGCCCACATGGAGGAGATTGACCTGTGCTGGCGCCTGAAACTTGCGGGGTATACCAACTGGGTAGTTCCCCAGGCGGTGGTATATCATCTGGGAGGGGCTTCGCTCGATGCCTCCAATCCCCGCAAGACCTATCTTAATTTCCGCAATAACCTCCTGATGATGCACAAGAATCTGCCCCGCAATGTGCGCCGGGGTATGCTCTTCAGGCGCAGGTTGCTCGACACCCTTGCCTGGGCGCGGTTTGTCGCAGTGGGCAAGTGGAAGCATGCCGTAGCCATAGTGCGTGCCCACCGTGACTACAGCAGGATGGCCCCACGATATGACACCCACCCGGACAGGAACCTGATAGCCCACGCCCCCAACATCCTGATCGGATACTATCTGAAAGGCCACCACACCTACAGATGGTAGGTCATATAAGAGGCCCCGGTTGGTGGAATTCAATCAACTGAAAATATAGCTTATTTCGATTGGTACCGTTTGACTTGCGGTTTCTTCATCAAAAAAAGGGCGGCCCCGGTGTTTGGGGTCGCCCTTTTTTGATGGGGTTCTATATTGGATTAGCGAACGTAGATTTTGCTAACCTTGTTGCCCTGACGCTTGATGTAGATACCGTTAGAGGGGTTCTCTACACGCATGCCCTGGAGGTTGTAGTACTCAACGGGAGCATTCTCATTCTCAGCACCGTCAACAACAACGTCGTCAACACCGGCCGAAATCTGCTCGTCGGTCATCCAGTTCAGTGTGGGATAGTTTTCAAACATCTTCTTCTCGTTGAAAGCAGCGAGTTTCTGAATGCGGCTCAGCGAAGTCTCATCGAGAGCAGCTACAACGCTGACACCGGTAGCTGTTGCACCCTCGGCGGCGTTTCCTTCACCGATGGCGAAGAAGCGTGTTCCGGCGATTGCGGGAGCCTTGTCAGAAGAAGCGACGATACCGGCAGCGCCCTTACCGCTCTTCAGTGTAGCGGCAACATAGCCCTCTGAAACGGTCATGTCGTTGCGTAGACGACCTACGAGACCACCTGCATAACCGGCAACGTCGATGTCGACTACAGCATACGAGTTGGTTACCTCAACGGTGTTGCCTGTGGTACCGAAGAAACCACCGGTGTAGCCTGAACCGGTCATTTTGGCTGTAACGAATACATTGTCAACCTTGACACCGATAGCATTGCTGTGACCACCGTAGGAAGCGAGGACACCTACACCTTGTTCTGCGTCAGCGATGTTGGCGTCGATGATACCGAGGTTCTTGACCTCACCCGAGAGAACACCGAAGATTGACTGGCAGTAGTAGCCGTTGTTGTCCACAGCAGCGCGGCTCTTGGGAGCGAAGTTCTTGATGATGTGGTTACCGCCGTCGTAGTAAACAACGTTGTCATATTTGTATGTCTCGCCACCGTCGTAGCTCCAGCCACCCTGGAAACCGGCGATAGCGGTGTAGTTATCAACACCGGCCATGTCGATGTCGGCTGTCTGCTTGAAGTAAACAGTAGCACCTGCGGTCATGAGCTTATAGGCGTTGCACAGGTCTTCAGCGCTGGCGATGATGTAGGGATCGGCCTCTGTGCCTGAACCGGGACCGACAACTACTGAGGGATTGTACCAGTTGAGAGTGGGATACTCACCGATCATCTTTTTCTCGTTGAATGCAGCAAGTTTCTGAATGCGGCCCAGCGATGTCTCATCGAGAGCAGCTACAACGCTGACACCTGTAGCTGTTGCACCCTCGGCAGCGTTTCCTTCACCTATGGCGAAGAAGCGTGTGCCGGCGATTGCGGGAGTCTTGTCAGAAGAAGCGACGATACCGGCAGCGCCCTTACCGCTCTTCAGTGTAGCGGCAACATAGCCCTCTGAAACGGTCATGTCGTTGCGTAGACGACCTACGAGACCACCTGCATAACCGGCAACGTCGATGTCGACTACAGCATACGAGTTGGTTACCTCAACGGTGTTGCCTGTGGTACCGAAGAAACCACCGGTGTAGCCTGAACCGGTCATTTTGGCTGTAACGAATACATTGTCAACCTTGACACCGATAGCATTGCTGTGACCACCGTAGGAAGCGAGGACACCTACACCTTGTTCTGCGTCAGCGATGTTGGCGTCGATGATACCGAGGTTCTTGACCTCACCCGAGAGAACACCGAAGATTGACTGGCAGTAGTAGCCGTTGTTGTCCACAGCAGCGCGGCTCTTGGGAGCGAAGTTCTTGATGATGTGGTTACCGCCGTCGTAGTAAACAACGTTGTCATATTTGTATGTCTCGCCACCGTCGTAGCTCCAGCCACCCTGGAAACCGGCGATAGCGGTGTAGTTATCAACACCGGCCATGTCGATGTCGGCTGTCTGCTTGAAGTAAACAGTAGCACCGGCGGTCATGAGCTTATAGGCGTTGCACAGGTCTTCCTTGCTGGCGATGATGTAGGGATCAGCCTTTGTGCCGCTGCCGTTGGTTGTAGCCTCGCTGATGGTCAGCTTGGTGAGGGCTGCATATACTCCGGCCTTGGTTGCGGTTTCTTTTCCGTCACCACCGTTTACATAGTATGTGTAGATGTTGTAAGCGTTGTCACCTGCCTTGTCGACAGCAATTGATGTCATGCCCTGGCCGTTGGCGGCGTCTGACTCCTGCCATGAGGCCACGCAATTGCCGCTCAGGTCAAAGATACCGTAGTTGAGCGTGCACAGAGAAGGTGTCAGAGCGGGGTGCTTTTCAAAATACTCAGGCGATACATAGTTGCGTATGAGGTAGGTCTGTCCGTTGTGCTGGAACGAAGCCAATGCACCGCGGCAACGGTTGCCTATGCCTGTCATAGGAGCAAAAGAGCCATCGGCTGTAAATGCTGCGATGTAGCCCTCGCTGATGGGCTTGGCACCGGCATCTTTATGTATGGCCTGGTTAGCCTCCCAGTCTACACGGCCATAAGGTGCGTAGAAGCTGTTCTGGGGATACTTGGCAGCTAAAATCTCGCTTACTGTGAAGTAGGCGGGCACTGCGTAGTTCAGCTCTGAGTTGCCCTCGTCAGCCTTAAGACCTTCGATAACGGTGGTGCATTTCTTGGCTGTCAGTGATGTCACCTTGGTGCCGTCACCTTTGAAGTGGAACATGAGCACCTGGCCTGAGTTCTGCATGGTAACGTAACCGATGCCACCCTCGGCGCTGTTCACGTCGCCTACAATGTGTCCCATGCAGTCAACGCGACCGGTGACACCAAGGTCCATGAGAGGAGTGCTGAGGTCGATGTTGGTGATTTGTTTGTTTTTGTCTACAACGCCCCACTGTGTGAGTGATTTTTCGGCATCGATGAAGCAGTAGTCAAAGATTACATTGCCGGCATCGTCGGTGGTCACTGCCGAGCCGTTCCACTTTGTAGCGGTGCGGGCGGGCAGGGTGACATATGTCTCGATGCTGTTGTCGCCACCTACTGCAATGATAGCATTCTTGATGTGGTCGGTGGTGAGAATTTTGCCGTTGAGTCCGGTAGCGAAACGTGAGCATGTGGCGCTTACATTGGCGGGGTTGTTCTGCAGGCCGCCCCAGCCACCATCGAGTCCCGGAATAGGATTGCATGTGCCGTTGACATTGTTATAGGCCCATACTGTCTCAATGTTCCAGACTTCAGCTGCTGAAACAGAGATGCTGCCGGCCAAAAGAAGAGCGGCAGCCGAGAAGAGTAATGATTTCTTCATACTGAAAGATTGGGTTAATAATAGTTTATATTGTTTGATTTTTATGCGATTTAAGGTCAAAAGTTCCACTAAGAAGGCATAGTAAGTCATTTCACGGCAAATATACACGAAGTTTTTTGATATTCAAAAAAATATTTTATAAAATTCAAAAATCTTTATTAGAAATTTCTTTAAGTGTAGCCGGCCCGGCAAGAAAATGAGAGAAATGGGAGCTCTCAGTTCTCCCAGCTCTCCCATCTCAATCTATAATGAATGTTAATGAGGCGACTGTTTTCTCCTGTTTTTGTTATTATAATAGAGGTAATGTGTACCTTTGTGACTGATTTGACCTCCTATGGATTGCTTTCCTACGGTCTGTGTAATTGCTACTGACTGTTGCAAGTTTCTGATTTTCAGTGTGTGGAGGTATTGTTGCGACCCGTGTATAGCGCGGTGTCTTCACTAACTAAAGTAGTTAATGGAACATATAAATTCTAACATACTCAGCTCTCTCCCGATAAAAGGTGCCCTGGAGCACCCCGATACAATAGTGTTCTATGGTCAGAAAGCCGGTGAGTGGGTTCCCTCGACCTGGAAAGAATTTGACGCCGACGTCATGAATGCCGCCATGGCTATGGAGACTCTCGGTGTCGAGGTTCAGCAACGTGTCGCTGTCATCTCCTCCAACCGCTCCGGTTGTCTTGTGGCTGATTTTGCCGCCTATGCTTTGCGTGCTGTCCCGGTGTCGCTATATTCCACCAGCAGCGCCGACCAGATAAGATATATCCTCAATGACTCGGGTGCCAATATCATCTTTGTAGGCTCCAATTCCCAACTTGCCGCTGTGCGCTCCATCGAGAATGAGTGCCCGGAGTTGCAGCATATCATCGGATTGGCCGACAGTGTCGATGATCCGGGCGATGAGCCCCGGTTCATATCCTGGGACAATTTCCTGAAATTGGGTCAGGCGGCATCGACTGCCTGTCGCGAGGCTGTGGAGCGTCGCCGTTCAGAGGCTCTCCCCGAGGATATCGCCACATTAATATATACGTCGGGTACCACAGGCGAGCCCAAGGGTGCCATATTGCCCCACTCATGCTTTAATGCCTGCCTTGACATACACCGCAGGTGGCTCTCCAATCTCTCTCCCCAGGATGTCTCGATGTGTTTTCTGCCATTGAGCCATATCTTTGAAAAGGCATGGACCTATTTCTGCCTCTCTCTCGGGGTTAAGGTCTACATCAATACAGATCCGCGCGAAATCCAGAATACCATTCTGCAGGTGCGCCCCACATGTATGTGCAGTGTACCGCGTTTCTGGGAGAAGGCCTATGCAGCTATTCAGGAACGTATCTCGGCTATGGGGCCCGTCAAGGGTCTGCTCGTGAAGCGTGCGCTCGCTGTGGGACGTCGTCGTAATCTGCATTACAAGAGACTGGGTCTCAAGGTGCCGCGTTGGCTTGAGACACGTTACCGGTTCTATGACCGCGTGGTGTTCCAAACCATGCGCAAGGCTATGGGTGTCGACAATGGCAATATGTTCCCCACCGCCGGTGCCCCTCTCAGTACCACTATCGTTGAGTTCTTCAAGTCGTGTGGCGTGAATATCGTCATAGGCTACGGTCTGAGCGAGACCACGGCCACCGTCTCGGCTTATCCTTTCGAGGGATATGAGATAGGCACCGTGGGTAATCCTATCGAAGATGTACAGGTGAAGATAGGTGAGCACAATGAGATTCTCGTGAAAGGTCCCACGGTGATGAGAGGCTACTTCAACAAGCCCGCTGAGACAGCCGAGGCGTTCACTCCCGACGGGTGGTTCCGCACGGGCGATGCCGGCTATATCGATGAGTCGGGTGCTATCGTGCTTACCGAGCGTATCAAGGATCTCTTCAAGACATCCAATGGCAAGTATATCGCGCCACAGGCGCTGGAGACCCGTCTGGGCGAAGATAAATACATAGAACAGGTGGCTGTCATCGGCAATAACCGCAAGTATGTCACGGCCATCATCATTCCGGCTTTCGAAGCTATAAAGGAGTATGCCCGCCGCAAGCACATCGAGTATCGCTCGCTTGAGGAGCTGGTGCGCAACAACGACATAAGGCATCTCATAGAGGAGCGCATCGAGAAGTTGCAGAAGAGCTTCGCGCCATTTGAGAAAATCAAAAAATTCACCTTGCTGCCACGTGAGTTCACGATGGAGAACGGTGAATTGACCAATACGCTCAAGATACGCCGCCCGGTGATCAACAGCCACTTCGCCCGGGAAATCGAGGCGATGTATGCGTAGTCACTGCTTGAAAGTATAAAGTTAAAAGTCAAAAGTATATAGTCGATTCTCGGCTATTTATACTTTTGACTTTAAACTTTAAACTTTATACTTCCTATGGTTTTACTTGTTGCGGAACCGAGCAAGTCCCACCAGGTAGCGGCGGAATCCAGGGGTGTAATCCAGCACTCTGTCAAACCATTTGATGCGGGCTGTAGTGAATTTCACCACCAGTCCCACATAGATCATGGCAAACAGGGTGCCACAACCTATCACATTCCAAAGCCAGTGGCCAAAGAAGAGGTAGCATGCTGCTACGGCAAGCACAACAAGTGTCGTGTCGACACATATCTTGACCTTGGCAAACGGGCGGTCGAGCACTCTGCTCAGGCATATGGTGATTCCCTCACCGGGCATCGTGACCGATCCGCATTTCACTTCAAAGGCAATGCCGATTCCCATCACCGTGCAGCCTACCAACTGTGTCATGATCTGTGACGGGAGTGTGTCGCAGACCAGCGGTGATGTAAGGTACATATTCAGATCGATGAGCCAGCCAAACACAAACCCTATGACAAGCTGGAAAAGCTGCATGGGGTCAAAGCGCTTTCTGAGCACCAGGAGTTGGCATCCCACCAGCACAAAGTTCATTATTATGGTATATGTGCCTATCGACCATGCCGGCACATAATGCTCTGTGCCCGCCAGTGAAAATACAAACGGCAGCGACGAGATGACGCTGCTGCCAAGATTGGAGCGTACACACAGGGCTACGCCAAGGGTCATGATGTTGAGTGAAATGAGAAGAAGCAGGTGTTGCCAGGAAAATGAAAGTAAGCGTTGTTTGGAAATTGTGATATTGGATATTACAGTCATGATGTGTGAATTTATATTCAGATGAGAGGCTCTCCTCCACTGCAAAAGTAGCGAAAATTCATCTGTTTTGCAAATGGGGCGATGATGTAATGAATAACGGGGATAGCAGGCGCTTGTGCTTGCTATCCCCGTTGTGGATTGGGTATGTGGGCTATTAGAGCTTGGCACGTATGGCCTCGGTCTCCTTTTCATAGCCTGGCTTGGCGAGGAGCGCAAACATGTTGCGCTTGTAGTCTTCGACACCGGGCTGGTTGAACGGATTGACACCGAGAATATATCCGCTTATGCCACATGCTTTCTCAAAGAAGTAGATGAGTTGGCCAAGGCACTCCTCATTGAGGGTGTCGATGGTGATGTGGATGTTGGGGACACCACCGTCGACATGTGCGATACGGGTTCCCAGTTCGGCCATCTTGTTCACCTGGTCTACACGCTTGCCGGCTATGTAGTTGAGTCCGTCGAGGTTGGCCTCATCGGTGGGAATCACGACCTCGTGGGTGGGATTGGCAACCGAGATTACGGTTTCAAAGATAGTGCGCTCACCGTCCTGGATCCACTGGCCCATTGAGTGGAGGTCGGTGGAGTTGTCGACTGCTGCGGGGAAGATGCCTTTGTGCTCCTTACCCTCGCTCTCGCCATAGAGCTGTTTCCACCACTCTCCAAGATAATGGAGCTTGGGGTTGTAGTTGACGAGAATCTCGATTTTCTTTCCGGCCTGGTAAAGTGCGTTGCGGGTCTGGGCATAGAGCTGTGCGATGTTGGCGTCACCGGGTTGTGCTGTAGCTTGCTCCATGGCAATGGCACCGCGTAGGAGGGCGTGGATATCATATCCTGCCACAGCGATGGGAAGCAGCCCCACGGGTGTGAGCACTGAGAAACGGCCACCCACGTTGTCCTCGATGACAAAGGTCTTGTACCCTTCCTCGGTGGCGAGCTGGCGCAGGGCACCACGCTTGGCATCGGTGATGGCTACGATGCGCTTTGAGGCCTCGGCCTTGCCGAGCTGGGCCTCAAGCTGCTCCTTGAGCAAGCGGAAAGCGATAGCGGGCTCGGTGGTTGTTCCCGACTTGGAAATGACGATGATGCCATATTTCTTACCGGTGAGGTATTGCTGCAATTCGTAGAGGTAGTCTTCTCCTATGTTCTGTCCGGCAAAGAGAATGGGGGTTTTGTCACTGTCGCTGATGTAGGGTGCGAACGAGTTTCCGAGAGCCTCGATTACCGCTTTGGCGCCGAGGTAGCTGCCGCCGATACCTATTGCAACGACAACCTCGCAGTCGCGGCGCAGATTGGCTGCAGTGGCAGCGATGTCGTCGATGAGTGATGTGGGGGTGTCGGTAGGAAGGTTTACCCAGCCTATGAAATCGTTACCGGCACCGGTGCCGTTGTTGAGGTGGCCTATGGCAGTTGCTGCCTGTGGGGCCAGAGCATCGACATTGGCCTGCGAGATGGCAGTTCCGAGTGCCTGCTTGATGTCAAGTTTTATCATTGTTATTGATGGTTATAGTTTGTTATTCTTTATGATGACTACACGAGATGGGCTATATACTGGTCGCGGTCGCCGGGAAGGAGGTCGACTACGGGTATCTCGATCATCGTGTAACACCCGGGCTGCTGACGCATTCCGGCACGCGCTGCCCCAACCATGATCTGGGCTGTTAGTGCCGGGTTGTTGATGGTCATGGAAAATTCGAAACGCTGAGAGTGGGTTCTGCCCGATACACCCTTGCGGGTCATGTGTACGCCGTGGCCCATATCCTTGACGGCATCGACCGATGTCACCTCGATTACATGGGTCTCATCGCTGGCAAAGTAGGGGTCGGCCTTGATGGCTGCTGTCACCTCCTCGAGTTTGGCTCCGGGTTCCAGTTGTACGTATACCATGCGGCGGTGAATGCCTGTACCTAATGGGATGGTCATCGACAGAGCGTCCTTGACGCCGGCCTTCGACTTGACACACACGGTGTGACCCATGCTCATGCCGGGACCAAAGTTGGTATATGTAAGTCCTTTGGGCGCGGCTGCCTCCAGCAATGTGCGCACTACCGAGTCGCTGCCGGGGTCCCAGCCGGCCGATATCACGGCAACCGTGCCATTCTTGCGGGCTGTCTCGCCCAGGTCGTGGCGCAAGGCGGGAATGAGAGAGTGGATGTCGAAGCTGTCGACAGTGTTGATGCCCATGGCGAGGCATTGTTCGGCATGCTTCTGCACTTCGCGGGTAGGAGTGCAGAGTATTGCCACGTCGACCTTGTCGAGCATGGCGATGTCGGTGACCACGCGGTAGGGGGCCAGTACGGCAGGAATGTCCGATACATTGCGGCGCACTACACCGGCTATCTCGAAGTCGGGAGCCTCCAGCAAGGCGTCGAGGACAAAATGGCCTATGTTGCCGAAGCCCACGATGGCGGCGCGTATCTTCTTATTGGGTTCAGATGTCATTGTTGTCGAATGATTGTTGTTTAGAGTTTGGATACAATCTCCTGTGTGTCGCGGGCGATCATGAGTTCCTCGTCGGTGGGAATCACGCACACTTTGACGCGCGAAGAGGGAGTTGAGATGATAGCTTCCTCGCCACGCACGGTAGCGTTGTAGGCTTCATCGACCTCAACGCCCATGAATGCCAGCGGACGGCATACATTTGTGCGGACCCCGGCCTGGTTCTCGCCCACACCACCTGTGAATACGATGATGTCGACACCGCCCATCTCGGCGGCATAGGCGCCTACATATTTGAGAATGCGCTTCTCATACATCTCCAGGGCCATGGTGGCGCGCTCGTTGCCATTGTTGACGGCAGCTTCGATCTCGCGCATATCGCTCGAAATCTCGCTCACACCGGCCATGCCGCTTTCTTTGTTGATCACGCGTTGCAGGTCGTCGGCGGTCCAGTTGTATTTCTTCATGAGGAAAGCGAGGGCTCCGGGGTCAACGTCGCCTACACGGGTACCCATCATCAGTCCCTCGGTAGGGGTGAGGCCCATAGAGGTGTCTACACTCTTGCCATCGAGAACGGCTGTGATTGAGCCACCGTTGCCAATGTGGCATGTGATGATCTTTGTGCCCTTGATGTCGATTCCCAGGAACTCACACACACGTTGCGACACGTAGCGGTGGCTGGTACCGTGGAAGCCGTAGCGGCGCACACCGTCGTTCTTATAGAATTTGTAGGGCAGGGCATACATGAAGCTGCTGGCAGGCATCGTCTGGTGGAAAGCGGTGTCAAACACAGCCACTTGCTTGATGCCGGGGAGCACTGACTCGATGGCCTCAATGCCGGTGACATTGGCGGGGTTGTGAAGGGGAGCCAGGTCGTAGCAGTCCTTTACCTGCTGAAGCACCTCATCGGTGATGAGGACGCTCTTGTTGAATTTCTCGGCTCCATGTACCACGCGATGACCTACGGCGTCAATCTCGTTGTAGCTCTTGATGCAGCCATTGGCGGGGTCGGTGAGGTTGGCCAGGATGGCTTCGACCGAGCCTTTGTGGTCGGTGAGTCCTAAGGGCTGGATTTCCTTTGAGCCGTCGGCTTTCTTATATTTGAGGAATGCATCGGGAAGACCTATTTTCTCTACGCCACCCTCGGCGAGGGTCTTGTCGGTATCGGTATCGATGAGTTTATATTTGACAGAGCTGCTGCCGCAGTTTAGAACAAGTATTTTCATATGTTGGATGTGTAATTAATGCTTTAGACCTATGGCCTGGTTGCAGGTCATGATGATAGTTTTGTAGATATCCTCGGGGAAACAGCCGCGTGACAGGTCGTTGACAGGAGCAGCGAGGCCTTGCAGAACGGGACCTACAGCCTCTACGCCACCCAGGCGCTGCACGAGTTTATAGGCGATGTTGCCCACTTCGAGCGAGGGGAATACGATAACGTTGGCACGACCGCTCAGCGGTGAGCCCGGAGCCTTGGATTGACATACGCTGGGTACAATGGCGGCGTCGGCTTGTAACTCTCCGTCGATGATGAGGTCGGGGGCCATGCTCTTGGCTATTGCGAGAGCTTCGATGACCTTGTCGACACGCTCATGTTTGGCGCTGCCCTTGGTCGAGAAGCTCAGCATGGCTACACGGGGTTCTATGCCTGCGATGTCGCGGGCTGTCTGTGCGGCCGAGATGGCGATCTGGGCAAGCTCGGGGGCTGTGGGGTCGGGAACTACTGCACAGTCGGCGAATACCATCACTCCGTCGGTGCCATAGTTGAGCCCCTTGGGGAGAAGCATGATGAATGCGCCTGAGACAACACTGATGCCTGGCTGGGTCTTGATCACTTGGAAAGCGGCACGCAACACATTGCCGGTGGTGTTCATGGCACCTGCAACCTGGCCGTCGGCATCACCGGCTTTGACCATCAGGCAACCCAGGTAGAGAGGATTGGCTGTGGTGAGGCGGGCCTCTTCCATTGAAATGCCTTTCTTCTTGCGAAGCTCAAAGAATAGAGGGGCATACTTGTCGATGACCGTTTCGTCGGCGGGGTTGACGATAGTGGCCTTGCTGATGTTCTCAAGTTTGAGCTGTGCGGCCAGGTTATTGATTTCGTCGGGGTTTCCTATGAGGATGATTTGGGCTATTCCGTCGGCTATGATGCGGTCGGCGGCGGTAAGAGTGCGTGGCTCTGTGCCTTCGGGCAGTACAATGCGCTGAACGTTGTTCTTGGCGCGCTGTGTCATCTTTTCAAAGAGTTCCATGTGGATATTAATTAAGGATGAATATTTGCATTCCGAGTATATGTGACTTAATGATGAACATATTTGTAACTTATTGGCGATCACCGGGCTATGGCCTATGTTGAATGGCGATTGCCAATAGGTGCAAATGGGTTGGTCGGTTATACCGTGCAAAGATACTTTTTTTTCAGCAAAGATGTTTCACTTGCGATAAAAAAGGATATAAAAAATCCCGGAATATCTTGACGATATCCGGGTATTTTAAGTTTTCCATTGCTTGGTGGGCGTTGAGGGATTCGAACCCCCGACCCTCTGCTTGTAAGGCAGA
>JAMPBP010000025.1 GCA_023666645.1 Clostridiales bacterium
CCGCGACCCCAACCTTGGCAAGGTTGTGCTCTACCAACTGAGCTATTTTCGCATCGGTTGTCACGCTGTTTTTTCGCGTTTGCAGTGCAAAGGTACGAACTATTTTTGAATCTGCAAGCGTTTTGCGAACTTTTTTTGCTACAAATTTTACTATTTGTTCACAACTCTTTGATATGTAGTGTGGTATTTGTGAATTTTTTTTCAAGTAAACTATGTTGTGCTTCGCCTTGCTTTACTTTACATGGGGTCTACATCATAGTAGATAGTCACACCTTTGAGCGTTGGGTCTTGATAAAGTTGGTCATAAACTTGCTTGAGTAGTCCCTTGACCTGTTTCATCGAGGCGTCGTTTTCAACTTTAAGCATGAGTTTGCGTATGTATAGAGCATTGATACGTTCCACTACAGGTCGTTCGGGACCGTAGAGCCGATTGCCGAAGATAGAGCGCAAGCGCTGTGCATAGGCTCCGGCGACGCGTTCGATTGTAGACTTGTCGCGATGCTTAAGGTATATATATATGATTCGTGTAAATGGTGGATAGAAATATAGGCGTCGTTCCTCCAGTTCCTCGGTATAGAATGCAAGGTAGTCGTGGGCCTTGAGATGGGAAAAGAGGCTTTTCCCGGGGTCGCTCGTCTGTATCATGACTTTGCCACGGCTGTCGGCACGGCGTCCAGCTCGTCCGGCTACTTGCTCCAAAGTATTGAAAGCTCGTTCGGCAGCCCTGAAGTCGGGGAAGTTGATCAGCATGTCGGCATTGAGTACCCCTACGAGGGTTACTCCATCGAAGTCGAGACCTTTGGTCACCATCTGGGTGCCTACGAGTATGTCGTTTTTATGTTGCGAGAAGTCGGTGATGATGTTCTCGTAGCTTGCCTTGTTGCGCGTGCTGTCGAGATCCATGCGGGCTATCGATTTGCCGGGGAATAATGTCGACACCTCGTCTTCGACACGTTCGGTGCCGTAGCCCAGGGTTTCTATGGACGGTTCCTTGCATTGGGGGCAAACCCGGGGGAGTTCCTGTGTGGTACCGCAATAGTGACATACGAGTTGATTGATGTCGCGGTGGTAGGTGAGTGCTACATCGCAGCGGTTGCAACGTGGTGTCCATGCGCATTGTCGGCAGCGTGCAAGTGGAGAGAAACCTCGGCGGGGCTGGAAGAAAATCACCTGGTTGCCGGCTTGCAATTCTTTACGGGCTGTATTGACTGTGTCAATGGCAAAGGTTCCTGTAATGTTTTTACTCTTGCGGGCGCGCTGTAGGTCAACAAGTTGGATATCGGGTAATGGGGTGTCCTGGTATCTCTTGGTGAGTTTCACAAGGCCAAACTTGCCCTCGCATGCTTTATAGTATGTTTCAATCGATGGAGTGGCCGAGCCCAAAAGTGTCTTTGCTCCGTGCATCGAGGCCAGGACGATGGCTGCGTCGCGGGCGTTGTAGCGCGGTGCCGGGTCAAACTGTTTGTAGCTCTGTTCGTGTTCCTCATCAACTATTACAAGCCCAAGGTTGGAAAAGGGAAGGAATATTGAGGAGCGGGCACCGATCACTACACATGGCGATGGGTCGACGAGGAGGCGTTTCCATATGTCGACACGCTCGTTGTCTGAAAATTTTGAGTGGTAAATTACGACCTTCTTGCCAAATACCGCCTGTAGTCGCTTGGTGAGTTGTGTGGTGAGTGCTATTTCGGGTACAAGATAGAGAACCTGCCTCTCACGCTTCATGGCGTCGGCGATGAGATGTTCATAAATCTCGGTTTTTCCCGACGATGTGACTCCGTGAAGAAGTGTTGTGTTATGGTCGGTCCAGCTGTGGAGTATTGAGTTGAGAGCTTCCTGCTGGTAGGCACTCAAGGTGGGTGGGGCAGTGGGCTGTGAACCGTCGTAGGCAAATCGGTTGATTTCTTTTGTGTAGATTTCGACAATACCTTTTTTGACGAGGGCCAGAAGAATAGCTCCCGTGCAGTCGGCTCGCTGAAGCAGGGCGGTGCGTGACACCTCAGTGCGTTCGGAGTCGGGGCGTTGCAGTCGTGACATCTCGACGAGTGCGAGCAAAAAGTTCTCTTGTTTTCGTGCTCCTTTGACTTTAGAGAAAACTTCTCCGAAGCTGTCTTTGTCGAAGAGTGGTCTCACATAGTTTTCGCGTTTTGCTCGGTAGCGTTCTACAAGTTTTTCTGAAATGATGATTACTCCGCGGTCAATCAAGTTGTTGACCGCGGCTTGCACTCCTTTGAAACCTGTCTTTGATGCTATGCTCTCGATCGTGAGTGCCCCTTCGTGGTCGAGGGTTTGATAGATTATGGCTTCGCGTTCAGAGAGCTGTGGCTCGCCTGTGCTGTCATAGTCGGGGTTCACCTCGACAAAAGTCTCGCTCTCTATTTTCAATCCGGCCGGAAGTGCGGCTTTGTACACTTCGCCTGTCGAGCAAAGGTAATAGTCGGCGAGCCACTCCCATAGTTTCACCTGTGGGTGTTTCACGATTGGGAAGGTGTCGAGGGTCAGTGCTATGTCACGTATCTCGAACCCCTCTGGGGCTACAGGAGTCAGAGCGACGATTATACCGGTGTAGAAACGCTTGCGGCCGAAAGGCACGATAACGCGATGTCCCACCTTGGCCATCGGTTCCATTTCTGGTGGTATGCGGTAGGTGAATGTGGCATGAAGCGGCAGTGGAAGCAATATTTGTGCGTATGTATCCATAATCTTTACAAAAATAGTGTAAATATTCAAGTTTTGCAACTTGCATAACTTGATTTAAATATATACATTTGCACATGAAAAGCCGCTTCTTTAGCGAGGTGGCGATGTTTAATAGTCAACTATAAATCTAATTCATAAAAACCTTAATTGAGAGTATGAAAACTAAAATTCAAAAGGAGTTTCAATCACGTTTTGGCACTGAGGGTACATTCTATGCCTCGGCTGGCCGTATCAACCTCATAGGTGAGCACACTGACTACAACGGTGGGTTCGTATTCCCGGGAGCAATCGATAAGGTAATCATGGCCGAGCTTCGTCCCAATGGAACCGAGACTGTGCGTGTTTATTCCATTGATATCAACGAGTATGTTGAGTTTGGACTCAACGAGGAAGATGCTCCAAAGGAGTCGTGGGCACGTTATATATTCGGTGTGTGCCGTGAGATAATCAAGCGAGGAGGTAAGGTTCAGGGGTTTGATGCCGTTTTCGCCGGCAATGTTCCTCTGGGTGCCGGTTTATCTTCTTCAGCTGCACTGGAGAGCTGCTTTGCATTTGCGCTCAACGATATGTTCAATTCCAATAATATTGATAAGTTTGAACTTGCCAAGATAGGTCAGTCGACCGAGCACAACTATTGTGGCGTAAACTGTGGTATCATGGACCAGTTTGCATCAGTATTCGGAAAGGCCGGTCACTTGATGCGTCTCGATTGCCGGTCACTTGAATATGAGTATTATCCATTCAATCCCGAGGGTTACAAGCTTGTGCTCCTTGACTCCAAGGTAAAGCATGAGTTGAAGGATTCGCCCTATAATAAGCGTCGCCAGTCGTGTGAGCGCGTTGCACAGCGTCTTGGAATCGAGACATTGCGTGATGCCGAGATGGAGGATCTCAACAAAATTAAGAGCGATATCACTGCCGAGGATTATTTCCGTGCCCGCTTTGTGATAGGTGAGAAGGAGCGCGTGCTTGCAGTGTGCGATGCTCTGGTAGCCGGTGATTATGAGACGGTAGGCCGCAAGATGTATGAGACCCACGAAGGTTTGTCGAAGGACTATGAGGTGTCATGTGAGGAACTCGACTATCTCAACGAGATAGCGAAGGAATGTGGTGTCACCGGTTCTCGTATCATGGGCGGTGGTTTCGGCGGTTGCACAATCAACCTGGTCAAGAACGACCTCTACGACAGTTTTGTCGCAACAGCCAAGGCTAAGTTTAACGAAAAATATGGCCACGAGCCTGTTGTGATTGACGTCGTTATCTCAGACGGTGCTCACAAGTGTGAATAATATTATGAATATCAAATCTACAAGTGTAATGTCGCCTAAGGGTGACATTACACTCTTTACTATTATTAATGCCGGTGGTTCATCGGTTACGTTGTCGAGTCTTGGTGCCGGCATTGTAGGTATAGTGGTGCCTGACTCACAAGGCAACATGGCCGATGTGGTGCTTGGATATGCCAATCCGGCCGACTATCTTGCTGATGGTCCTTGTGCCGGCAAGGTTCCCGGCCGATATGCCAACCGTATTGCCAAAGGTCACTTCATGATTGACGGAAATGATTATAACTTGGCCATCAACAATGGACCCAATGCGTTGCATGGTGGTCCCCAGGGCTTTCAGAACCAGTTATGGAGTGCCGAGCAGAAGGGTGACGATACCGTGGTGTTCACCCTTGAGAGTCCTGACGGTTATGAGGGATATCCTGGCAATCTTGTTGCACGTGCGATATATACATGGAATGACTGCAACCAGCTTACTCTGCAACTCGAGGCCGAGTGTGACGCCAAGACAGTTGTCAATCTTACTAATCATGTATATTTCAATCTGCAAGGCCATAACCAGGGTTCTATGACCGGTCACAAACTTTGGCTCAATGCATCCAATTTTTTGCCTACCGATAATACTCAGATTCCTACCGGTGAGATAGCTCCGGTAGCCGGCACTCCTATGGACTTCACCCAACCCAAGGCCATAGGACGTCATATGTATGCCAACTATGAGCCGTTGGTGATAGGCAAGGGTTATGACCATTGCTGGGTAATCGACGGGTATACTCCGGGACTGTTGCAACATGTCGCAACCTTGAGTGACTCCAAGAGTGGCCGCTCGGTCGAGGTGGAGACTACCCAGCCCGGTATTCAGGTATACGGCGGCAATTGGCTCGAAGGTTGTCCTGCCGGCAAGGATGGCGCTGTATACCATGACTACTCGGCTGTAGCTCTTGAGTGTCAGGGTTTTCCTGATGCTCCCAATAAGCCTCAGTTCCCGTCCCAGGTTCTTGAACCCGGGCAAGAGTATAAGCACATCATCAAGTTTACATTTAAAGCCTAATTATAATTAACACTAAAGTAAGACATCAGTAATGAAACCAACATTATTTGTGTTGGCTGCCGGTATGGGCAGCCGTTATGGTGGCCTCAAGCAACTTGATCCCCTGGGACCTAATGGCGAGACTATCATGGACTATTCAATCTACGACGCTATCAAGAGCGGTTTTGGTAAGGTAGTTTTCGTAATTCGTAAAGATTTTGAGCAGGATTTTCGTGATAAGATCCTATCTAAATATGAAGGTCATGTACCTGTTGAGGTAGTGTTCCAGTCGACCGACAAGCTCCCTGAGGGGTACACTTGCCCAGCCGACCGTACCAAGCCATGGGGCACAAACCACGCTGTGCTCATGGGTAAGGAAGTGATCGAAGAGCCGTTTGCAGTAATCAACGCTGATGACTTTTATGGTCGTGATGCCTTTGAGGTTATCGCCAAGGAGTTACAGCGCCCCCGCGATCGCAAGGGTGACTATTGCATGGTGGGTTTCCGCGTAGGCAATACGATGACCGAGAATGGTTCTGTAGCCCGTGGCGTGTGCGAGACAAAAGATGGATTGCTCACATCGGTAGTGGAACGTACAGCCATAAGCTATGACAAGGACCACAACATTGTCTTCACTGATGAGAATGGTGTCGAGCAGACACTGGAGCCCAATACTCCCGTATCAATGAATCTGTGGGGCTTTACACCCGACTATTTTGACTACAGCGAGCGTGAATTCCGAAATTTCCTCGACAAGGATATCAATACTCCCAAGGCTGAGTTCTTTATTCCTTTGTGTATCGACACCTTGATTAACAGTGGTGAGGCTACGGTGAAAGTACTTGACACCACCAGTAAGTGGTTTGGCGTGACCTATGCTGCTGACCGTGACGGAGTAGTAGCCAAGTTTGCCGAGTTGCATAATAACGGTACATATCCCGAGAAGTTGTTCTAACCGATAGAATTATCCGACTGAAATTTATATGTCCCGTAGACAGGCGTGGTTTTTTTAATCGACCTGTTTACGGGACGTTTTTTTGTCGGCACATTCGAAAAACACGTGACGTGTAGATATGAAAAGAGTGTGCCGTAGAAAATGACACACTCTTTTTGGACTACGGAATATTTTCTGCTATTAGTCGCGGCGGAATATGTCGCGGGTGTAGACTTTGGGCTCGACGTCGTCAAGACAGGTGTCGTAACGGTTGGCTACGATGGCCTGTGAGAGTTCTTTGAACTTGGCGAGATCGTTGACTACTCGGCTACCGAAGAATGTGCTGCCATCTTCGAGAGTAGGCTCGTAGATGATGACCTGCGCTCCCTTGGCTTTGATGCGCTTCATGACACCCTGGATTGACGACTGTCGGAAGTTGTCGCTGTTGGATTTCATTGTGAGGCGGTATACACCGATCGTGCATGGTCCCTCAAAGGCTTCGTTGAACTCGCCATTGGCAGTGTAGTAGCCGGCTTTGGCCAGAATCTGATCGGCGATGAAGTCCTTGCGGGTGCGGTTGGACTCGACTATGGCTGTCATCATGTTCTGTGGCACCTCGGCATAGTTGGCCAGCAACTGCTTTGTGTCCTTGGGAAGGCAGTAGCCTCCGTAGCCAAACGACGGGTTGTTGTAGTGTGTGCCGATGCGTGGGTCGAGACCTACACCCTCGATGATGGCCTGTGAGTCGAGTCCCTTTACCTCGGCATATGTGTCGAGCTCGTTGAAGTAGCTCACGCGAAGTGCCAGATAAGTATTGGCAAAGAGTTTCACAGCCTCAGCTTCCTTCATGCCCATGTATAGGGTAGGGATATCTTGCTTGAGGGCTCCCTGCTGGAGCAGTGTGGCAAATGTGTGGGCCGCTCCGTTTATTTTCTCCATGTCGGCGACCTGGAGTATAGCGGTGTTTTCCTGAGCAAAGCGTTCCTGGTTGATAATCTTGGGTACACCGGCGATGATGCGCGATGGGTAGAGGTTGTCGTAGAGGGCTTTGCTCTCACGCAGGAATTCGGGGAAGAAAAGCAGGTTGAACTGCTTCACACCCTTGGCGGCATACTTTACATAAAGATTGCGGCAGTAGCCTACGGGAATTGTCGATTTGATTACCATCACGGCATCGGGGTTGACACTGAGCACCAGATCAATCACATCCTCGATGCAATGGGTGTCAAAGAAGTTCTTTACAGGGTCATAGTTGGTGGGTGCTGCAATCACTACAAAGTCGGCGTCCTTGTAGGCTGTGGCTCCATCGAGGGTGGCCGTGAGGTCGAGTTCTTTCTCTTTGAGGTATTTCTCGATGTAATCGTCCTGTATAGGAGAAATGCGGTTGTTTATTTTCTCAACTTTCTCGGGAATTACATCGACTGCAGTAACATGGTTATGCTGGGCGAGCAAGGTTGCGATGCTGAGGCCTACGTAACCTGTGCCTGCGACAGCTATATTGTATTGTTTCATGTGTGTATAGGTGTGGAAATAGTTTTTTTATAGGTTGTAGAACTCTTTGAACCATGCTACTGTGCGGTCGATACCGGTTTGCAGCGGGGTATTGGGCTTGAAGCCTGTCGCCTGGCCCAAGGCCGATGAGTCGGCATAGGTCTGGTAGACATCACCGGGCTGCATGGGCAGGAAATCTTTCTTTGCCTCGCGCCCTATGGCACGCTCGATGCATGCTATGTAGTCCATGAGACGGGTGGGTTGCTGATTGCCTATGTTGTACACACGGTAGGGAGCCGGTGAAGTCGCGGGATCGGGGTGGGTCTCGTCCCACTCGCTGTTGCCCTGGGGGATAACATCGAGAATGCGCACGACACCTTCGACGATATCGTCGATATAAGTGAAGTCGCGCAGCATGTCACCATTGTTGAACACCTTTATGGCTCGGTCGTGCAGAATGGCATCGATGAAGAGGAACGGCGACATGTCGGGGCGTCCCCATGGTCCGTAGACGGTGAAGAAACGCAGTCCGGTAGTTGGCAGATTGTAAAGTTTGGAATAGGCATGGGCCATGAGCTCGTTGCTCTTCTTTGTAGCGGCATATAAGCTCACAGGGTGGGCTATGCCATCGTGCTCGGAGAAGGGCACCTTTCCGTTGAGACCGTAGACACTCGATGATGAGGCATAAACGAGATGCTTCACGTTGTTGTGACGGCAACCTTCAAGAATGTTGATGAAGCCATCGATATTGCTATCGATATAGGCATCGGGATTGGTGATGGAGTAACGTACACCGGCCTGGGCACCAAGATTGATCACGGCATCATAGTCACCGTTGGCAAAGAGCATCTGCATGGCCTGTTTGTCCTCAAGGTTCATACGTATGAACTTGAATTGGGGATAAGTAGAGCTCTCGGTCAGTTTATACCATGCTACATTCTCTTTGGCGATGCCAAGTTTGGCCAGTCGTCCGTATTTCAGCTCGGGATCGTAGTAGTCGTTTATGTTGTCAAGACCGGTAACGTTGTCGCCGCGGTCGAGCAAACGCTTGCACACCGCGCTTCCAATGAATCCGGCTGCGCCTGTAACGAGTATTTTTTTCATAGTTGAAAGCTGTTATAGTCGATTGTTGTCTGTTCCGTTAGTTTAGTTCCTGTAATGCTACAAAGATAGTGATTATTTTGATGAATTCAAGCTATCCATGCAAGTTTGTCGACTCATTCTGTGTGCTGTAGGTTTGACGCAGGCGAAGTTACCGGCCGAAACGTTCCTGAGCTTCCTTGTAGGAGTCGAGCGAGCCTATGTCGAATCGCTCGGCAGGCATAGGCCAGGCATGGAGTGTCGATACCTCGGTCAGATAGTGGGCCAGATTACCCGGGGCATCATATCCGCAACCATGTTCGATACAAGTCTTGATCAGGGGCAAGTCGGCTTTGGAGTAGATATAGAACGGGGGGACGGCCCAGTGGGATACCGGTTCCTGAGGTTTCTCCTGCATCTCGAGCACTTTCATGGCCTCGTCGACGGCAATCACTCCGGTGCGTTGCAAACGCCTCAGCTCGGGCTCGTGATGACACATGATAACCGAGGTTCCCTTTTCCTTGAAAAAGTCGACAAATCCTTTGAGTTTGAATTCCAGGATATTGTCGGCGGCGAGCACCATGATGTCATCATTGATGGCACACTTTCCGATGGCAAGCAGGAGGTCGCGCACGGCACCCAGACGGTTGTCATTGCTCGTAGTCCCGTCGTCGATGATTGTTACGGGCTTGGTGTAGCTCATTCCGGCAAGCCATTCCTCAAAGATGGGAGCAAAGCGATGGTTGGTCACTATCACATGCCCGGTGATTTCGGGCAGCCGGTCCACATCATCAAGCAATCGTTCAAGAATGTTGCGATTGCCCACTTTTAGCAGCGGCTTGGGAAAATTTTCGGTGAGCGGGTAAAGGCGTGTGGCATATCCCGCAGCTATGACGATGTTAATCATGATTGTAGGTGAATCAATTATATAAGTTCGTGGCAACCGTCGGCAGCGTTGCAGAAGAAGATTTCAAACGTATCCTTGTATTGTGGATAGCTACGGAGATATTCGGCGGTGACTTGCTCCCTGATCGCATCTTCTCGCGCCGGGTCGACGAGGGCAATGCAGGCTCCCTTGAAGCCGGCTCCGCTGAAACGCCCGCCGTAGATGCCGGGGGTACGTTTCATTATCCTGTAGATTTCAATCAGTTCGGGCGAACCGCATTCATAGTTGTTCATAGAGCTTTCGCAACTTTCAAACATGTATTGTCCGAAAAGCTCAATGTTTCCCTCTTCCCATGCTTTCACACCATCCTCTACTCGCTGGCACTCGCTGAAGAAGTGGCTGGCTCGCTTGGCAAATCGCTCAGGCATGCGGTCGCGGTTGCGCTCGAAGGCCTCGGGGGCTATGTCCCGGAGCCTGGTGTCATCAAGATCCTTGAGATGTTCGTTCTCATAGGCCTGAATGATCCATGCGGCAGTCTTGCACTCTGACACTCTGAGGTTGTAGTCGGTGCCCGTGAGTTTACGCGTCACCCCCGAGAAGAAGATGCCCAGTTTGAATGGCAGTGGTCGTGGTTTTTCCCCACCGAATGGAATGAGACGGTGATTGCCCGTGTGGGTATCGAGAAACAGCAACTTGTCGGCCTCACACAGTACCACACATGCCTGGTCGAGAATGCCATTGTTGAGTCCCACAAAGCCACGCTCGGCAATCGAGGCATACTTGATGACCTGCCGTCGTGACAGCCCCAGCCCATTGACCTTGTCGATGGCCATGACAAAGCCACATAACAAGGCGGCCGATGACGACAACCCTCCTATAGGCATCGATCCCTTCACTATGCCGCGCACCCCTTTCATGAGATGGAAATCGCGCTGCAATGCCCACACTGCGCCGCGCAGATAATCGCCCCAGTTACCCTGCTTGCTGTCGACAGGGCGTTGCACATTGAAGGTCATCAGTCCCTCAAACGAAAGTGAAGCCATCTCCACTTTGCCCGAGTCGGTCGCTGAAAAAAGGAAATCGATACCCGAGTCAAAGGCAAATCCTGTCACCAGCCCGTGCTGGTGGTCAACATGAGCCCCGAGAGGGCATATGCGGTAGGGTGAAAAAATCTTGTAAAGAGTGTCTCCCTTGCCAAAGAGAGCCTCATAGGTGGAAAGCAAGTCGGTGGTCATTGAGTGCAGAGTTGGAGTTAAATGGCTGTTTAATACAACATGCCATGTAAAAAAAAGCGCCTCCGGACATCCCGTGCCGTAGCGTTGCTACCGGAGTAGCGTTACGGCACGTAAGCCAGAGACTGCAAAAATATCAAAAATATACAATTCGCGCAACCCTTCCCATCACTTCGTTTTCTTTTCAAATGGGAATTGCAGCTCATGTCGCCACAATCCGATAGAGTGACAGCAGTAATGGTATGTTGGGGTTGGGGCCGGTAGTCCTTACCGCGAGGGAGCAATGATTTCCTTGAATGTGCCGAATATGAGCCTGATGTCGGTCCACAGCGAGGCCCGCTCCACATATTCCAAGTCGATGGCCAGTTTGTCGGGCATCACCTGCTCGATGTAGCAACGGTCTGGGTCGGGGGCTGCTGCCAGAATCTCATTCTCATTGCGGTAGCGTATCGAGGCGAGCGACGTGATGCCGGGCCTCACCGAGAGCACACGCATCTGCTCGGGAGTGTACATGTCGACATATTTGCGTACCTCAGGACGTGGCCCCACGAGGCTCATGTCGCCGATGAACACATTTATGAGCTGAGGGAACTCGTCGAGCTTGTACTTGCGTATGTAGTAGCCGGAGCGGGTGACCCGCGGGTCATGACCTCCCACGGTGATCAGCCCGAGCTTGTCGCTGTCAGGGCGCATCGACCTGAACTTGAATAGCCTGAAGTCCTTGTTGTCACGACCCACTCTCACCTGGCGGTAGAATACCGGGCCGCGGCTGTCACACTTGATCCACACGGCAAGAATGGCAAAGAGCGGACTCAGGCATATAAGCCCCAGTCCGCTCGCTATGATGTCGAATGTGCGTTTCAAAGCTCCTTGATTATATCGATGAAATTGGAGAGTATATAATCCACCTCGTCATCGCTGAGGCGTGTGTGCAGTGGCAGCGTTACCTCGTTCTGGAACTGGTCGTAGGCATTTGGGTAATCTTTGATGTCATATCCCATAGCCTTGTAGGCAGTCATCATGGGTAGAGGCTTGTAGTGCACATTGGTGGCGATACCGCGCTCGGCCATCTTGACAATCACATCATTGCGCTGCTCAAGCGATGCTCCGGTGAGACGCACCATGTATAGGTGGCCGCTCGAACAGTGGTCATTGCCGTAGTGGGGGAGCACCTCTATATTGTAAGGTTCCAGAGCCACATTGTAGCGCTCGATGAGCTGACGGCGTCGGCGGAGCATCTCGGGATAGCGCTTCATCTGGGCCAGACCGATGCCGGCCATGATGTCGGTCATGTTGCACTTATACCAGGTACCGATTATATCATACTCCCAGCCACCGAGCTTGGTTTTGGCCAAAGCGTCCTTGTTCTGGCCGTGAAGACTCAGAAGCTGAAGCTGCTTGTAGATTGCCTCATTGTCGACCCCCTCGCGGCTGCGCCATGTGAGGGCGCCACCTTCGGCTGTAGTGAGATTCTTCACAGCATGGAACGAGAACGAAGTAAAATCGGCAATTTCGCCACACATCTTCCCGTGCCACATCGCGCCAAAGGCATGGGCTGCATCGGCAATGACGATGCAGCGGCCATAAGCCTTCTGAAGGTCGTTGGACGCGCGGAACAGATGCTTCCTGGACTCGACAGCTGCATACACTTTGTCATAGTCGGCCACAATGCCCGCCAGGTCGACAGGCATCACCGCCTTGGTTTTTTCGGTTATGGCATCGGCCAGTTTGTCATAGTCCATTTCAAACGATCCTGGAGCACAGTCGACCATGACCGGGCGTGCGCCAACATGGCACACTGAGCTTGCCGTAGCCGTGTAGGTATAGGCCGGAACGATAACTTCGTCACCCTCGCCTATGCCCAGCACTCTGAGAGCCAGCTCCATGCAAGCTGTAGCTGAATTGAGGCAACAGGTAGTGTGTTCGGGCTTACCATCAGCGTCATATTGAGCCGTGTGGCAGCACATCGAGATGAGATGTTCAAACTCCTTGGTTTTGGGACCGGTAGTAATCCAGCCCGACTTCAGTGCCTCGCCCACTTCGGCCACCTCAGCCTCCGACATATCGGGCGGTGAAAACGGAATATTCTTCTTAACGTTCATAAATCAGCGATTTAATGTGAATTTTTTAACGTAAAATATTTTCTTATAGCTGTTTCCTAAAATATTGAACTCATTTAAACCTATCGATAATTAATATCCAATATCTGCTAAAATCCAATGACCGTTAATATTTGGACCTGTTTTGCTTTGTTTTGCTTAGCTTCATCAGTCAGGGGGTGACCCACCCCCTTGTCCTTTCTTCAGCTTCCAAAACAAAGCAAAAAGGCCTCAAATATCAACGTATTGATAACTTAAATTGAGTTCATTGACACACATGCACGCGGCCGAGACCTCCAGAATCATCTTCTTGGTCTGACTTGAAAGCGTGTGGTGTGATTTTGATTAAAGTGTTTTTTTATAGATAGAATGTCAGCCCCCCCTTATCGAATGGGCTCTTAGTCATGATGTCGGTAGGAGTAATCGATTCCTTGAGTCGCCGATACAAAGTCAGATCGGCATCTCACATTCTTGTGCTGTGTAGGGTGCGAAGGCCGTCGGGACCAAGGTGACCTAAATTCAATATGAGGATGCGTTCCCTGATTATCTCTTTTAGTTGGGGCCATTCCTTGACAAAAAGGTCCATGTCGTCGACAGTGAACTCTACGACAGGATTCCCTACAATGCCTATGCCCTCATCGGTGAGCCATGATTCGATGGTCGCTGCTTGCTCGGCAGTGTAGAAACGTTTTACCGCCAATTCCAGTGCTGGCTGTGAGAACACCTTGCTGTTCCTTATCGCTGAAGCTTTTGTCTCGAGAATGTCATGAGGGAACAACTTCTTTGAACGGTTGGTATAGTTGAAGATGAATTCGTTGATTTCCTTATAATGACGAAATTCACGTGCTGTTACTTTTCCTTCAAAATCCTCGTTCTCCTTGAGTTCACAGGCATAGCCGGCCTGCTCTCCCGGGCGCGAGAACGGTTGGATTCCTATTGGCTTTATTTCCGGAGTTGTGGGGTTGGTTTCCTTGTAGAAGTAAAACACACCATTTCCGTTGCCATCATAGGGCGAGTAGTCGCCGTTGCTGTATTTTGTCGCAGCGAAAAATGCTGCCACCCACTTGTCGGAGGTCACGTCCATCAGTTCGGTATATATGCCGTAATGCTGGGCCAGACCAAGATGGAATACATTGAAATTGAAAACCTGGCTGTTGCCATCGGGATATACGTAGCTGAATGTGTTCTTGAACTTGTTGAGAACAGGATGAGTCTCAAGCAAGAGGTAAAACTCACAGAATTTGAGTCGCTCGACAAATCTCTTGGCATCGGTCATGCCGGGCCTGTAGAGCGAGGGCAAGCACTTTGGGTACCTCATGTTCTGTCCTCTGTAATACTGAAATGGGAGAAGACCCACCGGATTGAGTGTAATGACATCGTCCTGGCTGAAAGGAATGCATTTTCCCTCGTCCTTATAAGTAGGGAAATGACTCCTTATGATAGATTTGTCTATAGCCCATATCTCTTCATCAATGGATATGCAGTCCAATATGTCAAATAGAGTGGTGCCCGCATAAGGGCTGTCGGGTTTCTTGAAATGAACGATACCGGTTGGATTGCTGATCACGTCGAGCATTCCCCGGGCATTCCCGATTTCATACTTGTCGTTATATTCAGTAGCCAGCGAGAGATACTCCTGAGCCAGCCTTAAAGCCTCCTCCCTGTGCCGATTGACCGACATGGTGCATATTGCTGTCCCTAACGTGATGAGAATATCATGATAGGCCCCGGCACGTCTATAAAAGAGTACCGCCTCATTAAGCTTATCAATATTGCATTCGATCACACCGCTTACTCTGTCATGGAAAGCGCGAGACGACTCACTCTTGTAGACACTGCGGGGAAACTTCTTTAGAATTCTTTTAGCTTCCGACAGCAGTGCTTTATAGTCAGTCTGATATGTGGGCGGATAAGAAAATATTATTGAATTGTAGGCCTGGACAATCAGAAGCTGTATTTCATACAGTTCATCAATCATGCCCAAGCGTTCATAGATACATTCAGTCTTCCTCAGGAAGGAGATTCCGAGACCATTGTAATACTTGCCCAGGAACACGGCGATTTTTTCGTACACATTGGCAAGTTCTTTGAAATCACCTATTTCCTCGGCCATAGCGATGGCATCAATGTAGGAATTGAGTTTGAAAGAATAGGGGTGGGATGTCTCAATCTGGCCTTTGAGCACAAGTGACCGCAGTTTCAGTTTAGGGTGAACCTCTCCGGTTATGATGCCGTCGCATACAGCAAGCGCTTCAGGGAAGTTTCCCTTTCTGAATTGCCCCACGGCATACGTAAGCTCAATTTCAGCCATGACATCGGGTTGGACTCTCCATGTAGAGCGGAAATTCTTTATTGAGTCCCACAATTTGTCGAGCAACTGAAACTTATTGGCATTAACAAAAATGTGGGCACACTTAAGCAGCATATGGGCAACATTTCCTGCCCCATATCTTGCTACCGAATCAATATCGTCAAGCGGGAATTTCCCATATAGTTCCTTAGCCCTGATAAGTGCCTCCTCGATTTCCCTATTGGAATTAAGCAGACATAGATAGTCATAATCGTTGAGGAAATTTTGCAGCGGATCATTCTTGTGCGACAAGTATTTCCTTGCGAGCGAGAGGTAGTCACGCCGGGCGACGATATTGAACCCCTTGTAGGAGGCTCCCGTCAGTTCAAACTTTTTTATATAGAATCGGGCATTATCGCCATCGCCCATAGAGTCCCATATCTTGCTTAGGAAAATCATGTAGTAGGCCACCGACTGGCTGAAGCCGGCACCTTCAACGATGTCGCCCAATTTGCCGGCAAGATTCTTCAACTCATCGGTATATTCTCCCGACTCATTCATGACTGCCATTTCCTCGGCATAAATCAACAGCCAGTGCAGATAATCGCGCTTGCTGTGATTAATCTCACAAAGATTCAGGATTCTCTTGTAAATATCGGCATTCCGCCTGAGAATAACGTCAGGTCCGGCATTTTCAGTAAGACAATCAAGCCTGGTTTTCAGCAGCAGAACCTCATTCCAGAAAATTCGTTCCCTCAACATTTCTACAGGTAGGGAGTTATAGTGGGCATGCGATTCGGCAATATGCCTCTCGAGAGCCCTGTTGATAATCGCCGTGATTTCAATCAAAGCCTTATCGTTGAGAAATCTCCCGTAGACCATCGCCCCATCTCTTATGATGTCAAGGAATGCCCGACCGAAATCATAGGCCAGTTTAAGGTCCCGGTTTAGAAAATCAGCATGGCGACTGAATATATGTATGCTGAAATCTTCCCACCGTCCATCTCTTGCCTCAAAGTAGAGACGCATGAGCCGAAGCTCATATTCCAGCAATTCATATTCTGAGAGCTGACAGGATTGTCGGTGCATGTCGACCTCTACAAGCAACTGTTTAAGATTTGAGAACTCATCTGCGCGCCGGTAGTGGTTCCAAAGCACCGTTGCAGCCTGGCAATAATCGGCCCAATTCTCCCATTTGTGCCCCTTGAGAAAGTCGATGAAACGGTTGAGACGGTCAGGGTCCCTGAGCTCAAGTTCCTGCATCAGATTCTCATAGGCCTCATACACATCGTAGCCATGATTCATCACAGCATCTTCCAGCGTATCAATAGCCCATTCGATAGAATCGTCAAAGCTACCGTTATTGTTGCTTGTAAAAATGATATTGATGGCCGCCTGGTATCGTTGTTTGTCGGTAAGATTGGGATTGCTGCGGAGTTTTGCCAGCCAATATCCCATTCCCACGTGGTCAAATGCCTCGAAGCAGTCTATAGCCTTGCAGAACTGGAAGTCGGCATTGTCCTCATAGCCCGACAGCCTTTCCACAGCTTCATGGAAAAGCTTGATAGCGCCTGCGTAGGTCAGCAGGTGCAGTCGTGGCAACAACTCACTGACAATCCTATCTTCATCAAGCTCTCCCCTGCGAAGCAACTTGACCAAAGCCGAAATCTCCTCAAAACGCTCAACCATACCCACCTCAATTAAGAATTTATAAATGCACCCGATTATTTTATGTAAAGTGTTTTGGGAATTGAATTCAAATTACCCGGTAACTCCAGTGAAGAGCGTACCCTCAGACACTCAATCATCTGATTCAATGCTTTCTTTTGGTAAGAGGCTGATGATTTTTGAATTTCCTCGGGCGGCACGGTGTCAATGAAACTTTTTACCTCGACATGCCAGTAGTTGAGAACGGTAGGCACGTGGTGACATTCGGCATGAGCTTTCATTGTATAGGCCGTTTTTTTTGAAAACGCCTCACGCTCTCCCATTTCTGAGATAATGGCATCCTTGTATTTATCATGTTGTGCCTTCTCGGCAAAGATGCGAGGAAAAGTCCAGTCCATCATATCGGCTTTGCTGAAGATAAAGTAGACTGAGTCACAGGGATCTTTCAATACATATCTCCCCTCATATTGGTCCAGTTCAACACTTGTACCGTTCCAGTTATCCTCATCGGTCATATTTTGGTGCCACCTTTCATCGCCCGGTAAGAAAAGGGCACCAAGCATATTGACCGACATGCGGTTAAGACCGACATTACCGAAAGCCTCCCTTGTCACTCTCGACGGGTCATTATCCATGCAGCACTCCTCATGGGGACAAGGACATTTGCGCTGTAAATATGGATCATATGTTCTTAGCTCCTCACGAACCATATTCAAGCGATAGTGCACTTTGGGAATAAGACGGTCAGGATATTTCTCCATTGACGATTTCATTCCAGGTCGACTTTGCCTTCTTAAAGAAAGTATCTCTTGACATAGAGTTTTGAAGAATGAGCTCGCCCTGTGAAAAAACCGAGAAATAGACAGAATCATCCTCCTTGTCAGTATATGTAGTTGCATCAAGTCTGTGTCCACTGGCAAATGTATATGATATAAAAAGAGATTCGGAATTCTTGCCATATTGAGCGTGAACAGCTTTAAAAGGAATCTCAGCCGCCTTACGTTCAATACCGGTCCATAGCGACCTGGCCGATTCGTCCATGTACTCATAGCCATGCATCTTCAGACTCCGGTCAAGCATTTCGATACGTTGTCCTATCTTGTTCAGCTCCTCATAATCAATAGCCGGAACATTGCAACCGGGTTCGGCATCAGCTATAACCTGCTCGATTGGATCGGGACATGACATGGGCAGTGACTCCATGTTGACAGGAGCGGCATTCAGAGCCATGGAAATGGCAATGCCGGCGATAAGCACAGTGACAGTGCGCTTCACTACCTTAAGGTCCTCGACAAAACTATATGAGAATTTCATGATTAATGTTGATTGCGCATCGCGTTGATAACTTCGGCCGATACCGACCAGATGAAGGCGTCATAGAGAGTGGAATTAAGTTGTCGGGTACGCTCTATGATAGACTTGGAAGGTATATCACCGTGGATTCCGCATCGTGATTCCAGAGCTATACCTTGTCGTGACTGAGTGTCGCCCCCTGAACCATAACCAAACTTGATCTTTAAATAGCAGTCGTCCCAATTAAACTCCCAATAGTCAATGTTGTCATCTTCTCTCTGTGAGCGATCTCTTAACTCAGAAGTGAACAGCGCATTTTTTAGGCTTTTAAGCTGGTCGATTGTCAGACTGATGTTTGGTACAGACCAAAGATCAACATATTTAAGCTCGATTCTGTCACAAGTATCAAACCATTGGCTATAATATACCACCAGTTTGGAAAGCACCGGCATCATGGATTTCTCAAAAGTAGAATAATAATCCTGAGAAATGGTAATCTTAATCGATTCGGATGCAAATTCATACTCGATGCCCCCATCGTTATTCCTGACCTTGAGTTTTGTATCCAAAAGCCTTTGATATTGGATTTCCGAAAGATCAAGCTTGAACATATTCCTAAAGAGGAGTTTCATATTCTCAAAAGAGACACTCGCCGAATTGTGTGGCATAGTCAACTTGAAAGAAACCTCGTTGAGGAAGGTCCCCTTGAAACTCTCTTTCTTATCTATGTGAGGAAAGGGCAGTGGCATGGTCTGAACTATTCGTAGTTTTCAGATGCAAAGGTAAAGTATAAAACTCAACCAACCAAGAATCATCGATTTAATTAATCCAAAAAATGAAGCCTTAATTGCAATTCCCGACAACGCTTCTTATGCGGTTATATTTTTTTGACGTAAAATATTTTCTTATAGCTGTTACCTAAAATATTGACGCACATCCACACAGCCGCAGCCACCGGATTCATCTTCTCGGCCTGGCGGAACAGCGTGTAATGCCATTTTATTTTAGTCTTGATATCGGGCGGAGTAATCGATCCCTTGCGTCGCCGATACAAAGCCAGGTCGTCATCAAGATAGTAGCAAGGACTTTTGCATATGGCTTTGAGCCAAAGAGCGGTATCATTGTTTTTCTTAACATTCTCAATCTGAATTAATCCTACGACCTTGGCGTCATACATAACAGCGAGGCAGCCGGGCCAGCAGCAGGCAAACATTTCCCATTTGCCCACCTTTTTCTTTCCCCCCACATGGATGCCCAGAGGCTTTGACTCCTCGTCGATTTCAGTATAGCCATGATATGAGAAGGAATAACCGTTGCGGGTCATGAAATCAATTTGCAGTTGGAGCTTATCGGGGAGCCACAGGTCATCGCTGTCGAGGAACGCAATCCAGCGGCCGCGGGCCATACTGAGAGCTGTGTTGCGGGCTACAGCAGCCCCTGAGTTGTGTTCCAGGCAATGGTATTTGATGCGCGGGTCATTGAACGCCTCGACCACTTCGCGGGTATTGTCGGTCGAGCAGTCATCGACAATGAGCATCTCCCAGTTGGAATAAGACTGAGCCAAAACGCTCTCAATAGTCTCGGCAATAAAACGCCCGCAATTCCAAGTGGGCGTGATGATGCTTACCAATTCATTCATGATGGTATTTTGAGTATTGGGAAAAAAACGATTAGGGTCCTGTCTTCGGTAGGTTTCACCGAAGAATCTTACAGGATATACAGCATTAGATTCTTAAGCTTATCAATCAGTCGGTCGGTAATATATCGTGATTCTTAATGACCAAAGGATATGAAATATATCAATCAATTCAAATTACCAATTCACCGAAAAACCTATCGATAATACACAACTTACAGAGCTTTGCTTAGTAAATAGTTGATAAAAGCAGAGCATGTCACCAGCATATAGTAGGCCTCTGATTGTGATGGAATGTATGTTCCATCGGTATCCATCAACGCGTGACGTATGCCGGTTGACGGTTGGTTGGTATAGGCGTACAACTTTTCAAATCCATCCTTTAGAACACGTGGAATCGATAATCCGGCTGATTCAAGATATTTTAAAGCGTCACCTAACGTTTGCTTTCCAGTTTTTTCACGACAAAAAGCCTCGACCGCTGAGATTGACTCCTTTATTGAATTGATGTAATCTCCCTCGGGGCGTTGTGCAAATGCCTCAACAGCTCGTTTCAAATGATGCTTGATATTGTCGGCACTTTCTGCAATAGCTTTCTCTACCGATTCAATTTCCTCCTTGGAATTAATCTCGATAACAGAATCGTCGACAATGCGATATGCAAAGTTGTGACGCTCAAATTCCCTATTGAGATTTGAAATAAAAACCTCTACAGCCTCATGTCCACGAGACCTCTCTGATTGGGATTTTTTAAGAAGTCTTGTTGCAAATTCCAAAAGGTCAACTTTTTCAAACCAGGAGTGGATATCTGATTTAATGTATTTAGTTATGATATTGGCCCGTTCAGAAAAAAATACGTCCCGTTGGTTCATAAAATATACCCACACAGCTCTTTGTAGCCGGTCATAGGGATTGGGTGACGGAAAATAGGCTCTTTCAAGATTTGATTCAAGAGAGTCAAAAGCATTGCATATGGAATTTTCAATGGCGGGAGTAATCCGTTCCCTGACTATTACCTGCTTCAAAGGGGTATAACCGTATCGCTGAGAAAACCGCATCATAAACTATCCTAAAAGTTAATCATTTAACAAATTTATGCAATTTCCAAAGAAAATCCAAGCCGACCCTACAACCTTTTTCAACTTTTTTTCAAGTTCGCGGTGCCAATTTTACCGTTCGGCACGCATGGGATTGGTCAAGAAGTCTTCGTAGGCCATTTTGATTCCGTCGG
>JAMPBP010000026.1 GCA_023666645.1 Clostridiales bacterium
CCAGGACCCCAACATTAAAAGTGTTGTGCTCTACCAGCTGAGCTAGCGAATCTCCACTTCGGCTCTTGGGTGCCTAGCGAAAGTGTTTTATGCTCTCTGCGCCCAAAAAGCACTGCAAAGTTAGTACATGTTGTCGATATATGCAAATTTTTTTGCTTATATGTGACTAAAAATTTGTAAATGTCTGATCTGCAACTTTGTTTGCGTTGAGATTATATGCCCCATTTGAGGTTCGTTGATGCTTGAGAGGGTGTGGTGGTGGAGTGGGGCAGGGGTTTTAGTTGCAGCAGCCGTCATCGCATGAGCCGCATGAGCCTCCGCTGCATTCTCCGCCTCCGCATGATCCACAGCCACAGCCGTGAGCTGGTGTGATTTCCTCGGGGGTGGCATCGCGCACGATTTGTACGGTGCCTTCAAATCTCACATCTTTGCCTGCGAGCGGGTGGTTGAAGTCCATTTTCACGTTCTTGTCTGTTACTTCGAGTACTATGCCGTTGATGCGGAATCCGTCGGCTGTCATCATTGGCACTACTGCGCCTTTTTTGATTACCGATGAGTCGAATTTCCCGTCTACTTCAAATACTTCTTTCTCGAGTTCTACAATCTGCTCGGGGTCGTGAGGGCCGAATGCCTCGTCGCTTTTAACGATGACGTCGAATTTGCCGCCTTGCTCCAGTCCGTCGAGTGCGTGTTCGAGTGGTGCGATTACTCCTTGTGTGATGCCGAAAATGATTTTCTCGGGATCTTCGGGGTCAGATTGATGAACGAGAGTCTGTGTGCCGTCGGGGGCTACAGTGTAGAGGTCATAGACCATTTCGACATATTTGCCGGGTGCTATCTTTTCCATAATTATTTTAGTTTAGCGGGTGTTGGAACTATGTGTCATTGCGTTGTCCACACCCTGTGTTAGTCTGTGTTGTCAAGATTGGCCCTGGTGGATTGTTCAGGGTCTTGTTGCTTATAACATCTTGTTGTTTATAACAAATGAGCGGGCGGTGATGTTTGAACGACGGCCCGCTTATTTTAATGTGTTTTAAACGCGTGAGATCACCAGGGCTGAATTGGTGCCACCGAAACCGAATGAATTGGATAAAATGTGGTTTAAATTGGCTGTGGTGGTTTCTCGGACTATGTTGAGCATTGTCGCTTCGTCGGCCGGGTCTTCGAGGTTGATGTTGGGGGCGACAAAGTTGTTGTGCATCATGATGACGCTGTATACGATTTCGCTTGCACCGGCCATCCAGCATTCGTGGCCGGTCATGGATTTTGTCGAGCTGATGAGGGCATGGGTTCCGCCAAACAGGCGTTGGAGAGCCATTGCTTCGTACATGTCTCCTTGTGGTGTTGAGGTAGCGTGGGCGTTGATGTAGTCGATGTCATGTGGGGAGAGTGATGCGCATTCAAGTGCGCGTGTCATCGCGATTACCGAGCCGTTGTCGCTGGGCTGGGATATACCTCCACCGTTGCTTGAGAAACCGTATCCGGTTATTTCAGCGAGGATATTGGCACCGCGTGCTACGGCATGGTCATAGTCTTCGATGACGAGTGCTGCGGCGCCGCCGCTGGGTATGAGTCCGTCGCGTCCTTTGTCGAATGGGCGTGAGGCTCGAGTGGGCTCGTCCATGCGTTTGGAGAATGCTCCGAGGGCGTCAAATGTGGCCATCGAGTAATAGTTGGTTTCCTGTGCGCCGCCGGCGAGAACCATGTCTTGAAGGCCTTGTTTTATGAGCATGTATGCGAGGCCTATTGCGTGTGAGCCGCTCGCACAGGCTGCGCTTACGGTGAAGTTGACTCCTCTGAGTTTGAATATGGTGCTCAGGTTCATGTTGACGGTTGAGTTCATGGATTGGAATATGTAGCCTGAGCCCAGGAGTGCCGAGTCATGTTTTTGTTTCATGATGTCGGCGGCTTCGATTACCGGTTTGGCCGACGAGTCGTTGCCGAATATGACGCCGACCTCGTTCTGGGCAAGGTAGTCGGGGGTGATATTTGCCTGTTCGAATGCCTGTGCCGCTGCCATATAGGCATATTCGGCTTCTTCGGGCATTCCAATGCGCATGCGTCGGTCTATTACCCCTTTGAGTTTGGGGCGTTCCACTATGCCGGTGAGTGCCGATTGGTAGCCATATTCAAATCGTTGTGGATCGATGCCTATGCCCGAGCGGCCATTGTAGAGTGAATCCTTTACCTGGTCTAAGCTGTTGCCTATGCATGACCATATGCCCATGCCTGTTATTACGACTCTTTTCATCTGTTGTATCGAAAGATTTATTAAGTTGTGCAAAGATAGTCAATTTAGGGGATTATCAATAACGGCCTAATGGACAAATTGCAAGTTTGAGGAGTTCTTTGTTGAAAGGCGCTTTGCTTCTGGTTTGTGTCGGGGAGGGGTGGGATGTGGGCCCTTTGTTGTGATGGATGTAGGGTTATGGGGTGAGGAAGGAAAGTTACAGCCGGGTAGGCTGTCGATGATCAACGCTCTACCCGGCTGTAGTTTATGTGTAGTTACTGATTGTGGAATCAGAGTATATCTACGATTTCAATTTCAAATACGAGTGTTTCGTCACGACCTATGGTCTCACCCTGGCCCTGGAGTCCGTAGGCGAGTTCGCCAGGGATTACGAGAGTGGCTTTGCCACCCTTACCGAGCAGTTGCAGGCCCTCGGTGAATCCGGGAATGAAACGGCCGGCATAGCTGGTCATGGGTTCTTCGCGGGTCTGGTCAAATACAGAGCCGTCGATGTGCATGCCTTTGTAGTTTAGTTTGATGCGGTCGTTGGCTTTCACGAGGTCTCCTGTGCCGGGGTTCTCGATGATGTATACGAGACCGCTCTCAGCGCGAGTGTAACCAGCGTTGTTCACGAGGCTGTCGGCATATGCAGCGCCTTTGGCTTTGTTTTCGATAACCTCGGGGAGTGATTCCAGACGTGCGTTCTCTTTTTCCTGGGCATATGCTTGAACTGCCGACATGATTTGCTGGAAGTTCATCTGATAGCTATATGAGTCGGCGATTGAATCGGCATTGAATACCTTTTCAAAAGCCTTGACCATTTCCTGTGCGTCGACGGGGACGTTGAACTGTTCGGGCATGCCTTTGGCGGCACCCCACAATTGCATGCCGGCCTGTACGCCCATCAGATAAGCGAGGTCGGCGGTGTCACGTGAAGCTACAGCTTTGACACCACGCAGGAAATCGGCGTTGCTGAAATTTTTTTTCTGATCCTCGCTCATCGATGCCAGTTGACGGTCGATGTTGGTGCGTGAGGTAGCGCCCATGAATTCGCCATAGGCTGTGGCCATGGAGTCTCCAAGTTGAATGTCGCGCTCTGAAGCGTTGCTGTTGCTTTGAGCTTTGTCACCGCAAGCTACAAGGCCAATGCCAAGAGCCACTGTGCAAATTGAAAGAATGATTTTTTTCATAAAACGTTTTATTTAATAAATACTTAAGTCTCTTATCGTTTCACCACGTTGTGCAATGTGATTGTGAAATCAAGGGCGGCATTACCGGGGATTACACCCGATGTCCCTTTGGGGCCGTAGCCCAGTTCGGCGGGTATTATTATGCGGTAGGTGCCTCCGGGTTTCATCATGAGTAGTCCTTGAGTGAACCCCGGCACGAGTCCGGCTACTGGAAATGTCACTTCGTTTTCTGACTCGTCAAATACTTCACCGTTGTAGAGTTTTCCGACATAAGTCACGTTGACGGCATCGTTCATCGAAGGACCATCGCCCTCTCCCTCGGTAATGACTTCAAAGAGTAGTCCGGTAGGTGTCTTGATTACACCTTCGCGGGCAGCCTGGCGGTCGAGGAAGAGCTGTTGTGATTCGCGGCTTAGGGTGTCGGCTGCCATCTGTTGCTCATATTGTCGGCTCATGTAGTTGTTGAGGTATTGGTCAGCACCTGTGGGGGTGAACGGCATGCTCTCACCGAGCAGAGCCATTGACAGTGCTTCGATGAAGCGGTCGCGGTTTATGGGGAACCCGAGGTCGCGCATCTGTTCCAGCCGTTCTACAAGCGTGAGGCCTTGGAGTATGCCTTGATAGTAGGGTTCATCGACTGGAGAAATGTTGAATGCTTCCTTGATTCCGCGTGTAAACTCGGCGGTAGCACGATTGTCGGCAGGGTAGTTCTTTTCAATCACCGGTGTCATATGTGCGCCCCACACAGTAGCAAGGGCTACTGAGACAGAATCGGCTGCAAGGGAGTCGGAGGGTTCGGTTGCCGGTCGACACCATGCGGTGAGAAGGCATGCCGATGCCAATAGGGTGATAGCTATTCTTTTCATAGAACTACTGTCTCCTTTTATTATTTGCCCAGAACTTTTATGAGTTCGACATCAAAAATAAGAGTCGCGTTGGGACCGATAACGTTACCTGCACCTGTTGGGCCATAGGCGAGCTGTGATGGGATGTACAGGCGCCATTTCGAACCTGCCTTCATGAGTTGCAGTGCTTCAACCCATCCTGGAATCACTTGTGTGACACCGAAAGTTGCCGGTACACCACGTTCGACACTCGAGTCAAATACTGTGCCGTCAATCAGTTTGCCTGTGTAGTGAACCTCAACTTGGTCGTTGGCTGTGGGAACGGTGCCGTTTCCTTCTTCCAGTACCTCATACTGGAGCCCGCTGGCTGTTGTGTTTACCTCTGTGCGTTTCCCGTTCTCGGCGAGGAAGGCTTCTCCGGCTTTGCGGTTAACCTCGGCCATCTGTTTTGCAGCTTCCTGTTGCTTGGATTCAAGTTCTGAGAAATATTTCTGTATTACGCTTTTGGCCTGGTCATAGCTCATTTTGGGAGCCAGTCCGTCAAAGACTGCTGCTACACCATCGGCAAAGTCCTGCACATTGATTGACTCGATGCCTGAAGCTTTGAAATTATTGCCCATGCTCAGTCCAAGAGCATAGCTAAGATTGTCTAATTCTTTGTTATCCATAATAAATACTTGTTATAGTATCATTCATGCAGTTTGAATGATGGGGTTTAATTTTTTGTTCCTATTCAGAACAAGTTTAACCTCGCAAAGGTAGGTTAAATATTGTAGGCGATTACGTTTTATTTTAATAAAAAATATTAAAACGACAGAAAACCGGTCCTTTAGTTCCTATAATCGAGCTAAAATCCTAAATTTGCATTATGAAGCTATGGTTAAGGAGAATCAGGATAGTCGTACAGTTGGCAGTCTTTATTATGCTGACATGGGCTATCGTTGCCGCACCTGTCATTCTTGATGTAGATTTGCTGGGTTTGATGGAGAAGTGGCAGCTCATACCCATGGCTTTTCTTGGCTGTATGTCGGTGGTTGGTTTTTGGCTGGTCGTGACGCTTGTCTTTGGCCGGGTCTACTGCTCGAGTGTCTGCCCGGTAGGTACTCTTCTCGATATTGCTGCAGTCTTTCCCAAGCTTAAGAGTGGGAAACTCATATATCGTTATAGAGTAGGACAGCCACGTGTTGTAAGGGCAGCCATGTTGTCGATATTGTTGCTTGTCATGATATTTGTGTCATTTGGGGTCGCATGGACCCTAATGCCTTTTATCCAGGTGTCGCCATGTGATTCTTATGATTCTATAGTCTCCAATATTTTTGTTCCGCTGGTGGATTTTCTCGCCCGAGACACAGTTACCCCTGTGAGTGTCAGGCTGATTGTAACATCGGCTATGAATTTCATATTTATCATTGCTATGGGATTTATGAGAGGTCGTGATTTGTGTAACGTTTTGTGTCCTGTTGGTTCTGCTCTCGGATGTGTCAACAGCATTTCGTTACTACATATCGATATCGACACCGATAAGTGTACCCATTGCCGTCGTTGCGAATATGTTTGTAAGTCGCATTGCATAAATAGTGAGGTTGGTGCTGTCGATCTGTCGCGTTGTGTAGTATGTTTCGACTGTCTATCCCAATGTTCCGACAATGCAATTGATTATACCACGCGTAGACACAGACTCTCAACACCTCTCTTTCAGAGTTTGAAGAGTCCAAAGCCTGCACTCAATATAGATTCCACACATTCTTATATTAATTTAAAAATCGATGAGACAGTATCTTGACCTGCTTCAACATATTCTCGACCATGGTGTCGATAAGGGAGACCGCACAGGTACCGGCACACGGAGTGTCTTCGGTTACCAGATGCGTTTTGATCTTAAGGATGGTTTCCCATTGCTCACTACAAAGAAACTCCATCTGAAGTCAATTATCTATGAACTATTATGGTTTCTCAAGGGGGATACCAATGTAAAGTATCTTCAGGACAATGGAGTTCGTATATGGAATGAGTGGGCCGATCCGGTTACAGGAGATCTCGGACATATTTATGGATATCAGTGGCGTTCTTGGCCTGATTACAAAGGAGGTTTCATTGACCAGATATCCGAGGCAATTGAAACAATAAAACGTAATCCCGACTCGAGGCGCATTATCGTGAGTGCCTGGAATGTTGCTGACCTTGACAATATGAATTTGCCTCCTTGTCATGCTTTCTTTCAATTTTATGTGGCCGATGGACGTTTGTCTCTTCAGTTATATCAACGTAGCGCTGATTCATTTCTTGGTGTTCCTTTCAATATTGCTTCATATGCTCTTCTATTGATGATGGTAGCTCATGTTACCGGACTCGAGGCGGGAGATTTTGTTCACACACTTGGAGACGCACATATATATAATAACCATTTCGAGCAAGTCAAGGAGCAATTGTCGCGCGAGCCTCGCAAACTCCCGCGTATGACACTTAATCCTGAGGTTAAGAATATCTTCGATTTTAACTATGAAGATTTTACGCTTGAGGATTATGACCCTATGCCTCACATTAAAGCTCAGGTTTCCGTATGATAACTATAATAGCTGCTGTGACCAATGACTTCGGTTTAGGTCGTAAAGGAGATTTGCTCTTTCATGTTTCAGATGATATGAAGCATTTCAAGTCGTTGACCATGGGACATCCTATTGTGATGGGGCGTAAAACATTTGAATCTTTTCCTAAAGGTGCACTTCCCGGACGTCGTAATCTTATAGTAACAAGACAATCTGATTACTTCGCTTCCGGAGCCGAGGTTTTTTTGACTGTTGAAGATGCGATTGTGGCTGCAGGCGGAGATTGCTTTGTCATAGGAGGAGGTGATATTTACAGACAGGTATTACCTATAGCCACTCGTATTGAATTTACCCATTTTGAAGTTGATTCACCTTCAGATACTGACACATGGTTCGGTGGGTTTGACGCCAATCAGTGGAAATTGGTTGCCCGTAGTGAAACTGTTGTAGACCCACGTTCAGGTATTCCGTTTCATTTCGCAACTTATCAACGAATTTGATCCGTTCAATCTATCATTCCATTATCATCCTGATTGCCGAATCATCAACATTTGTTTTTTTTGATTGTTCTAACATAAAAAGTATATGATTATGAAAAAGATATTTGTTTTACTTATGTTATCCCTTTCCATTGGGTTGACTGCCTATGCGCAAAAAGTTATTACTCTCAATGATTCGAATTTTGAGTCGCTGATAGGAACTGTCGAAAATGATTTTTCTGTTGCCAAGAAACCTTTCGTTATCGATTTCTCAGCAACATGGTGTGGACCTTGTAAACAGTTTGCTCCCATCTATCATGAGATAGCTAAAGAGTATGGAAAGGATTTTGATTTTTATGTGGTCGATATTGATAAAAGCAAAAAATTAAGCTATATCTTCGGAATACGTGCTGTGCCCACTACTGTCTATTTTAATCCTGTGACCAAGAAAGCGACTGCTCTCCAAGGGCTGGCTACAAAGAGTGATGTGCTTTCTGCGATGAAGCAGATATCAGAATAGAAATTCAACTTTATATTTTACTGTTTTTATTCTACTTGATTTTCGTTTCCAGGAGGACTTTATTTCTTGACAGGATAACGAGAATGATTTTCTATTCGATTCTCAGGGGCTTAAATTTTATATAAGTCCTTGCTATATAATAGTATATGACAGTTTTTCTTGTTTAGAAAATATTGTCAAATAGAATTTTGTCACATTATAAACAATCCCATGGCATTAAATTATATTTGGGTAGCATTTTTTATTCTCGCATTCCTTTTTTCAATCATAAGGTCCTTTATGGGGGAGCCGGAGGTATGGAGTCAGGTGATGGGTGCCAGCTTTACTTCAGCGGCAACCGCTTTTGAAATTTCTCTGTATCTTACAGGAGTTTTGTCCTTGTGGCTGGGGTTGATGAAGATAGGAGAAAGATCAGGAGTGATACAAGCGCTTGGAAATTTGGTGAGTCCGCTTTTCACGCGACTATTTCCCGGAGTTCCTAAGGGACATCCGGCCATGGGGTCCATGTTTATGAATATGTCGGCCAATATGCTTGGTCTTGACAATGCGGCGACACCACTGGGTTTAAAGGCAATGAAAGAATTGCAGTCCTTGAACCCTGATAAGGATAAGGCCACCGATGCGATGATTATGTTTTTGGTACTAAATGCATCCGGGTTATGTCTTATCCCTATAAGTATAATGATGTATCGGGCACAGGCGGGATCTGCCAACCCTACAGATGTTTTTCTCCCCATATTGTTGGCAACCTTTATAGCAACCTTTGTAGGCATTGTAGCTCTATGTCTTAAACAGCGTATAAGCTTGAAAGATCCGGTATTAATCGGGTGGCTTGTCGGTATGGCTGCTGTCATTATCTCAATTGTATGGTTTTTCAGTTCACTCCCCAATGAGGCAGTCCAATTATGGAGTGGTGTAGTGGCCAATGTGCTTCTGTTTGGAGTTGTAATAGCTTTCCTTTTTACCGGTTTGGTCAAGCGTATCAATCTTTACGAGACGTTTATAGAAGGTGCAAAAGATGGCTTTAAAACGGCTGTGATGATTATCCCTTATCTCGTTGCTATACTTGTGGCAATCGGTATGTTCAGAGCCTCTGGGGGTATGGATTTTATTACCGATGGATTGACGCGCTGTATGGCTTTCTTCGGAATCGACACAGATTGGGTGGGTGCTATACCCACGGCGATAATGAAACCTTTGAGTGGCAGTGGCTCAAGAGGGTTGATGGTTGATTTGATGACAACCTACGGACCTGATTCATTTGTAGCGCGTGTCTCAGCTTCTATCCAAGGAAGTACTGATACAATGTTTTATGTATTAGCTGTTTATTTCGGTAGTGTCGGTATACGTAGGATACGATATGCTGTAGGCTATGCTTTGCTTGCTGATATAGTAGGTTCCATAAGTGGAATTTTGGCAGCTTATATTTTCTTCAAATAATTTGAATTTTCTATTTTTGCAAAGTGAAAGAACTGTTTCAATGGATCACCGATGGGGTGGAAATGCCCGGTCTCGACTATGCCATTCTTGAAGAATGGATAAAAGAGACATCTCGTCGACATGGATATATCGTCGGCGCACTTACTTATATATTTTGTGATGATGACAAGATATTGGAAGTCAACCGACAATATCTTAATCATGATTATTTTACCGATATCATCACATTTGATTATACCAGAGGGCAGTTAATTCGTGGAGACATGTTTATTTCACTCGATACCGTAAAGACAAATGCCGAGATGGTAGGGACTACCTATGATGAAGAGTTGAAGCGTGTAATTATTCATGGACTGCTTCACCTTTGTGGTATTAATGATAAGGGACCCGGTGAGCGCGACGTAATGGAAGCGCACGAGAATGAGGCTCTCAAACTTCTCACACTCATGATATGATTCAATTTTGCTCCACGTGGAACGTTAGTTATTTTCTATGCAATTATTTGAATAACAATTACTTGATATGAATTTTGATTATGATGTTATCGTCGTAGGTGCCGGACATGCCGGATGCGAGGCTGCTGCTGCTTCCGCACGGCTTGGAGCATCTACCTTGCTCATAACTCATGATATGAACAAGATTGCCCAGATGAGTTGTAACCCTGCGGTAGGAGGCATTGCAAAGGGCCAGATTGTGAGGGAGATAGATGCCCTCGGGGGATTCATGGGGATTGTTACCGATTTGACAGCTATACAGTTCCGTCTACTTAATCGCAGCAAGGGGCCTGCGATGTGGAGCCCGCGTGCACAGAGTGACCGTAATAAGTTTTCAGCGCATTGGCGACATATTCTTGAGAATCTACCCAACTTGTATATATGGCAAGATTCAGTAAATCAACTTATTATAGAGGATAATCGAGTCACTGGGGTTAAGACTTCCCTTGATGTCACTTTCCATGCAAAAGCTGTTGTTTTGACTAATGGAACGTTTCTTAACGGACTGATGCATTTTGGTCGTACCCAACTTGAAGGTGGACGTATATCAGAAGCTTCTTCCCACGGTCTCACTGAGCAATTGTTGGAACTGGGATTTACTGCCGATCGCATGAAAACCGGCACCCCAGTTAGAATAGATGGTCGCTCAGTCAATTGGTCACTTACAGAGCAGCAGGATGGTGATAATGATTTTCATCATTTCAGTTTTCTTCCAACAGTCCAGCGTCGTCTAAAGCAACGTCCATGCTTCATTCTGTCTACAAATAGACACACTCACGACATACTCAGAGAAGGGTTGCCTGATTCACCACTTTATAATGGTCAGATCAAAAGTATCGGTCCTCGCTATTGTCCCAGTATCGAGACCAAGATTGTAACATTTGCCGATAAGGAGGAACATCAGCTTTTTCTTGAACCGGAAGGGGAGGATACTCAAGAATATTATCTGAATGGATTTTCCTCCTCGTTGCCCATTGATATCCAGATAAGGGCGATGGAGAGTATCCAGGCGTTGAAGGATGTCCAGATCTATCGTCCCGGATATGCTATAGAGTATGATTTCTTTGATCCTACTCAGTTGTATCATACATTGGAGACAAAACTTATAGACTCGCTTTATTTTGCCGGTCAGATTAACGGTACAACGGGTTATGAGGAAGCCGCCGGGCAGGGACTCGTGGCTGGTGCCAATGCTGCTCTGAAGTTGAAAGGAAGGCCGACTTTGGTTCTTAAGCGCGATCAGGCTTATATCGGTGTCCTTATCGATGATCTCGTTACCAAAGGGGTAGATGAACCCTATCGTATGTTTACGTCACGTGCCGAGTATCGTATCTTGTTGCGCCAGGATAATGCCGATAAGCGTCTTACCCCCCTTGCATATGAAATTGGACTTGCCGACGAATCCCGATACGAGCTTATGTTGCAGAAATACACACTTCGTGACCAGCTTATCGATTTAGCTCGTACTACTAAGGTTAGAGCTGATGCTGTCAATGACCTATTGGTTTCGGTCGAGAGTTCACCATTGACAGAGGGTACACGTTTGTATGATTTGATTCTTCGTCCTCAGTTGACTATTAAATTGCTTGAGCCTGTCATCAAGAAATTGAGAGTGTTTATCGATTCGCTTCCTCCATCTTTGAAAGATGAGATTGTGGAATCGGCTCAGATTGAGATCAAGTATCAAGGATACATAGAGCGAGAACAACTCATTGCCGACAAGATCGCTCGTTTGGAGAACATAAAGATACGAGGCAAGTGGGACTATGATACGATTGCTTCGATATCGACTGAGGCACGTCAGAAGCTTAAGCGTATCGATCCTGATACCATTGCCCAGGCATCTCGTATTCCGGGAGTTTCGCCAAATGATATTAATGTTCTTCTACTTCTAAGTGGGCGATGATTGTTCCACGTGAAACATATGAAATTATTCATCAAATCAAATATTTAACTAAAAAACAATGGAGTATATCAAGTCACGTATACGCGATGTGATTGACTTTCCGCGTAAGGGTGTTGTCTTTAAGGACCTCACGACTGTCTTTAAAGATCCGCGTGCTTTGCACACTATCGGTTGGGATCTTTCCCAACTTTACCGCGACAAGGGTGTGACAAAAGTGGTAGGTATTGAGTCGCGCGGTTTTATAGGCGGTTCAATCCTTGCGTTCGAGCTGGGGGCTGGTTTTGTGCCTGTGCGCAAACCGGGCAAACTGCCTGCTGATACTATACAGGCTTCATATGAGAAGGAGTATGGTACCGATACGATAGAGATTCATCGTGATGCAATCACCCCCGATGATATCGTAGTGCTCCACGACGATGTGCTTGCTACAGGTGGAACCATGGCTGCTGCCTACAAATTGGTGAAAAGTATGAATCCCAAAAAGATTTATGTGAACTTCATTATCGAGCTGTCGGCATTGAAGGGTAGGGAAGCGTTGCCTGACGATGCCGAGGTAACCTCCCTCATCACATATTGAGAATTGCCCAGGTTCACTATATTGAGCTCCTGCCATTGCCCGGAACTGCATGGCAGGAGCTCTGTTTGTCCCTACTATATCCTGCACTTTGCCTGTTAGAGCTGAATGACTTCTCGCTTATCTGGGTCCTGTTCAAATGCATCGCGACTCATAACCTTGCGGGTTTTATCATGGGACTGGATTGTAAAATTATGGGAAGCAAATAATTTTTTTATAAGCTCGGGCGTTTTTTGTATATGGGAAAACATTCTATTGATAAATCTCAGGAGTTGCGAGACAAGATAGCCATCTTGCCCGACACTCCCGGTGTATACATGTACTATGATGTCAATGGTACTGTCATCTATGTGGGCAAGGCCAAGAATTTGAAACGGCGTGTTTCTTCCTATTTCAATCGTACTCACGATTGTTTACGCACAAATCTACTGGTGCGTGCAATCGTCGACATGAGTTATATAGTAGTTCCTACCGAACAGGATGCCTTGAATCTTGAGAATTCGATGATCAAGGAGTATAAGCCGCGTTATAATGTCCTGTTGAAAGATGATAAGTCATATCCTTGGATATGTGTAACCAAGGAGCTTTATCCTCGGGTATTTCTCACCCGGCATCATGTCAAGGATGGTTCCAGATATTTCGGACCCTATACTGACGCTTCGGCAGCGCATGCAGTGCTCGATCTCATAAAGCGGTTATATCCTGTGAGGTCGTGCCGACTTCCCATCACGCCCGAATACCTTCAGCGAAAGAAGGGCCGGGTGTGTCTCGACTATCACATAAAGCGATGTGAGGGATGCTGTGTGGGGGCGGTTGGTTCCGAGAAATACCGGGAATACATTGATCATGTGACACAGATTCTTAAAGGTGACACGAGCGAGCTCATGAGTTATCTGCGGTCAGAGATGGAGACGCTCTCAGAGCAGCTTAGATTTGAGGAGGCTCAGCTTGTCAAGGAAAAGTATCTGCTTGTTGAGCGTTACAGAGCCAAAAGCGTTATCGTGAGCCAGATTGTCGAAGATGTCGATGTGTTTGGAATTGACGATGACGGTCAGGACGTGTTTGTGAATTATATGCATGTGAGGCATGGAGCTGTGGTCAAGAGTGTCACCTTGCGTTATAAACGACGTCTTGACGAGTCGCGTGCCGAGATGCTCTCATATGCCATGGAGGAGATAAAGCAGACCCTCGACGTGGACTATGACGAGGTTGTCGTTGCTGAAGCTCCTGAAGTGGAGATGCCCGGTGTGACATTCACCATCCCACAGCGCGGTGACCGCTACAAACTTCTTGATGTGTCGCAGCGTAATGCCCGTCAGGCTAAACTCGACCTATTGAAACAGATGGAGCGCAACAATCCCGAGGAACGATTGGAGCGCACTCTCAAGCGCATTCAGTCCGACTTTCATCTATCGGAACTGCCTCGTCACATAGAGTGTTTTGACAACTCCAATATACAGGGTACTAATCCTGTCGCCTCGTGTGTGGTGTTCAAGAATGCCCGTCCGTCCAAGCGAGACTATCGCCATTTTATCATCAAGACTGTTGAGGGGCCCGATGACTTTGCCTCGATGAAGGAGGTGTTGACGCGCCGTTACACGCGTCTTGTCAGCGAGGGTGAGCCGTTGCCGCAGCTTATAGTTGTCGATGGTGGCAAGGGGCAGTTGAGTGCCGCTGTAGAAGCCTTGGACGCCATGGGGCTTCGGGGTAAGATTGCAATTGTGGGAATTGCCAAGCGTCTCGAAGAAATTTATTTTCCCGGAGACTCGGCTCCACTTTACATTGATAAGAATTCAGAGACCTTACGTATCATTCAGCATCTGCGAGACGAGGCCCATCGCTTCGGAATCACTCACCATCGCGACCGCCGGTCGAAGTCTCAGCTCACCAGTGAACTTGACAACATAAAAGGGGTAGGCGAGGTTACCAAGACCGCCCTGTTGAAACAATTCAGAAGCGTGAAGAAAATCAGGGAGGCAACTGTCGATTCACTTGCCGAGGTTGTAGGTCCGGCCAAGGCGCGCCTGATTGCTGACGCCTTGCGAGGGAGTTGAGAGCGCTGGGAGTACTGGTAGAGCTGGGAGTACTGGGAGAGCTGAGAGCGCTGGGGAGTGCTGGGAGTGCTGGGAGTTCTGGGAGTAATGGGAGTGCTGGGAGTACTGGGAGTTCTGGGAGTGCTGGGAGCGCTGGGAGTACTGGGAGAGCTGGGAGTACTGGGAGGGCTGGGAGGTATTCTTTTCTTTGCAATGTTAATTTTTGTAAAAAGGAATCGGTAATCTTCTGTTTTTGGCTATCTTTGTGAGTTATGCTGAACTTTACGCCCATAGTTCGTCCCTATTTCAATCTCTATGACCGGGAGCTGTTGTGTCATGCTTCCGATCCTGAATCGTCACAGCGTGTTACGCTCGAATTTTTACTCGGACAGGGTTGTCACACTCTGTGGGGGCATAAGCATGGCTTCGAACCGGGATTAAGCTATGAGGAATGGAAAACGAGATGCCCATTGGTTGACTACGAGTCAATACGAGGTTATGTAGAGCGAATGATGAGCGGAGAGCGGGATGTCCTCTGGCCTGGTGTCACCAGGAGGTTTGCCCAGTCGAGCGGAACTTCGGGAGGCAAGAGTAAATTCATTCCTGTCACCAAGCGTGGGTTGCACCACAGCCACTATCGTGGCGGCACTGATGTTGTGGCCCGTTATCTCACACTCTATCCCGAGAGTCGTATCATGAGCGGAAAAGCCTTGATTCTCGGCGGCAGTTTCGGCAACGAGGTTGGTAATCGCTACCCGGGAATAAAAATTGGAGACCTTTCGGCCCATCTCATAGAGTGCATCAATCCACTTGCGGCTTTGTTGCGGGTGCCCGACCGTGACACGGCTTTGATGATCGACTGGCACGCCAAATTGCCTAAGATGGTCGCGGCAATAGTGCATGAGAATGTCACCAATCTATCGGGAGTTCCGTCCTGGATGATGACAGTGTTGAAAGAGGTTCTCAAATACACCGGGGCTGCCAGCATCAGTGATGTGTGGCCTAATCTCGAGGTGTTTTTCCATGGCGGAATCTCGTTTGAACCTTATCGTGAGGAATACGGCAGCCTGATAGGCAACAATGCCATGCATTATCTTGAAACGTATAATGCCAGCGAGGGGTTCTTTGCCGTGCAATATGAGCGCGACAGTCGTGCCATGCTTCTTCTCAATGATGTCGATACATTTTATGAATTCATCGATATCGATGGTGGGGACCCTATTCCCGAGTGGGAAGTGGAGCCAGGCCGAATCTATGAGCTCGTCATCAGCAACAGCAACGGTCTATGGCGCTACCGCCCGGGCGACACTGTGAGAGTGGAGAGCACATCGCCGGTAACAATCACCATAGCCGGACGCACGCAACAATACATCAATGCTTTTGGCGAGGAACTCATGGTATACAATGCCGATGCAGCCATTTCGCGAGCCTGTGCCGCCACCAGTGCCGGCATAGCCAACTATACAGCCGGTCCAAGCTTCGCCACCCGCGGTAATCGCGGCTATCACGAGTGGCTGATAGAGTGGGAGAGAATGCCGGCTGATGTTGAGCAGTTTGCCGAGTTGCTCGACCGCTACCTCAGGGACGAGAACAGCGACTATGATGCCAAGCGCCGTGGCGACATCTTTTTGGAGCGGTTGCACCTCACGACGATGCCACGCGGCTCCTTCGACCGCTTCCTGCTCATGAGCGGCAAGCTTGGTGGCCAGCGTAAGATTCCCCGTCTGTGTCCCGACCGCCGCTACCTGGACCAACTGAAACCTAATGATTAGAAATATAAACGATAAATTATGAAACTCAGTCACAAAATCTCAATGCTTGCTCTGGCAGCCACGATGTCAATGAGCGCAGCCCAGCCGCGCTACATTTTCTATTTCATAGGCGATGGTATGGGTTTAGGCCAGGTAATGAGTAGTCAGACCTATAACCGGGTAGCCCTCGGCAGCGACACCACGTTGCTCATGACCCGTTTCCCCGTGTCGGGCATGCTGGAGACCTATTCAGCCACGGGGCCTGTCACCGACTCGGCAGCTGCCGGAACCGCGCTCTCCACCGGTAATAAGACAAGAAACGGAATGCTCGGTGTCACCCCCGATACTACAGCTGTCACCTCCATAGCCAGCGTGCTTCATGACGCAGGCTGGGGCGTGGCTTTGGTCACTACCGTAGCCCCCGACGATGCTACACCGGGAGCCTTCTATGCCCATGTCCCCTCGCGCAGCCAGCACTACGACATAGGTCGTCAAGCTGCCGAGAGCGGCTATGAGTTTATCGCCGGTGCATGGTGGCGCGGTGCCTATGACCGCAATGGCAACGATACCGGACTCTTTGACTATATGAAAGAGCATGGGGTTGATCTTGTCACCTCGACTGATGCCGTGGGACAGTCCAATTCCCGACGTGTATTCCTATACAGCGAGAACCCCTTCAGCGATGGCGATGTAGGCTACACCATCGACTCTATACCCGGAGCCTTAAACCTTCCCGACATGACGACCGCTGCTATTGACCACATGATGAAAGTAACACCCGACAAATTTTTCATGATGGTAGAAGGTGGAAACATCGACCATGCTGCCCATGCCAATGACGGAGGAGCCGTCGCTGTCGAGGTCCTCAATTTTGACAAAGCTATAGCGCGAGCCTATGAATTCTACAAGCAGCACCCCGATGAGACTGTCATTGTAGTCACCGCCGACCATGAGACGGGAGGCATGAGTGTGGGTAACCGTTCCTTGGGTTACAAATTCAATGCACATTACATTCCCTATCAAAACATCAGCAAGGAGAGATTCTCACGTGAGGTCAAGAGCCTGCTCAATGGGAAGACATCCGACGACATGACATGGGAGCAATTCAAGGAATTCGCCGCTCAAAAAACCGGTTTGTGGACACGCGTTCCTGTGAAAGAGTCACAGGAAGCAAAACTCATGTCACTCTATGACGAGACTTTCAACAAACGCAAGGAACTTGCCGACGAGAAGACCCTCTATGCCTCGTTCAATTCCCTGGCCAACGAAGTGTTCAAGGTGTTGAATGAGAATCAAGGCTTCGGCTGGACCACAGGAGGCCACAGTGGCAATCCTGTGCCGGTATATGCTGTGGGTGAAGGTATGGAAGTTGTAGGCCGCATCATGGACAACACCGAGCTTGCCCCCACGTTGCTCAAGCTGGCCGGGTATTGATGCCGTAACACGGTCATTAAGTCACCGGCTTCCACAGGTCGGTGACTTCAACTGATTATTTAAATCGATTATAAACAATCTCTTAACTTTGCCTAAAGCATAACAATGTCACCTCACGAGACACCTCACGACCAGAAATGGACCGAGATAGAGCATCTTCCCGAGTGGGACGAGGAGTTCTATGACGTTTATACGGCCAAGAAATATGGCAAATGGCTGATGCTAAAGACTCTTAAAGAGCAATATCGCGATAATAGCGAGTATCAGGCCATGATTGACAAAGAATTTGATGTGAGATACAATCTCGCTCACCCCCACATCGTGATGATCAATGACTATGAGGAGGTGCCGGGACTGGGACGTTGCATCATCACCGACGATGTCTACGGTGACTCCCTGCGCAAACTAATAGACAAGAATGAGGTGACCGATGACATAGTGGAAAAAGTCACCCATCAGCTTGTCGATGCCATGGAGTATATCCAGACCAACCATATCGTGCATCACCCCATACGCCCCGAGAATATCATCTTCACCGAGAATGTGAGAAACCTCAAGCTTATCAACGTGGGTTTTGACCAGCGCTCCCATCTCACTCCCGCCGAGGCCTCGGAGGATATCTTCAACTACGGGCTTGTGCTTACTGAGGTGCTGAAGGCGGTGCCCGAGCCTCAACGCTACAGTCAGCTGCGCCGGGTGGCTGCCAAGTGTACCAATCCCGATGCTTCACAACGTTACCGCGACATACAGGCCCTCAGGGCTGCCCTGCATAGCCGCACCGGCAACATCGTGTGGTATCTTGCCGCATTTCTCATATTCATGATTGTCGTCATAGCTTTTTTTGTAACCAAGAGTAAATGAGTTCAGTAAGCTCAATAAAGAAAACACGTATGAGCGTAGAAATAAGACCTGTCAAAGCAACCAAAGGAGAACTGAAGAAATTTGTAAAGTTTGGTATCGACCATTATAAGGACAACGAGTATTTTGTGCCGCCATTGGTCATTGACGATGTCAATACATTGATGCCCGAGAATAATCCGGCATTCGACTTTTGCCGAGCTCAGTCGTTCATGGCTTACCGTGACGGTAAGCCAGTGGGGCGCATAACCGGAATCATCAACGATGTCGTCAATGAGCGCACCGGTAAGAAGGAATTGCGTTTCGGATTTGTCGAGTTCACCGACGATGCCGAGGTCGTTGATGCTCTTTTCGATGCCGTGGAACAGTGGGGCCGAAAGCAGGGCATGACCGAGGTCATAGGCCCCATGGGGTTCACCGATATGGACCATGAGGGAATGCTCGTCGAGGGATTTGACCAAGTGGGTACGATGGCCACCATCTATAATTATCCTTACTATCCCGAGCATATGCTGCGCATGGGGTTTGAGAAGGATATCGACTGGGTCGAGTATCTCATCAAGATTCCTGATGCTATCCCCGAGAAACATAAGCGCATAGCCGACATTGTGAGGCGTAAATTCAATATCGATGTAGCCCACGTCAAGAACCGCACCGAGTTGAAAGAGCGTTACGGCCAGAAACTTTTTGAACTCATTAACCGTGCCTATGACAATCTTTATGGTTATTCTCCGCTCACCCCTCGCCAGATAGACCATCTTATCAAGCAATACCTGGGTATCATACGTCTCGACAATGTTTGTGTGATTGTCGATTCTGATGATAACCTCGTTGGAGTGGGCATTGCCGTCCCTTCCTTCTCACATGCTCTGCAGCAAAGCCGAGGCCGCCTGTTTCCTTTGGGATGGCGCCACATGCTGAAACCGCTCATGGGTCATGTCGATACCGTCGACCTGTTGCTTGTGGCTGTTGCTCCCGAATATCAGGGCAAGGGTGTCAATGCCCTTCTCTTCACCGAGCTTATCCCGGCTTTCCAGCGTGCCGGCTACAAGCAGGCCGAGAGCAATCTCGAGCTCGAAGACAACGAGAACGTACAGAAACAATGGGAATATTTCGAGCGTAGGCAGCACAAACGCCGTCGTTGCTACCGTAAGAAACTGTGAATGGCCTTGACCAGGAAACGGTTGTAAATAGCATATTGAGCCAAGGGCTGATGACACTTTTTATGCGATCGTTCCATATGAGGCCTTAAAGAAATACTTTTTATATTTGTGGATAAATACTTTTTTTGATTTAGACATGAACCTTTTAAATTAAGTTAATGTTTATAGGTTAATGTCATTACTAACCTTAATCGACCCTGAATCATAAAAAGCAAAGTAAAAAACACTGTCGAACTCATTTAAATTTATCGATGAATGTTAACCTCAGTCTCAGTCATAACGTCTCTGTAAGCTTAATAGAGTTCAGTTGAAACCACTCATGATGAATTCAAAATAATAACCAAAATAATTAATCAAATGAGACTTAAACTGTTTGTTTTGTTACTGTTGTCGGCAACGATACCGGTCCTGGCACAAACCGCGCGCCTCACAGGCAGTGTGGTAGATGCCGACACCGGTAGTCCTATCGCCGGAGCATTGGTAACCCTGCGTGAACAGGGTATCACAGTCACTACAGGTCCTGCCGGAGATTTTCTCATAAGTAATGCATCGCCGGGGCATGTCGACGCGCTGGTGATAGCTTACGGCTTCAACGACATGCTTGTCGAGGCCGACCTTTACAATGATGTTACCGTCAATGTAGGTAAAATCTCGATGAAAGCCACTGAGAGTGCCGACTACTACGATGATAGTCAGGAAATCTATTATGACGAGCATATGCTTGAGAACGAGGACGACAGCCAGTCGATTGCTACATTGACCGGCTCGGGCGACAATGTATACTTCAACACAGCAAGCTTCAACTTCGGTCCCATGTATTTCCGCTACCGTGGCTATGAGAGCTCATATCAGGAGGTGTCGGTCAACGGTATCGAAATGAACGACCTGATCAGAGGCCAGTTCAACTTTGCCTCGCTCGGTGGCATGACTTCACGTGCTTTCCGTAATAAAACATCAGCCATAGGTATGGACGCCGCTGCCTACGGTTTCGGTGCGATAGGCGGTTCGACCAACTATAACACCATCACCTCGGGCTATGCCCCC
>JAMPBP010000027.1 GCA_023666645.1 Clostridiales bacterium
ACGGAGATCTTCACGCTCTGCCACAACTTCGTCGGTGATTCCGGCTCCGATTTTCTCAGCGGCGCGTTCCACACTCTTGGGGTATACGTAGGGTAGTCCAAACTCGGCCAGTATAGCGTGCATCTCGGCGTTGTTCTCACCATCTTTACCAAGAATATCGAGAACCTCTCCACGGGGGTTCTTGGCATCGTCGGGCCATTCCGTGATGCGTACTATGGCTTTGTCTCCACTCTTACCACCCTTGAGTTTGGCTTTGGGAATGAAAATGTCGGTGGCCAGGAATTTTGAGTCGGTGAGCAACATGCCGAAGTGGCGGTCCACCTGCAACTTGCCTATGAACGTTTGTTCTTTCTTCTCGATGATTTCCACAACTTCGGCTTCAGGCTCCACACCGCGACGTCGTGCCGCAATGTTGATTCTCACTCGGTCTCCGTTGAGAGCGTGCATCGAGTTGCGCTCAGCTACAGCGATGGTCTCGCTGTCTACGTCGGTTATTACGCTGTTCTTACCGTTGGAGCGACGCACGAAGGTGCCTGTCGACAGGGCGGTGCGTTGAGGCGTCTTATATTTTCCCGGTGATACCTCGATGAGGTCACCGTTGAAGGCCATGTCGACCAGGGTCATCGCAACGGTGCGTTGTTCGATTGGGCTCGAGGCGTTGATGGCGTGAGCAACCTGTTTGTAATTATATGTATTGTTCTGTTGCTTGTCGACCCATTCTTTGATCTGGGCCACAAGCCGGTCGTTTTTTTTCTTTGTCATTGATCGTGCCATCTTGTAATGTGTGTTTTAGTTGTTCAACGTTAAATAGTCTCGGGTAGTTTATAAGCAAGCGGGCGGCTCGTGGATTATTCACAGAGCCGCCCGCAGTTATAAAGTGTCATGCATCGATATTGGCATAATTGGCATTGGCTTCGATAAAGTCGCGTCTTGGCCCTACGTCCTCGCCCATGAGCATGGAGAAGATGCGGTCGGCTTCAGCTGCATCGCTTATGTTGACCTGTTTGAGCATGCGGTGCTCGGGCGACATAGTCGTTTCGCGCAATTCCTTGTCGTCCATCTCACCGAGACCTTTGAATCGGTACACCTTGGTTTTGTCACCATTGATGCTGATAAACTGTTGAACCTGCTGGTCGGTCCAGCAATATTCCTCAGTTTTACCGCGCACACATTTGTACAATGGCGGTGTGGCGAGATATAGGTATCCATTTTCGATGACAGGACGCATGCGGCGGAAGAAGAAGGTCATCAACAGTGTGGCGATGTGGGCACCGTCGACATCGGCATCGGTCATTATTATGATCTTGTGATAGGCGAGCTTGGAGAGATTGGCCTCTTTGGGGTCATCTTCTGTGCCTATGGTGACACGCAGTGCCCTGAACAGATTGGATATCTCCTCGTCGTCAAAGATGCGGTGGTCCATGGCTTTCTCTACATTGAGGATTTTACCTCTCAGTGGAAGAATGGCCTGGAAGTGGCGGTCGCGCGCGCTCTTGGCGGTACCGCCTGCCGAGTCACCCTCGACGATGAACAGCTCGCATTCCTCAGCGTGGCGCGACGAGCAGTCGGCGAGTTTGCCTGGCAGTCCTCCACTGCTCAGCGGTGACTTGCGCTGCACATTCTGGCGGGCCTTTATGGCGGCATGACGAGCCTGGGCTGCAAGTATCACTTTCTCAACAATAACCTTGGCCTGGCGTGGGTGCTCCTCCAGATAGTTGGACAATGCCTCGCTCACGGCTACCTGTACAGCTCCTATCACCTCGTTATTGCCGAGCTTGGTCTTGGTCTGTCCCTCAAACTGGGGTTCCATAACCTTGACCGACACGACAGCTGTCAGTCCTTCGCGGAAGTCATCGCTTGAGACTTCGACCTTGGCCTTTTCAAGCATCTTGTTCTCGTCGGCATATTTTTTCAGCGTCTGTGTGAGGCCGCGGCGGAAACCTGTAAGATGTGTGCCACCCTCTATGGTGTTGATATTGTTCACATATGAGTAGACATTCTCATTGTAGGTGTTGTTGTAGGTCAACGCTACCTCCACCGGGATGCCCTGGCGCTCGGTTGTGAGATGTATGACATCGTTGATGAGCGACTCCTTGTTGGAATCGATATATTGTACAAACTCACACAGGCCTGTCTCGCTGTAGAAAACTTCGCTGCGCGGATTGCCATCGGCATCGAGTTCACGCTTGTCGGTGAGGGTGAGACGTATTCCTGCGTTCAGGAAGGCGAGGTCTCTGAGTCGGTTGGCCAGGGTGTCGTAGCTGTAGACTGTCTCAGTGAATATCGAGCTGTCGGGCCTGAAGGTTATTGATGTGCCGGTGTGGTTACTCTCTCCCTCGACTCGCAGCTCGGTGGTGGGCTTGCCGCAGCTGTACTCCTGAATGTAGCATTTGCCGTTGCGGTGAACCTCAGCTCTGAGGTAGGTCGATAAGGCGTTGACACACGATACACCTACACCGTGAAGTCCACCTGACACTTTATAAGAGCCTTTGTCAAACTTGCCACCGGCATGCAGTACCGTGAGCACAACTTCGAGAGCGCTCTTATGCTCTTTCTCGTGCATGTCGACCGGAATGCCTCGGCCATTATCAATTACTGTTATCGAATTGTCCTCGTTGATTGTTACATCGATGTCGGTGGCGTAGCCGGCAAGGGCCTCATCGATCGAGTTGTCCACCACTTCATATACAAGGTGGTGCAGACCCTTGGCGCTGGTGTCGCCGATATACATGGCCGGACGTTTGCGCACAGCCTCCAGTCCCTCAAGGACCTGTATATTACTGGCGCTATATTCCTCTTTGTTCTCTGACATATTTTATTTATGTGATTTTGTAGTTTTTGAACGTACAAAGATACTAAAAAATCTTTGATTTACCAAACTGTTGGCCGGGCCGCGTTTTTTTGCTTTACTGCCGGCGGACATTGCTCAAAATAGGTTCAGAGACCATTCCTTATCGAATGGGCTCTTATTCCAGCAGTCCTGGACGTAGCAGACGGGTGCGCTCGAGGGCCTGTTCGTGCCGCCAGTCAGCGATGCGTGCTTCGTGGCCCGATAGCAGTATGTCGGGTACTTTCCACCCTTTATAGTCGGCCGGGCGTGTGTAGACCGGCGGGGCCAGAAGATTGTCCTGGAAGGAGTCGCTGAGGGCACTCTGCTCGTCACCGATGGCTCCGGGTATGAGCCTCACTATGGCGTCGGATATTATTATGGCGGGAATCTCGCCTCCCGTGAGCACATAGTCGCCTATTGATATCTCGCGGGTGATGAGGTGCTCCCTCACCCTGTAGTCGACACCTTTGTAATGGCCACACAGAATGATGATATTTCCGAGCATCGACATGCTGTTAGCCATGGGCTGGTCAAAAAGTTGGCCGTCGGGACTCGTGAATATCACTTCGTCATAGTCCCGCTCGCTTTTGAGAGTTGAGATGCACCGGTCTATGGGTTCCACCTGCATTACCATACCGGCCTCGCCACCAAAGGGATAGTCATCGACTTTGCGGTGCTTGTTGGTCGTGTAGTCTCTTAGATTATGTACATGAAATTCTACAAGCCCTTTGCTCTGAGCTCGCTTAAGTATGGAGCAGTTAAGCGGCGAGTCGAACATTTCGGGCAATACGGTCAATATATCTATGCGCATGGATTTATTTGGGTTTTACAATGCAAAGATACATCTTTTTTTCGTACTTTTGTGGTCATATATAATTATGGAGAGAACAAAACATAAAACATTCGTCAGTATCGCCGCCGATTATGGACCTTTGCTTGGTCTCTGTTTTGTCATCACCTTCTTTGCCGCACTCTACTCGCTGCAATTTCCGGCTTTGTCATTTCTTGTCATTGCGTCGATTGTTGCTGTTCCGGTGACGGTGTGGATAATGATGAGACGTACATGGCGCAAGTCTTTGTGTACGATGCCCTATGCTACATTGTGGACCCAGGGTATCGTGGCTTTTGCCTGTGGCGCCATATTTCTGGCGGTGTCGGCATTTGTATTTTTCAAATGGGTTGATCCGGATCTGTTTCTGAGGGTGCTTCAGGCTCAGGAGGAACGCTGGACCGCTCAGTCGACCGAGCAATCGCTTGCCAATGCACGCGCGTTGCACGCCATGATTGAGGGTGGTGCGGTGCCGCGTGCCGGTCAATTGGTTGTTCAACTGGTGTGTCTCACTATCTTCTCGGGCTCTATGCTGTCGATGCTTGTGGCGTTCATTGTGAGGCTCGGAAGAAAGTGATGAGGAATGTTCTATTTTACGGTTTCCCACTCTATGATAATATAAGTTTAACCAATATGGCTACCTACTAAAAAAGTCTGATATGGATATTTCGATTGTCATACCATTATATAATGAGGCCGAATCGTTGCCCGAACTTGAGGCATGGATTGAGCGGGTCATGAAAAGTCATGGCTATTCCTATGAGATCCTGTTTATCAATGATGGCAGTACCGATGATTCCTGGCAGGTTATTGAACGTCTTGCTGCGGCCAATCCTGCTGTCAAGGGTGTGTCATTCCGCCGCAATTATGGAAAGTCACCTGCTCTCAACACCGGTTTTGTGAGAGCTTGTGGTGATGTGGTCATCACCATGGATGCCGACCTGCAGGATTCACCCGACGAGATTCCTGAATTATATGACATGATAATGAAGCAAGGCTATGACCTGGTGTCGGGCTGGAAGCAGAAACGCTATGACCCGTTGAGCAAGACGATTCCTACCAAGCTGTTCAACGCTACGGCACGCAAGGTGAGCGGTATCAGGAATCTTCATGATTTCAATTGTGGACTCAAGGCCTACCGCAACAAAGTGGTCAAGCGCATCGAAATCTATGGAGACATGCACCGCTATATTCCCTATCTTGCCAAGAATGCGGGCTTTACACGTATCGGTGAGAAAGTGGTGCACCATCAGGCCCGCAAATATGGGAAGACAAAGTTTGGACTTGATCGCTTTGTCAATGGCTACCTTGACCTTATCACGCTGTGGTTCACTTCAAAGTTTGGCGGCAAACCGATGCACTTCTTCGGCCTGCTGGGCTCCATGATGTTTTTCATAGGTCTTGTAGCTGTCATGGTCGTGGGATTTGGAAAATTGTGGCATATGTACACCGGAGCGCCCTATCAGTTGGTCACATCATCGCCCTATTTCTATCTGGCTCTTGTGATGATGATTCTCGGTACACAGCTGTTCCTGACCGGTTTCATAGGCGAATTGATAGCCCGTAATTCCTCGCGGCGCAATGACTATGAGATTGAGACCGAGATAAAAGGGCACGATGTCACTGTCGCTGCTGATGCCGTGACTGCTGAAAATTGTCAATAATAAAGGGGGAAGAATATTATGAAGTATACCACGCTGTTGCTCCTGTCGATTGTTTTGGCTTTGCTCACGGGTGCTTGCAACACCTCGGGTTGCACCGACAACCGCAGCTCGTTGCTCATTGCCGGGTTTTATTCGTCTGAGACGCTACGGCCTCTCTTGGTTGACTCTCTTGAGATAGGGGGCGTCAACGCCCCTCACGATTCACTGCTCATGAACGCCGGTGACCGTAAGAACGAAATTTACCTGCCGCTCATGTCCTCATCGACATCGCTTGAGTATTTCATACGCTATGTGAGCCGTGACCTCAATTTCCCTGAGTTGTATGACACGTTGAGGCTCAACTATACGAGCGAGCCCTATTTCGCATCGGAGGAATGTGGCGCCATATACCGATATCATATTGACGGCTTTACATATACACGCCACCTTATTGACTCGATAGCGCTGCCCGATTCACTCATCAACAACGCCAATGTACAGAACATGCGAATCATGTTCCGCACGGCATCAGCCAATGAATAGCCCTATGAAACATAGTCGTATATATGCATTGCTCCCCCTCTTGCTACTGCTGTTGTTCCTGATGCCGGCATCGGGAATCTATGCCCAGCAACGACGCGTTTCGCCTGTCAACAACGCGTCGACAGCTACCCAGGCAATCAATGAGAACAAATTACCGGCCGATTCCATCGACCGTTCCAAACTGGTGCAGTTCCGCGACAATAATGGAAACATAGTGCTTGTCGACACAGTGACCGGCATGGAGATAGCCGACACGATGGCAGTTGCCAAGATCCCTCCAATGATCTATCCTCTGGTATATGAGGCATCGGTTGCGGTCAATCTGTGGGATCCTCTCATGAAAGCCTTTGGGCAGAGCTATGGGTTGGTGGGTTTCTCGGCCCATTTCAACATGCACAACCGTTATATAGCCGCTTTTGAATTTGGATTGGGAAAGGCCCAGAATACTCCTGCCGACAATAACTATACATATCATTCGCCCATGGCGCCCTATTTTAAAATAGGTCTTGACTACAATTTCCTGTATAATTCCAATCCCGATTATCAGGCCTATGCCGGTATACGCTATGGTTTCACTCCCTTCAAATGGACACTCCATGATGTTACCATCGATGGCTCATACTGGGGAGACCCCTCGACGATGCAGTTCCCCGATATTAATGCTACGGCCGGATATGTGGAGTTTCTGTTTGGTATCAAGGTAAGACTGTTCAGCCATGTGTCGATGGGGTGGTCGCTCAGGTATCACCGCATTATCCATTGCAGTCCCAAGACCTATGGCAGGCCATGGTATGTGCCGGGGTATGGTTCTTACGGATCGGCTTTGGGGGCTTCGCTCTCGGTCTATTATGACTTGCCTTTGTCGGGTCGCAAACAGCCTCAGCCTATCGACCTGGGGCCGGTATCACGTCCCGACGACGATGATGACACTGTTCATCCCAACCCCGATGATTCCTCTTCGTCAAATACTACGGTCACAGATATCGAGAGGGTGTCATCATCTATATCTGAATGAGATGGACAGTGTGAAGCGTATAATCATAGTGGGTGCATCATCGGGACTCGGGAATGCCTTGGCCCGTGTATATCTGGAACGAGGTCATAGGGTCGGGGTCGCGGCGCGTCGTCTCGAAGCGCTTGAAGAACTGTCTTCTCTGTTCCCCGGCAAAGTAGAGGTGGCAGCCATCGATGTCACAACCCCACAGGCGCCATCGGCTCTGTGTAATCTAATAGAGCGCCTTGGAGGCATGGACACCTATATACATGTCGCCGGGGTGGGGAAGCAGAATCCTGCGCTGCTCGATGATATTGAACGGTCAACGGTAATGACCAATTGTGTAGGGTTTGCCACCATGCTTGATATGGCCTTCAATTATTTCAGAAACCATCCCTCTACCGGCGGTCATATAGTTTCCATCACATCGGTTGCATCGACACGCGGTCTGGGTATGGCTCCTTCCTACAGCGCCTCCAAACGTTTTGGAGTTACCTATATCGAGGCACTCGAGCAATTGGCCCATATGGAGCAGGTCAATGTAAGTTTCACCGATATAAGACCGGGTTTCATAGCCACCGACCTTCTCGATCCCCATAACTCTTACCCGATGCTCATGACACCTGCCCACGCGGTTCCATTGATAGTAAAAGCCATCGACAGTCACAAGCGTGTCGCGATAATTGACAGCAGGTGGTGGTGGCTTGTACAATTATGGAAACTGATACCACGTCCATTATGGGTGCGTTTTAATGCCCGTACACATAAAGCACAGTAACATTTTGATTATAAATATTTCTTATCATGCGTAAAATTGCACTATGTAGCGACCATGCCGGTTATGAACTCAAATCGATAGTAGCCGGATATCTTGAGTCACAAGGCATCGAATATGTCGATTTTGGAACCTATAGCGCCGAGAGTTGTGATTATGCCGACTTTGCCCACCCCGCAGCACGTGCCGTTGAGGCCGGGGAGTGCAGCGAGGGTATAGGAATATGTGGCAGTGGCAACGGTATCAGCATGACCCTCAACAAGCATCAGGGTATCAGGGCCGCCCTTTGTTGGATTCCTGAAATTGCAGCTTTGGCACGCCAGCACAATAATGCCAATTTCCTTGTTCTGCCGGCCCGCTTCATCGAGCCTGTCGTAGCCCTCGAGAATGTTGATATATTCCTGAAGACAGCCTTTGAAGGAGGGCGCCATCAGCGCCGTATCGAGAAAATTCCGGTACAGTAATCTACCTCCCCTCCGGGGGGGTCGTGTTATCCCTCCCCCCTGAGGCAGTTTCGCAGGTAGATATATGTTGTTTTGTATTTGAACCGCTTTTGCGATGGTTTTACCATCGCAAAAGCGGTTCCTTTTTTAGGATAATTATCCCTGAGATCTGTAATAGCATGTCGTGGTGAAATGATGCTGTTTTCTTGTATTATTCTGCAATATGTCAAAATCGAGCCCTTTTTGGAAGAAAAAGAGCTCGATTTTGGTTTTTTTTGTAGAAATCAAGATTTTTTTGCCAAATTAACACATTTTAACTGAATATTCGCATGTAGTAGTCACCTTTTGTATACTTTTGTGACTTCAAATAGTAATAAAATAAAAGCAAAAGCAGATGAAACACTTGAAAAAGCCGCCTAATTGAGTTTGGATGTTGAAAAATGTAAGTCGAGTTAACCCTCGGATGGATTAACAAAAGTTTACAATGACAAGTGGTAGATAAGATGGGTTAACAATTGAGGAATCTATCTTTCCTCCTGAAAAAGTAACAAATCATTCACTTTTTATAAATAGTTATGGAAAAAAAATTATTGTTGTTTCTTATGGGTTTATGCGTCAGCATAGGTCTCATGGCACAGGTGAAAATAACCGGTGTTGTGGTATCGGCTGTCGACGAGGAGCCCTTAGTAGGTGCAACTGTCTCGGTGGTAGGTACCAAGACAGTGGCTGCGACTGACCTTGATGGTAAATTCTCCATTTCTGTTCCGTCGACGTCTTCTAAGATTGAAGTGAAGTATGTAGGTATGGAACCGCTCACGGTGAAAGTTACTACCGAGCCCATGCACATCGCCCTGCAGTCGATGTCCAATGAGCTTGATGAGGTTGTGGTAACCGGTATGACCAAGATGGACAAGCGTCTCTTCACAGGCGCCGCCACCAAGATTGATGCCCAGGATGCCCGTCTCGGCGGTATGGCCGATATCTCACGCTCTCTTGAAGGACGTGCAGCCGGTGTATCGGTGCAGAACGTGTCAGGTACATTCGGTACAGCACCTAAGATCCGCGTGCGTGGTGCGACATCGATCTTCGGTAGCTCCAAGCCTCTGTGGGTTGTCGATGGTATCATCATGGAAGATGTGATGGAGGTATCGGCCGACGAGCTGTCGTCAGGTAACGCCGAGACCCTGATTTCATCGGCCATCGCAGGTTTGAACGCTGACGATATCGAGAGCTTCGATATTCTTAAGGACGGTTCTGCCACATCTATATATGGTGCACGCGCTATGGCAGGTGTGATTGTCGTCACTACCAAGAAAGGTAAAAAAGGACAGAGCTCGATCAACTATTCGGGTGAGTTCTCCATGCGCCTGAAGCCCAGCTATCGCGACTTCAACCTCATGAATTCACAGGACCAGATGAGTGTCTATGAGGAAATGGCCCACAAGGGCTTCCTCAACTACGCCGAGATCGCCAATGCTTCCAACTCGGGTGTCTATGGTAAGATGTATCAGCTGCTCAGCGAGTACAACCCCGTTACCGGCCAGTTTGGCCTGGAGAACACTCCCGAGGCTCGTGCCGACTATCTGCGTGCTGCCGAGTTCCGCAACACCAACTGGTTTGACCAGTTGTTCTCCAACTCAGTTTCACAGACACACTCTGTAAGTATCTCTACCGGTACAGAGAAAGCTCAGAATTACATCTCGGCTTCGGCGATGTATGATCCGGGTTGGTACAAACAGAGCAAACTGCAGCGTTACACATTCAACTTGAACTCGACTTACAATGTCAGCGATAAGGTTTCGGTTAATATCATCGGTAACGCTTCGTTCCGTAAACAGAGAGCTCCCGGTACCCTTGGTGCTGAGACAGATGCTGTTTCGGGTGAAGTAAAACGTGACTTCGATATCAACCCCTACAGCTACTCGATGAATACATCACGTACACTTGATCCTAATACTTTCTACACACGCAGTTATGCTCCCTTCAACATTCTTTATGAGTTGGATAACAACTACATGGAATTGAAGGTCAATGATTTCCGTCTGTCGGGAATGATCACTTACAAACCCATCAAGAAACTTGAGCTCTCGTTGCTTGCCGGAGTCCAGAACACCGGTACATCACAGGAGCACATGATTCTTGACAATTCAAACCAGGCCGAGGCTTACCGTGCGATGCCTACCGCAGCTATCCGCGATAAGAACCCGTTGCTCTACACAGACCCCGACAATCCCTTCGCTCTCCCCATCTCGATTCTCCCCAACGGAGGTATCCTCAACCGTTCCGACCGTTCGATGCAGAAGTGGGATATGCGTGCTTCATTGCGCTATAACGACGTTTTCTTCAACGACCACATCGTGAACCTGTATGCCGGTATGGAGACCAACTCGGTCGACCGTCACGCCACATGGTTCCGCGGCTGGGGTATGCAGTACAACAATGGTGAGATCCCGGCCTATGCCTACCAGGTGTTCAAACGCGGCCAGGAGGAAAACACCGACTACTACTCGCTCGACAACACTCACGTGCGTAGCGTCGCTTTCTTCGGCAACTTGACCTATTCTTACAAGAGCCGTTACAACATCAACGGTACACTGCGCTATGAGGGCACCAATTTCCTTGGCAAGAGCCGCAAGTCACGCTGGCTTCCCACATGGAACGTGTCGGGATCATGGAACATGCACAATGAGGAATTCTTCAAGGATTTCGATCCCACATGGAGCCATTTCACTCTGCGTGCCTCTTACTCACTCACCGGTGACCGTCCTTCCGTGAGCAACGCATATGCTATCATCACCGCCTATAACCCATGGCGCCCAAGTGCAGGTGTGAATGAGAGCGGTCTTGAGATTGTCAACCTTGCCAATCAGGATCTCACCTATGAGAAAAAGCATGAGTTGAACCTGGGTCTCTCTACAGGTTTCTTCAACAACCGTATCAACTTTGAGTTTGACTGGTATCGTCGTAACAACTTCGACCTCATCGGTGTAGCTACAACCCAAGGTATAGGTGGTGAAATCTCAAAGTATGGTAACATCGCTTCGTTCAAATCTCGTGGTGTCGAGCTTTCGTTGACTACAAAGAACATCGTGACACGCGATTTCTCTTGGACCACCAACTTCATCTATTCTCACGCCACCAACGAAGTGAGCAAGCTCGAGACAACCAAGCGTATGATTGACCTCGTAGCCGGCAACGGTTTCGCTATGGAGGGTTACCCCGTGCGTTCACTTTTCTCGATTCCTTTCAAGGGTCTTAACAAGGAAGGTCTTCCCACATTCCTGGACCAGAATGGTAATATCTCGACAACCGGTATATACTTCCAGACTTCCGACCCCGAGATGCTGAAATTCCTCGAGTACTCAGGCAGTGTCGATCCAACCGACATGGGTTCGTTTGGCAATATCTTCCGTTACAAAGGTTTGACTCTTAATGTCTATATCACCTATTCATTTGGCAATGTGATACGTCTTGACCCGGTATTCAAGAAAGAATACAACGACTTGACCGCCATGCCTAAGGAATTTGCCAACCGCTGGACCACCGCCGGTGACGAACTTATCACCAATATTCCCACCATCGCGTCCAAGCGTCAGATCAAGAACGACAGCGACCTGGGTATAGCCTACAACGCCTACAACTACTCGACCGCGCGTATCGCCAAGGGTGATTTCATCCGTATGAAGGAAATCTCGCTGTCCTATCAGCTCCCCGAGAAGGCCGTCAAAGCAATGCGTATGACTCACGCTCAGGTTAAGCTTCAGGCCACCAACTTGTTCTTGATTTATGCCGACAAGAAACTCAACGGCCAGGATCCTGAGTTCTTTAACACAGGTGGTGTCGCTGCTCCTACTCCAAAGCAGTTCACCCTCACAGTAAACTTCGGTTTCTAACATTAATTAGACATCTTAAGTTATGAATAAATATAAATATACTATATTGCCGGTTCTGTCGGCTCTGGCTCTGACGGGTTGCAATGATTTCCTTGATGAGATGCCCGACTCGCGTGCTACGCTCGACTCTGATGAGAAAATCAAGAACATCCTTGTATCGGCCTATAACGACCACGACTATTGCATGGTGCTCGAAATGTCGTCAGACAATACCGACTGGTTTGGTGACCAGGTTCCCAACTCTGTGCGCTGGTTTGACGATGCATGGCGCTGGAAAGATGAGTCAGAGACAATCAATGAGTCGCTTGACCGCTTTTGGTCGGGAGCATATATCTCAATAGCTTCGGCCAACCAGGCAATCACAGCTATAGGCACTCCTCAGAATGATACCCAGAAAGAACTCCTTGGCGAGGCTCTTATGTGTCGTGCCTACCATCACTTCATGCTTGCCAACATCTTCTGTAAGGCATACAATAATAATAATCTTGGTGAGCTTGGTGTACCCTACATGGACAAGCCCGAGACTCAGTTGGCTCCCCAGTATGAACGCGGCACCGTCGGACAGGTATACCAGAAAATTCAGGAAGACATCGAGGCTGCTCTGCCATTGATGGGCGACTCCCATCTGTCAATTCCCAAGTATCACTTCAACGTGAAGGCTGCCTATGCATTTGCCTGCCGTTTCTATCTGTTCACCGAGCAGTGGGAGAAGGCCGTTGAATATGCCGACAAGTGTCTCGGTTCACAGCCTGCTACCATGTTGAGAGATTGGGCTGCGATGGCTTCCATGACCCAGAGCTTTGATGTAGTGTGCAACGAGTTCATTTCACCCTCGTCCAATGCCAACCTCCTGCTGGCCACCTCTTATTCCCGTCTGGGCACCCTGTGGGGTCCTTATACCTCCTATGGTCGTTACAACCATGGTGCCTATCTCTCCGAGCATGAGGATTTGCGTGCGACACAATTATGGGGTACTTACTTCAATTTCCGTATCACCCCCAAATATTATCAAGGCAGTACATACAACAAAGTCATCTTCTGGAAGACACCCTATCTGTTTGAATACACCGACCTTGTTGCCGGTATCGGTTACACCCACAGTGTAGTGCCTGTCCTCACCAGCGATGAGACGATTCTCAACCGCGCCGAGGCCCTGACAATGCTCAAACGCTATGATGAGGCAGCTGCCGATTTGACTATGTGGATGAAGGCTATAACCAAGAGCACCAAGACTCTCACTCCTGCCAGCATTCAGACTTTCTATAATAATCAGACCTACTCCTATGAGGACGAAAACAAGTTGAACGGTACGTTGAAGAAGCATCTCAATCCGGCCTTTGAAATCGATTCTGAGGGTTCGGTCCAGGAGTGTATGTTGCAGTGTGTACTCGGATTCCGCCGCGTAGAAACTATACAGCATGGTCTCCGTTGGTTTGACATCAAGCGTTATGGTATCGAGATACCCCGTCGTTTGATGGATACATCGAGCACTCCCAAGCCCAAGCAACTTGTTGATTGGCTCTCGGTTGATGATGAGCGTCGTGCACTGCAGTTGCCAAGCGATGTAATCTCGGCTGGTCTTACTCCCAATCCACGTCCCAATAAATAATAATAATTTGCTTAACTGGTAAACTATGAAACTATATAGAATATTTTTGACCGCTGCTGTTGTCTTGTCGGGTGTGGCCTTCACCGGATGCTCTGACGATGACCCCGATCCCAGCTACTCGGTCATTACAACAGGTAACACAGAGAAGAACGACTTTGACCTGTGGCTCACACAGAATTTCAACGAGCCCTACAATATAGACTTCAAGTATCGTTACGAGGATATCGAGGGCGATTACAACTACTATCTTGTTCCGGCCCGTTATGAGGATGCGATCACGATGGCCCATCTTGTAAAGTATCTTTGCATCGAGACCTATAATGAGGTGGCAGGTACCAATTTCACTTGTACCTATTTCCCCAAGATGTTCTACACCGTTGGTGAGTGGGAATACCGTAACAATGGTACAATAGTATTGGGTACAGCCGAGGGTGGCCGTAAGATTTTCCTGGCCGGTCTAAACAAGCTCTCTGGCTATTTGAATAGTGCTGAGAATCTTAACCACTACTACTTCAAGACCATTCACCACGAGTTCACCCACATTTTGAACCAGACGAAGTCAATTCCCGCCGATTTCCAGTTGATTACAGGTTCAGGCTATGTAGCTGACAACTGGAATGAAAGCCCTTATAATACCGATTATCTGAAGAATGGATATATTTCGGCTTATTCACAGCACTCTTTCACCGAGGATTTTGCCGAGATGCTTTCCATTTATGTGACCAATAGCGAGACTGCCTGGAATAAACTTGTAGGTGGTGCACCCAAGGCGTCACAGGCGCTCATCAACTCAAAGCTCGATATTGTTCGCGACTATATGAAAACTTCCTTTGATATTGACATCGATGAATTGCGCGACGTGTTGCAGCGCCGTCAGGCCGATGTTGTCAACGGTTCAGTGGATTTGACCGACCTTACCCTGAAATAAGGAGGAAGCGTGAGCGATATTATTTTAAACTTCATAAAATGTAAACAATATGCGATTTAACAATATATTTCTTTCTGCGGTCATGGTATTGTCGGCAATTGCGTTGCCCTCGTGCTTGAAAGACCAGGAGGATCTCTTCGACTCATCGTCGAGCGAGCGCCTGCAGCAGACACTCGACCTCACCAAGGAAACCCTTGTCAGTGCTCCCAATGGCTGGGCCATGGACTATTATCCCGACCGCGAGATCTCCTATGGTGGATATGTTTACGCTCTCAAGTTTGACAGCAAGGAAGTGGAAGTGTGGAGTGAGCTTGCTCCCGGTGCAAGTGAAAAGAGTCTTTACAAACTCACCAACACCAATGGAGCTGTATTGTCGTTTGACAGCTACAACACTCTCATGCACTACTTTGCCACACCTTCGGGCAGCCGTTATGAGGCCTATGACGGTGACTTTGAATTCATGATTATGGATGTCAAGCCCGACCGTATAGCGCTTATGGGCAACCGCACGGGCAATATGATCTACATGCACCGTCTCGACGAGTCGCCTGCCACTTATGTCTCCAAGGCTACTGCTGTGGGTGACGCCATGTTCTTCACAGAGCTCAACGGTACCTATGGCAATGACCCTATCCAAGCCCAGGTTTATCTTGGTGAGCGTTACTTTGAGTTCGTGTGGTTTGAAACGACTACCGGTGCCGACGGCGAGCCAGTTCAGGAGGAGCAGTATGCAGGCAGCTACTATGTTCCCACTCCCCAGGGTATGAGATTCCTCGAGCCTATCGAAATTTTCGGAGCGACCTTGAGTTCTATCGAATTTGACTCCGCCTCTCTCAAGTATACAGGTACTGATTCCAACGGAACCAAAATCGACCTCACGGGTGATATTCCTGAGGATTATGCCTTCTACGATGAGTTTGTAGGTGACTTCACTTTGAACTACGACAATGGCAAGACTGCCGACATCAAGATTCAGAACGATGGCAACGGTGGTTATATTGTCAAAGGTTTCAGCTCTAAGTTTGATCTCACCGCCAAGCACAATAAGAGCAACGGTTGCCTTGAAATATGCTCACAGCAGGTAGGTACGGAAGGCAATTTGTTCATCTGGTGCTGCGCTACCAATGGCAACAACTTCTCGTGGGGCACCAGTGTAGGAATGTACTTTATCAAGGATACAGAGAATGAAGGTACATACACCGCTTTCGATAACAAGGGTACTAATTTCGTGGTATCTGGATTCTATATGGCGGCATTTGCCGGCACAGTTTCCAGCACAGGTTACCAGAATGGTGGCGGTAACGCACCTGCCCCATGGGTGTTCATGAATGGCCTTGGTGATCTTGATAACGTTGTTTCAATTGTAAAGAAATAATTGACCTATGAAAAAGTTTTTAAGCATCTTTATATTAGCACTGTGTGCAGCACCGCTGTTCACATCGTGCCACGATGACTCTGACTATGAAGTGACTGAGACAGTGGATGGTGGCTCACCGCTACGCATCATTAGCCGCCAGACATCATTCGATGCTCCCGGTGGTCAGGGTAAAGTCGAGATTGAGTGTGACGCTTCCTATACTGTGGAGACAACCGACCAGACTGATTGGGTTACAACAACAACCGAGGGTAATGTCATTACCCTCAATGTTGCCCCCAATGAGGAACTCGACGGTCGCACATGTATGCTCGCCATCAAGTCGGGCAAGTACCAGACCCGTGTGGCTGTCATTCAGGCCGGTCAGTTTTTTGAGCTTGAAGGACCTGCCTCAGTATCGCAAAACAATCTTGCCAAGACATATACCTACACTCTTAACACAAATGCTGCCGGCACATTGGAGGCTTATGCCTTTGAATATACCGCCGCCGGTTTTGCTCCTTCAAACGACTTCACATTGACAATGACCGAGACCGGTTTCACCGTGAAGGTAGGGGCAAATAAGACGGGACATCTGCGTCAGGGTATCATAGTCTATACATATGGTGATTTTGAGGGAGTGATTCCAATTACACAGTTTGACTTTGCTCAGGATATAGCCGGTGAATACAGACTGCTGTATAATAAATCGGCAACAGCTACAGCATTGTATTACCAGAATGCCGAGTTCAAGAAGAGTGGCAGTAACTACTATCTGAGCCTACAGTATCAATACAACGGTGCTCCGGCTCCTCAAGAGTTGAAGATTCCAGTGACATTTGATGATGAAAACCTGAGTATTACAGTTGCTTGCGGTGCCTACTGTGGTGATGTGGAATTTAATGATGCCACTCATAAGGTGCACATGTGTTTCCTTTCAACCGACGGTTATATCACATGGGTTGCTCCATATACATTCCCTGCCCCTATACAGCATGGGTTCATGGCCAACGGCAACTACCTCTACAGTGCCGAGTTTGAAGATAATGGCTCATGGGGTGGAAAGGTAATCAATGGTCTTGCCATTGAGATGTTCACAGGAACTCCGGCTTCAAGTACAAATCGAGAAAAGATACGCATGTATACAATGTATAACCCCATCTTGCAACGTGTCGTTGAAGCACCGGCAGCTAAAACAGCCTCCTATGCTCCTTCTACCGGCAACGGTGACGTTATTCCCGAGCGCATCTATGATTTGTTGATGAGCAATGATAGAGTGATGCAAATGAAATCTGCGTCTACAATAGGTATGGAAGCACCAATGCTTGTCACCGACTATGACGTGGATTCTTCTACAGCAAGAATGTAAGCTTTTTTATACTATTTGATAGGGGCCCGTAGTTTGTGATGAACATCTCGGAGAAATATTCTGACCTTTAAGCATGGTCGCCCCATAAGTGAAATGGCCGCTCAGTGTTGAGCGGCCATTTTTAACTTAGAGTGCCTTTATAGGGGTGTCAAATACAAATATTCTCCTGAATGTTGCGGTTCAGATTCTGGAGGCTATCCATGCACCTACCTCGTCGGTGGTGTATGGGCGTTCACCCTCGATCTGAATATCGGGTGTCCTGACATTGGCTTCGAGTGATGCTTTCACTGCATTTCTCACACACTCCCCCTCGGCTATCAATCCAAAGTGTTCAAAAAGCATGGCGACCGACAGAATCTGCGCTATGGGATTGGCGATGTTCTTGTCGGCGGCCTCAGGCCACGAGCCATGGATAGGTTCGAATACCGGGGTGCCTGAACCGGTCGATGCTGATGGAAGCAGTCCCATCGATCCGGTGATTACGCTTCCCTCATCGGTGAGTATGTCGCCAAAAGTATTCTCTGTAACCATGACATCAAAGAAACGTGGGTCCTGGATCATGCGCATGGCCGCGTTGTCGACATACATGAAGTCGGTCGTCACATCGGGATAATCCGGTGCCATTTTCCGCGCAGTATTGCGCCACAAGCGGGACGAGGCCAGAACATTGGCTTTGTCAACCACAGTGAGGTGCTTGTTGCGGCGACGGGCATATTCATACCCTACTTTCAGTATGCGCTCAACCTCCTGGCGTGTATACATACAGGTGTCAAAGGCTTTCTCCTCTCCCTCGAGTTTCTCTCCGAAGTACATGCCACCGGTGAGTTCCCTGATGCACACAAAGTCAGCACCCTCGATAATCTCTTTTCTCAGCGGTGACTTGTGGAGCAGACAATCAAATGTCTCCACGGGCCTTATGTTGGCATACAGACCGAGTTGTTTTCTCATGGCCAGCAGTCCTTGTTCAGGTCTTACCTTGGCCTCGGGGTCGTGGTCATATTTAGGATCTCCTACAGCTGAGAAGAGCACAGCATTGGCTTTGAGGCACATCTCGAGCGTCGCTTGGGGGAACGGATTGCCGCAGGCATCGATTGCCGCTGCTCCAACCAGGCCATAGTTGAAGTGGACAGTGTGTCCATATTTCTTACACACAGCCTCCATTACCGCCACACCTTGCCGCGATATCTCGGGTCCGATGCCATCACCCGGCAATACTGCGATGTCAAAGTGGCGACGGCTCTCGCCCGGCGTCTCTTCGGCACATGCCCGGGCAAATGCCGCTCCTTCTCCGGTCACTTCATTCCCTATCACTATTCCTGGCTTTACATTAAAACTTATTCCCATGATTTTCTTCGTATTTTTTGATGTCGTCGATGTGTTTCATGAGATACTCGATGTCGTCGATTCCCTCCATGAGACACTGTTTCTTGTAGCTGTTGATCTCAAATGTCTCACAACGGCCTGTCTTCTTGTTGGTCACAGTCTGTGAGGGCAGGTTGATTTCCACCTCGGTGCTGTGGTCGTTGGCTAAGCTGTCAAACAATTCACTAAGGAACTCCTCGCTCACCACTACAGGGAGCACAAAGCTGTTGAGCTCGTTGTTGCGGTGTATGTCGGCGAAAAATGTCGATATCACAGCTCTGAAACCATAGTCGGCTATAGCCCAGGCTGCGTGTTCACGACTCGAGCCGCAACCGAAGTTTTTTCCTGCCACAAGAATTTTTCCATCCTTATACCTGGGGTCGTTGAGCGGGCACTGGGCAATGAGAGAGCCATTGCTGTCATACCGCCAATCGCGGAACAGATTCTCGCCAAACCCCTCGCGTGTGGTACTCTTGAGAAACCGGGCGGGAATTATCTGGTCGGTGTCGATATTCTCCACCGGCAGTGGCACACATGTGGATGTCACGATATTGAACTTTCTCTTTTCCATGGCCTTTATCATATGCGGTTCATGATTTTCCCTGTTACAGCTGCAATGGCTGCAGTGACGGGCGATGCTAATACGGTGCGTGAGCCGGGCCCCTGGCGTCCTTCAAAATTACGGTTGGAGGTCGACACACATAGCCGGCCCGATTCGATCTTGTCATCGTTCATTGCCAGGCATGCCGAGCAACCGGGTTCACGCAGTTGAAAACCGGCGGCGATGAGCTCGCGGTCGAGCCCTTCCTCTTTAATCTGTTTCATGACGGCACGTGAGCCCGGCACGAGCCACACTGTCACATCGGGGTGCCTGGTGTGTCCCTTGACGGTGGCGGCAAACGCGCGGAAGTCCTCGATGCGTCCGTTGGTGCAGCTTCCCACAAAAACATTGTCCACCTTGGTTCCCATGATCGGTTGTCCGGCTTTGAAGCCCATGTATTGAAGCGCCTTTTCCTCACTCTCATTAGTGGGGAATGGGATTGTATCGGTGATTTCTATCCCCATGCCGGGATTTGTGCCATAGGTGACTCTTACCCCTATGTTGGCCGCATCAAGTCTAACTTCCCGGTCAAAGCTGGCACCCTCGTCGGTGGCCAGAGCCAGCCAGCGGGCGGCAGCGCGGTCAAATGCTTCGCCACTTGGAGCATGGGCGCGGCCTCTCAGGTAGTCAATGGTTTTATCGTCGGGGCCCACCATTCCACCGCGGGCTCCCATCTCGATCGACATGTTGCAGAGCGTCATGCGCCCTTCC
>JAMPBP010000028.1 GCA_023666645.1 Clostridiales bacterium
CAAATTTAACATTTCCTCTCTAAAAATCCTGCACCGACTTTTCGGCTTGTGCCAATTCGCCCTTGGTTTTGATAATTAGCTGGAAATGTTGTATCTTTACGGCTACTTTCGCTCTATAGCGGGAGCCGTGTCCATATTTACATTAATAATTATAAGAAACAGAACAGTCAGGAATGAGAAAATGGCGTATTGAAGACAGCGCTGAGCTGTACAATATCAACGGGTGGGGCCGGCAATACTTCAGTATCAATGACCGTGGTCATGTCATTGTCAAACCAAAGGAAGGATATGCATCGGTCGACCTTAAGGAGGTTATGGACGAGCTTCAGGTGCGGGATATCACCGCGCCCGTGCTTCTACGTTTCCCCGATATCCTTGACAATAGGGTCGAGAAGATTTCACGCTGTTTTCATCGTGCCGCAGAGCAATATAATTACACAGGCGATAATTTCCTGATATATCCGATCAAGGTCAACCAGATGAGACCTGTCGTCGAGGAGATTGTCACTCACGGCAAAAAATTCAACATAGGACTCGAGGCAGGCTCCAAACCAGAGCTTCATGCTGTCCTTGCCACCAATATCGAGGAAGACGCCCTGATAATCTGCAACGGCTACAAAGACGCCAATTATATAGAACTGGCATTATTGGCCCAGAAGATGGGACGTCGCATATATCTCGTAGTCGAGAAAATGAATGAGCTCAAGCTTATAGCCGATCTGGCAGCCAAGATCGGCATAGAGCCTAATGTAGGAATACGCATCAAGCTCTCATCATCGGGCTCCGGAAAATGGGAGGAGAGTGGTGGCGACCAGTCCAAGTTTGGTCTCAACTCGACCGAACTGCTCGACGCCCTTGACTACATGGAGCGTCGCGGATTGAAATCGTGCCTCAAACTCATTCATTTCCACATTGGCAGTCAGGTCACCAAGATACGACGCATCAAGAACGCGCTGAGGGAGGCGATGCAATTCTATGTGCAACTGTCGAAGATGGGATTCAATATCAATTTTGTCGATATAGGGGGCGGGCTCGGAGTCGACTATGACGGCACACGCAATTCATCGAGCGAGAGCTCGATGAACTATTCCATCCAGGAATATGCCAACGATGCCGTCTATTCACTTGTAGACGCATGTGAGAAAAACGACCTGCCACAACCTAATATAATAACCGAGAGCGGACGCTCACTCACAGCCCATCATTCCGTACTCATATTCGAGGTTCTCGAAACCACCTCGCTACCGGCTATGAAGGATAGCGACGAGATTCCCGATGATGCCCATGAACTCGTAAAGGAGCTTTACGACATATGGGACAAACTGAGCCAGCCATCGCTCTTTGAGAGTTGGCACGATGCATTGCAGATAAGGGAAGAGGCTCTTGACCTGTTCAGCCTCGGAATAGTCGACCTGCGCACACGCGCCATGGTCGAGAAACTGTTCTGGTCGATAGCACGCGAAGTAGGCGACATGGCGTCAAGCATGAAGCACCCACCCGAAGAGCTTCGCAAGATTTCCAAATTGTTGCCCGATAAGTATTTCTGTAATTTCTCACTATTCCAGTCATTGCCCGATTCCTGGGCTATTGATCAGGTATTCCCCATCATACCCATATCTCGCCTTGACGAGAAACCCACGCGCACAGCCTCCATACAGGACATGACATGCGACAGCGATGGCAAGATAGCCAGCTTCGTCAGCGACCACGGCACTTCACCATCTCTGCCCGTACACACCGTCAAGTCGGGCGAGCCTTACTATCTCGGAGTGTTCCTGGTGGGCGCCTATCAGGAGATTCTCGGCGACATGCACAACCTTTTTGGCGACACCAATGCCGTTCACATCGATGTCTACAAGGACCGCTATGAGATTGACCGGATAATCGACGGCGAGACTGTGGCCGAGGTCCTTGACTACGTGCAATATAACCCCAAGAAACTCGTGCGCAATGTCGAGACATGGGTCACCAGCGCAATGAAAGTCGGACGCATCACGCCCGAGGAAGGCCGAGAGTTCCTCTCCAACTATCGCTCGGGCCTGTATGGCTACACCTATCTCGAGAAAAACTGACAGAATACAGCAACTGTTCTGATGGCCAAGAGGAGGTATTTTCTGCAACTCGCCTACAGGGGGGCACTCTATCACGGATGGCAGTCCCAGCCCAATGCCGTGACCGTTCAGTCAGAACTTGAACGGGCCCTATCGCTCGCCTTGAGATGCGAGACTCCCATTGTCGGCGCCGGTCGCACTGATGCCGGTGTCAACGCGTCGATGATGCTCGCACATTTTGATGCCCCGGAGGAATTGGACAAGGAAAAACTGCTGCGGGCGGTCAACTCCATGGTGGGGCGCGACATCTCGGTGAGCCATGTTCACGACGTGCCCCTGAACGCTCATGCCCGATTCGATGCCACCTCACGCACCTATCATTATCACGCCATCACCACCAAGTCACCGTTTCTCTACAATACGGTATGGAAAGCCCCGGCCGGTCTCGACTTCGAGTTGATGAATGAAGCGGCATCCATGTTGCTTGAAGTCGACGACTTCACCTCATTCTCAAAACTGCACACCGATACAAAGACCAATCTATGTGATGTGAGGGAGGCCAGCTGGCGGCAGCTCACCGGTGAGCGGTGGTGTTTCGTCATTACCGCCGACCGCTTCCTTCGCAACATGGTGCGGGCCGTCGTGGGCACCCTTGTCGATGTAGGAAGGCACAAAATCACCCTGTCACAGTTTACCGAAATCATTGAAAGCAAGGACCGCTGTGCCGCCGGGACATCAATGCCAGGCGAGGCACTGTTCCTGCACCGTGTAGAGTATCCCTATCTCCAGCATCTTACTCCGGCTGAAGAGCCCTGACCTCCCCTCTACACTCATCTCCTCCCGTTATTTTGGGCTGGTACCTGTGGATTTTGTTGTAGGCAGGGCAGTATATATCTACACGCTTGGGGGCCGGGCTACACAAAGCATATCACGAGCAGCTGGGCTATGACAACACGGGCAAACATCGACACCGGATAGGTTGTGGCATATGCCACCGGTGCATCATCGCCACGGGTGATATCGTTGGCATAGGAGAGCGCCATTGGATTGGCCATCGCACCACTCACCATGCCGGCAGCGGTCGCGAAGTCGAGCTTCCACCAGCGCATCGAGATGACTGTCATCACCAGCGACGGCACGATGGTGATGATGAAGCCGGCCGAGATCCACAGCAACCCGTCGGCTCTCATTATGGTGTCGAGGAACTTGGCTCCTGATTCCAGACCGAGTCCCGCCAAAAAGAGTGACAGGCCTATGCCGCGCAACATGAGGTTGGCACTCCGGGTTGTGTAGGTGACCATATGGAATTGCGGTCCAAAACGGCCTATCAGGATGCCAACCACGATGGGACCACCGGCAAGACCCAGTTTAATAGGCACTGAGATGCCTGGAATGGCGATAGGTATCGAGCCTACTATGAGCGAGAGAACCATGCCTATGAATATTGCCGCGAGATTGGGATCCTTAAGGTCGGTATCGGAGTTGCCTACAAGTTCACCCACCCGGTTGATATCTTCGGGGGTACCGACTATTGTAAGACGGTCACCGAGCTGGAGTATCAGGTTGGGCGTCGCGAGCAGGCGTATGCCCGAACGGCTTACACGTGAAATATTGACAGCATAGTGCTGGCGTAACTTGAGCGACCCCAGACGGCGCCCGTTGAGTTGAGGTTTGCTTACTGTTATTGTACGGGACACAAGGTTCTTGTCGACGGTATCCCAGTCGATGTTCGGACGATTCCAATCGCGGTCGCTCTTCTCGCCGAATAGCAGCGTGAGACGCGGCAGATCTTCTTCGTTTGTGATAACGAGCACCCGGTCGCCAGAACTGAGCACATCGTCGGGACCCGGAATCGACACATCTTCACCATGCCATATGCGCGACACTACAAATTCGGTCGAAATGAGTGGATTAATCTGCCGCAAGGTCATGCCCGAGATGCCGGGATTGCTGATGATGAATTCGGCCACATAGGTGTGGTCGGGGTCGACTTGGCCACGTGACTCGAAATCGGCCTTTCTGGCTATAAATTTTTTAACAATGATAAATGCCAATATCACGCCTACCACTCCGAGGGGATAAGTGACGGCACAACTCAAAGCCGCTCCGTCGGCTCCCACTCCAAGCTGATTGAGTGCCTGCTGAGCTGCTCCGAGCGAAGGGGTATTGGTTGTCGCTCCACTTATGACACCCACCATATCGGCCATGGATATATCCATCATGTAACTGAGAGCTATGGCAACACCGGTACCACCAATAACGAGACTGAGGGCGAGCATGTTGAGCCGCACACCACCCTGACGAAATGAACTGAAAAAACCGGGCCCCACTTTCAGACCAAGCTCATAGACAAACAGCATAAGTCCGAAATCCTCGGCATATTTTAGCATACCCGAATCAATTTCCAGACCAAGGTGCCCGGCAAAGATGCCGGTGAAAAATACAAATGTCACACCAAGTGACACACCCCATATACGTATCTTGCCAAGACCAAGACCTACTGCTATGATCACCGATATGACGCACACTGCTTGCAGTGGCGACTGCTCAAGGAATAGACTTTCAAACCAATTCATGATGCAAAATTACGAGTTTTTTTGCCCGAAGCATCAATCAGGACCAGTATTTTTACCCTTAACGACAATTCAACCTTAACCTACAGCCATAAATAACCCGCAACACTTGCCATACTTAGAGCCTGTCTCATAAAATCACGTGGCCGAGGGAGCGGGTGATTTTATGAGACAGGCTCTTAGATTTTGTGCCGATGAGATATGTAATGCAGTCGGCTATATAATATTGTGTAACCGATTTTGACCACAAAAAGTAACGAAGCAGCTAAAAAAGTGTGAAAAAGAATGAAAAAATATTGGTAGATATAAAAAATTGATATACCTTTGTGGCGTTTTTGAAGCACAAAATATTGTTTTATTTTTAATCATTACGGAAATGAAGAAAATTTTCTATTCTTTCGCAGTTGTAGCTGCCCTCGGTTTGGTAGCATGCGGAGGTAACAAGGCCAACGAAGAGGCTGCTGCTGAGGCTCCCGCTGAGGAAGTTGAGGTAGTAGAAGAGGCTACAGAGGTAGTTGCAGATAGCGCATCTTGCTGCCAGGGTGACAGCACATGTGTTGCAGAGGCTCCTGCTGAGGCTCCCGCTGAGGCTGCTGAATAATAGCAAGCTCTAAGGTACCCAAAAATTTAAAGTCGATGATTGCGCAATAAAATATTGTGCCGTCGTCGATTTTTGTTTTTATATTATCACCATAATTGACTATCTTTGTGGGAGTGTTTTAGATTTCAACCAATCATTGTGTATGGACTTTTTTGTCAATCTACTCGGGCCGGGAAGTACAGCGTTGGCCAACACGCTGATACTCTATTCATTTGTTATAGCCGTAGGTATTTTTATAGGTAAAGTAAAAATTTTTGGCATCTCGCTCGGTGTCACATTCGTGCTATTCGTGGGAATCATCATGGGACAGATGGGATACATCGTTGATCCCGACGTCTTGAAATTTGTAAGAGAATTTGGTCTCATTCTGTTCATTTTTGCAATAGGACTACAGGTAGGTCCAGGCTTCTTCTCTGCATTCAAAACAGGAGGAATAACGCTCAACATGCTTGCTGTACTTGGTGTATTGCTGAATGTTGCGGTTGCATTGGTAATCTACTTTGTGTACAGGGACAATACATCTATGGATGTCATAGTCGGTATCATGTCGGGTGCCGTGACAAATACTCCCGGACTTGCGGCCGCCCAGCAAACGGTCAATGATGTAAATATTGTCAACACTATGTCGATGGGCTATGCCGCTGCTTATCCCCTTGGTGTCGTAGGCATTATACTGTCGATGCTCCTTATCAAGAAAATCTTTGGCGTGAAAATCGAAAAGGAGGTTAAGGAGATTGAAGACGATAAGCAGCAAAGCATGTTGAAACCACTCATTGTCACCTTTGAGGTCACCAACAAACTGATTGAAGGAAAGAACCTTGCCGAGCTTCACGACCTGATTCAATGCAACTTTGTCGTGTCGCGCTTGAAAAGGAATGATGGCAGCATAGTAATCCCTGTATCAACCACCACTCTCAATGCCGGTGACCTGTTGCGCATCGTCATGTCGGCACAGGACGAGCGTCGTTTCAAGGCCATGGTGGGCCATGAGGTGGATATAGACTGGGAAACCGATGACACTGCCAGTCGCGATGTAGTATCACGCCGTATCCTTATCACAAAGAGCGAGTACAATGGTGTGGCAATCGGATCGTTGCGCCTTCATAACGGCTATGACCTTAACGCGACCCGCGTGAATCGTGCAGGCGTTGACCTGCTGGCTTCTCCAGGCCTCCGTCTGCAAATCGGTGACCGCATCACAGTAGTAGGCAAGCTCGAGGATATCGACAGGCTCGCCGACAAGATGGGCAATTCAATGAAACGTCTCAATCAGCCCAATCTTATCACGATTTTCATTGGCATCATGTTTGGTATCATACTTGGTTCAGTAAATTTGGGGTTCGACCTGAAACTTGGTCTGGCGGGCGGCCCGCTCGTTGTGGCAATTTTGCTGAGCCGCTTTGGGTATAAATTCAAACTTATCACATACACATCCTCATCGGCTTCGCTCATGCTGCGTGAGCTTGGAATATGCCTGTTCCTGGCATCAGTTGGAATCGGCGCCGGTGCCAATTTTGCCGAGACCGTATTCAACCCTACAGGCGCTCAATGGGTACTATGGGGATTCCTGATTACATTTATTCCGCTTATGATTGTGGGAATTATAGCTCGTGGAGTATATAAGATTAATTTCCTGTCGATTACAGGTTTGCTCGCCGGTGGATATACAGACCCGCCAGCCCTGGCCTATGCCGGTGGCTCCACACAGAGCGACACTCCGGCTGTGGCCTACTCGACGGTCTATCCGTTGACGATGTTCCTGCGTGTCGTCGCGGCCCAGGTGCTCATATTATGCGCAATGTAGGGTATCGGCATAAATCTTATATCAATAGCATGCTTGCTGCAACGGTGGCATGCATGCTATTGGTGTTGACTGGTTGCTCGGCCAAGAAAAACACAGCTGCCACGCGCAATTATCAGGCGTTTATAACCCGCTATAACATACATTACAACGGGGACACTCACTATAAGGAGACACTCCATGACATGGAGTCGAAATATGAGGACGATTATACCCGCCTGCTGTTCACCCACCCGGCCGATGCCCGCGGTGAAGAGAAGGTGCCTCAGCCACAGGGCAATTTCGATCGTTCAATTGAGAAAGCCCAGAAAGCCATCCAATTACGTTCCATCAAGAAAAAACCGGCCAAGAAGCGTGGCCGCAGCAGTGACCCGGCCTACAAGGCCTGGATGAAGCGCGACGAGTACAATCCATTCTTGCACAACTCATGGATGATGATGGGTAGGTCCCAATACATGAATGGCGACTTCTCTGGAGCTGCCGCCACTTTTTTTTATATCTCCAAGCATTTCTCCTGGTTGCCCTCGACCGTCACCGAGGCTAAATTGTGGCAGGCACGAAGCTATTGCGCCCTGGGGTGGCTCTTCGAGGCCGAGATGATCATAACACGCATCAAGGTCGATGAGCTCAGTGACAAGACATTGAAATCACTCTACTATACCACCTACAGTGACCTGCTCATCAGGTCCAAAGAATATGCCAAGGCAATACCCTACTTACAGGAGGCCATCTCGGTGGCAAGTGGAGCCCAAAAGATAAGACTCAATTTTCTACTTGGGCAAGTGAGCACACTCGCCGGAGACAAGGCTCTCGCCTATAAAGCTTTCGGAAAGGCAGGAAAAGCCTCCAATGCATCTTACCGCACTAAATTCAATGCCCGTATCAAACAAAGCGAGGTATTTGCAGGAAGCGATATCGAGCCCGAGGTCAAAGCATTGAAACGCATGACGCGATATGACCGCAACAAGGAATATCTCGACCAGATTTACTACGCAATAGGTAACCTGTACCTGTCGCGTGGCGATACTCTCAAGGCTATAGAGAATTACCGACTTGCAGCCGAAAAATCCACCCGCGGAGGTATCGAGAAGGCGATAGATCTTGTGACGCTCGGCGGGCTATATTATGACCGCCATCAGTATGACCTGGCCCAACCATGCTACTCGGAAGGTGTGCCACAGCTCCCCGAGAGTTACCCAAACTATAAAACGCTGAGACGTCGCAGCGATGTGCTTGACGAACTGGCCGTTTACTCACAGAATGTCACTTTGCAGGATTCGCTGCTCAAACTGTCATACATGACACCCGAGGAGCAATTGAAGGTTGTCGAAAAGATTATCGACGAACTGAAGAAACGTGAAAAGGAGGAAGCCGAAAAAGCCGAACGCGAGGATTTCCTCGCCAATCAGCAAGGAAACAATATCACAAACGACAAGGCTCCGACCACATTCACCATGAGCAACGATGGATCATGGTATTTCTACAATCAGTCCACTGTACAAGCCGGTAAAACCGAGTTTCAACGGCGGTGGGGTAATCGTAGACTTGAAGATGACTGGCGTCGTCGCAACAAGGCTGCATTCAGCTTTGATGACATAAACGGAACCGACGATGACACCTCGGGCGACGATGACGATACCACAGTTGCCAACGAGGAAGATCAAAATATGGAGGACGATGACAAGGAAGCTGCCAACAGAGCCAACGACCCACACTATCCCGAGTATTACCTTAAGCAAATTCCCAAGGACTCGCTGGCAAGGCTCACCAGCCACGAAGTGATACAGGAAGGACTCTACAACATGGGGGTGATTCTCAAGGACAAGATGGAGGACTACGGCGCTGCAAGCGCTGAATTCAATCGGTTGCTTGACGATTATCCTGACAATGTATACCGCCTCGACGCTCTCTACAATCTCTATCTGATGGCTATGAGACGTAACGACAACGCGCTCGCCGAGAGCTATCGTCAGGCCATATTGCGCGATTTTCCCGATTCCCCCCAGGGAGTAGCCCTGCTCGACCCCGACTATATATCCAAGTTGCGCACAATCGACGAGCGAGCCGAAAAACTTTATGAACAGACATTCCAGTCCTACATTGACAATGACAACGCTGCCGTACATGCAGCCTATGAAGAGATGTCCCGGGAATATTCCATGAGTGGACTGATGCCAAAATTCATGTTCTTACACGCTCTTGCCTACGTGACTGATAAGCAACCCGACCGATTCAAGGCTGTACTCAACGAAATGCTTGAACGCTATCCCGAAGCCGATGTCGCCACATACGCCTCGGCATGGCTCAAGGGCTTGTCTCAGGGGCGTGAGCTCCAGGCCGGCAGTGGTGGCAATCTACGGGGAATGTTCTGGGATATCAAGCTTGGCAACGACTCGACAGCCATGGCCGATGACTCTGCGCTCGAATTTGAACTCAATCCCGAGGATAGTCAGTTGCTCGTGCTGCTGTATCCAACCGACCGCATCTCTCACAATCAGTTACTGTATGATATTGCACGTCACAATTTCAACACATTTGCCATAAAGGATTTCGACCTCGAGCAGATGAACTATGGCCAATTGGGCCTATTGATTATCAAGGGATTTGACAATCTCGCTCAGCTCAACCACTACCGGCAACTCATGCAGGAAAACCCCGACCTGTCGATTCCTCGTGGCGTATATCCCGTAGTGATAAGCGAGAAGAATTTTGAAACCCTGGTTAAACATGGAGCATCGTTTGAACAGTATTTTGAATTTGCCCGTGACAAGACCTATCGTGACACTGAGGAAAGTGTCCTCGACCCATCAATATTCGGCGAGAGCGAAGGTATACCCGACGAGGAAGATACGGTTGACCAAGAGCCCCGGCAAGACGAAATGGACACAGTGACACCCAAAGATAAAACAACCGAGACAGAAAGCAATGCGAAAGTTGAGCGGCAACCTGTGACTACAGAAAAACCGGCAGTTAATGATGACGGGAATTCATCAACCAAGAATGACCTGAAGGAGAAGAAGAAGGATGAGCCCACAAAGAAAAATCAACCGGTGAAGAAAAAGCCAGTCCTGCCTGAATACCCGTCCGGCAGCGAGGACGATCCCCTCCTCGACTGATGTTCAACCATACACTTGCAACATAGAAAACGACCGCCGGGAAGCCTTTACCTGGCGGTCGTTTTGTATTTAGAGCCTGTCTCTTAATTTTCGGATTTCGATTTTCAATCTATATTGAAGGCATGTTTAATAACATCGACATAGTCGAGTTTTTCCCAGCTGAACAGCTCTACCTCTATCACCTTTTCCCCTTCATATTTAGAGTTGAAGTGTTTTGTTACACGGCGAGGGGTGCGTCCCAGGTGTCCATATGTAGCAGTCTCCAGATAAATGGGAGTACGTAGATTGAAACGCTGCTCGATTGCATAAGGGCGCATGTCAAACAGCCCCTTGACGATATCAGAAATCTCGGCATCGGTCATGTTTACCTTGGCCGAACCGTCGGTGTTGACATATAGGCTTACAGGCTCAGCAACTCCTATGGCATAGGCTACCTGAACGAGAGCACGTTCACACACACCGGCTGCTACAAGGTTCTTGGCGATGTGACGCGCTGCATAGGCAGCCGAGCGATCGACTTTGCTGGGATCTTTTCCTGAGAAGGCACCGCCGCCATGGGCACCGCGACCGCCGTAGGTGTCAACAATGATTTTACGACCTGTAAGGCCCGTGTCTCCGTGAGGACCTCCGATCACGAATTTTCCCGTGGGATTGACGTGAAGTATAAAATTGTCATCAAGCAGCGGCTTGAGATTGTCCGGAAGCGCCTCCTTTACACGGGGTATAAGAATGTTGCGGACATCGTCGGCGATGATTGCCAGCATCTTCTCGTCGGCCTGCTCCTGCGACATCTTGTCAGTAGGTTTTACAAAGTCGTCGTGTTGTGTTGAAAGGACTATAGTGTGGACACGCACCGGATGGTGATTTTCGTCATATTCAACTGTCACCTGGCTCTTTGAATCAGGACGCAGGTAGCTCACGCGGTCGCCATTGTCATTTACGTATGTCATAGCCGTGCGGTCACGGCGTATGCTTGACAACTCTTTGAGAAGAGCATGACTGAGAGTTACAGTGAGCGGCATGTACACCTGGGTTTCGTTGGTAGCGTAGCCAAACATCATACCCTGGTCACCGGCACCCTGACTGGCGGGATCTATACGCTCCACACCACGGTTTATGTCGGGACTCTGCTCATGGAGAGCTGAGAAAACACCACAGGCCTCACCGTCAAATTTCAGCTCGCTCCTGTCATACCCGATGCTCTTTATCACGCGACGTGTCACATCCATGAGGTCTATATAGGCGTTACTCTTTACTTCACCGGCAACAACTACTTGACCGGTAGTCACTAAAGTTTCGCATGCGACCTTGGATTGAGGGTCGTGGGCAAGAAATTCATCAAGGACAGCGTCGCTTATTTGGTCAGCGACTTTGTCAGGGTGGCCTTCTGAGACCGATTCTGAAGTGAAAAGGTAATTCATTTTTTGTTGTGCATTAAAAACGTTAGTCACGACTGCCGTTTTTCTTCAAAATAGCACAAACCGACGCCCGCCCCGAGATTGAGGGGCATGACAATCACCGACATGTAGGGTTGATGTACAGAGCGATGTCATCAGGAACGAGGTGCAGTTTTAGCATTTTTTGTGTGGTTGCAAGCAGCCAAATTTTTCCACAGGATTGTCTCCATCATGTGACGGAATGACTATCACGCCACAAAGGTAATAAAAAAAGCCCAGGTACCAAAAAAAATCGCACCACCATGAAATTGCGCTATGAGAATGGTGATGCGATTTTGATAACAGATGTGACCGCTGTAAAGCCCGCCAACATGTTTGGCCTGACTCTGGCTGGAGATTATGAGAGATCGGCGGTCGCTCTGGTACGTTCGGGTTGTTTATTGTCAAACAGGCGTGTACGTGCAAGCATGCAGGCACCAACTACACCGGCACGCTCACGTAGGCGCGACACACTGATATTGGTGTCGCGGTTCACGATGTTCAGCGAGTGCTTGCGCACGGAACTGCGTATGGGCTGCACAAGATAGTCACCGGTTTGCGACAAAATACCTCCTATAATCACCTCTTCGGGATTGAAGATATTGATGAGACCCGCAATATGGCGGCCAAGGTTATGGGCTACCTCTTCAAGAAGATCGATGCAAAGCACATCCTCATGGTTGATCGCATCGACTATTTCATTGATTGTCACTTTGGAAGGATCTTCGAGTATCACCTTTGACAAGATGGAGGTCTCGCCACGGTTAACTCGCTCCACAAGCTTGCGATGAATGGCGATACCCGACGCTTCTGTTTCAAGACACCCCTTCTTGCCACAATGACATATCACCTCGTTGTCACAGCAAGGATAATGTCCAAACTCGCCTGCAAATCCTGAATTGCCCGAGTAAATCTTGCCATCGATGATGATTCCCAGTCCCAAGCCCCATGACAGATTGATGAACAGGATGTTTTTTTTGTTGCCTACATTGCCGCAAAGAAATTCACCGTAGGTCATGGCCCTGGAGTCATTGTCGATGGTCACCGGGAAACCTACTCGGTCACTGATGGATTGCGATACAGGATCCTCTCCGAGATTGAACCAGCTGTAACTGTAGCCGGCCTCAGGATTGACACGTCCTGAAATGTTGACATTGATGTTGAGAATAAGCTCGCGCTCAACATCAAGCGACTTGATGAAGTCATCAATGATGACACATAGAGCCTCGAGCCCCTCGGCCGAGTTTGGTATATCGGTCGACACGTTCATGTGTTGTTCCACAATCTGCCCATTGAAGTCCATCAGGGCAACGTTGACTGAACCCAGATTGATGTCGACGCCGATGAAATAACCCGACTTTGGATTGAGACCATACAGGCTCGGATGGCGACCCTCTGAGGTCTCCAGCTTGCCGTAGGTGAGAACAAGCCCCGAATCACACATCTCCTCGATGAGTTTTGTCACCGTGGGAATGCTGATGTCGAGAGCACGAGACAAATCAGATATCGTCGAGTTGCCATTATATATAAAGAAGTTGATTATGCGCTTCTTAATAATAGCATTCTTACTACCCGATTCAATTGCTTTGAGAAGATTATAAGCCATAATATTTAATGATTGGTTGTAGCCTGGTATTGTCTGTGACAAGATAAGTATATTGGGTACTTACCTAAAGTTGCACAAAAATAATTAAACAAGTTGAAAAAAACAATAATTTCGCATATTAATTTAATAACATGTGGAAATTTTGTAAAAGTTTGCTTACATTTGCGATAATTCTATCATGCTTTTTCATTCAAATTATAATAACCATACTGTAGTTTATGACATTTAGACCAATTATTGTTTTTTGTGCCGCTTTTTCAATGCTTGCAACGACTGCTCGCACCATAGCCGATTACCGTACAATCCCTCTTCCTCATAACATAACAACCTATGACAGCGAGCAACCTTTCACGCTTGGTGCCGATGTCGAGATCGAGGCCACGCCGGCTTTGAAAAATGAAGCCCGGTTCATGCGCGAATTCCTGCCCGAGGGGCTCAAAGGGGAGTCGAGCGGAAAAATCATTCTGCGCTCCGACCTTGTCGACAGCAACCCTGAGGCTTATATGATCACTGTGGACAAAGATGCGGTCACAGTCAACGGTGCCACGGCAGCCGGCACTTTCTACGGAGTGCAAACTCTGCGCAAGGCTCTCGCTGCGGGACCCGACATCGACGGAACGATGGCACTTCCGGCCGGACAAATTTTCGACAAGCCACGTTTCAGCTATCGTGGCACCCATTTTGATGTCTCCCGCCACTTCTTCACCGTCGATGAGGTTAAAAGCTTCATCGATATGATCGCATTGCATGGTGTCAACAAGTTCCACTGGCACCTGACCGATGACCAGGGTTGGCGTATACAGATCGATAAGTATCCTAAACTCACAGAGATAGGCTCTTATCGCCCTCATAGCATCATAGGCCATGCCGGACCTGACTATGACAACATACCTGTGAGCGGATTCTACACCAAGGAACAGGCACGCGAGATAATCAAATATGCCGCTGAGCGTCACATCGATGTAATTCCCGAAATTGACCTGCCCGGTCACATGATGGCCGCCATGGCCTCATATCCCCAATTGGGCTGCAAGGGCGGTCCTTATGAAGTATGGTGCTCGTGGGGCGTCAATGATGGGGTATTGTGCCCGGGCAAGGACGAGACCATGCAGTTCATTGCCGATGTCATGAATGAGGTCATGGATCTGTTTCCCTCTCAGTATATACACATAGGTGGTGATGAATGCCCGAAGGTGGAATGGGCCAAGTGTCCCGCTTGCCAGGCCCGCATAAAGGAACTCGGCATCGAAGCCAAGGAGGGCATGAGTGCCGAGACCCAATTGCAGGGGTATGTCACCTCATTTGCATGCAATGTGGCCAAGGAGCATGGCAAGACTCCCATTGGATGGGACGAGATTCTCGAATGCGACATTCCTCAGGATGCCGTGATAATGTCATGGCGTGGCGTCGAGGGTGCCGCCGATGGCACCAGGCGTGGACATCGCGCCATCCTCACCCCCAACAGCTGCTGCTACTTTGACTTCTATCAGGATGGCGACACCGACAATGAACCCTATGCCATAGGAGGCCTCACCACTGTCGAACAGGTATATGCCCTTGAGCCTTGTCTGCCAACAATGAGCGACGAACAAAAAAATATGGTTCTTGGCTGTCAAGCCAACCTTTGGACCGAATACATTCCTACATTTGACTACGTGCAGTACATGGAACTGCCACGCCTGGCGGCTCTCAGCGAGGTGCAATGGCTCAACCCGTCGCAAAAGGATTACGCTGATTTCAAGACACGCATACCGGCACTGTTGACAATATATGACCGCATGGGCTATCGCTACGCCCGCCATATTGCCGATGTGGCCGCCCGCTATGAGGTGGACTCTGATAATGGAGCACTCAAAGTCACCGCCTCAGCTTTGCCGGGTTATCAGATCCGGTATACGCTCGATGGAGCTGATCCCACGGTCGACTCTCCGCTCTACGGTTCCCCGTTGTCGCTTAAGGATGACTGCATAATCAATATCACAACGTTTAAGAATGGAACAAAGGGGCGCCAGATTACCGACACGCTCAAAGTGGGCAAATTGACTTTTGCCAAATGCACCCTCGAGACAGATCCAGATGCCGGCTATTTTTTCAATGGCGCACAGCAACTTGTCGACGGCTTTACGGGGGGCGACAACTATCGATCGGGCAAGTGGCTCGGCTTTTCGGGCCGCAACTGCGATGCCACAATCCAACCGGCATCTCCCACTGAGCTCAGCGAGGTATCCTTCAATATCAATGTGACACCGGCCGACGGGCTGCTGGATTGCCGTAGCGTAGAGGTGTACGGTCAGAAGGCCGGAGCCAGTGATTGGACTCTCCTTGCTGCTGAAGAATACCCCGAGGCCACTCCCGACGTTGCCAATGGAATCGTGAATCATACAATTAAGTTTGAACCTATCACTCTTGAAAAGGTGCGCGTGCTGATCAAACCACACTGGGTGCTCCCCAAGTGGCATCGGCTCAACTATTGTCTCGGTTTTATATTTGTCGACGAGATTTCAGCCAAATAACCGGGCGACAACATAGCTCCACTCAATGAATAAAGCTCTTGTGACCTCCCTTAGCCGGGCGGGCCGCAAGAGCATTTTAATTTGAATACAACTCAGCCAGACAAACTCATCTGAGAAGCGATTCAAAATAGTATTCCAAAGGGGATCATCAAGACCAACGATCGGGCAGAAAAACATGACGCCTACCTCTCACATAATGTGACGGGGTAGGCATCGGTATCATTGTTTTATTTTATAGAGCGGAGGAGAATATTCTTAGAGTGAGTTTTTGTCAAGGAGTGCAATCTTGTCGCGCAGTGTCTGAATATCTTCCTTGACAGTGGATATACGGCGGTCCAGCTCCTGTAGCATCGCATTGCCGCGAGCATTCTTCGCAGTAAAGAAACCAAGGTTGTTCTCACAAGTTTTGAGTTCCTGACACTTGGCTTCATAGATTCGGGCCAAGCGTTCTCTTTCGCGCGAGATGCGGTTGCTGTCATTACCCATATTGGCGAGCTCAGTCTCAAAGCGGGCCATTGACCGGCTGCTGCGGGAGAGTTTGAATCGGTTGCGCAGCTCGTTGACCACACCTCGGTATTCTTCATAAATCTTATCCTTCTCGCGGAATGGAACATGCCCGGCCTGACGCCAGCGTGTATCAGCATCGTGGAGCGCAGCCTGAACATCATCGGGTGTGACATCGTCATCGACAGCCTTGAGTTCTGCAATGATTTCGCGCTTGGCCCGAAGAGCGGCCTGTTCTGATTTGCGGGACTCGCTGAGATCCTTTTTCTTCATTTCGAAGAAATGGTCACATGCTTTTTGAAAACGTGTCCACAAAGCCTCGCTCTGTTTGCGGGGTATGGGACCGATCTCCTTCCATCTGCGCTGGAGATCGATGAGTTTATCGGCGGTCTTCTTCCAGTCGGTGCTGTCACTCAGTTCCTCAGCTTGCTCACACAAGGAGGTTTTGAGTTGTAGGTTCTGCGTTTGCTGGTCGCGGGCCGACTTGAAGTAGAGGGCTTTGGCACTGAAAAAAGCATCGCATGCAGCACGGAACCTGGCAAACAGTTTGTTGTTGTTACGGCGTGTGGCATATCCAAGTGAACGCCACTCTTCCTGAAGTGCGAGTATTTTATCAGTGAGCTCATCCCAATCCTTATATGATGAAGCGGAAACGTAGTCGATAGCTTCAGCGCGCTCACACAGCGCAGTCTTGGCTTCCTCGTTGCGCATCTCACGTGCCTTGCGCTCCTCAAAGAAAGCCTGGTAACGCTTGTTGACCACGGCCGATGCATCTTTGAAGCGGTTCCATATCTCTTCACGCACCTCCTTGGCTACAGGACCGGTGTCGCGCCATGTGTCGTGGAGCGCCTGCAGACGCTTGAATGCTACAACGACATCTTCCTCGACCGCGAGCGACTCAGCCTCATTGCAAAGAAGGGTTTTCACATCAAGATTCTTGCGGAAGTCATAGTCACGCAAGTCTTTGTTGATGCGGTACTGATCGTAAAATTTCTCCACAGCATCCTGGTAACGTTTCCACTGGGCCGTCGACTCAGATGCAGTTACCTCTCCCACCTCCTTGAATTGCTGCTGCAGCTCACGGAAACGGGGGAACTCGCGGTTGACATTGTCAGCATCGGCCGACATGGCGAGCAGTTGCTCTATTATCTCGTCACGTTTCTTGAGGTTGTCAGCTCGCAGGGATTCTATCTCGGCCATACGTGCGGCCTTCTTTTCCTTGATTACGTTCATGAGCGCCTTGAACTCAGTCTCGGCGGGCGTGGCTTCGTTGGGAGCATCCTTCTTCTCGGCCAACTCCGTTTCGCCATCAAGAGTTTCCTCGTTCAGTTTGTGTTGAAATGCATAGAATTGCTGTTTGACCGATGCAAGCTCCTCTCGCGCTATGTCGTCGGATTGGCGCGCTGCCATTCCGCGCAAGGCATCAAGAAGCTCTTCAATCGAGCCATATACTGTACGTTGGCGCGAATTCTCCTCGTCGCCAACCATGGCCTCGGTATCTTCCACCTCGTCGGCTTCGGGTTGTTCAATGGTTGTTGTGTCAGGTAGAACGTCGGAAGCAACCGGCAGTTCGGGGTTGAGGGTCAAGTCGAGTTCAGTTTGGGGCTTGAGCTTCGACTCTTCTTGCATTTCCATAATCGTTTGATATTAAATTAATTAAACGTGACATCAGATTTTAAAGGCAAATGTCGACCCAAATTTATAAAAAGTTTTCGATTTATTACATTTTTACCCTACAAAAAATTGAAAATGTGAACAAAAGGGAGTGCTGAGTTGTAAATAAGATAATCAGTTGCTACTGATTCAATTTAATTTAAATCGTTTCAACTATGCTTATAAATATGATTTATGCCGACACGGACCCTACGTCCAATATCACCCGCTTCATTGGCGATAATGATGGAATCTCACGCTATGTGGCAACATTTCTGCTCGATATTGTTGATAAGATACTTGGTGTGCTTGGCCTTGAACACAACCAGAGCTTAGTGACATTCCTATACACAGCCATAGTGATTGGCGTGGCATTGGTGGTGGGATGGCTTTTCCAGATTATCATATTGAAGATGGCCGAGCTTATCGCCCGCAAGTGGAACAGCGACACGTATTCAGCACTGACGGGTCAGCGTTTCTTCCACAAGATGTGCCGCATTATCCCCCCGCTGGTCTTTCTGGGACTGATACAGTTCACACTTTCCAATCACAATACACTCGACGACTGGCTCACTAAGATCACCCTCATCTATATGATCATAGTCATCATGATAGCCCTCTCAGCGTTAATCATGACAGCGTGGCAACGCATAGACGCCAGGGCCAACAAGCGCAAGCTACCATTGGGATCGCTCGCACAGCTAATAAAGGGGGTGATGTGGATTGTAGCATTTATCATCATGATTGGTATTCTTGTCGATGAGTCGCCATTGAAGCTCTTGACCGGACTTGGCGCATTCTCGGCCGTACTGATGCTCATCTTCAAAAACAACATACTCAGTGTCGTGGCTGGAGTGCAGCTGTCGGAGAATGACAGCCTGCATGTGGGTGACTGGATTGAAGTGCCGGGAACAAATGCCAACGGAACGGTACAGGAAGTGTCACTGGTATCGGTCAAGATTCTCAACTGGGACAAAACTACTACGATGCTTCCTCCATACAATCTGATAAGCTCGGGATTCACCAATTACCGTTCAATGCAGACGAGCAATACCCGTCGCATATGCCGCAGCTTCATGATCGATGCAGACAGCGTGTTGCCCACCACTCCTCAGATGCTTGAAACCATCCGTAAAGTTCCTATGATGGACGACTACATCACCAGGAAACTTAAACAGCAACAGGAGGGCAAGGTGGCCGATGTCGATAACCCCGAAGGACTTGTTGATGGCTCGCTCGATACCAACCTCGGACTTTTCAGGGCCTACCTGAAGATGTGGCTCGACAACAACCCCAATATCTCGCACGACAGCGACTGCTTTATCTCAACCCTGGCACAGACATCGGCCGGAATACCGCTGCAAGTTTATTGTTTCACAGCAACTTCCAAGTGGTTCCCCTATGAAGGGATTCAAGACCTTGTCTTCGAGCATATCGCAGCAATGTTACGCTATTTCTACCTGTACACCTTTGAGAACCCGTCGGGCCGCGACACCATTGTCGATGGCTATCTGAGCCCGGGCAAACCGCTGAACACCGTATATGGAGTGCCCCAACCATTCTTTAACCCCGGCATGGACCCTTACACTACACCGCAACCAACAGGGCAACCTGCAGCTCAACCACAATCAACCGCTGGAAATACGGCCGGCAATGCCCAACAATGACACCCGAGGTGCAAAACGTGACAAACACCCATAAAAAACAGGCGAAGACAAGAGATTTACATCTTGCCCTCGCCTGTTTTCATGTGATCCATACTGGATTCGAACCAGTGACCTCTTCCCTGTCAAGGAAGCGCTCTA
>JAMPBP010000029.1 GCA_023666645.1 Clostridiales bacterium
ATCCTTATGTCTGCCGGGACATCGAAAGTGTTGTCAGGCAGCACTAAAGTTACCTTTGTCCGGGTATGGACGGCACTTTCCGAGGCTGCCGTCGGTCATGATGCCACCGCATCACTCCCTCCGTCACCCTCGGAAATCGCTCGCCCATACCCGCCCCTTCGGCCGCGTGATTTTATGAGACAGGCTCTTAATATATATAATTCAGCATGTATTTTCTTTTGCAATGACACCCTTCAAGATGGTCATCAACGAAGCCGGTGGCTTGGAGATGAGCGTAGCATATGGTTGAACCGAAGAATTTGAATCCACGCTTCTTCATGTCCTTGGCGATTGCGTCAGACTCCGGTGATGTGACGGGTACATCTGCCATAGCCACCGGATGATTGACGACCGGGAAATCTCCGTGAAAGAAGGAGCGAAGGTATCTGAAGAAGCTGCCGAACTCATTCTGAATCTCAATAAATAGCCTGGCATTGGTAATGGCCGACTGGATTTTACGGCGGTTCTTGACAATACCATCAAATGTCATCAGTCGTTCAACGTCCTCTTCAGTCATGGCCGCGACTTTCTCAACATCGAAGTTGTGAAATGCCTCGCGATACCCTTCACGTTTGCGAAGCACGGTTATCCATGCCAACCCGGCCTGTGCGCTTTCCAACGTCAGGAACTCGAAGAGTGTATGGTCATCAGTGACAAGGCGTCCCCATTCCTCATCGTGATAATTCACATAGAGTGGGTCGTCTCCACACCACGGGCAACGATTCGTTTTGGAGTCCATCATTTCAATGCCTCACCGTCATGGAAAGCGTTGCCTACACGTGAGCCCAGCGCAACATAACCATTGTGAATCGGGTCGAATGTAATCAACTTCATCTTCTCGACATCAGGTTGGCCATCTTCGGCCAAGTATGCTTCATCGCAGATGATGTTCAAGATTTCGGCAATAATGTAATAGCCGGTTTCCGATTCATAAAGTTTCTCTTTTATGCGGCATTCCATTGTCATCGGGAAGCAACCGAACACCGGAGCATTGACATTCTCGCCCTTTGTTGATTGCCAACCGGCTTTTTCAACCTTGTCATGCTGCTTCCTGCCGCTTACAATACCGACATAATCGGCAGCAACCATAGTGTCAACAGTGGCGAATGCAATAGTGAAATCAGGGCAACGGTTGAGGTTTTCGGTAGTTGCATGACTGCCCATGGAAATCATAATCTCATTCATATCCCATTGTCCGCCCCATGCGGCATTCATTGCATTGGGTGTTCCGTCAGCATCATAAGTGCCGAGTATCAAAACGGGCTGTGGAAGTATCCATGCCTTTGGCTTAAAGTTCTTCATAAAGTCTTTTGGTAAATGTACATGCTGCAAAATTAGCGAAAAATAATCTCATATCTGTGTTCAGTAAATGGAAAACCATAGTTGGGAATTTTTGTTATATTTGTGATGGTTTGATTGCCGTTATGAATTGATTAATTATTTACGATTATGGATATATTGGAAGCTATGGAGGCTCGGACGTCGGTGAGGACATATGCCGGCGAGCCTTTGAGTACGGAACATATTGAGGCGATAAATGCGGCAATGTCGTGCGCGACCAGTCGGCTCCCGGGTCGTTATGGCATGGAGCTCCAACGGTTTGAACTCACCGGTCCTAATCGCCCCGGAACATACGGTGTGATTTCAGGAGCGTGTGATTTTCTTCTTTTAGGATTTGATGAGCATGATATGATGAATGCTGTATCGGCAGGTTGGGCCATGGAGCAGGTTGTGCTGGCATGTACTCAGATGGGGTTGTCCACCTGTTGGATGACTGGTACATATAAGTCGGCAGATTTTGGTATCATGACACATTTTCCCGATGGTATGGAACTCCAGGCTGTTATTCCTGTAGGTATAGGTGCTGGCAAGACCCGGTTCCTGGAGCGTTTCACACGCTACACAATGGGCAGTAAGAATCGTAAACCTATGGGAAAACTTTTCTTTGTGGGCGAGTGGTGGAATCCAATGACCGATTCGAGCCAGTTCTATGAGTCGCTCATGATGATGAGGCTGGCTCCCTCATCGACCAATTCGCAGCCATGGCGAGCTGTGATCAAGGGGGATACTGTTCATTTCTATAGCAAGGGTGAAAGCAAGAACCACATGATCGACATGGGGATAGGATTTAGCCATTTTGACATGACAGAGCGTTACCGTGACCAGTCGGGCAGTTGGCTTGTCAGCCCGACCGATGCTCCGGCACCGGCTGCCGGTATGACCTATGTTGCCAGTTATAAAAGACTATGACTAAGAGCCAAGCTCTTATTCTGTGACGGTCAGAGGCACTTTATCTCAATGATGTCGTTAAGCCGGGTGGTGTAGAGTCGCGAGGCATGTTCCCTACGTGTCAAATCACTGAGGCCGTGACCCATAGCGGCCAGTTTTACAACATTGGGATTGCCAGGTGATGAGTTGATGGAGTCGATCGTCGACATGAGGCGGTTGCGTTTATCCACATCGGCAAGATTGGCGAATAGGCTGTATTGACGGCCTTCATCTGAAACGATGCGGTTTATCATGAGACCGGCTTTCTTGATCCCCTGCTCGGCTCGGAATAGTTTATTGGTCATTGCGAGGGCCACGCGTGTAAGGGTAGGGGTATCGGATGTGGGCTCGGCAAGTGATGCAGTCGTACAGTTGTAATAGAATGGTTGCCGCTCATTGAAACGGTTGGAGGCTACGAATGCCGACAGCTGCAATGCACACGAAGACTGTTCCCTGAGTTTGCGTCCGAGGATCGAGGCAAACGAGCACATGGCCTGACGCAGGCTCTCGATATCGTGGAGGTCGTGGGAGAATGAACGTGATGAGGTCATGGTACGTTTCTCGCTGTTAGCTGTATCGGCCTCGATGCATGGCTCGTTGTTCAATTCACGCCATGTGCGCTCAACCACGATGGAGAAGTGATCTTTCACCCAGTTGCGGTCCTGATTGGCGAGTTGTAGTGCTGTGGTGATTCCGCATTGGGCAAGATGACGGTTGAGACGCCGTCCTATTCCCCATACATTGCCCACTTCGGTAAGCGACAACGCTTTGAGCCGTTTTTCCTCATCGTCAATGAGACAAGCCCCGCGGTACCCCTTGTATTTTTTTGCAAATCGGGAGGCTATTTTTGCAAGAGTCTTGGTCGAAGCCATTCCAAGCGACACGGGTATACCTGTATTCTTTAGGACCCGTCTCACGAGAGCCTGACCAAACTGCTCCAAGTCTCCGATCGATGGACTGATATGTATGAACCCCTCGTCAATTGAGTAAACCTCGATGTCGTCGACCTCAGCCCCGAGAGTAGCCATCACGCGTGCTGACATGTCTCCGTATAGACGGTGATTGCCTGAGAAAGCTATCACACCCTGACGCTCGGCTTGCTCTTTAATTTTGAAATAAGGGTCTCCCCGTTTAAATCCCAGCGCTTTGGCTTCATTGGATAGCGCTACTGCACAGCCATCGTTGTTGCTCAACACAATTACCGGTTTCCCTATGAGCGAAGGCCGGAACACCCGCTCGCAGGAAACGAAAAAATTATTACAGTCAACCAGGCCAATCATGTCGATACTTGACGATGTCGTAGTCTCGTTTTAATTTTTCATGCCACCACGGCGACGGTTGGCCTTGATGGTGTACACTACTATTCCCCACACGAGAAACTCATTGGCGGGAGTCACCTCTATAGGTTTGTAGCGATGGTTGGAGGGCATCAGGTAGACGGCACCTGCTCTGGTGATATTGATGCGTTTGAGTGTGAACTCACCATCAAGACAACACACAGCGAGGTCCCCGTTTTCAGGTTCCAGTGATTTGTCAATGACAAGAATGTCACCTTCCTCGATACCTTCTTCAATCATGGAGTCGCCTACGACGCGTCCATAGAATGTTGAGGCCGGATGTCGTATGAGGTCCTTGTTGAGGTCGATTGTCTCGTTTATGTAATCCTGGGCCGGGGAGGGAAAGCCGGCTATGATACCGGCGTCGGCATATTCCAGGCGTAGGCTTGTGCTGAAATCGGGCCGGTATATCTCCAGTGAGGTGCTTTGCTTGATACTCATAGTAGGGTGGGCTTGATTTTACAGGCAGTCAGAGGGTGTTGACATTCGTCGTTGAAATTCCTCTAAGTTTGTTTATGTGTCTGAACTCGATTATAATCAGTACCATGGTCACGAGAGTGGCGCATATGTCGCTGGTAGGGAAAGAGGCCCACAGCCCATCGAGCTGGAAATTATTGACCAGGAAGTACATTATGGGAAGAAGGAATATTACTTGTCGTGCAAGACTCAGAAGTATTGAGAAGCTTACCTTGCCGATCGATTGCAGGAATGTCGTGGAGACGATCTGGAACCCTACCACCCAGAACATCGACATGGCGATGCGCAGCATGCGTCCTGTATGGGATGCGAGCGTGTCGTCGGGAATAATCAGCTTGACGATGGTCTCGGGTGTGAGCATCGCTATGGCCCAGCCCAAAAGACACATTACAGTCGAGGCTCCGACGGCAAGCCAATAGGCCCGCTTAAGGCGGTTATAGTTTCCGGCTCCATAGTTATATCCCACTATAGGTTGTAATCCTTGACATATTCCTATGATCACGCTCACTATCATCATCGTGAATGTGACAAAGACACCGGCCGATGCAAGGGCACCGTCGGCCCCAATCGAGCTTACCGCCCCGAGTTCATTCAAATTGCTGTTTATAAATATATTGATGAGACATGCGGCTACATTGACAATACATGGCGCGGCCCCAATTCCTATGATTCCCCACACAATGCTGCTTTGTAGAGTGAAAGTACCTCGTGTCCACACAATTGGCCCGCTGTTCTTGAAAAAGTGGGCCATGACAAATATTGTGGTCACAGCCATGGAGATGTCGCTGGCAATAGCGGCTCCCTTGATGCCCATCTTGAATACCACGAGGAAGAGAGTCACTAGGATTATGTTGAGGCCGGCTCCGATGAACATTGTCACCATGGCTCTGATAGGGAAGCCCGAGGCTCTCATGAGGTTGTTGAATGAGAATGTGAGATTCATCAGGAACAGACCCGGCAGAATGTAGGTCATGAATTCGCGGGCATAGGGCAGATTGGTCTCGGTGGCACCGAACAGCAACAACATGTCATCCATGAACCAGGCAAATGCAAGAAGATAAATGGCACCGAGTATTACAGTCATTGTGAGGGCATTGCCGAGCACGTCGCGTGCTCCTTTTATGTTACCGTTGCCCAGAAGCAGTGACAGGCGGGCTGCTGAGCCGGCTCCGATGAGCACGCCCAGGGCAGTCGTGATGTTCATCACGGGAAAGGTGATTGTGAGTCCGGCGATAGCTTCTTGACTGGCGGCTCCATCTACTCCACCATAGTGACCTATGAGTGAGCGGTCGACAAAGTTGTACAACTGCATTACAAGCATGCCCACCACGGCAGGCAGACTGTAGTTCCAGAGCAGTCGCCCTATATTCATTGTTGCGAGTTGCTCGAGTTTGTTATCTTTAAGCTGGGTTGAATCCATCATATTAAAAAAAACAGGGACCCGGCCATGATGACGGCGGGGTCCCTATGATAAATTTGATTATGCTACTGCGGGTTTACTCGCCGGCATTGATTGAAGCGCGCTCAATGTATTTGTCAATGTTGAGCCCTGTGCTTGCGCAGTATATGGGATAGTCTTTCTTGATTTCCTTGTAGAGCTTGGCCTCGGCCTTGTAGTCTTGCTGTGCGTTGTACACGCGAGCCAGTTTGAGCATGAAATAGGGGGTGAAGTAGGGGTTCTTGTCACTTTGCTTCACTGCGGCCTTGAAAGCATCGGCAGCTTTGGCATAGTCTTTGAGGTTGACATAGCAGTCTCCTTTGAGTGAGAGTGCCTCAGCTCCTATGATAGCCTCTTTGGGGCTGTATTTGTTTATGTATTGAACGGCCTCCTCATATTTTTTTTGCTGGAAGAGCAGGATGGCGGCGTTGAGTGAGGCACGGTTACCTGCATCGTGTCCTTTTTCGATAGCTTGCTTGTATTGCTCGAGAGCCAGCGAGTCATTGCCGGCCATCAGGGAGTTATCGGCCATGCCTATGGCGTCATCGGCCTTGGCCGAGTTCTTGGCACTGTTGTCCTTGAAGAAAAGAATAGCTCCCACCACAATGATGAGCAGGACGATTGCTATGGCGATAGGTTTCTTGTTGTCCTCAACCTTGCGGCTCATGCCTGTGAGCGTGTCGTTAAGGTTGTCAATAGCGTTTTGATTCTCAGGTACGTTATTTTTATCGTTTGCCATTTTTGTGTAATGATATTTGTTTTCTTGTTTCAATGATGCGTTATCAACCGCAATCAGCACGCAAAGGTAATACAATAAAATCGCATGCGCAACTTTTTTAAAAAATAAAAATTATATCTCCTGTCGACATGTTTCCGAAAAATTTTTTCATTAATTTTGTGGGCTATGCAATCAGGTAGACGTTTAATGAAGTGGATATCGGTATGTGCAGGTTGTATTCTGTTTCTGACGGGGTGCAGCTCAACGCGTCATGTGCCTCAGGGTGAATATCTGCTCGACCGTACACGTATCATCATCGAGGATGCCCCTCAGGTGCAGCCTTCGTCGCTTGAGAACTATCTGCGTCAGATGCCCAATCATAAGGTGCTCGGATTTGCCAAGATGCAGCTTGGCGTATACAATATGAGTGGACGCGATTCCACCAAGTGGTACAACCGGTGGGCACGCCGTCTGGGTGAAGCTCCGGTAGTCTATGATGAAGCGCTGGCTATACAGTCGGCCCGCCAGTTGCGGCAGGCTATGATAAACCGTGGATACAGCAATGTGACAGTGAGCTTCGACACTCTTCGCAACGACCGTAAACGTAAACTCTCAGTGGTGTACCACGTAGCACCCGGAGTGCCTCAGACCATAGGTGACATGAAGTATACCGTAGCCGACAGCGCTATACGTGAAATTATCATGGCCGATACCACAGCCTTCCTGCTGAGAAGTGGCGACCTCTTTGACCGTAATACCCTCGATGCCGAGCGCACCCGTCTCACACAGCTCATGCGCGACAACGGCTACTATACCTTTGCCCAGGAATATATAACGTTTATTGCCGATACATCGGCCGTGTCGCGTGATGTTGATCTGGAAATGGTGCTAAGGCAGCCGCGAGTGGTCTCGGGCGACTCAACAGTCGAGACTCCTCACCGTCGGTATCTTATAAACAAGGTATTCATAAACACAGATGCAGAAGCTCCCGCCTCGACACCTCTCGATACCGTATATTCACGTGGGTATCACATCGTATACGGGCCGTCGCGATATCTGCGACCCTCGATTCTCGATGAGAAGTGTTATCTGCAGCCCGGGCAGGTATATTCGCTCTCCAATGTGCAGCGCACATATGAGGCAATGTCACAATTGGGTATCATAAAATTCATCAACATCACCTTCTCTACCGAGGGGACCGATAGTAATGGCGATGAGCTGCTCGATGCACATATAATGCTCTCGCGAACCAAGACCCACAGTGTCATGGTAGAGCTTGAAGGTACCAATAGTGAAGGTGACCTGGGCGTCGGAGCCGGTGTCACATACCAGCATCGTAATCTGGCCAAACACTCCGAGTTGCTTTCGGTCAAAGTCCATGGAAGCTATGAAAGCTTGTCGGGCAATCTGGAGGGTCTTATCAACAACCGATACACTGAGGTGGGTGCCGAGGTAGGAATCACATTCCCCAAGTTTGAGGCTCCGATATTGAAGAAGAGCTACCGACAGCGTATCAAGGCATCGACCGAGTTCAATTTCACCTTCAACCATCAGGAACGTCCCGAGTATACCCGCATAATTGCCGGTGCCGGCATGAAGTACAAATGGAACAATAGGGAAAATACACGGCGCCGCACATTTGACCTCATCGACATCAACTTTGTGTATCTGCCCAAGAGTACTATCGACTTCATCAATACGATTGCTCCCTCCAACCCATTATTGCGCTATAGCTATGAGGATCACTTCATAATGCGCATGGGATATACATTCTATAAGACCAATCGTCCGCCGCTGTTCAACACCACGGCCCGCAATATAATCACCAAGAGTGACATATATACATTCAGAATGCAAGCAGAGATGGCCGGCAACCTGCTGTATCTCATATCGTCGGTCTCCAATATGCGCAAGCATGACGATGCCTATAAAGTATTCGGCATTCAGTATGCCCAATATGTGAAAGGACAGGCCGGCTACACTATCAATCACTACTTCAACAGCCGCAACAGCATCTCTTTACACGCTGAAGCCGGTGTGGTGGTACCCTATGGCAACTCGTCGATGGTACCCTTTGAGAAGCGATTCTATGCCGGTGGTGCAAATGGCGTGAGAGGTTGGGGTGTGCGTACACTGGGTCCCGGACGCTACGACTCCCGCAACTCGGTTTCAAATTTCATAAATCAATGTGGCGACATTTCATTGTTCTTGAGCATGGAATATAGGTCCAAACTCTTCTGGGTGCTCGAGGGAGCATTGTTTGTCGATGCCGGTAATATATGGACCATACGCGATTACGAGACACAACCCAACGGGGTGTTTAAATTCAACGACTTTTATAAGGAGATAGCTCTGGGCTATGGCGCGGGTGTAAGATTTGACTTCACTTATTTCCTGTTGCGTCTCGACCTCGGATTCAAAGCCCATAATCCGGCCGCCAACCAAAAGCCCTGGCCGCTTGTTAATCCTAATTGGAAGCGTGACGCTACATTCCACTTCTCGGTGGGCTATCCCTTCTGAGCTACTTGATTTAAGATAATTTTTAAATTAGAATCCATACCATGAAGATAATTCAACTACCGCTGGATATAAAGGTGTTTACCTATGATGAACTTGACTCTGTCGACAGCCGCCTTGTGGAATTGGCACGTAAATCGACCTATAGAGCCTATGCACCATATAGCCATTTCAATGTAGGAGCAGCCATTCTACTCGATAACGGTGAGATCGTCGAGGGCTCCAATCAGGAGAACATCGCTTACCCATCGGGTACATGTGCCGAGCGCACGGCATGTTTCTATGCCCACTCACGCTATCCGGAAGCACGCTTTGAGCGAATAGCGATATCGGCACGCGGCACCGATGATGAGTTTACCCTCACGCCTACGCCTCCCTGCGGGGCATGTAGGCAGTCGCTTCTGGAATATGAGGTGCTGGCAGGCCACGATGTCCCGGTTCTCCTTGCTGGCCGCGACAAGGTATACCTTCTCCCCTCGGTAAAATCATTGCTCCCTCTGTCATTCACTGAGTTTTAGAGCAAATTACCTGTTGTGTTTATATGGCTTGCATTCAGTTGCAAAACAGTCCTGAGGTATCATTGCGCTAAAAGAATTGCATTACAGAAGTTGCAAAACTCAATCATATAAGGTTCACGGCGTCGGTTATTTAACTTGATGTTGCGCTCTATTACAGAACGTAGCTTGCTGTCCTCTTTGGTAAGCTGGCTGATGATTTCCAAATTTACCGGAGTATTGAAGTGATTGAAAATATCATGCCTGAATATCGGAATGACGCCTGATCGGTCGTTGATGCGTTTAATGATTATTTCGCAATGTCGGCCATTGAGGGGGTATTCATAGTGCTTTTTCAAAAAAAGATAGTCATCGAGCGTTTCTATTAAATGAAGTGCGCTAAAGAAGTCATGACTGTCAAGGGCCATGGAGCAATCGTTAATAAGACTTCTTATCATACCGAAATCAAATTGCCAGTTTTTACCAGCCAGAAGAACGAGGTGATAATTCTTCTGATTGATTCCTATGAGTTCTTCCTTTTGTAAGATGTCCACAATTTCCTTTGCCTGATCCAATGACGGTTTTATTGATGATAGGCGGTATAGCAACACTTTGTCTTTCAAACGTTCATTATGAAGAGAAGCATATTCGAGTATGGTTATAATCTCATCGGCTGTCCTGTTGGCCCTCAATAATTGTTGTGAAATGCTGTCGTAGCTTTCCTCAGGAGTTTCGTCGAGAATATCGGAAATGATATCTTCACTCTCGGTACTGATTGTTGAGTTGTTGTCACAGAATCCGCTGAGTGTGAATATGCCGATCAATTCCGCGGCATTCTTTTCGCTCCATAGAGATGCGATTCTGATAGCGAGGGTATTGGCTATAGGCACAGGAGTGGCAAATATGTTGCCGTCCCAGCCAAGGCAGTCACGTATGATGAGGTTCACATCTTTTTGAGAACCGGCTTTAGCCATATTCTGGAGTACTGATGGAAATGCTTTGTAAAACTCCGGTAAAAGTTTCTTGCCCCAAAGTTTTTTTACCGATAGGTATTCATCATACGTCCTTACAGCGTGCATGAGAGGACTGACCGTGTATGAGGATAGTCCACCACCATCGCAATTCTTGAATATGTCGATATGTTCGGATACTGTAAACTTATCGTGTCGTGCTATTGATAGTGCCAGGTGATTGTAGAAACGTGCCGGAATGTATATTTTTATGGGGTAGCTTTGACAGTATCCATTCAGTTCTGTCATGGCTGAGCGTGGACTGATTCTATCGCTCTCAAGACGGTCGCACAGGTCGCGTATGATAGAATAGTCAAGGGCTAATGGGCGCAGATCTATCTTTAAGTCACTCACACGTGACATATTGTTTGAGAGAAGCATAACATGACGGTGTGTCATATATGTGCGGTTATTGAGCGCGCGATTCACAAGATCTTTGAACAAGCTTATGCTCCTGTCTCGGTCACTCCCTGACTTTATGTTGTCAAGAAGAACCTTGAGGGTAAAGTATAGAGCCTGGGGGTGAAGATAACGATGCTCCATCATATTGCGCATGTAGTCGATGACATTTTCTTCCCTTAACGTCCACTCGCCGGTTGATTTAATGAAGGGATACACCTCAGTTTGTGTGAGCGAAATCGACTTTGGAGACTGTTTGCGTGAGGAAAGAAGAAATCTCGCAAGAACATTCTGCCATACATGACTACGTTTTAGATGGGATTGTTTCAGTACATGGGCATTGGCTTTTGAAATTTTATCTTCGCGTGATTTGTCACTCTGCAGATATCTCCACAGCAACTTTGTCTCTGTCAAATCGTTGGCCGGATTGAATCCTAATTGGGTTGTGAAGTATTCAACAGCAGCTATAGCGTCTTCATAGGTCGGCGTGAGATTTTCATTACCTATGTATTCGTTGATGATATTGGCAGTGGCAGGGTCAAACACATCATGTAAAGTTCCATCAGCACGGGTAGCCGCCATGACCTCCTGAAGGCGCTGGTCGAGTCTATTCTTTTGGGAGGGTGAAAAAGTTCTTCCTGCAAGCCATGATAGTGCTACTGGACTGTGACATAATAGTTTTTGTTCATCAGGAGTGATGAATGCCGGCTTGCCAAAGAGAATTTCCTCTGCTACTTCAAATCCAGGCGCTTTGTAAAGCACATAGCACAGGGTGCCTTCGGTTCTTACAACCGTTGGGTCGACATGTAGGCCAAGAATACGGCATCTTGACTGGAATCCTATAAAATCGCGCGCGATGAGGATACCTTGGGTGTACATATCATTAATTCTGAGCAAATCCTCAAATTGGTCGGGGCCGGTTTGATCATTGGCCGATGGTAGGTAACCAATGTCGCGGTAGTATCTCACGCATTCGGTGGCATCTGAGATATCCCGGGTGGTGGCCAGTAAAGCGTTGACGGCCGTTATGCCTATTTTCACATGTTTCCCTATTCCTCCGGAGATGAAAGAGTCCATTAACCCTTTGGCTATGGAGAAGTCGGGAGCTTTACTTAGAATTTGTACAAGAGAGAAACTATCCCTTACATTTTTCATATCCTCCCATGTAGGCAGTGCCTGGTCGAAATCCATCTTATCAAGAAGATAATTGAATATTTCTGTGCGGGTGAGGGATATGTCGTCGATGATTGTCGTGCCTTCAGGGACTGGTATCTTATATAAGGTTGTGAATACCTTGCGCAAATCATGTGAAGTGATATTTTCTGATAATAATCTCCAGGAATGCTTTTTAGGCATAAGGAAATATCGTTCGAAATCACTGTTGAAGAATGGAGTTTTATCTTCATTTGACCTTGACATGTTTAGAGCATCGAGTATTGAGAATGCGGTGTCAAAGTCGGCATATCTTTCCACTTTCTGCAGCAGCATGGAGAAATAAAGGGATACCGTCTCGCGTAGGCTCTCGTCAATGTATACTTGCTCGTTGCGCACTGTGCGGTGGTTGGCACATACAATACGGTCCATATCCAGAGAGCAAAAAAGATCAAAAGCGTTGTTGAAGTCGAGTAGATTGAATATGTTATGCAGAAGTTTTTTATCGGTCGATTGCGCATATTCCTCCTTGACTGATCCATTGCTGTTGAACAGGATTTTGTTAACGGTATCCTTTTCTTCCTCAGTCGACGCATATTCCACGAGCTCGGATAGTACTCCATGAGAACCGGTAGTGTTGAACAAGTCAAGAGCGTGTGTGAATGACTGGTGCCGTATCATATGGTAAGCTATGCGGTTCAGCATGACCTCGGCCCAGTTTTTAGCTCCTCCGTCGATTGTGGTTGTGAGTTCTCTGGCGTCTGTGATTTCAGAGATTGAGAACCTGCGCATTACATCTTCAACAATGAGATCAGCCAACTTTATATCACCGGTTCGCGCATACGTGCGGTGAATCAGTTTGCTGAGATCTTCAAATTTTTCTTCCGGGTTACAGGTGATGATATAGTCTATTATGCGTTTAATAGCGGTGGGGTAGTCGGCCGGCTGCTGATGGTCATCACAGAACATCAGTATCTCGTCGGCTATGATGTCATCAACGCGGTATTCATAGTCGGTCAGACTCGTACTGTAAATGTTGATGAACTCCTTTTGTTCAGCTATGAAGTTCTCAACATCTTGCTCAGTGAAGAAATCCTTGCCGTCACGACTTTTCAGTCCATAGGCGTTGTTAAGGAAGTGAAGCAAAAGTGTAGGGTCGATTGACGAGGTGTCTTTCCAAAGTACAATTGATTTTACAGCATCAAATACACAACGGGCATATAGAATCTCTCTTGTTACCTGCGAGCCTGACTGTGAAGGGTAGAATTTGGAAAATTGGTTTTTAAGTTTCGTGAGGTCAACGAATAAGGCACCCAGTGGCATGCCATCCTTTACCTTTCTCATATCCTCGGGATCGAAGATGTTGAGCACCCTGAGCCTACGCACCATCGATTGGAGCTCTTTCAAGGACATGGAGGGAATGTCAATATTGCGTACGTACCGTAGCCATGTCACCGGTGTGGAAGGTATGGTAAGTAAGGATACCAATGTGGAGAAATCTGTAGCACTTGTACCCACGATGCGTAGACGGTCAGGGTGGGAGGAAGCAAATTCACATAAATCAAAGAATTTTGGGGCAAGTGATGCAAACTTCAACTCATTAAAAATTAAGTTGTCGATCTCATCGATGAATAATATGTGATGCCACCCCGCATGGAATTGGCTGTGGGGATTGATGTTTCGGAACACCTCCTCTGTACGTGGATTAAAACCTCGCAGATAATGTATCTTTACCTCAGCTGGATTTAGTTTACCCAATGAGTTAATGACAGTGCGGGTTTTTCCGGCAAGCGACTGTCCTGTGACAATGAGCAGTGGAAGCGGAGTGTCGTCATGGTTGAATTCCAACGCCTCAAACATACTGTTGTCGAGTTCGCCTCGGTGCATGTAAGTTGTGAACTTGCGGTAATCCTTCTGACTGTCGGAGATCATCAGGGAATAATTCATGTCGAGCGGTGAGAGTGGGACAATCTGGCGCTCGGCAAGGCGCTTACGTATATTAAGAACCTTTTCGCGCAAGGTGTCTATACCGGTGAATGTTTCATAGAAATCTCTATCGAGATTTTTCATTTTCGTGTCGTAGAATTCTTTCCACGGCATGTAGTGCGTGTCATCGCTTCTGGGTGTGAGTATGTCATTCTCATTATGTAAAACGTAAATGAACTTTATATTAAACTCAGGAGAGGCAAGTGCCTTTTCAAATTCCAGGACTGTCATGTTACCCACCACATCACCCGCATATAGGATAAAGACGTTGTGATCCTCCAGCTCGGCATTGATAAGATGCTGTGACGAAACATGATTTACAATCTCGTTTTTCCCGTTGGTCTCGTGGACGTAGGTCGTAAATTCAATTTTCTCGTCGTCAGTAGCATTGGAATGAGGTGTGTATATGCCGTCAAGACACTCTTTGATGATACTTCGTGCCTGTGGGTGACGTAGTGATGATGATACGAATACTTTGATGTGTCTCATTTGTTTTGAGTGCCGGAGGTGAAATTATCTGATGATAGTATATAAGCCGTCAATAGGTTATATGAATTATTGTGAAATAAATTTTAGTTGGTGTAATGGTAAAGGCCTAAGGCACTGAATCAGTCTCATCGGTACGATTTAATGGTGAAAAAACAAATGTTGGATTTCTGTGATACTGACCGTATTACTGTGTTTGTAGCTATGGCCAAGGAGGGGAAATATATTGTCGTGGCGTGTGATTTTGGCGAAGATGCCAAGAATGTGATTGCTCGGGTTGACGACAGATTCCTTAAAGATGGCGTCACATCACGTTCAACAGTTCAATCTCAAAGATGAGGGTTGAGCCGGCCGGGATTCCCGGCTGGTTGAGTCGGCCGTAGGCTTTGTCGGCTGGAATGTATACTTCCCACTTGTCACCTACATGCATATGCCCGAGTGTGATTATCCACCCAGGTATCAGTTCGCGCAGACGGAATGCCGGAGCTACTCCGCCACGACTGCTGTCGAAGGTCTTGCCGTTGATGGTTTTGCCCGTATAGTGTACCGTGACAACACTGCCACGATTGGGAGTGGGACTTTTTTTGTCCCCCTGTCTCAGTACCTTGTAGCATATTCCCCCGTCGAGAGGCTTCACGCCTGCTTCTTGGGATTTCTCAAGGAGCCAGCGCTTGTTTCTTTCTATATATTCCTGTTTAGCCATAACTTGAAATGATTTTGTCCAAGCACAAAGTTACACATATATTGTCATTTAATCAATAATGAGAGCCTTTCATGTATCGGTCCCGCATCAATGGAAAAGAATTTTTTGTAATTTTACATGCAAAATTCAACCGTCATGAAATTATATACCATTCTTGTGGCCGCAACCATAGCTGTGATGTGCGCTGTCTCGTCATGCAAGGCTAAGGTATCGGCGTGCAAAACTGAAGACTCCGATAAAATCACGCGCGTTCTCGCTATTGGGAACAGTTTCTCGGAAGATGCTCTCGACAGCTATTTCCATTCCATATGCGAAGCTGCGGGCAGGAAGGTGATTGTGGGTAATCTCTATATCGGAGGGTGCCCTATTGACCGTCATTATAAGAATGCTCAGACCAACGAGGCTGCCTATCGCTTCCGTCGCATAGGGCTCGACGGTAATATCATCGAGTCACATGACACGCGTCTGGGTTGGGCCATAGGGAGCGACAACTGGGATATTGTGACATTCCAGCAGGCAAGCGGCGTGTCGGGGAAATATGGGTCATATGCCAACCTCCCCTTCCTAATTGCCTATGTCGACAGCCTTGTGGCCGACGGGACCCATATGGCGTGGCATCAGACGTGGGCATATGCCACTGATTCCCGGCACCCGGAGTTTCCAAACTATGACTGCAACCAGGTGACCATGTACGACTCCATAATGGTAGCTTCTGAACGTGCTATGACCGACAACCCCAGGCTCACCATTATAATACCATCAGGCACCGCAGTGCAGAATGCACGCTTGCTCTCGGGCGATTATGACCTCACCCGCGACGGTTATCATCTCGATCCTGCCATAGGCCGTTACATAGCTTCCTGTGTATGGTATGAGGCTATATTTGGCGAAAGCGTCATTGGTAATAGCTTCATTCCCGAGGGCATGACTCCCGGGCAGACTAAACTCGCGCAGGAGGCTGCTCATGCTGCAATGATGACTCCATTCGGCAAGCGATCCATGTGATTCCTTGGATTTGCATCTGCTTACTTGTCGAGGTCGGGGGCTTGTGCGGCCGACATTCTCGAGAGTAGGACGACGATGATGGCAAGAATGCCGAAAACTATTGCCGTCGAGTGAAGGATATTACCGAGCCCGACCAAGGGGGCGACGATGGCTCCCACGATGTAGCCCGACACTCCGAGAAGAGCCGATGCCTCACCGGCCTTTTGCCTGCCCTCGTTCATGGCAAGTGTGTTGGAAGTAGTGAAAATCAGGCCAAGCCCTATGAGCATCACGAGAATAAAAGCCTCATGTATCCAAATGTTGCCGACTATATAAAGAGATATCACTTCACCGATAACTCCTGCCGCCATTATCATGGCACCTGCCGAGGCCGCCTTTTTCAACGGGTGGAATTTGAGCGCCAGCATCGAGCCGGTTGCTACGAAGATTGCATTGAAGCCTATCAACAGGCCATATTGTGTCTGGGTCAGGCCATAGTGAGTCTGAAATATAAATGGAGATGATGATATATAGGCAAACAGTATTCCCAAAGCAACTCCTTTGAAGCATATGTGTATGACAAAGGGGCGGTTGGCAAGCAGTTGACGATAGCCTGAGAAATTATGCCACCATTTTCCCAATGTCCGCCCCGACCGTGGAAGTGACTCTTTTAGCAGTGGCGAGAATGATAGTAATATTACGGCAAATATAAACAGGACGACAAATACCCCTTTCCAACCGAATGTATCAGATGTCACACCTCCTATCACAGGCGCTGAGGCTGGGGCTATGCCGTTGATCGCCCCCACGAGAGCCATGAGTTTGGCCAATGGTCGTCCGGAAAAGACATCGGCAGGAATCGTACGGGCGAGGAAATAACCTCCCGAAGCCCCGATTCCCTGGAACAGGCGGCATGTGTTGAAGAAATGGATTGTAGGCGAAAATATGCTTACAATGGCCGCTATGATAAACATAGCTATTGAACCTATGAGCACCGGCTTGCGCCCATAATGGTCGCTGATTGGACCAAGGAGAATCTGCCCCAGTCCCAGACCAATCATACCCATCGTCAATCCCATTTGCTCCAGAGATACAGTGCAACCGAAGAATTTGCACATTGAGGGAAGTGCCGGTGAATACATGTCGTTGACAAAGGATCCCATCGCGCTAAGCCCGACAAGATATGTGACCAGAAACCAATAGTAGCGTTTGTCAGTTGCAAGTCTCTTTCCTAATGGGGATATCGTGTCGACACCTGGGCCCGCGACGTTGGCATCGCCGGTCTCTGTTTTACCAGGTAAGGTATTCTTATCGGTAGGAGTATTGGGTGTGTGAATCATTGCATTAATCTGTTTAGGTCATGATGACATAATCGATGACGCATATATTCAACACCAACCGACCCCAATATGTTTTCCCTCAGACAGCACTGGTATAATGTGAATTCCAATGCTAAAGTGCTGTCGAAGTATGTGAAAAACTGCGGTAGTGCGATGGCTCGAGATTAAGTTTCCCGACCGCCCGCAGCATCTTGCGCAAAGAAGTCACCAGTTCCTGACTTTCTTGAAGAAGATTAAGATAGACATAAGCCACAGTCATGTCTGACGTATCCCCATTCTGCAATAGGTCATAGACTTCCTTGGAATTATTTGATAGTTTCTGTTTGACGGCCTCACATCGTTTTCTGAGAATGTCGATTGTTACCGGGTTATTTTCATCAACCGCATTTATGACATCATTGAAAATGGCGCATACCTCATCACGGATGTCTGAAAGCGAATCATGAAACCGCACGGGAAGAGGAGTGAAATTATTATCGACATGTTCTTTGCACACTTCATTGATGCGCCGCAGGTTATAGGTCATTGACATCGACATGTTGTTGCTTAGGTGAAACCAGGTGCTTTTTTCCATCGCAATCTGAGGCGATGCTTTTCGGAAACAGAGTGTCAGCTTGCGCCGTTGTCCTTTGAGAACCTCCTTTTCAGCGGCCAGCGATTTTTCAGCCGATGAGAGTAATTTGCCTTTGTCTTCAATAAAACCGTTTATCACGTTCCGATACACTTCGGCACCGAAGCTCAAGAACATCTTCTGCTTCTCATTGATGTATATTCTTAGCAGTGTCCACACCTCCTTGGTATCCTGAGTAGTGAGAATGGTTTGGAAAAGAGTGTCATTCAGCACCTCCTTTTTCTTCTTGTTGAAGCGTATATTGCTCCTTATCAACATGGCAAGTGCAATGACTCCACCGGCAATCATCACGGGCACACCTCCCATGTGCATCAGGCAGACGACAAGTCCGGCACCTATAAATGCGACACCGGCAGTGATAAACCAGCCTCCTATTACCGAAATCACCCCCGTGATGCGGAACACAGCGCTTTCGCGTCCCCATGCACGGTCGGCAAGCGATGTGCCCATAGCTACCATGAATGTCACAAAAGTGGTGGAGAGAGGCAGTTTCATCGACGTGCCACACGCTATCAGCATACCCGCGAGCATCAGGTTGACTGATCCTCTCACAAGATCGAATGCCGCCCCTTGCTCCGGTTGCTGCACGGTAGTGTCCATGCGTCGGGAAATCCAATTCTTGACTCCGGCCGGAGTCCTGTCACTTATCCATGAAAATGTGTTTATTGCGCTCCTGACAAGCGATCGCCCGATTCTTGACGAGCCGAAAAGCTCATCCCCCTGACTCTGTGAGCTGAGACCTACAGTGGTCTGCGTTACCTGCCTCGCTTTCTTCGAAGTGGCGAGCGACACCACCATTATCATTCCGGCACCTACGAGGAAATAGAATGATGTTTGGGCAGGGCCGTTAAGGCTACTCATCATGAATCCGTGGAGATCGCCTCCTCCATTAGTGGCATAGTCCTGGTAGGATGCGAGAGAGGTGAGCGGTACACCTACGAAATTCACGAGGTCGTTTCCCGCAAAGGCCATGGCAAGCGAGAATGTGCCTAAAAGCACTACAATCTTAAACACATTCACCTTTAGAAAATGTAGAAGCTGCATCAAAATTGTGAAACCGATGAGGCTTACTCCGAGTATAAGTGCCGTGTTGTTGCTTATCCACGATTTGAGCTCGGGTGTCATTATCGTCAAGTCCTTTATCCCCTTGATAAGCATGAAATAGACAATTGCAGTGGTGGCGATGCCCCCGAACAGAC
>JAMPBP010000002.1 GCA_023666645.1 Clostridiales bacterium
AACACTTGACTACCGTACGTTTTAACATATGCACCGGAATAACGGCTTGTGCCGGAACTTGTTGATAGTCCGTGGTTTATTTCGCTTCCCTGCTCAATGAGCTAAAGGTTGTCTTGATTAAGCCGACTTTTGTCCGCTTGGGTTGCGGAAAGACAGGGATTCTTGCTTCGCAAGCGCTTCGCGATAACGAACCCTTGGGTTCTCACCCTGTCCTTCCCACGCAAAAAAAGCTGTAAGTTTTCACTTACAGCTTTTTTGCGGAAAGACAGGGATTCGAACCCTGGGTACCCGTAAGGGTACAACGGTTTTCGAGACCGTCCCGATCGACCGCTCCGGCATCTTTCCTTGCGGTTGGGTTTTTCCGAGTGCAAAGATAGTGCGTTTATTTGATTTTTCCAAAATTTTTTTTCTTTTGTTTACGGATCAGCGCTCAGCTCTTCATCAGCTCTTCCACTCAGCTCTTCCACAGCTCTTTCAAGGAAAAGGCTATTTCATTTCTTCAAGATGTGGTATAGAATTTGGCCTACCGGGAGACCTATGGCTACCTTTTTGTTTATTTTGTAGTATGGGGTTACTATAGGTTCGGCTTTATATCTGTTGGTACCAAACTGCTGAACCGTCTGTACTCCTGTCTGCCCCCCCCATCGTTCATTGATCCGGTAGTCAAAATAACCGCCAAATGTGGAGCGTCCATAATAACCAATCATTGCCGGTGGCATCGGCATTCCGTTTGTCATCCGCGGAGGCAGCCCGAAATAATATTCACCGAACAGAGTTGCAGACAACCTCGGTGTGAATTGGTACGAGATGTTCCCGTTAAGTCCGTATCGGGTATGGAGTCCATTGAAATAACCATATTTGTTGACTGGTCGCCGACAATGACAATCAACCATGCCGGACAAGACTACGGGATGAAAGTACGTGATATGACCCGCAATCTCAAACTCACATTCATATGGCGTTTCAATGGTTTCAAACCCAAGAACGACTCCGTCATCGACGCCTCCCGCTTCGGCACCGGTAAATAACAGCACAATATTTGCCACCTTTTCACGTATTGAATGTAACCAAGGCTGTTACAACAAGCCTTTTGCAGTGACTCCAACCTTTTAAAACCACATTATGGACAATCCGATTCTCAACGAGCATAACAAACAGGAATTTCCACCCATGCACAGTGCCGAGCATCTTCTAAATGGAGAGATGGCACGTCGCTATGGCCATGGGCGCGCATTCAGCGCTCACATTGAACGTAAAAAATCCAAGCTTGATTACCGGCTTCCTCGCCCGCTTAGCCCCGAAGAACTTCAGTCGCTCGAAACCTATATCAATAACGTTGTTGCGGCCAATGTCGAGGTGACAGAGGAATACATCTCACAAGCCGAGGCTATGAAACGCTTCGACATGAGCCGCCTGCCTGAAGGTGCTTCAGACACGGTGAGAGTAGTCGTTATTGGAGATTACGACCAGTGCCTTTGCGCGGGAACCCATGTGAAGCGCACGGGCGATATAGGTGCTTTCCGTATCACCAGCAGTCGATACGAGGAGGGTGTACAGCGTATAGTATTCAAGCTTGGGTGACGCTTCACTATACTCCTAAAAAAGGCAGAATAAATGGCGCAAGCATTGCTGTAAACAATCCATTGATAGTAAGACCAAGTGATGAAAAAGCGCCATACCGCTCACTGCGTTCCATAGCAGCCGAAGTCCCTACAGCGTGGGCGGCAGTGCCTATCGACAATCCCTGGGCGATAGGACTGTTGACATGAGTGAGCTTGACTATCTTGAAGCCGGCCATGCCTCCAAATATACCGGTACACACAACCACTGCAGCTGTAAGAGCGGGTATTCCACCTACGGCCGCTGAGATTTCCATCGCTATTGGGGTTGTCACTGCCTTTGGGGCTATCGACATGATTATTTCATGTGAAGCTCCAAGAGCTTTGGCAACAACCACTACCGACACTATGCCTGCCACACAACCGGCAAGCTCTGAGATGAGCAAGGGTAGCAATTGCTTCTTTATCGATGATAATTGCCTGAAGAGCGGCACACCGAGTGCAACAACTGCAGGTTTGAGCCACAACTCGATATATTCACCGCCCGACTTGTATGTCTCGTAGTCAATACCAGCACCTTTTAAAAAAAATATAATCACAATTATTGACACCAGTATGGGATTGAGCAGTTTTATTCCAGTGTGCCTTTGCAGATATCCAGCACCTATGAAAGCGGCAAAAGTGAGAGCTATCAAAAATAGCTTGTTAGTGAGAAAATCCATAGTAATCAAAGTTCCAATTTATTAAACGGCATCAAAAACCACCTACCGGTTTCCTTTTGTGGTTTATGAATGTTCTTACCCACCGATGGGTCCAACCGGTCACCGCCATTATCACCACGGTACTTATCACCGATGCTCCTATTATAGGGAGCCATTGGTCAGATATAATGCCCATACAGTTCATGAGTCCCACTCCGGCAGGAACAAAGAAAAAGCCAAGATTATGGACCAGAAAATTGGATAACCTCTCAACCTGATGTAACTTAATAATCTCCAGTTTCAGCGACAATGTCAGCATCAACATCCCTATGATGCTCGACGGAATAGGCCAACCGGTAAGCCATACCACCAGTTCGCCCAAAGAGAGAAATGCAAATAAAATACCAAATTGCAGTATCATAATCAGTAAACTATATAAAATACATCGCCCCATGAATATCATTAGATTTTCATGGGGCAATAAAACTGTCACAAAGATAGCAATTCCTAATATTCCGGCATAACAATCATCGGGAAATATTCTGATTGTATCAAAAAAAGATCAAAAAAGAGGAGCAACCAATCGGCCATAAATCAATATGTGCTCTTGCTATCTACATAAAAGTCAAACAACACCTATCGCATAGTGTTTCATCTTGCGACAATAAAAAGCAAACAGCATCCTGTGTATCAATCAAATAAGAATAATCAATACGGCGACTGCCACAATCATGAAAAAACATTTAGCCATAGTCGTTGGTTTTAATCAATTAATAATTTCGTAGCGAATTCATCTAAGCATGTCGACAAGCTCCTCCTTGGTTATACCGAGAGCCTTCATCTCAGCGACAATCTGGGGAACTGTCACCTCGATGAATTCGCGTCGACGCTCGTGCCTCACCTTCTCCACGGCATCGGCTCCGAGCAAGAACCCCATGCCACGCTTTGATTCAATCACATCCAGTACCTGAAGCTCATCAAGAGCTTTCAGCACTGTGCGGTTATTTACACAGAGCTCGCCAGTGAGTTCTCTCACCGAGGGAATCATCTCGCCCGGACGCCATTCACCGTTGAGAATACAATTGAAGGCATAATCGACAATCTGACGATATATAGGTTTATTGTCGTTAAATTCCACCATAAAGACCCTGTTATTATAAACTATGACGGTAAAGACCCCTATAGGTCATCATCAGAATCCATATTACATATATGAACATCACCGTCATCATTATCGTAGAGTAAAGGGAATGCCCCAAAATCAAATCAGTGAGCTCGCCTGTCATATCGGCTACATCTACCGGCTCGTTGTTCACAGCCGCTTCAAAACCCTTGGAGAAAGCCTCCACGGCAATATAAAAGGTCTGCACTATTGATGAAATAATCATCACACCTACCGGCCACAGGAAAGCCTTAATACGATTGGCCTTGGTACCAACGACAAAGTAAAGACATGTGAACATAGAAGCCACACTGACCATGGATTGAGCTATCAGATAAGGCAACGGCATGTTACGCCCCATTTCCAGGGCAAGATTCAAATCAGGATTAGACAGATTGACCATCGGACACAATGACATGGCAAGCCATGTAGCTGCATAACATGCGGCCGTCACACCTATAAGAAGATAGCTCACATAGAATATAATCTTCTCAGCGGCACTCGCGGGAATCATGCGGTCGACAGCCTGCGAATCGCCTCCTTTCATGAAGACAATCGGTGACCACACATACATGAAACCAAGCGCCGTGTTAAACAATCCGTAGATAGTGAACAACCAGTCCTGCCATCCCGACATCAGGTACAATGTCATTGCCAATAACGACACTAAGAAATATATGCCCAGCTGTTTCTTAATCCAGGGGAAATTATATGCATACATCTGGCCTACATTGTGCCAAGAAAATAATGTTGATTTGGTATTCATTTTTTATCTAACTTTTCAGGGATTGAATTGATTTATCTCATCTTGCTAAGGAACAGCCTCCAATTTTACCTACTGGAGTATTTCCATAACAGCATCCTGTGAATGAGGGGCATGAAGCGCCATATAAAGCATGCGCCAGTCAACGCGCGTCGACCCGTCGTTATCGTTCTCTTCAATGCGTGATATGCTCATATAACGACCGGCATTATTCTCACTGTAGAGGGCCTCAGGACGATAGCTCCTATCGCTGTTAAAGGAAAGTTTAGCGGTGACATCATCCTCAGTACCGGCGAAAAGGATGCGGGAACTCTGCATTATAACCGCACCTTCAAAGAGGCGTTCGAGGTCACCAATGGTATGGGTAGAGACTATCACCGTCTGCCCCTCATGGACCGACCGCACAAGGAGTTTACGCAGAGAATTGCGACCTTCGATATCAAGCGCATTGGTTGGCTCATCAAGCAGAACCACTTCAATACCGAGAGCGAGTACATAGGCCAATTGAGCTTTCTTGCGGTTTCCGAGCGACAAAGAACGTAGTTTCTCATCTCCCGTAAGACCAAACTCCCCGAGATTTGCCCTGAATCTCTCAGGCGAGAATGTAGGATAGAAAATTGAATGGATCCGAGCAAATTCATTGATAGTCTTACCGGGGAAAAACATATTCTCCTCGAGCAGGAATACCTTGCCGTTATATTCAGCACGATTCTTGCCCGACTCAACACCATCGATGGTGCACTTGCCCTCCCCGGGAATAGCAAGACCCGCAATGATATGGAGCAATGTGGTCTTACCCGCGCCATTCTCGCCCGCGAGAAGATACAAGCCTTCCCCTATTGTCCCCGAGACATCGCTTAGCGCCAGTGACTTTCCCTTATTATAGCTAAATTTGATATCCTTTAATTCAATCATTTGGATAAAATTATATGTTTAGGAATGAATTATCTCATGTATATATGTAGCGATGTACACATGTACAACACCACAAAGGTAGGCATATTTATATTAACTCCAAATATTTTTGGAAAAAAAATTGAAGCTTACAAGCGGGACACCTGCATCACAACATATGCGATATAACAGGCAAGCAGCACACCGCCCTCCCACCGTGTAATCACACGGTGACCGAAACGCCATCCAAACAACCAGAATAACACCACAGCACCTGTCATCACCAGAAGATCCCCAATAGAGACGCCCCCCAGTGGCAGCGGTGTGACAGTCGACGTTAATCCCAGGACAAGAAAGATATTAAATATATTACTGCCTATGACATTCCCCACGGCAATGCCGGTTTTACCTTTAACAGCAGCAGTAATCGATGTAGCGAGTTCGGGCAACGATGTTCCCACAGCTACAATGGTCAATCCTATCATAGCTTCGCTCATGCCGAGCGACTTGGCAATACCGGAGGCTCCCGACACGAAGCGGTCGCCGCCATATATCAGTCCGGCAAGGCCACCGCCCACCCATAGACAGGCTTTCCACATCGGCATGATACCGACACCCGGTTCCTGGCTGGACTCCTGATCATCATTCACATTTCCATTACGAGCCTGAGCAAAGGTATATCTCATGAAAACAGCAAAAAACAACAGGAGTAAAATACCATCGGGGCGTGTCACCTCCCTAACTCCATCTACACCAAGCCATGGTCCGGCACCGATAGCCAGAAGAGCCAGAGAGGAGAGAATAACAAGCGGAATTTCATTGGTCATGATTGTAGGCAAGACTTTTATAGGTCTTACAATAGCTACAGCCCCGATAATGACAAGTACATTGAAAATATTACTGCCCACCACATTGCCTACTGCCATCTCGGCACTTCCTTTCAGAGCCGATATAAAGCTTATCGACAACTCTGGTGCCGAGGTTCCAAAGGCAACAACTGTAAGGCCCACGACAAGATCACTCACCCCCCAACGCTTGGCCATCGCCGAGGCACCATCAGTGAGAGCATTAGCACCCACCAGAATCAGGACAAGTCCCAATATCAACCAGAATATATCCATATAGAAATAAATTTTTGCAAAGATAACATTTTGTCGGTTGAAAATAATTGGACAACAATAACGATTTGTAATTATGGAAAAATTTCCATAATTTTGCCTCAACTTATTCATTCACATCAAAGTATTTTCAACAGTAATGGTCAACAGATTCATTCTCAACGAAGTGTCATACTTCGGACCCGGAGCTCGCCGCGAGTTGCCAGCCGCCATAACACATCTTGGCAAAAACAAAGCATTAATTGTAACCGACAAGGGCCTGATCAAATTTGGCGTCGTTAAATTGGTCACCGACCTACTCGACGAAGTTAAAATTCCCTATGAAATTTTCAGCGAGGTAAAGCCCAATCCCACTGTCACCAACGTCAAGGATGGCATTGAAGCCTTCAAGAACTCAGGAGCCGATGTTCTTGTAGCCATAGGTGGAGGATCGGCCATGGATACAGCCAAGGGCATTGGCATCGTCAGCAACAATCCCGAGTTTGCCGATATCGTCTCGCTTGAAGGTTGCGCACCCACCAAGCACAAGAGTGTGCCCATCATCGCACTTCCCACTACAGCCGGTACTGCTGCAGAAACAACAATCAACTACGTCATCATTGACGAAGAGAAGAAAAAGAAAATGGTATGTGTCGACCCCAACGACATTCCAGCTGTAGCCATAATCGATGCAGAACTCATGTATTCACTCCCCAAAGGTCTCACTGCTGCCACCGGAATGGACGCCCTCACCCACGCCATCGAGGGTTTCATCACTAAAGCCGCATGGGAAATGTCTGACATGTTTGAGATTGAAGCGATAAGAATGATCGCCCGCTATCTTCCTACAGCCGTTGAAGAACCTTCCAATCCCGAGGGACGTAACGGAATGGCTGTTGCGCAATATATCGCCGGCATGGCATTCTCAAATGTAGGACTCGGTTTGGTTCATGGCATGGCCCACCCCATGGGTTCCCTCTTTGACATTCCTCACGGAGTTGCCAATGCCTTGCTTCTCCCTACAGTGATGGATTTCAACATGCCCTGCTGCCTCGACAAGTATCCACGCATCGCTGAGGCCATGGGGGTGAATATTTCAGGAATGACACGCGAAGAGGCTTCCAAGGCCGCTTGCCGAGCCGTGCAAGACCTTGCCATCAAAGTAGGTATCCCACAGCATCTGAGCGAACTTGGCATCACAGCCGATGATATACCTCAGCTGGCAGCCCAAGCACTCGAGGATGTGTGCACCCCGGGCAACCCCCGCGAGGTATCGCTCACCGATATCGAGGCTCTCTACAAGGCCGTACTCTGAGCGATCTTATAAATTTGACTTAGAGCCTTCTATGCAAAAATCCGGAAGCGACAGGCCGATGCCAATCGCTTCCGGATTTACGTTTATTAAGAGCCTGTCAAGCGGCAGTCTCTATATTTTCCCAAGGAAATCGAGACGATTGGCCAATAACAAATCGCGCGTATACTCTTTCAATAATCCTTTGTAGTAGGTTACATCTTCATGGTTGGTACAAGTGATACGCTCCCACAGGGTGCGCTCCCGGGCTTTCTTGTATGCCGCGTCAACACCCTCTCGATCATCCTCGGTCATCGATAGGCGCAAACCGGCATCGTCAAGCACAAGTGGCTTATCATGGCTCACATACCTGTTCCACAAATCTACAAGAAAATCGCGGTATTCAGCTTCGATACTGAGCGGGAGCTCAGGTGTATACTCACCAATTGTATCCGGGCGCTCTATCGCAGCGTCATCGACAAGAGAACCAAAGTATTTATCAAGTAATTCACGCTCCTTGTCCAGACATCGGTCTTTCAACTGGTTCATCGATAGAATCAGCTTATCGGTTTGCCACAGTTGGAACAGAACTTTGCACCGGCGGCAAGAGGAGCACCACAGCTGTCGCAGAACCTGGCGGGTCCATTGGCGGCAAGAGTACTTTCAAATGGGCTGGTTGCCCCGTAGGCGTTATCCGAGTTTTCGGCAATGACAGTCTTTGCAACAGCTAAAGCCTTATCGTCAAGGTTTGACTGTTTCACCAGGCCCCATATCTGGGTTATCAACACCGGCCAGTAATAAAGCATAGTGATGAGTGTGGGAATAATCTGCTTGCCAAAAATACCTACTCCGGCCTGAAATGATATGGCATTGGTTTGAGGCAGCAATGTGATTTTAAGCGCAGTCTTCATGCCCAGGATTGCCTTGAATGCACCACCCTTGGTAATTGAGATTTCGGCACCGCCACTGAGGAGTTCCTCACGTTTTATTTCATACCCCTCAATTGAGAAAACCTGGCATATGCGGTCAGAGATAGCAGGAATAAGGTCGGGATTACCAAGAAGTACTGTCTTTGTATTAAATGCTCCCATAGTTATTTACGTAATTCTTGAAGTTCATAATTGTGATAGGCTGCAAATAGTACGCTCATCTCAGAGATGGCATCGAGGATAGCCGTCTGCTGTTCCTCATTGCATATCGACTGGAGTTTATGAAGAGCCTTAAGTGTTACTTCGGCCTGGGTTTTCAACTCCTCGTCGGTTACAATGCCATCTTCCATGATAGCCTTGTAGGAAGGGTGATCCTTGATGATATCAGAGATATTCAGGAACCCATTCTCGTCAAAAATTGTCTGCATATTATTCTTCGTTTATATGATTAGACTTGTATCGCTTCTCTTGTCAAGGCTGCTCAATTGTCGCCAAGCTTGTGACCGCAGTTGCGGCAGAACTTCCATGACTCCTCGATGTGTGCATGACAATTGGGACATGTCGAGGATTCAAGCTTCGCCAATCCATTGATGATATTCTCATACTGCTTGGTGTTGCCCCACTTCATTACTTCGCGGGCGCGGACAGTTGAGAAAGGGTGGTCACTGCCCATCACGGCATAGGCCTGGAGGAATTTGTTCCAGGCGTTGCTGGTGCGCAGGTCCTCATATTGCTCAGCCTGCTTGGCCCATTCTTCCATGTTGACCGTATCGGTTATAGACCGTGGCCCACCGGCAAGACGCAACATAGTGCGTGATACCACCTCGGGCGAGGTGACAATGGCACCGGCACGGTCACATGACAACTCGCTCTTTCGCATCCAATAGAGAAGTCCAAGCTGTATTGGTGTTGTCAGGAATCCCAGCAATCCAAAGCTGTCGGCACCTCTTAGCAACATCTCGGCCATATTGTGATAAAGCACGTGGCGACAAAGTATGTGACCACACTCATGACCTATCACGGCATCGAGCTCCTGGTCGTCCATCATCTCGACAAGTCCCGAGGTCACCACCACAAAAATCTTTGTATCGCCGTAGGTATATGCATTGGGATTCGGGTCCATCTCAAGATAAAAATCGGGCTCGGCTATTCCAAGCTTGCGACATATCGGTGGCAAGTGGCGATACAGCTCAGGCAATTGATTTTCTGACAGTTTGATATTGGACGCCATCTTCATGCCATGGAAAAACTTCTCGTAGCCCAGGGCATAAAACTTTTTGACAAGAGTCGGGAACCCGGGTATACTCTCAAGCTGTCTCAGTGCAGCCGCGTCATCGGGGTGGATAAATTCTGATGGTTTCATGCTTCAGCGATAATGATTGTTCATATGCCCCCTCATGCACACTTAATTCAACTTTATGTCATGGGTGACTTATGGGCACAAAGATATATTAAATCTTTGAAATCTTAAAACCCGATTTCAAAATAAATTTAAGTGTTTCCTGTGATGTAGAGCGGTCATATTGCTTCTCTTCCTCCGGCAATTCCTCATAGGGCACAAGGCATGGATGGGTTTTCTGCTCGTCGTCACGTTCACTACCATAGGTCCACCCATCGTCCATGCGATTCCGTGCCCATACTTCGTGAACATTGCGGGCCATATCTTCAACCAGTGGCAACAGCTCTTCTGGCAACTCCACGATGTTGGTATCGACGGGTTGCGGTGTATATGTTTCCTTTTTCATATTCTTCTATTTTTTTATTAATGAGCATATGTGAAGCAGATAACTATCACCCGCCACTCTTTACACGTGCATTTATTTTCAAAACTTCACGTTTCGCTATGCCGGTGATACTGTCGAGGAATTCATGATAGCGACGTGTCGTTGAGTCAGAGTCATGCCACAGATACCCTATCGCTTCGTTTCCCCCATTATTGGCCACATGATTCAGGAACCCGTATTTACGGTTGAGATAACCTGAGAGTTCTCCACACTCGAAATACGACGCACCTACGAATACCTCATCTACATCATTATCCAGCATAGTCGTTGACAGCATGTGTCCGTTTTCATCAAAAGTGCAATATGACGCTGATGCATACACCTGCCCGGCCAGTACCTGTACCGGATTGAGGTCGGGATCAAAATAGCCCATATAGACCATACGTCCATTCTCATCATATTCCACTACCCCCTTGGCATAACCATTTGCACTCGTTGTCAAATTTCCATCGGGATCAAGAAATACCGTGCCCAGCAACATTCCACTGTCATTGTACTGATTTTCAGTGCTACTGTACTTCATAGACTTACTCATTACAGGTTTTTGATCTTTATCCAGGAATTCACTTCTTGTAATTTGGTTACGGTCATTGTAATCATTCAACGCCATATGAAAGCCATCGCTATTATCAGTCGGATTATCTTTGACATCATAAACGGCGGTTTTAACAATAAACCCACGGAAGTCATATTCATAACGCTGAATTGACACCCCATATTTATTGGCCATAGGCAATTTGTCCACGCCATAGAAACGCTCCTCGACAATCCTTCTTGACTTGTCATATGAAATCGTCTTACAGTGGGCTTCAATACTTGTGGCAAGTATCGGTTCGTCATTGACGCCATATGACGACATCGCCACAAGCATGAAATCCTTATACTCACTTACCTTCCTGGCCCACCCGTCACGACATATTATCGGCTTCCCATCAGCGCCATAGCTACGCGTTTCGATTTCCATGCCGCAATCATCATATACCGACTCGAGAACGGCATAATTCAATGACGGCACAACACACAAGTCGCCATTGGGGCTCCTGTACTCTGTGTGCAATCGGTTTCCACGCTTGTCATAGGTCATGAGCTGCTCGGCATATCCCTGCCAGCCATCGACAAGCGACTCTGATTTGTTATAATTGCTTACCGCGACACAATACCCTCCGTCATATTTAGCCTTCACATGCACCGAGACATTTTCATCAAATCCTTCATGGGTTCCCGACCCATTGTAACGGTACAAATCAGTGACATTGCCAAAATCATCATATTTCACACCGACTACGGGTGCACTCAGATTAAACACCGGTGACACAGGCATACCATTCGGGTCAAGGCACGCGCTCCTCACCAGCCTTGTACCATCATACACAAAGTGTCTTGCTGAACAACCTATATTGCCCGAAGTCAGTGCAAAATTATCATCATAGAATTTAACCGATGTGATATTGCTGTTATTATCATAGCTATAAGTGGCTGAACAAACTCCCATATTGTTGCGGCACGGATTGCCCTCCATGTCATAATTGGTCTGTTTCACCGGCCTCCCCCGGTCATCAAACTCTGCCTTTCTCTCATGCACGCCCAATGCGTCATTGCAAGGTTGTCCATCAGCGCCATAATAGGACGTGGAGATGTGCCTGCCATCTCCGTCAAAGATATTTTTCACACAATGATAAAGACCCTCATTGTTAAAACGGTCAAAGAAATATCCACTGCTGTTATCAGTATTATAATAGCTAAAAATTACCGTATCGCCTGAAATCTCACATATCGCTTTGTGATATTGACTGATGGTAATACATGGCTCCAAATCTTCGCCATAATGGCGCTCAGTAGCAGTGGCTCCTGCAATATCATACTCCACCTTGCTCACCGCATAACCCAAATCACTCATACGAGGATTTCCGTCAATATCAATAAATCTCTCCTCGACAATAAAGCCATTGACGTCATAGTCATACTCACAGCCGGCGCAGCCATTCTTGTCGACCATCACCTTGCCATCGTCATCAAGGTACTGTTTCCTTATCACCCTATGGTTTCTGTCACGCTCATAGGCAATACCTGCAATGCCGTTCTCATCAAAACCGGGCTCATTGCTACCATTGTACTTCTTGAAATAGATATATTCTATGAAACCCTCATCATCATATTCATAGACATAACGTGCAATCTGTGAATTGGCCTGAAACAGCACATTGTTGAAATCCATTTCAGTTCCCGACATCATGGTCTCCCTACTTGAGCTCACTGACTTAAATACACTGGCGGCATCGTTGGAAAGGGGATCCTTGACATCAACCTTGGTGTAGTCCTCATTATAGATGAGCTTGTACAACGGTTTGCCCAAGGCATCACGATATGTTATCGAGTTGAACCGGTCACCTTCATAGCCCATCTCCAATATGGCCGACTTGAATTGGGACCAGGAACTGCCCTCGTTCAATGGAGCTCCCCATGGATTGCAATGCACAACGCGACGCAACTTTCCCCGTGAATACTCAAAAGTATAGTGGTTCAGCAATGATTTCAGCGTTCCCTTGTCGATGGCATCTATTCCCACAGGCATGCCGTGACACAATTCGTAGGAAGCATAATACACGCGGCTTGTCTTCACATAGTCGTAATACTTCACACAACCTATGATGGCTACCAACGCTATTAAAACAGCGATCAAACGGTTACGGAAAAGACGTCGCCGGTGGCGCCCCCACAACACATCGAAACGTAATCCGAGCATCGTGGCAACCACATCGACAAGAGCCTTTCTGAATCCGGCCATCATGGCATTGATGCCCCTTATCTCTTCGTCCATCGACATTCTGCGCAGAACCTCGGGAAAACATTCCCGGGATGGGTCGACAGACTTGGGCTCACCCTTCACGATAAACGGTATAACGCTGTCCCCATTATGGGTTTTCAGAAAATCGGTCACCTCAGAGTTGACCCATGGAGTGCGGGCCGACTCGGGCGAGCACACCACAATCAGATACTTCGACCGGTCAAGTTCACGTCTCAGCGACTCCTTGAGCTTCGTTCCGCTCAAGTCGACCTTATACCAGAATACAGGTCTTATCTTCTTGGGCAAAGATGGATTTTCCTTTATCAGCCTCGAGGGTATATTGTAATGCTCCAGACCACGGTGAAGCCACCGGGCCCATTTCTCATCAGAACTGCAATAGCTTATGAACGCGAAGTATTCATATCGCCCGTTATCTTGTGGGGAGCCCATAGGAGTCAAGATTTTTGGAATTTTTCATCAAAGCCTCAGAGTATTTACGTATCCACTTGAAGCATACAAAGAATGCTATCAACACCACGGTACTGAACGTAGCGCTTATGTCGATTGAGAAACAGAGCGTATCATACAACCCGTGGGCAAGTACAGGCATTCCTATGGCAAGAAGCATATAATGCCTGCGCCTGCTCTTGTCGAAGAAAGCCAGCGCATAGAACGAACCCATGATTACAGCAAAGAAATAATGGGCCGGCACGGCAAGCAGCGCTCTCGACACACTTATCACCAGCCAATCGTCATCATTGAATACATACAGGATATTTTCAAAGGCCGCGAAGCCCATACCTATGCACACAGCATATACCACCCCGTCAAAAAACTCATCGAAATGCTTGCATCGGTTGGCAATAATGGCCAGCATACACAGCTTCAGACACTCCTCGGGGATAGCGGCCGACGCAAAAGCGCAATAGAAAGCCGAGTAGAACGAGTCGACCTCAATGGACGGTATCACAGAGAGGAGGGCGAGCAAAATAACCAGCACACCGGCGAGCACACCAAGCCCCACCGATCCCAACAACCACTTGCGTGGCTCAGGACGGGCCGAATCACGCTTCACAATCATAATCAGTAACACCACAGCCGGAGCCAAAGCCGCCGGTAACTTAAACATCAATTCTTCCATTGCACTACATTGTATAAAAGGCCGTTATATCAGGCCAAGGTTTTAAAAATCATTTTGCCAGAGGTTGATCACCTGTCAAGGGCTATCATGTGCCACTGGTATGCTTACAATCGCCCAAAGAGCTACTATGTGTCATATCATCATGCTAAATACAGTTAAGAGAATATTATTCAGTCATGCCTCTCAGGGTACCCCGACGTAGTTCTTCCTTATAGATTTCGTAGACAAAGGCCGGACTCTCGATATAGAGACCGGTTTTGCGCTGACAGAGCTTGTCAAAGGTTTCGGAGTTATGAAATTGCACAAGGGCCTCTTCAAGGCCCAAATGCTGGTCAAATATTATCCATTCCACCACTTTGGCAGTGATGTAATCCAACAGGAACTCAAAGTTAGCATCACTCTTTTTCATAGCCTTATGAGAAATTTTATCGCGCTTTCTGTAGCAAAGAAATACTGCGAATTAAGGTCTTTGTAGATAAGCCCGTTTACAACGGCATCGAGGTCGATGATTTCCATATCATAGATACTTTTACATTCAAACCTACCGCTATGGTCTTATCATTGACCAACATCAATTAAAAATTTCATTATATCCAAACTGCTCGAAAAGTATTAGAGCATCTTTATTATCTCTCAACTTATCATTATATAATTGCATGGAACTATTACGATTCCCTTCTTCATAAAGAACAATACATTTACATGCCAATAATACAGAATCCTCTCCACAATAATCTATCGCTGAAGCTATAGTAGATTCTGCTTCATCATAATTTTTTTGTTTTGTAAGAAGTAGGACTATATTCTGGTATAATGGCAATATCCCATTATGGATATTCAATTCTATTGCTTCTGAGATAGCATTACGATAATAGTCGAGCGCTTGTTCATCTTGATTATTTTGAAGAAAAATATATCCTAAATTAGCATTTAACTGAAATGCTAAGAATTTAAACCTACCCGGATTCTTTTGAGATTCAAGTTCAATATATTCTAATCCTTCCAAAAATTTTTCTATTGCCAATGTGTACTGTTTCTCTAAAGTATAACAATTTGCTAAATTTTGTGCAACTCCAATTAAGCCAATAAGGTTTTCTTCGGATGGATTAACTATGTAACTGTTTAGCCTATTATTGTATATTTCTTCGAAAATAACTTTTCCTTGAATTATATCTCCATTGATACAATACGCAATTCCCATTACCTCCAGAGAATTCAAATAATCAGACATTCTGGAAGAATCATTATTCGCTATTTCCTTTCGACTTCTGATTACGATATCTAATAATTTTTTCGCATTGCCAAAATCTCCATGTACAGCATACCAATTTCCTAAATTATGTCGAGAAATATTTAATTCAAGAAGCTGTTCCATAGAACTTTCATCGAAAATACTATCTTTAATTGATAATGATTTTTCAAAATATACTCTCGCATCCTCTATATCACCAAGTTTATCCAATAAAGAACCTAAACAATCATATATAACAGAAATCTTCTCATAATCGCCCAAAGATGTATTCTCTTTGCTTAGATAAAAGTTTATAAGCCTTTCATACTCGAAAATGGCTTCATCTATAAAATTTTGCTGGTTTAAAAAATTTGCGTATTTTCCATGAATATCCAGATTTGTTGTATCTGAATATGTGATTTCTCGCAATATTGAATAAATCTTATCGAAGTTTTCCTTACCTCCGGCGATTCTTAAAGTCTCGATTTGTCTATTTATTGCAGCCAAAATGCTGTCGCGTGATTGGATTTTGCGTTCATGAACAGTCGACAATTGATCAATTGCCCTGGAAACTTCTTTTATTTCCTCTACCTCTCGTTTATATTTTTCTACATAATTTTGCGCCTCATATTTGGCTATGGCCTCTTCTATTTTACCTTGCTGAACCAAGTCTATTATCTCTTGTTCAACAGAGGTCAATTCCGATAAGTCAATACGTGAAAAACGGTCAATATAGTTATCTAAATTATCAAGCTGCTTATCATAATTCTCTCTCAGTTCAAAGAGCTGTTTCTGATATTCTTCTTCTTTCAATTTGCCGTCGGCTTTAAGCTTTGCGAGTGCGATCTCCTCCTTCTGTAGCTGACGTGCATAACTTTCAGATGATACTTTTTCGTAGTTATCGCGGATTTTCTTGAATAGATCAGAACGACACATCACAATGAGAAATGGTGTTGTCGGATTAAGATTCCACTGTTCTATTGCTTCCTTGTTGAAGACTTCATATCCCAACTTCTCAATTCTTCGTACATTGATTTTATCTCCCGGTTTGGCCGTAATAAAATTCAGAACAAAGGTGCCATCATTATCTGAAACGGTGCTGTTGGCCGACCGTACATTCAACTCAACGCCGTCCAAGGGCGTTTTTTGTGATTTTTCGTTATATTCCTTTACTATGCCCTGCTGGATTGTCTGAGCATTGGCGCAACATACTATTGCCAACAATATGATTATTACAAGGTGACGCATTATTGGAGGGGGGGATTAGTGGTTGGGGGTGATGATTTTGTAGCCGAGGCGGTGTACCAGACGCAGGGTGTTCATGGCCATCAGGCGGTCGTATTCTTTCTCGCTGTCGGGGAGCTGGGTGTAGGGCACGAGGTCGGGGTGTTTCTTCAACCGGTCGTTACGCTCGGGGCCGTAGGTCCATCCCTCGTCCATGCGAGCGCGGGCCCATATGTCATGGGCATTCTCGGCTATAGCCTCGGTCAGTTCCTCCAGATTGGCGTCGAGGTCGATATCCGCTACATCGATGGGCTGGGGATTATAGCCGCTGGCGGTCTCTGACGCTGCCACCATGTAATAGCCCGAGACTTTCCATGCTTCCATGAAAGTATCACCTGCTATATCTTCTTCCATGAGTGTCTCAAGATTCAGATACTCCACATCGCCATCATCAACACCGGTCACATATATCGCATGATAAGATGGAGCCTGCACATCGGTCACGCTGTCGATGACATTCCTGTCGATAACAGCAATAACCTGTTTACCTGAATCAACCACCGCTTCAAGGTCTTCGAGAGTTGCATCATATTTTCTCTCGACATACATTCCTTTGAGTTCAAGCAACTTGCCTACAAGATGGAGGGGAGTACCCTCCTCTCTCACCCAGTTGTTGGCCTTTGCTTCTTCGAGCAGCGTCCAGTGGTCTATGTCGTAGTCGAGATGCTGTAGTATGAATGCCTCACACTCAAAGGAGCAGAGGTTTTCCCGATTGGACGCGGCGAGCGCCCACATAGGGAGCACACGGTTCTTCTCATCTTCTACCGATTGGTCAATCGCCTGCGACAATGAGATGATTTCCGAAACTTCGCGGTCATCACCCAGGGAGGAGAGTATATGTAACATCTCATCATGGCTCACATTGCCATCGAGAAAAGCCGCGATAGTCTCATCGGTAATGTAGTTATGGTTATTATCGTCCATAGCTGTAGTATTTAATGGCAATGCGCGACAAGGCGGCTATTGCACGACGTTTAATATTATATAGGTTGTCAACTGTCACGCCTATGCTCCGGGCATAATCCTCGGGGTCCTCATCTTCGATAATGAGATGGCGCAACACGTGGGCATACCGCCGGTTGTCCATCATGGCAAGCAATCGGTCCACATCAATTTTCTGAGCCACGGCATGAGCTGTATCGACCATCATGTCATCGTCAATCTTCTCATAAGGAGGCTCCTGAGAGCTGTTTTCTATCAGCGAGTCACGCCGGCGCAGGAAATAGCGCGTGGCAACGACCTTTATCCACTGGTACACACTGCTGCGATATTGAAACTGACGCAATCGGGCTGCATCGTCCTCCATGAGGTAGGCATAGAGCTCCAATACCATCTCGTCATATTCCACCTGATATCTGAACACCAACCGCATGACAGCAGTGAGCAACGGACGGCATTTCACATAGAAAAAATCGTGGGTAACCCGGTTGTCGCGCCCTAAAAGGCCCTGTATGATTTCATGGTCGGTCATAGGGCTACTCTTTCACTAATTTACTCTTGTTCATGGCAATCGTGGTATCCACTACACAGAAGTCATACTTCTTGTAGTCACACTCCCAGTCGGTGACCATATCGCTCTGACCATCGAGTTGCGACCAACGGCACAGACAGTTGTGGCGCATGGTGCGCTCATCACATCCATCACTGTCGGGGTTGAACACATACCCCATGAGTTCATGGGCCGCGTTCCATCTCAGATGCTCCAACATAGCCAGATTGGTTATGACAATGTTCTCACTCACCGACAGACCGGGATAATATATCTCTGACTGTTTCCCTTCGGTATCAGTACTGCCATCGGGATTGAAGTATCCCCTATAGAAGGCTTTCCAGTCGATGGGCATGCCTGAATGCCCGGAAATGGTGGCCATGGCGCGCTGTAGCAGAATCATCTTGGTGCCGGCATGAAGGGCGTTGGCACGGTCCTGCGACTCCTGGCGACGAAGCTTGCGCAGGCTCTCGATATTGGGTGTTCCCGTCTCGGTCAACTTGCTGTGCCGCTTGTCCCATGTGGGGCCCTCGCCACTCAACCGGCGGTATTCCTCATGAAACATCTTACCCTCCTCTATGAGGCGGTCGCTCACAACAAGGTCGTAGGTATAGGTTTTCTCAGGTTCTCCGAAGATGTGGATCACAGGATTGTTATCCACGCCCAGGCCATAGCCGTAATTATAATGGTCGGCAATCTTGCTCACTCCCTCTACCTTGTTATCATCGGTACATCTCACAAAGATGCGTAGTTTAGAGACATCATCCCTGAAGCGTCTCACAAGGTTGAAAATTCTTATTCCCAATGCTATAGCCTCGTCATTGTCACCTATCGAGATCACTATATAATTGACGGTCTTGAGAAAATCCTCGTCAAGAACGTCGGTGTAGAATCTGTGGTCATTGTGGTCGATAGCCTCAAACCTTATCCTGGTGCCTGTCTCAATGCGATATTGGGGATTGAACACTGCCGGCATCGATGACATGAACGCTCCCTTGAGCCGGTCGAGGTTGCGGTCGACAATGACACATTCAAAGGGACTGCGGCGGTCGGCATCAGCAGCATCGACAAATGCGCCAAACTCATACAGGAACCGGAACGCATCGCGCCCTACCTCTCCAAATCCCACAATCAGGGTTTTGAGCGAGGTATCGACGGCCGACGGGTTTACACTGCTTGTTCCTACAACATTGACCGGGTGATAACGGCTATCCAGTTTCAACAATTCAACGGCGATGTGGGAGGAGTCGACAAATCTTATATCGAGGTGCTTCTTCAGGGCCACATCCTGTATCACCCTATTGGGACCATTGTAACGTGCATGGCAATAGATGCGTTGTGTGAGCCGGGCATCGAGGGCAGCCTCCTGTATTGTCACATCCTTGGCCAGAACCATTATGTTGCGTATGTTCAGCTCCTCGTTCTCGCCCATAAAGAAAATATGGAGCTGGGGAGCACCGGTGGCGCGGAGTTTTTGAATGAACTTTCTGATACGGGGCAATCCCAGGTAACCGAATGCATCGAAATCCTCACGCGACGCAATATCATCATCAATATCGTCGAGTTGCTGGCTGGCTATCGCCACATGTGCTCCAATCTTGGTAGCCTGCTTGAATACTTTGTGCTTATGCGCTATCAGACCGATAATACCGGTCCACTCGTCATTCTCGTCCTCGTTGACATTGGCTTCATCGATTATCACGGCAATAGCCTTGGGGTCATGTTTCATGATATCCTTGACAAGGAGATGGGCCGGCTGATTGTTTCCGAAAAACAGGTACAAGTGATTGCGGTCGTCATTGATCTTCGTGCGGTAATTGAGCAGGAAATAGGCATGCAGGCGTGAATACACCAGCCCCACGAGCATAGCCACGGTACATGCAAACGACAGCACCGCCTGGATCGCGAGAGCTCCCTTCAGGAAACCATGACTGTCAAGACGGTCGAGAATATTGCTGTCGACATCGAGCATAAAGAGGTCGAGCGAACATATGAGCGACCGCAACACATACTCGGCATTGGTTACCTGCACTATCTCATCGGGGTCACCCTTAAGAATGGAGTCTTCAGCAATCGTCTGGAACACCTTCAGATACATAAGCATCCCCACTATAAGGAACAAGCCCATCATAGTAGCCAAGAACTTCAGCGAGAAATCCCTGGCATACAATCGGTGGGCCGGTTTCACTATGGCATTCTTGAATTGACACACGAGTGAGTATAACAACGTGAATCCGCCCAGCCACAACAATATCTTGGTGACCAATATCCCCACATTGTCACTCAACATGACTATCACAGCAAGGAGCAGTATAGCCACTATCGTGATAAAACCGGTTTGATACCTGCGGTGTCCCATCACTTGTCGCCTGTAGTGTGTTCAAAATCATGCCCCATGAAATCCATGAGGTATTTAGAGGCAGCTTCATAAAGACGGGCATCGGCCTCAGTGAGCCTGTCGTTTCCAGCTGTTGAAGGCTCTTCATCTTTAGCTTTCTTACCCTCAGCATGCTCTACTTTCCAGCTCATGTTGACTATGCGCCACGCTGCGTCATACTGTTCCTTGGTCTTCCAGTCGTTATAGTCCTGACTGCACGTACGGGCTACGGTATCACCTGAGGCCGAAATGTCGACATTCTGATTGCGGCGTCGGGTAATTATAGAGTGAATACAAATGGCCAGAACGAGCACACACAGAAAGACAGTGATACATACAGTCAACACGGAGGCGAAATCACTTCCTGATTGCAACATAGCGTGATGATGGCAGTGATGCTCGGGAATATGAGCCCCCACCTGGATAAGTAGATTGAGTATTTCCATAAACCGGTTTTGTTAAAATAAGAGGAAATCCTCCCCCGAGGATAGGGAAATTTCCCTTAAAAATGACTTTACTTACTGAGTCTGAGTGACAAATGTAGTCATTCCGTTAAACAACCGCAAATAAATGCTGAAATTTTTAACCGCTTGAAAATTATATGGTGCCTAAATTGGGACGCTCTTTTGCTATCGCTTGCCCCGACGACGACGGCGCTTAGCTTCCCGGCGGTAATTCTCAGCTTCTTCTTCATCGCCTATCCGCTCATACAAATCGGCAAGATTATTAAAGACCGAGGAGTCTTTGTCATCGATATTGAGCGCACTGAGATACATGTTCAACGCATCATATAGTTCTCCTTGTTGCAGGAAAAGGTCGGCAAGAGCCTTGCATGCCTTATAGTTACGGGCATCATATCGCTGGGCCTGCCTGTAACCGGCTATTGCCCTGTCGATGTCACCGCTCTCGGCCATGGCCTCCCCCACTCCCAGGTATGCGTCCACATAGCCAGGGGATATTGACAATGCTTTTTCAAAATTGGCCACCGCGGCCTGTATTTCACCCCCTGCGAGACATTCCCTTCCCATCAAGACGTATTCACGGGCCAGGTCGTCAAATCGCGACCGGGTGTCGGCAAGCTGTGTCTCGAGGTCGGTTATACGTTCCTTGAGCCCACCTATCGAAGCGAGCTTCATCTTAAGCAATCTTACGACCCTCCCGTTACGCAACTCACTGCGGCAGTATAGGGCATCGATAAAACTGTCTACAGCAGTCGACATCTCTCCCCTGTTGAATGCCATGGCTGCCTCCCGGTAGAGTTCGTCGGCCCTTGCCTCCTGTATAGCCCGGTTTATCTGGGAGTCGTTGTTGAACATGCTTGTATACCCCACAATAGCCTGATTGACAAAAATGTCACGTGCTGTCAACGGTGACTTGAGTCTGAGGCCTTCCAAGCCGGTACATCGGCTCAAAGCCACATAGCTCTGACCACTTGTAAAGGCTCCACGCCCCAGGTCAATGATTACTTTATTAAAGGTCAATCCCTGACTCTTGTGTACTGTCAACGCCCATGCAAGCCTCAGCGGGTACTGCTTGTAGATACCTATCACCTTCTCGATAACCTTGTGGGTGCCCTCGTCATAGCTGTACTCGACATTTTCCCACAACTCGGGAGTAACGACATGACGTTTGCCGCTTTCAAGCTCAACTTCAAGACGCTTGGAATCGGCATAGTAAACCTTACCAAGCGTACCGTTGACCCATCGCTTGTCATAGTCGTTGCGCACAAACACAACCTGAGCCCCCACTTTCACAGTGAGCTCCATAGGGGCCGGAAGGGCATTCTCGGGAAATATCTCCTTGATTTCACCCAGATAGGTTACCGCCGGTGCCTTTATGCGTCCAAGCTGTGTGTCATTGATATTGTCGACCATATCGCGACGGGCTGCCAGCGTCATGACAAAATCATCTGAACCACACTCAGCACCCGGGTCAACATGGTCCCGTAGTGTCATCAGATCGGCTCCGGTAGGACGACCTATCCTTATGCGGTCGAGCATGGAAATGAAGTCATGGTCGGTTTGCCGGTATATTTTCTTCAACTCGATGGGGATTACCGGGAATCCATCAAAGGCCCGTGCTGAGAAAAAGAATGGATTGGGATAATACTTGGCAAGAATGTCACGCATATCGCCGGTCACCACCGGCTCGAGCTGAAAGAGATCGCCTATGAGCAACAGTTGCTTCCCGCCGAAGGGCTCAAACCGTTTGCCGGTATATACCCTGAGCAGTTTATCCATGAAATCTATAACATCGGCCCTCACCATCGATATCTCGTCGATGATGATGAGATCAAGACTCTTGAGCAGCTTCTGATGGTCGCGCGGGAATTTCATGCGCTGCTTCAGACGGTCAACAGCCAAATCGGGATCATCGGGGAGCAACGGCTTGAATGGAATTCTGAAGAATGAATGCATAGTCACGCCACCCACATTGACAGCCGCTATGCCGGTAGGCGCAAGCACAACATATTTCTTCTTGGTATTCTCTGTGATATAACGCAAGAAAGTCGACTTTCCTGTTCCGGCCTTACCGGTCATGAAGACACTGCGCGTGGTATACTGTATAAGATTCCACACGTTCTTAAATTCGGGATTGTCAAGGTCTATCATGCCAGATCAATGATTCGAGTCGATTGGGTTTATATGATGACGGTCAGCGCGCCTTAAGTTCCTCAAGCTCCATGCCGGCAAGTTCCCATTCCGACATGGCGTTCTCAAGCGCTTTGGAGCGCTGCGCATGCAAGTCATAGATATCGGGGGTGACATCACCCATGGCAATACGGTTCTCAATATCGGCAATCTCCCCCTCGATAGAGCTGATCAGAGCCTCGGCCTCGGCCACTTTCTTCTCAGCCCGCTTCACCATTTTCTCGCGTTCCCGTTGTTCGGCATAGCTCAGCCTGCGCTCCTGCTTGGCATCGGTGACCGGGGCGGCTGTTGCCCGGCTCTTGGGTACGGCGGTGTTGTCTACAGCCTTATTCTTAACTTCGGGTGTCTTTCGTTCCAGCTCGGCGAGTGACGCCAGTTTCTTCTTTTCCAGGAACTCATATATACCGCCAAGACATTCCTTGATTTTTCCGCCACCAAACTCGTAGACCTTCTCAACCAGGCCGTCAAGGAATTCACGGTCATGGCTCACAACGATAACCGTACCGTTAAATTCCTTGATAGCCTGCTTAAGGATATCCTTGGTCTTCATGTCAAGATGGTTGGTGGGCTCATCGAGAATGAGCAGATTGACCGGTTCCAGCAACAGCCGTATCATTGCCAGACGTGTCTTTTCACCTCCCGACAAAACTTTGACTTTTTTATCAGAGGCCTCGCCGCCAAACATGAAGGCACCCAGTATGTCACGTATCTTGGTCCTTATGTCTCCCACGGCAACACGGTCAATAGTATCAAAGACACTGATTTCACCATCGAGCAACTGGGCCTGGTTCTGGGCAAAGTATCCAATCTTGACGTTATGTCCTATCTTCAACATGCCATCATAGGGTATCTCTCCCATGATACATTTGACAAGCGTGGACTTTCCCTCACCATTCTTTCCCACAAAGGCGACCTTCTCACCTCTCTTTATGGTGAACGTAGCATCGCTGAACACTGTGTGGTCACCATATGTTTTCCCCACTCCCTCGGCTATCACCGGATAATCGCCCGAGCGCGGAGCGTCAGGAAATTTCAGGCTCAGATGGGAGGTGTCGACCTCGTCAACCTCTATGCGTTCAATCTTTGCCAACTGTTTGATGCGACTCTGCACCTGCACCGACTTCGTGGCTTTATATCTGAATCGTTCTATGAAATCCTCGGTATCCTGAATCTGTTTCTGCTGATTCTGATAGGCCCGCATCTGCTGTTCAAGCCGTTCCTGTCTCAGAACAACATATTTTGAATAGTTGACACCATAATCATATATCTTGCCGAGCGATATCTCTATCGTGCGGTTGGTGACATTGTCAATGAACGCGCGGTCGTGACTCACGAGCACCACAGCGTTGGCCTTGCTCACGAGGAAGTTCTCGAGCCACTGTATCGACTCGATGTCAAGATGGTTGGTGGGCTCATCGAGTAACAGTACATCGGGACGTTGCAACAGTAGTTTGGCAAGCTCTATGCGCATGCGCCAGCCACCGCTGAACTCCGATGTAGGACGCTCAAAATCTGACCGGAGAAAACCCAGGCCTATCAATGTCTTCTCCATCTCGGCCTCACAGTTCTCGCTCTCCTCCATCGACAGTTGCTCGGTGAGTGTGGTCATGCGCTCTACGAGCTCCTCATATTCCTTACTCTCATAATCAGTCGACTCAGCAATCCGGGTATTCAGGTCATCAAGTCGGCGGCGCATATCGTCAATGTGGGAGAACGCGGTTCTCACCTCCTCTATCACCGTCGAGGTGTCGCTGATGGTCATGTGCTGAGGCAGATAACCTATTGTAACACCTTGGGGCACAGAAACGCTGCCCGAGGTAGGGTGCTGTAACCCGGCAATAATCTTGAGCATTGTCGACTTGCCGGCGCCATTCTTGCCCACCAGCGCAATCCTATCCTTACGGTTTATTACATAACTGATATTGTCGAACAGCGACTTCGCGCTGAATTCGACCGACAGACTGTTTACAGAAATCATACCGCAAAGGTAAACATTTTATTCAAGAATCCCGACAGCACCTTCGCCGAAAGTGCCGCTTTGATCATGTCAACCCATGCCTTTATCGGTAAGGATTGGGAAGGGTCACCGATGTGAATGCTTGTCGATGATACACCCTGATGGGGTGATGACGATATCGACAGCCCTGTCGTGGGCTTCCACTTCAATCTCGTCGACAAGTTGAAAATCATAGGCCACCCCTACAGTCACAGCCTTCATGCGTGACAACAGACGGTCATAGTATCCCTTGCCACGCCCCACACGGTTACCGCTGCGGTCATAGGCCACAGCCGGCACAACAACCATGTCGATAAGCGACAAGTCGACCGGAGAATCGCCATCAGGTTCCTCTATCCTGAATGCGCCCAGATGCATGCGTGTACGGTCGTAGGGGAGAACATCAAGGTCCACACCATTGACGCGGGGCAAATAGATATGTTTTCTACCCGCCCATTTTTCCATGAACTCACGTGTAGATAGCTCATCGGGGAGCGAATTATACAGCAACACGTGTTCAGCGAGCATAAAGGATGCCAGCTTCTCGAGACGCTCAAACACCTTGCGGGCAGCCTCCACGCGGTCAGGATCTTCGAGAAGAGCCTTGCGGTTTTTGACCATCTGTCTGATAAATTTCTTTTCCATAAGGGTATTGCAGGTTTTTAAGCCTGAAGCCACGCCTTTTATTCCACCGCCTCAGCGGTATCCACGTCGAGAATCTTACAGCCGTCGAGCAGTGTCTCCTGAGCCTTCAAAACGGTGGCATCGTCTCGGTTTATTATCATGTAATAACCGGGAATGCCCAAGGCATCGCGGGCAACAAGCGCCTTCAAGGTACTAACAATGAGCGACCGCGATTGGTTTAGATAATACCACTGCTTGGGAATACCATTGGCAGCCGCGAAGTTGGCGAAATTGTCAACAAGGGCGTAGTCCCCGGGCATCTTGGCCAGGAGTTCCTCCACCGTCTTACACTCGGCAAGCTCCTCACGATGAGCGTCGGCATAATTGAACGCCCATTTCTGGAATAGTCCTGCATTTCTCACCTTGATAAAATATGTGGTGATACCGGTCGTGTCATTTGGAACAAAGATATCGGGCATGATACCGCCACCTCCATATACCTTACGGCCTCCAAGAGTGTGGTATATGAGATTCTCATCAAATTTGATTGAATCGGCCGAGAAAGCCTCACCATGGTCAAAGCGATCAATGATATCATTATTGTACTTGTTACTGTCGCTGTAGTCCTTCTGTATGCAACGGCCCGACGGGGTGTAATAGCGGGAGATTGTGAGACGCAACGCGCTGCTGTCGGGGAGCATCGTCTGGGTCTGGACAAGCCCCTTGCCAAATGACCGTCGCCCTATTATCACACCGCGGTCATTGTCCTGCATGGCCCCGGCAAAGATTTCACTTGCACTCGCCGAGAACTCATCAAGCAACACCGTTACGCCCGCTTCCTGGAAACCTCCCGTGCCATCGGCAACAGTAAACTGATCGTTGCGACCGTTACGTCCCTGGGTGTAGACTATAGTGGCGCCGCGTGGCAAAAATTCATTGGCCATGAGTATGGCCACGTCCATGAATCCACCGCCATTGCCTCTGAGATCCACGATATAGTCTGACGCTCCGCTGTTGGCCAGTGAGGTGATCGCCTGATAAAATTCATTGAACGTGCCACGGGCAAACTTGTTGACCTTGACATATCCCACATTCCCGTCAAGCATATAAGCTGCATCGATCGATGTAACAGGTATATCACCACGTGTGACCTCATATGTGAGATTCTTCTTGGAACTGTTACGCTTGATACCCATCACCACCTTCGACCCTTTCTCGCCCCTGAGGGTGGTCGTGACGGTCTCATTGGTTATGGACGGACCGGTGAAAGGCTCTCCATCGATAGTGACTATACGGTCACCGGCCATCACACCTACTTTCTCGGCCGGTCCGCCCGAAATCACCTCGACAACAGTGACAGTATCGTTCTGTATTGTAAAACTGATACCTACACCGCTGAATGAGCCGTCAAGATCCTCGTTGACAGCTTTCAGCGACTCGGCCGGAATATATACCGAGTGGGGGTCGAGGTTGCTCAAGAGCGACGGCAACGTCGATTCTATCAAAGAGTCGGAATTGACATCATCAACATAGTCACGGTCAATCATGTCCATGATAAGACTCAGTTTACGCTCCCCCTCGGGACGTCCGCTCTCGCGTGTCATATAAAGACCGGCACCTATACCGGCAACAAAAGCTACGGCTACAATCAGAGGCACCCAAGCCTTCACACTGTTATTGCTCATCAATATCTATACTGTCTATATGTACACACTCTATACCGGCACGCTCGAGCAACTCGAGCCCATCGGCTATGCGGTACAATTCATTATATACAACTCTTTTTATACCCGATTGGATTATCAGCTTGGAACACTCCATGCAGGGCGAGGCTGTGACATATAGTGTCGAACCATCGCTCGAATTATTGCTGCGTGCCACCTTGGTAATGGCATTGGCCTCGGCATGGAGCACATATGGCTTCGTAACGCCTGTATCGTCCTCACACACATTCTCGAAGCCCGATGGCGTACCGTTGAATCCGTCGGAGATAATCATCGAATCCTTGACAATTATAGCCCCGACTTTGCGGCGACGGCAATAGGAATTCTCGGCCCATATACGTGCCATTCTCAGGTAGCGCTTGTCGAGCAACTCCTGCTTGTCATTCTTGTTTACTGTCATATTCTGCAAAATATGGCACAAAGATAGCAATTAGAAAAATACGCCCACCAAAAAAGCAGGAAAAAAGTGGATTTTATTGAGATGGGGGGGAGATGAGGCGCGGCTTGACCACATAAAAATCAAGTCTTCCTCAGGTTTCAGAGAACCTTTGGAAGACTTGACTATTTATTGGATTCATCACGAGGAGGCCCTGTCGATGGGGCTTGCCTCATGTTTAATACTGCAGTTCGAGATCGTCGAGATACATTACCGAATTACCTCCACAGAAGAAGTCACCGCCTTGCGATGCTGAGGCCGTGAGCACGATGTAGGATGGTTTCACATCAGTACGCTTGTAATCGAGATTGACTGTGAATTCAACCATACCGTCGCCTGCCGTTGCCTCACGGAATATCATCTCACCATAGGCAATGACGTTGGAACCATTCTTGTCAAACAGATGCTTCGTCTTGGTATTTACAGTGACAGGATAACCGTGAGCCGCATAATCAGGTTCCGTCTGAGCCGACATATCGCCATCAAGAAGTGCAATGTAGATAATACCACGATCCATTTCACCCTTCACATATTCGGGTGCATCTTTTGAAGTATTCTCAATAGCGGCAGGCTCATACTTCACATAACCCTTCAGTGCTCCGGGACGTGAAGTGAAAGGACGGCCCCAACCGAGAACTCCATTCGTACCAAGTGTGGCAAGATACTCACCTATGAACACGTTGCCTGCGGCAAATTTACCCAATATACCTACACCCACAAACTGAGACTGGAGTTTTATTGAGCGATCGCCCGAATGCTTGATTCCTGTTTCGGGTAAAGTCACATTCTTACCCATGGTTGAAGAACCGTGATTACCTGAATCCCAGAACATTTGTTCATTAGCACCGTGAATAAGGAAAGGAGCTGAACCGTCCTGCCAATTCTCAAATCCGGCATTGGGAAGCTGAGCTGCCGACTCGGTGGTCACCTCCATGATGTTAGTTGACACGTAGTCATCGGCAACTGTGGTATACTCATAGGTAGTCCCGGGCTGCAGTCCTGTGAGAACCACCTTGTAATAGTCGCCCTTGCTATAGCTGCGTGACGCTACACCATCGACATAATTCCACTCAGTCTCACCCTTGGCCCGGTAGTTGAAGCCTATTTTATCAACATCATCCTTCATCACACGGCCTGTCAAGGTCAACTCAGTCGCCCATATGCTCGGGTCATTGGCAGGTACAGGCTCAGGAGAAACCTTGGCATTGGTAACGACTATTGTCATTGTAGCGGTGTTGCTCTTGACAGTAGGCTTTGCCTCATCACCCTGGGCAACCTCGATGGAAGCCTTGACGGTGATTTCATAGGTACCCTCGGTGAGATTGTCGAGAAGTTCCTTTTCAAAGGTCACCTTCATGTTATATCTACCCTCCTCTTCGTCAGTTATCAGTTGCATGTGCACGCCTCGGTTGTAGAGGTCGTCAATCACATCCTGGGGCGCTGTGATCAGGTTGAAGCTGCCTCCCAGAAGATTGTCCATGGCGGGAGCCGAAACCTCGACCGATGTGAGGGGAGCGGCAGCGGCAATGTAGAAACCCTGTCGCTCAATATTGCGTTCCTCGGCATATATAGGCTCGGCAAGGTCGTGGTCAAAGAGACCTACAATCTTGGGTGCTGAAATAATGACAATCTCGTCGGCAATATCGATGGTGCTCTCATCAACAACGATAGTAAAGTAGGCACCACCATTCTCGACATCTATGCCCTCATACTTGATATTGAGCACATACTCAGTGGCCGGTTTCACGGCTTCAATCTTACCTTCCAGAGTGTAGATGGAGCCATCTTCCTTGGTCCCGGTGAGGGTATAGGTGAGATCCTTATCGCGCGAATTCATCATGAAATAGCCACGACGCTCGTCACGCCCTTCCCATGTGAGTTTGCCGCAAGAGTGACCCACAGTCAGGGTGTAGTCACTCAAAGCCTCATCGACAGCATCGGCATATTTCACCGATACAGCGGTATTGGCAATGCCACAAGTGAGATTCACCTGGGTGGTGCCTCCTCCGTTTATATTGAACGGCTCTACACCCTTGTAGTAGCGTGCGTCCCACGAGGCGGGAACTGAGTCACCGGCCCAGGCCTCGGCTACATAACGGCCACCGGCCAACCATATACCATCGGTGGGAACATTGGAGATTCCATCATATTTGCGCACGAGACCTTTCTCGCTCGAAATCCATATGAGACACTCGTCACTAAGTTTCTGAGACTCTTCATCGGTCAACGCGCGTGATTTTGTTATGTCAGTGCTCACACTGGCACGCAGCAACAGGCGCCCCTGGTCTGCGTCCTGGACGTTGTAATCATCATTGCAACTGCCCATTAAAATCGGAAGCATAGCTCCGACTGCGATAAAATATATCTTTTTCATAAGGCAGCTTCTTATGATTTAAATTTAAGAACAAGTTGTGACTTATTACCCTTCTGGTCGACCACATCAAGAGTGAACGAGTGGTTGCCCGGGAATGACGCCAAGAGGGGAACGAGGCTCGAGACATTGAACGTGATGTTCTTCTCACCTATCACCTGATCGGTGACAGGGAGTCCGAGTCCACCTATCAGTTCGACATAAGGAACACCATTGGCGTCAACCGTGTTACCATCTGCATCACGGGGATCGGCAAGATCAAAGGTTGTAGGCATCATTTCCCCAACCGATTGCATGAAGCTATCACTTGACGATGATATGGTGACAACCAGATTCTTGGCACCTTCCGGACAGTCAATTTCGACAACAGCATTGACTCCGTTCACCGGATTTTCGGCATTGAGGTCGAGAGCGGGAGTTCCATCTTCACCCTTTGGACTGGTGAATGTGGCAGCTTCCTTGGTTCCCGGCTCTTCTGGCTTTGGATTATCGGGGTTATCAGGACCCACAGGCCAATCCTCATGACCGGGGCGGTCACCACCTATCACATCCTCGCCGGTAGTGACATCTACACTGAGGTCCTCATCGGTAACCGAGAAGTCGACATTCAAGCCACCGGTCGGATCGATGAAACCGGTCTCGGCGGGAGGTGTGATATCGGCACCCTTCAGCGCGAATGTAATGATGCGGTGCTGGCCGGGATTCAGGTCCTTATAGAGTCGTATGATTTCCTCTTTGTAACCGTTGACTGTACCGGTGAAGGTAGCGACCATTGTGATGTTGCCCTCGGGCAGTGCATAATAGCCGGGGCGTGTCTCGCCTGGAGCATAGTTGAGTACAGCACTCTCGTTGACGCGTATCTCACAGTTGAGATCACCGGCCGAAGCCTCCACAAGGTCGTCCTTGAAGATCACCGATACTTTCAGATTGGCGAGCGTACATGTCACTGTACCGGCATTTGTCACGGCATCCTTATTGATGGTAAACTGTTTCTCACCCTTGAAATAAGGCTGGTCAAAGGCACAAGGAACAAGATTGCCCGACTCCACCATAAGAGTATATGTACCCACGTTGAACACCGGCAGACCGGGCATTGAAGCATAGGTCCATGACTCCACCGTGTTACCTTTCTCGTCGACCACTGAAACCTTGAAATTGGACAGGTCGATTGAAGCACGGCTTATCACATTCTCGGCATTGGTCACATCGACAGTGAGATCGGCTGTCGACAGCGTGCCCTGGTCTCCATTGTTTTGACCGCCGGGCTCCCACTTCTCGTTGCATGAGCTGAAGCCCACTAAGGTCATCAGCATCATCAACCCGCTTATTATTCTATTTTTCATCTTTTTCTACTGCATTAATAGTTCAACGTGATGTCGTCAATATAGAGTTGTGAACCCACATATTCTCCCGCTCCGAGATTGTTGTGGGGAGGAGGGGTCAACCACTCCTTGTTTCGCAGGCTGTTTACATCAGCATTTGACGATTTAAAGGTTACCTCGAGCACTGATGCCTTGGATGAATTCAGTGCGTAGTCAAGTGTAAGCTTATCGTCAATGTAGCTGCTACCCTGCGAATCAATCACCATTTCATTTTCACTTATCACATTGCCGGCATTATCGCGCACCCTGATGATGGCAAGACCACGGTCGGCCTCATTCTTTTTTATATATTTGTAGGAGAAAGCCACGCTACTGGGACGCGATGGGAAATCAGTTCCATAGTTGGCTCCGTTGTCATAACTACCGAGATAAAGCTCACCCGCAGTTGCATTATTACACTTTCCGAAATCCTGTTTAATGATAAAATTGGCAGGAGCGGTATTGCCGGAACCCCAGCCTACTGTACGTATCAAAGCAGCCTTACCGCTCTTGGAATCATCGGTAGGTACAGTTCCCGAAGTAGCCACATAAGCATAGGTAGTCTCGTCTGTTCCATTTTTACTGGACACTGTGCGTGGATTCATCGTTGCCCAGCCGTTTACCGCATATTCCTTCCAATGATTTCCCTTATTGGGAATTGTCCAGCCATCGTTCAAGCCGGCATTGGCAAGTTGCAAAGCATCCTCGGTGGTGAACTGTACCGGGCGGCAACTCTTGCCGTCTGCCACAATACGTGCGAGATAAACGGTATTGGCTTTCAGACCATCAATCCTTAGGTTTTCTCCTTCGATAGTATAGGTATACTCGTTGAAGGAGGCTCCATTGTCGGCCGATACGAGGAGTTTGGCTCCTTTTACAAAATCGGCAAAGCCAAGGTTTTCATGTTCCACACCAACGAATGCGCGCGTTGCGAAAACATTATTCTCACTAAGGTTCATGCTGAACGGGGCTTGCTGGCGGGTGATGGTGAACTCGCCGCTCGATTCTATTGCATTGCCGGTTTTGTCAATCACTACGGCCTTGACCTTGATAGGATCACTGCCGTGTGCGAGGTCATCGGTAAAGCCATCGACTGTGGCTGTATATGACTGCATGGCACGACTCTTGGCCTCTACACTTTCAAGCTTCAAACGCTGGTATACGCCGCGGCCATTCATTGCCTCAAAGGCAAGCGTGGTCTCAGGATTCGCTCCGTTATATTCCACATCAATTGTACCGCGGCTGCTGTAATCGTAGGCCTCGCCTGATGTGATATCGAGCTGCAACTTTTCGACTACAACACTGAAGCTGAGTTCCTGCTCGGCTGTCTGGCCAAGACGGTCGGTCACCTCGAGGGTAAATGACGAGCGGTTGTCAAAGCCAGTGATATATCCTATATTGGTTATCACATTCGAAAGGTCGATGACAGCCATCTGGTCGGGATTCTGCCACACACCACGCTCTACAAAACCAAGAGAGGTCATAGTTGTGCGGGTAGCACTCGGTGTACCTATCAGCTCTACCTCCTTGGGCCATCCCTTCTCGATGAGCGATGTGGAAACTGTGGTGAGTTTCAGTGAACTGATACCACCACGGGCCATTACTGTCATGGTTATGGGGTTCTCGGTCAACACGCCCTGCACGGTAGTCAGCTCACCACCATTCTCAAAGCCGTCACCTTTCAATGTGGGAGCGGGAGTGTTGGTGAGATCCTTGCTCAAGTCGATCATGATATCCTCCTGCTCAAGGGTGTCGTCAAAGCTTATGGTGAACACAGCATCGCCTACATTACCACCGTTGACGTCGAGTGTCACATTGTGGTGATATTTAGCCTTGGCTGTAACTGTGGCTGTGAATGTCTGCGCCACACCATTGGGTTTCACGACATTGATGGCGAGGGTCACACTGCCCGGTGTAACATAGACCGGACGGTTCTCGTTGCGTGAATAGGTGGTCGTTGCGTTGACTGTCTTCACATCAACGCTATAGTCGTTGAAATAGCCTACAAACGCTTCACTATATTTAATCGACAGCATCGAGTTGGCCAGCGAAGCGGTCAATGCCACATTAGTGGTCTCGTTGTCTCTCACCGGCACCGACGTCACTCCATAATAGAATGGTTTTTCAAAACCATCGTCATTTTTCTGTCCATAAGAAGCTTCAAGTGTATAGGTTCCAACATCGAATTTTTCTGTTGCATCAAATTCACTGACCGACTTCCACTCCCGTTTCGACCCATCTTTGGTCGACGTCAATGTCAGCTTCAGGTCTTCAACCGAAATTGAGCCGGCATTACTGCGTGCTTGTTTCTCTCCTCTGGAGCTCACTGTCTCGGTGTCAAGGTCAACAATCGGCACGATCGAGCCCTCTCCTCCCAGCGCAGAGTTCCAGGTCTCGTTACATCCCGTCATCAACAGAATGCCCGACGAAACAAGGCTGTAAAAAATAGCTTTTTTCATTGTTTATAATATAATGTGTTACTTAGTATCCTTTTATATCCACAACACTACTTGTCGCTCCATAAAAAAATTACCGCAAATGTACGACTAATTTCTCGAAATTTACAATTAATAACAACTAAAGATTGTCCAAAATATCCACACATCTATTCTTTTTACACACATAAAAGCCTATAAAGCTAATAATTCAACATTTATAGAAAGCAATAATTAATATCTTGCAAGCTACAAATGTTTAACATTCCTTATCGAATGGGCTCTAAGTTGAATTGCTCAATGCATGAATACTCATGATATTTACCCTAAAACATACAAAAAACATGCACCACCTCCAAGGCAGTGCATGTGATAAATCTTATCGGTATGGATTTCAATTGACACGGAAACGGTCAACTCCATCCTTGAGGAATGCCACAACCTGTCGCGCTGCAGCAATACCTGCATTGATATTGGCTTCGGAGGTCTGAGCACCCATCTTCTTGTGGGTAAAGAACACGCGTTCGCCAAATTCAACAGCCATCTCCTGGGCCTTGTCGGGCTTGACATCGGCTACATATTTCAAGTCGGTGCGCTCTCTCAGTGCTCGCATCAATCCGTCCTCGTCGATAACCTCCTTGCGTGCAGTGTTGACAAGAACTCCACCCTTAGGCATCAGCATCATAAGGTCATAGCCTACCGACCCTCGGGTCTCGGCCGTAGCAGGAATGTGAAGCGATACAACCTTATTGTTGCGATAGAGCGACTCGATGTCATGAACAGGGGTGACACCGGCCTCCTCCATGATACTGTCGGGACAATAGGGGTCGAGAGCCGATACCTCCATACCAAATCCGCGGGCTATGCGGGCCACATTGCGTCCCACCTGACCAAACGCGTGAATACCCAAGGTCTTTCCCTTGAGTTCGCTACCCGAAGTACCATTGTACATGTTCCTCGCTGCCATCACGAGCATTCCGAACACAAGCTCGGCTACGGCATTGGAATTCTGGCCGGGGGTATTCTCAACCAGAACACCTTGAGCAGTAGCAGCTTCAAGGTCCACATTGTCATATCCGGCGCCGGCACGGACCACAATCTTCAGCTCCTTGGCCGCGTCGAGGACTTCACTGTCGACCTTGTCGCTACGCACAATGAGGGCAACGGCATCGGCCACAGCGTCGAGCAGTTCCTGCTTCGAGACATATTTCTCGAGCACCTCGAGCACATAACCGGCATCAAGCACAACATCCTTTATACCGTCGACCGCAACGGCCGCAAACGGTTTCTCTGTAGCTACAAGTACCTTCATTTCTTATCAAATTCTTTCATAGCGTCAACAAGCACCTGAACACTCTCTATAGGCATCGCATTGTAGAGCGAAGCCCTGAAACCGCCTACATCACGGTGTCCCTTGATTCCGACAATACCACGCTCGGCCGCAAAGTCGAGGAATTCCTTTTCCAACTCGGCATATTCCGGCTTCATCACAAAGCATACATTCATGATCGAGCGGTCATCCTGACCGGGAACTGTAGCCACAAACATCTTGCTCGAATCGATAGCATTGTACAGGAGATCGGCCTTGGCAAGGTCTTTCTTCTCAAGAGCGCTTATACCGCCCATCTCCTTGTAATATTTCAGTGTCTGCAGAGCCGAATAGATGGGGAGCACCGGGGGAGTATTGAACATCGAGCCCTTCTTGACATGTGTGCGGTAATCGAGCATGGTGGGAAGCACGCGGTCAACCTTGCCCAAGGCATCATCCTTGACTATGACAAGAGTCACACCTGCAGGGGCCAGATTCTTCTGGGCACCGGCATAGATGAGGTCATACTTGGCCACATCGATAGGACGGGAGAAAATGTCGGACGACATGTCGGCGACCAATCTCACGCCACCTACATCGGGATCCTTACGTATCTCTGTGCCGTAGATTGTATTGTTGCTCGTATAGTGGAAGTAGTCACAATCGGCAGGTACAGTATACTCTTTGGGAATATAGGTATAGTTACGGTCCTTCGATGAAGCCACTACATCAACCTCGCCAAAAAGTTTTGCTTCCTTGATAGCCTTGGACGCCCATACACCGGTGTCAAGATATCCGGCCTTTTTGGCCAGCAGATTCATAGGCACCATCGCAAACTGCATACTGGCACCACCACCAAGCCACAGCACCGAGTAGCCCGCAGGTATTTCCAACAATTCCTTCACCAAGGCATCGGCCTCATCTATTACTGCCTGGAACTGCTTGCTGCGATGAGAAATCTCAAGTATCGACAGTCCCATATCGGCAAAGTTGAGCACTGCATCGGCAGTGTTCTTGATTGTGTACTGGCTCAGGATTGATGGTCCCGCATAAAAATTGTGTTTCTTCATGACTCAATAAATAATGTGAAGTATTACATCAGAGAGATTCAAATGCCAAAATTAAAAAAAATCTCAAAAAGCAACGAAGGATTAAGGAGATTTTTCCGAATTTATTAACTTTGTGTTCTAAACATAACACAATACCCTTAAAACCGATGTCCACATTACCCCCACTCGCCGAGCGCATGCGCCCTACGACACTCGACGGGTATATAGGTCAATCCCATCTCGTAGGCGATGGCAACATACTGCGACAGATGATTGACGGCGGCAACATTTCCTCCATCATTCTCTGGGGGCCTCCAGGTGTGGGTAAAACCACACTTGCCCATATCATAGCCCAGGCCGCCCGAAGCCCTTTCTACACCCTGTCGGCCGTAAGTTCGGGCGTAAAGGAGGTGCGCGAGGTAATTGACCGTTGCAAGGCCGACACTTCGAGCATGTTTGCCACCGGACGCCCCATTCTCTTTATCGATGAAATCCACCGCTTCTCCAAGTCCCAGCAGGACAGTCTGCTGGGAGCTGTCGAGAGCGGCATTGTTACGCTCATAGGCGCTACTACCGAGAACCCTTCGTTCGAGGTAATACGCCCGCTGTTGTCGCGCACACAGGTCTATGTGCTCAAACCGCTCGAAGCCCCACAGCTTCAGGAATTGCTCGACCGTGCCATTTCCACCGACATCGTCCTCTCCAAGCGGCAAGTCGAGGTGAAGGAGACGTCGGCCCTGTTCAGATTTGCCGGAGGCGATGCCCGCAAGCTCCTCAACATTCTCGACCTGCTCATGCAGTCGACCACGGCCGACCGTCCCATCGTCATTGACGACCGCTCGGTGACCGACCGACTGCAGCAGAACCCCGCGGCCTACGACAAAAACGGAGAGATGCACTACGACATCATCTCGGCGTTCATCAAAAGCGTGCGAGGCAGCGACCCCGACGCCGCCATATATTGGCTTGCCCGCATGATTGAGGGCGGAGAGGACCCCGAGTTCATAGCGCGGAGACTCGTCATTCTCGCTGCTGAGGACATAGGACTCGCTAACCCCAACGCACTTTTGCTTGCCAACGCCACATTTGACGTCATAGCCAAGATTGGCATGCCCGAAGGACGCATTCCGCTGGCTGAATGCACAGTATACCTCGCGACATCGGCCAAGAGCAACTCGGCATACATGGCAATAAACAACGCCCTGGCGCGTGTGCGCGATACCGGAGACCTCCCTGTACCGCTCCACATACGCAACGCACCCACATCACTTATGAAAGAGATGGGCTATGGTGCCGACTACAAGTATGCACACGATTATCCGGGACACTTCGTCAAACAGCAATTCCTGCCCGACGCCATTGCCGGCACACATTTCTGGCAACCCGCCGATAATCCTCATGAGGCAACACTCGCCGAGCGCCAGCGGCAACGCTGGGGGAAATAAACCGGTCAGAGCCATTCAATCGTTTCATTCTTTGTTAAATTAAGAAAATTATAGGAGTTTCAAATAAATAATTTGTAACTTTGGGGGTTGAAAGTTACAACTCCGAACATTCGACGGCCACAAACGTTATATAATAAACGCCGGATTCCCACAAAGTGGGCAACGCAACGTTACATTGTATAACACTGTAAAACTATTTAATTTATGGAGACTGAAGATAAACGTAAAAGCGTTATTCCCAAAGGAGCTCTGCTCGTAATGGGTATTTTTATGATACTGGTATATATAGGCATGGGGGTATTGTTCTTCATCGACCTGTTTGGTTGGAGCCAGATGGCTCAGCCTTGGCCCACACTTAACTATATATGCGGTGGCTTGCTTGTACTCTACGGTATATACCGTGGTTACCGCCTGTACAAAGGTATCGGGACTCCGGTGTGACCGTCACCTGAGCCTCAACGACAAAAAACTCTCTCTCAACATGACTGAAAGCAATATGCACTATGAATCTTAATATCAAATCTATAGCACTGGCAGTCATGGCTGTTACAGCCATGACCGCTTGCACATCGGGTGGAGGCACAAAGCCGGCTTCGGGCAACACAGCCCGCGGTACCAACAGCACCACCATAGCTGTGCTCGCCTGCGACAACTCATTTGAGAATATCATGCAGCAGGAGATTGATGTATTCGAGTTCATCAATCCCAAGCAGAATGTACTGCCCATGTATCTCGACGAGAAATCGTGTGTCGACTCGCTCATGAAGGGACGTGCAACCGTGGCCGTAATCTCCCGTGAGTTGCGTTCCAGCGAACTGAAACTTCTACGCACCAATGGCCGCAACCCCAACACGACACGCATAGCTGTAGATGCCATAGCCTTGATAGTCAACAAAGACAATCCGCTCAACGAAATAACCGTAAGCGAGCTCAAGGATGTTCTCGACGGCAAGTTTCAGCAGTGGAGCCAGATAGCGCCAAGCAAGCTCGGTGAAATAGGAGTGGTATTCGACAACAACGGTTCAAGCACTGTGCGCTACATGCGCGATTCATTGCTCGACGGCCGACAACTCGAAGCCAAAGTCTACGCACAGGGCGACAACAAGGGAGTGTTTGAAGCTGTAAAAGGAAACCGCAATGCACTTGGAGTAATCGGTGTGAGCTGGATTGCCACCGACATGAGCGGAGCTTCACTCACATCCCAGCAACGCGCTGAAGCCCTCGATAAAGAAGATGTCACCGACATGGGATTCAGCAACGACATCAAGGTGCTCAGGGTGCGTCGTGACGATTGCATCGATTCATTCCAGCCCTATCAAGCCTACATCCTTGACGGCAGTTACCCATTGTTCCGCTCCATGTATATGATCAACACAGGATACACAGGCTCGGCAGCCCACGCATTCTATGTTTTCGTGACCGGCTGGCGAGGACAGAAAGTAATCATGTCGACCGGTGTACTGCCAAGCACTGTGAGACCGCGTGTCGTATCGGTCAACTGATACTGAACCATTTTTTTTGAATAAATACCTAACATATAAACCAACATGAAACTGAAATTTTTGACACTTGCCCTTTTAGGCACCGCCATCACGCTACAGGCACAGCAAGGCTACTACGACGGCGTCGAATATTACCGCGCCGACCAGCCTGAAGAAGCTCAAATCATTCTTACCAACACCCTCAACGCTCCTTCTACCGATAAGGCCGAGGCTCTTTTCTATCTTGGCCAAATAAAACTGCAGAACGGAGACATAGCCGGTGCCAAGAAAGATTTCAACGACGGTATCGCTGCCAACCCCGAGAATGGCTACAACTATGTAGGTCTCGGTGCCATCGACCTCAAGCAAGGCAACAAATCGGCAGCCAATGATAATTTCAAGCAGGCCAAATCACTTGCAAAGAAGGATGCTGACCTCATTACCGAGATCGCTCGCGCATATTTCAACGCCGACCCCGTAGCATATGCTAAGGAGATTGAAAAATTCATCGCCGATGCTAAAAAGGCCGACAAAAAGAGCCCAGCCCCCTATATTCTTGAGGCCGACATGGTTGCCGGTGAAGATGTAGGTAAAGCTGCCCAGTTCTACGACATGGCCCAGATGTATGACACCGACAACAAACACCCCGAGGCTTATGTAAAATATGCCCGCACATATTTCCACGTAAACCCCACCTACTCTATCAACAAGCTAAAAGAGCTTCTTGAGAAGAACCCCGACTCAGCACTCGCCCAGCGTGAGCTCGCCGAGAAATACTATGACAACAACCAGCTCACTATGGCGGCTGAACAGTATGGCAAATACATTCAGAACCCCAACCACTTCCCCAAGGACGAGCAGCGTTATGTAGGTCTGTTATACTTTGGCAAGAAATACCAGGAGTCATTTGACCTTGCCGCAAAACTTCTTGCTGCCGATCCCACCAACATCTACATGCAGCGCATGCAGTTCCTCAACAAAGCCGCTCTCGAGCAAAACACCGAGGCTGAGAAATTGGCTGAGAAATTCTTTGCCAACCCCAAGGGTGGTTTTGTCGCAAACGACTACACAACCTATGCTTCTGTTCTCGAGTCACTCGGCAAGGACAGCCTCGCCATCTATCAGTATGAAAAAGCTATTGCTGTAGCCCCTGAGAAGGTTGATATCTACAAGGACCTCAGCGCTGCCTATTCTACCGCCCACATGTACCACCAGGCTGCCGATGCGTTCCAGAAGTTTATCGACAACGGTGACTACAACACCAACGACCTCTATATGCTGGCACGCCGCTATCAGAACGCTGCCATGTCGGACACTGTGCCCGAGACCCGCAACCCCATGATTGAGAAAGGTCTCGAGACCATCAACCGAGTTATCGAGCGTGTTCCCGACAATGCACGAATAGCTCAGACAAAGGCTATCCTCATCTTCCTGCAAAACGACAGCCAGGATAATGAGGCTACATTCAACGCCTTCAAGGAAGTCATCGATATCCTCGACAAGGATCCCAAGAATCTTGAGAGCCAGCAGTCACTCTACACTCAGTCGCTCAACCGTCTGGGCAACTACTGTCTTATACAAGGCGACATCGAGGGTGCCAAAAACTACTTCGGCCGCATGCTCGAACTCAACCCCGAGAACGACGCTCTGCGCGAATATCTCCAGAACCTGAAGTAACCTGAATACAAAATATACCCCATATAGAAGAGGCTGCATCAAATAAAAGTTGCAGTCTCTTCTTTTGTTTGATGTTTTCACTATCTTTGCTGAAAACAACCTTATTTCAATCATTGGAAATATTCAACACCATGAAAATACCGGTGCTCATTTCTACAACAATCGTCGCCACCTTATCACTCGTGGCTCAAATCAACACTCCGGTGATGGGATGGAGTTCCTGGAACACATACCATGTCAACATCTCCGATTCCCTGATTATGGCCCAGGCCGATGCTCTTGTCGACCTGGGATTGAAAGATGCAGGATTCCTCTTTGTCAATACTGACGACGGCTTCTTCGGCGGACGCGACGCATCGACCGGCAAACTTAAAGCACACCCCACCCGCTTCCCGCATGGAATGAAACCGGTAGTCGACCACATACATCGGCTCGGACTCAAAGCCGGCATTTACAGCGATGGAGGGTATAATACATGTGGCAACTACTACGACAATGATACGATTGCCGAAGGCGTAGGATTTTGCGGCCATGACCGTGACGATGCCATGTTTTACTTCGAAGAGTGTGGCTATGATTTCATCAAGATTGACTTCTGTGGCGGCTTTCCACCTTCCAATAGCGGCAAGATCGACCTCGATGAGAAAGAACGGTATACTGCCATAAGGGAAGCAATCGATGCCGTCGGGCGGCAGGACGTGCGCATTAATGTGTGCCGCTGGAACTATCCAGGCACATGGGTGGGGTCAGTTGGCGACTCGTGGCGCATAAGTCAAGACATCCTGCCACGATGGTCGTCGGTTAAAGATATAATAGCTCAGAACCTATACCTTTCGGCCTACGCCGGCAACGGACATTACAACGACATGGACATGCTCGAGGTGAGCCGTGGACTGTCGGCAATTGATGAGTACACACACTTTGCCATATGGTGCATCATGAGCAGCCCGCTGCTCATCGGTTGTGATCTGACATCAATCAACACCGAGACGCTTGCGCTGCTCAAGAACAGGGAACTCGTGGCATTGAACCAGGACCCTCTCGGGCTGCAAGCCTATGTGGCTCGCAACGACAACGGGGTGTATCTCCTTGTCAAAGATATCGAGCGCAGATATGACACAATGAGGGCCATTGCCATCTACAATTCGACCGACGAAACACGCGATTTCAAGATCAGATTCAGCGATATCGACCTCAGCGGAAGAATTTCCATGCGCGATATCCTGAGCAATAAAGACATGGGGACAGTCAGCGACTCAATGAATGTGAGACTTCGACCACACGAGACCCTCGTGATGCGTGCTGAGGGTGAACACCGTCTGTTCCGCTCACTCTATGAAGCAGAAACTGCGTTTCTCTCCAGATACCAGGAGATTGAGAACAACATAGAGATGCAATCACCGGTCTACAGCAATATTGAATCGTGCAGTGGTGGAGTGGCAGTGGAATATCTGGGCATGAGGGATGACAATGACCTGCAATGGCGTGATATATATGCCTTTGACCCCGGCATTTACAATTGTACAATCGCAGTACACGGTGAGATTGCCACACCTTTTACCATCGCTGTCAATGGCCGCGATTTAAAGGAGGTTAAATCGCACGGAGACCTCACATTCCCGGTGACACTCAACCGTGGCGACAACATCATCAGAATCTACACCAACCACACAGGCTGGCTCCCGGCCATCGATGCAATGCAACTGAAAAAGCAGTGACCGTCAATCCTGTAAATATATCTGTCCGCCTGTAAGAAAATAACTTTCCACCGGTTATAACGTCGGGATATCGAGCCACTTGGTATCGGGACTGTTGCGTTGAAGGTAGCGTGAGAGAAATGCCCGGGTATCCTCAACAATCATTTGGTCACTGTCAAAGTGAGTATTATACAGTAAATACTCAACAGTAATCTCCCGCTTCAACAACGCGTCGAGAGCAAGCAAAGTGTGGCTTATGGAACCCAATCGCCCATTGGTCACCAGCGCGACAGGTATATGACGCGTTGCAGGATAGTCAATGGTGAGAAATTGGTCAGTGAGCGGTACCATGAGTCCACCGGCACCCTCGATCAAGGTGATATCATACAAAGAGTCGAGCCTGTCGGCACATTCATCGATAAGGGCTAAATCGATTTCCCGGTTATCGATACGGGCTGCCAGCTGAGGTGAACAGGGATAGCTGAAAATCACCGGGGCTGTTGTATGGTCAAGGTCGACCGGCTGCATGCCTATCCCCATGACCTGACGATGCACATTGATATCCTCAGAATATCCTTGGTTACCGGTCTGGACAAATTTCATGGTAATCACATTCTTTCCTTCACGGGCCAGTCCCGAGGCCAGAAAACCTGTAGCATAGCTTTTACCCGCATCAGTATCTATACCGCTGACAAATATCTTCATTTTTTCTTATTATTATTGTTGTGCTGTTATATTCGAGTTGCTTCAAGCTGTCGTCTGACAAGACTCGGCGTAGGGTGGCGATTTTTGCGTGACCTGCGGCATCTACACCTGTCGATTTAAGAAACCGCAGAAGAGTGCCGGTAGAATCGAAATGTTGCACATGACAATCGGTCGACATGTACAATATTTCACAATCGCAAGGTACCGAATCTATTAACCGATGAGCATCGATATAGTTGAGCGACACGCCAAGTTGTGACGACAGCGTGCTGAATGTCCCTGATGTATAGAAAGAGATCGCTGCTATACCATCAGTGGCAAGTGCATAAGCTATATTGCGCAAAGCCTTGCACGGAGAATTGAACCATTGAAGCGTAGAGGCACTCAGCATGAGATTGATACTTCCCGGAGCAAGCTCCATGAGCCGTGCCTCAGCATCATCGGCTACAGGCACGGCTCCACGAGGAAGATTACCGACATTGGGCGACAGGTCCCAAAGTTCGAGCTTGCCATAGTCAATAGCATCGAAATATTCACGGGTCAATGTTCCACCTCCCGACCCTATTTCTATGACCAGGTCAAAACAACGGTCGCATGATATATACTCCAGCATATGCGAGATAAGATCATGGGCAACCTTATGCTGTATCGAAGCCGACATGTCATATTCATTCCTCGTCACGTCAAAACGGTTGCCTACACGCCCTTTGTTGACGACAAACCGGTTTATAATATCCATGAAATCGGGCAAGTGAGGCTGATCGACAATTAATGTGGGTACATGCTTCCAGGCTGCATGCTGTGTCCCTGGCGCAAAGATATGGTCGCTCGACCCTATGATTGCCAAGTCCCAGAAGCCCGAGGTCTCGCTCTGCGGCATATAGGCACGCTGACCGAGAATCGCCAGTTCCTCGGTGACAGCCATAATATCACGTTGTGGCCTACGGAACGCAAACTCACGGTATGCAGCACCCGAACCACACACACGACGGTTGAATCTCATGAGATTATCCTCCGACAACCCCTCAAGAGTTGATTTGAATAAGGCAAGAGGAATACCTGCGACATCATCAACGGGAGTCGGGGTGCCGTTGACCGCAATGGCAAGTGTAACTGGCAATTGAGACTGAGCTACAGTTCTTTCACACTCCATTACTCCCATTGACCATGCAATGACTACAATCTCGCGGTAGGAAGCCAACGTCTCATAGTCCAAAACATCATCGCGGTAGTCCCATGTGACAGCTATATCGTAGCCTGCATAAGATATACCGGCAAAGGGGTTGTGGTCCATTGCCCACCCTGCCATTATGAGTATAAGATGCCTGTTGCCGGTGCGGTTGATAAAAGTAAGATTCATGAGTGGTAATGTTTATGAATTGCCGACACCAAGCGTGCCACATCATCGGTGGTCATCTTGGCACTCAAACTGATGCGCAGACGCTCGGTACCCGGTGGTACAGTAGGCGTCCTTATCGGAAGCACCTTGACCCCCTCGGTTTCAAGCTGTCTTGACAATTGCAGAGCTTTGGCGGCATCGCCTAAGACAAGGGGCTGAATATGGCTGGCATGCTGACGCTTGCCGGTTATTTCAAAAAGGGCATCAGCCAAGATGCATGAAAGTTCCCCAAGGTGTCGTCGCTCGTCATCCATAGCCACCAATTGCCTGATCATCATAGTCGACCACATCGCATTGACCGGAGGCAATGCAGTTGAGAAGATGAGCGAGCGGCAACGGTTAACCGCCACCTCCTTAAGTTGAGCTGACATGATGGCAAAGGCACCCGATGAGGCAGCCGCCTTTCCCAGCGTGCCTACGATGACATCAACGAGTTGTGGGGCAAGACATGACATCGACAGCCCCAGACCCTGACGACCGCACACACCCAGAGCATGGGCCTCATCGACATAAAGCAACATGCCGGGATAACGCCTTTTCAACTCCACAAGTTTCTCAATGGGAGCCAGGTCGCCATCCATAGAGTAAACACTCTCAACGATGACGAGAAGATTGTTTCCATCGGGACGTTTTGAGGCAATGAGCCGTTCCAGATGTGCCATGTCATTGTGCCTGAAGCGTGAAAACTCACACTTGCTCAGCATTATTCCATCTATGATGCTGGCATGAACGAGTTTGTCGGCCAAAATAAGGGTATCCTTGTCACAAAGCGCGGGAATCAATCCCGAATTGACATGATAGCCACTATTGAACAGCAGAGCCTCGTTGCCATATAGGGTTGCGAGCAACGACTCAAGTTCCTCGTAGGCGTTCTGCGTTGCAGCCAGCAGCCTTGATGCAGAGGAGGTAAACAGAGCATCTTTAAAACGAGGGGAATTGACGAAACGGTCACGAAGGTCGGCACGACAGGCCAATCCCATATAATCGTTGGTAGAGAAATCGAGCATCATATCTGCCATGCGGTCTCGAGGCAATGCCCTGAGATTCCCCGAGCCGCTCAATGATTCAAGATACAGGGAGTAATTCATTGCGGCAACATATTGACAAGTTGACGGCAAAGGTAACGCAAGTCTTCATCGGGTGTTACGTAGGGAGGCATGACATAGACATTGCGCCCGAATGGCCTTATCCACACTCCACGCCTCACACACTCCTTCTGAAACTCACCTACATCGACAGGGGTCTTGGTCTCGACTACGCCTATCGATCCGAGCACTCTCACATCGGCCACCGAGTCGAGGACAGCAGCCGGGGCAAGTTCCTCACGCATGATATCGGCCATATGATGTACTGTAGACTTCATATCCCGGCTATTCAACAGCTTGAGTGACGAAGTTGCAATGGCACATGCAAGAGGGTTGGCCATGAATGTAGGACCGTGCATGAGCACACCTGCCTCTCCGCGCGATATTGTGTCGGCGACATCACGTGTTGTCATCACTGCACTCATGGTCAGGTAGCCGGCCGTAAGGCCCTTTCCTATGCACATTATGTCAGGTTCAACACCGGCATGTTCTCCAGCCCACATGCAGCCCGTGCGCCAGAATCCCGAGGCTATCTCATCAAAGATAAGCAACAGACCATAGCGGTCGCACAATCTGCGTGCTTCCCTGAGATACTGGGGGTGATAGAACCACATGCCTCCCGCTCCCTGAACTATAGGCTCGAGAATCAAAGCAGCTATTGTGTCATGATGCTGATCGATTATTCTCTCAAGGGATTTGATATCATCGGGATTCCACTCCCCGTCAAATCGTGAGCGAGGCTGCGGAGCAAAAAATCTCACCGGCAATGCCGAACCAAAAGCGCCATGCATTCCGGTGACGGGGTCACACACACTCATAGCATTCCAAGTGTCGCCATGATAGCCGGAGCGAATGGTGACAAAATCGGTCTTACCATGATTACCCGAACGCGAAATGGCATACTGCACCGCCATCTTCATAGCCACCTCAACGGCTACCGAGCCTGAGTCGGCATAAAAGATATTATGCATCGACGACGGCGCCGTTTCAAGAAGCAGCTTGCCAAGTTCTATAGCCGGCTCATGGGTGAGCCCGCCAAACATGACATGCGACATGGCGTCAAGCTGCCGCTTGGCGGCTTCATTGATTACAGGATTATTATAACCGTGAATCACACACCACCAGGACGACATGCCATCGATGAGCCGCGTGCCGTCGGCAAGATATATATAGTTACGCTCGGCATGGTCAGCCTTATATGTAGGGAGAGGGTCTATAGTCGAAGTGTAGGGGTGCCACAAATGCTCGCGGTCCCAACTATCATGAATTGTACAATCTTTTTCCATTAACTTTGAGCTTATGAATACACTTTAATGTGTTCCATGTTAGAAAGCGCAAAATTACGAACTTTTAAACATAAAATGGTGTTATAATCAAATAAGAATTTAATGTAATTCAATATAACTATGAAAATGCACACTTATTTCATTGTCGCCATATTGTCGGCAATGGCTTTATCAACAAATTACGCTTCAGCCCAGGGGGTAGTGCCACATGGACGTAGAGTGATATTTACCGGCGTAGGTCCTGCTATAGCAGGAAGCGCTTCGGTAAGCGATATGCCTAAAAAAGCTCAAAAAACAGTTGAACGCATCGGGGCCTCAGTCACTAAATGTGACCGGGAATTCATGACGGGAAAATATGAAGTGACGCTAAGCAACGGCATCGAAATTGAATTTACCTCGAAGGGTGAGATAGATGAGATAGAAGCTCCCGACAATACAGTTCTTGGTAATGATATAATCAAAGAGATTGTGCCGGGGCATCTGTATGACAACCTCAAAGAAATGAAAGCTCTGGAGCTTGTCACTTCAATAGAGACCACGCGCCTGGGGTACAAGGTCGACTTTGCCGGCCCAATGGACGAAGCTTATTTCAACGCCAAAGGCGACCTCATCTCCATGCACTACGATGATTGACATGCTTTCTCCATACAACTTGAAACATGACAGGTAGACACGAGGGAGTATGATAAAAGAAGTAAAACCCCAATGAGCAGATCCAATATGAGAGCTCATTGGGGTTTATAGATTATAACTGCCGTATGCTGTTATTTCAGCGACTCATATAATGAGCCTGGGGTGAGGGCATTCAGTTCGAGCTGTTCCTTGATATTGTAGCGGTCAAGGAATTGCTTTATCATACCGTGACACACCACTTTCATGTCGGTATCACCATAGTAACGGGCGATTTTCTCTCCAAAACCTCCGTCAAGCACTCCATCTTCAAGTGTCACGACAAGGCTATGGTTGGATTTCAGTGCATCGAGCAATTCAGTGTCAAGTCCACTGAGATAACGCGGATTTATGACCGTGATTTTACGGCCATCTTTCTGCATCATGGCAGCAGTCTCAAGTGCTGTCTTCAGGCAGTTGCCTGCGGCAATCACAGCCACACCGCTACCCTCTTCCACTACCTTATACTTGTTGAGTGACGAATAGTCGCTATCGATTTCCAACTCACGGTCGAGGTCGATCACATTGGGCACCCGCACAGCCACAGGACAATCAGTCTGTCCTACAGCCCAGTCGAGCATGGCAAGATATTCTTTTTTACAGGTAGGAGCGAGATAAACCCAGCCAGGAATATTAGCCACCAAAGGAATGTCAAACCACCCGAGATGTGTCACATCGGTCATACCGGCAATGGTTCCATAGAAAATATTGAGCACGACAGGATTATTGTTAATCGCCACGTCCTGACTCAATTGGTCATAGGCACGCTGCAGGAATGAACTCACCACTCCAAAAACCGGTCGGGCGCCACCCTTAGCCATTCCCGAGGCAAGTGCCACGGCTTCCTGCTCGGCAATACCCACATCGATAAACTGTCGACCGGCCTCTTTACGTCGTGAGGGAGTGAAACCCAGCACGCCGGGTGTTCCGGCTGTGATGACCGCAAGTCTATCATTTTCCTTCATCCGAGCCAGCATGTGGGTGGCAAAGATGTCATCGTAACTCTCGCGTTCATCAATATTGAGCGGTGAACCTGTTGGAATATCAAAAGGTGCACTGAAATGGAATTGCTCGCGATGCGCCTCGGCAGGAGCATATCCCATGCCTTTTTGTGTATTGACATGCACAACTACAGGATACTGTGAATCCTTGACTGCTCGGAAAGCCTCGATAAGCGACTTCAGGTCGTTGCCATACTTCACATAGCGGTAGTCGTATCCAAGCGAACGGAAGTAGTTATTCTCAGCCTCGCCATTGGTAGTGCGCAGCAGACGCAGGTCGGCATACAAGCCTCCATGATTCTCGGCTATCGACATGTTGTTATCATTGACAACAACTATAAAATTGGAGCCGAGGGTGGATCCGAAGTCAAGCCCCTCGAATGCCTCACCTCCGCTGAGCGAACCATCGCCCACAACAGCAATGACATTCTCCTTGCGTCCGGCAAGATCTCGGGCCTTTGCAAGGCCTCCTGCAAGTGACACAGCTGTCGAAGTGTGCCCTACGGTAAAGAGGTCATATGTGCTCTCGGCCGGATTGGTGAATCCTGTCACATCATCATATTTCGCCGGGTCGAGGAATGCATCGATACGTCCGGTAAGCATCTTGTGGACATACGACTGGTGAGAGGTGTCATATACTATCTTATCGGTAGGAGTGTCAAACACATAATGCATGGCTATAGTAGCCTCGAGAAAACCGAGGTTGGGACCGCAGTGACCTCCATGGCGGCTAAGCTTGGACAAAAGCACCTTGCGCAATTCAGCAGCAAGCTGTTGTAACTCATCGAGCGACATCGTCCTGATGTCGGCTGGCGAGTGTATATCTTTCAAGTCGATCATAGTTATTTATTGGGTAAAAATTTCATCAACGCTCTATTAACACGCTTACTCCTTATTTTGTTTTAGCTCCTCAACATACCTGTCGATCTGCTGCAACCGCTGTGGAATCTTGATTGACTGCGGACAATGTGATAGGCATTCGCCACAACCGGTACAGTGGGAAGCCTGACGCAATTTTGGCACCGACCGGTTATATCCAATGAGGAAAGCGCGGCGGGCCTTGGCATACTCTGGATCAAGCGTTGACTCGGCCACATTGCCCTCATTGACACACTTGTTATAGTGGTCGAAGATAGCCGGAATATTAATACCGTAGGGGCAAGGCATACAGTATTGACACTTGGTACATGGCACCAGAGGATACTTGGCCAGCAAGGCAGCGGTGTGACACAGCAGCTGCACCTCATCAACCGAGCATGGCTCAAGCGGCGAGTATGTGCCTATATTGTCCTGAAGATGCTCCATATAGGTCATTCCACTAAGCACAGTCAGTATGCCAGGTTGCGTGGCAGCAAAACGGAAAGCCCACGATGCAAGGCTCTGCCCTGGTCGGCGCTGTATCAGTTGTTCGGACAGGTGGTCGGGCAGATGAGACAGTCGTCCGCCCAACAGAGGCTCCATGACAACGGCCGGAATGGAGCGTTTCTCAAGTTCACCATACAGGTATTCCGAGCGATGGTTGTTCCCCTCCTCGCTCAACCAGTCGACATAGTTATGCTGGATTTGCACGAAATCCCAGTGGACCTCCCCGGCATCGTGCATTGCGAGCAGATGGTCATAAACCTCTATGTCACCATGGAATGAGAATCCGAGATTGCGCACACGGCCGTTGCGTCTCTGTTCCTGCAGATAGGGCAACAGGTTGTTGTTGATGAAACGGTCCTCAAAGTTGGGAATTCCGCCGCCACCCACCGAGTGGAGCAACAGATAGTCGATATAATCCGTGCGCAGGTAGCGCAGAGAGTTTTCAAACATTTTGACCGACTCCTTGAATGGCCATGAGGCAGGGGAAAAATTGGAGAGCTTTGTGGCTATGAAATAGCTGTCGCGTGGATGGCGGCTCAAAGCTATACCGGTAGCCGACTCGCTCTCTCCCTTGCAGTACACAGGCGATGTGTCAAAATAGTTCACGCCATGCTCCAGAGCATAGTCCACCAGGTCATTGACCGCCTCCTGGTCGACCGCCCCATTAGCACCGGCACCGCGCTGTAGCGGCAGGCGCATCATGCCGTAACCGAGGATGGACACCTTGTCTCCGGTGTTATGGTTCACCCGATAGGTCATCTCTCCGGTAGGGAGAGCACCTGAAGTAGTAGAATCGGCAAGTTCATTGTCAAGTTTGCGTGCAGCCTTTGAGCAACCGGCGAGCGCAACTCCCGCCACGGCCGATCCCCAACCAAAACGCTTCATAAACTCGCGTCGGTCTATTTTATGACTGTTCTTTTTATTCATTGCAGTGAAAGGGAAAAATAGGTTCGTAATCATACCTGGCGATGGCGGTGATTGCCTTCGACATATATAGCACTCAATGGACGCGCCGGACAGAGATTCTCACAGGCACCACAACCTATGCACTTCTCGATATCGACCCGTGGCATCTTGCGCGACTTCGGATCGGAAGCATCAGAAGGCACCATCGTGATTGCACCGGTGGGACAATGGCGGAAGCAATTTCCACACTCATGACCATCAGTAACAGTTATACAATTATCGGGAATAAAGACAGCATGTCCAATGCTTATGGACGATTTTTCTTCCCGTGTTATAGGCTGGATTGCTCCGGCGGGACACAATTCGCTACAACGTGTGCACTCAGGACGGCAGTATCCGCGCTCATACGACACAACGGGCATAAGGAAGTGAGACGGATCGGTCGATGGCCGTATCACCCCATTGGGACAAGCCGCCACACACAACTGACACCCTGTGCAATGATACAAGAGATGGGTATAGCTCAGCGAGCCGGGAGGTGTGACCGGTGTATTGCGCTCAGGGATTTTCTTGTCTTCGATGACTGCAAGTCCGCCATCAAGCTTTATCTGGGCATCAGCCACAGCCGCAGCGGCAATGGTTGCCGACACGGAGAGAAACGAGCGCCGACCTGAATCTTCGGGTGCCACAGAATCAAGGTCACGGTCGGTTGAGCGTCGCTCACAAGCCATCTTTGGCGTCCCTTTGTCCTTGTGAGGACGACGGTAGCTTATGGCTCCTGTGGAACAATTGCCAATACAATCAAAACATGTGACACAGCGTGAATAGTCAATGGCATGATTTTTAGCATCGATACATGCCGCTTTACAGTTACGGGCACACTTGCCGCAGTTTATACACTTGGACGTGTCGATCACAGGTTTCAACAATGAGAAACGTGAAATGAAACCGAGAACCGTCCCCACCGGGCATATTGTATTGCAATACGTGCGGCCATTGCGCCAGGCCAAAACGGCAAGCACTATCAAGGTTACAACAGCAACAGCTAAAGATAATACACTCTTTATCCACACATCTACCTCATAGAAGGCATAACTGTCGTGGGCCGCTGCCCAGCGTACAAGGAAGTTATTGGCTGTAATCCACACCGGCTGCAGCAGATTGGTGACAATGCGGCCATAAGCGCTGTAAGGAGCAATGATTGCAAATACCGAGCCAACCCCCAGCACGACAGCAACAAGCATCACCACAAGCATCACATAGCGTAGTAACGACTTGGCCGGTGAATAGCTGTATCGGTTGCGACGACCGCGTCGTCCCAACGCGGCAAAACCGTCCTGCATCACACCAAGAGGACATATTACCGAGCAGTAAAGGCGCCCGAATATAAGCGTCAGCACCACAAGCAACGCAACAATCACAAAATTGCCTGCCAGCACAGCGGGAAGAAGTTGCAATCGAGCCATCCAGCCGAGCCACACCGCTGCCGTACCTGTAAAATCGAGAAACAAAAGGGTAATGCCAAGCCAAAATATTATACCGAGGGCGATACGTGCATATCTCATGGAAATGATAAATAAATTCAAAAAAAGAGACAGAAATAGATTGGTATCACAAAGGTAATTAAATTTTTTGACTCATGTGGAATTATTTGTTATCTTTGTAGCTTTGAAACAATAAAGCCGCGATGATATCAATAGACAAACAACAAATTCAGCCCATGCCTATAGCCCGGTTCACAGGCCGCACTATCGCCATCGAGAATGCAGCCGACGCGTTGCAGGCTGTAACCTATCTGTCCAAGCAGGAACGGCTGGGTTTTGACACGGAAACGCGGCCATCGTTCAGAAAAGGCGACAACCATAATGTAGCCCTTATACAACTTGCCACTGAATCGGAATGTTTCCTATTCCGCATAAACAAATTTGGATTCTCCACCCCTCTGGTACAATTGATGGAAAACAGCAACGTCCTTAAAATCGGTCTGTCGACCAAGGACGACTTCCACGGGCTCAACAAACTCACACCATGCGCCCCTGCCGGTGTTGTGGAATTGCAGACCCTGGTCAAGGAATATGACATAGCCGACATGTCGCTCCAGAAAATATATGCCATCCTCTTTGGCGAGCACATTTCCAAGGGGCAACGGCTCACCAACTGGGAAGCCGACAAATTGTCGGAACACCAGATGGGGTATGCATCGCTCGATGCATGGGCTTGTCTGAGAATTTATGATTATCTTAAATCGGGCGCATTCCACCCCGACTACCCATCCAATAGCGACCTGCAATGAAAAAGTATAATCTCATACCACTGCTGCTCCTGTTTTATCTGGCATTCATGTGCTACCTGGGTTTTCCACACTACATGTCGGGAAGTTACTCAGCGTTACGCTATTTCGGCGTGACAGCCCTGTCGCTCGGATGTATCATTGCATTGAGACAGGTCATGAAGAAACGCCATGAGCGCATGTTGCGGAACAAACAGGAACAAGAAAACCAACAATAGCCGACACATTACTCTTACAATCCCACAATGAAAAGTTTAACCTCAATCACAATGGGTCTCACAGCCCTGACATTGACAATGTCTTCATGTTCAAACAAGAAGATCGAGTATCCGGCAGCTCCTCAAGACGAGACTGTCGACAGCTACTTTGACCTTACCATAGCCGACCCCTATCGTCCGCTCGAGAATGACACCGCGGCTGCCACACTGGCATGGGTCGAAGCTGAGAATAAAGTGACACGCGAATATCTTGATAAAGTGCCCTATCGCGGCAAGCTCAAGGAGCGCCTCACCCAGTTGCAGAACTACCGCAAGATAGGGCTTCCCTGGCTGGCTCCTGATGGCCGCTACTACCAGTCGATCAACTCGGGGCTTGAAAACCAGTCGACGCTCTACCGCAGCGACTCCATCAATGGCGAGAAGAAGGTGTGGCTCGATCCAAATAAGCTGAGCGACAACGGCACCGTGGCTCTCAAAGGCGTATACTTCTCCAACGACGGCAAATATATGGCCTATACCATCTCGCGAAACGGCAGCGACTGGGAAGAAATTTTTGTAATGGACGCTGAGAGCGGACAACTGCTCGATGACCATATCGAATGGGCAAAATTCACTGATGCCTCATGGTGTGGCGACGGCTTCTACTACAGCGCTTACGACCGTCCCGGTGATGGAAAGGAATTCTCCAACGCCAATGAGAACCACCGCATCTACTATCACAAGATGGGCACACCCCAAAGCGAGGATCAACTTGCCTACACCGATCCTGAGAATCCGTTGCATTTCCACTCGGCCTATGTACCCGACAATGAGAAATACCTCTTTGTGATAGGTGGCGGTGACGGCTTCGGCAACTCAATAATTTTCACAGACATCACCAAGCCAGGCTCGGAATGGAAAGTAATGGAACCGAGCCAGGACATCGAAATAAACATCGTCGACCTCATAGGCAATGACATCTATTTCACAACCACCTACAAAGCTCCTCGCCGCCGTCTCATGAAGACATCGGTCAACAGGCCTGATAAATCCAACTGGGTTGAGGTTGTAGGTGAACAGGAGGGCGTGCTCACCGGTGCCCAGCGTGCCGGCTCAAAACTGCTTCTCACTTACGAGAAAGATGCCGCCAACCGCGCCTACATACATGAGCTCGATGGCACACGTGTCAACGAAATAGATCTTCCCGCCTTTGCCTCGGTGGGATTCTCCTCGACCGATAAAAACGACGATGTATTCTATCGCGCCGCTTCAATGGCTCTGCCTCCCACAGTATTCACATACGACATGGCCACAAACACCTCAAGCGAGTATGACCGTCCGGAAATCAACGGTTTCAACCCCGACGACTACATAACCGAGCAAGTTTTCTATACCTCGGCCGATGGCACCAAAATCCCCATGTCGCTCACATACAAGAAAGGGCTGGAACGCGATGGTTCGAATCCGGTATATCTCTATGGCTATGGAGGTTTCAATGTTTCGCTCAACCCCGCTTTCTCACCCAACCGTGTTGTATGGCTTGAAAACGGCGGCATATATGCCGAAGCCAACCTTCGTGGCGGTGGCGAATATGGCGAAGAGTGGCACCATGCCGGCACAAAGCAAAATAAGATGAACGTATTCAACGACTTTATCGCAGCTGCCGAGTACATGATCAATGAAGGCTGGACCACCCCCGAACGACTGGTAATCGAAGGCGGCAGCAACGGTGGCTTGCTCGTTGGTGCAACTGTCAATCTGCGACCCGACCTGTTTAAGGTCGCAATTCCCCGCGTCGGTGTCATGGACATGATGCGCTACCACCTGTTCACTATTGGATGGAACTGGGCATCAGACTATGGCCGCTCCGACGACTCAGCCGAGATGGCTTCATATCTATACTCATACTCGCCCGTCCACAACATCAAGAACGATGGCACCACCTACCCCGCCATACTGGTCACCACCGCCGATCATGATGACCGTGTAGTGCCCGCCCATTCATTCAAGTATGCCGCCACACTGCAGGCCAGCGACACCGGCGACGCGCCCAAACTCATACGCATCGATTCCAACGCCGGTCACGGTGGCGGCAAGCCTGTGAGCAAGATAATCGATGAATGGACCGATCTCTACTCATTCACATTCTATAATCTTGGCATAGAGCCCGACAAGAGCATGTCGACAAAATGACAATCCTTCCAGGTAAAAAATATCGATACATTTCAATACTCACGATGCCGGTGATAGCAACTCTCTTGACAGGGTGCTTCACCGGCATTGAGAGCACCCCAAAGATTACAGCCCGTGACGTGAAACGCCAGAACGCCGAGATAACACCCGAGATGACCTATGCTGTCGGTGTCACCGGCGATCAGGTGGCGTCATGGTCCAATGGTAAACCGTTTATTGTAACCGACAACAGGATTTCGCTCGCCACCAGCCCTGTGGCTGTGGCCGAAAAGCTCCAGCCCGGCGACACTATCAAATATGCAGGGTCTCGCAGCATCAAGTCGATGACCGATATTGATGACACCATGTTCTCGTTCACTACTCCGGGCAACGACACCATTCACTACCGCCTTCAGGAACCGCCCGACGAGGTAATGAAAATGGAAACGGTGGAGATCCCATTCACTATCGAAATGAGTCTTATAAACCGCGCCTCTCAGTTGATGGCCGGCAATGACTATTACATCACGACGCCAGTGTGGTTCAATAGCGACGGAGACAACATCACCGGACGCAAACTTGTGAAGGTTCATGTCGATTCTGTCACGGCCGGAAATTCGACCTACCCTCTTACCATACACTTCACATCCGATGATGGCACCCATTCGCGTGTATACATGTCGACCGGCAACGGGCGCCGCTCCACGCGCAACTTCGAGACGCTGTTCACCCTCACCAATCCTCGTGACAAATATAAGGACATCACCGACGAGGTGTGGGACTGCATAACCCGAAGCACGGTGAAAAAAGAGATGACCCGCGAACAGTGCCGCCTGTCGCTGGGAAGTCCGCGCGAAGTAATAAGAGGACACTATCTGGAGCAATGGCGCTACGACTCGGGCCTTACCCTGATCTTTGACGATGGGTACCTGCAAAACGTAAGATAAGGCTCCGTCACATAAAAATTATTTAACCGCTGAACCTACTTCATTGCCATTATGAAACTCACATTTTTAGGAACAGGAACTTCGACCGGTATTCCCGTACTTGGCTGCAACTGTGATGTGTGCCGTTCGACCGACCCTAAAGACAAGCGGCTCAGGACATCATCATTACTCACACTCGATGATGGGAGCACCATCTTAATTGACTGCGGGCCCGACATGAGGACACAACTGCTCAAGCATCACAACGCTCCACTCAGTGGCATCGTCATCACTCATAGCCACTACGACCACGTGGGAGGCATTGACGACCTGCGCACACTTTCTTATCCTTACCCAGCCAAGATTTACTGCCGGAAGGATGTGGCTGACGACCTGCACCGCCTGCTACCCTACTGCTTCAACAACTCAGGCTACCCCAACATTCCACGGCTTGAGTTAAACATTGTGAAAGAATACGAGCCATTCACAGTGGCAGGTGTCGAGATTCTGCCACTTGCCGTCATGCACGGCAAACTGCACATTCTCGGGTATCGCATAGGCAACCTGGCTTATATTACTGACTCTACCGAGTTACCACAAACCACGGTCGATGCCATCAAGGGAATAGACACACTCGTAATCAACGCATTGCGTATCACTCCCAACCGCACACACATGAATCTGGAACAAGCCCTTGCCGCCATTGAGCGCATAAAGCCACGCCAGGCATTCCTCATTCACATGTCCCACCAGATGGGGCTTCACAATCAAGCATCGCAGCTGCTCCCTCCTGGAATAGAATTGGCCTATGACAGCCTGGAGATTGAGTTGAACCCTTAGCCCTGCACGTATGTTTAGTAAGTATAATCTAAAAAAAACACACTACAAAGAATTATGAAAGGAGATTATACTTATGAATTCAATAACCTATCTTGACCACAGCGGCTTTGCCGTTGTAACCCCCACTGCGATCCTTGTATTTGACTATTACAGGGATTCCTCCCACGCACTGAAGAAGATACTTCACAACAACACGCAACTGCCGGTTATCTTCCTGGTGTCACACCATCACTATGACCATTTCAACCGCGACATCTTTGATCTGGCTCAAGACCATAATCGCACATTCGTACTGTCCAACGACATTAAATCAGATATCACCCACGACGATGTGCCAATAGCTTGGATGTCGGCCGGCGACACTGTCGAGAATCTACCCGGTGACATTACAGTCAAAGCCTACGGCTCGACTGATATAGGTGTGAGCTACCTTGTAACTCTCCCCGACGGCAAGACAATATTCCATGCCGGCGACCTCAATTACTGGCACTGGCAGTCAGAGAGCACCGTCGACGAAGTGAAAAAAGCCTATAACCGCTTCGTTAAAGTGATGACACGCCTCATGCAGGACGTGAAAAAAATCGATGTGGCATTCTTTCCTGTCGACCCGCGCATGGGTCAGGATTTTGAAGAAGGAGCACGCATGTTCCTGAGCGCCATCGACGTCACTTATTTTGTACCCATGCACTTCTGGGGAGATTATAAGGATGCCTGCGACTTTGAGGAATACGCCCCCGACAACACCGAGAGTTTCTGTCTACATGTCCCGGGCGAGAGAGTTGAACTGATGGCTGGCAAGGTGATGAGAACTACTATTTAGTCACTACAGTAAATTGGCCATCCATTAGCCAATAAGCCCCCTCAGCATAATAAACAGTTGGATGCACTGTTCCGCGATTTTCATGTAGTCACGACATGGCTACAGAAATCAGGAATCGTGCATTCAGCATTATAGAGCCCGTCCCGTATACCGATGGTATACACACGCTACAGCTACACGAAAATTCCGGCATATACCCCTGGATCCTACCATTTTTTCAGTTTTTTGCTTTGTCAGATAACTTTTTAACATTACATTTGTTGATTATTTAAGGGTCGCTCGTGATATTCGTGAGGAATCGAGTTATTGACCCTACACCACGACGTTTCAATAAAATATTGCTAACGAATGATAAATGAAAGTTTTAACCACAATTTTGCTGAGTCTACGATAACCCACTGGAACTACGCGGCTCTCGGAGATCTCACAGGCAAGGACTTTACTTATGGCGAAACAGCTGTCATCATAGCCAAGATACACCTCTATTTTGAGACAATAGGTTTGAAGCCGGGTGACAAAGTAGCGCTTTGCGGACGCAACTCCTCATCATGGGCCATGGCATTTCTTGCCTGCGCAACATATGGCGCGGTGAGTGTTCCTATTCTCAATGAATTCAAGCCCGACAATATACACCACCTCGTAAATCATAGCGATGCCAGGCTTCTTTTTGTCGATGAATCGATATGGTCGCAACTGGAGCATGAAAGCATGCCACAACTCGCCGGAGTATTTAACATTGCCGACTATACACTGCTCGAGGTCCGCAACAAACTTCTCAGTGACACACACGAAAACATAGAATCCATCTTCAAACAGCGATACCCTGAGGGATACGGCCCCGACAATGTAAAATATCACGAGGACAAACCTGAGGAGCTGATGCTTATCAACTACACATCGGGGTCGACCGGATTCTCAAAGGGAGTGATGCTCACATATGGCAACCTGATGAGCAATATAAGGTTTGCCATCGACGAAATCAACTATCTGAAGCCCGGCGACGGCATGCTCAGCATGCTGCCCATGGCCCATATGTACGGACTACTTGTTGAACTTCTGTTCCCTTTGATGAAAGGTGCCCATGTGAGATTCCTGGGACGTGTACCCTCGCCTAAGATTCTTCTTGACGCCTTTGCCCAGGTAAAACCCAAAATTATCATCACGGTACCCCTGGTGCTGGAAAAGATCGTGACAGGAAAGATATTCCCGGTGATAAAAAAACCGCTCATGATGGCAGCATGCAGCATTCCGGGAATCAACCGTATCATCTTCAACAAAATCAAGAAGCAACTCATCGATGCTTTCGGCGGGAACCTCGTAATGGTGGTGATAGGTGGAGCCGCATTGGCTCCTGAAGTCGAAAACTTCCTGCGCAAGATACGTTTCCCCTATACCGTAGGATATGGCATGACCGAGTGTGCACCCCTCATAGCCTATGCCTCGCCCGACATCTTCAAGGCCCGCTCATGTGGCAAGACTGTGACACGCATGAAGGTGAGAGTCGATTCCCCCGACCCTGAGAATGTACCCGGAGAATTGTGGGTCAAGGGTGACAACGTGATGCTGGGTTACTATAAGAATCCCGAAGCGACCGAAGCCATATTCAAAGATGGCTGGATGAACACCGGTGACATGTGTACCGTAGATTCAGATGGCTTCATATATATAAAAGGACGTAGCAAAACAATGATTTTAGGTCCTTCGGGACAGAACATCTACCCTGAGGAAATCGAGGGCATTCTCAACCATCTCCCGTTGGTAGCCGAATCGATAGTCGTTGACCGCGACGGACAACTCACAGCACTGGTGGTTGTCGATGAAGACACGGTAAAGAAACTGAAACTCACCGATGGGCAGGTGTCATCACAAATGGACGAGAACATCGTCCTCGCCAATAAAGAGCTTCCGACATATGCTCGCATCAAGAGCATAGAGCTCATGGATGAACCGTTTGAGAAAACGCCCAAACACTCTATAAAACGATTCCTCTATAAATGAGTTCAATACCATAGTTCCATCCACCCTATGATTCACAAACCGACTATAAACTATTATTAATCCACAATAACAACAAAATGAAAATTCAACTTTTGGCAGCTGGTCTCATCGCTGCAACTGTAGCAACATCTTGCTCTGGCAACAAACAGGGAGACGCCTACACGCTCAATGTGGTCATGGACAATGACACCAACAACGGAAGCACCCTGTTCTTGAAAAATTATGACAACGGCAGCGTAATTGACAGCGTCGTTATAGCTGATTCCAAAGCCACATTCACCGGCAACATCACCGAACCGACAGTTGTAACCTTGTCGATCGATGGCAACCGCGGCCCCGTGTTCATTCTTGAGGAAGGCACCACCGAATACAAGGATGGTAAAGCCATAAGCAACCTCAACGACCAGTACCAGGCATTCTTCGATGACTACGTGCAGCGTCGCGACTCTCTCTACAAAATGATCAACGAGAATATGGACGAAGCCGAGCAAATTGCAGTGCACAATCTGATACAGATGCATCTCGACTCTGTAGTGAGCGAGAAGATGGTTGCCAATATCAGCAACCCTATAGGATACATGCTTTTGCTGCAGAAAGCTTTTGACATGGAGTCAGACAAGTTTGAGGCTTTACTCACCAAATATCCCCACCTTGCAAAATTCGACCGCATCTCACGCATCAAGAAGAGCTTCGATGCCAAGAAAGCCACATCGGCCGGAAATGCATACACCGACTTTGAAGTTACCGGAGATAGCGTAGCAGTGAAACTCAGCGACTGTATCGTACCCGGCCAATACAACCTTGTTGACTTCTGGGCAAGCTGGTGTGGTCCCTGCAAGCGTGAGATAGGCATCATGAAGCAACTTTATGAAAAGTACAACAGCAAGGGCCTGAATATCGTGGGTGTAGACGTGTGGGAGAATAGCTCTGACGCCAAGGCATGGCTCGCAGAGAATCCCCTTCCCTGGAAAGTTATCTTTGCAGGCAAAGACTCATCGGTCACCGACCTCTATGGCATCAACGGTATACCCTGCATCATGCTCATCGACCCACAAGGCAAGATTGTTGCCCGCGACCTCTTTGAGGACGAACTCGTAAGTGCAGTCGACAATGCCATGAATGGAACAGTGGAATAACACTCATTGTCCATAGAAAAGACAACGGGCACCTCGCTATGATAGTCGCGAGGTGCCCGTTATCTTTTCGAGTTTATGAGGGGGAGGGGTCAGATGATCATATGGTTATATGATGATTGCCCCTAAAACCGGTAACCAATTCCAACATAGACCGCTCCCGTAGAGCTGTGGCTGGCCACTGTGTATTTTCCTTCAATAAAAAGCTTCAGGTTGTCGGTGGCATAGAGTTCAAAACCACCACCGGCGTTAAAACCAAATTTGTTATAACGTTCCGTGACATCATCGCCATCATAGTCGGGCAACGCATTTCCCGGTTTGAAACTCCAGGAACTGTAGTTAATGCCGGCCAACGGATAAAAATTCATATTACTTCTTAAAGCCACCGGCATGTGCAGGTTAAAGTTGAAGACAGTGGCATCATGGCTGTCGTTACGGAACACATATGCCACATCGGGTGCCAGACGCCACAACCGCGATAAACGGTATTGAAAGTACAGGCCGGCCTGGGCACTCTTATTGCGAGTGTTATAGCCGGCTGTAAGTCCAACTGTCTTCTCCCCACGCTCCCCAACAGCCTCGGCAGCAGGTACTGCAAGGATCGACATTGCTATAAGCGCCGCCAACGGTATATGTTTGTAATATCTCATATTCAACTCTTTTAGAGGGTGATTAATTCAATCCATCATCGATGCATTATTCGTAGCACAAAGTTATACAAGTTGTGTCCATATTGTGCCCTACTGTTTAACAAAAATATGTTAAAATGGTTCATGTTTTAGAATATGCCGTGTTTTTTGTAACTTCGCAGTACAAAATCAACTTATATGTCAATGAATGTGCGCATAGAACAATCTTGGAAGGAACATCTCGCCACCGAGTGGGACAAGGAATACTTTGTCAAACTTACCGACTGGGTGAGGGAGGAATATCACCGCACCGAGGTGTTTCCACCCGCGGGGCGCATCTTTGCCGCTCTGGACACTACGCCATTTGACGATGTCAAGGTTGTGATACTCGGGCAAGACCCTTATCACGATGTGGGACAGGCCAACGGGCTATGTTTCTCGGTGGCCCCGGGTGTGGCTATGCCACCTTCACTGGTGAATATATTCAAGGAGGTTAGCTCCGATACCGGAGCACCCCCACCGGCCAATGGCGACCTCACGCGTTGGGCTCGGCAGGGTGTGCTGTTGCTCAACTCAATACTCACAGTAAGAGCCCATAATGCGGCATCACACCGCGACAAGGGTTGGGAACTGTTTACCGATGCTGTAATCAGGACTCTCTCCACCGAGCGCAGCGGCATTGTATTCTTGCTATGGGGTAGTTATGCCATAAAAAAGGGAGCTTTCATCGACCGTTCGCGCCACCTGGTTCTCGAGTCGGCCCACCCGTCACCTCTTTCGGCCTACCGCGGGTTCTTTGGCAATCACCATTTCAGTCTTGCCAATGAATACCTCAAGGCCCATGGCTCTGACCCCATAATATGGTAAACTCCACTCCTACCATGACAATGATGAAAGCAAAACACCTACTGTCAGTCATTACCCTCGTGCTGTCCTTGACGTCAGTGCCATGGAGTGTTATGGCCGCCGACAACATGACACGCATCTTCAACCCCCGCTTTGCCACCTTGCAGGTGTATGCAGGCGACAATGAGCTGAACGATGCAGTGCTGCGGCTCGACGACGATGACAGCCGGCTCACGATTGAATTTGACGAGCTTGCCGACGATGTCCGTTACATGCGCTACAGCATCACACACTGCAATGCCGACTGGAAGCCTTCGACACTCGTGGAGAGCGAATATCTCGATGGCTTCAACGAGGGGCATATAGACCAATGGGCTTTTTCCCGGGCCACCACTGTTCACTATGTGCACTACACAATCACGTTGCCCAACGACCAGATGAAGTTCACCGTTTCCGGCAACTATCTTCTCAAAGTGTGGGACGAGGGAGACCCCGACCATCAGTTGCTGCAGGCCCGTTTCATGGTAAGCGAGCAGTCGGCGCTACTCTCGGGCAACGTGAGCTCCCGCACCGACATCGACTACAACGGTTCTCACCAACAACTGTCGCTACTTGTCGACGCGGGTAAAATCAACGTTCATGACGCCTTCAACGATTTCATTGTCACCATACGTCAGAACGACCGCGAGGACAACGCGCGAACACTTATCCACCCCTTGCGGCTTCAGGGCGACAAGTTGGTATATGAGCACCAGCCACAACTTATATTTCCCGGCGGCAACGAGTACCGCAGGTTTGAGAATCTGTCGACACGACACACTGGAATGAACATAGCCGATGTGTCATTCCGCAGCCCATATTATCATGCCGACGTAGCCATCGACCTTCCAAGGGCAGGATCAACCTATCTCTATGACCAGACACAACACGGCGGTTATGTAGTGAGAGAGTATGACTCAGATGACTCCGACACCGAGGCCGACTACGTAGTGACCCATCTCGCACTTTCCATGCCTCGTCTTGAAGGCTGTGACATCTATATCGACGGGGATATCGTCAACCGCAACATGGACGGTACATCGCGCATGAACTATAACGACGACACCGGAATGTATGAAAAAGCGCTGTTACTCAAACAAGGCGCCTACAACTACCTGTACCTTGCACGCACACAGGGAAAAAGCGAGGCATCAACAGCACCCATCGAGGGAGACTACTACAATACAGCCAATGTGTACAGCATCGCGGTCTATCACCGCCGCCCGGGTGAGAGGTACGACCGACTCGTAGGATATTTCAAATTATGAACAAGGAAACAACCGAGACAGTAATGTTAGAGATAAAGGATACACTGGTGAGCCTTGACCTGGCCGAGCAATACTTCTGCTGCGACATAGAACAATGCAAGGGAGAATGTTGCATCGAAGGAGATGCCGGCGCACCCGTCACAGAAGCCGAGGCTCAGGAAATAGAAAAACGGCTGCCACTGATATGGGATGACATGTCACCGGCAGCACGACGCGAAGTGGAAGAAAACGGTGTGAGCTACATCGATGTCGAGGGTGAACGTGTCACCACTATCGTCAACGGCCGCGACTGTGCATTCAGTTGCTACGCTCCCGGCGGAGTGTGCATCTGTGCTCTCGACAAAGCATTCAGAGAGGGTCGCAGCACCTGGCGCAAACCTATCTCATGCTACCTCTACCCGGTGCGAATCGACGAGTATCCAGGCTTTACCGCTGTCAACTACCACCGATGGAAAATATGCCGCAGCGCCGAGATCAATGGTCGCCGACTGGGAATCAGGGCTTATCAATTCCTTAAGGAACCGCTCACCGAGCGTTTTGGCAAAGAATGGTACGATGAACTGAAGCTTGCATGTGAAGCTTATCTCGAGCAGTATGGAGACTCTCCGAGCGACACACAATGAGAACAACCAGCCTCTAAGAGAGCGCGTTTAATAACACAGAGCATAATGATCAACGACAGCATTGAAGGAATCAAACGGTTCTCCATTAAAGTGGGGAAAACTCTCGTACACTTCTCTCACAAAGGTATCAGAGTGAAACCGCGCTACAGGCTGCAACTTATCGACGATAGCCGCATGTCGACACTATGGAGTTTCAAAGGCACACGCCCGCGCATGCTCCTTGCCGCCACCGTGGCATTCTTAGCTGTGACATTCATCGGCGCAGCACTCATAAGCGTCACTCCGCTGCGCACTCTACTGCCAGGATATCTGAAACGCTCACAGAGGTCAGAAATGACCGAGATGTCCACACGGGTCGACTCCCTGTCACATCTTGCCGCCGTCAACAACATGTACCTCGACAACATGGTAGCCATACTCAATGATGAGATCGACCTTGACAGCATTCAGCGACTATATAACGACTCCATCAACAAATTGCAGCTACCGGTTGACTCGCTGCTGGGCACAAGCAGTGCTGAGCGGGATTTCGTAAGGCGTCATGAACAACGGGAGCGCTTCAACGTATCTGTACTTTCACCTGTTGCAGCCGAGGGCATGGTATTCTACGCTCCCGTGAACAATATGATAGCCATGTCACAGGAACCATCAGGGCGCATCAATTACCAGCTGGGGGCCTCGAGTCCGGTTTCAGCAATTTACCGGGGTACTGTCATAGACAATTACTATACACCGGGCAAAGGATATACCCTGGTACTCCAGCATCCCAATAACTTCATATCCCGCTACAGTGGCATCGCCACTACCATGGTGCAACGGGGAGACAAAATCAATGCCGGCACACGCCTGGGACTATCATCGGCCGGAAACGACATGGAACGCATTCCCGTGTCGATTGAAATGTGGTACAACGGGTCACAACTCGACCCTTCAATATATATAGGACAATGAGCACAATAATACTTGGAATAGAATCATCGTGTGACGACACCAGCGCAGCTGTAATCAGCGACGGGCTGCTGCTGAGCAATGTGATAGCGTCGCAGAAAGTGCATGAGGAATATGGTGGTGTGGTTCCAGAGCTGGCCTCACGAGCCCACCAGCAGAATATTGTCCCCGTGGTCGACACTGCCCTTAAACGTGCAGGTATCGACAAGTCTCAACTCAGTGCCATTGCTTTCACACGCGGCCCCGGCCTTTTGGGCTCACTGCTCGTGGGAACATCTTTTGCCAAAGGTCTGTCACTGGGATTGCGCATTCCGATCGTCGATGTGAACCACCTGCACGGACATGTACTGAGCCATTTCGTAAAAACCTCGCCCGACGACAAAGTTCCTGAGTTTCCATTCCTGTGTCTCCTCATCTCGGGAGGCAACTCTCAGATTGTACTTGTAAAAAGCTACAACGAAATGGAAATCCTGGGACAGACTATCGATGACGCTGCCGGAGAGGCCTTTGACAAGTGTGCCAAGGTGATGGGACTCCCCTACCCCGGAGGCCCACATATCGACCGTCTGGCCGCTGAGGGCAACCCCAAAAAGTTCAAATTCGCCAAGCCTCACACTCCCGCTCTTGACTACAGTTTCAGCGGACTCAAGACTTCATTCCTCTATACACTGCGTGATGAAGTGAAAAAAGATCCCGATTTCATTATCAACAATATGGCCGACCTTGCGGCATCACTTCAAGCCACAATCATCGACATTCTGCTCGACAAACTTGACAAGGCAGTAAAACAGACCGGTGTAAAGACCGTTGCCATAGGAGGTGGTGTATCGGCCAATTCGGGCGTGAGGACAGCAATCGCCGACTATTGTTCCAATCATCATCTCACAGCGTTCATTCCACAACGGGCATTCACAACCGACAATGCCGCCATGGTAGCTATCGCCGGCTACTACAAATACCTCGACAAGCAATTCTGCCCCTATGATGCGGCACCATTCGCACGTGTCACTATGTGACAATCACCCGTACGAATTCAACCCCGAACAAGAAGGGCTTAGCCAAGAATAACACATATGAGAGTCTCAATCATAGCAATAGGCGACGAGTTGCTGCTTGGCAATATCGTCGACACCAACACTCCGTTTATGGCATCGCTTATTGATGCCAGCAACTGGCAACTCGTCCATTCCTGTCAAGTTCACGACGAACCGTGCGACATTCTCTTTGCCATCAAGGAAGCCATGCGACGCAGCGATGTCGTCCTCACCACAGGCGGACTCGGTCCCACCAAAGACGACATAACCAAACAGGTGATGTGTGAATACTTCGGCGGCAAGCTGATCCATAACGACGATGTGGCCGCCCATGTAGAGCGCATATTTTCCGACCGTGGTCTGCCCATGAATGCCCTCACAGCGTCCCAGGCCATGGTCCCCGACAGCTGCATGGTGATACCCAATGCCACAGGCACGGCTCCCGTGATGTGGTTTGAGAAGGAAGGGAAAGTGCTCGTCTCGATGCCCGGTGTGCCTCGCGAGATGCGCTACACCTTCACACGCGAGGTTCTGCCCCGCCTTCGGGCGCTCAACAACAGCAAGGAGAGCGTGATGCACCATCGCTACTTCCTGCTTGAAGGGATAAGTGAGAGCGCCGTCGACACAATGCTCAGCAACGATGATGCTCCGGAAGCATTGCACTCGATACACAAAGCCTATCTCCCCCAGACCGGATATCTCAAGATAAGACTCGACAGCACCGATGAGGGAATCATCAACCGGGCCTCCCGGGAAATGGAGCAGCTACTGGGTCAATACATCTTCGCCCGGGAAGATGTCACTCCGGCCGAAGCTCTCATAGACCGTCTGAAAGCGACCTCGCTCAAAGTATCAAGCGCCGAGAGCTGCACCGGTGGTAACATTGCCCACATGATAACCTCGGTAGCCGGCAGCTCGGCAGTTTACAACGGCTCAGTTGTTTCCTACAGCAATGATATGAAAATAGAAACCCTCGGCGTGAGCCGCTCCATAATCGACACACTGGGCGCCGTAAGTGAACCTGTAGCCCAAGCCATGGCCCAGGGTGTAGCCAATATCGCCCACACAGAGTGTGCCATATCGACGAGTGGAATCGCCGGGCCTGGAGGAGCGACTCCCGGCAAACCGGTAGGCACCGTGTGCATCGGAGTCAAGAGCCCCTTTTCATGCATCGCAGCCACCTACCATTTCACCGGCAACCGGGCCGAAGTGATCGAGCGGGCATCAATCAAAGCAATCATATTGTTACTACGCCAACTTTCAAATTAATAGATAGCGTGGTTTAAAATAAATTTATGTAAAAAGTGTGATAAAAGAAAAAAAATCTTAACTTTGCACTCGTAAACTGAGCCAAAACACACGCCACCTGATTTTATCAAAGTGATAATTAGGGCATTGACGTGTGTGCGCGTGTTACATGACTGAAATATTGAAAGAAAAGAAATATATATAATATATGATAACATCAGCAATATTCGGAATTTCCAACAACGCACTGCTTGCTGTTGTTGCCTTGCTGACGGGTGTGTCGCTCGTAGCACTGGCAATGTGGATAGCGGGACTCATCTCCCCCCGTTCGTTTAACCCCCAGAAAGGTGAAGCCTATGAATGTGGTATCCCCACTCGCGGTTCTTCCATGACCCGCTTCAGTGTGGGATATTATTTATTTGCAATCCTCTTCTTGATGTTTGATGTCGAGACCGTCTTCCTGTATCCCTGGGCGGTACAAATGCGCTCACTTGGTGTAGCCGGACTCACCAGCATCGCAGTGTTTTTCGGAATTTTAGTGCTGGGACTTGTATACGCCTGGCGGAAAGGAGCTCTTGAATGGAAGTAACAACCAAAAGCATGCCTTACGAGGCGTGGAAAGATAACGAGTACATAGAGAATCTCGTTGAGGAACTGCGTGCCCAAGGCACCAACGTGCTTGTAGGCTCGCTCGACAAGCTCATCAACTGGGGCCGAAGCAACTCGCTGTGGCCATTGACCTTTGCCACCAGTTGCTGTGGTATTGAATTTGTGTCGCTCGGTGCTGCCCGCTTTGACATGGCACGCTTCGGCTGGGAGGTTGCTCGTTCGTCGCCACGCCAGGCCGACTTCATGATGGTGGCCGGAACGATAGTCAACCGCATGGTGCCCGTGTTCCGTCGTCTTTATGACCAGCTTGCTGAGCCTAAATATGTAATCGCATGCGGTGGCTGCGCTATCTCAGGCGGTCCATTCCGCAATTCATATCATGTTGCCAAAGGCATCGAGGATATCGTTCCCGTCGATGTTTTTGTACCTGGATGTCCTCCATGTCCCGAAGCTATGATATATGGTATCATGCAGTTGTCGAGAAAAGTCAAAGTCGAGCGTTTCTTCGGTGGTGTAAACCGTCAGGAAAAGCAGCAGGAATTTGTCGATAAGCACCCGATGGCCAAGGAAGCCGAGGAGATTATCAACGGTAAATAAATCCCTGCACAGACAGATCTTCACGACAGGAGGCTTAGAAATAAAGAATCCTAAAAGAAAACCTAACAAAGAAACCATTCACACAATATAACTCATGGCAACAATCACGGAAAATATCACCGCACACTTTCCTGAGGCAACAATAGAGAATGCCGACGTGCAGCTGATAAATATCCCCGATGCAAAGCTTCATGACCTGATGTCGGCACTGCGCGACGAGTATGGCTATGACTTTTTGATTACCATCGTGGGAGTAGACCGCGTCGAGAGCCTTGGCGCCATCTATTTCCTCAGTTCTACCGCTACAAATGAAGTAATTTCAATACAGGCATCTACCACCGACCGTGAAAATCCCGTTCTCACCTCTGTAGCCGATCTTTGGTCGATAGCTACAATATACGAGCGCGAGATTTTCGATTTCTATGGTATCAAGTTCCTGAACAACCCCGACATGCGCCGCATGTTCCTGAGCATCGATTGGGTAGGTTACCCACTGCGCAAGGACTACGACAACTCTCCCGCCAACAACGCCCCATCGACCGAAAACGAGCGTCAGAGCGATATGACTCAGGTATATACCCGCAATGAGGAGGGTAAAGTGGTGTGTGAGGAAAAAGCTATTTTCCAACCCGACGACTTTGTTGTCAACATAGGCCCGCAGCACCCCGCCACTCACGGTGTGCTACGTTTCCGCACAGCTATCGACGGTGAGATTATCAAGAAAATCGATGTATACATGGGCTACATACACCGTGGTATCGAGAAACTGTGCGAGAACCTGCAATACCAGCAGACACTCCACTTCACCGACCGTATGGACTATTTCTCGGCCCACAACTATCACCACGGTCTGTGCCTGTGCATAGAGCGCGCCGCCGGCATCGAAGTGCCCCGCCGTGCACAGTACATACGCGTGATTATGGACGAGCTGTCACGTATCGCTTCCCACTGTCTCTTCTTCGGCACCTACTGCATGGACCTCGGAGCCACAACAATGCTTTTCTACACCCTGCGTGTTAGAGAACAGATTCTCGACATCATGAAGAAGACATGCGGAGCCCGCATGACATTCAACTACGACTGCATCGGCGGTGTGATAGCCGACATAGATCCCGACTTTGTGAAGGACGTCAAGGAACTTCTCGCAGTGTTGCCTGCCAACCTTAAGGAGTATAACAAGCTCTTTGTAGGCAATGTCATCGCCGAGGGACGTCTTGAGAAAATGGGAGTGATGAGCAAACAGCATGCCATCGACTGGGGTGTAACAGGTCCTTCAGGACGTGCATCAGGCTGGGCATGTGATGTGCGCAAGACCCACCCCTACAGCATTTATCCCGAGATTGAATTTGACGAGATTGTGATGACCGAGGGCGACTCCATGGCACGATTCAAATGCCGCATGCTTGAGATCGAGCAGAGCGCACGAATCATCGAGCAGCTCATCGACAATATCCCCGAAGGTGACTACGTAGCCAAGGTTCCCAAGGTGCTCAAGCTCCCTGTAGGCCACTGGTTCCAGCTTGTGGAAGGTTGCCGCGGCCTGTTTGGCGTGTACATCGAGAGCGACGGCGGTACAAGCCCTGTGCGCATGAAGTTCGCCACACCGTCACTGAACCTTGCTGCCGTAACCGACTCGATAACATCAGGCAATAAGATTGCCGACCTTATCACAATCGCCGGTTCGCTCGACTACATCGTTCCCGACATGGACCGCTAAAAAGGAACATCACAAAAGCCAATCAATCTCACACGAATAGACAATACATACAAAACCAATCATGGAGACAACATTTGATTTCTCTACTATAACTCAATGGTTTAACAACCTGTTACTAGGCTGGGGGCTCGCTCCCTGGCTGGTGACCACCATCGAGTGTGTACTCGTGGGTGTAGGAATATTGCTGCTTTATGCATTGCTGGCTCTTTTCTACATCTATTTTGAGCGCAAGATATGTGCGTTCATACAATGCCGCCTTGGTCCTAACCGTGTAGGTCCATGGGGTTTGTTGCAGAGCTTCGCCGACATGTTCAAGATTCTGATCAAGGAGCTCATTCATCTTAACCATATCGACCGCTTCCTGTTTGCCCTGGCTCCCTATCTGGTGATCATCGCTTCTGTAATGGCATTCTCAGTATTGCCATGGGGTCCCGGCCTGCAGATTATCGACTTCAACATTGGCATCTTCTTCCTGATTGCCGTATCATCGATAGGCGTGCTGGGTATCCTGCTTGCCGGCTGGTCGTCCAACAATAAATTCACACTCATCGGTGCAATGCGTTCCGGAGCTCAGATGATCAGCTACGAGCTGTCAATCGGGCTGTCGGTAATAACGATGGTTGCATTGGCCGGCACAATGAATGTTGTTGAGATAGTCGAGGCTCAGGATAACCTATGGTTTATCTTTGCAGGACATGTTCCGGCCATCATAGCTTTTGTGATATACATGATTGCCGGTACAGCTGAGACCAACCGTGGTCCCTTTGACCTTCCCGAGGCAGAGAGCGAGCTCACCGCCGGATACCACACTGAGTATTCAGGCATACACTTCGGTTTCTTCTATCTGGCCGAGTATCTGAACCTCTTCATCGTGGGTGGTGTCGCCGCACTGCTGTTCTTTGGTGGTTGGATGCCTCTTCACATTCCGGGGTGGGATAGCTTCAACCACATCATGAACTACATTCCCGGCATCGTTTGGTTCCTTGGAAAGGCTGTGGTATTGTCGGCAATCATCATTTGGTTCAAATGGACATTCCCCCGTCTGCGCATAGACCAACTGCTCACACTCGAGTGGAAATATCTCCTTCCCATCAACCTGTTCAACCTGGCCCTGATGGTAATGATCGTGATATGCGGCTGGTATGTCGAGTGGCCTGCCATCAACTGATAAAGAGTCCTGGAACATAAAACAACAGAACGAAAAAAGACATCTCAACATAAAAACCTATTATGAGCCAAAACAAAGGTAAAATAGCACAGGTTATCGGACCCGTCGTAGACGTGGCGTTTGACGGTGACAATGTCATTCTGCCCCCGATATTCACAGCACTGAAGATTGATCGTCCCGACGGGACACAGGTAATACTGGAGGTTGAGCAGCACATCGGTGAGGATACCGTGCGTTGCGTGGCCATGGACAGTACCGACGGCCTGCAGCGTGGCATCGAGGTTGACAACCTTGAGCGCCCCATCTCAGTTCCTACCGGCAGCCAGGTGAAGGGACGCCTGCTTAACGTCATAGGCGACTCCATTGACCACCTTGCTCCCCTTGACCGTGAGCACCTGAGCTCAATTCACCAGCCCGCACCGGAGTTTGAGGACCTCACTATAGGAACCGAGATTCTTTATACAGGTATCAAGGTGATCGACTTGCTGGAGCCCTATAGCAAGGGTGGCAAAATCGGACTTTTTGGCGGTGCCGGTGTAGGAAAGACAGTGCTCATCATGGAGCTCATCAACAATATCGCCAAGGGTCACAACGGCTTCTCGGTGTTCACCGGCGTAGGTGAGCGCACCCGTGAGGGCAATGACCTGCTGCGCGAGATGATTGAGAGCGGTGTCATGAAATATGGCGAGAAATTTGCCGAAGGCATGGAGAAAGGTGAGTGGAACCTTGCTGATGTCGACATGAAGGCTGTCAACGAGTCACAGGCCGCACTGGTGTTCGGCCAGATGAATGAGCCCCCGGGCGCACGTTTGCGCGTGGCACTCACCGGTCTCACCGTAGCCGAGCAGTTCCGAGACCAGGACGGCGGCGGTAAAGAGATATTGCTTTTTATCGACAACATATTCCGTTTCACACAGGCGGGTTCAGAGGTGTCAGCTCTGTTAGGCCGCATGCCGTCGGCTGTAGGATACCAGCCTACCCTGGCATCGGAAATGGGCACACTGCAGGAACGTATCACATCGACCAAAAATGGCTCTATCACATCGGTACAAGCTATCTATGTGCCTGCCGATGACTTGACCGACCCGGCTCCCGCCACAACATTCTCATTCCTTGACGCCACCACCGTGTTGTCACGTAAGATTGCCGAACTCGGTATCTACCCCGCTGTTGACCCGCTTGGATCAACATCTCGTATCCTTGACCCCAATATTATAGGAGAAGACCACTACAACACAGCACAGGCTGTGAAACAATTGCTCCAGAAATATAATGAGCTTCAGGATATCATCGCAATTCTTGGTGTAGACGAACTCAGCGATGAGGATAAGCTCGTCGTATCACGTGCACGTCGCGCACAGCGCTTCCTGTCGCAGCCTTTCCATGTGGCCGAACAGTTCACCGGTCTACCCGGTGTCATGGTACCGCTCAATGAGACCATACGCGGCTTCAAGATGATTCTGTCGGGCGAGATGGACAAATATCCCGAACAGGCATTCCTCAATGTAGGAACCATCGATGAAGCAATAGCCAAGGGTGAGAAACTTCTTGCCGAGGTGAAGTAATATAAAATAAAATACACTGGCACAATGACACTAAAAATTATATCGGCTCAATCGATCATGTACAGCGGTGAGGTAAAATCGGTCACGTTGCCCGGAACAATGGGAAGCTTTACCGTGCTGAAGGACCACGCATCGCTCATATCGACACTGACTCCTGGTGTCGTGGCATATGTCGACAACGACGGTGCACGCCATGGAACCGATATCACAGGTGGCATAGTCAGTGTTGACGACAATATAATCTCAGTTTGTGTAGCTTGATGATGAAAAGAATATTCACCATATTAAACTCTATGCTGGTTGCTTTGGCTCTAAATGTCGCCATTGCACAGGAGCCGGAAGCCGTGGACACTGTAGCCACAGGAATCGAGAATACTTCCGGCAAAGCAGTCGGCATGACTACCGAGGCTGAGCAGCAGGAGAGCCACAATGAAGCCGAGGCCCAGGGGAAAGAAGGTGACTTCAATGCCAAGGATATCATATTCGAGCATCTGGGCGACGGATACGGCTGGGAAATGCCTTTCAACCATCACAAGCGCATCGCGCTCCCTGTGATTGTATGGGCAAGCGATGGACTCCATCTATTTTCATCATCGCGTCTGGAACATGGAGCTGTCTATAAGGATGGTGACATCGAGTTCATGATAGCTAAGGATGGTGACTACAAAGGTAAAGTGGTTGAGATGAAACCCGACGGTTCAGTATCGAAACCGTGGGACATCTCGATTACAAAAAATGTGCTGGCCATAATATTCACAGTTATCATAGTCCTGTTGTGTGTAATGCCACTGGGCAGCTGGTACAAGGCCAACGGCTACAAATCAGCCCGCGGCTTCAAGGGGGCCCTGGAGGCACTATACGAGTTCATTTATGTATCGCTGATAAAAGCGACACTCAAGGAGCAAGCCCGCCGCTTCGCACCCTACCTGCTCACTGTGTTTATGTTCATATTCGTGGCCAATCTGATGGGTCTCGTGGTAGTATTTCCTGGAGGAGCAAACCTCACAGGCAATATCGCCATCACACTGGTGCTGGCATTGATGACATTCTTCATCACCAATATCTTCGGCACCAAGCACTATTGGAAAGAGATATTGTGGCCCGATGTACCACTGTGGCTCAAATTCCCTATCCCCATCATGCCCATAATAGAAATATTCGGCATGTTCACAAAGCCGGCAGCCCTTACCGTGCGTCTGTTTGCCAACATGATGGGAGGTCACATCATCGTGATTTCGTTGACACTGATCATATTCATATTTGCCAAGATGGGCGTGGCCGCCTTGTCGGGTGCAACTGTGGTATCGATGGTGTTCCAGATATTCATGCTGCTGATTGATGTACTGGTAAGCTTTATCCAGGCTTATGTGTTCACCATGCTGTCAACGATATTCATCTCGTTGGCTCAGGAAAAGGAGCACGAAGCCCATGAGAAGAAAATGGAAGAAACCCAGGCAACGGCCACTGCATCAGCAACAGTATCAAAATAAAAAAGGAAAAAAATAACAAAACAAAATAAGTAACAAACACTTAAAACGACAAAACTATGTTAGCATTGATTTTAGCACTTGAAGGTCTATTACAGTTGGGCGCAAGCATCGGCGCAGGTATTGCAGCAATTGGTGCCGGACTCGGTATCGGCAAGATCGGTGCCTCGGCCATGGAGGCAATAGCACGTCAGCCAGAGGCTGCCGGCGACATACGCAGTAACATGATTGTGATCGCTGCTCTTATTGAGGGTGTCGCTCTGTTTGCCGTTATCGTCTGCCTTCTTGCAATTTTCCTCTAATAAAATATCCCGTTTCTGATGGAATTATTCAAACCCGACTTCGGCTTAGTTTTCTGGATGTTCCTGGCGTTTGCCATCCTCTTTCTATTACTATGGAAAAAAGGCTGGCCGGCAATCATGGACATGATCGACAAGCGTGCCGACCTCATCGACAAGGGTGTTGAATATGCTCAGCAAGCCAAGGACCAGCTCGATAAAGCCCAGCAGAGCGCCGACCAATTGATAGCCGACGCCCGTCACCGCCAGGCCGACATACTGCGCGAGGCCGACCATATGAAATCACAGATTGTAGAAGAGGCACGCCAGGAAGCACGCAACGCCGCCCAGAAAGAAATGGAGAGCGCTCGCGTGGCAATAGCTCAGGAACGCAAAGAAGCTGAGAAGCAATTCCGTGACCAAGTGAGCATGTTTGCCCTCGACATCGCCTCGAAAGTGACCCGCCAGCAACTCGCCGACGACAAAGCACAATCACGTCTGGTATCAAACCTGCTTGACGAGATAGAGAAGAAGAACTGACACTCCGGCTCAACCACCACCCCACCGACAGGGAGCAACGACATGTCATAAAAGACAAAAGCCTAAATAAAGAACTTTACTGAGAGAGAGATGAACCAAGGCCTCATACCACAACGCTATGCACGCGCACTCTACAAGGTAGCCCTCGAGCGGGGCTGCACCGAGCCGCTGTATGTGATGATGAAGACACTCGAGACATCGCTGGCCGACAACAACGGATTGGCTCGCGCTGTGGAGAACCCCTTTGTCAGCACCAAGGAAAAGACCAACCTGCTGCTCACGGCGACCGGCATCGACATCAACGTTGCAGCCAACGGTAAGGACCAAGCCGTCACCACACTCGACGACTTTCTGAAACTGCTGGCACGCAACTGCCGTATGGAATATGCACGCGGCATAGCGCTTGCCTATATCGACATTTACCGTAAAGAGCGTAACATCTCGACTGTGACTGTCACTTCGGCCTCACCTCTCGACCCCGACTCTTCGCGCCGTCTCACCGAGGTGATCAAAGCCCATGTGGGTCCTCAGGGCTCGATAGAGTATAAGGAACAGGTTGACCCGTCGTTAATAGGCGGATTCACCGTTGCCATCGATAACCAGCGTCTCGACGCATCGGTAAAGAATGAACTCAAACAATTGCGTTTAAAACTGCTTAGCCACTAACCAATGATTAACCCCAGCGAGATATCAGAAGTTCTCAAACAGCAACTCGAGAACATCAATACCAAAGTAACGTTTGACGAAACCGGCACTGTGCTCAATGTCGGTGACGGTGTTGCCCATGTCTATGGGCTCGACAACGTCTGTGCCAACGAGCTCGTAGAGTTTGAAAACGGTGTCATGGGCGTAGCCCTCAACCTTGAGGAGAGCAACGTCGGTGTCATCCTGCTCAACAATGTGAACTCGGTGACCGAGAACATGAGTGTGCGTCGCACCGGCCGTATTGCCTCCATTCCCGTAGGCGACGGTCTCTTCGGACGTGTTATCAATGTGCTGGGTGAACCCATCGACGGTCGAGGCCCTATCCAGGGCGAGTTGCTTCCGATGCCACTTGAGCGCAAGGCTCCCGGTGTAATATTCCGCCAGCCTGTGAAGCAACCGCTGGAAACAGGTATCAAAGCTGTCGACTCGATGGTTCCGATAGGTCGCGGTCAACGCGAGCTCATCATCGGTGACCGTCAGATAGGCAAGACAGCTATAGCCATCGACACAATTATTAACCAGCGTGCCAACTATGAAGCCGGCAAGCCGGTCTACTGCATCTATGTAGCAATTGGACAGAAGGCATCATCGGTTGCCGCAATAGTCGAGACACTTAGACAACATGGCGCACTTGACTATACTGTAGTTGTGGCCGCCACCGCTGCAGATTCAGCTTCGATGCGCTACTACTCACCATTTGCCGGCGTGGCCATTGGAGAGTACATCCGTGACACAGGTCGCGATGCTCTGATTGTATATGATGACCTTTCAAAGCAAGCTGTAGCATACCGTGAGATTTCACTGATTCTGAAACGTCCCTCAGGACGTGAGGCCTATCCCGGTGATATTTTCTACCTGCACTCGCGCCTGCTGGAGCGTGCGGCCAAGATTATCGACAACCAGCAAGTAGCCTCGATGATGAACGACCTCCCTGAAGTGCTCAAACCCATTGTAAAGGGTGGCGGCTCGCTCACTGCTCTTCCAATCATCGAGACACAGGCAGGCGACGTGTCGGCATATATCCCCACTAACGTGATTTCTATCACCGACGGTCAGATATATCTTGAGACAGCATTGTTCAACCAGGGTATACGTCCCGCCATCAATGTAGGTATCTCAGTGTCACGAGTAGGAGGCAACGCCCAGATTAAACCTATGAAAAAAGTTGCCGGCACGCTGAAGATCGACCAGGCTCAGTTCCGTGAGTTGGAGTCGTTCACCAAGTTTGGCGGCGATATTGACCCCGTTACCGCCCGAGTCATTGACCGCGGCCGCAAAAACGAGCGTCTGCTCATACAGCCCCAATACCAACCTGTACCGGTGGCCGAGGAAGTTGCCATCATATTCTGTGGTGTGAACGGACTGCTTGAGAATGTACCTTTGGACAAGGTGGGAGAATTCCAGCAGGCATTCCTACAACTTCTCCGCGCCAAATACCAGGAGTCGGTGCTCGACAATATCAAGAGCGGCAAGATGGACGATACAGTGACCTCGCTGCTCACCGAGGCAGCCAAAGAGATAGCCTCGCGCTATTGATGGTCACGTCAGATACCATCTTTTGCAGCAAACTTCAATGCATCACATGCATAGAATCAATAGAACAGAACATAGTAGAACTAATAACACAACCATTTCACCAAGGCATTAAACAATGGCAACACTACGCGAGCTAAAAGCAAGAATAGGGTCGGTGGCTTCGAGTGAGAAGATTACCGGCGCCATGAAGATGATCTCATCGGCCAAGATGCACAAGGCCGAGCAGACATTGCGCCTTCTCAAGCCCTACCGCTCACAGATAGAGACCATCATTGCCAATCTGCTGAGCGCCGACGTTGACTTTGCCTCTCCACTTCTTGAGAGCCGTGAGGTAAAGGCCATCGCCATGGTCGTTATGGGTTCGGACGATGGTCTTTGCGGTGCCTACAATGTCAACATAGGCAAAGTGGCAGCCGCCAAGATCGACGAGTTGAAAGAGACATATCCTCAGGCGACAATCACATTGTTGCCGGTAGGCACCAAGATATCCAAGGTAGCCACCAAGCTCCAGCAGGAGCGTGTAGGCATCGACATAAATACCGGTGTTGACTCCAAGAGCGACAGCGAGGCAGTGAAACTGTTCACCGGTAAACTTAGGGAAAGTTTCCTCGCCGGGCAATATGATCTGGTGATTGCCGTGTCGAGCCACTACTACAGTGTGAGCCGCCAGCGTATAGAATCACGCCAGCTCCTGCCCGTAGAAGCTGCCTCACTTACCGGCAGCACGGAGAAAGTAACCATCAAACCCTACATCTTCGAGCCATCGCCCGAGGTTATCGTGGGCACGGTGCTCCCGCTGTTCCAGCTGGCAGTGATGCAGGATATCTTCACTCAGAATCAAGCCTCGGAACAGGCAGCACGCGTCATGGCAATGCAAAGCGCCAACGACAACGCCCAGAAGCTGCTTGAACAGCTGAGACTGGAATACAACAAACAGCGACAACAGTCGATTACCAGCGAGCTGCTCGACATCGTGGGCGGACAGGTAAGATAGCATATGACATCAATAATAAACAGAATATAATAACTAAACCGATACATACACAAACACAATTATGGGAAGTGTAAAAGATTATTTCTCTTCATTGGGTCACGGCATTTCAAGCCTTTTGAAAGGCATGCAGGTGACCGGTAAGGAGTTTATAACCCCTAAGATTACTGAACGGTATCCTGAGAATCGCGACACGTTTCAATATCCGGAACGTTTCCGCGCCTGTCTGGAACTAATTTACGACTCCGAGGGCAACCACAAGTGCATAGCCTGTGGCACCTGCGAGCGCAACTGTCCCAATGGTACAATCAAAGTTCTCACCAAGATGGTGGATACCTGGGATGGGAAAAAGAAGAAGAAGCTCGACAAGTATGTCTATGACCTTGGAAGCTGCACCTTCTGTCAGCTGTGCGCAACAACCTGCCCCACCGGAGCGCTGACATTCTCCAACAACTTTGAACAGGCAGTGTTCACCCGCGAGAAACTGGTTAAACAGCTCAATTATCTGCCTGAGAAACCAGAACCAGAGCCAACCGAGGAGGAGAAAGCCAAAATCCTTGCCGAGCGTGAGGCTAAGATAGCCGCAGCCAAAGCCGCCGCAGCCAAAGCCGCCGCAGCAAAGGCAGCAGCCCAGGCTAAGCCACAGGGCGACAACCAAACAGAAAACAAATAAAGCTACACACATATAATGGAATCATTAGGAAGCATCATCACCTACGTGGTAATTGCACTGGCGATTGTCATCTTCTCGATACTCGCCGTCACAACACGCAAGATATTGCGTGCCGCCACCTATCTGCTCTTCGCACTTTTTGCCACAGCAGCAGTATACTTCAAGCTTGACTACGAGTTCCTGGGCGGTGTCCAGATTGCGGTCTATGCCGGTGGCATTGTCGTGCTGGTAGTCTTTGCAATATTGTTGACAACCCACCCCGGCAACAACTCAGAGCGTCTCACCTCCCACAGCCGCCGTCTCGGCTTGCTGGGCGCAGTGGCAGCTCTGGCCGTCGGTATCTACTCATTGTTGACACGTTGCGAGCTTTTTGCAAACACAGCAGCCCAATCATCCAACCCCGACATGCATGTGATCGGAGAAGCTCTCCTTGGATCGGGTCACAACCAGTATCTGTTGCCATTCGAGGCAGTCAGTGTCCTGTTGCTCGCTTGTATCATAGGCGGTGTAGTAGTTGCACGTAAACGTTAACATTGAACCGCCACAGTAAATAACCACTAAGATACATTCTTGAAGCATTATGGAAATAAGCGCAATATATTATCTGATACCGTCGATCATCATGTTTGCATGTGGTGTCTACGGTTTTATCACCCGTCGCAACATGATTGCAATGCTCATATCGCTGGAGCTGATGCTCAACTCGGTCGACATGAACTTTGTCGTGTTTAACCGATTCTTGTTCCCCGGCCAGATGGAAGGCATGTTCTTCACAATGTTTGCCATTGCCATAGCAGCCGCCGAAACAGCACTGGCCATTGCAATCATCGTCAATGTATACCGAGCCAACAGCGATATCGATGTTCGCGACATATGTAAAATGAAATTCTAAACCCCAAGGAAAGGACATATGGAAACTTCAGCAATTCTCATTTTAGCAATACCCCTGTTGATGTTCCTCTTTCTGGGACTCGCAGGCAAGTATCTGCCTCACAAGTGGGCCGGAATCCTCGGCACGCTTGGCATGGGCGTCACACTGATTCTCGCCTACACCACGGCCTTTGAATATTTCTTCTCAGGCAATTCAGCCTTCATCGATGCCGACGGCAATCGTCTGCAGCATGTCGTGTTCAACTATGACTGGCTCAACTTCTATGACAAACTGACCATAAGACTGGGCTTCCTGCTCGATCCCATCTCGGCAATGATGCTCGTTGTCATCACGACAATATCGTTTATGGTTCACCTTTACAGCAACGGCTACATGCGCGACCATCACGGCGTGTGGGAGACAGGTTTCCAGCGTTTCTACGCGTTCCTGTCGCTGTTCAGCTTCTCGATGCTCGGCCTGGTAGTCGCCACCAACATTTTCCAGATGTATATATTCTGGGAGCTTGTGGGCGCCTCCTCCTATCTGCTCATCGGTTTCTATTATACGAAACCATCGGCAGTATCGGCATCAAAGAAAGCATTCATCGTGACCCGATTCGCCGACCTCGGCTTCCTTATCGGTATCCTCGTTCTGTCGTTCTATGTAGGCTTCTTTGGCGAGGGTAACATCACCGATGCGTTCACTTTCACCTCTCTCACATCAGTGCCTGTAGAGGGAATAGCCGACACATTCTCAGTATCGGCAGGCACAGCCCAGAGCATCGCCGACATATTCCACAACAGCGCAGCCCCCATGTTCATGGGAGCATCAGTGCTCACATGGGCTCTGGTTCTGATTTTCATGGGTGGCATGGGTAAATCGGCAATGATGCCACTTCACATATGGCTTCCCGATGCAATGGAAGGCCCGACACCTGTATCGGCACTCATTCACGCTGCAACGATGGTTGTAGCCGGTGTCTATCTGGTGGCACGTCTCTTCCCGCTCTATCTCATGGAGCCCACATCTCTTGAGATTATCACTGTAGTGGGTGCCATCACAGCCCTTTATGCAGCAATGGTAGCCTGTGCTCAGATAGATATCAAGCGTGTGCTTGCCTTCTCGACCATCTCACAGATTGCATTCATGATGGTATCGCTCGGTGTGACACGTCTTGACCACGAGATGGCTCTGGGACATGAGGTGCACGAGGGTCTTGGCTACATGGCCTCGATGTTCCACCTGTTCACCCACGCCATGTTCAAAGCCTTGCTGTTCCTTGGCGCCGGTGCTTTGATCCACGCCATAGGTTCGAACGACTACACTGCGATGCATGGTCTGCGCAAGTATATGCCCGTGACCCACATCACATTCCTCATAGGCTGTCTCGCTATCGCCGGTATCATACCATTTGCCGGTTTCTTCTCTAAAGATGAGATTCTGACAGCCTGCTTCGGCCACTCTACGGTATGGGCCATATGGATGGCTTTGGTAGCCGGACTCACCGCTTTCTACATGTTCCGTCTCTACTTCCTCATCTTCTGGTGGAAAGAGCACAAAGTACACAGCCCCGAGCACGCTCCCCACGACCAGCCCTGGACAATGACCCTCCCTCTGGTAATCCTTGCCGCCATTTCGATTGTAGCCGGCTTCGTACCCTTCGGATCACTGGTAACCTGGAATGGCCATGCCATCACCGGAAGCGGGTTCCTCACCAACATTGAGAACCTCAACTGGAGTGTAGCCTGCATATCGCTTATCATAGCCATCGTAGGCATCCTCATCGCCATGAAGATGTACAAGAAGGAGAATCCCCTTCCAGAGAAGATGCGCAATGCCCTGCCCCGCCTGTGGGACTGGTGCCACCATCGCTTCTACTGGGACGAGCTATACATGTTCATCACCCATCGCATCATCTTCGGTCTCGTGAGCCGTCCCATAGCTTGGTTTGACCGCCACATCATCGATGGAACAATGGACGCTTTTGCAACAGTGACCAACAAGGCTTCATATGCCATACGCGGCATGCAATCAGGCAATGTCCACATGTATGTATGGATTTATCTCATAGGCGCAGTGCTTCTGGCTGCCGTCACAATGATATGTGTCCTCTAATACACGGCACCCGGAGTTAACTAATCGAATAAACCAATTTTTGATCATATAACAGTCATTATGTTATTCCAAAACATATTAATCTACTTTGTTCTGATACCGCTGATTATGCTCGGTGGCGTGGCATTATGCCGCAATATCAAACAGATACGTGCCGTGGCAGTTGTAGGCTCTACCGCTCTGATAGCATTGAGCGTCTACCTGCTTCTGGACTTCCTGAAAACTCCCGCCGAGGAGGCAATCCAGGGCATGTACTACTACGGTAGCTGGAAATGGTTCACAGCCCAGGGCTTGAACATCAATCTCACAGTAGGTGTCGATGGTGTCTCGATCGCCATGCTCCTGCTATCCTCGATAATAGTATTCGCAGGTTCATTTGCCTCCTGGACGATAGCCCAGCCCAAGGCATTTTTCCTATGGCTCATACTGCTGTCGACCGGTGTCTTTGGTTTCTTTATCACCATTGACCTGTTCACAATGTTCATGTTCTATGAAGTAGCGCTGATACCCATGTACCTGCTCATAGGAGTATGGGGCTCGGGCCGCAAGAACTACTCGGCCATGAAGCTCACACTCATGCTCATGGGTGGATCGGCATTCCTCATGCTCGGTCTCATAGGTATATACTATCACTCATCGGTCGACGGCAATTACACATGGAATCTCCTGAAGATAGCCCAGAACAACGCCATCAGCACCGGCTGGCAATACTTCCTGTTCCCGATGACATTCGTGGGTTTTGGTGTACTGGGTGCCATGTTCCCCTTCCACACATGGAGCCCCGATGGTCATGCATCGGCCCCAACTGCTGTGTCAATGCTCCACGCCGGCGTGCTCATGAAACTCGGTGGCTACGGTTGCTTCCGTGTTGCCATGTACCTGATGCCTCAGGCTGCCAATGATCTGGCCTGGATATTCCTGATATTGACAGGTATCTCGGTTGTATATGGTGCCTTCAGCGCTTGCGTACAAACCGACCTGAAATACATCAACGCTTACTCATCAGTGTCACACTGCGGACTGGTGCTCTTTGCCATCCTCATGATCAATACAACAGCTATGACAGGTGCCATCATGCAGATGCTCTCCCACGGTTTGATGACAGCCCTGTTCTTTGCCCTCATCGGTATGATATATGGCCGCACCCACACACGTGACATCACCAAGATGGGTGGAATGATGAAAATCATGCCTTATCTCGCAGTTTGCTACGTAATCGCCGGTATGGCATCGCTGGGACTTCCGGGCCTCTCGGGCTTTGTCGCTGAGATGACAATCTTTGTAGGTTCATTCCAGCAAGGCATGGCCGACTATCTTGCCGGTGGTGGTTCGCTCCGCCTGGTGTTCACAATCATAGCATGCTGCTCGATTGTAATCACCGCTGTGTATATTCTGCGCGTTGTGGGCAAGTTGCTCTTTGGTCCCGTGCAGGACAAGCATCACCTGGAGCTTACCGATGCTACCTGGTGGGAACGTCTCTCGACAGCCACCCTCATTATATGTGTGGCAGCTATAGGTTGCTTCCCCAATTTCTTTGAAAACCTGATTCGCGGCACCTTTGACCCTGAGCTCTTCCGTGCCATCTCGATGAACTTCTAAACGCTCTAAGATAAACCATCATGGATTATTCACAGTTCTTACTAATGAAACAGGAGATAGCGCTCCTGGTCGTTTTCCTGCTGGTGTTCCTCTATGACACCTTTGCGCCTAAGAAAGCTCTTGGAGCGTTGTCGGGCATCACATGTGTGCTTTTCGGTCTTATCACCATCGGTGGCTTCTGCAGCTGCATCACTGGTGACCATGATACAGCCTTTGCCGGCATGTATGCGACATCGCCTATCATCGCGATGATTAAGAATGTACTCAATGTAGGCGTTCTGATTGTCCTTATTCAATCAATAAAATGGGTCAACAACGATGCCACCGTAATACGTCGCGGTGAGTTCTACGAGCTGTTGCTTGTGACACTCTTCGGAATGTATCTGATGATTTCGGCCCGTCACTTCCTGCTGTTTGTAATAGGTCTGGAGTCGGCATCGCTCCCGCTGGCAGCATTGGTAGCCTTCGACAAGAAACGCTATGAGAGTCACGAGGCTTCAATCAAATATGTGCTCACCGCAGTGTTCTCCTCGGCCATTTTCCTGATGGGACTGTCGTTTGTGTACGGTCTGAGCGGTTCACTTTACTTCACTGAGATATATGGAGCCATAGGCTCGGCCTCATCGCCCATGCTCATATGCGCCTTGGCTTTCGTTATCGCCGGTGTAGGTTTCAAGCTCTCGCTTGTGCCGTTCCACCTGTGGACAGCCGATGTATATCAGGGTGCCCCTACCCCTGTGACCTCTTACCTGTCGGTAATTTCCAAGGGCGCCACAGCCTTTGCTTTCCTATGCATCCTGGTGCAGTGTTTCGGAGCTGTATATGACGATGCCTGGGAATGGATGCTGTATGCCCTGATTATCCTTACAATCACCGTAGGTAACCTCTTTGCCATACGCCAGCGCAATATGAAACGCTTCCTGGCATTCTCATCAGTGTCACAGGCCGGCTACATCATGCTCGGCATCATAGGCATGAACGCGATGGGACTCGCTGCCATGGTCTACTACATTCTTGTATATGTGTTCAGTAACCTCGCTGCGTTTGGTGTTATCCAGACCATCGAGACCAATACCGGCAAACTTGACATGGACGACTACCGCGGACTGAGCAAGACCAATCCCAAGCTTTCATTCTGCATGATGCTGGCGATGTTCTCTCTGGCAGGTATCCCCCCGTTTGCAGGCTTCTTCTCAAAGTTCTTCATCTTCACATCGGCAATCAACCAGGGTTCGGTAGCTATCTACGTTCTGGTGCTCATCGCGTTGATCAACACCATCGTGTCACTCTACTACTACCTGCTTGTTGTAAAAGCAATGTACATAGCCGAGGAAGAACCGGTGATTGAGCGCTTCAAGTCAAGCTTGGCCGACCGGACTGGTCTTGTAATCACTGTAGCAGGCATCATTCTGCTTGGTATCGTGAGTGTGGTTTACAACCATATCCTCACAATTGCTGAAACCAGCGGAATCCTCTGATAAATCAACAATACCTCCTCCCCCACTCTCCATTCATCACATTACAGCCGGGGCGTCCTCTTCATTGAGAGCGCCCCGTCGCTTTTGACGAGAGGGAAGCATATCGAAATAGCAGAGTGTAGCATAACGCACGACACGATACCACATAATTTCATAATCAGTTTTCATAATAACCTGCAGGTACTGAAATTTATCAATTTACAATTGCGGAGACTTAAAAAAAATGATTAAATTTGCAATTCAGTTTAGAATGCCGAAAAATGTACTCACCAAAACGAATTGCAATACTTGGATCGACCGGATCGATAGGAACACAGACGCTCGATGTAACTTCTAATTATCCCGAGCTATTTGAAGTCACTGTGCTCATAGCCGGTTCAAAGGTCGACACTCTTATACAACAGGCTATGGCCCGCCGTCCCAAACTGGCCATCATAGCCGATGAATCGAAATACCTCAAACTAAAGGACGCACTCGAGCCCCTGGGCATAATGACGGCAGCAGGAACCGAAGCAATAGTCGATGCCATGTCGGCCGACTTTGTTGATGCCGTAGTTACAGCCACTGTAGGTTACAGTGGTCTGGCCCCCACACTACGTGCAATCTCAGCCGGCAAAGAAATCGCTCTCGCCAATAAGGAGACACTTGTAGTGGCAGGTGACCTGGTGACAAACGCACTCAAGAGTTCCAAATCACGCATCATTCCCGTTGACTCAGAACACTCGGCAATATACCAGTGCCTGGTGGGGGAAGACCAATCGCGCATAAAACGCCTTATAATCACAGCATCGGGAGGCCCATTCAGAAACTTTCCTGCCGAACGCCTTGATACGGTAACCGTAGCCGATGCGTTGCGTCACCCCAACTGGTCGATGGGTGCAAAAATCACAATCGACTCGGCAACGATGGTCAACAAAGCTTTTGAAATAATCGAGGCCCGCTGGCTCTTTGGCATGGAGCCATCCAAAATCAATGCTGTGGTACACCCGCAGTCGATAGTGCACTCCATGGTTGAGTATGTAGACGGAGCTATAAAAGCACAACTCGGCACGCCCGACATGCGCCTGCCCATAAGATATGCCCTCGGTGACGCCACACGCCTCCACTCGGGCGACCCTGCTCTCACGCTCGAAGCAATGTCGACGCTAACCTTTGAGCGTCCCGATGCCGAACGTTTCCCGGCTATTAAGCTCGGTCACTATGCCTTGGAACGTGGTGGCAACACAGCTTGCATCATCAACGCTGCCAATGAAGTTGCCGTGGCTGCATTCCTCAACGACAAAATAAAATTCACCGACATCTACCGACTCATTGTAAAATGTGTCGATGAGATAGCTTTCATAGCATCACCTACCTACGATGACTATGTAGCTTCCAACGCTGAGGCCCGCCGATTCACTGAGCGACTCGTAAACAGCCGGCAATGACCCCCGCGGCATTCACTATTCACCCTATTACAAAAGATAACAACGACTATTTTCCACAATGGAAACATTTTTCATAAAAGCAGTCCAACTGGTTCTCGCCCTCGCCCTGTTGATAATAATCCATGAAGGGGGTCACTATTTCTTTGCACGCGTTTTCGGCATCAAGGTCGAAAAATTCTACCTGTTCTTTGACCCTTGGTTCTCGCTGGCAAGCTGGAAACCGAAGCCACGCAAGACACCCAAGCTCGACAAGGATGGCAAACCGCGTGCCACTTGGCGCGACACCCGATATGGCATAGGGTGGATACCACTTGGCGGCTATGTCAAGATAGCCGGCATGATTGATGAATCGATGGACAAGGAGCAGATGGCCCAACCGGCCCAGTCGTGGGAGTTTCGCTCCAAGCCGGCATGGCAGCGACTGCTTGTGATGATAGGCGGTGTGCTCATGAATTTCCTGCTTGCAATCTTCATCTACATATGCATAGCCTGGTATTGGGGAGCTCCAAGTGTACCCTTTGAGCGTGCATATCTTGGCTTTGACTATGCTCCGCAGGCTATCGAGGCGGGGTTCAGAAATGGTGACATACCTATTGCCGCCAATGGTCAGAAACTCGAGGCTTCCGACCCCAATTGTCTTGTAAACATGATTATGGCCGACAAAGTGACAGTACTGCGCAACAACACCGACACTGTGGTCATCGACATGCCCGAGAACTTTCCACTCTCGCTCTCCGATTCCATTCCATTCATAGCCATGAGGCAGCCGGTAGTAGTACAGACGGTCATGAATGGAGAACCGGCAGCCGATGCCGGTCTGATTCCCGGTGACCGCATGCTGGCCGTAGGTGGCACCGATGCCCAGGATTATGCAACATTCTCACGTTGCCTGCTGGAGAATGCCGGCAAGGAGGTTGAGCTTACACTTTTACGCGATAATGATACATTGAAAGTAGCTGCCACACCGTCGGCTGCAGGTAAACTGGGCTTCCAGCTGGCCAATCCCTACGATGTATACGGCTATGACAATATACGCTACACATTCCTCGAATCAATTCCGGTGGGAGTGGGCAACGGGGTCGACAAGCTCACTGGCTACGTCAAGTCACTGAAGTATGTATTCACAAAGGAAGGTGCCAAAAGTGTGGGCGGCTTTGGAGCAATAGGAAGCCTCTTCCCCGAGAAATGGAATTGGCGCACATTTTGGGAAATGGCGGCCTTCCTATCCATTATTCTCGCTTTCATGAACATACTACCTATCCCGGCCCTCGATGGAGGACATGTGGTATTCGTGCTATGGGAAATCATAACACGCCGCAAACCCTCGGAGAAGGTATTGGAACAGGCTCAGATTATAGGAATGTGCCTGCTGTTCGCGCTGCTCATATATGCCAATTTCAATGATATATACCGATTCCTTATAAAATGAATTATCCTGTCATACAACTTAAACGCGGCAAGGAAGAATCGCTCGACCGCTTCCATCCCTGGATCTTCTCAGGGGCTGTGGCACATATGCCCGAGTCACTCGAAGAGGGCGACATCGTGGAGGTCAGGGCCGCTGATGGCCGTTCCATAGGTGTGGGTCACTACCAGATAGGGAGCATCACTGTGCGCATGCTTGATTTTGCCCCGACTGTTATAGACAAAGACTTCTTCATGACACGCCTTGCCCAGGCTCTTAACCTGAGGCACGTGCTGAATCTTGACCGTACCGACAACAATGCCTATCGTCTCATTCACGGCGAGGGTGACTTCCTACCTGGACTTGTAGTCGATGTATATGGTGACACCGCTGTAATCCAAGCACACAGCCCCGGCATGCACTATGCCCGCAATATTGTAGCTGATTGTCTTGTGGAATTGCCGGGACTACCGGTCAAGAATGTCTACTACAAGTCAGAGACTACCCTCCCCTACAAAGCACATCTCGATCCACAGAACACCTATCTCACTCCCGGCCGCGCCGCTACCGATGTGGCGGTTGAGAACGGGCTCAAATTTCATGTCGACTGGCTAAGAGGCCAGAAAACCGGTTTCTTTGTCGACCAACGCGACAACCGGTCACTGCTGGAACGATATGCCGCTGGACGCAGGGTGCTCAACATGTTCTGTTACACCGGTGGATTCTCGGTCTATGCCATGCGTGGAGGTGCCACCCGTGTTGAATCGGTCGACTCGTCAGAAAAAGCCATTTCGCTCACCGAAGCCAATATCGACCTGAACTTTCCGGGCGACCCACGTCACCATGCCACAGCAATCGATGCCTTCAAATATCTCGACGAGATGAAGGATGGAGAATTTGACCTCATCATTCTCGACCCGCCTGCCTTTGCCAAACACCGCTCGGCTCTGGGCAACGCCTTGCGTGGCTATCAGCGACTCAACGGTAAAGCCTTCGACAAGATCGCTCCAGGTGGCATTCTGTTCACCTTCTCATGCTCCCAAGCTGTGAGCAAGGAACAGTTCAGACTGGCCGTATTCACTGCAGCGGCACGCTCAAAGCGCCGTGTGCGCATATTGCACCAGCTCACACAACCGGCCGACCACCCTGTCAACATTTACCACCCCGAGGGAGAATATCTCAAAGGACTCATCCTTTATGTAGAATAACCAGCTCATTCTTAACGCATTTATTCATCACATTCATAACATCCATTTCATTACAATGTCCAAACTCACCACCATGGCTACATGCATTGCCGTAACAGCCGCTTTGACCGCCTGTCGTAGCAATACCGAAGACTCGGCTTTCGACTACCATGTCGACCGTTTTGAGGATATCGAGGTATTACGCTACAAGGTGCCCGACTTTGAGAATCTGTCACTCCAACAGAAGAAACTGGTATATCACCTCACTGAAGCCGCCCTTGCCGGACGCGATATCCTATGGGACCAGAACAATAAATACAATCTGTCGACCCGTCAACTTCTGGAAGATGTATATACCAACTACAACGGTGACCGCAACGACCCCGAGTTCAAGGCTTTCGAGACATATCTGAAGCAAGTGTGGTTTGCCAATGGTCTGCACCATCACTACTCGATGGACAAATTCACACCCAAGTTTTCACGCGAGTTTCTTGAAAAACAGGTCGAGGCACTTCCTCTCAACTTGAGAAACGGCTTGGACACCGACCTTACCTTTGACTATATTTTCGACCCCACATTCATGGCCAAGCGCGTCAATCAGACCACCGGTGATGACATAATCGTCACCTCGGCAATGAACATGTATGACGGTGTCACCCAGGATCAGGTGGAGAAATATTATGCCGCCATCAAGGACACCACCGACCTTACCCCCATATCCTATGGCCTCAATACCCGTGTAACAACCGATGCAGATGGTAATGTCATCGAAGAACAATACTGTGTGGGCGGGCTCTACAGTGATGCCATAGAGCGCATCGTGGAGCATCTGAGCGAGGCTTCCAAATGTGCAGAGAATGATGTCCAGCGCACCACCATCGAGCAGCTTATAGAGTATTATCGCACAGGCGACCTCAAGATGTTTGACGAATACTCCATAACATGGGCCGGTGACACAGCCTCACGTGTGGATTTCATCAACGGTTTCATCGAGAGTTATGGTGATCCCCTGGGAATGACCGGCTCATGGGAATCGATTGTCAACTTCAAGAACGACGAAGCCTCTGAACGCACTGAGATAATCTCGGCCAATGCCCAGTGGTTTGAGGACCACTCGCCGGTCAACCCCGATTACCGCAAGCCCCAGGTAAAAGGTGTATCGGCCAAGGTTATCACAGCCGCCATTCTGGCCGGAGATGCTTATCCAGCCACTCCTATAGGGATCAATCTACCCAATGCCAACTGGATACGTGCCGCCCACGGTTCCAAGTCGGTAACCATCGAGAACATAACGCAAGCCTACGATGCAGCCTCCCATGGCAACGGTTTCAACGAGGAGTTCGTGAGCGACCCCGAGACCGCCAAGCTCCTTGACGACTATCTCTTCATTACCGACAACCTTCACACCGACCTTCATGAATGTCTTGGCCACGGATCGGGACGCCTCATGCCCGGTGTTGACCCCGATGCTCTCAAGGCCCACGGCTCGACACTTGAGGAGACACGCGCCGACCTCTTTGCCCTTTACTACCTTGCCGATCCCAAGCTCATAGAACTTGGATTGCTTGACAATCCCGAGGCCTACAAAGCCGAGTACTACAAATTCATGCTCAACGGTTTGATGACCCAGCTGCAACGCATAGAGCCAGGCAAAGATATAGAAGAGGCCCACATGCGCAACCGCGCCCTCATAGCCCGCTGGGCAATGGAGCATGGAGCGGCCGACAATGTTGTTGCATTGGAGAAGCGCGACAATGGAAAAACCTATCTGGTCATCAACGACTATGAGAAATTGCGCGACCTCTTTGGTCAACTCCTCGGTGAGATACAACGTATCAAGAGCACCGGTGACTACGAGGCTGGCGCTACACTGGTTGAAGAGTATGCCGTGAAGGTCGATCCCGAGCTTCACAAGGAGGTTCTCGACCGATACGCTTCGCTCAATATCGCTCCCTACAAAGGATTTGTCAACCCCGTATACACCGCAGTCACCGATGCCGATGGCAACATAACCGATGTAACCGTTGACTACTCAGAGGGATATGTAGACCAGATGCTACGTTATTCCCGCGACTACTCTACACTGAAATAGAATAGCATTTTCAAACCCAATCAAAACATTCTAACTTCAAAAACCTAAACCTATGGTACAACCCATCTTCTGGATCGTTCCTATCGCCTCAGTAATAGCGCTGCTGCTGGCATGGTATTTCTACCGTGGCATGAAAGCTGAGGACGAGGGTACCGACCTAATGAAAAAAATTGCCGGACATGTGCGCAAAGGTGCCATGTCCTATCTCAAACAACAGTACAAGATTGTAGGAATCGTATTCCTATGTCTTGTTGTACTATTTGGCGTAATGGCCTACTTCAACCTTCAGAACCCCTGGGTGCCCGTAGCATTCCTAACCGGTGGTTTCTTCTCAGGCCTGGCAGGCTTCCTCGGCATGAAGACAGCTACCTATGCCTCAGCCCGTACTGCCAATGCCGCCCGTGAATCGCTCAACCGCGGACTTCGTGTCGCCTTCCGTTCTGGAGCCGTCATGGGCCTTGTCGTTGTAGGTCTCGGCTTGCTCGACATCTCGTTCTGGTATGTACTGCTCAACTATGTAGAGAGCGGCATAAGCGGCACTGCCAAACTGTGCTTCATCACCACCACAATGCTCACATTCGGAATGGGAGCTTCGACACAGGCTCTATTTGCCCGTGTAGGTGGTGGCATCTACACCAAGGCCGCCGATGTGGGTGCTGACCTCGTGGGCAAAGTTGAAGCCGGTATTCCTGAGGACGACCCCCGCAACCCCGCAACCATCGCCGACAATGTAGGCGACAATGTAGGTGACGTAGCCGGCATGGGTGCCGACCTCTATGAGAGCTACTGCGGCTCAATCCTCGCCACAGCAGCCCTTGGAGCAGCTGCCTATATGACTACAGGCGATACCGACATGCAGTTCAAAGCTGTCGTAGCCCCCATGCTCATAGCTGCTGTAGGTATAATCCTCTCAATCATTGGTATATTTGCCGTCAAGACCAATGAGAACGCTTCGATCAAGAATCTTCTCAACTCACTTGCCGTGGGAACCAACCTCAGCTCTGTTCTCATCGTTGGAGCCACATTCGGCATTCTCTACTGGCTGGGTATAGCCAACTGGGTAAACCTGTCACTGGCAGTAGTTGTAGGCCTTCTTGTAGGTATCATCATAGGCCGTGCAACAGAGTATTACACATCTCAATCCTACAAACCCACACAGCAATTGTCAAAGAGCGGTGAGACGGGACCGGCAACTGTAATCATCTCGGGTATAGGCCTCGGCATGGTATCGACCGCCATTCCCGTCATTTCTGTAGTGCTCGGCATCATTCTCTCCTATGGACTCGCAGCCAACTGGGTCATGACCGATGTAAGCCATGGACTCTATGGCATAGGCATAGCAGCCGTGGGCATGCTCTCTACCCTCGGTATCACACTTGCCACCGATGCCTATGGTCCTATCGCTGACAATGCCGGCGGTAACGCTGAGATGGCCGGACTGGGTAAGGAAGTGCGCCGTCGCACCGATGCCCTCGACTCGCTTGGAAACACTACTGCCGCTACCGGCAAAGGATTTGCAATCGGTTCGGCAGCTCTCACAGGACTCGCTCTGCTTGCCTCATACATTGAGGAGATACGTATAGGTCTGGAGCGTCTGGGCACTCAATTCCTGCAGCTCGGTACAACCATCGGTCCCGATGGACAAGAGATTGCTATAACCAAGGCTCTTAATGAAGCTACATTCACCGATTTCATGAACTACTATCACGTTGACCTGATGAACCCGATGGTACTCTCAGGCATGTTCATCGGTGCCATGATGGCTTTCCTGTTCTGCGGTCTCACAATGAATGCCGTAGGTCGTGCCGCCGGCCACATGGTCGACGAGGTGCGCCGTCAGTTCCGTGAAATCAAAGGTATTCTCACAGGTGAAGGGGAGCCTGACTATGCACGTTGCGTACAAATCTCCACCAAGGGTGCACAGCGTGAAATGGTATTCCCTTCCATTCTCGCTATCATCGCTCCTATTGTAACAGGTATCATCTTTGGTGTTCCCGGTGTGATCGGACTGTTGATCGGAGGTCTTTCGGCCGGCTTCGTTCTCGCTGTATTCATGGCCAATGCCGGTGGAGCCTGGGACAACGCTAAAAAATATGTCGAGGAAGGAAACTTCGGTGGCAAGGGCAGCGAGGTGCACAAGGCAACCGTTGTCGGTGACACCGTAGGTGATCCTTTCAAGGATACATCAGGTCCCAGCCTCAACATTCTCATCAAGCTCATGTCGATGGTAGCCATCGTCATGGCCGGTCTCACAGTAACCTGGAGCCTTCTCTGATTATACATAAATCAGTACACAACCGGTGATATTCTTACAATCACCCGAAAAATAGCCGGGGGCAGCATGTAAACACATGCTACCCCCGATTTTCATTTTAAATATTATATTTATCCGCAATAGAAATACTCCTTTACGAGAGCCTTCATGAGCTCATGGTCGCTTTTTGCTTCCTGAGCGATGTTCTCGTCATGGTAGTCCTTAAGTTTCTTTATCACACTGTCTATCATGGCCGGGGCAAACACACCATACCGCTCATAGATGTCACGCTGCTGTTCGAGCCTGGAGGCCGAGTCGGCACAATTCACAGGTAGAGTGGCCAATGTTGCAAGCCTATGGGCATTGGCAACATCATGAATATTGACATCGACATATGTATCCTCGGCTATCTTCAATGCATCGGCCATCTCAAACCCATGACGGGCAGCCACGGCAAGAGCGGCAATGAGCTGATATACATCAGCCGAACAGTCGCCCGAACGTATCTCGACAGTCTGTTTCATCTTGGGATCAACCTCAGTAGCAGGCTGACCGGGATTGGCCACTGCACTCATATCCTCATAGGTGTTCCATCCCAAGGGTACACGCACGAGCACCGAGCGGTTACGGTCGCCCCAGCACACATTGGTGGGAGCTTCCTGATGAGGAACGAGGCGGAAATAGGATGTAGGATTGGCATTACCGAATGCTGTGATAGATGGTGCGAGAACCATCATTCCGGCAATAAGCCGGCGAGCATCATCGCTTATCTTCAAATTATCATCGAGCATGACATTGCGACCATCCTTCATGAGTCGCATGTGTACATGCAAGCCTGAGCCTGCCTTGCCTGTTGTGATTTTAGGAGCGAATGTCACGTCAAGCCCATGTCGGCGTGCCATGTTACGTATGATCCACTTGGCTACTACAAGCTGGTCGGCTGCATCACGGGCGTCGACAGGGAGGAACTCAATCTCGTTCTGCTCATACACCTTGCCATCGAGTGTGAAATTACCCACCTCGCTGTGTCCATATTTGATTTGAGCACCCGTAGCGGCAATCGCAGCCATACACTCCACTCTGAAATCGTTGAATTTGGCAAATGGAGCCGATTCATGATAGTTGCGTTGGTCGGTAGCCGGGAAATGCTCCTCAGCATCTCCTATGACATAATACTCAAGCTCGCCCATGGCATGGAATTGAAGACCGGTAGCCTTGGTGAACTCATTACATGCCTTTGACAGGGTGGCATCGGGAGCCGAATCAAGAACATTGCCATCCTTATCAAAGTAGGTGCACAGCATATTGAGCGCCTTAACAGGAGAGAACGGGTCGACAAAAGCTGTATCATAACGTGGCAACACATACAGATCACTGTTTCCGGCCTCAATGTGCTTAAACAGGCTTGAACCGTCGACACGCTCACCCATAGTAAGTATCGTGAGCAGATACTCCATATCGTTGATGACAAAATTGAGAGTCTTCAGACGCCCGTCGGCAGCAGGATACATGAAGTTGACCATAGTGATATTATTGTCAACTATAAATTTCACGATATCGTCACGCTTAAACTCGGCAGGTTGCTTGCCAAGAAAACGCACTACCTCATTACGATGTAGCGAAAAATCAGATATTCCCATGGTATTGTATAAGTTTGCAAGTAAAAAAATGTCTAATTAGCAAAATGCAAGCATTTGCGACTAAAACCGTCAACAACTTTTACATTGCAAAGGCGTTGAAACCACCATCGACCACCGCCACTGTTCCGGTAACAAATGATGATGCATCGCTGATGAGATAATGTATCGTGCCACACAACTCCTCGGGATCACCGAAGCGTCCGAAGGGAGTCTGGCGTATCACATCGGCACCGCGCTCAGTCAATGACCCGTCAGGGTTAGTCAACAGGGCCCGGTTCTGGTTGGTAAGGAAAAATCCAGGTGCTATGGCGTTCACACGTATACCAGAGGTAAATTTCTTGGCAACCTCGGTGGCCATGAATGCAGTGAAGTTGCTTATGCCGGCCTTGGCAGCAGCATAGCCCATGACGCGCGTCATAGGACGGAACGCGGCCATTGAAGAAAAATTGACGATGGTGCCTTTTCCTGCTTCAACCATGGGTTTGAGGAATACTTGGGTAGGGAGAACGGTACCAGTGAGATTGAGGTTGAGCACGCGCTCAAACTGCTTGACATCAACATCAAAGAAAGTACCTGAGGGAGCGATTGTAGCACCGGGCATATTGCCACCGGCAGCGTTAAGCAAAGCATCGACACGGCCATATGCTGCAAGAATATCCCTGAGGTTTTCCTCCAGCACTTCGGCATTGAGCACATCGGTGGTGAGGAACATCGCTTCACCACCATTGTCCTTGATATCCTTGACAATTGCCTGGCCTTCATCGGCACGACGGCCCATAATAACCACCTTTGCACCCTCAGCTGCCAGATAACGGGATATGCAGGCGCCCAGAACTCCGGTGCCGCCGGTAATGACTACCACACGGCCTTCTATAGAAAACAATTTATTATTCATGGTTTAATATTTTAGAATTTAGTAATCGGGGTATATCTCCTTAAAGTCAGAACTTCATTCCATCCCTTAGCTCGCGGTCAACGGTTGCCATCACTCCCTCCACCTGACCCAGGGCGAGCATGCGTCCGTGGAATGAGTATCCGGCATTGTATCCCATTTTCTCGTCACCGAGCATCAACGGGGCATGGTCAACTCTCATCGGAAGACCGGGGTTGATTGTTTCAAATGTACGCACGAGCGAGATGATATCGGCACGTCCACCCAAATGAGGAGCCTCCTTGAAGTCACCGTTGGGAAGAACCATGCAACTGCGCAGGTGAACAAACCATGTGCGGTGGGCAAATCTACGTGCCATCTCCGGTACATCGTTATGCGCTCCGGCGCTCAACGAGCCGGCACAGAATGTCAATCCATTGTGTTTATTGTCAACGGCATTGTAAAGCCACTCGACATCATCGGCATTCTTGATGATGCGGGGCAACCCGAGCACCGGGAATGGCGGATCGTCGGGATGGACACACATATTGATGTCATACTCGTCACATACGTCCATGACCGAAGCAAGGAAATAACGCATGTTCTCGCGGAGCGTAGCCTCGTCGATTCCTTTGTAAAGGGCGAGAAGGTCGCGGAACTTCTGTACCGGAGAGTCATCCTCCTCGCTTATGTTTCCACCGACAAATCCCTGGGTCTTGACAATGATATTGTCGACAAGACGCCGCTCCCCTTCGGGAGTCATCGTGGCGCGCAATTTCCCGACACGCTCCAGTGTCTCCGGGTCGTAATCGGAAGCGGCACCCTCACGCTTGAGGATGTATATGTCAAAATAGGCAAATTCCCCTTTATTGAAATAAAGATTGGAAGTACCGTCGCCATTGGGGTATTCAAGATCGGTGCGGGCCCAATCGAGCACCGGCATGAAATTATAGCACACAGTCTTCACTCCGGCACGCCCCAGGGCGGCAAGCGACTTGCGATAAGTGGCAATAAGCCGGTCGCGGTCGGGACCGCCATATTTTATGGACTCACTCACGGGTAAACTCTCCACTACCGACCATCGCAGCCCGTGGGACTCTATATAATCCTTCATCTTCCCCACTTCAACATCGGTCCATTCAACGCCGGCGGGAAGATGGTGAAGTGAGGTGACAATTCCTTCCACCCCTATCTGTCGCAACATATCGAGTGTTATCTTATCGTTGGGGCCAAACCAACGCCATGTTTTTTCCATCATGTTAATATAAATTCAATGGGTTAAACTACTTAAAATTCAAACAAATCACACAAAAATAGTAATTTTTATTTCAGAAAACACTAATTTTGCACACAAATTTATGGCAGTTGCATCAGCTGCCGCTTGAATATCTTAACATACCAAATTGATTAATAACAAAATGAACATCGCTATTGTGGGTGCCAGCGGAGCCGTTGGTCAAGAATTTTTAAGAGTTCTCGATGAGCAGAATTTTCCCATCGACACATTAACGCTTTTTGGATCCAAACGCTCAGCCGGAAGCTCATATACATTCCGTGGGAAAGAGTATATTGTCAAAGAGCTTACCCATGGTGACGATTTCAAGGATATCGATATCGCCTTCGTATCTGCCGGGGCCGGTGTCTCCAAAGAGTATGCCGAGACAATAACCCGCTTCGGAACTTTAATGATCGACAATTCCAGTGCTTTCCGCATGGAAGAAGATATACCGCTTGTAGTGCCCGAAGTCAACGGTGACGATGCCTTCAACACCCCCCGCAACATCATAGCCAACCCCAACTGCACAACCATACAGATGGTGGTGGCACTCAAGCCATTGCACGATATCTCTCCAATCAAGCGCGTACATGTGGCCACCTACCAGGCGGCCAGCGGTGCCGGAGCTCAAGCTATGGCTGAACTTATCACCCAGCATGCCCAGCTATCGCGTGGAGAGGATCCTAAGGTCGAAAAATTTGCTTATCAACTGGCCTACAATGTAATACCTCACATCGACATCTTTACCGATAATGACTATACCAAGGAGGAGATGAAGATGAATCGCGAGACCAAGAAAATCATGCATGCCCCGACTCTGGAGGTAAGTGCCACCTGTGTGCGTGTTCCCGTGATGCGTGCCCACAGCGAGGCCATATGGCTCGAGACCGAAGCTCCCATAGGAGTCGATGAAGCCCGTCAAGCCTTGTCGGCTGCTCCCGGTATTGTGGTAGTCGACGAGCCGGCCAAAAAGAAATATCCTATGCCTCTCGATGTCGCCGGCAAGGATCCGGTCTATGTGGGACGCTTGCGTCGCGACCTCACCAATCCCAACGGCCTATCGTTATGGCTCGTAGGTGACCAAATCAAAAAAGGTGCAGCTCTCAACGCCGTTCAAATAGCTCAATATCTCCTGGCCAACGGGTGGAAACGCTGAGCGGCATACTCGCTTTGATAGGTCAGCCATTGGTGACCAATCCCGTCACGATATTTTTTATCGTGCTGGTGATTATTTTGCTTGCTCCGGTGCTGCTCAACAGGCTCAAGATACCCCACATCATAGGCATGATTGTAGCCGGCATCGCTGTGGGGCCCTACGGTCTCAATATCCTTGACCGCGACAGCAGCTTCAACATCTTCGGACAGGTGGGCCTTCTCTACCTCATGTTTCTTGCCGGCCTTGAGATTGACATGTACAATCTCAAGCGTAATCTCAACAAGGGATTGGTATTTGGACTGCTCACTTTCATCATACCCATGGTAATAGGTGTACTGGCAAGTGTATACCTGTTGCACATTGACTGGCTCACATCGTCGCTCCTTGCATCTATGTATGCCTCACACACACTCATAGGCTACCCCGTTGCCGCCCGCTATGGCGTGACCAAGAGCCCGGCAGTGCTGATATCCATCGTGGGCACCATAGTCGCCGTCATAGCCTCACTGCTCGTGCTGGCCAGCGCGGTCAATATTCACGAGGAGGGAAAAATCGACTCAACATCGCTGCTGGCATTGATGGGGCGTCTCGTGCTCTACTGTGTGGCGGTACTGTATCTCTACCCCAGGCTCACCCGCTATTTTTTCAAGACCTACAGTGACAAGGTAACCCAATTTGTCTTTGTCCTGGCTTTGGTGTTCCTGTCGGCATGGATTTCAAAACTCATAGGGATGGAGGAAGTACTCGGAGCATTCTTTGCAGGACTGGTGCTCAACCGCTACGTGCCTGTCTCCTCACCGCTGATGAACCGTATCGAGTTTGTGGGCAATGCTCTTTTCATCCCCTATTTCCTTATAGGTGTCGGCATGATGATAAATCTCAGGGTCATAGGGCAGTCATCGACACTTGTCATAGCATGTGTAATGCTTGCTGTAGCTCTTGTAGGCAAATGGCTACCGGCATGGGCCGGGCAGAAAATCTTCAAGATGAACGGAGCCTCGCGGCGCATGATGTTTGGTCTCACCACAGCCCACACCGCTGTAGCCCTCGCTGTGGTGACCATCGGTTACAACATGACCGATACCCAGGGCAACCGGCTCATGGACGAGACAATACTCAACGGCACGATTCTCGTCATTCTCGTCACCTGTGCCATAGCGCCTATCGTGACTGCCAATGCCGCTGAGCGCATACGAATCGACATGCTCCAGCAAGCCGACAGCAATGACATCGACAATGCCCACCGACGCTCGGGTAATATACTCATTCCGGTGTCCAATCCACTCACGGCGGCATCGCTCGTGGAACTCGCACTGCTATTGCGCAGTAACCGCCGCCGTGACTCCGACTCCATTTTCAGCCTCCATGTGCGCGGTGACAATACACCCTCGTCCAAAACCGTGGGACGCAACTGTCTCGAGATTGCGATGAAAACCGCCGCGGCCACCGACACACGACTCATTCCAATCGAACGCTACGACCTCAACTCAGTGACCGGACTGGTCAATACAATCGAGGAAAGGGACATTGATATCGTAGTTCTTGGAATGCATCGCAAGAGCAACGTCATCGATACCTTCCTCGGCTCCAAACTCGAGCAACTGCAACGGCTCACCAACCGCATGCTCGTCATATCACGTTGCTACGTCCCTCTCAATACCGTGACACGTATTGTAATTTACGTTCCCCCACAGGCCCAGTATGAAACCGGCTTTGCACAGTGGGTCACGACACTCGCCACACTGAGCCGCGAACTCGGGTGCCGCATAATTTTCTGCTGTAACGAAAAGGCCCGCCCCATCATACGGAATGTCATACACCGTAGCCGTATCGACACACGCGATGAGTATCGCACATTTGACAGCTATGATGAGTTTGTGCTCTTGGCCAACCGCATTGCCGACGATGACCTCTTTGTCGTCATCATGTCGCGTGCCAACTCGGTCTCCTATTCCGTAGCGACAAAGGATATGCCCGATTTCCTGCAAACTTACTTTGCCAATAACAATCTGATTATAATCTATCCCGAGCAGTTTGGCAACGAGGCCAGTATCGAGTCATTCTCCGACCCGCTCGCTTCTGAAATAGGAGGTACAGCATCTCCGTTGTGGGGACGTATGCGCGCGCTGGCACGCCGTGTCGGTGAATGGAAACGACGCCTCACCCACCGATCAACCTCATCACATACCAACAAATTTGATCTTTGACAGCTCCCCCTGCAGCATAAGGGAGGGTTTTCATAATATTATTAAATACGTGGCACCCGGCAATACAATGAATTGCCGGGTGCCACGCAGGGCTGCCCGACAATTCTGAGAAATGTGTGTGTTTCTCATGCTCTTTATCCTGTTCATTTTCTATATAGAGACATAACGGCATGCATTATCTATCAATCCACCCATTTTATTCTTACCAAAAAAGTGAGTATATTTGCATTAATAAAAAAACTCAACACTCATGCCAAATTACAACATAACGGGCGACACCCCCACCCCACAATCCCTAATTGGGACAGCAACCGATAACCGCGTCACGAAACTACGACGCATTCTCTTTGTGTGTCTGGGCAATATATGCCGTTCGCCCGCTGCCGAGGAATTGTTCCGACAGGTAGTCAAGTCCCGAGGCAAAGAAAATGAGTGGGTGATTGACTCAGCGGGTATAGGAGGGTGGCACATAGGCCAACTACCCGACAAACGCATGAGAGTGCACGCTTCCCGCCGAGGCTACCAGCTTACCCACCATGCACGCCAGGTAAAGCCTGCCGATTTTGACGACTTCGACCTCATCATAGGCATGGATTCGGGCAATCTAAGCGATTTGAAAGAGATCGCACCCTCGCCCGAAGCAGAAAAAAAGATTACACCCATGTCACAATTCTTCACCATTGCGACACGGTATGACCATGTACCTGACCCCTATTATGAGGGAGCCGAGGGATTTGAACTGGTGCTCGACCTTCTTGAGGATGCATGCAACAACCTATTCACTCAACTATCATAGGGAGGGGACGCATCATCAATGAAACGCAGTACATTTTTCATACGATTCACTGCTATATACGGTTGTATCTTCATTGTGGCCATCCTTATCGCCGCGCTCACAATCAAAGTCGTCATGAACCCACCCGCCGATATCTTGTCACACGAGCAATACCGTGCCGACAGTTTGCGCGTAGTGAACATACTCGACCGCATGACACCCTACAACAAGTACACCGAGCGTATGGACACCATGCCCAACGGCGGGATACGCCTTATCGTGAAGCGCGACATCTCCCAGCGCCGGGAATTCAACGACAGCAACTACCTGCACCTGCAGGCCGCCGGTGCCATAGGCATCGATCCTGTGATGAAGGATGCCGATATCATGATGCTCAACCGCGACATCGAGCATGTGGAATCGTGTGAAGACTTCTATCTTGACAAACTCACCCACTCCCTCCCCTACCTCGTACCCGAAGCCCATCTTCTGCTGCATGACATAGGTCGTGCCTTCCGTGACTCCCTGCAAGCACGGGGCGGAGGTGACTATCGCATTAAGGTGACGAGCATCCTGCGCACAAATTCAAGCGTGAAACGTCTGCGACGCTTCAACAGTAATGCTGTAGGCAGTTCAGCCCATCTGTACGGAACTACATTCGACATAAGTTACTCCAATTTTGCCTGTGACTCAGACACTCTACCACGCACAACCGAGGATTTGAGACTGCTCCTGAGCGAGATTCTCATCAATATGCGCGACAAAAACCGCTGCTATGTCAAACATGAGCGCAAGCAAGCTTGTTTTCATATAACAACACGCCCCGTCAATGATTAAACGCATACTCAAAATAGCAGGCTGGACCATATTGTCGGTTATTGTCATCATCATGCTGGCGATAACAATCGTGGTGTGGTATCTCACGCCAGCCAAACTAACACCCATCGTGGAACGCGAGGCATCGGCCATGCTCAATGGCGAGTTCAAGGCTTCGCGTGTGGAACTTACATTCTGGAGCAGTTTCCCCCATGTCAGCATAACAGTCGACTCGCTGGAAATCACGGGAAACTCATCACTCACAGCGCCCGATTCAATCAAGCCTCTGTTGCCCGCATATTGTGACTCTCTCGCCCACATTGACTACCTGCATGGTTCAATCAATCTTAGCGAGTTACTGAAAGGACGTATCCAACTCGACGACATCACCATAAGAAAACCTGTCATCAATCTTGTCAACGGTCCCGGTGGCTGGTCAAACTACGACATTGCCAAGTCATCGGATTCCAGTCACGACCGACCATCATCAACAGCCACTTCACTGCCCGACCTCGCTATTGACCGCTTCACTATAGCCGATGAAGGGCACATTACCTTTACTTCGATTCCCGATAGCCTATATATGGCCGTTACCATAAACAAGATACAACTTGATGGTAACCGAAACGAAGCATATGCCCTGACGGTCGACACCGATGCCCACTCGCCTATTCTTGAGAACCTCAATCTAATACCTCTGAGACTGGGACTTAACGCCGGCATCAGGTGGAACCCTAAGTATCCCGGCCGGATAGCTATTAATGATTTAGTTTTCAATCTCAACGAATTTTCACTTTCAGGCGACACCCGCATAGACGCCACCGACAGCCTACGTATCGAGCATCTCGATGTCAGCATCAACCGCCTCTCTGTGGGCGACATGGCCCGGCATCTTCCACCTTCTCTCAGAGATAAGTTCAGCTCGCTCGACACCGACATGGCAATCGACCTGGACATCAAGCTTGACAAGCCCTACACACTCTCCGACTCGCTCGAGCTCCCATCAGCGACCATTAATCTTGAGATTCCCGATTGTCATTTTGACTGGGAAACGATTTACTTCAACGAGGTTGAGCTATCTCTCGTGGGAACACTCGACGGTGATGCCCCTGATCGCTCCACTCTCAACGTGTCAAGACTCAAGATAAGAGGCCGCGCTGTAGACTTCAACATGAATGGAAAGGTGACTGGACCGCTGGCCAACCCTCTCATAGATGGACACATGAAAGCACGTCTAAATATAGCCCGGTTACCTGAAATACTATTGGACAAGCTCCCTGTTATAGTCGACGGCGAGCTGACAGCCAATACCAACCTGCGTCTGCGCACCTCCTACCTGAAGCCCCGCAACATGCACCGCATATATCTCGACGGTCAAATATCGCTTAAGGAATTACAGTTACTGTCACGCGACTCGCTCCTCACAGTCAATACTGAAGGAACCCAACTGGACTTCGGCACGTCGCGCACGGTGATGGGAACTGAAACCAAAATTGATTCGATGCTCACTGTGTCACTCTCGGTCGACACTGCCTATATAAAGATACCCGGTCTTGAAATCGAGGGTTCAAAACTGCTCGCCGCGCTGGGTTCGGACAATCGCAGCACATCGGCCGACACCACAATGATCAATCCCTTTGGCGGCATCATCAAGGCCCACAGTCTGTTCCTCACTCAACCGTCCGACTCCATGAAAGTGAGACTACGCGACATCGATATCAAAGGAACCCTCAAGCGCTACAAGGATATGGGCCGCAACCCGCTTCTTACATTCGACCTCAACGCCCGGCGCATAGGCACACAGATGCCCGATTTTGCTATGGTGATAAGTCAGCCCGACATTTCGGTCAACGCCCACCTCACACCGCCACGCTCCCGTGGCACAAGAGCCATGAACGACTCGCTCAAAGCACGCCGACGCTATATGGGCAACCGCATCGACACCACCCAAGTAGAAAATGTGGTCGACTGGGAAATAAGCAACGACATGAAGACATTGCTACGACGCTGGGATATCAACGGCTCACTGAAGTCCAACCGGGCTTTTGTATTCATGCGCAATTTTCCATTGAGACAGCGTGCCGCCGATATCTATCTCACTTTCAACACCGACACCGTAATGCTGCACAATCTCAGCTACAGCATCGGTAACACACGTTTCAAAGCCGATGGCGCAATCACCAACATCGAGCGGGCGCTGACATCGCGTACAGGAAGACAGAAGCTTAATATGCAGCTCAATATCGATGCTCCGTATATCGACGTCAACGAGTTGTCCAATGTCACCTTCCACGAGTCAAGCGGGAATGCCGGTCCCGATCCCGACTACGATGAAGAGTCAACCTACATCGCAGTAAAAAATGAAATAGACACAGCGGCAACAAAACCGCTCATAGTGCCGCGCAACATTGAGGCCGACATCTCTGTTGCAGCCGATTCGATACTCTACTCCGACCTTGTGATGCACAATTTCGATGGTCGGGTGCTTATCGCCAATTCCTCAGTCAACCTCAGCGAACTCACCGCCTCGACCGAGATAGGAACAGCATCGCTCACAGCCTTGTACAGTGCTCCCGACACGGCTCACATGCAATTTGGAATGGGATTGAAGCTAAACCAATTCCACATCGACCGCATGCTTACACTAATCCCGGCTGTCGATTCTCTGCTGCCCGCCCTTTCAGAATTTGCCGGAATAATCAATGCCGAGCTCGCTGCCACATCATCAATCACCCCCTCCATGGACTTCGACCTCAAATCGTTCAAAGGGGCAATGAAGATTGATGGCGACAGCCTTGTCCTGCTCGATGCCGACACATTCAAATCACTCGCAAAGTGGCTCATCTTCAAAAACAAAAAGCATAACATGATTGACCACATGACGGTCGAGATTGTTGTCGACAATAATGAGGTAGAGATATTCCCATTCATTTTTGACATAGACCGCTACAAGCTTGGTGTGATGGGACGCAATGACCTTGACATGAATCTTGACTATCACGTCTCGGTGCTGAAATCGCCGCTGCCTTTTAAATTCGGCATAAACATAAAGGGTCCTCTCGATGATTTCAAGATAAGACTCGGAGGAGCCAAAATCAAACCAGGTTCAGCAATATCCTATTCCATTGCCGACACCACACGCATAAACCTCCTGCGGCAGATTGAGGATATATTCAAGCGAGGAGGTGATAACCCACAGTCCATAAGAATGAATAAGCTGCCAAGCTTCAATGATAAGGTGATACAAGACACTACCTTGTCACATACCGACTCTCTGCTCATGAAACAAGCCGGCTACCTCCCTCCTGACACTGTGGCCACCGACACTGTCCAACCGACAACCACCAAAAACAAACGCAACATTTTCCCATGGAAGAAAAAGTGACCCATGCAATAAAGCGCTGGAAACAACGCACAGGCTATGACCACCTTTATGTCAAGGCCGCGCTGATTGATATGGACGGAACCCTATACAACTCCATGCCCAATCACACCGCCTCATGGTACCGTCTCGCCACAGAGATGGGTATCGACTGCACCCGCGACGAGTTCTATCTATATGAAGGCATGACTGGCGCACAGACAATAAAACGACTGTGGCAACGACAATTTGGCAATGTGCCCGATGACGTTACAATAAAAGAGCTATACCACAAGAAGACCCTCTATTTCAATGAACTCCCGCTGGCATCGGTAATGCCCGGAGCACCGGCACTCATTGCTCATCTCATAGCCGCCGATGTCACAACCGTGCTGGTTACAGGCTCGGGGCAACCATCGGTACTCGATCGACTCGATGTAGAATTCAAAGGGGCATTCCCATCCCATCATCGGGTGACAGCGCGCAACGTGACCAACGGTAAACCCCACCCCGAACCTTACCTCAAGGGGATGCATCTCGCAGGTGTCAACCCTTGGGAAGCGATAGCTATCGAGAATGCACCCATCGGGGTAAAGAGCGCGGCCGATTCGGGAGCCTTCACCATAGCCTTGACCACAGGACCAGTGCCTGAGGATACGCTCGCTGCTGCCGGCGCTGATATCATATTCCCCTCAATGCAGTCGCTCGCCCTCAATATTGAGGGCATCATCAACCGTCATTAACACATAATACACACCTCCCATGCACTCTCAGACACTCATATACAGCAATAACGTAGCTGTTGAACTACAACGTGCAGTCGATGAAATCAACCCCACCTCCGTGTTTATACTCACCGACAGCAATACCCATCGCCTCGTGTTGCCACGTATTCTTCCAGCCTTTACCGGACTCCTCTCAACGGCCACCATCATTACTATCCAGGCCGGCGACAGCAACAAGGGATTGGAGTCACTTGCCCATGTATGGAAGGAACTTAGCGACAAAGGGTGCACACGTCGGGGACTGCTCATAAATGCAGGAGGAGGCATGGTCACCGATCTTGGAGCCTTCGCAGCCTCAACTTTCAAGCGTGGCATTGAGACAGTCAACGTTCCTACTACATTGCTCGCGGCTGTCGATGCCTCTGTAGGGGGAAAAACCGGCATTAATTTCAACGGTCTGAAAAATGAGATAGGCTGTTTCAGAGAAGCTCGCAATGTTATAATCTCAACATGCTTTTATGATACCCTTCCTGAAACCGAATTAAAATCGGGCTATGCCGAGATGCTCAAGCACGGACTCCTCACATCGGCCCAATCATTTGACCGACTAACTTCCCACAGCGTCACCGATTACAACCCTGAGGAAATGCTCGAGATGTTGAGACACAGCGTCGAGGTAAAACGCAAGATCGTAGCCGAGGATCCTCACGAGAATGGGATAAGGAGAGCACTGAACCTGGGACACACTGTCGGGCATGCCTTTGAATCCATGGCCATGGAACGACAAAGCCCCATTCCCCATGGATATGCCGTAGCCTACGGATTGATTGTGAGCCTCATTCTCTCACATCACAATCTGGGGCTCGAAACCGGCTACCTGTATCGGCTCACACGATATGTCAACGACAACTATGGCCGCTACCATATCACATGTGACGACTATCCACGCTTGCTACAAATCATGGGCCACGACAAGAAAAATGAAAGCGTTGGCAAAGTGAGTTTCACACTGCTTCGCGCTCCCGGCGAGCCCGTGTGTGGAGTAACAGTGCCAACGGTCGAAATTGAAGCCGCCCTCGATATTTACCGCGATTTGACAGAATAGCACGCGGCCATATTTGTAGGGCGACATAGCCGGCTGCCCTCTTATTTTGCGATAACTTTAGGGAAAAAAACTATAGGTTATGGCAACAATAAAAGTAAAATACCGCTATCCATCGGCAAGTGACAAGTGTGGATCGATTTATTATCAAATCAAACATGAGGGAAAATCGCGCCGTCTCTCAACATCTTATCGTCTGAACAGCGATGAATGGGACGATTCTAAATCGACCCTAAGGATATGTTACGCCAACCGTGACAAAACAACACTGATATCCATAAGGAATCACATAAGGGCCGATGTAGAACGACTGGCACGAATCAACCGGCAACTCGAATCCACTGGCCATGACTACACCCCCGACGACATCATAACCACCTTCTTGCAATATACCAGTGAGTACACGCTCTGCAACTACATGACAAAGCTCATTGACAATTTCAGGAGTAATGGCAAAACACGCACTGCCGAGACCTACCGCTCGGCACTCAACAGCTTCATGGCGTTCAACGGCAATGAGGATATCATGCTCGACAGCATAACTCCCGAACTGATGGAATCCTACGAGACATGGCACAGGAAACGTGGCAATATCGCCAATACCATCTCATTCTACACACGCATTCTGCGGGCCGTGTACAACCGCGCCGTAGACAGTGAAATCATTGACGACCGCAAACCCTTCAGGCATGTATATACCGGTGTAGACAAAACAGTGAAGCGGGCCATTCCACTCACATGCATCAAGAGAATCAAAGATTGTGATCTTTCAAAAAACCGACATCTCGATTATGCCCGCGACATGTTCCTGATGAGTTTCTACCTACGCGGCATGAGCTTTGTCGACATGGCCTTTCTGAGGAAAAAAGACCTGATCAACGGCTATGTCACCTATAACCGTCGCAAAACCGGTCAACAACTCAAGATAGCATGGACCAGCGATATGCAACAGATCATGGATAAATATCCTGCCAATCCCACACAATACCTTCTGCCAATCATCAATCGACGCGATATCAACGAACGCAACGCCTACCACAACATAGGCTACAACATAAACTACAGCCTCAAAAAGATAGGGCGTTTGGTACGGACCGCCACACCCCTCACTATGTATGTAGCCAGGCATTCATGGGCAAGTGCGGCCCAAGCCATCGGTATCCCCTTAAGCATAATCAGCGAGGGCATGGGGCACAATAATGAAGCCACGACACGCATTTACCTTGCCTCGCTCGACACCTCAGCTATCGACCGTGCCAACGCCCGCATCCTCGACTCCCTGTAGCAATCCAATCCCGGGACTGTTATGATATGGGGTTATGCGGGATATTCGTTGCCTCGCAGATATATTGATTGAATCAAGGGGGCGGTGTAGGCATACAGAAGGTAGGCGGGCGATGGCAATGGGGCGGTCAAGAAGAACGAGGCTGTCTTGCCGGGCGTAACGCTTCCGAGCTTATGGGCAAGTTCAAGAGCCGCCGCGCCATTGAGCGTGGCGGCATTGAGTGCTTGCTCGGGGGTAAGGCGCAACTGTATGCACCCGAGCGATGCCATGAAACGCATGTCGCCCGAGGGTGACGTGCCCGGATTATAGTCAGAGGCTATGGCCACTGCAGCTCCGGCCTCAATAAGCTGCCTGGCGCTTGCATGCTCCATATTGAGAAAGAATGATGCACCCGGAAGTACGGTGGCAATTGTCGGCGCCCCGGCGAGAATAGCGATTTCCTCCCGGCCTATGTTCTCGAGATGGTCGACCGACAGGGCGTTATGTGCTACGCCCACTTGCACGCCACCCGAGCGATGGAGCTGATTGGCATGCAAGCGTGGTTTTATGCCATATCTCGATGCGGCATCAAGCACCTTTATGGTCTGGGCGACAGTGAAGAATCCTTGCTCACAGAACACATCGACATAGTCGGCAAGTTGCTCAGCGGCCACTGCCGGAATCATCACTTCACAAACATGGTCGACATAATCCTGCTGACGCCCGGTGAAAGCCCGCCCTACAGCATGGGCTCCCAGGAATGTAGCCTTGACCTCGATAGGAAACGATTCCTTGATGCGGGCAATGACACGGAGCATCTTGAGTTCATCATCAAGGGTGAGTCCATATCCGCTTTTAATCTCGATGGCTGCGGTACCCGACAAAATTATTTCCCTGACACGTGCCGCCGACTGGCGATATAGCTCGTCGGCCGGAGTGTCATGAAGTCGGTCGGCAGAGTTCAGTATTCCGCCTCCTCGGGCAGCGATTTCGGCATAGCCGAGACCATTGATTTTGTCGACAAATTCCTGTTCGCGACTACCGGCATATACAAGGTGGGTGTGCGAATCACAGAATGACGGGAACAGCCATGAGCCGTGAGCGTCGACCGTCTCACAATCGATCAACGGGCATGATGACATGGACCCGAAAGAGTGGAACACCTGCCCATCAATGGCAAGCCATGCGTCACGGACTATCGGAAGGCTATTCATAGACTCGCCGCGCAACGCCTCGCCCGATGATGCCTGCCGGGCACCCACTATCGCACCTATATTCTTGATAATCTTCATTGTTCTACAGCGTGTTCCATACCGAGTGGCTCCTCAGAAACTCAATGGATTGGTCGATTAACTGATACATCACGGTGTCGTCCTGAATGAACGGCACCTGCCGGCGATAGGCAGCATGAAGCGACTCGATTGTCGGAGATGACTTCAATGGGCGACGGAACTCGAGAGCCTGGGCGGCATTCAGCAGTTCAATGGCCAATACACGCTCGGTATTGTCTACTACCCTTACAAGTTTAGTCGCGGCATTGGAACCCATCGACACATGGTCTTCCTGACCCTGAGATGATGGAATTGAATCGACACTATTGGGCCAGCACAACCCCTTGTTCTGACTTACGATGGAGGCCGCACAATATTGTGGAATCATGAAGCCGCTGTTAAGGCCGGGATGAGCAACAAGAAACGACGGGAGGCCACGTTGACCCGAAATGAGTTTATAGGTGCGACGCTCTGCTATACTTGCAAGTTCGGCAACGGCAACGGCAAGAAAATCCATGGGGAGAGCTATAGGCTCACCATGGAAATTGCCCGCCGAGACAATCATATCCTCATAGGGGAAGATTGTGGGATTGTCGGTGGGGCTATTGATTTCGTCTTCGATGCGACACTTTACATAATCAATCGTATCCTTGACAGCGCCATGTACTTGAGGAACACAGCGGAAAGAGTATGGGTCCTGGACATGGCTCTTTGTCTGCCCCAATATCTCACTGCCATGGAGCATCTCCCTTATGACACAGGCTGTCTCGATTTGACCGGCATGGTGTCTCACACGGTTCACCTCTTCACCAAAAGGCTCAATACGTCCATCGAAGGCATCGAGCGACATGGCGGCAATCACATCGGCCTGACGACTCAGACGCATCACCTTGATAAGTGAATAAACGGCATGAGCCGACATGAACTGAGTGCCATTAAGAAGAGCGAGCCCCTCCTTCGACTGCAGCGTGATCGGTTTCCACCCCATCTCTACAAGCATCTGTGTGGCAGGAACCACTTCACCCTTCCACATCACCTCGCCAAGACCAAGCAACGGAAGTGACATATGGGCCAGCGGAGCAAGATCTCCCGAGGCTCCGAGCGACCCCTGTGAATAGATCACCGGGAGAATATCGGCATTGTACATATCCACGAGACGCTCCACGGTTGCAAGTTGCACCCCCGAGTTGCCATAAGACAGCGACTGAATTTTGAGAAGCATCATGAGTCTCACAATCTCGGGAATGACGCGCTCACCTGTACCACAGGCATGTGACATCACGAGATTCTTCTGGAGCTGCGACAGAGATGCACGGTCGACCGAGATGTTGCACAGCGAGCCGAAACCGGTAGTGATTCCATAAATGGGCTCGATTTGAGCCTCCATCTTGTTGTCGAGATACTGCCTGCATCTTACGATATGCTCCACGGCATGGTTGGAGAGGGAAAGCGTGGCGCGACACTCCACTATTTTCCCTACTTGTTCTATAGTGAGCCAATCGGCTGATATTTCATGATTCATCGGTATTGTTCTATATAAGGTTGATATTTAGCCCTGAAAGAGCGAGTCCAACAGAGTCTCGTCGGGAATATTAGGTAGCGTGACCTGAAGGCCCGGAGTGCGTTCCATCTCACGCTTGATAGCATCTACGGCTCCTTTGTTACGGGCCCAGGAACGGCGGGCTATGCCGTTGTTCACATCCCATAGCAGCATGCGTCGTATGCGTGAATCAGCCTCGGCCGTGCCATCTATCACCATGCCGAATCCACCGTTGATGACCTCGCCCCAGCCTACACCGCCACCATTGTGGAGAGAAACCCACGTGGCTCCGCGGAAGGAGTCACCGATGACGTTGTGCACAGCCATGTCGGCACAAAGATTGGAACCGTCATATATATTGGAGGTCTCGCGATAGGGAGAATCGGTCCCCGAGACATCGTGGTGGTCACGTCCCAACACGACGGGAGCCGACAACCTACCGTCACGGATAGCCTCGTTGAATGCCAGGGCAATACGTGTGCGGCCTTCCGAGTCGGCATATAAAATGCGAGCCTGCGACCCCACTACAAGGTGATTCTCCATTGCCGACTTTATCCAGTGGATATTGTCATCAAGCTGACCCTTGATATCGTCGGTCACCTCATCGCGCAGTTTTTCGAGCACCTCGGCGGCTATGCTGTCAGTGACAGCGAGGTCCTCGGGCTTGCCTGAGGTACAAACCCAGCGGAAAGGACCGAAACCATAATCAAAGAAAAGGGGGCCCATGATATCCTGTACATATGATGGATAACGGAACGCTCCGTCGGCACTCATAACATCGGCACCGGCACGTGAAGCTTCAAGCAAGAAAGCATTGCCATAGTCAAAGAAGTACATGCCACGCCCGGTGAGCTTGTTGATTGCCGCAACCTGGCGACGTAGCGATTCCTGCACCCTGTTACGGAACTCCACCGGATTATCGGCCATCATGGCATTGGATTCATCGAGCGAAAGCCCTACAGGATAATAACCTCCGGCCCAGGGATTGTGGAGCGAGGTTTGATCAGAGCCAAGGTCCACCTCGATCCCCTCGGCAGCAAGGCGTTCCCACAGGTCGACAATATTGCCAAGATAGGCTATCGATATAGCTCTTCCTTCAGTCCGCACCTGTTGCACACGAGGAATCAGGACATCGAGCGAGTCGTAGACTTCATCGACCCAACCCTGCGAGTGACGTTTATAGACAGCCTTGGGATTGATTTCGGCTACAATACTCACAACCCCGGCGATATTGCCCGCCTTTGGCTGTGCCCCCGACATACCTCCGAGTCCCGACGATACAAAGAGCATTCCGGCTGTCGTGTTGACCGACCGGGTGAATCTACGGCGGGCAGCGTTGAGCACAGTGATTGTCGTACCGTGCACTATACCCTGTGGACCTATGTACATATAAGAACCGGCTGTCATCTGGCCATATTGTGAAACACCCATCGCATTGAGACGCTCCCAATCGTCGGGCTTGGAGTGATTGGGTATCACCATTCCATTGGTGACCACAACACGTGGAGCCTCCTTATGTGAGGGGAAAAGTCCGAGCGGGTGACCTGAATACATCACCAGAGTCTGTTCATCGGTCATCTCCGATAGATATCTCATGGTGAGCAGATACTGTGCCCAGTTCTGGAACACTGCGCCATTGCCGCCATAGGTTATGAGTTCGTGAGGGTGCTGGGCCACAGCCGGGTCGAGATTATTCTGTATCATCATCATGATAGCGGCGGCCTGGCGGGAACGTGCCGGATAGGCATCGATAGGACGCGCATACATCTCGTAGGTGGGACGCAGACGGTACATATATATGCGGCCATAAGTGTGCAGCTCGTCAAGAAACTCCTGAGCGAGCTCCGCATGAAGATGCGCGGGGAAATAACGCAATGCGTTTTTCAATGCAAGGCGCTCCTCGGCGGGAGAGAGTATATGTTTGCGACGCGGAGCATGGCTCACTGCCTCATCGCGCTCACGTGCAGGGGGTAGCACGGCCGGTATTCCCTGCTGTATCTGGGTTTTAAAATCGTTCATCATCATGGCATAGGAGATTATGAAATTTTGGATTCCACGACTGCAAGCACTTCGGCTTCCAGGGTGGCAGCCTCAGCGGCAATAGCCTCGGCCTGGGCGACCAACTGGCCGGCCAGAGAGCGGTCCTTGAGCCCCGCGGCATTGATTTTCACATTGAGCAAAGCACCACGCACCGCTGCACGTGCTGCGATAGCCCCTACACCGGCATCGCTCACCGAGGCCGGATTACCCTCGCGAGCCATGAGCAGCGCCAGAGGGAATACCTTGACAGCCTGCTGCATTGTATGGAGAGGAACACGGGTAGCATACTCCGTAGCTTGTTCCATCGCCAAGGCACGTGCCTCTTTCTCGGCATCGGTACCCTTAGGCATTGCGAAAACCGCCATTATGCCATTGAATGCCTCGGTATCATCGTCGACAAGCTGCAGGAGCGAATCTACCAGCTCCCTACCCTGCTCCGCGGCATCAGAGAAAAATCTCCAGCGATCATCCCAGCCTGCCTTATGGGCCGACAGATTGGCAACCATTGTAGCAAGGGCAGCTCCAAGTGTACCCATATAGGCCGATATGGAGCCCCCACCAGGCGCCGGAGACTCTGATGCTGTCTCGTCGGCAAAATCTCGACAAGTCAAGTCAACCAGGTGGCTGTCGGCATTATCCTTGGTTATCATGTATTCGATTATCTTCTCCTCGGGCTGGAAAGGTTTCAGTTCGTCAAGCCCCATCGACTTTACTGCCAGACGTATGATCTCCTCCTCGGGTATACCGGTTGAGCGCTGCTGCTTGTGCAGGAAATATCGGCCGGCATCGACTATGGCACCCTTGGGAACAAGCCCCACAATTTCCGTTCCGGTGACACGCAGCCCGCGGGTGCCGGCGGCTCGGCACACCTCGTCAAAGGCAATATGAAGCGGTGTTACATTGATATCGGTGATGTTCATCGAAACCTGGGCGATACCATATTCATCGATATACCAGCCTATGGCCTTGGTGGCAGGCAAGGTGCCGGGAAGCATGATTACGTTACCCTCGCTGTCCTTGATAGGCTTTCCATTTGGCTTTCCGCCTTCACGCTTGGGACGACCTTTCTCTCGCACATCGAAGGCTACAGCATTGGCACGGCGTGTCGAGGTAGTATTGAGATTGAAATTGACAGCAATGAGAAAATTACGGGCACCTATCGTGGTAGCACCGGTACGTGCCACATCATCATCATAAGGGCGGTTTCCGAAATCAGGGCCCTCCTCCTCGCTACCCATGCGCTCAGGCAGAGCCTCATATTCTCCCTTGCGGCATATTGCAAGGTTCTTACGTTCAGGGCGACGGGCGGCCGCCTCATAGCAATAGACAGGAATATTGAGTTCATCGGCCACCCTCTTTGCAAGCTTCAACGACAGCTCGGCACACTCCTCGAGAGTGATACCGCTCACCGGCACAAATGGGCACACATCGGTGGCTCCCATGCGGGGGTGTGCTCCATGGTGCTTGCTCATATCAATTACCTCGGCCGCCTTCCTGATGCCCTGGAAAGCGGCTTCCAGGACATCATCGGGGGTGCCTACAAATGTCACTACTGTACGATTGGTGGCCTCACCGGGATCTACATCGAGAAGACGCACAGGAGAAGCCTGTGCAATAGCATCGGTTATGGCCTTAATCACTTTCTTGTCACGTCCTTCACTGAAGTTGGGGACACACTCAACAAGGGGTGTATGCATATTGTACTTATATATTGGTTTAGTTTAAGGTAATTACAAAGATAGCACTTTTGATCAAAACAACAACCAATCATCAGAAATTAGAGCCTGTCTCACAAGAAATATTAACGATAGGGCGGCCAATTGTTATCCACAACCGCTATCCACGACTACAGGCACGCCTTCCCGGATTCAAATATGACACTCCACACAAGCCCTCGCGCCCCATGAATGGTGCTCATTTTGGAATTATGCATACACAGGCAAAGTTAAATTTAAATTTTTAAGCAAAAAATGTATTTTTTATTTTAACTTTGCATCTCCAAATTGAAAAACAAGAACAAAAACACAACATATGAGTGATAAAGTATACATTTTTGACACCACACTGCGTGACGGTGAGCAGGTGCCCGGTTGCCAACTCAATACTGTAGAAAAGATTGAAGTAGCCAAGAGCCTGGAAGAACTTGGAGTGGACATCATTGAAGCCGGCTTCCCGGTATCGAGCCCCGGTGACTTCAACTCGGTCGTTGAAATCTCAAAGGCTGTGACATGGCCCACTATATGTGCGCTCACACGTGCAGTGCCCAACGACATAAAGGTTGCAGCCGAGGCACTGCAATATGCACGTCACAAACGCATCCACACCGGCATCGGCACCTCCGACCCTCACATCAAGTACAAATTCAACTCCAACCGTGAGGAGATTATCGAGCGTGCTGTGGCTGCCGTGAGCTATGCCAAGAAATTTGTCGAAGATGTGCAGTTCTATGCCGAGGATGCCGGCCGTACCGATAACGAATACCTGGCCCGCGTCATCGAGGCCGTAATCAAGGCCGGAGCCACCGTAGTCAATATTCCCGACACGACAGGCTACTGTCTCCCCGAGGAATTCGGAGCTAAAATCAAATATCTCATGGAGCATGTCGACGGGATTCACAAGGCTGTCATCGCCACCCACTGCCACAATGACCTGGGCATGGCTACCGCCAACACCATTTCAGGTCTCATCAATGGAGCCAGGCAGGCCGAAGTCACAATCAACGGCATCGGTGAGCGTGCCGGCAACACAGCTCTCGAAGAGGTAGTGATGACACTGCGCTCACACCACGAGCTGCAACTCGACACGACAGTGAATGCCACACGCATCAACTCCATAAGCCGCAAGGTATCGAGCCTCATGAACATGCCTGTACAACCCAATAAAGCCATTGTAGGACGCAACGCCTTTGCCCACTCCAGCGGCATACATCAGGACGGAGTGCTTAAAAACCGTGAGAGTTACGAAATCATCGACCCCAAGGATGTGGGCATCGACGAGAACTCTATCGTACTCACCGCACGCAGCGGCCGTGCCGCTCTGAAACACCGCCTCCATGTGCTGGGCATAGAGCTTGAGAAGGAACAACTCGACAAAGCCTATGAGGCATTCCTCAAACTGGCCGACCGCAAGAAAGAAATCACCGACGATGATGTGCTCATGCTGGCCGGTGAACACCGCGCCAACCACCGCATCAAGATTGACTACCTGCAGGTATCTTCGGGAGTAGGCCTGAAGTCGGTGGCAAGCATAGGACTTGACATCGCCGGTGAGAAATTTGAGGCTTGCGCCAGCGGCAATGGTCCGGTCGATGCAGCCATTTCGGCAATCAAGAACATCATAAGGCGCCAGATGCTCGTCCAGGAATTCCTCATACAGGCTATCAACAAGGGCAGCAATGATGTGGGCAAGGTTCACATGACCGTGGAACACGAAGGCAAGCATTACTATGGATTCTCGGCCAATACCGATATTATCGCGGCGAGCGCCGAGGCATTTGTCGACGCTATAAACAAATTTGTGAAATGAAACAGACGCCCCCCCGAACATTGTTCGACAAGATATGGGACTGCCATGTAGTGAACCATATCGATGGTGGTCCCGACCAATTGTATATCGACCGCCACTACTGCCATGAAGTGACATCGCCCCAGGCTTTTGCCGGACTGAAAGAACGAGGCCTCAAGGTGTTCCGTCCGAGCCACACTTACTGCTCGCCCGACCACAACATTCCCACCCATGATCAGGACAAACCCATCGCCGACCCTGTATCGCGCAAAGCTGTGGAGACTCTGAAAGCCAACGCCGCTGAGAACGGGCTGGAATACTACGGTCCCACCCATGAGCTCAACGGCATAATCCATGTGATAGGACCCGAGCAGGGACTGACCCTTCCAGGCTACACCATTGTGTGTGGCGACAGCCACACCTCGACCCACGGTGCAGTGGGCGCCATTGCCTTTGGTATAGGCACCAGCGAGGTTGAGATGGTGCTCGCAACACAGTGCATTCTGCAACCCAAGCCCCGCAGCATGCGCATCACCGTCGACGGTACTCTACGTCCCGGAGTCACCGCCAAAGATGTAGCCCTATATATCATAGCCTGCATGGGCACCGACGGTTGCACCGGATACTTCGTGGAATATGCCGGCGAGGCGATAAGGGCGCTGAGCATGGAAGGGCGCATGACG
>JAMPBP010000030.1 GCA_023666645.1 Clostridiales bacterium
TTAGGCACCGGTCTGCAAAACCGTTTACAGCAGTTCGATTCTGCTAGGAACCTCTTTAAAACTCGTGACTCGTAATGATGTTGCGAGTTTTTTGTTAAGAGACGATTTATACTAAAGAACGTGAGATATGGTTTCACCAAATTAGCTCATTCTTTTTAGTATCGATGTTGTTTAATATCTGTTCATGAACTACTATGGCAAGTTTTCTTCAAGTCGATGAACTTACTAAGAGCGTAGGTGACCGCATGCTCTTCTCTGATGTCACATTTGGTGTAGATGAGGGTGACAAGATAGGAATTATCGCCAAAAACGGAACCGGAAAGACCACCCTATTACGTTGTATAGCTGGCACAGAGGACTATGATTCCGGCAAGGTGATATTCAAGGCCGATTTGAGAGTAGGATTTCTTGAACAGCAGCCACAACTCGATGACAGCAAGACTGTAATCGATGCTTGTCTTAATCCCGACATGCCCAGTTCGTCAATCATCAAGAGATATGAATTGGCATTGAGTAGCGGAGACAATTCTCAGCTTGAAAAGTTGATTGGCGAGATGGACGCCATCGGAGCCTGGGATTTTGAGGACAGGTTGAAGCAGTTGCTCACACAGTTGAAAATTCATGACCTGAATCAAACCATAGCAACTTTATCAGGTGGTCAGCGCAAACGTGTGGCGCTTGCCCGCATACTGCTTGAGGACCCGCAGCTCGTGATTCTCGACGAGCCTACCAATCATCTTGACATTGATACCATAGAGTGGCTCGAGGGCTGGCTCAAACGTAGCCGCACCACTCTACTCATGGTGACACACGACCGGTATTTCCTTGACCGGGTGTGCAACCACATAATAGAAATAGATAGGGAACGAATCTATGAGTATGACGGCAACTATGACTACTATCTGAGGAAGCGTAAAGAACGTATCGAAGCCATGTCGGCTGAACTCAGCAAGATCAAGAATACCTTGCGTCGCGAACAGGAATGGATGAATCGTCAGCCTCAGGCACGCGCAGGTAAAGCCAAATATCGCATAGATGCTTTCTATGACCTCAAGGAACGTTCTAAGATTAATCTTGACGAGAAGAATGTGAATCTTGACGTCAAATCCTCCTATATTGGTTCGAAGATATTTGAGGCAAATGGCATTTCAAAACGTTTTGGCGATAAGGTAATACTTGACCAGTTCACATACACATTTGCGCGATATGAGAAGCTTGGCATCATCGGACCTAACGGTGTAGGCAAATCGACTTTCATCAAGATGCTTCAGGGTCTCGTTCAACCTGATGCGGGTGAATGGAATGTGGGCGAAACCGTACGCTTTGGTTATTACAGCCAGGATGGTCTGCAACTTGATTCCTCCAAAAAAGTAATTGACGCGGTGACCCAATATTGTGAAGAGGTAAAGGTAAACGGAACGGTGACATTCACTCCAATGCAGTTCCTGCAACGATTTCTGTTCTCACCTGCCGACCAACAGAAATACATTTCAACACTGAGCGGTGGTGAACTTGCACGCCTGCATCTGGCCACGGTCTTGATGATGTCGCCAAATTTCCTTATTCTCGACGAGCCTACCAATGATCTTGATATCGTGACATTGGGAATCCTTGAAGAGTATCTCGCTCAGTTCAAAGGATGTTGTATAATAATTTCCCATGACCGTTTTTTCCTTGATTCAATAGTCGACCATCTGTTTGTCTTCGAAGGTAACGGTGTGATAAAAGACTTTCCAGGCAATTACACTGATTACCGTACATATCTAAAGGAATCTGAAGCGGCAAACCGTCAGAATGAAAATACAAAACAGATAAAATCCTCAACCGAAAAACCTCATACCGAACGGAAGGCAAGAATGAGTTTTGCCGAGAAGCGCGAGTTTGAGAAGCTCACCGCCGAAATTGAAAAGATGAACGAACAAAAAGCGATCCTTGAACAATTGTTCAACAGCGGTGAGGTAATAAACGACATGGACGAGAAGTCGAAGGAATACAACCGATTGTGTGAACAACTTGACGAGAAGGAGATGAGATGGCTTGAACTTGCCGAAAAAGAGTAAACAGTGAATATAAGCTCTCCTAAGAATACCCTACCCTCCCCCTAATGCTTAGAGCCCATTCCTTATCGAATGGGCTTTTATTATTGACCGTCTTGAGAGCGATTGGGGAATCAGTTGCTTATGCGGAAGATACGGTTAAGCATATTCAACCCGTGTTTTCCAGAATAAGAGGCTATGATGCCAAGTTTGATCTTATTTATAACCCGACGATCTGTCAAGCATTTCCATCTTAAACTTTTTATATCTCTCCATGCATCTTCAGCAACATGCTCAAAACCACTGCGTTTGTATGTAAGCATAAATAAATTGAAAGAAGCTGCGAGTCGACGGCTTGTAAGCGCTGCGGCAATGTTGGAATCGAACGGACGGGAAGCGACACTCTCCTCGATGAGCTTTATGGCCGATAATACATCAAGACGTGACGGAGAAAAGGTATTGAAAAAATTGGTGTCGTGAAGTCTGTAATAATAAAGCCTGGCTGTCGTGTAGGCAATGGTCTTGGCATTAAGATATAGACGTGGTATTATCTCAAGGTCCTCATATCTCATGTCGGCGAACCGCATTCCTCCACTCCACAGTTTGGCCCTAAATAGCTTTCCCCATATTGCAGTATCTGAGACCCGTTGAAAGAGCACATCGGCAGTAAATCCCATGGCATCGACTACATGAAATGACTCCTGGTGTAGGCCAAGATGTTTGGGCTTGTGGGTATAGGAGGATACAGCCACATCAGCCCCGGAGCGTGTTATCAGAATAAACAGAATTTCAAGGAAATCCACTGTAACGAAATCATCTGCATCTACAAAGGTGATCAACGCTCCACGTGCATTGTCGAGAGCAAGATTGCGAGCGGCCGAAACTCCACGATTTGCTGTTGTGAAATGTCTTACGCGCGGATCATGCAAGGCATACCTGTCAATGATGAATTGTGACGAGTCGGTTGAACCGTCGTTGACCAGAATCAACTCAAGATTATTGTAGCTCTGGTCAAGTATACTGTCAATACATTCAGCCAGAAATTTCTCGCCGTTGTAGACAGGTACTATAACTGATATAAGTGGAAAATTGGCCATCTGGAGTCACTATATAGTTAGAACGTGTCATTCAGTGAAAAATTGTTCTTATTTATAAAGACTTTGCTTATCGAATGGGCTCTAATGTATGTCCAGCCGACGATCCCGGGTATTATGAAAGAAGGCAGAGCGCCTCTGTCAACCAACTGTTGACCGGACGCCCCGCCCAAAATGAGAGTATTCATTGACAAGTTGCCAATGGCAACTTATGGCTTCAAGAGTTCTCAGACTCGCCTGCCTGGATCTTGCCTTTAGTGGTGGAATCACCGGTTGAGTCACCAGGGATATCCTCCGGCTCTGCTACAACTTTAATCTTTTTGGCAATGTAGCCGGTGCATATCGAGTAACCTACAGCATAGATAGGCATCTCGGCAGTAAGAAGATGGTTACCGACGGGAACCTCACCGGTATTGATCTTAATCGCATAGGGCGATGTGATTGTTGTACCAATGGGCATATAGTCCCAATAGTATCTGACGCCACCAAGTACAGCTTCCTTTTCGTCGTTGTTGACAAGGTTCATGGCTGTCACTTCCAACTCATCACCCTGTACCACATAGTATACATCTTCTACTTGTGTGCCTCCCTCAAAAGTTGCATAAACTTCAACATTAGGCAAGTCATTGTCATCATGACATGACACCATAAACAGTGGCAATGCTAAAAATAAATAAATCAGCTTTTTCATAGTCATATGTTAAAATAAAGATTAAATTTTTTTCTTTTGTTATTTAAACGTTTGTGAAGCTTGAAAAGTTCTTAATTTTTAAAAATTAATTTCTCGTCCTCAACATCGATGATTATTGGTTTGTCTTTGTCGACAGTTTGTGCCAAAATGTCCTTCGAGAGTCGGTTAAGCACCATACGATGTATGACACGTTTGACAGGTCGGGCACCAAATTCGGGATCATACCCTTCCTCAGCCAGGAAATGAATGGCCGCAGGTGTAACATCAAGTTTGACACCGTTGGCAGCCAGCATTCGCTGTATTCCTTTGACCTGCAAACCTACGATTTCCTCGATCTCATTCTGATTGAGCGGCGTGAACATGATGATTTCATCGATACGATTGAGAAATTCGGGACGTATGGTCTGTTTCAACATGTCGAGTACCTGGGATTTAGTACTCTCGATAACCTCCGTGCGGTTGTCGGCGGTAAGTTTCTCGAAATTTTCCCTTATCACATTAGAGCCCATGTTACTGGTCATGATTATAATGGTATTCTTGAAGTTGACCATTCGACCCTTGTTGTCGGTGAGTCGGCCGTCATCGAGCACCTGAAGGAGAATATTGAAGACATCAGGGTGAGCCTTTTCAATCTCGTCAAAGAGCACTACAGAATAAGGTTTACGACGCACGGCCTCCGTAAGCTGACCGCCTTCATCATAACCTACATATCCGGGAGGCGCTCCGACAAGACGTGACACGGCATGTTTCTCCTGGTATTCGCTCATGTCGATACGTGTCATCATATTCTCATCGTCAAAGAGGTATTCAGCGAGTGCCTTTGCCAATTCAGTTTTACCGACTCCGGTAGTGCCCAGGAATATGAACGATCCGATAGGACGACGAGGATCATTAAGTCCTGCCCTTGAACGTCTCACAGCGTCGGCGATAGCTTGAATAGCCTCGTCTTGACCTATTACCCGTCCATGAAGTTCCTCTTCGAGATGGAGTAGCTTTTCTTTTTCGCTCTGAACCATTTTGTTGACCGGAATTCCTGTCCAACGGGAAACAACATCGGCAATGTCCTCGGCGTCGACCTCTTCCTTGATTAGAGCCTTGTCACCCTGCATGAGTTTGAGCTGTTCCTGTATCTGCTTGTTCTCATCCTCCTTCTGCTGTATTCGGCTGTACCTGATTTCGGCAACCCTGGCATAGTCTCCGTCACGCTCAGCACGTTCGGCATCAAAGTTAAGTTGTTCGATATCAATCTTATTCTGCTGGATACGGTTGATGAGATCCTTCTCGGCTTTCCATTTTGCCATGTATTGGCTTTCCTGCTCACGTAAGGAAGCAAGATCCTTCTCGAGTTCCTTGACTTTCTCCTTGTCTCCCTCACGCTTAATTGCTTCACGTTCGATTTCTTTCTGCGCGATCATACGGGAAATTTCGTCGAGTACCTGAGGCACAGAATCAATTTCGAGACGAAGCTTGGAAGCGGCTTCGTCAACGAGATCTATCGCTTTGTCGGGGAGAAAACGATCAGTAATATAACGTTCCGATAACTGTACAGCAGCGATAATCGCTTCATCGCGAATGCGCACTTTGTGATGGTTCTCGTAGCGCTCTTTAAGTCCACGGAGAATGGCAATCGCACTCATCTCATCGGGTTCATTAACCATGACTTTTTGGAAACGACGCTCAAGAGCTTTGTCCTTTTCGAAATATTTCTGGTATTCATCCAGGGTGGTGGCACCAATGCTGCGAAGTTCACCACGCGCCAAAGCCGGCTTCAGAATATTGGCAGCGTCCATAGCGCCCTCACCCTTCCCGGCGCCGACAAGTGTATGGATTTCATCAATAAATAGAATTATCTCACCGTCGCTTTGAGTCACCTCGTTGACAATGGCTTTGAGGCGTTCCTCAAACTCACCCTTGTATTTGGCACCTGCTACGAGCGCGCCCATGTCGAGTGAATATATCTGTTTGGAGCGCAGGTTCTCGGGAACATCTCCACGAACAATGCGCTGTGCAAGTCCTTCGGCTATAGCAGTCTTACCGGTACCGGGCTCTCCGATGAGCATTGGATTGTTCTTGGTACGACGACTCAGAATCTGAAGCACACGGCGTATTTCATCGTCACGGCCTATGACCGGGTCGAGTTTTCCCTCACGGGCACGTTCATTGAGGTTGATTGCATATTTGCTCAGGGAGTTGTAGGTGTCCTCGGCACTCTGGTCGTTGGCATTGCGACCTTTGCGCAACTCAGCAATCGCTGTCGACATCTCCTTCCCGGTGAGACCGGAGTCTTTCAGTATCGAAGAGGCCTCGTTGCCTACTTCATAAATGGCGAGGAGAATAGCTTCGAGCGAAACATACTCGTCGCCCATTTTTTTGGCGATATCAATCGACTTTTGCAACACATCATTCGATGTGCGACTAAGATACGGTTCGGCTCCTGACACCTTGGGAAGATTGTTTATGATGCGGTCAACCTGTTGCTCTACGACCGACAGATTGGCGCCAACCTTCTGGAAAATGAACTTCACCAGAGAGTCTCCCTCTGAAATTACCCCTTTAAGCAGATGTACAGGCTCGATAGCCTGCTGGCCGGCTGCCCGTGTAAACTCCACAGCCTTTTGTATAGCCTCCTGCGATTTAATTGTGAAATTGTTGAAATTCATAGATATTATAGTTGTTTTGTTTAATCGTCACAGTTTATAGGTTTTTATCACTTTTAACAAATAAGAAGAGCATTTGTTTCATGTGACCTTTGAAATTACGTGCCTATAGCTTAACTTTGCATATTATTTCAGTTACAAGCATCTGAAAGCTAATCAAAATATCAGTAACAACAAATTGACAGCATGAAGCATCTTCTACTGGCTATAATAGCAATACTCGTGCCAACTTTAAAAGTGATGGCCGACAATACCCTTTTCCCCTACCCTAAGGCTCCTGAGAATCTCACAACAATGGACGAGCGTTGCAGCTATGTGATTGAACACTTCTGGGACCACTGCAACATGACCCAGGCATTCTCGGCCAAAAATAAACTTCAACAAGCCTTTATCGACTATATACAACTGATTCCCTATGCCAATGTTGATGTCGTGCACAAATCGGTCGACGATTTTATTGCCAAGGTTTCAAAAAAACCGGCCGATCTGCTTACAATTACAGCTATGGCCGAAGGACTGCTATACAGCGATACCGCCACTATTATTATCGATGAAGTTTATCTTCCCTTTGCTCAGGCAGTGGCCGACAACAAGAAAATAAAGAGTCCCGAGAAACAACATTACGCCAGGCAAGCCAAGATTCTGAGCGGCTCACAGGTCAATATGATTGCACCTGACTTTGAATATGTCACACCCGATGGAGAAAAGAAAAAATTCAGTGAGCTTACTCCGTCATACGTGATATTGTTTTTCAACAACCCCGACTGTCCAGATTGCATGATGTCCAGGGTAAGATTATCGGCCGATTATAACATCAATGAATTCATAAAGAAGGGAGAAGTTGCCATAGTCAACATTTATCCCGGCAGCCCTGATGATGAAGAGTGGAAGGAGCTTGTAAAACGCATGCCCGAAAACTGGATAGCAGGAGCAAGCAGTGAAGTTAATGATCTTTACGATATGCGTCGCAGACCATCGATATATTATCTTAACCCAAAACACAAGATATTGTCAAAGAGCATGACGGCCGACCAGCTTCTAAATGCGTTTAGGACAATCAACACCCGAGCCAACTGATATCCATTTATATAAAACCGAATCATAGATGAAGATAGCAGCATTGATATCAGGAGGAGTAGACAGTGCGGTTGCAGTCCATCTGCTTAAAGAACAAGGGCATGACCTACACTTGTTCTACATACGCATAGGTCTTGATACAGACGAGGGTGACTGTTCGGCCGAGGAGGATATCGAGATGTGTCAGCTCATAGCACGGCGCTACTGTTTACCATTCGATGTGGTGACATTGCACGAGGAATATTGGGATAATGTCATGGAATATGCTCTGAACACAGTCAAGCAAGGCCTGACTCCCAATCCCGACATCATGTGCAACAAGATAATCAAATTTGGTTTTTTCGAGCAAAGATGGGGTCATGAATTTGATCTTACAGCCACAGGTCATTATGCCTCGACTATTGAGGAGAATGGATTTAAATGGCTTGCCACCGCTGTTGACCCGGTGAAGGATCAGACCGATTTTCTTGCACGTATTTCCTATGACCAGCTCAAACACCTCACATTTCCTCTTGGTGCCATCCCAAAATCAAAGGTGAGGGAAATTGCCGTGGCCGCCAAGTTGCCTAATGCCTATCGCAAAGATAGTCAGGGAATATGTTTTCTCGGGAAAATCAATTACAATGATTTCATAGCTCGTCATCTTGGCGAGAAACCTGGAGCAATCATCGAGCTTGAGACCGGTCGCAAACTGGGAACCCACCGCGGATACTGGTTCCATACCATAGGTCAACGTAAAGGACTGGGGCTCAGTGGTGGTCCATGGTATGTCGTAAAGAAGAATGTCAGGGATAATGTCATATATGTGAGCCAAGGTTATGACACCGACAAACAGTATGGCAGAAAAATCCATCTAAGCGAGATGCATTTCATCACGACCGATCCTTGGAATTGTTCAGGAGAACCACGGCAGATATGTTTCAAAAACAGACATTCCCCCGATTTTCATCGCGCATTGATAACAAGACTTGACAATGACGAATATATCGTCGAATCGGACACTCAGATTCAAGGAATTGCACCGGGACAATTTGGCGTGATATATGACAAAGAAGCACGTATTTGTTACGGCAGCGGAATTATAACCGGTCAAAAGATCAGGACTAATGGAAGATAAGATTAGATTACGCATAATGGGACTTTCCTATAGTCAGCTTCAATCAGGAGCCTATGCACTGATACTTGCACAAGTTGACGGCCCATATCGCATACCTGTAGTCATAGGTTCGAGCGAAGCACAGTCGATAGCTATAAAGATGGAGGGTATTACCCCGCCACGTCCTATGACTCATGATTTATTTACCAGTTTTGCCCATGCCTTTGGTGTACAGCTAAAAGAGGTTTTCATCTATAAGTTTGAAGATGGAATATTCTCATCAGAATTGACATTCACCGACGGTGATCGCACTATTGTGCTCGATTCCCGTACATCAGATGCTGTAGCCATAGCCATAAGAACCAATTCTCCGATATATACAACCCGAGCTATTCTTGACGAAACGGGATTTGTGCTTGAAAATGAGAACCAAAGTGATACGGTAATTGTTCAAGATGATAATACTCCCCAACAACCAAGAGTTGAGAATTATGCCATAGAAGAGCTGGAACGCATGCTTGAACGCCTTATCGAACAGGAAAACTATGAAGAGGCAGCCCATATCAAGCAACTTATAGAACAGAAACAATCAAAAAAATAATTGCCATGAAAGCTATTAAAACGCGGCTTGCCGTGATGAATTTTCTTGAATTTGCTGTGTGGGGCGCCTATCTCACATGTATGGGCAACTATCTGGGACAAGCAGGCATGGGAAACGAAATTGCGTTATTCTATGCAATTCAAGGAATAGTATCCATATTCATGCCAACATTGATGGGTATAATCGCTGATAAGTTCATCCAGCCCCAGAGACTTCTCGGTATATGTCATTTCATTGCAGGAGCTTCGATGATAGCCCTCTGCATTCTTGGCCTGCAATATGAGATGCCCAACAAAACATTGTTCATAACCATATATACACTGAGTGTTGCATTTTACATGCCTACGCTTGCATTGTCCAACACTGTGGCATTCTCCATTCTGCGTCGTGGCAATTATGACACAGTCAAGGATTTTCCACCTATCCGTGTTCTCGGTACTGTAGGATTCATTGTAACAATGTGGTTTGTGAATTGTGCCACATGGGAAAATGGTCATCTTGGATTTACATTAGGCTCAAGTGATTTCAAGTTCCAGTATACATGCATGCAATTCCTTGTTTCAGGAATTCTCAGTGTTGTATTATGTGCCTATTGTTTTACATTGCCCGAGTGTCCGCTTGCCCCCAAGGTCAAACAATCGTTGACCGAGCAGCTCGGACTTAGCGCTTTCAAACTTTTCAAAAAGCGTCGCATGGCCATGTTCTTCATTTTCTCTATGCTGCTGGGTATGTCGTTACAGGTGACAAATGGTTTCGCCGGTCCTTATCTTACACACTTCAAAAGTGTTGCTGAATATGCCAGCAGTTTTGCAGCCAACAACGCCACAATGCTTGTCTCGGTTTCACAGATCAGCGAAGCATTGTGTATTCTCCTTATACCCTTCTTCCTGAAAAGATTTGGTATAAAGATAGTGATGTTAATGGCGATGACGGCATGGGTATTCCGCTTCGGTTTCTTTGGTATAGGCACTCCCGATTTTCCCGGTGTCACACTTCTGTTTGCTTCATGTATAGTCTACGGTATTGCGTTTGATTTCTTCAATGTATCTGGAGGCCTGTACGTTGATAAGGAGTGTGATCCTTCGACAAAGGCATCGGCCCAGGGGCTCTTCATGTTGATGACCAATGGTCTTGGTGCTACAATAGGAACTTTATCGGCAGGTGCAATAGTTAACAATTACTGTCATTGGGAAGATGGATTCCTTATCGGTGACTGGAAGAGTGCGTGGTTGATATTTGCCGCTTTTGCTCTCGTAGTCGCAGTTCTATTTGCCATTCTTTTTAAAGATTCAAAGACTAAGGTCAATGCTGCCGCCGGGAAGTCTGAACCTATGGATCCAGATGGTTATGTTGGCGATTGATTAATAATAACGTGACTTATAGTATACTCATGATTCAATTCTATGCCCCTGATATAGAAAGCGAGTTGATGTTGCCCGAGAGCGACTCTCAGCATTGTGTAAGAGTGTTGAGACATAGGGAGGGTGACATTGTTGAGATTATCGACGGGCGTGGGTCACGATATACATGCCGTCTTGTCGATGCACATCCCAAGCACGCAGCGGTAGAGATAGTGGAGAAGATTGAGATGCCATTGCCATGGCAATATAATATTACAGTTGCGGTAGCTCCCACCAAACTGATGGACCGCATGGAGTGGATGACTGAGAAACTGGTTGAGATTGGCGTTAACCGTATAGTTCCTCTATTGTGTGAACATTCCGAGCGAAAGGAAATAAAGACTGAGCGTCTTGAAAAGATCGCCATATCGGCCATGAAACAATCTTTAAAGGCTACTCTTCCTGTAATTGACCCAATGACACGTCTCAAGGATTTTGTTTCCTCTGTTAGCGATGATGACTGTCTCAAATTTGTAGCGTATTGTGATAAGAATATCGAGCGTAAACTTCTTTCATGTGCATGCGAACCAAACCGTGATACAATTGTTTTAATAGGACCTGAAGGTGATTTTTCGCCCGAAGAAATAAAGCTGTTGCTCGATTGTGGATTCAAGCCTGTGTCGCTTGGTGACTGTAGGTTGCGCACAGAAACAGCAGCACTTAATGCCTGTGATACAATTCATATAGTAAATCAGCTCAATACATGTAGCTGATAATGTTTTAAATTAAATAATTCATCATATAATCATGAACATAAAGTATATACTTGTTGCTGCCGCTCTGTCATGTGGACTTGTCTCAGTAGCCCAGAGCCAGTCGGTAAACCCAATCACCAAAGCGATGATGGAGGTCTATCAACAGGAACTTGATGCTGATCCTCAAAACTATGAAGTTTACTTCAGAAGAGCCAGTGAATATTATAATCTATCACAATATCTTCGTGCTCTTGACGATGTGAATGCAGCCATTAAGTATACACCTGTAACTGATACCGACCTCTTGTTCCAGGAATACACACTTCGCGCCAATATTTACACGATGACCGACCGTAAAGAGGACGCGCTGCTTGATCTCGACCAGGCTTGCCGCCTCGACAAAACATCGACAACAGCGCTTTACCTCAAGGCCAATCTTGAATATGAGCTCGGCAAGTATACTGAAGCCAAGGCCGATTTCAACCAGTTGCAACGAATGGACCCCCGTAATCTTGAGTCGCTATTCGGTCTCGCAAAGGTTGCTGTGAAGGAGAATAACTTAGGTCTTGCCACCGAATATGCCGACCGTGCCATAGCTCTTGAACCTTCCAATAGTGTTGCATACCTTCAGCGCGCCAGTGTGCGTCAACTTATGGGCAACAATACAGGCGCGGTTGATGACCTTATCCTTGCAATCAGTATCGATAAAGACAACAGTGTCGCTCTTGCCCGCCTTGTTGCCATGAGCAACAGTGATTATAATGCAGTTATCACCGGACTTACATCGGCCATTCAGCAGGCGCCCTCTGTTGGTATGTTTATCTACCTCAGGGCTGTGATAGCTATGAATCATTGTCGATATAAGGCAGCCATCGATGACTTCCACACTATCATCGATGAGAATCTCTACAATTATCATGGCATATATGCTTCACTGTCGGAATGCTATCTGGGATTAGGAAAATATCAGGAGGCGCTTACTGAAATCAATCAGGCCTTGTCGATGACCACCGATAATGGAGCCTACTATATTACACGGGCAAAAATAAGAAGAGCGATGGAAGATTATGACCGTGCTTTGGAATCGGCTACCACAGCCCTTGACAAGCTTCCGGGTTCGCCTGTAGCACTCGTGGAAAAGGGACTATGCTATGAGAGTTTATCCAAATATAACGACGCTTCGTCACTTTTTGGTGAGGCTATTATGGACGAGCCCGACAACGCCTTGACCTATCTCATAAGAGCTCGTGTGTTAGAATCCAATTTGAAAGAGACAGGCGCGGCACGCAACTTGTGCCAGCGTGTTCTTGACCTCGATTTCCCCGATAACAACATTAAGAGCTACAAAGGTTTTGCGATGATTATTCTCGGTCGTAAAGCCGACGCAATATCATGGATAGAATCGATAGTCAATAACAATACCGATGTCGATGGATCTTTGAACTACTATGCAGCCTGTCTGTACGCCCAGCTCAATAATAAGATGAAAGCATATGAACATATGGAGCGCGCTCTTGAAAATGGTTATGCCTCCTATTATAACTGGACGCTTGAGAACAGCTCAAATGTATCGGTTGAACCATTAAGGAAAGAGAAGCGCTTTATTGAGCTTCTTCAGCAATACAACTATTTATTTGAAATATGAATTTCAGGGTGTGGCTTTCAGACATCTAAATTCAAGGTTTAATTGCCCATCCATGTTAAAAGATCAATATATTATCTCATTATATCTCATATACACATTTCAACGATGAATCAATTAGCAACGAAGTACAATCCTGCTGAGGTTGAAGGAAAATGGTATGAATACTGGGAAAAGAACAAGCTTTTCCACTCTGAGCCCGATGCTCGGGAACCATATACAATAGTGATTCCACCACCCAATGTCACCGGTGTTTTGCACATGGGTCACATGCTTAATAATACAATACAGGATATCCTGATACGTCGCGCCCGCATGCAAGGCAAGAATGCACTTTGGGTGCCCGGAACCGACCATGCTTCCATAGCTACGGAGACAAAGGTAATTGCCAAACTCGCATCAGAGGGAATAAAGAAAACCGACCTCACACGCGAGCAATTCCTGGAGCATGCCTGGGAATGGACACGCAAGCATGGAGGAATCATTTTGCAGCAGTTGCGCAAACTCGGAGCATCATGTGACTGGGACCGCACGGCATTCACAATGGACGAGCTACGTTCCGAAAGTGTTACACGGGTATTCTGTGACCTTTACAAAAAAGGCCTTATTTATCGCGGACTGAGAATGGTCAACTGGGATCCTAAAAATCTTACAGCCATCAGCGATGATGAAGTGATCTATCAGGAAGAGAATTCAAAGCTCTACTATCTACGCTACTATGTGGCCGGAGACCCTGATGGACGTTATGCTATTGTTGCCACAACTCGACCTGAGACAATAATGGGCGATACAGCCATGTGTATCAACCCCAAGGACCCCAAGAATGAATGGCTCAAGGGCAAGCGTGTCATTGTTCCTCTTGTAGGCCGCGAGATACCTGTGATTGAAGACCGTTATGTGGAAATCGACTTCGGTACCGGTTGCCTCAAAGTCACTCCGGCCCACGACAAGAATGATTACATGCTCGGAATGACCCACAATCTTGAGACAATAGATATTTTCAATCCTGATGCCACCTTGAATGAGAACGGTGGTAAATATGCCGGTATGGACCGCTTCGAGTGTCGCGCAAAGATTGCGGCAGACCTTCAAGAAGCGGGCTTAATGGAGAAGATTGAGGATTACACCAATAAAGTCGGTTATTCAGAGCGTACAAAGGTCGCCATCGAACCGCGTCTCTCTTTGCAATGGTTCATTAATATGAAACATTTTGCTGAGACGTCGCTCGCCCCTGTTATGGACGATATCATTAAATTCGTACCTGAGAAATATAAGACAACATACCGAGTGTGGCTTGAGAACATACAGGATTGGTGCATAAGCCGCCAGCTATGGTGGGGCCATCGTATTCCTGCCTATTACTTTGAAGACTCGCTCGGAGAAACCAAGATTGTAGTTGCTCCGACACGTGAGGAAGCATTACTGAAAGCTCGCGAGGAAGCAAATCGTGAGCTCACCGACAGTGATTTGCGTCAGGACGAAGATGCACTTGACACCTGGTTCTCATCGTGGCTGTGGCCCATTACACTGTTCAACGGCATACTTGAACCTGGTAACAAGGAAATAAGCTATTACTACCCCACTTCGACTCTTGTCACCGGCCCTGACATTATTTTCTTCTGGGTAGCACGCATGATAATGGCCGGATATGAATATGTAGGCAAGCAACCATTCAACAATGTTTACTTCACCGGTATAGTAAGGGATAAGATAGGTCGAAAGATGTCTAAATCATTGGGCAATTCACCTGATCCTCTTGAGCTGATTGCCACTTATGGTGCCGATGGTGTGCGCATGGGCATGATGCTTTCGGCTCCGGCTGGCAATGACATCATGTTTGATGACAAACTATGCGAGCAGGGACGCAACTTCTGCAACAAGATTTGGAATGCTTTCCGCCTTGTCAATGGTTGGGATGTTGTAGAGGCTCCATCGACTCCCGAGGCTTGTGATGCTATAAAATGGTTTGAGGAAAAGCTTGCATTGACCGTCAGTGAGGTTAACGACTCAATGGAGAAATTCAGGGTATCGGAAGCTTTGATGGCCATATATCGTCTTTTCTGGGACGAATTCTCCTCATGGTATCTTGAGATGATAAAGCCGGCCTATGGTCAACCTATCGAGGGAGAGACTCTAAGAGCTACAAAGAAATTCTTTGACGCCCTGCTACGTCTCCTCCACCCGTTCATGCCATTCATCACCGAGGAACTGTGGCAACATCTTGACGACCGTCGTGAGGGTGAATCCATCATGTATGCTCCCATGCCAGAGAGCCATTCTGCGGATCACAAATTGCTTGGTCAGATGGAGCTGGCCAAGGAGATAATAACCGGAGTCAGAGCCATACGTGCATCGAAGAATATACCTATGCGCGATGCTTTGACACTCAATGCAGTAGGACAATTTGAAGTGCCTTATTCTGCCATCATCGCCAAGCTCGCCATTCTTGATTCAATCAATACCGGAGAAGAAAAGAACCCCACGGCAGCATCTTTTCTGATTGGGACTACCGAGTTCAATATACCGCTCGAAAACAACATCAATATCGAAGAGGAGATTGCACGTCTCGAAAAAGATCTTGAATATCAGGAAGGATTCCTCAAGAGCGTGATGAAGAAGCTTGCCAATGAGCGCTTTGTCAACAATGCTCCCGCTCAAGTGGTCGAGGTTGAACGCAAGAAGCAGGCCGATGCGGAGCTTAAAATAGCCAATATCAAAGCTTCACTCGATTCGTTAAGAAAATGAACAGACTCATTGCCTCTCTTATCATAATAATGCCCATGACCCTTATGGCCAAGGGCATTATTGTTAATCGCCTCGAGGTCGACACGGCCTACAGTGCTACATCGGTCAATGTTGCTATCTTCCGTAATAACTCGGTTGTAAGCAATGACTCCATGCAGTATGTCTCATACTATGATGCTGATGGATATGTCACCATCTCACGCAGACACCTTGGCAGCGACCAATGGGAAACCGTCAGGTCGCCCCATCGTGGTAAAGTGACCGATGGTCATAATATCATCTCAATGATTGTCGACGACAACAATGTGGTCCATGTATCCTTTGACCATCATGGGAACAAACTCAAGTATTGCCGTAGTGTTGCCCCCGGCTCAATTGTACTCGGTGATTTAGAGCCTATGACATCAACTCTTGAAGATGATGTCACTTATCCTGAATTCTACCGGCTTCCGGATGGTGATCTCCTGTTCGCCTACCGTTCCGGTGCATCGGGGCGCGGCAATCTCGTTTTGAATCGCTATGAACTGTCGACGGGTAAGTGGAGACGCATCCATGATATACTTATAGATGGTGAGAATCAACGCAACGCCTACTGGCAACTATATGTCGACAATGACGGTACGATTCACCTGTCGTGGGTGTGGAGGGAAACATGGTTGGTTGAGACTAATCATGATATGTGCTACGCTGTATCTCACGATGGCGGTGAGACCTGGGAACGCAGCGACGGTACTTCCTATCAGCTACCTATCACGATGGAAAGCGCAGAGATAGCCTGTTCCATTCCTCAGAACAGCGAACTCATAAATCAGACTTCCATGAGTACTGATAGTCATGGTAATCCTTACATAGCGACATATTGGCGTGATGAGGGTGATTCCGTTCCTCAGTATCGCCTTATATGGCACGATGGAAATGGGTGGAAAAACAGATGTGTGAGCAAGCGTCACCAACCTTTCTCACTCTCAGGCGGAGGAACAAAGATGATTCCTATCGCCCGTCCGCGGGTTGTAATTGACAACGATGAAATCATCTATATCACCCGAGATGCCGAACGAGGCAGCAAAGTGACGCTCTACACTGGCAATATTAACGACCAAAACCTTGAACCTATTGATATAACCGATTTCAGTGTCGATGCCTGGGAGCCATCAATCGATACCGAACTATGGAAACGTGACCGCAAATTGCACATATATGTGCAGAGAGCGTCACAAGGTGATGGTGAGCGCGTAACCAAACAACAGCCGCAACCTGTCTACATCTACGAAATAGAAAAATAAACAGTACACTACATCATGTCGGACTATTTGCAACACTCTACATGTAGATTGGATAGTTGCAAGGTCAATAACTTGATGTGTTGAGAAAAACAAAATATTAAGCTATGAATATTGGAGATAAATTTCCAGACCTGTTGGGCATGAACGCTCAAAACGAAGAAGTGCGCCTGAGTAACTTCCCCGATAAGAAATTCGTGTTGTATTTCTATCCTAAAGACAACACTCCGGGTTGCACAGCCGAAGCCTGCAGCCTTAACGATGGGCTCGACACGCTTGCTGCCGCCGGATATCAAGTAATCGGAGTAAGCAAAGACACTGCTGTGAGTCATGAGAAGTTTATGGATAAATATGGCCTGAAGTTCCCGCTCATAGCCGATACTGATACCACTCTATGTCAACTCGCAGGAGTGTGGCAAAAGAAGAAGATGGCTGGGCGCGAATATATGGGCATTGTGCGCACCACCTTCCTTCTGTCGGAAGATGGCACAGTCCAGAATATAATCTCAAAGGTAAACACCAAGGAAGCAGCCCGCCAAATCCTCGACATAATATCAGAATAAAGATCCCTTAAAATTGCACTGATATAGCCCACTGAACTGCACCCCAAAAGTTAGACACAAAACTTTTGGGGTGTAGTTCACAAGCTCGACCAAAATGTGGCACGGCTCTACGCTGCGCGATGCAAGCGTAAGCCGGAAGACCTGCTCGCCATGATGAAAGTGAGCGGTTGGCACTCGGACAAGGAAGGCTGCGTTGGAGGGACCGAGTTCTTGCTACGCAAGCGACTTCGTCGATGAAGCTCGGTGCGCCTCACATCTCTATTATATCCCTCTGGAAAAAGTCGCTTTATGGCCGGACTCTCACCGACACTAAGAGCGACCCTGATATGTTGGAGAAATTTGCAATGGGTATGAAATGACGGCAAACAGTGTTAAAATCATTGACTCTCAACATATGTTGAGAGTTTTTATTTTTATTGGCTGTAACTTTGCGCATTCATTCCGAACAAATTAAGACAAACTATGACCAAGTTTATCACATCAATCATATTGTCGGCAGTCGTAACAATTCCTTTGTATGCTCAGGAACAGGCCGACACGCTAAAGACACAAGAACTTAACGAGGTTGTTGTACAAGCACAGATGCAACGTGCTTCATCGGCAAAGTCAACCTATACCCCGACAGGAAAACAG
>JAMPBP010000031.1 GCA_023666645.1 Clostridiales bacterium
TGGCAAGGCAAGTGCTGAGCCGTTGAGGGTGTGGCACAGGCGTGTCTTCTTGTCCTGGGCGCGGTAGCGGCATTTGAGACGGTTGGCCTGATAGGTTTCGAAGTTGGATACCGACGAAACCTCGAGCCAACGCTTTTGAGCGGCCGAGAACACTTCAAAGTCAAATGTTATGGCTGATGTGAAGCTCATGTCACCGCCACACAGACGCAGTATGTGCCAAGGCAAACCGAGTTTTTCAAGCAGTCCCTGCACGTGGTTCTTCATCTCCTCGAGGGCTGCATAGGAATCCTCGGGTTTCTCGATACGCACAATCTCAACCTTGTCAAATTGGTGGAGACGGTTGAGTCCTCTCACATCCTTGCCATAGCTGCCGGCTTCACGGCGGAAGCATGCTGAGTAGGCGCAGTTCTTGATGGGGAGCTGAGACTCGTTAAGGATCACATCGCGGTATATGTTGGTTACGGGAACCTCAGCGGTGGGAATGAGGTATAGGTTGTCAACCTCGCAGTGGTACATCTGGCCCTCCTTGTCGGGGAGCTGTCCTGTGCCGTAGCCCGACGCTTCATTCACCACATAGGGGGGCTGCACCTCGAGGTATCCGGCCTCGCCGGCCTGGTCGAGGAAGAATTGGATTAGGGCACGCTGCAGGCGGGCACCCTTGCCTATGTAGACAGGGAAGCCGGCACCGGTGATTTTCACACCGAGGTCAAAATCGATGAGGTTGTATTTCTTGGCCAGGTCCCAGTGGGGGAGTGCGTCCTCGGGAAGATCGGGCATTGGGCCACCGGTCTTTTCCACGACGTTGTCGGCCGCAGTGCGACCCTCGGGTACCATGTCACAGGGTATATTGGGCACCGAAAGGAGTATTTCCTTGATGGAGCTCTCGACCTCGCTGAGCTTGTCGGAAATTGCTTTCTGCTCTTCCTTGATGGCGGCGACTGCTTCTTTGGCCTTCTCGGCTTCGTCGCGCTGGCCTTGTTTCATGAGGGCTCCTATCTGGGCGGCCTTTTTGTTGAGGTCGGCAGCGAGAGTGTCGTTGTTGAGTTGGAGTTGGCGGCGCTGTGTGTCGAGTTCTATGACACGGGCTATTGGCTCCTTACCGTCAAAACCTTTCACTGCAAGTCTTTTTACAATGAGTTCGGGGTTTTCTTTTATTTGCTGTAGAGTAAGCATATCTTTAGTGGGTTGTAGTCGGGGTAGTGTTTGTTAAAGAGAATTTTGTTGGAGAAGATCCTTGACTGCAGTCGAGATGGCGCGTCCATCGGCCAGGCCTGCGAGTTCTTTAGTTGCGACGCCCATCACTTTGCCCATCATTGCCGGGGAAGTGGCTCCCACGCGGGCGATGATTTCTTTCAGGCGGCTGTCAAGTTCCTCGGGCGAGAGTTGCTTGGGAAGGTATTCTTCGATTACGGCGACCTCTGCGAGTTCACTCTCGGCAAGGTCGGGACGCTGTTGCTCAATATATATTGCAGCGCTCTCGCGGCGCTGTTTGGCCATCTTTACCAGCACCCGGATAGCAGCCTCATCGGTGAGAGTGCCATCTGATCCCTTGGCGGTCTTGGCTTCCAGAAATTCTTTCTTTATGCCGCGCAGAGCTTCGAGTCTTACACGGTCCTTAGCAAGCATGGCCTTCTTTATGTCGGCCGAAATAGTGTCAAATAGATCCATAGTGACGTAGTATTATTGGAACGCGCAAATTTACTGATTATTTCACAAATCTCCTAAGATGTAGGCTTAATTGATGCTTTTGAATAAAAAATCGGTGAAAAACACACAGCGTTGCCGACTTGCTGTCGATCGGCAACGCTGTTGTAATGGGACTGTGGGTTTTTGTGATAAATTGATAGGGCCCTTGTGCCGCGGTAACTGTCGCAGTCATCGATGGTCACGGACCAAATCCTGTCGCGTACTAAAAAGTATAGAACCAAATTCTTGTTATAGTATATTTATCCACAGCCGTATTGCCTGTCACAGGCTTGATAAGATTTAAGGCGGTATTAATGAACCAAATTATCTTATGGGCTTGTATTGCACGAAGGCTTCCATGGCCTCGTAGCTTGCAAGACCCAGATTCTCGTAAAGGCGGGCTGTTGCTCGGTTGCGCTCTTCGGCTCGCTGCCAGAACAGACGGTCGTCGTCGCCCAGGAAGGGTGCATTCTCCATCTGTGACTGGTGCTTGAGTATGGAGTTGCGTTTGAAACGCAGTTCCTCAGGGCTTATGGGTACAGCCATCTCGATGTGGTCGATTTCCCACTCGGCCCAAGCACCGCGGTACATCCATATACGGCATTCCTGCATCCAGGGTTTGTCGAGGAGCTCATCGATAGCGGCAAGCACGGCATCGGTGCACACTCTGTGTGTGCCGTGGGGATCGGCAAGGTCACCGGCGACAAAAATCTGGTGTGGTTTCACTTGTTCTATCAGTGCCTTGACAATGTCGACATCACGCTGTGAGAGCTCACCTTTCTTGATGGTGCCGGTCTCGTAGAAGGGGAGCCTCAGGAAATGGATATGGTCGGGCTTGACGCCAATGAAATTGCATGCGATAGTAGCCTCGGCTTGGCGTATCATGGTCTTGATCTCGCGTATCTCGGGGAGATCGGTCTCACCGGGGCGCTTGTTGGCCACGAAGTTGGTGAGTTCATGGCTCAGACGGCGGTAGCCGTCGGTGTCAAAACCAAATTCAGGGGCAATCTTATCAAACATCATGAAATAGCGCATCATGTCTTCGTCGCCTACAGCGATATTGCCTGAAGTCTCGTAGGCCACGTGTACATCGTGATGCTGGTCGACAAGGCGTTTTAGCGTGCCTCCCATCGAGATTACATCATCATCGGGGTGGGGGCTGAACACAATCACGCGCTTGGGGTAGGGGGTGGCACGCTCGGGACGATAGGTGTCGTCGGCGTTGGGCTTGCCGCCGGGCCATCCGGTGATAGTGTGCTGCAGCTCGTTGAATACCTTTATGTTCACATTGTAGGCCGACCCATAGAGAGCGACAAGCTCGCCAAGTCCATTGTCCTTATAATCTTTGTCGGTGAGCTTGAGTATCGGTTTGTCGATCGACTGGCTCAGACACACGATGGCGCGGCGTATGAGTTTGTCGGTCCATTCGCAGGAAGTGACTTTCCAAGGCATGCTCAGGCGTGTGAGTGACTCGGCGGCCGACAGGTCGAGTGCTATGCGGGCATGGTTGTGTAGTTGCAGGAACGAAGCCGGAACGGCATCGCTCACCGGGCCTTCAATGGCTTCGGCAACAACCTTGGAGCGGTTTTCACCCCAGGCCATACTCATTACGCGGCTCGATTTCATGATGTCACCGATGCCGAGTGTGATAGCCGATGTGGGGAAGTCCTCGATGCCATAGTCCTTGCTGAGCGACTGGCGCACCTCACCGCTCAGAAGCACCAGGCGGCAGGGGCTTGTTGACAAAGAGCCGGGCTCGTTGAATCCGAGCGCTCCCATGGGGCCTATCTCACACACTGTGAGGTCCAGGCCTCCGGCTGCCTCAATCTTGGCGTTATACTCGCGGCAATACTGATACATGTCATCGCGGGTCACTGCAGGGTTGAAGGTGTGGATATTTTCTGGCTTCACGTTGATGTGGTCGAGAAATATCTGTTTGAGTCGTTGGAATGTGCTCGGTCCATCGCTCTTGAGCGGGAAGAACTCGTTGAGATTGAAAATAACGACATCCTCAAACGATACCTTTCCTTGACGGTAGAACTCTATGAGTGAATTATAGACTGAATGGGTCGAACGGCCGGCGCCCAGTGCTATGACACAGCGGCCATGGTCTGCGACACTCAGCTGTATGCGTTCAACGATGTGGCGTGCAAGGTATTCACTGCCTTGCTGGGAGGTCTCAAATATACGGGTGTAGGTCTTTTCCTCGCGTGTGAGGGCCGCGATTTCGAGCTCGCCCACCGGTGCGTAGTAGCGACTTGGAATGTTTTCCAGTTTTATCTGTGAACTTAAATTTTTCTTCATGGGAGTTTTGTGAACCAAATATGATATACGTTGCAAAATTATAAAAAAATGATATATAAAAAACAATCATGAAGATATTTTTTAAATTAATACAAAAATATTTTATAATATGAGTGTTAAAATTTGTGTCGGGTCAACAGTTTTAGATAAAATATCCCCTTAAACAGTTCTTGTCTTGGGGTAGGATAGGTGTAGTTTGGGAATCGAGGACGTGGGATATGCAATTTATGATACGGTAAGTGTCATCAAGTGTCGCCGGCAACTTGCGAGACTTGAATAAAATAACTAAATTTGGCAAGTTATTGGACGCCCGTCTCGTCGGCCCGTCAATCAAAATGTAAATAACAGTCTTATTAATGGATAAATACATAGTATCGGCACGTAAGTACAGGCCGTCGACATTTGCCAGCGTGGTGGGGCAGAGCGCCTTGACCTCGACGCTCAAGAATGCCATAGCTACCGACCGTCTTGCCCACGCCTACCTGTTTTGCGGGTCGCGTGGAGTAGGCAAGACTTCCTGTGCCCGCGTCTTTGCCAAATCAATCAACTGCGAGAACCGCACTCCTGATGGTGACCCTTGCAATGAGTGTGACTCCTGCCGGGAGTTCAACAATGGCTCGTCGCTCAATATTGTAGAACTCGACGCTGCCTCTAACAATGGTGTCGAAGATATTCGTGCCCTGGTGGATCAGGTACAGGTGCCTCCTACCAATGGTAAGTACAGGGTATTCATCATCGATGAGGTACACATGTTGTCATCGTCGGCGTTCAATGCCTTCCTCAAGACTCTCGAGGAGCCTCCAAGTTATGTGGTGTTCATTCTGGCTACAACTGAGAAGCATAAGATTATACCAACCATTCTGTCGCGATGTCAAATTTATGACTTCAACCGCATCACCATTCAGGATATGGTGAGTCATCTGGAGTACATTGCATCGCGGGAGGGAATCACAGCCGAGCCGTCGGCTCTGGGTGTGATAGCCAAGAAGGCCGATGGCGCCATGCGTGACGCTCTGTCGATTTTCGACCAGGTTGCGGCTTCATCCCGTGGTAATATCACCTATCGTAGCGCGGTCGAGAATCTCAATGTGCTCGATTCCTCTTATTTCTCACGCCTGGTGGATTGCTTCCTTGCCCAGAATGTTCCTGGCTCACTGCTCCTATATAAAGATGTGAGGGACCATGGTTTTGACTCCCACGCGTTCATCAATGGATTGGCGGCCTATATACGTGACCTCATGGTGTGCCGCCAGGAGGAGACACGGCAACTGGCCGATACCGATGCCGATACGCTCAACAGCATGAGTGAGCAGGCTGTAAAGTGTGACCCTACATTCCTTTACCAGGCTATGAGCTTGTGTAATGATGCCGATCTCAACTATCGCCAAGCTACATCCAAAAACTTTCTTGTCGAGCTGTTGCTCATCAAACTGTGCCAACTACTAAGCCCCTCCCCCATCTTTAGTGGCGACGGAGAGGGGCCGTTGCAACCTTTGCAGGCTGCCGCGCCGTCCCAGCGACCGGCTGCAGCGGCAGTCATGCCCGCCACGCCCGCGGCAGGAGGGGTGAACCCCACTCCTGCTACCCCACCCAGTGTGACCCGTGGGGCGCAACCGGCCCCATCGGCAACACCGGTGACACGACATCGTCCTGTAGGGGCGGTGCCCCACACCATCAGCATACGCCTGTCGACAACATCGCGTCAGGCCGAGAATAATGCGGCAACGGTAGTGCAGGAAAGCCCCCGGCGCAACGGCAAATACACACCCGAAATGCTTGCCCAGGCATGGGAATCGTATATGTCGATCGACCCCACGCGCCGCATTCTGGTCAATACGATGCGTGCCAGCAGGCCCATTCCCATAGAGGGAGGACCCGACCGATATACCATAACGGTGGAAAATCCCGCTCAGCTCGACATGATGAACAGCGAGATGCCACAGTTGCTGGCCCACCTGCACGATGCCCTCGGCAACGATATGGTGGCGCTCGAGGTCAGGCTCAATCAAGGGGCAACAAGCCCCTCGACATGGAGCGAGCGGGAGGTTATCGAGTATATGTGTAAGGAACACGAGAATGTCAAGAAACTCATCTCGACTCTTAAACTTTCGCTTACTTGAAGCGTTCTTCTGTTTTAGGGGAGTACAAGATTATTTATTGCCACTCCCCACTGGAAAACCTATGGAACCTATTCTTCAGATATTGAAGCCGGAAACATGGACGAGAGAAATTTATTGTATATCTAACTTTCAACTATTTTTATAATTATGGGAAAATTTCTTAACGACTTCAAAGAATTTGCCATGAAGGGCAATGTGATTGACATGGCTGTCGGTGTTATCATAGGCGGTGCCTTTGGCAAGATCGTCACGTCGCTTGTCAACGATATAATCATGCCGCTCGTGAGCATTGCAACCGGCAGCGCGACTTTCTCGGGGCTGAAGGCAACATTACGTGCAGCCGAGACCGATCCCGATGGCACTGTACTCAAGGAGGCCCTGACTTTCAACTATGGCATGTTCATTCAGAACATCGTTGATTTCCTGATCATTGCCTTCTGTATCTTTGTCGCCATACGTTTCATCGCCAGGTTTAAAAAGAAAGAGGAGGCAGCTCCTGCCCCTGCCCCCGAGCCCTCCAAGGAGGAACAATTGCTCAGCGAGATACGCGACCTGCTGAAGGCTCAGCAGCAAAACAAATGATGAAGCCCATATACCTTGTTGGATTCATGGGTAGCGGCAAGACCACGCTTGGACGTGCCGCTGCCCGTGACATGTCCTTGAACCTGATTGACCTCGACGAGTATATCGAGGCGCGGGAAGAAATGACCGTGAGACAGATATTCGACAGCCGTGGGGAAGCATATTTCAGGACGGTGGAAAAGGAGGCTCTCGAAGAGGTGTCCCGCATGAGCGATGTCATCATTGCCACCGGTGGCGGCACACCATGCCAGCCGGGACTCATGGACATTATGCTCGCCAGCGGCACTACTGTGTTTCTCGACACGCCGACAGCTGTGCTGCACCGCCGTCTCATCGACGGACGCACCACGCGCCCGCTCATCGCCAAGCTTGATGACGACTCTCTGCTCGATTTTATAGAGAAACGTATGGTTCAGCGCCGCCCCCACTATGAGCGGTCGGTGCTGAGATTTGACTCGTCGAGACTGGAGAGTGCCGGCGAGATAGCCCGCAGCGTCGAGGAGTTCCGACATCTCATTGAAGCCAATGACACCGATTGAATCAACACTCTTCCATCTTTATGACAGACTAATGGATATTTTGTATTATTATAAATATTAACCAACTAACGTGACCTGCCACTGAAAGTTACCTTTATGCCAGGTGTTAAAATTTTTTTGTGGAACAGGCTCTAAAATAAATAGCAATGACCAATACGACTCCTCTTGAACAACCGGCCGAGGTGGCAACGTCACGGCGACGTCTATCGATAGGGCTGCCCCGTAGCGCCTCACGGGCCGAGCGTCGCTTTCCCCTCACCCCCGAGGCTGTAAATATACTGGTGGAACAGGGATTTAGCGTGAAGATGGAGGCCGGCGCCTCAGATGTGATACATTATACCGACAATCGCTATGCGCGGTGTGGCGCCTCGATAGTCGACCGCGTGTCAACATTGAAGTGTGATATCGTGATTCACCTGGCACCGTTGCCGGTGGCCGATGTCAACCACATGCGTCGTGGCGCTATGTTGCTCACTCTCTTCAATTCACCTGCCAAGTTTACAAAGCCTCAGATTGATGCTCTCCTTCAGCATGGCATCATTGCGATAGCTGTCGACCTGATGAGATGTGGCGACAGTGGTCACCACCCCTTTGCCGACATTCTCAGCGAGATTGATGGGAGGGCAGCGCTTGCCACCGCGTCGTCGCTGCTTGCCGACGCGTTGCGCGGCAAGGGTATTCTCTTGGGCGGTGTGGCGGGTATCATACCCTGTGAGGTCATGATTCTGGGAAGCGGTATCGCTGCGTGCGCCGCTGCTGCCTCTGCCATAGGGCTGGGAGCACAGGTGAGCATGTTTGACAGCGATTCTTACCGGTTGCGCTCAGCGATGGCTCAGTTGGGACCGGCGGCTGTGTGCTCTGTTCCTCACCCCCATGTAGTCGACAACGCCCTGCGCAGTGCCGATGTGGTAATAGCCACCGACATGCCGACCCAAGTGGTTGTTGACAGCGAGCGCATCAATCTCACCAAGCGTGGAGTCATCACACTTGATATCACAAGCCGCCCCGGAGTCGTATTCCCATCGTTGCCCACGGTCGACCTTGCTGTGGCACGCAGTTGTGACAATGCTTTGGACGGGTACCGCGTCTGTTACATCAATGCCGGTAGCGCTGTCCCGCGCACGGCTGCCATGGCTTTGAGCAACTCATTTATCGCCATGCTCAGGGATGTGGTGACATGTGAGGGGATGGCCAACGCTCTCAAACTTACCCCCGGCCTGCAAGGCGCGACATTGACGTTCAGCGGGCATGCTGTCAATCCTGATGTGGCTCGCATTGCAGGGTGCCGCTTGACCGATTTAGCCCTTTTCCTTCAATTGTCATGAGCCGTCAGAAAAAGAAATTCTATGTCGTGTGGGCCGGGTGGAATCCCGGAGTCTACGACAATTGGGAAGATGCCCAGGAGCAGATTGCCAACTTCAAAGGGTCGCGCTTCAAGAGTTTTGACTCGCAGGAGGCTGCCATCAATGCCTACAGGGGTGACCCCTCTGAATATATAGGCGTTATCAGAGAAATTTTCACCCACCCGGCCTCACCGGTCAACTATGAGGCGATACCCGGGATACGTCTCGATGCCTGGGCCGTCGATGGAGCTTGTGCCAAGAACCCAGGCCCCATGGAATACCGCTGCGTGAGAATCTCTGATGGCAAGGAGATGTTCCACATAGGGCCGCTTGACGATGGTACGAACAATGTTGGCGAATATCTTGCTCTGGTTCATGCCTTGGCTTTGCTTGACAAGCTGGGCGACCACATCACCCCCATATATAGCGATAGCCGCACGGCCTTGTCATGGTTGCGCAACCGCCGGCACAAGTCGGCCTTGAAACACACTCCCGCCAATGAACGCATCTTTGAGATGCTCGCCCGGGCCGATGCCTGGGTGCAGGGGCATGAGATATATAATCAGGTGTTGAAGTGGGATACCGACCAATGGGGTGAGATACCGGCCGATTTCGGTAGAAAATAGTACTGACTTAAGAGCCTGTCTCGCAAGAATCAAGGAAGCCACTCCCCGGGTTCACGCTTCGAGCAAGCCCATTCGGTGGGTTCAAGCCGTGTGCAGTAACGGCAGAAAGGTGTCGACCGGTTTTTCAGCCGTTCAAGGTCAGCGGCACAGGTCACATCGCTCACATTGATATAGTCCTTGTTGTCGACAATCTCAAAGTGGCGGCCAAAGCGGGCATTTACAATGTGGGCATAGGCAGCTGTGGAACATGGAAAGATTTTCCCGTCGCGAAGCGTGAGACACCCCACTTGGTAGCATCTCAGGTGGTTGATGTGGCGATTGCCGGGATTGCGGTCATCGATAGTATGTTTGGTAAAGAAATAGCCATCAGAGGCTGTCTCGTGGAATATTTCGTAGGTCACCCCCTCCTCCTTGCAGCGTGCCTCTATAGCCTTATAGTCGATGTTGATGGGATAGATGGTTACCGAGAGTATTGTCCCCGTCAGTCGGCAGGTATGCCAGAAACTTGGCGGCATGGACATGACCTTGATACCGTTGGTCAATATTTTTATTGTAGTGCCGGGGAAGTATCGGCGGGTGAGCCGGCACACAGTCTCGATATCGGGGTGCAGCAGCGGTTCGCCTCCCAGCAGGTATATGCCCCCGGCCAACATCTTGTCATCGACCCCGGCGAGATGTCTCAAGGCGGCTTCAACCTCACCGGTCGTCATGAAATGCTCGGGAGCTATAGGGCAATAGTGGGTGCACCCCTTGCAGTTGAGGTTGCAGTGGTCCACCAGCGAGAACTCCATTCTCAGCGGCATGGCACGCCGTTGGGAAAACGCCTTCCATGCATTGCCCGCTTGTTTAAATAAATTCTTCATCTCAATGGATAACGTTCAAACAAGGTAATATATTGCCAACCGCCACACCATTGCTCCTTCGTCACATTATGAAACCAATTTTAAATCGTCTATTCCCGTAGGAAACTCATAGGAAGACACTATTTAACAGGTAATGAGATGATGAGAGAATTTAGGTGTTTGGGAATCTGGAATTTTTTGTACATTTGCACAAGTATATTTCTTTTTTAATAAATACCTGTTTGATATCATGAATAATACCCTCGTGAGGATATTCTCCAACTCTACGATTGCAGCAGTTGTGTTGATTGCTGCCTCTTTTGACGCTTCGTCCCAACGACGTGTCACGACCCTCACCGACGACTGGCAGTTTTCCAAGGGCTCTCTGGACGAAGTGCAGGAATGGCAATCAGTGAGAGTTCCACATGACTGGGCGATATATGGACCCTTTGACCAGGCTAATGACCTGCAGCGTGTTGCCGTGAAACAGAATGGCGAGACTCAGGAAACTCTCAAGACCGGTCGCACGGGCGGCCTCCCTTTCATAGGCAAGGGGGTGTATCGCCGCTCGTTGGAAATTCCAGATACAACAGGCCGTCATTTTTCCCTCGTCTTTGATGGCGCGATGAGCAACGCCCGTGTTATGCTCAATGGCAAGGAAGTGGCTCGCTGGCCATATGGCTATAATTCGTTTGCAGTCGACATTGACAATGACGCAATCATTCCGGGAAACAATGAGCTTGTGGTCCAGCTCGAGAATTATGAAAAGGCCTCGCGGTGGTATCCCGGTGCCGGACTTTACCGCAATGTGCATCTTGTTGAGACCGACAAGGTTCATATCCCCACCTGGGGTACCTATGTCACTACCCCAATTGTCACTCCCGAGATGGCTACCGTGAGACTGAATATGGAAATAGAGGGTGCCCAGAGGTTCAAGAAAGCCCCCTATGGACAAAAGATTGTAGTGAGCACCTCGATTATTGCTCCCGATGGTGAGGTTGTGGCCTCCGACCGCTCTGACTATTTCGCTCGCGGACAGGAGTTTGCTCAGTATTTCACAGTTGAACACCCCGACTTGTGGAACCCCGGCAACCATGCGCTCTATACGGCCCGCACCACACTCTCGGTCGATGATAAGATCGTGGATACATATGACACCCGTTTCGGTATACGCCGGCTGGAGTATATCCCCGCCCGCGGATTCTTCCTCAACGGGGAGCCTACGAAATTCAAGGGTGTGTGCAACCACCATGACTTGGGACCGCTCGGCGCGGCTGTGAACCGCTCGGCACTGAAGCACCAGATTGAACTGTTGAAGGACATGGGCGTCAACGCCATACGCACTTCACATAATATGCCGGCCCCCGAATTGGTGGAATTGTGTGATGAGATGGGTGTGATGCTTATGGTCGAACCGTTTGATGACTGGGGATTCCGCCCCAAATCGCCCAACGGTTATGGATCGGTATTCAAGGAATGGGCAGAGCGTGACATCACCAATATGGTGAAGCATTACCGCAACAGCCCCTCGGTTGTGATGTGGTCGATAGGTAACGAAGTGCCGTCTCAATGGGGTGAAGTGGGAATGGACGAGCTTGTGATGCTCCGCGACATGGTGCACCGTCTCGACCCTACGCGCCCCGTGACCTGTGGCATGGACCAGATACGCTCGGTGCTCGACAATGGGTTTGCCGCCGCCCTCGATATTCCGGGATTCAACTACAAGCCCCAGTTCTATGAGACGATATATGAGCGTCTGCCCCAGCAGCTCGTTTTGGGCTCAGAGACCGCATCGACGGTTTCATCGCGAGGAGTCTACAAGTTTCCAGTCGTTATGCCGGGCAGTAATGCACGTCATACCCAGATGCACCCCGACAACCAGTCGTCGAGCTACGACAACGAGACATGCTCATGGTCCAATATTCCCGATATCGATTTTGCCTATGATGACGACCACGACTGGGTGATAGGTCAGTTTGTATGGACCGGGTTTGATTATCTTGGCGAGCCATCACCCTACGACACCGACGCATGGCCCAGCCACAGCTCGCTGTTTGGCATTATCGACCTTGCCTCGTTGCCCAAGGACCGTTTCTATCTGTACCGCTCCCAATGGAACGAGACAGACACCACGCTCCACATTCTTCCCCACTGGAACTGGAAGGGACGCGAGGGTGAGGTGACCCCGGTGATGGTCTACACCAATTTCCCCAAGGCCGAACTCTTTATCAACGGCAAGAGCCAGGGCATGAGGGAGAAGAACGACTCAACCTATCAGAACCGTTACCGCCTGATGTGGATGGAGACGAAATATGAGCCAGGGGAGTTGCGGGTAGTGGCCTATGACAAGGATAATAATGTAGCGGCTGAGAAAAGTGTCCTTACCGCCGGCAAGCCCCATCATATCGTGCTGACGGCCAATCGGAACTCACTCGCCGCCGATGGTCAGGATCTGCTGTATGTCACGGTACAGGTCGCCGATAAGCAAGGGAATATTGTCCCCACCGATTCGCGTCTGGTGAAATTCAGCGTCGATGGTGCCGGTACTTTTGAGGCTACGGCCAATGGTGACGCCACATGTCTGCTCCCATTCCAGAATCCTGAGATGAAGCTCTTCAGCGGAGCGGCCACGGCTATAGTGCGCTCGGCCCGTGAACCCGGCATGGTCACGCTCAAAGCTACCGCCAGGGGTGTGAAACCGGCTACGATATCAGTCCCTGTCGCTGAGGCGAGATAGCTCTATGCTTTGTCCTTGAGATTGGGCAGGAAGACTGCCACGCCGCCGAGAAGGGGCATGTAGGCACACCAATTGTAGATGGCTTCAATGCCGTAGCTGTCGGCAAAGAATCCCAGTATGGCTGAGGCTATGCCTCCCACACCAAACGCGAAGCCGAAGAACAGTCCCGAGATCATTCCCAGCTTGGTGGGAAGCAGTTCCTGGGCATACAGCAATATGGCCGGGAATGCCGATGACAGCATGAAGCCGGCACAGAAACTTAGCAGGACAGTCAGCGTGAGCCCCACATGGGGCATGAGCATGCTGAAGGGTGCTGTGCCAAGTATCGAAATCCATATCACCACCTTGCGCCCGTAGCGGTCACCTACCGGGCCTCCCACAAGCGTGCCCACTGCGGTTGACACGACAAATACAAAGAGCATGACCTGTGACATAGATACTGTCACGCCAAATTTGTCGATAAGGTAGAATGTGTAGTAGCTTGATATGCTTGCCATGTAGATGTATTTCGAGAAGATGAGCACCACGATGACCAGTATGGTGAAGATAGTCCAGCCGGCCGACAATGGGAGGTGGGTGTGTTTTTCCTCTTTCTTCTCCCGGTTTCTCAGCTCATTGAGATACTTGTCATACCACCGCGTGGCCGGACGCATGGCGGCGAAACACATAGCCGAAAAAATCAGGAACCACAGCACATAGTGGCGGTTGTGGGGTGCCACTATCAATGCTACGAGCAGCGGACCGATAGAACCTCCAAAGTTGCCGCCCACCTGGAATATCGACTGGGCAAACCCACGGCGCTTGTGGCCGGCAAGCGATGTGATGCGCGATGCCTCAGGGTGTAATGTCGCCGAACCTACACCCACAAGGAATACCGATACCAGTATCCCGGTAAAACTGTTGCACAGGGCGAACAGCACAATACCGACTGTGGTGGAGCACATGCCGGCCGGCAGACTGTAGACAAATGGCCGGCGGTCAAAGGCATACCCCACGACAGGCTGGAACACCGAGGCTGCCAGCTGATAGACCAATGTCACGATACCTATCTGGGCAAAGTTGAGATGAAGGTCATCCTTGAGCATAGGGTAGACCGCGGTTATTACCGATTGCAGCAGGTCGTTGAGGCAATGTGATGCACTGAGAGCCAACAATACCGTGAAGGCGGTGTCGGTAGAGAAACGTCTGAGTCGTTGTATCATAGTGAACTGGTTCTTGCTTATGGTACTCATTTGAACTTATCGACAGGTTAATTTCATTTGGGCCTGCAAAGGTACGTAAAAATCCTGGAACTACGGTGGCACGGTATCCTAAAGACCTAATGTGCGCGGCCACGTGATTTTATGAGACAGGCTCTAAATATAGAACCGGGACTTTCTTCAACAGAAAATCCCGGCGCCATCATGCAGTTGCCTACATGAATGAAGATTTAGTTGCTATTTACAACTTCAAGTGTAGAGATTATATCATACTTACATATATCTGACAACGGCACTTGATGAACTGGAACCTCACGGCGGCAATGTCAAGCTTTCGGACGGGTGTCTGAACCGTTGTCGCTTACCGATGCAAAGGTACAACATTGGTAAATATCTACCAATAAAAAGACATTATGGAATAGTTAATTAATGTTAAGCGTCTTTGTCTATGCGGTTTTGGCTCGATTTGGTATTGTCCGCATAAAAACTCCAATATAGTTTTTTAAGGAGTTGGGATTCCTTCAAAAAAAGCTCGTGCATTTAAAAATACGGACTGCATTTTTCTTTAAATCTAAATTTTATAGGCCTCATTCCTTTAGAAGAAAGTATACCTGAAATAAAAAAGTAGGGATGAAAGAGGCTTAGAGCCTGTCTCATAAAATCACGCGGCCGAGGGGGCGGGTATGGGCGAGCGAT
>JAMPBP010000032.1 GCA_023666645.1 Clostridiales bacterium
GACCCCACCATGCCGCGATGGCCGGCGACATATATTTTAGAATTCTTTTCCATCTGTATCCCTCTCAGTTAAAGTTCCCACTTGCCATTCATCCCGGCTATTTGACTATACCTTTTTCGAGATATTCTTCAAGATTCATCTTCACCTGCTCACCGGCCCGTTCCATTGCCACCTTGGCCATATCGGCATCAACCATAAGATTCACAAGTTCTTCAAAACTTGTTTTCTTAGCGGGATCCCAGCCCAATTCATTCTTGGCCTTGGTGGGGTCACCCCACAGATTCACAACATCGGTAGGACGATAGAAGTCGGGCGACACCTCGACAAGCACCTTTCCGCTCGCCTTGTCAATACCTTTCTCATGAGCTCCCTCACCAACAAATTCCAATTCAATGCCCACGCGCCTGAATGCGAGCTGACAGAATTCCCTCACCGAGTGCTGTACTCCGGTAGCAATGACATAATCATCGGGGCGAGGCTGCTGCAGAATGAGCCACATACACTCCACATAATCCTTAGCATATCCCCAGTCGCGGAGCGACGACATGTTTCCAAGGAACAGTTTTTCCTGCTTTCCCTGAGCTATGCGGGCCGCCGCCAATGTGATTTTACGGGTGACAAAAGTCTCGCCCCTGCGTTCCGACTCATGATTGAACAAGATTCCCGAGCAGCAATACATGCCGTAGGCCTCGCGGTATTCCTTCACAATCCAGAAACCATACAGCTTGGCCACAGCATATGGGCTATAGGGGTGGAACGGGGTTTTCTCATTTTGCGGCACTTCCTCAACCTTGCCATAAAGCTCGGAGGTAGATGCCTGATATAGTCGGCATGTATCCTTGATACCTGTGAGCCTCATCGCTTCAAGGATACGCAACACCCCGACAGCGTCAACATTAGCTGTATACTCGGGAGAATCGAAACTCACCTGCACATGGCTCTGCGCGGCAAGGTTATAAATTTCATCGGGTCTCACCTTCGAGATTACCTGCATGATTGACATGGAATCGCCCATATCGGCATAATGAAGATGGAAATGTGGCTGTCCCTCCAGGTGGGCGATACGCTCCCTGAAATCGACCGATGAGCGTCTGATCGTACCATGCACATCATATCCCTTGGACAGCAGCAACTCAGCCAGGAAACTTCCGTCCTGACCCGTAACTCCGGTGATTAAAGCAGTTTTCATTGTAACGGTTTAAAGGATTGGTCTACAAAAGTAGTAAAAAAAGATATAAAATCGCTACCTTTGCAGTCGCACAACTACATCATCGCCCTACATAGAAACATCCGGAGGGTGTAAAGTCAACAACCGTCATGATGCAAATCTTGACCTATCAATAAATTTAAGTGAATTCGTAACACTGATATCGCGATATATATGTCACAACAGTTTGAAATGGTAGCTAAGACCTTCATGGGTCTTGAAGAGGTACTGGCCGAGGAGCTACGCGGCCTTGGCGCTATAAATGTCGAGCCCGGCAAGAGAATTGTATCGTTTGAGGGCGACCTTGAAATGCTCTACAAAGCCAATATGTGCTGCCGCACTGCCCTACGCATTCTCAAACCGATCTACAAATTCATCGCCTCTGACACCGATACTCTCTATGACATGGTCAAGGAGTATGACTGGAGCACTCTGCTCTCGCCCGAAAAAACATTTGCCATCGATACCGTGGCCTATAGCGAGGAGTTCAGCCACTCGCGCTTCGTGACCTACCGTGTCAAGGATGCCATCGTCGACTGGTTTACCGACCGATATGGCGAGGGGAAACGCCCGGGTGTAAGACTACAGGACGCTGATGTGATGATCAATGTGCACATAGCCGGCGACCGTGTAACCCTTTCACTCGACTCCTCGGGCGAGTCTCTTCACAAGCGCGGCTGGCGTGAAGCCCAGACTGAGGCACCTATCAACGAGGTTCTTGCCGCAGGTATCATCATGCTCAGCGGCTGGCGTGGCGACAAACCCTTTGTCGACCCCATGTGTGGCTCTGGAACATTCCTCATCGAGGCAGCACTTATCGCGGCCAATATCCATCCGGGTATTTACCGTAAGGGGTTTGCCTTTGAAAACTGGCCCGATTTTGACCGCGAACTGCTCGACCGTCTTTACAACGACGACTCCCAGGAACGTACACCGGCATTCCCCATCATAGGCGCCGACATGTCGCCCAAAGCTATCGAAATAGCCCGCCGTAACATAAAAAGCGCAGGACTCGCCAGGTACATTGACCTTCAGCTCAAACCCCTGTCACAATGGACCGAGGCTCCGGCCGATGGTGTCCTGGTGACAAATCCTCCATATGGCGAGCGCATAAGCTCTGACGATATGGAAGGATTATATACCTTGATAGGCAATAAGTTAAAAACCGTCTTTACCGGATACCACGCATGGATCATAGGCTACCAGACAGAGCACTTCAATGCCATACACCTGTCGCCATCGACCAAATTGCCTATTCTGAACGGCTCGCTGGAGTGTGAGCTGCGTGAATATGTAATCTTTGAGGGTGACTATAAATCCTACCGGCAGGCCGGCAACAAACTGCACCGAGGCGATGAACGTCACGCCACCGGTGAGAACAAGACCAAGCGACGTCTATCTGACAAAGAGTGGACGGGCGAGGCCCGCCGCAAGGGATTTGGAGGAAAGATTGCCAAGGGTGGCGAAAAGAGCGGAGCTCCAAGGCCATCGCGTAAGGACGAAGACAAGTCACGTGGCTACGGAAAACCCTTCGGACGCAAACCCTTCGACAAAAAACCACGCACCGCTGCCGACAACATTGACCAGGCTACAGGCTCGACCGAAGCAGAAATCCAGTCAGAAAATCCGCTGGCATCGCGTCGCAATCCCAAGGCGCTGAGCATTCTGCGCGGAAAGACTCCCACCTTGCCACCTGCTGAAGGGCCAATCATGCGTCCACGCCGCGGTTGGAAAAAAAAGTAAACCGATAGTTATCATTTCCCTTATTATACAAGCTTTTAAACCACTCTCATGAAAATATTATTGCTTGGCTCGGGCGGCCGCGAATCAGCCCTGGCATGGAAAATCAAACAGAGTCCACTCACCGAGACTCTTTTTATAGCTCCCGGCAACGGTGGAACAGGCGCCTACGGCACCAATGTCAATATCAAGCCCACCGACTTTGACGCTATTGACAAGTTCGTCTCCGATAATGCCATCGATATGATTGTAGTGGGTAACGAAGACCCACTGGTAGCCGGCATATATGACTACTTCGAGCAAAAACCAGTGCTTGTCGTGGGACCATCAAAAGCCGGAGCAGCCCTTGAGGGAAGTAAAGATTTTGCCAAGGACTTCATGACCCGTCACGGCATTCCCACAGCCCGCTACCGCAGCTTCACAGCCGACACCATTGGCGACGGATTCAAATTTCTTGAGACACTCACTCCACCATATGTGCTCAAAGCCGATGGACTCGCAGCCGGCAAGGGTGTGCTCATACTCGACTCGCTGGAAGAAGCCAAGAACTCACTGCGTGAGATGCTGGCAGGCATGTTTGGAAAATCATCGGCCACTGTTGTCATTGAGGAATTCCTCAGCGGCATCGAGTGCTCGGTGTTCGTGCTCACCGATGGCAACGGTGGTTACCGTGTGCTTCCCGTAGCCAAAGACTATAAGCGTATAGGAGAGGGAGATACCGGATTGAACACAGGCGGTATGGGAGCCGTCTCTCCCGTCCCGTTTGCCGACGCTGAGTTCATGGCCAAAGTTGAGCAACGCATCATCAAGCCCACTGTGGATGGTCTCATCTCCGACGGTATAACCTACCGCGGATTCATATTCCTGGGCCTCATCAACGTGGAAGGCGAGCCTATGGTAATAGAATACAATGTGCGCATGGGCGACCCCGAAACTGAGGTTGTGATGCTACGCATCGACAGCGACTTGGTGGAACTGATGCAGGCCGCCGCCAAGGGTGACATGGGTAAGCTCCAGCTGCGCCATGACCCCCGCACAGCTGTGACTGTGATGATGGTTTCAGGTGGGTATCCCGGTTCCTATGCCAAGGGAAAGGTGATAAGCGGGCTCGACACCGTTACTGATTCCATTCTATTTCATGCCGGAACAGCACGCACCGACAACGGGAACGTCATTACCTCCGGCGGCCGCGTCATAGCGGCAAGCTCATATGGCTCATCGATAGCCGACGCGCTTACACGCAGTTTCAAGGCCGTAGACCAAGTGAATTTTGACGGTAAATATTTCCGTCGTGACATTGGACGTGATCTCATTGACTGGGCTGAGGCTCACGGCAAATGACCGCGCGCGTCATAACTCAATTCCTACATTCGCGCAAGGGTAGCAATACCCTTGTGCTTATTGCGTTTATAGCTCTCTGTGTAGCTGTTTATTTTGCTCCTCAGCTCAAAGACTCTGGTGCATGGTCGACAAAATGGCAGGTTTCACTGGCCGGACTGGCCATGACTCTGGCCACTGCGATACTGCTGCAACTCACCAACAAGAGGTTCAACATGCTACGCTCCGACTCGGCCTTGACCCCTTGTCTGTTCATGACCATGAGTCTCGCGTTACCTACGCTCGCGATATATCCTGGGACACCCTCCATGCTGGCGTTGACAATGGTAGCGGGAGCTCACCTGCTGTTCACCACTTTCAGCGACCCATATCGCCGACGTCGTGTATTCCTGCTGTTTGCCACCGTGACGGCCCTGGGCATGTGCAATTGTGTATATTGGTATTATCTGCCCGTTATGCTCATAGGTTGTGGACAGATGCGCATCTTCAGCCTCAAGACCTTGCTCGCAGCACTCCTCGGTATAATCACGCCCCCATGGATTGCCCTGGGTTCGACGTTAATCACTATCGACGACATCGAGTGGCCACGACTCTCGATTCCCTCTATGGAAACCAGTGATATCACAACAATAACAATGCTGGGAATCACCGCTGTGACTATAATTGCCGGTGTAGCTTTCACCAGTGCCAATCTGCTCAAAATCTACAGTTACAATTCACGCACACGTGCGCTCAACGGTTTCTACACCCTCTTGTTCCTGTTCACTGCTGTGTTCATGCTTCTCGACTTCAACAACCTCGCTCTCTATATACCGCTCCTCATGGCCATGGTGAGCTATCAGGCTTCCCATTTCTTCTCAATCAGAACGACATCACCCCGCAGCTGTATAGGAATCTTTCTCTTCATGATACCCTACTGTGCTTCATTCATATGGTATACCTGGTTCATGCCTTAATGACTTCCCTGCAATGATCAACAACAATTTACCCAAAGTAGTAGCCGATAGTAAAATACCATTTTTAACCGAGCTTCTTGAAGACAAAGTGAACCTCACGCTTCTCGATCCACCTCTCATCGACAACAACGCCGTCAAAGAAGCCGACGCACTGCTCACCCGCACCCGCACCATATGCGACAGCACCCTACTCGATGGATCGAGCGTATCACTCGTGGCAACAGCTACCATAGGTACCGACCATATAGACTTCGACTATTGCCACAGACACAATATAAAAACTGTAAGCGCACCCGGTTGCAACGCCCCTGCTGTAGCCCAATATGTATGGGCTTCGATTTTAAGGCTCATGCCCTATGGTAGGACACCGGGCGATCTCACTGTAGGAGTAGTGGGAGTGGGGCATGTGGGGAGCATCGTAGCCCGATGGGGACAATCACTTGGGTTCAAAATACTCCTCTGCGACCCTCCCCGACAACAACAAGAAGGGGGCGGCTCTTTCGTCGGTCTCCATGACATTGCACGTCAATGTGACGTGATCACATTTCACACTCCCCACACCACCGAGGGGCCCTTTCCCTCTCACCATATGGCCGACAGCAACTTCCTCAACTCTCTTGAGCGCAAGCCTGTCATAATCAACAGCGCCCGTGGCCCCATAATCGACACTCCTGCATTACTGACTGCCTTTGACCGTGGACTTGTGTCACACATGGTAATTGATTGCTGGGAAGGCGAGCCCGATATCAACCTTTCTCTGCTCGAACGAGCTGAAATCGCCACCCCCCACATAGCCGGGTACTCCATCGATGGAAAAACCCGAGCCTCGATTGCTGTAGCCAGGGCAGTAGTCGATTACTTCGGCCTCAACCTCACCATTCCATCATCAATTCCTATTCCCGCCACGACACCGGCAACCGTCACCACTCAACAGATACTTACAGGCTACGACCCGTATATTGACACTTGCCGGCTTAAATCCTCACCTGCCACCTTCGAGGCCCAACGCAACAGCTACCCCTTGCGCCACGAGCCTGGAATCGAGTGATTGCCATGACAACGCAAAGCATGCCTCAAATCCTGACGTATCAATAACCTTAAGTTCTATATTTAGCGAAAAAAGTAACACAGGGATTAGCCGGATAGAGAAATTTACTGTATTTTTTGTATCTTTGTCGCGAGTGTGGAAAATCTATGCTCCCCATGGGTACAACTTCTTCCCAGGGTATCGTTAACCTATCATTTACTGTCTTGGATTTAGACCCTTTACCGGCCCTGATTCTGGGCCTCGATACTGTTTTTGGTATTTCTCAGATTGCCGCTCTTGCTGTAGCATTGGTGGCTTTGTTTGTCTCTGCGTTTGTCTCGGGTAGCGAGATTGCCTATTTCTCCATCACCCCCGATGAGTTGGAAGAGCTGGAGGATACCCCCACTAACCGGCGCATACAGTTGCTGCTATCCAAACCACAACGCCTGTTGGCCACGATTCTCATAGCCAACAATCTGGTGAATGTAACAATTGTCGTGCTCTGTAACTATGCCCTTGGTCCCGTATTCTCAGGCATGAGCGAGATCATGAGCTTCGTGCTCCAGACTGTACTGCTCACATTCCTGATACTTCTGTTTGGTGAGATCCTGCCAAAATTGCTCGCCAACGGCAACCACTTGCGATGGGCCGCACACGCAATCTCAGGCATCGGCGTCCTGAATAAAATCCTAAGTCCGCTATCAAGACTACTCGTGAGCAGCACTTCAATAGTCAACAAGGTGGTCACTAAACGACAGGAAAATATCTCGACCGACGAACTGTCACAGGCTCTCGAAATCACCGACGTAGCCGAGGGAGAAAATAAGGATATGCTCGAAGGAATCCTTAAATTTGGCGACACAACGGCGTCAGAGATAATGACCCCCCGCATGGATATCACCGACATCGACATCACATGGGACTTTGAACAGGTGCTCAAACTTGTGAGAGAGAGCGGCTACTCCCGCCTGCCGGTCTACGAGGAAACCGAGGATAATATCAAGGGGGTGCTGTATAGTCGCGACCTCCTTCCATATATCGGTACCGGTAATACCGATTTCAAGTGGCAATCGCTCATCAGAGAGCCATATTTCGTTCCCGAGTCGCGCATGATTGACGACTTGCTTGAAGATTTCCGCAAACTCAAGAAACATATCGCCATCGTCATCGACGAGTATGGCGGCACTCAAGGCGTTGTGACTCTCGAGGATGTTCTTGAAGAGATTGTCGGTGACATCAACGACGAATATGACGAGGAGGAAAAAACATATAAGGCGCTGGGAAATGACACCTACATCTTTGAAGGAAAGACTTTGCTCAACGACTTCTTCAGAGTAACTGAACTCGATGAAGAAGATTTCCAACCCGTAGTGGAAAACTGCGAGACGCTCGCCGGCATGCTTCTCGCCATCAAAGGTGATTTCCCCAAGGAGAAGGAGCCCATTGTCTATGGCCGCTGTCGATTCCTGGTACTCGATGTGGAGCATCATCGCATCACAAGCGTCCGTGTAAAGGTAATGCCCGATATACAGCAGCAATGAACAATCAACGTGTAGCGGAACTATTGCTATCGGCTCTGTTGACCACCTTGTCAGGCCCTATGACGTCATGCTCCCATAGCTCTGATAAAGAGGTGCCTGTACCACGCCGCATGGCCTATTACCGGCTTCAACTCCCCGACGCCATATATTCCCCAATCAATATCAATGGCGTGAATATGAATGTCAATACATCGGTCTCACCAGTCGCCACTTCCCAACCAGGGTGGTTCACCGGCCTTTACCCCGACAGTATGGCTACCATCTACATTACTGTGACCCACTCCACTCCCTCATCGATAGGAGAAGCCATCGACAACAGAGTGGAACGATTGGCCATAAACACGGGAGGCCTACCTACCGAGGTCATATCACAAACCACACCCTGTGGCGCGGAAGCGCGCATGCTCGTTACCCACGACAACTGCCCCACACCGGTACAATTCCTCATAACCGACCATAACAAATTAATAATTAGCGGCATGGCGGTAACACCGGTTACTGATGCCACACAGCCCGATTCAATCGCACCTATAATTGAAATGCTCAGCCGCGACATTGGCTACCTTATTAGCACAATCTCATTAACGCGCTGAATATGAAACACACCGTGACAATATTGATGGATTCAGGCGACATAGTGGTTGCCAAGTGTGACATCGATGAATACAGTGATCGCCGTGAACGACATACCGGAGAAAAGAATGCCGTCGACACCATCCTACAACATCTTTTCGGGGAAAAAATAACCATTGGACACTATCCCAACGGAGCCCCTTATATAGAAAGCCGCCCCAACCTGAATATCAGCATCTCCCACTCCAGCATGCAAGCCGTTGTTGCAATAGCACGCAACGGCATCACAATAGGTGTTGACACAGAAACCATGCGACATGACCAGCTTAGACGCGTAGTGGACCGATACATGTCACCATCTGAAAAAAACATCTGGGGCGGTACACCACGCGACATGTTGTTGGCCTGGTGCATTAAGGAAGCCGCATACAAAGCCGCCGGCCATGATGGCATCAACTTTGTACACGGCATCACGATATCCCAAGGGGGCAGAGTGACGGTGTGCGGCCAACCATTCTGCTACAAAACGGTTGAAATCAGCGACACCCACGCTACCGTCATTGTTACAGATTCTCAAAAATAATCATATAACTGGCATTAAATGAAGAGCCGGCCTCAATAGTGTTGACATGCTCACGCTCTTCAAAAGAACCTTCAAAGCCGGCACGGTCACAACGGCCGTACCATGGTTCGATGCACACAAACGGAGCATCGGGCGCCGGTGACCACAAGCCCACAAGAGGAGCATCAAACAGCACCGACAGATAAGGCTGCCTGTGCTTATCGAGCATCGATACACGATGCACTTGTGAATCAGCCAACACGATAGTATCACACTTAAATGTCTCGGCTGTGATAGACAACAAGCCCATTTCATCAAGTTCCACCTTGAACGTTCCCTCGCCAACGCATCCCTTCTCGGCCAGAATCTCCGATTGCAGGTTATCATTGTCAAACAGGAAATAAGCATGCAATGAATCAGACGGCGAGAAATCGGGATAATTGAACGCGGGGTGGGCACCAATCTGGAAAGTCATCGCCTTGTCATCGCGATTGGACACACGCCACAACACTGTCAGACGCTCACCCTGAAGCCTATAACCTATCTGCAAACCGAAACGACGGGGATAGAGAGCGAGACTCTCGTCATCATACACCAGCTCAAACCAAGCTTCATCGTCAGGAACATTATCCATCACAGTAAACTCACAGTCGCGGGCAAAACCATGCTGACCAAGAGTATACTCCCGGCCATCCATGCGGTAACGGCCCTCCCACACAGAGCCTACAATGGGAAACAGCACCGGTGAGCGGCGGCCCCAGAATCGGGAATCACCATGCCACAGATATTCCTGGCCGGAGATATTATTTTTAATACTCTGTAATTCAGCGCCAAGGCTCTCGATCTTGACCGTGAGTAAGTCATTCTTAAGTGTAATAATCATATAATAGTTCGATAGAAGTTAATGAATCATCATTCACGAAGACAAAAATAACACTTAATGATTACATTCATGCATCGAACTCTTAATTAAATATTAAAAATCAAAGGATAATTGCACTGCATCGACCTTGCTATCGGCTATTTTACGGTCAATTTCACAGCTATGCCGCCTTGCCGGCAAGGTTTTTAGAAAATTTTGCCCCAGGAGGCGCGGTCCAGCTTGCGGTAATTCACGGCCTCAAAGATATGGGGCGTCTTAACCTCGGGCGAGCCATCGAGATCAGCGATGGTGCGCGCCACTTTGAGAATACGGTCATAGGCTCGCGCTGACATGTCGTAACATGTCATCACCTCTTCAAGTTTCTTGAGCCCATCGCTATCTGGGCGGGCATAGCGAGCCAGCAGTCGCGAGTCCATCTGCGCATTGCAGTGTATTTCTCGCTCAGCGGCAAAACGCTCGTTCTGTATATTGCGAGCCCTGACCACGCGCTCTCTTATGGATGCAGAGGACTCACCCATACGCGTCGACGACATATGCTCAAATGCAACGGGAAGAATCTCAACCTGCAAATCGATACGGTCAAGCAATGGCCCGGAAATGCGGTTCATATATTTTTGGACCTGTGCGGGGGAGCAAGTACACTGCTTTGTGGGGTGATTATAATACCCACAAGGGCATGGATTCATGGAAGCCACCAGCATGAAACCGGCAGGATAGTCTATGGAATAACGTGCGCGTGAAATGGAAATGTGACGGTCCTCCAGTGGCTGCCGCATCACCTCGAGCACACCTCGCGAAAACTCAGGGAACTCATCGAGAAACAGCACTCCATTATGGGCAAGCGATATCTCCCCAGGCATCGGATTAGTTCCTCCACCCACCAGTGCAACAGGTGATATCGTATGATGAGGCGATCTGAAAGGTCGTTGAGTCATAAGCATGGAACCGCGTTTCAACTTGCCGGCAACCGAGTGAATCTTGGTAGTTTCAAGAGCTTCTGAAAGCGTCAAGGGGGGCAATATCGATGGAATACGCTTGGCCATCATAGACTTTCCGGAACCGGGAGTACCCACCATAAGTATATTGTGTCCGCCGGCACATGCTACTTCAAGTGCACGCTTCACATGCTCCTGCCCCTTGACATCACAAAAATCGAGTGTATTGAGGGCCGAAGCCTTGGCAAACTCCTCTCGCGTATTGATTACCGTAGGTGCAATCGTACTTTCCCCCTTCAGGAACTCAATAACCTGTGAAAGATTAGACACACCATACACATCGAGATTATTAACAACCGCAGCCTCGGTAGCATTTGCCTTTGGCACTACCATACCCTCGAATCCAAGTTGCCGCGCCATTATAGCCATAGGTAGAGCCCCTCTTATAGGAAGCACACTACCATCAAGCGACAACTCCCCCATAATCACAAACCTCGACAGACGCTCGGACGCCAACTTGCCATCGGCAGCAAGGATACCTATCGCAATAGGAAGATCGTAGGCAGCCCCCTCCTTACGCACATCAGCCGGTGACATGTTTACCACAACGTGTGCCCTTGGAAACGAAGCTCCACACTGCTTCAGAGCCGACTGTACACGGTCGCCACTTTCCTTGACAGCGGTATCGGGCAAGCCCACCATTACAAAACCACTGCCGCGATCCACAGCAACCTCGACAGTAATCATAATGGCATCAATCCCCTGCACGGCTGCGCCGTAAGTCTTTACTAACATTGTCTGAAATTTAAATGTATTTACTCAAACGCTGCGATAGCCATTTCTTCATTATCTCCCCTGTAAATAATAACACCGGTGGAATCGGCCGATACATACCAGGGAACACGATTTATCGACAGACAGGCAAACTCAGGGATGGCAACACCCATCGGATCCCAGCAACGAGTGAATTTAGGCTTAACATCATGACCGGCATTGGCCCAAGCTACAGAGTCGTTGGCGACAGTGAAATGTGTCACACGGGCAACGCCCTTAAGTCGCGACTGTATGTTGTTGAAACGGGCAATCAAGGAATCAGGGGTACCAAAGCCTACGGCATCAGTAATAGCCAGTAAGACTCCTTTACCATCAATAGGTCGTATCGTGGTCATACTGTCACCTATAGTATATAAGGAGATAGGAAGAAACCTGTTCACTGAATCAGGGTGTATATCAAGCAAAGCCTTGTAACCGGCAACCATTTCACCCAGATTACGACGGTCATAATCAATAACCGTGAGCAAACTGTCGGCAAGCTCAGGATGAACCGAGGTATCAAATAAAGAAAGAATCAAAAACAGAGAAACAGGATTCCCGGAATTACGTCCTACAAAATCAGCGATAGCTTTATTAATCACCTCCCCATTGCCCTCGTTGATTATAGTTGCATTCTTGCGGTAAAACTCTGAGAGTTGCTCCGAAATATCATTACCTTTGATATTCATAGTGCCTGGCTCATTCATGGTGAAAGAAGCCTCGACATTATCGCCATTTACAGCAACGACACTACCTATGCGGGCCAACGAGCGGGTATATAAATCAATCGCGACAGGAACATCAGAAGAACAAATAAATTGAAACTTACCATCAATAGCCATGGCCGGGACAATATTCGTGCGTACACCATCATTATAGACAGCCCTTACATTCTGGGTACCCAACCCTTCGACCGTCACCATAACCTGAAACGAATCGGCACCACCACAGGCACACAGCAGCGATGAAACTGAGATAATCAAAAAAGCATACAACGTTTTCATACCCCAAAGATATGGAAATAAAATCAAAAAACAATCTCACAACGCATTAAAAGCCTGTCACACAAGAAATGTTAACGATAGGGCGGCCATTTGGCTTTAATAAGCGAAAAAAGCCCCGACAATCGCTTGTTGCTGATTGTCGGGGCTCTCTCCTTTTGATAGG
>JAMPBP010000033.1 GCA_023666645.1 Clostridiales bacterium
CATCTTCCGCCTCTGTAACCTTTATGCATAAACACAGGTTTTTTACTATGCGCCAGTACTGGGAGTACTGGGAGAGCCTGCTATCTTTACTGATGCTATGAGAGGATCGAGAGGAACCAGGTGGCTATGTTTACGTAGATAATCAGGCCCACGATATCGTTGGATATCTGTATGAAGGGACCTGTGGCAAGGGCTGGGTTGATGTGCAGCTTCTCGAGGGTGAGTGGCACTACTGTGCCGAGTATCGAGGCAAACATCACTACTGCCCATAGCGAGCAGGCTACAGAGATGGTTACAGCAAAGTTGTCGGGCAACATGATGAGGTTGTAAACAAGAATCACTCCTCCCAGCACCGTAGCATTAAGCAAGCCTATAAGGATTTCTTTACCTAATTGCGATGCAAACTGCTTGATTTCCAGTGAACCATTGGCCAAGCCCTGAACCACTATAGCCGAGGCCTGTACTCCCACATTGCCACCGGTTCCACCTATGATGGGAATAAAGAGAGCGAGAGCTGTCACGGCTGCCAGCTGGCTTTCAAATCCGGTGAGTATCAATGAGGCCAGGATTCCACTGGCTATTCCTATGAGCAGCCATGGAATGCGGGCTTTGGTTTGGGCAAAGACGGTATCGTCGGCATCAACGTCGCTCGAGAGACCTGAGGCCAACTGGTAGTCGCGTTCGCTCGATTCGCGCACTTCGTCCATGACATCATCGACTGTGATGCGGCCCAGCAGGCGGCCTATAGAGTCGACCACCGGCATGGCTACGAGGTCATATTTCTCAAAGTCGAGGGCAACATCGTCGATGGGAGTGTCGGCTTTGACGGTCACAGGATCCTCTTCCATGACATGTTTGATCTTTGACACGGAGGGGTGGGTGATGAGTTTTTTCAGCGGGAGGATTCCACGCAAGCGGTTGTCGTTGTCAACGACATAGACGTTGTAGATTTCGTCCATTTCCTCGGCTTGCATTCTCATCTGTTTGATGCATTCGGGCATCGACCAGTTCTCGTTGACCACAATCATCTCGGTGCCCATGAGTCCACCGGCTGTGTCCTCGTCATATTTCAACAGGTCGATGATGTCGCCGGCTTGCTCAACGTCATCGATGTGGGAGAGGATCTCATCACGCTCGTCCTCGTCGAGTTCCTGTATGAGGTCGACCGCCTCGTCGGTGTCGAGGTAATCAATCTGTCGTGCGATATCCTCAGCCTCCATGTTGGAAAGGAGTTTGCGGCGCTCGTCCTCATCGAGTTCCATGAGCACATCGGCTGCGGTCTCGTCATCGAGTAGTTTGTAAAGATATTCAGCCTCTTCAAGGTCAAGCTCCTGATAGAGTTCGGCAATGTCGGCCGGGTGCATGTCGGCGAGTAGCTCGCGAGCGTCATCTTCGCGCCCTTGGGCAATGATGTCCTTGATATTCTCAAGATATTCGGTTGTATACTCTTTCATTGCTTTGTGGTTGTTGGGTCAGGCACTAAATGCTCTTCCTGAGTGATGAGACTAAATTGGTTAACTCGATAAATTGTGTTACCGACAGCTGCTCAGGACGTAGGACGAGCAGCGGGTGGTCGGTGGGTACCGCGGTGCCGGCCGGCAAGAGGGGCTTAATGGTGTTGCGCAGAGTCTTGCGGCGTTGTCCAAATGTAGTTTTCACAACAGTCTTGAACAGCTGTGCGTCACACCTCAGGTCGGTGACATTGTTGCGGGTCATCTTTATGACTCCGCTCTTGACCTTGGGAGGAGGGTTGAACACCCCCTCGCTCACGGTGAAGAGGTATTCCACATCATACCATGCCTGCAGCAGAACGCTCAATATGCCACGTGCCTTGGTGCCGGGACCTGCAGCGAGACGTTCAGCTACCTCACGCTGCAGCATGCCTGAACAGCATTTCACCTGGTCTTTATATTCCAGCACGTGGAAAAATATCTGGGATGATATGTTGTAGGGGTAATTACCTATTATGCAGCATTCATGACCGTGATAGAATTCATGTAGGTCGAGCTTGAGAAAGTCGCCCTCGATGATGCGACCTTTGAGAGCCGGCATGTTGGCGTTCAGATAGTCGACACTCTCGGAGTCAATCTCGGCCACCGTTACATCGTGGCCTTGTTCAAGGAGGAACTGCGTGAGCACCCCCATGCCTGGCCCGACCTCCATGACCGGTAAACCTATATACTCATCGAGCGTGGAAGCGATGCGACGGGCTATCGACATGTCGGTAAGGAAATGTTGTCCCAATGCTTTTTTAGGTTTTACCTGTGCCATGGATTGAATGCTTTTTAAAAATTCAAGATTTGGCAAAATTACAAAATTCAAATTTCGCAAGCAAAAGATGTGTGTATTAAAACTTCATTGAAACTTCATGGGACCGACTCTTTGCATGTGTGAAATGTTTTTTGTAAGTTTGGACTTTCCATAGCAACCAATCACACAGATGAACCCACCAGCCGCCATGATTCGGACTAATAGGATTGCCTACATTTTCAGGCAATCCACAGTCGATTATCACAAGCTTGACGATGTCGACGCTCCTCATGTCAATCCCTACAGGGAAGGATCCTATGAGCACATCCTTTATGAAAAGAATTGGATAGATGCAGTACAATGGCATCTTGAAGATATCATACGCAATCCCTATATTGATCCGGTAGAGGCGCTCGCTGTCAAGCGGCGTATAGACCGCTCCAACCAGGAGCGCACCGATATGGTAGAATCGATCGACACCTATTACCGTTCACAATATGCAGGGATCGAGCCCCTTCCCGATGCCACAATCAACACAGAGAGTCCGGCATGGGCTATTGACAGGCTGTCGATTCTGGTACTCAAGATTTACCATATGGAGGAACAGGTCGGGCGAACCGATGCCGCTCCTTCCCATATCGCTGCTTGCTTTGGACGTCTCGATATCCTCCGGCAGCAACTCGAGGACCTCACGAGTGCCATCGATGTCTTGATCGCCGACATAGCTGCGGGTCGCAAGTATATGAAAGTGTATCGCCAGATGAAGATGTATAATGATCCCGATACTAACCCCGTGCTCTACCGCTCTAAAACCCGATACGATGAAAAACGATGAACCTAATTCCGCTTCCGAGACTGTTCTTGTAGCCCGATTCACTGAATTGGGCAACGTGGCGATGACTATCCCGGCATTGTATGATGCGTGTATGGCCAATCCACGCAAGGTGGTGGTGATGCTCACACTTAAGCCTGCTGTGGCTTTATTTATAAATCGTCCGGCCAATCTTGTCGTGGAGGGAATCGGTATGGAGGTCTACAATAGTGTGCAGGGTATTTGGAGCTGCTTTGTAGAACTCAATAACAGGTATCATTTTTCCACTTATGTTGACTTGCAGAACTCGCGGGGTACGAGAGTGATGCGTTTGGCGGCCCACATGCACCGTGTCAAGGTGGTGCATTTAGACAAGGGGCTTCATGAGAAGAAACAACTCACGCGCCGCTCTGGAAAAATCATGCTCCCGCTCACCCACACCATCGAGCGTTACCGCCTTACGCTTGAAGCGGCATCATTGCCGGCCGGTGAAAGGGTGTTCAGAAGTTTGTTTGACCGGTTGGCGGCCGACACCTCGGCATATGCCGGTATCACCGGGCCCAAGAAGGGTGGTGAAGTGTGGATCGGTATCGCCCCCTTTGCCAAGCATGAAGGGAAAATTTATCCCTTGCACCTCATGGAGCAGGTGGTGAGAGACCTGTCGGGCCGGCGTGATACTAAGATATTCCTCTTTGGCGGGGGACCTTATGAACAGAAAATCCTGTCGGAATGGGCCCGCAAATATCCGGCCACACTCTCGCTGGCCGGGCGTAGTGACGGGCTTGGAGCCGAACTCTCCCTCTTCAATGCACTCGATGTCATGGTCACGATGGATTCGGCCAATATGCATATGGCAGCCCTCGCCGGAGCTCCGGTAGTGACGATATGGGGTGCAACCCACCATTACTGCGGTTATGGCGGCTGGCTCATGCCTGAGGAAAATAATATTCAGCTTCCTGTGCCTTGCCGTCCTTGCTCGGTGTCGGGCGACCGCCGTTGCCTGAGCGGCGACCACCGTTGCATGGTGAGCATAACTCCCTCGCTTATAGTCAACCGCATCATGGCGTTGTTGCAGCCCGCAACCTTGTGATATTGAGGTGGTGAGAGATGATGATAAAGTTGAGGTGACATTGTCGCGTGAAGGGCAAGTCATAGCCTGCAAATGCGTGGACAACGGCAAGGAACTCAAATTCACATTATGAACTCCGAGTGTATGGCACCCATGCCATTCATCAGGGAAACAGTTGAAGGGAACAAGCTATAAGACATAACGTGTTATATGAAATAGACCCCTGGGTGTAACCGATACACTCAGGGGTCTTGCCTGTCACAATCTTCTTTACCTTAAATCTTACCTTGTTTTGAGATACACAAGGGAATTTTTTGCCAGAGTCAGTACATCATCTCTGAGTCTCTTTTTCGTATCATTTATATCCTTTGTTCTGAACGTAAAGACCGGGTACATAGTAGAGCTGGTTGTAAGGAATGGGATAAAACTCATTCTTCCCGGCTGTGTAATGGGCATCCTGATAGTACTGGCCGTATTTAACCCCGTCGTAGCTTGCATTTTTCTCTTTCTCGAAATAAGCGTTCAGCACCGTCGAGGCCACACCCCAGCGTCGAAGGTCGAAATAGCGACTGCTTTCCATCGCCATTTCAAGACGACGCTCCCAGCGAAGGCGGGTGCGGGCTTTCTCTTTATCGCTGAAGTCGGCTGTAGAGTATAGCGCAATCTCACAATAATCCTTAGCATAGCCTATGTGTTTGTCGATAGAGTTGGCTGCACGTTGACGAATGTCATTCACGATACCACGGGCTTCTTCAAGCTTCCCAAGCTCGATAAGAGCCTCAGCACGCATCAGCATGACATCGGTGTAGCGGAAAACATAGTCATTCATGGCGAAAGCTTGCCAAGAGCCATCAAATGTTTCACCAGCACTGCGTTGAGGTACATCCTTCAGCGAGGTATAGAAACCGTAAGTGTTGGGTGTACGGGTGTTCTCGGTTGTCATAATGTACTCGTCCTCATATTTGTATGGGAAAGAAGGCATACCTACGGTATGGAACAAACGGGGATCCCATTTCTGATTGGACATTACACCGTTTACAGGGTATTCGTTGGTTTTGGCATAGTCGTCAAACATGGGAAGGCCATTCTTGGTCTTGTAGGCATTTACAAGGTTCTGCGACGGCTTATGGAAGTCCCAGCCGCAGGACCACATGCCCCAGCAGCCGTTAAGCATATTCGACCAGTTGGCGCGACCGAAACGGGTGTTGTCCTCGGTGTATTGAGAGGTCTGTACAGCGAATACCGATTCTGAGCTATTCTTGAATTCCGGGAGGAATATATCACCGAAATCAGCAAGATAACCGTAGCGCGAATTTTTTACAACCTCAGTATACTCCACGACCTTTTTCATGTATTCTTCATTGATGAAATCCACACCGTTGGTAGCTTCATAGCCATCGCCCCATGCGAGGGTGAGATAGCACTTGGCAAGGTAGGAGGCTGCGGCAATACGGTTGGCACGACCTCCACCATCGGCAACTTCATCGGGGAGAGCTTCATAGGCCAGTTCAAACTCATGTATGACTTTCCCAAACAGCTGTTCATAAGTATACTGATTGTTGGGAATCTGTTCATGAGTGCTGTTTTTGAACACTTCCTCATCGATCCAAGGAATTTGTCGGAACATTGTGAGTAGCTTAAAGTAACTGTGCCCACGCAGAAAGTGAACCTCCCCGACTCGCTGAGCGGCTGTTTTCTCACCGAGAGTCTTGACACCTGATTCCTCAAGTGCTACCAATGCCCTGTTGCAACGTGAGATATTGCAATACAAACGGTACCATAGTTCATCGAGTTCACCGGGAGTGGAGGTCAGGGTCGACCATATTTCCATAGGGTGATAACCTGTATCGGTTGTGCCGCCTCCACCTTTGAGGCAGTCATCAGAACTGAGGTCGCCATATGGCCAGAGGTTAAACGGATAGGTGTACCAACAGTCACCGAGAGAGGCATAGGCTGCATTCACCATCTTTTCAGGTTGTGAATAGGCGAGGTCACCGTCTACGACTCCGGTAGGCGGGACGTCGATAAAATCATCACACGCTGTCATTCCCAAAGAAACGAGGGAAAGAAGTAATATTTTGATAGATTTCATGATTTTGGATTTTTAGAGTTAGAAATCAACCTGTACACCGCATGATACTGATGTCGGAATCGGGTAGGCCCAGTTGGGGTTTTCAGGGTCGGTGCATGTAAGGCTGCTGCTTTTGATTGTAAGTAGGTTCTGTCCCGATACATATACACGGGCTCTGCTCATGCGCAGTTTTGACAGGACTTTTGATGGCAGGTTGTATCCGATTTGTAGAGTGCGGAGCTTGGCATAAGAACCGTTTTCCACAAAGTAGGAAGAAGTACGTCCCTCATCACCCTTGTTATTGGTGGTGAGCATTGGAATGGTAGAGGAGGTGTTGACATTGGGCAACCATGCGTCAAGGACCCGCACACCCTTATTGCTGCCGGCATCGGTAACACTCCAGAAGTCATTTTGGAATTTCTGGTTGTTATAGACATCCTGTCCGAGTACCCCCTGCCAGAACATCTGGAGGTCGAAATTCTTGTAGGACAATTCCACGTTAAGACCAAAGGACAAATCGGGAACAGGATTAAAAATCCAAGTCTGGTCGTCGGGTGTGATTTTACCGTCTCTATTAAGGTCGGCATATTTCATGCCTCCGACACGTGCATTATCCTGACCATAGGCAAGTACTTCTTCCTGATTTTGGAAAAGTCCGTCAAACACGTAGCCTACGATTGATCCATAAGGTTGTTTTGCCTGTACGAGATTCTCGGTAGTTGTGTGGGCATATGAGCCTGTAGTGGTAGAAGGCAGATAGGTTACTTTATTGCGGAAGAAATCAAGGTTGAGAGACGCACGGTAACCGAGTCCGCAGGCCAGTTCATCGCGCCATCCAATCTGGAATTCCATACCCCAGTTACGGAGTGACGGACCATTGAGCCATGATGCTCCGCCTTCACCCATCGATCCAAGATAGGCAGGAATAATAAGCATGTCCTTAACATCCTTGATATAGGCATCAAGTGATCCTGTAAGACGATTTTTGAACATTCCAAAATCAAGGCCTGCATTGTATTGGATAGTGGTTTCCCATTTCAGATTGGGATTTGCCGTCTGGCTTGCATAATAACCTGAGGGGAAAATACCGCTTTGCTGGAGTAGCAGGTCATAAGCGGTTGAGGTTACTCGATCGTTACCATAATCTGCGATATATAGAGCATAACGGGCGGTGTTTGAGATTGCCTGATTACCGGTCTTGCCCCATGAGAGTCTGACTTTCAACTCGTCCAGCCAGTTTTTCTTTAAATTTTCTGAAATACGGTAGCCGAGAGTCGCTGCCGGGAATGTACCGTAACGGTTATTGCTTCCGAAACGTGATGAACCGTCATGACGGATTGTGAATGATGCCAGCAGAACATTCCTCCAGTTATAGTCAATCTTACCGAAGAATGAAACCAGAGCATAAGCCGACTTATTGCCGGTTGAGCGTTCAACACCCGATGAAGCGTCGGGATACATGTAATCAGGTGTCTCGATATCGTAGTTCTCATTGTAGCCTGAGAAATCAATACGGCTCTGACGGAACATCTCCATACCGGCAAGGACAGTGAAATTATGGTCGTTGTTCAAAGTGAAATTGTAATTTGCAGTGTTTGTCCATGTCCACTTTGAATCGTTGGCTTGAGAGAGGGTCGTCGAGTTGGTATCGTTGTTTACAATATCACTGTGGAAAGTATAGTTATATGAGTGGATGAATGCGGCATCGTAGTCAAGACCGAAGTTTGAACGGAGTACAAGGCCTTTTATCGGGTTTATGTCAATGTAGGCATTGCCAAACAGACGCCATATATCCAGAGCATTGTTCTTATTGAATGCGAGTTCGCGCAGTGGGTTCTGGCGGTCGGCCATACTTCCTACAGGGCCGCCGTAGGTTGTGCCGTCAGTTTCAAAAACCGGTACGGTTGAAGGCATCTTCAGTGCATTTTCCAATGGCTGCAGGTCAACTTGGTCGGTATATGTGAGAGTGAAATTTTCTCCTACGGTGACTACAGGGGAAATTTTGAATGAGGTATTGATACGAGCTGAGATGTTCTCGAAGTTGGTATATTTCAGGATGCCTTCATTTTTTTTGTAGCCGAGAGAGAATAACGCGGTAAAGGCATCGGTAGCTTTGGAGACTGAAGCGTCATAGCTCTGTGAGAAACCGGTGCGGGAAATTGCATTGAGCCAGTCGGTATCCGACATAAGCATAGTGCGCTTTGAATTGATATATCCGTCATAGTAGCCACCCACAGTATAATTCCGGTATTGACCGGAGGAAATATCATATACTGAAATGGGATAGCCCGATGTTGCATTGAGGTTGAGTCCGTAGCTGGAAGCATAAGCCGCGGGGTCGAGTCCGTCATTGAGAGCTGCCTGAGCCATTGCAGTTGCATAGCCCGGAGTATTCAGTAATTTCATCTTTGACTGGCCGCTATAGAATTGGGCTGTGAGATTGGCCGAAAAACTTACGTTGACTTTGTCACCATTGGCTTTACCTTTCTTAGTTGTAATTATGATTACACCATTGGCGGCTCGTGAACCATAGATAGAGGCTGAAGCAGCATCCTTTAAAATCTGCATGCTTTCAATATCATTCATGTTCAACGAGTTAAGCGTTGCTGTCGTCGGGACACCATCGATAACGAACAGTGGATCTTGAGAAGCATTGAATGAGCCGATACCACGAATGCGTACAGAGCCTGTCCCACTCGGAGAACCGTTGGCCGATATGGTCATGCCCGGGACCTTACCCTGCAATGCTCGCATAGGGTCAGTATCTGACGATGTTTCCAATGATTTGGTGTTGATAACCGATACTGAACCGGTCAAATCGGCTTTCTTCATTGTCTGATAACCTACGACTACTACCTCGTCCAGCAATTCTGAGTCTTCGTCGAGATGAATTGTCATTTGAGCCTCGGCTTTAACTGTTGTGGATTTATATCCCACATATGATACAATTAGATTGGACCCATCTGGAACTGTAAGTGTGAAATTCCCATCAAAGTCGGTTGCTACTCCGACCGATCCCTTGACATCGGAAATTACGCTTGCACCAATCAGAGGTTCATCATCGACCGATGAAAGAACGGTCCCATGCACAGTGATTGTCTGTGCTTGCGTCACGATTGCTATCATAAGCAGCAATAGTGTACTAAGGATTGATTTTTTCATGTTATTTAATTTACGGGTGTTTGAATTCTGCCACGAAATTACCGTATGCTATATTTATATGATAGCACTCATGATGTATTGACTATGATTTTTTGTGCGATGAATAATTTCTATAACAGAATGCACCATTTTTATCATGTGACAGACTTTCAGAGCCCATTCGATAAGGAATGGGCTCTAAGCAAGCATCATATATTATATACACGTGCCTGCATGGCGGGGCCGAGCCAATTTTATGACTCGACCATCATGTATCGATTTGCGGTAGTTGTTCAGTCCTTGAACCCGAGGCGGCTTCTCATCTCCGAGGGAGATTCATCAAACATCTCGCGGAATACTCTTGTGAAATAGGCCGGAGCTGAGAATCCAACCTCATAGGCAATTTCACTTATTGATTTATCGGTGGTCGAGAGCAGTTCCCTTGCTTTCGTGAGTCTCATCTTGCGCAATAACTCAACAGGAGAGTAGTTGGTCAAAGACTTGATTTTTCTGTAAAATTGAGAACGGCCCAAGCCCAGTTTCCCGGCAAGTGTATCAATGTTGAGGTCGCTGTTGCCCATTTCTTCATTGACAAGTGTGACAAAGCGGGCGTAAAAATCATTGTCGATGTCAAGAATCGGCTTCGGTTGGGGCGAGGCGTTGCCTGGCTGCAGATCAATTTTTTCGGTCTCAGTGTTCCATAAGTTTTTGATGCGCTTGCGGTTTTCAATCAGATTCTCGCATCGCATGCGCAACATCTTGCTGTTGAATGGTTTCGATAGATATCCGTCGGCACCGCTTTCATATCCCTGAATGCGCTGCTCGTCCATGCTGCACGCCGTGAGCATCAGCACGGGGATATGTGAAGTAGTGATTTCTCCCTTGATACGTCGGCAGCATTCCAGCCCGTCCATCACCGGCATCATGACATCGCATATTATCAAGTCGGGGACATATTTTGATGCAAGCCGTATCCCCTCCTTGCCATTTGAAGCTTCTATTATATTATAGTCGCTGGAGAGCAATTCCCTGATCATCTTCCTTATGTCGGCATTGTCATCAATTATAAGGAGCAGAGGCTTGTCGATGTCTGAGCCGGTGACATCAAGCTCTATATCGCCAAGCTCGGCATCAACGTCATTCTCTGTGATTACGCGTGTTATCCCTGTATTGGGCGTCAGGTCAACATGACGTATAGGCAGGCTTACGGTAAACTTGCTTCCTTTTCCCAGTGAACTCTCTACCTCAATGGACCCGCCGTGAAGCTCAACAAATGCCTTGGCGAGTGACAACCCTATGCCCGATCCATTGGGGTGTATCTTGTCAACCTGATAGAAACGGTCGAAGATGTTGCTGAGATCTTCAGTAGCAATGCCTTGTCCGGTATCCTCGACCGAGAATATCAGCCGGGAATCATCACTGGTGCACATGAAATGTATCTTCCCGTTGTTGGGTGTATATTTGAACGCGTTGGACAGGATGTTGAAAAATACGCGTTCAATTTTTTCAGTGTCGATCGCCATGGTCACCGACGACTCCACGAGTATATCGATTGTGAGCTTTATCTCTCTCTTGCGGGCTATGGCGGTGAACGATTCGGTCCAGTCGCGTATGAGTTCGGCTATATTGACTTCGGTTAAGTTTATCTGCAACTTGCCGTTCTCATACTTTCTGAAATCAAGAATTTGATTGATGAGCCGCTTGAGTATTTTTACGTTTTTATTGGCTATCTTCATTAAGGCATGATGCTGTGGTGTCAGATAATCGGCGGCCTCGAGTTGTTCAACCGGTTCGGCAATCAGAGTCAAAGGTGTCCTCAGGTCATGGGATACATTGGTGAAGAACACCAGTTTGGACTGTGTGGCAAGCTTGATTTGCTCGTTGAGATGTTTCTCAGTGTCCCTCTGCTGTTCAAGAATCTTATTTTGCTCCACAAGTGTGTTCTGATGTTTTTTGTGCAGCCAGAATGACCTGAGAATCATGGATATAAAACCGAACAGCAGTGCAACAATGGCTATCGCCGCATAGAACAATGTCGTTTGGGCCGAATGGCGGTTCCAATAATCATCTACCTGGGATTTCAACAGCTTGATTTTGGCGGTTTCCTCTTTAAGGGATTCATTCTGCAATAATAGGATATCGGCATTGGATTTATCAACCGCTGAGGAAATAGGCAGTTTTTTAATCCTCTCATACGGTTCTCCTTCTAAAATAGCCAAGGCTGTGCGTATCAGTCCATACCCTTCGGTAGGATAGAGAAATGTGGCATCGATGACGCCATCGGCAACTGCCTTGATGCCGATTTCGGGAGCTGCATCTATGCCTATTACTTTGACTTCGGCTCCATGCTTGGCGGCAACCTCTGATGCCGCGATGGCCATGCGGTCATTGTGGGCGAATATCAAATCGGCATCAGGGTGTTGTGACAATAAAGAATCGGCAACCACTGCCGCATCTTCGTAATTCCAGTTTCCGATGCCTGAACCACATATCTTTAATCCGAGTCTTTGGGCTTCTTCGGTGAATCCGATATGGCGTTCTATGGCAGGCGTCGACCCTACCAGTCCGTATATCTCAATTACTTTACCTCCATTCCCGATCAGAGAGAAGGCATATTGTGCTGCTTCCTTGCCTATGGCGCTGTTGTCCACGCCCTGAAAGGAGGTGTATGTGTCGCCATGAATGTTTCTGTCAAATATTATTACCGGGATTCCCGACTCGTAGACTTCCTTGATGACGGGCGTGATTGCATCGGCCTCGTTGGGGGCTGCGATGATTATGTCAAATCTGTTATCCTTGAAATAACGTATGTCGGCAATCTGTTTTTCATTGCTGTCATCGGCCGATCTTATCTCCACCTCAGCCTCGGGGTGGAACATGATCTCACGGTAAATCTCGTCGTTCATCTTCGTGCGCCAGTCGTCCTGGCTGCACTGTGATATGCCTATGCGGTAATGTTTCTCTTCCTGACATCCAAAGAGTGGAAGAAGCATTAGGATACTTATCAAGTATATTGCGACTTTGTTAATCATTGGTTCAGATTTGTTTTTTAACGCCTCGACAAAGATAATGATAATATTATGAATAACAGTTCATTTGCTATTAAATTTGGGGCGATGCAACATTTTTGCTACTGAATGCATAAATTTTAATAGCGGTGGCTTTGATAAAGTTGTAGATTTGCATACGGAATTATTACCGAAAACAAATACCATAGAAATATGAAATCAATTATTAAAACTGTATTGGTTGCGATGTCGTTCCCTATCACATCGGGAGTGATGGTAAGTGCAGCCGATGGAATAAAG
>JAMPBP010000034.1 GCA_023666645.1 Clostridiales bacterium
ACTTAAAATCCCTTGGCCATTGCGGCTGTGCGGGTTCGAGTCCCGCTTCGAGCACCAGTGAAATCACCGCCGGCATTGGAATAACAAAACCAATGCCGGTCTCTTTTTTTAACCATAATCACCACTCACATTACCGACATGAAATATAACTACACTACATGTGGAACTTGTTCTCGCCAGATTAATTTCGAAATCGATGACAACGGTCGCCTGCACAACGTTTCGTTCATAGGCGGTTGCAACGGCAATCTCAAGGGAATATCACTGCTCGTTGACGGCATGACACCTACCATGGTCATTGACAAACTCAAAGGAGTGACATGTGGCAACAAGTCGACATCGTGCCCCGACCAACTCGCCCGTGCAATGGAGGCTATCAACGCCGGCGAGACGATTCAATAACCGCCGAATCATACATAAGTCTATAATTTGACTTTCCATCGGGCTAAAAAAGTCACGTCCGTCCTTTCTACATAGCTTAAAGGACGGACGTTTTCTTTTCAGATTACTATATTGATACCAATCAATGAATGTTGGGGTTGATTTCGTTCCACTTGTCAACCGGGGGAAGCACTCCCATTGCGATAACCTCATCACGAAGGGCACACAGGTGCTTGTAGCTCGTTTCGAGTTCAGCCTCCTCGGCTGGGGTTCCATGCATGGGAAGATGATGGACACCATTGGCGGTAACCGAGGTTTCCATAGCCATCATGATATGCTGGAACCGGTCATTGTTGACATACGTTCCTACAGGCCAGCGGAAGGGTTTACCACCCATTGCAGCCGCAATCATTTCGATCGACAGATAAGCCGGACTTTGGAACGAGGAGCGTCCGCGCAGGTCGATGATATGTTTTCCACCCTGTATTACACGTACCTTCATAGCTTCCCACTCGGCCAGTGGCAAAGCCTCTGTATCTATAATCTCGCCCAACGGTTTACCGGCAATTTTGGTGGTTGAAGCAAAAACAGCCATCTGCTCGCCATGACCACCATATGTGCGGCTGTTCTCAACCTCGTCCTGCGGTATGTTGAAATACTTGGAGAGCTCACGCTGCAAACGTGTACTGTCAAGGGCGGCAAGAGTTGAAACCTGATTGTGTTTCAAGCCAGAGTAGATGAGAGTGATAAGACCGGTGATATCGGCCGGGTTGAATATCACCACTACATGCTTGACATCGGGGCAATATTGCTTGACATTCTTACCAAACTCCTCGGCAATAGCAGCATTGCCCTTCAGGAGATCCTCGCGGGTCATACCGGCTTTGCGGGCTGCGCCACCCGACGATACGATATACTTAGCATCGGTAAAAGCCTCCTTGACATCGCTTGTGAAAGTGAGATTGGCACCCTGGAAAGAACAGTCATACAGCTCCTCGGCCACACCTTCGAGCGCGGGTGCATATGGGTCGTAGAGACAAATATTGGGAGTGAGGCCCATCATGAGTGCTGTCTGAGCCATGTTTGAACCGATCATGCCGGCTGCTCCCACGATAAGGAGCTTGTCATTAGTAAGGTAATTCATGAACTTGATACTTTATTTGGTTATTGGTAGTTTTCAATTCAGTGGACACGATTATAGCTGCCACATCGCAAATGTAACAAAAATAGAGTATCAATGTTCTGTGTGAACACAAAATTTTCTTATCTTTGAGGTCTGATAACATTAGAACTAATACGAACCCAATCGTGTAACAGTTAATACATACTCGTTCCTGCCCCTGGGTAAAGTCAATACCTGGTTTTGAAACCAGCCATAAGAACCACCGGTTGACAACCTACCCTGATAGATTCCAGCAGCGAGGATTAACAGCGAGAGGGCGACTGAATTTTCATACCAACTCATCGTGAACAAGATAATCGAAAAAAAACATTTCTCGGCCAATGTGGTCCAACTCGTAGTCGAAGCCCCCATGATAGCACGGTCGCGACGTCCGGGCCACTTCGTGATAGTCATTGATGACTCCCACGGAGAACGCATACCGCTCACCATAGCCGACTCAGACAGCCAACGCGGCACCATCACACTCGTAATTCAGGCTATCGGAGACTCTACCCGTGCCATATGTGCAAAGGAGCCGGGAGAGTATCTCCATGACGTGGTAGGCCCGCTGGGGCGCGCTACACATATTGAGAAATTCGGCACCGTGGTGTGTAGCGGTGGTGGTGTGGGAGTAGCACCGTTGCTTCCAATCATCAAAGCCATGAAACAGGCTGGCAACCGTGTGATTTCAGTACTGGCTGCCCGCACCAAAGAGCTCATCATACTTGAGGAGCAGGTGAGGGAATACAGCGATGAGGTCATAATCATGACCGACGATGGCTCCTACGGCAACAAGGGACTGGTAACCCAAGGAATCGAGATGGTCATTGAGCGCGAGAAAGTTGACATGGCTGTGACAATAGGTCCGGCTATAATGATGAAATTTGTGGCACTGACAACATTGAAACACAATGTGCCCACAATATGCTCGCTCAACACCATAATGGTCGACGGCACCGGAATGTGTGGCGCATGCCGCGTGACAGTCGATGGCAAGATGAGATTCGTATGCATCGACGGGCCAGAGTTTGACGCCCACAAAGTTGACTTTGACGAAATGATGCTCCGACTCAAGTCCTATAGTTGACTGCCCTCCCGAGTCACAACCTCCCACACTCTCAATGCCCCCCGGAAGAATAAATAAATACATCCCCCCCCGATAACGTTATGAACCCAACCACAATATCACCGCGCGATGCCGGCTGGCGCGAAGAACTCAGGCAGGCCCACACCGCCAAGGAGCGCACAGCAATACCGCGAGCCAAGATGCCCGAACTGCCACCCCACTATCGCGTGACATGCAATCACGAAGTTAACCAGGGTCTGTCAACCGAGATGGCAGTGCTCGAAGCCACCCGCTGCCTCGATTGTCCGGATCCACAATGCGTAACCGGTTGCCCGGTGCAAATCAACATACCCGGTTTTATCAAAAATGTTGAACGGCGTAATTTTCACGAAGCAGCCATGGTGCTCAAGGAAACCAGCGCACTGCCCGCCGTATGTGGCCGAGTGTGCCCTCAGGAGCGCCAGTGCGAGTCAAAATGCATATACAACAAGATGCACAAGCCAGCTGTCGCCATAGGTTACCTCGAGCGATTTGCCGCCGATACCGAGAACATGCGCGGGCACAGCCACGAAGTATCAGAGCTACCGCCCACCAATGGCAAAAAGATTGCAGTGGCCGGTTCAGGTCCCGCCGGCCTGTCGTTTGCCGGAGCCATGGCAAGCAAAGGTTACAAAGTCACCGTCTTTGAGGCATTGCATGAGATAGGCGGTGTGCTTAAATATGGAATCCCCGAGTTCCGCCTGCCCAATAAGATTGTGGATATCGAGATCGACGCCTTGAAAGCCCAAGGCGTGGAAATGGTCAAGGACTGCATCATAGGAAAGACATTAAGTTACGACATGCTGCTCGAAATGGGATTTGACGGTTTATTTGTAGCGTCAGGTGCCGGACTGCCACGCTTCATGGGAATCAAAGGAGAGAATCTGATTAACATAATGTCGTCCAATGAGTACCTCACACGCATCAACCTGATGCATGCCGGCACGCCCGGCTATGCCACCCCGGTGCCACGTGTAGACCGGGTGGCCGTCATAGGCGGTGGAAACACCGCCATGGACTCGGTGCGCACAGCACGCCGCATGGGAGCCTCCAAGGTGATGCTCGTGTACCGACGCAGCGAGGAGGAGATGCCGGCACGCGCTGAGGAAATCAAGCATGCCCGGGAGGAAGGTGTCGAGTTTCTCACACTCCACAACCCCGTGGAATATCTTGGCGATGACAAAGGTAGAGTGCGGGCCATGCGCGTACAGCGTATGGAGCTGGGATCTCCCGACGAGTCGGGACGTCGTTCCCCTGTACCCGTAGAGGGAGCTATCGATGAGATTGAAGTCGATTTGGTTATAGTAAGCGTAGGAGTGTCACCCAATCCCCTTATACCGGCCACCATTGACGGTCTTGAGGTAACGCGTCGCGGCACCATTGCCGTCAATGACGGAATGCAGTCGTCAATACCCACCATATATGCCGGTGGTGACATCGTGAGAGGTGGAGCCACGGTGATTCTCGCTATGGGCGACGGTCGTCACGCTGCTGAGGCCATGGACAAGATGCTTGGAAAGTGAGCCCTCACAACAACAATATCAGACACCCGCTCATAACCGAGGTCGCAGCCACGGTAAGACCGGATGAATCATTTCTGGTGACGCTGAGCGGAGGTGCCGACTCGGTGGCTTTACTCGCATCGCTCCGCCAGCTCGGTCATCATTGTCATGCTGTTCATTGCAACTACCATCTGCGTGGCGAAGAGAGCAACCGCGACGAGGCCCATGCACGCTTCATAGCCGCAATGCTCGGGGTAGACATTGAAGTAATCCAGTGTGATGTGGACCACTACCGCCGCAATCATCACGGAGAATCGGTCGAGATGGCATGCCGTGCCATGAGATATGAAGTGTTTGAGAAGCTACGCAATGAATTCTCGCTCGACAGCATCGCCATAGGTCATCATCTCGAGGATAATATAGAAACACTCTTGATCAACATGCTACGTGGCTCAGGAATAAAAGGGCTCGCCGGCATGAAGACACGTAGCGCTCACTATGTGAGACCCCTGCTGCAATGCACCAAGAGTCAGATCCTGGACTATCTGAGTTCCCGCGGCCTCGATTACGTCACCGACTCTTCCAACCTGAGCAACGACTATCGCCGCAACGCGTTGCGCAATGAGATTCTGCCTCTGCTCAATAAATACTTTCCCTCATCGCTCCTGGGATTCAAACGTACACTGGCCGCTCTTGACAACCAGCGTTCCATCCTTAACAGCTCTATAACTCAAGCTGTTGACATATATATAAATAGCAATGGCGACATAGACCTCTCACGTCTTGTCGCCCATGAACCACACCCCGAGGCATTACTCTTTGAACTGCTCAACTACCCCGACTATCGGGGCTTCAATATCGACCTGGTTCACGGCATCATTGAATCATGTGACCGCTCCGGGCTGATTTTCAGCCCGGGGAATTCCTCCGGAGCCTATATCCTTGACCATGGCTCACTGGTCAACTGTGACAATATCGACATGACTGCAGCCGAAAGTATCACATTTCCTGCCACTGAGCTCGATAAACTGCACGGAATCATCGACACACAATATATACAACCTGAAAATTTCAATCCATCGAGGGATCCCTCGACAGCCTACTTTGATGCCGACCTGCTTGAAAGATATGGATCACTGACACTGCGTGCGACACGTCCCGGTGACAGGCTTCAACCATGGGGCATGAAAGGTAGCAGGCTCGTGAGCGACATTCTGAGCGACCGTCACGCTACACTTATCGAGAAACGCGCCTGCCGCCTGCTTGTAGCCGGTGACGGTGATGGCCCCATACTGTGGGTAATAGGCATAAGAGCATCGCGCCACGCCTCCGTCTCAGCCAAAACATGCCGCATAGCAGTATTGCATGCCCGTTAAAAATCAATCACCTGTCCATTACAATCACAACATACACTTATGGAACACATAATAGAATTCCTCAGGCAACTTTCTGTAAATAATAACCGGGAGTGGTTCAACGCCCACAAAGAAGTATATCTGAATGCCAAGCGTGAATTTGACGCTTTTGTAGAGCGTCTCATACCCATGGTCCAGCAGTTTGACAGTTCGATAGGTAATCTTACTGTTTCAGACTGCACATGGCGCATATATAGAGATGTACGTTTCAGCCATGACAAACGTCCCTACAAAACTTACATGGGGTGTTATTTTGCACCGCAGGGGAAACGTGGTCCATATTCAGGCTACTATTTCCAGATGGGAATCGACGACGAGGATGGCACAGTCAACGGAATGCTGGCGACAGGCAACTACTATACAGAGCCTGCAGTACTCAAGATACTGAGAGAAGACATTGAAATGGATGAAGGAAATGAACTTCAAGCCTCGATCGACCGGGCCAAAGGCTTCCAACTCGATGATTCGATGAAACTCAAACGTGTACCACGCGGCTATGATGCCGAGTGTCCTTATGGAGAGTACCTGAAGTACAAGAACCTGTGTCTTATAAAACATATCGGTACCGGCTACCTCAAATCAAAGAATCTGGAGAAAAAAATTGTGGCCGATATGAACACTACCAAAGATTTCCTGCACTTCATAAACCGCGCGATAGCTTTCCATATAGAACAACGCTCCAATTGAATATCGACCCATCGACCCATCAACGATGCGCATGTTGACACAACTGCGTTAATAGCATAAGGGAGTTGTCTCACGACAACTCCCTTACATAAACCTTTATCTTAATCTAATACTATGAAAAACACACATGCAAAGGAAAGCATTTTTCACATATTACGCAACTTTTTCAACAAAAATAAGCGCCCCTTTAACATTTATTTGGCAAACAAAAACTACCATATGGACAATAGGGTTAAATAATCACCTTTTTTACATGGGTAGCTCAATCTTGAAAGTAGTACCCTTCCCGGGCTCCGAATCCTTGACATAGATGCGCCCGCCATGATACTGGGCAATGATGCGGTGGGCGAGAGTCAACCCCAAACCCCAACCACGTGTCTTGGTAGTATAGCCTGGATTGAACACTGTCTTGAAGTTCTTGCGCGATATTCCCTTTCCAGTATCCGAGACAGTGACTGTGCCACGATTTCCTTCACTGGCTACAGAGACGTCAATACGGCCGGTACCTTCCATGGCGTCGACTGCATTTTTTATGAGATTTTCCATTACCCATTCAAATAGCGGCGATGACATTTTTACCGGAATAGGGGAAGATGAGGGGACCGTGGTGAGCGTGATGCGGCGCGATATACGAGTCGACATGTATTCACAGGCATGAACTACCACAGCATTGAGATCCTCGCTCTCCATCTGAGGCTGCGAACCGATTTTGCTGAACCGCGATGCAATTGTCGACAGGCGGTTCACATCCTTGTTCATCTCCTTAACAGTATCAGAGTCCACTCCGAGAGCATCGAGAATCTCCATCCACGCCATAAGTGATGAAATGGGAGTGCCCAGTTGATGGGCAGTCTCCTTTGAGAGACCTACCCACACCTTGTTCTGCTCAGCACGCTTGGTTGCAGTGAGCGCATAATACACCACACCTATGAACACCAGCATCACGAGCAACTGTATATAAGGATAGTAACCCAGACGTTTGAGCAGTTTCGAGTCATCGTAATACAGATACTGGCTGTTATCGGGACTTATATCGATCTTGATGATATTATTACCCAGTTTGAGCGACTTCAGGCACCGGTTAAGATAATTCATATTGGCCGGTGAAAGTGGCTCCATAGGCACCACAGGTTCAGGCAGGTCAAAATTGCGCTGGTCTATGATATTGCCATCCTGATCGGTAAGAAGCACCGGTATAGTGTGATTGCCGGCAAGAATGCTCAACAGAAATTCGACATTGGCCTCATCGTCAGTGTCTCCCTCCATAGCCGCCGTGGTGACCTTGGCCATCTGGCGTGTCGCACTGGCCCACACCTCCATGCGCTCCCGCTCCTGGATTGTGAGATCGTTGACGAGTTTGTTGAAGGCCACAAGAAACACAGCCACCATGGCAATAGCCACAGCAAGTATCACTATTGTGCCATATCTACGTGTATCATATATATTCACATCCTATAAACGAATTTCAGGGTTCCAATATTGCGGTCTCAGCGGCAAAAGGATTGCTCAATGTACCGAGCGACCGAGTCGGCGCTATTGGGGCCTATGACCTCATCGGCAGCCTCCTTCACCTCATCATAGGCATTGGCTACTGCCACAGATACTGTAGCCACCGAGAACATCGACAGGTCATTTAGGTTGTCACCGAAAACAACTGTACGCCCGGCTCCGGTCTCGGCTGCTAGCCGTTGCAAAGCCTCGGCCTTGGAGACTCCATGTGCGAAGACCTCGATAATCGAGCGTGCCGGATTATTAATATCGGGATAGAACGATACAGAGCAATCCTCCCTTCCGGCCAGCTGCTCGTCGACCATTCTTATCCTCCCTGTGGCACCGATTGCGAAGATGAGTATGACTTTATCCCACTCATGGTCATCGGGGCGGCGGCCTATGTGAAACTTTTTAAGTTCCAGCGAACGCCGTGCCTGATAGAATTCATCTTCTCCGCGATTCATGTCTACGCCATGATAGACATCAAGATGTGACGGAGACGCCACGGTGTAGATGAACGGATCGACACCGAGCCGGTCAAACAGCCCTACAATATCACAAGCACTGTCGCGTGACAACAGTTTCATATCGACAAGTTGATTGAGACTTCGGTCCCACATAGCGGCACCAGTCATCACTATTGCCTTGGGGGTGGTATAAGTGCCGGCAAGCAATGGTACTACGGTGGCCGGTGTACGTGCCGTGGCTATCGTAATCAGGGCCCCTTCGCGCGACAGACGGCTTATGGTTTCGGCCGAGACAGAGCTCACCTTGCTGCTGTTGTCGAGCAATGTACCGTCGAGATCCGACACATAGAGCGTAACCGGTGAAGAGATATCGAGACTATGGTTGAGCATATTGACAAATTGATAGTTTTTAACACCCCATGCAGGTTTCAGCAACATGTCGGCCGGTGCCGACGACGTAAACCGCTCTATGGCAATGGAACGAGGTACTCGCGCTACAATTTCCCTGCACAGGTCGAGGTATCCCTCGAGGGTAAAACATTTTACCCTATGGGCCATAGCGGCCAGCTGCGTCCCTTTGAGCACCTGCAGCTGATGCAGTTTCAGCACATCGACCGGCAACCGTGACACACGGTCAATTGTCTCGAGCATCATAGACCTCGTCTCTCCGGGCAATCCCATGATCAGGTGCAGCCCTATGTGCAATCCGGCACGTGAGGTGCGCTCCACAGCATCGATAGTGTCGGCCCAAGTGTGGCATCGGTTCACACGCTCAAGAGTAGAGTCGTGGCTCGACTCGGCTCCATATTCTATCATTATATAGACACCATCGGCTGCAAGTCGGGCCAGCTTGTCGAGCAGTATCTGCGGCATCATATCGGGACGGGTCCCGATTACAAGCCCCACTACACCATCCACTTCCAGTGCCTCCCGATATAGCGCAATCAGTTGGTCAACGTCGCCATACGTATTGGTGTAGCTCTGAAAATAGGCCAAATATCTCATGGACGGATACTTTCGGGCAAAAAAATGCTTCCCGGCCTCAAGCTGTGCCCTTACCCCCTCACCAATGTGGCCATATGAAGGGCTGAACGACTTGTTATTGCAGTACACACAACCTCCCCATCCCTTTGTTCCATCCCTATTGGGACATCCCATAGGAAAAGAGATGGCAAGTTTCTGAACTTTTCCGTCGAAGTAACGGGCAAGATATGTCGAATAGTCGGTATACTGCACTATTTATATGACTTTACCTTTCAGTAATGAATTACAAGGTTGCCTTGGACATCAACAACGCGTCGAGTATGGTCATAGCAGCCATCGCCTCGACTACAGGCACGGCACGCGGTACTACACATGGGTCATGCCGTCCACGAGCCTCGAGTGTAATTTTATTACCCTCGACATCGACGGTCCCGACCGGTTGCAGCAACGTGGCCACAGGCTTGAAAGCCACATTGAAATAAATGTCGGCACCATTGCTTATGCCTCCCTGTATACCACCTGAGTGATTGCTCGTAGTGTATATACGGCCATAGGGCGTGGTATCAAAGTGGTCGATCATCTCACTTCCACGATGACGCGTTCCCTCAAACCCCATACCTATTTCAAATCCTTTGGCAGCATTGATTGACATCATTGAAGCAGCAAGCATAGCGTTGAGTCGGTCAGCGACAGGCTCACCGAGACCCACCGGGACACCTTTTACAATACATGTCACTACTCCGCCAACAGTGTCGCCATCGGCTTTAACACGCTCTATGAGTTCAATCATCGAGGCCGCCACAGTCGCATCGGGACATCTTACAGGATTGCTCTCGACGGTCGACAGGTCGAGATCTTCGTATGGCGTGTCGAGCTCGATTTCGCCCACCGAGCGGGTGAAAGCCTGTATAGTGATTCCATGTAGTGCCAAAACTTGCCGGGCCAATGCTCCGCCCACCACTCTCGCGGCAGTCTCGCGGGCCGACGAACGGCCACCGCCCCTGTAATCCCTGATTCCATACTTGGCCGTATAGACATAATCTGCATGTGACGGGCGGAATGCCCGTGCAAGATTACCATAGTCGGTCGACCGCTGGTTCTCATTCGGTATCATGAATCCTATGGGAGTTCCTGTCGACACACCCTCCATCACTCCCGACAACAGTTGCACACGGTCACTCTCCTTTCGTGCCGTCACAATCGCACTTTGTCCAGGCCGGCGACGGTCAAGGTCATACTGGAGCGCATCCATGTCGATTTTCACTCCGGCAGGCATGCCGTCGATTACCCCACCGATAGCAGGTCCATGTGACTCACCAAAGGTTGTGAGCCTATATATATTGCCAAATGTATTGCCCATATTATGATGATATTTAGAGAGTGCCTGACATTTCTTTATTATACTTCATCCGATTCTTGAATTTCGGTAGCTATGTCGGCAACAGTGGCACCCACATAGTTTATCAAGTCGAGTGGATTGATTTTGAGTTGTAACCCACGCTGACCGGCACTCACATAGATAAATTCAAAACCGGTAGCTGTAGAGTGGAAAAATGTGGGGAACGGTTTCCTCATCCCTATGGGAGAACAGCCGCCCCTGATATAGCCTGTGAGCGGCAGCAACTCCTTCATGGCTATCATCTCAACCTTCTTGGCTCCGGCTGCCTTGGCGGCCTTTTTCAAATCAACCTCACGGTTGCCGGGTACCACACACACGAGATGTCCTCGCTTATCGTCCTGTAGCACGAGGGTTTTGAACACAAGGTTTATATCCTCATCGAGCTCGGTCGCGATATGGTCGGCCGCGAGATTATTCTCATCGACAGTATAGGGCACGAGAGTGTACTGAATGTGAGCCTTGTCGAGCAGACGCGCCACATTGGTTTTGGAAGGTTGTTTCATAGCCTTTTGTTATTTTGCCAAGTGAAATGTTGAGAGCGGTTGCGTCTCACAGCCCATCTGAATCCAAGACGGTACACCGGGAGCCAGAACATAGCAAGCAGAGCCTTTATCGGTGCTATGGGCACACCTACCGCAGCCGAGGCTTTTCCCCATGCCATAGCAGTGACGAGCCACTGCAGCACAAGCAACACAAAAGCCACCACGAGGACAGTAAGATTGGGCCAGGCGAGCATCGGAGCCGCCACTGCCACTGCCAGCGACAGCCACATTGACAGCGGAGCGCTCCACATCAAGGGATGGCGAGGCAATTGCCGGCCGGTGAACATATGGCTCACAGTCACCTCACTGTAGAGCTTGCGTGGACGTGATGTATTAATGTTGACAATTGTATCGGACGACAGCACTACTTTTACATCGGCCTGTCGGGCCACCTTGTACACAAAGAGATCGTCGTCACCGGCCTGAAGATTTAACGTCCCTGAGAATCCGCCATTGTCAAAGAACAGCTTTGTGTCATAGCCCATATTGTAGCCATTGCCACGATAGGCCCTACCCCTGAGCGCAGCCCCTATCCATGTTATTGCAGTATCGGCCTCACTCAGCCTGGCCATCAGGGGCAATGTTTCCGAGTCACCATCGGGCGAAATCACAGCCTGGCCGAGAATGAGTGATCCACCCCGGCTCACCATTCCTGAGAGCCAGTGGACCGATGGTAGGCTGCATTCGGCATTCAAAAGCAGAACCCGCTGATGACGCGCCGACTTCAACCCTAACGTTATCGCCAGCTTTCTGCGCGACAGATTATGGGCATCGCCGGGCACAAACGTGGATCGCAGATTATTGTGTCCCAACGCAAAGCGTGTGACCACATCGTCGACATCATATCCACCATTGTCGTTAACCACAATCACTTCATAGCCCGGAGCATACTCCTGTGACAACAGTTGGTCAAGCAACAAGGCCAAACGCCGGGCATTGTCACGCGCATACACCACGACCGACACAGGCGACGCAACGTCAGCGACAGCCTCGCCTTCACATTTGCTGCGACACTTGACTGTCAGGTAAAGTCGAGAACGATATATAGTCACCAGTACAATTGTCAACACAAACAGTATGGCCAACAACAATAAAGCGATCAACGGGATTTCTATAGAAAAATACATACCTATCAAATACTCTGAAAGTTCAGAGTCCATCACCACAAAAGTATCAAAAAACCGTGACAGTACCAAATTCCACAATATATAATCCAGGCAACCGCAGCATACAGGAGCCAGGGGGCCGGGAGTGGGCACAATGCGCGCGGCCATGCGCATAAGGATAAGAGCCTGTCGGTGGCAGCGACGGTATGCAAGCGGGGAGAGGTGAAGCCCGTGAATACTTGACTTCTCCCCTCCCCGTGGAGTATTGTTATGTGGTCAGCGACTATTAAGCCTGAGGCATTTTAGTCTTTTTGCCCCAACCGTAGGTAGCAGCAGCGCCGAGCTCTTCCTCGATGCGGAGGAGCTGGTTGTACTTGGCCATACGGTCAGAACGGCTTGCAGAACCG
>JAMPBP010000035.1 GCA_023666645.1 Clostridiales bacterium
GCCCATTCCTTATCGAATGGGCTCTAAGTTGAATTGCTCAATGCATGAATAATTGGAAGGCATTATTCTCACTGAGTATCAATGGGTCTCGTAGGTGAATGCCTTGGCGTTGTAGTTGTAACCCTCGGCATCGTATGTGCCGCGCAACTGCTTCAGTCGTTTTTGAAATGCATCGTAGTCCTTAGGTGCTGTTGTCCATTGCAATTCGCTCAATGCGGCAAATCGAGGCAATGTCATGTACTGTGCAATTTTGAATGTGGGAATGCGTTCGGTCCAGGTGTTGCCTTGCACTCCGATTATGTGGGCTGCCTGGGATTCAGTGAAGTCTTCGGGTATGGGTTCATAGCTGTAGATCTTTTCAAAGAGCAATGGCGGTGCATAATAGGCGCCAGGCTCTCCTTCATCGGAGCTCCATTTGTAGTCGAAATATAAGTAGGTGGTAGGTGACATGATGGCATCGTGTCCGGCTTTAGCGGCTGCCATGCCTCCGGCCACGCCACGCCACGACATGATTACGGTAGTCGTGTCACAGCCTCCTTCGAGAATCTCGTCCCAGCCTATGGCTTTGCGACCCTTAGTGGCAAGGAAATCGGCAGCGTGCTTCATCACATGGCTCTGGAGTTTCTGCTCGGCGGTGCTGTGGCTGTCGGTGCGTAGTCCAAGTTCTTTGATTTTTGCCTGACATTTGGCGCATTTTTCCCATCGTTTCTTGGGACATTCATCGCCACCTATGTGTACATATTCATATGGGAACAATTCAGTGACCTCTGATAAAACCTTGTCAAAGAATACATATGAGCTGTCGTTGCCGGCGCATACTACTTCATCAGTTACTCCCCAGTCGGTCCACACCTCATAAGGACCTCCGGTACAACCCAGATTGGGATAAGAGGCCAATACTGACTGCATGTGGCCTGGGAGATCTATTTCAGGGATAATCTCGATATGTCGGTCAGCGGCATATTTTACTATGTCACGAATCTCTTCCTGTGTATAGAAGCCTTCATAGGGGGTATCATCATAACATCCGGTTTCTACCTCACCCACGATTGACTTACTTCTTTTTGAACCTACTTCTGTAAGTTGTGGCAGACTCTTGATTTCTATTCTCCACCCTTGGTCATCGGTGATGTGCCAGTGGAATCGGTTCATGTTGTGCATAGCCATCATGTCAAGGAAAATCTTCACCGAGTCGGGCGAAAAATAGTGACGGCCAGTATCTAATAGTGCGCCACGGTAACTGAAACGTGGTTGGTCAACGATATGGGCTGTTGGGAAAAGCACATCGTGTCCGATTGCTTCGTTGGCAGGAATGGCCTTGCGCAAGGTCTGCACTCCATAAAATGTTCCGGCACTGCTGCCTCCGTCAATTGTCACGGCATCTGGAGTGACCGTAATCTCATAGCGGTCGGTATTCCCTCCTGTATCGGCTTTTAGTAAAATATAATTATTTGATGGAATATCGGTTATGATAGCTGGCTTCAATCCTGTCAGTGTTGAAATATATTCGGACAAGAGACCGGCGTTGGTGAGCTGTGTGCTGTCCCCGGCTACAATGCATGTGTTACGGTCCATTCTGAACATAGTCGAGTCAGGGGCATAGGACACCTCGTAGGGTAATGGTATTACATCATAACAGGCTTCAACGGCAGGTCGGTTTTGGCATGACGTAGTAGCAAGTAAGATAGTAATAGCTGTAAGTAATTTGCTTTTCATGATTATATAGTTTGTGAAAAATGATTGATAGCTTTGGCCTCTGTTGTTAATATTTCCAATTATACCCGCTCTTAATATTCTGAGACGTCGAGCCCGGTGAATTGTTTTATTATGTCGGGGGGCATTCCTGCGTCGTGCATTCTACGGGCGGTTTCTTTTTTCTCTTTTAATATGCCTTCTTCACGACCTTCTTCACGACCTTCTTCACGACCTTCGGCCAGACCTTGCGCACGCCCTTCGGCCAGACCTTGTGCACGCCCTTCAGCCAGACCTTCGTCGCGGCCTTCGTCGCGGGCGGTGTCAAGCACATCGTTCTGAACCATTATATTGTCCATATGCTCGTCATATGCACGTCGTTCGGCAGCCGACATTGACATGAGTCTCAGTTTTTCCTTGACCTGTTGCAATCCCGGAGTCTGTGTGTTTTCTTTCACTACGCCTTTCTTAAGATATTCCATCCACTCGTCAAGTGGAGTCTCTGGAACCTTGGAGTAAGCGTTGACTCTCACGAGGTAATACTCTGGAAACACTTCGCGAGGCAGGTGCTGTACGATCACCCCATCCTCCTTGGTGTTTACAAGCAGGTCGTTGCCGGTGTGTATTCCTTTGAAGCGCGTTTCGCCATGGTACACATAGTCATCGCCCTGTCCATACTCGCAGTACAGGATGCTTATCGAGTATACCTTCTTGACCTGGTCATATTTTTCTCCTATGTTGATATGCTCGGTGATTGCCTTGCAGGTGCCGTATAAAATACGTTGCAGATAATACAGTTGCCGGGTGAGTTGCACCTCGACGATAATGAGATGCCCCAGGCTGTTCTTGGCTTTTATGTCGACGCGGTTGAATTTGTCGGTATCATTATCCTGATTAGACTCGCTCTCCAGTATTTCCTGAATCTTCACATCGTCATTTAGCAACACAGAGATGAGACCTTCCAGAATGCCAAAATTGGCCTTGTCACGAAGCATGTGCTTCATGGCCCAATCAAACCGTATGTAATTGTCGTCACGTATCATAGCACCTATAATTTTCACAAAGATAATCTAATATATCTATATGTGCAAATTTTTGTATATGCCTCAATATTCTGTTTTTTCTTTATGAAGCTATCTTTATTTTTTGGGGGTTGACGCTATTTTGCTTATTTTTGCTTCATGAATCATTTAACACGCATAATCACTATTGCCGTTCTGTGCTTGGTGTCTTTTTCCCAGGTGTGGAACGCCCGCGCTCAGATAAATGCTGAGCAGGTGATGCGCATCGGTCAGAATGCCTTGTATTTTGACGATTACGTTGTCTCAATTCAATACTTCAATCAGGCCATACAGGCAAAGCCATATCTTGCCATGCCCTATTTCTTCAGATCGATAGCCAAGCTTAACCTTGAGGATTATCTCGGTGCAGAAGCCGATGCAACGGCAGCTATTGAGCGCAATCCGTTCATCGCCGATGCCTATGAGGTGCGTGGCGTGGCCCGGCAAAATTTAGGCAAGGCCGCTGATGCAGTGTCTGATTATAATAAAGCTTTGGAACTATTGCCTGAAAATCGTGGACTTCTGTACAATAAAGCTTTAGCCCAGGAAGATAGTAAGGATTTAGATGGTGCGGCAAGTACCTACGAGCAACTTCTGAAGTCCTATCCAAAATATGAGAACGCCTATTTTGGACGAGCACGTCTATATCTTGAATCGGGTGATACTGTAGCCGCATCGGCCGACCTTGATAAAGCGTTGGAGCTTAATAAGAATCTCACCGGGGCTTATGTGATGCGTGCCGAGATAGCTCTGAAGGATGAGGCAAACCTTGATCGTGCACTCGCTGATTTGGATCAGGCTATAAAATTGCAACCAAAACATGCCGGGTTGTATATCAATCGCGCTTATGTTAGATATAAACTCGACAATTTCAGGGGCGCTATGGAAGACTATGAGACTTCAATAGCTCTTGATCCCCTCAATGCTATTCCTTATTTCAACCGCGGTCTTCTAAGAATGGAGACTCTTGATAACGACCGTGCGCTCACTGATTTCAGTCAGGTATTGCAGCTCGATCCCAATGACTACCGTGCGCTTTACAACAGGGCGATGATATATGCGGCTAAGAAAGATTTTGCCGGTGCCATCGCCGACATTTCGCGAGTGGTGGATGCATTCCCTGATTTTGCCGGGGCTGTGTATACCCGTTTTACAATTTACAATGAGATGGGTGACCGCAAACATGCTATTCAGGACTACGACAAGGCAATAGCCATGTTCAAGTCTGATCGTCAAAAGCTGCAGCAAGGAGTCATTTACGAGGATATGCCAAAGGGTGAATCGAGGTCGGGGGGCGGCGGCTCATCACCTAAAGCCTCCACTGGTGACGATGCATCAGATATAGCCAGGGAGAGTGCCGATGAAGTGTCACGTCGCTTTGCTACTTTGCTCACAGTTGAGAACAATGTAGACCTGGCTGAGGAACATAATAATAAGAGTATACGTGGAAAGGTACAGGACCGTAATCAGATTATTACCCCTGAACCGATGTTCAAAGTGAGCTATTATATCGATGACGATGCGCGCGACAACTCGGCTGTATACTACCTGTCGGAGGTTGCTGCCGCCAATGATACGAGGGCTCTGCGACACAATGTCGTGGTTACGCTCCATGATACCGGACCGGCCGATGAGGACGAGATACAGAGCCACTTTCAGTCGGTCGATTACTACAATTCCTACCTTGCCACACACACTCCGCGCGCAATCGACTATTTTGGACGAGCCATGGACTTCATGATGCTCCATAACTATCAGGCTGCCATTACCGACCTGGGACATGCCATAGGGCTTACTCCCGATTTTACGTTGGCCTACTTTGCCCGCGCGAATGCACGTTATAAGGAGATGAAGGCTCTCGAGGCAGCCGACGCTACAGAGGGAAAATCAGACCACCGTATGGCCAATGCCCGCACCTTGAGCATGCGTAACGAGATTATTGCCGATATTGACAAGGTGATAACTTTGTCGCCTCGCATGGCACTTGCCTATTATAACAAAGGCTGTGTGTTGGCTGAGGCTGGTGACCACGACCGTGCAATCGAGGCTTTCACCCGTGCTATCGAACTTGAGCCGGGACTGGGAGTGGCCTATTATAATCGTGGTTTCCAGTACTTCCAGCTTGGTGACAGCCGGCAGGGATCGTCCGACCTCAGTCGTGCTGGAGAACTCGGTATTGTTCCAAGTTACAATCTGCTCAAGCGTATGCATAGATGAGGTATCAGCTGATTTTCAGGGCAAATTATTTTGATAACAAACATATCTAACATTTAACCATATATAAAATGATTGACCAACGCGACAAGGAGATACTCTCAAAGAGAGGAATCACCGAAGAACAGCTCCTGGAGCAAGTGAATCGATTTAAAACCGGGTTCCCTTATCTTAAGATTGCCGATTCGGCACGTGTAGGGGCCGGTATAGTTGCCCTGGACCATGACGCTGAGGAAGCTGCCGTAGCCAGGTGGCACAAGTACCTCGCTGATGGGGGTAGTGTCTCTAAATTTGTCCCTGCATCTGGTGCAGCGTCCCGTATGTTCAAGGCTCTGTTTGCGTTTGTCGATGGAGAGAATGATGTTCCTGCTCCAGGAAGTGATGTAGACAAGCTTATCAAGGAGATTGACCATGTTCCTTTTTATAAGGAGCTGGATGAGGTGCTAATGAAGAAATGGGGCAAAAATATCAAGGATCTGATTGCTCAGAAACGTTATAAAGATGTCATCGCCGGCATAATCCTCGAGGACGGACTCAACTATGGCAATCTGCCCAAGGGGCTCCTGTCATTCCATGCCTATAGTGATGGCTCCGTGCGTACACCTGTTGAAGAGCAACTAACCGAGGGGGCCCAGTCGGCTACCGATGCCAATGGTCACGTGAAACTCCATTTTACGGTTTCAGCTAATCACAGAGCTTTGTTCGAGAAAAAATTGGCCGAGGCCATTCCTGCCGTTGAAAAGCGCATGGGGGTGAAATTTGATGTATCGATGTCGGAACAGAAACCCTCAACCGACACAGTGGCTGTTAACCCTGATAATACACTGTTCCGTGAAAACGGCGACCTGGTGTTCCGCCCCGGTGGCCATGGTGCTCTTATTCAGAATCTCAACGATATGGATACAGCGGTTGTATTCATTAAGAACATAGACAACGTGGTGCCTGATTCGCGTCGTGAACCCACATTGCGCTATAAGCAGGTACTCGCCGGCTATCTTATCGAACTTCACGATATAATTGCAGGTTATCTCAATGATCTTGCTACTGGTAACTATGACCGTGCTAAGCTTGATGAGATGCTTGCTTATTCTGAGAATCAGCTTTCAATCACAAAAGATGGCGCCTCGATGATGGACGATGCATCGCTCGCCGCTTATCTCACGGCTATATTCAACCGTCCTCTGCGAGTGTGTGGTATGGTGCGTAATGAGGGCGAACCCGGTGGAGGTCCATATCTTGCTCTAAACCCTAACGGCACCGTTTCCCCCCAGATTCTCGAGAGTACCCAGATTGACCCTGACAATGCCGATTATGCCGCCATGGTATCGAAAGCGACACATTTCAATCCAGTCGATCTTGTGTGCTACATAAACGACATCAATGGGAACCCCTACGATTTACCGCGCTACGTTGATCCGGCCACCGGTTTCATCTCCAGCAAGTCATTGCATGGAAAAACATTGCGTGCCCTCGAACTTCCCGGTTTGTGGAACGGGGCAATGAGCAACTGGACTACCGTTTTTGTTGAGGTACCTATCGCTACATTCAATCCGGTAAAGACGGTCAATGACCTCTTGCGTCCTGTACACCAAGCTTGAATAGGACAATAATAAACCAAACAGCCCCGGCACTACCAAGTACCGGGGCTGTTTGGTTTATTATTGAGCTGTGCTTGAGAAGTGTCAGCGTATCACTATTTTGCAGTTCTCGATATTTTTGCCTTCTTCGATTACAGTGACGATATACATGCCCTGGGCAAGACGAGAGGTATCGATGGTAGTCGAGGTCTCGTTGCCGGCTACGCTCTTGGTCAAGGCTTTCATTCCATTGGCACCGGTAACAATGACTTGACGGTCATTCTTGCTCTCACCGTTGAATTTTACTGTGATGGGAGTGGAACGGCGTGTGGCACGCGGAGTGACAGATACCTTGACGGGGTCGTTCATGAGTTCCATGGCCGATGCGGTCGGGTCGATCTTATATATCAGAACATATTCTTCATTGACGTTGTCATCTTTTATAGCTTCTATCGAGAGATAACGCTTGTCACCGAAGTCGATTACATAGATATAATCGCTATAATATACTGAATATTCTGAAGGAAGAATGACACGGGTTATTTCAGAACCACTCTGGCTGAGAACCTTGAAGCCTATGCATTTCTCATACTCGGATACTTCCTTGCATGGGTAGCTTCCTATACCGTCAACGTATTCCTCGGAGATATTTTCGCGCTCGGCAATCTGGACTATCGGAAGAATATACTCATATTCGGCATCGTTGTTGAATAGAGTCTGTGAAATGTTGAATTCGTTCATGTCGACATTTCCCAGCTTGGCCATCATGGGCTCTACTCCCACTACCCCGATGCTGTTGCTTTCATCGGTCCATGAACGTTCAAGAATCCAGTCGTCGGCTATCTGTGCATCGGCACGGTACTCGATATCATATCTGTACAGAATCCCATTGTCACTTAGGTGATAATATTGGGTAGGATACTTGTTTTCAAAGCGGTCGTGCAAGAAGTATCTCCATGGATCTTGTGGGTAGAAATATGTCTGGCCATTTATCTCATTCAGTGAGAATCCCCTGTCCATGCAGAAATATGTGGCACGCTCTCTTGAAAAAGTGGGGAACTCATTGTATTGATTCTCTACGATTCTAAGCGTATAGTTGCTGCTGGTCCATACACCGTAGCGCATGGGATATTTTGTGCCGTATTGATCCTCATTGTAGTACTCATTGCTGATGTAATAATAGTAGTCACCATTATTGTTCACCTCTGTCACATTGTCGCCAAACATGTTTTTCATCTGATTGAATGCCATGTTGTGGTCCATGAATGTCCCAATGGTGCTGGAATTGGTGTATGCGATTCCCGGAGCCGAGGGGCCATCACCGTCGTATTCGGTATTGATATTGGTATAATCAACAGTCACATCTACCGATTTTAACTTGGAGTAGCGGGTGGTTTTTAGCTGTGTGGCTGTCTTGTTGACACTGAATTGAGATATCTGGTTGAAGTCGCTGTTAAAAATGGTGTACTGTTCTATGTCGTCGTTGTTTTCCCGGGAATACAATTGGGCGACTCCGTCAGTGGTATATTCCATAGGAACAAAATCGAGGCTGTGGTCGCCAAAGGTTGTGATAGGACTACTGCCAATTTGGGCCGATACGCCTACTGAGCAGATCGCGGCGGCCGAAAAAAGAGTAAAAGTTTTTTTCATTCTTTTGTGTTGTTAAATTGTTGATGTGATAATTTTTGTATTATAATATTGATGTGTATGCTGGATAATCTTGCCGGTTGGTGCTTAGTTGATGTTTGCAAAGATAATTATTTAGCTTGTGAACAAATGAGAAAAAATGATTTTTTTTATAATCAGGTGCTATTAAGGTATTTAGTAGCGGCATAGGTTGCTCTGGTGATGCTCCGATGATGTTAATTGTTGAAAAATGTTGGCGTAAAATGGGATAAGGATAGGGATTATTCACTATCTTTGCCCGATATTATACCAAACCGAATTGATGCGTCACTCTATATACAGCGCTATTGCGCTATTTTGCTTGATAATCAGCACTGTGCTGTCGCTTTCGGCCGATGCCCAATCGGCCGGGACAGTGGGTGCGCGCTTTGACGCAGACTCGATAGGACACGGATTGTCCGGTTTTGCTGACAGCGTGGGCGTGGTGTCACCTCCCTTGTCAGACTCACTGGTCGTTGACTCACTTCCGCTACTGCCACGTCTGCAAAAAAAGACGGGCCGCTCACGTTTCGTGCGCGAAAAGGTCGATCTTGATGCTGTTGTAAACCTCAAGTCAAGCGACTCGGTGGTCATGATAGGCCGTAATCTTGTGTTTCTCTACGGTGATGCCGAGGTTACATATGGTGATCTCAAACTCGATGCGGCCGAAGTGAAACTCGACATGTCGACGAGCGATGTCTATGCTATGGGCCGCGAGGATTCTACCGGTACCGTTGTGGGGACTCCTGTATTTGAGGATAAAGGTACTCCCTATGAGAGCCAGACCATGAGCTACAATTTCAAAAGTCAAAAGGGGTTCATAACAAATGTTGTTACCCAACAAGGCGAAGGGTATATTACGGGAGGCCGAGCCAAAAAGAATGTCGATGACTCCTTCTTTTTTGAAGATGGAAAATACTCTACCTGTGACAATCACGACGACCCTCACTTCTATCTGCAGCTTACCCGTGCCAAGATGAAGCCGGGTAAGAATGTGGTGTCGGGACCGGCATATATGGTACTCGCCGGTTTGCCTTTGCCTATAGCTGTGCCCTTCGGTTACTTCCCGTTCAGTGAAAGTTATGCTTCGGGTATTATAGTGCCTACATTTGGTGACGATTATAACCGTGGTTTCTATCTGAGCAATGGTGGCTATTACTTTGCAATAAGCGATAATATCGACCTGGCGCTAACCGGTGAAATATATACCAAGGGTTCATGGGGGCTCAATGCACAATCGACCTATAATAAACGCTATAAATACAATGGTAATTTCAGTGTCAACTATTTGACCACTATCACCGGCGATAAGGGGCAGAGCGACTACTCCAAGGCTACTAACTTCCAGGTGAGATGGAGCCACTCCCAGGATTCCAAGGCCAATCCCAATATGAGCCTGTCGGCATCGGTCAATTTCACCACATCGGGCTACACGCGAAACGACCTCAACAGTTACTATTCATCGGGATTTACCGAGAATACCAAGAGCTCTACGGTCAACATGACATATAAATTCCCCAATTCCAAATGGTCGTTGTCGAGTACGATGAATATCTCCCAGCGCACCCAGGACTCGACGCTTACTGTCTCATTTCCCAATTTTACAGTAACCATGAGTCAGATATACCCTTTCAAGCGTAAACGTGCCGTAGGTGACGAGAAGTGGTATGAGAAAATAAGGCTGTCCTATTCGGGCCAATTCCAGAACTCGTTGACGGCCAAACAAGACGAGTTCTTTAAAAAGAGTCTCATAAAAGACTGGCGCAACGGAATGAAGCATTCCATACCCATCTCGGCTACCTTCAACCTCTTCAAGTACATCAATCTCACACCGTCGATATCCCTTAATGACCGTATGTATACCTCAAAGGTGAAACGTCAATGGGATCCTAATGCTTCGGCCGAGGTAATGGATACGACCTACAGTTTCTATAATGTATGGGACTTCAACGCGTCGGTGTCGATGGATACCAAAATATATGGTTTCTTCCAGCCTATGTCGTTCCTGGGTGATAAGGTGAAGATGATACGCCATGTGATCACTCCTACTGTGTCGTTCAGTGCGTCACCCGACTTTTCATCGCCATTCTTCGGCTACTATGGCAATTATAGCTATACCAATTCGGCCGGAGAGGTCGTCAACCGTAAATACTCTCTGTTCCCCAACTCCCTATATGGTGTGCCTGGACAAGGAAAAACAGGCTCAGTGTCGGTGTCGATAGCCAATAATGTGGAGATGAAGGTCAAGAGTGATAATGACAGTATCGGAGAGAAAAAAGTATCTCTTATCGAGAACTTCACTGTCTCGCAAAGTTACAACTTTGCGGCCGATTCGCTCAATTGGAGCAATATCAACACATCGCTCTTGCTACGCCTCACCAAGGGTTTCAATCTCAATCTTGCCGCTACATGGGATGTGTATACCTATCAGCTCAATGCCGCCGGTAATCCGGTGCGTGTCAATAAGACGCGACTGCAGGCCGGCAAGGGGCTCGGTAAACTGTCGAGCACAGGTACTTCATTCTCGTACACCTTCAACAACGATACGTTTAAAAATCTGTTTGGCAAGAAGGATAGCAAAGGTGAGGATAAGAACAAACGCAGTGACGAAGAATATGACGATGAGTGGGATGAAGATGATGACTCGCGGCGACCGCAGCGACTGAGCCATAATCATGACGATGATGAAAAAATGAAGATGGGCAGCGGTGGGTATATGCAATGGTCGGTGCCATGGAGTTTGACATTCAACTATTCGGTCAACTATGGCTATGGCGCTTTCAACAAGAAAAAAATGGAGTATGATGGCAAGATAACCCAGAACTTGAGTTTCTCGGGCAACATACGCCCCACAGCCAACTGGAATTTCAGTTTCTCGGCGAGCTACAATTTCGACACTCACAAGATTGCCTATATGAACTGCAACATCTCTCGCGACTTGCATTGTTTCACCATGTCGGCAAGTGTTATCCCTGTGGGACCATATAAAAGTTTCAATTTCCACATCTCGGTCAAATCCTCATTGTTGAGCGATCTTAAGTATGACAAGCGCTCATCGACATCGACCGGTGTCAAGAGGTATTGATTGTATTGATTTAAGAATGGAAAAACTTTGTTTATTTCGGCCAAATTCTGTAGATTTGTCACCGATTTCGTGATGCGGTATCGCTGTAATATTGGCTTTATCTCAGTTACGAGACATTGTATAATATACCTTATAGACCAATTTTTTAGTTCAGAATTGATTAGGCTCGGATGCTTTAATCATCGAAGAATTTTGTAAAAATACCGTTAGGTCACAAATTTGGTGACACACTAAGTTATGATAGCTTCTGACCAAAATAATTCATTGCCAAGAGCCGGATATAGTCAGCGCGCAAAAATTTGGGCAAATGTAGGAATGTTGGCGACATCTATATTGTGGGGCTTGTCTTTTATTTCCACACGTGTCCTGAGCGATCATGGAATGCATCCGGTCGAAATATACATATATCGTTTTCTGGCTGCCTATCTGCTACTGCTTGCAGTGTGTCATAAGCGTATTCTCGCTTATAGCTGGCGGGATGAGGGTTTGTTCCTGTTGTTGGGATTGACGGGAGGTTCGATTTATTTTATAGCTGAAAATATCGCTGTCACGCTCACCGATGTGGCTAATGTATCGTTGATTACCACTCTGTCGCCACTTATTACCGTTTTTCTCGTCGCTGCCCTGTATCGCAATGAACGTCCGGGACAATGGATTGTAATGGGTTCGTTAATAGCTGTTGTGGGTGTTGTCATGGTTGTTTTTGGCGGAGCTCAGGGGGCTTCATTCCATCCGGCCGGTGATTTGCTCGCATTGGGTGCCGCGGTGAGCTTTTCAATCTATGGGTTGATAATCAAGAAAATCAATGTCACATATTCTTCATGGTTTATTACCCGTAAATCGTTTTTTTATGGTCTGGTGACAGCGCTCCCATTGATGTTTATGGAACCTACACATTTGCCTTTCAGCCAGTTTGCTGATATTGAAGTATGGGGTAATCTGTTGTTCCTTAGCTTGGTGTGCTCATTATTGGCTTTCCTTGCTATGGCCCGAGCCATTCAGGTCATAGGTCCGGTAAAAGCCAACAACTACCTGTATATCCAACCTATAGTGACCATGATAGCCGGTTGGCTTATACTTGGGGAAAAAGTGATGTGGACAGGCTGGACTGGTTGTGCGCTCATCATCGGAGGTCTATGGCTTGGGGAAACCCTGACGCGCCGACGTGCGCTAAGTACCGATACTCACAGGAAAGACCGGGAGAACAGGCTCTGAGTTGCAATTTATAATA
>JAMPBP010000036.1 GCA_023666645.1 Clostridiales bacterium
TCGAGCGCATGGCAGTTCTCGGTGGTGGACACATCAACGGAGGTTTTCTTGCCGCAGGACTGATTGACGAAGTGAGCCTCCTGCTTGCTCCCGGTATCGACGGACGCAAGGGACAGACAGCTCTTTTCGATGGCATAGCGGAGATGAACCGTATGCCGGTAAAATTATCGCTGGAAAGCGTTGAACGCATTGAGAACGGAACATTATGGATAAGATACAAAACCAATTACTGATGAAAAAATTAATCAATATTTTAATGCTGTTTTTGGCAACCGCCTTGCCATTGGTATCATGTAGCCAGACAAATAAATCGACAGAGATGAAACCAGATGTAAAAGCAATCGTTTGCTATTTTTCAGCAACAGGGACAACCGCAGACGCTGCCCGCCGCATAGCGGAAATTGCCGGTGCTGATGTTCATGAAATTGCTCCGGCAGTAAAATATACCTCTGCCGATCTTGACTGGACTGACAGCCTGAGCCGCAGTTATGTCGAGATGCACAACCGTACATTCCGCCCGGCCTTGAAAGATTCCGTAACGGATTTGTCGGAGTATTCAGTCGTTTACATCGGCTATCCCAACTGGTGGAACACCCATCCTACCATAATCAACACATTCATCGAAAACAACAATCTTCAAGGGAAGACCATTGTGCCGTTCATGACCTCTGGCGGAAGCAACATCATCAACAGCGAGAAGGAACTGAAAGAACAGTATCCGTCATTGAACTTTGGGAAAGGCATGTTGATGAATGGTCGGAGCGACAGAGAAATAGAGGAATGGATTGAACAATACTTGTAATATGGAAGAAATACGCATAGATTGTTCACATCCGTCGGAAGAAGAAGCAGCGTTGGCAAAGCAGCAGATGCAGACACTGTTCAGACTTAACCACACAATGCCCGCTACTGATGAATTTGACGCGTTGATAAAGGAGCTGTTTCCTGATATGGGAGAAGGCAGCCGCATTTCAACTCCATTGAGCGGGGTCAGATTTAACAACGTCAAAATCGGAAATAAAGTGATTATCATGCCCGGTTGCCTGATGATGTCGGCCGGAGGAATAACCATTGAAGATGAAGCGATGATTGCCGCAAATGTTCAACTGATTTCAAACAACCACGACCTCGACAATCGGTGGATCATCACTTGCAAGCCTGTTAGGATTTGTCGTCGTGCATGGATAGGTGCCGGAGCAACCATACTCGCCGGAGTGACAGTTGGCGAAAACTCAGTGGTCGGAGCAGGAAGTGTTGTTACTCACGATGTAGAGCCAAATACAATCGTGGCAGGTAACCCTGCACGACTGATACGGCATATAAAATAAAATATACTTCCATATACCTGATACTGTCCGTACGCATATTGTGCCATAATCCGTGTTGAGGACGGCTCCCAACGCAAAGCATTCCATCCAATCAATCCAATCAGACCATCAGACACTGAAAAACAAAAATATCGCGCTGCACTCGCGCATAGTAAATTTGAATTTTTTGTATCTTTGCCGAGTACAGTGTAATTCATAGAAACTGCTGTCATTAGAGTCGTGTCCCACATTATAGCAATCTTCCATTTGTGATTACGCTGTATTTTAGTGTTCTTCAAATTTATTTTGGAATTTGAAATTAGTTTAAAGCACTTCATTGTGCAAACTAACAATAAATAGAGATGAAAAGCAACGAATTCTCGATTATCCGACATGTTACTCTTGTGGGATTATGGATAAATGTGGCACTTGTAGCAGCGAAACTGATTTTTGGCTACTGGGGAAAGAGCGATGCCCTTGTTGCTGACGGCTACCACTCCTTGAGCGACTTCATCACTGATTTTATAGTCATCGCCTTCGTTGCCACGGCCTACAAGAAAGCGGACAAAGGACATCCTTACGGACATGGAAAGTTTGAGACAATCGCCTCGGTGCTTATCAGTATTATCCTTTTGCTGATGGGACTTTTCATAGGATATGAAGGGATTGTCACGATGGTGAAATCGTTCAGAGGTGAAATACTTCCACGGCCGGATATCTGGACTCTTTTTGTAGCAGTATTCTCAATTTTTGCAAAGGAATTCTGCTACCGTTACACCATGAGGTATGGAGTCAAATTGAATTCTTCGGCTCTGAAAGCCAACGCGTGGCATCACCGCAGCGATGCCATATCGTCAGTGGCGACGCTTATAGGTGTTTCGTTTGCCCTGTTCATGGGACCATATTGGCGCATCATGGATCCGATTGCGTCAATTGTAATTGCGGTGATGATCGCTGTGTCAGCGATAAGGATAGCGATGCCGTCAATCAACGAGCTTCTTGAAATTTCACTTCCACCGGAACTCATCAAGCAGATGCTCGATGTCATCAAGAGTGTCCCCGGAGTGCTTCGCGCCCACAATCTCAGAGCAAGAAGAAACGGGCATTCCTACATAGTTGATGTAAACATACATGTTGATCCCGACATAACAGTAAGGGAAGGACACGCTATATCAACAGCAGTGGAACATCATCTTTATGAACGGTTCGGGAAGGACATGATTATATATGTCCACACCGAGCCTGAGAGCTGAATTTTAAAGTCCACAGCAAATCATGGGACAATGAAGATAATAACAAAACTCAGAGGCTCTTAGAATATGCGACTGGTCGCTGCTGGCGATGACCATCTTGATGCTGGCTCCGAGCATTCATGTCAACATGCCATTCAGTCATGTTTTGAGTGCACAAATATACGATTTATTACCATAATAACTGAGGTTTCGGCTGTTAATCCATCGGTTAGTTATGGTTTGGATTTACCTACAGAGGAATCGGTCAATGTTATCCTTACTATATTTGTAAAGTCGAGACTTCGGGCGATGGCCGCTTCGAAATGCTCCATGAATTCAGGCAGAAATCTCTTGCAAAGCAATCTCAATGCCTCAATCTTCTCAGCATCATCGGTTACAAATTCGGCTTTACCCACAGCCACCGCCGAATTGTAGTATTCAGTGAAATTATTCTTTTCGGCTTCATATTTTGGCGTACAACGACTCACTGCCGACAAGCTCACGACAGGGCTGTGTCTCAGACAGTCAACTTTCTCGCCTTCAAACGCACAATGAAAATAGAATGTCGTCTCGTCCTTCCTGACCACATTCAATGGCAAACCGTAAGGAGTGCCGTCGGGCCGCATCATGCTTACCGTCACATATGGAGCTTTGTCAAACACCTCCAATGCCCACATGGGACCTTTCTGTCTATTGGACTTCCGCATCTGTCTCATTTCTTTCCGTATTTCTTTTCAAAGAAGTCGAAGTGTTCCTGACCCCATTTGAGCATGGAGTCAATGATTGGTAACAGTGACTTGCCGAGGTCGGTTATCAGATATTCCGAGCGAGGAGGCAGTTCGGGGAAAATGGTTTTGGTCACCAATCCGTCCTCTACCAGCTCTTTGAGCTGAATATCGAGAACACGTGGTGCTGCCTCAGGCAGGCATTTATGAACTTCACTTGGCCGCATCGGAGCGCCACTACGCAACTCGTCAAGAATGCAGGACTTCCACTTTGATTCGATCAGGCTCATTGTAAGCCGTAGGGGACAATCCAAGTCCACAGGGATTTTCTTTTCATATGCCATATATCATTATTCTTTTATCATGATTATAAACTTATTCCAGTCGATAGAGTCTCACCGGCCCCAGGAGTCCCGAAGGGAGCAAAGGCGAATCGGCATTGAAGAATTTGAAACCGACTACAGTCCTGCGTCCATTGGACGGACGCTGACTGCCAGCTTCCAACCATTCAGGAATCTCTGTCATGAATCTTCCTGCAACGGGTTTACCGGGAGCATAGATATATTGCAACGGCTCCGACCATTGCACATCGTCTGGTTCATGTTCATCGCCAATCATACGATTAACCCACAAATTGGTCACATCAATCTCGATTTCATTCTCCCCCAACATCAATTCACTGGTAATATCAAGCATGAACGGGCTTTTCCACATCACCGGGAAGGAGTGACCATTCAGCCTCACAGATGCCATATTTCTTACATCACCCAGATCAAGCACTATTTTGCCTCCACCGTCATGTAAATCCATTAAATTGAATTTATTGCTATACGTGGCAGTTCCTGAGTAATATTTCATATCATCACGCGGCATTTTTGACCAATCAACCAATGAATCGACCATGCATGATTTATCATCAATTGAGTTGAACGTTAATATCCAGTCATTATTCAATGAAATCATTTCAATACCACCGTCTGTATCATGACTTACAAGCTTGTTTTCAGGCTTATGATCATCATCGCGCATGGAAAAAAGAGACGGAGAAATTACAATAAACCGTGAGCCATAAGGTTCAATCGTCAAATCAAATTTCCTTTCTTCCTCGGGAGCCATCAATAACGAATATGGATCCCATATTTCCACATAGCGGTCGAAAGCCAATTTTCCTAAGTCAATATTGGAACAGACGGAACTATCGGTAGGGTTACATAGAAAAATTATATCATTTTCACCATCAATGCGATGATATGATTTTAAATCAGGAGTGAATATTGCCTGTTGTTGTGCGGGATAACCACGTTGAAGCAGGGACTGACACCTGGCCATATAGTCAAACAACGCTTTTGCGCCCCCGGCTTTCCACCACGTTTGTGTCGGGACAAACTGTGTACCCCAAATTCCAAAAGACATGCCTGGCTCATAATTAATCCACGGATTGACCGCCGCAGCATGCAGCATCATACGGTTGACACCGGTACAGAAAGCCCTGTCACATATCGGTTTCAATGATTCAGGACAGTCCTTCCAGGCATGTAGGGGCCAGCATGTGAAACCCTCGGCATATAATGTGTTTATTCCTCTTTGACGAATCACCTTCTCATGCTTGCCCATATCCTTCCAGCCCCATGTTTCGGGTTTCACCCAAAACTCTGTAGCAATAATAGCACCGGGGCAGGCCGCCAATATTTTGTTCATGTCAAGCAGCTGGAAAGGTCTTTGTCTTCCTGTGCCGTATGGTTCTATAAGCAGTTGCATACCTGGAGTCATGGAAGCAAGTTCATTCATATATCCATAGTAATTCTCTGCAACGAGCGATGTCGCTACATCCACGAGGTCCTTCATGAATATATCACAACTTTCCCTATCGTCGACCAAAATCCTTCCCACCATAAATGGCAAATAAGGAATAATGTCGTATTCCTTTCTTTTCATAAACTCATCAGGAATGACAACGCTCCAATTCTGTCCTCCTGCCTCATAACTGTCAATCTCGATACGATTGAAAACGGTTCCCGCCATCTCTCCAGCTATCTCAAGCAACATAGCCGGGTATCCGTCCCAGAAATGCTTTACAGCGTCACGTCGCATTTTATCACATTCCAGCCCTTGTCCGGAAAGTGGAGCCTGTGCTGCATTGGTCTTACCATTGGTCGTGTGTCCTATACGCATTATCACAATGTCACCGTCGCCTGACAGAGCAGAGCATTCAATACCACTCAGTCTATCACTTTTTAGATACTTACTGAAATTAAGTATATCACTTTTTGCAACTATCGAGTCATTTGGAAATGCCAAAACAGCAATATCATCGTAATAATCATATTCTGGCGCGACCAAGGGACGCGGCAAATGAATATTATCCAAATGCTTTAAATCATCTATGGATATGACTGTATCAGTATAGACAAGTTTCTGCATTGCATACTCCGGCTCTACATTGCCGTAAGCGCTTGACGACCAACCGGGACAATTATGAGTTCCAAAAGTCAACCCCAAGCGCCGACATTCGGTCATTGCCCATTTCATCATCTCCTTCCATTGTTCGCTCCCTATTGCACAGCCGGCATTTCCAACCCTGATCTGCCCATCTCCACCTATCTGGAAGTTTTGCACTCCACTTAGACCGGCTGCTTTAAATGCTTCAAGATCCTTTGTGATGGCTTCCTTGGTTACAAGTCCATCCATCCATTGCCAAATCATTATAGCCCGATTCTCATCAGTAGGAGTCAGGAAGTCACGACGATAATCTTCAATTACGGCAACGGAAGTTATCGGAAGAGCCATTGCCAGGAAAAGTAATATTTGATTTACAATTTTCATAATGTTATATTTATGACTGCAAAGATAATCAATACTCTTAAATATGGTAATACCGAAAAATTTTTCGATATATGAAAAATTTTTCGGTACTTGACAGGAATAAAATATCACAGTAATTTTGTTGCCGTAAAATAAAACTACAAATCAACACAATATGAGAAACAAGATAGAGGAATACGAGGCAGTGGCAAAAGCTGCCGAGAAGTTTGTAAAGAGCGTTGCCGAGGGCAACAGCGAGTATGCCAAGACTCTGTTCACCGATGATGCAGTACTGTTCGGAATTCTTGACGGAACCCTTGAACATGGCTCGATTGAACAGTTTTACCATAATGTTGACACCGTTGCCGCCGGTGAGAATTTCAAGGCTCGCATTGATGTCATCGCTGTTGAGGAGACCGTGGCCGTTGTGCGTGTGCTCGAAGAGGGCTGGGGCGGTCGCATCGACTTCACAGATTTCCTGCTATTGCTCAAGCTTAACGGTGAGTGGAAGTGTGTTGCCAAAGCCTACAATCAGAACTCCAACACCATAAAGAAATAAGACAATGAAGATTACGGTTATCACCGGATCTCCCCGCCGCAAAGGCAATACCTTCGCAATGGTGGATGCCTTTATAAAGAGGGCAGAGGCCAAGGGTCACGAAGTGATACGCTTCGATGCCGCCATGATGAGAATAGGCGGCTGCCATGCCTGCATGACCTGCTTCAAGACAGGCAAAGCGTGCTCTTTCGACGATGATTTCAACCTGATTGCTCCTCACATTCTTGATGCCGACGCCGTAGTTTACGCAATGCCGGTATACTGGTATTCAATACCTGCCCAAATAAAGGGTGTGATCGACCGTGTGTTCTCTCTTGTTGTCGGCGGCAAAGATGTGGCCGGCAAGAAGATGGGGCTTATATGCTGCTGTGAGGAACACGAAGCCTCGGTGATGGACGGTGTGAAGATGCCTATGGAGCGCACAGCCGCCCTGCTGAAATGGGACATCGTTGGCGAGGTTCTCGTTCCCGGCGTTTTCGTTGAAGGTGACATAGACAAGACCGACGGTCGCGACCAAGCCGCTGCCCTTGCCGAGAAATTCTAAAAAATATGAAAGTCGACCTTACCAACGGCAGTCCCAATGAGCATGGTTGCACTATGGGAACGATAATGGTGACACACTACCAATCGCCTGTAGGAGAAATGATAATTGGGTCATACGGTGACCGGCTATGTCTCTGTGACTGGGCTATCGTGAAACGCCGTGATACGATTGACCGCCGCCTATGCCGCAGCCTCAATGCTGAATATGAGGAGGGAACCTCTGATATAATCAAACAGGCACTCGCGCAGCTTGACGAATATTTTGCCGGGAAACGCAAGGAGTTTTCAATACCGGTGGTTTTCACCGGCTCTCCATTTCAATGCAGCGTATGGGCTGAATTGATGAAAATCCCTTATGGCTCAACCATCTCATACACAGAATTGGCACGACGCATCAACAATCCGAGGGCTGTACGTGCGGTAGCTTCAGCCAATGCCACCAATCCAATCTCAATATTTGTGCCATGTCATCGTGTGATAGGGAGCAATCACAAGCTCACGGGATATGCCGGAGGTTTGGACGCCAAGCGGGGACTGCTCGCCCTTGAGGCACGCATAGAATGAAGCAAGCCATTGCACTGTAACATTAGTTATTAAGCATTTGTAAATCTCCCGCATAAATGCCAAGAGGCCCCATGTTCCACACATTGGACAAGGGGCCTCTTCTTTATGGTAGCATTCCGGTGATTGTCAATCGGTCAGTTCGGAGGGGAGAATGGGCATTGCGCCCTTCTTTGTGCATACATAGGCTGATGTCTGCACAGCCTTGGCATGTGCCTCGGATACAGACTTACCCTTGAGTATGCTTGAAATGAAAGCAGCGGTAAAGGAATCGCCGGCGCCTACTGTATCAGCCACCTCAACCATGGGGGTAGGTTGGAACGAGACATTGCCCGGGGTAAACACATAGCTGCCATTGATGCCACATGTGAGAATAAGCATGCTTAGGTTATATTTGCCCAGGAGAATCCAGCATTTGTCCTGAAGGTCGATGCCTGGATAACCGAACATGCGGCTTACTGTCACCAGCTCCTCATCATTAATTTTCAAGATATTGCAACGCTTCATGGAGTTACACAGGATTTCCTTGTTGTAGAAACCCTGACGCAGATTCACGTCAAATACGACCAGCGGATTATTCTCTACAGGTATCGCATCAAGAAAACGGTTGATGGTGTTGCGGGAAACCACGTTGCGCTGTGCAAGAGAGCCGAAACAGACAGCCTTGGTTCTCTCGGCGAGTTGCTCAAGCATGGCAGTATAAGGAATATTATCCCATGCCACGTTTTCCTTGATTTCATATTGAGGCACACCGGCCTGGTCGATTTCGACCTGTACTGTACCTGTGGGATATGGCACCTTGGCAATCAGTTGGGTAAGGCCTTTTGAGGTAAAATTCTCTACTATCTCATTACCGAGGGGATCATCACCTATCGCGCTAACCACACAGCTTGGCAGGCCAAACTGTGAAACATGATATGCAAAATTGGCTGGAGCACCGCCTATCTTCTTACCTTCGGGGAGAACGTCCCATAACGCCTCACCCATTCCTACTACAATTCCTTCCATGATAAGATATTATTAAATTTTTTTAATTTTCAAGGTATAATACATAAGGTATGCGACACCAACCGTCATTACGGCTACAGCGCCTACCTGTCCTACGGCATCAGCGGCATAGCCCATCGCAAGGGGGAAGATTGTGCCGCCAAACAAGCCCATGATCATAAGTCCCGAAACCTCATTCTTCTCATTGGGAGTATAAATGAGTGCCTGAGAGAAAATCACTGAGAACACATTGGAGTTACCGAAGCCAATCAGTCCAATACCGACATATATCGCAGTCAATGTATCGCACACAAACAACATCCCCATTGCCACAAGCATCATCGCCACACTTATACCGAAGAAAAGTTTCGGAGACATCGAGCGCAGTAGGAAAGCACCGAGGAAACAACCGGCGGTGCGGAAAATGAAGTATATGCTTGTTGCAAATCCTGCTTCTTCAAGAGGCAGACCGATGCGTTCCATGATTATTTTGGGCGCGGTAGTGTTTGTACCGACATCTATACCTACATGGCACATGATGCCGAGGAAACACAGTAATATAAATGGACGTCCGAGCAATTTGAGACACTCGCCCACGCCTGAAGCCTTGTCGGGGCGCTCCTCCTCAATTGGAGTTGCGGCAAGGAGAGAAATCGAGAGGAAGCTGACCACTGCATAGATTGCAAACAAAGCCCGCCACCCAAGACCGAATGTAGGCAAATAGGTCGTAGCACCCCATGCTGCAAGAATAGGAGCAAGGAACGAAGCGATTGCCTTTACAAACTGACCGAATGTAAGGGTTGAGGCCAGTTTGTCACCGCTGATGAGATTTGTCACCAGAGGATTCAATGATGTCTGCATTATTGCATTGCCTATACCCAGGAGCGAGAAAGCTATGAGCATGGTCATGTAGCTGTCACCGGTTATAGGAATAATCAATGATACGGCAGTGACAATAAGGCTTATGAGAACTGTTTTCTTACGTCCTATTTTATTCATGAGCATTCCTGTGGGCACTGAGAAAATCAGGAACCAGAAGAATACCAGCGATGGGAACAGGTTGGCTTGTGAGTCAGTAAGTCCCAGGTCCTTTTGTACATAGTTGGAGGCTGTTCCCACAAGGTCAACAAAGCCCATGGCAAAGAAGCAGAGCATCACGGGAATCATCTGCATGATTTGCCCCTTCTTGTCGTTTACGAGATTATTTTTATTTTCCATTACGTTCATTTATCAATATTGATTGTATAAATCCTTAGGTTCTTTACTTTGGCTGAGCCGCCATCGGTATTTATGGTCATGTGGGTATAGGGAATCGTGGGGAATACAAGGTTGGTCATGACACCCTTTCCATCATTGGCGAATACTTCCATACTTGCACGGTCAATGAATATACGTAATGGCAGCAGATTGCCTCCATTGAAGGTGGGAGACACTGTTACAGCAGGAAAATCCTGACTGAAGTCAACGATGCCACTCTCACGACGGTCAAACGATAACGTCTCATAGTCCGGTGCATATGTCAATACCGATTTTTCACCTTTTTCATTACTGAAAGTCAATGACAGCGAGCCGGCCTTGCCCGGGTCAATCTCCATGAGAATCTCGCAGATGCCGTCGTTTTCAGCCGGCAATGCATAGGTTTTTCCCTTTCTATTGAGATTGGCCGATTTTACATTGGTCACAAGTTTTCCTCTGAGCGCTGTCAACTCGGGTGAGGGGTTCGAGGCAGCATAAATCTGGCCATCATCACCCTTGAACAGATTTATATCACGCGGCAAGGTATTGGCTGAACGGAATTGTTGAGAAGGAACCTCAGCTGCATATTGCCAGTTGCTCATCCACCCGATTGCAGTGCGGCGATTGTCGGGAGCATCGCTCCAGCTCACAATGGCATAGTTGTCTTTACCGTAATCGAGCCATTTGGTAGGGACTTTCCCTTGAGCATCAGTGTCGGCTGTGAAAGTCTTGCCATCAAAGTCTCCGATGAAATATTGTATACCGCTACCGCCAAAGGGACCGCCGGGATTGATATTGCAGAAAAGTACCCATTTTTTTTGGTCAGTACCCTCAACGGGAAGTTCAAACATATCGGGGCACTCCCATACACCACCCTGAGCACCGAGCCCCTTGCCGAAGTTGCTCTGGAGAGTCCATTCCTTCATATCGGGAGATGTGAATATCAGCATCTCATGCTCCAAGGAATGGGCAAGAACCAGCGTCCACTGCTTTGTCTCGGGATTCCAGAACATATTGGGGTCACGGGCTTCGCTTTCAAGAGTGAGAACCGGATTGCCGGGATAAACAGTGAATGTCTCTCCATTGTCATGACTGTAGGCAAGACTCTGGATCTGGCTTGCTCCGGCCGATGTGTACATTGCCACGACAGCATCTTTTCCATAACCTGCGCTGTTCTCGGTATCGATGGCCGAGCTACCGCTGAATACTGTTCCCAGACCATTGGGCTCGATTGCAGCAGGGTGATGTGTCCAGTTCAAGAGGTCGGGAGAGGAAGAATGTCCCCATGTCATATTCTGCCATTTTGATCCATAGGGATTCCACTGATAATATAAGTGCCACTCGCCATCCTTATAGAACATACCGTTGGGATCGTTCATCCAACCATACAACGGGGTGTGGTGGTACAACGGACGGTATTTCTCACGATTGGTCACATCAATGCTGTCGGTGAGCTGGAAATTATTCCAGCAGGCATCTTCCTTGGCCTCTCTAACAGTCGAGCGGTTTTGGGAGGTGATGATGTTCAGCACAACATCATGACCTTTGTATTGGGAGAGGTCAAACGGCACCGAATAATCAACCTTAGATTTTGCCAGGCGTACATAGATTGTCTTGTCGAGCTTGCCATCAACAACTACATTCACGGTTGCATCGTCATAGGCCTCCTGGACTGGCAGCATAAGATAACGGGAGTCACCCTCCACACGCACCAATGTATTGTTGGTGCCGAGGTGCTCAATCTTTATTCCATCGGCTGCACTTACCA
>JAMPBP010000037.1 GCA_023666645.1 Clostridiales bacterium
CCACACATCACCCGTTACCGACGATGTGTGGTGCTTGCGCCACTCGTTCTCCATGCCGGGTCTCATCTCATAGTACATTGTCTTACCATCGGGACCGAAGCTTATATTATAGGCCGGAGTAGCTATAAGTTGTTCAAAGGCACCACCTTCAACCGGTACACGGTATACCTCGCCAAGTCGTGTGGTGGGGAAAAGGGCACTCTTGGCCGGATCCTGTATCGAGGCAGTGTAAATGACATATTTACCATCGGGTGAGAATGCCTCGGGAATCTCTGAGGCCGAATATGTAGTGACTCTTGTAGGTACACCTCCTTTGGCATTTACAACATAGACATCAAAATTTCCATGTTTATCAGAGGCAAAGGCCAGCTTTTTGCTATCGGGCGACCACACGGGATTACTTTCATAATCCTCTGTCGCTGTGATGCGGCGTGCTTCACCGCCTTTACTTGACACCGTGTAGATATCGCCACGATAGGTGAACGCTATGGTCTGCCCGTCGGGCGAAATCTTGACATCGCGCAACCACAACGGAGTAACAGCCTGCATTGAGGTAGCGATCGCTGCGACCGCAAGTGTTGTTAGAACTTTTTTCATTGCTGTGATAATTTATATGATTGTTTTTATTCTCTGTAATATACTCTTTTTACACGTTGAGACACTGATGTCAAAACCTCATAAGGTATAGTATCAAGTTGCTGTGCCACCCGTTCCACCCGGTTGTTTCGTCCGAAAATCTCAATCCGGTCGCCACAACGTGCATGGGCATCGGTAACATCGACCATGCTTATGTCCATGCATATATTACCTACTGTAGGGCATTGGCACCCATTGACAAGCAGTGATAGATGACCATTGCCAAGATGACGGTTGAGCCCGTCGGCATATCCTATGGGGATTGTGGCAATTACACGCTCACCGCTTATGAGACCTCTTCTTCCATAGCCCACCGTTTCTCCCTCATGCCGTGTTTGGAGTGCACTTATACAAGTGGTGAGACTCGATACGGGCTCGAGATTTGTGTCAATATTATCCATCGGTGAGATACCATACAATCCGATTCCAAGTCTCACCATATCATACTGATACTGCCCGAATCTCATGATACCTGCGGTGTTCAGCACATGACGTTTCACGTTATAATCGAGGTGAGACAATATGAACGAACTCATGCGATCAAAATTATTCAGCTGAAACTCGGTGTAATCGTCCATGTCGCAGCAATCAGCCGTAGCGAGATGAGAAAACACCGATTGGATTCGGAATTGTGGGTATCGTTTTATCTCTTCGACAAATTGCGGAAGCTCGTCCTCAGAGAAACCAAAACGGTGCATTCCGGTATCCAGTTTCACATGAATAGGGAAAGGTCCGTCCACATCATCGGGCACAAACGAGCTGAGTATCTCAAGTTCCCTGAGTGAGAAGATTGTAGGTTCAAGTTTATTGTTGAACAGCGATACATAGTTGCTCGATATGGGATTAAGGACCATTACGGGCATTGTAACTCCGGCTCGTCTCAGCTTCAATCCTTCCTCGACTACAGCTACAGCGAGATAATCGGCACCCTGACTCTGCATCATACGTGAGACCTCGACAGCACCGGCACCATATGCATCGGCTTTGACCATGCACACTACGCCGGTGCTGGGCTTGACCAAAGAACGGTAATAATTGAAATTGTGAACCAGCGACTCGAGGTTCACCTCCAGGCATGTATCATGGCGTGTATCCTCAAGCCACGACTTGATACGTTCAAATCCATTGAACGGGCTTCCCTTGATCAACAATGCCGACCCGGGGAAGTCACCGGTCTTGAAACGCTTGATGAATTCGGTAGAATCAGCTACATAATATTTAGAGAAAATCTTGGAAAATCCCCTCACTGCCTCTGAAATCTCCTCTCCTACAGCTATTATGCCATCGACGTTACGCTCTGACAACAATTGTTCCAAGCGACAGTAGGCTATATTCTTATCTATACCATGACAATCCAGATTCCCCAGCACGGTTATAAGCGGAGTGCCTCCGGGTAGTCGCCGTGCAATGAAATCAAGCGCTGTCTCTATTCCATCAAGATCATTGGTATAGTGGTCGTAGGCAAATGTATTACCCTCCTCTCCATCGCTTATGTCGATTCGCGTGACCAACTGTTCATAACGTTCAAGCCCATCGGTAGCCATCTCGACATTTAGAACCGCTCCAACCGCCTCGACCGCCTCGACAAAATTTGTAACCCTATGCAATGTCGCGTTTGGACAACATTCCCTGAGCACCTGGCCTATAAGCTCGTTATTATCAATATATATTATATTATGGCAGTTGATGAAAAGTTGTGCTTTCTCGCGACACTTTTGTTCCATCGAACCGAAGCCATGTGAATGTTCATCGGTCAATCCGGTAAAAACGCCGACATCAGGTCTGATCACACGCTCCAGGCGTGCCATCTCTCCCGCTTTCGAAATTCCGGCCTCAAAGATGCCGAGTTCGGTATCAGGTTCAAGACGCCACACCGACATAGGGACGCCACTCTGTGAGTTCCAGCTTCTTGGCGACTTGCACAACACCACTCTATCTCCGAGGGCATGTGACAGCATCTCTTTCATGACCGTCTTTCCCCGGCTTCCGGTGATTCCCACAACAGGACAATGTACCTTTCCACGTATGTAAGCTGCCGTAGCCTGCAGCACATCGAGCACCTGACCATCGGCAACGATATACGTTGCATTTTCATACATATCAAGTTGGTCCATCATCGACCTGTTTATAACAAAGTGTCTCACTCCGCGGCGATAAAGATCACGCACATAACGGTGTCCATCATTGCTCGAAGTAGTCAGGGCAAAGAAGAGGGTACTGCCGGGCATGCCGAGCGACCGACTGTCGGTGAGAGGTTGTGATATGACACTGCCGGCATCCCCTCCTGTTATATTAAGGCCAAGTGACTGGCTAAGCTCTTGTATCGTTACTTTCATAACCTTCACAATATGGGCCGGTGTTGCGACCTCTTGAATACTTTCCTGCAATCCATAGCCTTGGCCAGGGTTGCCTTGTCAAAATAAGTTTCTCCAAATTTCTCATATATATAGTCAACCGCTATCTCACCCGGATGCTTCATGTCGCGCGCGTAGAAACGGTAGTCGCGCAAGTCATCGAGCAATATTTCATAGGACGGGAAATATTCCACGCGCGGTTCAAGCTTATCGATGGCAAGCAGTAGTGTAGATTTGCTCAATTGATTGCCATGAAGCCCATCGGCAGTATGTCTGATAGGGCTTACTGTCATCATCACACGACAATCCAACTTGTTGATTAAAGCTGTCCACAGTTTGGCAATCTCGTCGACTTGCATGCGGCGCCTGTTGAACATCGACGCGGGGAGTTTATGACAATTGCCCACGATACGGCACCGGTTGTCATTGTCAGCGTCAACCATTTCGAAAACCCAGGATGTACCGAATGTGACAACGAGAAGATCGGCATCTGCGAGTTTGTTGCCGAGATTATCGAGATCATCATTCACACGTTTCAACAAGACATCGGCATCGCCATCCTGATATATGGTATAAAAATCCATGCAATGCCACCTCCCATCATGATAAACCAATTCATCGCGCCGGTAATGCTCACCATCTATAGCTCTGTCGACTACACGGGCAATAGATGCGGGATTATAGAGCACACCCATAGGATTACAACACACATCAAAGCCGTCGCGACACATGCGATCACCAATCTCGGTACTGAAACAGGAGCCCAGCATGACTATACGGGTCGTGTGATCAATAGCACCCCACCCTTTGACAATTTCTATTTTGGTTCTGAATTCCATCAAAAACAAATTGACCGATTCAAAAAAAGTATTTAATAATCCGTTTATATATTTCAAAGCATTGCTCCTGGCTTTGTTATTCGCTTCAGGGCTTTCGTCAATACATCTGATAGTCGATGGATAACACCTGGAATTCAGTGCGGCGATTGATCTGGTCGGCAATTTCCTGGTCAGCCTCGCCAAGTGTCTCGATATACTCGGGAGTCAACACTGTCCCCTCGGCAAACTGAGGATACTCACGTGCCAGTTTCTTGGTAATTGTCTTTGGACGTGACTCTCCATAACCGTGGGCCTGTAGACGGTCGCTCTTGACACAAGCACCTATGAGATAATCTATGACCGACTGTGCACGCCGCTGTGACAGTTTAATATTATATTCATCACTTCCCTTGCGGTCAGTGTGCGATGCCATCTCGACAGTGATATTGGGATTCTCGTTCATTATCTGAACCATTTCATCGAGAGCTGTCTTTGACTCCGGGCGCAAAGTCGCCTTGTCAAAATCGTAAAAGATATTGTCTATCACAACCGGTTTATTGATCGAGGCGAGAATGAAATCGACACTATAATCAGCGTCTTCCTCGGCATCGTCGGCCTGAAATTCCTGTCGGGCATTCAGGTATCCCTTGGCACCGGCCAGCATCACATACTTGACACCGCGCTGCAGCGGGAATTGGAATGTTCCATCGGTACGTGCATACTCCTTGCGGTTGGAACCATCATTGCCCACAATGCGTATTATTGCATTAGGGACCGGTTCCTCGTCCTTATCGACTACATAACCTGAGAGAAGTATCTTCAAATCGGGCAACTCAAACGAGAAGATATGGTCATAGCCACGGGCATCACCACGGTTGCTGCTGAAGAAGCCACTTTCTCCGGCTCCAAATGTTATGCCGAAATCATCGGCTGCCGAATTGACAGGCTGTCCCATATTCTCAACTCTCCACCCTCCCGATGTTGTAAGTGTAGCCTTAAACAGATCAAGTCCTCCATAACCGGGGTGACCGTCTGAGGCAAAATAGAGCACTGAGTCGGTTCTCATGTAGGGGAACATTTCGTCACCGGGAGTATTGATGAACGGACCGAGATTTTCGAGAGAACCTGCACGCTCTTTCAGATTAATGCGCCATATGTCGCGGCCACCCTCGCCACCAGGCATGTCACTGGTGAAATAGAGCCATTGACCATCGGGCGATACCGCCGGGTGACCATAATTGGATAGAGTATCGGCTGTAATGTCGAGCTTAACCGGGGCACTCCATTTAGCATCTGAACGACTTGACGTATAAATTTCCACCCCTGTGTTGCTCGATGGCGAACGACGTGCCTTAGTCAAATACATCATGCTGCCATCAGGGCTGAATGAAATGATGCCCTCATCCATCTCGCTATTGAGTTCACCTTCTACGGGTTCAGGTTTTAGCCATTCCCCTCTTTCATTCTTGCGCGAGAACCATATATCGCCTTTCTTCATGCCGGTAATCTCGCTCTTATGGTCACCGGTCACCTTCTCATTGGTTGTGGTGAAGTACAATTGATCAAGAGCCTGGTCAAAATACATTGGTGCAAAATCGGCTCGGCGTGAATTAAATATCTTGTTCTGTTTCACCACATAGCGCGTGGGAGTTGCCTTATTCTCAAGTGCCATGCGACACCCGGCAGCTCCTACCTGGGCAATCTTGTTGTCGGGATGAGCAGAGAGAAATTCCTCAAAGCTTTTCAATGCCACGGCATATTTTCCCTCGGCCTGTTGAGAGCACGCAAGTTTAAGCAATAAGGTAGAATCGGGATAGGAATATCTCACAGCATTCTGATATGCAGCCGAAGCCCTGGCATTCATGCTCAACCGGCTGTAGCATTCCCCCATTTTGAAGGCTATCTCACCTCTCAGAGGCCTGTCTTCACGCTTTGTGAGCTTATTGTATACTTTACGGTAGGTTTTTGACGCGTCAAAATATTCACCACGTTCCATCTGCTCATTGGCCGTGGCAAGTTTTGCTCCTCCACACGACATGAGCATCAAGGAGCACAGCATTAAAACCCACGAAATCAATATCTTAATTTTCATCATTAATTCATCTGGGAATAGTAATCGCGCAGTCCGCTGAATATGCCATAAGCAGCCATCACCAAAATAAGGCCACCGATTATCCTATTGATAAGCCACATGGATCTAACATTGAAATGAGCCCTCACTTTGTTGACAAAGAATGTTATCACATACCACCAGGCAAGAGCCGACACGAATATCGCCACAAATCCTACCAAGTAGTGATGAAACATGTAATCGGGCATCAGAAAGTTAAAACGGCTGAACAAGCTGACTATAAAGAACAGAATGAACGGGTTGGAAATCGTGAAAAGGAAACCGGTAACGCAGTCAGACCAAAATGTGTTCTTCGTATGCTCAGGGCGTTTGAGCGAAGCTGCAGGATTCTTTTTAAAAAGATAAATTCCAAAACCTATCAACGCAAAGCTTCCTACAATTTGCAACACAAGTGAATTGTCCTCAATGAATCCTTGAACAAACGATAGTCCGAACCCCGTCAACAGGCAATAAAACAAATCGCTGAAAGCCGCTCCTATCCCGGTAAAGAAACCGGGCCAGCGTCCCTTGTTGAGAGTGCGTTGTATGCACAGCATTCCCACCGGTCCCATTGGAGCTGACACGAGGATTCCTATCAACAGACCACTTATTAATATGTCGATTATAGATTGCATATTATACCTGAGTAAGTTTTGAAAATTGACTCATTGATATTTCCAAAACTATCTTACAAAAGTAATCCTTATTATCCTTTTTATCAAATTAAAAAAAGGTTATTTTCACACCTTCTTCCTCGCTAACGACCTATAACGACTTTATTTCATTCTTTATCACATACGCATCACTCCGTGTCAGTTTTTCAACACCATCACTTCCTTCATTACCTATCACACGGCTTCCACAACTCAGGATATTCTCAATTATAAAGAGAGGTGAATTCTCATCAAGCGAATTCACTTTGACCATACCTTGAGAATGGATATATAATCCATCACCCACATATATCCCTACATGGATTATATTGCCTGTGACTTTACTTTCAAAAAATACCAGGTCGCCCGGTTCATATCCATGCCAGTCGGAGTCAAGGTGCATTCCTGTAAGCGCCTGTTGCGATGCGTCTCGCCTCAGTATTACACCTTGATTGAGAAAACACACCTTGGTAAGACCCGAGCAATCCATTCCCGCCGGCGTAGTACCACCCCAAAGATAGGCCACACCTTTCAGTTTCATGGCCATATCAATCAAGCGTTCCTTATTGACCGGCAACGTGTCAAGATCCTCCAACGTGATTACATCATCACTACCTATGAGTCCGACCCTGCCATCGGGAAGCTGCACACTAAGACTGTCTCCACTTCTTGGACCAAGGAGTTGCAAAACCGCACCTGAGTAAACATCACTCACTATATCCCCGGAATTATGGCAATCAATTATGCGCCCGGCATATATGCCATTATACATGACACGACGACTTCCACGCCAACGGTCATAACCATCCATGTCGAGCTGCTTCAGCGTATTGGCAATCATGAATCCCCTGTACCCTTCAGGACTCTCTACAAGCCACCACCCGTGATCGGTAGTCTCGAGCAGTTTCAGAGGAGTGCCCATCACACACTGAGATACAAGCTCTGAAGAATGGGACGGTGATGACCTCATGCACGCGATACCTACTCTCACAAGGCCATACCCCTGTAATGCAGACTCGTCGGCCCGGGCAGCGCCCCAACCGACGAGTATTAATGCTATAGATAAGACGAGCCGGCTCAGTGTCACTTCACAAGACTTTTAATTACATCCTTGATACTCTGAGCCAAGGCATCGGCCTTTTCAAGTGTCGAAGCCTCTGAATAGATGCGTATGATGGGTTCGGTATTGCTCTTGCGCAGATGCACCCACGAATCGGCAAAGTCTATCTTCACACCATCGATATCGGTAATCTGTTCACCGGCAAACTTATCCTTCACGGCCAGCAACAACTCATCTACATTGATGTCGGGAGTGAGTTCAATCTTATTCTTAGATATTGAATAAGCAGGATAACTCTTCTTCAACTCGCTCACTTTCTTGCCCGACTTTGCCAGCAATGTAAGGAAGAGCGCGACACCAACCAGAGCATCACGACCATAATGTGACTCCGGATAAATGACTCCGCCATTTCCCTCACCGCCGATAACAGCTCCGGTTTCCTTCATCTTTGTGACAACATTGACCTCACCTACAGCCGCTGCGCTATACTCACAGCCATGACTACGGGTTACATCACGCAATGCCCTTGACGAACTGAGATTCGAGACTGTGCTTCCGGGCGTATGTGACAACACATAGTCAGCAACAGCTACAAGTGTGTACTCCTCAACAAACATCTCTCCATTTTCCATCACGATTGCCAGACGGTCAACATCAGGGTCTACTACAAAACCCACATCAGCAACACCGCTCTTCATCAGATCGGCTATCTGTGTCAGATTCTCGGGTATAGGTTCGGGAGTATGTGCAAACTTACCATTAGGCTCACAGTTCAACTCGATGACATTCTTCACACCGAGAGCACGCAATAGTTGAGGAATAACGACACCACCTACAGAATTGACGGCATCCACAGCTACTGTGAAATCAGCTTTTGCTATGGCCTCGGTATCCACCAAGTCAAGAGCGAGCACACTGTCAATGTGTTTCTGGTTATAGGTATCATTGGTATACTCGTGTCCGAGTTCTGTGACGGATACGAAATCAAAATCATCGGCAGCTGCAATCGCAAGCACATCTTTGCCTTCTTTATCATTGAGGAACTCACCGTTATGATTGAGAAGTTTCAGGGCATTCCACTGCATGGGATTATGAGATGCTGTAAGAATAATGCCGCCACACGCCCCCTCTTTCACAACAGCTATCTCGGTTGTCGGAGTCGAGGCCTTACCAATATTGATGACGTCATAGCCCATAGCAGTAAGAGTGCCTGCGACAAGACTGTATACCATATCACCCGACAGACGTGCATCGCGACCTACCACGATACTGTTGCCCTTCACTGGACATGACTTGCGTATGAAAGCAGCATAGGCAGCCGTAAACTTTACAACATCGACCGGACTCAATCCGTCACCGGGGCGTCCTCCTATGGTGCCACGTATTCCTGATATCGATTTTATAAGTGACATAATGATTTATATATTGGGTTACTATTTAATCACCTGCATATAACACCACCATTAACGGAGGTGTGTTCAATTGCTCAACGGTTTGAAATAACGAAGTTCATATAGATAAGGCGTAACTGCTGCTATCTCTGACGAAAAACCATACTGTGACTTGATGACAAGTCTCACTTCACAGTCAATACCAAGATAATCCAGAGGCAACTGTATACCCGAGCCATATTGTGTCGATGACGACAAAGTCGTATTCTTGAATCTGAAAGAAGTTGCCACCTGATTCATATCATCGGCATTTCCTTCCGATACCATCTCACCATAATTGAAATAGTAAAGCAGATTATAACGTGTGAAACGGAAAAATATCAACTCATCATCGGAAGCCATATTGTTTTCCCGATCGCCCGACCTCAATACCTGCATGTACACATTACCCTCCTCGTCCATGCGGTAGAACGGAGCATCCGGGCCCTCTTCAAATTTATTCCCATCAGGAATCGAATTCTCGACGCGGCAATCGCTGAGATAGAGATTCATAGCTTTGTTCTCATCGACCAGGCGGTCGGCATAACTTTTAGAGTCACTGCATGACGACAAGGACATCACTCCGATTAATGCCATGAAAAGTAATTGCAATGTTTTATTGGCTATTCTCATTTACTTATTTATTTATTCAATTATATGTTCTGCTCAGTCAGGGCCGCTCAGCCCACGGCTGAAGCCTATTTACTACTTAATATCAAATCCCGGCTCTCCTTCAACATGCTCTCAAAACGTGCCACACATTCCTCCATCGTGCCGTAAAACTCGCCTCCTGCTGCATTCATATGGCCTCCGCCGTTGAAATAAGTCTCACACAATTTATTCACAGGGAGATTACCTTTCGACCTTGAAGACACCTTAATATATTCAGCCTCCTCCCTCAAGAAAAAAGAACACGAAATATCCTTCAATTTCAACGGCACATTGACCAGACTCTCAGTATCACCTTTCTGATACTCAAAGCGGTTGAGCTCATCACGCGTCAATGTGATAAGCGCAGCCCTGCTCTCAGGATACAATGTCATCTTCTCGCTCACAGCATATCCATTGATTCTGAGACTCGATAGCGTTGACGTATTGACAATCTGTGAATATAACTTATCCTTATCCACACCACATTCAACCAATTTGGCTATCACAGGATACAGCTCGGAATCATTGGAATTATATGAGAAGTTGCCCGTATCTGTCATCATGCCGGTATAAATGCAGGATCCAATCTCTTTCGAAATCAAAGGCACGAGACCCAAAGCACAGAAAACCCTGAAAAGCAAAACCGATGTCGACGATTCCTCAGGATGAGAAATAATAATATCGGCAAAATCCTCCGGGTCAAGATGATGATCAATCATCACTTTTGAGGCTTTCGATTGTAACACATGGGAACCTACTCTATCAATACGCTTGATGGAATTATAGTCCAGACAGAAAATCAAGTCGGCCTCCCCAATGAGTTGCTGGGCAAACGCCTCGTAACGAGAGTACACCACGATATCGCGGGCACCGGGAAGCACATTTAGATTAGCCTGAAACATATCAGGCGTAACGACATGTACCTCCTTACCCAAGTCGGTCAACATATTGCACAGAGCAAGTGATGAACCTATGGCATCGCCATCAGGCGCTATATGACATGTTATGACAACCTTATTACAACGGGCTATCAATCGGCTCAGGGACTTAATCTTGCTACGGTCGAGTTTCTGCTTAATACAACTCATTTAGACTTACTGAAATATATGAATAGCGATTCAACATGAATCGCCCACAATTATTCAACAAAGATAATCAAAATCACTCAACACCCAAACTAATTATAGATATTTAAGGGAACACCATGTCGGGAAGCACTTGCAATATTAATTACAGCCAATCAGGGTGAATACATACAATTCGGCAACAAGTACTTATAAAAAATTAAAAGGCCTCCACACTACCAGTGAGAAGCCTTCTATATAAAGTCTCTGTCACCCGACAATTACTTGCCGGCGATTGAGTCAGATACGGTCAAGCGAGCGCGACCTTTTGCACGACGACGAGCCAATACCTTGCGACCATCGGGTGTTGACATTCTCTCGCGGAAACCATGTTTGTTAACTCTTTTTCTGTTAGAAGGTTGGAATGTTCTTTTCATTGCCTTATATATTTACTTGTTATTATTCAGACTTTCGGAGTGCAAATTTAATAACATTTTCTAAACTATCAAAACAATACGGTCAAAAAATAGCGATTTCGACCCAAAAACCACTCAAAAAAGCACATCGAAAAAGAATGTTCTATCTAATACATGCCACCGCAAGCCTCGAAGCTTATTGTACCAAGCTATTAAGATCCCATGCTGTTACTGTGCAAGGTGTTATTGGTAGAATAATAAGCGAGAAAAGCCCCGACAATCGCTTGT
>JAMPBP010000038.1 GCA_023666645.1 Clostridiales bacterium
ACCTACAACCAAACTGTCACAGCCACAGGACGCCTGTCATCGACCAATCCCAACTTACAGAATATTCCCGTGCGCACGGAGATGGGCCGCGAGATACGACGCGCCTTTATTCCTGACGAGGGAGACCTGATACTATCGGCCGACTATTCACAGATAGAGCTGAGGCTTATGGCCGAGCTCAGTCAGGACCCCGACATGGTAGAAGCCTTTGCCAGCGGTGCCGACATACACCGTACCACAGCCGCTAAAATCTATCACAAGACACTCGAAGAGGTGACCGATACCGAGCGACGCAACGCCAAGACAGCCAACTTCGGTATCATCTATGGCATATCGGCATTCGGGCTGAGTGAACGACTTGGAATTCCACGCAGCGAAGCGAAAATGCTCATCGACGGTTATTTCGAGTCATATCCCCACATACGCGACTACATTGACAATGCGATTGCAAAGGCTCGTGAAGATGGATATGTGACTACCGTGAAGGGGCGTAAGCGCATGCTGCCCGATATAAACTCGCGCAATGCTGTAGTAAGAGGTTATGCTGAGCGCAACGCTGTGAACGCCCCCTTGCAAGGGTCGGCAGCCGACATCATCAAGATTGCAATGATCAATATAGACCGCGCCCTTGAAAAGGAGGGGTTGGAATCGCGCATGATAATACAGGTCCACGACGAACTTGTATTCAACGTGAAGCCCTCTGAACTCGAACGTGTTAAACAAATCGTGGTAACATTGATGGAGAGTGCTTATTCAGGTCGCGTGCATCTGGACGTAGGTGTAGGCGTAGCCACCAATTGGCTCGAGGCTCATTGATGTTGAAGCCTCAGTCAAACAATCAGACTCAAAAGGGTGTTATATTGTCAGAAATTTGTAAAACCTTTAAAACACAACGTTATGAACAAATTTGACGAGATAATAAAAAGCGCAACCCCTACCTTGGTTGACTTTTTTGCCACATGGTGTGGCCCATGCAAGATGCAGGCTCCCATTCTGGAGCAGGTGAAAGCCCGTATAGGCAACTTCGGCACTATCATCAAAGTGGATATTGACCAGAATCGCGAGCTTGCCGACCGCTATCGTGTACAATCAGTCCCGACACTCATTCTGTTCAAGAATGGCGAGCCGATGTGGAGAGGCGTAGGTGTACATCAGGCAGATTTCCTTGCCGGCAAGATTCTTGACTTCAAAGAGGAAGAGATTCCCTCGGAATAATAGATTCCAGTGTCGATGCACAATCCCAACTTGTGCATGATTTCCCGACTCAACAAAACAACGACCGCGCGACAGAGACCCTCACCGGGTTCATGCCGCGCGGTTGTCGCTATATGAATATCTGGATTACTCCTCGGCTGTCTCAGGTGCCTTGTCGATGAGATCAAGGAACTGGTCGAGTTTTGGAGTTATGATAATCTGGGTGCGACGGTTGAGCTGGCGACCTTCGGCAGTATCATTATCGGCTACGGTGTTGTACTCGCCACGACCGGCGGCTGTAAGACGTGCAGGATTGACATCAAAGTCATTCTGGAGCACCTGTACAACTGATGATGCACGCAAGGCACTCAGGTCCCAGTTGTTGCGTATATTTGTGCGGGAGATGGGTACATTATCGGTGTTACCTTCCACCAGTACGTCATAGTCACGATAGTCCTTTATGATCTTGGCAATCTTGCTGAGAGTCTCCATGGCACGGGCACTCACTTCATAACTGCCCGACTTGAAGAGCATATTGTCGGCAAGCGATATATACACTACTCCCTTGAGAACCTTGATGTCGACATCGCGTAGCTCGTCGCGGCTCAACGAGCGGGTAAGATTGTTGGTGAGCACCATATTGAGCGAGTCGCTCTTCGATTTGGCATCGACCAATTGTTTGATATACTTGTTTGACGCATTTATTTCATCGACCAGTTTGGCAATGTTTACACTACCCTGGGTGCTCTGTTTGAGGCTTTGGTCGAGCGAACCTTGCAAATTGGCATAATCGTCACGCAGCTCCTGATAACGTGAACGCTGGTCCTCAAGCATGCGATCCAGGTTCTTGGTTGTAGAGTTGCACTCGGCAAGGTCGACCTTGGTTTGCCCATATTCACGTGCCAGTGACTCATACTTAGAGTTCAGCTCAGCATATTTTTTATTACTCACACATGATGCCAGCGGCATAACAGCCACCAACGCACCTACTAAAAGTGTACTTCCTTTCATAATCCTTACTGGTTATTATTCTTTATATATGACTAAATTTACTTGTTATCGTTTAAACCGCCACCCCTCAATTAACAATTTTAATGACTCGGACAATGGGTATTTACCTTGACGGCTGTAGCACCAAGCGTCATGAACGGCCCGGGCAAGAGCTCTGTATTTTGGCAATGTGTCGCGTGCCACAGCTCCCTGCGACCTCAGCAATCCTTCGGTCACACCTTTTTGTGAGGTAGTGAGTCCCGGATGAGTGACGATTGAAACAGGGAAAAACCTGCCTTTATAGCCATTGTTGAGCATATCATTGATGAAGAGTTGCTCCTCGCCGGCTCCAAACCGTTCGTTTCCCAAACCAAATCGAGAGTCAAACTTCGGGGCATCAACTCCTGCCACCACACTGCGCCTCACAACAATCTCAAACGAGGTGACATAATAACCTTTGGCCGGATGTTCCAAATCAAATTCCTCTGAGGGGAACCACTTGCAATCACCCCCCTCATGGGCAAATGTTGCAAAATCCAATTCAGGGTGAGAGTCCATGGTGGTGATAACCGTCTCAAGCCCCTCATCGGTATAGTGTAGATCATCATCGGCTATGAGCAACAATGGCCCGCGTGAAACAGTGAAAGCATCATTGCGGTTATTGCTCAATCCGGTAGAAAAGCTCTTCTCGATTCTCACATCATCGCGCAAGAGAACGGCAGGTACATCACCCTCAGGACATTGCCATGACACAGTGTAGGCAACACCTTCAACGCGTGGGAGCGTCATCATCGCCACCCGTTGAATGCCTTCCCTACCCATCGTGCTCACAAGCACCTCGAGTCGCAGTACATTATCGCCCGTCAGTTTCATCAAGGCAAAATTACATCAAATGGGATTCACAATAAAATTTTTTCGAAAAAAAGCGATTGTAGAATATCATATGGTGTTTAGAGATATTTTTTATTGTACCTTTGACGCACCAATTTATAAAACAGCATAACCTATGTCTACAGCAATAACCAATGCAGCTCCACACGGAGTGCTCCCCAAAGTCGACTCAATGCGGGTCGCCATAGTCCAGGCCGAGTGGAACAGTCACATCACCGACGCGCTCACACGCGGTGCCCTGGAGGTGTTCAGGAATGAAGGATTTGACAAAGATGATGTGCAGGTATTCAAAGTGCCCGGCACTGTCGAGCTCACATTTGGCGCATCACAACTTATAGAGTCATCGCTCTTTGACGCCGTGATAGTATTCGGCTGTGTGATACGCGGTGGCACACCCCATTTTGACTACGTGTGTCATAGTGTCACTCAGGGCATCACTTCACTGAATGCCGACTGCGACATTCCCGTAATATTTGGGGTGCTCACCGTCGACAATGAGCAGGACGCCCTCGACCGCGCCGGCGGTTGCCTCGGCAACAAAGGCAGTGAGGCTGCCGAAGCTGCCATCAAGATGCACCACTTTGCCACCACGGTGAAAAATCTTTAAAGCCTGTCTCACAAGAAATGTTAACGATAGGGCGGCCAATTGACTTTTAATTTCAGCTGACAGCTTAGAACTCTTATGACAGGGGGTAGCAGACACCATCTACTACCCCCTGTCATATATTTCCCTGTCTATGAGGGAGAGCTACACGAGCATCATTTGAACCGGTCGGCAAAATCGTATATGTACTGGAAGATATTGCGGTCTTCCTCAGTCAAGACTTTGCCTCGGCGTGCCATCATGCGCGTGGCTATGTCATAGAACTTGGTGAGAGAGACATCGCTGAATCCCGAGGCACCTCCCTCACTGAACGAGGCAATGAAATTGCGTGGGAAACCGGAACCGTGAATATTTACACCTACACCGGCCACGGTAGCGGTGTTGAACATGGTGTTGATACCAGCCTTGGAATGGTCGCCCATGATGAGTCCACAGAATTGCAGGCCAGTCTTCAGGAAACGGTGGGCAGGATAGTTCCACAGTTTTATCTCGGTATAATCGTTCTTGAGATTTGAGGCCACGCAACCGGCGCCCAGATTACACCATTCGCCTATAACCGCATTACCCAGAAAACCGTCGTGAGCTTTGTTACTGTAGCCTATCATCACCACATTATTAAGTTCACCGCCCACTTTACACCAGGGGCCAATGGTAGTGGCGCCATAAATTTTCGTACCCATGTTGACCACAGCATGCTCACACACGGCGATAGGTCCTCTCAGACAGCTACCCTCCATAATCTCGGCATCGCGGCCCACATAGATAGGGCCGTTGGTAGTGTTGAGTACAGCGCCCTCGATGTGGGCACCAGGCTCTATGAACAGTAACGAGCGATCACCTATCACGGTATTGCTCTCGCTCAATGGCATCGACTCGCGTCCCTTGGTAATGAGTCGGAAATCGGCTTCAATAGCCTCGCCATTTTTCAGGAATATGTCGTAGAGATTGACAATACGCTCAGGCTCATAGTCCTCACCTCGCATCAAAGCATCTACATAAGCCGGTGTCGGTATAACATCGCTGTCAACAGTATATGTTGCAGGCTCGTCGAGCATAGGGAATTTGGTGGCCAGGTAAGGCAATGTGTGCCACGAATAGGTGGCGGGGAGCAACCTTTCCCATTTCTCACGCAATGTGAGAATACCAAGCCTCAATTCACTGAGCGGCCGTGTGAACGACAGCGGGAGCAGGTTCATATGGGCGTCCTCGCTATCCTTGAGTACAATGTGAATCATATTATTAAGTAGAGTTGATTATAATTGGGTGCTGTTGATAAGATTGGAGGCACGACGTCCGGCATAGGCGCGATATGGGTCATACTCAATATCCTCGGTGGGTTCCTCCAGTGGAGTGGTATGATCAAGATTATAGCTGAAGTATTTGATGGTCATGCCGCGCGAGAGCCACTGACGCTCATAGTAGGTCTTTATATCGAGAATATCGCTTACCTGGCCGCAGCCATAGAGATCGTTGGTGTCGCTTACCACCGGCAGGCTGTTAAGCCGTGCCATGAGCGAGGTGTAGGTATACAAAAATGGGCTGTCGGTCTTGAGGTGCACAGTGCCACCATCTACGAGCACCTTCCTGTATATACCATTGAAGCGTGTTGAAGTGAGACGCTTGTTGACCTTCTTCATCTGAGGGTCGGGGAAAGTGATCCATATCTCGCTCACCTCACCGGGGGTAAAGAATGACTCGAGCAACTCGACCGATGTGCGTAGGAAAGCCACATTAGGCAAGCCCGAGTCGGCGGCCTCCCTGGCTCCTGTATACATGCGGGCGCCCTTGATATCGACTCCTATGAAATTCTTGTCAGGGAATCTGCGGGCGAGCCCCACAGTGTATTCACCTTTGCCGCAGCCCAGCTCCAAAACTATAGGATTATCGTTTTTGAAAAAGCCGTTGTGCCATTTACCCTTGAGTGGGAACGGCTCGTTCTGGAGGCGAGCAAAGGGATACTGGAACACGAGGTCGATCTGCTCCATCTCGGCAAACTTGCGTAGCTTGTTCTTTCCCATCGTAGTGTCAGCTATATCGTTAATTATCCCGGTTAATATTTAAATGTCTATATCAGGAGTATTAGCAGCCGAGACCGCACGCGCTTTCTCAATTTTCTCAGCGACAACCGAGTCGAGCACGGCTATTGTAGTGAGGTTTATGATATCACGCACAGGGGAATCGACATTGATGAAATGAACAGGCTTGTTGAGACCGATCTGAATAGGACCTATGGCCTCGCAACCGCCATTGCTCAGCAACATGCGATAGGCCGTAGTGGCGGCGCTGAGATTGGGGAATATGAGAGTATTAACCTCTTTTCCCTGAAGGCGTGTGAAGGGATAGTTCTTATCGCGCAACTCGCGGTTGAACACATAGTTAAGCTGCATCTCACCATCGACGGTAAGGCCTGGGTATTTCTCGTGGAGCCGTGACACAACGTTGTGGACCATGATGCTTTCCCTGGTTTTGCTCGAGCCGAAATTACTGTGGGACACCATAGCCATAACCGGGTCGCAGGCAAAATATTCCACCCCTATGCGAGTGAGGCGGGCGATATCAAAGAGGGTATCCTCATCGATTTCCTGATTGGCCATAGTGTCGGAGAGGAAGAAAGTACCCTGCTTCGTATCCATGATATGCATCATGGCAATGTGTTTGAAACCGGGCTTGATACCCACCACCTCACGGGCTATATTGATAGGTAACTGACTGTCGCTGTATGTACCTGTGATCACAGCATCGGCTTCCTTCTGGTCGACCATCATCATACCGAAATGGTAGCGGTCAAACATGCGTTCCTTAGCTTCGGGATAGGTTATGCCCGAACGTGCACCCCGCTGCGTGAGCACTGAAGCATACCGCTTGCGGTGGTCGGCCATATTATCATGACGCGGATTCACAATCTCTATACCCTCAAGCGACAGACCGAGACGGTTGGCACGCTTGGCAATCATCTCGTCGTTGCCCAGTAATATCGGGTAACAAATTCCGGCATTATACGCTGATACAGCGGCGCGCAACATCGAGTCGGTGTTACCTTCGGTAAATACCACGCGCTTGGGTGTCTGCTTGGCCACCTCGGTGATTTGCCGCATGGTCTTGCTATCGTTACCCATGGCGGCTTTCAGTTTTACATTATATTGCTCCCAGTCGGTAATGGGGCGCTTGGCAACCCCACTCTCCATGGCACCGCGAGCCACGGCTGGCGCCACGGTGATGAGCAGTCGCGGGTCGAGCGGTTTGGGTAGAATGTAATCGGTTCCAAAATGCAGATTGGTCATTCCATAGGCAGTATTGACGACCGATGGAACTGGTCGCTTGGCAAGCTCAGCGATAGCTTTGACTGCGGCAAGTTTCATTTCCTCATTGATCACGGTAGCACCGCAGTCGAGAGCGCCTCGGAATATATATGGGAATCCAAGCACATTATTGATTTGATTGGGGTAGTCAGAGCGTCCGGTGGCAAAGATGATATCGGGACGCGATGCGATGGCAGCATCATAGGCAATCTCAGGATCGGGATTGGCCAATGCAAACACGATTGGTCTTGGAGCCATCGACTGCACCATCTCGGGAGTCACCACATCCTTAACCGACAGACCCAGGAACACGTCGGCATCGACCATAGCCTCGGCCAGTGTTGTGATATCACGGTCGGTGGCAAATTCCCGTTTCTGCTCATTGAGATTCTCACGGCGATTGGTGATGACACCCTTGCTGTCACACATAACGATATTCTCGGGGCGCAGTCCCAGGGCGATGTACAAGCGTGTGCAGGAAACCGCAGCGGCACCGGCACCGTTGACCACGAGTTTCACCTTATCGATATCCTTGTGCTGCAATTCGAGAGCATTGAGAAGACCGGCAGCCGAAATTATTGCTGTGCCATGCTGGTCGTCATGCATCACCGGTATGTCACATTCCTCGCGCAGACGCCGCTCTATCTCAAAGCATTCAGGGGCCTTGATATCCTCAAGATTGATTCCGCCAAATGTAGGTGACAGAGCTTTGACAATCTGTATGAATTTCTCGGGGTCCTTCTCATCGACCTCAATATCGAAACAGTCAAGACCGGCAAATATCTTAAACAGCAATGCCTTGCCTTCCATGACCGGTTTTCCGGCCAATGCCCCGATATTCCCGAGACCGAGCACGGCGGTACCATTGGAAATGACAGCCACGAGATTGCCCTTATCGGTGTATTTATATACATCGGCCGGATTCTCCTTGATTTCAAGACAAGGGAAAGCAACGCCTGGCGAATAGGCAAGCGCCAGGTCCTGCTGAGAGGAATAAGGCTTTGTGGGCACAACTTCAATCTTACCTGGAATCGGATACTGATGGTAATCCAGGGCCATCTCTTTAATCTTCTTAGTCATTGCGTCTTACTTTTTACTATCGGAAATCGTTGACACTCTCCCGGTAAACGTGGATTATTTCATTAGTAAAGCAAAAGTACAATTTTTTTGTTAAATAACGCTACTGTTGAACGGATTTTTGTAGAGTTTAAAAAATATTTAGTAATTTCGCGACTCGTTATCATGAATCATATAAGCGACATACAAGCATCCATCAGTCCCGAGCTGTTGCTCCTCAACGAGCGCATTGCCTCGCGACTGCACTCGTCCAATGCTTTGATGAACTCTGTAATAGAGAATTATCTGAAAGTAAAAGGGAAACAGATAAGGCCTATACTTGTGATGCTGTCGGCCCGACTGCTTGGCAATGTCAACGAGCGCGTCATAGCATCGGCGGCGGCAGTTGAACTGCTTCACAACGCTTCGCTCATTCATGATGATGTTGTCGACGACACCAAGATGAGACGCGGTGTAACCACAATCAATGGACTGTGGGACAATCACATTGCAGTACTCGTAGGTGATTATTTCGTATCAACGGCTCTCCTCGAGGCCATATCGACGGGCGATAACCGCACAGTCGAATCGGTTGCCAACCTTGGCAAACTTCTTTCACTTGGAGAGATTGACCAGATATACAACGCCCGGTTCCACCAATTGAGCGAAGAAGCTTATCTGGGTGTCATATACCGCAAAACCGCCTCCTTGTTTGTAGCATGTGTTGAAATGGGAGCCTATGCCGTTGATGCCGATGAGGTATCTCTTGCACATCTACGCGAATTTGCCAAACTCCTCGGACTATGTTTCCAGATTAAGGATGACATCTTCGATTATTTCGACGACAAGAAGATTGGCAAGCCTACAGGCAACGACCTGCGTGAAGGTAAAATCACTCTTCCACTCCTCCATGTACTTCTGGGTCTTCCTGAAGGTGCCCCCATGCTCGAGCTCTCGCGCAAAGAGCAGCTCGATGAGAATGAAATCATGGAACTTATAGAATATGCCAAGGCCAACGGTGGCATAGAATATGCCTATCAACGCATGGAGCAGCTCTACGAGCAAGCACGGGCAGAACTCAACAATCTGCCTGCCGGACCTGACCGCGAAGCCTTCGACACTCTATTCCGCTACGTCATCTCACGCGAGAATTAATCCATCATACATTTAGAACATTTCAATTTACAGGAATTACCTACTCGCAAGGTAACTCCCTGAATAATCATATACAACCAAATGGCAGGGAAAGTGAGCACTATTTGACAAACTGCTAAAACATCACCGGCTGCCATTCCTACGATCATCGACGTGTCGCAAAGAATGGTAGCCGGCAAAATATGAGACAGGCTCTAAGAGCCTGTCTCATAAAATCACGTGGCCGAGGGGGTCGCAGAGCTTGCG
>JAMPBP010000039.1 GCA_023666645.1 Clostridiales bacterium
TATGATGATGCCGACAACAAGCGTCCCGGCTTCAAATTTGCCGACTACGAGCTCAAAGGTGTACCCGTTCGCCTTGCCATCGGTGCCCGCGACATTGAGAACGGCACTGTCGAGCTCATGCGCCGCGACACCCTCGAGAAGCAGGTAGAACCGCTTGAAGGAATTGAGGAATACATTGCCAACCTTCTGGAGGCCATTCAGCTAAATATCTTCAACAAGGCTCTTAAGCATCGCGAGGAAATGACACGCACGGTCGAGACCTACGAAGAATTCAAGGTCGAAATCGAAAAGGGAGGCTTCATTCTCGCCCATTGGGACGGTACCACCGAAACTGAGGAGAAAATCAAGGAAGAAACCAAGGCTACCATACGATGCATACCCCTGGAAGGAGACAAGACTCCTGGCAAGTGTATGGTCACCGGCAAGCCATCGGCCCAGCGCGTAATCTTCGCCCGCAACTATTGATTCCTCCGCACTTTGATGGCCACGGCTTAAAGATAAGCCAGAATAATTACACCCGTTGAATCTATTACACATTCCACATATGGAGACAATACCCGACTCAATACTCAGCGCATTAGGCCGCATTGTCACCGACGCTCTCGTCGATGGCGATCAGGTGGCGTTGCCATCGTTCGGCACTCTCGACGCCGTGAAAACCGATGAACAGGTCGTAGCCGACCCCCAGTCGGGGAAGCATATTCTCATGCCGCCGGCCATCAACGTGCAGTTTACAGCCGCCCTCAAACTCGTGAAAAGCATCAAGGAAAGGAGGAGTTTGTCATGAACGGAATCCTAACTCTCGACATCCTGGCAAAGAAACTCAGCATCGCTGCCAATATTGATGTGGCCCAAGCCAAGGAATATATTCTCCTCGTGCAGCAATCAGTTACACAGCGATTGGTCGACGGACAAGAGAATATCACCGTACCACACCTTGGCACATTCTCCCTCACCGACTCCCCCTCCAACCCCGTTGCTTTCACCCCGGTCAACGAGATGGCCGAAGAGGTCAACGAACCCTTTGCCTTCTTCGAGCCCGAGGAACTGTATGAAGAGCCACAACCATCCGTTGAGACGCAGCCTACTGAAGAGCCGCAGTCCGAAACTGATGCCCGACAAGTAGCAGAGCATACCATCGTGTCAGAGACAGAAACTGCGACAAAACCAGAGACTGCATCCCAATCTGTAGACAACACCGATACCGAGTCTAATCATACAGTAGGAGTTGTTCCGCCAGTCTACCGCTACACAGTGCCCGACAACGCTGACGCCACAACAACCGACACCGACGATACTTCAGTAGCCGACAGTGCCAACCAGCAATCGGTCACCCCGGCGGAATTGGACACCATATCTTCTGATGCCTCGGTGACTGGGAACTCCCCAACCATCGACAGCTACAGTACCCCGGTTTACGTCGAAGAGGACAGCGAAGGGGACTATGACGAAACTACCAAAAAACCGAACCGTCTCTCCCCACCGGTATCCTTCATACTTGGAGTGCTCACAGGCATGTTGCTAACATGTGTTGCTGTATTTTTCCTATACCCTCCACTTTATAGCGGCGAGGACGACATCTATATTCCCGAAAACGAGGAGATGTTAGAACCTACAGCCACCACAGAGCAAATCACCACCGATGCCGTCGACCCGGCACCAGAAGATACCAACATAAAGGGAACGACGACCGTTGCAACACCTGAATCAGCACCCACCGGCACTCCGGCGCCCAAGACTGTCACAAAGACCGCCACAAAGGACGACAACAGCCCGCTGGGCACCGAGACCGTAGGCCGCCGCAACTATCTGGCCACAATGTCGCGAAAATATTACGGACGCATGGAATTCTGGGTATACATCTACAAAGAGAATGAGGACAAGCTCGGACACCCCGATCGCATTCCATCAGGCACCGTTGTGACAATACCCTCCAAGGCCAAATATGGCATCGATGCCAACGACCCTGAGTCGATAGCACGCGCAAAAAAACTGTCGGAACAGATCCAGGCACGCTACAAATAAAGCCCACGTCCATCGGTTTTCAGCCTTCTTTACATTTGATAAACAGTAAATAAATAAAATTAACATAACAATTTAACACTATAGCGTTCCTATTGCCTAACTTTGCAATAGGAACGTTTGTTATTATATGTGACAACTGAAACCTTAAACTATTAAAGAATTAACAGAATACCTTACTAATATATACACTTCATCATGAGCGAATCGGTTAACATCAGACAACTTAACGAGCTCGTCGCTTCCAAGAGCGACTTTATTTCACTCATCACCAGGGGAATGGACCAAACCATTGTAGGTCAGAAACACCTTGTTGAGTCATTACTCGTAGCCTTGCTGGCCAACGGCCACGTGCTTTTGGAAGGTGTACCGGGCCTGGCCAAGACACTTGCCATCAAGACCCTCGCACAACTCATCGACGCGCGTTACAGCCGCATTCAGTTCACCCCCGACCTTCTTCCGGCCGATGTGATAGGCACAATGGTCTACAGCGTGCAAAAAGAACAGTTCCAGGTGAAACGCGGCCCAATTTTTGCCAACTTTGTCCTCGCCGATGAAATCAACCGTGCCCCAGCCAAGGTGCAAAGCGCCCTACTCGAAGCAATGCAAGAGCGCCAGGTGACCATTGGCGACCACACATTCTCGCTCGACGAGCCATTCCTGGTGATGGCCACACAGAACCCGATCGAGCAAGAAGGTACATATCCACTACCTGAAGCACAGGTTGACCGTTTCCTCCTCAAGGTTGTGATAGGTTACCCCACACGTGAAGAGGAGAAGATCATCATACGCCAGAACATCACCAACCAGCGCGTCAAAGTGCAGCCCACCCTGCGCCCCGGTGAAATCATCGAAGCCCAGAAAATCGTGGAGCAGATCTACCTCGACGAGAAAATCGAACGATACATTGTCGACATCGTATTCGCGACCCGTTTCCCAAGCGACTACGGTCTGAAAGACCTTCAGGGCATCATCGCCTTCGGAGCCTCACCACGTGCCTCGATAAGCCTTGCTCGAGCCGCTCGTGCATATGCGTTCCTGCGCCAGCGTGGTTATGTTATCCCCGAGGACGTGCGGGCCGTGTGCCACGATGTGATGCGTCACCGCATCGGACTTACCTATGAAGCCGAGGCCAACAACATCACCGCCGATGAAATCATCTCTGAGATATTGAATAAAGTAGAAGTTCCCTAATAACCCAGTTCACGTGGACGCCAACGAATTATTAAAACGGGTACGAAAGATTGAGATCAAGTCGCGCGGACTGTCTCAAAACATCTTTGCCGGTGAATATCACTCGGCCTTCAAGGGTCGCGGCATGACATTCAGCGAGGTCAGAGAGTACCAGTATGGCGACGACATACGCGACATCGACTGGAACGTTACCGCCCGCCACAATAAGCCCTACATCAAGGTCTATGAAGAAGAGCGCGAACTCACAGTGATGCTACTTGTCGATGTGTCAGGCAGCAGGCTCTTTGGCGCCGTGGGTGTCGAGAAACGTGAGATGATAGCCGAAATTGCAGCTACCATAGCTTTCTCAGCCATCACCAACAACGACAAGATAGGCGTGATTTTCTTCAGCGACAAGATTGAGAAATTCATACCGCCCAAGAAAGGCCGCAAGCACATATTGCTCATCATACGCGAGCTGCTCGACTTCACCCCCGAGAGCCGCGGCACCGACCTCTCGCAAGCCCTACGATACCTCACCGACGCGCTAAAGAAACGTTGTACATCGTTCATCATCTCCGACTTCATCGACAGCCATGACTACAGCAAGGCGCTCACCATAGCATCAGGAAAGCACGACGTTTATGCCATTCAGGTATACGACAAACGTGACTCCCAGCTCCCCGATGTTGGACTGATGCGTGTAGCTGACCTCGAGACCGGCAATGAATGCTGGGTCGACACATCGTCGGGAAGCGCCCGTAAAGCCTACAGCAAGTGGTGGTATGAGCGCCAGCAGGCGATGAACAACAACCTGCGCCGCTCGCGCGTCGAGACCGCCTCGGTAGCTACCGATGAAAACTATGTCGTAGCTCTCCGATCGCTGTTTCAGACAAGAAAACAGTGAACACTGTCTAAGGTAAAAGGTATTAGTTACGGGGTGTGGACATGGGGGATGACCGGAACAAGGAACACTTTCAGGGTGACAGCGACATGGACTCTATACACTGAATTTGATTGACCTGCCGGTACTTGAACAGAAACATTGCATTTTATGAAAATACGGCGATACATATTATTACCCTTTATGGTAGGAGCGATGGCCGCCACCTCTCTTGCCAAAAGCTCCATCAAAGCTGAGCTCGACTCGGCCTATGTCACTATGGGCAACATCACTGCCATGACGGTTGAGGTCGTGGAGCCCACATCATCGCACAGCGAGGTGGGATTCATTCCGGGTACACTACCCCGTGAGGTGGAACTCGTGGGAGAAGCCTCCAGCGACACGGTCGACCTGGGGAACGACCTGCGTCAGGTAACCCGGCGTATTATCCTGCAGTCGTTTGACTCGGGAGCCTACACCTTGCCGCCGGTACTATACTTCGATGGCACTGACACAATGCTCTCCAATGTGGTCACACTCAAAGTCAACCCAGTCGACGTGTCTGAACTGGAAGATATACATGGCAATGCCGACACCCTGAAAGTGAAGTCGCGCTGGTATGACTTCCTCCCCGACTGGATCATTGACTACTGGGGCTGGCTGCTGCTCACATTAGTGATTGTAGCCGGTGGTGTATGTGCGGTACTCATTGTCACCAAGCGCGTCAAGGTACCATTCCTCCCCGAGAAGAAACCTGTGCCACCCTACGAGATGGCACGCCAGCGTCTCGACACCTTGCGCGAGCAGCACCTGTGTGAGAAAGGCCGAGAGCGTGAGTACTATACCGAGCTCACCGACATATTGCGAGAATACATAGACCGACGCTTCGGCATCAACGCCATGGAGATGACCTCACGTCAGATATTGGCACAGCTCACGGCCAACCACGAGACACGTCCCTCCGAACGGCTCATGCGCCAGATTCTTGAAGTTGCCGACTTTGTAAAATTTGCAAAGATGAGACCAATGCCCGAGGACAACGTCAAGTCGTTCAACCACGCCCTGGAATTTGTCGAGAACACCAAGCCACAACCCGTACCCGAGGGAGAGGACACCACCACTCCACCAACCGAGAAACAACCCGAATAGAACATCTTAAGATAAGAGAACGATATGGAGTTTGCACATCCTATAATATTATGGTTTCTACCTATAATACTCATACCCATCATAGTGTGGTATGTGTTGAAACACCGCAACAACCGCCCGGCGTTGCAAGTGTCGACCACCGTGCCGTTTTCCCACATGCCCAAGCCGTTCAAGCACTATCTGCGCCACATCATGTTTGCCATGAGATTGCTGGCCATCGCCGCCCTCATCATAGTACTGGCACGCCCTGTCACCCACGACTCGTGGCGGGAGTCGACTACCGAGGGTACCGACATAGTACTTGCCGTCGACATCTCCTCGAGCATGCTCGCACGCGACTTTGACCCCGACCGTCTGGGAGCCGCCAAGCAGGTGGCCACACAATTTGTCAACGCCCGCGAGAACGACAACATGGGTATCGTCATCTTTGCCGGCGAGAGCCTCACAGGCATGCCCATGACAACCGACCGTGCTGCATTGACCAACTACATCGAGTCGCTAACCTTCAATATGCTTGAAGACGGCACAGCCATAGGCGATGGACTGGCAACCTCCATCAACCGCATCAAGGATGGCCAAGCCAAGAGCAAAAGCATCATCCTGCTCACTGACGGCTCCAACAACACCGGCAACGTGGCACCGCTCACAGCCGCTGAGATAGCCCGTCAACTCGGCATCAAGGTCTACACCATAGGCATAGGTACAAACGGCAACGCCATGATGCCCACGGTCGACATTTTCGGCCGCATGACCTACACACCACAGCCTGTAGTCATAGATGAAGCCACCCTGAAGGAAATATCAACAATGACCGGCGGCCGCTATTTCCGCGCCACCGACAACAAGGTGCTCAAAGATATATTTGATGAAATCGATACCCTGGAGAAAACCGTAATCGATGTGCGCAACTTCAGCCACACCGAGGATAGCCCCATAACCTTCCTCCTTATCGGAATAGCGCTGGGACTCATTGCCCTCGAGGTAATATTGCGTAACACCGTGATGAGCTCCATTCCTTGACAGAGTAAAACGCCTCCAGTGATGAAAGAGTAGGAAACATAAACATAAAACCGTTGATTATGAACTTTGCCCACCCATATATATTATATCTGCTGCTGATTGTCCCGGCACTCTTTGGCCTCTTCGTGTGGTCAAGGGCACGACGCCGGTCAAAGTTGCAGAAATTTGGCCGCCCCGATGTACTGGCATCTCTCATGCCCGATGCCTCGGCCTATACACCATGGATCAAGATAAGCCTGGAGCTGCTCGCCCTCGCCTTGCTCATCATCGCTTTTGCTCGTCCACGTTACGGAGAGAAAGAACAGCAAGAAACCACCAACGGTATCGAAGTGATGATAGCCCTCGATGTTTCACGTTCCATGAACGCCTCTTCGACCGACGACCCCAACGGCATCTCACGCCTCAACC
>JAMPBP010000003.1 GCA_023666645.1 Clostridiales bacterium
ACTTCGGCATTACCAACCATCTTGACCCTGTCATGTCGCTATGTCTCGGACCCTGTGATGTCTCAGTCAAAGAAATGGTGGGAGCCTATTCAGCGTTTGCCAACAAAGGAATGCGCGTCGACCCGGTATTTGTAACAGCCATAGCCGATGGAAATGGAAATATCATAAGCGAGTTCACTCCTATACACACTGAGGTGATATCGGAGACTGCCTACTGGCGCATTCTATCCATGTTGCTCAATGTGGTCGATGGGGGTACCGGCAACCGTCTGCGACGGGCTCCTTACAATTTAACGGCACAGATGGGTGGCAAGACAGGCACCACCAATTCCAACTCCGACGGCTGGTTCATGGGCTTCACCCCCGACCTTGTTACCGGCACATGGGTAGGTGGAGAAGAACGTTATATCCACTTCAATTCCATGGCCTACGGACAGGGTGCCTCGATGGCTCTTCCAATATATGGCAAATATATGACCCGCGTGTATGCCGATAAGGAGCTTCCCTATAGCCAGAATTCCAAGTTTGTATTCCCTGATAATGTTGACTTGTGTGAGCGCGAGTATTATGGCGAGTATACCGACGATACAGAGGCGACCGAGAGTATTCAGGGAGTATTTGATTGAACGGGGTAGGGCGGAAGGTCGTCGAGGAATGTGTGATTGCCTGTCGAGTGGTCGATATGGCAGCAATAGGTCGCCTTGCCATTGGAGACTGTGAGGTAGGGGGCTTGGAGTACAATATTGTAGCGTAGAATCTGTTCAAAGACACGTTGTGTGACAGCCACGGTCGATGCCTTGTATTCGATAATCATCCATGGCTGGCCATCACGTTGGTATACGATTGTGTCACATCGTCTCGTAGTGTCATTGAGAGTGATTGACACTTCATTGCCCATGAGTCCGGCCGGGTACCCCTTGAAAGCTATGAGAAAATGGACGAAGTGTTGTCTCACCCACTCTTCGGGGGTGAGGGCGACAAATCGGCGTCGAAGTGGGTCAAGTATGCGCTCTTGTCCTTCCCTCCTCTCGATGCGAAGTGGTGCAGGTGGTAAATTCAGTTTATCCATTTTCTGAAACTCTTCTCATGCTCGGTTTGGCTCGTCTAAAAAACGGTCCAGTTGTTTCGGTAAATAAAAATAATGTGTAAATTTACGAAGTTTTTTATTTACATCAAAAAATGGCTGGCGACACAACGACATTCGCATCTTTCAAAACTCAATTGACCAAGGGAACCCCTGCTCCAGTGTATCTCATTCATGGTGAGGAAGGATATTATATCGATGCCTTGCTCAAGATAGCTGAGGGGATCATACCTGAGGCCGACCGTGACTTTGACCTCAGTATCATATATGCTCCGCAGGTTGAGGTCGATGATGTCATTGATGCGTGTCACCGCTATCCAATGATGTCACCGCGCCAGGTGGTCATTGTCAAGGAAGTCCAGTCACAGGGAACCGGTTTTCTCAAGAATCTGAAGGACTACATGGCGGCTCCCGCTCCTACAACGATTCTTTTCCTCGCCTATCGTGGCGAGAGTGTCAAGGGCGCTGAGATTCTCAATGCCGTCAAAAAAGGTGGTGGAGTCGCCTTCGAGTCGAAAAAGCTGAGGGATAGTGCCCTTGCCGCCACAATTCAGGAGTTTATCAAAAGCCGCGGCCTATCGGTCGACCCCAAGGCATTGTCGATGCTGAGCGACTTTGTGGGGAGTGATTTGTCACGCTTGTACAACGAGATTAATAAACTCACCGTCACTCTGGGACCGGGGGCCATGGTAACCCCCGAGGCAGTGGAGCGCAATATAGGAATGAGCAAGGAGTTCAATAATTTCGAGCTGGTATCGGCCATAGCCAATCGCGACATAGCCAAGGCATTGAGGATTGTTGATTATTTCCAGAAAAATCCCAAAAAGAATCCAGTTCAAATGCTCACGCCACTCCTGTTCACGTTCTTTTCCAATCTTCTCATTGCCCACTATTCTCCTGATAAGAGTGAACGTGGTTTATTGGGAGCGCTCGGTTTGAAGTGGCCGGGTCAGTTGAGGGAAATCAACCAGGGTGTCGTCAACTATCGACCTGCCCAGGTTGTCGAGATTCTCTCATTGCTAAGGAGCTTTGACGGAATGAGCAAGGGCAACGGCAGCCGCATGGATGCCCACGAGCTATTGCAGGCTACCGTCTACCGCATAATGACAACGCCGGGCAAATTATAATTTTAGCTTTAAGATATAACACTACATGAATTTTTTTACCCGTTTTCAATTATTGTCATGCGTCATATCGATGATGGCTGCCCCATCAGTTCTGATTGCTGAGAATCCAATATTGTCATGGGATTCTCAGAGTCTTATCGTCAATGGGAAACGTGTGATTCCGGTCATGGGAGAGATTCACTATTCACGTGTCCCGAGGAGCGAGTGGGCCGATGCTGTGCGCAAGATGAAGGATGGGGGCGTGACCATCATAGCCACCTATGTATTCTGGAATCATATAGAGTCGACTGAAGGTGTATATGACTGGAGCGGACAGCGCGACCTGCGTCACTTCCTGGAAGTGTGTGCCCGTGAAGAGATGCCTGTAGTTCTGAGGGTGGGACCGTTCTGCCACGGCGAGGCACGTTGTGGCGGTATTCCCGACTGGGTTTTTGAGAAAGGTATAAAGACTCGTGCTGAAAATCCAGATTTCATGGCTCTTGCCGAGCGCCTTTACCGACAGATTTTTACCCAAGTCCAAGGATTGCAATGGAAAGATGGCGGGCCGGTGATGGCTTGCCAGTTTGACAACGAGTATCGCGGTCACGGGTCATATCTCATGGCCTTGAAGGGTATTGCCGGCGCGATAGGCTTTGACTTGCCGTTATATACGCGCACGGGGTGGCCTGAGCTCAAGACTCCTGTACCTTATGGTGAGATGTTGCCGCTATATGGTGACTATGCCGATGGTTTCTGGGAGCGTTCACTCAAGCCGGCGGCAGGTAACTATTATAAGGCTTTCAACTTTAAGTCATTCCGCAGTTCTACAGCTATAGCGTCTGAGCAATTGAAAGATCAGCGGGAAAGTGTGACGCGGGGTGATGAACAATACCCCTATTTCACCTGTGAGCTTGGCGGAGGAATGATGTGCTCCTATCATCGCCGTCCATGGATTTATCCTGAGGACGCCTATGCCCTGGCAGTTGTCAAGCTTGGCAGCGGCAGCAATCTGCTCGGCTACTACATGTACCATGGAGGAACCAATCCCGATTCTTCGATTCCGCTGAACGAGGTGCAGAACAGTGCGGCCACCAACTATAATGACATGCCTGAGAAAACCTACGACTTCCAGGCTCCGCTGGGCGAATTTGGCCAGCCGAATCCCCACTATTACACGCTACGCAAATTACACCTGTTCATGCACGATTTTGGCGAATCGCTCGCACCTATGGAGGCATCATTCCCTGTGCCGCAGGATTTGCCCAAAGGCGACGACAGGGAGCTGAGATGGTGCTATCGGTCATTGGGCGACAGTGCGTTTGTTTTTGTCAACAATTATGAGCGGTTGCAGAATCTTTCTGACAAGAAGGGTGTGAGATTTGATGTGGGGGGTGTGAAATTTCCCTCGCGCAAAATATCAATTCCTTCCGGAACTACATGTATATTTCCTGTCAATATAGCGGGGCTGCGCTATGCTACGGCTCAACTTATAGCACGTCGTGACGGTAAGATTTTCATGGAGCAGATAGATGGTGTGCCTACCGAAATCGCTGTCGATGGAAAGGTGCTTAAGAATGTGAAAGCCCTTGGACCCGACATTCCGGTCTATGGCAACATATATCTTTTGACCTCCACCCAGGCTTCACGCCTGTTTCTTGACCCAGAGACTGATGGTGACGACATGACGGTTGAGGCCGATGTCAGGAAAATCAAGGAGGCCGATGGTGCGCGACATATAACCATCGGTGTGAACAAGGTCGCTGAGGCTCCGGTCGACGTTGACTTTGAGCGAGCCGCAGTCTATGAGATCACCGGCCTCCCGGACGCTGACAGCAGGCAAGGAAAATTGCTGATGATCAATTATCGAGGTGATGTGGCCCGCCTTTATTGCGACGGCAAGCTCGTGGCCGATAATTTTTATAATGGACGACCTATGCTGATGGGTTTGTGGCGTCTACCAGCCGATGCCGGTAAACTTGAGCTACGCATTCTGCCATTGCAGGAGGATATGCCGGTCTATTTCCCTGAGGAGGCCGATACTACTCCCGGTGAACAGGTGGACAAAATCAGTATTACAGTAATCAATAATCTTTAATATAGCTTTTATGGAAAATAGATCTCATCTTCGGTTGTCTTTTGTCATTTTTTGCGGCATAGCCTTGCTGGGTTCGCTGTTGGGGCTTATCCAAAGTTTTTTCCCAATGCAGCCGGTAGTGTCCTTGTCAATACATACTGTCGTTTCGATGGCTTTGATGGGTGTGGTAGCATGGTCATTGATTGACCGTAGAATCCAGGGACTCAATCTTCTTGGACGTATAGGCGGCTGGGCCTATGTGGTTTTTTTATTGATTCAACTCATTGTAAGTCAATACCAATCCTATCTGTTACGTACATTTGATTACGATCAGATTGAGTCGATGTTTACCGTAACTTCGATAACGTTCGGTGTAACCTCATTTCTGGTTATCATTGCTTTCGCTCTCTATCTGATAGGCTCGCGCCAAACTTTGCCTCTTAAGATTGTAGTGCCGGCCTTTGAGCTGTGTGGTCTGGTAATATCCCGATTGTGGGGATACTTATTAGGAGTGTCGTTTGTAGATTTCTCATATGTTATCAACATCTTTTACGTGTTGGGTTGGAGCGTGGCATTGATTCTTGCCATCGTTTCATTTATCAAATCAGGAGTCAAGGCAGAGTGTTGAAGATATGGTATTCTTAAACGAGTTCGATATAATATAATTTAAAACTAAATATTTTTAAAACCAAATAATATGGTAGTAGTGGTAACGGGCGCGACAAGCGGAATAGGAGAGGCATGTGCCCGCAAATTTCTGGAAGCCGGTCACCGTGTAATCATTACCGGTCGTAATGAGCAGAAACTTAAGGAAATAGTCGAGGAATATGGCAATCAGCATTGTCATGCGTTGCAATTTGACGTGCGCGACCGTGATGAGGTGACCAATGCGTTGGCCTCGCTCCCAGTCGAGTGGGCAGCAATCGATATCCTTGTAAACAACGCTGGACTCGCCTTGGGTCTCGAGCCTGAATATGAAGGTGATTACAGTGATTGGGACACAATGGTCGATACCAATATCAAAGGCCTGCTCACAATGACACGTGAGATAGTGCCGGGAATGATAGCACGCAACCGTGGCCACATAATCAATATAGGGTCGGTAGCGGGTGATGCAGCGTATGCCGGCGGAAACGTATATTGCGCTACCAAGGCAGCGGTAAAGAGTATTACCGATGGTTTGCGCATCGATTTGGCACACACTCCGTTACGTGTGACTCTGTTGAAGCCGGGGCTTGTCGAGACCCATTTCAGCAATGTGCGCTTCCATGGCGATGATGAGCGGGCTGATAAAGTCTATCAGGGTATTACGCCCCTCACGGGTGACGACATTGCCGATGCTGCTCTATATGCAGCCTCAGCGCCTGCCCATGTTCAGATAGCCGAAGTGCTGATTCTCGCCACACATCAGGCCAGCGGAAGCGTAATTTGCCGCAAATAAGTGCCTGAAGTTTTTAGAATCTAAGGCTTGATACAGCCAATATTGGAAGAATTGACTCCGGGCGCCTATGGTGCCCGGAGTCAAACAGATTGGGACTTCCGGTTGCAAAAATGTTGAAATTAAGTACAAACTGAATATTCCTAAAAAACAATGGAAAGATATCTCATGTCGCTGGTGCTATTAATTATGACGTTTGTTTCGTCGTATGGTGCCTCTGATGCGAATGACGAGTTTGATGTATATCTGATGATTGGCCAGTCCAACATGGCCGGTCGGGGAGAATTTGTTGAAAGCGACACAACCGAATGGATTGAGGGAGTGTGGGTCCTTGATTTCTCCGGTCGGCCCGTAAAGGCGTTCGCTCCTCTTAATAGATTTTCTACAATACGCAAGGAAATCGGCTTGCAGGGATATAATCCGGCTGTGAAGTTCGCCGATCTGATGCATAAGCGTTCAGGAAGGAAAATTCTTCTTGTGGTAAATGCACGAGGAGGATCAGCCATCGGACACTGGATGCCTGGCGACAAACATAATTTTCACAATGAGGCAATCCGTCGTACACGTCAGGCTATGAAGTATGGTAAACTGAAAGGTATAGCATGGCATCAAGGCGAGACCGACATTCAAAACCATACAGCCGACTATGTAGGAAAGTTCAATTCCATGATTAGCTCTCTTCGTGACTCTCTCGGTCAGGGCAATGTTCCGGTTGTTATCGGTCAGGTGGGGCGGTGGAATTGGGCACCGGCCGGCGATATAGCCGCCTTCAATGATTCCATAATACCTTCCATTACAAAAAAGGTGATTAATTGCCGTTATGTATCGAGCGATGGCCTGGCACGCAGATATAAGGATAATGAGCGTGACCCCCATTTCGGCCGCGAGGCTCAGATGGAGCTCGGGCACCGGTATGCAGATGCCATGACTGAGTCCAAAGTGAATGGCTCATTAATAGTAAACGGTGTGCCATGGTATGACCAGCGCGACAGCATCGTATCGGCTCATGGTGCCAATATTATTCAGGACAATGGCAAATACTATATGTTTGGAGAGTTCAAGACAGATTCAGTGAATGATTTCAAAGGTTTCAGCTGCTATTCTTCTCCCGATCTTGTAAACTGGACGTTTGAGAGGATTGCTCTTGCCAAGCAATCAGACGGTAGACTGGGGCCTGGCCGCGTTGGAGAACGGCCGAAAGTGCTTAAATGCCCCGCTACGGGTGAATACATAATGATTATGCATTCCGACGATTCCAGATATAAAGATCCATGCACCGCCTACGCAACTTCCAAGACTATCAATGGTGAATACATTTTCCGAGGACCGCTTTTGTATAAGGGTAATCCTATAAAGAAATGGGACGTGGGCACATTCACTGATAGCGACGGGAGGTCCTATCTTCTTGTGCATCATGGCGCAATTTATCGTTTCGCCGAAGACTTCCATAGTCTGGACTCTTGTATGGCCAGGAATGTTGATGGAGTGGGGGAGTCGCCAGCCATGCTGCGTCACAATGGTAAATATTATTGGTTTTCAAGTCACACCACTTCATGGGAAAGAAACGACAATATGTATGTATCGTCCTATTCTTTATCCGGACCATGGGAGAAACATGAATTCTTTGCACCGAAGGGTTCAAACACATGGAATAGCCAGACATCTTTCATCCTACCGGTGGTGAGTGGGTCGGACACTACCTTTGTATACATGGGCGACCGTTGGTCATTTCCGAAGCAGCGCAGTGCCGCCACCTATGTGTGGCAACCGATCGAATTTATTGATGGCGAGCCTTCCATACCCCAATATTGGGAGTCGTGGAATCCGGCAACTATGAAGCATGAGGCGCCTGTGTTACATGAGTTGGCACACACTTCCTGGAAAGGGGAGAAGCCGGGCGATTCCAATATATATCGGGTGAAACTGGAAAAAGATGGAAAGATATTTATAAAGGGATCTACCGATAATATGGGTGCCTATGCCGAAATCACAATAAAGGACGCCAAAGGAAATGTGCTTGTTGAGACTCCGGTGGATTTTTATTCGCTTACCCCTGCCGAGGGTCTGCGCTATATCTCTCCCTTGCTGAGAAAAGGCGTCTATTCATTGACTGTCAAGGTATCAGATATGCGACCCAACTGGAGTGATAAAAAACGTACAGAATATGGTAGCCGTGGATATCGGGTGGCAGTGGACCAAGTAGGTTCAATTTAAATTTAATGTAGACTTACGTTTTCTTTTTGTCGTTATCTCAATATTTCTTGTGAGACTCTTAGCTATTACAGTTTATAGACCTCGCTGCCGGCCAACAGGAAGCAGCCGGTGCCGTAGTCATCAAAGTCGGGGATTGAGTCATAACCTACGGGTTGTCCGTCCTTAGGCTCCTTACCGGTGCCTTGCACGTAGCCCAGGAATCCATCAGGGTGAACCGCTGTATTGACCATGGCATTCCATGCTTTTGTCACAATGGGGAGGTAGGTTTCACGGGGAAGCAGTCCATTGTTGATGCACCATGCCATGGCATAGACAAACAGGGCTGTACCCGAAAGTTCTTTCCCTCCATAATTGTTCTCATCGTGGAGCGAGACATTCCAGAACCCATCGGTACGTTGGCACTTGGCTATGGCCGAGCACATGTCGGTGAGATCTCTTTCATAGATGGCGCGGTGAGGGTAGTCGGCAGGCAATTCCTGTAATGTCCTCACCAGGGCAGCAACCACCCAGCCATTACCACGCGACCAGTAGCAGTTCTTTCCATTGGGCTCCTTATAGGGAGGCACGAAATCTTTGTCGCGCCACCACAACCCCTCGCTGGAATTGTAGAGGCCGCCGGCAAGAGAGTCGCGTGTCCATTCATACATGGCCCATGCCTTGTCGTGGTATTTCTGATCACCGGTGAGATTGCCAAGCTTGGTGAGTACAGGCATTCCCATCTGTATGGCATCGATCCATGTCCAGTCGTCGACCTGGGGGGTATTGACCAGCATGTTCATGTTGGCTATGGTTTTGGTGAGGATTTGAGGCTCGGGTGTGAGCCGGTACATGTCGATGTATGTTTGGGCCGCGCAATAGTTGTCGGCATTGCGTGTCGTGGTGTCGTCACGGCGAAATCCCCATTTGAATCCCGATCCCCATTGATATGTGTAATCATAGTAGCGGTTGTCGGGGTAGATTGAATACAAGGCCATGAGCCCTTCAAAGTATACTCCGCGGGTCCATATATTGGCCTCATATTCACGATGACGTGAAGGATAGGGAATTGACTTCAACGGGTCGGGATGGTTGGTCAGGTAATGGTCATTGACTTTTATCAGCGTGTTCAGAATGTTATGGCGCGCCGGGAGGGAGGTCTCGGCTATGAGCGTGGCGGGGAGAGTGCATGACGTGAGAATAAATGTGATGAGGGTTTTCTTGAGAAATATTTGGATATTTTTCATGGATAGTAAAATAACGTGGTGTTTTAATGTGACAAAAGTAATGAAAAATTCAGATATTTTTCGTTACATTTGCACAAAAGTGTTTTGCACGATGAAGGTTGTCACTGTCGACCATACGATGTTGTCATGTCTGTGTGCCCGTCTTGAGAACGCTGCGCGTGACTATAATCCCGATGTCATCTTATCCATTGCATCGGGTGGCACGTATGTTGGCAACCTCATGTTTGCGTCGTTGCCTCATGTCGAGGTCTCACTGCATCGCGAGTCGACAGCTATGAAGCAGCGGTCGGGCATGGGAATTTCCATTATGAAGCGTATGCCTTTGTGGGTATGTGATGCAATGAGAGTGGTGGAGTCTGTGATTCTGTCGTTGAAAAAGCGTAGACCGCGTGATTTTGTACTCTCTCCCCAGCTTGTATCCCTACTGTCACGCTATCATCGTATACTTGTGGTCGATGATGCCGTGGACTCCGGGGTAACGCTGAAAGCTGTCACTGACTCCTTGTCACGACTACCTGACCCCCCTATTGTGAGGACTGCGGTCATTACCGTGACTACGCGAAATCCATTGATAAGTCCTGATTACCGGTTGATGACAGGTGTATTGCTGCGTTTCCCATGGTCGCTCGATTTTCATGAAGCGCCTCGGGTGGACAATGCTACCACAATACCTTGGGGAATTCGCATGCCTAGAGGGGGGAGTGACGATGGCGATTCACGTCCACTTGTGGTTGTTGACCTTGACGGCACGCTTGTAAATTGCAATACACTTCATGTATACATCATCAGTGGATTGAGACGCCTTGTCGTTCAAAGTCCGGTGAAAGCTTTGAAACTTACTGCCATTGTGGCCTTGCGCTCAGTGCGCCTTGTTACCCACCGCACCATGAAGAGGATGGCCATGACGCTCATTGACCCCGATACCTATGTGCGCGGTATGTTTGTCCGCACAGTAGGAAGTAAGATGAATGAGCGGGTGCGCGAGATGCTTGACGGTATGGAAGCCAAAGGTTACATCACGCTCCTCGCCACGGCAGCTCTCGATGTGTATATACCCTGGATATGGGAAGGAGGCTATGTGGCCACGAGTACCAGCGGCAATCCTCAATGCCACGAGTGCCGTGGTATTATCAAGGCGACAGCCGTAGCTGACATTGCCTCCAGGTGTAATCTGGATCTCGACACGGTAATCACTGACCATCATGACGATTTGCCTCTGATGGAAGCGTGTGCCCGCAATATAATTCTTGTGAATCCTTCGGCCCATACTGTGGAAAAGCTAACTATGGCCGGTGTAAACTATAAAATACTCTGAATCATGCCTGTTGATATGCCACTGCCACGTTCAGTCGATGGTAAGAAACACCAGTTGCCGCTATGTACAAAGTCGGTAGTCATAATCGGTGCCAATGGCAGCGGCAAGTCCCGCTATGCCGACTCTCTGGCCTCACAACTCGGGGAGGATAGGGTATTTCGAATATCGACGCTCAATGCGTTATTTCTTGACAGGCAAAATGCTTACGAGGGGTCCATAAGCAAACTGCATCGTCAAAAAGGGGTGACGATGGGAGGCGACACTGAGTTTGAGCGCTTGCTTTCTTTGCTGTTGCATGACGAAATGACCAATCTGCTGTCGTTCAAATTGTCGCGGGCGATGGGTCATAACGATGCCACGCTTGAGACGACTCGGCTCGACCAGCTCATAGAACTGTGGCAGGAGATTTATCCCGGCAACCGCATGCTCATCGAGAGCGACCGATTCAGATTTGTGAGAAGCGGTAATGAAGAGAGCTATGCGGTGGGACGGTTGAGCGATGGAGAGCGTGCTGTGCTCTATCTTGGCGGAGCCATGCTATATGCTCCGGAACGGGCGGTGGTGCTTGTCGACAGTCCTGAGATGTTCCTGCATCCCACTGTGATGCAATCATTGTGGAATCGTCTTGAGATGATGCGCCCCGACCTCTCGATGGTGTATATAACCCACGACCTGGAGTTTGCCTCTTCGCGACCGGGAGTCGCTACGATATGGGTAAAGAATTTTGATCCTGAGAAAATAGCCTGGGACTATTCGATATTGCCTCCCGGCTCTCCACTCGGTGAGGAGCTGTATATGGCCATAATGGGTGCCCGCAAGCCGGTGCTGTTTATCGAGGGTGACGGAGTGCACTCAATCGATGCCAGGCTTTATCCGCTTGTGTTCAAGGATTACACCGTCAAGTCGCTTGGCAGCTGCAACAAGGTGATCGAAGCTACACGCACATTCAATGAACTCAACTCCTTCCACCACATGGTGTCGACAGGCATTGTCGACCGCGACCGTCGCGACCAGTCGGAGGTCGATTACCTGCGACGCAAGAGCATATTGGTGCCATCGGTGGCCGAGATTGAGAATATACTCTTGCTCGACGATGTGGTGGAGGCTGTGGCCTCAGCCCGCGGCCGCAATGGGAAACAGGTGGTGCGCAAAGTGCATAATAGCGTGCTCTCCATGTTCCGTAGCGAGTATCGGCAACAAGCTTTGCAGCACACTCGCAACAGAGTGAAGCGCCTGGTGGAGTATCGTGTCGACGGGCGTTTCTCATCGGTCAACCAGCTTGAAGAGCACATGCTCCATCTTGTCGACGAGATTGCTCCGCGGCGACTTTATGACGGCTATTGCCGGGAGTTCAAGCAATATATTGAGACCGATGATTATGCCAGTGTGCTGCGCGTGTACAATCGCAAGGCCATGCTGCCCGGCAGCAATGTTGCCCAACTCACCGGCCTGGGCAACAAGGACGGGTATATACAATATATCATCAAGCTTTTGCGTGATGATTCAGAACCGGCTCAGCGCATACGTCGCGCCATCTACGAATGCTTTGGTCTCGGGAACAATTAGCAGTCTTTGGGACAGGCTGCAAGTTCCAACCCTGGCAAAAATGAAGAACCACATGGACATGCCTTGTTGAATGGCATCACCATGTGGCTCGGATTGTTTGTTTCCTGTTTTATGAGTCGGCTCTGAGTTTGCCGGCCAAATTGTCGGCAGCGTCTGATGCCTTGTCGAGAACATTGGCTGTCGCCTGTTTGATTTTGTCGCCTATACCGTTGATCTTGTCACCGAGGTTATTCATTACCTCGCTGGAGTTCTCCTTGGCGTCGGCCATCTTAGTCTGGGCTGAGGCTTTCATGTCGGCCATCTTCTCCTTAGTGTGGGCTGTAGCGTCGGCTACTTTGTCTTTTACCTTGTTGAAGGTGTTGACTGTGGCTTCTTTGGAGGCGGCAAACTGATGCTTCATGGATTCGGCAGTAGCCTGGGCTGATAGTTTAGCTGCGTCAGATGCAATCCCTGCATAGTCATCGGCAAGTTCCTGATTGATGTTTGACATAGTAATATTGTTTTATGGGATTTATTGTTTTATAAGATTTCTAATCTCAGAACACCTCGGGTAGGTCATTTGTTCGATAGCCATGGACGAGTCCAATGAGAAGTGTAGGTCTTGAAAAAATTTTTTAGGAAAATTTTTAGTGCAAAGTTTGCACTATATCGGATTTTTATCTTATTTCGCATAAGTGAAACGAACAAAAGAACACTACATATATGATATTCAACTTTAGAATAGTATCGGACGAGGTTGAGAACTTCCGTCGCGAAATCCAGATTGACGCTGACATGACATTCCTGGACTTCAAGAATAGCATTTGTGACAGCGTGGGCTACGACAAGAACCAGATGTGCTCATTCTTCCTTTGTGACAACAATTGGGAAAAAGAGCGTGAGATAACCCTCGTTGATATGGGTTCTGATTCTGACCAGGATGTCTATCTCATGGACGACTGTATCCTCAGTGACTTTATCGAGGATGAGGGCCAGCGGCTTATCTTTACCTTCGATTATATGACCGACCGTTCCTTCTATATCGAGATGAAGGAGATGATTACAGGTAAAAGCTTGAAGGACCCGTTGTGCACTTTGTCGCGCGGTACAGCTCCGGACCAGAATGTCGATCTTGACGAATTTGATGCCGCTACCGATGCCAAGGCTGCAGCTGCCGGCATAGGCGACGATATGGACGAGGATTTCTATGGTAGCGAGGGCTTCAACGAGGACGAGTTTGAAGGCTTTGACGAGATGTCGCTCGATGAGTGATCCCGGTTTCCCGGCTACGCGCTTGACACATGTTTAATCCCTATACGGCAACTTTTCGTGCTATCATGGAATAGCATGGATAGGTTGCCGTTTTTATTGCCTCCAAAGGGCCAGTTGACGCGAAATTTTTGTGACTTTAGGAAGAAAAAAATCAAGAAAAGAGTTGAAATAAAAAATTTTTGTTACTTTTGTAGAAAATTGGACAGATAATGGCTGCGGATTTACAGCAACTGATACAAACTATGAGTGTCAAGCATCGCCAGCTTGCTACCCGCTACCACGATGTAGTGGAGGAGCGAGATGATGCCAAGCGAAGAATAGTCGACCTTGAGTATACTGTAAAGCAGCAGAAACAGGATATTGAGCGACTGAGCCAGCAGGTCGAGTTTTTGACGGTGGTTTCTACCGTGATGCCCGACCGTGATGATGTCGAGAGGAGCCGCGAGTTACTGTCTGGTTTAGTGCGGGAGATCGATAAATGCATCAAAGATTTGACCGACTGATGCAATGAAAGATAAACTGAACATAACGATAAGGATAGCCGATCAGCCACCGATACCGCTTAATATAAGGCGTGAGGAGGAGGAGATAATACGTCAGGCCGAGAAAAATGTCAATCGACTATGGTATAGCTGGAGTGAAAGGTTCAACACCAGCAATACGTCGATTCTGGCAATGGTGGCATTCCAGTTTGCCAAACTGCATGCGAGTCTCGTTGCCGAGCAGACAGCAGCCGCTGAGAGCCTTAATCGTCTCAATGCCGAGCTTGACCAGCTTTTGGGCGATACGCCCACCGGGCATGACGACGGGAATACTGACGGCAATGATAGTGTGATGTGAGGCTATCTGTTCAGCTAAATAGGCGATAATCGTGCTGTCGGGACACAAGAGAGTGTCCGGATTGCGTGTAGCCTCAGATAAAAACGGAATAGAATTAATAGTAATAACCTGCACTGTTATTCCCATTCATTTTCCCGGCAAGCGATGCCTGGAAATGGAGTGGGGGCGGTGCTATTTTTTTTAATATAACATAATGGAAATTGTAATTGGAGTAATAGCCGGCATAGTAGGCCTTATAATAGGAGCTCTTGTAATGCTGTCGATACAGAAGTCGATGGCTCGGAGCCGTGCCAAGATGATACTTGACGAGGCTGCCCGGGATGCCGAGACGATGAAGAAGGAAAAACTCATGGAAGCCCGTGAGGAGGAACTGAAAATCAAGAATGAAGCCGAGCGCCAGGCAAGCCAGCGCATGTCGAAGGTCCAGTCCTATGAGGCGAAGCTCAAGCAGCGTGAGATGCAACTCAATCAGCAGCAGAGCGAAAACCAGCGCACACGCAATGAGCTGGAGACGACCCGCACCAATCTGGAAGCCCAGCAGACAATGCTCGATGCCAAGAAGGAGGAGGTTGACCGTTTGAAGCGCAGTGCCCAGGACACTCTTGAGCACATTTCAGGACTATCGTCGGAGGAAGCGAAGGAAAAGCTTATTGAATCGCTCAAGGACGAGGCCAAGACAGCCGCAGCAAGCTATATCAATGACATCATGGACGAGGCCAAAATGACAGCCAACAAGGAGGCCAAGCGTATCGTCGTTCAGTCAATACAGCGTGTGGCTACCGAGACTGCTATCGAGAACTCGGTGACAGTGTTCCATATCGACTCCGATGAAATAAAGGGACGCATCATAGGCCGAGAAGGCCGTAATATACGTGCTCTTGAAGCCGCCACAGGAATCGAGATTATCGTTGACGATACTCCCGAGGCGATTGTATTGTCGGGTTTCGATCCTGTGCGCCGTGAGATTGCCCGTCTGGCTCTTCACCAGCTGGTGGCCGATGGTCGCATACACCCGGCCCGTATCGAGGAAGTGGTCAACAAGGTGCGTAAGCAGATTGAGGAAGAAATCATCGAGACCGGCAAGCGAACGGCTATCGACCTCGGTATACACGGTCTGCACCCTGACCTGATACGTCTTATCGGCAAAATGAAATATCGTTCAAGTTATGGCCAGAATCTATTGCAGCACGCACGTGAGACGGCCAATCTTTGTGCCATAATGGCATCGGAATTGGGCCTCAATCCCAAGAAGGCACGTCGTGCCGGCTTGCTCCACGACATCGGTAAAGTGCCTGATGAGGAGCCTGAACTGCCCCACGCACTCCTTGGCATGAAGCTTGCCGAGAAATATAAGGAGAAGCCCGAGATTTGCAATGCCATCGGTGCACACCACGATGAGATTGAGCAGACTACTTTGCTCGCTCCAATTGTACAGGTGTGTGATGCCATATCGGGTGCACGTCCCGGTGCACGCCGCGAAATTGTCGAGGCCTACATCAAGCGTCTCAACGACCTCGAGCAGCTCGCACTTTCCTATCCAGGTGTTATCAAGACTTATGCCATACAGGCCGGTCGCGAACTGCGCGTGATAGTGGGAGCCGACAAGATTGACGATGTAGAGACCGAGAGCCTGTCGGCCGAGATTGCCCGTAGAATTCAGGACGAGATGACATATCCGGGTCAGGTCAAGATTACTGTCATACGTGAGACCCGTGCTGTAAGCTTTGCCAAGTAATTATGTCGAACGACAATTTTCAAATCAACGATACGACTCCCGAGCACAAAGCCATGCAGGAGCCTGGCGATGTAGTGTCATCTTCAGCGGCAGGCTGTCCCTGCCGTAGTTGTGGAGATGGAGAGCCGCGTGGCAAGCTTCACTGTTTCAACTACCTGGAGGACATACCGGGTGGTTGGGCCGATGACGACATGGTTGAGGTTCAGTTCAAGAATACCCGTAAGGGATATTACAAGAATTCCAACAATCTCGACCTTGTTATAGGTGACATGGTGGCTGTGGAAGCTGCCCCCGGTCACGACATAGGACAGGTGACACTCACCGGCGCCCTTGTGCGCCTGCAGATGCGCAAAGCCAACATAAAGCCCGATGCCGAAGTGAAGCGCATCTTCCGAAAAGCACGCCCCAACGATCTTGAACGCTATGAGGAGGCAAGAGCGAGGGAAAACGATACAATGATCAGGGCACGTAAGATTGCCGATGATCTCAAGCTCAAGATGAAAATAGGCGATGTCGAGTATCAAGGCGACGGTAACAAGGCTATTTTCTATTATATCGCCGATGAGCGAGTGGATTTCCGACAGCTCATCAAGATTCTTGCCGATGTGTTCAAAGTGCGCATCGAGATGAAGCAGATAGGTGCCCGCCAGGAGGCAGGGCGCATAGGTGGCATAGGTCCTTGTGGCCGTCCCCTGTGTTGCAGTTCCTGGATGACCAATTTCGTATCGGTGGCTACGAGCGCTGCCCGGTTTCAGGATATCTCGCTCAATCCCCAGAAACTTGCGGGGCAATGTGCCAAACTCAAATGTTGTCTCAACTTTGAGGTAGACACATACGTAGAGAGTCTGAAGAGAATGCCTGAGCGTAATGTAAGGCTCGAAACGGCCGACAACACATACTATCACTTCAAGACCGATGTGTTCAAGCGTGAGATCACATATTCTACCGATAAGAATATTCCTGCCAATCTGGTTACTATCGATGCAGGTCGTGCCTTTGAGATTATCGCCATGAACAAGGCCGGAGAGAAACCGCTGCAGCTTCAACGTGATGGTGAGTCGGAGAAGAATGAGAAAAAATATAACGACATTCTCGACCAGGATAATCTTAACCGCTTCGATAACAAAAAGAAGAAAAAGCGTAAGCAAGGAGGCGGTGGCGAGAAACCGCGTCAAGGCAATAACCGCAAGGAAGGAGTTTCGGGCAATGCCGGCAGTCAGCCTGCAGCCGAGGGACAGGAACGCCCACGTAGCGACAAGAAGCCACAGGGTGGCCAGCGTCAGGACAAGCGTGACCGTCAGGAGCGCATGCCCAGACAGCGCGGGGAGAAACCTCAGGGTGGTCCACGTCAGGAGAAGACTCCAAAACCGGGAAACAAAGGTAGTAACAACCGCTCCCAATCACCACAGCAGCAACAGTGAACCGATTGACTCTCATACTATCATCATTGCTTGCCATTGCCATGCTCTCGTGTGACTACAAGGGGGAATTCTCCGGTTATGCCGAGATTGCTGATGATGGCTGGCCCTATGGCGAGAGGTTGGCTTATACCATCGACCTTGGAAGCGATTCTGTGGCCATGGCTGATGTTGAGCTGACCCTGACCCATGATAACAGCTACGAATACAGCAACCTGTGGATTGAGGTGAGCTATGATACTCCCAGCGGAGAACTTGTCGACACTGTCAATGTACCTATGTGTGATGTCTACGGAAATTGGTATGGCAAGGGACTGCCCGGCTATTATCAGCTTGTGTATAAGCTTACACCCCATCAGGTGCAACTTGTCGATAGCGGCAGGATTGTGGTGCGTCACATCATGAGGGTTGATACCCTTGGGGGCATAACACAGGTAGGAGTGAGGGGAACCGGAGATTTTTGACTGGCGTATTGTAACGATTCAAACCGATTCAGGTAATGACTGCCGGTCACGATAAAACTTTTTGTCACACCTATTGTTGCATGTGTTGGATAAGAATGTGAAAATATGATGCAATTATTATTACTTGATAAAGATGAGCAGGCCAGGCGTGTAGCCCGGCTTGTCGACGGAATGGCCGCTTCGGGAATTGACGCTTTGTTGCTGGCCGATAATGCCTCTAAATTTTATTTAACCGGACGCGTCTTTGCCGGGTATGTCTACATCAGGGTTGACGGTTCGGTGATGTGTACTGTGCAGCGTCCCGTCGAACTCTCGGGCGACGAGGTGAAGTACATACACAAGCCTGAGGAACTCCCCGCTATAGTGGGCGAGTTGCCGGCTCGACTGGGACTTGAGCTCGACACTATGAGTTACAATATGGTGGAGCGGTTGAAGGCTGTGTTTCACAACAGTGAGATAGGCAACGCATCGGCATTGATGCGACGAGCCCGCTCGGTAAAGACACAGGCCGAGGTTAAGCAGATTGCGCTGTCGGGTATCAAGCAGGAACGCGTGTACCGTCGTATTCCTCATCTTTATAATGAAGGAATGACCGATATCGAGTTCCAGGTCGAGATAGAGCGTACCTCCCGTCTGGAGGGGTGTCTGGGACAGTTCCGTATCAACGGTGACTCCATGGAGCTTTTTATGGCCAATGTCATCACAGGCGACAATGCCGATGAGCCGAGCCCCTATGACTTTGCGATGGGAGGTGCTGGCATGAGTGCATCGCTCCCGGTGGGTGCCAATGGAACAGAAATAAAACCGGGCATGGTGGTTATGGTCGACGCCAATGGTAATTATACCGGCTATATGACCGACATGACGCGCATATTTTCACTCGGGAATGTATCGCCTTTGGCTTTGAAGGCTCATGAATGCTCTCGTCGCATCCATAGGGAGTTGTGTCAAATGGGTAAGCCTGGTGTGGAAGCCAGGACTCTCTATGAGCACGCCATGGCGATAGTGAAGGAGGAAGGTCTTGAGCATCTTTTCATGGGGCATCGTCAGCATGCCAAGTTCATAGGACATGGTGTGGGTATTGAAATCAATGAGCTGCCCGTCATAGCGCCACGTTGCCGTGATGTCATCGAAGCCGGCCAGGTCATTGCCCTGGAGCCTAAATTTGTAATACCGGGTGTAGGTGCTGTAGGTGTCGAGAATACCTATCATGTAAAAGATGATGGCGAGTGGGAATGTCTCACCAACGCTCCCGAGGAGATAATATCCTTGAGGTAAAACTATAATGTAAGAACTAATGTGTTCAATATGACCGTCTCTTTAGAAGATAAGATAAACCAACCAATATTTCATCACGTAGGGTCGGTAGCCGATGCCCTTTGCCGCGAATGTTATGTCGTGGGAGGGTGGGTGAGAGACCTTTTTCTTGACCGCCACTCCAAGGATATCGACTTTGTGACGGTAGGCAGCGGCATTGAGGTAGCTGAAGCGGTTACCGCTACCCTTGGAAAGGGTGCCCGGCTGTCGGTATTCAAAAATTTTGGTACCGCCCAGGTGCATTACCGCGGTGGCGAATATGAATTTGTGGGCGCGCGCCGGGAGTCCTACCGGCGTGACAGCCGTAAACCTATAGTCGAGGACGGAACACTTACCGACGACTTGTCGCGCCGCGACTTGACTATCAATGCTATGGCAATATCGGTCAACAGGGATAATTACGGCCGGTTGATTGACTTGTTTGGAGGTATGGACGACCTGCGCAAAGGGCTTGTGAGAACGCCCCTCGACCCCGACATTACTTTCAGCGATGACCCATTGAGAATGATGCGTGCCGTGAGATTCGCGACACAGCTCCAGTTTGTAATAGTTCCGGAGACCCTCGATGCCATAAAACGCAATGTGAAGCGACTTGAGATTATATCCAAGGAACGCGTTGTTGATGAGTTGATGAAAATCATGAAATCGCCCAAACCCTCTATAGGGTGGCGGCTGCTTGCCGAAACAGGTCTTCTGGATATTATTCTCCCCGAGCTTGCAGCGATGCGTGGCGTGGAGGTAGTAAAGGGGCGTGGACACAAGGATAATTTCGAGCATACTCTCCAGGTGGTCGACAATGTGGCGGCTATGAGCGACAATGTGTGGCTCAGATGGGCCGCGCTGTTCCACGATATCGCCAAGCCGGTGACCAAGCGATGGGACAATGCGGCGGGGTGGACCTTTCATAATCACAACTTTGTCGGTGCCAAGATGTTGCCGCGTATATTCCGTCGCATGAAAATGCCTATGGACGACAAGCTGAAATATGTGCAGCAGATGGTGGAACTCCACATGCGCCCTATAGCTCTGGTCGAGGATACGGTTACCGATTCGGCTGTGAGACGATTGCTGGTCGATGCGGGGGAGAATATCGAGGACCTCATGATGCTGTGCCGTGCCGATATCACTTCCAAGAACAAGGAGAAGGTTGAACGCCACCTTGAGAATTTTGCCCATGTAAAGGAGAAGATGATTGAACTCGAGGCTCGTGACAAACTGCGCAATTGGCAACCTCCCGTCGATGGCAATCTGATCATGAAAGTGTTTGGCATACCCCAGGGGCGAGATGTTGGCCTCATCAAGGAATATGTGAGAGAGGCAATGCTGGCATCCGACGATCCTAACGATTATGACCACGCATATAGCCTGATGATGGAACGAGCCAAGGAGTTGGGGATTGTGTGACAGTGCCAAACTTTCATATGTCGTTTATCGTTTCTTTTTTTAAGAATCCAAAAGTCAAGTAGTAATTTAACACCCTCAGACATAACAGCAATGTATTACGTCAGAAAACGTATTGAGATATCGGGAAGCCACAGATTGAATCTTCCCTACGAGAGCAAGTGTACCCGCACCCATGGACACAACTGGATTATCACGGTCTACTGCCGTGCTGCCGAGCTCACCCCCGAGGGTATGGTGACTGATTTCACCCATATAAAGAATACCCTCACCGAAACGCTCGATCATAAAGATTTCAACGAGGTCCTAAGTTTCAATCCTACAGCCGAGAATATAGCACGATGGGTGTGTGACATGGTTCCTAACTGCTACCGTGTCGATGTGCAGGAGAGTGAAGGTAATATTGCCAGTTATGAGCGCGACTGACGAGGATTTGACTTTACGTGTCAACGAGATTTTTTACTCGTTGCAGGGTGAAGGGTTTCACACCGGCACACCGGCTGTATTCGTGAGGCTGTCGGGGTGCAATCTCAAGTGTGATTTCTGTGACACCGACCACAGCAGCTACCACCCCATGAGTGTCAGTGAGATTGTAGCCCGGGTGAAGGAACATAAGGCACCAATAGTGATTCTCACAGGGGGAGAACCATCGCTCCAACCTATAGGTCCGCTTGTTGATATGCTTCACAATGAGGGCTTTAAAGTGCACATCGAGACCAATGGCACCCACAATCTGCCTCCCACAATTGATTGGGTCACATGCTCGCCAAAGAAAAATGGGCGGCTGGTGTTGACCAGATGTGATGAATTGAAAGTGGTATACGAGGGACAGGATGTTGAGGCGGTAGCCCGTGGAATAGATGCCGGGTGGAGATTTCTCCAGCCTTGTTCGTGCCGGAATACCGACGAGGTCATAGCATATATCCTCGATCACCCGTGGTGGCGGTTATCGGTGCAGACTCATAAACTGTTGAACTTTTGCTGAGCGTCACTGAGAAGTGGCTGTCTTGAAAGAATCTTTTTCTACTCATAATCAAATATGCTATGTCAATGAATTCCAAACCATATGTAGGGTTGACCTCCGGTCAGGTAGAACAGAGCCGCCGGGAGCATGGCTCCAATATTCTCACTCCGGCCAAGCGGGAGCCGTTGATTCTAAAGTTCCTGAAAAAATTCACCGACCCGCTGATAATCATTCTGATGGTAGCCGGAGTGCTCGCTATAGGCATTTCATGCTATGAATATTGGGGGCTGCCGGCCGATGAGGGTGGAGGCTCATTCAATGTGTTCTTCGAGCCACTGGGAATTTTTGTAGCTATCATACTGGCTACCGGATTGGCTTTCTATTTCGAATATAAGGCTAACAAGGAGTTTGACCTGCTCAATCAGGTTAACGATGATGAACCGGTCGAGGTGATACGTGACGGACACGCAATGGAGGTGCCACGCCGGGACATCGTGGTGGGCGATATTGTGATATTGACCACCGGCAACGAGATTCCTGCCGATGGACAATTGGTCGAGGCTACATCGCTCAATGTCGACGAGTCGACATTGACAGGAGAACCGCTCGCGTCAAAAACGACCGATGCCGCTCATTTTGACAAGGATGCAACATTTCCCAGCGACTATGTGCTGCGTGGTACCAAAGTGATGGAGGGTCATGGCGTGATGCAGGTCAAGGCTGTAGGCGATGCCACAGAGAATGGAAAAGTGTTTGAAGCGGCCCAGATTGATGACAGTATCACCACTCCGCTCGATGAGCAGCTGGGACGTCTGAGCCGGCTCATAAGCATAATATCCTATTCCATCGCAGCGCTGATAGTCGTGGGGCGTGTCGTGGTGTTCTTTGTCAATTATGATTTTGAGTGGGTACACTTCGTGTCGTTCCTTCTCGAGAGCTTCATGATAGCTGTAGCCTTGATTGTGGTGTCGGTACCCGAGGGGTTGCCTATGGCGGTCACGCTGTCGCTGGCCTACTCGATGAGGCGCATGTTGAAAACCAATAACCTCGTGCGAAAGCTCCATGCCTGTGAGACCATGGGTGCGACCACTGTGATATGTACCGACAAGACAGGCACCTTGACTCAGAACCGCATGCAGGTTTATAAAACCAATTTCTATGGCAACCCCGATGATGAGGTTATCGATATGGGTATTGCTGCCAATTCAACGGCCCGGCTCGACACTGCCGCAGGTGGCGAACCCAAGGTGCTCGGTAATCCTACCGAGGGTGCCCTGATATTGTGGCTGAGGCAACGTGGTGTGGACTATGCCGCCATGAGGGAAAAAGTGAAAATCGTAGAAGAATTGCCTTTCTCGACCGAGCGGAAATATATGGCAACCATTGTGGAACGCATCGACGATGGCAAGCGTCTGCTCTTTGTCAAAGGTGCCCCTGAGATAGTTTATGGCATATGTGCCAATAAACCTGGAGTGACCGACCATGAACTGGAGGCTCAGTTGCTTGAATACCAGAATATGGCGATGCGCACTCTCGCTTTTGCCTTCCAGGAGGTCGGTAACGGTGATGCCACAATCGATGGAAAGGGTGTCGAGGCCTGCAATCTCACATTTCTCGGGATCACAGCGATAAGTGATCCGGTGCGTGCCGATGTCCCCGAGGCGGTGAAGACGGTGCTCAATGCCGGTGTCAAGATCAAGATAGTGACCGGTGACACTCCCGGCACAGCCAAGGAGATCGGACGCCAGATAGGGCTGTGGAATGATGCCACTGATGGCGATGCAAACATTATCACCGGTGTCGAAGTCGCGGCTATGAACGATGACGAGCTGAGACAACGGGTGGAGGATTTCAAGATTGTGGCCCGTGCACGTCCACTTGACAAGAAGCGTCTCGTAGAGGCTTTGCAGTATAACAACGAGGTCGTCGCTGTAACCGGTGACGGAACCAATGACGCCCCGGCACTGAAGACAGCCCAGGTGGGACTGTCGATGGGCGACGGCACCTCGGTGGCCAAGGAGGCGAGCGATATAACGATTGTCGACAATTCATTCTCCTCGATAGGACGGGCTGTGATGTGGGGACGTTCGCTCTACCGCAATATACAGCGTTTCCTGCTGTTTCAGATGACGGTCAATGTCGTGGCTTGCCTCATCGTCCTGTGTGGGGCATTCATGGGCACCGAGTCACCCTTGACTGTGACACAGATGCTGTGGGTGAATCTCATCATGGACACCTTCGCCGCAATGGCCCTGGCCTCTTTGCCTCCTAATCCCGGAGTGATGAAAGAGAAGCCTCGAAACCGTTCTGAGTTCATCATATCGCGGGCTATGTGGAGCAGCATCATCTCGGTAGGTTTGCTCTTCTTTGTGTTCCTGATAGGAATACTCTATTATTTCCAGCACACCGACCTATCATCGCTTACGCAAATAGGCCGCTTGCCTATTGGCGAGTCGCACAATCTCACACCCTACGAACTGTCGCTGTTCTTCACTATTTTTGTATTCCTGCAGTTCTGGAATATGTTCAATGTGCGTGCGTTTGCCACCGGGCGGTCAATCTTTGCGCTTGGTGAGAGCCGCGGGTTCATACTCATCGCGATTATTATATTGATAGGACAGATTGCCATAGTCTCTCTGGGAGGACAGTTCTTCAGTGTTACCCCCTTGAAGCTGACCGACTGGTGCCTGGTGATAGGAGGGACCTCGCTGGTGCTGTGGTTGGGCGAGATAGTAAGAGCAATCAAAAAATAGGGCTATCCCACCTATATATCATCAAAAAAGGGTGACCCTCGCGCGGGGCCACCCTTTTTTTGATGGGGTATTATTGTTGACTCTTAGTGTATCATTACCTTGGTGGCTTTGCTGCCTTGACGCTTGATGAAGATTCCGTTGGCGGGGTTCATCACGCGCATACCCTGGAGATTGTAGTACTCTACAGGAGCGTTGCTGTTCTCGTCGTTGACTATCTCGTCGATACCTGCGCTCTCGGTGTCAATTTCTTTCACACCTTCGGGTGTATAGTAGCGGTAACCTATGTTGCGGGTTGCGAGCAGTGAGCCATAGGTCGAGTTGGTCTTGAACGATGCGTTCCCGGCTGCACGTGAGCGGGGTTGCTCAGCAAGCTCTTCACCGTTGAGAATGTTGAAGAATTTGATTTCCTTGAAAATGATGGTATTGTGTGAACCCTCGAGAATCATGTGCACGCCTATCTGGCCATCGTGGCTGGAGTAGCAGTCAAACTCATAGACCATGAAGCGGTCGGGGTTGACCTGATATTTGTTATCTATTTCAGTATCCCATGGATCTTCTTTACCCAGCAAGTCTTTAAGGACCGGTTTCTCGGGCATCTCGGCTATCGTGGTCCCCTCGTTTTCCCATCTGTAGAATGCAGCGGCATCAATCGGGAATTCTGCACCAAGCTTGTCGTCGCTCACTCCATCGTGAGAAAGGGGATAGAATGTCTCGTTGGTGCGGGCGCAGGCATAGATGTTGGGTATCTGTAGCTCGGGGGTAAGGTTGCTGTCGTGGCGCGAACGGTGGAGCACCTGGAACACAAGACGCACGCGTATAGGCTTGGCATAGTTGCCTTTGTTGCGATTCTCGGCATCAGAGTAGAACGAGAACATCAGAGGGCCGGGATTGCCCATGGTGTTGGAAGCGGCGGGCCATTTCTTGATGCTTGCTCCGGGTCCCCATGTGCGGGTATATACAAGACACTTGCCTATTTCTCCGCCAAGGTCCTGGATTGACAGGCCGTTCTTGAGGTCGTTCTGAATCTCATCGGTCGATGTGGCGTTGGAAAGTGTGCGCTGGTGCAGGGCTGTCACATGACCGTTCTTGGCAAAGAACTCGTCGGTGTAAACCTGTGCGGGTGTTGTCCAGTAGGTCTGGGGGAGCTCGGGAATGTCGGCTACCTCGAAGGTGTGGCCTACCTCATACTTGTTGAAGTCATAACCGGCGGGGGTCACATCTTCAAGCTGGGCATAAATATAGTCGGCAGGGTCGATGGGGGCGTTGGGATCCTTGAACATCTCGACAAATTCGTCTCCCTTGAACGAGGGCGCAGTGGCGGGATCGGATCCGTCAACACCGGCGGCGTCAACTTTTACAGGTATTGAGGTCTTGATGCCGTTATACTCGGCTGTGAGCGCGAAGTATCCGCTGGCGGGAGCGATCATCTTGCGGCCCGAGGCATCGAATGTTGCCTGTGGTGCCGAAAGTTTGTAGTTCTGAAGGCCGGTCGAGATGAGCACACCATATTTGTTGTAGGCATAGATCACGGGCTGGTAGCCGCGGCCGGGCTTGATTGTAAGGTGCTTGTCGACAAATTCGATGGAGGCTACCTCGGAGTCCTCATCGGGAGCCTGGGCCACTGCAAAGAGACCGTTGGCGATAGCACGGGTGAATCCACCGAGAGCCAACCCCTGGACTTGGCTGCGCTGGCCAAGGTTCTCGACAAACATCACCGAAGAACCGCCACCATCGAGGTTCAACGCTTTGTCGCAGCCGAGCGAGGCGAGAACGTCACCAAACTCGACTATTGTCATGCCGTTCAGACCTTTGGAAGTGTCTTCCTGTACAACTGCCATGATGAACTTGGTCTTGTCGGCGTTGTAACCTACTGCTGTGCGTGCACGTGGTGTTGAAGCTGCAATGTCAGAGGGAACTTTAGAGGGAAGATCCTGTACCTTGCCATCCTTGACGGTTACGTGCCAGCCGCCTACAACCTCGCGGGCTGAGGTCTCCACACCGTCGGCCTTGAAGGGATATTTGACCTTTACGGTATCTCCGGCTTTCAGACCTTTGATATTTTCATTGTTGGAAGTGCCGTTGGCGCTGATTACAAGACTCTTGCTTGGAATCTTGGCGTTGCCGGCGGTGGTGACTTTCTGAACTGTATACTCAGCTTCGTGTCCCCATGGAGTTGTCGAGCCTTCGGCACGTGAGATCGTAGCTTCGGTTCCCCACTCGTTGGTATTGGTGAAGCCTACATTGGGCGTGCCATAGCCATAATAAGGGCTGTAGCCGATCAACTGGTCCTGACCGCGGCTGGTGTTGAATCTCAGCTTGTCATTGACAGCACCGTTGGGGTAGGTGAATGTACCGAGGTTGTCATTGTTGTTGCAGTATTGGATGCTCTCGGCGATGGTGGGCGTGCCGTCGTGACCGATGATGATGTAGTTGCTGAGGACGTTGCCTGAGAGAGTCGCGGCAGGAGTGACATATGAGCCGTCGACAAAGAGAGCTCCACAAGGAATGGACTGGTTTTTTTCAAGACCGGCAAAGTCACCGTTGATACCTACGAAGTAGCGGTGGCCGAAGCCGCTGTTCTTATCCATCAGGGTTTTTACAGTCTGGGGTTTGCCATAGGCAAGGTCGCTTGCCACTGCAGCCTTGATGGTGACATACTCATTGGTGAGGTCACTGGTGCTGTAGGTCACGGTCGATGTTGCGGGTGACCCTTTACGGGTATAGGAGAGCTTAATCTGGGTTTGTGTTGTACCCGGGCCTACGGTGGCGTGGTAGATGGTATCGACCTTGACCTCACCGAGTTTTTGTGTCTGCCAGGTAGCCTGACCCGACATTGAAGCAACACCAACCAATGATGCTGCAAGCGATGTAAGTAAAGATTTTTTCATTAAATGAGATATTAGAATTAATGGTGAATATTAACGAAGTTGTATATATGATGCGATTGCGATGCAAAATAACTGTTTTTTTTTTGAACAATCAAATATATTTAAAAATTTTATTGACAATCGTGAAATTTAAGAATAAGTAAGCGGAAATATAGAGCATGGCTCATGCTCCGCGAGTACCACTCCCACGGTTAAGGCCGGTTTGTCATGATGTAAGGAATGTAACTTACGCTATGGGGTCATGCCATGCGTCGGTGACGGAATCAGATGTGGTCGAGGATCTGTTCAGGAGTGTGGACTATGTGAGTGGCTCCGTGGGAACGCAGTTCGCTTTCGTCGCGAAATCCCCATGTGACACCCACACTCTCTATGCCGGCATTGGCTGCGGTATCCATGTCGACTCCCGAATCACCTATGTATAGAGCATCGGCCGCTGTCACCCCAGCCTTATTGAGAACGTCGTAGACGATGTCGGGGGCCGGTTTTGTGGGACGTGGGTCTCTTTGCCCCTCGATGGCTGTCCACGGGAGGTTACCAAAGAAGTGGTCGATGAGAGCGACGGTTCCTGAATGGAACTTGTTGGAGGTCACGGCAATCATTACTCCCCGGTCGGTGAGGTTACGAAGCAGTTCGGGAATGCCTGGGTAAGGAATGGTGAGGTCGGTGCAGTGCACATTATAGAATTGAAGGAAAAGTTCACGTGCGCGGTTCACCGTCACGGGGTCGCAATGGTCGGCGGGTAGAGCGCGCTCTATGAGACGGGTTATTCCATTGCCCACCATCATGGGGTAGGCATCGAGGGGGTAGGTGGGGTAGCCCATTGACGACAAGGCGTGGTTGCATGCCTGGCCAAGGTCGCTGATGGTGTTCAGAAGAGTCCCGTCGAGGTCGAAAATCGCGATTCGTTTCATAGAGGTGAATATTTGTTTGACGGTGCAAAGGTAAAAAAAATAATGAGTCTTGTCACAAATGGGGGTGTGGAAGCGTTCTTTAATAAACAACTCTTAAAAAAATAATGTTATTGATGAAAACCAAAATGTTTAAATCATTCATGGCCCTGATGTGTGCGCTCGTTGTCATCGGTGCACAGGCCAAACCGCTCTCATTCCGGAATTCCAAAGGTGATGAGGTGAGCAAAAAAATCAATGTACAGGAGCCGTTCACCAAGGTTGAGGCCGGTGGTGTCTTTGAGGTCGAGATAAGAAAGGGAGCTCCGGGTGTCACTGTCATCGCCTTGAGCGACCTGGTGGATAAGGTCAAAGTGACTGTGACAAATGGTGTCCTGCAGCTTAATCTCGACAAATACTCAGGTGTGGTCAATAGCCTGAAGGTAAAGATTACTATGCCAGGGCTCGACGGAATCAAAGCGAGTGGAGCTTCCGAATTTGAGGTCAAGAGTGATTTTGATGGAAAGAATATGTTGATGAAGTGCAGCGGTTCATCGTCGGTTGAGGTTGAAACGTTGACCTTTGCAAGTCTTGAATTGGACATGAGCGGCGCTTCTGAATTTGAAGCCCGGCAACTTAATCTTGGCGATTGTGTCGTTGGCATGTCGGGGTCATCTGAAGCTGATATGGAAGCATTGAAATCTGTGAATGTCAAGATAAAGATGTCGGGTGCCTCGGAATGCGAGATTGAAAGTCTTGATTGTGATGAGGTCGATGCCAGTTGTTCAGGGTCGAGCGAACTCGCTCTGAAAGGTGTATCGGCTTCAAAGGTAAAGTGCGGGACATCGGGAAGCTCTGATATCTCACTGTCGGGTCAATGTGGACGCGCGGTATTCAACGCTTCAGGCTCAAGCGAAATCAAGGCCAAAAAGCTTAGATGCGACGATATCACGAGTAAGGAATCGGCGGCAGCGTCGATATCCACTTCAGGCACTAAGTAGAGAACTGATTTTAGAAACAATAAGGAACCCGTAATGAGAATGGGGTTGGAGTCATGAAGCCGGCCCCGGTGAATGATGCAATGACGGCATCGTGAACATGGAAAAGTGTTCATGATGTCGTCTTTTTAGTTATGAAATATTTTGGAATTTAGTCTTTTTAGTTATAACTTTGCGCAAAACTGATGAATAGCTATGTTTTTGAACATAGCTTTAAGACAAAATCTAACAATAGGGCAAAATGAAGCATAACTTGAGGAGCTCACAGTCGACGGGTGGCCGTCGCATGGCAGGGGCACGTGCATTGTGGCGTGCCAATGGTATGACTGAGGAACAGATAGGACGTCCGGTCATTGCGGTGGTGAATTCGTTCACCCAGTTTGTGCCGGGACATACCCACCTGCATGAGATAGGCCAGGAGGTAAAACGTGAAATCGAAAAGATGGGTTGCTTTGCTGCTGAGTTCAATACGATAGCTATTGATGATGGTATAGCAATGGGGCATGATGGAATGCTCTACTCGCTCCCCTCGCGTGAGCTGATAGCCGACAGTGTCGAGTATATGGTCAATGCCCATAAGGCCGATGCTATGGTATGTATCTCCAACTGTGACAAGGTTACTCCCGGAATGCTTATAGCGGCCATGCGTCTCAATATCCCCACAATATTTGTATCGGGCGGTCCCATGGAGGCCGGCAATGTCGATGGTCGTGCCGTTGACCTCATCGACATCATGGTGGAGAGCGCCGATACCGGTGTGAGCGACCAGCAAGTTGAGAAGCTCGAGCGCGAAGGGTGTCCCACCTGTGGATCTTGCTCGGGTATGTTCACTGCCAATTCGATGAACTCGCTCAACGAGGCAATAGGACTTGCACTGCCAGGCAACGGAACCATAGTGGCGACACATGTGAACCGCCGGGAGTTGTTCAAGGAGGCTGCACGACGCATCGTGGAGAATACCCTCGCCTATTACCGTGACGGTGATGACAGTGTGTTGCCGCGCACTATCGCCTCGCGCAATGCGTTCATGAATGCCATGACACTTGACATCGCGATGGGAGGTTCAACCAATACGGTGTTGCATCTGCTCGCCATTGCCCATGAGGCCGGTGTGGATTTCACGCTTGATGATATCGACATGCTGTCGCGCCGTACCCCGGTGTTGTGCAAGGTGGCTCCCAACTCCCACTATCATATCGAAGATGTGAACCGCGCTGGCGGTATACTCAGCATCATGGCCGAACTCGCCAAGGGTGGATTGGTCGACACAACAGTGGGTCGTGTGGACCGCATGACACTCGGAGAGGCAATCGACCGTTGGGCCATAGGAGGAAAAGAGTACAGTGACAATGCCGAGGAGCGGTGGAAATCGGCCCCAGGCCGTAAACGCAATATCGAGCTGGGCAGCCAGATGTGCTACTATGGCCAGCTTGATACAAACCGTGCAGCCGGCTGTATACGCGACATCGGGCATGCCTATGTCAAGGATGGAGGTATCGCGGTGTTGCGTGGTAATATAGCTCCCGACGGGTGTGTGGTGAAGACGGCAGGTGTAGACCCGTCGATATTCCGCTTCAAGGGTGAGGCCCGTGTGTTTGAGTCGCAGGAGGCCGCCGTGGAGGGAATCCTCAACGGATCGGTGAAAGCCGGTGAGGTTGTGATCATCACATATGAAGGGCCGCGTGGAGGTCCGGGCATGCAGGAAATGCTCTATCCCACAAGCTACCTCAAGGCAAGGCATCTGGGCAAGGATTGCGCGCTGATCACCGACGGACGTTTCTCGGGAGGAACCTCGGGACTCTCCATCGGACATGTATCGCCTGAAGCTGCCGCCGGAGGCCCCATTGCCCTTGTGGAGGATGGCGACATCATCACAATCGACATTCCGGCCCGCTCTATCAATGTAGAGCTGAGTGCCGAAGAGTTTGAGTCACGCCGTCATGCCGAGGAATCACGTGGCGACAATGCCTATACACCGCGGTGCCGTGACCGATATGTGTCCAAAGCGCTGAAAGCTTATGCCGCAGGAGTGGCATCGGCTGATAAGGGTGGTGTGAGAATGTGAATTGAAAGAAAAGAACAAAGATATAGATAGAGACACGTTTTTTATGAACAACAGTCAGCAGATAAACGGAGCCCATGCGCTGATAAGGTCGCTCATAGCCCAGGGCGTGGACCGAGTGTTCGGTTATCCAGGTGGCGCCATCATTCCTGTATATGATGCATTGTATGACTACCAGCAGGAGCTGGAACACATACTTGTGCGCCACGAGCAGGGAGCCACTCACGCCGCTGAGGGATATGCACGCGTGACAGGACGCCCGGGCGTGGTTATTGTGACATCAGGTCCCGGTGCTACCAATCTTATAACGGGATTGTCGGATGCCTTGACCGATTCCACCCCTATGGTTGTCATTACCGGCCAGGTCGCCTCCACAATGCTGGGCAGCGAAGCGTTTCAGGAAACCGATGTGGTGGCCATCACGCTTCCGATTACGAAATGGTCCTACCAGATACGCCGTGCCGAGGATATCCCGGCTATGGTGGCACGTGCTTTCTACATTGCCTCTACAGGACGCCCCGGCCCCGTCGTGCTTGACATCGCCAAGGATGCCCAGGTGAGCCTGATGAACTGGACCGGCTACAAACCATGTGATTACATACGCAGCTATAATCCCGAACCGGCAGTCGAGGAGTCTAAGATTCAGACTGCGGCCGCTATTATCAATGAGGCCTCCCGCCCGTTGATTCTGGCCGGTCATGGGGTTACCATCTCGGGCGCTGAGAAACAACTCATGGAGCTGGCTGAGAAAGTCGATGCTCCAGTGGGTGCCACGCTCTTAGGCTTGTCGTCGATGCCCAGTGATCACCCTCTTTACCGCGGCATGATAGGAATGCATGGCAACATCGCCCCTAATTACATGACCAATATGGCTGATGTGATTGTGGGCATAGGATTGAGATTTGACGACCGCGTCACCAGCAGCATTGCCAGTTATGCCCCCAATGCCCGTATCGTACATATCGACATCGATCCTTGTGAGGATGGTAAGCTTGTGAGGCCTGCATGTTTCGTTCAGGGTGATGCCGCCAAGATGCTGGAGAGGTTGTTGCCATATATCAATAAAGGTTGCCACCGTGAATGGATTGAGAGTTTTGACCGTTGTGACGAGATAGAGCGCAAGGAGGTCATTGATCCTGAGCTCAGAGGTAATGGCTCCACGTTGAAGATGGGAGAGGTGGTCGACAAGGTGTCGGAGGCTACAGGCCACCGTGCCATTGTGGTCACCGATGTAGGCCAAAACCAGATGTTTGCCGCCCGCTACAGCCGCCACTCCATGCCACGCAGCATGGTGACCTCGGGCGGGCTGGGCACGATGGGATTTGGACTGCCTGCCTCGATTGGAGCCAAGATTGGTTGTCCCGACCGTGAAGTGGTGCTCTATGTTGGTGATGGCGGGTTACAGATGACCATTCAGGAATTGGGTACTATCATGCAGTATGGAATCAATGTCAAGATTGTGTTGTTGAACAATAATTTCCTTGGCAATGTGCGTCAGTGGCAGGCTATGTTCTTTGACAACCGTTTCAGTCAGACACCATTGGTCAATCCCGATTTCGTAGCTATAGCAGGTGCCTACGGCATAGCGGCTGAAAATGTAGCCTCGCGCGATGAACTTGATGCTGCCATAGGGCGCATGCTTGCCCATGAGGGCTGCTACCTGCTGAATGTCAATATCGATGCTGCCGACATGATTTTCCCCATGATAACACCGGGAAGCGCCATTGACCATATTCTTGTTAACGAAACAACAAAATTCACACTGTGATGATGAACAGAGATAGCGAGAAACAGCAATTGTTCACAATGTCGGCTTTTGCCGAGAACTATGTGGGTGTGCTCAACCAGGTTACCAGCATATATACACGGCGCTGTATCAATATCGAGAGTATCTCGGCAAGCGCATGCTCCATACCCGGGGTGAGCAAGTTCACCATCACCTCGTGGAGTGACCGCGCCACGATGGAGAAAGTGGTGAGGCAGATTGAGAAGCGTATTGATGTGATAAAGGCATTCCTGTATACCGACGATGATATCGTGTACCAGGAGGTGGCTCTTTACAAGGTGCCCACTTCAATGTTGCTTGAGGAGAAGAAACTTGAGTGGATCATACGCAAGCACTCGGCCCGCATTCTGGAAATCACCCCCGAGTATACCGTCATTGAAAAAACCGGTCATCGTGATGAGACCGAGTCGCTCTTTGAGGCGTTGAAACGTTATGATATAAGACAATTCGTGCGCAGTGGACGTGTGACCATCACCAAGGATCCCGTGGAATATGTGACGGCTTTCCTTGCTGAGCGAGAAAAAACAGCCAACGATGAAAGGGGTAGAGAGTAGACGGCAGTACCTTAATGCCAGCGAGTGTAACGCCCAGCGCCACATTTCGCTTCCCCTGCTGGTGCAGCGCATAATCGATGCCGCCACTTGCCATGCCTGTGAACTCGGGGTGGGGCCGGCCGATCTGAGGCCTTTGTCCCTTGCCTGGGTGCTGTCGCGGTTGACGCTCGAGATGAGTGAGTTTCCGGCTATTGATTCATGGTTCACTATCAATACATGGGTGGAGTCGATAAACCGTCATTTCACCGAGCGTTGTTTCAGCATCACCGACGATGGCGGGCACCCCATAGGCTTTGCACGTACCATATGGATTGCAATCGATCTCGAGACACGACGCAGTGGCGACATGACTCAGATCATGGACCACGCCATGATTGAGAAAAAAGATTGTGATGTGGCCTGGGGTAGCAAAATACAGGCCGTGACAGCGCCCGACATGGTGAGGGCTCACCGTTTTGGTTACTGTGACATTGATTTTAACCGGCATGTCAATTCCTGCCGGTATATCGAGGCTCTGCTCAACGACCGTAGTGTGGAATTTTATGATAACCATATGATAAAACGGTTTGAGATTGCCTATATGGACGAGATTCACTATGATGATGCCGTCGAGTTGTTGCGTGAGAGTTCTGAGCGTGACGGAGAATTGCAGGCATTGTATGAGATAACCCGCGACGGGACATCTGTAACAAGGGCCCGCATCAAGTATAAAAAGATATAAGAATCAAATTCATCATTCAAATAGTATAAAAATAAAGTGCTTAAATGAAAAAATTATTACTCACATTCCTTGCAGCTGTAATGATTACAGCGTTTTCAGCATCGGCCGCCGAGCCTCAGGTGCTCCTTGATGCCGATTTTACTGTCTTGACCGCGGGTACCGAGACAGCACCGGTTGCTATTGACAAGTCGGCTCTCAACAAGCTGGTTCCATCGGTCTATGCCTATGGTTCAAACAGCAAGAACACTTATCAGGCCGGTGGATCTCTCTTCCTGGCCGATGGCGGACGTGTGGAATTCGGCGCTCTCTCTGCTTTACCCAGTTATCCCAAGGGGACAATACGGGTTACTGCCGAGGTGAAGATGGGTGCTTCCACCGGTGGTATATTTGTTTTCAGTAACGGTACATATGCTTCATCCAAAAGCGTATCAGAAATCATAATGAATGGGGAGTGGAACACCATTACTTTTTACTTCAGCGAATTGGGACGTACTGACCGCCCGAATATCAGTCCGTTGATGTCGTTCGACGGTATGTTTGTGAAGTCGTTGAAGATTGAGTATAGCGCCGATTTTGTAATTCCACCTGTTGCTTATCTGCCTACTGATGCCGATGGTACCTCGTTTACTGCCTCATGTGGTAGAGTGACCGGTGCGTCAAAATATGAGATGGATGTATTCTCTCTCGATGATAAGGGAGAGAAGGTCATGTTCCTTGAAAATGAGCCTTTGACGGCCGTAACCGCTTATTCCGATACTAAGAAAAAGGTTACAGGCCTTGACCCGGCTACAACCTATTTTTATGTAGTGAGAGCTATAGGCTCGAATGGAAATAAATCGGAGGATTCCAATACCGTTGAAGTCATAAGGTGCATAAGCTCGCTCGATGCTCCCGAGGCTATCGCTGCCGTCAATGTCACAGAGAATGGTTATACCGCCACATGGAATGGAGTGGAGAATGCCGATTCATATGTAGTGAACACCTATGTGAAGGAGACCACTACCCAATCCAGTATCATCTCCGTTCTGAACGAGGATTTCTCGGGAGTGACCATGGGCTCATTAGAACAAATAGATTATAGCACCGATCCGCTCGACAACTTTACCAAGGAGAAAGGTTGGATTACCGATGTTTCCAAGACATATGCGAGTGGCTATTATGTTATGTATCCAACAGTGGGCAAGGGTGTACTCATTACTCCGGTCATGAATCTTAGTAGTGATAATGGAGCGTTCAGCGTAGATTTGACATGTGGTGTGGCATCGCTCGGTACATATTATACGAGCACAAACACTCTTCAGGTTGAGCTGATTGAGGCCGATGATATCGATAAGGAATCGACTGCTTCAATAGAGTCGTCTCCGGCCATTACATTTAAGAATGCAGCTGAGGAGGTCCACACATTCAACTTTACAAAGGGCACCGAAGCTTGCCGACTGCGCATATCATATGACATCACTCCTGACACTTATATGAAGAAATTGTTCATTAATGAAATCGATGTTAAGCAGGAGGTACCCGCCGGATATGTCGTGGAGCGTCAGCTTGGCAACAAGGCAGTGTCGGGAGCTACAGAGTCGTTTGTTGAATTAACGCAGGAGGAGGGAAAGGAGTACTTCTTTGATGTATATGCTGTGGGCAAGACTGTGGTAGGTACAGGTGCATCGGCTGAAGTTGGCGATATACAAAGCGCTGCTTCCAACCGTGTCAAGATAGGCGTTCCTGCCGGTGTTGATGAGGTCAATGCCGCTGGCTCCGCTCCCAAGGCTTGGAAGGCCGGTGATGGTGTGCTCGGTGTCAATGGTGGAGTAATCGCAGTCTACGATATTAATGGACGTGCAATCTACAGCAACACTATCAATCCCGACACATACACAATTGCTCTTGGTGTTAACGGCCTCGTGATTGTAGTCGTAGATGGCGAGGCTTGCAAAATTGTGCTGTAAATGAAAAAATCATTATTATTACTGGTTTCAGCAGTAATAGCTTACACGTCAGCCGATGCCGCCATGGTGTCGGCTGACTGTGCTAAAGCTATAGCCCGTGGCATACTGCCAGGGACTGACCTTGTAGAGTCGCCCCGCTCCCGCAGCGAGGTCGACGCGCAGCCCTACTATGTATTTAATGCCGTGGGTGAAAAGGGATTTGTAATTGTGGCAGCCGATGACCGCTTGCCTCAGGTGCTCGGATATTCCCATGAGGGTGAACTCAATCTTAAGAATGCTCCATCCCAACTTCTCGCTCTCTTAGGCATGAGTGCTGAGGTGCTTGAGGGTCTCGATGAGCAAGGTGTATCTATGACATCATCGTCATCGGCCGGAACTCCGGTAGTGTCTCCATTGCTCGGTGATATAAACTGGGGGCAGAGCGACCCTTTCAACTCCATGTGTCCGGTACTCTCCAATGGTGTCCGTGGATATGTGGGTTGCGTGGCGACCGCCATGTCCCAGATAATGCGTTTCTACGGATACCCTGCACATGGCAACGGTAGTTTCAGTTACACCGATGGTGGAAATAAACTTAGCGCTGATTTTGGCTCCACCACCTATGAATGGGATAATATGCCGGCTGTTGTTCCGGAGAGTCCGACAGCCGCCCAGGTGCAGGCTTATTCCACATTGTGCTCACATTTGGGCATAGCGGTGGAGATGCAGTATGCACCCGGGGGGTCGGGCGCCTACACGATGCTCGTGCCGAGAGCCATGCGTGATTTCTTTGGCTACTCACGTTCAATAGCGATGCATTCGCGCAGCTACTACAACAGCGGTGAGTGGATGTCGATGATCAAGAGCGAGCTCGACAAGGGACGCCCGGTATACTATGCCGCCTCGAGTGAGGATGGTCTCGGTGGCCACGCCTTTGTGTGTGACGGTTATGACAGCAGCGACTATGTCCACATCAACTGGGGGTGGTATGGCAACAGCAACGGTTACTTTGCCATAAACCATCTCAATCCGGGCGAACTCGGAGAGGGTGGCGGCTCGGGCGCCTATAATCTGTCGCAGGAGATAATCACTGATTTCGTACCTCTCGAAGTCTCCGATGGTAATAATCACATTGTGTATGGTGGCACCAGGTTCTCTATTTCCAGCTTTGGTACCGACATTACTTTGATGTCGACGGTTGAGAATCTCGACACCCGCAGATTTGATGGTAAACTGATGGCAGTGCTCACCGATACCGATGATAACATAGTGTGTGTGCTGAAAGAGGAACCGATGTCGATTTCAGGATTCAGCGGCGGCCGCGGCGGTATCTACTGGGCAACAATGCGCGACATTCCTACAACTACTCCGGTTGCTGTGGGCGATGGCAAGTACCGCTTGCATTACGCATATGAGTCGGATGGTGTGGAACCTCGTGTGCTCAGGCACCCGATAGGATTGCCCGGATATGCCGACTGTCATGTTGCGGGCAATAAGATTGTTGTCGATGGTCAGGAAGTGGTGAAACCGAGCGTTAAGGTGAAGAATCTTCAGGCCGATGGAGACATTTATGTCAACGGCAGTGCCCGGTTCCTGGCTGAGGTCAACAATATGAGCACTAATTTCAGATTGTCGAAGATTGTGCTCAGACTCACAAGTGTCGACGATCCTACCCTCACATGCGAGTCGTCGACGGCAGTCAATATCTATGATATGTGTGAGGCTGATGTTGTGATGGATATCGACATGCCTGCTTCTTTGACCGAAGGGGACTATCGTGTCACTATGTATCACGAGGGGCATGATGATGCCCCGTTCGATATCGAGGAGACTGTTGTGACCCTGTTGCCCGAGCAGTCGGTACCGGTGTTGCGTATGGTGGGCTCTCCCGTACTGAACAATGTCAATACCGGAGACATGACATTGCTGACACGTGATGACCGCGTGATGTTCACTCTGCCTCTCAAAAACTATGCTGCCGCCGGCCCGATGAAAACCATTGCGCGTCTTCACCCGCTCGACAACAGCGATGCTCCCGATGTAGTGTTTGGAGCGATTGCCCAGGAATGGAGTAAGAGTGAGACACGCAGTGTGGTGTTTTCAGGTGTGGTGCGTGTCGATCCGGGCCGGTATAGCATAAGTTTCAGCACACTCGATGCCAAAGGCAAGGAGTGTGTGATTGATGATTATGACGGAGAGGTCACGGTCGTGGAAAATGAGAACCTCGCTCTCGAAGTCGTCTCACTCGACATGCCGTCACGACTCAAGCAGGGTGAGCGCGTGGAGTGCTCGATTACCGTGAAGTCAACTACCGGTTATCAAGGTTATGTATATGTGCGTGTGAGACAGATTACCTATTCCGACGGTGAACTCGCCACAATGCAGAATGTGACCCTGCAGCCCGGCCAGGAGAAGACGATTAATTTCAGATATCGTCCGGATAGCGATATGACCGATGGTCTGTACCTTGTAATGGTGGAGACCCGCGAGGGTAACGGCTATCCCACTGCCGGTGGACACATCAATTACTATAGGGAAATCGCTATGGGCGATTACAGTGGTGATCTGGGAGCTGTTGACGAGGTTGTCATTGATGGCATTAACGATGACAGCACTGTAGAACAATGGTATGATCTGCAAGGACGTGCAATCAACAAACCCTCACGTGGCGGCATTTATCTGAGACGCCGAGGGTCGGTTGCAGAGAAAGTTTACGTGCCCGGTTACTGACTTTGAGCGTTGATGTACAAAATTAAATAAGAGATTTGTGTTAAATTATTGCAGATATTCTCTCGAAAATTGTAATTTTGTAGTCCAATTGAAAATTTTAAAACTAAATTATAAGTTTTATGGCTAAGATGAACTTTGGCGGAGTAGAAGAAACCGTCATCACGCGCGATGATTTCTCATTGGAGAAAGCACGCGAAGTATTGAAGAATGAGACTATAGCAGTAATAGGATATGGCGTGCAGGGCCCCGGACAGAGCATGAACTTGCGAGACAACGGTTTCAATGTGATTGTAGGTCAACGCCAAGGAGCAACCTACGATAAAGCAGTGGCCGATGGCTGGATTCCTGGCGAGACCCTTTTTGGAATAGAAGAGGCATGTGAAAGGGGCACTGTGATAATGTGTCTGTTGAGCGATGCCGCTGTCATGTCGGTATGGCCCCGTATCAAGCAGTATCTTACAGCTGGCAAGGCTCTGTATTTCTCTCACGGCTTTGCCATCACATGGAATGACCGCACCGGTGTGGTTCCTCCCAAGGATATCGATGTTATCATGGTTGCTCCCAAGGGGTCGGGCACATCGTTGCGCACAATGTTTCTTGAGGGTCGCGGCTTGAACTCTTCATTTGCCGTATACCAGGATTATACCGGCCGTGCATTGGACCGCACTTTGGCCCTGGGTATAGGAATAGGCTCGGGCTACCTGTTTGAGACCACTTTCCAGCGCGAGGCTACGAGCGATCTCACCGGTGAACGAGGATCGTTGATGGGTGCTATTCAGGGTCTGTTGCTGGCGCAATATGAGGTTTTGCGCGAGAATGGCCACACTCCTTCCGAGGCATTCAATGAAACCGTCGAGGAGCTGACACAGTCGCTCATGCCGCTATTTGCCGCAAAGGGTATGGACTGGATGTATGCCAACTGCTCTACAACGGCACAGCGTGGCGCCCTTGACTGGATGGGGCCGTTCCACGATGCAATCAAGCCGGTGGTTGAGCGTCTCTATGCAAGTGTAAAGGCCGGCAATGAGGCTCAGATCTCAATCGACAGCAACTCTCAGCCCGGTTACCGTGACAAGCTCAACGAGGAGTTGCGCCAGCTGCGTGAGAGCGAGATGTGGCAGACGGCTCAGACTGTACGTCAGCTGCGTCCCGAGAACAATTGATTTGATATGTAGGTCAGCAAAACATTTTTTATAAAGAAATTAAGAGGGTGTTGTACTTTTTTTTGTACGGCACCCTCTTAAAAGATATCCGGGAGCAGAAGGCTGATGCCTCTCGTTCCCGGATTCAATGTTATTGATTGTTGCCTACAGCTTTATTCATAATCCTTGTAAAAGGACGCTATATCTTTGTAGCAGGTGTTATGTCAATATCTTGGGTGATGGCTTTCAGCAAGGTGCCATCGGGTGTGTAGTAGAGATATTCATCGGTTCCGCCTCCTATGGGGTCAACTTCAATGAGATAGAATGTCATGTCGGTGCGCTGGTATTCAGAAACATCATCGATATTGTAACCTGTTCCATAGGCGCTCTTGGCAAAAGCCTCGCTCACTACCGCCGGAATGAAGAATAGATTCTTTCCATAGTCAATCTCGGTCATGGCCCACTGGGCGTTGTTGCCAAACCACACGTCATATTCTTTCTGGGTTTCGTAGAATTCCGCCACATAGTAGCTGGGCTTGCGTTCCCATTTCACATTCTTGGCTTCAGGATATTTGGCTTTCAAAGCCTCGGTATAGGTGTCGGGCACAGTTGTTCCGGTCTTGTGGTCATCGTCATCGCTGCACGATGTAAACAGGGATGTTCCCATCAATGTCAGGGCAATAAGGAAAAAGTGGGTTTTCATAATATAAAAAGTTATGTATATATTTTATCGGGACAATGCTATCCATTTATTGATTAACAATCTGATGCGTGAAATGTTTGCCGGGTGTTGAAGTTTGATAATTTATGAAGCGCATGTAGTTGCGTGAGACAGTTACATAATGATGTTTTCTCCAGACTGTTTTTAAGCTAAAAATTCGTTAAAATCGTTAAAATTTCGTACCTTTGCGCTCGATTCTAAAACTATATTCAAAGCAAATGAAAAATACTATCAAGCTGTTAGCAATGACGACCGTAGCTGTAGGTGCAGTTACGCTCCAGGCTTGTGTTGATGATGCCTATGATTTGGAAAATATCAACACTGAGGTGGAGGTAAAGGTAAACAACCTTGTCGTGCCTATTAATCTGGATGCTATTACATTGTCCAACGCATTTGACCTCGAGGAGGGAAGCGTGGTGAAAGAAATCAACGGTGAATATGCCGTTTTGGTGGAAGGTGACTTCATTAGCAGCCAATTCAATGTAGCCCCTGTGAAGATAGCTGTCGATGGCAGTATAGCTCCAATCAATTGTAATATTTTTTCCTACAGTGGGTCGGATGTAAACCTGCCGGTTGCCGCACAGACCATTTCCTATGAAATCACACGTGCCACTTCACCTTTCAAGTTTGAAAGCAGCAGTGTCGACAAGTCGGTGAGATCTCTTAAGAAAGTGAAAGGGAACTGGAACACTGTGATTAATATGAAACTGAATGACAATAATCATCTGTTCAATTCATTGCAATTCCAGAAACTTGTGCTCGAAATTCCGGCCGGATTGCATGTGACCAACTACACAACCGACAACGGTAAGGTATATGTCAACGACCTTAATATGAATTTGAATGGTGTCACCCAGGTGACTCTCACTATCGATGAAATTGACTTCACTAAGTTTACAGCCCAGCAGTTCTCATTTGTACCTGCCAATGATAATGCGAATAATGGCGTAATCAAGTTCAACGGTGAGGTAGGTGTTCAGTCGGGTTTTGTAGTGGGCAGTACCAATTCGACGTCGGCCACACTCCCTCAGCAGGTGACACTGAATATTTCGACCGTTATGAATCCCATCAATGTGGAGTCGGTAACCGGTGAGATTTCCTATGAGATAGAAGGTTTTAATGTGGATAATGTGACTCTCGATGATCTCCCCGACCTGCTCAAGGAACCCGGTACAGATGTATCGCTCGCCAATCCCCAGCTGTATATCTCGGTCAATAACCCTGTGGCCAATTATGGCTTGAAGACTCAGACCGGTCTCACCCTCACTGCGGTGAAAGGACAGGAGGTCGTGAATAAATGCTCGCTTAATCCGGGAGAGTCGATTATACTTGGTGCCGACAAGGGTGTGAACGGCCCATACAACTTCTGCCTCTCACCTTCCAAGCCCACCTCTTTCTATGGCGATTACACCAATGCCGAGTATGTCGGTTACGCCTCGTTCTCAAAATTGCTCAGCGGTGACGGTCTGCCTGATTATCTTACTGTCGACTTTGATAAGCCCCACATCATTCCTGCTATTGTGAATGATTTCAAGCTCAATCAGACGATAGATCCTGTAGAAGGTTCCTATACGATGTATGCTCCACTGGAACTTACTGTAGGTTCCAAGATTGTATATGAGGAAGATGAGACAGGATGGGGCGACGAGACAGTGAGCAAGATAACAGTGACCCGCCTCAGCGTGAGCGCTACTGCCACCAATTCGCTCCCTGTTGACATCGTGGTGTCGGGAACTCCGCTCGATGTCAATGGCAATCCTTGTGTTGACCCCGCTACTGGTAAGGTTGTAAAACTCGAAGGCCTCACTGTGGCTGCCGGTACAACCGCTCCCATCGAACTTCACTCTACGGGTACCGTAAAGGGTATTGATGGAATACGCTACACTGCCACATGTGTCGCCACTGAAGCCGGAAAAACACTGAAACCCTCTGCCACAATCAATCTTGAGAATATACGTGTGACAGTTGACGGCTATTATATTGACGAACTTTAATACTATCAAAAACCAATCATCACATAATAAGAAAACATTATGAAACTCAATATATCACGTGGCTTGTTCACTGCCTTTGCTGCGGCTGTTTCAGTAGCGGCTATGGCCCAGAACCTGCAGTCGGCCTATTTTGACGACAATTATATGTACCGCTTTCAGGCCAATCCTGCCTATGGTAACGAGAATGGATTTGTGGCCATGCCCGGTCTCGGTAACCTTAACATAGGAACAAACGGTACCATCGGTCTCAATCACATTTTCTATAACGTCAATGGAGAGACAACGACATTGCTTAACCCCAATATCTCGGCTTCCAAGGCACTCGACGGCATGAAAGACCATTCACGTCTTGGTATTGACCTGCGCGAAACTGTTCTTGCATTCGGTTTCAAGGGTTTCAAAGGATATAACACCATCAGCGTGAGCGCCCGCTCATCGGCTTCGATCGGTTTCCCCAAGGAGCTCGTGCGCATGGCTAAGGAAGGTATCAGCAACGACACCTACGACCTCTCCAATTTTGGAGCCACCGGGCGTGCATGGGCCGAGGTAGCCTTGAACCACTCTCATGCCATCAATTCACAATTGCGCATTGGTGCCACTCTCAAGGTTCTCGTGGGTGTAGGTGCTATCGATGCCCATGTCAATACTGCCAATCTCAAACTTCATGAAGACAACTATATAGGCGAGGTTGACGCCGATATACACGCCAGCATCAAGAATTTCGCCTATAAGACCGGCTTCAATGACAAGACCGGACGCCGATATGTCAACGGATTTGATATGGACGACTTTTCGCCTGTCAATGGCATAGGTATGGCTGTTGACCTGGGTGCTGTCTATACGCTCAATCCCGACTGGGAGTTCTCGCTGGCATTGACCGACCTCGGTTTCATTTCCTGGAAAAACGATATGACAGGTACCACCGATGGTCTGCAATCAGTCGAGACTGACGCATATTCATTCAATGTCGACAACAATGACTCTTGGGACAAGTTTACCGACAACCTGAGCAATCTCTATGAGCTTGAGGATAAAGGAGACATGGGCTCGCGCATGACTGGTATCGGTGCGACAATGACAGCAGGCGCCCAGTACAAGCTCCCCGTGTACCGTCGTCTTAAATTTGGTTTGATGAACACTACCCGCATTAATGGCGACTTCTCGTGGACTGAGTTCCGTCTGTCGGCCAATGTGGAGCCTGTCAATTGTTTCTCGGCTGGTGTGAATGTCGGTATGGGTACTTTTGGAGCAAAATTCGGAGGTATAATCAATTTAAAGGTGACAGGTTTCAACCTCTTTGTCGCTACCGATTGCATGCCTGGCAAGCTTGCCAAGCAGTATGCTCCGCTCAACTCCAATCTTAACGTAAACTTCGGTATCAACTTCCCCTTCTGATTCCGCAGAAATAATGTCACGGTCCATCGGCTTTAGGACCGACTGTAACACAGGCTGCCAAGCGAGAGCAAGGCAGCCTGTATTATATTATAGCGGCTATTCGGTATGATATGGTTGGTGTGTTTGTTTTCAATTTGCGTATGCACTCCGGGGCATACGTTGGGGGGGGGATAGTGATGCCACATGGAGCATAGGCTGTTCGGGCATAGGCATGAAAAAACCGTGGGCACCTGTATGAGAAGTGACCCACGGTCGTCAATGTGGTTCAGGACGATGCCTGGAAAATCAGTTTACCATATCACCACGCGCTCGCTTTCGGGGCGGAACAGAGGCTGTCCCTCGGTAATGCCGAAAGCCTCGAAGAATGGGGCGATGTTGCGCAGCGTTACGTTCACGCGATTCTCGGCAAGAGAGTGTACATCGCTGATGGTGAGATTGCGTGCCTCTTCGGGGCGTATGTTGTTGGCCCAGATATTGGCATAGTTCATATAGAACACCTGCATGGGGTCGTAACCGTCAATCTTGGCGGCAGGCGATGTGATGTCGACTCCTTTCTTCTTCTGGGCATCGAGGAACGCTGTGCGCGACACGCGCAGACCGCCTTGGTCGGCAATATTCTCGCCCATAGTGAAGGAGCCGTTGGCATTTAGACCGGGGAGAACCTCCACGGCGTCAAACTGTGCCCCAAGAACCTTGGTGAGTTCCCCGAAAGCCTTGACATCTTCATCGGTCCACCAGTTGACCATGTTGCCTTCAAGGTCAAAGTTGCGGCCCTGGTCGTCAAAGCCGTGGGTCATTTCATGCCCTATTACAACACCTATGCCACCATAGTTCTCGGCATCGCTTGCCTCGGGATCAAAGAAAGGTGCCTGAAGAATGCCGGCGGGGAATACAATCTCATTGGCCAGTGGGTTGTAGTAGGCATTTACCGTCTGGGGTGTCATTCCCCATTCTGTGCGGTCGACGGGCTTGCCCCACTTGGCGTAGGTCTCGGCCTGATGCCACATCGATGCATTGTGCATGTTCTCGTAATATGAGAGGGCAGGGTCGATGTTCATTGTCGAGAAGTCTTTCCATTTGTCGGGGTAACCTATTTTGACGGTGAAGGCATTGAGTTTCTTGATGGCGTTGAGTTTTGTGTCATCGCTCATCCATGTGAGGTTGATGATGTGTTTGCCGAGAGCTGTGCGCAGATTTTCGACAAGTTCCAACATATACTGTTTTGACGACTCGGGGAAATATTTCTCTACGTAAAGTTCGCCGATGGCTTCACCCAACACACCCTCGGTGGCCCCGAGAGCGCGTTTCCAACGGGGACGCTGCTCCTGCGCTCCACTCAACACTTTGCTGAACTCAAATGCCGTGTCGGAGAATTTGTCGCTCAGTTTATTCTGTGCCTGGGCAACATATTTCCACAGGTAGTAATCTTTAATCTCGCGGTCGGTGAGTTGCCCCATGAGATTGTTGGCCTGGGCAACAGTCTTGAGATCGGTGACGATGACATTCTCAGGAGTGGCGATACCCATGGTCTCGATGAAGAAGCGGTCCCAGTTGATGTTGGGATAAAGTTCCTTTACCTGCTGTATGGTGCGGGGGTTATACATGGCGACAATGTCGCGACTCTCCTCGCGGGTCTTGGTGGAATCGGCAATTGCGGTCTCAATCTTCATTACGCTCTTGACGATGCGGCGGGCATCCTTTTTGGAGTATCCGGCATTGACCATCTGTTTCTCGATGAGAGTCTTGTAGGCTTCACGCACTTTCTTGTTGTTCTCGTCGTCAAGCAGGTAGTAGTCACGGTCGCCCATACCTATGCTGCCACCGCCTATATACATGGCATATTCATTGGAGTTGGCGAGATTTTCCTGAGGACCGGCGCTGAAGAAAGGACTTGAATAGTTGCCGTGCATCCACAGGAAAAGATCCTCCATCCCTTCGTGGGGAGTGTTCTCAATTTTAGCCAGGTGAGCCTTGATGGGAGCGGCGCCCTCAGCGTTGCGACGGGTAGAATCCATGGCTTGGCTATAGATTGTCCAGACTTTCTGAGCGACAGTGCCTTGTTGTGGATCAGTGGCACCGAGATTGGTGACTATTTCCTTGACGCGGCGTTCGCTCTCGTCGTTAAGAATATTGAATTGTCCATATCGGGAATACTCGGCTGTGAGAGGGTGGGCCTCTTGCCAGCCTTTATTGATGTGACGGTAGAAGTCGGTCCCGGCAGGAGTCGACTCGTCAAAATAGGCGGGATTCAAGCTCTTGAGATGCTCCTGAGCCTGTAGTGCACCGGTCAATGCTGTAGCGCATGCCATAGTTAAAATGAATTTTTTCATATGTGAAGTTTAAGTTGTATTGTGGCCGCAAAGTTATAAAAAAAACGGTAAAGGCATGTTACGTGAATCCTAATTTAGTGCCTCATTGATTGTTAATGGGTGAAAAATGAAAAAAAACTTCTACAAGTATAGTTGTTAATTGAAAAAAAAGTGTGATATTTGCACTGTCAAAAGTTAGGGCTTCCATGAGAGGCTCTTTTTTAAGGCTTAAACACATATATTAATTAATCATAAACGCATTATTACAATGACAAAAGCTGACATCGTAAATGAGATTGCAAAGTCGACAGGTATCGAGAAAGCCGCTGTGCTCGAGACCATCGAGAAGTTCATGGAAGTGGTGAAGGATTCACTTTCTCATGGTGAAAATGTTTACCTGCGCGGATTTGGTAGCTTCATCATCAAGGTTCGCTCTGAGAAGACTGCCCGCAATATCTCTAAAAATACAACTATCATCATTCCCGAACACAAGATTCCCGCTTTCAAGCCCGCTAAGGTGTTCATGGAAGAGGTGAAGTAAGATACGCTCCCCCAACTCTCACTCCCCCACCTATATAACAACTCTATTAAATAACATAGTTTTAACTTAAATCCAGCTCAAAATGCCAAGCGGAAAGAAAAGAAAAGGCCACAAGATGGCTACTCACAAGCGTAAGAAACGTCTGAGAAAGAATCGTCACAAGAAGAAGTAAGATAGGGAGTCTCAATTCACACGAGAAACCCTGTCATGTTCTACAACGACGCTATATAAACGAACAAACTTGGTGTAGACAGCTTCCTGGCAATGACAGGAGATGTGCAGTCTTCGATCACCGGGTTTGTTCGTGGCGTTTTTGTCAAAGCAGACCCGCACAGGTGGCGGGTAATATAAATTTATAACTTTAATGCACGTGTAATTAGATATTTACAAGTGTAAAACCTAAACTAACGGTAATGAAAAGCGAACTTATAGTAGACGTCAAGCCCGACGAGGTGTCCATAGCGCTCCTCGAGGACTCACGGCTCGTCTCTCTGCAAAAAGAGAGTCGCTCTCAAGCCTATGCCGTGGGTGACATTTATCTGGCTAAAGTGAAGAAACTCATGCCGGGTCTGAATGCCGCCTTTGTCAATGTGGGCTATGAGAAGGACGCTTTCCTTCATTATCTCGATCTTGGCTCCCACTTTGCTTCATACAATGCATTTCTTGAGCAGTTGCTCGGTGACGACCGTAAGAAATTGCCATCGATATCCAAGATGAAGCAGTTGCCCGACATCGACAAGCATGGTACTATAGCCGACCAGATATCGGCAGGAAAAGAACTGCTCGTGCAGATTGTCAAGGAGCCCATCTCCTCCAAAGGCCCACGCCTCACGACCGAGTTGACTTTCACCGGCCGATACATGGTATTGATACCATTCAACGACAAAATCTCTATTTCTCAAAAAATTAAAAGCACAGAGGAGAAGCATCGTTTACGCCAGCTTATCTCAAGTATCAAGCCTCGCAATTTTGGCGTTATCATACGCACGAGTGCCGAGGGAAAAGGTGCCGCCGAACTTGTTGGCGAGCTCAAGACCTTGCTGCAATGCTGGAACGATACACTCCTGCGTGCTCAGCGTGCTACCGCTCCGGCGCTCATATTTGAAGAGGAGAGCCGCATTGTCGGTGTGCTTCGCGACATCTTTTCTCCTACATTTGAAAGTGTGTGGGTGAATGATTCCGATGTTAAGTCGCAAATTGAAAAATATGTGAGCATCATTGCTCCCGAGAGGGCTTCGATTGTAAAACTCTACAGTGACGATACCCCTATATTTGATCACTTTAACATCACCAAACAGATTAAGTCGTCGTTTGGCAAAACAGTCTCATTCAAATCGGGTGCTTATATCATCATTGAGCACACTGAGGCACTCCATGTAATCGATGTGAACTCGGGCAACCGAGCCAAGGCTACCAATGACCAGGAGAGCAACGCTCTTGAGGTCAACCTGCGTGCCGCTGATGAGATAGCACGTCAGCTCAGGCTGCGCGACATGGGTGGTATCATCGTAATCGATTTCATCGATATGAATAAGGCTGAACACCGCCAGGAACTCTATGACCACATGCGCCAGATAATGGCCAATGACCGTGCCCGTCATAATATCTTGCCATTGAGTAAATTCGGTCTTATGCAGATAACCCGTCAACGTGTGCGTCCCGCCCTGGATATCATCACTACCGAGACATGTCCCTCATGCTATGGCAAAGGGGAAATACAACCTTCGCTGCTTTTCACCGACGTGTTGTATGAAAAGCTCGAATACCTCATAAAGGATCTCAAGGTAGGCACGTTCATAATGTATGTACACCCATTTGTCGATGCATATCTGAAAAAAGGCCTTATTTCGACCTACCGCCGCTGGCGCATGTCGCTTGGTGGTTCGTGGCGCATTGTCGCCGACCAGTCGCTTGCCTATCTTCAATATAAGGTTGTTGACAAAGCCGGTGTCGAGATTGATGTAAAAGAGGAGAAAGATATGGATTCATCGGCCTCCAAGTCAAAAAGCAAAGCCAAGAATCGAGTGAAGGAAGCTTGATAAGCCACTTCCTGTGAAGAAAAATTATTGAGGACCGTTCCATAGTTGCAAGCATGGGGCGGTCCTCTGAATTTTGTGGTGTTCTTAGATCCTGCTCTTAAGGTCTGGGCGACCGCTCTTTTTTATAATAGAGCACAAGCAGCAATACAGAACCAGTGGCTATGAGCGGAATGCCTACCAGGGCCGGTGCTGTGTAGCCGTAGCCGTGGGCTATCACCATGCCGCCAAGCCATGCCGCTATGGCATTGCCGGCATTGTAGGCAATCTGTATCAGTGCCGCTCCAAGCATTTCTCCTCCTTTGGAATATCCTACAATCGATGATTGGAGAGGACTGCCGGGTCCAAACAAAATCGCAGTCCCGAGTATCATCAGCATGATTGCAGCCAATTGGTGGGAGGCATACAGGTGGAAGAGTATGAGAATTGCTATGCCCAGGGCCTGCACGATTGAGGCTACAATCGAGGGTTTATAATGGTCTCCGAGTTTGCCACACATCAGGTTGCCTATTACGGTGCCAAGACCAGCCAATATCATTATCCACGACATGTCGACAGCCTTGAACCCGGCAACATGAACCATCTGAGGATCTATGTAGCTGTACCAACAGTACATGCCTATTTGTCCGAATAATACTCCGCCAAAGATGAGCCATGGCGCCAGTGTACCAAGAAATTTGAATTGTCCCCAGAATCCCAGGTCGGGCAATTTGGGTACTTGAGGTACCCATATCCGTATAAGGGTGAATGCCAGGATACCGGCAATGGCTACCAAGGCAAATGCCATGCGCCAGGAAAGGAGTCCGGTGATGAAGGTGGCGAGCGGAACCCCACATAGTGTTGCGATGGTCATACCGGCAATCATAAAAGCAACAGCCCCGGCTTCATGTCCGGGCTGGGCGAGACGGCGTGCCACTATGGCACCGACGCCAAAATAGGCTCCATGTGGAAGTCCTGAAATAAAGCGGGCTATCCACATAAATGTGTAGTTGGGTGACAATGACATGAGCGTGTTGCCAAATGCTATGATAAGAGCAAGAATGAGCATGAGGCGTTTAAGCGGTTGATGCCGTGCAAAAAGCAGGCATGGAGCTCCCACACATACTCCTGTGGCGTAGGCTGTGATAAGTCCACCGGCCTTAGAGATAGTTATTCCAAGATCATGGGCGAGTTGCCCGAGTATACCCATCATTACAAACTCGCTGATACCCAGTGCAAAGGTGCCCACTGCCAGCGCAAACAATCCTTTCTTCATATTACATTATGTTTTTCAGCCTGCAAATTTAATAAATCGTCAATAATTGACATCGGTTACTCATCAAATATTATCTAACAGTGTAAGTATGATAGGGAAAATCAGGGTCTAAGTCGCACTACTATTATGGTATTTCCCCAATTATTGTAAGGTATATGATTGTTCGTTATTGGATTTTGTTCTAAATTTGCAACCAGATTGTCAAGATTCAGTCTATGACATAAGAGTGATTGCTAAGCGATGTGTTCATCTTGCTGATGAAACGCAGTTGATATAGATACCAAGTGACGATGACACGTTTAACTATTTTGACCTCGGCTATTGTCATGTCAATAGTCTCGATGAGTGCAAGGTCTATTAATGGAGAAGTTCGTTCTGATAGCGACTCCACGGTTGTTGTGGGTGCAATATGCCGACTGATGTCGGGTTCCCAATTTATCAACGGAGTCAATACCGACAGAGACGGAAAATTTGATATTTCCACCAATCTCAAATCTAAGTTGACTCTTGAGATTTCGATGGCCGGATTTAATACTACTGAGATTGTGATTGAATCGGACAAAAATATCGACGTGGGCACCGTTTATCTCTCGGAGGGTGTAGTATTGGACGAGGTTCAGGTAACTGCCAATTCCATGATTGATGCAAAGGGGCGTACGGTTATTTTTCCTTCAGGCTCCGATATCAAGGCATCGTCAACCAGCATAGGCCTCTTTCAGAAATTACCTCTTGCCGGCTTGGAGGCTAATCCCATCAACAGGACGCTGACTGTTGATGGTGGTACACCGGTTATCCTTATTAATGGTGTTCCGTCATCAATAGACGATTTCAATGCGCTTCAACCTAAGGATATTGCCAAGATTGAGTTTTCAAGAATCACACCGGCCCGATATGCCGACCGTGGTAATAGCGGATTCTTGAATATCACTCTTAAAACGCGCAACGATGGTGGTGAAGTGTATGTTTGGGGCCGAAGTGCTGTGAATACAGCGTTTGTTGATGGAAATGCCAGGGCATCATATCACCAGGGCCCATCACAGTTCACGTTGACCTACAGTCCTTCATGGCGCAACTATAAGCAGGTATTCGACAATACGACCGAGAGCTATATAGGCAATGATTTCAGTGTGAATCTCGAAGAGCACGACCGTAATCCATTCAATTACCAATATCATAACATCGGATTGAAGTACGATTACAGTCCAGTTGCCAACACCCTGTTTTCGGCTACGTTCCTTATGACTCCAAGTACCAACAAAAGTCGTTCGTTGGCTACCACAATTGACTCGTATCTTGGTGATTATAAGAACAGCAATCTCTCGACAAGCAGGAATTTGGCACCCTCGCTTGATTTATTTTTCAAGAGGGATTTCAATGAGAGAAACTCATTGGAGGTGCAGGTTGTAGGTACATTGAGCTCAAGCGACTATCGTCGAAATAATGAGTATGCCTATGCCGATGGTTCAACCGACCACTATACGATGGATGTCGACAGCCGTCGCCGATCCCTTATCAGCGAGATAAGCTATACACATTCATTCAGCGACAAGACATCACTTTCGGCCGGTTATCAGAATACTGTTTCCCATAGCACGAACACTTATCTCACTTCCGATTACAAACCTATTCTTACCGAGAACAACAACTATGTGTACGCTCGTTTGGGACAGCAGTTGGGCAAGGTATATATCTCTCTTGCCACCGGTGCTAAACTCTACTGGATCAGGAATGATATAAATAAACGCCATTTTATACGTAATCTGACAACTGCTCAGATTTCCTGGAATATATCCCGGCAATGGAGCCTGTCAGGATCATTTCAATACACTCCAAGCATCCCCTCTCTTTCGGCTCTTACCGACTATCCGCAGCAGCAATCTCCTTACCTGATTTCAAACGGTAATCCCGCTTTGAAAGTTTCGCAGAACTTCCGTTATCAGTTGATGCCCTCTTATCAATACAAGAAGTTCAGTGCATCGCTGCTTATGACCTATCGCCATGTTGGAGACTTCGTGATGAGCGATATGTTCTACATGGGGGATAAAATGTTCCTCTCCCAGTCGATCAACGCAAGAAAATCATGGTATGCCGGTGCTAATCTCAATTTGAAATTGAATGATATATACGGATTTGGTGCGAATGTCAATGTAGGGTTGGACCGTTATGAAACAATGGGCGATAATTGGTGCCATCATCTCACATCGGTCGATGCAAGCTTCAGCCTGTGGTGGAACAAAGGCCCTTATACTATTTCTTATTGGCGCAAGATTCCCGGAAAATATCTCAGCGGCAATTATGTAGGCAAGGATGAGAACGGGGATACTCTCGGTTTTGAATATCAGCCCGACAGGCATTGGACTTTCGGAGCAAGCTGGATGTATATGTTTGATAAAAAAGGGACAAAATATCCTGCATGGGGTTTTTCAAGTGTGAATCCCTATTACCGTGAGCGCTATATCAAGAACAACGGCAATATGGTTGTGTTGTCAATAAGTTATTCAGCCGATTTCGGTTCAATCTTCCGTTCATCGCGCCGTTCGCTCAATAACAGCGATAACGGGTCCTCATTACTGAAATTGTAAGACCCATGGCGTGAGCATTTGACGCAACTGTCATTGGAGCTTTGATGTGAAAATGTATGTGCCGGCATCTAAGGATTTCGGAGCTTCATTGGGTAAGATCAATGTTGCTGTACTATTAGGCGGGACAGTGCATTGATATTCCATCAAGCCATTGTTGATTTTCCATGATGACTCTATACGGCCAGCGGGGGAGTCGTAGTGGCCGGTTGCCCATGTCAGCGTGCCACCGGGTGTAGGCTTTAAAATAAAATGTTTGTATCCAGGATATTCTATATCGGGATTTATTCCCAAGATGTTGCGGAACATCCATTCCGACACAGCTCCAAATGCCACATGGTCGAGCGAGTTCATTCCCTCATTCTGAAATCCCTTGCCGGGGAACCAAGAGTCCCAGCGCTCCCATACTGTGGTGGCTCCATTGTTGACTATGCTCAGCCATGAGGGGAAACGTTGTGACTCCAACAGGGTGTAGGCTATATCGCTACGGTTGAAATCGGAGAGCAACTGCATCATCATTGGAGTGGTGATAAAACCTGTTGACAGTCGGAAATCGTAATGCTCGAGACATTTCAGGAGCTTATCAAAGGATGCTTGCCGCAGATGTGATGGCAGCAGGTCGAGATACAGTGCCATAGAGTAAGCTCCTTGACTGTTGCCCGCAACATTTCCCTCTTGGTTGACATACTCTGATATGAATTTTTCTTTGATTTTGTTGTAAAGGGTTTCGTAAACCTGAGATTCCTCTTTGTGACCGAGAACCGATGATATTTTAGACAGCAGATTGCTTGCATATGCAAAGAAAGCAGTTGCAAACAAATCGTCAGGAGTAGCCCCCGACCGGGTATCGTATGTCGGGTCAATGGACGCCGAGATGGTATTGGCGTTGAGCCAGTCACCATTGTGGTTGTGACGCACACGCCATATTAAATCAGGATTCTCACGGTGTATAGCATCGACGTGGCTCTTCATGAATGGGTACAGCTTGGCGAGAACTGTGGTATCGGCATAGTTCTCGTAGATGCGCCATGGCAATATGAGACCAGTCTCGCTCCACCCGGGTGCACCTATGAAGCCGTCCCATTCCCCTGATCTGCTTAATGACGGATACATTGAGTAGAACTGGCCATTATGAGCCACTTCCATCATGTCGCGGCAATACTTGCTGAAGAATGCTGCCATATCCATGTTGAAGATTGCACTTTGAGCGAATATCTGGATATCACCGGCTGCTCCGGTGCGTTCGTCGCGCGAGGGATTGTCATGCAGGATACTGAACATGTTGTTTCTCTGGGTCCATAATATGTTTCGATAGAGTTTGTTCAGTTTTTCGTTGGAGCATTTGAAATCTCCGGCTATTGGCTGGGCCGATGAAATTGCCACTGCCTCAACCATATCGGTTGTGATTGGCTTGTCGACCCCGGTGATTTCAACGTATTGGAAACCGTGATATGTGAATGTCGGTTCAAAGATGTCGGGGTCACCTGAGAGAATAAAAATATCGGTAGCTTCGGCATACCCTAAACTCCGGGTGTAAAGGCTCCCGTCGGTATTAAGCCATTCTCCATGTCTCACATTAATTCTCTGCCCCTTGTATCCTTTGATTTTCAGTCGGATATGGCCTGCAATGTTTTGCCCGAAATCAATCATGTAACTGCCTTCCCGTTCCCATATTTTCTTAGGGGAAAGTGTTATATGGGGCTTTATCGGAGCATTAGGCTGTGCCACAATCTCTCTATGCGGCATTGAGGGTTGTACATACACTGTATCCCATGAGGTGTCGTCATAATCAGCATGTGTCCAGCGGGCAATGAGTTTTCTGTTGTCAATGACTTCCCCCTTGAAGTTGTCGGCCATGATGATATGTCCGTCACGGTTGATACGCCAACTGCCGTCGGTCGATATTACATCGTGGGTACCGTCACGGTATGTTATCTCAAGTTGGGCAAGCAACCGGCGGTCGTTGGCAAAAAATCCTCTGTGGGGAAATTTTCTAAGCCACTTCACTGTTGCGTTGCGGCCCAGTGCCCAGCCATCGGCTAAAACAGCACCGATTGAATTTTGACCTCTTTTCAACAGTGGAGTTACGTCATAGGCCTGGTATTGGAGCGTCCTGTCATAATTGGTATATTCGGGAGCTAATTGCCGTGCGTCGACTTTTTTACCGTTGATATAAAGCTCATAGTATCCTATGGCTGTGGCATATATTGTGGCGCTCTCTATCTCTTTGCCGGCAATAAAGTTTTTTCTGAGCAATGGTGAGGGAAGCATCGGGGGATTCTCCCATAATTGTTGGTCAAAATCAGGCTTGTCATGATTTTCTGCAACATATCGTTTATAGTCGCATAGCATTGAGTCGGGTTTGTCTCCAATCCATTGTGCCCTCCATTGGCCTGGGCCGTAAATCCAGAATGCCGGTTCGCTCCAAGCCGTTGCAGAGTCATTTTCGTTCCACACCCTCACAACCCACCAGAAGCGTTGTGACCTACAGGGTATAGTTTGACCGTCATATGTGATATTTGAAGAGCATGAGCTATAGATTTTGCCCGAATCCCAAAGATGGGATTGGGTCGAGGACAGAGAGTCGGGATCAGACGCCACTAAGATCTGATAGGCAGTTTGCCGTTTAAGTGGCGTCGGGTCTTTCCATGATAATCGCGGGAAGGCGGTGTCGAGTCCAATGGGATTGACCATATATTCGCATCTCAAATCATAGGGTGCGAAGTCTTTATGGCCGGCTTTTTGCGCTGAAGCGTTGTAGATGGATAATAATGAGAATACTATGGTGGTGATTATCTTCCGGGTCATGTCATATCTTGCCTTAATCAACTGGTTGAACTGATAATTGACGGTTGGATACAATTCACCATCAATGGTTGCACTTATATAAAATCGCTGATGGGTAGGTTGTTGTATAGTTAAGTCTATGCATTGGCCTACCAATCAGCGATCTTATTAAAAGATAATGCATTCAGTCGTTAACATTCCTCGTTTGGCGTCTGAGTGAATTTGTCAGGGCTGATCATAAATCGGTTTATCAATTGAGTGGACGAGGCTCCGGTCCTGAAGTTGTCATCTTTACAGGTTGGATTGTGCCGTCATCGTTAAATGTCATGCGGTCTATGCATGTCACGCGGAAGTCACGGGCTGTCTCACCAATGGGGCGGCGGTGGTACACAATATAATATTCATCGGTACCGGGAATGTGGATGACTGAGTTGTGTCCTGCTCCGGTGGCTATCTTGGTATCCTGTTGCAGTATTTTGGCCTCGCGGCGGAATGGGCCGAAGGGGGAGTCGGCGATGGCATATGCGACGCAATAGTCGGGACCGCCCCAACCGCCTTCGCTCCACATGAAGTAGTACTTTCCGTTGCGCTTGAACATGAATGGACCTTCAACATAATTATCGGGAGTCACCTCCTTGTAAAGCTCACCGTCGGGAAATGGAACTATTGATTTGAAGTCATCGGCGAGGCGCACTATGTTGCAGTGTCCCCAACCTCCGTAATACATGTAGTATGTGCCATCATCGTCGAGAAACACAAATTGGTCTATGGGTTGAGCTCCATTTACAATATCATTGATCAGTGGTTTGCCTATGAGGTCGTGATATGGTCCATCTGGCCGGGGGCTTACTCCCACGCCTATGCCGCCAACTTCACCTTCGTGCACATCATTGGCACCGAAGAAGATGTAGTAGAGACCATCCTTACGCAGCACGGCCGGAGCCCACATGCATTTTTTTGCCCACTTTACCTCGGTGGTGTCGATCACCGACCGATGTCGGGTCCAGTTTACCAGGTCTGGCGATGAAAAGGCGTCAATGAATGTCTGTCGCTCATATTTATCGCTCCATGTGGGGAAAATCCAGTAGGTATTGTCGTAGATGATGCCTTCAGGATCGGCATACCAACCTTCGAATACCGGGTTGCCGCAGCTCGTTGTTGTCGGGGTAACGTCGTTTTGGGCATGGAGAGCCAAAGCTAATGTCGGGGCTGCGATGAGGGTTGCCAAAATTTTTTTACTCAATTTCATGATGTAGTGAATTTTATTGGAGTAAAGACCTTTAGCTTTAAGATGTGGGCTGTAGCGTCCTTACTGATTATGATATGGTTTTTATTTTTTTAATTTGAATTTGTGGGTACCTGAGGTCAGGGTTGTGGGCTTCATGCGGTAGTCGGTCGGGAATGTGAGAGTGGCTGAGGTATTGGCCGGGATAGTGACCGTGTATTCGATGGAGTTGCCTTTGGTTATCCAGCCTGAAACGATGGTTCCGTAGGGCGAATCGTGGGTGGCTTTGAAACGGTCGAGACCATCGGGGAAGAAGGGTCGCAAAATGATGTGTTTGAAGCCGGGATTCTTCTCATCGGGGTAGATGCCGCCAAGCCCTTTGAAAAACCAGCACCCTATCTCGCCAAACATCATGTGGTTGTCGGATATGTCACGTGTGGCCTGGAGGTCCCAGTTTTCAAGCAGGTTGTTGGCCCCGTTCACAATCCACCATCCCCATGAGGGATATGTGTCCTGGACGGCTACCTTGTAGGCTGTCTCGGCATATCCGTTCTCGCATAGCGCGTTGAGCAGCGCCTTTGCTCCCAACACGCCTACATCGAGATGGTTGCCGGCTTCCTCCACTTTTGCATTCAGATTGCGGGCGATGTCGGCTTTTAATTCGTCGGGAGCTATGCCCCACATGAGCGACATGCTGAGCTCGGTTTGCGTGCCCGATCCATATATGGCTTTTTCCCGGTCGAGATACTTGTCGTTTATGGCGTTCCTGATTTTATTGGCAAGAGCTTGGTAATGCTGCTGGTCATCGGTATTTCCGAATAATGCGGCCGCCTTTGAAAGAATTGTGGCGTCAACAAAGAAATATATTGAGGAGGTGAGCTCCTTGTTTGATACGGTCTTGACCGGAACCCAATCACCACGGCCAAAGGTAGTCAGTCCGTCAGGAGCGATATGGTCGACATAGTCTACATAACGTTTGATAGCCTCGTAGTTGTCGCGCAAGGGTTTGCTGTCGCCATAGAAACGATATAATTCCCATGGGATTATGGCTATGGTACTGGTCCAGTCGGTGCCATTGTCTGTGCCATATCCCCAGCCTCCGGTGGGAATTATGTCGGGGAGCACCCCATCGGCCCGCTGCTCGTCGCGATGGTCGGCAAGCCATTTTTCATATACGGTAATGCCATCGTAATTGTATAGGGCGCTCTCAATGGCGAAGTGACCATCACCGGTCCAGCCATTTTTCTCTCTTTGAGGGCAATCGGTGGGATAGCCCATGAGATTAGACAGATAGGAATTGGAAGCTGCGTTCCAGAGTTTTTCTATGATGGGATTGGAAGCTGAGAGAGTGCTTACGGGTTGCACGTCACTGTGTATGAAGTAGGCGGTGAGGCTGCCATCGTTGAGTTCCAGTGGTCTGTTGGCCGATACCTCTACATAGCGGAACCCTTTGTAGTTGAAGCGGGGCATGAATTGGTCATCATTCCCGCTCAGGGTTACGATATCGGTTCCAAAGGGGTCGCTGTCGTCGACAGGGCGGTGGTATACGTTGATGTTTGACAGGTCGATGCGTCCGTCCGAGTCCAGACGCTCTCCATGTTTCACCCTTACCTGAGTGCCTTTTTCCCCTTTTACATTAAGACGGGTGATTCCTGCCATGTTGAAACCGAAATCGTACAGATATGTCGAGTCGTTGATTCTCTTTGTTTCCAGGGGGGCAATTTCACGGCAAGCTCTGATAGGGACGGCTTGCTGGGCTGTAATCTTTTTAGATGGCGCATTCACCACAGTGGCATTGTCCCACGCTGTATCGTCATAACCGGGCATGTCCCAACCTCGCATTTCTTTCCGGGCATCATATTGCTCGCCTGTGTAGATGCTGTTGGCGATGAGAGGACCTTCAGAAGTGGTTTTCCATGAGCTGTCGGTGTAGAAACGGTCGGTTGTGCCATCGTGGTAGGTGACCATCAATTCCAAACATGCCGCGGGTCGGTTGCGCCATGGAGCATTGTGGAAGTTCCATACACCCATCGACTGGTGATTGTACCAGCCGTTGCCGAGAGTAAGTCCCAGTGCATTCGGCCCATCGTTGAGCATGTGGGTGACATCAAAGGTCACGTAGAGATTGCGACGGTCAAAACGTGTGTACAGCGGGTCAAGAACATGGTCACCGATATTCTTGCCATTGATTGAAAACTGGAAGAGTCCGGCTGCAGTTACATATGCGCGGGCCGAGGCAATCTTTTTCTCAACAACTATTTCTTTACGGAAATAGGGAGCCGGACGGAAATCGATACCATGGCCGTCGCTGATCCATGTGGCATCCCAGCCATCGGGGTTCATAATGCCAGTTTCAAAGGAGTTGACGCCCGAGGTTGCTTTCTTGCCCCGGTTGTCGGTAACGGTAACTGCCCAAAAATACTTGGTCTGCGGCTGGAGCGTATTACCGGCATATGGTACGAGCATGGTATCGGAATCTACAGTGCCTGAATCCCACATGTTGCCCGTTGAGGAAGCCACCGCAACCGAGTCCTGGCCTACGATAATCCGGTAGGCTTTCTGCGAGGCTCCTTTGCGGGTGTCGTTGATATTCCACGACAGGCGGGGGGAGGGAGTGTCAATACCAATGGGACACACGATGTGTTCACATCGAGTATTCTCAACAGAGGGGCCGGCTGCATATGCAGCACCGGTTATGATTGAAAACGCACCTATTGAAAAAAGAATGTTGTATCTTGGCATATTGCGATGATTGTCAATTTATCTACAAAGATAACTTTTCCAGCGGTTAAATCAAAGCAATGTAACACAACTTTAAAATTCAGTCAGCAAATCTCCCCAGGCTTTCTTCTCCCAAAGTGTTTAGGTCGTAAGATATTGATGCTTGGAAATATAAAGAATGTCGTGGATGGCTTGACCCGCGATGTGCACACGGTGTGTGACATATTTGCCGATGCACTAACCATAACTCCTTAGTAATGAGTCTCAGTTTGCTATAAAATACAAAGGCCGGTTGCATTTGCATAATCTTGGCTGCGTTCGGCATAATCTCTGCTCTCACTTGCACGAGATTTACGAAATCGAGGCTTCGCAGCCGCTTTTTTCTGCAAGTTCCGGACTGTTTCGGGCTTGTGCTTTGCAAGTGTAAAGATGTTAAAAATAAACGAATCAGAACCTATAAAATGTGAGGATTCTATTTCGGGAAATCACTCTTTAACGTCCTCTGGCTCAAAGTTACTCAAAATCGCCGATTTTGACTCCTCACATCCACTCTTGTAAAGCGAAGAAGAAACTCCAAGAGAAGTAATTTCAGGGTCTGATTTTGTCCTCTTGGAACTTCATCATACCGACAAGTTGAACAAAATAATCGTTGCTCCAAATGTCAAGTTCCGATGGATTTTTGACGAAAGAGGCAATATCATTTCTTTTGGCTGTGTAAGTTGATGTGTCTATGGGAAAAAGTCTCCATAACTCTTCCAATGTCATATTTTTCAAGATGCCAATATCGGACTGATTTATTTCTACTTGGTGTATTTGTCTTTGACTATCTCGTAGGATTGCTTCACGAGTTCAAGTATTTCTGAATCTGATACATCTCCACTGAAGTTGAGTTGTATCCAGTATTTTGCCATCATGTTGCGTTGACGCTCAACGGAGTTACGCGTCTCATGCAGTTCGGCAATCTTCTCGGGAGTATTCTTGACCACGGCATAAGTAAAGTTATCCATATCCACCATGCAAAACATATGTTCGCAGACATAGAACACCAACACCGAGTCAAATCTCGCTGCAAATTTTCCGAAGGGTGTTTTCTCTGTTACGTTCCCAAGATAAAGACAATATTCTCTGAACCTCTCAATGTCCATGACTTATGTTGTCTGAAGGATTAATCTGTAAGCCTTGCCGGGAATGCCATTATAAAAATATTCTTCCAAAAACTGAAATCCACATTTTTCTGCTACTCGTTGCGATGCCTTGTTCTTGTTGTCAGTTGTGATTAAGAGTGATTTTAACCTGATGTTATCACGACAATAATTGATGAACGATTCAAGCGCTTCTGTTGTCAACCCTTTATTCCAATAAGGGAAGCCAATCCAGTAGCCTATTTCTCGTTCATCCGACAAAACCTCATGATGTTCTTCTCCGACAGGCACAAGACCGATGCACCCAACAGGTTCACCGGTCTCGTTGAGGACAATAGCATAATTATGGGGATTGGGGAGAAAAATTTTTTCAATTACATCTCTGCTCATTTCAACTGACGTATGATGCGGCCATAGGGCAAGTTCACTCACTCTTTGGTCAGAAGCATACTTGAATAGAGCATCAGCATCGTCCAATTTCCAATTCCGCAGTTTAAGCCTTTCGTTTTCTATAGTTCTAATATTATAGACTTTACGATGTTTTGTCCTCTGACATTCGGGACAAGTGCAGCCAATGAGATGTGGGTTGATCAGTGCATCATACAGATAGTCAAACTTCTCGCGGAGAAGCAGCTCGTCTTTTATGATTTCGCGCAAGGTGTTGAGACGCGCCACATTGGGGCTGTTCTCAAACCAAAGACGGAGGTAGCCTCCTTCAGCATACTTCTCATGGAGATGGTTGAGGGTGCGCTCCCAGTGACCTTCCTTGTCAAGTTCGGGATAGTTGGCGAGTCCATATTGCACAGTGCGGAGGATAATTGTGTCGGGGTCGATGAAGCGGTCGGCTTCGGCAACTATTTTCCCGTAGATGCTTCTCGGCTCGTGGTCGGATGAAGCCCGGTGGTCTTCACAAGCCTGTGCCATAGTCTCAATCTGCTCCTCGCTGAACCAGTCTCGCAGCCACATATCCTCGCGTACAATCCTACCCGACACAATGTGATGCGTCTTGCGGTCTTCAGTCAATCCGGTATCGTGATAAGCCGCAATCGCATATACCATATTCATATCTACATCAAGGTCAGCCGCAATTGTCATGCTCTGCTCAATGACCATATCAACGTGATTGCGCTGGTGTGCCGCATCAAAATCATCATACAACGGCAATATGTTGGTCTCTATATAGTTTCTGAGTGATTCGTCAATCATAAGTTCAGGGATATTGATGGTACGGTTCATTTGACCACAGTCCATTCCGGCTCTTTGCGTTTAGAAAAACAAGCTTTGAAGATTGCCCCAAAGATTGAATATTTGAGGCCGGTATGTTTGCGTGCATTTTGAGAACAGAGCGTTATGCAACGACCGCAACTGATACATTTTGCAGTGTCGGTAATCCACGGTGTTTCACTTGATATTGCTCCAACCGGGCATTTCCTTACGCAAGCACCACATTTCACGCAGTCCTGTTCTTTTGCCACAGGCGCAAGAACAATGCCTGCCAACTGTTTATAGGGTTTCTTCCCCTTTATATAGGGTACTTCCGATGCGCAGTGGTCTTTAGAAATCGCGTTCATACACTCTTTCCCGAACCTGATGAGACATTGTTCATCTGAAAAATCCGGACGGGAAGCACCCACCTTCGGGAAAATTGAATGTTGACCGATAAAGGCACCGGCACCGACAACATGGAAGTCCCTATCGGTCAAGACATCGGTAAGTTCCAGCAACGCATCATCATAGTCGCGGTTGCCGTACACAACCAAAGCTAAGGCAGCGGCACCATTACCTTTCAGATGAGAAAGAACATCAGCGACAACTGTCGGGACTCGTCCTCCATAGACGGGTACTCCGATTACAACAATATCATCGGCCATAAATTCCGGCAACTCTGTTTTAAGGTTATCCGCCAGATTCAGTTCCGACACCGGTTTCATGCCAAGACCGGCACATACTTTCTCAACGCATTTCCGTGTAGTGTCCGTGGCGCTGAAAAATATGGTATAAAGTTTCTTCATTTCTTCATTCTTTGTTTAGCCGCTCCTTCAGCATGGTGTTGCGTTTGGAAACGGTGTTGTTGTGGATGG
>JAMPBP010000040.1 GCA_023666645.1 Clostridiales bacterium
GAAGGAAGCTAAGGACAAAAGTCTGGCTCTACGGACAGAAACTTGATATGAGGCTCGAATTCAGAGGTGAGGTTGCATAACAAACCAAAGCCTGATAACTATCCGGACAGACAAGACTCTTCGTTAGAATTTGGGTGTTATTCCTATGAAGACCTCGAAGTTGATGCCCGGCATGGGGCGTGACAGTACCGACAGGTAATCTTCGTTAAACAGATTGTTGACTGCCAGTTTCAACTGTAGGTCAACAGGCTTGAATGACAATCCTTTTTCAAGCGAGATGTTGCTCATGAAGTATCGCGGCAAGTGTCCGGTAAGTGTATAATCGTTGCTCGACATGGTGAATCGTTCAGAATAGTAGGCCCATTTATAGAGAAAGCACCAGCGTTTCCATGAGAGGCGGCCGGTAAATGAAGCGGAATGTTTCGGGACATATGGCAGCTGTTTCCCTACTGATTGGTCGGCAGGCGACATTTTTTCACCATCGTTGATTGATGGTGTCCAGGAATATGAGCTGTTGATGTCAACCCCCCAGCCATTGAGTGACTCAAAGGCAATGTTGAGTTTGGCTTCGATGCCATAGGCATGGACTTTTTTCACGTTGCGCGGTGAAAAGAAGCCTTTTGTGGTAGGTAGCCACATTATCCAGTCGTCGATGTATGAGTCAAACCATGTCACGCTGCCTCCAACAGAAAATGGAAACGGTATCAGATTGCCCACATCGAAGCTCGCTCCGGCATCGTAGGTCCAGCCGTTCTCACTTTTTAGATCAGGATTGCCTCCGGGAAGGAAATAGAGGTCATTAAGGGTGGGGAATTTATGATTTTTGGACACCGATGCCTTAACCATCAGATTCCCCTGCCGTGAAATAAGGCCATCGACGAAGAATGCAGGGATCAGCGGAGCCCACTTTTCGCCAAACATATCCTCACGCACTACAATCGACATTCCTATGGGGTCAATCGGTTGCCACTTGGCCGAGACAGAGCCCGACATTTCGATGCGTCCTTTGTCATAGCCTACTATGGCACGGTCTCCGTCCTGTAGAATGATATTTTTGTCTTCCGAGCGCACAAAATGTTGATGAGTTGATATATTGGTGGTGAAATACCATTTTTTATTCGGGATATAGGAACCTTGGACCTGACCGAAAAATGTGTTGACTCGGCTTCGTGAACGTGTCATAACTGCCCAGTTTCCCCCGGCGACCTCACGTTTGTAATCATAGGCCATCAAGGTGTGGATATAACCACCTTTCACTCCGATTTTCCAGCCGCTATGGTTGTGATCCCAAGAAAGAACCCCACGGAAAGTCTGTTCCCGTTGACGGTTTTCGAAATCACGTTCATCTCCATAGTCGGTTGTGAGCATTGGCAACTCACGGTTGGAATTGATATACCATGCATTCAATCCTAACCGGTCCCCTTTGTTGGTGTTGTAGTAAACTTCCTGAAGAATGTGCATATCCCTGAATGCGCCCGATTTGTTGCGCTCTGTGGGGTGATACTGCCCGATTATATTCTTTTCATCGTCATAAATGTTGACCTTTTTGTCGTGGTTGATATACTTGTAATCATTGGGCGATGAAGAATAGACAAAGCGGGTTGACGACGCCCAGTGCCCGTTGCCGTAGGTTATTCGGGCAAACTCGTCGAAAGTGCTGAAAGAGCCGATACCCTGCACATATTGCATGTTGAATCCTTCGGTAACGTAGGGGGTTGTGCCGAGTTTCACGAGACCTCCCAGGCCACCGCCTGTCTCGTTGACCGACGATGTGCCGTGAAGCAATGAGGCCTGGTCAATGAAGTAGGAGGGGATTGTTGAGAAGTCGGTCATTCCGAGCATGGGATTGTTGATACGCATGCCGTTCCACGTGACCTGTGTGTGGCTTGGCGATGTGCCTCTGAAGGCGACAGTCGAGAGTGTGGCACGTCCATAGCTTTTTACAAATACCGATGAATTGAATGTAAGAATGTCGGCCATTGAAAGAGCTATATTCTCTTTCAGGGCGAGAGAATCGAATGTGGTAGTTTGTACACCTATCTCCTTCATAGGGCGGTTGCTCCATACCACAACTTCCCTGAGATTATTTACCCGACTGGAGGTCTGGGCGTTTAGACTGACAGCCGATGTCACAACCTCCAGAAATATCATGGCCATCAGGTATATATTTTTCATCATTTCCAACAGAATGCACCGGGGGTAATACCGACATAGAATTTGTCAATCAGCCGGGCCTCGGCCGAGTAGCGGTAGATTAACCCCTGTTGCTGATAGTCAATGGCATCGGCTACATAAACTTCATTGTTAACGGGGTTGACAGTAAGTCCGTAATATTTTGTATTGCGTGATTGGAGAAATGGACTTGAGGGAAGATGGCTCGAGTTAACGTCCATTTCCCATATGTCGTCATTGATCCAATACAACCTGTCCAGTTGACTGTTGATATGCAATTCGCCCGGAGCGTCGCCAAGCTTTAACCGGAATTGCTTTTCGATAGTGAAAGTCTCGGCATCAATTTTGTAAAGTGACGGTGCTTCATATCCATATGGACTCCCTTCATACCCCCCATCGGTTATGGTCCATATCTTATTATTCCTGTCAAGGACGAGCGAGGTTGGCTGAATCCCAACTTTAAGTTCATCGACCACTTTATCGGTCTCGGTGTCAATCTTTATGATACGGTTCTGATAGCTCCAGCAGTTGCAGTAGACATATTTGCCATATTGCACCATTTGTTCAGTTGAGCCGCTTTCCATTGTCATGTCGGGTACAGTGATGTAGCCCGTTATCTCATATCGTTTGGGATTGACAATGAAGATGCGGTTATCCCAAATCTGAGTTACGTAGGCTTTCTCGTCGCTGATAAAATGTATGTAGCGTGGTGATGTAAGATTTTCAATGCGTCCTGTTTCCTTAAAGCTGTCGGGATCAATAGTAAAAATGACATGAGAATTGTTGACTACAATCCACCCTTTATGGTCATGCATCGTCATCGACTGGACTACATCGCCAAGCCTGAATCCATTGGCACGGAAGAAAACCTCATTCTGCACCTCCATGGTTTCAGGGTTATAGTAGGACAATGTGCCATTACTATATTGGAAATTACCTTCGTTGCATATGAACAGTCCCGGACCGGTGGCGTTGAAATCCTCCATCTCGCCATAGTCCCATTCCATGCAGGAGGAGAAAAGAAACGGCAGTGACACTGCCATCGCGATCACAACATTGCTTTTCATTCAACAATAGGGTATTCACCAAAGCCGCACACCTCGGTTGATATTTCTCCCAGTATTCCGGAGTTGGCGAGTACTGCGGTCTGGATTTTGACAAAATCAATGAAATCGAGTTGGATTTTCTTCCCGTCACCATCAATGGCGTTGGAAATTCTAAATCCAGTGCGCTGTGGCGTTCCTCCAAGCGCGTCCGACCCTACGTTGTCGGCATATCCCCATTCGTAGGGTGCGTTGTTCCAGAATCCGGTATTTGGATTCTGTGAGTTTTTGGACGATAGCAGAGTGCCTTTCAGGGTATACTCACCGGCATCGATCCACAGAGGATAATAGTGGCCCTGCTTGTGAAATTGAGGGAGATATTTCACTAAGCCTTCACTTCCATCGGAGGCTTGCCATGTGACGTCGAGACCCGGAGCCGATGGCCGGTAATATGTGATTGAAAAGTCTCTGATTGTTCCCTGATCAAAGGAGTCACTTCCGGCCAGTTCATACCATTGGTCATCGGGAAGGTGATTGCCGTTGGTGTCCTGCATCACCCACACTATTCCGGGTTCATTACTCCCTCCCATACCTGATAGAAATGCATTTCCGGCTACATAAAAGTCATAAGTGCTTCCTCGGGATAATATGCTGTGGTCAAGACCCATCACAATGTAGCCGCCGAATGCCCCCAAAGAGACAAATTGATTAGAGTTGATTCTATTCTGAGCCCATTCATTGGCCGACTCTTTTGTGAGCAATTCGATATTCTCATTTATGAACTGTCCGGGAGCCGGCATGTATTCATATACCTTGACTCCATCAAATGGATCCTGAGGTTTCACAACGGTATGGTCACGGTCGGATTCGATAACCTCGTCCTTGTTGCACGAAGTGAACGCCACACCGACCAGCACGGCCGATGTGACGCAGGCAGAAAAATAAAGAATATGTTTCATTTACTTGGCAATCTTCAGACAGTTGTTACCGGCCTTGATAATGTATACGCCTGAGGGAAGGGATGACAAATCAAACGTTTTTCCTTCGCCCGACATGACAGTCTGGCCGGCAATGTTGGTTATTACAGCAAATTCGGCACCGGCAATCGTTACAGTCTTGCTTGTACGGTCATAGTTGATTGAAGTGGCTTTGTCGGCCATGATGCCGGCTCCGGCCGATTGCTGAGCCGGTTTTACCATGAGTTTGTCGAGGCAGAAATATCCCGGTGTGTTCATTCCGTAGGCACCGGAATCGGTGCTTTCAAGAGTGAAATAAAGTTCGTTGACAGTGCCGAGCGATGTAAGGTCCACAAATTTCCAGCCACGGTTGATTGTGAGGTCACCGTTGGTGTATGATGCGAGAGTCACTTCTACAGTCTTTTCTGTTTCATCGGGTGCGACACCATGTATTGTCAGAGTAAATTTGTCCCCATTTGCGAACGCACGGGCAAAAGCGTCACCATATTCGATACTATAGTAAGGATAGCTGTTGAGATTTACATAAACTCCCTGGGGGTCATAGTTTTTGCCATCGTTGAACACCACATCGGTAGGGCGTTTTGCGAAGTAGGCGTTGTAAAAAGCCACGAGATAAGGGACCTCGGCACTCACTACCGGTGCACCGAACCCGTCGGTCTTGATTTTTCCATCTTCATCGAGTACAATACCACCGGCCGCCATATTGCTCCACTGGTGGGTGATTGTATTTTCAGGACGTGTATTGTCGGCTGAATTGGAAGCTGTGAATCCCCACCATGTGGCATAGTCACCCATCGAACTCTTGACGAATGAGAAGCACTGGCTCTCAATCGACTCCTCATCATCATCGTATGTCCCTGTCCAAGAACCGTTTTCGGTGTTGAACTCCAGGGGGGTGGTAGCCTTGGTCAAGTCAAGCGTGATAATCTGGTCATCGGCTGTTGCCATGCCCGCACATAAGATGGCGGCGGCAGTAAAAAGCATTTCTCTTTTCATTGTTTGTTAAGTTGTTTAATTAAAAAAACTATCCCGGTTGCGCCAGCATATAGAAACGCAAACGGGACTGCATCAGGTCTTAACAAACATTGCCGGAGAGAAATTATGGTATGATTTGTCAGAAGCTCTACCCATTGCCCGGGGCGAATCTTTATGTAGGCAAATAGCAGGTCTTCTGACTTATCCCAATTTTCCGCGCCTTCCCAGCTCTGAGGCCAGTGGCAGGTTGCGAAAAATATTGCTTACGAATGACTGCGCACATCATTCTCGGCCGGGAATTACAGCAGCGGGTACTGTCGGGGATTCTCAC
>JAMPBP010000041.1 GCA_023666645.1 Clostridiales bacterium
AATTTAACATTTCCTCTCTAAAAATCCTGCACCGACTTTTCGGCTTGTGCCCATAGTATCGCTTTTTGTACTAATTTTGCAACGCCTACCGGAGCGTTGAGCGTCAAGTGAACGCCGTTCCGGTGAATTACACTGATTTGAAACTAATTCCTATAAGTAATATGGCAAACAAAAAATTACAAATTAGAGACTTGACACTGCGCGACGGTCAGCAGTCACTTTTTGCTACCCGCATGCCTCAGAGCTGCATTGACCGCCTTCTCCCTTATTATGAGAATGCCGGTTTCTACATCATGGAAGTGTGGGGCGGTGCTGTGCCCGACTCGGTTATGCGCTATCTCGACGAGTCTCCATGGGACCGTCTCCGCTCGGTTAGCAAGGTCATGAAGGGGAAGTCGCTCCTGTCGGCTCTTTCACGCGGCCGCAACCTTTTCGGTTACAAGCCTTACCCCACTGAGGTGCTCGCCGGTTTCTATAAGGAGGCTATTGCCAACGGCCTCAACGTGATGCGCATCTTTGATGCTCTCAACGATATCAATAATGTTAAAGAGTCGATAAAACTCATCAACGACCTCGGTGGTATCGCCGATGGTGCTGTGTGCTACACTGTCGATCCTAAATATGTGCCCGAGCAGGTTGGGTTCTTCGCTCGCCTCTTTGGCAAGAAGCCTCAGGCTCCCGAACTTATCTTCACCGACGAATATTTTGTCGACAAGGCCAGGGAGATGGAGCGTCTCGGTGCCAAAATCATTACACTGAAGGATATGGCCGGATTGGTCAACCCCATGAGGGCCGCTTCAATCATAAGCAAGCTAAAGGCCGCCGTCAAGGTTCCTGTCGATTTCCATACCCATTGCACTCCCGGCTATGGCCTTGCATCGGCTTTGATGGCTGTGATGAATGGTGTGGATATCCTCGATACCAACATATGGTACTTCGGTGGTGGCTCAGCAGCTCCCGCAATCGAGCTGATTTACATATTCTGTCAGAAACTCGGCATCGAGATTGAGTGTGACATGAAGGTTGTTGGACAGATACGCAAGGAACTGAAGACCGTGCGCGGCGAACTCAAGAACTTTGACCTCGCCAAGTCGTTCCCCAATGACTTTGACCCGCTCAACGACAAATTGCCGGCTGAGATAGATGCCAAGTTTGACCGCGCCATCGAGTGTGGCAAAGCCGGCGACGAGGAGGGTATGCTCGCAGCTTGTCATGCAATCGAGGAATATTTCAACTTCCCCAAGCCCAATGAGCTTGTCAAGGAGGCTGAGGTGCCCGGTGGTATGTATTCCAACATGGTGGCACAGCTCAAGACTCTCAAGGCCGAGGATCTTCTTGACGATGCCATGCGTCTCATTCCCAAGGTGCGCCGCGATGCTGGTCTTATTCCTTTGGTTACACCTACCAGTCAGATCGTAGGCTCTCAGGCTGTAAACCTCGCTATTGACCGCCGTAAGGGTAACCCCGACTATACCACCAAGAGCAACGAGTTTATTGCACTCGTGAAGGGTGAGTATGGCACAACCCCGGTTCCAGTTGATCCTGCCTTCCGCGCCTTGATCACCGGTAGCCCCGAGGAGCGTCCCTATGATGTGTCGGCCTACAAGAAACCTGTCAACACCAAGATTGCCGAATATGGTAACGTGCCACTCGCTTCCAACACTGAAGAAGAGTTGCTGCTCGAGCTGCTTCCCAATGTTGCCAACCCCTTCCTGCGTCGCCGTCGCGATGCTGAGTATGCTGCCAAAGCGGCAGCCATAGCTGCAGCCAAGGCTGCCGAGGAGGAAGCACGCCGTGCGCGCTTCGAACCTATCACCGGTGAGGTATACCATGCTCCCATGGGTGGAAAGATCATCAGTGTCAATGTCAAGAAAGGCGACCATCTCAAGAAGGGTGACATCATGCTTGTCTACGAGGCCATGAAGATGGAAAACGATGTCGAGGCCGAGAAAGACGTGATTATACGTCAGGTGTTTGTCGAGCCCGGCGAAGTGGTGGGCACCGATGCTCCCCTCGTAGAGTTTGAGAAAAAATAAGCCTAAAATTTTGTGAACTTGTAGAAAATCACTACATTTGCACGCCATTACAGATGAAACGCCTTACCAGCGCTTCGTTAACTTATTGAATCATAGAAAATAAAGACGTAATAAAATGAAAAAAGACATTCATCCCTCCAACTATCGCGAGGTCGTGTTCAAAGACATGTCTAACGACGAGATCTTTATCACACGTTCTACTGTAGCTTCAAAGGAAACTATCGAGATTGATGGTGTAACCTATCCTCTTGTAAAGCTTGAAATCACCAGCTCTTCTCACCCCTTCTTCACAGGTAAGCAGAAACTCGTTGATACCGCCGGTCGTGTTGATAAGTTCATGAGCCGCTACGGCAACGTCAAAAAGAAATAAGACGGAATCAATCCCCACAAAAAAGGTGACGCTGAAAGCGCCACCTTTTTTTGTTGAGGTGGCTGGCAAGGCTGGCAGGATAGGCAAGAATGAGCGTTGGTGCCTATCTTGCCGGCGCATGCTAAAGCTGGGGTGCAAGGAAGTAAAGCCCGAATGATACTCCTACATTCCAGTTGCGGGCCGGGTAGCTCTGATAGTTGCCCCACACGCTCAGGGTGGCAAATCGGAATGTATAGGCGCCGGCAATCTCGCAGTAGGCAAAGCGCCTCGCAAAGGCTTTCCCATAATAAGGGGTGCCGTTCTCGCGGTCAAGCTGTATCCTTCTCACCGGTTGGAACAGGTGGAAATTACCCCGCAGCTGGAGGTTGTCATTGATTATCCACACCGGTACAGCTCCTATCGCTATGAATGAGTTGGCCCTGAAGGCTGGATTGAATGTGTTGTCGGCCGCCGGTGTCGGGTTGAAGCCGGGTGCATTGACAATGCTGGCATTGTAGTTGTCGAGCAGCTTATGGTTGGTATACACCGCGTCAAGCTCACCTCCGAGGCTGAAGTGGTCGTTCACACGTTGATAGCCCTTCCACTGCACCTGGGCCTGTACCCAGTTCCCATGGCGTTTGTGGGTGGCGGCGATGGCGTCGCCGGGCTTGAAGCGGTAAGTGCCTACATTCCATGATCCTGAAATCTTAAAATAGCGTCCCGATGTGGGGGCTGTGAGGTCATCGAGAGTCGAGCCATCAAAAAGTATGCGCCCCTGCGCTATATTGAAACGTGTCATGTCGCGCGACACTTCGCGGTCCTGTTTCCACGCGTCATTGTTGTAGAACCGATTGGCGATTGTGCCACCGCCACCGTCGATGGTCATGCGTGCCCAGCGCCCGAGAGCCATGGAGACACCGATGCGGCCGAACGCTTCCTCCCGCGTGATGAACGATGGAGCTGACGAGTCGAAGAACATACGGTCGCTCTCGTAGTATTTACGCCGTGAACCTACAATCTGTACCGAAAGGGAGGTAGGGGTACCCGCCGGAAGCACATACCGGGTGGTCAACGCGCCTGCCATGTAGCTCTGGCCTATCCATGCGCTCAGCGACGCGTCCATGGTCTTGAGCGACATTGACTTGTAGCCTGCCGACAGGAATGCCATACTGTTGGTCGATGAGGTGAGATATCCACCTATGCCTATGGTGATATTGTTCTTCACATCGGCCTGAAGATTGAGGGTGAAGAGTCCGGTTGTGTCGTTGTATATGGCTGTCGGGTGGAGGTCGCTCAGTTTGCCCGGCGTCACCGCGCGATAGTAGGCCAGCCGCGCTTTTTCGATTCCGAATGTATCGGTCCGGTTGCCTGTGAACAGATACTTTATGTATCGGTTTTCCTCTTGGCTTCCACCGGTTACGTTAACTTTGTCAAACTCCAGAAAAGGGGTCGATGATTTGAACACCGCACGTCTCAGTTCCCTCACGTTCTGTGGCTCACGGCTTGTGATGCGGATTTTGATCGAATCCATCATTTCCATCGCCTTGTCGTAACCTTTGCGGTATATGGCACGTGCGGCCGGGAAGTCGAGCAGCGAGAACTCGTTCAGGTCAATTCTTAACTTGATACCCTCATCGGGAGGTAGCTCGTAGTCATTGTTCTGTATCACCATCTCCTCAATCTGGTTGAGAAGGTCGCGGGCCTTGGCTGGGTCGGTGGTGCCATGCACATCGACTCCAATCATTATCGTAGGGGCAAATTCGCTCCTCATCACGTCTACAGGGAAATTGTCATATATGCCACCGTCATAGAGCAGCACACTGTCCATCTCAATGGGCTGGAATACCACCGGGAAACTCATGGATGACCTGATGGCATCGCCGAGCTGCCCCCCTTTCATCACTACCTTGTGCTTGTTCTTCACATCTGAAGCCACGCAGCGGTAGGGCACGAACAGCCTGTCAAAGTCACCGCCACACTGCGCTGTATATGCGGCAAACAGGTCCATGAAAGCAAAGTTCATGGGCAACGGTGAGATGAGACTCGTGGGGTAGCGGGTCACATTGTCACTCTTGCTGCCCAGCGACAGCGGTACATTGATCATGGAGGGGGTGGGCTCGTTTTTGGCAAAATAGTACACGAGGTTCTCGTCGATGCGTCCGGTCGACCAGTAGGCGAATCCCCGTGAGAGGATCAGCTCCATCATCTCGGCCGGGGTATAGCCTGCGGCATATAGTCCCCCCACGATCGCGCCCATCGATGTGCCCGCCACGTAGTCTATCGGGATATCGTTGTCCTCCAGCGCCTGGAGCACACCTATGTGGGCTATTCCCTTGGCTCCACCGCCACTCAGCACTAAGCCTACCGACTGGTGCCCGTCGGCCATTGGTGATGCATCGACACCCTTCATGCCTGAGGCACAAAGCAGGAATGCCATGATTGAAATACAGAACCTCATAGACAAGCAGTGAAGTGTGTGGCTGGTGCTGGTTATCATTTATCAGTAAGTTTAAATGAATTAGGAGTATTGTAAGCAAATGTACGAAATATTAACAACCGTGGCGTATATAAAGTTTGGATTTCATGCTTACGATGCTGTATCGACAACGAGGGCAGCCGACTGTTACGTTGGCTGCCCTCGTTAACATTTCTTGTGAGACAGACTCTAAGTCTGGTTCGTTGGCTCAACGGTTGGCGCGTTTACGTTCCAGCTCGTCGAGAATGATTTTTCTCAGACGTATGTGATGAGGTGTCACCTCTACATATTCGTCCTCCTTGATATATTCCAGGGCTTCCTCCAGGCTGAATACTACAGGAGGAACGATGCGGGCCTTGTCGTCTGCTCCCGATGCACGCATGTTGGTGAGCTTCTTTGACTTGGTCACATTTACCACGATATCGTTGTCCTTGGCGTTCTCACCTACTACCTGGCCGGCATAGACCTCTTCCTGAGGGAAGATGAAGAA
>JAMPBP010000042.1 GCA_023666645.1 Clostridiales bacterium
TGAACCGTAGCCGGTGACAACCACCTCATTGAGCAAGTTGTCGTCAACAAGTTTGACTATCATGCCGTCAGCGGCAGGAATTGTCTGTACTGAATAGCCTATGTAAGAGACTTTAAGTTTTGTGCCGGGAGCTACCTTGAGAGCAAAGTTGCCATCAAAGTCAGTTGCGACACCCTGTCCATCAGGGGCAACAACCGATGCGCCAATCAGCGGCTCATCAGTGCTGGCCGAAACGACTGTACCGTGTATGAGACCGGCCTGGGCCATAGCACAGGTAGTCGTCAAGATGACAGTCATTAGTAATAGAAACAGCTTTTTCATACTAATAATTTAATTAAACATAATATTGATTTATACAATTTTCTTGCTTGTCTGCTTAATTCTTGGAAGCGTTCTCGACGAACTGCTTAAAAACTTTTTTACACTATCCAATTTCATCGGAGGGCAAAGTTAAGCAAAAGAATATTAAAATTAAAGAAAAAATATACTTTTGTCAGCATTTTAACACTTTAAGAACAATGTTGTAAAACATACTTCTCAAGCAATAAAAGATTAAAACATTGACAATCAGAACATAGACAGATTCAAAGACCACTAACGATAAGCGCGACACATACATCAAACCGATGTATTGCCGAGACAGGCTCTTAATCAATAGAAGAAAGCTTCCTTGAAGAAAGGGGTATCAAGGAACGTATGGCAGCCGAGTGCTGCAAGAGATGGAAAAAGAAATAGGCGCCCGATAGCGCTACTTGAGGCGGAAGTGGTAGCCGAGGGTTACGGTGATGGCGTTGCCGCGGGAGGCGCTGAAGTAGTCTTTCTTGCTGGCACCAAAGATGTTGCCGAGTCCGTAGTAGTAACGGCCCTCGAGGTAGATGGCATGGCGGCGCCTTATGGTGAATTCGATGCCGGCGCCGGCACATATGCCGTAGTCAAAGCGGTTCTCGATCTCCATTGTCATCTGACGGGTGGTGCGGTTCACCATGGGGAACCCCTCGATTGAGGCGATGTCGGCGGTGTCAAAGTTGGCATCAACGCTGTTGGCTATCATGTAGCCAAGCTGTGGACCGAGGTTGAAGAATCCTTTCACTTTACGTCCGCCAAAGAATATATGTGTGAGTATGGGCAGCTCGACATAGGTGAGTGTGTGGCTGTAGCTGAACTGGGGTGTCTCGGTGAAATCCTCTGTCCATCCACGCTGAGTGAAATTAAGCTCGACCTGAATACCCACATGACGCTCCTCGGCCCACATTGCCGAGACACCCATGGTGATTCCCTGATGGAATTTCTGCTCGATGGAAGGGTTGAACGACTGCTGGGAAAGCGCCACACCGGCATGACCTCCCACATGAAAGTGGGGGCGGTAGAGGGTTTGCGACATGGAGCGTACCGGCACGGCCAGTGCAACGATGGAGAGCAATAATATATATATGGAATGGGCACGCATATGGGATAGGGACAGGGATAGCAGTGATTATTCGAGAGTGGTTTTGATAGTGGAGCCGTCGGGGGTGAAGGTGACGATAAGAAGCGCGTCGTTGACATGTCCGCCACCGGGGCTGCTCACGAAGTTCATGACGCTCTGCAGACCGGTGTAGGGCCCGAGGTGGTCGGGGAAGTCGCGGCCATACTCCTTGAGCAGCGGTATAAGATACATGCCGGTGTCATAGCCGAGAATTCCCTGCACCGGGGCAGCATCGAGCATCTCATCGCCATAGAGGGAAGCAAACATGGAGGCAAACCGCTCGGTATCGGCATCTTTCATATCGACATAGAAGCGGGTATAGATGGTGGCTTCAAGCTCGCACAGGCGGGTGAGATATTCACCGCGGAATATAATCCAGTCGGGGTAGCCAAAAAGACGCACGGAATTGTCGACACGCGACTGTCCAAACTGTCGTATCGCCTCGGAGAACTTGGCAAACTCGGCCCTGGAACCCGAAATAGGAACAAAGACATAGTTGTGGTCGAGAGCCATGGTGTCGAGGTCGCGGTGTGAGAGCAGGTTCTTGTAGTTCATCTCGCGGTAGGGAATGGCGAGGGAATCGAGACGCTGACGCATCAGGGATGTGAACGCCTCCTTGTCGGCCGGTCCATCGATGCGCTGCAGGAATACGGGTGTGTACTCACGGTACATGTCGACAAAGGCGTCGACCGCCTTCGAGAGCATTGGAGCGTGAGGGATATTGGCCTGCACGACATTGCGGTTGGTGCCATAGAGCTCGCTGCGCACGTTGAATGTGTTGTAGAGCGTGGTGGTGCTCATCATGTCATCGGCTATGAGACGCAGATGGGACTCATTGTCGGGTCCTATGATGAGATTCATGGAGGCCATCTCGGGGCGACGCATTATGGCACGCAAGGTGTCGTCAGAGGCCGAGGTGTCGTAGACATACATATTGACATGATTGCCGGGGACAGAGCGCTGGGCATCGGCCGCCAGCAACATGCCACGGTAGAACTCGACAAAGAGGCGGGAGTTTTTGCCTGGGTCGGTGGCATGCGACATAAATGGGAGCATGATGGCCATGTTGAGGGTATCGGCAGGAGTGACGTCATGGAATGCCTCATCGATCGGGACAACATAGTCACGGGTGATGCGCTCCTCGCTGGGCGCGAGAGAATAATCTGGTTCGGTAAACCCAGGCTGCTGTTGCTGTTCCGGCTCTTCGCGAGGAAGCACCTCATCGGTGGCTGAGGCATTGACCAAGAGGATATCACCCTGTTTCACACCATACTTGGCTGTAGGGTTGAGGTCGATAAGCTCGTCCATCGTCATGCCGTGCTTACGGCTTATGCCGTAGAGCGATTCCCCCTTCCCCACCCTGTAGGTAGCAATGGCCGAAGGGGTTTCGGTCTCGGGCCGCACAGTCTCCTCCACAGCCGTGGCAGCATGGAGCGGGACATCACGCCCGTTATCCGACACGGGAGCGGCCGCCTGAGCGGCCTTGGGAGCTGGAGCAGCGGCAGCTGTGGAAGAATCCTTGGCAGGAGTACCGGCCGGAGTAATCCCGGCTTTCTCGACAATGGTGCACGGGATATAGAGACGCATGCCTTGGCGCAACCCGTCGGCCGCCGATGGGTTGTAGCGTATAATCTGGGTAGTAGATACCCCTAAGGCGCGCGACACATCATATATATTCTCACGCTTGGCCACGTCATAGACATAGCACTGGCGTCCGCCCACAACGGTGACGGGAAGTTCACGGGCCGGCAACAGAAAAGCCGCACACAAAAGGGCTATGGCGAGAAGATGTTTCATAATCTATAGTCAGTCGCTCAGCAGGCGACAAAGTTTACATGTTTAACGATTTAAGCCAACACCGCGCAAAGCCGCGATGTCACACAATTGATAACATTCGCGCAAATTTAGTTATTTTTTCGCACATTATTACTAACTTTGCAGCTTGAAAAAGGAAATGACATATGCAGAACATTAGAAACATTGCCATCATAGCCCATGTGGACCATGGCAAGACAACGCTGGTCGACAAGATGCTGCTCGCCGGACACCTGTTCCGCGACAACCAGACGACAGGAGAATTGATTCTCGACAACAATGATTTGGAACGTGAACGCGGCATAACGATACTGTCAAAAAATGTATCGATCAACTACAAAGACACAAAAATAAATATCATAGACACCCCGGGACACGCCGACTTTGGCGGCGAGGTGGAGCGTGTGCTCAACATGGCCGACGGCTGCCTGTTGCTGGTCGACGCATTTGAAGGGCCTATGCCCCAGACTCGTTTTGTATTGCAGAAAGCCATACAGATGGGACTCAAACCGGTGGTCGTCATCAACAAAGTCGACAAGCCCAACTGCCGCCCCGACGAGGTCCAGGAAATGGTGTTCGACCTTATGTTCAGCCTCGACGCCACCGAGGACCAGCTCGATTTTCCCACCATATACGGATCGGCCAAGAACGGCTGGATGAGCACCGACTGGAACAAGCCCACCGACAATATCCTGCCGGTACTCGATGCCATTCTGGAATATATCCCCGCCCCCACAACCCTTGAAGGCGATGCCCAGATGCTTATCACATCGCTCGACTTCTCGAGCTATGTAGGACGTATCGCAGTGGGACGCGTACATCGCGGCACCCTCAAAGAGGGAATGGAGATTGCCCTGTGCAAGAAAGATGGCAGCATTTCCAAGCAGCGCATCAAAGAGCTGCATGTATTCGAAGGCATGGGCCGCAAGAAAGTAGAGAGCGTGAGCAGTGGTGACATATGCGCTCTGGTAGGTATCGAAGGCTTTGAGATCGGCGACACCGTGGCCGACATCAACAACCCCGAGCCACTGCCCCGCATCGCCATCGATGAGCCCACGATGTCAATGACATTCACCATAAACGACTCCCCGTTCTTCGGCCGCGACGGCAAGTATGTGACCTCACGACATATCAGCGACCGCCTCACACGCGAGCTCGACCGCAACCTGGCCCTGAGAGTCAAGAAGGACGACCATCAGGACGTGTGGACCGTTTATGGCCGAGGAGTGCTCCACCTTTCAGTGCTCATCGAGACCATGCGCCGCGAGGGCTACGAGCTCCAGGTAGGACAGCCTCAGGTGCTTGTCAAGGAAATCGACGGCGTGAAGTGTGAGCCGGTCGAACTGCTCACAATCAACGTCACCGAGGAATATGCCTCAAAGATGATCGACATGGTGACACGCCGCAAGGGCGACCTGCTCTCAATGTCGTCGCAGGGTGACCGCTCTCACATGGAATTCCAGATTCCCTCGCGAGGCATCATAGGATTGCGCAACAATGTGCTCACAGCGTCGGCCGGTGAGGCTATCATGGCCCACCGCTTCCTGGAGTACCAGCCCTGGAAGGGGGATATCGAACGCCGCACCAACGGTTCGCTCATAGCGATGGAAGCCGGCACAGCCTATGCATATGCCATCGACAAGCTGCAGGACCGCGGCCGCTTCTTCATCTTCCCTCAGGAAGAGGTATATGCC
>JAMPBP010000043.1 GCA_023666645.1 Clostridiales bacterium
GGGACACAAGGATTTTCAGTCCTTTGCTCTACCAACTGAGCTATGGCACCTTTTAGGGGGTTGCTTGGACGCTGTTTGGCGCTTTTGCGTTGCAAAGGTACGGGTTGTTTTTGTTTTGTGCAAATTTTTTTGACTGTTTTTTTGTGTTTTCTGATTGTTGGCAGGCCTTTGGCTTGTTTTTCAGCTGTTTAGATTCTTTTTTTTGTTTTGTGATGGTTGAGATGCTGGTGATGGTTCTTGTGTCTTATGTGAAGGGTGTGGCTATGGTGCTATTCTTTGCTCTCTGGTAGGGTTATGAGAAATTGGTGCTGGTGGTAGGTGAACTGGAGCAGTCCTATGGCTGCGAGTTTTGTGATTGCTTGTGCCGCTGTGTGATGGCTCAGGTGGCATCTGCGGGTTATGTCCTGGTGTGTGGTGCCTGGGCTGTCGGGTGGCAGTGATCGCATGTGCTCGAGTATTATGCCTTCAGTGTGGGTTGTGTTTATGAGTGTGCCTTGGGCCGACTCGGCAAGTCGCCATGCTTCTGCCATGAGTGGATGGGCTGTTATGTTCTCATCGTGTATGCGGTAGTAGGCTTGCAGGGTGCCGTCGGCTTCAACTACTTCTACGGGGCGGTGTTCGGCTTTCGGGATTGTGGCTATGAATACGACTGCGCCTTGGCGGGCTTTTATGGCTGAGAAGTCGACTTGTATGCTTGGGCGGCAGTAGAGTAGGGCGGCTTGTTCAATCATGTAGAGGTCTTCTTCGCTGCGCACGCCGGCTATCTGCCTGTTGTCTTTGACGCCGATGAGCAGGCGCCCACCGTCGTTGTTGGCGAATGCTGATATGGACCGTGCTATCTTACGTGCGTCGCTGATGAGGTATTTGAAGTCCTGGTGTTCGTGTTCTCCCTGGTCGATGAGTTCGAGCAGGTGATGGAGTCCGCGTATGGCTTTGAGGTCTTTCACGGCCGTATTGATGTGGGATTACAACGGGTAATTGAGGTTGAGCGGTGTTGCTTTGAGTAGCACTTCGTCGAGGTATCGTTGTGCTTCGTTGCGGGCGTTATCGATGTTCATGTAGCTGTAGTTGCCGCAGTCGCGTGGTGACGCGCCTGGAATGTCACCGTCATAGTCGGCGATGAACTGCATTGTCTCGATAAGTAGAGGGAGTACTTGAGTGGGGGTATAGTCGCCTGACAGGAGCAGGTAGTTGCCGGTGCGGCAGCCCATGGGTCCCCAGTAGATGATGTGCCGGCCCCACTGTGGGTGGTTGCGCAGGAAAGTGGCGGCGAGGTGCTCGATGGTGTGCAGTGTCGCTCCATCGATGGGGGCTTGGCGGTTGGGCTCGGACATGCGCACGTCCCATGTTGTTATAATGTCACCTGAGGGGGTCGTGTCGCGCCGTGACAAGTAGAGTCCTCGTTGGAGTGTGAGGTGGTTTATGGTGAAGCTTGCTATTTTTTCCATGTCAGGGGGTGGATTAGAGGTCGTTGAGCATTTTGCGGAGCAGGTCGAAGGTGTGCTCGGGGGCGCGGTCCCAGAAGTTTTCATACTGGCTGATGTTGTCGTCGCTTCCGGGGGTGTCGCTTATCACTCTCATTGCGAAGAATGGAGTGCCTTTGAGGTGGCATACATGGGCAATTGCGGCTGATTCCATGTCGACGGCCATGACGTCGGGGTATAGCTCGCGGAATCGTTCTACTTCCTCGGGTTTGGAGACGAAGATGTCGCCTGAAGCTATGAGGCCACGGTGCACAGAGCTGTCCTGGTCGAAGATTGACATTTTCACCAGTTGAGGTACCGATGTGAAGTAGCGTGGGCAACCGGCGGCTTGACCCCATATTGTGCCGGGTCCACACCACACGTCATGGTAGGCAATGCGTTCGCCCACAACGACATCCATCACACCTGCGCCAGTACCTGTGCCACCGGCGACACCTGTGTTGATGATGAGCTCGGGGGTGAATACATCGATCATTGTTTGTGTGGCAATGGCAGCGTTTACTTTGCCTATTCCGCTCTGCATGGCAAAGATGCGGTGAGGGCCTATTGTCCCGCAATGGAAATCGATGTTGTTGTGGCTTACGGTTACTTTGTTTTCCATGAGTGGTAACAGCAGGTTGAGTTCCTTGCTCATGGCTACGATGATGCCTATTTTCATGACTTGTGTTTTTAGGGTATGTGTCTTATTGGTGCAAAGATATGAATTTCTTGTAAAACTTTAGCTTATGGTCGGTTGTTAAAATATAGTAATTCAAGGGTACCGGTGTTGATGGTCATGTCGTAGCCGGTATTGAAATGAACGTTAAAAATTAATTCTATGAATGCAAAATCTACAGTGTTGACCAACCTTATTATCCTGGTGGCGGGAATTTTGTTGTGTTATGTGCATGGACGTGAGAATATTCCTCATACTATAGTGTTTATCACCGGGATTACGTTGATAGTTCCGGGACTTATCAATCTGGTGTTGCTTTTTGGTCACCGTAATGATAGGAAACATGAGCCAACGGCCACTATGAAGGTGGTAGGGTGGATCTCGAGTGTCGCTTCTGTGGGACTGGGGGCTTTGATGATAATAGCCCCTGGGCTTTTCACGCCTATTCTTATTTATATATTCGGACTGGTGATGGCACTGGCGTCGCTTGCCCTTATCTATATCCTCTCGCGTCAACAGGGTTTGCCTCTGTGGCTTTACACGGGACCAGTGCTTGTGCTGATCGCTGGTGTGGTGATGGTGTGCATGGGGCAGCCGCGGCTCACTGACCAACTGGTGACGTTGATTACGGGAATTGGCATGATTGTCTTCTCGGTTTCATGGTTTGCCGCCATTGTGGTTGCCGCCCATAATCGTCGAGAGGCCAACAGGAGACTCACCGGAGAGGATACTGAATCGGAAGCCGTGTCGCATGTAGGCGTTCGCGGTGCCGGTGATGATGGCCGGTGACCTCGGTTGTTAAAGCCCATTCCTTATCGAATGGGCTCTTAAAGTCAAAGGGCTTGCTCGGCAGTCGTTGTGCATGTGTGCTGCCGGGCAAGCCCTTATCTTTTGCTTTTGGGAGTGGGTTAGGCTGGCTTGTTGCTTCCGTTGAAGAGTGACTGTATGGAACCTATTGAGGAGAGTACAGATGATGCCTCATAGGGTATGTATACGGTCTTGTTGTCCTTGCCGGATGTCATCTCGCGCAGTGTCTCTATGTATTTCATGGCGAGGATATATGTGGCAGGGTCGGTCTTCGTGTCGGCTACGACGGCCGATACGCGGCGTATGGCCTCGGCTTCGGCCTCGGCGTTGAGGATTATTGCGCGGGCTTCGCCTTCAGCGCGCAGAATCTCGGCTTGCTTGGTGGCTTCGGCCTGGTTTATTTTGGAGGCTTTCTCACCTTCGGAGCGAAGTATGAGCGACTGTTTCTCACCCTCGGCATTGAGGATCTCGGCTCGGCGGTTTCGTTCGGCCTGCATCTGTTTTTCCATGGCTACGCGCACGGTTTCGGGTGGTGTGATGTCCTGAAGTTCCACGCGGTTCACCTTCACGCCCCACTTGTTGGTGGCGTCATCGAGGATATTCTGCAGTTTGGAGTTGATGGTATCGCGCGACGAGAGAGTCTCGTCGAGTTCGAGTTCGCCGATTACGTTGCGCAGCGAGGTCTGGGTGAGCTTCTCGATGGCATTGGGTAGGTTGTCGATCTCGTAGACTGCTTTCTTGGGGTCGGTTATTTGGAAATAGATGAGGGCGTTGATTTCGGTGGTTACGTTGTCGCGGGTGATGACCTGCTGAGATGGGAAGTCGTAAACCTGTTCGCGCAGGTCTATGACATTGGTTGATGTCACGCGCACGATAGTGCGTCCGGCTACGGTGTTCTCTATGCGTCGGGTGAAAATCATTTTTGGACGGTCGACGAACGGGATTATGAAGTTCAATCCCGGAGCGAGGACGCTGTGAAAACGTCCGAGGCGTTCGATTACTCGGGTCTCGCTTTGAGGGACTACTTTCACGCCGGCCGAAATGATGATTATTGCCAGCAGTACGGCCGAAGCCGCCAGGATCAGAGACATTGTTGTCATGGTCTATGGTGTTTTATGTGAATTTTGATGATGGTTATTTGGCTGAGACAAAGATGATGTTTCCGTCATAGCCGGTGACGGTAACCTCGCTCCCGGTTTCGATGACCGTCTCTGCGCCTGGGGCTACTGCCTGCCAGTTGTCACCGTCGATGCGCACGCGTCCCGTTGCACCGGGTGTGATATCGTTGGTGACGGTACCTGTGCGACCGGCGAGGGCGTCCATGCCTGTAAGGGCTTTATGGTGGTCGCGGTGGGCCTGACGGTCATGCCAGCGTTTAAGCCATGGCATCAGGATCAGGAAAGCGACGACCGAGGTCGCTGCCATTGTCACTATTTGCCACATGGTGTCGGCTCCACACAAGGACGCTATTAGGGCACCTATGCAACCGACGGCGAGACAAATTGTCCACACCATCTGGGAGAAGATCTCGACACATACGAGAATGGCGGCGATAATGAGCCATAGGGTGGTTGATGTATCCATTGCTGTTTAAAATAGGTTGAAGGTTCTTGATGATACAAATATAGTGTTTTACATGATATTGGACGCAAGGAGTGATGAAAAGTTTCAAAAAAAATGGATAGGAGTGTATGAAATCTAAAATAAATGCTTACCTTTGTCATCACAAAAGCCCTGATGGCGGAATCGGTAGACGCGTTGGTCTCAAACACCAATGGAGCAATCCGTGCCGGTTCGACCCCGGCTCAGGGTACTGAATTGGAGATTCTCACTGCGAGAGTCTCCTTTTTTTATTGCTTGTTGTGCCCCGTTTGTTGCTATGGTTGGGATAAATAAAAAGCCTGGCTTTAAAGCCAGGCTTCTGCTTTTTTGTCGGGGTGACTAGACTCGAACTAGCGACCTCACGCCCCCCAGACGC
>JAMPBP010000044.1 GCA_023666645.1 Clostridiales bacterium
GCCGGGGTAACCTCCGTTACTCCCTCAAAAGCGAGTGCAAAGGTAGGCACTTTCTACATTCCCTCCAAATTTTTTTGAGTGTTTTTTATACACTTATTGCACACTTTTTTACAATTACCTGATTATTCACAATTTACAAAATGTTAAAATATGTTGCATGTTTGAACAATTTTCAAACATACATGAGACGACACCACTCATCAACCTATAGGAGCAAGCGAAAGCGTGTGATCAAGTATAGCCACCGCCTCCTCAACGCGCCTTACATTTTCTATAACAAAACTACGCTTGCCCACCTTTTCGCGTATTGTAACCCTACGTGGATTCTCCTGAAGCAAACTCAACAAGCGCCCGAACATGGGTGACTGATAGTAGGCCTTATTGGTCTCGTCGACAAAATAAAGGAACATGCGACCCTGTTTAAGCGTAATCTTTTCAATACCGAGACTACGCGCCATACGCCTGAGGCGAGGTATGCGCAACAGTTCAGCAGTGACATCAGGAATCTCGCCAAAGCGGTCGACAAGACGCTCCTTGAATGCCAGAAGATCTGTCTCGCGCTCTATGTTGTCCAGCTCCTGGTAAAGTGATATACGCTCACTCTCGCTGGGCACATAGTCGACCGGCAAAAGCAACTCCATATCGCTCTCAATAGTGCAATCGGCTACAAATTCCATGCCGTCACCCCCGCTGCAGCCATCATCGGCATGAGCAAGGTCGGCAAACTCCTCATTACGCAGCTCCGTCACAGCCTCCTTGAGAATACGCTGATAGGCCTCATAACCAAGATCGGCAATAAATCCACTCTGTTCAGCCCCGAGAAGATTACCGGCACCACGTATGTCGAGGTCCTGCATCGCGATATGAATGCCACTTCCCAAGTCACTGAAACTCTCGATAGCCTGGAGACGACGACGGGCCACCGGAGTGAGCGGCACGCCGGGAGGAACCATCAGATAGCAGAAAGCCTTGCGTGACGAACGCCCCACACGACCGCGCAACTGATGCAATTCGCTCAAGCCAAAACAATGAGCATTATTTATAATAATAGTATTCACATTGGGCATATCGATACCACTCTCGATAATAGTAGTTGCGAGCAGCACATCATAGTCATGATTGGCAAAATCAATAATAGCCTGCTCAAGGCGCTCGGGAGCCATCTGGCCATGAGCCACGAGTGTACGGGCATCGGGAACCACACGCTTCACCATAGACTCGAGTTCATAGAGTTGCTCAATGCGGTTATTGACAATGAATACTTGACCATTTCGCGACATCTCGAAGTTCACAGCCTCAGAGAGGATATCATCGGTGAGCGTGTTGACCGAGGTCAGGATTGGATATCGGTTGGGTGGCGGAGTGGTAATCGCCGACAGGTCGCGTGCACCCATCAGCGAGAACTGCAGCGTACGCGGAATGGGGGTCGCACTCATGGTCAAAGTATCAACATTGACCTTGAGTTGCTTGAGCTTCTCCTTCACAGCCACACCAAACTTCTGCTCCTCATCAACCACAAGCAATCCCAGATCCTTGAAATGCACATCCTTTCCTATGATGCGGTGAGTTCCTATGAGGATATCTATTTTTCCATCGGCAAGTTCCTTCAAAATCTCCCGCACCTGTTTGGCTGTCCTGGCCCTCGAGAGGTAATCTATCTTGACAGGGAAATCCTTAAGACGCTCCCTGAATGTATTGTAATGTTGATAAGCGAGCACGGTCGTGGGCACCAGCACAGCCACCTGCTTGCCATCGGCGGCCGCCTTGAAGGCAGCGCGTATAGCCACCTCGGTCTTTCCAAATCCCACATCGCCACACACCAGACGGTCCATGGGACGCGACGACTCCATATCGGCCTTTACAGCCTGGGTGGCCGTGAGCTGGTCGGGTGTATCCTCATATACAAACGATGCCTCCAGCTCGTGTTGCATATACGTATCGGGCGAGAAACTGTATCCCTTTTCCTGACGACGCGCCGCATAGAGCCTGATAAGGTCGCGCGCTATATCCTTGAGCTTATTCTTGGTTTTCTCCTTGACACGCGCCCACGCTCCCGAGCCTATCTTGTTGATTACAGGCTCAACTCCCTCCTTGCCACGATACTTCGACAACTTGTGTAGAGCATGAATGGAGACAAATATAATATCATTGTTCTTATATATGAGCTTTATGAGCTCCTGGACATGGCCGTTGACATCAGAGCGCACCAATCCGCCAAACCGGCCAATTCCATGGTCGATGTGTACAATATAGTCGCCCGGCTCAATCGACTGGAGCTCCTTCAACGACAAGGCGAGCTTACCCGAACGCACACGGTCACTCTTAAGATTATACTTGTGGAAACGGTCAAATATCTGATGGTCGGTAAAGACACAACACCTCTTCCCATGGTCCACATATCCCTCGTGGAGAGTGGCGAGGACAGGTGTAAACGGTATTTCATCACCACGGTCGGCAAATATCGCCTTCAGGCGGTCAAATTGCTTGGCACTGTCGCTCAATATGAAAATCTCATACCCATCACCAAGGAATGTCTTGAACGAATCAGCGATAAGGTCAAAATTCTTATGATACACCCCTTGTGGAGAACAGTTCATATCGACCGAGTCACATTCCTGTGCAATACCGCTGGGAGGAGTATTGGCGGCCGAAAAATAGAGCCGTTTGAAATTGAGGAGCCGGCGGGCAAAATCATCAGGGTCGACAACCGAAGCCAACGCCGAGGAATCACCGTCACCGGCATGGGCGGCACTGGCCGAAAAGTCAGTCTCGGCAACCGCCTTGACGCGCTCCACGGTAAACACCTCATCACGCAATGCGATCACCGTCGACCCAGGGATAAAATCAAGCAACGACGACCCCTCTTCGCAGGCGGTGTCCACATCAGCAACGACCGTAACCTCGTCGACCTTGCTATCACTAAGCTGCGTCTCTATATTGAAAGTACGTATCGACTCTATCTCATCACCGAAAAAATCAACACGGTAGGGCCATTCAAAAGCATAGCCGAAGATATCAAGAATAGAGCCACGCATCGCCCACTGGCCCGGCTCATAGACAAAGTCAACCTGCTTGAAACCATTCTCGCGCAGCCAGTGTCGCAACTCTACGGCATCGCACGACTCACCCACCCGCAACGTCATGGTATGCTCCGAGAGTTCCGAGCGCGAAGCCACCTTCTCGGCCATCGCTTCGGGATAGGTCACGATAAAGCGCACCTTTCCATCCAGCCACCGGCTCAGCGCCTCCGTGCGCAATATCTGCGAGGGAGGGTCAATCTGGCCATATTTTATGGAGCGCTTATAGGCCGACGGCAACATCAGCACAGCATCATCGCCCAGCAATCGCGAAAGGTCATGATACAGATAGCCGGCATCGTCGAGCGAGTCGCCCACAACGAGCACCGGTTCGGGGCGTTCGATCGCCGACAGCAACATAGCCGCCGACGAACCGGCGAGATTATAGAAAGCCACCGGCTGACGGCGGCGCATATCGAGGGCACGCGACAGGGCCTTGCGGCGGCCGTCGTCGACCAATGTGTTTCTCAAATCAGTGATTGAACCCATTTAAGAGAGTGTTTAATAAAATGACATATATAAAAGCGAAAAGTCCTGGTAACTCAAATCAAATGAATGATTCTTACGTTACCAGGACTCCTCTCTCTCTCCGCGGTGCGGACGGGACTCGAACCCGCGACCCCCGGCGTGACAGGCCGATATTCTAACCAGCTGAACTACCGCACCAACTCTGAGGTCTTGCAAGCGTTTATCGTTCCGTTTGCGTGTGCAAAGTTATGGCAAGAATTTAAACTATGCAAATTTTTCAGCATCTTTTTTTCAAAAAAATTCTCACTTTTCTCTTATTACAGTTAAAATCAATAATTTACAATTGTGAAAATTTTTGACCTACATTTCCTTTTCCAGGCTATAGCTGAGTGATGAGCCACCGTAATTTCACGTATCCCCGTAATGGGGCTGATACAATTGAGAGTCCATTCGATAAGGAATGGGCTCTAAGAGTCTGTCCCATAATATAAGTTAACTCTGAGGTGGTCAGCCGTTGAGCAGATT
>JAMPBP010000004.1 GCA_023666645.1 Clostridiales bacterium
TCCTACGTCAGTTTAGCAAACTGGTGGTTTCAGCCACTCACCCACCTCTCCATACAATTGGGTTATTTCCTTATTTGCGATGCAAAGGTAGGCGTTTTATTTGTTCTGTGCAAGTGTTTGGTCTCTTTTTTTGATATTTTTATTGAGGATTTTCTTTAAGTATATGAGTGATAGTGTTGTTAACGCTATGCTCGAGATTAGGATTAAAAGTGATAATGTGGTGTTATCGGAGCTGAGTGTGCTGAGTGTGTCTGTTGAGTTGGTGTTGTGATGTGTCGTGCTCCACATGGTAACGGTAGCGAGTATGTTGTTTGTGGCGTGTGCTATGACGCAGTACCATAGGTTGTTGCTCCAGAGAAGTATGTATCCGAAGAATGCTCCGAGCAAGAGACGAGGTACAAATCCGAAGAATTGGAAGTGCATGAAGCTGAATATTGTTGCTGCTATCCATACTGCTGCGTTGGGGGTGAGGCTCATTGATGAGAGTGTGCGTTGAAGTGCGCCTCGAAAGAATAGTTCTTCTGACAGTCCTGCCATTATGCCAACGATGAGTATTGTCACGATGAGAGAGCCTATTGTGTCGGGGCCGAAGATTGCGTTGGTTGCGTTGGTTGCCTGTTCTTCGAGTTGCCGAATGGTTTGCTCAAGGGCGTGCATGCTTTGAGGAAGATGCAGGTTGTTGTTCCATTCTATGATGAAGTTCATAAGTGGAATGGCGATGATGATTGTTGCTATCACGAGCAGCGATGGTTTCAGAGCCGGTTTTTGACTTATAGAGAGAAAGTTGGCGGGTAGCCGTGTCGATAGCATTGCTGTTATGAGGGCAGGGACTATGAATAGGAATATTGCCTGGAAGATGGTTATGAGTCGTGTGGCTGTCACGATATTGGATATTCGTGGCATTATGAATGATGAGAGTAGGGAGAAGATGCATAGAAAGAAGAAGAATGTGCCAAGCAGTATTGTCAGTGCTGCTCCCGGGCGTCTTATGGGTTTGTCTTGATTGTTCATTCTTATTTAAGTTTTGTATAAAAGTCGTGGGTGAGTTGCAGGTATCGTTGTGTTGGGGTGCCGTTGTTGTCTCTAAGGGTGATTGTTTCGCGGCTGAATTTGGTTGTGATTCCTTTTTTGAATTGCATCATGGCCCGTATCGGGGCGAGTGATGGTTTGGATTTCACATGGGTGATATGTGTGCAGTCGAGATGTCGTAGGGCTGACAGGTATATGGCTTCGTCGATGCGCTCATGGGGCAATATGATTGCGAGTTTTCCGCCCGGAGTCAGTAGCTGGTAGGCTTTGTCCATGAGGGTGGAAAGAGGAAGTGAGTCTTCGTGGCGGGCGGTGTTGCGGGCTGACGATGGGCTGTATATGGTCTGGTCGAAAAATGGAGGGTTGGAAATCAGTGCGTCAAATTGTTGTGAGGGTGTGAAGTTTCTGAAATCGGTGTTTACAACTTTAATACTCTGTTTCCAGGGAGAGTTGTTTATGTTTATAATTGCTTGGGATGTTGCCTGGGGGTCTATCTCAATCGCAGTGATTGATGCGTGGGGGTATCGTTGGGCCATCATGAGAGCTATGAGTCCGGATCCTGTACCTATGTCGAGTATTTCGTGAGGGTTGATGTCGGTGAATGCCCATGCTCCCAAGAGGACGCCGTCGGTGCCTATTTTCATTGCGGTGGAATTGTCATCAATGTTGAATTGCTTGAACTGGAACATGGGGGTGTTTTATTTTATGCAAAGATAGGCAGTTTTTTTGTTATGACGAGCTGCATTTAGTATTTTTGTATTTCTTAATTGGCATTATGTTGTATGATGCCGATGTGTATGGGTGATTGTGCTCAAACAAAATGGGGTACAGGTTGTTACTATAATAGTGTTGTTAATTAGCTAATAAACAAAATAATAAGATATGATTGTAAATAATGCGCGCTTTGTCACCAGTAGTCCCGTTGTCGACAAGTGTCCGGCGGGTATGAGGCATGAGTATGCGTTCATAGGCCGTAGCAATGTGGGAAAGTCTTCGTTGATCAATATGCTTACAGGTCGCAAGTCGCTTGCAATGACCTCGTCAACTCCAGGAAAAACGATGCTCATCAATCATTTTCTTGTGAATGATGAATGGTATATTGTTGATTTACCCGGTTATGGATATGCCCGCAGGGGTAAGGATGACCGTGTGAAACTTGAACGTATGATAAAGGGTTACATACTGAACCGCCGACAAATGACCAATCTCTTTGTGCTTGTTGATGGGCGGCATGAGCCTCAAAAGAATGATCTGGCTTTCATGCAGTGGCTTGGAGAGAATGAGGTTCCGTTCAGTATTGTTTTTACTAAGCTGGATAAATTGAGCAGTGTGGCGGCCAAGAAGTCTACTGCGGCATATCTTGAGAGGCTTCTTGAACAGTGGGAGGCATTACCACCTGTGTTCAAGACGTCGAGTGAGGATGGCCGTGGCCGTAACGAGATCCTTGATTATATTGATGAGATGAATAAGTTGCCTCTTGGAGAGGAATAGTGCCGGCATTTAGAGAACTTTTGATGTCATTTGACTGTTTCAATATAAAAGCGATACTGTGGTTATCGTGATATGATGATTGTATGACTTCTTAATTTAATATATGATGGAACAGCAAAATAATGACAGACATATTTCAATAAAGGAGGCTCAACGCGATTTTCCCGGTGCTTCCATTGACAAGGCTGACGATGATGATGTTACTGCAGCCGAGGTGAAACAAGCGACAGAGTTACTTGACAATAATCCGAGGTCACACGATATGTGATGTTGTTAAGTATTGCCCAAGACTCTTAGTCAGCCTTCATGATTCATACCATTGTATACTTTTGCTATAAAAGGAGATGTGAATCATGTTGGTCAAATTGTAGGTGAGAGCTTTTAAATGTCTGCCTCAGAGTATTGTATTTTATTCTGGGTGGCATCATTATGTTGCTTGTGTATAGATTGTGCCCGAAGGTTTTTGTGAGATATCATTTTTATTTTGTAAGTATAATACATTAATAGTATCTTTGAATTGTAATTTTAAATTGACCCGAAGGTTATATGGACCCAACAATATTCAGCATTGATGAAAAGGAGAGCATACGGCGCGATTACCGTGTGCTTCTCAAGTTGTTAGCCGATGTTGGTGACTCTTTCGAATTAAGAGGCTTGAAATCGCGTCTCAAAAAGGCTGTCGAGGATGGATTATGTGTGAGGGACAGTCATGGCCTTCACCCGGTGGTCCATGATTTGAAGACAGCGGTAACTTTTTGTGAAAGAGTGAGTCCCGACAGGGGAATAGTCGTGGCGATACTCGTGCACAGGTTGTGTAATATGGAAGTCATGACAGAGGCATCTGTAAGAGCCGAATGGGGTGATGATGTGGCCAAACTTGTTCATGGGCTCTTGAAGGTCGCTACGCTATATGGACGCAACAAGAGCGCATCGGTGATTAATGATAATTTCAGACGATTACTGATGACGTTTGCTGAGGACATACGTGTGATAATCATGATGATTGTGGAACGCCTGACACTGATGAAGACGTTGAACCATCACCCGGATCAGTCGTATGTGCGTGATGTCGCCTATGAAGCCAATTATCTCTATGCACCGCTGGCTCATCGTCTTGGACTATATTCAATAAAGTCGGAGCTCGAGGACATGTCATTGAAGTATACGAATCGTCAGATTTATGATGACATAGCACATCAACTTAATGCCACGAAGAGTAAGCGGGAAAGTTATATCGCTGAGTTTATAGGTCCTGTCAAAGAGAAACTTGAGGGTGCAGGGTTAAAGTTTGACATCAAGGGAAGAACTAAGTCTATATATTCCATTTGGAATAAGATAAAGAAGCAGAAGGTGGATATGGATCATATCTACGATCTTTTTGCGATACGTATTATTCTGGACACCCCACGTGAACGCGAAAAGAGTGATTGCTGGATGGTCTATTCTCTTATAACGGATATGTTCCAGCCAAATCCATCGCGTATGAAGGACTGGATAAGTATACCCAAGAGCAATGGCTACGAGTCGTTGCATATAACTGTGGCCGGTCCGGAGAATAAATGGGTAGAGGTGCAGATAAGGACTCGCCGCATGGATCTTGTCGCGGAAAAAGGTCTTGCTGCCCATTGGCGCTATAAAGGGATAAAGAGCGAAAGTAATCTTGACTCGTGGATGAATAATGTGAGGGATATACTCGAGGCGGGTGAGAACGGTCCAATGGAGCTGATGCGCAATTTGAAGATGGATATCTATGACAAGGAGGTGTTTGTGTTCACTCCCAAGGGTGATCTGTTCAAGATGCCACAAGGAGCTACTTTACTTGATTTTGCATTTAATATACACTCACGACTTGGTTGCCAATGTACAGGTGGGCGTGTGAATGGAAAGACCGAGAAGATAGGCTATAAGCTTCATAGCGGTGATACGGTGGAGATAATGACATCGGGTAATCAGCAGCCCAAGCTCGATTGGTTGAATATTGTCGTTACGTCCAAGGCACGTTCCAAGATCAAGTCTACTTTAAAGGAGAGTGAATCCCGAGGTGCTGAACTTGGACGCGAGATATTACAACGACGGTTCAAGAATCGTAAAATAGAGTTTGATGAGTCTGTCTTGATGAAGGTAATCAAGAAGATGGGTTATAAGACAGTGACCTCTTTTTTTACCGAGATTGCAGAAGAGCGTGCAGATGTAAATACGATAATAGAACGATATCAAGAGTTTAAGGCGCCTGTAGGTGGTGAGGAAGATGTGGTAAGTGCCAGTGAGTTCACACTGCAGGAAAATGAGGTGGCGGAGCGCACACGGGCCGATGATGTGCTTATAATCGGTGATGATGTCAAGGGTTTGAGTTATAAACTTGCCAAATGTTGCAGTCCTATATATGGAGATGATGTATTTGGATTCATTTCGGCCGAGGGGGTTGTCAAGATTCACCGGATCGACTGCCCTAATGCCCGCAATATCAGAGAACGCTACCCATATAGAATAATAAAAGTAAGATGGTCGGGCAAATCGGGGTCTGAATTTGTAGCCACACTGCGGGTTGTTGGAAATGACAATATCGGTATTGTGACCAATCTCACTTCCATAATAAACAAAGAAAAGAATGTAACCCTGAGAGGAATATCGATAGATTCGAACGATGGTATCTTCCAGGGAAATATAACTATCGGAGTAAGTGATTTGTCGACACTAACCTCGCTTACAAAGAAATTAAATACAGTAAAAGGAGTTAAAAATGTCACACGTAATAATTGATTTTATGGCAGCGGCAGCATTATCTTCGATAATTGGCTTTGCTGTCGTTTCGTGTAATTCAGAGTCGGCCGAAGCTAAAGCGGCGAGAGAGTTGTATGAACAGGCACAGTCGGAGAATATCGCCGGAAATGCCAGATTGTCGCTTGAACTTCTTGACTCGCTTCAGCACACTTATAAATCACAGACTGAGTGGCAACGTGCCGCTATGAAATTACGTCCCACGGTGATGATAAGCTTTACTGAACAGGAAATTATCAATGTAACAGATTCCATAGCGATGCTTGAGGCGCGTTACAATGAATTGTTGCCTTTAATGAGAAAAGTTGATGATAAGCGGCTTGTTGAGCCATATTATGTAGATAAGGCTACATATGTGGCAGATTTTATGAATGGTACCGGTATACAACCGCGAGTATCTGAGATAGGACAGATGTACTTTGTATCATCGGTCAACGGCGCGTCGTTGAAGCATACAGGTTTTTCTCTTTCTTGTGATGGTGGTAGTGCTTCGGTCGGTCCTGTGGCCTATGACGGTGAGATGAATTACCGCATTGATGGGAGCGAGGTTGTCACTTATTCTCCAGAGCAGAGTGGGGCTGCAGCAAAATTGGCCGACGATAATCGCGGGTGTTCCATGACACTGACACTCACTGGAGGGAAAAATAAAAACTTAAAGTTGAGCTCTAAGCAAGTTAATGGAATTTCCAATTGCTATAGATTCTCAAAATCAATAGTCGATGCCCGACAACTTGCCTTTGAACGTGAGCGATTGCAGAAACAACTTGAGATAGCAAGGTCTCAGGCTGAGCGACTCGCTGAATAGTATTGGTGTAGTGACCGAATATCCTTTCCTGCGGTAAACAGATATCATTTAGATATGTTTGTTTATCGCGGGAATTGTGTTTTTACACGATGAAGGGTAGGGGACATTTAATGTACCAGGTACTTTTTTAGGAGGATGTCGTTATAGTTTTTTCTCGAGCCATTTGAACAATGTGTGATATACAGCATCACGTATAGGCTTCTTTGACAGGATGAGGTCATGTAGTCCGTTGGGTACTGTAGCCTCTGTGACATCGGGACCAAGAAGAACGCCCCATTTGGCGATGTGCTTGACATCGAGTACAGCATCACCGTTGTTATAGGTATCATTGTCGGCACATTGTGAAGAGTGCATCAAAAGAATAGGTACCTTTATATCGGAATTACGGTGCAACCACTTTTGTGCCGATTGGATAGCGTGGACCCAGCCACTTGAAACGGAAGGTGAAACCATGAGTTTCTTTGAGGTGTCGTAATGCCACTCACCATTATAGCCTGCGAGCAAGCTCTCTGAATAGGCAGTGCTGGGTGACTGCTTGATAGGAATGTTGGGGAAGTGACTACCGATACAACTCACTACAGGTATTAAGAAATTGCGGTTGAAGCTGTTCATGTTCCAATCAAGGAATGGGCTGTTGAGTACGAGCGCTTTGATCGATGGTCGGGGAGTGTTGTTCATATATAGCGAGGCTATCAGGCCTCCTGTCGAGTGTGCAAGCAGTACTATTGTGTCAATGCCGGAGCGGTTCATCTCCACGACGGCCGAGTCTATATCGGGGTAATACTCCCTGAGATTTCTCACTTGGAAACGTTTGTTGCCATCACGCAAAGAGCGACCGTAACGCCGAAGGTCGATAGCCCTGAAGTTCCATTGGTGGGCAATGGCCGAGTCTCCGAGAGCGGCTTGAAAGAAATAATCATTGAATCCGTGAATATACAGAATGCCTCGATGCCTATCGACGATTGAATCATGACGTATGATTGTTGAGACTACATGTCCCTGATAGTCATCGGAGTGAGAAACTGTAAGACAGCTGTATCGTTGAAGTAGAGAGTCGGGTTTCCACTGGGCATGAGATACCAGGGAGGGGATGAGCAGTATAATCAGAATTGTTAATTTCAAGGTGTAGATTTTCATATCCCTCTCGTAAAATTAAATGGTGGCACACTATAATATTATATGAGTCCTCAGATCTCGCGATAGATTAAGCGGATATGTGTCATTCACCACAGGTGAGTTTGTCGTTGCCTGATAGGAAGCTGGTTATATAGCTCATCGATAGTTTGAACTCGTTATCTTTAAATCCGTGTCCGGCACCTTCGATTACTTTCAGGGTAACATCGGGATAAAATTGCAAGGCATGCTCGGAGTAGTGCAGTGGGACAATAGGATCTTTGTCGCCGTGTATAATCAACACCGGTTTGCGAAAACGAGGCATGACGTCGTAAGCATTCATTGTGCGCAGTTCCTCAAAGTAACGACGTCCTAACGGGACACCCCATACATAGGTCGTATCTGGGATTGCTTCCCTGAACCGATCGTTGTAATTGTCGGGGATGCAGAAAGCCGGGAAGCATAAGATCAATCGCTCGATACTGTCTGATATGGATGATGCGGCGAGGCATGACACCATGCCTCCTTGGCTTTCTCCAATCAGTGTAATGTGTTCAGGGTCGACATATCCTTTGTTTGAGAAATAATTGACAATAAAAGTCAAGTCGGAAACTTCATCGTTGATCGACATGTTGACGGTGTTGTTGTCAAGGGTACTGCGGGTCGACCCACATGGGAAGTCAAACGTGAATGTCTGATAACCTATATTGGCAAGCGGTTCAAAATAGTTCTTGCCGTAATTATGGCTGCCATTGAAACCGTGAGAAATAATGACCAGTGGCAGTGGTTTGTCGCTGTCGGCAACGGGGCGATTCAGCACGCCGTAGATGCTGCGAATGCCATTTTTTATTATCAATGTATCGAGGACTTGTCCGTGTAAACTAAATTGGATACAACCTAATGCTGATAGTAAAAAAACAAGAAATGTCTTCATCAGTCAAATTTCTTACGATGGAAAATAAAGCTTTCAGTAAGGTACTTCTGTCTTACCAGCGGGTTGGCAGCAAGTTGTTCGCTTGTACCTTGAAACAGGATTTTACCTTCGAATAGAAGGTAGGCGCGGTCGGTTATCGAGAGTGTCTCGGGAGCGTTGTGGTCGGTGATCAAGATGCCTATATTCTTATCCTTGAGCTTGTAAATTACGCGTTGGATATCTTCAACGGCGATAGGGTCGACACCTGCGAATGGTTCGTCAAGCATGATGAACTTTGGGTTGATGGCGAGACAGCGTGCAATTTCGGTACGGCGTCGTTCGCCTCCAGAGAGTTGGTCACCGAGGTTTTTTCTCACTTTCCCGAGATTGAATTCCTCAATGAGTGACTCCATCTGTTTGCGTTGCTGTTCACGAGAGAGGTCGGGGCGCATTTCGAGGACTGCCCGAATATTATCCTCGACCGACAGTTTGCGGAATACTGATGCCTCCTGAGCCAGATAACCTATGCCATGTTGGGCACGCTTATAAACGGGAAATTTAGTTATATCGAGATTGTCAAGGTATATATGGCCTTCATTGGGCGTGATCAGACCCACAGTCATGTAGAAAGTTGTGGTTTTGCCAGCACCGTTTGGTCCGAGAAGACCAACGATTTCACCTTGTGTGACGTTGATAGACACGTGGTTGACAACCGTGCGTTGATTGTATTTTTTTACGAGATTGTCGGTTCTTAGTTCCATGGAGAATGAAAAGAATTTATTACTTGTTGAGACGTGAGTCGATGTAGTCGGTGAGCAGTCTTATGGCTACAGTGTTGGCTCCTCCTTGAGGAATAATCAGGTCAGCGAATCTCTTGGATGGTTCGATATACATGCAGTGCATGGGTTTAAGGATGTCCTGATAACGGTCGATAACCATCTGGGGTGTGCGTCCCCGCTCAATGCAGTCGCGAGAAATGACACGGATGAGACGGTCATCGGGGTCTGCGTCAACGAAGCATTTCACATCCATCATTTCGCGGAGTATTGGTTCGGTGAGAACCAGAATTCCTTCCACGATGACAACATCACGAGGCTCTATGTGTATCGTTTCTTTCTGGCGGGTGCATGTGAGGTATGAATAGGTTGGCATCTCGATAGCTTTGCCGGCCTTGAGCTGCTTGAGATGTTCAACCAGAAGAGTCCACTCAATGGCGGCGGGTTCATCGAAGTTGATTTTACTACGTTGTTCCACGGGAATGTGGCTGGAGTCCTTGTAGTAAGAGTCTTGAGGTATGACAGCAACTTCGCCGGCGGCGAAGCTGTCGATGATCTTATTGACTACTGTGGTCTTTCCCGAGCCGGTGCCACCGGCAATTCCTATTATGAGCATATGAATGAGATAATACAATTAGACCACGAAGTTACAAAAAATTGTTCAGTGAAAGAAAAAAAGAGGTTCAATGAACATATGAATAATAAAATTTGTATTATTTTTGCATAGCAACTCAACCTATACTCCAATATAATCTGCGTTGGACAAATGGTGGATATTTCTGCACGTTTTGAAAAAGCCGGTTATGTGTTTTGTAGAATGAGATGACGAATTCAAATATGAACTCAATAAATATCAGAGACATGAAAAATACAACTATAATTCAGTCGGTAATTGTTGCCATAGGTCTTGCATTGGTGGGGCTGTTCATTAAGCAAGGTATAGATAATTTTTCCAATCGTGACCGTATCGTCACAGTGAGAGGCCTTGCAGAGCGCGAGGTGAAGGCCAATAGTGTTACATGGCCGGTAGTCTATCAGTGTGCCGCAAATGACTTGTCGACCATATATAGCGATATAACCACCAAGAGTGGCAAGATTGTGCAGTTTCTTAAGGATAATGGAGTACAGGAATCGGAAATCGAGGTTATAGCACCCAGTGTGACCGATAATCAGGCCAATCCCTATAGTTCCAATATACCTCGTAACCGCTACAGCGTAGACGGAGTGATCGTAGTCACATCGGGCAATGTCGATCTCATAACATCGCTTATAAAGCGACAGGGCGAGTTGTTGAAGGAGGGAGTTGCAGTCGTATCAGGCGGTTGGGAAAACCGTATCAGCTACAGCTATACCGATCTTAATGCAATCAAGCCTGAGATGATAGCCGAGGCCACCGCTAATGCACGTCAGGCTGCCAAGAAATTTGCCGATGATTCAGAGAGTGTGCTCGGTAAAATCAAAACAGCGTCTCAGGGTCAGTTCTCAATTGAGAATCGCGATTCATACACTCCTTACATTAAAAATGTAAGAGTTGTCTCTACTATAACCTATTACCTTGAGGATTAGCATTAATCAATAGAACATTGATGGACGAAGAGTCAATAGTAATCAAAGGGGCGCGTGTCAACAACTTGAAAAATGTTGATGTCACGTTGCCCCGTAATAAATTCATTGTCATAACGGGATTGTCGGGGTCGGGGAAATCATCCTTGGCCTTCGATACGTTATATGCCGAGGGACAGCGTCGCTATGTCGACAGTCTGTCGAGTTATGCACGCCAGTTCATAGGTCGCATGTCCAAACCCGAGGTTGACTATATCAAGGGATTGCCACCGGCCATAGCCATCGAGCAAAAGGTGACTGTGCGTAATCCCCGTAGTACAGTAGGAACATCGACTGAGATATATGACTATCTGCGTCTGCTCTTCGCACGCTTGGGACGCACCTATTCCCCCGTATCAGGTCTTGAGGTAAAGCGTCACAATATCAACGATGTAGTTGATACAGCTTATACCTATCCTTTAGGTATGCGTCTTGTGGTACTTGCACCTGTATCTCTCCCTCAAGGAAGGAGCATGGAAGAGCAACTCGATATTTTTGACAAGGAAGGGTACAGCCGTCTTTTCATTGATGATGAATTTGTCGACATTGATGACTGCAGGAATTTAAAGAATGTCCCTGATGTCAAGGAAATGTTTCTTGTCATTGACCGTCTTGCAGTGAGTGATGATGCCGATGAACGCACGCGTCTTGCCGACTCGGTTGAGACTGCGTTCTTTGAGGGTCATGATATGATGCGTCTTGTGGTTTGGGATAATGATGGGGTAGCACACAGTTATGACTTTTCAAAACGGTTTGAAGCCGACGGAATTACATTTCTGGAACCCAATGACCAGATGTTCAATTTCAACAATCCCTATGGTGCATGTCCGGTATGTGAAGGTTTTGGCAAGACTACAGGTATAGATGAGAATCTTGTTATTCCCAACAAAGCACTGTCGGTATATGAAGATGCTGTTGTGTGCTGGCGTGGAGAAAAGATGGGAGAGTGGAAAACCGAGTTTATAAAATGTGCCTCCCAACATAATTTTCCGATACATCGGCCATACATGCAACTCACTGACGAGCAGAAGCATTATCTGTGGCACGGAGGTTCGGATTTTCCTGGTATCGACGGATTTTTCCAGATGGTTGAGCGTAATTTATACAAGATTCAGTATAGGGTGATGCTCGCACGCTACAGAGGTAAGACTATTTGCCCTGAGTGTCACGGTGAGCGTTTGCGTCCCGAAGCTTTATATGTCAAGGTGGGGGGAGCGACAATCACTGATCTGGTGAAGATGCCTATTACTGACTTGAAGCGATGGTTTGATGATTTTACCCCAGAGGGTAATGATCTTAAGGTCGGTGCCCGTCTTGTCAAGGAAATAAGGAGCCGGCTTGATTATATGATTAATGTAGGGTTGGGTTACCTCACACTTGACCGACTGTCAAATACTCTATCGGGAGGTGAGAGTCAGCGCATCAATCTCGCCACATCGCTTGGAAGTAGTCTTGTAGGATCGCTATATATTCTCGACGAGCCGAGTATAGGGTTGCATTCAAGGGATACGGCACGTCTGATTGATGTTTTGCGCCGGTTGCAACAGTTGGGAAATACCGTTGTCGTTGTAGAGCATGACCAGGAGATAATGGAGGCAGCCGATTATATCGTTGACGTGGGGCCGATGGCTGGACGTATGGGTGGACAAATCGTGTATCAAGGTGACTATAGTCATCTGAGTGAAGCTCAGTATAGCTATACTGCCAAGTATCTCACAGGGCAGATGTCCATACCTGTGCCTAATAGCCGGCGCAAATGGAGTAGTTATATCGAGGTGAAGGGGGCTGTTGAGAATAATCTGAAGAATATCGACGTTAAGTTCCCTCTTGGAGTGATGACTGTGGTTACCGGAGTGAGTGGAAGCGGAAAGTCGACACTCGTGCGGGATATTTTATACCGTGCGATTGCCCGTAGACTTGATATGAGCGTAGACGCACCGGGAGCATTCAAGGAGTTGGCCGGAGACATCTCGCGCATCAAGGCTGTTGACTTTGTCGATCAGAACCCAATTGGCAAGTCAAGCCGTTCCAATCCAGCTACATATCTAAAGGCTTATGATGAGATTCGAGCCTTATATGCCGACCAACAGGCTTCGAAACAGATGGGTTATACCGCAACAACCTTTTCATTCAATGCCGACGGAGGCAGATGTGATGAGTGTAAGGGTGAAGGTACTGTTACCATAGAGATGCAGTTTATGGCCGATATAACCATACAGTGTGAATCGTGCCATGGTCAACGTTTCAAGCGGGAAGTGCTGGAGGTGAAATATGCCGGTAAAAATATCAGCGAGATTCTCGATATGACAGTTAACCAGGCTATAGAATTTTTTTCGGCCGGACAAGGTGCAATAGAGAAACGTATTGTAAAACGTCTGCAACCACTTCAGGATGTGGGGCTTGGTTATATTAAACTTGGTCAATCATCGTCAACATTGTCAGGTGGTGAAAATCAACGTGTCAAATTGGCCTTTTATCTCGCCAATGAGAAGATAGAGCCGACACTGTTTATATTTGACGAACCTACTACTGGATTGCATTTCCATGATATCACAAGGTTGCTCGATTCGTTCAACCGTCTTATAGCCGGTGGACACACTGTCCTGATTATCGAGCATAATCTTGATGTAGTGAAGTGTGCCGACCATGTTATCGATATCGGAGAGGAGGGTGGAGCCAATGGCGGCTATATCGTTGCCGAGGGTACCCCTGAGGATATTGTCAAGCAGGGTAAGGGGTATACTGCATCCTATTTAAAAGAAAAGTTTGAAACCGGGTGTTGAGGTTTCAAACTTTCTTATGAAATAAGTGATGACCTATAGGATAGATTATCTCAGACGGTCATAGCTACGTAGCAATTTCAGGTCTTTACCCATGCGATATCTTGCCGCAATGGTGAGGAACAGTGCAAATAGAAGAGCTACAGGAGCTCCTGCCCAGGCTATCTTCCACATATCGCCAATATTTGATAGGATAATGAATGTTGTTGCTGCTGAAGCAATGATGAGCAAAATGCATACTGCTGCCACAAGCCTTTGAAAGCTCAGATTCTTAAATAGAAATATATCGATAAGCAGCAGTAGTGTTATGAGGCTGTTCAATACCAATAATATGGGATAATCGAGAGTTACGAGCTCTACAGTGGTTGCAGGGTCTGTTGCATCGATGATTAATCCAAATGGAAGATAGAATACAAGAGTCATTGCTATAATTGCAAGAAGAAGATAGAGCGATTGCAAGCGTTGTATTACCATGATTTATATGTGATATTAATTGAATATTGCTGAGGGTAATGGACGTAGGTTATATTGAGATGCCATTGTCTCGCCGTAAGCTCCAGCCGAGCGTATGGCAAGAATATCGCCACGGTGCAGCTCTGGTAGCTTTTCGTCGGTGGCGAAGACATCGCTCGATTCACATATAGGGCCTACCACATCGTAGGTATAAATGGGACGGCTATTGGAATCTTCACTGATCAGCTGGATGGCATGGTGGGATTGATACAGTGCTGGCCTTATGAGCTCGGTCATGCCTGCGTCGACTATTGCAAATTTTCTTGCAGTTGATTCCTTGACGTAAATCACCCGTGTGATGAGCGAGCCACATTGGGCTACAACTGACCTTCCCAGCTCAAAATGGACTTCCTGATGTGGATCGAGATTCAGATTGTCCTTGAAGATTCTGAAGTAGCTGTTGAAGTCGGGTATAGGTGATTGGTCGGGGTTGTCATAATCTATGCCAAGACCTCCTCCCACATTGATGCTTTTGAAAAGAATGCCACGTTGCTTGTATTTGTCAGTGAGCATGTTGATACGTTCACACAACAATCGATAGCTGTCGAGACATGTGAGTTGGGAGCCGATATGGAAATGTAGGCCGATGAGGTTGATAGCCGGTAGTTTGGTGGCAATTTCTATAGCTTGGTCAAGCTGTGCCATATCGATACCAAACTTATTTTCACTGAGTCCGGTAGTGATATATTTATGAGTGTGTGCGTCGATTTGAGGGTTTACGCGCAATGCTATGGTTGCTATCTTGCCGGCTTTGCGGGCCAAGTTGTCGATTACTTCAAGTTCGGGTATGGATTCGACGTTAAAGCACTCGATGTCGTGGCTCAGTGCCAGATTGATTTCCCTATCGGTTTTACCTACACCGGCAAATACAATTTTGTCGGCTGGAAAACCTGCATTAACCGCTGCGGCAATTTCATTACCGCTCACACAATCGGCACCGAGAGGGTAGGATGAAATAATGTGAAGCAATTCCTTGCGCGCATTGGCTTTGACTGCGTAGTGTACCTTAAACCGCAGGTCGATTGAGGCAGCGCGTGTGAGTGCCTCAAGGGTACGGTTCAGCAATTCCAGGTCATAGTAATACACAGGAGTGCGCGTTGCTTCAAATGTTTCAAATGGAGGATTAATCATTATACAAATTGGGTATCATGTGTTTTATTTGAACAAATTGTCGCTCAGGGAGTTGAGAGCCTTCACTTTGTCCTCCTTGCTTACAAGGAATGAAATATTATAGTTGCTGCCACCATATGAGATCATTCTTACTGGAATATCCTGCAATGCTTCGAGAGCACGGCTCTCAAAACCGCAGTTGTGCCACTCAAGGTCACCTACGACACATACTATAACCATGTCATGGTCAATAGTGACCGTGCCAAACTTTTTGAGGTCGTTGACAATGTTGTCAAGTTCCTTGGTGTTGTCGACTGTAACAGAGACGCCAACTTCGCTTGTGGCGATCATGTCGATAGGAGTCTTATGGGTTTCGAAAATCTCGAATACCTTGCGCAGGAAACCATAAGCGAGGAGCATTCGGCTCGACTTGATCTTGATGGCGGTTATATTGTCTTTGGCAGCAACGGCTTTGATGCGGTGTGATGGCAATGAATTATATATGACTGTGCCCGGTGCATCGGGATCCATTGTGTTAAGCAACCTTACAGGGATGTTGTTAAGCTTGGCTGGCAGGACACAAGTGGGGTGCAGGATCTTAGCACCGAAGTAGGCCAACTCGGCTGCTTCCTCGAAGTGAAGCTCATCAACCGGCTTTGTGCCTTCTACATATCGGGGGTCATTGTTGTGCATGCCGTCGATGTCGGTCCATATTTCAATTTCATCGACACCGAGCACCGCTCCGATTACAGAGGCGGTGAGGTCACTTCCTCCACGATGCAGATTGTCAATTTCGCCATAGGCGTTGCGGCATATGTAGCCTTGAGTGAGATAAATTTGAGCATCGGCGTTGCGCTCGAGCAGAGTTTCAAGCTTTTGCTTTATGTATTGAGTGTCGGGCTCGTCGTTCTTGTCTGTGCGCATGTATTCGAGAGCCGGCAATATGGCGACGTCAACATGCTGTTCCCTCAGGTAGTGGTACATCAAAGCCACTGAAATCATCTCACCGCGTGAAAGAATCTCTTTTTCTTCAAACAGAGTGAACAGGTCTTTGCTAAATGACCGTATATAATTGAAGTTGTCACGTACTTCGTTTAGGGCCAGCATTTTGTACTCATCAGAGTCGTAGAGCTCATCTATTACCTTGCGGTATTTTGCTTCAAGGTTATTGATTATTTCCTTAGCTCCTTCCACATTGCGTTTATAGAGATAATCAGAAATCTCTACGAGTGAATTGGTCGTGCCTGACATAGCCGACAGAACAATTATATTCTTGCCGCGATTGGCAATGAGCTTTGCTACATCCTTGATGCGCTGGGCACTACCTACCGATGTGCCGCCAAACTTTAATACTTTCATTTTTTGAATTATGTGATAACTCCTGATATTAAATAATGTTACAAAGTTCTTAGTTGTAAGATACGATTCCGTCGTCGAAAACGGTGCCTTTCTCACATCTCAACACCCTTGCCGGGAATTGTTCAACCATGGCCAGATTGTGTGTGGCCATGAGCACGGCTGTACCCTCTTGGGCTATGGAAAGCATGAGCCGTATGATGTGTTCTCCGGTTCCGGGGTCAAGATTGGCTGTGGGTTCGTCGGCAATAATGAGCTTGGGTCTGTTGAGTAATGCTCTTGCTATGACGACACGTTGTTGTTCTCCTCCCGATAACTCATGTGGGTGCTTATAGCATTTCTTGTCCATGCCCACTTGGGTGAGGACTTCGTTGATGCGCTTGTCGATCAAATTCTTGTCAACCCAGCCTGTTGCCTGCAGTACAAAGAGGAGGTTGTCATAGACAGAACGGTCGCTGAGCAGTTGGAAGTCCTGGAAGACAATTCCTATTTGTCGACGCAGGAATGGTATATCCTGACGTTTTATCGAGAGCATGTCGTATCCCATCACCTGAGCGCTTCCCGATGAAACAGCGACCTCTGCATAAAGTGATTTCATAATGGTGCTTTTGCCACTTCCCACAGCGCCTATGAGATATGTGAATTCACCTTCCTGGAGAGTGAAGGATACATGTGACAAGACAGCGTGTTCCTTGCGGTATATGTCGACATTACGATAGTTGACGATGCTCATTCCGGTTGTGATTTGATTACAGATTGCAGTTGATACAGGTTATTGGGTTACAGGCATCAGTTGCCAAGTTCTGAGAGGAACTTGATGCGTACAAGCCTTATCTCTTCCTCTGAATATTCATTGCCGAGTTCTTTGATTGCCTCATTAAGATCATCACTGTCGCTCTCTTTGAAATATTCAAAGATATCCTCCTGCCGGTCATCGTCCATGACCTCGTTAAGGAAGTAGGAGATATTGATTTTGGTGCCAGAGTATACGATGGCCTCAACCTCGTCAAGGAGTTCGTCAAATTCCAGACCTTTAGAGTTGGCCAGCTCATCGAGAGCAATCTTGCGGTCAATGGCTTGGATAATAGAGATTTTGAGACGGCTCTTGTTGGGTACGGTTCTCACGCGTAGATCCTCGGGGCGTTCAATTTCATTCTCCTCGACATGTTGCTTGATTACTTTGAGGAATTCCTCGCCATATCGCTTGGCTTTGCCGGCACCTACACCAGTGATGTTCTGCAATTCGTCCATCGTGATAGGATAGGTTGTCGCCATTGCTTCAAGTGATGGATCTTGGAATATCACATAGGGAGGAAGGTCAAGTTTCTTGGCTGTTTTGCGTCGAAGGTCTTTGAGAATGCTGTAGAGCTCAGGGTCGACGGCACATGAAGCTCCGCTCTTGACCTGAACATCCTCATCCTCCTCAGTAAACTCATTGTCCTCAACGATTTTGAACGATGTCGGTTTATTGAGGAATTTCTTGCCGGCGGGAGTGACCTTTATAAGGCCGTAGTTTTCAATTTCGCGGTCGAGGTATCCGGCGATGATGGCCTGGCGTATTACGGCGTTCAGGTATCGTTCGTCGGCTTTCTGGGTACAGCCGAACACTTCGAGTTCATCGTGATTGTAGCTTTGGATTGTCGCGTTGTTGCGACCGAGCATAACGTCGATGATATAGTCTGATTTAAATTTCTCTTTTAAAGCAGTAACAGTTTCTATGACTGCACACAAGTCATCTTTTGCTTCCACTTGTCTTTTCGGATTTAAACAGTTGTCACAGTTCCCACAGTTTTCGATATCGAAGGATTCGCCGAAATAGTGGAGTAGAGTGCGGCGACGGCACACCGATGATTCGGCATATGATGCTGTCTCGGTGAGCAGTTGACGACCTATCTCTTGCTCGGCTATCGGCTTGCCCTGCATGAATTTCTCGAGTTTCTTGAGGTCGTTGGCCGAGTAGAATGTGATACACTGACCTTCACCGCCATCGCGGCCGGCACGTCCTGTCTCCTGATAGTATCCTTCGAGAGATTTGGGCATGTCATAATGTATGACGAATCTTACATCGGGCTTGTCGATGCCCATTCCAAAGGCAATTGTAGCGACAATGACATCGATTTTTTCAAGAAGAAAGGCGTCTTGATTGGCCGAGCGGGTAGCGGCGTCCATACCTGCATGATAGGGTAGGGCTTTTATGTTGTTGACCGTGAGATTCTCAGCAAGTTCCTCTACCTTCTTGCGGCTCAGACAGTATATGATTCCCGATTTACCGGGATTGCTCTTTATGAATTTGATGATGTCTTTGTCAATCGCGTTGCTTTTGGGTTTTATCTCGTAGTAGAGATTGGGTCGATTGAAGGAAGATTTGAAAACGTTGGCATCCTGCATTCCCAGGTTTTTCTGAATGTCGTGTTGTACCTTGGGTGTCGCAGTAGCGGTCAATGCTATGACTGGGCGTTTTGATATCTCGTTGATGATGGGTCTTATGCGTCGGTATTCGGGACGGAAATCGTGACCCCATTCGGAGATGCAGTGAGCTTCGTCTACAGCATAGAATGATATGGGAACGGTTTTAAGGAATTCAATATTCTCTTCTTTTGTCAACGACTCGGGGGCAACATACAGCAGTTTTGTACGACCCAAAGTAATGTCCTGCTTCACCTGGTCGATAGCTCCCTTGTTGAGAGACGAGTTGATGAAATGGGCCACACCGTTGTCCTCACTGAAGTTGCGTATTGCATCGACCTGATTCTTCATTAGAGCTATAAGCGGAGAGATGATTATAGCAGTACCTTCCGACATCAGAGCGGGCAATTGGTAGCAGAGAGATTTACCTCCACCTGTAGGCATGAGCACGAATGTGTCCTTGTCATCAAGCAACGACATCATTATGGCTTCTTGATTTCCTTTGAAGGAATCGAAGCCGAAGTGCTTCTTGAGGGCTTGGGTCAGTTGTTGTTTAGTTGCCATGGTTATTTTTTAAGAGAGAATGTGAGTGTCGCGTTGACAAAATTTGTTTCGTTAAAGTTTGATTAGTTATGAATGGTTTCCAGCTTTGTTTTGGCGAGCTTTTCCTTGACGTAGTCGCCGGTTACAACGAATTTTTTGGTTTTACTTTTGGGAATTTCAAACATTGAGTCCATCATAATCTCTTCCACGATGCCACGTAGTCCACGAGCACCGAGCTTGTATTCCACGGCAGTGTCTACGATGACATCGAGAGCCTCGGGGGAAAATTCAAGCTTCACGCCGTCCATTTTGAATAGTTTCTCATATTGACGTGTAATGGCGTTCTTGGGCTCTGTGAGCACGCGGTGCAATGCATCGCGGTCGAGAGGCTCCAGATGGGTGATGATGGGTAGACGGCCTATAATTTCGGGTATCAGTCCGAATGATTTCAGATCCTGTGGCGCCACATATTCCAGGAAGTTCTCCCGGTCGATTTTTTTCTTGGCTTCATTGGTGGCATAGCCAACAGTGTGGGTGTTGAGCCGTTGTGCAATCTTACGTTCGATGCCGTCAAAAGCGCCTCCACATATGAAAAGTATATTCTTGGTGTCTACCTGTATCATATGCTGCTCGGGGTGTTTGCGCCCACCTTGAGGGGGAACGTTTACGACCGACCCTTCGAGGAGTTTGAGCAGACCTTGCTGCACGCCCTCTCCGCTCACATCACGGGTGATTGAAGGATTGTCGCCCTTGCGAGCTATCTTGTCGATTTCATCGATGAATACTATGCCTTTCTCGGCACGTTGCACGTCGTAGTCGGCAACCTGAAGCAGGCGTGTGAGAAGGCTTTCGATGTCCTCTCCTACATAGCCGGCCTGGGTGAGCACCGTTGCGTCGACGATGGTGAATGGGACGTCAAGCAACCGGGCTATGGTCTTGGCAAGCAGTGTCTTGCCGGTGCCTGTGGGTCCGACCATTATGATGTTGCTCTTCTCGATATCGACATCGTCGTCGGTAGGTTGAGAGAGACGTTTGTAATGGTTGTAAACGGCCACCGATAGGTAGCGTTTGGCAGAGTCTTGGCCTATTACATATTTGTCAAGAAAATCCTTGATTTCCTTGGGCGTGGGTATCTCTCCAAATTTCTCCTTGGTCTTGGCGCTTTTGGAATGTCCGAGTCCTGATGATGTCTCGTGGCGATAGCTTGCCAGGAGTTCGTGAATCTGGTCGGCACACTCGGCACATATGTATGTGCCGGTTTCTGTGGCCGATGGAATCATTACCTCCGACATGTCGGCGGGACGTCCGCAGAAAGAGCATTTCTGTATGTTACGTTTAGCCATGATATGACTTGGTCTTAGTGTTTGGCGCGTGCAAGAACGTCGTCAATCATGCCGTATTCGAGGGCTTCGTTGGCGGTCATCCAATAGTCACGGTCGCTGTCACGCTCCACCTTTTCAAATGGTTGTCCTGAATGGTCGGCTATGATTGTGTAGAGTTCTTTCTTGAGTTTCTGAATCTCGCGTGCTGTGATCTCGATATCGCTTGCCTGGCCTTGTGCGCCACCCATTGGCTGGTGTATCATGACGCGCGAGTGCTTCAGGGCAAAGCGTTTTCCTTTCTGTCCGGCTACGAGAAGTACAGCGGCCATTGAGGCAGCCATTCCGGTGCATATGGTGGCAACGTCGCTCGAGATGTACTGCATTGTGTCATAGATGCCAAGTCCGGCATAAACTGAACCACCGGGCGAGTTGATGTAGATCGATACATCCTTGCCGGGGTCGGCCGAGTCAAGATACAGGAGCTGGGCCTGAATCACATTGGCAGTGTAGTCGTTGACATCAGTTCCGAGAAATATGATGCGGTCCATCATAAGGCGTGAAAAGACGTCCATTTGTGCTACATTAAGTTGGCGCTCCTCGATGATCGTCGGGGAGATGTAGCTCGAAGTAATTGTACCATTGGTCGCTGCGGTATATTGGTCGAGGGCAAGTCCGTTCATGCCCAGATGTTTCACAGCGTATTTTCTAAAATCGTCGTTCATATATAATCGCTTTCATTATCGTTTGATAAATCAAAGATAATTATTTTTGATATAATCTGAAATATTTTTGTCAAAAAAATACCGTGTGGCAACCAAAAATCAGTTTGCCACACGGTGGAAATTCGCTTTATTGACAATTATTCAGCCTTATCGGCATTGGCGAGTTTCTTAAACTCGTCGAGCGATACGGTTTTTTCTTCGACATTTACCAGTGAGCGGATGCACATGAAGAGTTTGCGGTCAGCCACTTGGTCAACGATCTGACGGCTGAAGTTCTTATCCTCCATGAATCGCTTGGCAAATCCCTCTACCATCTCTTCATCGGCGTCATACATGCCATACTGGGCAAGCTGGCGGCGTGCGTAGCTCTTAGCGAAGCTCTCGACATCTTCCTTAGATGGTTTGATGTCCTGTTTCTCTGCAATGCTTTCGCGAATGAGTTGCCATTTGACAGCGGGCTCCATACGTGTGTATTCCTCGTCGACATTCTCGGCGTTGACACCGTCCTGACGGGCTACGAGCCACTTCTTGAGGAAGTTGGCGGGAAGTTGCATGTCGCCATATTTCTCGATGAGAGTCTTCTCAGCGGTCATATCAAAGAGAATCTGGCTGTTGGGAGCGAGCTGGGCGGCTATGACTTTCTTGAGTTCCTCGTAATAGTCGGCCTCGTTGTCGAAGTTGCGGTTGAAGGCGGCCTTGTAGAAGTCCTCGTCATGCTCGGCGGGTTTTACTACGAGAATATCACCGATGTTGAATTCAAAATTGCCCTTTACGTCGGCGGCTTTTTCCGGGGTGATTCCCAGCAGTGATGCAAGTTCGTTGTTGTTGCCGTTGGTGGAGTTGGCGGCGTTGAACACCACTTTGTCACCTTGTTTCTTGCCTATGAATTTGGCGGCCTCATCTTTGTTGGCGATGTGGCTCACGAGAATCATGCCGTTGTTGTTCTGTATTGCATCGTTGCCCTCCTTGACGGTGCCGTCCTCGTTGAGTTCCATGATGGTGCCTTTGACAAAGGCGTTCTCGTCGATAGTGTCAGCGGCAACCTGCTTGCCGAAGCGCTGGCGCATCTGCTCGTCCTGCTCTTTGACCATTTCTTCGGTAACCTCGATATTGTAGAAGGGGATGGTGATTTCCTTGTCGAGTGTTACGTTGACATCGGGTCCTACACCTACCTCATATTGGAAGGTATAATCCTTGTCGGTAAGGTTGATTTCTTTTATCTCAACAGGGAGAAGCTCTCCGAGACAGTTGATTTTGTTTTCTTTGATATAGTTGAGGGCTGCGTCTATAACCTCGTGGTTGATGACGTCGCTTTTCACATCGCGACCGAAACGGCGACGCAGTTGGTCGATTGAGATGTGTCCCTTGCGGAATCCGGGGATGGTGTGGGTGCGGCCTATGGTCTTGAGGTTTTCAGTAACCTTGGCAGCGTAGTCGTTCTCTGTAATGTTCACAGTGATGATGCCTGTGCCATCATCATGCTTCTCGAGTGTAACGTTCATGATTATCAGTATATTTCGTTTTGTAGTATAATTCTGTTGTTAGACAGTTGCTTTTTTTGCGACTGCAAATGTAGGATTTTTCTTGTCATAATCCAAATCTTGAACCCTATGTTTGGTTATATTTTTAAATTTATCATGTATCGAGGAGTGCGGGTTGGGTTGCATCATGTTTTGCTTGGGGAGTTATAAATGTGTCTTTGTGATATGATGAGGATGGTGAATTGCTATGGGGGTTGGTTGTGTTTAGGTTAAATGAGTAAAAAAGATATTGATGAGATTTTATTGAAATTTACTTATATTTTTGTGGTTTTAAGAAAAATGTTTAAATTTGCGCAAAATTAGAATTTGCCAATTGAAAAACTTGTGAAAAAATACAAGTGGAGATTAAGTAAATAATATTTAACAAAATAATGAGTTCTCATCTTATTCACCTAAAAGCGCTGTTGCGGGTTGTCGTCTCAAGGGCGGCCATAGCGTCACTTTGTATTGTATCTATGTCATCGTGCCGCAACTCGGTGGAGAATGTCGATATAGTAATAATAGGAGGAGGCGCCAGCGGCACCTCGGCTGCTGTTCAGGCTGCGCGCATGGGTGCTTCGGTTGTGGTAGCCGAGGAGTCTACGTGGCTTGGTGGTATGCTCACTGCCGCCGGGGTTAGTGCTATCGACGGCAACTACAATATGCCTGCGGGTATCTTTGGCGAGTTCAGGGAGAGACTGATACAACATTACGGTTCGGCCGAAGCTCTCAAGACGGGGTGGGTGAGCAGTGTTTTGTTTGAGCCTTCGGTGGGTAATGAGATATTCAAGTCCATGGTCGCTGAATTGCCATCTATTGAGGTGAAATATGAGACCATCCTTGCTGATGCGCGGCAGGAGGCCGATGGAGAGTGGAATGTCACTCTTGTCAATGCCGAGGGTGAAAAGACCGAGCTTCATGCCAAGGTTCTCATCGACGGCACTGAACTCGGAGATGTAGCCAAGAGGGTCGGTGTGGGTTATGATATAGGTATGGAACCGCGTTCGCTCACCGGTGAAGATGTGGCTCCATTGGAGGCCAACAATATAATTCAGGACCTGACCATGGTCGCTGTATTGAAGGAATATGACCATGATGTGACGATTGAGAAGCCTGAGGACTATGACCCCGACGAGTTTGCCTGCACGGCTATTAATCCGCTGTGTGTCAATCCAACTCAACCAGGTCGCATGTGGCCTGTTGAAAACATGATAACCTATGGTAAGTTGCCCAATGGCAAGTATATGATCAACTGGCCTATAGAGGGTAATGATTACTATCTCAATATCATCGAAATGACTCCACGGGAGCGTGCTGAGGCTTTGATGGAAGCCAAGGAGCACACGCTCAGGTACATATATTTCTTGCAGACTGAGCTCGGCTTCAACACCCTGGGCCTTGCCGACGATGAGTTCCCTACTGCCGACCGCTTGCCCTTCATTCCATATCACCGTGAGTCGCGTCGCATACATGGTAAGGTGCGTTTTGATCTGAATCATATAATGACACCTTACGATACACCTCAGCCGCTCTACCGCACTGCGGTTGCTGTCGGTGACTATCCTGTGGATCATCATCATCATGCCTATTCGGGTGTAGATGAGTTGCCAAATCTATATTTCCACCCGGTTCCTTCCTTTGGACTCCCTTTGGGTGTGATAATCCCCGATTCGGTACAGAATCTGCTTGTCACCGAGAAATCAGTCTCAGTGTCGAACATAGTCAATGGAACGACACGTCTTCAGCCCGTTGTCATGCAGATAGGTCAGGCCGCAGGTGCATTGGCAGCATTGTCGGTACTCAATGACAAGCCTGTAACCGAGGTCGGTGTACGTGACGTGCAGGCGGCTGTTCTTGATGCCGGTGGCTATCTGCTTCCTTACCTTGATGTCAAGCTCGACGACCCGGCATTCATGAGCTATCAGCGTATTGGTGCCTCGGGTATACTACGGAGCGAAGGTCGTAGCATCGATTGGACTAACCAGACCTGGTTGCGTGTCAACGATCCGTTGCTTGAGGGGGACCTCGTGGACTTTATCAATTTTTACAATCTCGACGGAGTGCGCGACCTTGTCACAGATCGGCCTGCGACTGTGGGACTCGTCGAGACGCTCTTATCGCTTGCTCTTGACAAGGAGGATTTCAAGCTCGTAGACGTGATGGCTCAGAAAGGGCTCGTAGAAAAAACGAACGAAAGCACGATGACCCGAGGAGAGTATGCCATTCTCGTTGACTCGCTGCTCAATCCTTTTGGGCGCCGTGTAGACTTTACCGGCCAGTTTATTGACTGAGACACCTTAATCAGAATCTCCTGCAGTTAACATCCAAAAACAATCTATAACCAATCAATCACCCGGGTGATGGCCATGGTCATTGCCTGGCAAAACATTTCACGAAATGAAGAACAAATTAAACTATCTTCTTGCCGCTGTGGCTATAACAGCCGCAGCTACAGGATTCCTTTGTTCCTGTGGAGGTGGAGAGAAGAAAACTGAAGGCGACACTCCCAAGTATCTGTGGATGTGTGCCGAGGCCAATTTCGAGCGCTTTGCGACAAAGGATTCAATCGATTTCTATCTCGACAAGATTGTGGAGACCGGTTTTAATCACATTGTCGTTGATATCAAGCCTATACAGGGCAAGGTATTGTATGACAGCGAGGTGTGTGAACAGCTCACTACTGTCCATGATACCGAGGTAAATCGCGACTGGGACTATTTCGGATACTTCCTTGACCGTGCCCATGATAAAGGGCTCAAGGTCGTGGCCTCGGCTTGTGTGTTTCCGGCCGGTTCCCCCTGGTGGCACAAAGGATTGTGTTATGATGACACTACATTCATGGCGCGCACATGCGTGCAGTACAAGCAGGACGGAACCCTGCAACCCATATATGAGGACAGCATGCAGGTAGCGGCTTTCCTCAATCCGGCACGTCAGGACAACCGTGACTTCGCTATGGGAATCCTTACGGAGATCATGCACAAATATGATATCGACGGACTCGCACTCGACTATTGCCGTTTCCCCGACACCCGCAGCGATTTCTCGCCCGAGAGCAAAGCCCTTTTTGAGCAATATGTAGGGGAGACAATCGAGAACTTCCCTGAGGATATCTATACCTATGCCGCCAACCCTGAGGCAGGCGACAGCATCCGTGTTGCCGGTAAATACTACAAGCAGTGGTGGGCATGGCGTGCCGGTATCATCAGTGACTTCATACATCAGGTGAGCGACTCCCTCAAGAGCATACGCCCCGATGCCGAGCTTGACTACTGGGCCGCTTCATGGATCCATGCATTGCAAGGCCATGGACAGAACTGGGCAAGCCCGCGCAGCAGCTGGGTCAAGGCCTACCCCGAGTATGGCAGCGACGAGTATCAGGCAGCGGGTTTCGCTCCCTATCTCGACAACTTTATCGCAGGCACATATCTTGAAAGAGTCTATGGACCCGACGACAACGAGTCGGTGGAGTATGGACTGGCGCGTGCCGATACATTGCTCAAGGGCGATTGCAACCTCGTAGGCTCAATATATGCCATCAACCATGACACCAACATGGAGAATCCCCAGAACATCTACAATGCAGTCACCTGCTGTCTTGACATGACAGGGGGCGCCATGGTTTTTGATGTGGTTCAGGTCATCGAGATGGACCAGTGGGAGGCAATCAAGAAAGCCTTTGACGACTACGACGCCCGAACAACCAAGTAGAGATTATCAATCAATTATATCCCTAAATCAATTTTCAATCACATGAAAAAGTTTTTTTCTCAGTACTTGAGGCATATGGCCTTGTTACTGTGCATGTGTGCTGTTTTCTCGGTTTCGGCCCAGGAAACGAGCGTAACAGGCACGGTATTCGATGAGAATGGCGACCCGATGATTGGCGCGACAGTTGCTGTAAAGCAGCAGCCGGCGATAGCGATGGCTACCAATTTTGACGGTGAGTTCACTCTCAAGGTACCCTCACTCGATGTTGACCTGCTGGTCACCTATGTCGGTTACGAGCCGCTCACCTTCCCGCTGAAAGGGAAGTCGACCGTGACCATCACAATGAAACCCGATGATAACCTCCTCGATGAGGTGGTAGTAGTTGGCTACGGCGTGCAGAAGAAGGTCACCATGACCGGTTCGGTATCGGCTGTAGGAAACAAGGAACTGATGAAGGCACCCATGCAGAATGTTTCAAGCATGCTTGCCGGTAAGATTACAGGTATGAGCTCGATTACCCAGACAGGTCAGCCTGGTGCTGATGGAGCAGCCTTGTATGTGCGTGGTGTAAGCGGTTTCAAGGCTGCATCACCTCTTGTTCTTGTAGATGGTGTCGAACGTGATATCAACTTAGTCAACCCTAACGATATCGAACAGATTTCTGTACTTAAGGATGCAGCATCATCAATCTATGGCATTAAAGGTTCCAATGGCGTTATTCTTATAACTACCAAACAGGGTCAAGGAAAAAGTACAATCAGCTATAATATGTCATTGTCGGCAGTACGCAATACGGCTTATCCTGAGTACCTAAATGCTTCAGAGGCTATGTACTATAAGAACAAGGCACTGCAGATGGACGGTTTGGCTCCCATCTACACAGCCGACATTCAGCACAAGGTACTTACAAATGCCCCCGATACTCCATGGGGAGAGACTGATTGGTTTGATGAGATTTTCCGCACTGGTTTTACACAGCAGCATAATGTATCAGCTACCGGTTCGACCGAAAAGATCAAATATTTTACTTCTTTAGGTTACATGTCGCAGGACGGAACTATCAAGAAGACAAGTTACGAACGATTTAATGTACGTACCAACCTCGAGGCAAAAGTCGCCAAAAATCTTACATTTACGACACAGATGGCAGGCACCAAGACACAGCAGGATGCCCCTCAAAGTATTATTTTCGATTCTTATAGCCCCTATGGACCCATGCGACAGGCTTCCAACATGTCGCCTACAGTAAAGAAGGAATTCAATGGTTATTCAGTAGGATGGGGAAATGGTTCAGAGAATTGCAACCCCGTTGCAGCGCTCAACAAGCTCGGTTACTATCGTCAGGACAAGTGGATATTCAATTCATCTTACAAGCTTGAATATGATTTTTCAGAGCTATGGTCACCTCTCAAAGGCTTGAAAGTCTCGGGTTATTTTTCTTATGATTTCAATCATTATGAAACCCGTGAATTTACAACCGGATATTCGCTCTACCGCATTGATGACGATACGCTTGAAGCTAAAATCGAGCCTGCTGCAGGACGTGGAGATGAGACCAAGAAGAATTTCAGTCGTATTTCTAACAATACATGGCGTTGGATGCTACGTCCCACAGTTGAGTATAACCGCGATTTTGGGAAGCATTCTATCGGTGTGATTTTCTTCTACGAGAAGCAGAAAGCCTATGAGGATATGCTTGCTGCATGGGGAAAGGACTATATTACAGATTACCCTATAGACATTACCCTTGCACCTGAGCGTAAGGAAAATGTCAATGAACCGCAGGGAAGTTTCCAGCACACCGGTATGGCTTCATATGCCGGCCGTTTGAACTATGCTTTTGACGACAAATATTTGTTGGAAGTTGCCATACGTCGCGACGGTTCATTTATCTTTGCTCCTAAGAACCGTTGGGGAACATTCCCGTCGGTATCTCTGGGCTGGGTTGCTACAAGAGAAAATTTCCTTCAGGATATTCCTTGGCTTGATATGGCAAAACTCAGAGCCAGCTACGGTGAGAGTGGTGATGATAACATGGACCGCTTCATGTATAATCTATACTACGAGAAGGCCAATAACAGTTATGTGCTCAATGGAACAGCCATTTCTCAGTACTGGTTGAAGAATCCGTATGCGTTCACCAATTTCACATGGGCCCACAAGAAAACCTATAATTTAGGTCTCGATTTTTCTGTTCTCCATAATCGTTTGACCGGTGAAATTGAAGCTTTCTATAAGAAGACAACCGATATCCTTGAAAAAGTAGGTGGAGTATTCCCGCCCTCTCTTGCAGGCTATTTCCCATCATGGGAAAACTCAGGCTCGGTCGATAACCGAGGTTTTGAAATCACCCTAAACCACCAGCTTGCTGTTACAAAGGATTTCAGTTATAGAATACGAGGATCTTTCGCTTATGCCAAAAGTAAGATTCTGAAACAGAAAGTCACTGACAACCAACCTTATTATCAATCTCCTATTGGACAATCGGTGGGTGGTCGTTATGGCTTCAAGGCTATCGGACTGTTCCAGACACAGGAGCAAGTAGACAATTATCCACAGTCACCTTCATCTGACGGAAAGACACGTCTCGGTGATATCATGTATCAGGATATCAATGGTGACGGTATTATTTCTTCACAGCATGACTTTGTGCGCATAGGTTACGGTCAGATACCAGAAATCACCTTTGGTTTCAACATCGATCTTAACTATAGGAATTTTTATCTGACAACACTTTGGCAAGGAGCTACTCACGTTGATTACGTCTTGACAGGAACAAATCCAAATGGAACAATGACAGGTACAGTATTCTCCTCAGCATTTTCAACCGGTAATGCTCCCAAATATCTTGTAGAAGGTGCATGGACGCCTGAAAATCCTAATGCAAAGTATCCTCGCTTGTCGACCAATGGCAGCTGGTCCAATGGCTGGATTTCTGATTGGTGGCTTGTTGACGGCAGCTACCTACGTTTAAAGAATATTCAGATTGGTTATAATGTACCCGAGAAGATTCTTAATAGAACACCCTTCTCCGGTGTCAATGTATATCTTGCCGGATCAAACGTATGGACATTGACTGAGTTCAAGTATCTAGACCCTGAGAGTCCTTCAGTTTCTGATGGTTTTTATCCTCAGGCAGCTACTTATACATTTGGTCTTAACGTAACTTTTTAAATTACTGTGATATGAAAAATCAATTATATAAATTCATGGTTGCAGTTGCCATTGGAGGTGCACTCACAAGTTGTGAGGACACTCTTGATGTCAACGATACGACCAAGATGTCTGATGCTGCTATTTGGAGCTCTCTGGATGCGGCTGACGGATTCATAACGGCATCATATAAAATATTTACTGATGACACTCAGTTAAAGAATAGCCGTACAAAGTTCTGGGATACTTTCTCTGATCTTACCAAGTCACCATCGTGGGGTGATTATGGCCATCCTTACAATATCTTTAATATCAATGGTATTACATCTGGTAATTCAGGTGCTGGACCATTTGAGTGTTGGACCGACCAGTATGTGAGAATTCGTACTGCCAACATTTGCCTCTCACGACTGCGTGAATATGGTTCCAAGTTTGATAAAAACGAGGCGCTGAAGCGTGAGGCTGAGATACGTCTGTGCCGTGCATATAGCTACTTCCTGCTTGCACGAGTATATGGAGGTGTGATTTTAAGAACTGAGAAATCAGGTTCTCATGGAGGTTTGAGCGATGGTTCATATAAAGAGGATATAGATATGGCACGTTCTACTGAAGCTGAGACATATGATTACATTCTCAGCGAACTGCAATTTGCTGCTGAAAATCTTCCTGAGAAAGTAAGTGCGACATGGCCTCGCGAGCGTGCTACACAACCTTTTGCCCATGCATTGATATCCCGAATAGCACTCTATGCCAAGAAATATGATGTAGCGGCTAAGGCTGCTGAGAAGTGTGGCGAGTATGCCCAGGTTGCACTTGACCCAAGTTTTGAGAATATCCTTTCTGAAAATTCGGGCAATTCCCCCGAGGTCCTGTTCGCAATTTATTATCTTGCAGGCGATGCCAAACTTTACCACTTGTGGGATAATTATGTGTGTCCTCGCGGTGATCGTGCTTTAAGCGGTGGTGGTGGTGCTTATGCCGAGCATCAACCTACAGCCGAGCTTGCCGACCTTTATGAGTGGAAAGATGGAACTGCGTTTGATTGGTCTACATGGGACAACGGCCATGCCGACCCCTTCAGTGACCGTGAACCCAGATTCCAGGCTACGATTCTATATAATGGAGCTTCGTGGAAAGACCGCAAAATTGAGACATTTGTGGATGGCAATGATGGCTTTAAGGAATTTATTCTTGCAGGTAATACCGATGGCAAATCATGTACCGGTTACTATCTTCGCAAGTTCCTTCAGGAGTCTAACTTGAAATTTACCGAAGGTGACAACAAGAGCATATGTCCCGATATCATATGCCGTTATGCCGAGGTGCTTCTTAACCAGGCCGAGGCTTATATCAATTTGGATTTGATATCGAATCAGACCAAGATTCTGAATTGTATCAATGCAGTGCGTAGACGCGTGAATTTGCCTGATAAGAAAATAGCTGATATCTCATCTAAGGAAGCAGCTATGAAAATCATCAGGGAAGAACGAGCCAAAGAGCTTGCCGGCGAAGGTTTCCGTTTCTGGGATCTACGTCGTTGGGGTCTTGCAGAATCGACTCTCAATGGTAAGCCCATGCATGGTGTTCGTATCAAGAAATCGGGCAATAGCTTTACATATGAACGCATTGAGATTGATGGTGGCAGAAATCGTGTCTACAACAAGAACTATGATTATTTTTCAATACCATTGGCCGAGCGTACCAACAATAAGTTGTGTACTAACAATCCGGGTTGGTAATGACTATTAAAAGTTTAAAACGATGAAATATCTTAAATATAACTTCATTATGCTGGTTGTGGCAATCCTTTCCATTGGATTGTCAGGATGCAGCGATGCCGATCCGATTTATGTTCATTCGGACAACATCATTACATCAGCGGCGTGCTATGCGGGTCGTTTCTCTGATTCACCCAAGATTCTTGCCGATATCATAGAGTATGACAAGGATGGAAATGAATTGCCCGAAGGTTTTACTCCTGAGCAGGCAGCTGGCGGTTCAGGCGCAATAGTGTTTATTGTACCTCTTGACCAGTACAGCAAGTTTGATTTGACCAATGTTTTCGTGAATATTACAGGCATTCCGTATGATGCGGTTGTGTACCCCTCTCTTACCTACAGCCGTCACAATATTCTTGTAGATGAAGAACATCCCGAAGGTCTTGTCATATCGGTACAATCAGGCACGGGCTCAGTACGCAAGTATCGCATCATGGGTATCTATGAACAGTAATAACATCTAAAGAGTATATCTATGAAACAAATAAAATATATCGTTGGGCTCTTTACCGTTGCTTTAGGATTAGGCTTTACGGCATGTAACGATGATGACATGTTTACAGAAGATGGAAAGAAGGCCGAGATTCTTAACGATAACGATTTGTGCAGCCTGAAAGTGACAGGCAACTCGGGGGTTACGTGGAATTCCGAAATGGTTGGTAACACAATTTATATTATCATTAACCCCGACATCGATCCAATTGAGGAGCTTGATGGAACTGTTGCCAAGTTCTTTGTATCCAAGGGGTCGCTCGTTGATCCGGATCCCGCTACTCCTCAGAACTTTGCTCAAGAGGGTGGTGTGAAGTACACAGTGACATCTGAAGATGGAAAGACACGCAATGTCTATACAGTGACGTACAGCCCTACTGCTGTACCTGAGTACGGTACTGGATTCACCCTTGGAACTCAGGTTGTCGAGAAAAAGTTCACTGACCTCGGTTACCCCGGTGAGCTGGGCAACTATGGATTGGCCGATTCACGCCAGTATGGCGACTTGAATGGCTATGTCTCATTCTGCGGACATGATCATGTTGTGCTTCTGTCTCGCCAGTACACAGCTCCCAAGTTTGATAACGCAGCTTTGAACGTACCTGATGCTGAGCTCGGCCTGCGCGTATTCAACAAGAGCGACCTGAGCTATGTAGGCAAGCTGAATATAGGATCTATCGATATGGCCAATCTTATTGCCACAACTTCCGATATGAACGGTGTGCTTGTAGGAGCTGTCCGCAATGGCAACAACTGCGATCTCTATTACTGGACCAAATACAGCGATGCTCCCATGCTTTTGGGCTCTGTAAGCGGTAACTTGTGCAGCATCACCGATGGTGCCAGCTACCTCTCAATTATGGGAAATATTGCCGAGGAAGCCAATATCACCGGTAATGCAGGTCGTGATCAGGATGGTTCACATTATATGATTCATGTTGTAAACAATCAGATAACCGACACACAGATAATCAAGACCGGAGCAAGAGCCGATGATGGCAACGGCTTCCAGATGATTTCTCCTCTCACCGACCAGCTGAATTCAAGCTATATGCTTGGAGACGTCGAGGGCAGTGGCAATGGTTCGATGAGAGTAATGGCCAAGACATATAAAGGAACTACAAAGGTCACAATGCCAGCTGTGTTCAATGGACCATGGCAATCATGGTGGGTGGGTACCGGCTCCAACATCTCACGTACAGGTGGCCGTCGCCCCTATGTCAACTCGATGCTCATCAACGGTGTCCACTATGCTCTCATCATGAATGGCACCGGTTGGTGGTGGCACAATGACATTGCTATAGTTGATGACCTCAAGACCCGTGTAGCCGGAACATCATGGGCTTATTCTACCAATGTAGCCTGGAGCTTTGGCGGTTCGTGTGACTGGTATTGGGACGCCGAGAAGGGTGATGCATTCTATGTGATGTACACCGACCGTTACGGTATGGCCGTTTATCGTCTCACATGCTTCTGATTCTTCCCTGAAACTTTAAATATTAAAACAATGAACATTAAGAAATATCTATGGGGATTTGTTGCCGCTGTTGTTGCAGTTGGTACTGTTTCATGTAGTGACGACAATTCTTTTGACCCGTTTGCAGAGGCACCGGAACCACCTATACCAAATGTTGTTCCCGATCCACCGGTTATCAAACCCAAGGCTATGTGGATTGATGCACATGCCAATTTTGCCAAACTTTCAACCAAGGCCGGCATTGATGCCGAGTTACAGAAGATCAAGGACAATGGTATGAACATGATTTACCTTGACGTGAAGCCCGGCAATGGTTATGCACTGTATAAGAGTGATATTCTCCCTTACTGCAACCAGATAGGCGATGAGGTTGTCACGCGCGACTATGACGACTATCTGGGTTACTTCCTGGAGAAGTGCAAGGAGCTCAAGATTGATGTTGTAGCATCGGTTGTAGCCACCGGTTTCGGTCATCACACAGCGACTGAGAAGCAAGGCTACATCTATGATCATCTTGACCAATGGTATGACAAGTGCCAGGTTCGCTCTGTGCATAATCAGAAGGGACAATTTGTAAATATCGCCGACGATGCTTCACAGCCTATCGTCATGCTGTCACCGGCATCGCCCGAGGCTCAGGATTTAATAGTGCGCGTCATCAATGAGCTCGTTTCGAAATATCCAGATCTCAAAGGTATCAGTCTTGACTATCTGCGTTACTGTAACAATGATGGTGGCTGGTATGGAATGGGAAGCATCGACCTTAATGCCTACGCTTCTTATTGGAGTGAGCCTGTACCTGATCCTGAGGAGATTGTTACTGTTTCGGGCGGAATTGGACCTAAGTTTGCCAAGTGGATTGAGTACCGTTCTGCTACAATCACTTCTCTATTGTCACGCATTCGTTCTTCTGTTAAGAATATCAATCCTAATTGTGAGATTCACCTTTGGGCATCGGCCGATTGGGGTTCACGCTATTCAATCGGTCAGAACTGGGCAAGTAAAAACTACAAGCCTTCCGGGGGTCAATATACTGACACTTACAGCAAAACCGGCTTTGCCGACCTGCTTGATGTGTTTATCACAGGTGCTTATTCAGAGAAGGTATGGTCTTCAGAGGACCCTTCTACAATATGGACCGTTGAGAATTTCGTTAAGACATGGAATAACTACATAATGGGAGATTGTAAATGCTATGGATCAATCGCAGCCTATGCTCTTGACCAAGCCAAGACTCTCGATGCTACATATTTGTGTCTCAAATATACTGATGGATACATGACCTTTGAGCTGTCGCATGTGGGAAATCGCGGTCTGTGGGATGCCACCCGTTTGGGTATCCTCCGTTATGAGGACCCCTCTACCTATGTTGAAGATTCGGAGGATAACTTGTATTGATCAATTTCTTAATCCATCATGATGCACATGACATCATTTGATGGTCCCTTTTAATCGAGCCCGGGAGCCGCTTTTGCATCTGCTCCCGGGCTTGTTGTATCCTTTTGGCTGTATTTCTTTCAGGTATATTTACCACCATTAAAAAAATATGCCGAAATTCTTGAAAATCATACTATTTATTCGTAAATTTGAAAAATTTTTAAAATTCACTATATCATATCACATAATGAAGAAATTTATCGGCCTTTGTGGGTTGATGTCCATCTCGGTTGTTGTGCTTTCGGCCCGCACCTATTCGCTGACATCGCCCGATGGACTTGTAAAAATTGGTGTCGACACCGGCAAGGAGTTGACATGGAGTGTAGAACGTGACGGTGAAGTGCTTGTTCAGCCGTCGGTATTGGGTCTTGACATCGAGGGAGCCAAGTCGCAGCCCGGTGTGGATGTCAAGGTAAAAGTGACGCGACAGAGTGTTGACCGGGTGGTCAATTCCCCTGTGCCTCTGAAATTCAGCGACGTCAATGAGCGTTATAATGAGATGACCCTCGATATGGCGGGTAATTACAAGGTACAGTTCCGTGCCTATGATAATGGTGCTGCCTATCGCTTTGTGCTCAACCGCAAGGGTAGTGACCTCATCGTCAACAACGAGACCGTAGAGTTCAATATGCCGCAGGGGACATTCACCTATTGGCCCATGGATATCTACCACGATTTCAAGACGCCCCAGGAGGTGAAATTCGAGAAACGTGGTCTCGACTCGCTCGACGACAACATGAAGGGCTTCCTGCCCATCTATATGAATACACCTGCCGGCACACGCGTAGTGATCACCGAGGCCGATGTCGAGGATTATTCCAACCTTTTTCTCACAGCTGATTCCTGCTTTACCCTCAAAGGTGAATTCCCCCATGTGGTGAAGAAAACCAAACTGCACGGTGACCGCACCGAGGAATTTGTAGAGCTTGCACCCTATATCGCTGTCATTGATGGTCAGCGTTCGCTACCATGGCGCGTGGTGATGATAGCCCCCGATGATGCCTCGTTGCTCGAGAACGATCTGGCATGGCAGTTGTCAAGCCCATCGGTAATCGGTGATACCTCATGGATCAAGCCCGGCAAGATATCATGGGACTGGTACTCAAAACTCAATGTATATGGCGTTGACTTCGAAGCCGGTGTGAACACCCCCACCTATAAGTACATTATCGACTTTGCCGCCGACAAGGGTATCGAGTATATCCTGCTCGACGAGGGGTGGAGTGTCGACACCTGGGATATCTCACACTATAAGCCCGAAGTCAATGTAGAGGAACTCGTGGCCTATGGCAAGGAGAAAGGTGTAGGTATTGTACTCTGGGCTCTGTGGAATCCATTGTATGAGAATGTTGACGAGATATTTGATGTCTACCAGAAATGGGGTGTTAAAGGTGTCAAAATTGACTTCATGAACCGTAGTGACCAGGACATGGTCAACTTCTACGAGCGTGTGGGCAAGGCTGCCGCCGACCGTCATCTGCTTGTCGACCTTCATGGTGCCTACAAACCTTGTGGCGTACACCGTAAGTATCCAAATGTGATGACCTTTGAGGGTGTCCTCGGTATGGAGCACACCAAGGATTCTCGCGACGTGAGCCCCGACCATAACCTCATTCTCCCCTTTACCCGCATGATGGCCGGACCTATGGATTACACTCCCGGCGCTGTCAACAACAAGACCGCCGAGGATTTCTCAATCAATTTCAATCATCCCATGAGCCTTGGCACACGTGCACAGCAGGCCGCTCTCTTTGTCATCTACGAGAGCCCGTTGCAGATGCTCGCTGATTCACCCAGCAACTTCAAGCTTGCCGATGAATATGCAACCTTCTTAGCTGCCATCCCCACCACATGGGACGAGACCATAGGCATCGATGCACAGATTGCCGAGCGTCTGCTCATGGCACGTCGCAACGGTGACAACTGGTATATCGGTGCCTTGACCGACTGGACTCCCCGCGACATGCAGTTCACTCTCGACTTTCTCCTCGAGGGTAAGGTGTATGAGATGACCTCTTTTGCCGACGGACGCAATGCCCACATCGAGGGTACCGACTACAAGCTTTCAGTCACAAAGGTTAAGAAAGGCGACACTGTCAAGTTCCACATGGCTCCCGGTGGAGGCTATGCAGCCATCATCAAGCCTATCCAATAACACCCGTCTCTACCATTATTCACATAATGACATGAAAAAACAATCTTTAATCTTACTCTTTGCAGCCCTAATGCCGCTGACATCTTTGGCCGGGGCTAAGCTGTCGGGTCGTGTCATCTCCGATGGCAAAGGTGTGGCCGGGGTTCCGGTCACCGACGGCACTACCATAGTCACTACCGACTCAAAAGGCAATTATAAGCTTGAGGCTGCCTCTGATGCCAAATATGTATATATAACTCTGCCCGATGGGTATGTCGTTCCGATGCAGGGTGGAACACCTGTGCTATATGCCGAGATTCAGCCCGATAAAGGTGATAAATTTAAGCACGACTTTAATCTCGTGAAGAGCGATCGCGACATGACTGACCATATCCTCTTTGTCATGGCCGATCCTCAGGTATACTTTGACCCAAACATGGCTGAAGTAGAGAAGGCCGCCCTCGAGATGAAGCATACAATGGCTACAGACTATTCCGGACAGGAAGCTGTAGGCATTCTCGTTGGAGACATTGTGGGCCAGATTAACGAGGGGGAGCACTTCTTCCCGTGGATGATAGAGGATATCGCCAAGTGTGGGTTCCCATATTTCTATGTATGCGGCAACCATGACATAGAGATGGATGTACCCACCAATGAACAGAGCCGCAAGTCGTTCAACAGCTACTTCGGCCCTACCTACTATTCATTCAACCGTGGCAAGGTCCACTATGTGGTGCTTGATGATGTATTCTGGATGGGACGCTATTATGCCGGTTACCTCACTCAGCAACAGCTCGACTGGCTCAAACAGGACCTCGCTCTTGTTCCGGAAGGCTCGACAGTCATTGTCTCAATGCACATACCATGTTATTCGCGCCAGGCACGTCATGGCGAGTGGGGCAAGGAAAGCTATCACAAGGTGCTGAGCAACCGTCAGGAATTGTTCAAGATGCTCAAGCCCTACAATGCCCATCTCATGACAGGTCACGAGCACTACAATGAGAATTATATACTCGCCGATAATCTTTATGAGCATTGTCACGCACCGTTGTCGACACTGTTCTGGTGTGCCCCCTGGGCCATGGACGGTACTCCGGGCGGATATGCCGTGTATGAAATCAAGGGTGACAAGCTCAATTGGTATTACAAGAGCGTAGGACGCCCCAAGGACTATCAGTTTGAACTATATGCTCCAGGCCTTTCGCGTGAGCACCCTGAGGCAGTGGTGGCCAATGTGTGGAATGTCGACTCATCATGGAAGGTAGAGTGGCTGGAGAACGGTGTCCTCAAAGGCAACATGACCCGATTCTCAGGCTATGACCCCAATATATATAAAGATGTGTCGGACCACGGCAAGGACTACGCGTTCCCCTATGTAGGTTCCGATATCACCGAGCACTTGTTCTATGCCGTGCCTGAGCATGGCAATTCACTCATCACTGTGCGCTGCACCGACCACAACGGCAACGTGTACACGCAGTCCATTCAACTTGGAAACGAATAATTCTTACACATATAAACAATGAAGCATCATTTTTTTCTCGCTGCTGCCGCCATGCCGCTTCTCATAGCCTGTGGCAGCGACAGCATGAGTGTCAAGTCGCCCGACGGCACAATCGATTTTGCTTTGACCAATACCGGGTCGGGGCTTGAGTACACCGTCTCCGACAATGGCTCACAGCTCGTAGGAGCATCTCGCCTTGGTTTTGTACTTGCCGATGGTCACGCGCTCGATAATTTTGACATCATCAGGACCTCGACCTCCAGCCACGACGAGACATGGGAAACAGTGTGGGGCGAGAGCCGTTTTGTACGCGACAACTACAACCAGCTCATATTGGAGATGAAACAGAAGAGTGGCGATCTGCTTGTCAACCTCGAGGTGAGAGCTTTCGACGATGGAGTGGGTTATCGTTACGTTTTCCCAACCCAGAGTCGTGACTCTCTTGTAGTCATGAGTGAGCTCACCGAGTTCAATATACCGGCCGGTGCGCAGGCTTGGGGCATGACAGCCAGCGACCCCTATCTGGAGGAATACTATGTCAAGACCCCGGTCGAGAAGCTCGATACCGTGCGCACGCCGCTCACAATCGAATCGTCGGGACATTACATGACCATTCATGAGGCTGCTTTGACCGATTTTCCCAAGATGGATCTACTTGTAAACGGTGACGGCAAGTTGCAATCGCGACTCGTGCCCTGGAGCAATGGCGTGGCAGCCTATGTGGCTACGCCCTTCTCCACACCGTGGCGCATCATCATCATTGGTGACAAGCCAGGTGACCTTGTAACCTCGACACTTATGCTCAATCTCAACGAGCCCTGTACCATAACCGACCCCTCTTTCTGCCAGCCGATGAAATATCTGGGAGTGTGGTGGGAGATGCACCTGTTCAAGACCCACTGGTATGAAGGCAAGACTCATGGTGCCAATACCGCCAATGTGAAACGTTATATCGACTTTGCCGCCGAGCATGGTATTCCCGGCGTTCTTGTTGAGGGGTGGAACAAAGGCTGGGAAGGTGATTGGCCACGTAACCGCAACTTCAGCTTCACCACGCCGGCCGATGACTACGACATCGAATACCTCTCACGCTATGCCGCCGAAAAGGGAGTCAAGCTCATCATGCATCACGAGACAGCTGCATGGACCACCAACTACGAGAACCAGCTCGACTCGGCATTCAAGTATATGAACGACCATGGTATTCACGACGTCAAGACCGGTTATGTCAACGTGCTCATGAATGGCACTGAGGATCATAGCAGCCAGTATGGTGTGCGTCACTACCGCAAGGTAATCGAGACCGCTGCACGCTACAACTCCAATATCGACAACCACGAGCCAGTGATGCCCACCGGCTTGCAACGCACGTATCCCAACCTCATGACACAGGAAGGCGTGCGCGGTCAGGAGCACAATGCCTGGGACCTCGACGGTGGAAATCCTCCTTACCATACGGTGGTGATGCCCTTTACTCGTGGTCTTGCCGGTCCGATGGATTACACTTTCGGTACGTTCAACTATGACAACCCCAACTCACCTCATGCACGTGTGCAGACTACCCTTGCCAAGGAGCTTGCACTCTATGTCATCATCTACAGCCCCATGCAGATGGCGTCAGACCTGCCTGAGAACTATGCCGCCCATCTTGACGCCTTCCAGTTTATCAAGGATGTCCCTGTAGATTGGGATGAGACAGTTGTTCCCGATGCTGTCATAGGCGACTATGTAGCCATTGCCCGCAAGGACCGTAACTCGCCCGACTGGTATCTCGGTGTAGCCACCGATGAGGAAGCCCGCTCGCTCGATATCAACCTTGATTTCCTTGATGCCGATACCGAATATGTGGCTACAGTATATGCCGATGGAGATGATGCCGATTGGAAAACCAATCCCACATCCTATAAGATTTCTGAACTCACTGTGACCTCCGAGGATATCCTTCCCGTGAAGCTTGCTGCAGGTGGTGGCACTGCTGTGCGCTTTGCCAAGAAATGACCCTCCCCTTTTTTTGTGTGATATGAAAAATATTATTCTTTCACTATCAGTAGCCGCCCTCTCGCTTCTGAACGTAGCGTGTGGCAAGGTAGACCCTGATGTCGAGGCTGCCCGTTCACTCACGGAGCGTGTGGTTCCATCGATTGCCTCGCATTTTGAATACACAAGGGTGGAGCGTCCCGATTCGGTTGATTATTTCACATTGAGTCAGGACGGAGACAAGATTAAGGTTGAGGCCAACTGTGCCGGGTCAATGGCCATGGGTCTCAACTACTACCTGAAGAACTATTGCCTTGCAACGGTATCGTGGTATGCTACCGACGAGGTGCAACTTCCCGATGACCTTCCTGATGTCGATGCCCCTGTCACAGTCGAGGCCCGTGTACCCAACCGTTTTTTCCTCAATTACTGCACTTCGGGCTACTCCATGCCCTGGTGGAGCTGGAGCGACTGGGAGCGTTTCATCGACTGGATGGCCATGAACGGTATCAATATGCCGCTCGCCACCACCGGACAGGAGGCTATATGGTATAACGTATGGTCAAAGCTGGGCCTAAGCGATGAGGAGATACGTTCCTACTTTACAGCTCCTGCCCATCTCCCATGGCACCGCATGTGTAACCTTGACGGCTGGCAGAGCCCCCTCCCGCAAAGTTGGCTCGATGACCAGGCCGACCTCCAGAAGCGTATTGTCGATCGCGAGCGTCAGCTCTCGATGCGCCCTGTGCTTCCGGGTTTTGCCGGACATGTCCCGGCAGCTCTGGCGGCCAAATTTCCCGATGCCAAGATTACCCGTGTTAGCCAGTGGGGTGGGTTCCCCGATGAGTACCGTTGTTCCTATCTGAGTCCAGAGGATTCGTTATTCAACGTCATACAGCGTGAATATCTTACCGAGCAGACCCGCCTCTATGGTACTGACCACATCTATGGTATCGACCCTTTCAACGAGGTGGATCCTCCCACATGGAATCCCGATTCACTCGCGATGATGTCCAACAGACTCTACCGCTCGGTTGCCGATGTCGACCCCCAGGCTGTGTGGCTGCAGATGGCTTGGATTCTATATGCCGATCCAGAGCACTGGACTCCAGAGACCGCCAAGGCCTACATACAGGGAGTTCCCCAGGGACGCATGATTCTGCTCGACTACTACTGTGAGTCGGTCGAGGAGTGGAAACTCTTTGACTCGTTCTACGGCCAGCCCTACATATGGTGCTACCTGGGCAACTTTGGAGGTAACTCCTTCCTTGCAAGTCCGTTCAAGGAGGTTGACCGTCGTATAGACGATGTGTATGCCCATGGTGGTTCCAATCTCGTGGGTCTCGGCTCCACACTCGAGGGAATCGATGTCAATCCATACATATATGAATATGTGCTCGACCGTGCCTGGAACATGCCGGAACCTGCCGATTCTGCATTCATGAATATCATTGACCGTCGCGTGGGCTATGTTGACCCACATGCCCGGCAGGCCTGGACACTTTTGCTTGACAGCATCATGTTTGAACCGGCTCTGTGTGGCCAGGGTCCGTTGGTCAACGCCCGTCCTTCTCTCACCGGTTTCAGCTGGTGGACCACCAAACCCAATGTAGGCTATCCCAATGCGCGTCTTGTCCAGGCCTGGGGCGATTTGCTGGCTGTCGACTCATCCCACCGTTATGCCCATGCCTTTGACTGTGTGAATCTCGGACGACAGGCCATGAGCAACTACTTCATGGCATTGCGCGATGATTTCACCCGTGCCTATGAAAGTCGTGATACAGCCTCACTCATAGCCCGTGGCAATGAGATGAAAGAGTTGCTTGGTGACTTGACCACGCTTCTCAATTCCAATCATGGCACCCGCATGGACAAGTGGATTGCCGATGCCCGCGCTAAGGGTGTCAACCCCGAAGAGAAGGATTACTATGATCGTAATGCCCGCACTATTATAAGTATATGGGGACCCTCTCAGGAGCTCAATGATTATGCCAACCGACAGTGGGCTGAGCTCAATGCTACCTATTATACGCCACGCTGGACAATGTTCATCGACCGTGTGATTGATGCAGCCAAGGAGAGACGCCGGTTTGATGCTGACGAGTTCTTCGTAGCCTCGCGGCAATTCGAAAACAGGTGGATTGAACCACGTGCTCTCGAGGTTGAGGTTTCAGCACCGGCCGACGATAAGACTGTAGCGCGTGCCATGTATGAGAAATGGGCGCCCTCCATGGTCAATCACCCGGCCAGCGGGGCTCCTACAGATTGCATCTCATTGCATCATTGGTAAGGAGTGTTTCTTGTTAGAAAAATGAGGCAGGCCGGAGATCTTTGAGTTTCCGGCCTGCTTGTCATTTATTATACTTTGGTTGTCATAGGAGGTGACGTAATCGAACGTCCCCTCTCCGTTGTTTATCGGGTGTAGATCAGATATGATATTGTGGAGTCTATGTAGGTGTATCCATCGTAATATATCTGGAACGGATCGAATGTTATCCTGTTGGGGGATATCGTTCCGGTCAATACCTGGGTTTCGTTGTCGGAACCGGCCATTGTGTAGACGTTGGTTACAGGTTGTATGGTGAATGTCATATTCTTCATGTCAACTGTCATCGTTGCGTATCCGAGCTGAGTGTTGGAGTACTTGGGCATAGGCACAATCAGCGTGTTCGGCTCGCTTCCAATGGTTATGTTGACCGTACCGCTGTCATAGGAGTCGTAGGATGTGTCTCCCCATGCGTCATAGGCGGCGAAGTCAAGTGACCAATCACCGATAAAGTCGTCGATTGTCACACCCCAGTCAAAATAATCGGTACCATTGTAGGTGCCGTCGGTGACTGCAAGTACAATCGAGCCCTTTCCTGAGTTTCCTTCCATTGCACACTGGTTGGCAGTGGCTTTGAGCTGAAGAGTGGGCAACTGGGAATTACCGGTAGGCACAGTGTAGACACCCTGGTTGCATGTGTAGCTGTCGCTCAGATGGAACATATTGTCAGAATCCTCTTCATCGATGCTGAATTCAAGATTGAAGTTCTCCACGCCATACCAAGCAAGCAACACATATGAATTATCATCATATGCTATCAGTTCGGCAGGCCACCCGGTGTAAAGAAAATCACTCTTATAGTTTCCGTTGACACGCCACAACTCTTCGCGCTCACGCGTGAAGTCAATGACAATGGCCGAAGTTTCACTATCGCAAAAACCATCTTTCACTGTGCGTGCTACCACCGACATAGTGTATTGTGACGTGGCCATCTGCTGGAAGGAGACAGCTGTGTCAAATGTTGTTCCTGATGCTGTCACGTTGCCATCGCTGTCGGTGAGCGTATATTCATAATCACGTGCGCTCTCCACTTGGTTCCACTCTACGATGATCGTGTTAACCTCGCGTGTCCAGCTGAGCCGGGGTGACTGTATGGGAGACAGAGCGCTTGTGCGGGCTGTGAGCACGACAGGTTCTGAGGTCGTGTGGCTGCTGTTCATCTGTGCGTAGGCAAGAACGGTGAGTGTATACTCAGTGTCGGGATCAAGACCTGAGAACGACACGCTTTTGGACTTTGTAAGTCCCGTCTCGATGATATTATCGGAGTCTGATTTTTTGAACTGGTAGGAGTATTGTAGAGCATCTTTCACCTTATTCCAGCTGAATGTGAGAGTGGAATAGGTGATATCACTGGCTGTCATCTGGGTTGATTCCAGTGGTGTCGATGCGGGATTGTCATCGTCACACGATGCCATGACGGCTACTAATAATGCCGCTCCGAGCAATCTTAATATACTGTAGGGTTTCATGATTTGTAGCTTGTAGTGGTTAGTTGACATAAGGTGTGAATGTGGTAGTGAAATCCACATTTATGGTGACATAGCGAGAGATACCATAAAGGTATGGACCGGAAAAAGTCATGTAACCGTGATTATCGTCGTCGTATATCAGCTGCATGTAGCTGTAGTTGTAGGCAAATTCGATATAGCTGATTTCAGGATATGTCACCCCGTCAGGACTCCAGTATGGGTACTCGTCGTTGGCGTCATCATACAGGAACCAGCCTTCATCACTCGGCTTGCCCCAGCCAAAGTCATTGTAGGCATCATTACAGTCCACATAGTTCTTGGTGGGTTTGATATAGGTCCATCCATTGCCGGGAGTAACCATTGTGAAGACAAAGTCTACACCTGAGTTCATGAAGTCGGTCAGTTTGAAATTGTCTGTGCCGTCAAGATTATATAGTGCAGTTGTCATGTCGGGATATATTTTCTCCTGTGTAGAGAAGTTGATGCAGCTGAGCACAGCATCATTGGCCACAGGCACCCATGCTCCCGATACAGTCACGTTGAACGACAAGGTGGCGGTGCCTGCACCGTAGGGTGAAGTCATTTCGTCGGCAAATCCAATCTTCACTGTGCCGCTTGATTTAGGCGGCATGTTCTCGAGGTCAACATAGATTGTAGTTTCCTGCTGGTCAGGAGCGAATGTCACTGTAGTCGGTACCACGGCCCCCTCGGGACACTCCTCGGTGATAATGTCAATTGTAGCGGCTTCCTGGGTATTGGCGCGTCCTACAGTGACCGGTATCAGGCGGCTGTCATCGGGTTCCAGTATTATGTTGTAGGTTGACATCTGGCCGAAGTACATTGTCATGCACCCGGGGTTGGTATCGGGTCCAGGTTGCCAATTGTCATCGTTTGAGCATCCCGTGGCGAGTGTCGAGAGTGCTGCCATTGCCAGGGAGAGGCCTATATATCGATTCTTAAGCTTATTCATTTATTTATTATTTTTTAAATGATTTTTTACTCAGTCCACAGGGTTGTGATGGCACGTGTGGGGTCGGGGTTCAGTTTCACCATTTGGTTAAGGTCGCGCACGCGGTCCACGATATACATGTTGCACCATGGTGCGACAGCCTCAGGATAGGAGTTATATCGGTAGGTCACGGGGTGGTTGGTTCCATTATATCCACGCTCGATGGGGAGTTCGCGACGCTTATAGTCATACCACAGGAGCCCCTCGCCCCATAGTTCGATACGTTTCTGTGTCCATATCTCGTTGATCACATCTTCGAGGTGGGTGGCCTTGGTGGTGTAGGTTGTTCCCTCATTCATGCGGTAGGTATTCATGAATGTCTCCAGAGCGGCTTTGCCTGCAGCGGCTCCGTTGCAGTAGGCAAGGGCCTCGGCCTCGATGAGAAACATCTCCTCGACACGCATCAGCGGTATGCTCACAGCGTTGCCTATCGATGGTGTTGTGCCGTTGCCGCTACCGGGACGGAACTTGAAGCCTGCATAGGCGTTGAACTCGCAAAATTCGTCATAATTGTAAGTGGTGACAGCTGAGTACTTGGATGAGAACAGGTCCTTTTTCTCGTCGGAGTCTTCCATTTCGGCAAATTCGGGGTCAATCCATGTGTTGCGTCGCCAGTCGTTTTGGTCAATATCGCCAAACAGTCGGGCATCGATCATACGGTAGGCGGCATATTCGGTCGACTCGCTCATGCCATATTTTGCCTCGGGACAATGGTAGGATACCCATCCCTTCCATGTGCAGTTCTTGGCCATCCAATTCTCGGGTGAGATGATGATGGCCCACATCCATGAATCGATGGGGGTATTGAATCCGGTTGACTTGTTGTACCACTCTGACTGGGTGGTTGGAGTGAAACCTTCATTGATGGCCTTGCGTGCATATTCAGCCGCGTTTCTGAAGCAGTCATTGGCTGTGGTTATTCCGAGAGTGGGCAAGTGAGAAAGGTCGCTATTGCTGTCGCTGTCGAGCTGTTTCTGCAAGTCACCCGGATATATGGTGAAGCGGCTTCCCAGTTCGAGCCAGAAACGGGCAGCCTCTCCATAAACGACACCCAGCGATGGATTGTCCTTTGAAGGGGTGCTATGGAAGTCGGCCATATATTTCTGAGCGTTGTTCAGGTCGTTGTAGATGAAGCGGTACATCTCGTAGAATGGAGCACGCGGTGTGCGACGGCTCTCGGCCTCGGTTGTCTTCTCAGTGATGATTGGCACTGTGAGCCCCCATACACCACGCTCGTCGGCCGAGCGGTCAAGAGCTTCGACATCAGTGTGCTTGTATTCAAATGTACGTGCAAGGTCAAAGTACATTGCACCGCGAAGTAGAAAGGCGTATCCTCTGTAGTAGGCATCTTCGCTCTTGGTGTCCTCGTCCGTGATTGCGAGTGTGCGGTTGGCGTAGCTTATGTGATAGTAGGACCGGTCCCACCACAGTCCCGAGTTGTAGGTGTTGCCCAGCGATACCTGCAGGTTATAGTAATTGTAATAGTCCCACGAAGCATCGTTAACGGGTAAATCGGCAGTCATGGCGTCACGCCAGGTCATGAATGTAAGGTATCCTATGTCCCATGAGTTGTCACCACCTGTGGTAAAGTAGCTCGTCATGGCGCCTGCCAGGGCGGCCTTGTTGGCTCCGGCTACCTGGTCTTCAGTGAATGAGCCATCTTCGGGAAATGCTTCGTCAAGGCAACCGGTCAAAGTAGTGGCTGCCAGTGTCATTACGGGAAGCAGTATGCTGTGTCTGATGAATGTTTTCATATCTGTGAGATGAATTGTTTAGAACTGTACTTGTATGCCGCCCGAAATCGTGCGAAGAGGGGGCCAGCCTCCATATGAACCATCGGTGAGACCCGTGCGTGGGTCAAAACCTTTGCGTTTTGTCCAGTAGGCGACATTCTCGGCGCTGCAGTAGACGCGTAGCCGGGTCATCATCAAGCGGTCGGTAATTTCTTTTGGGAAGGTGTATCCCAGGGTGATGTTGCGAAGAGTGAGATAGCTTGCATCGGTGAGAAAACGGTCGGTGACCGATGCTCCGTACATGTCGGAGTAGTAGAACATGGGAATGTCGGTCGACTTGTTCTCGGGGGTCCAGCTCTTGAACACATCGCGGTGAAGACCGGCTCCTGTCGATATGTCGCTTGGAGCCGACATCAGGGCGCGGTATCCGTTATCCCATTTCTTGCCACCTATTGAGTAGTTGAACTGCATCGCCAGGTCTATGCCATGTACACTCAATGTTGTGTTGAAACCACCGAATACCTTGGGCATGGCGTTGCCGCAGAGGAAGTAGTCACCATCGGAGTAAACAGTAGTGGTCTCCATCTCTCCATTGCTGTTCTTGCGGTAATAGAGGCTTTCGCCATTGTCATTGACTCCGGCATAACGTTTGCAGTAGAATGTGTACATTGGGAGTCCCTCGCCATAGAAATAGTTATCACTGGTGTAACCGCGGTGAGAATCCATGACAAGGCCGGCTTTGGCTGTGGGTATATACTCGATACGGTTCTTCTGCCAGGTCATGTTGAGTCCTACACTCCACTTGATATCTTTGGTGGTGATGATGTCACCATCGAGGGATAGTTCGATGCCGGTGTTACTCATGTCGCCAATGTTGTCATAGTATCCGTCATAGCCCATCTCGACCGGTGCCGACAGCCACATGAGCATGTTACGTGTGTATCGGTAGTAGTATTCTACACCGCCGCGCATACGGCTGTTGAACAGTTCAAACTCGATACCGGTGTTGAAGTTGCCTACAGTCTCCCAGGTGATGTCCTTGTTGCCCTTGGCGCTGAATGTGAGAGCTACATTATTGTTGTTGTTGGTAATCCAGTAGAGGTCGGTGTAGCGGAATGAACCGATACCGTCATTACCTTGCTCGCCATATGATATCTTGTATTTCAACATGTTGACATTCTCGTTCTTTGGGAACCATGATTCCTTGGTGAGAATCCAGGCACCACCGAGGCTCCAGAAGTTGCCCCAGCGGTGACTGGGGTGGAAGTTGGAGGAGCCGTCACGGCGGAAACTTCCCGAGAAGAAGTAGCGGCTGGCATAGTCATACTGTGCACGTGCAAACCATCCCTCGACATTGTACATATACTTATCTGAGCTTGGACTGCCATAGATGATGACACCGCTCAGCTCATTGTTGGAATTATAGTCGGCAAAGTTTCTGCCGTTGCCTGAGAGGCTGGTGCCCTCTTGGCGGGTGTACTCATGACCGAGAAGTATATCGACATTGTGCTGACCGAAGCTGCGGTTGTAATTCAACAGTTGCTGGAAGTTGGTATCTGTGGTGCGACCGTGGGCCACCGAGGTGCTGCCACCGTCGGTTACCGAGTAGCCGTAATCGGGGTTATATGTTGTCTTTGTACGGGCTTCGGTAATATAGACCGAGCCGTTGACCGTGAGGTGGAAGCCGTTGAGAAAATCGGCTGTCGCGAATCCCTGTATATTGAACGCATTGGAGCTGTTGCTGGCCACATCGAGGAGGTCTGATTGCACGGGATTGCCATTCATCTCATTAGGCCTGAGCACCCCCATGTCCCTGTTTCCATAGTCGTAGCGGTTGCCGTTCTTGTCCTGCATAATATTGCCGTTGGCGTCTCGTATGAACAGAGGGTAGATGGGAGCTATCGTATATGGTACGCCGAGCACATTGCCCAGATTGTCGGAATTGGTGTTGCTGTAGCCGGCGCTGGCTCCAAGTCTGAGGAAGGAGTAGGCTTGGTAATTGGCTTTCAATCTTGTATTGATGCGTCGTATGCTGCTTGATGGTGTGATACCCTCATTGTCGAGATATCCTAATGTCGCCATAAGTGAATACTTGTCGTTCCCACCGGTTACATTCAGGTTATACTCCTGGCGCATACCGTTGCGTGTGCCATGCTTGTACCAGTCGTCGGGGTAGAGTGTATAGATGTTGTTGCCGCTTAACACGCGGTTGCCAAGTACAGCGTGGGGGTTGAGACGCCCGTTAGTGCCTATGAGAAACTCGCCCTGAGGCACGTCGTAGACCATGTAGCCAAGTCCCATTGATGTCGATGGCAACGGCAGGGTCTTGTTGGCCGTGATGTGGGCCTGGTCAAATGCCATTGGATTCTCCTGGCGGTACATCAGGTTGTTACGCAGAGCCAGGTAATAGGCTTCGTAGTATTCACCGGGATTGTCGATTATGTCATATTCGGTGCGTCCGTTTGTGTTCACGCCCCATTTGGCGTCGAGGCTCACGCGTGTCTGGCCACGCTGGGCGTTTTTGGTGGTTATCATGATCACGCCGTTGGCTCCGCGGGCACCATACAGTGCATTGGAGGCTGCGTCTTTGAGCACTGTCATGTTCTCGATATCGGCGGGATTGAGGTCATTGAGATAGCCAGAGTAGGGGAGACCGTCGACCACTATGAGCGGGTCATTGCTGGCATTGAGTGAGCTGAAACCGCGTACACGGATGGTGGGCTTGGCTCCTGTGGCCAGCGAGTTGTTGTCAGACATCTGCAGGCCCGTGACATTGCCGTTGAGTGCTTCAACTGGGTTGGTTACCTGCAGGCGTGTGATTTCGTCGGCGGTGACTACTGAGGCCGATCCTGTGAATGCCTCGCGTTTCTGCTTGCCGAATGCCACAACAATCACCTCGTCCATCATTGTGGCTTTGGTGGTGAGATAGATGGTCATTTCGCTTTGTGCAGGCAGGGATCCTTTTTCATAGCCTACGAACGAGACATCGATTGTCTGGTGTGACGGGGTGAGTCCCACCAGTTGGAAGCGCCCATCGATATCGGTAGCCACAGCCAGTGATGTACCTTGTACCGAGACTGTCGCCCCCGTTATCGGCTCGTTGTTCTCTTTGTCAAATACCTGACCGCTCACCTGTGTTACTTGAGCCTCGGTATATCCGATGGCGAGTATCAACATGGTCAGGAACAACATTAATTTTTTCATGTGATGAAGTATAAAAATGATGCCTGTCTGTTACTGGGTCGAGAGTTGTACGATACACAGTAAGTAACAATTGTCAGGCTTTAAAATTGGTTTCAATAATGTAATGTGTCCAGTTGGAAATAATTTAAGCCACGCGTCCTGTAACCATAGGGGTAGGAAGACGCGTGACAGTTATTACTTTATTTCCACATCGACGGCTGCCGGGAACAGTCTCATCGGGTCAAAGAATAGGGCACAGCTCGTCACGAGGTGTTTTGTAGAGATTTCCACATTGCCCTGATACTGCTGCTTGCCGTTGACATTGATAGTCACAGGTTGTGTGAGGTCTACGAGCTCGTTGGAGAGGTACACGCGCAGTTTGCCGCTCGTGGCAGGGGTCTTGGTTTTATTGACACCTATGTTGATTGTGCCTGTTGCGGGTGTCACGGGGTCGGTAGTCGTGAGTGTGACATTGTCAACTTTGATGTTGATGGTGTTGCCGGTAATGGTCATCTCGTAGGTGGTGCGTCTCATGTTGTCGGAACGGTCATCTGATGTCTCGATGATGCTCAGATTGTAGAAGGTGTCGCGGTAGCGTCGAGGCTCGCCGTTTATGTCACCCATGCCGTAGTTTTCCCAGTATACATAGTGTGGCGTGGCATTACGTGTGAAGTTCACGAGCCATGGCGATGTCTTGGTATAGTCACAAGCGTGGCCTTTGCCGGCCTGGAGTTCCACCTGGTGCATGTAGTTGCCGGGGTGGGCAGCCTGCAGTGTGTTGAGCTCTTCGTTCACACGTTGAGTGAGCAGGTTGCGTCCATAGTTGGTGTCATTTTCACCGGTCTGGAGTGAGAATGCTACGTTGGCAAGATTCTCGGGGGGACAGTCGCTTAAAAACTCACCTCCGGCTATGGGACCGGCTCCTGCGAGATAGTCGGCATAGAATGATGCCAGGCGTTGACTACCGTAGGCTCCTTCTGAGATACCCATGAAGTAGATTTTTCGTGGGTTGATTTTGTCGGAGACGAGGGCTTGACGTAACAATTGTTCCCATTTCTCCTGTTTCGAGGGTTGGAACCAGCGGGTACCCTGTCCGCCCTGTGGACTCTTCGGAACGAAGAATACTGATGGACTGTCATTGAATACTTCTGTCCAGGCGAGGCTGGCAGTCCACTCGGCTAAGGCATCTGAACCTGAACCGTGCAGGTGCATGAACAATGGATAACCATCAGCGGGCATTTCTCCTTTGCTTCCATAGAAGATGGACATATTTCCCTCGGGCACTTTCCATATGGCATCAGGCTCTGATATCTTGTCCCAGCTATCGAGTTTATAGTGTGATGACAGTGTGGGCAGCTTCTCACCTTGAGCGCGTTTCACGGCTGTTTTCCATATATCCCACACATAGCCACAGGCTTTTTCCAACTCATTGGATGCTATGGTATTGTCTGATTCATACTCTGGGGTTTCTCCTTTGAGGATGCCTGAGAAGTAGTCGAGGACATCCTGTCGTTCCATGCCATACTGGCCTGTTACCGGTGGTTCTACAGGGCCGGGGTTGATAACCAATTGGTCATCAGCGTAATCGGGTGAACACGCCGATACAGAAATACAGGCCGATGCAAACAAGTAGGCTAATTTCATACAATGATTAGTTAATTATGATAGTTCTATATAAGTATCAGTAGGTGTTGTAAGTGATTATTTCATTAGGGTTAAAATGACATTTACCGCTCGATTATTTATATTTAACGTGCAAATATACTAAAGATTGTGTTTTTACTCTAACATGATGCCTTTAATTTTTTGCAGGCAAATGTCGTGAATACTTGAATGAATACTTAAATACATCACTGTGTTGTGCGACACGTCAATAGTATGTCGCACGACTCATATGGGGAGATGGGATTTGAATACTGTAAAGGTTAAACTGGGACTGCCATCAATGGAATGTCGGCATGGAAAAGGAGTTTGTGGGCAAGCGAAGGGTTAAACAGTCGTGCGAGGATATTTTTTTTCTTGTTGGGAATGACAATCAGCGAGATTTCTTTTTCGGCTGATATGCTGTTGAGATATTCTATCGCGTGGTCGGTGTCAAGGCTCTCCATGGAGTAGGAATATATAGGGTAGTGGGTGCGGCAATATTCCAGCATCATGTCGATTTCAACGGGCGATGCTGTACCTCTGAACCGTTTGCCGGCGATGTGCAGTATTTGTATGTTCATAGCATTGTGTGGCACCAGTCGTGAGAGTGTGTCGAGAGCAAGCATGTCATTCTGCTCGAGGTTGCTCACGAGTACCACATTCCTTATATCCTCGAGGCTCGCAATGTTGCTTTGCTCGGGAATGGTGAATACCGGTTGACGGCACGAATCGAGCACCTCGGCGGTGACCGATCCTATGAGTTCGCGCTCTTTCTTCTCGGCGCCTCTTGTTCCCATGATTATGAGCATGGGCTTCATTTTCTTTGCAATGTCGAGAATGACATCTTCGGGAACACCCGGAATGATGCGTGTGGTGAAATAGGCCGGTGCCAGACTCCCCTCTTTGATCAGCTCTCGCAACCGGTTGCTGAATTTTTCCATTTTTCCCCTGGCGGCCACCATAAGCTGGTCATCGATGACCTGTTCCTCCACTACATCTTCATCGCTGGGTGTAAGCATGTCGAGCGAAGCCGAAAGCTGCATGTTGATGGGCGATGACTGTACGTAGGAGTGGAGCAATGTGATGCGGGCATTGTGCCGGCTTGCTATGTCAAAGGCGAGTTTGCATGCTTGAATTGAGTAGGTGCTGAAATCGACAGGAACGAGCAGTGTGGTGTGTGTGTCTCCATTTGTTTCGGTCGTCTCGGGCATGATGAAAATCTCGCTGTTTTCTATGATGCGCAAAGCTAAGGGGAGGTCAGATTCCTTGATGCGCACTCTCACGCCCGAGGAGACGCTGGGCTCGGTGAGGTTCACATTGTGCAACACCACTGTTATACCCTCGTGCTCCAACAGTGTTTTTAGCTCGATGGCTTTACCGTATGTGTGGATTGCAACGGTTAGAAGACGGTCGGCTGTATTCATAGTCATTGAAGCGTTAAATGAGGTGTATAACAGTGGTGATACCGCCGGCTTTGCAGCCGCAGTGGCGGAAGTGTGTTGGAGTGGCTGGAGAGGTTCTTGCCTTATTTCTGCTTGGCCTGCTCCTCTTGCAGTATCTCTACTGCCATGTCGTAGATTGTAGTGTCATCAAGCACTACGATGCCACCGTCGGGACCTGGCTCGATGTGTACACCGCAGTTTTTGCCAAACTCATAGTTAACACCACCGAAGTAGTTTCGTACGGTCTGTACGGTTACATTGAGCTTGTCGGCGATGCGGTGTGTGGCTCCATCGGGCAGACTGTCTTTGAGACGGCGCAGGTCGTTGAATGAGATTGTTTTAGTCATGACTCTATAAGTTTTAGTTGTTAATAATGAACGTTTGATTGTTGTTTTGAGTCCCTAATTTAAAGAGAATTTCTGAGGTAAACAAATATTTTTTTAAATTTGTACAAATTTATTACAAATATTCCTTTTCCCCCTATCATAGGCGATGATTCAGGTTGGTGGCTCATATCCTCTCCATGTCGGTTCCCTTGATCCATGCACGCGAGCCTGCCACTTTAACTTCATACCACCGGTCGCCTTTTCCGTGGGTAGGAATCACAGAGTCAACAACTTCTACTTTGGTGCCCTCATGGAGCAGAAATGCTTGTGACTCGTTGTCGGTGGCTTCGCGGGGAGCTGTCGACAATTTTGCTGATGGGGAGGTTATGATAGCCATATCGTGGCTGGCCGAACGCCGGCTACCGGTCAATGACAGTGTCACAGTGACTATCATGAGCAACAGCACCACGCCACCGCCGAAGAAGCATATCTTACGTATAACCACATTGCGTGTCACGAGGTAGCCTACAAAGGCTATAACCGTGAGGGTGAACAGTATGAAAGCAGTCCATGCCCAGGTATCGGGATGGGTAAAGTTGACTGTATTATCGAATATTTTGGCGAGCAACAGGCGATTGTCGACAGGTTTGTCGGTGATGCGTGCGTTGACAAAGTCAAGGTTGGTTTTGGCATCCTCATTGGTGGGATCGAGTTTCAGGGCGCGCTCATACCACAACACGGCACGTCCCAAGTCACCCATGCGGTAGTGGGTGTTGCCAATATTGTAGAACAGGTCGCTCGAGGTGCCCAGCGAGTCACCTGCAAGCATGTACAGTTCGAGAGCTCGGGAGTAGGCCAGGGAGTTATAGGCCGAGTCGGCTTCGGCAACGAGATCGGCTGTTGACGCAGCAGAGCGTCCTGCAATGGTTGCTATAGCCAGTAGAAGTATATATCGGAGAATGCGTTTCATTGAGTTTCCTGATTATATAGGTTGGGGATTGCTGAATCAGTTGCTTTTCATCTTTTTCATGCTCTCAAGTGTGTCCATGGCGCTTGAGGTGGCGTCGTAGATTTCCTGAAGGGTGTGCTGCGAGGCATCGGGGGTGTAACGTGCCATCTCACACTCGTCGAGAATGTCTATTATTTTGTCTATATTTTGTTGCGACATACCGCGGGCAGCAAGTTTCTCGCTTACATTGCTGCGTGTGAGGTCGGCTACCGGAATGACGAGACGGTCGCTGATGTAGCCCCACAGGGCATTGAGAATTTCGGCATGGAACTGCTCTTTATCGCCAGAGTTCATATACAAGCGGGCGCGGCGTAGACGTTTCTTGGCCACACGTCCGGCACGGGCGGTGCGTCGTCCTACGACATCGGCGTTGAGCCGTAGCTGGCGTCGGTACATGGCGATGCCTGTGAGGGCGAGGAGCGCTACAATCACCCAGGCTGTCCAGTAGCGGGGGGAGTGGATTGTGAGGCTGTGGTGCTGGCTCAGTGAGCGGGGGTCGAGTCGATGTATGTGCAATATGTCGGTAGCGCGTTGCTTGATTTCGTTCTGCTCTACGTTGCTCACTGTTGTCGATGCGCCTTTGGCCACATCAAGGTCATAACCGCCGGTGGTGAGTGTCACATATTCTTTCTTAGTGGGGTCAAAGTAGCTGAACTCGATTGGTGCGACATTGAATGTGCCCACGCTCTGAGGCACGAAGGTGAGTTCGGAGGTGACTGTTCCGGTCATGGTGTTACCTGATATATGGGCGCGCACATCCTCGCTCGGTGTGTACTGCTCGAAGTCGATAGGTAGGTCAACATGTGGGGCTTTGACATATTTGATGTTGCCGCTGCCTGTGATGATTGTTGTGAGCGATGCTGCTTCATTGGTGCGCAATGAGTTGCTGCTTAACCGCGACTCCAGGGTGAATTTACCCACGGCACCGTTGAATGAGGTCGGCTTGGGCGATGGTAACGGAGTAATGTTGATTGTCGAGCTCTTGGGTGTTAGGTTTACATCCTGCTCGACCGGGATATTGGTGTATCCCCAGAATCCGTGCTGCACGCGCTGCATTGTGGTCACGCCTACGGTATACTCGCCTGAGGTTACTGTGAGCTGGCCTGATGTCTGTGGGTAGATTATGTATTTTTTGAGCACGGCTGTGAGATAGTTCTGCCCGTTGTAGTGTTCTATCTCGTTATTCTGTGACGAGAGCTGCACTTCCTCGATGAGGAAACCATCGAATGTGGGGAGCTTGTGGGGCTGTATGCCGCTTATGCTGTTGTAGCGTGTATAGAGCTTGAGGGTGCACTCAACGGCTTCACCTTCGTAGACGTGGGATTTGTTGAAGATGATACGCACGAATATGTCGTTGGACGAGATGTTCTGTCCGGTCTGAGGGGTTTGGGTGGCTGGGTTGGACGGTTGTCCATTGCCATTGTTGCCGGGGGTAGGGTTACTGTCGGGTGGAAGCACCTTAATCTGTGTGGGTTGTGACTTCACCTCCTTGCCGTTGACGGTGAGCGTGGCGGCCGGGATAGTGTATGTACCGGCTTTGACAGCTCGGTAGGTGTAGGCATATCCGGTGGTCGACTGCTCAGTGCGCTGGCCTTGGATTATTGTTATCGAGGAACTTGATGTCACTGCGGGGCCGCTCAGTTCGGTACATCCGTCGATTTTGCCAACCTGGATATTAGAGGCGCTGGCATTCTCAAGTTCGTAGACTACATGGAACATGCTTCCCTCTACTACCGAGCGGGGAGCCTGCACCTTGACGGTCTGGGCTATAGTGGTGACTACAGCCGACGCCACGATTGCCACTATTATAGCTAATGTGATTCTTTTTACCATGGTTTTTCTACATTACGGCGGTTAGCTTTGCGCTCGCGGTCGGCTTTCTGCTGGGCTTCGACTCGACGGCGTGTAGCATTCTCTTCGTTTTCCATAGCCTTGAGTATCTGCTCAGCGTTGGCCTGGCTCATGCCACCTTGCTGTTCTTTGTCGTTCTTGTCGCGTTCCTGCTGGTCGGGGCGCTTGTTACCTTGCTGCTGGTCCTGTTGATCCTGTTGCTGCTGTTGTTGCTGGTCCTCGTTCTGTTGGTCCTGGTTCTGCTGATTCTGCTCCTGTTGCTGTTGCTGATCCTGCTGTTGGTCCTGTTGCTGATCCTGGTTTTGGTCCTGTTGTTGGTCCTGTTGCTGTTGTTGCTCCTGGAGTTTCAGCTGTGCGAGTCTCAGGTTCTCACGGGCGTTGTCATCGAGGGGGTTTCTACGCAGGGCGTCCTTGTACATTTCAATGCTGGAGGCATAGTCTTCTCCTCGGTAGGCGGTATTGCCAAGATTGTAGAATGATCGCTGGGCGGCATCAAGATTTGTCGATGTTTTGGCCAGGTCACGGTATAGGGAGTCGGCCTCGGTCTTGGCGGCTTCACCTTCCTGGTGTGACAGCGACGATGCCAGGTTGAAGCGTGCTACATCGCTGGCTGAGTTCTCGGCGAGAGCCTTGCGGTTGTCGACTTCGGCCTGGGCGTATTCCTGGCGGGAATAGTGTTTGTTGGCGTCCTTTATATAGTTACGTTCGCGACGTGTCGTGGGAGCCTCGCCGGTAGGGGTACCTGAGGTACATGAGGTGGCGATGAATGCCGTGCCGCATAGTAGCGCGACATTGAATATATGGATTATGTTGTTCAATCTTTTCATAGTTCTCTCTATCTCATTGAGGTGGATATAAGCCGGTTACTTGGAAAAGAACGTATATTTCCTGAGCCATCCTATCTTGCGGTCGAAAATGAAGACATCGGCAATGATGAGGAGCAAGGCAAAGAAGACGAAGAGCGGAAATTGCTCGGCGCTCGATTTGTATTTTACATTCTTCAGCTCCGACTTCTGCAGGTTGTCGAGCTGGTCAGTGAGTTCCGACACGGCGTTGGAACTGCTTCCGGCTATGTATATGCCGCCGCCCGCCTGGGCAATCTCGCGTGCCATCTCTTCATTGAGGGCTGTGGTTACGGGCTGACCGTTATAGTCCTTGAAGTATTCGCCGCGCGCTGCGTTGACCGGTATCGGGGCGCCCTTTACTGAGCCTACGCCTATGACATCGACCTGAATGCCTGCTTTGTGTGCTTGGGTGGCCATGTCGATGGCGTCACCTTCATGGTTCTCACCGTCGGTGATGAGTACAATGGCTCGGTTTATATCCTCATCGGGGGAAAATGAGTTCATGGCTTTTCCGATGGCGTTGCCTATGGCTGTGCCCTGGGTCGATACCATGTCGGTATTGATGTCGTTGATATACATCTTGGCCGAGACAAAATCGGTGGTGATGGGCAACTGGGTGTAGCTCTCACCTGCAAAGACTATTAGTCCCACACGGTCGTTATCGAGTGCATCGACCATTTTGCCCAGCAGGAATTTGGCGCGGTTGAGGC
>JAMPBP010000005.1 GCA_023666645.1 Clostridiales bacterium
GCGCGTGGCCGTAGCCACGTAACCGAGATGAACGGCAAAAAGCGCCCGCGAGATGTGAGACGAAGGTAATTTCTTGTCATGTAATTCGTTATAATTATCACCATCGCCTCGGCCACTCGTTGGAATTTTTATCCGTGTTCATCGGTCACAATGCCCGCATTGCTCCCTCTTCGCACGAATAAAACTGCTCAACAATTGGCCGCCCTATCGTTGACATTTCTTGTGAGACAGGCTCTTACTATCCTGTTGGCTATTCTCTCATACCCAAATTTCTCCACTATTGCCCTATGCTGGTTATCGCGGTCAAAAGGATGATCAAGAGCCGAAGCGAGCGCATCGGCCACATCAGCCGGGTCGCTACCGGTTATGTACCCTGTCATCCGGTGTGTCACTATGTCCCGTTGACCTCCATTGCCGGTTGTAACCACCGTACACCCCGAAGCCATCCCTTCGATCAAGGTGCCTGGAAGGGTCTCGAAGAGCGATGTGGAAAGGGTGACAGTTGCCGATGCATATAATTCGCGTATGACAGCCTGGTCGTGTATGACACCGGTGTGGACATGAGGGAATGCAAGATTATCGAACAGCGTGGTGTCGCGCATGTCGCCGTAGAAAACGGCCAGACCCCTTTGAGCAAGGTCGGGGCGTTTCCGTGCCAGGATATTCAACGCCTCTATCGCCGTGGGAATAGACTTTATAGGGTCATCGAGACGCGCAGCCCCCATCACTATAAGCTGGCGGGTAGAGTCAACTCCCGGAGGCAAGGCCACTTCATGGCGTGGATTGGTGTAAAACTCATGGTCGGGGAAAGCATTGTGAACCACTTGCACGTCGCGTCCTCCCAGCAACTTGCTGCTGCGGGCACAAGTGGCGAGCCAATTGCTCACCGCCACCCAAGTAGTGAGCTTCAGACTGTCATAGACCCTGGCCTTGCGAGCCTGGATCTTGGTGGAAAGATCCCTTTCCCTAAGGCCGTCATAGAGATATGGACAGTTGCCGCAAGTGTCCTTATAGCGGTCACAGTCGAGTGCATGATGGCAAATGCCGGTCATACACCACATGTCATGCATGACCCAAAGCACGCGTTTGTCGCGTGGTATATCCCTGAGCGACAGCATGCCTTGGTTTATCCATGACACGATGAGAGCATCAGCTTCCCTCACAAGCGGAAGCCTTGAAATATTGTAGCCGGTATTGGCGACCGAAACTTTGAAAAGGTCTCGTCGGTTGAAACCGTTGTGGGCAAAGATATAGGCACGCTCAGCGACAAACCTTGCTTTCCGCCCCAAGGTAGTGCCGAGGAGATGCACCCGCGGGTCATCGCTCAATTTGTTAAGGACAAGCATCGTGGCATCGTGGCCTATGTCACATAGCGCACACATCAGTCGGTAAGTGACTATGGCAGCACCACCTTTCAGATCGCTGTTGCACAAGAGCAGAATCTTCATCGGGATATTGGGGTCAATAGTTGCGTGGCCCGAATATGTCGGTGCCGATACGCACCATGGTCGAGCCATTGGCTATGGCGATATCGCGGTCATCGCTCATACCCATGCTCACGATATCGAATCCACACAGGTCGGGGGCTACCATCTTTATCTGTTCATAAATATTGCGTATGGCTCTGAAATCAGCCTCTACCCTACTCCTGTCATCGGTATTGGTAGCCATTCCCATAATTCCACATAGGTGGGTGGCCTTCAATTGGCGGTAACCGTGAACCGAGAAATATTCAAGCAATTCATCGGGTAAGAAACCGCTCTTGGTCTCCTCAGCCGCAACATGCACCTGAAGGAGTACACGCGTCACAACGCCAGCCTTTTCCGACTCCCGGTCAATGATATCGAGCAGACGCAACGAGTCAACACTCTCGATGAGCGCGCATCGCCCTATGAGCGATTTCACCTTATTGGTTTGCAGATGCCCTATGAAGTGCCAGGCTATATCACCGGGGAGCTGTTCTATCTTCGGCAACAGCTCCTGCACGCGGCTTTCGCCAAAAAGACGTTGTCCGGTACCATAGGCCTCACGCAGTTGCTCCACCGGGTGAAACTTGGAGACGGCCACCAGTTCCACACCGGGCGGCAACGACTGCTTTATAGCTTCAAGTCGTGTTGCTATTGACATCGTCAATCAGTCTTCCTTAACTTTCATCTTGTAGACATCCATAATTGGAGTCTCGGCAATGGACACAATCTCATAGTCGGCCATAGTGTCCTTCATTCCCTCAGTGAATGCTTCAAGAGCACCCTTGAAGTCATTGGCGGCCACGAGCACGAGCGATGTGCTTTTCTTCTCGACAGCAGTCTTCTCATCGATGGTGATGAAAGCCACCTTGACAAGATACCACTTGTCGGCTGCATCGTCCCAGAAAATCTCGGCAATCTTGGTGCGTTTAACAGCCGAGACTGTAAAATCGCCGGAGATGAACGGTGTGATCTCCTCAATCATGCGAGCTTCAGCCTCGGTGAAGGACAAGGCATCGAGCAGATAGGGTTCATTAACTTTTTTAATAGCGCCATTTTCCATTGTTTTGTCATAGCGCACTTTGCATTCAAACCAATTGGCCATTGTATCTTCTTTTTAAGTTATTTTTCCTTATGCAACTTTTCAAGTCAAAAAATTAGTGGCACAAAGGTAATTGTTTTCCTAACTTTTTTACATACTTTTGTGTTTAATTAACATGGTTGTAATTATCGACAGGTTTTGATGAGCGACATGTCCCGATTGACAGAATTACCCGGCAGAATAATGCGATTCTATATCGACGGTTTCAAGAGCATGACCGTCGGCAAGAAGCTGTGGGCCATTATAATAATAAAACTTGCAATTATTTTTCTCGTTCTGAAACTATTCTTCTTCCCCGACATTCTGCAACGTGACTACGATACCGACGAGGAGCGTGCCACTGCTGTCAGGGAACAGTTGATGTCCAGATGACAGGCACTTCCATTTACAACGCTTGAGAATATCAACGGAGCAATAATTCCAGCAACAATCATAGATATGATATAACCTTGGATTCAACCCATGAAATTTAATAACTAATAATGATAAAGCAATGAATGATTTAATGAGTGTTGTCGACTGGTCGAGGGCTCAATTTGCCCTTACCGCGATGGTTCACTGGCTATTTGTCCCGCTCACGATAGGCCTTTCGCTTATAGTGGCACTGATGGAGACATGCTGGTACCGTACCCGTGACGAGAAGTGGTTGAAAATTACCAAATTATGGATGAAACTATTTGGTATCAACTTTGCCTGTGGCGTAGCTACCGGCATTATCCTTGAGTTTGAGTTTGGCACCAACTGGTCCAATTACAGTTGGTTTGTCGGTGACATCTTTGGCGCTCCTCTGGCTATCGAGGGCATCTTTGCATTTTTCCTGGAGTCGACCTTCATAGCAGTGATGTTTTTCGGCTGGAAGAAAGTGAGCCGGGGATTCCACCTTGCGGCCACTTGGCTCACCTCGATAGGTGTAGTGCTGTCGGCACTATGGATTCTTGTGGCAAACGCCTGGATGCAGTACCCGGCTGGAATGGAGTTTGACCCTGCCCAGATGCGCAATGTGATGGACAGTTTCACCGAGGTTGCTCTGTCACCGGTTGCCGTCAACAAGTTTTTCCACACAGTAATGAGCGGCTGGGTACTTGGTGCCGTGTTCGTGATAGGTGTGAGCTGTTACCTGCTCATGCGCAAGAAGAACCGGGAACTGTCAATCCTCTCAATGAAAGTAGCCGGTTGGGTAGGTCTTGCCGGTATCATCCTGACAATGTGGACCGGTGATGGGTCGGCAGTCGAAGTATCCAAAGTGCAGCCCATGAAACTTGCTGCCATGGAGGGACTCTACGATGGCAAGTGTGGCCAAGGACTCGTGGGCGTAGGCATTCTAAACCCCGACAAGAAGCCGGGTGACAATGAGAAAGCGATGCTTTGTGAGATTGAGATACCATATGGACTGTCCATTCTCGCCAAGCACGATGCAAATGCCTTTGTTCCCGGTATCAATGACCTCATTCAAGGAATTGAACTCACACAGAGCGGTGATACGATACACACCGTCTCCTATGCCGAGCGCATTGAGGCCGGCCGCCGGGCACAGGCCGCCCTTGCCGACTATGAGAATGCACGCAAGGCTATGGACAACGCATCAATGGAATCGGCACTGGAACGTATCAAGGCCGACTATCAGTACTTTGGCTATGGTTACCTCGAGACCCCCGAAGAGGCTGTACCCCCTGTAGCCACTACATTCTATGCATTCCGCATCATGGTGATGGCAGGAGGATACCTGTTGCTGTTCATGTTGCTTGCCCTGTATATGGTATACAAGAAGCCCTCATGGCTCGATAAGAAACTTGTATTACTGGGAGGCCTTGCCACGATAGCCATTGTGTGGATATGCAGCGAAGCCGGTTGGGTAGTCGCCGAAGTAGGACGCCAGCCATGGGTGATTCAAGACCTGATGCCGTCGCGTGCCGCAGTGTCGGCAATAGGCAGCGGCTCGGTAGAATTCACCTTCTGGGTATTTGTAGTGGTGTTCACACTGCTCATGGCAGCCGAGGTGAGCATCATGGTCCACGAGATAAAGAAAGATTCAAAACGCGAAGTATTGGAGGAGGATTAGTATGGAAGCATTACAGATTTATTGGTGGGCACTGATAGCCCTTTTGGGAGCTCTTCTCGTGTTCCTGTTGTTTGTACAAGGTGGTCAAACCATGCTGTGCCAGGCCGGAGATGAGCGCGACCGAGCAGCAATGATGAGCACACTGGGTCATAAATGGGAACTCACGTTCACGACACTGGTGGTATTCGGAGGTGCTTTCTTCGCCTCGTTCCCGTTGTACTATTCCACATGTTTCGGAGGAGCCTACTGGCTATGGATGCTCATATTGCTTAGCTTCGTAGTACAGGCATTCAGCTACGAGTTCCGCAACAAGGGTGGCAACATCTTCGGGCCCAAACTATATGACGCGTTCCTCTTTTTCAACGGAGCTGTAGGGTGTGTGATGCTCGGTGTAGCTGTGGGAATGCTGTTCTTTGGCGCTGATTTCACAGTCACCAAGTCCAATCTCACAATCGGGACCAATCCTGTCATCTCAGTGTGGAACAGCTCACATGGCCTGGAGGCTATGCTCTCCTGGCGCAACCTGCTGCTTGGTTTCACAGTACTCATGCTGGCTCGCACACTCGCCGCCTTGTATTTCATGAATGCAATTGACCATGGACGTGAATTCATGGCCCACATGCGCAGGGCTGTCATTGTCAACGGTGCTGCTTTTGTAGTGCTCTTCCTCGTCTTTGCAGCTGTCTATCTCACCGCTACAGGCTATGGCGAGACCAAGGACGGAGCCTTCGTGGCCGTCCCATTCAAATATGCCGACAATCTGTTGCAATTGTGGTGGCTCGGATTCACATTTGTGCTGGGTGTAATCCTGGTGCTATGGGGAATAGTCAAGACTGCCCTCACCAGTGGCTATCGCTGCGGCATATGGTGGGCAGGTATAGGTACAGTCCTGGTAGTCTTCGCTTTGCTATGCTCAGCCGGATATAACAACACTGCCTATCTTGCCTCGACGAGCGACTCCGCCAGCTCGCTCACAATCTACAACAGTTCATCGAGTCATTTCACACTCACAGTTATGACATGGGTGTCGGGGTTTGTCCCTGTTGTCGTAGCCTACATAAGCTACGTGTGGTACAAGATGAGCCAGCCAGCCCGTTAAAGGCACACTCCGCTCGACATGATCGACCAAAATCAAAAATCATAAGATAAGAGGGTTTCGCGCAAGCGTACCTTCATCTGAGAAAAACGTGGGTATCAGGCCTCAACCTGCTGCCCACGTTTTCTTTTCCCTCTTATTACAGTTTTTTTCGGCATAAGTAAGCACTTTTTAACCACAAATTTGTTTTTTATACTGACAAGGGAGAGTAACGTACAAAAAAAATGATTATTTTTGCAGACAAAAACGCGTTTTACATTGTAATTTATGACAGAAAACAACAATATCGATATTACACGACTCATAATCGAAGGAATTCAGGAGCGCAAAGGGCGCGACATCACAATCATGGACTTGACAGGTGTTGACGGCACCACCGTCGACCGTTTCATCATATGTCAAGGCAACTCATCGATGCAGGTCACAGCCATAGCCGACAGCATCAGGGACTATCTGCTCGAAAAGGAGCACATCAAGCCCTATAACTATGATGGTTACCGCAATGCCCAGTGGATTGTCATTGACTATGGAGACACACTTGTGCATGTGTTCACACGTGAAGCCCGTCAATATTACAATCTTGAGGAACTATGGAGCGATGCCGCTGTAACCCAAATACCCAATCTTGACTAAGAAAGTATGAGATTACAAACTTGCAACCACAATTGTATAAAAGCTACACACTATAATGGCTCAACAACCTAAAAAGAAAAAGATAACATTCAGCCTCTACTGGATGTATGCCGTGATATTGCTATTCCTCTTTGGCATGTTCTACATAGACCAGAATGCCGCCAACGAGAAAGTAAGCTACAGCCGCTTTGCCGACATCATGAGCGACTCTGTGGCCGCCCGTAACGGTGGCATCAAGCGTCTGTTGATATATACAAAGCGGGAATTTGCCGAGGCCTATGTCTCCGACTCTCTGTTCAAGGCCGTATTCCCCAAATCAGACTACAACAAGGAAGAGCTCAGAAAAGCCTGCATCACCACCGAGATAGGCTCAGGGACATCAATCCACAATGACATAAAGGAGTGGCAACTCAACCGCGGAGAGAAACTCGTGGTCGACTATGATAACAGCGGAGGCTGGGGCGGCCTGTTATGGACATTCGGTCCGGTTGTGCTGTTGGTAGCTCTGTGGGTATTCTTCTTCCGACGCATGAGCGGCCGCGACGGTGGTGGCCCCGGTGGCGTGTTCAATGTGGGCAAATCCAAAGCTCAGATATTTGATAAAGATGGCCCCGTACAGGTCACATTCAAGGATGTAGCCGGACTATCGGAGGCCAAGACCGAGATTGAGGAGATTGTGGAGTTCCTCAAAAATCCTCAGCGCTATACCGACTTAGGAGGAAAAATTCCCAAGGGAGCACTCCTTGTAGGCCCTCCCGGCACCGGTAAGACCCTCCTGGCTAAGGCTGTAGCCGGTGAAGCCAATGTGCCATTCTTCTCCATGTCGGGCAGCGACTTTGTCGAGATGTTTGTAGGCGTTGGTGCATCGCGTGTGCGCGACCTATTCCGTCAGGCCAAGGAGAAAGCCCCCTGTATAGTATTTATAGATGAGATTGACGCTGTGGGTCGCGCCCGTGGCAAGAATCCCAATATGGGAGCCAACGACGAGCGTGAGAATACGCTCAACCAGCTGCTCACCGAGATGGACGGCTTCGGTTCCAACAGTGGTGTGATTATTCTCGCCGCCACCAACCGTGCCGACATTCTCGACAAAGCGTTGCTGCGAGCCGGACGCTTCGACCGCCAGATCTATGTCGACCTCCCCGACCTCAATGACCGTGTGGCTATCTTCAATGTACACCTACGCAATATCAAGGTTGCGCCCGATGTTGATGTCGAACTGCTTGCACGCCAGACCCCGGGCTTTTCGGGGGCCGATATCGCCAATGTGTGCAACGAGGCAGCCCTGATAGCCGCACGCAACAACAAGAAAGTTGTCGACAAGCAGGATTTCATAGCTGCAGTAGACCGTATCATAGGCGGACTGGAGAAACGCTCCAAGATTACCACCGACGAGGAGAAGCGCACTATTGCCATCCATGAGGCCGGCCATGCTGCGCTGTCATGGCATCTCCAGTATGCCAATCCGCTGGTGAAAGTCACCATCGTGCCGCGTGGTAAAGCACTCGGTGCCGCCTGGTATCTTCCTGAGGAACGCCAAATCACCCCTACACAGGCACTGCTCGACGAGATGTGTGCCACACTGGGTGGCCGGGCCGCTGAGGAGTTGTTCCTAGGGCACATATCCACAGGAGCGGCCAACGACCTGGAGCGTGTCACCAAGCAAGCCTATGCCATGGTGGTTTATTATGGAATGAGCCGTAAACTCCCCAATCTGAGTTATTACGACTCGACCGGTCAGGACTATGGCTTCTCCAAACCCTACAGCGAGGACCGTGCCCGCCTCATCGACGAAGAGGTGTCGCGCATAATCAACGAACAATATGAGCGGGCCAAGCAGATTCTCACCGAGCATGCCCAGGGTCACGCCCAACTGGCCGAGGTCCTTCTGAGCCGAGAGGTTATCTTCACTGAAGACGTGGAACAGATATTCGGCAAGCGACAGTGGACATCGCGCACTGACGAGATATTCGCAGCACGGTCGGCCCAGGCAGCCCAAGCTGAGGCCCAGACCCGCCGGGACAACAATGTGGAAGATGTAGTTGCTACCGAAGTTCCCGATGACATGCCACCCATGCCGGACAAGAAGACTGCGGTAGAGGATACCGCCGACACGGAATCAGACAAAACCCACTCCGATCCTCCTGCCGACACCCACTGAGTAGAAAAACAGCAATGAACTGTATAAAACCCATTTCATCACATTATATAATGGCTTCAATCCTGAAGCCATGGTTGATTGCGGCTCTCACCTTCATGATGGCATGGAGCACAGCCGATGCTCAGGAAGTATTCAAGCGCGGCCTCGAACAGCACTCCTTTATCCCAAAGGGACAATGGATCACGGGAGTGAGTGTCAGCTTTTCTCAGTCAAGCCACGACAATTACCAATTTTTCGTGCTTGAAAATGTACACGGTGACGCCTATACCTTCAAGGTGAGCCCCATGTTGATGTACTGCTTCAAGGACAATCTCGCCGCCGGAGGCCGATTTGCCTATCGCCGTACCCTCATGAGAGTTGACAAAGCACGTTTCGTGCTTGCTTCGGATACCGACTATGATGTAGACAATCTGTACAGTCTCAGTCACAGCTACTCAGGCATGGCGTCTTTTCGCAACTACATAAGCTTCGGCTCCAACAAGCGCTTTGGCATGTTCAACGAAGTACAGTTGCAGATAGGAGGCAGCCAGTCAAAACTGTGCAATGGGTCGGGCGATGACTTGACAGGTACATACGAGAGATCACTTGATATAGATGTGGGACTGGCTCCCGGCATGATAATGTTCCTCAACAACTACTCGGCTATCGAGGTCAATGTGGGTGTTCTCGGATTCAGCTATATCAATACTAAATCGACTACCGACCAAGTCTATGTGTCACGCCGCCACAACCAGTCGGCCAATTTCAAGATCAATCTGTTTTCCATCACATTTGGCGTTGCCTTTTACCTGTAGTTCCCATGATGAAGAATATTATAACAACGGTAATGATACTGCTCGCCGGGATATCAGGTAGTCTTGCAGCGCGGGCTACGGAGACCGTCAATGCAACAAGTGTCGGTGACAACCTGCTCACACGCCTTGCCAAGCGAGAGAAGATACCTGTCGATTCCACCGTGGGACGCGACTCACTCGATAATGAGCTTGTAATCGTGGGCAATGATACGATCAGTATCATATTGCCCCAAAAGAATTACGGGCGCTATGACCGCGGTCTGTACAACTATCTGTTCATACCCCGCGGACAATGGTCGTTTGGACTCACGGCGTCATATGGAGAGTTTTCAAGCGACGATTTTCAGGTACTGTCAATCATCAAGGACCTCGACCTCAACATCAAGGCCTACTCGCTGAAGCCGTCGATAAGCTACACCATACGCAACAATCAGGCTGTGGGTATCAAGTTCAATTATACACGCATGCAGGGCGACCTTGGAGGGATGTCGTTTGACTTCAGCGACGACATGAACTTCACTCTCGCCGATATCAGCTACTACTCGCAGAGTTTCAGCGCAGGATTTTTCTACCGCAACTATGTGGGACTGGGGCGCATGAAACGATTTGGCGTATTCAATGAAATTGACCTTTCATTTGGCAGCGGGTCATCCCGATTCAAGCGTCTTTATGATGGGGAACCGCGCGACACCCGTACCAATATTACCCAGGCAAGCCTCAACTTCAGCCCCGGTCTGGCGGTGTTCATCATGGACAATGTCTCGTTCAATGTCTCGTTTGGGGTATTCGGTCTGAAACTTTCCCACGAGAAACAGCTGACCAATGGTGTTGAGGAGGGACGACGCTTTGCCAGCGGTGCCAATTTCAAGTTCAATATATTCAACATCAACTTTGGCATGGCTGTAAATATATAAAGCACTCCTGAAAATGAAGAAGTATATTTGCTACATATTATTGATGTCGGCATTGCTGTCGGGCTGTATCAAGAATGACATTCCCTATCCGAGAATACATGCCAATTTTCTCACTTTCCAGGTCGAGGGTCAAAAAGGAGCCTCGGTCATCGATTCGACCAAGCGTGTCGTCACTGTCACCCTCAATGAGGAGGTCGATATGGAAAGTGTAAAAGTCACCGGCTACACTATTACACCCGGAGCCCGCGTAGCCGATGGAGACCTGTCGGCACCCCTCAACCTCACACGCCCCATGGCCGTGATGCTGGAGATATATCAGGAATACTGGTGGGTCATAAAAGCTTTGCAACCCATAGAGCGCTATTTCAACATTGCGGGGCAGATAGGTACGAGCGTCATCGATGTACCGGCCCACCGTGTTATCGTTACTGTTCCCGAAGGTACCGACCTGTCACGCATGAAAGTCACCTCCATGAAGCTCGGTCCCGTAGGGTCTAAGACTGTACCCGATATAGACGATGCCACTATCGACCTGCGGCGCCCGATGGAGGTCACAATCACAGCCCATGGCCGTGAAGAGATATGGACTATATATGTCGAGGAGACCCGGAGCACAGTGACTACCCAGAGAGTTGATGCATGGACACGTGTGGCATGGGTATATGCCCAGGCCCAGGAGGGTAAAGACAACGGAATGGAGTATCGTCTTGGCAGCAGTCAGGAATGGACAAAGGTACCGGAGGCATGGATTACGACCACCGGAGGAAGCCTCACCGCCCGCCTCATCAATCTGCAACCCGAGACTGAATATGCCGTCAGGGCATACTCCGATACTGAATACTCGGCCGAGGTTGTCTTCACCACAGGCGAGGAGGTACAGGTGCCCAATCATGACTTTGAGTTCTGGTGGCTCGATGGTAAAGTGTGGAACCCATGGCAACAAGGTGGTGTTTCTTACTGGGACTCGGGCAACAAGGGCGCGACAACGCTCGGACCGAGCAACACCGTTCCTACCGACGACACCCCGTCGGGCAGCGGGAAAGCGGCAATGCTCGAGACTAAATTTGTGGGTATCGGAGCGCTTGGCAAACTCGCCGCAGGCAATATATTTGCCGGAGTATATGTACGCACCGACGGCACCAATGGCGTGCTCAGTTTCGGACGTCCTTTCACTCAAAGGCCTACGAAGATGAGGGGTTATCTCAAGTACAAAACTGCACCTATAAGCAGCACTACGGCAGGCTTTGAGTCACTCAAAGGGCAACCCGACACATGCATCGTGTGGTCGGCGCTCATTGACTCGCCGGAGCCTTTTGAGGTGCGTACCAATCCCAAGAACAGGCAGCTTTTTGACCCCAACGGTGATTATGTCGTAGCCTACGGAAACATTCAGTATGGCAAAAACGTTGATGATTATATAAAATTTGAATTTGAGTATGACTACAAGTCGACACAGCGAGTGCCCAACTATATCCTGATTGTGGCGTCGGCATCAAAGTATGGCGACTACTTCACCGGAGGCAACGGCAGTGTACTGTATGTAGACGACCTCGAGTTGATATATGATTATTAAAAATTATGTTTATGAAACGCACAATCATGACACTTGCCGTGGCTCTTGGTGTAGCCGCTGCCACACAAGCCCAGAACTATCTTGTCAACAACCCCGACAACAAGGCCTATTTTGGAGTGAGAGCCGGTCTTGACATCAGTTCGACTGCCGGGCAGATCGCCGACAACTATGGCAATGGAGCCGGATTCACTCTGGGAGCCATATATAACATACCACTATGGCAAAATCTATATTTCGAGCCGGGACTACACCTTTTCTACAATACCTTTGACTATGATGTACTTGTGGAACCCGAAGGAATGCCTGCCGAGATTTTTGACGGTTCGATACGCAACTGGGGCTTCAGAGTGCCGTTGAACTTCGGCTATCATTTTGACTTCACCGATGATATCTCAATATCAGTGTTCACAGGTCCCGTTGTCAATCTGAATCTCAAGGCCCGCACCAGTTGCGGCGACTATGACAAGCGGTTTGACGCCGACTATGGCTATTCATTGATCAACAACGGTTTTCGTCGCGTTGACCTGCAGTGGGACTTTGGTGTGAGCATGAACTACGGCATGCATTACTATGTCGCCATGTCGGGCGGAATAGGCATGACCAAGGTTTATGGCGTACACTACGACGATGACAGCTTCCGCCGCAACACTTTCAACATCTCGGTGGGCTACAACTTCTGAGCGACAAGCGAGACTGATTCCGAACACACTTTTTGATAAATATACAGGCCGACTGTAATGGTAACCTTAAAGATTATACCAGGCACAGCCGGCCTTTTCTATACAAGAGCCTGTCCCATAATATCGCATGGGGGGCCGTAGCGATAAATACCTTCATTTCATGAAGACGAGATACACGGCTGCTATGAGCAGAAGGAATGCGAGTATATGGTTCCACTGCAAGTGGAATCCCTCAAACGCGATGAGGCTGAACACGATGAAAACGACAAGGGTGATTACCTCCTGCATCACCTTTAGCTGAATGAGGGAATACGGGCCTCCGTTACCTTCGTAGCCTATACGGTTGGCCGGCACCTGGCAACAATATTCCAGCAGTGCGATTCCCCAGGAAAAGATTATGACAACGTAGAGAGGCCACGATGTGGATATACCACGGTCCTTGAGCGACAGATGTCCATACCAGGCAAGTGTCATGAAAATATTACTTACAACAAGTAGCAGAATTGTAGCGATGTGTGGCGACATGATTATTACAGTTGGGTCCTCACAGTTGAGGGTATTAAGATTTCAAGCAGTTTAAACGCGTTTCAGAGCATCACGGGAATGTCCACTCCACGCATGGAGCACCACTCTGTGGCCGAGCGGTCACAGCCCGCATGATGTAGCCCGACCCGTCGCCACCCGGCGAGGGGATAGCCTCGATGACTATAGATGCCGTGGATATGGGGCGGGGTATGTAGTTCCCTTTATCTCTTATCAGAGACTGCTGGCGTGGTGTGAGCCTGATTCCGGTTACGGGGTCGATATACTGGCGTGAAAGTGTGTCGATGAGCAGAGAGTGACTGATAAGCCGGGTGCCATCGATGACACGACGTGCGGTTTTCTCTCGTGCAAGTCCCAGCTTGGCGCCACATCGTCCCGAATGTGAATAGTTGGTGCGCACGACAGCCTCCTCGTCCCCGACGTCATATCTCACGTAACCGTTGTCCCAGGTTTCGAAATAGGCCTTTCCTCCATGTGAGTCAATAGCGGCAAAATTGGCCTGGACACCGAGCGGCCGGGGCAATGAGTCGAGCATTGCGGCAAATTGGTCGACAGTGTTGCAATGTTCCAGAGCCATGGTCATCAACACACCCTCACGGTCCTTGACGCTGGCGGTGTCGGGGACAAGATTATATGATGCGGTATTCATTACGGCAAATCCTTCCCTGTTCATACCAATCCAGGCTTCGAGACCGTGGGGGTCGTCGGTGTTGTGGAGCGCGATATACTCGAGTGTAGAATCAGTGGCGGCATGATGGGCTATATAGTTGCCCCGGGCACCCGTGTCACGGTGCTTCCAAAGCAGTGTCGCCCCTGAGGCCGACCGCTTGGCTCCAACTATAGCCGAAGTGCATGCCGCCGTGTCAAGACATCCATACACAGCGAGTGCCAAGATTATTGTGACTCTAAAAATTCTCAAGGAACGATGCTTTTAAACGGTCATTTACGAGCCATTGGTGTTCTGGATCACCATAGTTGGCAAACGGGTAAATGGAAATTCCGCCACGCGGTGTGAACAGCCCCCTCACCTCGATGTAGCGGGGATCCATCAGCGCCACGAGGTCATTGAGGATTATGTTGATGCAATCCTCATGAAAGTCGCCATGGTTTCGGAATGAGAAGAGATATAGTTTCAGGCTCTTGCTCTCAACCATGCGTTCACGCGGAATGTAGTTGATTATGATCTTGGCAAAATCGGGTTGTCCGGTTTTCGGGCAAAGCGATGTAAACTCAGGGCAAGTGAAAGTCACGAGATACTCCCGGCCGGGATGCTTGTTGACAAAAGTCTCAAGCACCTCGGGGGCATATTGTGTGGGATACTTCACTCCGGTGTTGCCCAGCAGGGTGACTCCCTGCAGTTGTTGCTCATCGCGCATGGGATCAATGTTTGATTTCCTTCACCTGGAGATGGTCACCTGTCTCCTTGACTATGTTCTCGAAGTAGCGGGGGTCGTCATAGCCTCCAAAATCGGGATAAGCCGGTATCCCCTCGTCGGTGCGCAGGAACGAGCCATCCTCAGCCTGCTTCTTGATGTTTCCATCCATGTACTTGACAAAGAGGAAATCTCCAAGTTGCTTGTAGGAGTTTGTCACATTCAGAGCCCAATAGTCGGCCATTTCCTGGGCACGCTTTGCAGCGGCCTGTCTCTCCATCGTCATAGCTTCAAGTTCAAACTTTGAAACCTCGGCCTTGATGGAATCCTCCAGGGCTGTCTGTACCCGGCGCACATCGAGAATCATCTGTGAGTAACGGTTATAGGCTTGATTGGCTACATAGTTGTTTACCCAGAAATTGGAATTCCAATCGAGAGTGTTAGTGTCGCCATGTCCCAGCTGAGCAGGCACCTTGGTCACTGAGCAGTATACAGGCATGTACACACAGGTATTGGCATCGTCGGTACCGAACCACAGTAATCCTTTGAGAGCATCGGGTCGGGCGGCATTGAGCGAGGCGACAAATGAGAATCCTGTCTGCTGAGTGGCGATTGCACGCTCGTGGACATAGGTCTTGCCATCTACAGTGAAGTTCATGGGACGCCATCGGTAAGGCACGGCATAGGGACCTGCACCCACATCCTTGGTCATGTCAAAGGGTGTACCCTCATAGTGGTCGCGCATCATGGTCTTCATATCATCGGCAGTGAGTTTATGGTTAGGTTTTACCCACAGGGGCATCACCTCACCGTCGGCCTCGTTGATCCACTTGAGGTAGCGGTCCATATTGTCGGCATGAGCGTTGTAGAAACTCCACACACGGGCATCGCAGCCACGCAATGCGCCGAAGTCATACTCGGCATAAGCCCGGGAGAAACTGAAGTCGGAGTCCTTTCCGTCAAAGTATCCTTTGCTGCGTGCAAAGTCGATGACATCGGGCGAATAAAGTGTATTGGGGTCGTTCAAGGGGAAAGTATGTATGCGGGAATGGTTGGCATGTCCCGAGATACAGTCGTCGGGGACTCGGCGTGCCACCCACACGGCACCCTTGTCTTCCTTTCCCTTGCCTATGAGCTCCATCACCCACACTTCCTCGGGGTCGGCTATCGAGAAAGATTCGCCACTCGATGCATATCCATACTCCTTTACCAGCGATGTCATCACGTCGATAGCCTCGCGGGCCGACCGTGACCGCTCGAGCGCTATGTATATGAGCGAACCGTAGTCAATGAGTCCCGAGCCCTCAAGTTCAGGACGTCCCCCCCAGGTGCTCTCGGAGATGGCGACACCCAGCTCGTTCATATTGCCAATGGTGGCATACGTGTGGGCGGGCTGCGGAATCTCACCAAGCGGACGCTGTGAATCCCAGTCAATGACACGTCGCATGGCACCGGGCGCGTGGTCACCTGCGGGAGTGCTGTAGAGCTCACCATAGAGATTATGACTGTCGGCGGCATAGGTGATCATGACCGAGCCATCGGCCGTGGCGCCCTTACCGGCAATAAGGCTGGTGCATGCGAAAGTTCCCATGACAGCCGTAGTAGCTACAGAAGCTAAAACTGATATACGTTTAATCATATTTAAGTGATAATGTATTAGAAGTTGTTAACATTCTTTATTAAACACCCTCTGAGTTTATTTCGATAAAAAATGTACCTTTGAACACATGAACCGATGGGGTTCATTACCAACATGTTCCCACAGGCACATATGGAAGTTCAAAGATACAAAAAACTTTTTAATAATGAAAATACTTGATTTGTTGCTACTCACAGCAATGGCTATACCCGCGGCCATGCAGGGTCAGATTATCGTAGAGACCGATGCTTACCGATGGTCGGGTGACAGTGTCATACAGGGTGAATATGAAGCCATAGCCGTGTCACCATATGAGATAACCTCGACCTATCATGCCCGCCCCGGCTACTACATGGGTATAGAGCCACGATGGGCTGTCAAGAACGACCTATCCCGCTACCCTCGCCTGTCGACCTCCAACACAATGCACCAGGCCATCTACAACATGGGACTCGATGAGATGGTCAACGCTGTGATGCCCGACACCACGCTGCGCACCGGAGCCGCCTGGGGCGGTGTGTGGACCCGCGACATAAGCTATTCAATAATCCTCTCGATGGCCTATATGCAACCCGAGGCCTCGATGGTGTCACTGCGCCGCAAGGTCGACAAGCTCGGACGCATAATACAGGACACCGGCAGCGGAGGGGCATGGCCCGTATCGACCGACCGTGAGATATGGGCAGTGGCCGCCTATGAAGTTTACAAAGCCACCGGTGACCGCGGGTGGCTCGAATACATATATCCCATAATCAAACGCTCGCTCGATGATGATTATCAGGTTGCAATGGACAGTGAGACCGGCCTTGTGAAGGGTGAGACTTCGTTCATCGACTGGCGCGAGCAGAGCTATCCCAAATGGATGCAGACAGCTTCAATCGCCGAATCGGAGGCTCTGGGTACCAATCTGGTGCATATACGCGCCCTCACTACCCTTTCAGAAATCGCAGCGCTCATGGGCGACAACGAAGAGGCCGCTCTCTACAGCAACCGGGCCGCCGGCATCGCCCGGGCTGTCAACGACCACCTGTGGCTCGACGACAAAGGCTTCTATGCCATGTATCTATATGGCGGTGACAACCTCATCGCCAATGAGCGCGTGGAGACACTTGGTGAGGCCCTCGCCATTCTATGGGACGTAGCTCCGGCACAGCGCGCCCGCACTATTACCGAGAGCAACCCCAACACCCCCTTCGGTGTAGGCATCTTCTACCCTCAGATTGCCGATATGCCACCCTACCATAACAATGCGCTCTGGCCATGGGTGGCCTCCTACTGGGCCATGGCATGTGCCAAGGCCGGCAACGAGCCCGGAGTGCTCGAAGCTATAGGCTCGGTGGTGCGTCCCGCGGCACTGTTCTGCACCAACAAGGAAAACTTCATACTCGACAACGGAGATATAGCCACAGAACTCAATTCGAGCAACATGCTGTGGTGTCTGGCCGGCAACATCGCCATCACCCACAAGGTGATATTCGGCATAGACTTTCAGAAAGATGGTGTGGCGTTCCACCCCTTCGTGCCCCGTACTCTACCCCAACCTATGTCGCTACACGGATTCAAATATCGTGATGCCACTCTCGATATCAACCTCAGCGGCTACGGAGACCGCATCAAGTCGTTCACGCTCGATGGTAAGGAGCACAAGCCCTTCCTGCCCTCGACGACCAAAGGGCATCACACCATCGATATCGTCATGGACAACAGTTTCAACAACGACCTCGACATTACACGCAAGAACAACGCCAAAGCCCCGCTCACACCACTGGCATGGATTGAGGGTGAAACCCTCAACTGGAATCCCGTGCACGACATTGACCGATATATCATAGTGAAAAACGGAGCGCCAATCGATACTGTAACTACAGTCACATATGACATCACGGCTCCCGGTGAATACCAGGTAATAGCAGTCTTCCCCGATGGCACTGAATCATTTGCCTCGCAACCGCGCTCCAACCGGCTTCAGTTGACCTTTAAACCGGCCGGACCACTTGCCACCGAGATACAATCGGCCGAGATACGCTACACCCCCACGGCACCCGTAGTGGGATACACAGGCCAGGGATTTGCCGAGAGCGATCACTCTACAGGCGCCATCAATATTCCCATAACAGTACCATCGGAGGGGGACTATACCCTCCGTCTGAGATATTCCAACGGAAATGGATCGGTCTACACCGAGAGCAGCGCAGCAGTGCGCACCGTGTCGCTCGATGGCACGAAGGCCGGCACTATCGTCATGCCCCATCGCGGCGATAACAACTGGAATGACTGGGGGATCTCGACAGGCGTCAAGGTACACCTCACGCCCGGAACACACATGCTCTCATTGTCAATCGAGCCTTGTGATGAGAATATGGATATCAATTGCAACCATTCACTCATAGACTGTGTCACAGTGACTGCCATGTAACAACACAAGCTACAGACAAACTCAATCGACAACCGCTTATTATGAAATATTTCATCTCGGCCGGAGAGGCCTCTGGCGACCTTCACGCCTCCAATCTTATCCAATCGCTGGGCAAGCTTGACAATCATGCCCAGTTCACTTTCCTGGGAGGTGACCTCATGACCCGGGCAGCCGGGCATGAACCTCTCATTCACTACCGCGACATGGCCTTCATGGGATTTGTCGATGTAGTGAAACATCTTGGGGCTGTGACCCACAATCTCAAGACAGCAACCGACACCATAACCCGTTGGCGTCCCGATGCCGTGATTCTTGTGGACTACCCCTCGTTCAACCTGCGCCTTGCCCGTCATGCCCATAAGCTGGGGATAAAGGTGTTCTACTACATCTCGCCCAAAGTGTGGGCATGGAAAGAGGGTCGGGTAAAACAAATCAGGAAGTACATCACACGCATGTACTCGATACTCCCCTTTGAGGTTGATTTCTACAGGAACCATCACCAATATGAAGTGGAGTATGTGGGCAACCCCTCGGCCGAGGAGATAGCCACCAAGCGTAGCGAGCTGCCCACCATGGAAGCCTTTGCCACAGCCCACGGACTTGACCCGGTGAAACCGATCCTGGCTCTCGTACCTGGCAGCCGAGTGTCAGAAATCAAAAATAATCTTGAGATTATGGCAGCCGTGGCCGCCCGTCACCAATCATACCAGGCTGTAATAGCCGGCGCGCCATCGATCGACCCTTCACTCTACAGCAGTCTCTCATCGCTACCGGTAGTGCATGGAGCTACTTTTGAGCTAATGGGTGTCGCCGACGTGGCCCTTGTCACCAGCGGCACCGCCACTCTCGAAGCCGCTCTGCTGGGGACTCCCCAGGTGGTGTGTTTCAGGCATGGCGGCAACAAACTGGTCTACAACATATACAAGCGGCTACTCAAGATTCCCTACGTATCTCTACCCAACCTCATAGCCGATGCTCCCGTCGTGGCTGAGATGCTCATGCATCTGTGTACGGTCGACAGCGTCGATGAGCAGCTCAGAAAGATACTTCCCGGCACAGCAGGGCGGCAAGCGATGCTCGATGGATACCGCAAAATGATGGCACGTCTGGGCGACAGCCACGCAGCCGTAGTAACCGCCACCGACATCGTGAAGCGCCTCAACCAGGATCGCTGATTCTCAGAGTCTGTCACATGACAAATGTAAACGCTGATGTAGCAAATCCATTCCCGGCAGGATGTCCATGGTGAAGTGGTGGTTTTGTTGTGGTTTGAAAAAAATTGTCCTTCTATATTGGTAATTGAAAAAGTATCGTTAAATTTGCCGCCATAACACAAGAGGGGTGTTCACGGCAATGGTACGTGGGCTGAGATTATACCCTTATGGACTTGAGGCGGACAATGCCGACGTAAGGACTTGTGTCATCAACGCTTGACTGCGTGTGTCTTTTTCACCCCTCCGGTATATTTTCTATATGCTTATGGAGGTAATAATAAATCGTAGACCAATAGCGGTGACTGATGATATTCAGACACTTGGACAGTTGCTCGGGAGGGAGAATCTCGATGGCAACGGTGTGGCTGTGGCTGTTGACAACAAGCTGGTGAAGCGCGATGAGTGGGCTTCGATGCCGCTCAGCGAGGGTATGAGAATCACTGTCATAAGAGCCGTGTGCGGCGGTTGAGTCATGGCATTCAGAATGATTGCTATAACGCTTCCTTATTGCTATGATGGGGAGGCTGACGATATTGTCGGGAAGCTTGCAAGCGGTGAGGCATGGCGTGTGCACATACGCAAACCCGAGGCGTTCCCTGAGCAGGTGAGATGCCTGCTCGATGCCGTGCCGCCTGTGTGGAGGGAGCGGATCACGATTCATGACCACCTGGACCTGGCAGTGGAGTATGGTCTGGGAGGTGTGCATCTCAACCGGCGCTGTAGCACTCCTCCCCGGTTGTGGCACGGCCTGGTGTCACGTTCGCTACACAAAGTCGGGGAAATCGACCTATATGAATATGACTATGCGTTTTTGAGCCCTGTCTTCCCGAGTATATCCAAGCCCGGCTACAGGGGCAATCTTGACAAGGAGATATTGAGAGAGCATCTCAATGACTGCATTTTTGCTCTGGGAGGTGTAGAGCCCCGACGGGTGGAGGAACTGCGCGCGATGGGATTCAGCGGAGCCGCAATGCTCGGAGCGGCATGGCGTGCCAAGGTAGACCTCGATGCTTTCAGGTTGCAATTCATAACCCACGGGGCAGCTCGTTTCACTATGGCCCAGGAGGCTGTGATGGTGACCGACGGTGGTTGCCGATGGGTGCAGCTACGCATGAAGGATGCGTCGGCGACCGAAATCATTGATGCCGGCATGGCCGTGGGAGCGCTGTGCCGGGAGCGTGGATATACTTTCATTGTCGACGACCACGTGGAACTGGTCGACAGGCTCCGTGCCGACGGTGTGCATCTTGGGAAGAATGATATGCCTGTAAAGGAAGCCCGGCTGATTCTCGGGCCAAAGAAAATCATAGGAGCGACAGCCAATACGATTGACGATGTGATGAAAGCATGCCGTGAGGGGGCCGACTATATTGGTGTGGGACCTTTCAGGTATACAGATACCAAGAAGAATCTGAGTCCCATACTGGGACTGGAAGGCTACCGGAGTATTGTAGCCCGGTGCCGGCATGAGGGAATCAGTCAGCCCATCGTGGCCATAGGTGGAATCACGGCCGACGATATCAGGGAGTTGATGGCTACAGGTGTGGCCGGTGTAGCCATGAGCGGAGAGATTCTTCGTGCCCATGACCCTATGGAGAAAACCAAGGCAATAGTAAAGATACTGTCTAATTCCAATAACAAGATATGAACGAATTGATAATAGGGGGGCGTAAATTCGCCTCACGCCTCTTCGTAGGCACGGGAAAATTCAGGTCCAACCAAGAGATGGAGCGAGCCATCCTTGCATCGGGCAGTGAGATGGTCACTGTGGCCATGAAACGCATTGATATGGATAATCGTCAGGATGACATGTTGAAGCACATCCTACATGATGGAATACAATTGTTGCCCAATACATCGGGTGTGCGTAACGCACAGGAGGCAGTGCTGGCCGCACAACTGGCCCGCGAGGCTTTCGGCACCGATTTCATCAAGCTTGAGATACACCCCGACCCGCGCTATCTTCTCCCCGACCCTGTGGAAACACTCCTGGCCACAGAGCAGCTTGCTGCCATGGGGTTTGTGGTGCTACCCTACATTCAGGCCGACCCTGTGTTGTGCAAACGCCTCGAGGAGGCCGGAGCTGCAACGGTCATGCCGCTTGCCGCCCCTATCGGCTCAAACAAGGGGCTCGTGACACGCGACCTGCTCAGGATTATCATCGAGCAGAGCAATGTGCCTGTAATTGTCGATGCCGGGCTCGGAGCTCCGTCACATGCCGCCGAGGCGATGGAGATGGGAGCCGACGCGGTGCTCGTGAATACAGCTATCGCTGTGGCCGGCGACCCTGAGAGGATGGCTCGTGCATTTGCCCAGGCTACACTTGCCGGGCGTGAGGCTTATGAAGCCGGGCTGGGAGCCGTGAGCGACAGGGCTGAGGCATCAAGTCCACTGACATCGTTCCTCGATTGAGACAGTGATGGAGTATAAAACGACCAACATTCAGCAAGTTGCCGACTTAGGGGACTCAGAGCCTGTTCTACAAACCATCAAGTAGCAAAACAATGTTTTCAGACGAATTAAAGCAATATGACTGGGAGGATACCACCTCCCGCATCATGGCCAAGACAGCCGCTGATGTGGAGCGGGCCCTCAGGCGCGACCACCTCACCGACGAGGATTTCATGGCGCTCATATCTCCGGCTGCCGCTCCCTATATCGAAGTGATGGCCCGCAAGAGCAGACACCTCACCGAGCAACGCTTCGGCAAGACGATCTCGATGTTCATACCTCTGTATATCACCAATTCGTGTACCAACTCGTGTGTCTACTGCGGGTTCAACCGTCACAACAAGATACCGCGTGTGATACTCACACCCGGGCAAATCAAGGCCGAGTGTGAGGCTATCAAGAAGCTCGGGCCATTCGAGAATCTTCTGATTGTGACGGGTGAAAATCCGTTGCTTGCCGGCACTGACTATCTGGAGAAGGCACTCAAGGTGTGCCGCCCCTATTTCAGCAACATGACAATCGAGGTGATGCCGCTCTCCACGGCCGATTACGAACGCCTCACCCACTCGGGACTCAACGGCGTGGTGTGCTTCCAGGAGACTTACCATCGCGATAACTACAGGAAGTATCACCCGGCTGGCATGAAGTCCAGGTTTGAGTGGAGATGTGACGGATTTGACCGTATGGGGCAGGCCGGTGTGCACAAGATAGGAATGGGAGTACTCATAGGCCTTGAGGACTGGCGCACCGATGTGACAATGATGGCACGCCATCTGCGTTACCTGCGCAAACATTACTGGCAGACACGATACTCGGTCAATTTCCCCCGCATGCGTCCTTCCGAATCGGGCTTTCAGCCTAATGTGGTGATGAGCGACAGGGAGCTTGCCCAGTTGACCTTTGCGTTCCGTATCTTTGACCCTGATGTCGATATTTCCTATTCAACCCGTGAGGACCATAAGTTCCGCAACAATATGGCTACGCTGGGCGTGACTACTATGAGTGCAGGCTCAAAGGTCGACCCGGGAGGCTATGCCACCAATCCCGATTCACTGGCACAGTTCACTATCAGCGATGCCACGTCGCCCGAACGTGTCGCTGCCGACCTCAGAGCTCTCGGGCGTGAGCCTGTGTGGAAGGATTGGGACCGTATATTCGACTGAACACCATGAAGGAAATGAGATATTCACGGCAGGTGATGCTCCGTGAGATAGGTGAGACGGGACAACAACTGATCGCCAGGTCATCGGTGCTGATAGTGGGTCTGGGTGGCCTTGGCGCTCCCGTGGCATCATATCTTACCGGGGCCGGTGTCGGACGTATAGGTCTTGCCGACAACGATGTCGTGGGCCTTTCCAATCTACACAGGCAGCTGCTCTACACAGAGAATCAGGTAGGAATGCCCAAGGTCGAGGCGGCCCGACACAGACTCGGGGCCATTTCATCGACCACTGCCTTTGATCTGTGGCCCGAGGGAATCGATGAAACCAATGCACGGGAAATGATAGCCGGCTATGACCTTGTCGTTGACTGCTGTGACAACTACTCCACCCGTTTTCTTCTTGATGATGTATGCGCCTCGCTGGGCAAGCCCTGGGTACATGGCTCAATAGGAGAGTTCTGTGGCGAAGTGTGTGTATTCACCTCCTCAGGTGGCCACCGGCTCACAGATATCTATCCCGACCGGGAGTGGCTCTGCTCGCTTCCTCGCCTCACGTACGGTGTCATTGGTGCGGTACCAGGTGTTATAGGCGCCATGCAGGCCTCCGAGGCTCTGAAAGTGATAGCCCGCTATGGAGAGACACTCGATGGACGGCTGTTCACTATTGATTTATTGACATTGCAAACTGAAATAATAGAATTATAATATGAAAAAAGGATTCGATGAATATGCCGCTGAGTATGACTCCTGGTTCCTTGCCAACCCCAATGTGCTGCTCTCCGAGGCGAGGCTCGTAGCCTCCACACTGCAAGGTGCACGCAAGGTACTTTCAGTGGGTTGCGGCAGCGGACTGTTTGAGAAAATACTGAGGGATGATTTCGATATCGATGTGCGCGACGGTGTGGAGCCATCAGAATCGATGGCCGCGATAGCCCGTAAGCGTGGCATGAATGTGGAGGTAGCCATGGGGGAGGAGTATGATTTCCCTACCGGAAAATATGACCTCATCCTATTCAACGGTTGCCCCAGCTACATAAGTGACCTCGGCAAGGTGATCGGCAAGGTCTACGATGCTCTTCCACAGGGAGGACGCATAGTACTGATTGATGTGCCGAAGGAAAGCACATATGGAGTGCTGTACAACCTTGCCAAGGCGCTCGGCACATGGGAGCACCCATTGCTCGAGGGCACATTTCCACCCAACCCCTACCCCATAGAACTGGTGAAAGTGGCCAACTGGCGCACGACTGCCGAAAAGGTCACCGCGCTTGAGAAAGCTGGGTTCAGCAATCTGAGCTACATGCAGACACTCACCACCCATCCGCTCTACTCCGACCTCAAGGCCGAATATCCCGTCGAGGGGCACGACAAGGGTGATTATGTAGCGATAACAGCATGTAAGTTATGAACGGACATAAGTGGAGCGACCAGGTATGGAAGAGTGTGGCTCCTATTTACAGCGCCATACTCGAGTTGCCGTTTATCAAGGAATTGTCACAGGGCACGCTGCCTATAGAAGTGTTCAACCGTTACATAGTCCAGGACAGCAAGTATCTGAATGTATATTGCAAGGTATTGTGCCACATAGCGTCGCGCCTTGACGACCCTGAGGCTGTCGGGGCGTTCCTGACATTCGCCTCTGACGGTGTCGCCGTTGAGAAAGACCTCCATGCCGGCTATATAGGCCATTCCCAAGCACCCATGTCACCGGCATGCTCATTCTATACCGACTTTCTACTGGCACAGTCATATGAACCGGTAGCTGTGGAAGCAGCCGCCATATTGCCATGTTTCTGGGTTTATAATGAAGTGGGGAAACATATCCTCGCCAACAGCGTCCTAAATGGGAACAGGTATGCCGGGTGGATACGTTGTTACTCCGACCCCACCTTTGACCTCTCCTGTGCCCGTGCGATAGATATATGTGACCGGCTCGCCGAGGAATGTACGGAGCCACTGAGACAGCTCATGACCGAGCGTTTTATCGAGGGCACTCGCCTTGAATGGCTATTCTGGCATGGTGCCTATGAAGATTTGAAATGGAACTTTTGATTGACCTATGAAATATAAGATTGCACTTACCATAGCAGGTTCCGATCCATCGGGAGGAGCCGGATTGCAAGCCGACCTGAAGACCTTTTCAGCCATGGGCGTCTATGGAGCATCGGCGGTCGTAGCTGTTGTCGATGAGAATACAGTAGGGGTATATGGCGTACATCCTATCCCCGATACATTTGTAGCCGGACAGATACGCTCCGTGATAGGTGATATCGGAACCGACGCAGTGAAAATCGGAATGTTGCACAGTTCACAACTCATACACACCGTTCTCTCCACTCTACAGGAGTATCCATCGGTCAGGGACATAGTGCTTGACCCCGTGATGGTAGCGACATCGGGCGACCCGTTGCTTGAACCCGATGCAATGGACACTCTGCGCGATTCCCTTATACCTTACTGTAGGGTCATCACGCCCAATCTGCCCGAGGCATCGCTTCTGCTGGGTCATAAGGTAGACCAACAGGACCAGCTTGAAGACGCAGCACGCGAACTCTCACGCCAGGCAGGCGGCAAGGTCTCGGTAATGCTCAAAGCCGGTCACTTGGCTCTCGACAGTGACAATAACATCCATGTATTGACTGATGTCTTCTACAATGCCGAGAGCGGGCGTATCCTGCGCCTCACCTCAAAATGTGTTGACACACGCAATACCCATGGAACGGGGTGCACGCTGTCATCAGCCATAGCGGCTTGTCTCGCCAAGGGAATGCCGCTTGACGATGCCGCCCGCACAGCCAAGGAGTATATATGCGCCGCCATCGAGACTGGGGCAAACTACGAAATAGGTCACGGCCATGGTCCGGTGCACCATTTCCATGCCCTGTGGCCCTGATAGCCATGCTATAATTATGTGAGACACGGTTATTCAGATAAAAAATGGATAGAATCATCTTGCCATATCTGCCGTTTCTCCTTTTGGATATTCAAATGGCGGATATGGCAGAAAAGGCAAGCGTGTTAGAATAACATCGTTGAGATAGTAACACCGAAAAGAATTCACTCTCCGGTGTCTTCTGCGTTTTCTTCACAAAGCCATGGGTGGCAATCACAAGGTTTCCCGTGTCTTTGTCCCAGAACGCAAGCAGACGGTATTTTAATCCTTGATATATGGTTCTGAATTCCCATATATCATCGTTCAGTTTCTTGAACAGCTCCTTGTCCATGAAGTATCGGCTCTTGGAAATGTTGTAGGCAATCTTGACCTTGACCTTATCGGGCAAGGATTCAAGAAAGACAATAGCCTCCTCCATGTAGGTCACATCAAATTTCGCTTTCAGTTCCATTCAGTATCTTGCATAGACTGTAAAGATATAAAGAATGTTACATATATAGAAACATAAAGGCGATTATTTTTGTTACGTAGTTGGAATTTCAGAGAAAACAAGTTTAGTACAAAACAATAGAATTATACCATTGATATTCAACGGTATAATCCAATTTGAAAAGGAGTCCCGGTATCCCTTACCCGAGGATATCGAGCTGGGCTTGCCACAGGGCCCGGGAGGCATCGCTGGGCATACGCCAGTCACCGCGTGGGGAGAGGCACACGCTGCCCACCTTGGGACCGTCGGGCATGCATGAACGCTTGAACTGCTGTGTGAAGAACCTCCGGCCGAACACTTTGAGCCAGTGAAGCACGGTAGCATCGTCATATACCCCGGCAAAGGCGTGGAGCGCCAGCCGGTAGATGTCGCGCGGTGAGCGTCCGTACCTGAGAGTGTGATACAGGAAGAAGTCGTGGAGTTCGTAAGGCCCCACGAGGTCCTCGGTCTTCTGGGTTATATTGCCATGCTCATCGGCAGGAATGAGTTCGGGGCTTATGGGAGTGTCGAAGATGTCGAGCAGTGACCGGCGCTCCTCATCGTTGTTACTGCGTGAGGCAAACCATTTCACCAGATATTTGACCAAAGTCTTGGGCACCCCGGCATTGACACCATACATTGACATGTGATCACCGTTGTAGGTGGCCCATCCCAGGGCGAGTTCCGACAGGTCGCCGGTGCCTATGACCATGCCGTTTTCCTGGTTGGCGATGTCCATGAGCAACAGTGTGCGCTGCCGGGCCTGGGAATTCTCATATGTTACATCATGAATGGCCGGATCGTGACCTATGTCGCTGAAATGCTGGTTGACCGCCGGAACGATGGAGATTTCGCGCACTGTTATGCCCAGAGCGCGCATCAGTGTCAAGGCGTTGTTGTAGGTGCGTCCCGTTGTGCCGAATCCGGGCATGGTGACACCGATTATGCCGCGTCGGTCAAGGTTGAGGGAGTCAAAGGAGTTGACCGTCACCAGGAGAGCGAGCGTGGAGTCGAGTCCACCCGAGATGCCTATTACGGCTGTGTGGCAATGTGTGGCGGCGAGACGGCGCGACAAAGCGGCTGTCTGTATGTTTATGATTTCGGTGGCGCGCAGGTCTATGTTACTGTCGGTCGATGGCACAAATGGTGTGGCGCTATAGGGGTGGAGTATCTCGGGAGCGGCAGTATCGGCCGGGGTATTGTCGAGGGTTGTCACCACGCGGTAGGAGGCGTAGTGGGCACGCCGGCAATCGGCAAACGTGGTGAAGTGCAATCGGTCGCGATTGATTGCCTGGAGGTCGATATCGGCTATGACAAAGTGGGAGTCGCGTTGCCAGCGCTCGCTCTCGGCAAGCAGGGAGCCACACTCGGCGATGAGACACTTGCCGTCGAAGACAAGGTCGGTCGACGACTCGCCAAACCCGGCCGAGGAGTATACATAGGCAGCCCCGCAGCGGGCACTCTGCTCCTTGACAAGATTCACCAGCCGGTGATATTTGCCGGCGAGGTCATCGCTGGCACTGAGATTGGCTATGACCTGCGCACCGTTGAGAGCGGCTATCGACGATGGCGGCACGGGAGCCCACAGGTCCTCACATATCTCGGCCGACAGGGTGACACCGCCTGGAGTAGAGAGCAGAATGTCGGTACCAAAGGGCACGTCGGCTCCCAGAAGACTTATGTAGCCCGTGGTGTCATGTCCCGACACCCACCAACGCTTTTCGTAAAACTCGTTGTAGGCAGGCAGATAGTTTTTGGGAATGACCGCAAGGATCTTGCCTCCCTGCACAGCCACCGCACAGTTGTAGAGCTGGTTGTCGCGCACCAGCGGCATTCCTACCCAAGCTATTATCCCTGGATAGTCGGCCAGCGACCTGACATAACGTTGCAAAGCATCAAGAGCACCCTCGAGCAACGTGTCGTTATGGAAAAGGTCGCCACAAGTATAGCCTGTGATGCTTAATTCGGGAAATACAGCCATCGACACGCCACGGGTGGCAAGATGGTGGGTTAGCTCGATGAGACGGTCGGTGTTGTAATTACAGTCGGCAACATTGAGTGCCGGAACGGCTGATGCTACACGGTAGAACATATTATGACGTAGTGGTTGGTAGTTGAACAAAAAAATTGGGGAGGAGTCGACTAATATGGTGTTACTGGCGCAGTGTCACCGGATTGAGGGAGTCAGTGATGTCGATGACAGTGGTCATTGACCTCGGAGCCTCGCCGGTATCTATAGTGTATGCCACATCGTTGGCCAGGGCATCGGCAATAGCCTCGGGAAGGAGGGTGTCCTCGTCGTCGGCTCCTTGCCATCCTGCAGTCGATGCCATCAAGGGGTTGCCCAGCCCGGCAGCGAGACGACGGGCAATGGGGTTGTCGGGAATGCGCAGTCCCACTTCACGTCTCCCCTTGAACACCTTTGGCAGTCTGTGGCTTGCCGGCAGAATGAATGTGAAGGGACCGGGTAGCGACTCTTTGAGAATCTTGAAGGCCCGATTGTCGATCATGACATACTCGCTCGCCTGTGACAGGTTGTCACAGATTATGGAGAGCGGGTGTCGGCGGGTGTCTATATTGCGTATTTCACAGATATGCTGTACAGCACGGTTGTTGAGCGCATCACAGGCCAGGACATAGCGGTTGTCGGTAGGGATTACGATGACCTCACCCTCGCGCAACGCATCGACCAGCATGTCGATATACTGGTCATTGATGCTTGTTGGATACATGCGTAGAATTCTCATGATTTTATTCTTCCTTAATGCAAAAGTAATGTTATATTTGTAAAAAATCTATCTGTATGGCAAAAAAATTCAAGATGGGGCTTCTGCCGCTCATAATAATCGCCATAGCGGCGGGTATAGGTGGAGGTTATGTGCTGCCGCAGTGGGCGGCCCGGGTGTTCATGACGTTCAACTATGTGTTCAGTCAGTTCCTCGGTTTCTGCATTCCGTTGATTATCGTAGGCTTCGTGTCGCCTGCCATCGCCGATATAGGAGGACGTGCCGGCAAAATGCTGGTGTTCACGGCACTGCTGGCATATGTAGCTACGCTGTGTGCCGGGCTGGCGTCATATTTCACCGGTGATTTCCTCTTTCCGCGTCTCATCGAACCTATGGAGTACATCGGTGATACAGCCACTGCTACACAGGTGGCACCCTATTTTCGCATCGACATGCCGCCGCTATTCGGGGTCATGACCGCCCTGGTGCTCGCCTTTGTGCTCGGGCTCGGAGCGTCACGGCTCAGGGAAGAGAGCGCCATGAGGGGCTTCCTCTCCGACCTGCGTTCAATCATCACGATGGTTATCAACCGGGCTATCATCCCACTGTTGCCGGTCTATATATTCGGCATCTTCATGAACATGACAATCGAAGGGCAGGTAGGGTCTATACTGATGACTTTCCTGAAAATCATCGTGGTGATATTTGCTCTTCATGTACTTGTTCTTGTAGTGCAGTATTGCGTGGCATCGCTCTTCTCCTATGGCCGGGAGAGCGGCAATCCGTTCAAGTTGCTGTGGACCATGATGCCCGCCTATTTCACAGCCCTTGGCACCCAATCGTCGGCAGCAACAATCCCGGTGACACTCAAGCAGACGATAAAAAACGGCGTTGATGAGGATGTGGCAGGATTTGTCGTACCCCTGTGTGCCACAATCCACATGTCGGGCAGCACGCTCAAGATAGTGGCGTGTGCCATGGCGCTGATGCTTTCTCAGGGAATGGGGTATGATTTCTCACAGTTTGCCGGCTTCATAGCCATGCTCGGAATAACCATAATAGCCGCTCCGGGAGTACCGGGCGGAGCCATCATGGCCTCGTTGGGGTTGCTTTCGTCCATGCTTGGATTCAGCGATGCCGACAACGCTATGATGATAGCGCTCTACATAGCGATGGACAGTTTTGGCACTGCATGCAATGTCACGGGCGACGGTGCGCTGGCCATCATCGTCAACCGCTTCTTCGGCAAGCGCTGTCATGAGGAAGATTGCGGTGACATCTCCTGTTAACCAAGTATTTGACAACCATATAGCTATTCGCTTGCTGTCCCGGTCTGCCCCACTCCAGGGAATAGTTGTGCCAGGTTCCAAACCTTAAGTCCGGTGGAAACGTTCATAGGATATGAGCAGCTCCAAGAGTAATCGGTATCAGCGTTTCATCAACTGGCGCAAAGCCCACTTGACCGACAGTGGACTCCTGCTCTTTCTTGCCTTCGCCATAGGTCTTCTCACTGGAGTGGCTGCTTGGTTGCTCAAGTTCATGATACAAACTGTGACACGGATTGTTGCCCGTGGTGTCGAATCTTCCTCGCTTGATTGGATAGTAATTCTGGTGCCAGTTGTGGGCGTTGTGCTCACGGCACTCTATTGCAAGTACATACTGCGCGACAAGGTCGACAACGGTGTTCAGCGCATGGTGAGCGACCTGGGCAGGCATGACTATAATCTCAGTGTGAAAACTATCTACGGATCACTCATATCGAGCGCTCTCACGCTGGGATTTGGTGGTACGGCAGGTTCGGAGGGTCCCATAGCCTATGCCGGTGCAGGCATAGGAAGCAAGGTGGGACGGCTCTTGAAGATGGAGGGGCGCATGCTCATGGTCATGCTGGGTTGTGGAGCGGCGGCAGGTATAGCCGGGATATTCAAGGCGCCTATCGGGGGGGCCTTGTTTGCCATCGAGGTGTTACGTATAGAGTTGTCGACGGTTGCTGTCATGGGGGTGTTCTTTGCCACAGTGACAGCGGCGTTGGTTGCCTATGTGCTGTCGGGCTGTACACTCGACATTGATGTCATCTCACCTGGAGCCTTTGATAACAGCACGATGTTATGGACCGTGGTGCTCGGGGTGGTGTGTGGCATCTACTCATTATATTATACCCACACCGGGGCTGTGACCCGTCGGTTGCTCACGGGCATGAAACGTCCCTGGATAGCCTGGATTACATCGGGTCTCATGATAGGAGTGATGATCTATCTGTTTCCGTCTATGTATGGCGAGGGGTATCAGGCAATCACCGGCGTGATCAACGGCAGTGACTGCGATATTGCCAGCGACGGTATCATGAAGTATATTGACAGTACCCCCTGGGCTGTAGCCATAGCATGTGGCGGAATCCTTGCGCTGAAAGGAATAGGCTCCTCAGCGACCAATAATGGAGGAGGCGTGTCGGGCGACTTTGCCCCTACACTATATGCAGGATGCATGCTGGGACTATGTTTTGCCTCAGTGCTCAGCCTGCTGGGAGTGACTACAGTGAGTGCCGGGCATTATGCCTTGATAGGCATGGCCGGGGCAATGGCCGGAATCATCAGGGCTCCGTTCATGGCCATGTTCCTCACCACCGAGATGGTGGGTGGAGTGGAATTCATGCTTCCGGCGGCAATAGTCTCGATCATATCCTACTGCATAGTGATGATAATAAAGCGTGACACTTTCTACCACTCGAAACCCTTCGCAGGCTCTTAGAGCCTGTCTCATAACCATGATGCATAACCTGAAAGATAATCAGGGCCGGAGATGGAATTCCGCCATCTCCGGCCCTAAGGCAGTTATCGGCCCGGCCGTGTGACCTGTCATTCAGGCTTGGCTTCCCAACCGAGGGCCGACGCTCCCAGCACAGCGGCATCGGCCTCCTTTAATTCCGAGAGCACAATCTTGACCTTTCCCTTGTGTATAGGCATATTGTTGGCCTCGAACGATTCGCGCAGAGGCTTCAGGAGCAGGTCTCCGCTCTTGGCGAGGCCACCGAATATGACGATAGCCTGGGGCGAGGTGAACGAGACAAAATCGGCGAGCATCTCACCCAGAACCTTTCCTGTGAACTCAAAAATATCCTTGGCCATGCGGTCGCCGTTGATGGCCGCGTCATAGATATCCTTGGAGGTGAGATCCTGACGGCCGCGCAGCAGTGTCTGCTCATCGGGTCGTGCGTCAAGGAACTCGTAGGCTGTGCGCACAACACCTGTGGCCGAGCAGTAGGTTTCGAGACAACCATGTCGTCCACAGCCACACAGGCGGCCGCCACGACGGGCTGTGAGGTGACCCAGCTCGCCGGCCATGCCGTCAAAGCCGTAGACCATTGAACCGTTGCACACCACGCCTCCACCTACACCCGTGCCGAGGGTTATCATCAGGAAATCCTTGAGACCTCGGGCGGCTCCATAGGTCATCTCGCCTATGGCTGCGGCATTGGCATCGTTGGTGATGGTCACCGGAATGCCGAATTTCTCCTCCAGATCGTGGGCGAGCGGAAGCTCTCCCTTCCATATGAGGTTGGGGGCATGCTCGATCTTGCCGTTATAGTAGTTGGCATTGGGTGCTCCCACTCCTATACCGTGTACGAGCCCCTCGGCATCCTGTGACTTGATGAGAAGAGAGATTGCCTCATACAGCGCGTTTATGTAATCTTCAAAGCGAGGATATATGGCAGTCTTGATTGATCCAGAGGCCACGACTGTGCCACGTGCGTCTACCAGTCCGAAGACGGTATTGGTGCCACCTATGTCGACACCTACTACATAAGGTTTGTTCATGATATAAACAATAAATTATTTAAAGAGTATATAATATGCGAGAGATGTACAAAGATATATATTATTTTGAGAAAAGATTCAGAAAATTTACAGGAAGTGTGGTTTGACCACTTGATTCCGGAGGCATGCAGTGGAAACACTATGGAGATTTTCGGGCGTTTGGAAAAATTTTGTGTTAACATTCAATGAACGTTTTGTCATAATGCAAATAAATTATTACCTTTGCACGCAATATAAAACCATAAGCTCTAAGCCATATGTCATTTATTGCCGATAGGGTTAAGATGGACGGCCTTACATTTGACGACGTCCTGTTAATACCCGCCTATTCTGAAGTTCTACCGCGCTGCGTCAATCTGCAGACCCGTTTCTCACGTAACATAACTCTCAATGTGCCTATCGTCTCGGCAGCCATGGATACGGTCACCGAGGCCAAGCTCGCCATAGCCATAGCACGTGAAGGTGGTATCGGTGTCATACATAAGAATATGACCATCGCCGAGCAGGCCAAACAGGTGCATGCTGTGAAACGTGCCGAGAATGGCATGATCTACGACCCTGTGACAATCCTTACGGGAGCCACCGTGCGCGATGCCCTCTCGATGATGGAGGAATACCACATAGGCGGTATACCCGTGGTCGATGCCGACCGTAAGTTGCTCGGTATCGTCACCAACCGCGACCTGCGTTTCGAGCAGGATATGAACCGCAAGGTCGACGAGGTAATGACATCTGAGAATCTCGTCACCACCACCACCTCGACCAATCTCGAGATGGCCGCCCGCATTCTTCAAGAACACAAAATCGAGAAGCTTCCCGTGGTTGACGCCGAGGGACGGCTCATAGGCCTTGTCACCTACAAGGATATAACCAAAGCCAAAGATAAACCCAATGCCTGCAAGGACCAGCTGGGACGCCTCAGGGTAGCAGCCGGTGTGGGCGTGACAAACGACTCGATGGACCGTGTCGACGCTCTGGTAGCCGCCGGAGTGGATGCCATCGTGATTGATACTGCCCATGGTCACTCTCAGGGCGTAGTTGGCGTGCTCAAGGCTGTCAAGGCCAAGTATCCCCACATTGATGTCGTTGTAGGCAATATCGCCACCGGCGAGGCTGCCCGATATCTCGTTGACAATGGTGCTGACGGTGTGAAAGTGGGCATAGGCCCGGGCTCGATATGCACCACACGTATCATTGCCGGTGTAGGTGTGCCTCAGCTCACCGCTGTATATGACGTAGCCAAGGCTCTCAAGGACACCGACGTGCCCCTCATCGCCGACGGTGGCATACGCTACTCGGGCGATATCGTCAAGGCTCTCGCTGCCGGAGCTCACTCGGTAATGCTGGGTGGAATGCTTGCCGGTGTCGAGGAATCGCCCGGCGACACCATAATCTACAATGGCCGTAAGTACAAGACCTACCGTGGAATGGGATCGCTCGAAGCTATGGAGAAAGGCTCAAAGGACCGTTACTTCCAGGCTTCCGAGACCGACGCCAAGAAGCTCGTGCCCGAAGGCATTGCCGCCCGCGTTCCGTTCAAGGGCTCGCTCTATGAGGTTGTCTACCAGATGCTCGGTGGCTTGCGTGCCGGCATGGGATACTGCGGTGCCCACAACATCGACAAGCTTCACGAGGCCAAGTTCACGCGCATCACCAATGCCGGAGTAGCCGAGAGCCATCCTCATGATGTAGCCATAACAGCTGAGGCTCCCAACTATAGCGCCAGCCACCAGTAAGAAGCATGAGCAGCCCCGACGGTACAAAGCCCGATATAACGGCCGGTGACAGGCCGCGAGGATAAAGAACCAGGGGAGAATATAATATTATAGGAAAAAATGCGTTGTAAGTATGATTATGGCGCATTTTTTTTGTGCCAGATTTTTGAAGCGTTTAAAACTCTTATCCAGTAATGAAGAAAATACTATTATCGGCAGTTCTGTTGCTTACTGTGAGTGGAATGGCAACCGCGGCACAGCCCCTGGAGGACCGCGACAGCCAGATACTGTTGACCATCGACAACAATCCAGTGACCCTTGGCGAGTTTGAATACCTGTATCACAAGAACAACTCCCAGCAGATGGCACCGCAGACAATTGACGAATACCTGCAGATGTTCATCAACTACAAGCTCAAGGTCATGGAGGCCGAAGCGGCGTCGATCGACAAGACCGATAATTTCAAGAGTGAACTGCGAGGCTATGCCCGCGAGCTTGCCGAGCCCTATCTCATTGACAACACTATCGAGCAACAGCTCATTGACCAGGAATATGCACGCATGGCCGAGGAGGTCAATGTGAGCCACATCATGCTCATGCCCGGTTACTCCCCCTTGGAACACGCTGCCGGGAAAGTGCGCCTCGACTCTATCAGAAATGTCATTCTCCAAGGTGGTGACTTTGAGGAGCTGGCCAAGCGATTCTCGGTCGACCGTGCCTCGAGCGTCAATGGCGGCAACATGGGGTATATCACAGCGGGGCGCTTCCCCTACAGCTTTGAAAGCGCTGCCTATGATACCCCGGTGGGGGAACTCTCCCAGGTAGTCGAGACCCAATTTGGATTCCATCTGGTGAAACCTATCGGGCGACGTCCCGCGCGTGGCGAGGTGCTCGTGCAGCATGTGCTCAAACTCACCCAGGGCCTTGATGCCGAGAGAAAGAAGGCTGTGCTCCACAGCATGGACTCGCTGCACACACTGCTTGCCAACGGAGCCGATTTTGACGATATCGCCTCGCGTGAGAGCGAGGACCCGGGGTCGGCAAGACAGGGTGGCCGCCTGCCCTGGTTCTCTACCGGACGCATGGTGAAACCCTTTGAAGATGTAGCCTATGCGCTCAACGACGGTGACTTGAGCGATGTATTCGAGACCGCCTACGGTTACCACATCATAAAACGCCTCGATTCCAAAGCTTTGCCTTCGAAGGAGGAGGCAACCCCTCAGATCAGGCAGATGATCGAGAATGACGAGCGGGCTCAGATGCCCCGCCGTGCCAGACTTGATGAGCTCAAGGCCAGATATGGTGTGGTGAAAAACCGTCCTGCCTATGCCATGGCCGAGTCGGTGATACGCAGCAACGGAGGCTATGACTCGACTGTAGTGGCTCGCTTCATGTCGATGCCTGCTCCTATGGTCACTATCGGTGATGACAGGAAAATATTACTCTCACAGGTAGTCAGCCGATTGCAACCCATGCCGGACGTCCAGGCCGATGTAGCCTATGAGATGCTGGTGAATCGCATCGATGAGATGATTGACGAGACTGTTACCGACATCGCCCTTGAGAAACTGCCCGAGGAGAATGCCGACTACCGCAACCTGCTCAAGGAGTACCGTGACGGCATGCTGCTATTCGAGATCAGCGACCGCATGGTATGGACCCGCGCAAAGGAAGATACCGCGGGACTGAACCGATGGTTTGAGACCCACCGCGACCGTTACACATGGACCGCTCCAAAGTTCAAGAGCTACATAATCTTCGCCACAAGCGATTCTGTGCTTGATGTCGCCAACAGATTCCTCGCCTCCAATCCCATCCAGGGGAAAGACCTGGCTCCTGCACTGCGACAGCTGTGTGGCCGCGACGTGAGAGTGGAGCGCGTGATTGCCGCCAAGGGTGAGAACGCCATCATCGACTACCTTGGATTCAACGGAGAGCGCCCCGTGCCCACAGGCAAGTGGGTGTCATATGTAGCCTACCAGCCTGTCATTATCGATGCCCCCGTTGAGGTAGCCGACGAGCGTGGCGCCATCACTGCCGACTATCAGGCCGCACTCGAAAAAGAGTGGATCAAGAAGATGCAAAAATCCCACAAGGTCAAAGTCAACAAAAAGGTGCTCAAGCAGGCACGCTGATCTCTTCCGGCTACTTACCGTAACTCCTTCTTAATGCCATAACATGAACAGGTTTGGAAAATATTCTCTCATGGCAGTGTCAATCCTCATGGCGGGACAGGCATTATTGACGGGGTGTGGTGATACTACCCCCGACAATGATCCCAACCTTGTGGCCATGGTGGGTAAGGCGCGTCTGATGCGCTCCGACCTTGACAAGGCCCTGGCCGGGACACCGACAGGAGCCGATAGCACACGGCTGGCACGCGCATATGTCAAATCGTGGATCGACTCCCACATCATGACCGAGGTGGCTCAGCGCAATATCCCCGACATGAGCGAGATTGACCGCATGGTGGAGCAGTACCGCAGCGAGCTCATCGCCTGGGAATACCGCCGGCTGATGTTCCTGCACAACGCCGACCGCGAATTTCCCGACGACAGTATCCGATCCTACTACGACTCCCACAGCCGCGAGTTTGTGCTCGAGCGTCCTGTCGTCAAGGGAGTATATGTCAAAATCGCCGACAATTCACCATCATTGGCAAGAGTAAGGAAACTCTACCGCTCCACACGCGATGCCGACATTGACCGGCTCGAGAAACAGGATCTCGAGGGACTGATCCATTATGACTACTTCCGCGACCGCTGGGTCGACTGGGACCAGATCGAGACGCTCATTCCCATTGATTTCGGGACATCGCCCGACCAGTTTCTCGCCACCCACGACCATGTCGAGGCAAGTGCCAACGGATACACCCACATGCTCGAAATCTCAGAGTACCTGAAGGCCGGAAGTGTCATGCCCCTGGAGCGCGCCCGCGAACTCATAGTGCGCGACCTCTTCAACCTCAAGCGCCGCGAGTATGATCGGCGTCTGCGGCTCGACCTCTACAACCAGGGCTTGAGCGACGGAACAATAAAGGTAAACGTGCAGCTCGACTGATTGAAATTCACCGTCCCATAATGTTTATCTTTGACGCTGTATGACAAAATTCTCTATCATAATACCGGTTTACAACCGTCCCGACGAGGTCGATGAACTGCTCGACAGCCTGTCGCGCCAGCGCGGCGTACCCAAGGGGACATTTGAGGTGATAATCGTCGAGGATGGCTCCACCGTTCCATGCAAGGAGGTAGTGGAAAAATATTCCGGTGCCCTCGACGTGGCCTATATATACAAGGAGAATGAGGGACGCTCCATAGCCCGCAATGTCGGTATCGAGGCTTCCAAGGGCGACTACCTCGTGTTCTTTGACTCCGACTGTGTCATTCCGCCCGACTACTTTGCGTGCCTGAGCGATGAGCTGGCCATCGACCCCGTCGATTGCTACGGTGGCCCCGACGCGGCCCACGAGTCGTTCAGCGATACACAGAAAGCCATCAACTATGCCATGACCTCGTTCTGGACCACCGGCGGCATCAGAGGGGGCAAGGTGCAGCTCGAGAAATTCGTACCCCGAACATTCAACACCGGGTTCAGCCGCAAGGTATATGACACGGTGGGAGGATTCCGCGAGATGTTCTCAGAGGATATCGACATGAGCACACGCATCAAGAACGCTGGCTTCAGCATACGCCTCATACGCCCGGCCTATGTCTACCACAAGCGTCGCGTCGACTTCGCCAAATTCATGCGCCAGGTCTACGTATTCGGCATGTCGCGCATCACCCTGAAACTCCTCTATCCCGGCTCGCTCAAGGCGGTGCACACACTGCCTGCCCTGTTCCTCACGGGGTGTGTGCTCTTAGTTGTGCTCGCCTGCCTGGTGAGCCCTTGGTTTCTCCTCCCCATCGCCGCCTATATTCTGTTGCTTTGGGTGAGCGCACTCATCAGTACCCGCTCCCTGAAAATAGCTTTCATGGCAGTGCCGGCAGCCTTCATTCAGCTTTGGGGCTATGGCTGGGGATTCATCAGAGCCTACGTCACCAATATACTGCTGGGCCGCGGTCGCGACCTGGCCCGCGAGATAGAAATGAGACGCGGAAAGTAACCGCAGTCAGCTTCCTCTCCCCCTTCACCCACAATCAACACACCAGCCATGTATGACAATCCCAAGGACCTGCAGCCTCTGAGAGTAGCCGACCTCGATATCGAGGACAAACCACGCGAGAAAGCCATGAAATACGGCCTGTCGACCCTCACCAAAGCCGAGCTCATGGCCATAGTGCTGGGCAGCGGCATGGTGGGCAAATCGGTCATAGAGCTCAGCCGCGAGATACTGCGCGACAACGGCAACAGCCTGTACAGGGTGTCATGCCTGTCGATCGATGAGTTGAGCCGACGCTACGACGGCATAGGCCCCGCCAAGGCAATAGGACTGCTCGCAGCCTTCGAGCTGGGCACACGCTGCATGGAAGATGCCAGCCAGCTACCGCCCCAGATATCATCGGGCAAGGACATATATGACCTCATGAGGCAGAAGCTGGAACGCATCAACGTCGAGGAATTCTGGGTGATACACCTATCGAGGGCCAACCGCGTCATAGCCCAGGAATGCATCAGCCGGGGAGGCACGGCAGCCACCGTCGTCGATGTCAAGCTCATACTCAAGAGCGCCATCAACAAGCTCTCGACCTCCATCATTCTGGTACACAACCATCCCTCGGGCACCCTCACGCCAAGCCCACAGGACGACCAGCTCACAAAGCGCATCAAGAGCGGTGCAGAGAGCGTCGATGTGAGAGTGCTCGACCACATTATAATAAGTCACACCGGCTACTACTCATACGCCGACAAAGGCCGCCTTTCCTGAACCCGCAGCCTACAGGGATACGGAGCCTACAGGGACCGTAAGCCTCATCACAAGCCTCATCACTTCCAGTGAAATCCAAATAATTTTGGGCCTCGGCTTGAAATATTGCCAAATTCTACCTACCTTTGTGCCACCAATGGAGAAAGCCACACTCTCAGTGGCAGCAGATGCCCCGGTAGTTCAACGGATAGAATAGAAGTTTCCTAAACTTTAGATAGCAGTTCGATTCTGCTCCGGGGTACACACTCTCTCCAAGTCCACTCCCCCTCTGAGGCTTCCCGCCCACGGCACAGAGCCACCGCGAGCCCACCTCTTTTCACCTATTTCACTCATCAACGGTCATGAAACTGCGCGACACACTATCTGGTATGAGGTTACTGCTCCCGCTGGTGGGTGTGGTTGCTTTATTGAGCGCATGCGCCAGCATAGGGCGCCCCGAGGGAGGCCCACGCGACGTGACTCCTCCGGTCTACGTGCGCAGCAACCCCGAGCCGGGCGCAACCTCATTCAAAGGGAACAAGATACAGATCACATTTGACGAGAATATCAAACTCGAGGACATAGTCAACAAATTTGTCGTCTCCCCGGCTCAGAAACAGATGCCATCCATCTCGTCCAACGGCAGGAACATCACCATCGAACTGCGCGACACGATGCTGGAGAACACCACCTATACCCTCGACCTGAGTGATGCTGTGCGCGATCTCAACGAGGGTAATATCCTCGACGGCTTCGCCCTTGACTTTGCCACCGGCGACACCATAGACTCACTGCGCATAGCCGGCATGGTGCTCCAGGCTTCCAATCTCGAGCCAGCTCAGGGCATGCTCGTGGGCGTATACAGCAACCTTGACGATTCGGCCATCACCACACTCCCCATGCTGCGCATCGCCAAGACCAACCAGCTCGGGCAATTCATCATACGCAACCTCAAGCCGGGCACCTACAACGTCTTTGCCATCAATGACCTCAACCGCGACTACCACTGGGACCGCTCGGAGGACATAGCCTTCTACCCGATAACCGTGACACCTACAGTCGAGAACATAACCGTGGCCGACACTCTCAAATCGTCGGCAGGCACTGATTCCATCGTCACCCACCCCGGTGTGAGATATCTTCCCAACGACCTGCTGCTCACCTGGTTCAACGAGAACTACACCTCACAATATCTCAAGGACTACAAGCGTAACGATTCCAACCGCATAGCAATCAACTTCTCAGCCCCGGCCGACTCTCTCCCACAGCTCACCATCGTCAACGGCCCCAATGCCGGCCGGCGTCTCGACACCCCCGATGCCTCGGTGCTCATCCACTCGGCGACCCTCGACACCCTCGACTTCTGGATCACCGACCCCGCCATCATGGCTCAGGACTCACTGCTCATAGCCACACGCTACCAGCGCACCGACACCCTCGACCAGCTGTCATGGACCACCGACACCCTGCGCTTCTTCTACAAAGCTCCGCCAAAGGGGAAGGAGAAAAAAGCATCAAAGAACAAAAAGAATAAAGACAACACACCCGTCGACTCTCTGGGTAATCCCATTGAGAAGACCGATACCACCCCTGCTGTGCTGCGGTTCCTTGACATCAAGATAGGCGGCACCACCCAGGAGGTGAACCTCCCCCTCTCGATCACCATGAGCGAACCTCTGGTGGACCTTGACCAGCAGGCATGGCACATGGAACAGAAAGTTGACACCGTGTGGACCTCCCTCCCAACCCCCTTATTGAAAGCCGATACCACCGGCCGATTGCTCAACTACACCATCGACTATCCCTGGGAAGCAGGCGAGAAATACCGCCTGACGGTCGATTCGGCCTCAGTTCACTCCATCTATGGTCTGTTCAACAAAAACATAAGCCAGGAGATATCGGTGAGACCAGCCGAAGACTATTCCACCCTCATTTTCAACCTGAAAGGGGTGCCCGACTCTGCCTCGGTCATAGTTGAGGTGCTCAACGCCTCCGATGCCCCGCTACGCAGCGTCAAGGCCATCAACGGAGTGGCACGCATCGAATACCTCCTCTCAGGCACATACTATGCCCGCGCCTATGTCGACACCAATGGTGACGGAAAATGGACCACAGGCAATATGGCCCGGAAACTCCTTCCCGAGGACGTATACTACTACCCCAAGAAAATCAACCTCAAGAAAAACTGGGACGTAGCCAACGACTGGGACCTCAATGAGCTACCCGTCGACATGCAGAAACCCACCGCCATCAAGAAAAACAAACCCAAGACCAAGGAAAGGAACCGCGACCGCGACGAGTATGACGAGGAGGAGGACGATGAGTATGGTGGCTACGGCTACAACGACATGGGGCGTCCGGGATATGACAACCGTAACCCATTCGACAACCGCTCGGGCGGTCGCCGCGAAAGCCTCAACCGTGCCAACGAGCGACGCTGACCCTTGCAGATACCACCTGACAACGTCAAAGGCTCACAACCGCTTTCCCGCCACCTCACGCACCTGTCCAACCCCTTTAACCCGCAACCAACAAACACGTGAATACCCGTCAGCGACTCTATAAAGACATGATCAAGGATTCCCGCCTATGGAATCTATACATAGCCCTCGACACCAATCTCATCGATGTCATGGCCTATTGCCCACTGGAGGATCACAATCTCCTGTCGGCCTCTCTTCCCTTCAACCCAGCCACGCCCTCATCGAGCGTCGAGGCAATCGAGGAAGTAGTCTACGACAATCCACTATTGCTCAACGATTTCAACAAAGTGACAATCGTGTCGCGCTACAACACCTACTGCATTCTGCCCACCCCCATAGCCTCCAACCCCGTGATGGCAGCCGATATCACCACCGAGATGACAGGCAAGGGTGACGACAGCGCCACACTGACAGTGGACCACCTGCCGCTGCTCGACACCTCGATAAGCCACTATATCGACAACCCCACCTACAACTTCCTGACACGCACATTCAACGGAGCCACATTCCTGCACCACCTGTCGGTGATCACGCGCTACTGCCACGGCACACACCGCTCCACAGGCAACCTCACGAGCTATGTCTATGTGCGCGACACATCGCTCGACATCATACTGTTCAGAGGCGACACACTGCTGCTGGCCAACACCTATGAATGGCATGAACCCACTGACATTCTCTACTACATCATGGCCACACGCCGTGCCCACGGCATCGACAACCGCGCCCCCGTGATCGTAGGCACCGACCCGGTCCTGCGCGACAGCCTGCTGCCTCTGCTGCGGCAATACATTCCCACAGTCATGCCCGCCATTTTTCCGGCCGCAATGTTCCGTGCCGGCGGCAACGAAGCAATGAACACCCCCACCGATCTCATACTGTTACCCCTATGCGAATAATCAGAGGAAAATATGGCCGACGCCGATTTGACGTCCCCACCAACATCACCGCACGCCCCACCACCGACTTCGCCCGCGAAAACATATTCAACGTCATCGAGAACCTCTTTGACCTCGACAGCGAGCCCACAGCCCTCGACCTCTTTGCCGGAACCGGGGCCATAACATTTGAATTCCTGTCGCGCGGCTGCTCCAGGGTGACTGCCGTGGAAAAGGCGACCACACAATACAACTTCATACGCCGCGTAGCCTCGCAGCTCAACGTCGACTCACAGCTGCGAGTTGTAAAGGGCGACGTGATGCAGTACCTGGCCTCGGCCACAACCTCGTTTGACATCATCTTTGCCGACCCACCCTACGACATGCCCGACTTTGACCGCGTGCCCATGGCGATAATGGAATCGGCCGTTGTGAAGCCAACCTCCCTCGTCATCGTTGAGCACAGCAAGCAATATGACTTCTCGTCACTATCCCACTTCAAGGAACACCGCGCCTACGGCAGCGTCAACTTCTCAATCTTCGACATGGAGCTACCCTGACCCAATCGTCGACGCGGTCCCGGGCCATGGACTGCAGCCCGGCATGGGCACTATATCACATGATAGATAGAAAAAGGGGTCGCCCCGACTGTAAGCCGGGTTATGTCGACATGTCACTGTCACGCGTTGTCACTTTGTGTAGTTCACATCGGCCCGTCATTTATCTCTGCCCGGTGTCGCCACCGTGCTATAGCGGTCTACCCCCCGGCAGTGGGCGAGCAACCCTTGAATGCCGGTATACTTGACCTTGCAACCCATAAGACGTGCGGCATGCCATATCGCTATGGCACCCGGTGGGCTCTTACCCCACCTTTTCACCCTTACCGACTCCCCCGCTTTATGGATGGGGTAATGGCGTCGGCGGTAATTTTCTGTCACGCTGCTCTGCCCTCTTCAGACAGCTTCCCGTTAGGAAATATGGCGCTCTGTGTTGCCCGGACTTTCCTCTGACTCAGCAATGTGAGGCAGCGACGAGCCGCCGGGGCTCCCTTTATGATGTCACAAAGTTACTAACAATATTCCACTTGACAATCACCCACAGTTCGTTTTTTTCATTTTTATTACATACCTTTGCAGCGCATTTGACCCATAGGTCATCAATTATCGGGATTCCGAGAGCGGAATCCGGCCATTAATTGGGGGTGCCACAATCCGGCTTACGAGGCTTGGCTGTGGCTGAGATCAAACCCTTTGAACCTGAACCGGGTAATACCGGCGTAGTGAAAATTAACAATTATGAAAAAAAATGAGACTCTCGTCAAGACTGCGTCAATACTGATGGCAGTCATGACACCCGGCATTGCCATGGCATCGGCCACTGGCGAGGCCATTCCCGACAGCACAATGGTCAATCTTGACGCTGTCGAGGTAGTATCCAACCGTGCACGGTCCAATACGCCCATAGCCTTCACCAATGTCACCGCAGCACAGCTCGCAGCCCGGAATGATGGCCGCGACGTGCCGTTCCTTCTGGAAACAGTCCCCTCGGTACTTGTCACCGGCGATGCCGGCGGCGGCATAGGCTACTCGGCCATCAGAGTACGCGGCACCGATGCATCACGCATCAACATCACCGCCAACGGTGTGCCCATCAACGATTCAGAGAGTCACAATGTGTACTGGGTCAACATGCCCGACTTTGTGTCATCGGTCAAGGACATTCAGGTGCAGCGCGGTGTAGGCACATCGTCCAATGGTGCCGGGGCCTTCGGTGCCAGCATCAACATGGTCACCGACGCTCCCATGCGCGACCCCTCGGCAAGCGTGATTCTATCCTACGGCTCGTTCAATTCCAACCGGCAGACGGTCAAAGTAGGCTCAGGCATGTTTGGCGACCATTGGACCGTAGAAGCCCGCTTCAGCCACATAGGCTCCGACGGATACATCGACCGCGCCTTCTCTCAACTGTGGAGCTATCAGGGCCAGCTCACCTACTCGGCCCCCTCGACTCTGTTGAGGCTACTCGCCTTTGGCGGAAAGGAACGCACCTACATGGCATGGGACTATGCATCGAAAGAGGAGATGGAAAAATATGGCAGGCGCTACAACCCTTGCGGCAAATTCACCGATGCCCAAGGCAACACAGCTTTCTACCCCGACCAGTGTGACAACTTTACCCAGCACCACCTGCAGCTGCTCCTCACACAGAATCTGGGGCAATCGCTCACGCTCAATGCCGCCCTCCACTATACCAAGGGCGACGGCTACTATGACCAGTACAAGACCAAGCGCACACTTGTGGAATATGGTCTCGACCCCTACACTCTCCCCGATGGCTCGGAGGTCGAGAAGAGCGACCTGATACGTCTCAAATACAACGACAACGACTTCGGTGGTGCCATGTTCAACCTCAAGCACCGCAGCAACCGGCTCACCACCACCCTGGGCGGTGCTGCCAACTATCACCGTGGCAATCACTTCGGCCGCATCAAGTGGGTGCGCAACTACATCGGTGCCATCGACCCACTGCAACAATACTATCACAACACCGGCCGCAAGCTCGATGTCAACATTTATGGCCGCGCTGATATCAATATCACTGGCGGACTCACCGGATATGCCGACCTCCAGTTCCGCCACATTCACTACACCATCACCGGTGTGAGCGACAACTATGACTGGAACACAGAGGGGATGGCATCGCTCGATGTACACCGCAACTACAATTTCTTCAACCCCAAAGTGGGTCTGAACTACACCCGCGGCTCACACCGCACATTCGCCTCCTGGAGCGTAGCCCACAAAGAACCAGTGCGCGACAACTTCACCGATAGCGACCCTCGCCACACTCCCCACGCCGAGCGCCTCTTTGACTACGAGATAGGCTACAACTACGACACTCCCCTGCTCAGTGCCGGCATCAACCTCTACTATATGGACTACAAGGATCAGCTCGTGGTGACCGGACAACTCTCCGATACCGGCAACCCGCTCAGCGTCAACATGCCCTCCAGCTACCGCATGGGTATCGAGCTCCAGGCATCGCTACGCCCCGCCAAGTGGTTTGACTGGGACATAAATGCCACTCTGTCACGCAACCGCATCAAGGACTTCGTCGAGTACATCTATGAAGATGAATGGACCAATCCCATATCCTTTGACCGCGGCGACACACCCATCGCCTTCTCACCCTCGGTGATAATGCACAACGCCTTCAACTTCCACATGCTTGGCGGCATGGACGCCTCATTCTCCACCCGCTATGTGTCGCGGCAATACATGAACAACGCCCATTCCGACGAGGCCAGGCTCGACGCCTACTGCGTGAGCGACCTTAGCCTGTCATACCTGTGGACCAATATCCACGGCATCAAATCACTGCGCGCAGGTGTCACTGTCTACAACATACTCAACGAGAAATACTGCAATAACGGATATGCCGGAGCAGGATACTACATGGACGGTGACAATAAGCCCGTAATCTACCGGTATGCCGGATATGCCGCCCAGGCCACTACCCACGTCATGGCCTCGGTAGCCCTGCAATTTTAAGAGTATTTTTAAGAGTTAAACCCAAACATACTCTAAGTCATGGACCTGTTCATCGAGATACTGGGACTCACCGTAGGACTCATCTACCTGTGGTATGAATATCACGCCAACCCTCTCATGTGGCTGGCATCGGTCGTCATGCCATGTATTTCCATGTATATATATTGGAGCAAAGGTCTGTATGCCGACTTCTCAATCAACATCTACTATCTCGCCATAGCTGTCTATGGTTACCTGCACTGGACCCACGGTCCAAACACAAAAAAGACAGCCCGGTCGACAGCGTCCCCTTCAACGGGGCGCAAAGTCACCAGGCTGCCACTGTGGGGACTCTCAGTGAGCATCGTATCTACTGTGATACTCTGGTGGTTGCTATGGTGGTTGCTCAACACCTTTACCGACAGCAACGTGCCCGTGGCCGACGCCTTCACCACGGCCCTGAGCATTGTGGCCCTGTGGATGCTTGCACGGAAATGGGCCGAGCAATGGCTCGCATGGCTGGTGGTCGACGCTGTGTGTGTGTTCCTTTACATCTACAAGGGAATATATCCCTACGCCATTCTCTACGGCATATACACCGCCATAGCATGGCTGGGATATGTAAAGTGGAAACGCTTGGCATCAGAACAGGCTTAGCTGTACCGGCATCGACGATGTCGTCGTGGACGACACGCCCGACACTCCCGCGCGCAACCTGAGCATACGGTGCTCAAGCCACCCGAGCGTGCTGTTACGCAACTCAACCCTCACCAGCCCTGCCACTCCCGCAAGCTTGTGGCATATGGTAGCCATCAGTTCCGACAGAGAGCTATAGCCCGACATCGTCATCGTGACTATCGTATTGCCACCCGAGATTACAGTGGCATGAATTGTATCGGTGGTGTTGATTACTGCTTTGTTCATGATTTCTACGTTTTATTGTTCTGTGATGCAAAGATAAAAAGGAACGTGGGCAATTTTCTTGCACATCGATGTTAAACAACAATAAATCATCACGCTGCAATACCATAATCCCCCACACGGTGGATAATAGTCCATTCAACCGTGAACCGTAGCAAGCCGGGAGGCATGCCTATTTACCACGAGTTTGCTCCTTCGATAATTTTTGAGTAAATTTGTGGAAATTATAGCATCTGGGAGCCGGCACAGGAAATGGGAAAATGCACCTCCCCCGGGGAGGCTGTCACCAGTTCAGCGTTACAGGCTCTTAAACACGATACAGCAACAGAATTCCTTGAGAACAAGATGTCGGTCAATACACACATAGTAATCGTAGCCGGCGGCTCAGGCAGCCGCTTCGGAGCATCGCTCCCCAAACAATACTGCATGCTTGCCGGCAAGCCGGTGCTCTGTCACACGATAATAAACCTCCTGAAAGCCGCTCCCCATGCCCACATAGTCACCGTTGTGAGCAACGACATGGTAAGCTACTGGCAGGATCTTGCCGAGACCCATTCGTGTCCCACCGGCGAAATCGTGACCGGAGGCTCAACGCGCTGGGAATCGGTGAAACACGCAATCGCCCACATATACTCCACATGCCAAGGCAACGGTGACGACAAGATTCTTGTTCATGACGGGGCCCGCCCCATCATTGACCCGGCAACCGTTACAGCAGTGCTGCGTGCCATAAAGCCCGGCACATCGGCAGTACCTGTCACCGAAGTCACCAACTCGCTGCGACTGATTGACATCACCGATGGCACGTCACATGCCGTGGACCGCAGCCTGTACCGCTCGGTAGTGACACCCCAGGGGTTCATGCTCGAAGACCTGGCACAGGCCTACAACCTGCCCTACACCCCAACGTTCACCGACGATGCCTCGGTGATGGCTGCGGCAGGCATGACCCACACTACACTCATCGACTCTCCGGCCTCCAACATTAAGATCACCAACCCCGGTGATATGGCACTCGCACAGTGGTATCTGACACAAACAATCCAGGAGAGTGTCAAATGATTTTAGTTAAACACCATCTACACGAATGGATATACTGCGGAGACTCGAAATAATGTATCTAAAGGGGATAGGCCCCAAGCGTGCCGAACTCCTCAAGAAAGAGCTGGGCATAGCTACATTCTATGACCTGCTGCACCACTTCCCCCACAACTACCTTGACCGCTCCTCAATATACCCCATAAAAGAACTGGCCGGCGATATGCCCCACATTCAGCTCAAAGGACGCTTCGTAACCTTCAACACAATAGGCGAAGGAGCCAAGACTCGACTCACAGGGCTATTCAGCGACGGTACAGGTACGATAGAGGTAGTGTGGTTTCGCCGTATAAAATCAATAAAGGAGATGTACCACACCGGGCAAGAATACATCCTTTTCGGCAAGCCCGAACAGTTCAACTCACGCTGGAGCATCGTACACCCCGAGATTGACCTCACCACGGCCGTCGGTGCCATGCAAGGACTGCGCGGCGTATACCCGCTCACCGAGAAACTACGTTCAGCGGGAATATCCTCGAGGGTGCTCCACTCCTACATACAGGCAGCCCTGCCACGAGTACGCTCAATCGTAGACCCTCTGCCTGAACCGCTACGCGACCGCTACCGACTGCCACCCCTGCAACAAGCCCTCACATGGATACACAACCCCGCAAATGCCCAGCAACTGCAACAAGCCAAGTACCGGCTAAAATTTGACGAGCTGTTTTATCTGCAGCTGAACATTCAGCGGTACAGCGCAAAGCGCAACACCCAGCTTGCAGGTTTCCGATTCAAGCACATAGGCCGCTTCTTCAACCAGTTCTATCACGAATGCCTCCCTTTTGAACTCACCGATGCACAGAAACGGGTGATAAAGGAGATAAGAGCCGACATGGGTAGCGGCCGGCAGATGAACCGCTTGCTGCAAGGTGATGTGGGCAGCGGCAAGACACTGGTCGCACTCCTGTGTATCCTCATCGCCCTCGACAACGACACCCAGGCATGTCTCATGGCTCCTACCGAGATTCTTGCAGCCCAACACTACGAGACAATCTCAAAGCTCGTAGCCCCGATAGGAATCAACGTGAAACTTCTCACCGGCTCGACCCGCAAACGCCAGCGCGACACAATACATCAAGAACTTGAAGATGGCACCCTGCACATTCTCATTGGCACACATGCCATCATAGAGGATAATGTGAAATTCAGGAATCTCGGCTTTGCCGTCATCGACGAGCAACACCGCTTTGGCGTGATGCAGCGCTCACGTCTCTGGCAAAAGAATGCCGTTCCACCACATGTCCTTGTTATGACAGCCACCCCCATTCCACGCACACTCGCAATGACCGTCTACGGCGACCTGCAGGTATCAGTGATCGACCAGCTTCCTCCCGGGCGTAAACCGGTAACCACACTCCTGCGTTACAACACTTCTCGCCTTGACGTGTACAAAGCCATAGGGCGACAGCTCAAACAAGGCCGACAAGCCTATATCGTGTATCCGCTTATCAACGAAAACGAAAAGCTCAACCTGCTCAGCCTCGAGGAAGGCTACCGCAGCATCGTCGACAACTTCCCCAGCTACAAGGTGGCCTACGTACACGGAAGCATGAAACCCGGCGAGAAAGACTGGCAGATGCAACTGTTTGCAACCCATCAGGCCGACATTCTCGTGGCTACGACAGTAATCGAGGTGGGCGTCAACGTGCCCAATGCTACGGTGATGGTAATAGAAAACGCCGAGCGATTCGGGCTATCACAGCTACACCAGCTGAGAGGACGTGTGGGCCGCGGTGCCGAACGATCATACTGCATACTCATGTCTAAGCCCCAAATGTCAAGAGAGACACGTCAGCGTCTTGAATTGATGACACAGACCTCCGACGGATTTGTCATCGCTGAGGCCGACCTGAAGATGCGTGGCCCGGGCGACCTTGAAGGCACCATGCAAAGCGGCATAGCCCTCAACCTCCATATCGCCAATCTTGCCACCGATGGTACCATCGTACAGATGACCCACACTGCTGTCGAAGACCTCCTGGACTCAGACCCCGACTTGACGATGCCGCAACATCAAAATATCTCACGCGAATTAAACACACTCTTTGGCCGGACAATTGATCTGAGCCGCATCAGCTGAATAGTCAAGCAAGACAAAGTACTATTACTCAAATATTTGCTCATACACAAAGTGTTACATAGGGCGTTCCGTCACTGTTCAGTCAAAACTGGTACACCAGCGGCAAGCAACGCTGCATGTAGGCACGCGCCTCACTATAGGGTATGACATACCGGTCGTCACCCTGTATCAGCTTCACCGGGCGCTCATTGCGGTACACAGTTATGTAATATCTCCCTTGCTCGGTCTTTGACAGCAGCATCTGCAGATTGGCCGCCATAGGCACAACATCGAAATCCTGCCAGTGCATGGCCACCGTGTCAAAATAATTGGTCATATAGTAACAACCTTGCAGGTGTAGCTGCGACAGCAAAGGCATCAGCGTCTCGGCATGACCAAATCTGAGACACACCTTGGCAGGTACCGCACCCTTCACCGCCTCATCGAATGTGGTGATCAGATCAACAAGTAACCGCGAGGTAATCTCGGCCGGAACAGTCGACAACGTGGTAGCCGTGCGCTGCAAATAATGTTTCATATTATAGCAGCTCCACAGCCTGTTGTACTCATCGAGCGTAAAAAAGACTGAAGCATCTACATCGAGCCCCATCGCGGCTGTGCCGGCAACAACATGATACTCGTCAAGAGCGAGATCCCGCCAATTATCATCAAGCGGAAAATCAACCCCGAGTATCCGCTCCAGCGACGACTTATCAAGAATACCTGCGGCATATTTGTCATATACCTGCTTCCATTCACCTTCCTTACGCCAATCAAGATAATCAGTATCAATATCGAATGGGCGCAGAAGTAGTGAGTTCTTACGACCTGACATCGTATATATCTCATTGTGGTTATTGAGCCGGTCAATTTGATGGGTAAACTCATACATACTCATGACACATCGCGGAGCATAACTCGAGATAGCATTCACATAACCATCATTGAAAAGCATCGGGAAATTGAGAAACATACGCGAGGCGATACCCCTCTGCTCAGCCATTCCGAGCGAATCAAGAGCTCCCCATCGGTTATGGGAAACATCAAGTATATAATCAGTGAGATGTAACAACTCACGTCCCTCTCCGGTAATAGTGCCCAGCGAATCTGCACGCAGAAGAGAACGCCTCAAATTCATTGACGAAGCCGGAGACGAAGCAAACCGAGCACCATGTCGCCCAACGTGATTAATAAAAACAGGCTCCAGAGAATCCGGCAAAACAATGCCATGCTCAGGTACCGGATACGGCATGAGACTACCGGCACACTCATCATATGAGAAATGAGTGTCATTGGGATTGGCACAAAAAGCGATAGCGGAGCTTATGACCAAGAATAAAGCGGAAAAGAAAAAACGTACAGACATCTTAGATTATAAAAAATTCATACTAAAAATGTAATTTTGCAAATATATATAATAAAACAAATAATTAGGGATGGAGTTGAAAGAAATAAAAGAAAAAGCTCGGAAAGGGGAAATTGAACAAGCAATCAACGACCTCTCACAATATCTGGTAACTCATATAAACGATGATGAGGCATACTATATTCAAGGACGCCTGTATTGGAAAAACGGACAACACGCCAACGCCGTTGCATGCTACAGAAAAGCAATAGCACTGAATCCCGACAGTCCCGCACATCACGCACTCGAGATAGCCGAATCGGTATTCAATTTTTACAACCCCGACCTTCTGAATCCATAACCTATACCCTTAAGTCGGCCGGAACCCGAAGCCAACCGGGACCCGAACTCCTGGCCATAGAACCGATATTAATCGAAGCTGATTGGGACAGGAAGCAATCGGGACCGAAACAGGTTGGGACCGAAAAAGATTGAGACCGTAAGCCTCCAGGCATGCGGTGATTCTTTATGCATTATCTATAAAAACATTACAATTGGTCACGACATTGAAGTGGGGTGATACCTACCGCCCCTATCCGGTGACCAATGAATCCCGAATCCAAGCTGTTAGGGT
>JAMPBP010000006.1 GCA_023666645.1 Clostridiales bacterium
GTTTCTTAACTGAAAGCATGGTGATTATCTCAAAATAAATTCGTAATTTTGTACTTGACAAGATTAGAGAATCTGATGTGCAAACAGACATCTTCCGACATTGCCCTAAAAGCAAAATAGGGAACAACGATGCAAGCCATACAAGGCTCAAATGTTGGAGATGCAAAAGTTAGGCTATATAATCTTTTGATTATCAGGATATAAATTCCGCACACTTTCCCCAGGCGGATCACAAGGGAGTCATAGCCGACTCCCTTTTTTCGTATATATGTTGCAACATATCGCCCTATATTGCCACATATTTAATTGATTTTTAAGATAGTTATGTTGCGCACGCGATAATAAGACGTGTTGCTGTTGCGTTTGTATGTATGGGCTCTTGTTAGTGGGCAAGTCGCTGAGTACAACCAACACTCCCCTCAATCTCAGCATATCCTTCGGCAATACGGACATAACGCTCCAATATGGCATCATCTGCCTCTTCAGTATAGCAGGGCTGCTTTGAAAATTCCAGATTCAGTTCTTCGCGAACATTCATATATGGTTATTTTTGACTATTGTATACTTAAATAGTGTTGTCTAACTTTGCAAAGTTATTAATATAATATGGTTATTCAATGATTGCTGTAGGCAATAATGTATTGATTGGTGGCAACTTGGTTGTTGTTGCGGGAGTGAAGATATTCCAGCCAACTCCCTTGTGGCATGCAATTCATGCAAAGAGATAATAACAATATAACAACGCATAAAACATATTGAAATGAAAAAAATCGTTACAATTATTGCGCTCATGTCGGCAATGGCTGGTCAGGCGCAGACTCTTGAAAAAATGAACTGGTTCAACGAACCGGCTCAGTGGAGCACCGAGGGAAACACACTATACATGGCTGTGACACCACAGAGCGACTACTGGCGCATATCCCACTACGGCTTCACTGTGGACGACGCGCCTTTCTACTGGGCTGAGTATGGGGGTGAGTTTGAGGCGAAGGTAAAAATTTCAGGTGACTATAAAGTACGCTTCGACCAAGCCGGACTTATGCTACGCATTGACCATGAGAACTACATCAAAGCAGGAATAGAATTTGTTGACGGAAAATATAATCTGTCGGCCGTCGTCACACATCATACATCCGATTGGAGCGTGATAACACTTGACAAGCCCGTGCCATACATCTGGATCAAAGCTGTGCGCCGACTTGACGCTGTTGAGATATTCTATTCATTCGATGACAAGGAATACACTCTGATGCGCAACGCATGGATGCAGGACAATATCCCGATGAAGGTTGGAGTAATGGGTGCGTGTCCCGATGGCACTGGCTTTAATGTCAAATTTGAGAACTTCACGGTGAAACACCTTCCCGACCAACGTCGTCTCAAATGGTTGAACAAAAATGCAGAATAATCCCAAACACTCTCAAGATTAATAATTTTAATGTGGACAGCATAGTAAAAAGGCGGGGCAACCCGTCTTTTTTGATAACCATAAATTTACAAACCTAATATCAATTATATGGACAAGGATCTGATTATATATGCTTCCAAGACAACCGGCTCACAACCGGCTCTAAGTGTGCAAGTGGTCAAGGTGTCCTGATTACAATGTAGAAATTGGTTGTTACTACCAACAAGGGGGTATTTTTTTCTTGAAATTCAATATTATTTTTGCATCATAAAATCATGTCAATATGGAACTAAAGGAATTTCTCGAAATGATGAAGTGCCGGAAAACGGTCACAGCTGGTTCTCCGGCACACGAGTTGATGCACAGATCCTATGCTGAATCGCAGCGTCTGATGCTTGACTATAATAACAATCCGCATACTGATGAGGAGCGAACCAGATTGCTCAGCAACCTCACAGGCGAGGAAGTTCACGAATCGGTTAAGGTTATGGTACCTTTTCAGGCTGATTTCGGAAAGAATATCCATTTCGGCAAGAATATTTTTATCAATGCCGGATGCAAATTTCAAGATCACGGAGGCATATACATCGGAGATAATGCCCTCATAGGTCATAACTGTGTGATGGCGACCATCAACCATGATGAGCGGCCATCACATCGCGGAGATAATATTCCTGCACCAATACATATTGGAAACAACGTGTGGATTGGCGCGAATGTGACAATATTGAGTGGCGTGACAATAGGCGAAAATGCCATTGTTGCCGCGGGAGCAGTAGTAACAAAAGATGTGGCACCCAACACAATAGTCGGTGGTGTTCCTGCAAAGATAATCCGCAAAATCAATGTAGAATGAAAAAAGTAAAGATTACAATTTGCGATTGGAACAGCGAGAAGCCATTTTCATACAGGAGCCGATTTATTGTATTTCACAAATTGCTGAAATGTTATAACTTTGCACATGGAATATGGGAAAGGAGCTTTTGTTTTTCACTTCTACGGAGTTAATCAGGGTACCGGCCGATGCAGTGGTATCCATTACTGCCGATGGCAATTACTCCACTATCAAAATGGCGGATGGAAGCTGTTATGTCCTTACACTTCAGCTCGGCCAGATTGAGAAACGCATCTCAGAGATGGTTGATGACGGAGATGACCGATTTATCCGTATCGGAAAAAGCCTTATCATTAACCGCCAATTTATAACATTCATAAATCCTTACCGCCAGAAGCTTACTCTGTCGGATAGCCGCACGTTCCGTCATGAAGTATCGGCATCACGTGAAGCATTGAAGGCGTTGAAAGAATTAATTGAAAAGGAGGCTGATATATGAGCGAATTACCACATGACATTAAAGACGATGAGATACGCATAATATCTTCGGGCCACAAAGGTAATAATCCCCTACCCTTCAAGACCCAAAGAAAACGTCGATGGGTTGTCACGGTTTGGATAACGGCAGCGGTTATGTGTACACTGCTTGTTGCATTCTGCATCATCTCCTATAAATCAGAAGACAATCAATCGGGTATATCCACGAATGAGACGGTTGAAAGTCAAGAAAAGATTGTGGAGTCCGTCCCATCGGCTGTAGAGACTGAGACAAATTCCTCGCGTTTTGTTGCTATTTCTGACACACTCATCAACAAGATACCGTTGACAATATTTAAACCAACTTATCTGACTCCTATACTGCAAATAGGGACCGATGTACTGAATGACTCAACAGTAATGCTTGCCGTGCAGGCCGCCGATGTAAGAAGTGATAACGGTGGCATTGTGGGTGCATATGTAAAGAAGGGAGAACTTATAAGTAAAGGTCAGGCAAAACCAGGCTTCTGTGCCATCATTGATGGAATAATAAACATAGGAGTGGCAACCTCAACACCACTGCTCGAACAGGCATTGGAAACTGATGGCTATTTCTTTCGTCAATACCCTCTTGTTGTAGCAAACCAAGTGGTTGAAAATAAGCCTAAGGGAAAATCTTACCGCAAAGCTCTCGCTGAACTTGACGGTGAACCGGTGGTGATAATAAGCAAGGTGAGATTGAGCTTTCATGATTTCTCCCAAAGTCTTGTGGATTTGGGTGTTGACAATGCAATATATCTTGTAGGCGGTGAGGAATATGGGTTTGCCATTGACTCCGAAGGTAGAAAAATTGAAATTGGCAGACTGCAACAGAATATACCTCCCAACACCAACTATATAGTGTGGCGATAGCCTCCCTCTCCCCTCCCCGCTCCATCGGATTTCATACATCAAGATAGGGTTTCATACATTGTCCTGTATAATGTTTTGCCTGGTGATTTGTTTGCACGATATTCGCTCAAAATTTAAAAATCATGAATATCTCGAATATCCCAACATTCATCATCGGTATCCTGGCACTGTTCACAAGTTGCCGATATTCTCCCGATAACAACACATCTGGTTCAGGAGGTAACAGCATCTACTATTGGCGCACAACCTTCACTCTCAACGTTGCCGAACGAGACTTTCTGAAAGAGCATGCAGTCAACAAGATTTATGTGAGATTTTTTGATGTCGACAGTCACTGGCAACCGGGCAACGGTATAGAAGTGATTCCACAGGGAACCATAAAGTTTGTCGACTCAATTCCTGATGGCGTGGAAATAGTACCTACGGTTTATATCACCACATCGGCAATGGGACATATGCAGCTGAAGGAGAATCTGTATGCCGAGAAAATCTACAAGCGCATCAATGCCATGTGCCGACAGAACGGTATCCTATTCAACGAGATTCAGCTTGACTGTGACTGGACAAAAGGGACACGTAAGCCATTTTTCTCCCTTTGTGAAGAATTGAAATCGTGTATGGAATCCACACAATCACTCAGCAGCACCATAAGGCTTCATCAACTGGTCCAGACCCCACCCCCTGTCGACAGAGGGGTATTGATGGTCTATAATACTGGAAACCTGATGGAGATGACAACTGATAATTCCATATTCTCACAACGAGACATCGAGCCTTATCTGCGGGACAATCGACTGGCTGATTATCGCTTGCCACTTGATGTGGCATATCCTGCTTATGGGTGGAGCGTGGTTTTTTATCCTGTAGAGGACAAGTATAAATTTGACCGCCTTATGAGGCGTACAGATTTTTCTTCTTTTCCGGCATTGAAGAAGACCGGCAGATGCACATATGAAGCTACAGCCGAAGTAAACTTTGATCCAAGTAACGAAACATGGGATAAATTATACAAAGGTTACAGGGTGAAAGTGGAACGCCCCAGCGCGAGTGAAATCATATATGTGAAAAAGTTGATTGACCAACAGCTCAATGGGAGAACTCACGCCAATATTATATACCATCTTGACGAATCTCAATTCAAACACTACTCTGACAATGAAATCAATCAGATATATTATCACAATTAGTATGCTTACCGTTCTCGGTATAGGTAGGAATTCTGCCTGTGGACCATATTTCCCGGAAGACCCTGCAAGCATAAGGATTTTCCGCAGTTGCACTCCCGAATTGGAACGACAATGGCAGGAGGGTTGCAGGTTTCAAGACTATGAAAAATATGAGAACTGCCTTCTATGGCAGAAGATAACATCACCGTCGATTCCAATCAAAGACATTGAAAGCGTGGTGTATGACGCTCGCCTTAAAGACATCACAAATTTCCATCGAAGCAAATTGACCGATAACAAATTCGCCCAATGGCTTGCCCGGCCAACTCATGAAGAAGATATGGCATATCTTCTTATAGCAAAGGAAATTGAGGAGATTCGCGAGTATATGAACGACCCTTGGTATTATGCCTACGATGGCGATGAGGAGCACGCACGTCTTGACTCGCTACTGAATAGATGTAAGGGGTATCGTGGCAATCGTCATGCATCACGCTATGCCCTTCAATTGGCACGCCTTTATTTTGCCAAGAAAGATTATTCATCTTGCCGTAAACTATGGGAAGAGAGTGTATGCACGATGCCACAAGACATCATAACAGATATGGTAGCCAGCTATGCCGGTGGAGCCTACTCACGTGTTGGCAATCGCGATAAGGCAATAGAATTGTTCCAACGCTGTCAAGACATAGGCTCACTCATCAATCTCCAAGCATGGACCGACACACTCCCCTCCTCTATTTATACCGACCGCAGGGTAAAGGAATTGGAATATATCTTCAGCCGTTACCCCAATTCACCTCTGTTGAGCGTAAAGCTACAGGAGTATGTAAGAAATCGTGAACGAGGGATGGTTGATGTTACTGACGATATCTTATATGACGAGCTGAAATGCTTTGCCGGTAGAGCCATAGCATCGCCCGTCTGTAACCACAAAGGAATGTGGTATTACACCCTGGCCTATTTATTCTATCTTGACAACAACTTTTCAAAAGCTGCAACTTATTTAACAGAAGCTGAACGAAGCGAGGCAACTCCTTTTATAAAGGAATCAATCAGGGCTTTCAGGTTTCTGCTTGATGCTCACTATGCCAACAACACGTGGGGATATAAGAACAAGCTGCTCCGTGAGTTGAAATGGCTTGATGATTGCATGGTCCGTGATACCGAATTGGATGCCGCAGATAATTGGCAATACGACAACAAGATGAACTACTCATTCTATTATTGGCAAGATGTTGTCCGCAGAGTCCTTCTAAGCGAGGCTTCACCTCGTATCGCAAAAGATGGCAATCCGGTATTGGCTCTTCAACTTGCCAATTATGCCTCCAACCGCATTCTTCAGTTGGCTCCAGTCTATGAAGCATACCATTATGGTTATAACGACCCGAAGGACCATGAGTCCTACACCTGTTATATTACGATGAATGAATATAGAAAGAATTGGGGTGAAAGAAACTATTTTGACTATTCAAGTCAGTTTTTTGAATTGATAAACTCGTCATCGGCCGATATTGCGGCTCGTTACGCCCTCCATATCAACGCCCCTGCAACAGAACTGGATAGATTCCTGAACGAAAGAGGATATGTTGACAATGACTATATCTGCGATATTGTCGGCACATTATATCTGCGTCAGATGGACTATATGAAAGCGAGTGAATGGCTTGCAAAAGTGTCACAGGGGTATCAACATCAAACCAATATTGCAAAGGATGGCTATTTCAAACTTGACCCATTCCGTTACCAAGTCGATAAGAAGCATTTCATAACCGATTCAAACGACTATAAATTTCGCTTTGCACAGGAGATGTCCCGTCTTGAAAGCCTGATTCATTCTTATGCCGAACCCAACCGTAAAGCCGATGCCAAAATCCGTTTTGCCATAGGAATGAGAAATTCATTCGGGGTATGCTGGTACTTGACCTACTATGGGAATTCGCTTGGCTATGAAGAAGGTGCAAATGGTCAAGGATGGGAATGGTATTCATCTTCAAATAGAGAAGGTTACTCACATAATGACTATGCCCAGCGAGCTTACCGTCACGCTGACAAATTGACAACTGAAGCTCTATCCGAATATACTGACCACGAGTTGGCAGCCAAAGCCCATCTCGAGATGATGAACTTCAGGACCATCATGGAAAAGTACCCGTCGACCCAGACAGCCACATATGTGAGAAGCCGTTGTGACAACTATCACGATTTTTCACTTCAAAAGATGTAGGTCCCGAATCTCCATGATCCCAATCGAAAAAGCACCCGTATGTCGGTTCAAAGTATCGACACACGGGTGCTTAATTTTTTCTTGGATGGTGTTTTAGATCCCTGTCTACCCTACTCCATGGTGAAACCGAGGTCGTCGATCACCTGTTTGACCGAGGCCAGGTCGGGGGTTCCTTTTATCTTTACTTCACCGGTGGCCAGGTCAGCTGTTACTTGTTCTACTCCGGGGAGTTTGGAGAGGTTCTTCTCAACCATTGCCTTGCAGTGGCCACATGTCATTCCTTTTACCAGAATGTTGGTATTCTCGTTGTTCATTGTTATATTTTTTTTGGGTTTATATTTCTGATAAAAAGCATTTATGAGCATCAGCACCAGCACGACCGAGCATATCAGTGAAAACAGAGGTAGATGCATGTGACAAGCTCCTGTAGTCTGGGTCAACGGTAACGTGAACCATTGTCGAGGCATGAGGTAGTCTATGCACAAACCTATTGCAATCGCACCTAAAATTATTGTGGCAAGATAAATCCATGCAGCCTTCTTTCCGAGAGCCTTGCTCACGATGATGATTGAGGCAAAATTGGCAGCGGGTCCTGCCATGAGCAGAACAAAGGCTGCTCCCGGTGATAACCCTTTGAGCATAAGGGAGAGAGCTATTGGAATCGATCCTGTTGAGCATACATACATGGGCACAGCGATAATTACAACCGCAATCATTGCAAGTAATGGATATGACGCAAAGAACGTGAAGAATCCATCAGGCACAAAAGTTGTGATTGCAGCCGCGATGACCAAGCCTATAATGAGCCACTTACCAATATTCTGAGCCATCTCGACAAAGCCATATCTCAGAGCGTCGGCAATCTTCCCGGCAAATGTGTGTGACGCCGGGGCATCAATGGCATCGACCTCAGCAGTCTCATCACATACCCCGCAAGTCCTGTCCTCCCGATTTACGAGCATGCCGCCCATGAAGGCGGTAATCAAGGCCGCCACGGGGCGTATTACAGCAAATGCCAAGCCGAGCAGTGAGTAGGTGGCGGCTATAGAGTCGACACCGGTCTGGGGTGTAGCGATAAGAAATGATGTGGAAGCTCCACGTGACGCGCCATTGCGCCTGAGTGAAACAGCAGTAGGCAATACGCCACATGAACACAGTGGCAACGGAATGCCTATGAGAGCGGCCTTGATCACCGACCATGCTCCGGGTCCCGACAGGTGATTCCGATAGAAATGGGCCGGTACAAAAGCATACAGTAATCCTGCAACCAGGAATCCCAGCAGGAGGTAGGGTGACATCTCGACAAGCATGTCAAGCAAGGAGTATAAGAATTCCATCTATATAGAAAATAATCGGTTTAGGTTTAAATGTTGGGGTAGGGAAGAGACCGATGGTACCTATGTGTGCTTAAGAGACCGGTCAAGATACAGCGACCTTTGACCCAGATGTTTCGTCACAAGCCATGCTGTGACACCATACAAGGCCACCAACCCCCACAACATCGTGTAGCTATAGTAATTATCGGCAAGCGAAGCATTGTTGCTGTTGATGCGTACAAAGCCCTCGATACCCCACACCGCCGGGATAAGATCACCCAAGGCAACCCATAACGTGTTCATGGCATATCTGGGCCACGTGAGGCCCGACAGGAAGAGAAACACAACCGATGTGAACACAATAACCATGAGCGACATCTCACGCTCCTTGACAATGAATTGCAGAGTGATACCCAAGAATGCCGTGGCAATGAACATGGGTAGTACAAACGGGAGATATTGCATTGCCGACCCAAAGTGGGGGAGAGAGAAAAATATCGGGACAAAATGAAGCACATAGATTGTCAATGGAATGTAGATCACTATGTAGACACACATGCGCCCCAAGATTGAAGCTCCTGGTGTGGCATTTACACCAAGCGGGTCAATACCGCCATTGCGCAGCCTGCGCTCATAGGCCCCGCCACCCAGCATCGTGATGCCTAAGAGCATGCTCTGCTGTAGAATCAGGATAATAATGCCGGGAATAAGAAACGAAGCGATCCCTTGCTCGGTGTCACCAAGCATAAACGAAGCGTTCTCGACAGGGCTCGTTCCCATGTTCTGGCCTACCATTCCCAGGGTCGCCAGCGACTCAGCCCTCACCATGGCTCCGGTTGCGAGCTGTAGGTCGGTCATGGTCATAAGCATGGCACGGTAACGCAACAGCAATGACATGTCGCTGTAGAACGTGATGTGGGCCTGCTCTCCGCGGCCTATAAGCCTGGAATAGTCCTGGGGAATATATATGATTCCATAACACTCCTTGGCATCTTTCCATCGCTTGGCCTCGGCGAGGTCACATGCATACCCCATGATATGTATTGACGAGGCAGCATCGGCCATGCGCACAAATTCACGGCTTTGGGCCGAACGGCAATTATCGACTACCGCCACAGGAATCTCGGTAGGGACCTCGGGGTTATATATCAAGGTATATATGAGGGGATATGCCAGTGGCAGGAATAGAAAGAACAACAGCACGCCTGTATCGGTGGCCGTAAGGTAGAACTCACGTCGGAACACCCTTGCTGCACTCAAAAACCATGATTTAAATCGTTTCCACATAATCAAGGTACATAAACAGGGTTAATACAACGTTTTTTTAATCTCCCGGCTACCATACAGGCCACAATGGGAAAACACAGCAGCCCGATATAATACAGCCGTGAGTAATACAGGTCAACACCATTCAGTGCCTGGTCTATATACATCAGGAAGTAATATCTCACCGGGAATATATAGCTCAATATGGCGATAGCTCCATACATATCGTCGACCGGGAACGAGAACCCGGCGATAGAGAATGCAAGAATACCTGTGAGTGAGCATACACTGAGCGCGAGACGAAGATTGGGAATAACCGAGGTGATGATTATGGCAAACGACTGGCACGCTATGACAAACAGAGGCATTGCAAGCACCACGCTCCACTTGTTGACACATGGAAAATGGAGATATCCAAACAAGAGAGCGTCCATAGCCCAACCCAAGATGCAGAACACGACAGTCTGTGGCAACAGCTTTCCAAGCAGCGCAGTCGTCATTGATCCCGAGGCTCCACTGAGCCACTTCCTGGAAGTGCCATATTTTATCTCACTGGCAACCGAGAAGCATGTCACCAGGAAAATCATCAGCTCAAGCAAACCGGGCAGGAACGAGTTGCTGAGGTATATAGAATAGTTGGACCATGGATTCCCCAGCGGGTGGACATCGATGACCATCGGTTGTAACATCGTCTCGGCGGTATCACTTGACACACCCATGTCGGTGAGCGACGATTCCACCACCTGTCCCGATGTAAGCACTGCCATAGTCTTGAATCCCTTGAAAGCAAGAGTGCCCGGAATAAAGTATGTCATGTTGTTGTAGTAGGAGAGGGTAGGGGTACGTCCGGCAAGAGCGTCGGCCTCAAAGTTGCGCGGAATGAGGAAGAAACCATAAGTCTTGCCCGACCTCACCTGTGTCATGGCCTCGCGGTAGCTTTCGGCGGTATATGACAGGTCTACCATTTCAGAAGCTTCAAGCGACCGTATCAGGTTACGTGACATAGGGGAGTTGTCGAGATCGACAATAGCGGTAGGCACCCTCGACGGCAACCCCTCATTCATCAAGTCGAGGAAAAACAGGGCGACTCCCAGCGGCACCAGCAACATGGCCCACAGATACAGTCGCCTTGATCCCAAGAGCTTTATTTCGCGTTTTATTGTCGAAATCATTTAACTTATAAACAACTTATTTATATAAATATTCTTGATACAACAGTCACATGGTGTCAACAGGACGTGAGATGTCAACGGTATATGACAGTCATGCCGGGGCGTAGATTGGGAATATCCTCCAGAGGGCGGGCCTTGATCTTGAATGTACGGCTGTCCCAATCGCCTGTGGCCTTTGTGGCGCGCCATGTGGCATAGGTTCCCATGTCCTGGATATAGTAAATCTCCACTTCCACCTCTTTTTTATCGAGAGCCGGAATCATGACATTGATTCTCTTTCCCATTGTAAGCTCGTTGAGAAGCTCCTCTCGCACATTGAATGTCACCCATTTGTCATCGGTGCGAAGCAGATTCATGATAGGAGCGCCTATCGATACTAATTCTCCCTCATGAGGATAAATGACATCAATCTGGCCATCACACGGAGCTGTTAGATACTGGTCATCGAGCAAAGCATTCACCTGTGCTACACCGCTTTTGGCTGCACCTACCATGGCACTGGCGCTCATCTTGTCTTCCTTCTGGGCGCCCTGCTTGGCGAGACTGTACTGGCTCTCGGCAGCAGCGGCGGCAGCTACGGCAGCATCATAGGCGGCTTTGGCCTCATCGCGTTTCTGCTCCGAAATCACACCCTTGGAATAGAGCGATTCCATACGGTCGTAGGTCTTACGGGTAATTTCAAGCGCAGCATTGGCCTGTTGCCACAGCTGGAAAGCTGCCTGAATAATCTGGGCGCGCGTGCCGGCGTCGACCTTCTGATTGACAGCCTCAGCGGCGTTAACCATCTCCTGGGCTTGTGAGAGCCGTGCCTCAGCCAGTGCCGAGTGAATGTGTACCAAAGTGTCCCCCTCTTGTACCATATCCCCTTCGCGCACCATGAAGTGAGTGACACGACCGGGGAGCGATCCGGATATGCGTACGGATGTAGCCTCGGCCTGCCCTTCGATAAACTCGGCGGGTTTATTGATGAACAGGAAACCCACGATAGCCAGTAGAGCAACAAGAATAATGATAACGGCAAGTGATGAAATGAGATATCGGTTTTCGTTCTTCACTGCTTTTGTGTTTTCAACATTATTATCCATAGTTGTATTATTAGAGAATGTCGTTTAATCAATAGTTCATATTACCGAGCACCTTGTTGAGGTACACATCACATAGCTGCACATCGATCATCGCGTCGATTTTCTCACTGTGGGCCTTGAGCCATGCCGTCTGAGCCTCAAGTACATTATTGGTGGTCATGACACCCTCGCTATAGGCGACCCGGGCATTTTGCAGGTTTTCATTGGCCTTGGCCTCGTTGGTGATTGTCATTAGATAGGTTTTCATAGCCTCACGGGCTTTGAATGCAGCTTGTGACACCTGCAGAGTAATTCTCTCCTTGGCATCATCGAGTTTGAGAACAGCCACCTTGTGCTCAGCCTTGGCCGCGCGGTATTTGTTATAATTTCCACCCCAGTGCCACACCGGTACCGATACCATCACACCAACCGAGAAAGCACCGTCAAAACGTTTTTTGAAACCATCAAACATATTAGGGTTGCTGAACGAATAGGCCCCTATCAAAGCAACATTGGGAAGCATCGACGACATTGCCACCTTGCTTTGCTGGTGGGTTATATCGGTATACCTCTCAAGGGCTCTGACATCGTGACGTGCATCATAGACACGCTGCATGTCATAGACTGTGGCAATCTCGGCAGTAGTGTTGATGTGACCGATCGACTCGTCGGCCACATGCATGTCGGAGTCAACGGGGAGTCCACACAACTGGGCCAGCAGCATACGTGATAGCACCATGCCGTTCTCAACCCGTGTCAAATCAATTTGTGCCTCGTTGAGTTTCACATCGACACTGAGTTTGTCACTACGGGTGGCTACCCCCTCTTCGAGCATAATCTGCACATTGCGGTCGAGCGAGTCGAGCAGGGCTACATAACTCACGGCGAGCTCATGCTTGGCCGATAAAGAAACCACTTGCCAATAGGCGGCGTCAACAGCATATACAACATCCTGCCTGGCAGCCGCCTGCAAGTCCTTAGCGAGATCCTCGGCATAGCCCGCAAGTTTGTTCAAGGCTACAATCTTACCACCCATGTAAATAGGCTGAGTGAGTGTGATTGCACCAAAAACCACATTGTGAATATCATAGGTCATGGCATCCTTGGGAATCAGAGCCACCTCTGATGGAATGTATTGGCCGTCGGGACCCTTGATGGGCATATGTGTGGCAGGGTCGGTGACGAGATTGAACTCATACTTGCCTGTTTTCATATCAAACGACTTGGTGGGAAGTAATTGGTCAGAGTCAAAAATCGAAATCTTCTTCTGGTTATAGGTGTATCCACCGGCAAAGTCGATTGCAGGCAGATAGGCGGCAAAGGCCTCCTTGCGCTGAAAACCGGCAGCCCTTACCTTCTCCTGCTGAATAAGAAGCTCCTTGTTGTGTGACAAGGCGAGCGACCTGCAGGAATCGAGAGAGTACACCCCGGCTATCATTGATGAATGAGCGACAAGCGATGCTATGATAAATAAAAGAAATCTGTGACCCATAATTATGAATATAGAAATCTGTTTGAACAAGTAATAATAAAGCTCGGTGCAAAAATAACAAAATATTTAGTATTTCAAATGCTTTACAGCACACCATACCCACCAGCACCGTAAATTCCATACCAAAATCTACTGCTGATTAATTATTAGAACACATCAAACAAAATAAAGTTGGCCACTATAAACAATCACCCTCGCAGCTGCTGATTGATATCGAAAAGATAACCCATATTGACACTTCTTAAAAAAGCCAATAAATAACTCATTGTTCCATAATAAAATAAAAAGATAGGTATGGTAGATATTTTTTAAGAAAAAGCATTGTTTGTATTTAAAATAAAATGATTAAATTTGCATATCAAGTAAGCATCGACATATATTATACACATGAAAACGAATCTTACAGACAAACATGCAGTTTCTTATCGGTCATACATGAGGTTATCAACGAGCCTGGTGAAGACTGATGCCAATCCAATGTCGGCATCAGTCCCATTGCATGTCGCTGTGAGTTTTTCAACTATCATCAGTACAACTTAAACGCCCACTTACTCAATTTGTTAGTTATAACTTCAAGTGACAAAATCAATGAACGAACGACAAATAGAAAAATTAAATTTAAGTGACCTCACCGATATAAGCAATATATCTGAGTCATACAGTCATGCAGGGCAGGACTATATATTTTCCCATCTGATTCTTGAAGCAGGACGCAGTATCCAGGAAATCGCCCCCATCAGATTTGACGGTCTCACCTTTGTAGCTGTACTCAAGGGGGAGGTAGGCCTTACTATAAGCGGTAAGCCCTATCTCATGAAGCCGGGCTCACTGACAGCGATTAGCTCCAAAGATGTGATAGCCACCAACGGCACAAACGGCCTACAGGCCGAAGCCTATATATTGTTCCTGTCGTCGGAACTTTTGTCGAGTCTCACATTTGACGTGACAGTGCTTAATCCGCGTTATCTCATTGACCATGAACCGGTGATGGTTCTTGATGAAGATGACATGTCGCTGCTCGAGCGCTACTTTGAGCTGTTGCACGACTGTGCCATCAAAAACAGTAACGCTCCCCAGCAGCTGTCGCTGATAAGCCGAAGCATAGGTCGCAGTATTGTGATTGCATTGCTCTATCAGCTGGCTTTCATCACTGAGCGCCGCTACCTGTTGGATTCAATGCCACAGGAAGAGTTGCACGCTCCTGGCAAATCGCGTAAGATGAACTATGTCCATGAATTCATGAGACTTCTTCAGGAGTATTACCGTAAGGAACGCACAGTGTCATTCTATGCCAACAAGCTGTGCATCTCGCCCAAGTATCTGTCGTTGCTCGTGAGGGAGGTGACAGGTCGCACTGCAGCTGCCATCATTGATCAGTATGTAATCAACGAGGCAAAGAACATGCTCCGTTTCTCAGGCTACACAATTCAGCAGGTAGCCTACAAGCTGAATTTCCCAAATCAATCGGCCTTCGGCAAATATTTCAAGCACATCACAGGCTCATCGCCCACTACGTTCCGCTCCAACTGACAATTGTCCTAGGGGGAGGGACGGTGTTGTATATGAGGTAGAGCCGGGATATGTGTAGAGCAATAATTACGTTTAGCGTTGTAAAATTGTGTTAATATTTTGTAAATTATTAACATCGTGACAGGCTTAAACGGTTGTTTCTTGGAATTGGGTGATATTTATTTCTAAATTTGCGACCCAAAGTACACATTAATTATAGTGGTTGGAATGTCAGCCACTGAAACCCCATAACACACGCAACACATGGCGGCAAACTTAGTAATAGTAGAGTCCCCGGCCAAGGCCAAGACGATAGAAAAATTTTTGGGCAAAGACTATAAGGTGATGTCGAGCTATGGTCACATACGCGACCTCAAGCGCAAGAGCTTCAGCATCGACATCGACAACAACTTTGCGCCCCAATATGAAATACCCGAAGATAAGAAAGCGCTTGTAGCTGAATTAAAAAAGGAGGCCAGGAATGCCAAGATGGTATGGCTGGCATCTGATGAGGACCGCGAGGGAGAGGCAATATCCTGGCACCTGTATGAGGTGTTGGGACTGAAGCCCGAAACCACGCGGCGCATTGTATTTCATGAGATTACCAAAGATGCTATACTCCATGCCATCGAAAATCCACGGTCGATCGACCTAAACCGTGTCGATGCCCAGCAGGCACGCCGCGTGCTTGACCGCATTGTAGGATTTGAATTGTCGCCCGTGTTGTGGAAGAAAATCAAACCGGCTCTGTCGGCAGGTCGTGTACAATCGGTAGCCGTAAGGTTGATTGTTGAGCGCGAAAAGGAGATCAAGACATTCGTACCCGAGGAATATTACCGCGTGGCCGGTGACTTTGTCGATGCAGCCGGCTCCGTGCTCAAAACCGAGTATAGTCATCGCCTGAAAAATCACGATGAGGTTGTTGAGCTCTTCAACCGTTGTGACAAAGCCTCGTGGCATGTGAGCGATATAATGGTTAAACCCCTCAGGAAATCACCCGCTCCACCGTTCACCACATCAACCCTTCAGCAGGAAGCGGCCCGCAAATTAGGATTCACCGTTGGACAAACCATGATGGTAGCCCAGCATCTATACGAGAACGGACACATCACTTACATGCGTACCGACTCACTCAATCTTTCAGAGCTGGCTATCAATACGATAAAAAAAGAAATTACGGACAATATAGGTCCTGAATACCTCAAGGTGAGACGTTACCACACATCAAGCAAGGGTGCCCAGGAGGCCCACGAGGCAATACGTCCCACATATGTCGACAAGCATGAAATCGAGGGGACACCTCAGGAAAAGAAACTCTACAACCTGATATGGAAACGCACCGTAGCATCGCAGATGGCCGATGCCGAGTTGGAAAAGACCACAATCGACATTGTCAGTGCTACCAGAGAGGACCAGTTTACCGCCAGTGGTGAGGTGATCAAATTTGACGGATTCCTGAAAATCTATATCGAAGGTCACGATGACGATAATAATGACAACGAAACCCAGTCGTTGCTCCCGGCAATGCGTGTCGACGATGCTCTGGCGCTCACTACCGTTATAGCACAGCAGCGTTACACCCAGCACCCGCCACGTTACACCGAGGCCTCGCTGGTGAAGAAAATGGAGGAGTTGGGCATAGGCCGCCCGTCGACCTATGCTCCCACCATATCGACCATACAGCAACGTGAATATGTAGAGAAAGGTGACCGCCCCGGCGTGGAGCGCACACTACACACTCTCTCACTCATACCTGGCTCCAAGATTGTCGAGAAGAGCAAGACCGAAGTGACCGGTGGTGACAAGGGCAAACTCCTGCCTACCGACATAGGTGTCGTGGTCAACGATTTCCTTACCGAGTATTTCCCCGACATTCTCGACTATAACTTCACCGCCAAGGTTGAGGAAAAATTTGATGAGATAGCAGAGGGTCAACTGGCGTGGACCAATGAGATATCAGAGTTCTACGACATCTTCCATCCGGCAGTGGAGAGCACCAGCAACATGCATCTTGAACATAAGGTAGGCGAGAGGTTGCTCGGTACCGACCCGGTGAGCGGCAAGCCTGTGAGCGTCAAGATAGGCCGCTACGGTCCACTGGTACAGATGGGCGAGGGAGACACCGAGGAGAAACCCCAGTTTGCTTCACTGCTCAAAGGGCAGTCGGTATCTACCATCACTCTTGAAGAGGCACTCAAACTCTTTGAATTCCCCCGCAATTTAGGAGAATATGAAGGAAAAGATGTGACAGTGGCCATAGGCCGTTTCGGTCCCTATGTGAAACATGACGGAAAATTTGTATCCATACCCAAGGGAATCACTCCGGCAAGCCTCACCCTCACCGAGGCCATAGAGCTGATCGACAACAAGCGCGATACCGACAGCAAGAAGGTAGTGAAAATATATGACGAAGATCCCGACATGCAGTTGCTTCGTGGTCCCTATGGCATATACATATGCTATAAAAAAAGCAATTACAAGATACCCAAGAGTGTAAGCGAGCCAGCCGAGCTCACTCTCGAACAGTGTCGGGAGATAGTCGACAACGCTCCGGCGCCAAAGCCACGCCGCCGCAAGTCCAAGTCGTGACCTCCGGCCACTCAGGAACCGCAAGCACAAAACAATCAACTAAACATGAGCCCCTACGGGCCACTTTACAACCATGCCCAGACCACTTAAAGCCAAACCGGGGGCTGAAAAGAAACGTTTTACCCCCGATGTAATTGAAACATATACCGTCAACGAGGAGATGCCCCTGCTGGAGTTTCTGCTGAGTGTGATGCCTCAGCGCAAGCGCACAAATGTCAAGGAATTGCTCAAACACAACAGTGTCAAAGTAGGACAGCTGGTCACGAGCCAGTTTGACCAACCGCTCAAGCCCGGTGACATTGTCGCTGTCAACCTGAGCCGCGAATGGCCCCGCTTCTACAACCGCCGCATGCAGCTCGTCTATGAAGATGACGACATCATAGTCATCAACAAGGGCTACGGCCTGCTGTCGATGGGCAACGAGAAGGTGAAGGAAGGGACAGCCTATTCCATACTGAAAGACTATGTGAAATGGCAGGATCCACGCAACAAGATATTCATCGTGCACCGCCTCGACCGTGACACATCGGGATTGATGATGTATGCCCGTAACCCACAGGCCAAGGACAACATGCAGCACAACTGGAACAACATGGTGCTCGACCGCAAATACCTGTGTGTGGTTGAGGGGAAAGTTGACAGCGATGAGGGAGTGGTAAAAAGTTATCTTGCCGAGAACAGCCGCTATGAGGTCTATTCTACTCAGAATCCCGATGAGGGACAGCTTGCAGTGACACGCTATAAAGTACTCAAGCGCGGCAACGGCTACTCCCTGCTGGAAGTATCGCTCGACACTGGCCGCAAGAATCAGATACGCGTACATATGAAGGACCTGGGACACCCCATTGCCGGCGACCGTAAATATGGAGCCCGCACAAGCCCCATACACCGTCTCGCCCTGCATGCCCAGACTTTGAGATTCATACACCCCATCGAGCGCACTGAGATGAAATTCACAACACCTATACCGGCAGCCTTTGCATCAATGGTGAAGGTTGGAGGTAATGGTCATCAGGCAAAGGAGGCCAATGATGTCGATGAGCAGGCATAGCATTGCATCGATACTGCTGTGGGTAGCGTTCACGCTCGTATCGTGTGGCGGCCAGAAGAGCAATCAGGCTCAACCGGCCATGGAAGCTACAACCTGTGTGGAGACATTCAACACCGACAGCGCCATGAGCTACCTGAAAGCTCAGACCGACCTGGGACCACGCGTTCCAGGTAGCGAGGCTCATCGCCTGTGTGGCGACTATCTGGCGGCAACGCTACGTCGCCTCGGTGCCGACACCGTGATTGAACACACAGCCCATGTGACAGCCTGGAACGGTGACCGCCTGCCGCTACGCAACATCATAGCACGTTTCGGAAGCCGAGACGGTGTGAAGCCGGTATTGCTGGCGGCCCATTGGGACTCCCGCCCATGGGCCGATGCAGAGAGCGACCCGGTCAAGAGCCGTCAACCTATTGACGGAGCCAATGACGGGGCAAGCGGTGTCGCAGTGCTCCTTGAAACGGCCCGTCTGGCCGGCATCAATGGCACGCTGATGCCTATTGAGATTCTGCTGTGTGATGGTGAAGACTATGGCAAGCCGGGCGACGGTGATGGCAGTGGCGACGAGTCGACATGGTGCCTTGGCACACAGGCCTGGCTCTCCACTTTCCCTTATGCCAACCGCGAAAGACCCCGCTATGCAATACTCCTTGACATGGTGGGAGGACGCAACGCCCGCTTCCATCGTGAATACATAAGCCAGCGACTGGCTCCCGGTGTCGTTGACATGGTGTGGAACACAGCCGCCTCAATTGGGCTTGGCGAACGGTTCGTCAACAGCGAGGGTGGGGCAGTGGTCGACGACCACCTGTTTATTAACCGGGCCGGCATTCCCGCAATTGACATCATCGAGAACAAAAATCCTGAGACAGGCTCCTTCAACGTCACCTGGCACACCCACGAGGACAGCTACGAAAACATAGACCCGAGCACGATAGGTGACACGGGACGATTAGTTTCAAAACTCACAATAAAAGAATAACATCATGAGCATAAATGAGATTCAAGACCGTATAATCGAGGAATTCAGTGACATAGATGACTGGATGGACCGCTATGCCTATATCATTGACTTGGGCAACGCTCTCCCACCCATCGACCCTGAGTTCAAAACCTCACGCTACCTTATTGAAGGGTGTCAGAGTCGTGTATGGCTCAATGCCGAGCTCGTCGATGGCAAGGTACATTATACCGCCGATTCCGATGCCATCATAGTAAAGGGTATCATATCGTTGCTCATCGAGGTACTCAATGACCATACCCCCGGTGAGATTCTCGATGCCGATCTTTACTTCATCGACAAGATAGGCTTGTCGGAACATCTGTCGCCCACACGTTCCAACGGACTGGTGGCCATGGTGAAGCAGATGAGAATGTATGCACTTGCCTTCAAGGAAATGAACAAGTGATTGCGGTCATACACACATTTCAAGCGACAACATTATTAACACATTAAATCTTTAAACATGTTTAAAAATCAACCTGCGGGACTGTATGTGCTTTCGCTCGCCAACACCGGTGAACGCTTCGGCTACTACACGATGCTCGCGATTTTCCTGTTCTTCTTGCAGGCAAAGTTTGGACTTGACTCGGCATGGACCGGTCAGATTTTCTCCATTTTCCTCGCCTTGGTTTACTTCATGCCTCTTATCGGTGGACTTCTTGCCGACAAGTGGAGTTTCTCAAAGTGTGTGGTAACTGGTATCGCCATTATGTTTCTGGGCTATGCCTTGATGTCGGTGCCTACTCCCGTGCGTGAGGATACATCTCTTTACATTCTATTTGCCGCATTGTTGCTCATCTCGGTAGGAACAGGACTGTTCAAGGGCAACCTGCAGGTGATGGTTGGCGACCTTTACAACAATGCCAAGTATGGGGCACGCCGCGACGCTGCATTCTCAATTTTCTACATGGCCATAAATCTCGGCTCGATGTTTGCTCCCACAGCAGCAATCGCCCTTAAGAACACCGCGCTCGAGAGCGACGGATTCAGAGTGGAGAACACCGAGTCCCTGCAGCTCAAGGAGTCAATGATACCCTCAGTGTGCAACTGGTGTCTTGATACCGACAACTTCACCGCAATGCCGGCAACCGACAGCGAGCAGTATAAATCAATGCTCGATTTTGCCGTCAACGCCCGCATGGAAAGCAACAAGGACCAATATAAAGGGATGGACCGCAAAGAGGTTGAGGCCACTCTTAAAGAAGAGATGAAGCAAGGCGACAATCTCCCTGTGTTCTTCAGCGAGAGCCTTGCCCAGTTTGCCGAAAAGTGTACTCATAAATCGGCTGATATCAAGGCATTCGCTTCAGAATATATCACCTCCTTCTCCAAGGGTTGCGGCTATGCCTTTGCTCTGGCTTGTGGCTCACTCATCGTCAGCTTCCTCATCTACATACTTGGACGCAGGACCTACAGCCACATCATCAAAGACAAGAAGCAGGCCGGCGACAAGAAACAGGCCAAGGCCGCTGAAGATGGACCGCAACTCACTGCTGCGCAGACCAAACAGCGCATTGTTGCCCTTTTGCTTGTATTTGCTGTGGTAATCTTCTTCTGGATGGTATTCCACCAGAACGGCCAGACACTTACCGAATTTGCCAAGAGCTGCACATCAAGCTCTACGTCAAGCTGGACGCGCTTAGGATTCAATCTGTGGGCACTTGTGGCTATAGCTGTGGGTGTATATGCATTGTTCAGTATCTTCCAAAGCAAATCGGCCAAAGCCAAAGCTATAAGTGGTGTGGTTCTTGCCGCCGTAGTGGGCATCGTGAGCTACATCTACCTGAATACACCTGAGACAGTTGACAACATCGACCCGGCTGTTTACCAGCAGTTCAACCCCTTCTATGTTGTTGCTCTGACACCATTCTCGATGGCACTCTTCGGCTGGCTTGCCTCCAAGGGAAAAGAACCCTCGGCTCCACGAAAGATAGGATATGGCATGGTAGTAGCCGGAGCAGCATATCTTGTGATGGTATTTGCATCGCTCAATCTTGTGGGGACCAATGGAAGTGAGTCGCCCAACTGGCTTATCTCAACCTACCTGTTACTCACATTTGCCGAGCTGTTGCTCTCGCCCATGGGTATCTCGTTTGTATCAAAAGTAGCGCCTCCCAAGTACAAAGGCTCCATGATGGGTGGATGGTTTGCCGCCACCGCTATAGGCAACTATCTGGTATCTATTCCCATGCTCATGTGGGGTAAGGTTTCAGTGCCCGTGATTTGGGGCATTCTCATCGTGATATGCCTGCTGTCGGCGACATTCATATTCTCGATAATGAGGAAGCTCGAAGCCGCAACCAGTGATGAGCCCGCCGCAGTACCGGCTCAGGCTGTCGAGAACGTAGAGGACGACGCTATCTGATAGACAGCACCGATTCCAAAGAAATCATATAAATAAAGACCGTGGGTAGTTCGAATGGATCCGACTACCCACGGTTATTTTTTATTTATTGTGGTTCTTATTTAGATGATTGGTCGCTGTCGAGCTTTTTCAACAGATGCTTGGTGGCTCCTACGAGCTGTGCGTCATAACCGGCTTGTACATCGGCGGGGTTATTGTAGATGAGCACATCGGGATTGAGCTGGTGATTTTCCAGGACAGTACCATCGATCGACTGGCTGGTGACCTGTGGAATGCCGAAGTAGATTGAGGGGTCGATCTGAGTCTCCCACCATACAGCTGTCATTGTACCGGGGATAGGCGCACCCACCACATCGCCTATTCCTAATGTCTGGTAGGAATACGGGGTACCGTGGGCGTCGCTGTAATTGCTCTCGTTGACGAGCATTACCGATGGCTTGTACCATTGTGAGAAAGGTTCGCTGCCTATGTAACGCCCACGGGGCATGAAGCGTACATACTCCTTACCATTGAGCAACTGGGCAAGGTCATTGTGCAACCAGCCACCACCGTTGTAGCGGGTGTCGACGATGACAGCCTCGTGGTTGCGATATTTACCGAGCAACTGGTCATAGACGGTCGAGAAGCTGGGACCATTCATGCCCTGTACATGTACATAGGCTACTCTGCCGCCGGATACACTGTCCACGATAGCCTGGTTGCGCTCAACCCAGCGCTGGTAGAGCAATCCCGACTCTGTGCCTGTAGAGATAGGCTTGACTACAATCTCGTCGACGGTGCCATCGGCGCGCTTCACGGCCAGACGGGTCTTGCGGTTGGTGAGTCCGTCGAGAAGCGGGAAATAGTCATGACCGGCTTTGATTTCCTTGCCATTGATCGACAAGATGATGTCGCCGGGTTGCACATGAGCCTTGCGGGCAGCCAGCGGACTGCGAGGCAAAACCTCGCTTACAAGAAGACCGTCGCCTGTATAGTTCTCATCAAAGAAAGCACCGAGCGAGGCGGTCGACATAGGCGCGTTGCCGGCTGATGTGCCCGAACCGGTGTGTGAGGCGTTGAGCTCGCCCAGAATCTCGCTGAGAAGATCGGAAAAGTCGCGGTTGTTGTCGATGTGGGGCAAGAAGCGGCGATAGTGCTCACCATATGCTTCCCAGTCGACACCATGAAGATTCACATCGTAGAACTTGTCCTTTACCTGTTGCCACATATGGTCATAAATATACTCACGTTCGAGCGATGGACGACGCTCATATATAGCCTCAAAGTCGACGCTTTTACGGTCACCGCCAGGAATGGCAATCTTGCTTATTCCGCTGCCTGAGAGCATGAATAGGTTCTCTCCCTTTTTGTCGGGCAAGAAGGAACCACTGATACCGTTGGCGAGGGTAGAGGTCTTTCCCTCCCTCAGGTCGGTGACATATAGATTGTTGGTGCCATCGGGAGCCGAGGCTACATAATAGAATTTGTCACCGTCGGGCGAGAGATAGTTGCTACCAAGGTTGCCCGAGATACCGGTAAGACGACGTGTACGGTAGCGACGGTTGTCGAGGTCAAATTCCAGAGGCTTGACGTCATCTTTCTTCTCATCGAGAGCATCATCTTTTTTCTTCTTTTTCTTCTTGCCGCTCTCCTTTGCTGCAAGAGCGATGCTGTCGGTGCGTTCACGTTCCTTTTTGGCCAGGGCCGCTTCTTCCTCCGAGAGACCAAACTCGTCCCAGGCTTCTGTGTCGAGCATCATCAGGATGACATCATTCTGGTTTCCCCAACTGCCATGGCTCTTCATGCCATGTTTGCCTGTGAGATAGGTAATGCCTTTGCCTCCCAGTACCCATTGAGGATAGTAGTCGGCATAACCGCTCTCGGTGAGGTCGACCACTTTAGAACCATCGGCTGCCACGAGGGCGATATCGATATTGTTCCAGCCTCCCACACCTATATAGCTGCTGAGCAGCCAGCGGCTGTCGGGGCTCCATTCAAATGATACGTCACCGTCTGTATATGAGTAGTTGTATTTGCCATCGAGAGCTGTGGTGACATTCTTGGTATCAACATCGATGACACGCAGTTCTGTACGGTTCTCAAGGAAGGCCACCTTCTTGCCGTCGGGGCTGTAATCAGGTTGCTGCGCCACGGTGGGGCAACTGTAGAGGAGCTCCTCGCGAAGGTCGGTGGCATATGCAAACTCTTTCTCATCGGGGCTGACTATCGTCGTTGTGTAGAGTTTCCAGTGGCCGTCGCGGTCGCTGTCATAGACAAGCGTGCGACCATCGGGAGCAAAGTCGACCACTCGTTCCTGAGCCGGAGTGTTGGTGATACGCTTGGTTGTCTTATACTTCACATTGGTCACATATATGTCACCGCGCACTATGAATGCGACCTCGTTGCCCGAGGGGCTCACGGCGAGGTTTGTGGCACCTCCTGTGATGTAACGCTTCACCCGGTCGTTGTCATAATCATCGGTGACAATCTGGATATCCAGGAGCTTGGGCTCTCCGCCGGGTGCGAGAGTATATGCCTCACCGTCCCAGCTGAAGGCCAGCTTGCCGTTGTCGGAGGCTGAGAGTGACCTCACAGGGTGTTTCTCAAATCGTGTGAGCTGGCGTTTCACCTTTCCGTCGACCGAGCGCTCGTAGACATTTAGGGTGCCGTTGCCCTCCTCGCTCAGATAGAAGAAATTGTCGGTCCCTTGTTTCCACACCGGGTTGAGGTCATGACCGTTGAAATCAGTGAGACACTCATACGAGCCATCGGGAGTCACGAGCCATATGTCGGCTGTACCCGATGAGCGCTCATGCTTGCGGTATATGTTCTCAAAACCCTTGCGGTCCTGATAGAGTAACCTGCCATTGCCGTCAATGCTTGCTGCCTGGACAGGCACCGACATGTAGAGCGAGGGTCGCGGCTCGATGGAGTCGACATTGAGCTTGTAGGCCTGGGCCTGGAATGGACCCTGTATAGCCTCGCGTGAGGGTTTCATGTTAGCCTGGTAGATTATCGTCGCGTTATCGATAAAGGTGATGGGGCGTTCATGGCCGCTATGAGTGGTGAGGCGGCGTGGAGTGCCACCCTGGGCATCGACGATATAAAGGTCGTCGGATCCCTCACGGTTACTACGGAACACGATGCGCTTACCGTCGGGGCTCCACAGCGGGGTCGAGTCGTAGGCGTCGTTGGTGGTGAGTTGCGAGGCTCGTCCTCCTGTCGATTGTACAGTGTATATGTCACCCTTATAGGTGAAAGCCACCTTGTTGCCATCAGGCGAGATGGCTACATCACGCACCCATAAAGGGCCGGCCGATACCATGGCAGCTGTCGAGGCGGCAAGAAGAGCCGCCAGTGTTATTCGCTTTATCATGACAATGAGATAATTAGATGAATTTGATTGATTTTGAATGCTAAAGATACGAAAAAATTAAAAAAACTCAGTTATTTTAATTACTTTTGTAGCCATTACCGCCATGACACCTTCATGGTAGCTCTCTCTGTCAAAAAGAGATTTACTTCCCGCGAGGTCGGGAATAATACAAAGCAAAGGAAAATGACCCAAGAAAACAGGCAACTCGTTGCCAGAAAATATCTGTTACCGTTTATTCTCATAACCTCACTGTTCTTCATGTGGGGTTTTGCACGTTCTATACTCGATGTGCTCAACAAGCATTTCCAGGAATCATTGACAATATCCCTTTTTGAGTCGACGATGATTCAGGCCACGACCTATGTGGCCTATGCATTGATGGCTCTTCCTGCCGGAATCTTCATCACCCGTTATGGCTATCGGCGTGGTGTCGTGATGGGCCTGCTGCTATTTGGCGTGGGTGCCCTTGCGTTTATTCCCGGCGACATGACAGGATCGTTCGGTGTGTTCCTTACTGCATTATTTGTCATAGGGTGTGGACTGGCAGTGCTGGAGACGGCGGCCAACCCCTATGCCGCAGAACTTGGCAGCCGCGACACTGCAGCCAGCCGTCTCAACCTTGCTCAATCGTTCAATGGTCTCGGCTGTATATTGGGACCGGTGTTGGTGGGCAATTTTCTATTTACCGGCGATGGTGACCAATCGGTGGCATGGCCCTATGCCCTGATGGGAGCGGTGGTGCTCATGGTGGCCTTGATGTTCACCCGCGTGAAACTACCCGAAATCAAGGCCGACGGTCATGAGGCTACCGACAAGTCTGACGCCACAGACCGCGGTATTGGAGCCACAATCAGACAGTTGTGGAAATCGACAGGTTTCAGGCTTGGGGTATTTGCGTTATTCTGCTACGAAATTTCTGAAATATCAATCAACAGTCTCTTCATAAACTATGTTACCGAAGATGGCTGGATGGACAAAGTGACGGCCACCTGGGTGCTATCATTTGGTGCGCTCGGACTCTTCCTGCTGGCACGCGTGGCAGGTAGCGCGGTGATGAGATATGTCAGCGCTACCAAGGTGCTCGCTGTGTGTGGTGTGATGACTGTTGCCGGCGCCTTGCTTGTGACTCTCAACCTGGGCTTGCCATCACGTGTCGGACTTTTCATGTGCTACGCTTTTGAAGCCATAATGTTTCCCACCATTTTTGCCATCACCATAAGCCGCTGTGCCCCCTCCACTACCAAGATAGCTTCATCGTTCCTGATGATGACACCGCTGGGTGGCGCCGTGGGCACCTCACTGATGGGGTGGGTAGGAGGTATATCTTCCATGTCGACATCATTCATCGTTCCCACAGCTGGCTATTTGATAGTGTTGATATATGCCATGACCCTGCTTGTCAAGGGTAGGCTTAAGAATTAATGAAATTACAAACCGTAGCCTTGTGACACCAATGAAAAGCAATTCCTTTTCATTGTGCAACAGGCTTAAAATTTAGAATAAATGACTCAGATATGCTGCATAGGCCACATAACTCTTGATAAAATCATAACACCCCGGCTTGAAACATATATGCCTGGAGGAACAGCGTTCTACTTTGCCCATGCGCTCTCTCATATGGATCACTCGGAGTTTATGCTTCTTACCTCGGTGGGAGAGTCGGAGATGAAAGCTGTCGACGACATCAGGGCGCTTGGAATAGAGGTAAAGGTAATACCCAGCCGTAAATCGGTATTCTTCGAGAATAAATATGGCGAAGACCTCAACGACCGCACCCAACGCGTCCTTGCCAAGGCCGATCCTTTCACCGTCGAAAACCTCAAGGACGCTGAAGCCCGCATCTTCCATCTGGGCACCCTGCTGGCCGATGATTTCTCGCTTGAAGCCATCAAACTGCTGTCGACCCGCGGTATAGTATCGGTCGACGCCCAGGGTTACCTTAGGGAGGTGAGGGGTGAACAGGTATATCCCGTTGACTGGACAGGCAAAGAGGAGGCGCTGAAGTATATCGACATCCTCAAGGCCAACGAAAAAGAGATGGAGACCATTACGGGAGAGACCGACCCCCATCGTGCCGCTCTGAAACTCGCCTCATGGGGAGTGAACGAAGTGCTTCTGACTCTTGGAGACCAAGGGTCGCTGATTCTTGCCGATGGTATCTTTTATGAGATTCCGGCCTATACTACCGACAAGGTTGTCGACGCTACCGGTTGCGGTGACACCTACATGGCCGGCTACCTATACTGCCGCAGCAAGGGATTGGGATATGAGGAGTCTGGACGCTTTGCCGCCGCAATGTGCACCTTGAAGCTGGCCCATACCGGACCCTTCACCGGAACCGAGGAAATCGTAAGGGAATTGATGGCCACCGAGCAGGAGTGACCCTGTTAAACCCTCACGGTGTTGCATACAAGATGGTTATTTTGTAACTTTGAAAACTCAACTGAAAAAGCACGATATCAATGGATAAGAAGTTCAAACGCACGCTGGTAACGACAGCATTGCCTTATGCCAACGGGCCGGTGCACATAGGTCATCTGGCCGGAGTTTATGTACCCGCCGACATTTATACACGCTATCTGCGCCTCAAGGGCGAAGATGTGGTCATGATCGGTGGCAGCGACGAGCATGGTGTTCCAATCACGATCAAAGCCAAGAAAGAAGGGGTCACACCACAGGACATCGTAGACCGCTACCACGCCATTATCAAGGATTCCATGACCGAGCTCGGCATCTCTTTCGACATATATTCACGCACTACTTCCAAGATTCATTCCGAGACAGCATCTGAATTTTTCAAACGGCTGTATGACAAAGGTGAATTTGTCGAGAAGACATCGATGCAGCTATATGACGAGAAAGCCGGACAATTCCTTGCCGACCGCTACGTAACCGGAGAGTGTCCCCATTGCCACTTTGAGCACGCTTATGGCGACCAGTGTGAGAAGTGCGGTACATCGCTCAATGCCACCGACCTCATCAATCCCCGCAGCGCCATAACCGGAAATGCACCGATACTGCGCGAGACAAAGCATTGGTATCTGCCTCTGGACAAGTGGGAGAGTGCTCTGAGCAAGTGGATTCTCGAAGGACACAAGGAGTGGAAGACCAATGTCTATGGCCAGTGCAAGTCATGGATTGACATGGGGCTGCAGCCACGCGCCGTGAGCCGCGACCTCGACTGGGGTGTACCTGTGCCAGTGGAGGGTGCTGAGGGCAAAGTCTTGTATGTGTGGTTTGACGCTCCCATAGGCTATATATCAAACACCAAGGAACTGCTGCCCGACAGCTGGGAAAAATATTGGAAAGATCCCGAGACACGCGTCATAAACTTCATAGGCAAGGACAACATCGTGTTCCATTGCATCGTGTTCCCTGCCATGCTCATGGCCTATGGTGACAATTTCCAGCTTCCCGACAATGTGCCCGCCAATGAGTTCCTCAACCTCGAGGGTGACAAGATATCCACCTCGCGCAACTGGGCAGTGTGGTTGCACGAATACCTGCGCGACTTTGAAGGCAAACAGGACGTGCTGAGATATGTCCTGACAGCCAATGCCCCCGAGACCAAAGACAACGACTTCACATGGGCCGATTTCCAGCAGCGCAACAACTCTGAACTGGTAGCCATTCTCGGCAACTTCGTGAACCGCGTGCTCGTGCTCACCCACAAATACTACGGTGGGGTGGTACCCGTTGCCGGTGAATATACCGAAATAGAGCGCGACACCTATACCGAGCTCGCTGAGATAAAGCAGCGTCTGAGCGGCTATCTCGACACATTCCATTTCAGGGAAGCTCTGAAGGAGGCCATGAACATAGCCCGTCTGGGCAACCGATACCTGCAAGAAACTGAGCCCTGGAAACTTGCAAAGACCGATATGGAGCGCGTAGCCACCGTGATGTACACATCGATACAGCTGTGTGCCAATATCGCTATCGCTTTCGAGCCTTTCCTCCCGTTCATGAGTGGAAAGTTGTCGTCAACACTCCACCTCGACAATATGAGCTGGGACCAGATGGGAAGCAACGATATCGTGGCTGCCGGTACCGAGATAGGAGCGCCTGAGCTGCTGTTTGAAAAAATCGAGGACTCGGCCATACAGGCCCAACTCGACCGCCTTGCACGCATCAAGGAGGAGAACAAAGTTAACCAGTGGCAGCCGGCACCGGTACAGGAGGCTACCGACTTTGACACTTTCATGAAACTCGATATAAGGGTAGGAACCGTCAAGGAATGCTGCAAGGTTCCCAAAGCCGATAAACTGCTGCAGTTTACCATTGACGATGGGATGGGCGACCGCACCATAGTCTCGGGAATAGCAAAGTATTATCAACCTGAGGACCTCGTGGGCAAACAGGTGTGCTTCATCGCCAATTTCCCGCCCCGTAAACTCAAAGGCGTCGAGTCGCAAGGCATGATTCTATCGGCCGAGAATGCCGACGGCACTCTCGTGGTTGTCGGACCCACAGGCCCTGTAACTCCCGGTGCACAAGTAAAATAATGGATTTATTACGATTCAACCATAAAGCCCGTATACTCATCATATATACAGGCGGTACGATAGGTATGATTGAGGATCCCGTCACCGGGACCCTCAAGCCTTTCGACTTCGATCATCTCATTGACAACGTGCCCCGCATAAAGAAGCTCGACTTTGAGATTGACAACCTACAGTTTGACCCACCCATCGATTCCAGCGACATGAATCCCGACCACTGGGACTCGATAGCGAGGGCCATTGCCGACAACTATGAACAGTATGACGGATTTGTAGTGTTGCATGGTACCGACACTATGGCCTATACAGCCTCGGCATTGTCGTTCATGCTCGAGAATCTCAACAAGCCGGTGATTATCACAGGCTCTCAACTCCCCATGTGTGAGGTACGCACCGATGGTGAGGAAAATCTTATCACAGCCTTGCAGCTCGCTGCAGCCACTATCGGTGAGGGGCATACAACCCCAATGATTCAGGAGGTGGCAATACTCTTTGAGAACTATCTGTGGCGCGGTAACCGCTCTACAAAGATGAGTGCCGACAACTTCAATGCCTTCAAAAGCAACAACTATCCTAAACTGGCCCAGATAGGCCTTGCAATCCATTTCAACGAGGAAGCCTTGTGGCGTTTACCTTTCACCCGACCGTTGGCTGTGAGATATGGCATGGACCGCGCTGTGACATTCATCGATGTTTTCCCTGGGCTCACTCCCGAGTCGTTGCGATATCAACTTAACATGCCTGGCGTGAAAGGTGTGATTCTCAAGACCTATGGAGCCGGCAATGGACCCACAGCCAAGTGGTTCTATGATGCCATAAGCGAGGCTATAGAGCGTGGAATCGTGATTCTCAATGTAACACAATGCCCCAACGGTGGAGTGCACGACAAACGCTATTTTTCGGGCGACCGCCTTGCCACTGCCGGTGTGATCTCAGGCCATGACATCACCAGCGAAGCCGCCATCACAAAGATGATGTTCCTCTTTGGACAAGGTCTCAAAGCCGAGGAGGTGAAGCGCGAACTGCACACCAGCCTCTGTGGTGAGATGACCGTATAGGCAAGATTCCCTATTGGACCTCTTTATGTTCCAACACCTCGACTGCATTGCTCTAAGGCTTGTGAGGCACACCGACCGCCACTCTATACTCAGTGCCTATACACGTCAACGCGGACGCCTGTCATTCCTCGTATCGGCCGGCAACGGTCGTGAAGCAGCGCGCAGGCGTGCCATGCTTATGCCTGGAAGCCGATTCCAATGTGTGGCCGACATCAAGGACACCGACCGCCTCCCGCTCATGCGTGAAGTCTTGCTCAGGGGAAACACCGCCCCGGGAGGAGATGCCGTGAAATCGGCCGTGACGCTATTCCTGGCCGATTTTTTGAACACACTGCTACGCGACTCGATGCCCGATGCCCTCATGTTTGATTTTTGCGACAATATGCTCGATTTTTACTCACGGTCGAGTTACGGAAATGGATCTGCCAATTTCCATCTGCTCTTTATGATCAAGATGATGCACTTTGCAGGCATAGAACCCGATGTGTCGACATGGAGCAAGGGAAGTCTCTTTGACATGGTCGATGGTATATACCGCACATCGGCACCAATGCACGGACGATACCTCGAGCGCAACGAAGCCCAACTGTCGCGTTTGCTACTGCGCATGAATCTGAGAAACCTGCGATACTGGAAATTTTCGGCCGTTGAGCGCAATGCGATACTCGACCGCCTGATGGAATATTACTCCCTCCACTTCGCCTCCCTGCAGTCAATGAAATCGCTCGATGTGTTGCGCTCACTATTCTGACAGGGACAGCGCCACAGGTGCTCCACCGCCCCCGTTTCCTACCTTCATAAAGAAAGAACCTTCAAGCTTCGCAAGACGATGTGCGACTTGGAAACTTGAAGGTTATATCACTAATTATTTTATCTACAGGTTAGAAAGTTGAAATTACCTGCACTGTAGAATATCACTGTCTTAGAAATTCACATAGAATCCCAAAGACAGGTCGAGTGTGCTGAAGTCGAAACCGATAGTCTCGGGGCGTATATCTTTGCCGGCATCATTTCCTCCACGATAACCCAGGAAGCCGAAGTGGGCTACAAGACCAAATTTGTCGGTGACATCAAAGGCGACACCCGGCTTCAGTCCTATCTCAAACAGTGTGGCTGTATCGGAGCTATGGTCATCAACCTTGGCTTTTCCAAATCCCAGACCGAAACCACCGTCGACAAACAGTTTTACTTTCTCATACCTGAAGTAGTTGTAGCGGGCATAAGGAGCAATGGCAAAGATGTTGACCTTCAACCCGTCATTATAGGTGTGCTGGTAGCCTATCTCTGTTCCAAAGGCCCATTCGTCGCTGTAATTGTAGCCAATCTCAGGACTTACCTTGATGTCAGTGACATTGTCGGAAATGTTGCGTTGCAAACCGATTGATCCTCCTACATAGAGTTGAGCCGAAGCTGCCAGCGAGGCGAGCATAAGAGCAGCGCCAAGAAAAAGTCTCTTCATAATATAAATAGTGAAATGTTAATGAAATATTTCTATTCTCTTGAAAAAACATTGTTTAACATCTAAACAAAGAAAGAATGGAATTGTTCACCAACAGTATCATTGTTGCCGCTGACTTTGTTTTGCTGTGATCGCTCAGCTGCGTTCTTTTAGCAGGCCGTGGTTGTAGGCGTAGAGCAGCTGTGTGAGCTCGTCAATCTGTGCTTGTATCTCGCGTCCTTTGTCGGTGTCACGCACCCGCTGCCTGTGGTTGGAGAGCTCGACAATCTGGGTGGTGCCAAGGATATCGGTACCCTTGCGCACTGACTCCTCGGCCGATGTGAATGGCTCATGCTCCACAAGCTCCAGGCCGCGGCTGTGATAAACGAGGGTGAAGCCGGCTATTCCAGTGGTGTGATGGTAGGGTTTGGAAAAGCCTCCGTCGATTACCAGCAACTTGCCGTTGGCTCTCACGGGATTCTCTCCATTGCCTACTCTCACCGGCACATGGCCATTGATGATGTGGCGGTGGGTGCCGGTCACTCCAAAGGAGTCGAGGATATAGTCGCATACAGCCTCGTTGTTGCGCAATGTGTAGTAGGCACCCTTCTCCTCTACGTGGGTACTCTTGTCGTCGATGAAATAGCGCTCAAATGTGGTCATGCGCGATTTATCGAACAAGGGTGAATCAGCTCCACACCACAGGTACCAGAAGTAATCGCGGGCAAAGTCACGCTTCTCAGCCTCAGTGTCATCGTTGAATGCGGCGCGCATCATCATGCCGATACGATACAACAGTTCGCGGCCTGAAAATTTCTCACCCATGAGGTCGACATCTTTCAGCGTGCCGTCGGCATTGAGTGGCACCGAGGCATGGAACAACAGGTTGGAATTGACTATGGAATACATACAGCCGTGGGAGAACAGACACTTGACATGCTGCTTGAGTTTCTCGCTGACTGTAAACGAATGGCGCAGTCGTTCCACAACATTGGCTTCCTCGGGCGACAACCGGTAGGGGTCGTGAGGGTCGATTGTGGGGAAATTCCTGTCGCCCAACTCATACTCCTTGCCGTCGATGGTAATGGTACCCTTGTCAAGGTTCATCTTGTCGAGCAGACGCCGGTCGCTCATGTTCCACTCGGGGCGCTTGTCGATCATGGCTCCCTCGAGTTTGAACTGTATCACGGCTATCGCCTTGTGCATGCGTGCGAGCAACATGCGGGTTTTCTCATCGGGAGCCATGTCGGCGTCCTGAAATTTCACCTGAAAGCGGTCACACGGATCATCGCCATAGGCCTCCATTGCAAGAGTCACCAATGGCACGAGATTTATGCCGTAGCCATCTTCAAGGGTGGCCATGTTGCCATATCTGAGTGACAGACGCACCACATTGGCGATACAGCACTCATTGCCGGCGGCAGCCCCCATCCACAATGCGTCATGATTGCCCCACTGCATGTCATAGTGACTGTAGTCACACAGCATGTCCATTATCTTGTGGGCTCCGGGACCGCGGTCAAATATATCACCGAGAATGTGCAACTGGTCGATACTCAGACGCTGTATCACACTGCTTATGGCAGCGATGAAGGCTCCTACCTGGCCTGTGGTGATTATCGTCTCGATAATGCGCGAGAAGTAGGCCTGCTTGTTGTTGTCATCGTGGTCCTCGTGAAGAAGTTCCTCGATGATATAAGCAAATTCCCGGGGCAAGGCTTTGCGCACCTTTGAACGGGTATATTTGGATGACACCGAGCGGCACACCTCGATGAGACGATGGAGGGTGTCGACATAGAATTGGGTCATGTCGCGGCCATTGTGCTGTTCTTTGATGAGGTCGAGTTTGCGATGGGGATAGTATATGAGGGTACACAGCGATCTTATCTCGGTGTCGCTGAGTGTCCCGGCATACAGTTCCCTCACCTTGCGGCGTATGTTGCCCGAGGCGTTGCGCAATATGTGTCTGAATGCCTGATACTCGCCATGGAGATCGGCGACAAAGTGTTCGGTGCCCTTGGGCAGATTGAGGATTGCCTCGAGATTGATTATCTCGGTGGCAGCAGCGCCGGCTGTAGGGAAACTTTGTGCGAGCAACTCGAGCACGCGGCGGTCGGTGCTGGTGCTGCTAAGCGCTTTCTCTTCGTAACTGTTGTTCATCATATCATGAAATGTGATTCTTCTCTAAAAAACGTGCGAGCGACTGTCCAGGTTCAAAGTCTTTCCCGTCGAGCCGGCTTCTTACGCGTTGTGCTATCATAGCTATGGGCATCACTGACATATCGGTCTCGACCAGCAACCTCTCTGGCGGGATAACACGGGCAGCCTCGGGGTTGAAATGCTCGCCCAGCGACAGGTAGAAACCGTTGCAGGCCAACTGCCGGGCCAGTGCCGGGCCACCTCTGAAACCATGTATGCCCCATGGCAGGCGTGGTTTCATCCGTTTCTTCAATGCAAGAAGCTGATCCCACGCCTTGACACAATGCAGGATGAGAGGTTTCTCCAATTGCTCGCTGAGCTCGACATGGCGTGTCAATATCTCCAGTTGACATTCCATATTCCCCCCCTTCAACTTGTCAAGACCGGTCTCACCTATAGCCACGACCTGTGGGAAGGTGGCCACTTGGGCAAGCATGTCGAGATCCTTGTCGTCGGCAGCTGCCGTTGACCAAGGGTGTATCCCCACCGACATCACCACATCGGGATTGCATGCCATCACCTGGCCGGCCGTGCAAGGCTCGACCGATACTATGGCATCGGTGGCTTGAATGTTATGGCTATGGAAGTTGGTAAGTATCATGGTATAGAGGTTTCAGGAGGGGAGTCAGGGCACCGGGTCATAACCGCTGCCTCCCCATGGGTGGCAACGCAACAACCGCCGCAATGTAAGCCAGCCTCCCTTGAGAGCCCCGTGCCGTCGCAAGGCCTCGAGGGCATATTCAGAGCATGTGGGGGTAAAACGACAACATGAGGGAAACATGGGCGATATGGCACCTCTATAAAACATAACGGGCCATGACATGATCCGTGCAAGCCATTTGTCAATCTCTTTCATCCTCCTTGGCTCTACCTGCCTTGATTTTGTCCAATATCTTTATCATTGACTTTTCAATCACGCTATATGGCATCAATGAGTTGGCGAGATATACAAACGCCACATCGTGTTGCTCTGTGAGTACGTCACATGAGTGCCGGTTAAGGCGATAGGCCTCGCGCACACGTCGGCGCATGGTGACACGGTCAACGGCGTGTCTCAATTTTTTCTTGGGCACGGTAACCATGAACTGCATCATGTCACCACGGGGCCTTTCATTGTCGACTCGCCACACGGCCCGCAGAGGATAAGCTATACAACCCGACACGCCCTCAGCATCGCGTTCAAAGAGCTTTTCCACGGCTGTCTTGGCACACAGCTTGCAACGCTTGGGTAGTCGATAGGTTCTCATTGTAGGTAATTTAAAGGGTATCTGGCAACCCCTGTATTGTCCTCCAGGTTCCATACCTGTGACCTATGGAACCTGAAGAACTGTTGGTTTTCTTTATTATTTAGCCTGTTGGCTCTTGATATACTGCTCGAGAGCTGCGGGCATGGAGGGAGCACCAGGACTCGGAGCCTGGAAATCGAGACGCAACCCGGCATCGTGGACAGCCTGGGCTGTGGTGGTGCCAAAGGTGCCTATTGCAATATTAGTCTGGTCAAAATCGGGGAAATTCTTCTGCAGAGACTGTATTCCGGCGGGACTGAAGAAGAGGAGGGCATCGTAGTCGAGAGGCTCGCCGGGTTCAAAGTCGTTGCTCACCGTGCGATACATTACGGCTTTGGTATAGTTGATTTTACCGTTATCAAGAGCGCTGAGGTCTTCCTTGTGTACATCGCTCACCACATAAAGGTATTTCTCCTTGTTATGTTTGGCCAACAGCGGCACGAGGTCGGCTATCTTGCCATTCTCACAATAGAAAATCTTACGCTTGCGGTATACGATATACTTCTGCAGGTACAGGGCTATCGACTCGCTGGTGCAGAAATATTTGAGCGTGTCGGGGATAGCATAACGCAACTCCTCGGCAAGTCTGAAAAAATTGTCGATGGCGGTGCGCGCTGTAAATATTATTGCTGTGTAGTCGGCCAGATTGATTTTCTGCTGGCGAAATTCACGCGCGCTCAATCCTTCAACCTTTATAAAAGGCCTGAACACCAACTCAACATCATATTTTGAAGCTATATCGTAATATGGTGATTTCTCAGACGAGGGCTTCGGCTGAGAAACGAGTATTTTCTTAATCTTCACGTCTCGCTAAAAGTTTTTATTTAACTTATACCAATAAGCAATATATCAAATGATCACCGACTCACGCCATAGTGGAAAGCCTGCCGGCCAATTTCAACACAGCGGCTGCCGGAATGATTTCAAGGGCACAAAGGTACAAAATAAAATACACTAACGAAGACAATTCATTGTAAAAAATTCTAAAACCTTTACATATGAAAGCCACTCTGGCAATGAGATAGAGCACCACCCCCACTCCTACAAGCACGATTGTAGCTTTGTGGTAGTAAAGGGCTGTCACGGCCGGTAGCAGCAGTGTGAGACCGAGCACTCCCTGCGATAGGTTGAATCCTTTGCGCCACTGCATTGCATTGATTTTATCGGTAAAGGTATAGCCTATCACACCATATGCGACATATTGAAACATATAATAACCCACGGTGAGTAGCAAGAGCCGCCCCATGAGGAGACCATTGGACACCGACATGGGGTCGATTGCGACGCCAATGAGTATCGCCTGACATACACAGCCGGCAAGGAGCAACAGCAGGAGCATATGTGACTCGGAAGCGGTGTGGCTCTCAAATGCATTGGCTCGTCGTCTCACACCAAGCAGGTCGGTATCCAGGCTCGACAAGAGGCGTCTCAACTGCGGCGCCCCAAAGGCAATCAGCGCCATCAGTGCAATCAGCAGTGCTACCATGCCCGAACTGGGCAACATGTTTCCCCTGTGACCCAGCGGCTGCATACCGTCGCTCCACACATCGTGGCGCACGGTAGCCACCACGGTCTGCGGCATGTCATCATAACGGCTCAGCGTGATGCAGCTATCTCCGGCCTCAGCCATGTCAAAGCTCCCTGTTCTCACAATTTCTGGGAATACGTTTCATTTACAGCAGGAGTGGTAACCTGCTCCACGGCCTCGGCAACAGTTGTTGCCACCGACCATAGCGAGGCATGGTCGGGGTTCATGAAATGTTGTTCTATAGTGCGACCGAGCATCTCAAGCAGCGGGTCGTAGTAGCCGTTGATATTCAATATCACAACATTCCCGTGATAGAGTCCCAACTGGCGCCATGTTATGATTTCAAGCAATTCCTCGAGCGTTCCCACACCTCCAGGCATCGCGATAGCTCCCATCGACATCGAGGCCATGGTTTTCTTACGGGAGTGCATGTCGGGGGTAATCACCATGCGCGTGAGACCGGGGTGTTGCCACCCGTTCTCGACCATGAATTGAGGGAGCACACCAATGGCGGCACCACCGGCCTCCAGCGCTCCGTCAATGGCCTCGCCCATAACTCCGCTGCGTCCTCCGCCACACACCACATCGATACCTTTCGATGCAAGCAGGTAGCCGGCTTGGCGCGCTGCATCGAGATAGACATGGTCAATGCGGGCGCTCGACGCTCCATATATTGTAACTCCTGTATTCATCGTTTGGCAGGCAGTGAGGTCCTGAATTCATTCTTCATCGTGTCAACGACATTGATGATGTAGTCACCTGTCTTCTCGAGTGTCGAGATGATATCCATATAGTAGATACCGCTCTGATACTCGTAGTGATGGTCGTTGATATTGTTCACATTGGCCAGGCGCAGCGTGTTGCGCATGTTGTTGATTTCGCGCTCATGGTTGTAGCACACGATAAGGTCGTTCTCTGTGACGGTATCGAAGTTCTCCAACAGCTTCAACAGCGATTTCATTGCTTCGTAGACATAGTCAAACATGGTGTCGACATTGCGATAAATCTCCTCGTTGAAATGTACATCGCTCTGTTGTTTACGCAGCAATACCTTGCCTATGCCCAGACAGCAGTCGGCTATACTCTCTATCTCGGAGTCGATGGCCATCATGGCCGATAGCCGGCGTTTTGACTGATTGGACAGGCGACCCTCGGCACACCGGTTAAGATAGTTGGCAATCTCGAGTTCCATACGGTCGCTGATTTCCTCATATTTCTCCAATCGCGAATAGCGCTTGTTGAACTCATCGCTTCCCGGCTTGGTGTGGACCAGTTCACGTGACATCTCAATCATGCGTCCCACACGCTCGGCATATACATACATCTCTTTCTCGGCCTGGGTTATATTGAGCTCAGAAGCCTGCATCAGGCTACCGGAGATAAATTTGAGCTGGAACTCCTCGTCGCCCGATTTCTTTGAGGGTATGAGCCATTCTACAACCTTTACATAAATTTTAGTCAACCAAATCATTATAAACAGGTTGATAAGCTTGTAGGTGGTGTAGAATACACACAGGCCTATCGAAGCCTTGAACTGCAGCGTCTTGATAATGGGAATCTGGGAGTCGATTCTCAGATTGAGCGAGGCATCTTCAGTGGGCTTGGTGTCAAAGAGGTGGTTGTACACCTGAGGGTCGGTCTTGGCCAAGTCATTGACTGTGTCATAGAGCTGATTGGGGTTGCCGGTCCCGATCTGGTCGGTTATCCACAAAATCATATCGCTGAACTTATAGAACAGGGCCAGACACCATATGGAGCCGAGGATGTTGAACAGCAGGTGGCCGGCAGCCGTGCGCTTGGCAGCGACATTTCCGCTCATAGAGGCGAGGATAGGTGTGATTGTAGTGCCCACAGCCGAGCCCAGGACAATGGCGCAAGCCAGGTCAAAATCAATCCATCCGCGGCTGAACATAATCAGCGTGATGGCAAATGTAGCCGCCGACGATTGTATGATCATGGTCACCAGGCATCCTACACCGAAGAATATCAGAATCGAAGTGAAGCCCAGCTCGGCATATCGTTGCAGCGATGCAAACATATCAGGGTTGTTCTGGAGGTCGGGCACATAGTTGCTTATCATGTCGAGACCCAGGAACAACAACGCGAATCCTATCAGGAACTCACCCATCGACTTGGTGCGGCTCTTACTGGAGAACAGCATTATGACCGCGATACTCATCAACGGGATAGCATAAGCCGAGATGTCGACTTTAAAGCCGAATAGTGTAAGCATCCATGCCGTGAAAGTGGTGCCAACATTGGCTCCGAATATCACTGCCATTGACTGGGCAAGCGAGACCAATCCGGCGTTGACGAAGCTCACGACCATCACAATCGAGGCCGACGAGCTCTGTATCAAAGCCGTGATAAAGAATCCGGTCAATGTGCCGGTAAAGCGGTTACGTGTCATTGAGCCGAGAATGCTGCGCAACCTGTCACCGGCTGCCTTCTGCAGTCCCTCACTCATCACTTTCATTCCATAAAGGAACAAACCTACTGCACCGAGCAGTCCAAGAAAATCTAATATACCGTATTGCATGAGCGGTTAAAAAATGTGTATAATGATTGGTTTATTTCTTTCTTTCAAGTTCCAAAGTCTCTAAATCACGACAATCTTGACAGGGCGTTGACACTGGTCGGTTGTGACAACATAAACACCCACAGGCAACAGCACCGTGCTGTTGTTCTCGATATAGTCGACAGTGGCTACGCTACGTCCCTGCATGTCGTAGATTACGACACCGGTGTGGGGAGTGCCGCAGACGAATCGCACACCGCCCGGTATGTAGGCCGTGCCCAGAGGCAGATCATCGCCCACAGTATCGATTCCACCGGTCGACTCGACATATATCTCATTGCTCACAGGAGAGCGATATCCGAGTCTCACCGACTGCACGTGATAACTCTCCTTGACCGACGGGTCATAGTCCTCGATGAGCAGGCTGTTGGTCTCGGCCAGCAGCTCTTCTGAAGCATCGGTGGCATTCTGGTAGTAACGGGTACGGGTCACGACATAGTAGTCCACGACATCATCGGGCTCGTCCCACACTGCCAGATAACTGCCGGAGGTGACTTCCTCGGCGGGGAGAGCCTGGAATGCTTTTAATGTGGGCACGGGACAAGCCTGGCCTCTGAGTGCTATTCCCAGAGATCCGGTCATGCCGCCGTCGCTCACTACAAGGCGGGCATAGTGATTCCCTTCAACGGTAGGCTTATATGTAATGGTGAGCCAGAACCCATCCCCCTTGTTGACTGCCGATGTGTTGATTGACTTGGAGTCGATCGAGAAATATGCACGGTCATCATTCTCATAGCCACGCGGCTTTGTGATGGCAAGCGACAGGGAGCCTGTCAAGTTCTCACCCTTGAAGTGCAACCTCGCTGTGGTGGTGTTATTGACCGCCACCTCATTGAAGTCGACCGACATATCCTGAACCGGAGTGATGAGAATAGGGTCGCCGGCAGGCTCGTTGCCGCTGTTGCTCTCATAGAAGAATTCACCTGCTTTATCTCCCCATATATAGTCGACAAGCGATGGATAGTCTATGTAGGGGTTACGGTTATTCTGTATCTTATAGACCTCGTCATTGCGGTCTAACTCCTTCTCGCTCACAGGGTCATCATGGTGCCATTGCAGCAACAGACGGCGGGCCCAGTCAGACAATTCGAGGTAGTTGCTGTTCTGAAGCATGTAGAAGTGGGTCCATCGTGTTCCCTCATAGCAAGTCACCATGTAGAAATAGGTGCGGGCAAAGTCACCTTTGTATTCGTCGGCCGGTTCAAACACATAGGCTGCTCCACCACCTTGGCCGCTCGAGGGGTATCCGAGTTTTGACACTCCGTTGTCAAATGTGGCTGTCGACACGACTCCCAAAGGGTAGTTGCTCTTTTTCTGATTGGCGGCAGCCTCGCTGGGGAACAGGTTGTTCAAATCGGCATATATAGGAATGTTGGTAGTGCCGCCCCACCAGCTTTTGGGGAGACAATGCTCGCGGTTAAGTCCCGAGAAACTGGGAGCATAGAGCGGTATGTCGCTGTACATGTCCCACCAGCGGTTGGTGCCTGGATAGACATCGGTCACCTTGAAATACTGGGGCATGTTCTTATAATAGTCATTATAATTGCTCAACACCGCACGTTTGGATATAATCCCCGCGAGTGCAGTCTTGAGATCGGCATCTTTCTTGCCGTTAATATCTTTATAATAACCTACAGGTACCTCGGCCTGTGCTGTCATGGCAGTGGCTAAAGCCATGACCCATAATGTAATGCGTGTAAAAATTTGCTTCATCACTCTTCTCTCAATTTTTCCGGTAGTGGGTGGTTATGTTTTTCATTTATAGGATTCAACACCGGCGGTCATAGTTGATAACGGTTTCTACAATATATAATCCTTGTATCTCGCTGCGTGGCATGTCGATGTCGTCATAGTCGGTGTTGTCGCTGTGAAGCACAACCTTGTCGGCATCGGGGTGACGGCGCAGGTATTTTACCATGCGGTAATTGTCGGTCACCACTACATATATCTGTCCCCAGAATATGATACCGTCGGTACTCACCGGCCTTATGGCAATGAAACTGCCATTGGGGATAGCGGGTTTCATGCTGTCACCGCTCACTCTCACTATGAGACACTCGGGATTGACCTGCGGCATGTCAACATATCCCATGATACGGTCGACTGTGAGCATGCGGCTAAGCTCCACACTTCCTGCCGTGACATCGATGTCGTAGACTGCTATCCCACGCCCGTTGTCGCTTGTTGTCTCGGGTATGACTGAGGCATTGATGTGGCTCGTGTGGGTGGGCTTGGGGTAGGGGACATCGGTGCCGTTGACAAGCCACTGCTTGGACACCCCCATGTCTATTACTATCTTGTTGATGAAACCATCAGTGACAGGAAGTTTTCCCGACATGACCTTTGACATATAGGCCGAGTCGACACCAAGTCGGCGTCCCATGGCCGACTGCGTGAGACGCTTTGTCTCCATCAGATACCTTATGCGTCCTATGATATTGGCCGACTGACTATTTTCTATTGTTGATTCCTGTCCACGCGGTTCCATATATTGTTCAAAAAATGCCTATTTTCATTGTCGCTATATCATCCCCTTTATAGCCTATTCTCAAAATCATGTTACCCCTCTTTGTATCAACGTTGATTTTCACATAAGTTTCACCATTTCCGCTATTACTTGCCACCACGCACCCATTGAGGTCATATAGAGTTGCTGTGTCTATAGGTCGGTTGCTTTTGACGGTGAGCGTTTCTCCATCATAAACAGTGGTCAATGATGTTTCAGGCGAAGTCGCAGTTTCCACTCCCGAGATGTCAACTGTCCTTATGGCGAACTCCTTCCACTGTTCAGCAGAGCTGCATGCCGGAGCAAGAAGCTCGGTAGTCAACAACTCCACATTCTTACCGGCGGTATTCCGGAACACATCTTGCCCAAGCTTTGGCAATGTGGTCAGCAGCGATATATCAAGCCGGTTCAACGACTTCATTCCTGCCATGGCTTTATCGCCCAGCGATTCAATTCCGGTAGGCAACTTCATGTGGGTTATCATGTCGTTGCCATACAGCGCATACTTTCCTATGCTCTCTATCCCCTCTGATGTCACACCATCGGCAGCGGTCAAGGCCGCTCCCTTCAACATATAGGGAGTGATGGTATTCAGCGACGAGGACAGGGTGATTTCGCTCAATGAATTGCAATCGAAGAAGACACCGTCGCCCATCAAGGTCAGCGACTCGGGCAACTTCACCGAGTGGAGTGAGCCACAATGACCGAAGGCCCAGTTCCCTATTGATGTGAGACGGCTACACCCCGACAGGTCGACATGCTCAAGGGCAGTGCCGTTGAACGCATCATTGCCTATATGTGACAACGACTCGCCATATCTTACTGAGGCGAGCACGCGGCAACCACTGAAAGCCTCATCACCTATGCTGTCAACCTCCTCAAGATTGATTGCCGTTATCCCCTCACAACCTTTGAAAGCACCTGCCGACACCTTTCTGAGCGATGCCGGCATGGTTATCGCGACCAGTGACTTGCAATTTTTGAACGTATAGGGGGCGATGACATCGATTTTTCCGTTTATGACAACCTCAGTAAGATTTCCGGCATTGTTGAATGCTGAATCACCTATGCCGTTCACGCCGGCCGGTATGACAATCGATGTGATACACGATGCAGCGAGACACCCGTCACCCATGGAGGTGAGAGTTTCGGGCAATGTGAGAAATCTTATCGGGGAACCCATCAAGGAATAGTCGGGAAGTTCACCGGCCGGAGAGGTGACACGGCCGTTCGACAATCTCCCGCCGCTATATTCCTCAATAGTCACCCCGGTCAGGTCGAGCCTTGAGAGCGATGTGCAGCGTGAATTGAGGTAGTCAAAATCGGCCGCATTCATGCTGCCGGTAATCGTAAGGTCGCTTATATCAGTATCCACCAGCAGTTTGGAAAGAGAGCCTGACATGCATTCAACCTCCTTGGCCGAAGCGCTGACAGCTGTCATGACGGTGAAAATAAGAAATATATATAAGGCCTTCATTAATCGGTGATGAATGGTGTTAGTGGAGATGATGGCAAATTTACAACCTTTCACTCAAATATTCAAAATATTTCCCTATCTTTGTGGGTGAATTAGAGACAGTCTCCAAAATTACTAATAAGCTCATAATGCTTTGGAAGATTCTAACCCTATAGATATTGACACGGCTTTGTATCTCTTCCCGGTTCCACTGAGTCAGGGAGGCTTAGACAGTGTGCTTCCGAATGTGAATATAGAGCTTGTAAAACGGGTTAAGTATTTCATTGTTGAGAATGTACGCTCGGCTCGTCGTTTTCTCAAGATGTGTGACCGTTCAATCGATATTGATTCACTGACGTTCAGTGAATTAAACCGCCATACCGACCCCCGTTCCATACCCTCGATGCTCGATCCTTTGGCCTTGGGGCACCCTATCGGTGTAATCTCGGAAGCCGGTTGCCCGGCAATCGCCGATCCGGGTGCCGATGTTGTCGCAATCGCCCAGCGCCGCGGCTTCAAAATAGTTCCTCTCGTAGGACCATCAAGCATCCTGCTTTCTCTCATGGCATCGGGGTTCAACGGTCAGTCTTTTGCTTTCAACGGATACCTGCCCATTGACAAAGATGCTCGCGCCAAAGTTTTCAAAAATATGCAACAACGCATAGTTCACGAGCGTCAGACCCAGATTTTCATCGAAACCCCCTATCGCAACAACAAGCTCATAGCCGAGCTCGCTTCATCGCTCCCCGGCAATATGCTCTTGTGTGTGGCGAGCGACATTACCGGTCCAGCTCAGTCTATAGTCACCAAGCCCTGCTCTGCATGGAAGAAGGATCGATACAACTACGACAAGATTCCCGCTATATTTCTTTTGTTCAATTGAAGCCATGGCACGATTCAAGAAAAAACTCACCTCCGACCACTCGTTGCCATCGCTATTTGACGACTTTGAGATTGCCGGTCTTTCAACACAGGAAAAAAACATCACCGGCCTTCCCGGAATGGAACGCCACATACGTCTTGCTCAGGCCGAGCTCCAGCAACGGCGCGTAGCAACAATGACACCACCACTCTCGACGCCCGGTGACAACGACGACAAGGTGTTTTACATTTCCTTTGGCAGCGGCAGCAGCGGCAACTGCACATTCGTAGGGACCCGCAAGGCCGCACTTCTCATCGACGCAGGCATTGACGACCGCAAGGTTGAGGCCGAGCTCACCCGCAACCGCCTGTCGATGGATACAATCCAGGGCATCATACTCACCCACGACCACGGTGACCACATAAGATATGCCTATTCCATGTTACGCCGTAACCGCCACATGGCCCTATACTGCACCCCCCGTGTGCTCAACGGCATTCTCAGGCGTCATAACGTATCGCGACGCATCAAGGACTACCATCACGCCATATATAAGGAAATACCCTTTGAACTCGGGGGATTCACTGTAACCGCCTTTGAAGTGGACCACGATGGATCCGACAACGCTGGTTTCTATATCACACGCCAGGGTTTCAACTTCACCGTTGCTACCGATCTGGGGCATATAGGGGCGCGGGCCGACCACTACATACGTCTCGCCAACTATCTCATGATCGAGAGCAACTATGACCTGTATATGTTGCGTCACGGGCGCTATCCCGAGTACCTGAAAGCACGCATCGAGGCCGGCAACGGACACATGGACAATGAAGTCACGGCTGCCTATCTCGCATCAATCTACAACCCGGGACTTAAACATGTTTTCCTGTGTCATCTGAGCCATGATAACAACACGCCACAGAAAGCTCTCTCCACCGTGTGTGAAGCTCTCGCGGCCAAGGGTATCGTTGTGGGCGACGGCAGCAACAGCCCCCAGTCCCTACAAGCCGACATCCAGGTGATTGCCCTCCCCCGGTATGAGTCGACAGGACTCATAACCATGCGCCATATTCCTTCCATTTGAAACATCCATTTCACAATTATACATTTACATATCTATGTCCTACAACAGCAACAACAACTTCAACCCAAGTCCTGCCCTGGTCAAAGGCATAATGTGGGGTGCGGCATGCATCATCACTATAATTATCGCCATGGCTTTCATTCGCCCATGGTACAATGTGTGGTCACAGGAAATGGAGGGCAAGGCCGAATTTGCCAAGGCCGAGCAAAACCGTAAGATAAAAATAGAAGAGGCCAAGGCCAATCTCGAGGCTGAAAAACTCAACGCCCAGGCCGAGATAGAACGCGCTAAGGGAGCTGCAGAAGCAATCAGAATTGAAAATGGCTCGATTACCCCCACCTATATACAATACCTGTGGGTGAGACAGCAAAACGACCTCAACAATAAAACCGTAATCTACGTTCCCACCGAGACCAACCTTCCTATCCTGGAAGCTACAAGAGAACTTGACAAATAATATATTGCAATGCACAGAACGTTTACCCTTCACCTGTCGGTATTGCTTATGGCAATTCCGGTACTCTCCATTATCTCAAGTTGCGGTTCCAAGAAACCTGACGAGGTGATTCCCATTGAGGTGATGACTCAGGATGTCGACCTGTCGGGCCAGGAACTGATTATGGGTACACCTATAATCTCTCGTGTAGGAAAGTATCTTGTTATTGACGACTTCAAGTCTGATTCAGTCATAACAGTCATCGACAGTGAATCGGCCACCATTCTCGGTACCTTCCTGAGTCAAGGCCAGGGTCCCGGTGAGTTCGGCAATTTAACATTGATAGGGCTGGCCGGCGACAATGAGTTACTCATTTCCGACCCGCTCAAAAAGCAGGTGACAAGCTTTAAGATTGATGACGCAAGTGATAAAGTGATTATTCCGGTGGCCCAACTTACACCACAGGGTAAGTTCTGGTCAATGAACCGTCTTGCCAATGGGCAATATGTCACCTCCAACGGATATGACGAATACCTCCAATTGTTCACCATATACAACAGCGACGGAAGTCTCGCCAGCCGATGTGGAAACCGATTATTTCCTGATGAAAATAAAGACCAGCGTCCCGTCGACCTCACTGCCGCCTACCAGTATACATTGTCAGTATCGCCCGATGGCCGACGTATAGCAGCCGTAAACATGGGTGAAAATGCCATGTTCTTCGAACTCAGTGGTGACAGCCTGGTCATGACAGGCAAAATTTTCAATCCTGAAGCTGAACCCGACCATGTTTTCACCGCCGATGGATATATGGGCATAAGTGGAAAATCTAACAAGCCTTGGGGATTTATTTCGGGAGCGGTTACCCAGGAAGGAGTTTATATCCTTAAATCCGACATTCCATTCAGTGAGGACTCTTCATGGACTGGCAGACAATTGCTCTACTATGACTGGGAAGGCAACCTTGTGGCTGACTACCGCCTCGACCGAAGAATCAGCAACATGACAGCACCTGGACCCGACGGCACGATGTATGCCATCGTTGTCGATGACTGTGACCCCACGCTCGTCGCTATCAATCTACCCCGTTGAGCAATACACTTGAGGGAATGTTTACTATACGGTCGGCAAGCCAGCTGGTATTGCGCAACCCGTCATTCTGAGCATTCTCAAACATGGAAAGCCGGTTCATCAACTCCCACACCGGCCTCGTCATCACGCCATGGTCGTTGGTATACTCCAGGAAAGCCTCACGGGCCTCACGATCGGGCAACATAACGGCATTGAGCCAATAATTGGATCTGGTGTCATGAGGTTCACTCATGAACTTGATACCATGAGGTTCGGAATCAAAAAATTCCATGTAGGCCGCGGCTGTGGCCCGCTTGCTCTCTATAAATCGGTCTATACATTCCAGTTGGGCACACCCCAGCGCTGCATTGATATTGGGCATACGGTAATTATAGCCTATCTCATCATGAACAAAGGCCCAGCGGTGGGGCATCTTGGCCTGTGTGGTGATATGCTTGGCCCGCAAGCCTAATTCCTCGTCCATGAAAAGCATCATGCCGCCGCCACCGGTAGTTATCGTCTTGTTACCATTGAAGCTGATGGCACCTACCTTGCCAAATGTTCCTGTGTGTTGCCCCTTATATAGGGAGCCTATACTCTCTGCAGCGTCCTCTACAAGCTCAACATTCCAGCGACGACATATGTCGGCTATACGGTCAATCCTCACAGGGTGTCCAAAGGTGTGCATCGGAACGCAGGCTTTCACCCGCCGGCCTGTGGTGCGATTGTAACACTGACCATCGGCACGCAACTCGGCATTCTCATTGAGCCATGACTCAAGTGCCTCAGGCGACAAACCCATCGTGTCGAGGTCGACATCAATGAAGACAGGGTGGGCACCTATGTAGGATATAGCATTGCATGTGGCTATGAAAGTGAGCGCCTGGGTGAGCACCTCATCGCCACGCTCCACCCCGGCAAGAAGCATCGACATGTGGAGCGCATTAGTTCCGCTCACACACACCACAGCCTTGCGGGCACCGGTGTAACGCTCCATGTCACGCTCGAAGCGGTCGACAAATTGCCCCACACTCGACACAAATGTAGAGTCGATACACTCATTGAGATATTTCTTTTCATTACCCACAAATGTAGGGGTGTAGAGCATCACAGTCTCACCCTCCGATGCTTTATAATGGTCTCTGATAAAATCAACTATATCCTTGTACATAAACTTTTAAAATTCCAATTGAGAGCTTTTAGGCATCTATGCCACAAAATTACTCATTTTATGTAAGTTTTGGAAATTGGTTTATGCTAACTCCATCGCTTACTATAAAACCAGGACCGCAGGCATAATCCAATCTGTTTAAGGGATGGTTGTTTATCCAACACGGATCAATAGTTGATCTATTTATCGAGTTAGAGACATTGCAAGCTGCGGGCTCACTTCCCTAAAACGCCAAGCGAGCCGCATCTCACGATGCAGCTCGCTTGGTAAACCAATCATTATCACATTCTAAGCAATGGAAAAGTAATCTTGCTTTCTGTATTGTAAACAACGGCCAATGAGAAAAGGTTCATGGTCGATGTAATTTTTTTGTAATATTTTTTTAACCGAACGGAAATAGCAACGGCAAAATCAGTATCATCACTATTCCCAGCAGCAACTGCAGCGGCAATCCCACCTTGACATAGTCCATGAACGTGTATTGTCCTGCAGACATCACCAGCGCATTGGGGGGTGTGGAGAATGGTGAGGCGAAACATAGACTTGCACCAAATGTAACTGCCACAAGGAATGGCAACGGACTCACATCACACATCATGGCACTTTCCAGTGCTATGGGTGCCATGAGTACCGCAGTAGCGGTGTTGCTTATGAACAGTGTCATGACCGATGTTGTAAAAAAGATTCCCGCAAGGATAAAGTGTGGTCCCAGCCCGCCCAGCGCATTCACAAGACCCGATGACACAGCTTCTGACACTCCCGTTTTCTCAAGCGCAAACGACATGGGCATCATCGCTGCTATCAATACCACACTCTCCCAGTTAATGGTTTTATAGGCTTCATTGACATTTCTGAAACAACCGGTCAGTACCATTGCCAGGGCAGCTATGATAACCACGATGACAGGTGGCAACACTTCCAGAAGCATGCCTGTGATCATCAATACCATTATCGAGGCCGCCATCGGTGCCTTGTAATCGAGCGTAACCTTCGAGGCCTCTGATAGAGGACGACCCAGCACTACCCAGTTTTGAGTCTCATAGCTCACTTTCTCTATCGCCTTCCACGATCCCTGCACGAGGAGTACATCACTTGTCTGCACCTTCTGGCTACCCAGGTCGTTGGTGATATATTGATTTTTACGTCTTATACCTATGATGTTGACGCCATATTTGTTGCCAAAATCGAGCTCGGCAATCGTTCCCTTGAGAATGGGTGAACTCGGCATCGGTACCAACTCGGCTATACCTATATCATAAAATTGCAACTTGGTGTCGCCCACTTCGCCCGAAGCATCAAGCTGAAGATGACAGTCGACAACAAATCGGCCTATCTCTTCCCGGCTCCCCTTGACATACATCACATCTCCTATATTGATTTTTGTGCTTGCCCTCGCTGTTTTCTGGGTTACATTTTTCAATAAACCTTTCTGTCGTTCGCTCCTTATCTCAAGAATGTCGAGGCCGTAACGGGAACGTAGGTCGAGCGAGGCAACAGTGTGCCCCGCAATGGTGGCACCCCGGGCTACAACGATGCGGTAAAGATCGGCATTGATACCATATTCACTTATGATGTCCTGTAGCGAGCGGTTGGGCCCCTTGTTACCGCTATCCTTCTCCTCCTTCCTGACAAGCATGCGGCTCATGAAGAACATCAGGACTATACCAATAACGAGGCATATTATACCTGCCGGGAAAAGAGCGAAAAATGACAACTGCTCTTGGGCATACGTTTCCCAGGCCTCGGCAATGACAAGGTTGGGCGGCGTGCCTATGAGCGTCAACATTCCGCCCAGGCTGCTCGCAAAAGCGATAGGCATGAGTAATCGGCGTGGTGATCCACCTATCGATGCCAGCATACTCACTACAATGGGAAGCATAAGGGCGACCGTGCCCGTATTACTCACAAAACCACCTATGAGAGCCGTGCCGGCCACCACAACGATGAACAGGCGCGTCTCGCTGCCACCACCAAGTTTCAGCAACCTGGATCCTATAATCTTGGCCAGTCCGGTATTGAAAATGGCACCGCCCACAACAAAGAGGCCTATCATCATGATGACAATAGAATTGGAAAAGCCCGACAAAGCCTCGGTGGTAGTGATCACATCACCCACCACAAGCACCATCAAAGCAATCAGCGCCACAACATCGGCACGTATTTTCCCCCATATGAAGCCAATAGCTGCCAGAGCAAGAGTAAGCAAAGTCAATAGCATAGCATTTATGTATTTTAGGGTGTCAAAAAAACATTTCCACAAAAATAAGAATAAAACGGAATATACTGAAAATTACCGTGCTGCAATTTCCCGGCTGAAGGAGTGAGCTTTCGGCTCAACGCTGTTAAGCCTTGAGATTGTGGAGATTGGCGGTCGTTACACAATATGATTCTTTATATACGTTTGTTGCTATAAATTCCCTTTTTCGATTGTAACGTAATACCTTGAACTTTGGCTGTCGATTCACGCGATATGTGCATTTCTGCGTTGTGTTACATCAGTCACTTACTGACACGAAAAAAGGCCACTTAAAAGTGACCCTTCTGTGATCCGCCTGGAGCCATTAAACTCCGACGCTGTATCGTGAGTATCAGGGAGTTATGAGAAGCCATTTGTTGTGACTCACGCATATCTCACGCTCATACTTCAATGTTCTTCAACGGAATGCAATTCCGTTATTGCAAAGTTAATAAATTATTTCCAATCCTCCATCGCTCAGCGCGTTAAAAATCCTTTGGTTCATCTTCGGCGGGGGACGGAGTCTTATGATTCCATATCATCAAGCGAAAGACCGACATAGCCGACTTTCCATCCTTTCTGTTTCCGGCAGATGGTTTCGGACTTCGCTTCAAGTTTGTGGAGGTCTATCCGGCTCTTATTCCGTTTGATCTCGCCGATGATGATT
>JAMPBP010000007.1 GCA_023666645.1 Clostridiales bacterium
AACTGCTGTAAACGGTTTTGCAGACCGGTGCCTAACCACTCGGCCAAGGAACCATATTGTGGTTTTGTGAGTGCAAAGGTATTTATCATTTTTGACATGTGCAAGTTTTTTCGCAAAAAATATCGTACCTTTGCACTTGATTTTTGAAACCATAACTTTTAAAATTCATCCAATAGGCTTTCAATATGATTACAGTCAATGATTTAACGATGCAATTTGGAAAACGTATACTTTTCCAGGATGTCAATATAAAATTCACTCCGGGCAATTGCTATGGTATAATAGGTGCCAATGGTGCCGGAAAATCGACTCTCATGCGCATTTTGTCCAATCAGCTCGCTGCAACACGCGGTTCCGTGTCACAAGGACCGGGCGAACGCATGAGTGTGCTCGAACAGGATCACTTCAAATATGACGAATCGACAGTCATCAACACCGTCCTGCTAGGGCACACTGTACTTTGGGATATAATGCAGGAGAAAGACTCCCTGTATGCCAAACCGGACTTCAGCGATGCCGACGGTATCCGTGCCTCTGAACTTGAAGAGAAGTTTGCCGAACTTGAAGGATGGAATGCCGAGAGTGATGCGGCCGAACTCCTCAGCGGACTCGGTATAAAAGAGGATCGGCACTACATGTTGATGAAAGATCTCTCGGGTAGCGAAAAAGTACGTGTGTTGCTTGCAAAAGCTCTATTTGGCAATCCCGACAATCTACTTCTTGACGAGCCTACCAACGACCTGGACCTGGACACTGTGACATGGCTCGAGAATTATCTCTCAAAATTTGAGAACACCGTCCTTGTGGTATCCCACGACCGTCACTTCCTTGACTCGGTGTGCACTCATACACTTGATATCGACTATAACAAAGTGCAACTGTTTGCCGGCAATTACAGCTATTGGTATGAATCGAGCCAGCTGGCCCTGCGACAGCAACAGCAACAAAATAAGAAAGCTGAGGAAAAACGCAAGGAATTGCTCGAGTTCATTCAGCGATTCAGCGCCAATGTCGCTAAGTCAAAACAGACAACCTCACGCAAGAAGATGCTTGAGAAACTCAATGTCGAGGATATCCAACCCTCATCACGTCGTTATCCAGGCATTATATTCACCCCGTCACGTGAGCCCGGCAACAAGATTCTCGAGGTGAGTGGACTCAAAGCCTCCATTGATTCCACAGTTCTTTTCAGCGATGTCAACTTTCAGATAGAAAAGGGTGATAAAGTGGTTTTCCTCAGCCGTGATCCCCGAGCCATGACGGCACTGTTTGAGATTATCAACGGCAACCGCCGTCCCGATGAAGGAACCTATGACTGGGGGCAGACAATCACCACGGCCTATCTTCCACTCGACAATTCATCATTTTTCAACACTGATATGAACCTTGTAGACTGGCTATGTCAGTTCAGCGATGACTCCAGCGAAATCTATCTCAAAGGATTCCTTGGAAAAATGTTATTCTCGGGCGAAGAGGTGCTAAAAAAAGCCTCCGTGTTATCGGGAGGTGAGAAAATGCGCTGCATGATTGCACGTATGATGCTCAAGAACGCCAATACAATGATTCTCGACTCTCCCACCAACCATCTTGACCTCGAGTCAATCCAGGCTTTCAACAACACTTTGAAAGCTTTCAAGGGAAACATACTCCTCACCTCCCACGACCATGAGTTTATTCAGACAGTGTGCAACCGAGTCATAGAACTGACCCCTAACGGTATCATCGACAAAATGATGGACTATGATGACTACATTGTCGACGAAAAAGTTGCCGCCACCCGTGAACGCCTTTACGGCAATAACTGATCACCTCTATATTAAATGCATTTTTTTAATTCCAATATAACTGACTATTGCAATGGTAAAACATATAGTAACATTTAAGCTGACAGGCACCGATGCCGAGCGTCATGAGGTAGCCTTTCGTTTCAAAGAGGCTTTGCTTGCACTTCCTTCACAGATCGATGTACTACGTTCTATAGAAGTAGGCATCAACGAGAATAAAAATGAGAGCTGGGACGTAGTGCTCACAGCCATCGTCGACACAATGGATCAGGTTGAAGTCTATGCCAAGCACCCTGCCCACGTCGCTGCAGCTGCCCTCCTTGCCGGTCACAAGGCCGAAAGAGCATGCGTGGACTACTGTATCTGAATTTAGAGCCCATTCCTTATCGAATGGGCTCTAATTATGTCCTTGTAATATTCGAAGATTGTTTGTATCTTTGCAATATAAAAAGAATCTGACAATGACACGATAATATATTTGTTATCACAAAATACAATGTAATTCCTTCCTTTATCAAGCTATTACAACTGTCTTTACCGGCACGATACATGAAACGCGTCCTGCAGATTTACTTGAAATTTTAAAGATAAGATAACCGAACATGAACAACACATTGGCATCTTTGATAACGCTGCTTGGTTTTACAGTAGCCGCATGCAACAGCGATATATTTGTTGAACCGATACCTGATACTGTAGATTCAATAACATTGAGCGGAGACAATGGATCATGCGTTGTGAAAATCCACAAGAAAGGACTTGTGAATGTAAGTTTTGACAATAATTTTGACTCATTCAACACTCAAGTGACTGCATTTGATAAAAATGGAGAGCGCCTTAACAATATCGATATCAAAAAAACAGCCTTGATTCAATATTCTTCCAACCGCTTTCTCATAGAATTCCGAATAAAAGGGGAAGAAGTAGAGATAACAGCTGTCGATAACACTTACGACTCGACTATCGACATAAGCGTCATACTTGAATATAGCTATACAGCCAAAAGTATTCAACTACATATAACACCGGGGCTGCCTTTTGAAATCGAATATCTCGGATATGACCAAAATAAACAAGAAACATGGACATATACCGAGCAACATGTGGGCGCAAAATACACTAATAACACATCATTAACCCAGCATTATATCATCTATCCTTATAAAGAAAACTGTTCTCAGATTACATTGACTCCATCGGAAACATGGAACAATGGCATCAAGGGAAATATTGATATTCCATGTTATATCGATGGAGAATGGAATTCGTTCTATCCCGATAAAGTTGATGTTACTTTAGGACGAACCACGTCGTTCTATACATCGGCGGTTAATGTTGATGAAGAAGTAATAGTAGAGATTCCACCATACACCTCGGTAAGGGATATAGTCTCTGTAACATACGTTTATCTCAACGCCGGTTACGTTGGCCTGTTAAAGATGCCAAATTCAGGACTATTATTCGAAACACAAGGTTTCTTGTTGCTTCAGCAGCCAATTGATTATAAAATAGAACTCTTACGTCAATGAACACCCTTAAAATCAATATAATAATATTACTCTTGACGACGATTTATACTTCTGTTTCGGCACACGAAATCGATACCGTGACGACAGCGGGAGAGAATCATAAGCTTATGTGGCGCATAGGAGCGGAAGCAACTGCCGCTTATGTACCCGGTACAAATTTTTTTTTAAGAGGAAACAATAGTATTGACAAGAGAATCAACTCAACCATTTCGGGCGATATAAAGGCTGATTTTACGTTCAATAGCTGTACCCGACAGGGGGCGCTATACAAAGGTGTCTATCAAGGAATAGGCATAGGGATGCAATCATTTTTTGCAAACCAACTCCTTGGTACCCCGGCCACTGCCTACGTTTACCAAGGCTCACCGATATACAGTTTCACGCGCAATCTATGGTTGGGCTACGAATGGAAATTTGGCGCCGCTATGGGTTGGAAGCATTATAAAGAAGATTCAGATGAAGAAAATGCATCGGTAAGTACTTCCATTACTGCAATGTTGGCACTCGGATTGAAATTGCACTACAAGATGAATGACCGGTGGGAACTCTCAATGGGAATTGAATGCCGGCATTATTCCAATGGTAACACATCATGGCCCAATGCAGGCGTGAATACAATAGGTGCGACGGTAGGCATGGCGTATACTATCAATTTTGATAGAAATTCGGCTGCCGGTCGCGATTTGTATCAATACGATGAGGAAAAGATTGCTCCATGGTTCTATGATATTGTCATATATGGAGCATGGCGCAAACGCTCTGTCTTAGTAGGGGATCCTATGACAGCTGAACTATGTCCTGGAAAATTTGGAGTAGTAGGCTTTCAGTTTTCTCCCATGAGGCGTTTCAACAAGTACTTTGCAGCCGGAGCATCTCTCGACTGCCAATGGGATGAGAGTGCCGGTCTCGAGCCTTATTGGGTAGATTGGACCTACGGTGATTATATCAAATTCTATCGACCTCCTTTCCGGAAGCAAATCAACCTGGGTATGTCGGCTCATGCTGAGTTGATTATGCCAATATTTTCTGTAAATGCAGGTCTCGGCTACGACATCATAAACCCAAAGGGAGAAAAACGTTTTTACCAATCATTGACTTTAAAAACTTTCGTAACAAAATTCTTGTTTCTGAATGTAGGTTATCGACTGGACAATTTTAAGAATCCCCAGAATCTGATGCTTGGTCTCGGTGTGAGGTTGTGATTAGGAGCCCATTCGATAAGGAATGGGCTCTAACTATGTGATATCTTTTTCATCATGGTTCTGTAATCATCGGCCTTACCATAGCATGTGAAAATGTCACCCTCTCGCACTATCTCATCAGGAAGAGTTATGTCGATAGCAACGTTGTTTACGCGTTTCATACCAAGTATATTTGTTTCGGCATGACTACGTGTGGCAACAACAAGAATAAGATTATAATGTTTCACTAAATCGAGCTGGGTATATTTCAAGCCATGGAAATAGGAGGGAGCTTTGAATTTCATTACATATGAATCATCGCTTATTTCGAGTGTCTCAATCTCTGTACCCAATTTGAGTTCGCGGGCAAAGTCGCTGGCTGCCCTTTGCTCGGGGGTCAGGATTTTGTCGACATCAAGCCCTTCGAGAATTGACTGATGCAAAGTATCAATCGCTCTGGCAAAAATATGTTCCACACCCATTTTCTTTAGTAAGGCAACAGTCTTGACGCTTGCTCCAAAGTTTTCTCCTATGGCTACAATAACCGAGTCAACACTTTTAAGAGGTAGCACGGCCAGCGCTTGTTCATCGGTTGAATCAAGAATATAGGCTGTGGATATATAATCCTTTACTCCCTCCACATTGGATTCATGAATATCGACACCAACTACTTCATTGCCCATGTCTGTAAGATCTATAGCAAGATTAGATCCATAAATTCCGAGACCTATGACCAGATATTTCATATTTCTAATATTTAATTCAGTTGATTATTATGTCGCCAGTCGGATATTTTACTTGTCGATTCTTAACGCTGTATGTGAATCCCATGAGCAAAGATAAAAGACCTACACGACCTATGAACATTGCAGTACATAACACTATTTTAGAGGCGACCCCAAGTTGAGGTGTAATGCCGAGTGATGACCCCACTGTAAACAATGCAGATACCGTTTCAAAAACTAATGCTTTTACCGGCAGTTCAGGCTCCAGAGCCATTATGGTTGCTGTGTATATAATAAGGGTGACTATAGCGAGGGCAAGAACGGCCTGAGCCCTGCGTATTGAGTTGACCGATATGCGACGGCCGAATGTTACGACATCGTTTCGTCCCAATATTACAGCCTTAAGATTGAGAAAGACTGCAGCTACCGTGTTGACTTTTACACCACCGGCCGTCGATTGTGATGCTCCTCCTATAATCATAAGCACTATCATCATGAGTATAGTGAGATTATTGAACGAAGTGGACGATACCGATGAAAAGCCCGAACTTCGCGGTACAAAAGCATTGAACACCGACTGCACCACTTGTTCATATAATGACATGCCTCTGAGTGTATTATCATGTTCCAAAATAAAGAAAAGTATTGCACTGACGAGATATAGCATCAAGGTCATGTATAGCACAATCTTAGTGTTGATATCATATATATGAACAGGGTTCTCCTCATATTGACGCTTCTTTATCCTATTCATGAGCCGCTTGAAATATTGAGACACAGCCGATTTGATATTGACCAAAATTGGGAAGCCTATTCCTCCGGCAAGTATCAACACACTGGCAATTATGTAAATGGACTGATTGGAATGTAACAATGCCTCATTGGAAAGACCACCTTCTATATTGGAGAATCCCGCATTCATGAACGCGGTGAGCGAGTGGAACGCTGAAAAGATAATCTCATCCTCAACCGGCAATCCGAGAGTGTCGTGGACAGAAAAGAATATAACGATAGCTCCCACAACCTCTATTGTCAAGGTAAACATAAGGATATATAGCAAGGTGGGCAACAGGTTGTTCATTGTGCGTGTATATACCATGTCACGAACCATTATCTGACTATATATTGATGCGTTGCCGCTGAAAAATAACGCGAATGAACTTGTAAAGGTCAAAACTCCAAGGCCTCCTATCTGTATCAGAATGGCAAGGATAAGAAGGCCTAAAGGAGTGAAAGTGGTAGAGATGTCGACTGATGTGAGCCCGGTAATTGATACCGCACTTGTGGAAATGAACAAAGAGTCAATGTAACTTAGAGGTTGGCTGTTGACACATTTAGGCATCATCAGCAAAAAGGAGCCGAGAATGATAAAGAAAAAGAAACTCGATCCGAGAATAACAGCCGGATTTGTGCGTCTTCCCAGAACCGATAGAATGCCTACACAGAATACAATCATCGAGTAAACTCCGAGAATTATGAAGTTGAAAATGTTGCTGTACAATATGCGTTCAAGAAAAGGCAACCATGGATTCTCGGGATGGGGATAGATGAGTGGAAGCAAAGTAATGAGAACAAGAGTGTCGATTATTAACCTGAAAGGTCTCTTACCTGTAAATATAGCTTTCCAATTGAATAAAAAGTTATAGAGGATATTTATGATATAAAAAACATGAATGAATCGTATTGTGCTGAACAATAAACGGTAGGAATGCTGATTATAATCAAAACCGGCCAGTATGATCAGGGCGATGAGCATTACAAATGATGCGACAAAAGTAAGGATATCCATACCTGTCGTTATCACTCTTATAACGGGAGACCAGCGCGTTATGAAACGGTTGAATCCACGTGAAAGTGAATCCAACCGTTTTGTAACTTTTTTCAGTACCGGGCGGGGGGTCATTTGGCGGTTGTCGAGAGAGAATTATCTGACAGTCGGGCAAGTTGGAACCCAGCGTTCAATCCATCATAGCTTTCAAGCAGCGATGAAACGGTTTTTACAGTCGAGTTTCCTGTGACGGCAGCTATTTTTGATACGAGGCTTACCAACTTGGATGCATCAAACGTGACATCAATATTATTTCCACTTTTTGTAATAACCGATGTGAGATGCCCGAGATTCATTTTACCAAGTGCCTGAAAATTAAATATGAAATTTCCTTCCTCATCTTTTGTCAATTTACCCTTCAAGGTAACTTTTTTTACTGCCATTGTAAATGTACTGTCATTATTTACTGTAAGTTGCAGCGACGTAATACCGGCTTTCTGATAATAAGGTGCCAATTTGCCCTCGAGTACTGAAGCGGCAGCCTCTCCTCCTGCTTTTTTCAACAGATTATCACTCTTGAATGCTACCGCCGGCTTGGCATAATTCCATGTGCCGGCCAAGTCTTTGATATTTACATCAGTAACCCCAAGTATATTCCCCAGCCCTCCAAGGAGACCGCCGAGTCCACCATTCGAACCGGTAGAGGTTGAATCGGCATTGTTGGCCGAACTTGCCGCTTTTTTCAATGCGCCCTTTAAATCAAATGCATTTCCTGTAAATGTAAACGAGACCAGCATCGCTACAAGGATTATCGATAGTATACGTTTCATATATGAATAGTTTAGTTACATTTTCATCAGGCCACAGTGCTTAAAATCTTCCTGAGCCTTTTAGTTATAACACAGTTCCGACAAATTTGTTTGCAGACTTGTCGTTGCTTCAATCGTTGTTTTGATCAAAGTATCCAAAGAGAGTTTTATAGTTGCGGGTAGTTATCACTTCAAGTTCTTCAAGCTCTATATCAAGGGTATTCGCTACATATTGTGCGGTATACAACAAATAGGCGCTTTCGTTGCGTTTTCCCCTCATAGGGACCGGTGCCAGATAGGGTGAGTCAGTTTCAAGAAGCAAACGGTCTACCCCGATATGAGAGAGGACTTCGCTTAGCCGCGAATTCTTGAACGTCACAATTCCGTTTATTCCAAAGTAATAGTCTCCTCTTGCCCTGATACGATCCACATCAGCGACTGTACCTCCGAAGCTGTGGAAAACGCCACGAGGAATTCTATCCAATGTGTCAAACACCTCAAGAATTTCATCGAGTCCTTCCCTGCAATGTATTATCACAGGCAGATCATGCTGAACTGCAATCTGACATTGTATACGGAACACCTCTATCTGTTCAACCTTGAAAGTTCGATCCCAGTAAAGATCGATACCTATTTCTCCTATGGCTTTGTATATACCGGGCTGCAATTCTTTAAGAACTTGATCAAGGGATGATTCCCACTCACTGTTGACCTCTGTAGGATGCAGTCCCATCGCCATATCGATATTACGGGGGAACTGTGATGCCAGACGTTTCATAGGAGTTATGGTTGTAATGTCAACATTAGGGAACATCATATGTTCAACGCCCGATTCTATAGCTCGTCTTACCACAACGTCATTGTCGGGCGAGAAGTCATCAAGATATAAATGTGTGTGTGAGTCAATAAACATACTTAATGTTCACGTTTTAAGGCGTCTTGTGCAAGTTCCCTAAAGAAAGACTTGAACTCGGGCGATATAGCGTTGATTTCATCGATTGCACTTATTGCGAGATTTGTAAGACGTGCTATTTCATCAAGACACATTCTATCCACACCAAGTTCCTGATAGAGACAAGTGACAGCCTTGATTTTTTCATTTCCACTCAAGGTATCGGAGAGTGTTCTGAATTTTTCATAAGAGAGTGTCGAAACCATAACGCTCAGGTAACTTTTCTTGTCCTGCAATATATCTCCTCCTATCTGTTTGCCAAAAGTAGCCGGGTCACCAAAAGTGTCAAGATAGTCATCTCTCAATTGGAAAGCGAGGCCGAGATACTCGCCATAGCGGCTTATGGCATCGGTATCCTCTGGGGTCGCACCACCTCTTATCGCACCTATCTGACAGGCACACCCAAGCAAGACTGCAGTTTTCAACCGTATCATCTCCATATACTCTTCAATCGAGACATCGTCGCGCGATTCAAAATTCATATCATACTGTTGCCCTTCATATATCTCAACAGCCGTATTATTGAAAATCGTCAAAACTTTCTCTCGGCAATATTCAGGGCAATCACCCGCCAGTTTATTGGCAAGCGTGAGCATTGTATCACCCGACAGAATGGCAGTCGCCACATTCCATTGCTTGTGGACTGTAGGCTTCCCATGACGCATATCCGCGTTATCCATAACATCGTCATGAAGTAGAGTGAAATTATGGAACATCTCCACTGCGAGGGCTTGTGACTCGGCTATTTCGAAATTGCCATTGAAGGCATCAGCGGTGGCACAAAGCAGAGTAGGGCGCAGGCGCTTTCCTCCACCTTGAAGCATATACTTTATGGGTTCATACAGACCTGTGGGTTGTTGTGGGAAATCAAGCCGATCAATCCACGAGTTCACAACAGCAGCATAATGTTGAATAGTAGGCATATTGGTTTAATAATAGATTCTTGCAAAATGTAATGATTACAAATTTAGTCAAAAATTTTATTCTACGTGAAAAATTTCCTAATTTCGTAAATCAATATACTGAACATAATGAATAAGAAACAATGATAAACTCATTACCACAAGACCCATATATACTATTGAGCTTTGTAAACACCCGTTTGCGTGATAATTATGACTCTCTTGAGGCTCTGTGTGATGACCTGCACGCCGACATAGACAATCTTAAGGCCCGTCTTGCCGCCATAGGTTATGTTTACGACCAACAGCAAAATAAATTCATATGAACAGCAGCGACTATCTTGACCTACTTAACCCGCAGCAGCGGGCCGCCGTGGAATACTGCGATGGTCCACAGCTTGTCATAGCCGGTGCAGGGTCGGGGAAAACGCGAGTATTGACTTACAAGATAGTGCATCTGCTCACACACGGCTACGAACCCTACCGCATTCTTGCATTGACATTTACCAACAAGGCTGCGAGGGAAATGAAGGAACGCATAGAGAAACTGGTCGGGAACAATACGGCAGGAAAGCTATGGATGGGAACATTCCACTCCATTTTTTCCAAAATACTGCGCCATCACGCCGACCGTCTTGGGTTTAAATCAGATTACACCATCTATGACAGTGCCGACAGCAAGTCACTCATCAAGACTATAATAAAAGGAATGAACCTTGATGAGAAACTCTACAAGCCATCGGTAGTCCAATCGGCAATCTCAAGAGCTAAGAACGCACTGCTTTCGCCCGAGGATTATGCCATGGACCGTGACTTGATGGAAGCTGACAAGAGGGCTCGTCGTCCACTCATATATGCCATATACAAAACATACAGGCAACGTTGTTTTACGGCAGGCGCAATGGACTTTGACGACCTTCTGTATTATACCAATCTGCTGTTGCGCGACAACCCCGACATAAGGCAACATTACCGCGAATACTTCAGATATATACTCGTCGATGAGTATCAGGATACCAATTTCGCCCAACATGTCATTGTATCACAACTGTGTGATGCCGACATCAAGCTTTGCGTCGTAGGTGACGATGCCCAAAGCATCTACTCTTTCCGAGGTGCCAACATACGCAACATCTTAAATCTGCAACGCGCTTTCCCTTCGCTGAAGATATTCAAACTCGAGCAGAACTATCGTTCGACACAAACCATAATAAATGCGGCCAATACACTGATTGCCAAAAATAAGCAACAGATACCCAAAAATGTATTCTCCAAGAACGAGGTTGGGGACCGTATCGAAGTGATCAATTGCTTCAGCGATTACGAAGAAAGTTCAACTGTTGCCAACCGTATCTCCCAACTCAAGATGAAGACTCATGACAGCTATGAGGAATTTGCTGTTCTATATCGCACCAATGCCCAGTCACGCATACTTGAGGAATCACTTAGAAAAAGGAATATTCCTTATCGTATTTATGGCGGTCTGTCGTTCTATCAGCGTAAAGAGGTAAAAGATGCCATAGCCTACTTCAGGGTCGCTGTCAATCCCGATGATGAGGAAGCCTTGAAACGCATAATAAACTATCCGGCTCGCGGAATAGGAGAGACTACACTCAATAAAATTTATCGGTGTGCCACCGACAATAATGTGAGTATGTGGAATGTCATAAATAATCTTGACAGTTTTGACATCGGAATCAACAAGGGGACAGGCAGGAAACTGATTGCTTTTGCCGAACTTATCTCAGGATTCATCAGGGCCAACGAGGCCGGTATTGACGCTTTTCAGCTTTCTAAGAAAATAATCAACGAAACACGACTTCTTGCCAGCCTTGTCACCGACAATACTCCTGAGAGTATTTCAAAACAGGAGAATCTTCAGGAACTCCTTAACGGAACTGCTGATTTTGTAGAGAGAAGATTGGAGCAGGATGGTGACAATGCACAGGTTAAACTTACCGACTTTCTGGCTGAGGTCTCACTTGCCACTGACCAGGACGAGCAGGATGGAGAATCAGAAGAACGCGTGACACTGATGACTGTTCATGCAGCCAAGGGATTGGAGTTTGAAAATATCATTGTTGTCGGTGTTGAAGATGACCTTTTCCCCTCATCAATGAGCAAATCATCATTGAGTGAAATTGAAGAGGAGCGTCGTCTTCTATATGTAGCCATTACACGAGCTAAAAAACATTGTATACTCACATATGCGGGACAACGCTACCGGCAGGGACAGACGGTTACCACTATACCCTCACCTTTCTTGTCGGACATAGACATCCGATTCATGTCAAGGTCAATAGCATCGGCTACCGACTCATATAGCAAACCACAATTTGAAACATATCGCGACAGTTACCATTCAGGCTCTGTTTCCGTCCCGTCGGCTACGCGTAATAATACCGGGTTCAATCAATTCGTACGGCGTGGCAATTCAGAAAACGATAAGACTGCATCAGGAAACTGTGACAACACCTGCTTGACACACATTGCAGCCGAGCTCACCCCCGGCATGACTATTGAGCATTCCCGTTTTGGTCGTGGCATAATCCAGGATATAGATTCTGAATCGAAGGACCATAAAATTACAGTTAGATTCTCCAACGCCAATACCAAGGTGCTGCTGCTTAAATTTGCAAAATTCAATATCATAGGCTAATGACACAAAACAACATACCTACACCGTTCTATATCGTATACGAAGACCGACTTCGTAATAATCTGCAACTTATCAATCGAGTGGAGAAAGAAGCCGGAGTAAAAATCATAATGGCTTTCAAGGCCAACGCTCTTTGGAAAACTTTCGACATTGTAAGGGAATATAACCGTGACTGTACAGCGAGCTCTCTAAATGAATTGCAACTGGGTAAGGAAGAACTGGGTGGAAATGTGCACTCCTATTGTCCGGCATATACTGATGAGACAATATATCAATATTTGGACGGAAGTTCTCATATAACCTTCAATTCCGTAAGTCAATACCAAAGATTCAAAGATATAGTTGAACAATATAATTCATGCAACAGTCATTCCAAGCATGTGTCACCCGGTTTGAGGGTCAATCCTCAGTGTTCAGTCATAGAGACTGATATTTACAACCCGGCGTTGCCTGGCAGCCGATTTGGTGTAACAGCCTCACAGCTTGATGGAAACTTGCCTGCAGGAATTGAAGGGCTCCACTTTCACCAGCTTTGTGAATCATCGTCCCACGACCTTGAAAAAGTGCTCAACGCCTTTGAATCTCAATTCGGCAGATACCTGCCTATGGTAAAATGGGTGAATATGGGAGGGGGACACCTCATGACCCGAGAAGGATATGATGTCGACCACTTGATAAGAATCTTGAAGGACTTCAAGAGCCGTTATCCATGGCTCCACATAATACTTGAACCGGGAAGTGCTTTTACGTGGCGCACAGGTGATCTCATTACAAAAGTAGTCGATGTGGTCGAAAACCAGGGAGTTAAGACTGCTATTATCGACGCTTCGTTTGCTTGTCACATGCCCGACACGCTTGAAATGCCTTATAAACCAGCCATTTCTGAAAGTATCGACACTGATAAAGCCAAATTTATTTATCGCTTAGGTGGCAATTCATGTCTCAGTGGAGATTATATGGGCGACTGGGGATTCAATGAAAAATTGGAAATCGGTGACCGTCTCACCCTCCAGGATATGAATCACTATACGACTGTGAAGACGACCATGTTCAATGGTCTGCAACACCCGGCGTTGGTTCTATGTAAACATGATGGAGAGTGCATATATCTCAGACAGTTCACATATGAGGATTACAAGCATCGCATGGACTAATATTAACTATAAAACATCAATTCTATGAATTATTTCCCTCAGGAAAAATTTAGAGCATCATGGGGCTCGCTCATCAATCTGTCAACAGGCAATCTCGTAATTGATGACGATACGATAACATTACAACCTAATATAGCTCAGACTGTTGTAAGTGGCGGAATGTCCCGTAAAGCCTATAAGCCTCAGATATTCAATATAGCCGATGTGTGTGGTTATTCCAGCGTATTTGCAGCATGGATGGCAATACATTTGACCGATGGCTCCAAGATAAAAGTCTCTATAGCGATATCAAAAAAAGAGAAACAAAAACTTGTCGATGCTATAGAACTTAGACGCACGAATTATTTTCAGCGCCAAGGATTGCCTGTACCACCCCTCACGCATTCACTTTAAATCATAGTACCAACTTTAAATCCCAAACAATATGGCACGTATCAAACCATTCCGCGGTGTTAGACCGCCCAAAGAATTCGTCACTCAAGTAGCGTCACGCCCATATGATGTGCTTAACTCCGAGGAAGCACGTAATGAAGCCGGTGACAATGCCAAGTCACTATACCATATCATCAAGCCCGAAATTGATTTCCTCCCCGGCACTGATGAACATGACCCCAAGGTCTATGACAAAGCTGTGGAAAATTTTAATAACTTCCAGAATAACGGCTGGCTGGTTCAAGACGACAAAGACCATTACTATATCTACGCCCAGACGATGGAAGGTCGCACACAGTATGGCATCGTAATAGCTGCCGATTTCAAGGACTACATGAATGGAGCTATTAAAAAACATGAGCTTACACGCCGTGATAAAGAAGAGGACCGCATGAAGCATGTAAGGGTCAACAATGCCAATATTGAACCCGTATTCTTTGCGTTCCCCGATAATGCTGTCCTGGAGCAGATCATCAAGGAAGAGACAGCCAAAGAGCCTGAATATGACTTTGTCGCTCCTGATGGATTCGGCCATCATTTCTGGGTAATAGATAATCCCGACACTATCGATACGATTACCAAGACATTTGCCGACATACCTTATCTATATATTGCCGATGGGCACCATCGTACTGCCGCAGCTGCCCTCGTAGGTAATGAGAAAGCTCAGGCAAATATAAACCACACCGGCGATGAAGAATACAATTTTTTCCTTGCCGTTGCTTTCCCTGCCTCTCACCTGTGCATTATTGATTATAACCGGGTTGTTAAGGATCTCAATGGCTTGAATAAGGAAGAGTTTCTTAACCGAATCTCTGAAAATTTCGACATCACAAGCAAGGGAACCGAGGAATATCGCCCCACCGCGCTACATAATTTCTCGCTCTATATCGACGGCAACTGGTATTCACTCACTGCCAAGCCGGGAAGATATGACGACAATGACCCTATTGGGGTGCTTGATGTAACAATATCGAGCGACTTAATTTTACGCGATATTTTGGGTATAACCGACCTACGTTCAGACAAACGCATTGACTTTGTTGGAGGTATACGTGGGCTTGGCGAACTGAAACAACGTGTCGACAGTGGAGAAATGGCCATGGCACTCGCCCTGTATCCTGTTTCAATGAAACAATTAATGGACATCGCTGATAGTGGCAACATCATGCCGCCCAAGACCACATGGTTTGAGCCTAAACTCCGCTCGGGTCTTGTAATCCACAAACTTGACTAATCAATTGCTGCATACCGTAGCAAATGTAAAAAACGGAGATAGCTTGTTATCGCTACCTCCGTTTTTTCAGCTTTATATAAAAAATTATCTGACGAAATTATATTGCTGTTAATTGTTGGCTATCTCATCAAGTGAGAAAGTTGCCGACAGCTCGCGTGGTTCCTTCTTACCTTCAAGTAAATCAAAGAAGAAATCTCTTATCGACATCATGTCAAGAGTTGCCTGACTTCCATCGGCCTTAGTCCCGAGGTCGTATGTTTTCAGCATCTGGGGGCCAAGAGAAGCGGCTGTAATCAAGAAATGATTCTGAAACTTGTCAGTATCGAGCATATCAGCTGCCAATACCTTACCGATAACGGTGAACGAGCGCAAAGACCGTTGCATGTCTTCATTGGTGAGAGTCGATCTTATTTGGTCGGTCTCAAGATTCATCGGTATACGTCCCGATTTCTCATCTTCAGGTTTTTCGCGGAACAGAGCACCAAGATCGGCCAATGACAGGTTGAACATGCGGGTATCAGGTGTTGTATGTGGAATCTCGATTGTAAATGCAGAAGGGAGGAGCAATTGTATTGTTCCCTCAAGGTTTACACGAGCAGTATTGAATGTGCCCACAATACAGTTATTTATCGTCGCATCGGCTGAAGCAAAAACACCACCAATCACAACACAATTCTCAAGAATTATCTCATCGGCATATATGCTGCCGGCGACATAGGCATTGCGCAGAGTCACTTGTTTGGCATTGATATCACACCCGAAAACAGGTCGACAGTTGTTCGCGCGCGACACAATAGACCCTGCTGAACCTACCGTTTTCTTCATTATCACATCACCCCTTACATCACCCGAGATATAAAATTCGTTCTTTGCAAAAACGGAACCGCCTATCTCGATGTCTCCACCTCTTATATCAATGCGTTGTCCAAAAACGGCACCTTCCACAAGTGTGTTACCCTCTAAGACTACATTACGGTTCAACTCGGCAATTTTTTGAGGCAGTATAGCACCCCTTACAAGGTTATCTTTGAGAATCAGCTCAGTAGTATCAAGCCTGATTTCTTTTAATTCTTTTTTATCGTTCATCATTGTTGAATTGTTTCATTATCAGTAAATAATCGACTTGTCAGCTCGGCAACACGGCGTTCGTGACTTGTAGACGAGCTATTCATCGCATCGGCCACATTATCATTAAAATATTCAAGTATACGTTTATCAATCCCCACCTTGCTGTCCAGCGGCATTTTGGTTGTAAGAATATTTCTATCAACCTGAGAGAGCATTGGAGAGGTGTAAACATCGCTACTTGATGTTTGATTACAGTCAATCGATTCTACAACACAATATGGCGACAGAATAGTTTTTTCCTCACCACCGTTACGCAAACATTGGGTAAGTAGATTGTCCGTGTCATATTGAATGTTCAGGAAATGCCTGCCATCATCAATAGTTTCAGCAGCCAGATGTTTCAATCGTGAAACTGATAGGGTAGAATGCAGGTGAGCTTGCTCTGTGGCTGTAACGGTCGCAGTCCCGATTGCTTGCACTGGCGTCGAGCCTACGGAATCGGCCAGTCTTTGGAATGAGAATACCGGCTGGTCGATGGCATATATACGGTTCTCAAGCTCATGGTTAAGGTCGTCGAAAATCTTTATGTAACGGGACGACAGACGGTTGTAATCTTCCTTCATCTGGCGCTGTTTGTCATGACATCGGTCGGCAAAACTTTTGAGTTGCAACAGCAAGGCATCGATACGTGTCGACAATTCAGTTATCTGCTGAGAGATATCCGAGCGTACAGTTTTAAAGAATCCGGAAATTATTGTTTGTCCGACTTTTCTGGAATTATCGGCTATGGATTTAACCTGAGCAGCCTCAGTGGCGACCACCGATCCCGTCAATAGGTCGACACCATGCTCCAGTGTATCTACCGAGTGGTCAAACGGGTCTGTGTCGACAGTTACATTGAAATGAACCGTCTCAGTCACTGATCCCGAATAGCTACGTGTACCTCCCGATTGAGATGCCGGATAACTCACAGAACCTGAGTAATGGACCGTGATTGATCTGGAAAAATGTCGTGTATAACTCATTGTAAAAAGTTTAAAGAAGGTACATTACAATGTAAGGAAGTTATTGGCTTCAAAAAGCTTCACTATAGTATCACGGCGACGCTGGTCAAGATCAGACGAGGCAACAAGACGGTGAAACTGATTGGACAGTTGTGGGTCTATAGTTCCATTGGCTTGCCACGATAATTCCTGCTCGCTATTGGCTACGCTCAATCTATTTTCTATCAAATTTCTTGAAGTTGCAGTCATATCGATCTTCGATACCGTTACCTGAAAATGCTTGTTGTCAGAACGGTCATAGTTGGATTCCATCATTATGACCGGTACATTAAGCTGAGATGTTTCTGTTGATGACCTACGGCTCAAAAGAACACGGTCGATCATGTATTGAAGTCGATTGTAGCCTGAGATAAATCTCTCGATAGCTTCAATGGCATGCGAGGCACGATATTTTAGATTGGAGGTGAGCAGATGCTGCGAGGTTTTGACCGACTCGGTTTGTCCAAGTGGAATCGTTGCAGTCATGTGGCTGGCACGGTTGGAAACTTTATCGGCTTCGGTCGTGGCGAGATCAATGATGGGACGGTCGAGTTCGGTGACCCGTTGACGCAGATTGCGATTTATGGCAGTGAATAGTTTGCCATATCTTGCACAGATCATCTGGTAATCCCGTTCCATGCGCCGGCGTATGTTGGACAACTGTTTATGTTGTTGATTCAAGCGCATAAGCTGAGCATCGACACGACTCTGCATAGCCGCCATTTTCTGAGAAATCTGGGAATGAATCATCGAATAGAATCCTTGATTCACCTTCTTACACACATGATCAGCACCATCTTGTTCAGCTTTTATGACTGCAGCCTTCATGGCAACGACAGCGGCTGTGGTGCCATTAACATGGGAGTTGACAGCATGAACCGACTGGGCGAGTTCGGTAGTGTCGACAACACAATCAAATGAATGAGACATATAAATAAGGTGTATTAAAAGGATTACTGTTCGTTATCGGATTTGTCACACGAAATATCGGGTAAATCGGTCTCTGATTGTGGGATTGGAGGTAGATCAGGAAGAACGGTTGACTGTGGCATTTCAGGAATATCGGAGATATTTGAAATCTCTTGCTCCATGATTTCAGGCATAGATTCAGTAGATTTTGCAACAGAAGGTTCCGCTACCTTAACATTGGCATTGAGAGAGCCAAGGGCTTCCTTCACAATAGCTGGAAGGTTCAAACCAAAGTGATCAAATGTTATATCACTGACTTGAGGTTCGGGCATTAGCTCTGAATCCTTGGCCAATTTGGGGTTAATCGAGGCAAGCGGCTTTCTTCGTTCATCAAGGGTATGTACCTCAGCACCTGCGACAGCTACAGCATTGGAATAGCCATCACGAAGTTTTGCATCAAAGTATTCGACATGACCAAATTTACTGGCTTTCAAATCAATATCTTCTTTTAGACGTTCTATGTATTCCTCAAACTCGGTTTGCACTTTTTGGAATTCCTGTCCCTGAAGCTCAAAGGCAGCCAAAGTATCGGCAGTATTGTCAACAACTTCCACAACAACCGAGTCAAGGTTACCATCTGAGAGTTTCATCTGATTTTCTGTACGTTTCAAAGCCATAAGATTATTGTAGGCGCTGACATACTCGGTCAAGGTCTGTTGCATCAAATTTATAAGATCGGCCGATTCAGCTCTGTTGGACCTATAGAACGCATCAGTATCCTGATGCCACTTGTTGAGATAAGATATCTTCTGGTCTCTGATGGCATTATATATCTTCAGACGTTCGATACGATTCTCCTGCATGAGGTTCTGTACCATTGGCGCTATTATCTCCTCATACATTTGGTGGACACCGAATGGTTGAACTGTTTGTGATCCATCTTCAGCAATCCAAGTACCGGTCAACGGATTGTATCTTACACGAGAAGATTGTCTCAGAGTAAATGGCTCATAGCCCTGAATCGAATCGGAATAATCAAATTTTTCATTTCGTATCCGGTCTATTTCGTCGGCTTCCAGCAAGGGTGAATAATGATTGTAGGGCGCCTTAAGTATTTGATATAGCAGGCGGTTGGAGTCAAGCACTATTTTATCGACCGAAGCTACCTTCATGCGGGTTACTGTCTGTACAGAATTGCCTATCGCATTCATAAGCATTATCAGTACCTCTTCAAACTGTGCTGTTTCATTGGAAAGTGAATTCTTAAGATCGTTTATTTCCTGGAATTTTTTAATTCCGGTTTGGTAAGCATTATTGTTGAACACTTCAACGACTGTAGCCTTATCGGGCAATTCACTTGTCGCATATGTATCGAGTTGCGGTAAATATAGGGAATTATCAGTGACTACCGGCAGAGTCACCGATGTCGTATCGAGATCCTCCATACAGAATGTCATTGTCTTGAGAGCGCGCTCCATGGAACCGAGATAGTCGTTCTCCTTTATCTCCTGAATGGACAGAGAATAATCATCAGTATTGACAGTCTCGGCCTCATTGGAAGTCTCCACGATAGGTGCTTCCTTCGAAAGGGCATCGAGAGCATGTATCGTATCAACCAATAGGTCATTGCGGCGCGAAACGCTCATGGATATCTTCTGTTCGGGAACAGCTCCGGTATAATCGACGATAAAACTCTTGTCTTGATATTTAATCTGTTCAGCAACAGGGACAAACGCTACACCCATACGGGTCACTTTATAGTCGCGGAATATTTCCTTATAACGTTGACGCTGTACGGCAATTTTTTCTTCTTTTCCCTCAATTTCAGTCGTTATGCGTTTCTTGAGGAAGTAATAGGGAAGATAGAACAATAGCATGTACCACCACTTGCTTGACAATTCATTGCGCAAATCAGCAATACCCTGCTCGAGGTCTCTGATATTGCTTTCAATAAGCTCTTCTTCTTCAACTATACGCTCAGCTGCCTGTCGATAATAGTTAAAGAGGATTTTTGCCTGATCATGCCATATATTGGCCGAATCAGGGAAAATTTTTCCATCCATAATTGTTAATAATGTTTAGTCCTAATACCGAATTGCAGCTACAAGGTCTGATTCAAAATACAATGCACCTTATGCTAACATTAGGCAAAGGGTGGTTAAAAATGAAATGAATAATATTAGATTGTATTTAATACCGCTTTCTTGCTGTATATGTCAATTCAAGAGCATTCATAAGTTTTTCTATACGCTCTTTGTTCATATCATAATCATAGAATGCATGAGTCATATCTCGGCAGTAGTCGACTATTCTACAGTCAAGCTCGACTGCTTCGGGAATTGATGATGGTGATATATAGCGGGAGTCTGCTTCAATACTCTTCAAGCGATTGATAACATTCAGAGGGACGCTCTTTATCTGAGCTTCCATAATGACATCACTCAAAGCCCGTTTAATTGATTGCTTGCCTGCCTTTTGTACATTTTCTTTCTCATAGACGGCTCGGGTCTTTTCGTTGACCCCAAGCACGGTAAAAGCAAGAATCAATAGAAGAAATATAAATAGACATTGTGTAAACAGCTGCCAATTAAACTCTATGCCAGCACTTATGGCTATAAATATGAACCCGATGGAAAGCAATGAATAAATAAATGATCCTTGCCATCTGATGCCGAGCGCCGCCACCTGTTTCTGTGATTTGTCATCAAGATTGATGGGTTCCCGGAACAATGTAGCCACCCATAACCAATAGTTTAACGATACTACGGTTAGGTCGAGCCACATCACCGCTGGATTAACAAAAAGAGTAACAGGCAACAATAAAACAAATATAGCCACTAACAGCAACTGCCCAAATATTGCGATCGCAATGCCTATTGGTTTGATATTCATGGTATTTAGATATAATTTAGTTACGTACGTCTATTACCACATTTTGGACAGAAGGCCGCAGTGGGAGGAAGAGGTGAGCCGCAACGGCTACATGTATTGCTCGAAATGATTACAGGCTGTCCACAACCTGGGCAAAAAGTAGAGCCTGCCGGTAAAGTCATGTTGCAGTGGGGACACTTATTGGCTGCTCCTGCAAGTTGTGTGCCGCAATTCACACATCGATGGGCCTCCTCTGGATTGTCACTGCCACAATTAGGGCAAGGGTGGTATTTATTGCCACAGTTAGGGCAAAATGCCGAGGTCGACGGGAATTTCTTTGAACAGGATGAACAATATACCATGCGTGCCGGCTGAGCCGATGGAGTGGCACCTTGCTGGAAATTCTGCGGAGCCGACTGGCCACCACCAAAAGTCGGTTGACTAAACTGCGGATTCATCATGCTACCATTGGCTGCTCCACCCGTCATATTGTTCATCATGGATATAGCAAGAAGACCACCCAGCAAATTTCCGTTTCCACCTGACCCTACGCCTCCTACCTGATTGATAGCTTGCGAGGCTGTACCAAACATCTGTTCCTGTTGCCAGGTATGTCCTGTAATTGACATTGAACTCTGCGTAGCTATGGCTTCTTTAACCTTGAGCCCCTCTGGAGTTGAAGTATCGATATCGATATCTGAAACGTAGAATTTGGGCACATCGAGGCCTATATTATTGCAAAAGTCATTAAGTTGAGCTTTAAGTGATTGGGACAACGGGTCAAGAAACGCAGATATCTGTTTAAAACCAACACTATTCTGCATCATAAATTGAACCACTGCCGATTTTACCTTTGTTGTAAATTCTCCCTTGAATTGCTCTGTAAGATCACGCTGGGTAAATATATTCTTTGTACCCACCATCTTTATTACAAACTTCTCGGGGTCAGTGACCTTGACTCCATATTGTCCATTGAGTTCCAAAGGCAGCTGCGTTTGGTAATCCGAGTCATGGACCGACAATTTTCCTACATGCCAAGGTATATTGAATGTTTCGATGATATTCACAAACCATATTTGGGCGAAAAATGGATTCTTCCCTCCAAATGGAATTCCGAAAAAAGACCGCAATATAGGCAGATTTTCTGTATCGAGAGTATGCTTTCCAGGCCCAAATTTAGCAAGCAGCTGACCTTTTGAGAACATCAGGGCAACTTGCGACTCGTTAACTATTAACTGGGTATAAGTTGACAGATTATCATGCGGGAACTTATAAGCATACACTACCTCAGGACCTTGCGGATTCCAAGAGACACAATCAATAATAGCCATAGTTGTAGATTTGAGTTATATTGCGATTTAAGGGTTACATCGGCAAATATAACAATATTTTCTACAAATAAAGCAAAATGGCATTAAAAATATTGTATTGACGATAATTTTAATACTTTTACTATTAAATCCTTCAAAACACGTATCTCACGTTGAGTTGCCATATTATTTTTTGCACGAATCAGACAAGGGACAATCACAACAACCTCTTGACTTACTCTTTCGACACTTTATAAAGCTGTATATAGTTCCCATAACTGCAATCAGTAATATTGCGATCACAATTATCCACTGAATTGCTATACTCATAACAACTCGTAAATGAGTGCTTTCAATCGATCATACTCACTTTCAAAATTGGGTGTGAGTATACCTTTGCCTTTCACGGCATCTATTTCATCACCACTCCAGAATCGTGCATCGTCAATTTCATCTCTATTATATACAGGTGAGAAATCATCAGAATCAACAATCATACAATAAGCATGTACCAATTCATGTTCACGGTCACTTCTGAAATCATAGGTGACGAGATGAAACTTTTCGTTTATCTCAATGCCGAGTTCCTCTCGGGTTTCCCTTGCCAGGGCATTCTCAACCGACTCGTTATAATCCACGTGCCCTCCCACAGCAGTGTCCCATCGTCCAGGTTGTATATCCTTGTTCATTGATCTTTTCTGCAGAAATATACGTCCGTCACAGTCGACTATGTGCAGGTGTACAACCGGGTGGAGCAACATACTGCCCGAATGGCATTCCCCACGTGTTGCCTTTCCAATAACCGTTCCATTAAGATTGACAATAGGGAATAGCTCACTGTTATATTGCTTCATTGTATCCAATTCTATTTTTTAAAGTTCTTCTTTATCTTCTCGGCAAGTTGTTTAGGTGTGGTCTCCATAGGATACTCTTCAAAAGAGAGTCTGAAGCCACAATTCTTGAAATTGCTGCAGCCAAAAGCTGTTTTCCCTCTGACAATGTGACCCTGTTTACACTCTGGACACTGTATCATCGAGTATTCGGTGATTGGGGGCTTCTTATCGCGAGGTTTGCGGGCTCGTTTTGACGATGGCTTCTCCTTCACTTTTTCACTGGTGTCGATATGCAGACATGAATTGTCGCTCAAGACATTGATTACAATCTCATTGATTTGCACTTTTAAATCTTCGACAAACTCTGAAGCCGAATATTCGCCACGTTCTATACGTCTCAGTCTATTCTCCCAAATTCCTGTCAACTTAGGACTTTTGAGCAATTCCTGATTTATAGTCTCTATAAGGGTTATACCGGCAGCCGATGCCATGATATTCTTGCGCTGCCTATATATATAACGCCGCTTGAACAGCGTCTCAATAATTGCCGCACGAGTAGAGGGACGACCAATACCATTTTCCTTCATTGCTTCTCTCAATGCTTCATCATCTACTATTTTTCCGGCAGATTCCATAGCACGCAACAACGTAGCTTCAGTATAATACTTTGGTGGCTGCGTCGCTTTCTTCACGAGCGATGGCTTGTGTGGGCCACTCTCTCCAACATTGAATTGAGGCAGAATATTGTTCTCACCTTCCTTGTCCTTATCGCTTTCGCTCTGTTCGGGTTGCAGCACACTTCTCCAGCCCGGGTCCGTTATCACTTTGCCTATGGTTCTGAATGGTACACCTGACGATTCTCCGCTTACCGTTGTCTGTTCAAAAAGACAGTCAGGATAAAAAGCCGCTATAAACCTCAATGCGATGAGATGATAGAGCTGTCGCTCTTCTCCCTGAAGCACAGAAGGAGACTCACCCGTGGGAATAATAGCATGGTGATCGGTCACCTTGCTATTATCAAAGATGCGCGTCGTCTTGGTGATGGGAGCACTAAGAATAGTAGCAGTAAGATTGGCATAGGGTGTCATACGTTGCAGTATCGAAGGAATTTTGGGATGTATATCGGTACTGAGATAAGTCGTGTCGACACGTGGGTATGTAGTCACTTTCTTTTCATAAAGTGACTGAATCCGTTTAAGGGTGTCATCGGCTGTCCAACCCCATTTCTTGTTACATTCGACCTGTAGCGATGTCAGGTCAAAAAGACGCGGAGCACCTTCACGACCATTCTTTTTAATGACATCGGTCACGGCAAACGGCTGCTCTTTAACGCGCGTAAGAAATTGATCGGCCTTTTCTTTTTCATTAAATCGGCCAATGGTGGAATTGAATGTTACATCACGGTATACGGTCTTCAGCTCCCAGAAATCAGCCGACTTGAATGCCTCGATTTCTTTATGCCGCGCTACTATCATTGCAAGGGTAGGAGTTTGGACGCGCCCCACTGACAGCACATTGCCTGGCGAAGAATACTTCAACGAATACAATCGGGTGGCATTCATTCCCAGTATCCAATCACCGATAGCACGTGATAGTCCTGCATGATAAAGATTGTTGAAATCCTCCTGGGGCTTAAGGGTGTTGAAACCTTCACGTATGGATTCATCAGTCAATGAGGATATCCATAAACGCTTTACGGGGCAGTTCACTCCCGCCTTTTGCATGACCCATCGCTGTATCAATTCACCCTCTTGCCCGGCATCACCACAGTTGATAACCTCATCAGCTTCCTTTACCAGGCTCTCAATTACGGCAAACTGACGTTTTATACCTGCATCATCTATAAGTTTGATTCCAAATTTGGGCGGAATCATGGGGAGCGAAGAAAGAGTCCACCTTTTCCATCGCTCGGTATAATCGTGTGGTTCCTTGAGAGTACATAAGTGGCCAAATGTCCAAGTCACACGATATTTGTCATTTTCATAAAAACCATCACGTTTGACTTTGGCACCAAGTAGATTGGCAATATCACGGGCCACACTGGGTTTCTCTGTTATACAGACTATCACTCCTTACAATATTATCGTTATATTTTCAATGGAGCGGAAAACACTCCATGCACAGTGTGAAATATTATAGAATCACCTTCATTGAACTTGAGAGTGCGTTTCAGATCCACTTCTACAGGTACCGCACCATCATCTTCCCATTGGAAATAACGCTCAAAGTCAACACCGTCTATATCGGTAGCTTTATATACATGCCGGTCAATTAAAGCGGTAACAGAATCTACGCGTGACGATGTGTGAGGAATACTCATAAGTGTGCAACTCACCCTCGACACCCCATCGCTGTTATTGTTGTCTACTTTTTCAACAACGACTTTCATATGATGACGTGGTTGTGACGGCTTTTCAGCCGGTGAACACACCATACGAGGAGTTACTGCTACCGAGGTAAGGGAGATAGCAACAGACAGCATCAATGTGATGAACTTCATAATAATTCTTTTTTAGCTTGATTCCACAATGTATCGAGCTCACCGAGTGTCATATCCTTGAGCTGTCGCCCCGACTCCTTAGCTTTGCTCTCTACATAATTAAACCGCTCAATAAACTTTTTGTTCGTCCGCTCGAGTGCTGTATCAGGATGAATCTTATAGAGGCGTGCAGCATTGACAAGACTGAAGAAAAGGTCTCCCATTTCAGCTTCACGCTGATCCTGGCCCATCGAGGCTACAGCCTGCTCAAACTCAATGGTCTCTTCTTTTACCTTATCCCATACCTGTTGCGGTTCTTCCCAGTCAAAACCTACATTGGCTGCTTTCTCCTGCACACGATAAGCCTTTATGAGTGGAGGCAGAGAGGTTGGGACTCCTGAGAGTACAGTCTTGTTTCCACCTTTCTCTTTGAGCTTTATTTGTTCCCAATTGAGTTCTACCGTGTGGGCATCGTTAACCTTCACATCACCAAAAATGTGGGGATGACGGAATATCAATTTATCGTTCAGAGCGTTGGCTACATCGGCAATATCAAATGTCCCCGTTTCTTCACCAATCTTGGCATAAAACAAAACATGCAACAATACATCACCGAGTTCTTTCTTTATATTGAGGTTATCGTTGGCCAAGAGAGCATCGGCCAACTCATAAACCTCTTCAATCGTATTGGGACGCAAAGAGTCATTGGTCTGCTTGCGGTCCCATGGACATTCTACTCTCAACCGGTCAAGCGTATCAATGACCCGGCCAAGAGCCTCTATCTTTTCTTCCCGTGAATGAGACATTGGATTTACTTATTTTTGAAATTTTCTATTCCGGTGGAAAGCCATTCCACAAATTCAGTAAGATTCTCATTGTAGCTGCGCGACGGAGCAAGCATCTCACCATTATCGCCATTGAGGATTACGTAATATGGCTGGGTATTTGCGCCAAATTTATGACGCTGCAGATAACTCCATTTGTCACCGACCGTACGTAGCACCAATTCCCTGTCATTCTCGGTAACAGTGATAGGCTGGGGTAGATTCTGTTTATCATCGACCATAAGTTTTATCAGGACGAAGTTTTCCTTTATCATGTCGCTCACTACCTCAGTATCGAACACAGCACCTTCCATCTTACGGCAATTCACACAACCATAACCAGAGAAATCGACAAGTACCGGACGGTTATTCTTGGCTGCATAAGCCATGCCCTGTTCATAGTCGTCAAATTCTTCAAATTGACCACCGGTATAGAGATTGAAATCCTGTGTATACAAAGGAGGAACAAATGCACTCACCCCCTTGAGAGGAGCGCCCCACAATCCGGGAATAAGATATACGGCAAAACTGAGTGAAATCAGCGATAGGAAAAAACGACCCACCGACAGACGTTCAACCGGTTCATCATGGCTGAAACGAATCTTGCCAAGCAGATAAATACCCAACAGGAAAAATATGACAATCCATAACGAAACAAACACTTCGCGGTCGAGGATTCCCCAACCATAAGCAAGATCGGCTACTGAAAGGAATTTGAGCGAGAGTGCAAGTTCAAGGAAACCAAGAACAACCTTGACCGAATTGAGCCAGCCACCTGAGCGAGGCATCTCTTTAAGCCATGTTGGAAAGATTGCGAAGAGAGTAAAAGGCAAAGCCAGGGCCACCGCAAAACCAGTCATTCCTATAGCTGGTCCCGAGATGTTGCCAAGAGAAGCGGCTTCTACAAGCAGTGTTCCGATTATAGGACCGGTGCATGAGAATGATACGAGAGCCAACGTAAAGGCCATGAAGAAAATACTGATCATACCTGTTGTTTTCTCCACTTTATTATCAACCCCGTTGCTCCAACGCGAAGGCAAGGTTATATTGAAAGCTCCGAAGAAAGAGATTGCAAAAACTATAAGCAAGAGGAAGAATATGAGATTGAAGACTGCATTGGTCGACAATTCATTGAGTTTGCTGGCTCCGAAAATTACTGTAATAAGCAATCCAAGCAAAAGATAGATTACAACTATTGAGCAACCATAGATGAGAGCGTCACTTATTGCTTTGCGCTTGGGTGTGCCTTTTTTCAAGAAGAAACTTACAGTCATGGGTATCAGAGGCCATACACAAGGTGTGAGTAGAGCCAGAAGTCCACCACCAAATCCCCATATGAAGATTAGCCACCAGGGTGATGAGGATATGGGTTCGGCGGTATTTTCGTTTACTACGGGTGCCCACAAATCACTCGCTGATATATTGTTTGTAACAGTGGAAGATACCTCTTTGTGCTCAGTCGCGACTTCAGTTGGTTCTGTTTCCGGCTGTATCGCCCCACCATTGATATTGAGTTTAAACTCATCTCTTGAAGGTGCTATACACGAGCTTCCGTTGCATGCCTGATAGGATATCGATACATTGATATTATTTGAGGTTCCATCAACGACTTTAAAATCTTGACGGAAAGCTACATCTTTATCCCAATAGCCGAGCTCCAGATGAAAAATCATATCTACCTCAACTGTTGGAGCTACATTGGGTTGAAGCTCACCCACCAACTTGATTCCGGGTGTCGATGTAAAATCAATGACTGTAGGATTTGGCCCTCCATCAGGAAGTTGAAGGGCATAGAGATGCCAGCCGTTTTCAACAGTAGCCTTTAGAGTGACATGTCCTGTATCGTCACTGTCCATAGTGGTGGTGGCGCTCCATTTAATCGGTTCGACCATCTGAGCCGACATGACAAAAAAAGCCATGACACTCATCAAGAATGCTGTAAATCGTTTCATATCAGATAATTATTTATTTTTATTCGAAATGTTATGGAGTTTCAAACTACAAATTTACATCTATTTTATTTAACATTCAATCTCCTCTTGAGTTTTTTCACCAAGGTAATCGGTTTTTGCAAATAATCAGGACTACATGTTAAGATTCCACTGTAGCTGACGCTTAGATAGCACCTTTGGCAAGATTATCAAAGTCATACCATAGGACTTGATGTTTGCATATTCTCACGTTTTTTATGTACCTTTGCACGTCCAATCAGTACAATGTCTACGATGAGTATTTCAAATCAATTTATTTGTTTCGATACAGAATCAGCCCAAGGCCGATTCGATGGTCAAAATATAGAGGAGTTGATAGAGCTTTCAATTATGAATGCAGCCCATCAAGAGGTATTTTACCATCGATTCAAGCCCTCAAAGCTCACAAATTGGGATACTAAAATTCACCATATCAACCCATCGATGGTAGCCAAATCCCCTGAATTCAGCACATATCGTTCTCGAGTTCAAAATATCATCGACAATGCCAGCCATATAATAGGATTTTCACTCATTGACGATTTCAAGGCTATGTCGAAAGCTGGCATCCATGGTCTTGAAGATAAAAAGCGCATCGAGCTGAGACATCTGTATTGGTATTGTGTAGCACGACACAATAATATCCCTTTTTACTCTGGTCCCGGACTCAGCGCATGCGCCCGCGACCTCGGTGTTGAGATCAATGAGGAAGCTGTACACTCGGCCAATGGCGATACGCTGGTAACACTTAATCTTTTCTTCGCCCTTATCAAATTATTTGCCAAGCAAGAAGAGATAGAGATACTCCCTGACAAAGACTCTCCTGAGTTCATCTCACTGATGGAACTTATTCAAAAAAGAATAAGAGAAGCCAAATATGACTACGACCGTTCACAGGCTGCGGGATATGTTCATCTGGTGCCCCAGAGCGAGGGTGGAATACGATTCATTTCGTCAAAAAATGCAGAACGACCTGAAGGCGATTCAATGTTGACCATATCAGTCAAAGCTCGCCGTCGCGCTGAATATGAACTTGAGAAAATATTCAACCGGCGTCGCATCGCCAATACAAAATGCTTCAAACTCAACGACCAAGACCTTGAGAAGGTGAGAAATTACACCAATGAATATGACGGACAGGAACAGATGTATCAAAAACTTCTTGGATTGCAGCGTGCCAACGTCATTGTTTTGAAAAAAAACAAACGATGAGCACCGACAACCGCATATCCCGTAAGAGCATTGACATGCTCAGTCCGGAAAACCTCACCGGAAAGATTATAAAGTTTGTATTGCCTATTTTGGCATGTGGCATAGTACAGCAATCATTCAACGCAGTCGATATTGCCGTAGTAGGTAGATTTGTAGGTCACGAGGCATTGGCAGCAGTAGGTGCCAATGGCCCGGTGATAGGTCTCATCATCAATTTGTTCATGGGCCTGTCGCTCGGCTCCAACGTCATCATAGCCAATCTGATAGGACAGCGCAACAGAGAAGGAATACGAAAAGCAGTAGCCACCTCAGCAGCTCTCGCCCTCATAAGCGGTGTGGTAATGATGATGATAGGATTGACTATCGCTGGTCCAATACTGGCTCTACTTGAAACACCGGTGGAAGTCATTGACAAAGCAACAGAATATCTCACAATTCTATCTTTGGGGTTCCCCGGAATGATGATTTACAACTTTGGCTCGGCGATACTGAGAAGTGTAGGCGACACAAAGCGCCCATTCTATTGTCTCGTTGCCGGCGGACTTGTAAATGTAATCCTTAATCTCACATTTGTACTCGGATTTGGTATGGGGGTGGAAGGTGTCGCTATCGCTACTTCTATATCAAATTATGTGAGTGGCATGTGTATAGTATGGTTATTATTTCACGAGACAGGTGACATAAGACTCAATCCCCACTGCATTAAATTATTCCACAAGGAACTTGGCAAAATCATAAGGATTGGATTGCCGGCAGGAATACAAGGCATGGTGTTTGCTTTGTCAAATGTATTTGTTCAGTCGGGAATCAATTCATTTGGCCACGAAACGGTATCGGGATCGGCGGCCGCACTGACATTTGAATTCTACAGTTTCTTCATCATAGTGTCGTTCACCCAGGCTTGCATAGCATTCATGAGTCAGAATTATGGTGCCGGCAACATGGATATGTGCAGGAGCATCTTCAAACGCTGCTTTTGGCTGAGCATAATCAGTTGCTGCATCTTCAATGTCGCCATAGTCGTATTCAATGAGCCGGCTATAGAAATTTTCACCGATGATGCCATAGTTGCATCACATGCCGCAACGCGTATATCTGGAGTCCTGATGTACCAATTCATAGCGTGCACTTATGAGATTTCCGGAGGAGCGCTCCGTGCTTTGGGCTACTCAATAATGCCCATGCTGATTACCGTCATAGGCACATGTATGCTCAGAATCGCATGGTGTTCATCTCATCTGTGGAATAATTTTGCTCAACTTATCGCAATCTATCCAATCAGTTGGGTCATTACAGGTGTTATAATGATGACGGCCTATTTCATCATAAGCCGTAAAGTTTATCACCAAAAACATTTAACTGGATATGAAAACAGCGCGCGATATTAAAGCATCACTTGAAAAAGGCCGTCGCACATCAGTAAACATCACCTATATGACATTACATGTGATAATGCTCGCATTATCAATTTTCTTGGTCATAAGCATTTCCATCGATTCATTCAAAGGCGATATTTTTTATGGTGAGCCACGTTTCATGAAAACCCAACTGTGGATATGTATCGTATTTCTCGTGGACTTTTTCATAGAGTTCTTCATGGCCAAACGTAAATGGCACTATCTTTACACACATTTTGTTTTTTTTCTCGTTTCAATACCATATCTACAGATTATCCAGCATTACGGCTGGACATTCTCAACCAATGTAATGTATCTGTTGCAATTCATCCCATTGGTGAGGGGTGGATATGCAATGGCAATAATTGTTGGATGGTTTGCCTATAACAAAGCTACAGGATTGTTTGTAACGTATCTGGTAACTCTGCTGGCTACGGTATATTTCGCCAGCCTGGTATTCTTTATGTTTGAACATCCTGTCAACCCGGGGGTGACAAATTATCGGGACGCGTTATGGTGGTCCATGATGGACGTGACGACTGTAGGTTGCAGCATCAATGCCGTCACATCAGTTGGGCGTATATTGTCGGTACTGCTTGCTGCCCTGGGAATGATGATGTTCCCTGTGTTCACAGTCTACATCACGTCGCTCATCATGAGCAACAGGACGGCTGTGATAAGTCAAATGTCAAGTCATTCACTTATCAATAATATTGACGATTCAACCACGGGCTCCAAAACTCAGGATAATGTATCGGTCCACACAACCCATACAAGGGCCGATGACTCTTAGTGACTCTTAGAGCCTGTCTCATAACAAATATGGTGCCTATACTTTGTGTTATTGTATATTTCCATTATCTTTGTAGGCGGTTTGCGAAAAAGAGACAGATTACAGGATCATGGCTGAAAATAAAAACAACGATTCTTTAAGAACAGCGTTTCAGTCCTACTTGAAAGAGAATGGACTGCGCGATACCTATGAACGACGGGTTATTATTGAAGCCATAACCAACAGCAAAGGACACTTTAACCTTGACAACCTGTCGGCCGACATCATTGAAAGCGGACACCAGGTGAGCCGAGCCACGATATACAACACAGTGGGACTTCTCGTTAAAGCGTCGCTTGTAAGGCGGCAACAATTTGACAACGGAACGCATTTCTATGAATGTACCTACCGCATGCCATCGGGCAATCAACTCCACATGGTGTGCATCAACTGTGGCAAAGTAACTGAGCTCCGCAATGCTTCGGTGGCAAGAGAGTTGTCAATGATGAAATTTGGTTCGTTCGCGCCTCGTTACATAGCATTGTCGGTCTACGGCATGTGCTCACAATGTACACGCAAGATGCGTAAAGAAAATTGACATCGGTGCCATATATTCATGGACTGTTAAATAAATTAGGATATAACAATAACAACGATAAAAAACTAACCAACACATTACTCATGACTAAAGTAGATGTTCTTTTAGGATTACAGTGGGGTGATGAGGGAAAAGGCAAAGTCGTCGACGTGCTTACCCCCGCCTACAATATTGTAGCACGCTTCCAAGGAGGCCCTAATGCCGGTCACACACTGGAGTTTGATGGCAAAAAGTATGTGCTTCGCTCCATTCCTTCAGGTATCTTCCAAAAAGGTCAGACCAATATCATTGGCAACGGCGTGGTTCTTGACCCCATATTGTTCAAGGACGAAGCCGAGGCCCTCGAAGCAAGCGGTATAGACCTTAAGAGAATCCTCAAACTGTCGAAGAAAGTGCATCTCATAATGCCCACTCACCGTCTCCTCGACGCTGCCAATGAGAAAGCAAAGGGTGCAAACAAGATAGGCACTACCGGCAAAGGTATAGGCCCCACATATACCGACAAAATTTCGCGCAACGGATTGCGATTGGGTGATGTGTTCCATGATTTTGACTCAAAGTACTCGGCAGCCCGTGACCGTCATGTAGCCATTCTAAAGAGCATGGGAGAAGAGCCCGACTTTGCTCAACTCGAGGCCCAGTGGCTCGACGCTATCGGATACATGAAGCAATTTGAGATCATTGACAGCGAATACGAAATAAATGAAGCTCTTAAGCATGACCGCAAGGTATTGTGTGAGGGCGCTCAGGGTACAATGCTCGATGTCGACTTCGGCTCTTACCCATTTGTCACTTCAAGCAACACCATATGTTCGGGTGCTTGCTCCGGACTCGGTGTGGCACCCAACAAGATAGGTGAGGTTTATGGCATATTCAAGGCCTATTGCACACGTGTAGGCAGCGGTCCATTCCCCACAGAACTTTTTGATGAGACCGGAAAAACCATACGCGATCTCGGTCACGAATATGGTGCCGTAACAGGTCGCGAGCGTCGTTGCGGTTGGATTGATCTCATTGCTCTCAAATATGCCATCATGATCAACGGTGTCACTCAGCTCATCATGATGAAGAGCGACGTTCTCGATGCCTTTGACGAAATCAAAGCATGTGTAGCTTATGAAATCAATGGAGAGCGCACTACACATTTCCCATTTGACGTCAATACCGATGATATCAAGCCCGTATATGTCACAATGCCGGGCTGGAAAACAGATATGACCAAATTTAACGATGAGTCGCAACTCCCCAAAGCATTCATTGACTATGTGTCATTCCTTGAGAAAGAGCTTGAGACTCCAATAACAATTCTTTCAGTAGGTCCCGACCGCGAACAGACAATTGTACGTAGCTCTTTCAAAAAAGCATGACAACCGAACAGGAGTGCTGCCGTGCCATCGCTGCTATGCTCCTGGCACACGGCATCAATGATATTGTAGTTTCGCCGGGTGCTCGTAACGCACCTCTCATTGATGCTGTTTACCGGATACATGAATTAACAACCACAGTGGTCGCTGACGAACGTTCAGCGGCCTTTGTGGCATTAGGCATTTCATTGGTTTCACATAAACCGGTAGCTCTGATTTGCACATCCGGGACTGCTGTTTTAAACTATTCTCCCGCTATTGCTGAAGCATATTACCGCAAGCTTCCGCTCTTGGTCATTACCGCAGATCGTCCTCACGAAGCTATCAATCGGAATTTACCTCAAACAATTGTGCAACAAGATGTATATCGCAACTTTATAAAGCGAAGTTTCAACATCAATTGCAGAGATGAAGCTCATTTCCGGGACTTGACAATCAACGATGCACTATGCGCAGCGACTATCCAGCCCCAAGGCCCGGTACACATCAATGTTGAGATTCCCGACCCCACGGTCGAGGCAGATGATGCTGATGATATGCTCACAGTTGCACCGGTTGCAATAAGAGCGATACAGCGGTCGGGCCGAATTGACGATGAAACAATGAAGCAATTGGCCCAAACCTTGCAATCGCCCACCAAGGTAATGATTGTTGCCGGCGCCCTGTTACCCGATCAGAAGCTAAACAGAGCTATCGGCAGGTTAGGCCGATTCGGGAACTTTGTGATACTGGCCGACTCCATAGCAAATCTTCATGGCGACGGTGTAATCGATTGCATTGATGCAACAATGACACAAACAGGGGGCCGTTTAAATGACATGTTACGCCCCGACATCGTGATTACAATAGGTGGTCCCGCAATTTCATCGACGCTTACAGAGTGTATAAAGAGAGACCGTATTGAACATTGGCACATAGGACTTGACAGCTTGAACTGTGACAGTTTTGGTACTATGACGGTGAGGATTGACACTGATGCCGCATCATTCTTGAGCCAACTTGTCTCTATGATGAGAAAACCGGCAATAAGCAGCGACTATGTCAACCAATGGAATTACATAAAAGACGCAGCGGTGAAAAGCACCAAGACTTTTCTGATGAACGCTCCATGGAGCGATATGAAAGCTGTAAATACCGTGCTTAACCATGCCACTCGCAATTACAATATTCAGTTGTCCAATGGAATGACATTGAGATATGCCCAACTTCTACCTTCAAGATTCCACCGTGTGGACTGTAACAGAGGAGTGAGCGGAATAGATGGTTCCACGTCAACAGCAATCGGAGCTGCGCTAAAATATAAGAAAGAGACGCTTCTTATCACCGGTGATATGAGTGCGTCATACGATCTTAACGCCCTGACGCTGCCTTGCATCCCTCCACGCTTCAAAATAGTTGTCATCAATAATCATGGAGGGGGTATTTTCAAGTACATAAAAGGGACCCGTAATTTCAGCGGTGTTGACCAATTCATGCTCCCGGCAAGTAATGTAGACATTGCGGCAGTTGCCCGAGCCGCCGGCTTTACAATCCATGAGGCCAATAATGATGACCAACTTGAGAAAGCATGCAAAGCAACATTTAGTGACCGACAGCATACTCCTGTAATGATTGTCGTTAATACCGACGCTCAGATAAGCGCCGATACCATGAATGAGTATATCAAACGAAATGAAAACATTTAACAACTGCAAATCATGTCACAACGTGAATGGAAAACGATAAAGGAATATACTGATATTCTGTTTCAACAATACAAAGGGATAGCCAAGATTACGATCAACCGCCCTGAAGTATACAATGCATTTCGTCCGCTTACCAATAGGGAGATGCTTGATGCTGTAAACTATTGCCGCGAAGCCACCGATATAAGAGTCCTTATTCTCACCGGAGCTGGCGACAAGGCCTTCTGCTCGGGTGGAGACCAGCGTGTCAAAGGTGTAGGTGGCTACATAGATGAAGGCGGAATGCCACGACTCAATGTACTTGATCTGCACAAAGCTATCAGATCCCTTCCCAAGCCGGTGATTGCTATGGTCAACGGTTATTCAATAGGCGGCGGTAATGTGCTTCAAGTGGTATGTGACCTCACAATTGCATCGGAGAATGCACGGTTTGGACAGACCGGTCCCAAAGTAGGCAGCTTTGATGCCGGCTTTGGATCAAGTTATCTTGCGCGCTGTGTAGGTCAGAAAAAAGCACGGGAGATTTGGTTCCTATGCCGACAATACTCGGCAGCCGAAGCTCTTGAAATGGGAATGATCAATGCCGTAGTACCTTTTGACCGACTTGAAGACGAAACTGTCGAATGGTGTGAGACTATATGCAAGCGCAGTCCTATGGCTGTACGTATGATCAAGCGTGGTCTAAATGCCGAACTCGATGGTCAACGCGGCCTCATGGAATTGGCCGGTGATGCCACCCTCATGTTCTATCTGATGGAGGAGGCTCAGGAAGGGAAGAACGCTTTTCTCGAAAAAAGAGACCCCGATTTTGACCAGTTCCCCAAATTCCCCGGTTGATGCTGACTGCAACTTTTGCCAAAGCCGTTCTCCACTTCAAATTTACCGCTATAACATCAAGACAGTCAATGACTGTCAAGGAGACTTATTTTGTAAAGGTCACCGATAGTGAAAGTGGTAGATGTGGAGTGGGGGAGTGTGCTTTATTCAAGGGGCTCAGCTCCGACGACTCACCCTTATACGAATCAATCCTGACTGCTGTTTGCCGCGATATAGATCATATCGACTTGGGAAATGTCAACGAGTCATCAATAAGATTTGGCCTTGAAACTGCTTTGCGCGATCTGGAATCAGGTGGAAATTTCAAAATTTTTCCTGCTGAGTCATGGCTAAGTGGCCAAACCGGTATCCCTATCAACGGGCTCATATGGATGGGGGATCGTGACACTATGTTACAACGCATCAATAACAAACTCAACGAAGGTTACCACTGTATCAAAATCAAAATCGGTGGCATAGATTTTGATAAAGAGCTTGAACTCCTCTCCTTCATAAGATCCTGCTATGGAACTGATAAGCTGGAACTGAGACTGGATGCCAACGGCAGCATGAACCGACACAATGCTCTCAAACGTATAGATAGTCTTGCCCGTTATGATATTCATTCCATCGAGCAGCCCGTAATGCCGGGACAATGGCAATTGATGAGAGAAATTACCCATGACTCACCTATTGCTATTGCTCTCGATGAGGAAATGATAGGCAACATGGACTACGACCACCGTTGTCGTCTGCTCGATGCCATTATGCCTGCATACATAATATTGAAGCCCTCGCTCCATGGAGGATTCACCACCTGTGATGGCTGGATCAAGGACGCTACAGAGCGTGAAATAAAATGGTGGGCGACATCGGCACTTGAATCCAACATTGGTCTCAATGCCATTGCCCAATGGGCAACATCAAAAAATGTCACCATGCCCCAGGGGCTCGGTACCGGAACTCTGTATGAAAACAATATCACATCGCCACTCGTTGTGAAGGATACTAAACTTTATTATGACCCTGCCACATCATGGGACTACGGGGTTATAAATCGCATTATTTGATTCATAATATACAGGACTGATGATTCATTATAATGATGAAGCCACCGATCGATTCCTTAAACAATGGAACGACAACAATGACTGGATAGAAGCTCACACGTCGGGATCAACCGGAACACCCAAAGTCATTAAATTGCTCAAAGCCGATATGATTGCATCGGCTATGGCCACTTGCCGGTTCTTTTCCTTGAATTCTTCTTCCATCATGGTGTGCCCGTTGTCGGCCGAGTATATTGCCGGCAAGATGATGATTGTGAGGGCGCTCGTCTCTAGAGCCCGATTATTCATGGAAAAGCCTTCCAATCGACCATTGCATGAAATGGATTATATGCAAGCTATCGATTTGCTTCCCGTTGTTCCTTCCCAGCTGAAAGGTCTCACTGAGAGATTGCTTGGACAAAATTTTATAGTCAAAAATATCATAGTAGGAGGGGCCGCAATGTCGCTCCGCGACCTCCATCTTGTTTCAAAATTAAACTCAAAGGTGTATGCTACCTACGGTATGACTGAGACATGCAGTCATGTAGCCTTGCGTGAGATAGGTGATAACGGAGATATATATTTTGCGTTGCCGGGATATGAATTTCATACTGACGAGAGGGGATGTCTCGTAATTCATTCCATGACGCAATCGTTCAACCGTCTCGTAACAAACGACATGGTGAATCTTATCGACCGGCATCATTTCCAATGGAGAGGACGTTTTGATAATGTTATCATTTCAGGCGGGCTGAAGATTCATCCCGAGCAACTGGAACTGAGAATTACAAAGTTTGTTGCTCCCGGATTGACATTCTTCATAACATCAAAGGATGATGAAAAATGGGGGCAACGGGTGGTTATGTGTGTTGAAGGAGAGCCTTTTGACACCACTGTATTGGAATCAAGCTTGAGACAGAATCTGAAACCTCACGAAGTACCACGTGAGATTTTATTCATAAAGGAATTTACCCGCACATCATCTGGCAAAATCAAAAGAAGCTTGCCATGAGATAGCGACAAAGTTAGGGGGGGGTTATCCAAACTTAGAAATTTTCCTGAGCATCGATTCATCGAGAATTCTGATACGCCTACCATCAACTGTAATGATTTTTTCAGCGACCAATCCGGTAAGCGTGCGTATGGCATTACTTGTTGTCATGTTTGAGAGGTTTGCAAGATCCTCTCGTGCCAAATAGATGCTGAGCGTGGAATCGTCTTCCTCGTAACCATAATTGTCACGCAATAAAATCAAAGCTTCAGCAAGGCGACCTCTTATATGCTTTTGTGTCAAGTTTACAATCTTTGTGTCGGATCCTCCGAGATTACGTGACAATTCATGTATAAAAAACCAAGTCAGCTGATTATTTTCACGCATTAGTTCTTCGACAAACGACATGGGTAGGGCTCCAAGGGTAGAATTCTCAAAAGCGGCGGCTGTTGAGACATACGATTCACGAGCGAAATAAGCACGGTAACCAAAATATTGTACAGGTCTTATCAATCGCAGAATCTGCTGGCGGCCACCCAGTCCATCCTTATACAATTTCACTTTACCTTCGAGTAATATCCATAGATTTTCAGGATGCTCTCCCTCGGCATAGATGATTTTGTTCTTTTTGAAATTATGAATGGTCAACATTTCAATAATGCGCCGCTTCTGATCTCCTTCAAGTATTGACCATATATCAGCCAGATCTTCACTGATAACCTTTTCCAAATCGCTTTTTGTCATATTTGCCCTGTTGTATAACGATGTTTTAAAGCATAAAATCGCTTAAAGTATGCAAATATACTCATAAAGGTGCACATGACAAAAATATTTTCCACAAATGTAAAATAATTGTGACAGAAAGGTTACGCTGAAGTCACATAGTGACATAGTATCGACAGCTTGCTTGGACTTGTAATTCATTGATTTTAAATAGAAAAAAATGAGGGGATGATTCCTTTTCAAACCTTTCCCTCATTTCAATAATCGATATTATTTTATTGCTACTGTTCAGTGCTGGTAGAAACGAAGAATACGATAGCGCAACAGATATTCATATCGTGCCTGTAACTGTTGGATACGTGCAGAGAAGAGATTGGTCTTGGACTGTTCATATTCGGTCGATGTTGCACGGCCTAAATTATATTTCTGCGACATGGCTTCAAAAGAGATCTCAGCCGCACGGCAAGTAGTGATTGCAGTTTCATACTTGTCACGAGCACCCGTTGCCTGAACATGAACTTGCTGAATTGTTTTATACAAATCACTACGCACTTGGTCGGACTGAAGCTGTGCCGAGAGATATTGGACCCGAGCCCTTTTTACGGCTGTAGGTGTATTAAGCGCGTCAAAAATAGGGATGTTCAGTGAAATTCCTATATAGGTGCTGTAATTCTCACGCATCTGGGTCTTGAACGGGAGGTTATTTGTTCCGTTAAGCTTATAATAGCTTGTTCCTACACCTCCTCCGAGTGACAGTGTGGGTATATAGCCAGTCTGCGCTACCTTTATTGCCGACTGAGCAACGTCAACCTGTGCTTCGGCAGCTTTGAGTCCGCTATAATTGCACAATGCCGACTCATACACGACACTCGCTGCAGGTATTACAGGGTCCTCACCATCAAGAGCAACGATATCAAAACCTTCGGGCGATTCCAACTGTAGCAATTGTGTCAATTCAAGCAATGCAAGCCTATAGTCATTTCCGGCATTGACAAGTGTCAATTTATCTTTGGCAAGCTGAGATTCAGCCTCAAGCACCTCGATTTCAGCAATTTTACCTTCATCAGCAAGCGTGCGGCGACGCTCGAGTTCATGTTTTGACAAGTCAACCTGAGCCTGCGAGGTCTCCATAACCTCTTTATTGTAGAGTACTTGAAGATACTGGGCAATGACATTGAGCGTCACATTGTCACGTGTTTGCTCGAGCTGCCAGGCAAGCTGCCGGAGATTAAGTTTGGCCTGCTGCAGATTACGGCTGTTACGAAGTCCGCTGAAAATAGGAACTGATAGTGACAGATTCATCGACAAGCTCGAGGTATTACGGTTGGCATAGGTGTTCTGTGACGTGAGACCGCGTCCAAAGTTGAACGACTCTGAAACACTGCCATTGACCTGAGGCAAGAATGCATTTCGGCTTTCACTGATTTGCAATTCTCCGTTCCTGACACTTTGCTGCTGTAGCTTGACATCGATATTGTTTTCTATCGCATAGTCGATACATTCCTGTAAGTCCCAGTCGCGGGCTGTGGCTTGATTCATGGTTGGCACCGCAATCATGAGCAATGCCGCTGCTGATATATTGACAAGTTTCATATCCTTATAAATTGCGGTTGCCACGAAGTTTCGTATTCTCATTTAAATTCTGTGATTTTACCTCAACATTGACACCATCGCTCAGACCAAGTTCAACAGGAAGACGGTCATATGTGACTTTATCGTTTTCACTATCTTTCTGAACATAGATAAACGTGCTGTCGCCGGCAAATTCTATGACACTTTCAGGAATTGAAAGAACACTGTCAACTCGATTCAATATCACTGTAGCATTGGCACTATATCCGGCTCTCAGTTTGAGATTCCCGGTATCTCCTATTGCAGCCTTCAGTTCAAAAGTGTTGGCACCATTTTCCTCAGTGGCTATAGGTGCTATCTTCTCAATTTTAGCATCGAGCGATTCCTCGGGGAGTGCACCTATCGAAATAGACATAGGCATTTGCTCAGCAAGGAGACCTACCTCGGTCTCATCGATTTTTCCTATAAACAGCAAGTCGTTCATATCGGCGATTTTTGCAATGGTTGTGCCATCATTCATCGTGTTGGCCTGGATCACAGAGGTACCTACCTTGACAGGAACCTCAAGAACCAGTCCGGTTATTGTGGACCTTACCAACGTGTTGCTCTGTTGGGCATTGGAATTTGAAACGCCATCCTTGACAATCGAAAGCTGGTCTTTGGCGGCATCAAGCTCCTGAACAGCACGTTGCCATGCCGTCTTGTCCTGCTCATACTTTTCTCTACTTTCAAATTTCCGGTCAAACAATGCCTTCGTGCGCTCATAGGTGAGCCGTTTCTCCTCAAGATCAAGCTCAGCTACAGTAACACGGTTTTGGGCACTTGAGAGTGTTTGCTCATCAGGAATTACCTTGATGCGGGCAATAACGTCGCCTTCTCTCACTTCGTCACCCGGTTCGACATTTATCTCGGCAATGATACCTGATATCTGGGGTTTGATTTCAATCTCATCACGTGGTTCAATTTTACCGGTAAGCACAGATGTGCGTTGAATGGTGCGACGCTCGGGCGATACCGATTGATACGTGACCTCTTTTTCTCGGGAATTGTTGAAAAGGTAGACAAACGTACCTATGAAAATCAAGATGATGATAATCCACATCAGGATTTTAAAGAACTTTTTCATTGCTGTATAATATGTTATTTTGTTATATATTTCACTAAATCAGAAATTAGGGTGGGGTAGTATTAATTGGAATCCCTCATTGCCTCGACAGGTTTTATTTTCATTGCCTTGGTCGCTGGAATGAGTCCGGCAAGAGTTCCCAATACAACAAATGTTGCCACTATAGACAATGCCTGCATAAATGTAAGCTGAAATCTGGGAGTAGAAATTTCATCGGTTGTTATAATCTGAGCCAAAGCAAGCACTATAACCGCAAAAACAATACCGACGAATCCCGATACAAATGTCAACATGACACCTTCCGAGAGTATCTGGGTAATGATGTCTGAAGGTTTGGCACCGATGGCGCGCCTTACTCCAATTTCCTGCGTACGTTCCTTGACTATCACCCACATGATGTTTCCAACACCTATGATTCCGGCGAGCAAAGATCCTATACCAACAAAGAGAGCCAGCAACCCTATTCCTATAAAGAGATTGTCGACCATTGCAAACTGATCTGAAATGTCAAAAATAAAAAGTGCGTTATGGTCATCGGGGTGTATGGGGTGACTCCTGTACAAAACCTGTTCGATATTGTCGGTAAAATCACCCGGTTTATATCCATCCTTGAAAAGCATGACGGCCCCCTCGATTTTGTCTCCAAGATTAAAAGCGCGTCGCAAGGTTGAAGAAGGTATTATTATGCTTTCATCCGTACGTGCTCCAAGATTCACTTCACTCGTTTGTCCCGCTACTCCAATCACTTTATAGAATATACCGCCTACCGAGACATAGCTTCCAATGGGAGACCCGACGCCAAAGAGATCACCTGCAACCTTCTTTCCAAGCACACATACTTTACGCTCCTCACGGTCGTCAATATCATTTATATAACGTCCCTCATAAATAATAGGTAGGAAAATAAATCGATTTTCGGCCGATTCACCCTTCAGGGTCGTTGTTGTGGATTTTGTTCCATAAGCCGCTGTAATAGAGCCACGGTCAAGCATAGGAACTATATTTTTTATCTCCTTCACCGAAATCCTGATATTTTCAAGGTCGGTTTGTGTCATGGACCATAAACTGCCCTTGTTGAATCCCTTGTAGGAAATAGTGCGTCGCGAGGGTTGCATAAAAGCTGTATTCGTGGCAAAGCCCTCAAAATTGCGTCTTATCATATCCTCCATGCCATGGGCGCCACCCCACAGCATTGCCAGCATAGCTGTTCCCCAGAATATTCCGAAGGCTGTCAGGAATGTACGAGTCTTGTTCTTAGCAAGTGTAGCACCTATCTCTCGCCAGTTTTCCAATTCAAAAATAGTAGTTTTCATTCTGTTCTCAATGCTTCGACAGGTTTTACTTTCAATGCTTTCAGTGCAGGGAAAAGTCCGGCAAGACTTCCGGCTATAATCAGTACCACAGTAATCTGAAGGGCAATAGCAACTGTTACTGTAGGATTCTTCAGGAAATCACTATCGGCAAATATATGATTCAGCAGTTCTGTGACACCTATTCCGGCAACGACTCCTATATAACCAAACAGGGCTGTTATAAACACACTCTCCATTATTATCTGCGATAGGATAGCCCTTGGCTTTGCTCCGATAGCACGACGTACACCTATCTCATGCGTACGTTCCTTGACCGATACAAACATAATATTGCTGACACCTATGATTCCAGATAACATTGTAAAGATGCCTATAATCCATACAGCCATATTGAGGATATCAAGCCCATCTGTCATTTGCAAATGTTGTGTAAATCTGTTCCACAACCATATTGCTGAACCATCATCCGGTGCGAAATCGTGTTGAATCGACATAGTTGATTTAATGTCATTTTCCACTTGTTCCCCTTGCTCAGCGGTTTTCATACCATCCACCTCGACAAGCATGCTACTCACATTATTCTTAAAACCGTTGAGCATACGAGCTGTCGTAACCGGGACGAATACCTCCTGTCCCCACTCGGAGGTATAGATCCCCACTACTTGAAAAGAAAGACCTGCTATATTTACATATTCTCCTACAGCATCCTCGGCCGAGGAAAACAACTGGTTGATATTGCGCTTGGCCATGACGACCACTTTTCGCCCCTCTTTGATGTCGGCCTGATTGATAAATCGGCCATACACAATCTCGCGGCCTTGAGCTTTAAGGTACTCGGGAGTGACACCTTGATAAAATGAAGTCATATAGTCACGCGGGGTTGAGATCGTAACCGAAGTACCATTGATTATAGGCATTACATTCTTTACATATGGTATAGAGTCGTCACTAAGTGCATCTACATCATCAAGATGCATTTCTATGTATCGGCCTTGCTTATAACCTTTGTAAGGACGGTCAGTAAAACCGCCCCACATCTGTATACTATTGGAAGCCTGAGCCATAAATCCGCTGTTAAACGAATTGTAGACACCTCTCGACATGCCAAGCAGAATGATGAGCATGAAAATACCCCAAGCTACCGACAGGCCCGTCAAAGCTGTGCGCAACTTATTGTTGCGCATAGTCTGAACAATTTCCCTTGCTAAATCAAACATGACAATATCAACTTACTATACGTCCATCAACGATACGTATTATACGATTGGTCTGCTCTCCTACCACCGGGTCATGCGTAACAATGACAATAGTCATCCCTTTATCGGTATTCAACTCCCGGAATATCTGCATCACTTCATGCGAAGTGTGACTGTCAAGAGCACCCGTAGGTTCATCGGCAAGAATAACCGCAGGATTAGTTATAAGAGAACGAGCTATTGCCACTCTCTGCTTTTGCCCGCCCGACAATTCGCCCGGTAAATGGTGTGCACGCTCGGCAAGCCCCATACGCTCGAGTTGTTCCATCGCAAGTATATTGCGTTTACGACGCGAAACTCCCTGATAGAACAATGGTAACGCAACGTTTTCCAAAGCATTTTTATAACTTATGAGATTAAATGATTGGAACACAAAACCGATGAGACGATTTCTAAGTTCAGCAGCTTTATTTTCATTGAGATTCTTTATCAAGGTTCCATTGAGATAGTAATCCCCAGTATCATAATTGTCAAGAATGCCAAGAATGTTGAGCAAAGTTGATTTTCCGGAACCGGAAGCCCCCATAATTGAGACAAGTTCTCCACGCTCAATTGTAAGATTTATATCCTTGAGGACATGCAGCGGTACAACTCCGGGATAGGTCTTATTTACATCAGTCAATTTAATCATAATCGTGACGAATATTTTAATTCTATATCGATATGACGCTACATGCAATGATAAGTTGCCAAATAATCATAAATTTAAACAACTTTTAATACAAATTGACACTTAAAGTAAAAGCCTGTCACACGCCTGAAGCACGGATAACCATATTGCTCATGAACAATTGAAGCTGAGATCCATGCTGAGACCTATGAAAAACATTGGTAAAAAAAGATCCAAAAAATTTGCAAATCCGAACCTTTACTTTTAAATTTGCGTTATAAAAATACAAGGACGACATACGAGAGACAAGAGAGTCAATCAGTGGTGAAAGTCGTCAATAGATTTTAAATTGATAAAAATCTACCACATCAAAGTTGATTGGGAAACTCTTCAAATCAATATGAAATGCCGAGACAAGCTTAGTCGTCTGATGGCGGGCCCCAATTTATCGATTTTATCGTTAAATGCTTTTATGCCAGGCGGATTACAAAGGATGGCGAGCACTCAAATCCTGTCTATTCGGAGTTTCATCGCATCCTTTGATGTGGTTACCTATACGATAGGGGTATATCAAGCTAACAGTTTGATATACCCCTATTATTTTTTTTAACATGGCCCATAATTAGAATTACGGAACACTAATGTACAGAACTGTCAATGGGATCATTATACATCGACATCAGCCTGTCAATGGCTGCACGGTCGGGCAACAGATGACCGTCATCGGAATAGGTGACCAGCGTCGACATAGGGTAAAAATCAGGATTCTGTTTCACCTGATAATCTGAACTTTCCTGCGACTCAAGCCCCTGTGCACCGGCTGCAGCTTCCAAGGCTTCATTGGCATAGGCGATTTCTTTAAACATATCGCTTTCACTCATAAGGATTGCCTCATAAGTCTCGGGATAAACACACAATTGCATGTCTGGACCCAACACATCATAATCTTCTATATAGGCATTCACACAGCGATTAATTGCCTTCCTCAAATCTTCTTTTGTCATAATATTTACCTCCTTTTTCAATCCTGAATTGATTAGACAGAAACGGTTTCGTTAGCTTTTTTCAATTAAACAGACAGTTAAATCGTTTTGTTTATGAGCACATAGAAAACGACTGAGATTTGACCCTTAGAGCCCATTCGATAAGGAATGTTAAAGCTGGGGCGGAAAGACACACACCCGGTTGACGATAAACAGTATTATCACAACAAAAGGAATGATTGCGGGATATTTACCATGGCAATCATTCCTTTATTAGATTTAGAGCCTGTCTCATAAAATCACGTGGCCGAGGGGGCGTGATTTTATAAGACAGGCTCTTATCTATATATCTCAAGCCTGAGTGGCCGACTGTTCATCGATTTTAGAGAGTGCAAAGGCATAAGCTCCAGCTGAAATGGCCTTGCTGGCTCCGAGTTTAGAAAATGTCACACCAATACGTTTCATATCATCGTATTCAACCGACAAATTTGTACCACGCACGGTAAGGCTCTTTTTGTTTCCCTTGGCAAAAGCTGCAAATTCATTGGGGTCGTCAAGGTTGAAAACCTCCATCTGTACTCGGCGTACATTATCGCCTCCAATTGTTGTAAACGAACTGCGTAACTCTTTAATCAAGGAAGGCAAGATCAGATGTCGTGCTGCAGTTATTCCTCCACCTATAACGATTATTCCATCGATAAGCTGCGCAGCTATAGCCATAGAATCACCGGCTATCTCTCCAAACTCAGCGAAAGCCTTTTTGGCTGCTTCAGCATTACCCTCACGCACCCCATCGGCTATTTCGCAAATTTCCTTGGGCTCATAACTGTGGGCATAATCATCGGAGGTCTCGGCATACACTCGCTTAATGGCTCGAACGGCAACACCTTCTTCGGCTATAATACCTGTTTTTGTTTTGTGGGGTAGACAAAAGGTTTCAACGCAGGAATTGTCACCGCGGTTGAGTTGACCGTTAACTACCACTCCGATACCAAATCCTGTACCAAACGTATAGCCTAATAGATTTCGATAGCGCTTGCTGCTGCCAGCCTCGGCCAGGCGCTTGTTGACATCGGGTAATGCTCCACATAGTGCTTCGCCATAGGCAAACAAATCTCCATCATTATTGATGAACACAGGCAAACCAAATTCATTCTGCAAAAATGGTCCAAGGGCAACACCATTACGGAATGACGGGAAATTGGGAAGATAACCTCCTATGATGCCATTTGGATAGTCAGCCGGACCGGGGAAAGCAAAGCTTATAGCCACAGGCTTTTCGTCGAGGGAATCTATAACCTCCCGGAAACCTTTCACCATAGTGTCAAGACACAGGTCAAGGTCATGGGCATTTGATGGATATGTGATTGGCTTAGTAATATATTCGCAGCCTCGCATCGCACCAAAAACAAGATTTGTTCCTCCGGCATCAAGCGTAATTACAATTCGATTATCGTAGGTGTACATGGGTTTATTTATTGTTTAATGTAATAATTGATTTCTGTTGCTAAATTAATAATAAAATCCCAAACAACAAGCTGAAAAAATTGATAAATCCTCACATGTATGTATATTGTCATGTTTATATACACTTATGTCAGTAATCATAACCAAGTAGAGCGGACAAAACAGATTACATGGGTAATATCAAAATCATCATCGTAGTCTATTCATACTACAATCCGTAATCTTAAATTACGAATATACTAAGTAATGTAAAAAATTTTAAATGAAGTGTTGAAATATTTTATTACATTTGTCGTATGAAAAAAATTAGTCTTATAATAGTTGCATTCCTATCGACAATTACTTTATATGCCGATAGCAAACAAGATGAGAATTTCGATTTTTCACATAACCGATTTTCAGTAAGTGGACTCCTGACCTCGTCCGATTCCTACCAAGTAGAAGCGGCCTATCATTATATGTTCAACCGGTATGTTGGGGTAGGAGGGGCCTTGGGTTACTGGGCTGTATGGTATGAAAATGGATGGGCTTCTGAAAAAGATTGGGAAATAGAAAGCGATGATAATAAGCCTTACAACGTTTATCTGCGGCCATCCTTAGTGCTTAAATCACCGGCAATAAAAATCAAGAGCACTAATGTTGGTCTCTTTGCCGAACCGGGAATTATGCTTAATGTCCCATATACAAGGGTATATATACGTCAATACACCCGATGGCCCGATTATGACCTCAAACGCATTAGCACACCTGGAGGTCAATGGTTGGCAATGGACTTGCGGTTAGGAATCTATATCAATATGGGACAAATCGGCTTCAGTGCCGGGTACATGATGTCAGATTATGATGTATACAGCAATTTCAGACATCTGTCCTACAAAGGGAATTCATTCAGCAAATACTATCCTAAGAAGTCATTTATGCAAGGTGCCTACCTGACAATCTCCTATTATTTCTAAAAACGCCCCCTAAGCTATATCCGTCGTTATTACAGCTAACATACGGGTATTTCGCCAAGCTATTACCGCCAGTCAGCAACTGAAAAGCCGAGCCCAAACAGTTGCTGCCATTGCGAGTAATATTAAACCAAATTTTTTCATATTATTTCCTAATGAGAAAATTTATGATTGCCCAGCCACCTAAAATCTGGAGAAGCATACCGGGTATACCTATACGGAAATCTTGAACAGCGAGATAGAAGTCACCGTTCATGATCCATTCTCCAAGTGTCCCGATGCCTTGATAGGAAAGCACGACAGCAACGAGCATCCAAATAGATGCTTTCTTGAAACGGCTTGCCGCAATTCCTGCAAACACAGCGAGGAGAACTGACTTCAGAAGTATCGCCGGGAGTGCATTCACCGCAGGCATACCAAAGAGCACGAAATTGATGAGAGGTGAGGCAAGGGCTGTGAGAAGTCCCACTTTCCAACCATATTTATATGCTCCGACAAGTGTAAACAGATAGATTGGCAACCATATCATTCCCCCTTGTGGGATAACGTGAACAACTTGAGGCAACAAGATATTGCCGATTATAAACAGAGCAGCGACCATATAGGTCTTGAAATTGCTGTAATTGAGGGAATACAGTTTGAGTGTAGATACGCCTTGCATATTATTTCGTTATGTTTGAATTTATGAATTGTGTTATCAACGGCAGACATTCCTCAGCAGTCGTGCATTCCATGCATATTGTCTCCACCGGGCAAATACCGTCACCTTTGCGGTTGATGATATTCGGGACAACCTCCTCATAGCTTACCATGACTGATGATTGTCTTAACAAACGCAATGCCGGTTCGCTGATGACATCGGCATGAACCGCATGAATTTGGCCTAATATCATAATTGCCGCAGCACCTTTGCCTACCACCTTGTCTGCCACATCAGCCCCATCAAGAAAATCAGGATTTGCTTTGAGAAGATAGAAAAGGTCAGCGACGCCCCTTCCGTCAAAAGTGGAGACATCACCATTTGCAACCACCAAAGAATGGTTTCCTTCATGTAAAATATTAATCAGATATTCCATCACAGCTTACCTCCGAAAAGGATATCATCGTTAAGTTCAGCGAATTTAGGTGCGAATTCGCCAAGTTGAGTGCGTCCGGCTGTTTGGTTTGGATCAACCTCGTCGGGGGTCAATCTTGTAGGGTTATCTGCTTTTGCCATAGTTGAACAACAAATTATAATTGCTGACAAAATTAATGATTTCATTTTAGTTTTTCAATTCAAGATAATACTAAACTACTAAACTACGGGGCTTGTTCATGATTGGTTCAGAATTCCTCTGTGTTGTTGCGCCACAATCCGTCAGTTCTTTTACTATCGTCTCTCCTTCGGAAGTAACGCGACGTATTTTGAATGCCTGGCAAACCGCAGCTTTCGTTGGTAAAGAACGGAGCAATACTCTTTGTATCTGATCCATAATGTGTGTAGGCCATGCTTCGGGCTCTAATCATTCCTATCTGGCCTGAACCGGTCAATATAATGATTTCCTTATTCATGCGACTTTAATTTTAACGACACAAAATTAACATATTAGAATACAACCTTATTAACCATAAATACTGAATTGATAACAAACTTTATGGAATTATTGCAACTTGTACCCGAATAATTTAGTAGGGTTATCGATACTTTCATAGACAGCACGGAGCTGACGGAGCCTGTATATACGATGGAGTCTGACGCAAAGTTAACTAAATTTTCTCAACCACAGCAGATTTAGGCAGATTCCTACTTCGATAACCTCGGACGCGACCTTGCAAACTGAAATTTTTATTGCTTTAATTTTTTCAAATCTATATCAGGCAGATATTGTTTAATCATATCGCCGGGGATTGTTACCGAGCAATTACCTGATGTAATCTCGTTGTTGACCTGCGGAGCGTTCATAAGCTGACCGTTGACAAATACGGCCAATCTGCCACCGATATTTTCACGGGTAATTGTAGCCCACTTGTCAGCGTCCGCAAACTTGAATGCGACCTGAATATTGCCGCCATAGGACGGCATAGTGTCTGCTTCGGTTACAGCTACCATTTCAGATAAAATCGGCCCTTTTTCGTATGCAACAAGCCAAATCGATCCGTCAGCACTTGGTATAGTCCATTCGAGAGTCAAATTTTCAGGCTTAATGCCAAGAAGCTGTTGGTTTATAGATGCAGTGTCTGCAATAGTATATTTATTGTCAGTACTAACACCTGTCTGGGTGTCATAGAATTGCACCGCTTTTCTAACGGTAACATTCCATTCCACACCTTCAACCTTTTCGGTTTTGGTGGTGCTTGTATTGCCACACGCAGTTGCTACAACTGCAAGGGCGATGCTTACAAGCAAAGCAATGAGAGTGAGTTTTTTCGCCATACGCTATCGGTTATTTGGTTCAAATGCAAAGATAATCCGAATAATTGGTAAAGGCAACATTATAAACTGTTTTGCGAAA
>JAMPBP010000008.1 GCA_023666645.1 Clostridiales bacterium
CTCCAGGCAGTCATAAGCGATATGAAAGAACATGCCCCGGCAACAAAATATGGAATAATGTTCTGGGGACACGGCACCGGTTATGTACAGAACGGAATAGAAGACACCCCATCAATCAGCACCAAGAGCTATGGTGGCGAGTCGATAGCCGGCAAGAATTACTGGATGAACACCACAACCATGGCAAGTATCCTTAAAGGCCAGAACTTTGACTGGATTTACTTCGACTGCTGTTTCATGATGGGAGTGGAAGTAGTCTATGAACTGCGCGATGTCACCGACTGCATCATTGGATCAGCCACCGAAATTCCTGCCGATGGGACACGTTATGACCTTATTCTCAAACATCTCGCACCAAGCAATAGCAATACCGAGGCAGCTGCAAAGTCCACCTTTGATTACTACGACTCGCTTTCTGGAATGTACCGCACATGCACCATGTCGGTAGTCAAGACAAACAGCGTCGCCCAATTGGCCGATGTCATGAAGCGCGTTTATGCCTATGGTCCCGTTACTCTCCCGGACTATATTCCTCAACAATTTCAGACTCCTTCTGACCACAAAGCCAACAACTGGAGTTACTACGACCTGAAACATTATGCCCTGGCAGTAGCCGGTGACAACCTACAACTGTGTACTGAAATAGAGAATGCATTCAGCAATACAGTCACCGCAGCCTATGCCACACCAAAACTATGGAATGAGGTAGCACTTCTGAACCATAGCGGCCTGTCAACGTTAATAATAGAAAGCGACGACGACCCACAGCTCGACACGTTTGATTACCGCGAGCTCTCATGGTGGACCGATGTCGTTCAAACACGTTTCAACAAGCCTTGATCTATGTTACAAGATTTACCGTCTGCAACACCCCAGCCCCCCGATGCGGCAACAGCCGCAGAGAATCTGCCCGATGTACACGAAGAACTGAGCAATCTGTCAACAATGTCGTTTGACGAGCTCATGAATCAACTCGTGAGTAGCAGTGTAAAATTTGCCATCAACCTGGCAATTGCCATCTTAGTCTTCTATCTGGGCAAATTTATCATAACGCGCCTCTATCGTTTCATAGGGTCAATACTGCTCAGACGGCGTGTCGATCCATCGCTCACGACATTCATTCTGTCGACATTAAAGATTATCCTCTACTTCATTCTCATAGTGACAGTCATAGGAATCTTAGGGATCGAGACAAGCTCATTCCTGGCATTGTTTGCATCAGCCGGTGTAGCCATCGGCATGGCATTGAGCGGTACGTTGCAGAACTTTGCAGGAGGTGTACTGATTCTGTTGCTGAAACCCTACAAGGTAGGCGACTATATCGAAGCTCAGGGATATGCCGGCACAGTAAACGAGATACAAATTTTCCATACCCTGATATCGACCCCCGACAACAAAGCTATCATCATACCCAACGGCGGTCTATCGACCTCGAGCATCAACAACTGGTCGCGACGTGACTATCGCCGAGTATCATGGTCGGTAGGGATATCCTATGGCGACAGCGTCGCTTCAGCACGCAAAGCCATTCTTGCGATGTTTGAACAAGACGAACGCATAATCAAGGGCAAGGCAGCCGACCTCTCATCACCCGCCGCCGACATCGCCGGGAAACTTGTATCCGACGATACGACCATGGGCGACGACCTTGACAAGAAACCGGTCACCGTGCATGCCCACAAGCCGGGGTTCTTCTACCGGCTGTTTCACAACAAGAACAAAGTGCGCGATGCTGTAGACCGCTGGAAAGCGTCCCGTGAAGATAGCCTCAGAGGCCTTGTCGCTCTCGTCGACTACTCCCCAAAGGTGATAGTGGACCAACTTGCCGACAGCAGCGTTATACTCTCGGCCCGAGCCTGGGTGAAGACTCCCGACTATTGGGGTGTATACTATGACATGAACGAGCGCATATATACCGAGCTGCCCACTGCAGCAGGTATCTCCTTCCCGTTTCCACAGGTCGATGTCCACTTTCCGGGACAAGAAAGCACTCCCGGCTCCACTCCGCCACTTGAACCACAAAAGGGTTGAACAATTGGCCGCCCTATCGTTAACACTTCTTGCGAGACAAGCTTTTAAATGTTTTTAAGATTTGCTAATAATTTTATAGTCTTCCACATCGGGAGACTATAATTTTTTTTGGTTATATTTGCAAAAACTATATCCCTATATATACTCCACCCTCCTGGTGAGGACCCGGTGATGCGGGTAACAGCCACTCTTTCAAGACATGGCGCATCACACCCTGACAAGATAATAAAAAAACAACATAAATGATAAGTAAATGGAATTACTTACCCCTTACAACCCAACAACAAAAATCGGAGGCCGAGCTCGCTCAGCGATATGCCTCGGTACCACCGATTAGCGAGCTATTGGTACAGCGTGGAATCACGACAGTAGAGGAAGCCGACCGCTTCTTCCGCCCATCGTTGCGTGACCTTCACGACCCGTTCCTTATGCCCGACATGGATAAAGCTGTAAACAGGCTCAACCGAGCCATGGGGTCAAAGGAAAAGATCATGGTATATGGAGACTATGATGTTGACGGCACCACAGCCGTAGCACTCGTCTACAAATACCTGCAGAACTTTTACTCAAACATCGACTATTACATACCCACTCGATATGAGGACGGGTATGGGATTTCACGTCACACTATCGACGAATTTGCCGAGCAGGGAGTGTCGCTTGTCATCATTCTCGACTGTGGCATCAAGGCCATCGATGAGATTGCCTACGCGCGGTCGCTTGGTATTGATTTCATCATATGCGACCATCACGTTCCTGACGAGGAACTCCCCGACGCTGTAGCAATTCTCAATCCCAAACTTGAGGGATGTACATATCCCTTCAAGGACCTCTCAGGGTGTGGTGTAGGTTTCAAACTGATGCAGGCATTTTCACAAAGCAACGGTATCGAACAAAACGACCTGTACTGCATGCTCGATCTTGTCGCGGTGTCCATTGCCGCTGACATCGTATCAATGACCGATGAAAACCGTATCATGGCCTACCATGGACTCAAGAGACTCAACTCGAATCCCAACACGGGTCTGCGGGCCATAATCAAGATATGCCAATTGCTGGGCAAGGAGATTACCATCAGTGACGTCATCTTCAAGATAGGACCGCGCATCAACGCCTCAGGGCGCATGCAGAGCGGCAAAGAGGCTGTGGACCTGCTTGTGTCGCGCGACAACAGCGATGCTCTTGAACGAGCCAGAGCCATTGACCAATACAACAAAGACCGCAAGGAACTCGACAAGCGTATCACGACTGAGGCCAACGCCATCCTTGATTCCCGCACACCCGAGGAGCTCGACATGAAGTCAATTGTCATCTACAACAAAGATTGGCACAAGGGGATAATCGGTATTGTAGCTTCACGACTCACAGAGCTGTATTACAAGCCAGCCGTTGTGCTCACCAACTCCAACGGCCTTGCCACCGGCTCGGCACGCTCGGTACAAGGATTCGATATCTACAGCGCTGTAGATTCCTGCCGTGACTTGCTGGAGACATTTGGCGGTCACACCTATGCCGTGGGGCTGTCGATGAAGGAAGAGCACATAGACGAGTTCACGCGCCGCTTTGAGAAATATGTATATGACAACATCACTATCGAGCAGCAGATTCAACTTGTCGAGATCGATGCTTTCCTCACCTTTGCCGACATTACCAATGAGTTTCTTTCCCTGCTGAGACGTTTCAACCCCTATGGTCCAGGCAACAACAAACCTGTATTCTGCTCACGTCAAGTTATGGACTTTGGCACAAGCAAACTTGTGGGACGCCAGTTGGAGCACATAAAACTTGAACTCGTCGACAACACTTCCGGGAAAGTACTCAACGGCATAGCATTCAACATGGCCCAATTCTTCCCACACATCACCTCAGGAAAGCCATTCGACATATGCTACACCATTGAGGAAAACCGTCACTCGAATTCCCCCAATGCCATACAATTGCTCATAAAAGAGATTCACATAGACCGCGACAATGAGTGCTGAGGCACGCCAAGTACTGTTGGAACATTGGGGCTACAGCTCCTTTCGTGCCTGCCAGGAAGAGATAATCGACTCTATTCTTGACGGGCATGACACTCTCGGGCTTATGCCCACGGGTGGCGGCAAGTCAATAACCTTCCAGGTACCTGCTCTCATGTTGCCGGGCATAACCCTTGTGGTGACACCACTCATCTCGCTGATGAAGGATCAGGTAGACAACCTGCGGTCACGAGGTATCAAAGCAATAGCCTTGCATTCAGGCCTGTCGTTCAGGGAAAACAACGTAGCCATAAACCATCTCGAGAGCGGTCGCATAAAGATTCTCTACGTATCGCCCGAGAAACTTACAGGGGAGAATTTCTTCACGCTGATGCGCAATCTCGACATATCGTTGCTGGTGGTCGACGAGGCACACTGTATCTCGCAATGGGGCTACGATTTTCGCCCCAGCTATATGAACATAGCAACCGTGCGCAAGCTATTGCCGGGAGTTCCTGTGCTGGCTCTTACAGCATCGGCTACTCCGGAGGTTGTAGCCGACATTACATCGCGCCTTAAGTTCGCCAATCCCGAGAATATCTTCAGGATGAGTTTTGCACGCGACAACATCTCCTACATCGTGCGCAACACCGACAACAAGCTGGGCAAAATGACCGAAATACTGCTCAAAGTGCCGGGCACAGCCATCGTATACGTGAGGTCAAGAAAACGCACGCTCGACATTGCACGCTCGCTCCAGGCCAGCGGAATAAGCGCGGAAGGGTATCATGCTGGACTCACTCCCGAATTAAAATCAGAACGCCAGAACAACTGGAAAAATGGCTCCACACGAGTCATCGTGGCCACCAATGCCTTCGGTATGGGAATTGACAAGCCCGACGTGCGCCTCGTGATACACCATGACATTCCTCCCTCACTCGAGGAATATTATCAGGAAGCGGGCCGTGCCGGCCGTGACGGCAAGGAATCGTATGCTGTGATGCTCGTATCACAGGCCGACAAGGGGGTGTTGAAACGGCGTCTAAGCGATTCCTTCCCTCCCCGCGATTATATACGCGATATATATGGCAAGGCATGTGTATTCAGCAATACCGCCATGGGTGAGGGATTCAACACGCTCCATGAATTCAACTTCAGGCTTTTCTGCGAGCGCTACGCCCTTCAACCGGTGAGAGCCCACTCGGCATTGACATTACTATCCAACTCGGGTTATTTCAACTATCTGGAGGACTACAATTCACGGTCGCGTGTGATGGTTGTTGTCGACAAGCAGCAATTATACAACCTACATTTATCACCGGCCGCCGAGAATGTGTTGCAAATCCTACTGCGCAGTTATACCGGCCTCTTTGCCGACTATGAGTACATTTCCGAACCGGTCATAGCCTCACGTGCCGGCTTAAGCGAACAAGAAGTTTACGAGGCCATGCTGCAACTCGCGCGACAACGCGTGATACACTATGTGCCCCGCACCTCCAACCCTATGCTGCTGATTACAGCCTCGCGGGTGGAAAACCGCCATGTTGTGATACCCGTATCCATATATGAGGAGCGCTTGGAGAGCATGAAGAAACGCATCGAATCGATGATCAAATTTGCATTCAGCGACTCAGGTTGCCGCAACGATATCCTACTACGCTACTTTGGAGAAACACCATCGGGCAATTGCGGTAAATGCGACTACTGCCGCTCAAAGCGGACACAAAGTACCAGGGCGCCACAATCGGCCAAAGAGGCGATAAGGACTATATTGACAATAGAATCACCTATTGCCATTTCTCAACTTATAGCCAACACAAATCGTAAACCCGACACGGTCATCGATGCGCTACGAGCCATGTGTGACGAAGGAGAGGCCACCATTACCAACGGTATGGTTTCAAAATCATGAGGGAAATCATTTGAGCTGCTTGACAGCCGAGACGGTTGTGACTGCCCACACCTTGTCACCAACCATGAAAGTCGTATTGCCCGGATTGTCCACCCATTCACCATCACGTTGCACTGCTACCACCATGCTGTGGAATTTATCACGCAAACCAGCCTGGGCCGGAGTCTTCCCGATGAGCGCCGAACCTGTGCCAAGTGTAAAATCACGCAGCCTGTAGTCGGCAGGATTGAGCATATCACCCTGTTGCGATTCAGGCGATTCTATGACCGGCAATACATGCTGAAGCTGTTCATCAGTACCTATGATACCCACTACATCACCCGGGAAAAGACGGTCGTTGCCTGAAGGCGCTACTATCACCTTGCCGGCACGTTGGATATTAACGATATTGACACCATACCTGCTGTTGAGGTCAATTCTCATGAGTTTCTCCCCGACGTAACGGCATGTGCCGCTCACCTGCATGCGTGCCAGGTGGAGGTCACCGACAAGATTATTGCCTCGTCCGCTCTTACTGAAGTCGCGCTCGTAAAGATTCATCATGAATGTACTCTCAATCGAGCGCATATTTTTTCTTACTCTTGACGACAGAAGCATCAGGAAAAGAAGTACCAGGGCTATACCCGATGATGCTCCAACAGCCATCGAATAGGTAGTTCCGAGGAAATGAACGATAAAAGCCATGGCAATTGCAATGCGGAATAACATCATGACTATGCGCGGCACACGATAGACACGCAACTCGTTGAGTTCATCACGTTGAGAGGTCCTCAGACATAAAGCCAGAAGGAAAGGGGACATGACACCAAGGGTAATCACCGTCCCTACAAGTTTACCCCACTTGGGAGAGAGCTCCTCAAGATAGGGCATCACATAGTGCTGCGACAGCATGCTTATGGCAATAAGCACTATAGAGTATAAGAGCACACGCCACAGGTACCTATGTATGAGCCGCGACCATGCTGTCGATGTTGAGCCGGCCTCAGTAGCGTCGCGATTATAACGGTCAATAAGAAAATGTAGACGCTTGGGCAATCTACGCTCAATAACGCTGTAGGCGGGATCGGCCATCTTAATGAAATAGGGGGTAGTGAAGGTGGTTATGACCGATACTGCCACTACAATCGGATAAATCGTAGGGTCAAGGACTCCAAGCGACATGCCCAGCGATGCTATGATAAATGCAAATTCACCAATCTGAGTCAGCGAGAACCCCGATTCAATAGCAACCCTCAGAGATTGACCGGTGATAAGCATTCCTGCCGAGCCAAACACAATCATGCCTACGATAACAACTACCGACAGCAACAGAATAGGGCCCCAATAATCGGCAATAATCGATGGTTGAACCATCATACCAACCGATATGAAGAATACAGCTCCAAACAGATCCTTAACAGGCGCAGTGACATGCTCGATGCGCTCCGCAAGCGTAGTGCCGGCAAGTATAGAGCCCATGACAAATGCCCCCAAGGCCAGCGAGAAACCGCAGGCCACAGAGAATACAGACATACCGAGACATAATCCCATCGAAACCACAAGTAAAGTCTCATTGTTAAGGAAGTTGCGGGCTTTCTTGAACAGGGAAGGAAGCACATACACCCCAACGAGGAACCAAATCACGAGGAAGAATACAAGTTTTCCAACACTCATGAGCATCTCACTACCCTCGACATCATCACCGGTGGCAATAGACGAGAGAATCACCATCATAACCACGGCAAAGAGATCTTCTACGATAAGGACGGCGAATACGAGAGAGGCAAATTTCTTTTGTCTGATATTCAAATCAGTGAATGCCTTGATAATAATTGTGGTCGATGACATGGAAAGCATGCCTCCAAGAAAGATACTGTTGATATTGGTGAAATGCAACAGCTTACCTATACAGAACCCTGTAGCCATCATTCCCATGACGATTATAAGAGCCGTGACAACAGCCGAACCTCCTACATTGAGCAGTTTCTTGAAGCTGAACTCCAACCCAAGGGAAAACAGTAGAATCACGATACCAATCTGAGCCCAAAATTCGATGTTGTTCTCACTGGTCACCGAGGGCAACGGTTCAAAATTGGGACTTGCCAGGAATCCCGCCACAATATATCCAAGCACCACCGGTTGTTTTATCCACTTGAAAAGAACGGTTACAAAAGCACCCAGCAACAGGATAAAGGCGAGATCGCTTATAAGACCTTCCACATTCATGGAGGAAGCATTTAGGAGTATCATATGTTAACTTGATTGGCAAGAGTTATAGACTGTGTTTTGTTAAGTCCGCGCAACTCCTCAAACAGGTCTATCAGATTGACATTTTCCTTGACAAGCACCACAAGATTGAGACGGGTAACCGACGACTCGTAATCATATTCCACATATATATTGGACAAGTGCACACGATGAGCCTTCATCAACCGTCTATAAGGTTCCATATCGGTCACTATCTCCCCCACTTTGATACGTATTATGCGCGATTCAGAGCCCATGTTGATACGATGTTCAATACGCTCCAGCTGTACCAGGATAAACAGAATCAACGCAGTGGCTATAATTGAAACCATATACATCCCCACTCCCACAGCGAGGCCGAGCGTTGCGACCATCCATATACCTGCGGCAGTAGTAAGTCCCTTTACCGAGCCTTTCATCTGAATGATAGCTCCTGCTCCGAGGAAACCTATGCCTGAGATAACCTGAGCTGCGATACGGCCGGGATCACCATTCTTCAGGCCCAGATATTCCTGTGGCACATATATCGACAATAGCATGGCGAGGGTAGCTCCCATGGAAATAAGGGCAAATGTGCGCAATCCGGCCGATTGACCTTTACGCTTGCGCTCAAATCCTACAATACATCCCAGCACAAGACTGAGCATGAGTTTAAACACCGACGAGGTCGTGTTGACCTCGACTGAGTTTATATCACACATTATAATTTGAAATAGTTCCTCCATGCAATTATATGTCAGGTAAACCGAAGATAAACCAACTTGAAATTTCTATTGAGCGTCAATCCTTGAACACGACGATAGGTATTCAAAGATTGACGCTTCAATAAAAAACGTGAAAAGTATGAGTTTACTTGGTCATAGTGAATTTGCGCGAAATCAGTCGGAAATTGTCGGCAAACAGTTCCACGGTATATTCACCGGGGGTGAGTGTGGTGTTGACATCCCAGTAGAGTGTGACACCGGCAATCTCCTCTCCGGCATATTCTATGGTTTTCATAGCCGAGCAATCGAGGGTCTGTCCTTCAAATGAGAACGTCAAACCGTTGCCCTTGAGCAAGTCACCCTCAGGATTTATGATACGCATATATATGGCCTTCTCTCCTACAGGGGTTGAATTGTTCTGTGGAATAGTGAATGTAACTTTCAGCTGCTTGGCCTTAGTTATATTCTTCTCTTTTTTTCCGTTGGATTTCAGGGATGTGAGTGTCACTCCTGTTACATTAAGCTTCTCGGCAAGGGTCATGCGCTCACTAAGCTCCTCATTGGACTTTTTGGCACTTGAGAGATTCTCGCTGAGTTGTTTGTTGCGGGATTTGACTCTGGCATTCTCGTCACGGAGGCTGGCATTTTCCTTGCTCAGTTCGTCGATGCGCTCCACATAGGTTTTCAGTATAGCCTTGAGAGTTTTGATTTCACCCTCGAGTTGAGCTATTCGGGCACGGTTTTTGGTTTTCTCGTTATTGAGTTCCTGCAACAGTTTCTCAACTTTAGCTTTTGCCGCGGCATACTTCTCGACAATTGAATCATTGGCAAGCAGTATGGTTTGATTCTCATATTGTGCGAACTCATTGTTGAGTTGCTGATACTCATTGGCAAGCGACAGCTGTTCCTTCTCGAGCTCAACCTGTTCAAGCTGGGCATCCAGGCGCGCACTCCTGGAATGCATAACCAGGAAAATCACCACCGCGGCGACAATGGCAACAGCGGCAACAATAAGCACATACAGGTTGACACCTCCGGAGAACTGCCCCTTGCGCCCGGCATTGTCAGGACGATGAGCGGGGCGATTGTCGCGTGTCTCAGGACGCTTATCTCCGGCTGGGGGTGTTATAGGATTATTGGTGTATTGGTCCATAAACAGTATTCACATTCTTTGTTAAACACCTTCTTAAACTATACAATCTATACTTGAATTATACAATCCATACGGTTACAATCCACGACCGTGGCAGTTCTTGTATTTTTTGCCACTGCCACAAGGACAAGGATCATTACGACCTATGCGCGGGGCAGCCTTGACAGGCTCAGGACGCTGACGCTCTCCCTGAGGAGCCGATGCAGCTTCACGCTGGGCATTGGCACCGGGAAGGTCTTCCTTAGTGGCTTTGTAACGCGAGTAATCGGTCTGTTTCTCGGGCATAGCCTGCTTGACCTCAGGCTGACGCGGCTGTTGTGGTTCCTCCTGAGTTCCCTCGGCAGGGCGTTCCTGAGGACGAGGCGCAGGAATGTAAATCTGGCCGCGCAGCAGTGTCGAGATGGCCTTGTTGTTTAGATTGCTCAACATCGTCTCGAAGAGATGGAACGACTCGACCTTATAAATAACAAGTGGATCCTTCTGCTCGTAGCTTGCATTCTGAACCGACTGACGCAACTGATCAAGCTCACGCAGGTGCTCTTTCCACAACTCGTCGATTGTAACGAGCAGTATTGCCTTGTGCCACTCTTTGACAATCGATTTACAACCTGAGGTGTATGCCTCGATGATGTCGGCCTGAAGTTGGAATATGCGTTTACCATCAGTGATCGGAACGATTATGCGGCCTTGTGCGCCACGGTTTTCCACCCATTCCTTTATTACCGGCATCGCCACTTCGATTATGCGCTGGCTCTTACGGTCAAGGGCCTCAGCGGCAGCGGCATTGAGTTTCTCAATCTTTTCCTCCTTGGACATGTTGCGGAACTCATCGGCACTGAATGGAGGTTCAATGGTGAGAATGCGCATAAGTTCGAGTGACATGTCTTCATAGTCGGTAGGCTGGTCATAATTGTTGACGATATTCTCGACAATATCGTACATCATGTTTGCGATATCGATACCTACCCTCTCGCCCACAAGAGCATGATGACGGCGGTTATAGATATATGTGCGCTGCTTGTTCATGACATCGTCATATTCAAGTAAGCGTTTACGTATACCGAAGTTATTCTCCTCCACTCTCTTCTGTGCATTCTCGATGGCGCGCGTCACCATCTTTGACTCGATCATCTCACCCTCCTTAAGTCCCAGGGTGTCGAGCATCTTCATAACACGGTCGGTAGCGAATAGTCTCATCAACTGGTCCTCAAACGACACGTAGAATACCGATGAACCGGGATCACCCTGACGTCCCGAGCGACCACGCAGCTGACGGTCGACACGACGGCTCTCATGGCGTTCGGTACCGATGATGGCAAGACCACCGGCGTCCTTGACGCTTTGAGGGAGTTTGATATCAGTACCACGGCCGGCCATATTTGTGGCGATAGTAACAGTGGCCGGCTGACCGGCCTGAGCCACAACCTGAGCCTCGCGCTGGTGCAGCTTCGCGTTGAGCACCTGAGCATTGATGTGGCGCATCTGCAACATGCGGTACAGGAGTTCAGAAATCTCGACCGATGTTGTGCCTACGAGTACAGGGCGACCGGCATCACGCAATCTCACAATCTCCTCAATGACAGCGGCATATTTTTCCTTCTTGGTTTTGTAGACACGGTCGTTCATGTCGATTCGTGCTACGGGACGGTTGGTAGGAATGGTCACCACGTCGAGCTTGTATATATCCCACAACTCGCCGGCCTCAGTCTCGGCGGTACCGGTCATTCCGGCAAGCTTGTGGTACATACGGAAATAGTTTTGCAACGTGATCGTGGCAAAAGTCTGTGTGGCTGCTTCAACTTTCACACCCTCCTTGGCCTCGATGGCCTGGTGCAAACCGTCGCTATAACGACGGCCCTCCATGATACGGCCAGTCTGCTCATCAACGATTTTGATTTTATTATCATCGATGACATACTCCACATCTTTTTCAAACAATGCGTAGGCCTTCAAGAGCTGGGTGACGGTGTGTACACGCTCGGCCTTTACGGCATAATTCTGCATTGCCTCGTCCTTTTTCTGCTGACGCTCGGTAAGGTCCTCGATATTCTCCAAAGCTGAGAGCTCGGCAGCGATGTCGGGAAGGACAAAGAAATTGGGGTCGGAACTGGTACCGGTGAGCACATCGATACCCTTGTCGGTGAGTTCGACGCTACGGTTCTTCTCGTCAATGACAAAGTAGAGAGGCTCGGTAGCCTTGGGCATTTCGCGGGCATTATCCTGGAGGTAATAAGCCTCGGTCTTGAGCAAAATGTTCTTCATGCCTTCCTGACTCAGGAACTTGATTAAGGCGCTGTTTTTAGGCAGGCCCTTGAAAGCACGGAACAATAATAGCGCACCCTCTTTCTGCTCCTCCTTATCGTCGCTCGCAAGTTTTAACTTGGCATCACTGAGCATCTGTGTCACAAGGCGACGCTGAGCCTGCACCACCTTTTCGACATTGGGTCGGAACTCGTTGAACAGCTGGTCATCGCCACGTGGCACAGGACCAGAGATAATAAGAGGAGTACGGGCATCGTCGATAAGCACCGAGTCGACCTCGTCGACGATTGCATAGTAATGCTTACGCTGCACGAGATCCTTAGGCGACATGGCCATGTTATCGCGCAGATAGTCAAAACCAAATTCATTATTTGTACCGAATGTTATATCGCACTCATAGGCGTGGCGACGTGCAGCGGTATTGGGTTGATGCTTGTCGATGCAATCGACCGTCGAGCCGTGGAACATGTAAAGCGGCCCCATCCACTCTGAGTCACGTTTAGACAAGTAGTCATTGACAGTAACGACGTGGACACCTCTCTTTGATAGAGAACGCAGGAACACCGGCAATGTTGCCACGAGTGTTTTACCCTCACCGGTAGCCATCTCGGCAATCTTGCCCTGGTGCAATACTATACCGCCTATGAGCTGTACGTCATAATGCACCATATCCCATTTCAAGTCGTTGCCGCCTGCAATCCAGTGGTTCTTCCACAAAGCCTTGTCGCCATCGATTTCAACAAAGTCTTTGCCTTGAGCTGCCAGTTCGCGATCCATATCACTGGCAGTCACTTCAACTATCTCATTGTTGGCAAAACGCGAGGCTGTCTCTCGTAAAGCGGCAAATACGACAGGAAGATGGCGGTTCAATTCAGTCTCGAGAGTGTCGAGTATATTTTTCTCATGTTTATCAATATCGTCCCACAGAGGCTGACGCTCTTCAAATGGGAGCTCCTCCACCCGTGCCTTGATATCGGCGATGGCATCAGAATCGGCTTTGGTAGCCTCGGCAAGTTGGCGGCGTATGTCGGTTATAAGGTCGCGCAACTCGTCGTTGGACAATTCTTTCATTTTAGGGCCCAGCGCTTTTATCTGGTTGACGATGGGCTGTATTTCCTTAAGGTCTCGTTGTGATTTGTTACCGAATATTTTACTCAGTATTGAGGTCAGTGACATATATATTGTATTCTTTATATCAATTTATAATAAGGTAGGAATGATAGAGGGAGAGAGCTTAGCGCTACTTAAGCTTCAAAGCGGGAATCAACGCACCATTAGGCGACCTTATACGGAGAATGCCGGCAACGGTGGGAGCCAGCACACGGGCATCGACAGGCGTGGTTATCTCGGTCGATTTTAAACCGGGTGACAAAATAAATGCCGGTGATGAAGTCACCCCACTGCGCTCCACCAAGGGGACAGTGAGGTCATTGCCCTGGTCGACAATCTGCCATCCTGGAGCTATCGTGATTGTGACATCACCCACACGCTCTATGACAGTGTTATTGCGCACGGCACGCGAATTGACACCTGCCTTTAAATCAATTATATCTTCGATGGTATAAGCATCTGTGACACCGGCCATGCGGGTCAGGAACTGAGCCACATCGGTTCTCACTTCAGCTTCATCAAGATTGTTCTGTTTTATGAGCTCATGATTTAGGAAAATCTGACGGTCATGGTATCCGTTGACCCATTCTCCATTTCCATGCTTGGCAATGAGATAGACATTGAGTAAAGCAACAGCCCGCTTGGGTGAGAATTCGCCGTGAGGGATAGCCCATTTTTCATCGTCGCGCCGCGAGCGTGTGCGTCGGGGTGTTCCGGCTACGAATACCATGGTATTGTCCATACCGGGACCTGTCGCATCAATAGCCTTGAAGAGACGTTCCAATTCCCTGTCAAGTCTCAGATAGATATCCATCTGCTCCAATCGTCCATCGGCATCGGCAGTATAGTCATAAGGCTGCACGGTGTATGACAGATTGAGCATGTCCATCACATCGCGCTTTCCAAGGGCCAGAGTTTTTATATACTCACCGGCAAGCGATGTAATTTCAGTATTGACAGGAGCCGATGTCTTGAAGGCGCGGTAGCGGTCTACATCCTTACGCAGAAATGTGTTGCGCACGGGATATGCCTTCTTGTAGGATGGGAGGTCGGGGTATTCTCCTATAGGCAACAGATTGGTCCACGATATGGTGTCGAGACGCACTGACAGTGGCTGCATGCGGTTGCGGTTGGCTACCAGACGAGGTGTGTCATGGTAGAAAGTCGTTGTAGACCAGTTACCGGTCACATCGTTAATCCAACAAGCGCTATTACCGGCATGACCACCAAGAATCAGAGCGGTGGCCTGGTCGGGAGAGAGAGCGTAGACATAGCCCAATCCACCGGTATCGATGCGCATTTCATCTCCAATGGTCGATACGAGCAATGCCTTTGGCGAGACAGTCTCATCGGTAAAATTACCGAGCGTAGCCGGATCATGGAACACCGGCAATGACAACCGCGACTCACTGTCATAGTAATGACTGCTACCTACACCGTTGATTGCCGGAGCCGCTCCCGTAAAAGCGATAGCGGTAGCAGTGGGAGCATCGACTGTAGTGCCATAGTCAAGGTCGGTGATAGTCACACCATTGTTCATGAGGCGTTTGAATCCGCCATCACTCATGTAGCCCTGCAAGAGTTGCAGGTAGTCCATCGACAGCCCGTCAATCATTACACCAACCACAAGAGTGGGCCGCGGCGAGGGCACAACCTGAGCCGACAGTGAAAATGTCACTATCGAAGCAGCAAGCGCTGTAAGCACACGGCGATGACTTTTGGAACGCTGATCGATCTTATTGTTCATCAATATTAATTATTTCTTTAGAACTCTCACAAACATATTGAAACGTCATGATTTCAGGACTGCCGTACTCCGGGTCATGATAACAACGTTCCTGGAGTCAGATATGTTCAGGTTCTTATTAATTTAATGTTTGTCTATAAAGTTTAAATGGGAACGTTATTTGTTCCGGTTATACACATAAATATACACTCCTGCGGTTACAAGGTAACACGCAATCAACGGGTAGAATGCCATATTGAGACACTGCATCCCGGTCACTCCTATCAGTATAAGAGCTATCAAAGCTACAAAATTAACAATTTGATAGTAATATACCATACGGTTGAGCTTTTTTAACCATATACCTACGACACATATGGCACAAAAGGGGTTCAACCACAGGTACAACCAGTTGGGGCTCGTAGCCTCATGTGACGATATGAAAATAAGGAATGAGAGCACCAGGCCCGCTGTTGTAGAGAGTGTATATAATATTGTGTAGAATGGCCGTGAAATCGTATAACGACGCAAATCCGACCATGCCACCGCGAGCGTCACAACCAGCAGCAACAGTGCAACCGCCATAGGAGAACAAATCCACGGTGTAGCCTGAGCCGGCATTCCATCAAGTCGTCCGCTCATGATTTCAACGGCCGGCTCCGTCACAAGGTTTTCACCGTCGGGGCGTTGCAATGTTGTCACATAATCACGCAGAGCCACTGGAGCATAGGTTGTCTCCCTTAAGGTCAACGGTCGGTCAAGTCCCGATCCAAGAGCGAGGTCAATGCCAAACTGATACCAAGGGTAATTGCGATGATAACGTGACATCTCACGGCGCCATGTGGTTGCAACGGGGCCGTCATCGGGCGAGCTGCATGTACCACCCAGGGCCTTCTCCACAAGCGCGAGCGGCCGCGTGGCACAATTATCCTTCACATAATTGTAGCGGTACACACGGTTCTCAGGCTTAGCGTTTTCCAAAGCCAATCCATATAAATGAAGCGCCTCGCTATCGGTAAGATTGAGCCGTTGGGAGGTGACCCGTCGACCCAGCATATGATTCATCTGCTCAAAATGAGGATAAGAATAAGCGACTGTGAGATAGTCGGTATCACCCTTAACAAAACGATAGACAAATCCCGGAGAATCAAAATCAAAAACTCCCCAGCTCACATTCATGTCAATACCACGCGAAGGGTCCTCGAATCTCAATTCCGTGTGTCCCTCGAGTTGGTAAATATCAACTCCCGGATCAATTGTAAGAAGACTGACTGTCATGTCGGCCTTCAAGGGAGACACAAAGGCTACCGCCAACAAAAATGAAAAAACTATATGCTTCATTTTGCAAGTAAATCTATAGCAAACTCCAACATAGTATCCTTTCCATCAAGGGCCTGGACCGGGTCGAGATCAATCTCGCAACCGGGCGACGGGTCAATTCCAAACTCGGTAGTTTTCCCTTTGGCATCAAGCACCGAGCAGGCCGAGAAACGTACACTCCAACCACACGGAATCTCGCTCGAGAAAGGCATGCCGCTACCACCGCCGGTACGCGCTCCCACAATTTTAACCTGAGGCAGATACTGCATGACCGACACGAAATTATTGGCAGCGCTGAATGTTGACCTGTTGGTAAGTACAACCACAGGCTTTGTCCACATTATGCGACCCTGCGGAGCGGGATCAAATCCATATTCAAAAGGACGAGAGAAGTCATCGATACCGGGTCCTGTCTTGTGAATCATGAATCCGGCAGTGACATGGGAGGTGATGAACCTCGACACCAGAGTCTCGACCATGGTCATGTTTCCGCCCCCGTTGTCGCGCAGATCTATTACCAAGCCGTCACATGTGATAAGATAGGCCAACACCGAGTCCAGGTTGCCCTCTCCTATCAAGGTGGCAAACGAGCTATATCCCATATATCCAATATTGCCGCGAGGAAGGATGCCATATTTTATGCCAGAGACCTGCCTGTAATTGAAATTGAAATAATGCTCCTCAATCAAGCGGCTATCGTAGTTCTGAGGGTAATCGCTCCACCATTGGCGGTAATAACTTGTTTCCCAAGGAGAGGCGAGATTGGTGTGGCCGTCGCGAAGCTCGGCAAGCATCATGGCACACACATTGAACAGTTCCTCACCGGTCATATCAGGACTTATCTTCTCCCTGTACTCACGATGAATCCTATCCCAATCGACACCTTTTTCACGCAGGAAGCAATAATGCTCGTCAATTATTGTCCACAAGGCCTCGAAGTTTCCCTCGGGATCATTGGCATATTCAGGAACATCGTGACAGGACACCATCACAATCGACGATGTCGTCAGGAGCAACACAGCATGTATAAATCGTCGCACATTGTCAATCATATGTCTCATGTTGTCAGTCATAGCAATGGAGAAATATCTTTTTTACTGTTCTTGCGAGAAACCCAGTTGACCGCGACACCAATCACTAACCGATGAGAAATCATTCGTGTTGTCAAGTGGTCGACCTTGGAATTCATCCATCTGCATTCATATCCAAGACGAAGCGCCGTCGCTCCAAACTGAAAATCGGCAGTAACCAGATTGTCTATCTTAAATCGGTTTCCCCACCACGCTCCATGCACCAACCCTGAGTGATTTCCAAGATATATCTCGTAATACAGCTCGTCGTAGCACGGAGAGAAAAAAGCGCCAGCCACTGGAATCACAGGCTGGTAACGCAATGTCACGGGGAGTTTTCCCAGCGAGAACGACCGGGCGACATATGCTGTAGCATCGACAGTCACAGCCCCCTTGGCCGATGCCGGGTTGTTACTGTTACGGGCATTATACAGGCACCCGCCTTCGAGGCTCAATGACGGTCCCACACCGACCGTGAAGCCATATGGTATATTCCAGCGCCTCATGGTGCCCCACGAGGCATGGAGCATGCCCGCCCACATCGTTGCATTGCGGGCGGGATTCTCTGTGTGGTCAAGTTCCACCCCTACCTTGAGCTGCATAGTCCAACGCCCCTGCTGCCAGGGAGCAGCCTGCATTCGTTCATACTCGATGGAGGTTGTCCACCCCTCATATTTCAGTGGCGACAGATAAGTGTCACACAAGTGACTGCTTCCCGCTCCAAGGGTCCAGGCCGAGAGAACAGGGCGCTCGGGCGCTGTCATGTCATACGGTGTGGCATCATCACCTGCCAAGGCAGTCAAAGTTGAGGCTGAGACCAAAACGCCTGTCAATATTTTTTTAATCACATTCATTGTGCAGGAATACATGCATTTGGAACCTGAGAGTTCTGATTGACAATCAATACAAACTCATTAAACTTTAAAAGGGTCAATGGTCAATGATAATGGGGAGATGTGGATTAAAATATGCGTTTCTGCCCGTTTATCTCATCTCTCACTTCATCGTCACTACGGTCTTCCTCCATCGACGGGTCATCGATATCATCGTCTGATTCCATACCGACCGATGAAACAATCTCCTCGACAGCATCCGGACGGGGTTCTATCTCGGCAAATTCGGCAACGGCATAGGTTGTGACACGTTTACCCTTGGCTTTGAATGACTTCACTGCAATAAACTCCTCGGCGTCGATTACAAATGGACCACGATACTCATCGGCACCTCCCGGAGTCACCCTGAAGCGGGCACCCGGCTTATCACTTAGAGCAATCAACGTCGACTGGAGATTCTCACCCAGATAGCGCTGTCGGCGTGACGATGGCTCAAATGTGAAGCGTTTCAGATATGGATAGCCCTGGTCGGCATCGTTGAGCAAAGCCGTCCATACATGTCCAGGTCTGAACTTCTCAATCCTCAATATATTGTCATCATAGTGATTGCCGGCATCAAAACTGGTGGTGTAGAACTGGCCATCCTTGGTGATGACAAGCACGAGATCATCAGGACCGAATTCGCCCATGAATTCACCGCGACCGTCATAATTGATGCGCAACACATCAGGATCCCACCACACCATGCGGCCGCCCAGTGTAGAGCCTCCGCGTTTCTTGAGAGTGAACCGATGCACTTCATTACGGGTGACGATGTTGCCTTGGCTCTGACGCCCCTTGATTGCAAGTTCGCTGAAATCCACCTCAATCTGCAATGTCTTGAGTCGGGGCTTTGGTTTGAGAGTGACATTGACAGTCTCTGCCTCACCATTACCATTGGCGCTGAACCACACTACTTTAGAACCATCCTTCCCCTGTGTCAGATTATAATCTTTGTCGCGGGTTATGCCGGTGACGGCAAAACGCTTCATATAATATGTACCTCCGCGACCGTCCTGATATATCACATTGTAGATAGTGCGTTTATCATTACGCTTGAAAACAGCGATGTGTATCAGGTTCTTGTCGACAAAAAGCTTTTCGGCGACCTTAACGACTTTGTAACGACCGTCTTTATAAAAAAGAATGACATCATCCATCATAGAACAGTTGGCCACAAACTCAGTGTTCTCATCTTTCTTTAGAGCAGTACCGATGAAACCCTCGGCTCGATTGAAGCACAATCGTTCGTTGGCCTCGGCCACATTGGCGGCCTCGATATTGTCAAAACCGCGTATCACAGTGCGACGCGGGTAAGCTTCTCCATATTTTTCCTTGAGCCCCTTATACCACTGTACAGTGTATTCAGTTATGTTGTTGATCTTATCGTTCAAATCAGCGATACGCTCATGGTAACCGGTGATGATGCGGTCGGCCTCGACTGAACTGAATTTCAAGATTCTCTTCATCTTGATTTCAAGCAACCTTGTGAGATCTTCATCGCTAATAGGACGCACGAGAGTCATTCCTACGATAGATTCGAGCCGTTTTCTCACATGCAGCATGACCTCGTCCATAGTCTCGCCATTCTCAAACTCAGGGTCTTTGTATATGCGGTTTTCGATAAATATGCGCTCGAGTGAGGCGAAATGCAACATTTCGTTGACCTCGCCAAGCTGTATCTGCAGTTCCTGAAGCAACAGTCGACGCGTACGCTCTACATTGTGGCGGAGCACGTCGCTGACGCCAAGGAAATGGGGCTTGCGCTCATTGATGACACAACAGTTTGGTGACACGGAGACCTCACAATCGGTGAAAGCATACAAGCCGTCGATAGCCTTATCGCTCGATGTTCCGGGAAGCAGATGTACCATTATATAGGCAGTCTGGGCGGTCAAGTCCTCTACGGCCTTCACTTTGATTTTCCCTTTCTCAGCGGCCTTGACTATCGAATCCTTAATGACATCGGTGGTTTTACCAAAAGGAATCTCTGTAATTGCAAGAGTCTTGCTGTCAATTTTTTCAATCTTGGCTCTTATTTTAATAGCACCACCACGCTCACCATCGTTGTAACGTGAGACATCGATAAACCCTCCGGTCACAAAATCGGGCAACAGTGTAAATTCCTCACCATGAAGGTAAGCTATCGCAGCATCAAGAATCTCATTGAAATTGTGAGGTAGAATTTTGGACGACAGCCCCACTGCAATACCCTCCACACCCTGGAACAGCAACAACGGGAACTTTACAGGAAGAGTCACCGGTTCCTTTTTTCTACCGTCATAACTCATCGTCCAATCGGTAATCTTAGCATTGTAGAGGGTTTCCAGGGCAAATGGAGACAGACGAGCCTCGATATAACGCCCGGCAGCAGCACTCGCCCCGGTCAGAATGTTGCCCCAGTTACCCTGAGTCTCTACCAACAGCTCCTTTTGACCAAGTTGCACCAGCGCGTCATTGATTGAAGCATCGCCATGGGGGTGATACTGCATGGTATTACCAACGATATTGGCAACTTTGTTGAAACGCCCGTCATCGAGAGTCTTCATGGAGTGAAGAATGCGACGCTGCACGGGTTTCAGCCCATCGTCGATATGAGGTACTGCACGTTCCAGAATGACATACGAGGCATAGTCGAGAAACCAACTGCGATACATACCTCTCAAATGGTGCTTCGGAGCGAACAAAGGATCGGTAATATCACCGCCCACATCATTGCCGGCGGCCACTTCAGTGGCCTCTACATCGGCCGCTGCCGCCTGCAGCTCGTCACTTTCAGACTCATTCAATCCATAGTCAGGAGCATTCGGTTCATCGGAAGTGTCGGGTTGCGGGTCGACAGCTCCGGAAGTATTATCGGGCAAGTTATCCTCGTTCAGTATATCGTCGTTTCTATAGTCGGTCATGGTCCGGTTTATTGATTTCCCACAAAAGTACAAAAAATTTTTCATTTTAGTTATCCATGCAGCGTTAACATTGCCGTTTTTCGGTTTCCCATAGTGTGTGACAGTAATAAAAAACATTAAAAAACTTGACAAGGGGGGTGCGAAAATTGTAATTTTGCAGTATTTTAGGTATGAAAAGGGCCTAATACAACTATAACAAAGTGATTTACAGAGAATGAAGAAGAAAAACCTCTCGGGCCGAACAATATTTGGCAAGCAATTGATGGCGACCATCAGCGTAATGATAGTCTTGCTGATACTTGGTATTTTTGCCACTGTAACAATAAGTGCCGGAGTTTTTTCCGACTCGCTTAGATCACGCATGGGATTTACGGTGGTCATGAGCGATGACACTACTGCCGAACAGCTTTCCGACATCAAGAAAATGCTCGACAACGCCTCGTATACCGGCACAGTGGTATATGTATCACCCGAGGAAACACTGGCCCGCCGGGAATCGGACATAGGTGAGGATATTGTAGAGGTGCTCGGTGTCAATCCTTTTGGAGCACAATTTGAAGTAACCGTATCACCAGAATATGCAGTCGGGGACAGCATCGAGGCCATAGCCTCAGCACTATCCACCATCAATAGTGTAGATGAGGTATCGACTACCACCCAGGTAGTCGATGTCATCAACAACGCTGTAGATATCGTTTCGATGATATTCCTCCCGCTGGCACTTGCCCTACTCTTGGTATCGGGAGTCCTGATAAACAACACAGTGCGTCTCACAGTCTACTCAAGCCGTTTTCTGATCCACACGATGAAGCTCGTGGGTGCTACCGGAGCCTTCATAAGGCGACCGTTCATACGCACCGGAATCGTCAATGGCGTTGTAGCCGGAGTTATGGCCGGAATACTACTGGCTGCAATAATCGCGACCGTGCGCTCGACAGCTCCCGACATTGCCTCTTTCCTCCCTTGGCTTTCCATTGCCCCGGTTTTTCCGGTGATGATCATACTTGGAATCGCCATATGCGGAATAGCAGCAGCCCTTGCCACCAACAAATACCTGAGGCTCAGCTATGACGACATGTTCTGATTGAGTCACTGGAATGAAAAAAAATAAACAACATACAAAAAAATGAGTATCACTAAGAACAATTCCAAAGCCCCCGGCACCAAGCCTCAATTACCATTGGTAAAGACCAATTTTGTACTCATGGCAGCATCGGCGGTCATCATCATCATCGGATTCCTGCTTATGCTTGGAGGAAACTCGTCGGGCGAAGAATTCTATCCCGATATCTTCTCGACCCGTCGCATTGTGGTAGGACCCACCATCGCTTTCATAGGTTTCGTAGCAATGGGAGCGTCAATCATCTACCGCCCCAAAGAGAAATAACACACTAAAAAAAATCACACCAACAGCATTTCAACTATTACAATAACAATGGACTGGTTACAAGCACTTATACTCGGTATAGTACAGGGCCTTTCAGAGTATCTGCCAATAAGCAGCTCTGGGCACCTGGAGATATTCAAACAGATACTCGGCATGGACATGGCAGGAGCCGATTCCATGCAATTCGATGTGGCGCTCCATGTTGCCACAGTGCTGAGCACAATTGTAGTGCTATGGCGCGAATTTGTGCCTCTCGTCACGTCATTTTTGGGATGGAAGCGTGACGCACACTTCTATTACGTGCTGAAAATTCTACTCTCCTGCGTTCCTATTCTGATTGTCTACATTCTTTTCAAGCCAGTAATAGAGTCTCTCTTTGAAGGAAATCTGCTGGTAGTAGGTATATGCCTGCTCATCACAGCATCACTGCTGTCATTCACATATGTGTCACATACACAACCTGAGAAACGATTACGCTCAGAAGGGATCGACTATAAGGGACATGACATCACATGGATCGATGCGTTTATCATAGGTTGTGCCCAGGCAGTTGCCGTTCTACCCGGTCTGAGCCGCTCAGGATCGACAATAGCCACCGGTATTCTGCTTGGCGACCGACGGGACAAACTGGCCCAGTTTTCCTTCTTCATGGTCATAATCCCCATTCTCGGGGCCGCACTTCTGGATCTCAAGTCGATATTGTTCCCATCAGAGGAAGAAGCGCTACAAGTCACAGCAGGATCGGTTGATCTGTTGCCCATGATCATAGGCTTCCTGGCAGCATTCCTGGTGGGGTGTGCCGCTTGTCGCTGGATGATAGAACTGGTGAAGAAGGGTAAACTTATATGGTTTGCAGTATATTGTGCAGCCGCAGGCATCCTTTCCATAGTATGGCAATTAACACATCTTGCCTAATGAATTTCCTGACGGGTGAATTACTCTATGTCGATAAACCACTTGAATGGACTTCGTTCAATGTGGTGAAACGGCTGCGATCATGCATGTTGCGTCGTCTTGATGGCGTGCGCAAGCTTAAGGTAGGCCACGCAGGCACTCTCGACCCGCTTGCCACAGGCGTCATGATAATATGCACCGGCAAGGCTACCAAAATGATTGATCAGCTACAGACTGGCGTGAAAGAATATATTGCCACCATAGCCCTTGGCGCCACCACTCCGAGCTATGATCTTGAGACAGCTATCGATGCTTACTACCCCACCGACCACATCACCATTGACCTGGTAAACGAGACCCTCGACAAGTTCAAAGGGAGAATCAAGCAGGTGCCCCCTTCCTTCTCGGCATGCAAGATTGACGGGGCGAGAGCCTATAAGATGGCACGTAGAGGTGAAGAGGTCAAACTAAAGGCCAAGACCCTCGTAATTGATGAGATTGAACTGCTTAGCTATAGTCAGGATTCAATATCAATACGTGTTGTATGCAGCAAAGGCACCTACATCAGGGCTCTTGCCCGTGACATTGGGGAAGCGTTGGGCTCGGGTGGCCATCTTACATCGCTCAGACGCACACGTGTAGGCGATGTAAGGATTGAGGATTGCCTCACTATCGAGCAAGCTGTTGAACTCATAGAAAAGGTTTCAATAGAGTATCCCGATAACGACCAGGCGCCATCATAGCCCATTGCCGTAGACCGATTGTCAACATATGATTTTTAACACGAATAATCTCCACTTTACATACAGTTATGAAACTCTCACAATTTAAATTCCGACTTCCAGAAAATCTTATTGCCACCGAACCAGCCACCGAGCGCGACGAATGCCGCCTCATGGTTATCGACCGTAAGACCGGGACAATCGAGCACCACATATTCAAGGATATTATCAACTATTTTGATGATGGTGACATGATGGTGTTCAACGATACAAAAGTGTTCCCGGCATTGCTTTATGGCAACAAGGAAAAGACAGGGGCACGCATCGAAGTATTCCTTCTACGCGAACTCAACGCCGACCTCAAATTATGGGACGTACTTGTTGAACCGGCTCGTAAGATACGTATCGGCAACAAACTTTACTTTGGAGAGGATGACTCCCTCGTGGCCGAAGTCATAGACAACACCACATCGCGTGGACGCACACTGCGATTCCTCTACGATGGTCCCCACGATGAGTTCAAACGTAATCTCTTTGCTTTGGGCACGACACCTCTTCCTGAGTACATAGAGCGTGAATCACGTCCTGAAGACGCTGAAAACTACCAGTGCATATATGCCGACAAGGAGGGTGCCGTAGTAGCGCCTGCCGCCGGTCTCCACTTCAGCCGCGAACTTATGAAGCGCCTCGAAATAAAAGGTGTGAAAGAGGGATTCCTAACCCTGCACATAGGCCTGGGCAGCTTCCGCGACATCGATGTCGAGGACCTTACAAAACACCGCATGGACTCCGAGCAAGTCGAGGTGAGCCAGCGACTTGTCGACGAAGTTAACGCGACAAAAGATGCCGGTCACAAGGTTTGTGCAGTGGGAACATCTGTGATGCGAGGTATTGCGAGCGCAGTGAGCATGGGAGGCCACATGAAGACCTACAGCGGGTGGACAAATAAGTTTATCTTCCCACCCTACGACTTCACTGTAACCAATGCCATGATCACCAATTTCCATCTCCCCTACTCTACGATGCTCATGCTGGCATGTGCTTTTGGTGGCTATGACCTTATAATGAAAGCTTATGATACAGCAATCAGCGAGGGTTACCGCTTTGGAGCCTACGGTGATGCCATGCTCATCATATAGTCGGAGACGCGTCAACTGTAGCCAACCCGCGCAATGCCCGACACATATTACACCCTCGCCAATACCGGTGAGGGTATATATCGCGAGAAAATGAGTAAATTCATGGCCTTTGCTATGCCGGTGGAATCGGCAGCCGAGGCCCGTGAAGCCATATCATTGTATGCCAACCGCTATCATGATGCCAGGCATGTGTGCTGGGCCTACATGATAGGAGCCGGACGCACGGAATATCTGTCGAGCGACAACGGTGAACCATCGGGGACAGCAGGCAAGCCTATCTTAGGGCAGATCAATTCCTTCAATCTCACCAATGTCGTAATTATCGTAGTGCGCTATTTCGGTGGCATAAAGCTGGGCACATCAGGGCTCATTGTTGCCTATCGTGAAGCAGCCCGTGAAGCCATATCGGCTGCCACTATCATCGAATGCCACGAGCAAGTCACCATCTCTTTTCACTTCCCCTACATGTCAATGGAACCAGTGATGAGGATTGTAAAGAACAACGACATAAGGGTGCTCGACCAGCAATTTGACAACAGTTGCAGCATGACCATACAGCTCAGGGCCGACCACGAGGCCGAGACCCGTCGTCGCCTGGGGGACATCGACGGACTCACATTTTGAGTCGTGAACGTCCCGACATGAAGGCCATTTGAGAAACAATCGGAATAGGCTTAGAGCCTGTCTCATAAAATCACGTGGCCGAGGGGGCGGGTATGTGATTTTATGAGACAGGCTCTTACTCGAATCGCATAACCCGCGAGGGTGAAATACGGGCTACGATGTGGGTGGGCAGAACCATAATGAGAAGTGAGATAATGACTGCAGCTACATTCAGCACTATGATTCCGTTCCAATTGAATTCGACCGGTACTGAACTCAAATAGTAAGACTCCGGATCGAGCGGTAGCAGATTGAACCGCCACTGCAACCACACCAACGCGAGGCCCACAATGTCACCGATCAAAATTCCCCTCAGCACGACCCTCTCGGCCATGTAAAGAAATATACCGGCTACATGAGCGTTATCGGCCCCAAGAGCCTTCAGCGTCCCTATCAACCTGACTCGCTCCAATATCATGATAAACAGACAAGAAATTAGAGTGACTGCCGCAACACACGCCATCAGCGACAGAATCACCACCACGTTGGTATCGAGAAGGTCAAGCCAGTTGAAATACATCGGATCAAGTTCGTATACATCGTTGACAGCGAGATAGCAATCGGCACTCCCGTCGTGGAATGTCTCAGAGGCAACTTTCACCAGTGACTCTCTCACTGATGGAATTTCATCGACAGCAAGCCCTCTAATCTCAATCATATCACACTGCCTGTCACCAAGAGAAGCAAGCCTACGGGCTGCATCAGGAGACATGAAAGCCTGCAGCTTGTCATATTCATTAAAGTAGGAATTATATATGCCGGCCACACGGAACTTGCGGGCACGAAGATTGTCGTTGCCAAAAAAGAAACCATCGACACGTTGACCCAATGTGAGTCCGAGATTATTGGCTGTAGTACGGGAAATGACGATGTCGTAACGTGTGGAATCAACGCATTCATCATAATCAGGAATACCCCCCTCCTCAAGATTCTCCGATAAGAAATCGAGAGCTTTGCCTTGTGTGGAATATGCCTTGAATATGAGCCCTGAGAACTGGTCGTCGGTTTTCAGTATGCCGGGTACACGTATGGCAGGCTCGGCCACGGCTCCCTTAGGAAGACAGCTTTCAATCTTTGATTCCAAGGCAGGTGTATAGGTGACAGGTAGTCCGCGCTGGCCATCATAGCCGGCAGTGGGTTGTGTGGGATGCATTGTCACCTGAGCGTCAAAGCCCATTACTTTGCGTGTTACCTGATGCTTGAACCCGGGGACTATTGCGAGCGTGAGCAACATGATGACGATTGACAAGGAAATACCTGTAATGGCAATTGCCACAGCCGGAGATCGACGTTCAGTCACTCCCGACTCAGCGTCATAGCGACCTAAACTGAGTCTTCGTGCTATGTACAGCGCAATGTTCATCTTCCTACTCTTCCACACGCCCCGGATAGGCTTTCAAAGCATGTCTAAGAACCTCGAGGGCCTTACCGAGGTTCTCCTTGTTAAGGACATAAGCCATGCGCACTTCGTTACGCCCATGACCTGGTGTGGTGTAGAAACCTGAGGCCGGAGCCATGAACACGGTAGCCCCCTCATATTCAAAGTCGCTCAGACACCAGCTGCAGAATTTATCGGCATCATCGACAGGGAGGCTCACTACGGTATAGAATGCCCCCATGGGAATCGGCGAGTAGCAGCCGGGGATACGGTTGAGTCCGTCGATAAGGAACTTACGGCGCTCTACATATTCATTGTAGGTGCGCAACATGTAATCCTGAGAGGCATCGATTGAGGCCTCGGCGACGAGTTGGCCGAGCAATGGAGGACTGAGACGTGCCTGACAGAATTTCATGACATTCTTTTTCAATTCCTCGTGCTTGGTTATTATCGCACCGATACGTATTCCACACTCGTTGTAACGCTTGGAAACTGAGTCTATAAGCACCACCTGTTTCTCTATCCCTTCAAGATGGAAGGCCGAAATGTAAGGGGCACCGGTGTAGCAGAACTCGCGGTATACCTCGTCGCTGAACAGGAACAGGTCGTGTTTCTTGACCAAGTCACGTATCTGTTCCATTTCACGGCGTGTGTACAGGTAGCCAGTGGGATTGTTGGGGTTGCATATGAGGATACCGCGTGTGCGGGGAGTAATCAACTCCTCAAACTTTTCGACAGGAGGTAAAGAGAATCCATCGTCAATTGACGACGGGACCGTAACAATTTTTGCTCCGGCCGAAATGGCGAATGCCATATAGTTGGCATAGGCAGGCTCAGGCACAATAATCTCATCGCCGGGATCGAGACATGCCATGAATGCAAACAGCACCGCTTCGCTACCACCGGTAGTCACTATGATATCGTCAACATCTACATTGATGTTGAACTTATGATAATACTCAGCGAGTTTCTTTCTTAGCGAGAGCAATCCCTCGGAGGGGCTATACTCGAGCACAGTCCTGTCAATGCGTGTAAGGGCCTCAAACGCCTCAGGAGGAGTGGGAAGATCGGGCTGGCCTATATTCAAGTGGTAAACTTTAATACCACGCGCCTTGGCAGCATTGGCCAAAGGCACAAGTTTGCGTATGGGTGAAGCGGGCATTATCTCGCCACGCTGTGATACTTTAGGCATGTTGTCTATATATTTATTTTTTTTGAACTACAAAGGTACGCATTTTGGAAGATAATTAGCTATATTTGTAGAAACATACTATTTAAAAAAGACGTAATGAACCATAATAGACTTTTAAAACCATTTGACACACCACTTTCCACCCCACCTTTCAGCTCAATCTCCCTTGGGGATTATGCCGAAGCCATCGACCTTGGAATAGCCCGAGGTAAAGAGGAAATTGAAGCGATATGCTCCAATAAGGCACGTCCCGATTTTGAGAACACTATCGTTGCCCTTGACCGGGCCGGCGAGGATCTTGACCGGGTGCTCGGGCTCTTCTATAATCTTTGTGAGGCCGAGAGTGATGACGCCATGATGGAACTGTCGCTTGAAGTGTCGCCCAGACTCAGCGCCTATTCAACCGAAATAATTCTTAACGAAACCTTGTGGCACCGCATCAAAGAGGTGTGGGAAAAGCGTGACTCAATGTCGCTCGACGTAGAAGACCGCATGCTTCTCGACAAGACCTATGAACGATTTGACCAATCGGGTGCCAATCTCGAAGGAGAGGACCGAGAGCGCTACAAGGCTATCATCGCTGAATTGTCGGAGCTCACCACCCGCTTTGGACAGAATGTACTGAAAGAGCTCAACAGCTACGAGTTGTGGCTCACGGCCGACGATCTTGACGGGCTGCCTGAACATCTTATAGCCCAAGCTGCCGCCGAGGCCTCCTCGCGAGGCCGCGATGGAGAATACCGCTTCACTCTGGCCGCTCCCACCTACATGCCATTCCTTAAATACAGCACACACCGCGACCTCAGGGAGAAGATGTACCGAATGTATTCGGGCCGTAACATGGGTGGGGAATACGACAATCTCTCAATCATAAAACGCATCACGGCATTGCGTCTTGAATCGGCCAGACTTCTGGGCTCAGAGACAATGGCCGGTCAGAAACTCAAACGCACCATGGCAGGTAGCGTCAATGCTGTGTATAATCTGCTCGACAACCTGAGGAAAGCTTACTACCCGGCAATGCAACGGGAACTGACGACACTCGGTGCCTTCGCCTCCAAGCTTGAAGGAAAGGATATCACCCTGATGCCATGGGATTACAGTTACTATAACAACAAGCTCAAGAACGAGACCTACAGCTATGACGACGAGGAATTGAGGCCCTATTTTGAGTTATCCAACACGATAAAGGGTGTATTTGGGCTGGCCACACGCCTATATGGCCTGCATTTCACACAGCGCGACGACATTGAAGTGTATCACCCAGATGTACAGGCATGGGAGGTGAGCGATGCCGATGGCTCCTACCTCGGAGTCCTTTACACCGATTTCTTTCCCCGCGAGACAAAGCGGCCGGGAGCATGGATGACCGATTTTACCGAGCAACATGTCGACCATCTCGGCAACGATATAAGACCCCTTGTCTCTATTGTCATGAACTTCACCAAGCCATCGCCAGGCAAGCCATCGTTGCTCACTCCGGGCGAAGTGGGAACGTTCCTGCATGAATTCGGACATTCGCTACACAGCTTGCTGTCGAAATGTAAATATGCCTCGCTATCGGGCACATCGGTGTATCGTGACTTTGTAGAACTGCCATCACAGTTCAACGAGAACTACCTCACAGAAAAAGAATTTCTCGACAGCTTCGCACGTCACTATGAGAGCGGTGAACCTATACCGGCCCAACTTGTGGACCGCCTGGTAGCCTCCTCGCGTCATGGAGCTGCCTATCAATGTATACGGCAACTCACTTTCGGATATCTCGACATGGCGTGGCACACCATCACCTCGCCTGTAGAAGACCCCGAGTCTTTTGAAGCCGAGGCCATCAAAGGCACACAAATATTCTGCGAGGTTGAAGGGGCAATGATATCGCCCCAGTTCAGCCACATATTCAGCGGCGGATATGCCGCCGGCTACTACAGCTACAAATGGGCCGAGGTACTTGATGCCGACGCATTCGCCAAATTCAAGGAGAACGGAATCTTTGACCCGGCAACAGCCCGATCATTCCGAGACAATATCCTGAGCCGGGGTGGCAGCGAAGACCCTGCGATACTCTACCGCCGTTTCCGCGGCCAGGAGCCCGGCATAGAAGCTCTCCTACACCGCGACGGCCTCCTCACAAACAATTGATGTGTGTATGGGCTCTTAAAATCGCTGTTCCATATCTTTTTATGCCGCAGTGGATCCTGTTCTATGAGAAGGCATAATGAACAAAGTGGATCTACCGGGCGTTGTTACGTAAATGCTTATAATTGCTTATTATGTCACATTTTTCCGACAAATCAAAAAAACGCACTGTCATTGCAGCCATAGCAACAGGTATTATAGCAGTGACAGCTCTGATTGTGCTTTTATGCCTGAGACATGACAAGGTTGAACAACCGCTCATTCCTGTACAAACAGAGAATGTGACGACGCGCGATGTCAACATCTATGGAGACTATGTGGGTCGCATCAGGGCTCAACAGCTCGTCGAGGTGAGAGCCCGTGTAGAGGGATACCTCGAGTCGATGATGTTTGAGGAAGGCACGTATATCAAAAAAGGTCAACCTCTCTTTATAATTGACCCCACCATTTATCGCGCCAATGCCAAGAAAGCCGAGGCGATACTTAACAAAGCTGTCGCTTCCCGCGACAAAGCCAAGCGTGACCTTGACCGTGTGAAACCTCTCTATGAGCAAAACGCGGCATCACGACTTGACCTTGACAATGCCATCGCGGCCTATGAGACCGCCAAGGCCGATGTGGTCGTGGCCGAAGCCGAGCTTGCCCTTGCCCGCCAAACACTAAGCTATACAACCGTGACCTCCCCCATCTCGGGATATATATCGGAACGGAGTGCCGACATAGGCACCCTCGTAGGCCCAGGAGCAAAGTCACTGCTGGCCACGGTAGTGAACAGCGACACCGTGCGTATCGATTTCTCAATGACTTCACTGGAGTATCTGAAGAGCCGCTCACGCAACGTCAATCTGGGTCAGCGCGATGAGAATCGCACCTGGGATCCGTATGTCACGGTTACCATGGCCGATGGCTCTGTTTATCCTTATCGTGGACTTGTCGACTTTGCCGACCCCAAGGTTGACCCTAAGACAGGAACATTCCAGGTGAGAGCCGAGATGAAGAATCCCGACCATGCATTGCTGCCTGGTGAGTTCACCCGAGTAAAACTGCTCATGGACGTGAGAGAAAATGCCATTGCCATACCCACCAAATCGCTCGAAATCGAGAAAGGCGGTGCCTTTGTCTATGTTGTCAAGCCCGACAGTATCGTAGAGCGTCGATTTGTCGAAACCGGTCCTGAACTCGACAACACCACAGTCATAGAGCGTGGCCTCGTGAAAGGGGAACAGATCATCACCGAGGGATTTCATAAAGTTAAACATGGCATGAAAGTAGCTCCCAATAGCTCTACGGCAGCCACAACGCCCGAAAAACAATGAAAAGCAATTTCTTCATAGACCATCCTGTCTTTTCGATTGTCATATCAATCGTGATACTGCTTGTAGGTGGCATAGGGCTGATTATGCTGCCTGTCGACCAGTACCCACCCATCGTGCCACCGGTGGTAAAGGTAGCGGCCTCCTATCCGGGAGCCGACGCCATGACCGTCACCCAGGCGGTGGCTACTCCTATAGAGCAGGAGCTCAACGGCACTCCCGGAATGCTGTATATGACGTCGAGCAGCTCCAATTCGGGAGGCTTCACGGCCCGCATCACATTTGACATAGACACCGACCCCGAGCTTGCCGCTGTCGATGTGCAGAACAGAGTGAAGAAAGCCGAAAGCCGTCTGCCGGCCGAAGTTGTGCAGAATGGTATAACGGTCGAACGTGAGACAGCCAACAGGCTCATGACCATCACGTTGCTATCGGATGATCCGAAATATGACGAGATATATCTGAGTAACTTTGCCACCCTCAATGTCATCGACTTGTTGAGACGCGTGCCCGGAGTGAGCAGTATAAGCAATGTGGGAGGCCGTTACTATGCCATGCAGCTATGGGTACAGCCCGATAAACTCGCCGATATGGGTCTCACTGTCAAAGACCTGCAAAATGCGCTAAAAGACCAGAATCGCGAGAGTGCCGCGGGTGTGCTCGGCCAGGCGCCTATGGAAGGTGTCGATGTCACAGTGCCCATTGTGGCACCGGGACGCCTGTCGGGCGTGGAGGAGTTCGAGGATATAGTAGTGAGAGCCGGCGCCGATGGCTCTATGATACGCATGAGAGACGTGGCCCGGGTGTCGCTCGAGGCTTCCTCCTACAATACCGAGAGCGGAATCAACGGAGGCAATGCCGCTGTGCTGAACATCACGATGCTTCCGGGAGCCAACGCGATGGACGTGGCCTCCCGCATCAAGCAGACCATGCAGGAAATCAGCTCGACATTTCCCGAAGGCATCAGCTACAGCATACCCTTTGACATGACGACATACATAAGCGAGTCGATACACCATGTGTACCGCACATTCTTCGAGGCCTTGCTGCTTGTGATTCTCGTAGTATTCCTATCCTTGCAAAACTGGAGAGCCACAATCATACCCATAGTGGCAGTTCCTATATCGCTTGTAGGAACATTTGGCGTGATGCTCATATTTGGATTCTCGCTCAACATGTTGACGCTTCTTGGACTCATACTTGCCATAGGAATCGTGGTCGACGATGCAATTGTAGTTGTGGAAAATGTTGACCGCATCATGAACAAGGAGCATATCCCGGCCGCTGAGGCTACCCGCAAGGCTATGTCCAACCTTGGCTCGGCACTCATCGCCATGTCGCTGGTTCTCTGTGCCGTATTTATTCCCGTGAGTTTTCTCCCAGGAATCACAGGACAGCTATACCGGCAGTTCACTATCACCATTGCCGTTTCGGTAATAATATCGACAATCGTAGCCTTGACACTGTCGCCGGTGATGTGCAGCAAACTGCTGAAGCCCGACCGTCGCGGTCATCGCAAGCCCAAGGTGTTCAGATACATCAATCTGTGGCTTGCCCGGGGAACACGTGTCTATGGCCGATACATAGGCCGTGCCAATCATCACCCACGGCGCATGCTTGCCATTTTCGGCCTGTCGCTGGTGCTCATATGGTTTCTCAACAGGGTTTCACCCTCGAGTTTCATGACTCCCGAGGACCAGGGATATTTCACAGTCGAGCTTGAGCTTCCCGAGGGCGCGACCATTGAGCGTACACGCCGTGTCACCGACCGTGCCATAGAGTATCTGAAAAATGATCCCGATGTGGAGCATGTGCTCAATGTCACGGGTTCATCGCCCCGCGTAGGCACCAATCAGGCCCACAGCACGCTCACGGTAATCCTGAAACCCTGGAATGAACGTCATTCCCACAATATCGATGAAACACGCGAGCGCATCAGGAAACACCTTGCCACCTACCCTGAAAGTGATGTGAGCATTTCCACTCCACCAATCATTCCTGGATTGGGCACATCGGGAGGCTTTGAAATGGCTCTCGAGGCGAGGGGTGAGACTACATATGCCCGTCTTCAGGAAGCCGTCGACACAATCATGGCGATTGCATCGACCATGCCACAGTTTGCCGAATTGTCGTCAACGCTGCAACAGGACATACCTCAGCTATACTTTGATGTGGACCGTGACAAAGCCCAGCTGCACGGAGTTCCAATGAGCGATATCTTCTCTACCATGAAGGCATTCACGGGATCGGTATATGTCAACGATTTCAACATGTTCAACCGTATCTACAGGGTGTATATCCAAGCCGAGGCTCCCTTCAGGGCCCGACGTGACAACCTCAACCTTTTCTTTGTGAAAGGGAACTCCGGCTCTATGATTCCTGTGACAACTCTCGGGTCGGCCCATTACACCACGGGGCCGGGTACGATAACCCGTTTCAACATGTTCAATGCCACCATATTGTCGGGTGAGGCAGCTCCAGGCTACAGCACAGGCGAGGCAATGGACGCCCTGGAGGAAATTGTCAACAAGCATCTCGGTGATGATTTTGACTTGGGTATAGAGTGGAGCGGACTATCCTATCAACAGCGTCACGAATCGGGCAACACGATGATGGTGCTCGGGCTTGCCCTGCTGTTTGTCTTCCTTGTGCTGGCCGCCCTTTATGAGAGCTGGCTCGTACCGGTAGCGGTCATACTGTCATTGCCGGTAGCAGGAGTTGGAGCCTATTTAGGCATATACATATGCGGACTTGAGAACAACATTTATTTCCAGATAGGACTCGTGATGCTTGTGGGACTCGTAGCCAAAAACGCCATTCTCATAGTGGAATTTGCCAAAGAGGGCACCGACAGCGGCTTGCCACCGGCCACTGCTGCATTGCGCGCAGCCCGCCTTAGGTTCCGCCCTATCGTGATGACATCACTTGCATTCATGCTCGGACTGTTACCACTGCTTTTTGCCAGCGGACCGGGTTCGGCAGCACGCCGCGACATAGGTACGGGGGTATTCTTCGGAATGCTGGTAGCCGTCACTGTGGGAATTGTCTTCGTTCCGTTCTTCTTCAATATGGTTTACCGTATAAAACAACGCAAAAAAAAGTGAATACTATGACACGCCACCTGCAAAATATATTAATAGCCTCGGTACTACCGTTGATGGCAGCCTGTTCAGGCACATCACACCTGTCGCGCCCATCGCTTGAGCTTCCCGAGCGCTACAACGAGACTCTATCACGTGATTCACTGAGTATAGCCGATGTAGAGTACTGGAAGTTCTACGGTGACTCTACTCTTTGCGACATGATCAGAGAGGCGCTCGACAACAACCGTGACATTCTCATGGTAGCCGCGCGCGTAGAAGAGTTACGACATCTATATGGTGTGGACAAGCTCAACTATCTGCCCACAATAGGCATTACCGCCGAAGGCTCTCACGAAACCAACGACTACTATGGCAAAAAACATATTGACGACCCCGAGTATGATCTCAAGGCCCGCCTCAACTGGGAGGTTGACCTATGGGGCGGACTGAGCCAACGCCAGCGAGCCTCGGGGGCCCGCTACAACGCCTCGGTGTGGGATCATCGCGCCATGGAGATGACAATCATAGCCGAGACAGCCACCGCCTATTTCAATCTGGTTGCGTTGCAGAATGAGCTCAATATCGTGAAACGAACTCTCATAACACGTGAGGAAAGCGTCGCCAAGGCCTATCTGAGGTTTCAGGGAGGCATGACAAGCGAGATAGTATATCAACAGGCCAAGGTAGAACTGGCCTCGACAGCTGCACTTGTACCCAATCTCAACCACCGCATTACGATGGCACGCAACGCCCTTGCACTTCTCATGGGGCGTTTTCCAGAAGAACTTCCTATTTTATCGACATTATCCCTGACCGATGCACTCCCGGCCCAACTGCCATGTGGCGCCCCATCGACACTCCTTGAACGCAGGCCCGACCTACGAGCCTCTGAACTTAGACTAAAAGCCGCGATGGCCGATGTGGGAGTTGCCTACAGCAACCGGTTCCCCAAGTTTACCATTGGCCTCACAGGAGGGTTCGAAAATGAAGACCTTACACATCTGCTTCGCTCACCTTTCAGCTACATTGTTGGCAACATCACCGGCACCGTTCTTGACTTTGGACGCAACAAGCGAAAATACCAAGCCTCGATAGCAGCCTACGACCAGGCCCGCCTCACCTACGAGAAGAATGTCATGAAAGCATTTGCCGAAGTGGACAATGCCGCCTCTTCCTACCGGCAGTCGCGACTTACAGCCGACCGTCGCCGCGAGCTGTGTGAGGCCTCCTTGAAATATGTAAACTTAGCCAACATACAATACCTTGCCGGGTCCATAAGCTATATTGATGTGCTCGATGCCTCTCGCCGCTACTTCGATGCCCAGATAGCACTGAGCAACGCTGTGCGCGATGAATATCTCGCCATGGTCGAACTGTACCGCTGTCTCGGGGGAGGAATATCGGAGCCGGGGGAACCCAATACATACAATCAGTAAACAAGTGTGATTCTTAGAGCCTGTCTCATAAAACCCCATTATTGAACTCATTTAACATATTGATAATTTTCAACCAGTATCTGCCAACACCCTATGAGCGTTATTCAGACTCCGGGACAACGCAAAACATTCCTCAAATCTTTACGTATCAATAAATTTAAATGAGTTCATTTTGAATTGTTTTGAGTTGTTGATTGTTTTTATGGCCTTATATTTTTACAGGCCGTAGGTTTTTATTATTTTTGTTGCTTGAATGGCTACAAACCATTCAAAACGAATCGTGTCCTTATGAGATATTGTCCACAAAAACAAATGCACTGCAGGTCACGGAGAGTTTAACGACATAACCTGAATAAACAAAACACTCAACAGCATAATGAAATTCAACGTCTCGAGCAAAGCTCTCTACTCAGCCACATCGGCTGTAAGCAAGGTCATCAATTCAAAGAATGCAATGACCATTCTCAACAACTTTCTGTTTGTTCTCGATGAGACAACATTGTCAATCACGGCCTCCGACCTTGAAAACACGCTCACAGCCACCGTGGAGGTGAGTGGTGTGGATGGCGAAGGTTCATTCTGCGTTGATGCACGCCGCATGGTCGACCTGCTCAAGGAACTTCCTGACATGGGCATCACCTTCTGTATCGATGACACGACACTTGCCATCGAGATTGAATATCCAGGCGGCACATTCAATTTCGTAGGTCTTAATGGCAACGAGTATCCTCACAACCGCGAGGAGAATCCCGATGGTGTCAGCATCGCTTTCGACATGCCATCTGAGATGATTGTCAAAGGAATCGACAATACTATCTTTGCCGTGGGCAATGACGACCTGCGTCCACAGATGATGGGAATCCTGTGGGATATCAACAACGACGGCATCACATTTGTGTCGACCGACACACGCAAGCTGGTCAAGTACCGCAACACAATGGTGGCCCCCGGTGTCGAATGCTCATTCATAATGCCCGTGAAGCCAGCTACCATTCTGAAGAATATCGTAGCCAAAGATGAGACTGTCCATGCTGTCATAGAGCCCAAGAGCGCTACAATCACAACCGGCCGTTATACATTCAACTGCCGTTTCATCAAGGGAAACTTCCCCGACTATAACCGGGTAATCCCACAAAACAGCCCCTATGTGCTCACAGTCGACCGCTCCACCCTGCTCAACGCAGTGAAACGTGTGGGCGTATTCGTCGACCCGGGGCATGGCCTCATCAAATTCAAAATCACTCCCACCGAGCTGACCATGAAAGCCCAGGACAATAACTTCTGCACTTCGGCCCGAGAATCGCTTCCATGTGATTTCACAGGTGACAACATGGTGATAGGTTTCAGCGCTCCTTATCTCATTGAGATCATCAACACACTCTCCACCACCGACATCATGATAAAACTCAGTGATCCGAGCCGTCCCGGAGTATTCCTTCCCAGCGAGGACGACGAGCATAGCGAACTGCTCATGCTCCTGATGCCCATGACTGTACAGGAATTTTAATATCACCTCCTTACAAACGCCATTCACCAAACATAAAAGATGGAACTTACACTCAAAAAACCTATCATATTCTTTGATCTGGAGACTACCGGTACCAATATTACCCACGACCGCATAGTCGAGATTTCAATCATCAAGGTTTATCCCAATGGAGAGGAACGGGAATGGACACAACGGGTCAATCCCGAGATGCCCATACCGGCTGAGGCTACCGCCATACACCATATCACCGACGCCGACGTGGCCGGCATGCCCACCTTCAAACAACTTGCCGCCAATCTGGCCAAGGGTTTTGAAGGAGCCGATATAGCAGGTTACAACAGCAACCGATTTGACGTGCCCATGCTGTCGGAGGAGTTTTCACGCGCCGGCGTCGACTTTGACTTCTCGCGTGTAAATTTCATTGACGTACAAACTATTTTCCATAAAAAAGAGCAACGTACACTGGTTGCAGCCTATCGTTTCTACTGCGGCAAGGAGCTTGACGGCGCCCACTCGGCCAATGCCGATACCCGGGCCACATATGAAGTGCTGAAAGCCCAGCTCGACAGGTATGAGGACATACCCCGTGACATGGAGGAACTGTCGAAGTACACCTCGCCCAACCGCAATGTCGACCTCATGGGACGCATTATAAAGAATGACAAGGATGTGGCCGTAATCAATTTTGGCAAATACAAGGGTCAGCCCGTCATTGATGTGTTGCGCCGCGACCCCGGCTACTACAGCTGGATTCAACAGGGTGACTTCCCGGGGGATACCAAGCGAGTGTTCACCCGCTTTTACATGGAGTCAAAAAAATAAGTGTCCTCATGCAAGGGAACAACATAACAAGAGGATCGATGAAGGGGAAACACATCGTGCTCGGAATCACCGGAGGGATTGCAGCCTACAAGACGGCCACGCTGGCACGTCTGTTTGTGAAAGCCGGAGCTGAAGTGCAGGTAGTCATGACCCCTTCAGCAAAGGAATTCATAACACCCGTCACCATGTCGGCACTTACCGGCAAACCTGTGATCAGTGAATTTTTCACAGCCAATACCGGAGAATGGCACAGCCATGTCGACATAGGATTGTGGGCCGATGTAATGGTCATAGCTCCTGCCACAGCCTCCTCCATAGCCAAGATGGCTCATGGAGTAGCCGACAACATGCTTATAACCACATATCTTTCAGCCAAAGCACCCGTTTTCATTGCACCGGCCATGGACCTTGACATGATGGCTCACCCCTCAACTGTAGCCAACATAAAGCTCCTCGAGTCGTATGGCAACCACATCATACAACCGGCTGCCGGAGAGCTTGCAAGTCATCTCATAGGGAAAGGACGTATGGAGGAACCCGAAGAGATATTTGCCACAATCGACCGCTTTTTCAATGACACAACCGAACTTGCCGGTAAAAAAGTGCTTATCACTGCCGGTCCCACATACGAGCCTATAGACCCGGTGAGATTTATCGGCAACTATTCAACCGGCAAGATGGGATTTGCACTCGCCGATGCCGCAGCCTCCCGCGGTGCCGAGGTGACTGTTGTGGCAGGCCCGGTGACCTCAGGGCCGTCTCACCCCGCAGTAAAGGTTATCAACGTTGAGAGCGCCAGCCAGATGCTTGATGCTTGTGCGCCACTCTTTCCCGAAGCTTCCATTACAATATTCAGCGCCGCAGTGGCCGACTACACACCGGCCAACCCAGCCAACTCAAAAATAAAGCGTGAGACCACCGAACTGCCTTCCCTCGCGCTCAAGAAGAATCCCGATATAGCTGCGACACTCTCAGCTACAAAACGTCCCGGGCAGCTCACTGTGGGCTTTGCATTGGAGACCGACAATGAGCAAGTGAACGCCCGTCACAAACTCGCCGCAAAACATCTCGACCTCATTGTACTCAATTCATTGAAAGATGCCGGTGCCGGCTTTGGAACCGATACCAACAAGATTACCATATTTTCACCTGAAGGCGTGGTAGCTGACCTCCCCCTAAAATCAAAGAGGGAATGTGCCGACGACATCATGAAGCTAATCACTCGGTATGACGCATTGACCAACTGATTATGAACCGTTTGAAAAGACTATTCATATTTCTTGTGATCCACATTGTCTCACTCATGGGCGGGGTGGCACAAGAGCTCAACTGCACGGTTGAATTCAATACCGATCAAATCAGCGGCTCCAATAAAAGTGTTTTCGAGACACTCTCAGAGGCTGTCACCGAGTACATGAACACAACCAAATTCAGCAACGCACAGATTGCCGCTGTGGAGCGTATCGAGTGCCGTCTGTTCTTCACTATAAAGGAATATGAGGACGGGAAAATGAGCGGCGATCTGCAAGTGCAGCTTACACGTCCGGTATATAACTCGACCTATACGACCACACTCATCAACTTCAAAGATACCAAGATTGACTTCTCCTACCAAGAGGGAGAACCTTTGATTTTTTCCGAGAACTCGATGGAGAGCCAGCTCACGGCAATACTCAACTTCTATGCCTACCTGTTCCTGGCTGTCGACTTCGATTCTTTTTCACGACAAGGGGGACAGCCGTTTTTTGACCGTCTTGCCCAGATAGTGCAGATGGGACAATCATCGGGTGAACAGGGGTGGAAAGCTTTTGAGGACAACAAGAACCGCAGTGCCATACTGGCGGCCTTCACCGACCAGTCGACACGCTGCCTGCGTGACTTGATATATGAGTATCATCGCACAGGTCTTGACGAGATGTCGGTGAGCCCCGACAAGGGACGCGCCAATATCACCCGCACACTGTCCAATCTTTCGACGGTCAACCAGGCCAATCCTATGTCGGTAGGATTGTCAATGTTCAAGGACTCCAAGCTCGATGAGCTTGTGAATGTGTATTCCAAGGCTCCATCGACCGAGCGTGAGAAAGTATATGAGCTGCTGTCGCCCATCTATCCCACAGAGAACAAGCAATTAAACGAAATTAAAACAGGTAAAACCAACTGATTCGTGATCGAGACACTCCACATATCAAACTACGCGTTGATCGACTGCATCGACATAGACTTCAAGTCGGGATTCAACGTCATCACCGGTGAGACCGGTGCCGGCAAATCGATTATCATGGGCGCCTTGTCCATGCTGCTGGGAGGGCGTGCCGATACCAAGGCTGTGAGACGTTCTGACGCGAAGTCGGTTATTGAAGCCACCTTCAGTGCCACCGACTATCCATCGATAGAGAGTTTTTGCCGTGCCAATGATATTGAATGGGACTCTACCGGCATGTGCATACTGCGCCGCGAGATATTACCCACAGGGCGTTCCAGAGCCTTCATCAACGACACCCCGGTCAATCTTGCCACATTGCAACAAGTAGCGGCCCAACTTGTCGACATTCACTCCCAGCATCAGAATCTGCAACTTGCCTCTCCACCCTATCAGCTGCAGGTAATCGACTCCATAGCAGACAATGCCGATGACCGTTCACGCTATAACATCCTGTATAATGACTATCGTCAGGCTCTGCATGCCTATAAGGTAGCCAAGCGGGACCTTGCCAACAGCAAGGCCGACGAGGAGTATATGAAATTCCAGTTGCAGCAGCTCGACCGTCTCAATCTTGTGGAGGGAGAGCAGGAGGAACTGGAAAAAGAACGGGAACTCATGAGCAACCTCACTGAGGTAAAGGCGTCATTGGGAGCCATCACGGCTGCCTTCAGCGAAGCGTCGCCATCGATACTGTCGTTGCTCAAGAATGTAGAGACCGACATGTCTGAAATACTCTCGCTCGTTGACGATGCTCCTCAACTCATGGAACGCATCGAGGCGATGCGCATCGAGGCGAGAGACCTTGCCGACACATTTTCAGGAATAGACCGCGACATCAATGCCGATCCGGCACGTCTGGAGGAGGTGGAACAACGTCTCAATGACATCTATGACCTGCAACGCAAACATCATGTCGACTCGGTCGAGGAACTGATTGACCTCAGAGAGCGTTTCAGAACATCGCTCGACAACGTGGCCCATGGCGATGACCGTCTTCACCACCTTGAGGACACTGCAAAAAAGGCCAAACGGGCAGCCCTTGAACTTGCCCGCACCATCAGCGAGCAGCGCTCTGCAGCATCGGTGAAATTTGCCGAGGAGCTCAAAGAGCGGGCACTTCCGCTGGGAATGAACAATCTGCGATGCCAGGTATCAATCACTCAGGGGGAACTGACTCCTACAGGTATTGACAATATCGAATTCCTCTTTGCCTTCAACAAAAACCAGCCACTCATGCCGGTAGGAGGTACAGCCTCAGGAGGTGAAATCTCACGCCTCATGTTGTCGCTTAAGTCCATTGTAGCGGCCAAGATGAAGTTGCCATCAATAATATTTGATGAGGTGGATACCGGTGTGTCAGGCGACATTGCAGCACGCATGGGACACATGATGCGCGACATAGCATCGAGCATTCAGGTCATCGCCATTACTCACCTGCCTCAGGTAGCTTCCATGGCCTCAAGCCAGTATAAGGTATACAAAGAGGATACAGCCGACTCAACAACCACACGAATCGTAGAACTCACCCCCGATGAGCGTGTAGAGCAGATTGCCGCAATGCTTTCGGGAGCAAGTGTCGACGACGCGGCACGAGCCAATGCCCGCTCATTATTGTCGCAAAACATGCAATAAAATATTTATTTATAAGAATAATGGATAAAAGCGATTATATCTATGGCCTCCGCGCCATTATCGAAGCGATCGACGCCGGGAAAGAAATTGATAAGGTATTCGTAAAGAAAGATCTTCAGGGAGAGCTTGCCCAGGAACTCTTTGAGCGTCTTCGTCAGGCTCATATCCCGGTTCAGCGCGTCCCGGTAGAGCGTATCAACCGTATTACCCGCAAGAATCACCAAGGCGCAGTAGCCATGCTCTCGGCGGTGACCTACTACCGTCTTGACCATCTTGTGCCACAACTGTATGAGGAAGGGTTGTTACCCTTCATTGTAGTGCTTGACGGCATTACCGATGTACGTAACTTTGGTGCAATTGCCCGCACATGCGAGTGTGCCGGAGTTGATGCCATAGTCATTCCACAGCACGGCAGTGTGAGCGTGGGAGGTGATGCGGTCAAGACATCGGCCGGAGCACTGCATCATATCCCGGTGTGCCGCGAACGCTCAGTAAGGGGAGCTGTAAACTTCTTGAAAGAAAACGGTTATAAAATCGTGGCTGCCAGTGAAAAATCAGATATCAACTATACCCAGGCCGACTATACCACGCCCGTAGCGATAGTTATGGGAGCCGAGGATGTAGGCATCGATCCCGAAGTGCTTAGATTGTGTGACACCTTTGTATCGATACCCATGTTTGGCAAGATAGGCTCCCTCAATGTCTCAGTGGCAGCCGGGGTAATGATGTATGAAGTTGTGCGTCAACGTCTCGCCGGCAACATGGAAGTCATATAAACCACCCACATTCGCAACATTAAATTCAGACACGAACTATCATAAAACCAAACCAATCATGACTACAATAGGCACAGTACTCTCACCCATAGCACGCAAGGCGTTGCTGCTGGGAAGTGGCGAACTCGGGAAAGAGGTCGCAATCGAACTCCAACGTTACGGCGTCGAAGTCGTAGCATGCGATAAATATGCCAATGCACCTGCAATGCAGATTGCCCACCGCAGCCACGTTTTCAACATGCTTGATCCCGTTGAGCTCCGTCGCATCATTGAACTGGAAAAACCCGATCATATCATTCCCGAGGTCGAGGCGATAGCCACTCCGGTACTCGTTGAACTCGAGAAGGAGGGATACAATGTAACACCTACAGCAACAGCCGCATGGCTCACGATGAACCGAGAGGGAATACGCCGTCTCGCTGCCGAGGAACTTGGAGTGAAGACATCGCGCTACAAGTTTGCGTCAACCCGTGAAGAATTCGACGCGGCAATTAAAGAAATAGGGATTCCATGTGTAGTCAAGCCTATCATGAGTTCATCAGGTCACGGACAATCAACAGTTAAGAAAACTGAGGACATCGATGCCGCATGGCATGAAGCACAGGAAGGTGGACGGGCTGGAGCCGGACGTGTGATTGTGGAGGGATTCGTTGATTTTGATTACGAGATCACTTTGCTCACCGTGAGGTCCAAGTCGGGTACAACATTCTGCGAGCCTGTAGGGCACATTCAAGTCAACGGCGACTACCGCTATTCGTGGCAACCGCAACCCATGAGCGCCAAAGCTCTTGAATCGGCCCGTGAGATAGCCAAAAAGGTAACCGATGCGCTTGGTGGCTACGGTATCTTTGGTGTCGAACTATTCATCAAGGGTGACGATGTGATATTCAGCGAGGTTTCACCACGTCCACACGACACCGGTATGGTGACAATGATCTCACAGGATATGAGTGAATTTGCTTTGCACGCACGCGCTATTCTTGGTCTCCCTGTTCCGTCCATCAGATTCTACGGGCCATCAGCCTCGCGTGCTGTAGTAGTGGAAGGTGACACCAATCGTCTGGAACTCTCCAATCTTGACGAGGTCGTTGCTGAAGAGGGTGTACAGATGCGCATATTCGGAAAACCGGAAATCAAGGGACACCGACGCATGGCGGTGATACTTGCCACCGCTGATACTGTCGACGAAGCACGTGCCAAAGCCGACCGCGCATACGCAAAGCTACACGCCAATGTGCTTCCCCGCCAGTAATATGACGAAGTAAGCCAGAAGGTCCACTACCTCATTCTCATAAAGAGAGACACCTTTATAACTTCTGAAAGGGTTATCAAGGTGTCTCTCTTTTTAGCAGATGTATTTATTAAAAAGCCTGAAGATTCAATTAGAGCCCATTCGATAAGGAATGGGCTCCTATACCTTAGGGTGTGACAGATAAGCTCACAGAGGTAGAAAAGCATAAAAGGTGGACACACGAGCATGTGTCCACCTTTTATATAGTTTGAATATAATATTTTATTTTTCAGTGATAGTCACGCAACGGTCAAGTGCGACGAATTTCTCACCGTTGGGGTTCAGGTTCTCATTGTTGATGGTAGCCTCAAGCTGAGAAGCGGGGACACCATTGCGTACGAGTTGTTTCTGAACGCTGTTGGCACGGTTGTGACGGAGACGTACGTTGTAAGCGTCGGTACCGGTATAGTTGTCGGCATAACCTGTGAGGACGTAGCCCTGGTTGGGGTTGGCCTTCATGATATTGGCAATTGCACCGAGTACATTCTTGTCAGAACGGTTGAGTGTGTAAGAATTGATGGGGAAGTAGATGGTAGCGAGGGGAGCCTCGGGAGCAGCTACTACAGTCTGAACAGGACGCTCAAGACAAGCCTTCAACTGAGCCTCGAGGTCGGCGATGCGGGCATCGGCAGCCTGCAGGCGAGCGCGCAGGGCATCGCAGTTTTCAGGTTCGGGGCAGATGGGAACGATAGGAGCATTCCATGTTGACTTGCCGAAGTTGTAGTTGAAGCCGAGAAGAATCTGGCCACCATAGCTCTCACGACCGTCAGCAAGGTTTACAAGGCTCTTGTCAGAACCTACGATGCGAAGGTCAATGAGGAACTGCCAGTGCTCGCTGAGACGGAATGTGTTCAACAAGCCTACGCGACCGATGATGAGGGGAGACTGAGTATAGTCCCACTTGTTGTTGTCGTCCTTAGCCCAACGGCCATAGATACCGGCACCGGCATAAAGAGAAGCGTTGTAAACGCGGTTGGGGTTGTAACCACACCACCAGTTGGTGAGGTTCAGCATAGCGTCACCAGCCAAGCCAAAATAGTTCATCTTGTAATCGGCTTTGCTCTGGAACCAATCGAGATTGGCACGGAAACCAAAGATGGGAGAGAACCACTTGCCTACTGTAAGTTCAGCCTCAGGAGCGATACGATCCTTGAAGTCTACATTGTGGCCATGACGGTTGCCCAGGAAGCTGATACCGCCTTCTACACCAAGAAACCAGTTGTCTTTAAAACTGTTGACAACCACACCCTGAGTGGGGTCCTCAACGAGAACAACTTCTTCATTCTGTGCTACCATGCTCTGTCCGAGGAAGAGTGCACATGCAATTGCAAAAATTGTCTTTTTCATAAACAGGATAATTTTATGATTTTGTAAATTGATCTAAATAGCTGAAACTTAATGAAGTTCCCTTTCGGGATACATTCAGGGTTCAAAGGTACAATTATTTTTTGTAATTAAGTTAATTTTACGAAGTTTTTTGTAATTTTTTTCTGATTTGTTAAAACTGCTTTCCGTTTTATGATAGAATGTTCTTTGAACCCTATTTGTTCACCTCCCGATGAATTTTAACACTTGCTCTGTGATATTCTGGACGGTGAAGCCAAATTTCTGGTCAAGCACTGTATATGGGGCCGAAGCTCCAAAATGGTCAAGACCAAAGACTTCGCCATTAGCACCTACGAGGCCACGCAAGGTCGAGGGGAGGCCGGCTGTGAGGCCGAATACCTTGACACCGGGCGTGATCACTTCATTGCGATAGGCCAGAGGCTGTTCCTCAAAGAGGCCTATAGAGGGCACTGAGACAACTCGACATGGCACACCGGCAGCCTGGAGTTGCACGGCAACGTCACAGAGAAGTGACACCTCCGAACCATTGGCTACGAGGATAACTTGAGGATTCTCAGACGACATCACGGTGTAACCACCTTTCTCAGCACCGAGAGCCTCCTTGTAGCGGTCACCGCTTTCGGCGGGAAGGTCGTTGATGTTTTGACGAGAAAGAATCAGCGCTGTGGGTGTCGACTGGTTTTCGAGAGCCATCTTCCATGCCACACTCGTCTCGATACTGTCACCGGGACGCAGAACGAGCACTGAGGGCTTGCCAGCGAAGTTTTTGAGCTGTTCCATGAGACGTATCTGGGCTTCCTGCTCTACGGGCTCGTGAGTAGGACCATCCTCTCCTACTCTGAACGCATCGTGAGTCCATATGTATTTCACAGGAAGCTCCATCAAGGCAGCCATACGCACAGCGGGTTTCATGTAGTCAGAGAATACAAAGAAAGTGCCGCAGGCAGCTATGACTCCACCATGCAGAGCGATACCGTTCATAACCGAAGCCATTGTGAGCTCAGCGACACCGGCCTGTAGGAATGCGCCTGTAAAGTCACCCTTGGCAAAGGCATGAGTCTTTTTCAGGAAACCGTCGGTTTTGTCACTGTTGGCAAGGTCGGCACTCGATACAATCATATTGCCGACTTTCTCAGCGAGGACGCTAAGTACCGTAGCCGAGGCGTTGCGGGTGGCGTCATTGGCTTTTTGTGCTATTGAGCTGAAATCTATGTCGGGGAGTTTGCCATCGATATAGTCGCGGAGAGTCGCAGCTTTCTCAGGATTAGCCTCGGCCCATGCTTTTTCAGCGGCATGGCGTGCGGCTACTATGGTCTTGAGTTCTTCACGGCGCTTTGCATACAGCTCCTTGACATCGTCCCATATTTGCCAGGGATTCTCAGGGTCACCGCCAAGATTTCTGACAGTTGCGGGATAGTCGGCGCCCGATTTGCTCAGAGGCTGACCATGAGTGCTGCACTGTCCCTCAAAGTTGGACCCGTCGGCCTTGACGGCGCCACGCCCCATCACGGTATGGCCAATGATGATAGTGGGACGCTCGGTCTCGGCATTGGCACTCACAAGGGCAGCTTCAATCTCGGCGGGATTGGTGCCGTCGATTTCTATTACATTCCAGTGCCATGCACGATACTTGGCGGCATAGTCCTCCAGGTCTACGGCATCAACCATAGTAGAGAGTTGCACCTTATTGCAATCATAGAACATGATGAGATTATGCAATCCAAGATGTCCTGCAAGACGGCCTGCACCCTGTGAAATCTCTTCCTGAATACCGCCATCAGATATGAATGCATAGGTTTTGTGGGCAACAACCTCGCCAAAACGTGCAGCGAGGAAACGCTCAGCAATGGCACAACCAACGGCCATTGTGTGACCTTGACCGAGAGGGCCCGATGTGTTTTCAACACCACGCTTGGGATCAAGCTCGGGGTGACCCGGAGTCACGCTACCCCATTGACGCAACTGTTGCAACTCCTCGATAGTGTACTTCCCGGTTAGGGCAAGCACTGAATACAGCATGGGCGACATGTGGCCGGGATCAAGGAAGAAACGGTCACGCGCTATCCATGTAGGATTGTCGGGATCGGTGATAAGAAATTTGGAGTACAGGACATTGACAAAGTCGGCTCCACCCATAGCTCCGCCCGGATGACCCGATTTTGACTTCTCAACCATCGATGCCACCAGTACTCGTATATTATCGGCAGCTCTATTCATTAGATCTGTGTTAGTCATTGTAAAGTTATGAATTTAAAAAAGGGTTATTAATCTTATAAGGCTCACACCGGTCATTTAACATGTAACTGCCGGTGTGAGCTTATTATTTTTTCTAATTGTAAGGTCCAATTTCCTAAAATTCAGAAACGACATATCCTGTGGTCCTTGTCCGTCTCTTTAATTAATGAACAACCACAAGACATATTTCATATCTTATTAAAGGTCGCGCAGGTCAAAAGGTTCATCCTCAACAGGAATATCCTTATTGACATTCTTCGAACCAATGATTGAGAAATAAAGGATATAGAGCAACATGGCTACAACAAGCCAGTAGCTCATTATATAACTGCTGCTACGGCCAATCCAGTCCTGGATGAAAGGCATAATGCCACCGCCTACGACCATGGTCATGAAGATGCCAGAAGCTTTGGCGGTATATTTGCCAAGGCCTTCGGTTGCAAGGTTGAAGATACCGCCCCACATTACCGATGTGCACAGACCGCATAGGATAAGGAATATAGTGCTGATAGGAACACTGGGGGTAGTCTGAATCTGTTCAACTACCTTTGCAGGTTCAACATCATACTCATCTTTGATTTGTGCGGCGTATTCTACGATGAGTTCCTCATTGGGAGCCAGTACAAACTGCTCGACAGTTTCAGTCGGGACACCTACGTTCACAAGCATCTCGCTTGTTTTTTCGACAGGGTCGTAAACAAATTTCGGAACATCAAAAGAATTTGTTTTCGGAATGAATATTGCCAACAGTACGAAAATTATTGCCATTGTCGAAACGGTCACCATTTGCACCCTGGTAGAGATTTTACCACTGATGATGGAGCTCAGGAAACGTCCGATAAGCATCATCAGCCAGTATAATGCGGCCAATGAACCGGCAACAGCAGCCGCACCAGCAAATCCTTCACGGCTTATCCATGCATTCAACTCACCGGGAATGCCAATTTCTATACCTACATAGAAGAAGATGGCGATGACACCAAGGAGACAGTGACGGAAAGCCAGAGGGCTGCGCTCGTATTTCACCTTGCTGAGGTTGGCCTGAGGCTCATTAATCTTTATAAATGAGATGATGACAAATGCCAATACAAAAATCACGATACCTGTGATGACCAATGGCGACACAGCAGCCATAGTAGTTTTCTTGGTGAGTGTACCCACGAGGACACCTACCAGAAGAGGAGTGAGGGTACCGGAGAGTGAGTTCAAGGTACCACCGGTCTGAATGAGCTGGTTACCTTTGTTACCGCCACCACCGAGAAGGTTGAGCATGGGGTTTACAACAGTGTTGAGCATGCACACGCAGCAACCGCACACGAGAGCACCCAGAAGGTAGATGAATAGATTGAGAGTGGTAGGATTGGTAGCATCGCCAAAGACAATCACATTGTCGCCTACTACGCTTGACAGGAGCTGGATACCAAGACCCACGGCACCAACGGCAAGAGCTATCAAGGCTGTTTTCTTGTAGCCAAACTTGATGAGCATATTACCTGCTGGAATTCCCATGAACAGATAGGCTGTAAAGTTCATGAGGTTGCCGGCCATTCCGGCCCACTCATACCTGAAGCCCCATATGTTGCCGAAGGGCGCGGCCATGTTGGTTACAAAGGATATCATCGCGAAGATGAAGAACATCGTAATGATCGCAACGAGATTACTTTGCTTTTTTGCTGTTTGTTGTGACATGTTAATGATTTAATTTATTGGTTATTAGATTTTATTTTCAATCATGTCTCGGGGCCTCGGCTCTAAGTCGGGGTCGTATAATCACAACAAAGATATAAAAAATCACATTAAAACAACTCGATTCGTTAAAAAAATCGAGTTACTTTATAATATTAATTCATTATGACTTATCATTTCCAACGCCGATGAGACTTAGAGCCTGTCTCACAAGAAATGTCAACGATAGGGTCTCGCATATCGCGGAATGATTTTTGTCGTGAATCGAGGGCGCGTGGCCGTAGCCACGTAACCGAGATGAACGGCAAAAAGCGCCCGC
>JAMPBP010000009.1 GCA_023666645.1 Clostridiales bacterium
AATCGAGTAGGAGGCGAACACTAATCAGAGGTGTTCGCCTCCTTTCGTGTTCACTTGTCCTCTCACACCACCGTACATGCGGTTCCGCATACGGCGGTTCCTCAACCTTTCGGCAAGGCTGACGCCTTGTAGTAGCAACCTATCCACACATAGCCTTGTCGGTGTAGTGCTTCATCGGGCATTGCCCTATGTGCTACCCAACTATCTGCTATGCGCCAATAACCTTGACTTGTATTGCCCCATTGATACGCCCGCCATTTATCTATTCCGCATTTGATTAGGTTCTGCACTCGCGTCCTCGGGAGTTTCCATGCTTTCCATATACACATGCGGATACGGCGGCGTATCCATTTGTCTATCTCTTTGACCTTGCTTCCCATGTCAGCCAAATTGTAGTATTCTGTCCACCCACGCAGATATTCTGCGAGAGCTTGCTTGCGCTTGACATATCCCATTCCATTACTCCTTGAAGTTATGGCTTTCAGACGGCGGCGCATTTTGACTTCGGTCTTCTGATGTAGCCGCAGTCGGCTTTTGCCGTTGCGGATATAGAAGCCGTAACCGAGGAATTTCAATTTACCCACATAGGCACATTCGGTCTTTTCGCGGTTGACGCGAAGTTTGAGCGTTGACTCTATGAACTTTGTTATACTCTCCTTTACTCGTTCAGCCGCTCGGCGGCTCTTGCAGAAGATGAGTCCATCATCTGCATAACGTACAAACGGATGTCCGCGCCTTTCAAGTTCTTTGTCAAGTTCATTGAGCAGTATATTGGCAAGCAGAGGACTGAGAGGGCCGCCTTGTGGCGTTCCCTCCCATGTTTCCGCATATCTGCCATTTACCATTACTCCGCTATTGAGGTATTTGTGTATGAGGGAGATAACCGCATCATCCTTTATCGTCCGTTGCAGTATCTCTATCATCTTGGCGTGGTTGACGGTGTCAAAGAAGCGTTCAAGATCTATATCCACTGCATAGTGGTAGCCTTGATTGACTATCTCCGTTGCCTTTACCAACGCTTTCTTACCTCCTCTGCGAGGTCGGAAGCCGTAACTAACCTCGCTGAACTGACGTTCATAGATTGGGGTCAGTGCTTGGGCAATCGCCTGTTGGATTACTCGGTCTACGACCGTTGGTATTCCAAGCTGGCGTTTCTTGCCGTTGTCCTTGGGTATCTCAACCCTGCGGACGGGGTTCGGACGATATGTCCTTTGGCGAATACTCTCTGTCAGTTGCTCTCCGTGCTCTATAAGATAGCCGAGCAGTCGGTCGCATTCCATTTTGTCTATGCCTGGTGCGCCCCCGTTGCTTTTTACTTGCTTGTATGCCGCATTGAGGTTGCTTGGCGACAAAATACGTTCCAACAGTGGGTATTCTTGTTTAGGTTGTTCCGTTGTGAGATATCCGTCCACTACGCGCATGAAAGTCTGCACCCCCTCATAGCCTTTGGCTTCCGGCCTATTCTTTTGAGGGCGGCTATCGTTCCACGCTGATATTTTCTGCATTCTTCCTTTCATTTGATAGTGCTTGACAATATTCACTTCGGTTGGGTTCAGTCCTTCCCTTGCGCTATCCTCGCAAGGTACTATGACCTCGGCTGACTTCTCGCGGCAAGCTTTAATCCGCAGTCTTGTGTAAATGGGTCGCCACTGCGTCCGTGAGACCTCCCCGATTAAGAGCATAATCTTTCACACTTATACCTGCTTGATTTACGCCACTCGTTCCGAATAGCTATCGGGCTTTGACTTCTAATGCAGTCTTACCCACGAGCAAACGCCTTGGTATCAAGTTTCTGTTCGTCAGGCCAGTGCTTTGCCGCCGACTTCCTTCACACCCAATGTCGCCATTGGCAGCTTGTCTTTGGCTGTACGCTTGCCGCTATTAGGCCGCGTTAGGGACTTGCACCCGTTAGATTATGCCCATGTCGGGCGAACATTAAAAACAGAGAATAGTCACAACTATCCTCTGTTTTTTTATATCATCTACGACAGCAAAAGTTACATAATATGATTATCGACTGCGCGAATTCAAGGTATCGAGAAGTTTTTGCAAAGTATCACGCACACCCTTGAGCCGCTCTATCGCCTCAAAACGACGCGACACCCCCGAATGGTTACGCCTGATTTGCTCCTGAGCCGCTTCAAGTTTCAACCCTTTTTCCTTGACAAGAAAATATATCATACGAATCACCTCAATGTCACGGGACGTATAGAAGCGCGTGCCCTTGTCATTTCGTTTGGGCTTGATAATGGTAAACTGATTTTCCCAAAACCGTAGAGTAGAGGGCGCTACATTAATGAGTTCAGCCACCTCGCTTATCTTATAATATTTTTTGTCGAGCGTATCCATATTTCAATCAGTCCATAACATAACCGGCGTTTTCAGACGCCTCAACCATAGCGGCATATTCCTCGGGAGTAAGATCTTGGAAATAGTAGTTCACCGGATTTTGGGCGACACCCTTCAACCTCACCTCATAGTGGAGATGAGGTCCTGTTGACTTTCCTGTATTTCCCACCTTGCCAATAAGATCACCGCGTTTCACATGCTGGCCCGGCTTGACAAGCACCTGACTGAGATGTGCAAAACGTGTAGTATAATTAAACCCATGATCCATTTCTATCATGTTTCCATATCCGCTCATACTACGTCCGGCCGATGTCACCACTCCATCACCCGTAGCGTATACCGGAGTACCTATAGGGGCTGAGAAATCCATACCCTCATGAAATCTCACTGTTCCATATATCGGGTCGACACGTCGTCCATAACCTGAAGCCATCTGCCTGAGATCCTTATTGGCGACGGGCTGAATCGATGGAATGTGGGACAGACGATCCTGGCGGTCGACAGCAAGTTGTCTCAATTGTTCAAAAGAACCTATCTGAGTAAAAATAGACTGCTCCAATGCACTCATTTTGCGTGATACATTTCCCACGAGGGCAGCATCATTGAGCGAATTCAACGGAATTTCAGGTTGCTGAGGATCAAGGCCTGCATAACGTTGCACGTCACTTATAGGATCGGCCTGCATCATGACACGGTAGAAATTATTGTCACGCTCTGCAAGATTATCCATGACACCAATAGCTTGGGAGAGGCGCTGGTCAAGATCCTCCAGTTGGAGCCGCAGTTGCTCATTGTCATCGCGCAACATTTTTTCGCGAGGAAATTCCATAAAAGTATACAACCCAAGTCCTACAATCACGACTATTGCGACTATCTCGCCAAGGCGTAAAAGCAGAGCCCATATACGTTGACGCTTCGAACGATAAACGCGTTCATATGATTCGGTCAAACGGTTATACCTGTAATATACTTTACGACTCACTTCTGAATAATTAAAACATTGACGACAATTGCACATTAATAAAAAAAGCAGTATTTTTGCACAATTGAACGTACAAATATATAAAATCGATTTCAAATATTCAACAACTACAATAACAACACAATACCAACATGCTCACAGCTAAGGAAATAAGAGAGTCATTCAAGGACTTTTTTCAATCCAAGGGCCATCAAATAGTACCCTCGGCCCCCATGGTAATCAAAGACGACCCCACGCTCATGTTCACCAATGCAGGCATGAACCAGTTTAAAGACATCATACTTGGAAATACCCCAGCCAAATACAAACGTGTGGCCGACTCGCAGAAATGCTTGCGAGTAAGCGGCAAACACAACGACCTCGAAGAGGTAGGAATGGACACCTATCACCACACCATGTTTGAAATGCTCGGTAACTGGTCGTTTGGCGACTACTTCAAGAAAGAAGCAATCGACTGGGCCTGGGAATATCTCGTAGACGTTCTCAAGCTTGATACCTCACGTCTGTATGCCACAGTATTCGAAGGATCGCCCGAGGAGGGACTGTCGCGTGACAACGAGGCAGCCTCTATTTGGGAAACGCATCTTCCTGCCAGCCATATAATCAATGGCAACAAACATGATAACTTCTGGGAGATGGGCGATACCGGTCCATGCGGTCCATGTTCAGAAATCCACATTGACCTGCGACCCGAGAGTGAACGCGCAGCAAAGCCGGGAGCCGAGCTCGTCAACCACGACCACCCTCAGGTTATAGAAATCTGGAACCTCGTTTTCATGCAATACAATCGCAAAGCCGATGGTTCACTCGAACCTCTACCTGCCAAGGTTATAGATACCGGCATGGGCTTTGAACGTCTCTGCATGGCACTGCAAGGAAAGACATCAAACTATGATACCGATGTTTTCACACCCTTGATCAACCGCATATCCATGCTATCGGGCAAAGAATATGGCAAAGACCCCAAGGTTGACATAGCCATGCGTGTCATTGCCGACCATGTGCGCACTATATCATTCTCCATAGCCGATTCCCAACTCCCGTCAAATGCCAAAGCCGGATATGTGATAAGACGTATATTGAGACGTGCCGTCAGATATGCCTACACATTCTTAGACCAAAAGCAGGCATTCATGTACAGGCTTATCGATACCCTGATTGAGAGCATGGGAACTGCCTATCCCGAAATAGCCAAACAACGTGAGCTCATCATGAAAGTGATAAAAGAGGAAGAGGATTCGTTCCTTCGCACTCTCGAAAATGGCATACGTATGCTTGATAATTCAATAAAAGCAGCGAAAGCTGCCGGTAAAGATATTATCTCGGGAAAAGAGGCATTTATCCTATATGACACATATGGATTCCCTCTCGATCTCACTCAGCTCATATTGAAGGAAAACGGCATGACACTCGATCAAAAGGAGTTTGACTCAGAGATGGAGATGCAGAAAGCCCGCGCCCGCAATGCCGCGGCTGTAGAAGCCAGTGACTGGGTTGTGGTAAGAGAAGGGGACCAGCAGTTTGTAGGATATGACACTACTGAGGTTCAGACCCAAATCCTCCGTTATCGTCGTGTAAAACAGAAAGACCGCGAGTACTATCAAATCATCCTGTCGGAGACTCCGTTCTATGCCGAGATGGGAGGACAGGTAGGCGACCGTGGTATTCTCGCCAATGGTGATGACAAAATTGAAATCTACGATACGAAACGAGAAAACGGTATTGGGGTACACCTCTCGAAAAAATTGCCAGCCAATGTAGAAGCCACTTTCATAGCTAAGATTGACACCGACGCCCGGCAAGCCACATCATGCAATCACACTGCCACCCACTTACTGCACCAGGCACTTCGCGAAGTGCTGGGCACTCACGTTGAGCAGAAAGGCTCATATGTCTCTCCCGAGATCCTACGCTTTGACTTCTCACACTTCCAGAAACTTACACCTGAACAAATCCGAGAAGTAGAACATCTCGCCAACCGTCGCGTGCGTGAGGCCATACAACTTGATGAGCACCGTAATGTACCAATTGCCAATGCTTTGGAAATGGGAGCAATGGCTTTATTTGGCGAGAAATACGGAGAAGAAGTACGTGTGATAAAATATGGAGACTCAGTGGAATTGTGCGGTGGCACACATGTAGTCAACACAGGCAACATAGGCATGATTAAGATTGTGTCGGAGAGCAGCATCGCGGCCGGCATACGCCGTATCGAGGCTATAACCGGTGAACGTGTTGAGAATGCCCTCGATGAGATGACCGACACACTGAAGCAGATATCGGGACTGCTCAACAATGCGCCCAACGTAACCCAGGCATTGCGTCGTGCTATTGATGAGAATGCCGACCTGCGCCGCCAGGCTGAAGAATACTTCAATGAGCGGGTGAGCAACATTGCCAGGAATCTGCTGTCGGAAGCTACCATCATAAACGGGATAACACTGGTGTCTCTCAATGGTATGCGTCTCCCCGATGTGGTTAAAGGTGTCGCATTCAACATACGGTCCTTGTCTCCTGAACACACCGCTTTCGTTGCAGCTACAATCGATCCTACAAGGAAGCCATTGCTCACCGTGATGATTACCGAAGACCTTGTCAAGAGCGGATTCAATGCATCGGTCATCGTGCGCGAAGCTGCCAAGAGCATCAAAGGTGGAGGTGGAGGCCAACCCGGCTTTGCTCAGGCCGGTGGTAAGGACGCCGATGGCATCAATCAGGCATTTGACACATTGAAAGCTGCCATAAAATAGACCGACCATGCACAAGTTTCTGAACGGAAATAAGAAACATGTGCATGTCGAATCACTTATGTACTAACCGTTTATAGGGTTATAAGTTTGCCTTGCTATAAGTCTTTATCAAAGCAACCTTATAACCCTATTTATATCAACCCCAAGCAGTAATCCATGAATAAACATTTTCCTTTATTAATATTATCAATAGGACTCGCAATCTCGATGTCGGCGCGTGTTGATCAGTCGGTCAATTGGAACGACGGCTGGCGCTTTACCCTTGGCGACAGCACCGGCTATGCCGACTGTCATTTTCCCGATTCGACATGGCGTACCCTCTCATTGCCCCATGACTGGTCGAGAGAGCAGCATGCTTCGCCCTACCTGGCAAGTTGCACAGGTTATCTTCCCGGCGGAATCGGTTGGTATCGCAAACATTTCAATTATACCCCTTCTCAGGACTCATCGCTCACTAAGGTATATTTTGAAGGAATATACAACCGTAGTGACATATATCTTAACGGACAACATATAGGAGGCCGTCCCAACGGATACGTGTCGACCGAGTATGACCTCACACCGGCATTAAAAGAAGGTGACAATGTGATAGCCGTGAGAGTCGACCATTCCCGTTATGCCGATTCACGCTGGTATACCGGTTCTGGAATATACCGCAATGTATGGTTGTACAACAAACCCTTGCGACACATTTCACTGTGGGGCTTGAGATACGCCACTGAGCTAACCCCACAGGGCAAAGCTATAGTAACTGCGACGGTTGACCTCGAAGGGAAAGTCGACAAGAACTTAAGACTTAAGATTTCACTTCTTGACAGCAACGGCCAGCTGATAGCCTCGAAATCAATGAAAGCTATTACAGACACTTTGAACTGTACATTCACAATCGACAAACCACAGTTATGGTCGCTCGATAATCCTTACCTTTATTCGCTCAAAGCCTCATTGGTAACCAAAACCGGAGAACAGATTGACGGGGAGAGTGTACCTCTTGGCTTACGTACTATAAAATTCGACCCTGATCACGGTTTTGCTCTCAACGGAGAAGCAATGAAACTCAAGGGGGTATGTCTGCACCATGATCTTGGCGTACTTGGTGCTGAAGTCGTACCGGCGATTGTAAAGCAACGGCTTATAGCGCTGAAAAAACTTGGAGTCAATGCAATAAGATGTTCCCACAACCCACAGGCCCCTGTATTCTATTCACTTTGTGACAGCCTTGGACTCATGGTTATGGATGAAGGGTCGGACGAGTGGGAGTTTCCGAAGCGCAAGTGGATTGAAGGTTGGAATGTAGGCAAGCCCGGCTATGACGGTACCTACGATTTCTTTGAGGATTGGATTGAACGTGACGTAACAGATATGGTGAGACGCGACCGTACACACCCTTCAGTAATACTATGGAGTGTAGGTAATGAGGTCGATTATCCCAATGACCCATATTCTCACCCTGTGCTCGATGGTGACACCGACCAATCTGGCTTCACCCAACCTATGTTTGGAGGTTATAAACCTGAGGCTCCCAATGCCGAGCGCATAGGCTTCATAGCCGACCGACTTGCCAAGGGCATCAGAGCCAATGACAATACACGCCCCGTAACCGGAGCGCTTGCCGGTGTTATCATGTCGAACGAAACAATTTATCCCGAGGTAATCGATATAGTTGGGTACAATTATACTGAAGGTCGATACCACGAAGATCATAAGAAGTATCCCAAACGCATAATATATGGCAGTGAGAATCGCTCCGACTACGATGCCTGGACAGCAGTCAGGGACAACGAGTTCATCTCGGGCCAGTTCATATGGACAGGGAGCGACTATCTTGGAGAATCGGGACGATGGCCCTCACGTGGACTTGGCACCGGGCTCCTTGATTTCGCCAATTATACTAAGCCACGAGGATATTTCAGACAAGCCTTATGGAGCGAAGAACCCATGGCCTATATCGGCACATACAATCCCTGCTGGCAAGGTCAGCGACACGATTATATTTCAATTGACGCCCCCGCATTATGGAACTATCAGATTGGCGATACAATAAGGGTTGTGTGCTACACCAATCAACCATGTGCTTCTCTATATCTCAATGGAAACAAAGTAGGAGAACACAAGCATGTAGACCCCTCGACCGGAGTAATCCACTGGGATGTAGCCTTCAATCCGGGCATCCTTAGAGTCGAGACCTACGACAAGATGGGGTACACCAAAGCCACCGATGAGATAACTACCATAGGACCCGCCGAGAGTTTCGAAGCTGAAATAATAGACAATGACGGTGATGTAGCCACTGTCGAGGTCAAAGCTTTTGACAGCAATGGCAATATATGCACGTTGGCCGACAATATGATTCATTGTCGGGTTGAGGGAGCGTCATTGCTTGGACTTGAAAATGGCGACAACAGCGACATGAGCGATTACTCAGCGACCAGACGTCGACTCCACAATGGTCGTCTTAAAGCCTACATAAGACTTGACGGTCGGAAAATGGCTACGCTTCATTTCCAGTCACCGTTGCTCGGCTCCAAATCTATTGATGTGACCGGCAAGGAGTAATTTTATGAAAAAGTCTTTTGACTCCATAGGAAGTCAAAACAGTATGATATGAGGTTCTTACAGAGGACCTCATATTTTTTTTTGAAAAATTTAAAAAAAATTGTTGCAAACCATTACTTTTACCGTATACAATATCGAGATGAACAAAGAACTACTGACACAGGCATTCGAGCGGCTTCATGACCGACTGCTTTCACGCGCGAGAGCTATACTCCCGAGTGATGAAGATGCCCGTGATGTGCTCCAGGAAGCTTTTTACCGATTATGGAAAGCAACACCTGAATTGACGGAGCAGAGTCATGCCGAAGGAATGATGGTCAGGACAGTCAACAATCTCGCAATAGACAGCTACCGCAGTTCCCAAAGACATGTTGAGGTGGAACTTAACAGCAATATAACCGATCTACCCGATGACGATAATGATGAACGGCAAGCACTATTTAATAACGTGAACGCTATCATCGCGCGCAACCTCACCAAGCGGGACCGCGAGATTCTGTTAAAGCGTGACAGCATGGGTTGGGATTTTGAAGATATCGCTTATGAGTACGGACTCACACCGGCCAATGTGAGAGTCATCATATCCAGGGCCCGCCACACTGTTAGAGAAATATACATGAAAACAAAAAAACAGGACCTATCATGACACATGAACAACTTGACATACTGATACAAAGATACTTCGACGGTGATACCTCTGTCGCTGAGGAACGTGCATTGAAAAAGGAGCTTATTGACAGCCGCCACTGCAGTCCACTGTGTCAGGAAGCACGAGCTGTAATGGGATACATAACAGTTGCGTCACAAAACAACACTAATAAAACAACAGGTTCAAAGCGGTTGCTCAGAATAGCTGCCTCACTAATCTTCTTAGCTGCGACAGGCAGTATAATAGGCTATCTATCATCAGGGAATCACACCAACCGGAACAATGAAAATTTAGCATGGATCAATGGAGTCAAGACCGACAGCAACCAATTGGTAAATGATCTTGTTGCCGAGAGCCTCGACTATCTTGCACTTGGAATCGACTTGACTGAAGAACGCACTGCCGAGAGCTTGATGGAAGTTTCTGATATTTATGAGGAACTAAACGGAGATTCTTCAATGGATATTAACAATTAAACACCCTCTAAGAATAGCCTTTGAGCAAATGACAGTACCGATAATATCAAAAACAATAATAACATGAAACGACTTTTATTTATCATAGTTCTAACTCTTACGATAACAACGACCGGCATGTCGCAGGAAGGATTGAACATAGGGCGTTTCTTTACTGAACAATTTCTTTCTCAGCCCGATGTAACAGCTGTAACCATTGAAGGGGAGACACTCAAGAAGTGGGAATGTGATATATCGCTTTACCGCAGCATCATTGTTGTTGACAATGCAGCCATAGCCCAGGAAATGGAGAAGGCTGTAAAACATGACGGAGCAAATGCCCGCGAACGCACGGTCTCCATGACATCAGGACATATATATTTCGGTATGTATGTTCTGCCTCCGAAAAAAAGGGATGTAAACCGATTCATAATCTTCATGCGTAGCCGTGACAAAAATAATCGTGACAAGATTGACAACCTGCGCACCGACCTCTTTTATATCGAGGGGAAAACATCGCCTGAAGAATTCAATTCGATGCTTCGTTCAATAAAGAAATCAAAAAATCAGTAACTATAACTCAACTTCACTTTGACTATGAAGCTAATGAAACTAACACTATCCTTACTGTTCTTACTACCGCTTACAGGCGTAGCACTTGAACCACAGACCCCCGACACCATAAAGGTTATCAACAATGCCAGGGTGGTAACCGTGACACGCAATGATAATAAGACTATCCTGAAAGCTATAATACCCGATACTGGGGACGGAACCTCAGGAAATCTTTATACTTATGAGATCAGTGTCGATGAAAACGTCATCAATGAAAACATTGAGCCCGATGACATATTGCTCAAGCTACCATTTGCTGCAAATAAAGGGAACCGTAACTCAAAGCGGCATCACAGAACAAAGTCGAGCTTAGCTATCCTCAAATACATGTACTGGGGATGGAATTTCAATTATGATGGCAATACAGGCCTCAACAATTGTTTCGAATTAGGCATAGCCGACCTGATTGGTGTGGATTGGGAAACCTCAAGCAAGACCACCCTTGGCATAGGTGTGGGATTTGGATACAACAGAGTCACCTCGTCCAAACATGCACTCTTTGCCAAGGATGGTGATGCACTGACACTGGTTACGGCTCCTGATGACAGAGATGTGAAATTTGCCAGATGGGACACCTGGCGTTTTCAAGTGCCGTTGATGTATAGCCAGAAACTGGCGTCAAACTTCGGGTTTGGACTCGCCGCCATCATCAATTTCAACACCTATTCCACAGCAACCAACCGCTATATCAGCAATGACACAAGATATACCGAGACACTAAAAAGAATAAACATGAGATTACTGACAGTCGATTTCATGTTTACGATTGGAATAGTAAACAACATAGGTGTATATGCCAAATGGAGTCCGGTTACAGCTATGCAGCCTGCCTATGGACCCTCATTCCGCAATTTCTCGACAGGAATTAATATCAACTTCTAACACCCTCAACATATAAATAAAGCTACATGAAACGATATATCATAAGCATCACCACTGCTTTGCTTCCTCTTTTCACAATGCTCGCAAGCTCATCGACTGAACACTCGGACACGCTTATTCACATAAGCAAAATGTCCAATGTTATAATTTCGGAATCTGAATCAGGCATAACAGTAAAGGTTGACAACTGTGACAACAATGGGGAGACGACGATTCTCATTGCCGACTATAACAAGAATAGCACAGTGTCAACCAACCAGCATCAGAGCCGGTTTCATGAATTGACATTCAATTCATGTGCAATAGGACTGAAAAGCAATCACCATTGGGATTGTGTCACAGGCGGTTTCAACATAGGTCTTGTAAATGCAGTCGGTCAACCGGCCGATATGGGATTACAATGGTCAAAATCCTTTGAAATAGGTTGGGTCAACGCCATTGCATTGAGATACAACTATAAAAAATTTTCCATATCGCTGGGCTTAGGATTTGACTGGCGCAACTATAAAATGACGGGGAGTTCACATTATATGGTCAAAGACATCTCCAACGGAATAGCATTAAAGCCCTATGAAGAGAATAATAAACCAGGATTTTCACGAATTAAGGTTTTCAGTCTTGGATTTCCGCTGCTATGTTCTCAGAAGATTCCAGGAACAACTATCTCGGTCACTGCTGGAGCTATTCTTAATCTCAACACCCATGTTTCACTTCTCTCCAAGTATCTCAATAAAGAAGGTAATGAGGTAGAGGAATATGCCGATATCAAACATAGGCGCGTGAGCTATGATCTCTATGGCGCGATCAAATTATACAAGAACATAGGTTTATACATAAGATACTCACCACAAAGCGTTCTGAAAAGCACTTCACCCTTCCAGTTCAAGCCTATGTCGGTAGGTCTCACTTTCCTGCTATAAGGGTATAACCAGCCCCCATACAAAAAGTCTCAAGATTATGAACTGCCCCCAAAAAGTTAGACACAAAACTTTTTGGGGGCACTTCAATTATGGTCGTGGGACTTTTTTTGTTGGAGCTAAAAGGGTTTACGGTATTTATCGGGCGCCACGTCATCAAGTATACTCAGATAGGAATTGTAACGCGACTGAGCAATCAAATTATTTTTCACAGCCTCAATTACCGCACAATGTGGCTCGTGAGTATGGGTACAGTCACCGAAACGACAATTGCGCCCAGTCTCAAATATTTCAGGGAAATAATGTGACACCTCGTGCTCGGCCATCTCTATAGTTCCAAAACCGCGTATACCCGGGGTATCTATTATCCAACTATCGGGAGCGTCGGGCAAGGGAAACATTTCAGAAAAGGTAGTGGTGTGCATTCCTTGATCATGCGCATCAGATATCGTTGCTGTGCGTTGGTTCAATCCAGGAATGAGATCGTTGATTATTGTACTTTTCCCGACGCCCGAATTGCCAGACAGCAAAGTAACCTTTCCTACCATTTCATGGCGAAGGGAATCGATACCATCACCATTCTTAGCACAAATTCTGAAGCATTTATATCCTATGGACGAATACAGATAGGAAACCGCGTCTAAGAGTTCAAGCCCCTCGGTCTCATTCATGATAAGGTCAATCTTATTGAAAATAAGAATTGCATTGACTCGGTAGGCTTCAGCCGTTGCAAGGAAACGGTCGATGAATGTCGTGGAAGTGACAGGATGGGCAAGAGTCACAACGAGCGCAGCGGTATCGATATTTGCGGCAAGGATGTGGGATTCCTTTGACAGGTTGCTTGCACGCCTTATAATATAATTGCGCCGAGGTTGAATGGCAGTTATAAATGCTGTCCCATCACTATTCCTCAATATCGACACATGGTCTCCAACGGCTACAGGATTGGTTGTGCGCAATCCTTTAAGACGAAAGTTACCCTTAATCTTACAATTGATCAACTCTCCCCCAGGAGAGAGTACAACATACCAGCTACCGGTATTTTTTACTACTAACATAGGATATTCCATAGTGGCTACAAAGTTACTTATTTGCATCATCTATAACAAAAAAGGCCCAATAAAATAGCGATTGTAGCAAATTATTGTACAAAATAGATTCAAAGTGTGAATTTTATTAAATTTTAATTGCTAATAATTAAAATTAGATTTAATTTTGTGAAATTATTGAACCAAATAGGTATAAACACATTATAGTTTTAAACACTAAAAAAGAAAGGAAACAATCATGAACATCGAACAAATCGGAACGAATGCCGGCCTTGTGTGGAATGCCCTTAACGAGGCTGATGTATTAGGAGTAAAACAGATAAAGAAAATGACCAAACTGAAGGATAAGGAAATATTTGCCGCTCTCGGTTGGTTGGCTCGTGAAGGTAAGATTAACGCTGAGGAGAGCGAAGACGGCAAGGAAATACTTGTTTCGCTCGTTCAAGGTTGCTAAACGACCAATACAATGACAAGGCGTCAATAAGCCTATACACCATCTCGATAAGAGACTATACAGGAAACCCCTCAAAGTGACATTTATTATGAATATGTCGACTTGAGGGGTTTCCTGTATAGTGTAGTATAGTGTAGGGTAGAGATGCCTATTCTTCGGCAGCTTCCATCTCGGCTTCATCAACAGCGGCTGTAGCCTTGATATTAGGCATTTCCAAGCCGTAATGTTTCTTCTTGTCGAGTTGCTTCAAATAGAATGCAAGCAGAAGTGCCATCACACCAAAGCAAGCAAAGATAATCATAGGTATGGTATAGTCGTAGTGAATGAAGAATCCATCGGGCGTTTCCACACCAAGAGCCTTCCATTCCTCAAGTTGCAATAACTGAGCCTGAACCTCGGGATTGCTTGCGTTGACACCATCGAGAACATATCCAATAAGAAGAGGCACAAGACACAATCCAATGTTCTGCACCCAGAAGATAAGACAATAAGCACTTCCGAGCACTTTTTCCTCAATAATTTTAGGAACCGAAGGCCACAGGGCAGCAGGTACAAGAGCAAAAGATATACCCAGCACAACAATAGTAATATAAGCTATAATCTTACTGTGTGTAGCCGGGAGCAGGAACGCAAATACCAAGTGGCATATAATCAGCAACACAGCTCCATATATGAGCATTGAAGCGCCCTTGCCCTTACGGTCAAGGAAATTGCCGAGGAACACAGTCACCACTGCAGCACCAATTGGGAACCAACGGAAAATATCTGATGCTTCTTTAGCCGAGATATCACCTATGTTGCATTGTAACATCTCGGCACCGTAGGCCTGGAATGGGAAGATTGCCGAGTAGTACAGCACGCACAACAGGGCTACGACCCAGAAAATCTGGCTTGAAAAAATTTTCTTTATATCGGATGCCTTGAATTCCTCTTCCCCGCCATCTGCGTTATCAGCGTTCTTTCCCAATTGCTTGTCAAGACGTGTATCCATAACACAGAATACGCAATAAGTAATAAGACCTATACACACGAGAATGGTACAGAAAGCGACGGGGGCAACCACCGAACCAAATGAATCTGCAATAAAAGGAGAAATCGAGAAGATTGCAAATACACCGATACGGGCTATCGCCATCTCCAATCCCATGGCAAGTGCCATTTCCTTACCCTTGAACCACTTGGCTATAGCTTTGGAGACTGTGGTTCCGGCCATTTCACATCCGCAACCAAAAATCATGAAACCAAGCGATGCCATCTTGGCACTTGCCGGCATAGAAGTCCACCATGAGTTGAGCCAGGCTTCAAAGCCGGTTCCAGCCATGTAGCTGCTGATTCCATAAAGCTTGATTAAAGCACCGATCACCATCAGAGATGCCGAGAGTACACCGGTGAAGCGTATTCCGGTTTTATCGAGAATAAAACCGGCAATAATAAGGAAACCGCACACATTGAGTATATACTCAGAGGCACGGTAGGTACCATAGGAAGCTGATGACCAATCGAGCCCCTCGGGAGGATTCAGGCCCACAAGACTCTTGAGCGGAGCCATCACATCTACAAACATATAGGCGAAGAACATCATCAGAGCAATCAAAATGAGAGCCGTCCAACGCGCCCATGCTTTGTCGTTTAGATAAAGTTGAACTTGTTTTGTCATAATGTGTTATTTTAATATGATTGATTTATCACATAATTAGTCACAATAGTGCAAAATTAGCGAAAATTATCATATATTTGTATCACAACACTAATATTTTCATCACATAGGGATTACTTGGATTTCCCGTAACGTTTTATGACTATGGCATTTCTTGACAGTCGACCTTATACATTTGACCGCGTAGTAAGAATAGTGTTTTCGCTGGCAATCTTTGTTGGTGTAATCTATTTGCTTGATATACTCAAGGGAGTACTCCTCCCATTCTGCATTGCATGTCTGGTAGCATACTTGCTTGAACCTATTGTTCAGTACCACCGGCATTTACTCCATCTCAAGGGGCGTTTTCTGGCCATATTTCTATCTCTGATTGAAGTTACAGCTGTGCTTGGGCTACTTGCCTATCTCTTTGTCCCCGCCATTATTAAGGAGACCCATCAGATGGGGGAGATGCTCGTAAAGTATGCCGAATCGACAACACTTCACGTCCCGTTTCTGCCAGACTCCCTGCATGAACTGTTGAGGGCTCATATTGATTTCAAATCACTGGCTAAACATATCACTACCGACGATATAAACGCCATGCTTTCACAAGGTTCATCAATACTTAATGATGGACTACGTATCATTATCAATGTACTAAGCTGGTTTATCGTCTTCTTGTATGTCATTTTCATAATGCTTGATTATGAGCGGCTGATGCTAAGTTTCAAACTTATGGTACCCCATAAATATCGCCATATATGCTACAAGATAGGTAATGACATCAAGACGAGCATGAACCGCTACTTCAGGGGTCAGGCTCTCATTGCCTTGATTGTGGCAGTGATATATTCGGCCGGATTCTCTATAGTGGGGCTACCGCTCGGTATTGTCATAGGATTGTTTAACGGACTGCTGTTCATGGTTCCTTACCTGGTATATGTCTCAATTATTCCGGTCACGTTACTGTGCCTGGTGTGCTCGGTCGACCAAAGCATTGATTTCTGGACCATATGGCTTGAATGTGCAATGGTATATGTAGTTGCCCAGTCTATCGCCGACCTTATTCTCACTCCTAAAATCATGGGCAAGGCGATGGGGATGAATCCTGCCATCATTCTGCTATCTCTTTCTGTATGGGGCACGTTACTTGGATTCCTCGGAATGATAATAGCACTTCCTCTGACCGCGCTTATAATATCCTACTATGAACAGTATGTCATAAACCGTAGGGATGGTACCTCAAACAAACTCAAGCAACTTGAAATAAACAATATCGAACAAATTTCCAATATTAATAAATCATAGAAAGTCCTTACCTATTATATAATGAGAACCGCATAGTACTGACACCCCAGAGGGTCAATGCTATGCGGTTTTTACCGATTGCCTTTCACAGCTCTATGACAAGTAAAGTGTTCAATGAGGGGTATTTCCGGGAGGCGTCTCTGAAGTTTCTGTTTTGATGCCGGCATCAGTATTATCGGAAACCGGAATGGTTGGTGTGAGTTTTCCTCCAAAGATACGGCTCAGATATTTTTCCTGGAACCGCTGCAGAAGGTCCCAGAAATTTGGTACAAACAAAGTGCCGACAATAGCATTGACAGCCATACCAAATACAACAGCCGTCCCAAGTGATATGCGACTCTCGGCACCGGCACCCGAAGCAAACAACATGGGCATTACGCCAAAGACAAAAGCCAGAGCGGTCATCATGATAGGACGGAAACGCACTGAGCCGGCATCCAGAGCGGCCATTCTTATAGGCTGTCCCGATTTACGATAATCTATGGCATACTCTACAATCAGAATGGCATTCTTAGCCGATAATCCAAGCAGTAGTATTATGCCTATCTGAGTATATATGCTGATACTCTGTGACATAATCAAGCACCCAATTACAGTTCCCAAGATTGCAGTAGGCATGGAGATTATCACGGCAATAGGGTCGGTCCAACTTTCATATTGAGCGGCGAGCACAAGCAAAGTTACAATGACGGCAAAGAGCAATACAATGGTTACCGTTGTTCCTGCCTGAGTTTCCTGATATGCCTCGCCGGTCCAGGCATAGGAGAATGTATTTCCAAGGGCATCATTGACTATTTCACGCATCGCCTCTATGCCCTGGGAGGTACTTGTATCTTTTGATGGTGTAGCCGTCAACGAAGCTGTTTCATACATGTTGTATCTATTGACGGAAGCTTGTCCCATAGTAGGCTCTATCGAAGCAAACGAAGCGAAAGGCACCATGTTGCCATCGTTATTTCTCACGCTCAGGCGCATCACATCATCGACTTGAGAGCGTGATATGGAATTTGCACCGATATTTACTTGATAAACTCTGCCAAACTCTACAAAATCATTGACATAGCTTCCACCCATATAACTTGAAAGAGTTGAGAATACATCACTGACTGTCAAGCCTTGCATTTTTACTTTATCACGGTCTATTTTAATGGTGTACTGCGGCACCTCACCTTCATATAGGGTCGTGACATTGGCTATGCGCTTGTCATTATTGGCTCTCGTTATTATTTCATCGAGGGCTTGTTTCATCTCCTTTGGACCAAGATTATTAATATCCAGCAGCTGCATCTGCAATCCCGATGAAAGGCCAAGGCCGGGAATAGCAGGAGGATTGATTGAGAATACGGTGGCTTCCTGAATATCGGCCATTTGCCTGTTAAGACGTTCTACGACATCAGCTGCCGACTGTCCGTGACCACGTCGCTCATGCCATGGTTTCATCACTACAAAGAATGAACCATAGTTGCTGCCATTACCACCGGCAAGGAATGAAATTCCGCTGATTGACATGACATCAACAACCTCGGGTTGTTGCATGATACGTGTGGCGACCTCATTGACTATTTTTTCTGTGCGGTCAAGAGAGGCTCCTGTGGGCAGCTGAACCGAGGTCATGAAATATCCCATATCTTCCTCAGGGATATATGAAGTAGGCCATTTCATGAAGCCCCAGAAAGCAACGACACACAACAGGAAATATATTCCCACAGCCACGATAGGGCGCTTGAGGAAATCGCCTACCATACGTGTATACAGATCGGTAGTCTTGGCCCAGCCCTTGTTGAACCAACGATATAGGAAAAACTTGGGTGCCGTGCGGGGTTTCAGGAACAAGGCACACATTGCGGGAGTGAATGTGAGAGCATTGAAACCCGAGAAAGCGGTCGAAACAGCAATCGTCAGAGCAAATTGTTTATATAGCTCACCAGTTATTCCACTTATGAAAGCAGTTGGGATAAACACAGCCAGCAAGACGAGGACTTCTCCAACAATGGGGCCTTGCAGTTCCACCATAGCTTTCTCAGCCGCTTGCCGCGGTGACATTTTCCCTTCATCTACAATGCGGGCACAATCCTCTACAACGACGATGGCATCATCGACAACAATGGCAATGGCAAGGACAAGGCCAAACAATGTCAATGTATTGATAGTAAAGCCGAGCAATTTCATTACGGCAAATGTCGCTATCAATGAAACAGGGATTGTAATCATAGGGATTATCACCGCTCTCCAGCTTTGGAGGAACAGCAGTATGATCAGCATGACAATGAGAGTTGTCTCAACAAATGTAACAAGAACCTCATCAATTGACTCTGTTACAAAATTGGTGGTATTCATCAAGACTCGATAGTTCACACCTTCGGGAAAATAAGGAGCGAGATCGGCGAGCTTAGCCTCAACACGATTGGCAACCTCCAAAGCATTGGCACCGGGAGTCTGGTATATGGCAAGCAGTCCTGCCTCATGTCCCGAAACTTTCGAAACCACACTATAGCTTTCGCTGCCGAGATCAATCTTAGCTATATCCCTAAGTCTCAAAATATTCTTTCTATCGTTACGTACTATGATATTACCGAATTCATCGGCAGTGATGAGACGGCCATGGGAAACGAGCGTGAACTGGAATGCCTCATCACCCTGTACGGGTGGAGCACCGACACTGCCGGCCGATACTGCCATGTTCTGAGACTGGATGACTGTCATGACATCTTGAGGGGTAATGCCACGTATGCGCATTATCTCTGGGTCAAGCCATATCCTCATGCTGTATTCGCCACCACCCATAGCGTCGACACCACCTACGCCGTTCAGACGGGCGAGTTCATCGACGATGTTCAATTTAGCATAGTTTGTCAGATACAGGGCATCATAATCGTGCTCCTTGTCACCCTCAATGGCAACAAAAAGAATAATATTGGTCGACTCGCTTGTGACCGAAACACCTTGTTGTTTGACCGAAGATGGCAATGTGGACTCGACAAGAGAAATACGATTCTGAACCTTTACCGTTGCCATATCCAGATCAGTACCATTTTCAAACGTGATTGTCAGCGAGTAGGAGCCGTCTGAGCCCGAATTAGAACTCATGTACATCATTCCCTCCACACCATTCACTTGCTCTTCAATGGGAACGCCCACAGTCTCGGCTACAGTCTTGGCATCGGCTCCGGGATACATTGCTGATACGCGCACGGTCGGTGGCGTTATGTCTGGATATTGAGCCACCGGCAGAGACTTGACAGTGATCAAGCCTACCAATATCATGATGATAGCCAATACTGTGGCAAATATAGGTCTATCTATAAAGAAACGCGAAAACATAGTTTTATAATTATGCTACTGGTTGTTAAATTGTTGTTATTGAGACAGGTACCGAAACTGTGATGTTCAATTAACCTGACGGGGATTGACCGTCATACCCGACCTCACCTTCAACAGTGCACGCGTCACATAACACTCATCGCCATTTACACCACTTGTCACTATTCTCATGGAATCATTGACAAGTTCACCGGTTTCAATGTGACGATACTCCACCTTATTGGAATCATTGACTATATATAGATATTTGCCAAGTTGATCCGTACCTATTGACGCGTCATTGACGAGCATTGCGTGAGGATTTGAGGCTACAGGAAGATGCACAAGGGCATACATTCCATCTTTAAGCAATCCACTTTCGTTGTCAATATCCAGGTTCAGATCGATAGTACCGGTATTGGTGACGATATTAGGGGCCAGGTACATGAGACTGCCTGTGAAATTCTCCGGCAGTGTGTCATTGAATGAAACGGCGACATTTGAATAATCGACTGTACCATTCTTCAAATTCCTGACAATCGAAAGATACTGCGAGTCATCGACTGAGAATTTGGCTTTTACCTTGCTGTCATCATATATAGTTGTAAGGTGTACCGGGTTCCCGTCTCCGCTCAGATAGTCACCGGTAGTATAATTGGGTGCCGCTATATGTCCTGTGATGGGTGACACCACAGTGCAATATCCCAGAGTGGCCTTGGCCGATTGAACTGAAGCCTTGGCACTCTCAATGGATGCCTCACTTTCATTCATGGCACTTTCAGACTGGATAACGTCCATCTTGGATACAGCATCGCTTTCAAGCGCTTTTTTCATTGCCTGGTAATGCTTGGTGGCATACTCGTTGGTTGCTATTGCTGTCGATAACTGAGCCTGTGCTTCCTGAAGTTGGTCCCGATACTGTGTATCTTCGATCCTAAAGAGCACATCCCCTTGATTCACAATCTCTCCATCCTTAAAATTTTTCTGCAAAAGGAAGCCGTTGACCCGTGCTACAATCTTAACTGTCTTATTGGCTGAAATATATCCGGGGAAATTCTTATGAACCACAACAGAGTCAATTACAACACGAGCAACATCGACTGTCATTTCTTCAGAATTTCCTTGGCCCACACTTTCATTTCCTCGAGTGCAGCCGACAACTACCGATGGTAATAGCAACAAAGCTATAATAGCGTGAAGGTAATGTTTATTTTTCATGATGTGTGTTTATTATTGATTAAGACTATCTGTTTAAAAATTCACATTCCAGCCACCCCCAATGGCTTCAAAAAGACTCACGATATCACTCAATGCCCGTCCTTTGGCTGTAATCAAGGAATTTTGATTTGCGAGTACATTCATCTGGGCATCAACCACGTTTGAAAATTGAGTAAGACTGTTCTTATAAAGGTCGAGGGAAAGATCCAAAGCTCTATCAGACTGTTCTACAAGTTTTTCCATAGCAACAATATATTCAATTGATGACCGATAGGAGGACATTGCATTGTCGACATCCTGAACGGCAGTCATAACAATATTATTGTAGTTGTCAATCCCGGCCTGTAATTGTTCCCGGGCTATCGCAACATTATGCCGACGTTCAAGACCGTTGAAAAGTGTCCAGGAAAGAGTGGGGGATATGCTGTAGGTTAAAGCCCGGCGGTTAAACATATCTGAAAAATCGTGGGCGGCAGTTCCAACCGAACCGTTTAATGTGAGAGTTGGCAGAAAGTCCTTTTTTGCAATGCCCAAAGCACTGGCATATGATTCAAGTTCCATTCGAGCTTCCACGATATCGGGTCGACGACCGAGCAAGTCGGCCGGAATTCCTGCCGGCACCAATACGTGATAGTCGGGCAATGGAGACTTTACGGTGAGTTTTTGATATATGGTTTCGGGATACACCCCAATAAGTATGGCCAAAGAATTTATGGCTGTGTTAATCGAATTCTCAAGAATAGGAATCGAGGCATTGGTGGAATAGTAAACCTCGCGTGCCTGAGTAACTTCAAGCATATCGCCCAGTCCGCAGTCAAGTCTTGACTCGGTTATCTTGACCACCTTAAGTTGTCGTTTTGTATGTTCAATAGCGACATCATACTCGGCTTGCCACACACGGAGCTGGAAATAGGTGGTTGCGATATTGGAAACCAATGCCAGCATGGCACCTGCATATTCGGCACTTGAAGCTTTGTAGAGCGCCTTCTCTTGTCCTACACGCGATGTTATCTTGCCAAACAAGTCAACTTCCCAGCTCATATTCAGATCAAGATTCCAATAGGAACCTACAGTCGCCGAGGCGGCTTGATTCCCGGTCATGCCTGATGTACGAGAACGGTTCCAGGCGCCGTTCATACCGACAGTGGGATAGTAGGAAGATTTGGCAACTCCGATATTGTGCCGTGCAATCTGAAGACGACGGGCAGCGATACTCAGATTATAATTGTTATCAAGCCCCTGTGCGATCAACGAATCGAGAATTGAGTCTTCAAAAACATGCCACCAACAATCATCAGCAATATGACTGTCGGTCACCATCTCACTGTCATACAACCAGTTTTCGGGCAAAGGCTTGTCGAGTGTTTCCCCTCTGTCATGAGCGTCCATGTAGCAACAATTGCCCCATAACAGTGTGACACTCCCAATAAATGAAAGGATAGTGTGTGTCTTCATAAATTGTGTCTATAAATCAAATTATGATTTATAAACACACAAAAGATATTTTAAGTTTTTTATCACATGGCTAAATTTCCAACAATCCAATCGGTATGGAAAGGGTGAGTAGCCGTTTGTCTGAATCGATTGATACTATATATTCATCGGCGACTGGTACAAGATATTCCCGCGATGAATCTGAATCACGAATTACAAACAGGACATTATCGGTAGAATCGTCAACATTCACAATCTTACCATTAAGATTGCCGTCAGTAGTTTCAACATTATACCCGATTAGATCCTCAGCATAAAAGCCATCACAATCCTCACTATCGACCGGTGGAATGTCCTCAGCGAGAGCATACACAATCTTGTTGACAAGCATACTCACGGCCCGATCGCTATCCATGCCATCAATTGTAACGAGGAATGATTCAGCGCCACGTGGTCTTATAGCATGGAAAAAGAACGGAACATATATTCCATCTATATCCAGCACTATACATTGCAGATCGACCGGGTCGACATCGGTGTCAATAATAAGATTGATCTCACCATTGACACCATGAGGTTTCCCGAAACGTCCTATAGGAATTATCTCACTGGCTGAAATCATTTCTTTTTCTTCTTTTTCCCGGCGGTAGGTGCCTCCATATAGTTGTGCAGTCTCAGAGACTGAGAATCAATATTAATACGACCGTCAGACATCTCGTACATATCTCTGAATACCTTCTCATCATCAACGCCATCTTTGTTGACCGTGAGCAATAGCTTTTTCATGTGCTCGGCCAGATAAGTGATAAGGGCTTGACGTTCATCACCATCGGGCATTTCGGCAGCCTTGGCAATCATAGCAGGCAACACGCGTCCATAATGGCGATACTTAAGATTCTGATACATCCGCTCTACCGGCTCAGGCTTTGTGTCGAGACTCTCGGCTGTAATAATCTCACATGGAAAGTCAACATCGAGATTGAAATCAGACATAATGACAAGATGGTCCCACAGCTTACGGTCATTGTTTTCAGGGTCGCGAAGTTCAGGGAACAGGTTACCCATGGATTTGATTATCGAGCGGGCACAGTGTGAACGTTCGTCACGGTCCTCTATTGTGAGACAATGGTCAACCATACGCTGGATGTTACGACCATATTCAGGCAGTACGAGTTTTTTAAGTTGTGTGTTATATGTCAGCATATCATTACAATGGTGGTCCCGAAGTCATTATATATTACAACGGGACCACCGTTATCTTAATGAGCTCTTTTAAACTTATTTATTATTTTTAACCGGGAACTCGTTAAATGAGTTCAATTCATGGTGTGATTACATGTTCATACCGCCATCAACCTGTATAACCTGACCGGTTACATAGCTCGACATGTCGCTGGCAAGGAATGTAGCAACATTGGCAATATCCTCAACTTTTCCGCCACGACGCAGAGGAATTTTCTTACACCACTCAGCGCGTACGTCATCAGGAAGCGCTGCTGTCATAGCAGTCTCGATAAAACCGGGGGCTATGGCATTGGCACGTATACCGCGTGAACCAACTTCCTGGGCGATACTCTTTGCAAGGGCTATGAGACCGGCCTTAGAGGCTGCATAGTTACACTGTCCGGCATTGCCGTGTACACCTACAACCGACGCCATGTTGATGATTGAGCCAGAACGCTGACGTAACATAATTGGCAGCACAGCATTGATAAAGTTAAAGGCGCTCTTGAGATTGACTGCAATGACAGCGTCCCACTGAGCCTCAGTCATGCGCATCATCAAACCATCCTTTGTGATACCTGCATTGTTTACAAGAATATCTATCGAACCGAAATCCTTGTGAACCTCTGCAACTACTTCCTTGGTTTGGTTGAAATCGGCAGCGTTGGATGCATAACCTTTTACCTTAACACCCAGAGCAGCAATTTCCTCTTCGGTCTGCTTTCCTGTCTCATCAATAACGAGGTCAGTAAAAGCTATATTGGCACCCTCTTGTGCAAAACGCAAAGCGAGGGCTTTGCCTATACCACGGGCAGCACCTGTGATCAAAGCTGTTTTTCCTTCAAGTAATTTCATTGGTCTAATTATTATTTAGTTATTAATGAATCTATAATGAATTCTATTATATCCTCTTTATAGTTTTTTTTATCAATATCAAGCTGTTCAAAGTTGTTGTGGGCCACCGAAAGGTCGACACCTTGCAACAGCATTTGAAGCACAGGCATGAAGCGCTTTGTTTGCTTCATGTTAAAACTACCATCGGCAACTCCCTTATCGAGAATGGCATATAACATTTCCTTCTCTTTGCTTATAGCCTTACTCCTTACCTTATCGATACGTTTGAAATCGAGGTAAAACAAAGAATCGAGATTTACCCCACGAGGCCGTGGTGCAGGCTTGTCAAATAGATTGAGCCGATAGTACATGAATTGCCGTAATTTGGACTGAGCTGTTTTCTCCTGGTCGACAGCGTCCTTCAACTGCTTTACCATGTTGTCGCTGTCCTGTTCTATGGTAGCCTCGTATATTTCATGCTTACTTTTGAAGTATGTATATATGGTGCGCCTGCCTTTTTCAGAGGCCGAAGCTATATCACTCATTGTAGTGTTTTCGACACCTTTATAAGCAAATAGTTGACGTGCCACCTCAATCAATTTTTCGCGGGTTTTTACCATATTCTGTTTCAATTCATGAAATAATGCGCGAAGATACAAATTTTATATCACATATTGCCCTTGTGTCGCGACTTTTATCTATCTTCACATTAAAAATAACAGATTGATCAAATCATGAAACGTATACTGACCTATTTTTCCATTTCTTTTTTATCTATTTTCCCGGCAATCGCTATAGCTCCGCAAGGAGCTTTGACCGGTTATGCAATAGTCGACCTTGCAACCGGAAAGACTATCGCCATGCACAATGGGGATATTAATTTTATACCGGCAAGCACACTCAAATGTGTAACAACAGCAGCCGCTCTCTCGAAACTTGGCCCCGACTTTACCTTCACCACATCAGTGGCCCGCTGTGGTCACATTAACAAAGACTCGCTGCTGGGAGATTTGATACTCACGCCTACTGGCGACCCATCGCTCGATGAATCATTTGCACAACATATAGCTTCATCAACAGGATTAAAATATATTTCAGGTTTCATCAAGTCCAATGATACTGCACTTTACCCGCATGTCGACAGTACATGCATGCTTGAGGATGTGGGAACGGAGTATGGAGTGGGGTGGTCACGCCTCAATTATTGCGGGAACCGATCTTTGGTAAACGATGAAATGATCCAGTTGCCAAACCAATTTATCATTGATGATCTTTCCATGGATATTGAGAGTTGTGGATTGCCTATAGGCCATTATGAAACGTGTCTGGACTCCGACACGGTAAACATATACACCCATTCATCTGAGCCACTGGCCCAGCTTTGTAAACATGCAATGATGGAGAGTGACAATCTCTATGCTGAATCAATAGGCCGGGCAATGTCGTCAACGCTCGACATTGATGAAGCTATCGGTTCCATAAAATCATTCCTCTGCTCCAAAGGTGTCGATTCGACACAGGTCAGAATCAAAGATTTATCGGGATTATCGCGCACTAATTCCCTCACACCTAACACGCTGGCATCTGTTCTTTGCTCGATGGCTACCAATTCGACCTTCGTGAAATGCTTTCCGGTAGTGGGACGAGAGGGCACTGTCAAACGACTGCTCACCCAAACCCGACTCCAGGGGCGATTGAGATTGAAAAGCGGATCAATGACGGGGGTATTATGCTATGCCGGTTATAAAACCGATACATCAGGATATCCTACCCACGTTGTTGTAATTATGGTTAACAATACATTGTGTAAACATTCGGTGACAAAACAATATATCGAACAATGGTTATTAAAAAATTTTTAGTATCTTCGCATCGTAAACAGTTCCATTACTCCGTTTAAATCCCTGACTATGAATCAACAACCCGACCAATTATCAAAATTACTACTTGAAGCCGACGGTCTATTGCTATTGCTCCACCGCCACAGAGATGAAACACCTATCGATGCGATCAAACTTCTGCGCCGCAAGCTGGAACTGATACTTGCACTCACCGAGGGTCTCGATGATGATAATGATGATGATGAGCCCCAACATGCTGTCGAAAGCGTCGGAGAGTATATAGAAGATACGATTGAGAATCCTTCATTCGGTGAAGACGACACTAAAGCAGTTGTCTCCAATGACAGTACGACTCCTGACGATGTGACTGAAGATGTTTGCGAGGAAACCCCAAGCGATGATACAAAGCAGGACTCAACCACAGAAGAGCAAATTGAAGACAATGTCCAGACCTCGGTTGAAATTCTTGAAAACGAAAAGGTTGAGCTACATGATTCGACCGATACTGGGCAAATCGCATTTGTTGAGGAATGTGAGGAACCAATGTTCTATGAACAGAGCATAGTTGAAATGCCCGAGGATTCAGACACTGATATGCACACGAAAACGGAGCCAAAGCCAGAACAGGAGAACGAGCCACAACAGGAACATGAGTCCGTACCCGAAATGGCTGTTTCACGCCACACATATATAATAAAGGAGCCTGATGATCTGTCTCAATTGCATCACGCGCCCCGACGCTCCATATCAACTGTATTCAACCTAAACGATAAGTTCCGTTTCCGCCGCGAACTGTTTGCCAACAGCGATGCCCAATATGTTGAATGCTTGGATATTCTGTCGGCTATGGCATCGCTCGATGAGGCCCGGGAATATCTTGTTGATGACCTTAAGTGGAATCCAGAGAATGAGGATGTCAAAGCATTCTTGGAATTACTCACCAACTATTACAAATAGACGACAGCCCATGACTGGAAAACTTTTCATCGTTCCAACACCGGTAGGGAATCTGCAGGACATGTCGCCACGAGCTATCGACACATTGTCCCAAGCATCGTTGATACTCGCAGAGGACACTCGCACGAGTGGAATACTCATGAAACAATTCAACATCACAACACCTCTGGAGAGTCACCACAAATATAACGAGCACGAGACTATTGTCTCCATAATCAAACGACTTGAACAAGGTCAAAATATTGCTTTGATATCAGACGCCGGAACTCCCGGTATCTCTGATCCCGGATTCCTATTATCGCGGGGGTGTCGCGAGGCCGGCATTGAGGTTGAAACCTTGCCTGGTCCCACCGCCTTTGTTCCGGCTCTTGTAAACTCAGGATTACCATGCGACAGATTTGTCTTTGAGGGTTTCCTTCCTCAAAAAAAAGGTAGAGCATCACGCGTTGAGACACTGGCCAAGGATCCACGCACATTCATCATCTACGAATCACCACTAAGGCTTGTCAAAACACTCGAACAACTGGCTCTGGCATGTGGTGGCGATCGCCAGGCCTCGGTATCCCGAGAGATTTCAAAGATACATAACCAGACAATCAACGCAACACTCGAACAACTCATTGTTCACTTCAAAGAAAACAATCCCCGTGGGGAAATTGTTATAGTCGTAGCTGGCAATACCGATAATGACCAGCCCCGTATTCATCAAAACAAATATCGACAACAACAATGAAACGTTATTTTACAATTCCGGCACTCTCTCTTGTCATTCTTGCTTCATGCTCAGGAGAAAAGACTCAACCCCAGCAGTCAACTGAAGAAACATTGAAACTCACCCAAAGTGAGCTTGCCCAGGCTATTGCCGATCAGGACAGCCTGTTGACGCTTATGAACGATATTTCGGCCGGAATGACCCAGATCAAAGAGTTGGAAAAAATCCTCGCGACGCCGTCATCGGTCAATTCTGAAATTCCAGATAACCGCCAACAGATTAAAGATGATATAATCGCTATTCAAAATGAGTTACAGTCACGTCGTGACCGTCTCGATGCCCTTGAGAAAAAATTGCGTAATTCTCAAAATCAGAACTCAACACTCAAAAAATCAATCGAGACTCTACGAGCGCAGATCAATGATCAGGAAAATACAATATCTACACTGAGAGAGTCTCTTGCAAAAGCCAACATTCACATCGAGAAACTCACACACAATGTAGACTCCCTCGCCTCAACTGTCGCTATAGTCAATCAGGAACGCGAGGAAATCGAGAATCAAAACGCCCTGCTGGCCAACGAGCTCGCCACATGCTACTATGCACTCGGCAATAAAACCGAACTCAAAGACCACAAACTCATCGAGACAGGATTCCTGCGCAAAACCAAGGTAATGCCCAACGACTTTGAGACTACATATTTCACCAAAGCCGATAAGCGCACACTCTCACTTCTTCCACTTCACTCGAAAAAAGCAAAAGTCCTGACAAATCAACCGTCTGACTCCTACAGTATCGAAGAAGACCAGCAAGGCGTAAAAAGTCTTCGCATTACCAACCCCGACCGGTTCTGGTCAGTATCCAATTTCCTGATCATCCAGATTGACTGATTGAAATTTCCATACAATCACAATCCAATATTTCCACTCTCCAACAATATGAATTATTATACCATTGGAACATCGACTTTTCTGGGAAAACATTACATATCCAAGGATTAAGTCGATGTTCCAAGCCGCTAATAAACAAAACCTTCCTGACACTTACATATGCGGTCAGATGGTTCCAATAGGTCTCATGACCAACGCATCACATAAATACCCAATTATAGTAACAACATGGAAAAATTTGATTCAACCCTCTATCGTCAGCTCTCTGATTATGAGATTTCGGTTCTAAAAACGCGTGGATGTACAGCAACCGACTGGAATACAGTCAGAGTCAGCACCAGAGGATTCAATCCAGAAAGACTAACAAAAGTTGAGTTTTCAGGCGAAGTGAACATAGGACTGCTTGAAGGGACATTCAATCGCGAAGGAGGCTTGGTACGCCACAGCTCCATATCTGATGCTTCATTGCACAATGTCACAATAGGAGATGGAGTGCTCATACGTCATGTTGCCAACTACATCGCCAATTACAAGATAGGAGACAATGCCTATATCGATAATATCAACTGCCTTGTCGGGTCCCTGAATTCGACATTCGGCATAGGGACCGAAGTTTCGGTACTTAATGAAACCGGAGGCCGTGAAGTGCCGATATACGAGAACCTATCGGCTCAAACAGCTTATCTCATTGCCATGTATCGCCATAATAATGACATGGTAACCAAATTGATAAATATGATCAAGGAGCATGCCGAATTGCTCAGAGGGTCATGTGGACAAGTAGGATGTAATGCCGAAATCATAAACTGTGGCACAATTACCGATGTAAATATAGGAGATTACGCCAAGATTAAAGGTGCTACACGATTGCGCGACGGTGTTATCGTCGGTTCAAGCACCGACCCTGTCAACGTGGGTCGGGATGTCATAGCCGAGGGATTCGTCTTTGCCGCAGGGAGCCGTGTCGATGACGGAGCCGTAGTGCACCATTGCTTTGTGGGTCAGGCATCAATACTTTCACATCTCTTTTCAGCCCACGACTCGCTGTTTTTTGCAAACTGTAATTGCGAGAATGGTGAAGCTGCAGCAATATTCGGCGGCCCATACACCGTCACAATGCACAAATCAAGCTTGCTCATAGCAGGAATTTTCTCATTTCTCAACGCTGGTTCAGGATCAAACCAAAGCAACCATATGTATAAACTTGGTCCAATACATCAAGGAGTCGTCGAAAGAGGATCCAAAACCACCAGCGATTCCTATCTGCTTTGGCCGGCTAAGATTGGAGCATTCTCACTCGTGATGGGAAGACATGTCAATCACCCCGACACGTCACGCCTTCCTTTCTCCTACCTCATCGAGAACAAAAATGAATCATTCCTTGTGCCAGGTGTGAACCTACGCAGCGTAGGAACAATCCGTGATGCCCAGAAATGGCCTAAGCGCGATCGCCGTCGTGATCCCAACCACCTGGATATGATCAACTTCAATCTACTGAGTCCATACACTATAGGCAAAATGATTGATGGTATCTCATTACTTGATAATCTTGAGCGCACCGCTGGAATGACCGCAAATCGATTTTCTTTCCAGGCAATGACCATCGAGGCTCATGCACTGCGCCGTGGACGCCTGTACTACCGTATGGCAATAGACAAATTCATGGGCAATTCAATAATTCATCGCCTGGGCGACCAGCCAGTGAAAAACGATGAAACTCTGCAGCAAATCCTTGCTCCCAATCACAAAGATGGCAATGGGCGTTGGGTCGACATTTGCGGAATGTTTGCCCCCAAATCAGTGATTGACGAGATTGCCTCCTCGATTGCCACTGGCAAGTTAAAGACGCTCGATGAACTTGAACAACATTGGAGACAGGTTCATTCAGATTACTACGATATGGAGTGGACCTGGGTGTGTGATCACATAGAGGAGTGGTATGGAAAACCTCTGTGTGAAATCACCAAAGCTGATATTTCCATAATCGTGGACCGATGGCTCAAGAGTGTCACCGACCTCGACCACATGCTCCTGGACGATGCCCGCAAGGAATTCTCACTCCAATCTCGCACCGGTTTTGGCATCGATGACCCATCAGGCGACTCTGATGATGACTTCTGTTCAGTGAGGGGAGAGTTTGACTCCGACCCATTTGTACGTATGGTAAAAGACCATATCGTAACAAAATCGGCACTCGCAACCAAAGCAAAATCGCTTGTAAAGTAACGCATAACTCAGAGTGACTCCAAGGGCAATCCTTGGAGTCACTCTTTATATCACCGACCAATATTGAGAGTCAGCAGCATTATTACCCCGATATAAAAGTCTAATGATCAAAAACATAACACATAGTATCCCGGCATTGTGATTATATGACAAATAAGCCCACACAATATTGTTTAAGTCATTTAAAGTTATTATCTTTGCCCTAAAATAATTAAATCTATTTAATTACCAATCATGGCAGAAAATAAAGAAAAACTATTTGACCAGTTTCCAGCTGTTTCTACCGAAGAATGGCGCGCAAAGGTCGACGTTGACCTCAAAGGCGTTCCGTTTGAGAAAAAGCTGGTGTGGAGAACAAACGAAGGGTTCAACGTTCAACCCATGTACCGTCTCGAGGACATAGCCGACCTTAAGACCACCGATTCTCTTCCCGGAGAGTATCCCTATGTGCGCGGCACCCGCGACAACAACAATTGGCTCACCCGTCAAGAGATAATTGCAGCCAATCCTCAAGAGGCAAATGCCACAGCTCTTGAAGTTCTAACTAAGGGAGTCAATTCTATAGCGTTCAATGTCAAAGACCCGTCATTGGAGACTCTCGAGACACTACTCAACGCCATCGATTTACAAGCAGTTGAAATAAACTTCACCTGTTGTCCCGGCAAGGCGATTGAATTAGCCGCCAATCTTGTAAAATATCTCAAGGCCAATAATGCCACTGAATACTTCAAAGGTTCAATCGATTTCAATCCCCTCAAGCGCTCCCTTAAGCACGGTTCAGGTATTCCTGCCGATATCGTAGCGCAGGCCAAGACTTTAATTGCAACAGTAACAGATGTTCCAGGACTACGCGTTCTTTCCGTCAACTCAGTGATGCTCAATAATGCCGGTGCCTATATTTTCCAAGAGCTCGGCTATGCACTTTCATGGGGTGCTCAATGGCTCACATCGCTCACTGATGCGGGACTCGACATTGACACCGTGGCATGCCGTGTGAAATTCAACATGGGCATTTCATCCAACTATTTCATGGAACTCGCAAAATTCCGTGCCGCACGTATGCTTTGGGCCCAGATAGTAAAGCAATATGCGCCCAAGTGTGACTGTGCATGTAAAATGGTTGTTCATGCAGCTACATCTCGCTTCAACCAGACGATTTATGATGCACACGTGAACCTACTACGCAGCCAGACAGAGTCAATGTCGGCAGCTCTTGCCGGTGTCGATTCTATTACTACAACACCTTTCGACACCCCATACAAGACTCCCGATTCATTCTCTGAGCGTATTGCCCGCAATCAGCAATTCCTTCTTAAGGAAGAGAGCCATCTTGACAAGGTGGTTGATCCCGCCGGTGGTTCTTACTATGTTGAAACTCTTACCGTTTCTTTGGCCAACGAGGCATGGAAACTTTTCCTTGACATCGAGGATAAAGGTGGTTTCTTCTCTTCGGTCGACAATGGAGATATACAGAAGACAGTCAACGCTTCCAACAAGAAACGACACACCGACATGGCCCGCCGCAAGGAAATTCTACTCGGAACAAACCAGTATCCCAACTTCAATGAGATGGCTGCTGAAAAGATTGAAAAGGCATCAGGCAAGTGTGGCTGTGGTTGCAATCACGAGGATAACTTCAATGAGGAGCATGCACTCGATATGTCGCGTCAGGCAAGTGACTTTGAAGAACTGCGACTCGCTACCGAGCATGCAGCCAACCGTCCCAAGGTATTCATGCTTACTATAGGCAATCTCGCCATGCGTCTGGCTCGAGCTCAGTTCTCGTCCAACTTCTTCGGTTGTGCCGGTTATCAGATTATCGACAACATAGGCTTCGAGACAGTCAATGATGGAGTGAAAGCCGCAATTGAAGCCCAAGCTGATGTCATTGTACTATGCTCCAGCGATGATGAATATGCCACATTCGCACCTGAAGCGTTCAAACTCATCGATGGCAAGGCCGAATTTGTAGTGGCCGGTGCACCAGCCTGCACTGAAGAGCTTCAAGCTCAGGGTATCACTAACTTTATACACGTGCGTAGCAATGTCCTTGAGACCCTCCAGGCTTTCAACGCTAAACTTCTTAAATAAATCTGCAGCATGAAACCCGATTTTAAAGCTATCAATATCACTGCCGATGCTTTCAACGGCCACAAAGCTGCTGTTGTTGCCGGCGAAGAGTGGATCACTCCCGAACTTATCCCCGTTAAACCTATTTATACCAAGGCCGATCTTGAAGGCATGGAACACCTCAACTATGTTGCCGGTATACCTCCATTCCTTCGTGGACCTTACAGCGGTATGTATGCCATGCGTCCGTGGACAATCAGGCAATATGCCGGTTTCTCTACCGCTGCTGAGTCCAACGCCTTTTATCGTCGCAATCTTGCATCAGGTCAGAAAGGACTTTCGGTTGCTTTTGACCTTGCCACACACCGTGGATATGATGCTGACCATGAACGCGTAGTTGGCGATGTAGGTAAAGCCGGTGTTTCCATATGCACGCTCGATGACATGAAAGTGCTCTTTGATGGTATTCCTTTGAACAAGATGTCGGTATCGATGACAATGAATGGTGCAGTACTCCCAGTACTCGCATTCTATATCAATGCAGGTCTTGAGCAGGGAGCCAAACTTGAAGAGATGGCCGGTACAATTCAGAACGATATTCTCAAGGAATTCATGGTACGTAACACCTATATTTACCCACCAGAATTCTCAATGCGCATAATTGCCGATATCTTTGAGTATACCTCGCAGAACATGCCTAAGTTCAACTCAATATCCATATCGGGCTATCACATGCAAGAAGCCGGTGCAACTTGCGACATCGAGCTTGCATATACACTTGCCGACGGTCTCGAATATCTGCGTGCCGGTGTCAATGCCGGAATGGATATCGATGCTTTCGCTCCTCGTCTTTCATTCTTCTGGGCTATAGGCATGAACTTCTTCATGGAAATCGCCAAGATGAGAGCGGCTCGTATGCTGTGGGCGAAAATTGTAAAACAATTCAATCCCAAGAATCCTAAGTCGCTTGCCCTGCGCACACACTCTCAGACATCAGGATGGTCGCTCACCGAACAAGATCCATTCAACAATGTTGGTCGCACTTGCATCGAGGCTATGGGTGCAGCTTTGGGACATACCCAGTCGCTTCACACCAACGCTCTTGACGAGGCTATCGCCCTTCCTACCGATTTTTCAGCCCGCATAGCACGTAATACTCAGATATATATTCAGGAAGAGACCTATATTACCAAGGAAATTGACCCCTGGGCAGGTTCTTACTATGTCGAGTCTTTGACCAACGAGATAGCACATCGTGCCTGGGAACACATCCAGGAAATTGAGAAACTCGGCGGCATGGCCAAGGCTATTGAAACAGGCCTTCCAAAATTGCGCATCGAGGAAGCAGCAGCACGCACCCAAGCCCGCATCGACTCCGGACGCCAGACAATTGTCGGCATCAACAAATATCGTCTTGACCATGAAGACCCTATCGATATTCTGGAAATCGACAATACCGAAGTGCGTAAGGAACAAATTGAGCGACTGAACGATGTAAAAGCTCATCGCGATGAAGAGGCTGTAAAGAAGGCTCTATCCGATATTACTGAATGTGTACGATCCAAGAAGGGAAATCTCCTCGACCTTGCAGTAAAGGCTGCCGGCCTTCGTGCCACCCTTGGTGAGATATCTGATGCCTGCGAGGACGTCGTGGGCCGTTATAAAGCTGTAATACGAACAATATCAGGCGTGTATTCCAACGAGACTAAACAAGACCCCGACTTCATCAAAGCACAGAAAATGTGTGAGGAGTTTGCTAAGAAAGAAGGTCGTCAACCCCGCATCATGATTGCAAAAATGGGTCAGGACGGTCATGACCGTGGTGCTAAAGTTGTAGCTACCGGCTATGCCGATTGCGGATTTGACGTTGATATGGGACCATTGTTCCAAACACCGGCCGAGGCTGCTCGCCAGGCTGTAGAAAATGATGTCCACATTCTTGGAGTATCATCTTTGGCTGCCGGTCACAAGACTTTGATTCCTCAGGTTATAGCTGAGTTGAAAAAACTTGGTCGTGAAGATATCATGGTCACAGCTGGTGGAGTTATACCGGCTCAGGATTATGACTTCCTTTACAAAGCTGGAGTTGCTGCTATTTTCGGCCCCGGCACACGCATTCCGGTATCGGCAATAAAAATGATTGAATTGCTCAACGCTGCCGAGGAGGAGTAAAGTCCGCACTAAGCAGTTCACAACCTATTTATAACAAAGGGATGTTGGCTTTATAAAGGTCGACCTCCCTTTGTAACTATTTAATCATTGCAATCAGAACAAGAAAAAGAGGGGCTCTCACGAGTGCCTCTCTCTCCATTCATCACATTATGCTTACAATTGTTGCTTGTCTATCTATATCATGTTCTTTATCAAAAAGTTCATGTTATTATTTTAATATCGGCTCTCGACGATATCCCAGTCAACTATATTCCACATGCCTTTAAGATAGCTGGCCCGTTGATTCCTATAATCAATGTAGTAGGCATGTTCCCACACATCAAATGTCAACAACGGTGTGAGTCCTTGGGTCATAGGGTTACCCGCATTGGATTCTTGTGTAATGACAAGTTTTCCGTTGTCATCGCGAGATAACCACACCCAGCCTGAACCAAACAATGATGCACCGGCTCCTTCAAAAGCATCTTTAAACTTCTGGAATGACCCAAACTGCTCATCAATAGCTCTGCGCAAATCACCTTGTGGCTCACCACCTCCATCAGGCGATAAAGAGAAGAAATAGAAAATATGGTTCCAGGCTTGCGACGCATTGTTGAACAATGCTCCTTTGGAATGCTTGATGACATCTTCAAGTTCCATATTCTCAAATTCGGAACCTTCTATCAATTTATTCAGGTTATCAATATAAGCCTTCTCGTGCTTCCCATAGTGGTACTCGATTGTCTCCTGACTGATTATCGGGACAAGGGCATTGTTGGCATAAGGTAGGTTGGGTTGTGTATATTTCATAATATTGAATTTTGAATTTCTTTATCTATGAAACACACACAACTCCATTTAGTTCAAAAATACCCTTCATTTAACAATAGTTCATGCTTTCCTGTGCATGATGACAGACACGAAGATTTCCTCTCAAGGTCTAAGAGCCCACCGAATTTCGGTTTAACCTTACAAGTGACTTATGGTAGTCCAATTCAATTTGAAGAAAATCCCATTCTGCCTCCCGGTAATAGGTTACTTCCCTGAGATAATCAACCAGTGATATTTGTCCTCCATGATAAGCTTTGCCCAATAGCTCGATATGATTATTATTATAAAATACATCGGTAAGTAGGCCAAGTATTTCTTTATTTTTTAACGCCTTATAATATTCGACATCAACCGTTGTGCGCAATTCGGCCTGTGCCAACCGCGTTTCAAGTTCAACTGCCGATACAAGATGGCGGGAGATTTCTTTCTTTCCTCGATTAGAGAAAAAGGGTAGGGTAATACCCACACTGAAACCATTGAAGTTGATGCCTTCCTCGCGCTCATGTACATACCCTACTGTCAACTCCGGCAACTGCTCCATAGCCCTCGCCTTACCGTTATTGACCTCGGCTATTCTCAGTTTGTTGTAATAATAGCTCACTATGTCATTTTCAATGCCATCATGATACTCTTCTATAGTCAACAATCGATCTATAGGATAAGTGATACTAATAGCGTCCTGATCATCCAGAGCAATACCTAAGAATGATAGTTGCTCTCGGCACTCTTTATAACGGCTTTCAAGTTCATTAAGCTTGACAATATTATTGGCCAATTCTATTTTTGCTCTGTTCAATTCAAGAATTGTCGACTCACCATTTTCAAAACTTTTGTCAGACATCTCAACTATAAGCCTCATGTCATCTACAACTTTGCGCTCAAGATTCATCGCCTTATTGCAGTAGGCTATTTCCACAAGCAATTCGCGGGCCTCGATAAGTTTGGCAACCAATTCAACTTTATATCTCAGTTCGTTGGCCTCCTTCATGGCTTCAATAGCTTTGCGACGGGCTTGATATGTGCCGGGGAAATCAAAAGTTTCACTGATACTTAATCCCCATCGGGGCTCAGCTCCATGCCCCCATAGACGCTCAAATTCGATCTCCGGATCAGAAAGATTGTTCTCAACTCTCGACACAGCTATCTCAGACAACTGAGTTTCACGCAATTGCTTTAGCGTCAAATTATTGTTTTCTATCAACTCGACAGCCTGCTCATATATGTCGGCATTTACATCAGACACAGATCCAGAAATGACAACTATGACTGCCAGTAATATTTTCTTCATATTATGCTTTTTCATTTTTGTTTTCAATCCTTATGTACAATAATGGCACTACAATAAGATTCAACACAGTCGATGTAATCAGACCCCCAAGTATCACTGTAGCCATAGGAGCCTGAATTTCATTGCCTGCCTCGCCACCTCTGAGCGCCAACGGAATCAGTGCAAAAGCCGATGTCAGGGCTGTCATCATGATTGGAGTGAGCCTGTCGACAGAACCTTGCATAACACGTTCCTTCAAAGCTACATGCTCGCTTTTTAACTGATTATATCTATTAATCAATAGCATTCCGTTACGGGTAGATATTCCCATGAGCGAAATGAAACCTATGATTGCCGGGATATTGAGTTCAGCTCCGGTAAATACCAACATGAATACACCACCAATCAATGCAAGCGGCATATTGACAAGTATCAATAGGGACTGGTTCAATCTCTTGAATTCGCCATATAACAACATGAATATAACAATAATTGAAAGGATACTCAAGAGCATTAATGTACGTGTGGCCGATGCCTCACTCTCAAATTGTCCACCAATCTTGATCATATATCCCTCGGGGAGGTTTACCTTTTCATTGATCGCTTTCCGCATCTCATTGACAGTGCCTCTTAAGTCTCGTCCCTCAACATTGGCCGAAATAACAATTCGACGATTCACATCTTCACGATTTATTGTATTCGGACCGGTTGACGATATGATCTCGGCCACCTCAGCAAGAGCTACCTTGCCGTCACGACTATCAATCAATATATTACCTATTGACTCAATCTCGTCATATTCATTAGGATCGACCTTTACAATAACACTGTAAGGATAACCGTTCTCATACATTTGGGATATCTCTGTACCACCGAAAGCCACCTTGACAAATTGGCTGAAATCCTTTAAACTTATGCCATATTGACTCAACATAGCCCTACGTGGTTTTATCTCTATTTGAGGACGATTGATCTGTTGCTCTATATTTACATCTACAACACCATCAATCCCATGTATGGCATTCTTGATTTCTGTTCCTTTATTATATAGGGTACTCAGGTCATTACCAAACAGTTTTATGGCAATTTGTGCCTCTGTCCCTGACAACATGGCATCTATACGATGCGAAATAGGTTGACCTACTTCTATATTGCAACCTGGCAAAGTCTTCAATTTATCACGCAATTCCCTACTCACTTCACTACGGCTACGACCGTTGAGTTTATACGGTGCTTCTATCTCAGATACATTGGTACCTAACGCGTGCTCGTCGAGTTCGGCACGACCTGTCTTTCTGGCTACAGTCTGTATTTCAGGAACTGAAAGTATGAGAAGTTCAGCCTTACGACCTATTTCATCGCTCTCCTGTATAGATATCCCAGGTAATGTGCTTACATTTATCGTATAAGAACCTTCATTGAATCCAGGCAAAAAGCTCCGGCCAAGATTAAAAAACATAACTATAGCAATAACGAGCAACAATGCAGTAGAAACAAATACAGTTTTGGGGTTAGACTCGGAGGCCGACAAAACCTTACTATAGAAATGCTTCAATTTCATCGTTAACTTAGGCTCGCGGTCAAGATGCTCACGGTATCCATTGCCGGTGAGAAGATAACTGCATAAAACCGGAGTCAGAGTCAAGGCAACAACGGTAGAGGCCGTCAATGCTATGATGAAAGCTATACCCAGCGGAATAAGCATGCGCCCTTCTATGCCGCTAAGAAAAAACAAAGGCATGAAACTTGCTATGATTATAAGCGAGGAATTCAGAACCGGCATTCTCACCTCACGCGAAGCTTCATATACAACTGTCAATTCATCAGATTGGCTCCCGCCGGGTTTTCTCCGGTTCTCTCTAAGTCGCTTATACACATTTTCTACATCAACGATACAATCGTCAACAAGAGAACCAATAGCGATTGCAATGCCACCGAGTGTCATGGTATTGATATTAATATGCATCAGATACATCACCAACACCGTTATGAGTATAGACATCGGTAAAGCTACAACCGAAATTATTGTTGTGCGCAGGTTCATCAAAAAGAAGAACAGGACTATAATTACAAATATAGCCCCTTCAAACAGTGACTGCTGTAGATTTCCAATAGAAGTCTCAATAAAATTACTTTGGCTGAAAATGTCGGTAGCTACTTTCAAATCGGCAGGCAGCGTCGATTGCAACTGATTTACGGTAGCAATCAATTTGTCATTTAACTCTATCGTCCCAACATGCGGCTGTTTTGTCACTGTAATGATAACGGCATTGTCACCTCTCACCGATGCCTTTCCTATACATGGTGACTCTGCACCTATTTCAACACATGCTATTTCACCAAGTGTAACTGTCTCGCCACTGTCACAGTTCACAACATTATGCATGAGATCGTCAGCATTTGTTGTCGAAAGCATTCCCTTTATAGTATATTCGTTACCATAATCATTGATGATGCTTCCTGCAGCATTGAGTGTCATTCCCTCGCAAGCCTCGAGAACGGCATTGAGTGTCACACCATAACGTTTCATCATCGCAGTGTTGAGCTTAATTTGCATCTGCTTGACATCTCCACCTATCACCGATACAGATGACACACCCTCTACTGCCAAGAGACGGGGTCTTATCACACGGTCGGCAATGCTTCTGAGTTCCATCATCGAGGTACTGTCGGCCGTCAACCCTATAATAAGCACTTCGCCTAATATCGACGACTGCGGCCCCATAACCGGTGTTTCCACTCCGGGAGGGAAATTATCTGCCACTCCGGCAATATGCTCTGCAACCGTTTGACGAGCTACATATATGTCAGTACCCCAGTCAAACTCCACATTTACTATAGAGAAGCCCGTTGTCGATGATGATCTTACACGTCTCACACCTGTAGACCCATTAACCGCAGTCTCGATAGGGTAGGTTACAAGTTGCTCAACCTCCTCAGCTGCAAGACCGGGAGCCTCGGTCATAACAGTCACTGTGGGAGCATTCAGATCTGGAAAAATATCCACATCGGCTCTCATTATGGCAACCACTCCCATCAATACTAATACTCCGCTTATCAACAATACAATAAGCCTGTTTTTAAGCGAAAACTTTATAATTGAATTTAGCATTCCTGATATTTGTATAATTAATTCGTCTGGACTTGTTGAAATGCAGTGTCCCGTTGAAGTCCATATATTAATAACTACTAAGCTCTTAGATTCACATTCTCATATATTTCTGAAAAACTCCATTATTCAGACCTTTAATATGGCTTATTAATGGCTATGGGAATGACCTTCAGGGACTGCCCCGCTGCTTTCTGCCAGCTTGACATAAATCATCCCTTTTGAAACGACATCGATACCCGCTGACAGTCCATTCTTTATTTCAACACGTTGACCATCGGTACGACCTAATGTCACCGGAATCTTTTTATAACAATCGCTATCAAGACGCTGGAAAACAAAGTGAACACCTTGCTGCTCACTTATACTGCCTTTGGGAACAGTAATAACTTCCTCACATTCATCACCACTCAAGTATAAATCGACTATCATGCCAGGGACAGCATTTATATCTTTTCTATCAACCTCAAAATAAACAGGCACATATCCACCTATCATCTTTACAGGTCGATCTGTAAGCCGTTTCACTCCAAGTTCCTCCAAATCGTAGACCTCCTGGCTGTTATTGCTTTTCAGTTTCCCTTTGGTCAATTCATCAATACTTTTAATTTCACGCGCAGGAACATCGGCTCTTATCGTCATACGCTCTCCTTTACTCACTGTTGCTATTCTCTCTCCAGTCTCGACATAGTCACCATCCTGCACAAGAATATCAGTTATAGTGCCGCCCGTTGGCGCTATGAGCTTGCTTCCCTCTCTCATACCACTGTAGGCCGCAGCCAGCCTCTTATATTCAGCCTCTGTTGCATTATATTCACGCTTGGATACAATACCATCCTTATACAAGGGTGTGATGCGTTCAAGCTCCTTCTTGGCTGCTTCCATCTCTATATAAGCAATCTCATTGGCATCTCCTCCTTCAACATTGCGCTTACTTATTGTGGCAAGAACTGCTCCTGTACTGACATTTTTACCCATGGCCAACGAATTAGTGAATCGAATTATCCCGGTCGACTTGCTGGTCACTGATGCCTCGTCAGTAGGAGCCGATTCAAGTACACCTGCCACATGCAATACACAGCCAAATGGCCGCACCATCACAGTCTCGGTTTCAACACCAAGTTCATCAGCGTCGTGAGCCGATAATTTAATCACTCCATCATGTTCACCATCCATATGACCTTGCTCCTTTACTTCATGGCTATGTTCATGGTCATGGTCGTGCGCATGTTCATGGTCGTGTTCATGTTCATGATCATTGTGATGCTCATGATCATTGTGATGCTCATGGTCAGCTTCCTCATGACTATGCAAATGAGATATCTTTTCAGCACTGTTTCCACTCTCTTCTTTCTGCCACTCTTTACAGCTCGGAGTCAATGTTGCACACACTAAGCATGCCAACGCAATTATGTTAATTTTCATACAATTATAGAACGATTTATATACTATCGTAGACCCAAATTACAAATCAAACTATTGAAATTCAGGCAATAAAATAAAAATAGCTTAAATATTGCAATTCAACTGAATCCCTGACACGGGATTCAATTCAACAATAGAGTGGGGGAGCCCGCAACCCATTATGTTGCACATCAACATTTTGGGTGTATAAATAGCCTTGGTTATAAGAAATTTGCCAGCTATAATTGTATAGTGGCTCAAATTCATCTCCTGAAGCTAAAAAAAGGTCTATTACCGCGGTATATAATATGTGACCCGAATGGATACCTCTGTCACTATCTACAATGATATGATAATAATCATATGACAACGGGCAATCATCTTCATTGCCGGTATCATTATTAACACATCCTGATTCTACATTAAAATCAAATTCATTATGACCGCATAATGCACACACATGAATGTTGCCATATACATCATGATGATGACAACGCACAAATCCCGATATGGACAACATGATAATCAACAAAACTACACATGCGATCCCGGGAATACAGTCTACTTTATGTGATCCATATACACTCATAACAAAACACACAAATATAGCAAAAATATTCGAATTAACAATCGGAGTAGTGCATATATATCAAAATCATAAATAAATCAATCTATTCAACATAATTGTGATTATGTATCTATTGAGATTTTCTTGTAGTATTCAACAGTTTCCTTGACTATGGCTCAGCAAAATTAATTGTAATTTAATGGAACAAATGGGAAAATATTCACTGAAAACGATACAAATCAAACAACTAAGAATCTAAGCATGTTATATAATTAGTAAAACGATACAGCATCAATTACCTACAATCTCTTCAGTTCCACATCAACTGATAGGCGAAATATAAAATGTAAATCAATCATATGTAAACGTAAACAATTTTACCAAGTAGGTCCTATTAACATTTTATCAGATTACGTTAACATCATTTCAATCGCCATCAATTCATAATTCCATAATGCAAATACGTATTTACATTCTCAAATAGTAGCCAATTTTTAAATCAACATAGTCCTTAATTTACATTATGCAATTCATTTACAAATGCAATAATATTGTTTTTATAAATTTTAACACATTACTAATCACACTATAATCCAGGTAGTTATGTAATTATTATCAAGTTTAACTTTAAGAGGAGAGCTCTGTATTGTTAACTTAGTAGCACCGTATCACTGTACAGCAAATTATCATATTAATACCCTTTTACTTATAATTATTTAATACTGTATTACTTTAACAATTGTTGGCAAAGTTTACATAATTAAACCAATGTTTAAATCCAATAGTTTAGCTTTGTAAACTATTTTTGCAAATTTCAATTTACATTTATTTATTTGGTTTTTTAAATAGCTTTTATTACATTTGCACACAGTTTACAAATTTAAATATAGCTATGGATATCGTTTCCCGCCTTAAAGACTTCATTTCATACCTCCAATTGACAAATTCTCAATTTGCCGATTCCTGTCGTATACCCCGCCCCTCTTTATCTCAACTTCTTAATGGACGAAATAAAAAAGTGAGCGATGAAATTGTTGCTAAAATCCACGAAGCATTTCCGCAACTTTCAGTCCTGTGGTTGCTTTTTGGCGAAGGAGGTATGGTGAACGATGGAAATATTCAATTCTCAGAGCCTCAAAACATCGGTTTATTCACTTCCACCGATGCCCAACACTCGAATAATCAAAACATTGATCAATCTCAGACAGTTTCAATTTCCAACACAACTTTTTCGTCAGAAAAATTTCCTCCAGCCGACAGTTCTATTTTCGATGAAAATTCCGTCAATTTATCTTCGGCTCACCAACCATCAGATTCAGTTATATCTGGAACTCCCATTTCAGGCCATCAAACGTCAATCAAATTGAATCCTTCTACAGGTAAGCGCATAACCAACATTGTCGTTTTCTATGACGACAACAGTTTTCAATCATTCTCTCCATCGTAATTTTACAACCAGGCTGTATAGTCATGATGTGCCGCCATGAAATCATGATGAACATAATGATTACATAGATGTAAACACTAACGATGACAACCGATGACAACCTTAATACCGTAACATTATTTTTTTTTATTTTTTTTTGGCTATACGATACATTATACTTACCTTTGACATTAGTAGGAAATTTAACATCTACTGTCAATATCTGAATGGATATCATTCTCATCAACTACTGATTGGCACATGTTATTTTTCTGACAAGCAATTAAGTCCACTTGATTTATTCATACCAAAATAACAATGTCGTGGCCAAATTTTTAACTGATTTCACTATCATCGAGACTACCACACTGTCTCAAAAATATCAACTCATCACACTCAAAGCGCCCTGTGATTGCAATCTTGAGCTTATTGCTCCAGGTCAATTTGTACAGATAAAAATCGACAACGCAAAAAATGGGGAGGCATTCCTACGTCGCCCTATCTCAATCCACAACGTTGACCTAAAACAAAATACCCTTCAGCTTCTGGTATGCCGTGTAGGTGCAGCCACCAATTCACTTTGTGATACCCAGGTAGGCTCAACAATCAACATGATGTGGCCATTGGGCAACGGATTTACTATTCCCGAAGATACAACACAGTCAGTCCTGCTCATTGGAGGTGGGGTGGGAGTAGCCCCCCTACTCTATTTAGGTAAAATTTTGAAATCCAAGGGATTCGAACCCGAATTTCTTCTGGCGGCACGTTCTGAATCAGATTTATTGCGCATAGACAATTTTTCAGAATGCGGGAAAGTATACATCTCAACCGACGACGGATCGGCCGGTGAAAAAGGACTCATAACACAAAACTCTACATTAGCCACACCACGAGACCACATTTATTGTTGCGGCCCAATGCCCATGATGAAGGCTATAGCTCGCATTTGCTATGAAAAGAATATCGATTGTGAAGTTTCGCTCGAGAATGTCATGGGTTGTGGTATAGGTGCATGCTTATGTTGCGTAGAAAAAACAGTAAAAGGAAATCGATGTGTTTGCACCGATGGTCCCGTATTTAATATCAATCAGCTCACATGGTAAATCTAAACGTCTCTGTAGGTTCTTTAAAACTGAAAAATCCAGTCTTGACCGCTTCCGGCACTTTCGGTTACGGTAAAGAGTTTGCCGACTTTATCGACCTTAATCGGCTCGGGGGATTTATTGTAAAAGGTACAACATTACTTCCACGTGAAGGAAACGACTATCCACGTATGGTCGAGACACCATCAGGCATGATCAACGCGGTAGGACTTCAAAATAAAGGGGTTGATTACTTTATTGAAAACATTTACCCTGGCATTGCCCATCTCAATACCAATATCATTGTTAATGTATCGGGAGCCAAAATCGACGACTACGTGGCTACCGCTGCAAAATTGGCCCCACTCCCCGCCATTAAGGCTATTGAGATCAACATCTCATGCCCTAATGTAAAACAAGGCGGAATGGCCTTCGGCACTTCTCCAAGCGGTGCATCAGAAGTAACGAGAGCCATACGGCAGGCCTACGACAAGACTATGATTGTAAAACTTTCACCCAATGTTACCGACATTGCTTCCATAGCTTCGGCTGTCGAGGATGCAGGCGCCGACGCGGTGTCTTTGGTCAATACATTCATGGGAATGGCTATTGATGTCGAAAAGAGACGTCCTTATCTATCTACAATTACAGGCGGTCTATCAGGTCCTGCCATACGCCCCATTGCTGTACGTATGGTGTGGCAAGTTGCACATGCAGTCTCAATTCCAGTTATCGGACTCGGTGGCATAATGAACGCACGCGATGCGCTCGAATTCCTGATGGCCGGAGCCACAGCGATACAACTGGGTACCGCCAATTTCATAGACCCAACCGTCACCATCAAAGTAATTGATGGGATAACCGAATACTGTCAACGTCATAATATTACCGATATACATGAGATTATTGGTATTATATAACCATTACATACTTCCCTCTCTCTTCTCCCTTTCTCCTATATAGATTATTTATTCACCAACTGGATTTTTAGGTAGTTGCCAACTTTACAGCTTTATAGCTTTACAGTTTTGCTATTTATCAATTTCAACCTGTCTTTATTAAAATGGTTAAACAACTAAGTCTTACACTATTCGTTTCATTTTTGGCATCGTTATCCAATACTCTGTCCGCACAATCTGACGATTACGGTGTCGCGAATATCGAACAAAAAAACATGTTTGAAAATTACTCTCAAAATCTCATTGCTCGTCCGGCTGATCCAGATATCATTACTGTCACGGGGAACAATATTTTGAAAGAATCCACCAACGTCGGGTTGTATTCCAAATCCAGCATTAAATTCGCCATCGACGATGCCTACGAAATAGTCCGCATTTCATTTAGCGTACCTAATAAATTTCCCCTTTTTGACGGAGCCACCTTTAACGGAGAATTGTTTGATGGCGAAAAAATCAACGATCCGTCAAATACCAACAGGCACATCATCATGTGGCAACCCCAGACCCCTGTACCATCAATCGAATTCATCAATGGTAATAATGAACAAAGTGATGCAGTATCACTTTTCAAAGACATCAGGGTATATTATAAACACAAAGACAATTCTGAGTTCACAACCCAACTATACTGGGGTAATAAAAATATAAGTTACGATTTTTCCAAAACACAACAGTTTGGGATACTGGAAGTGAACCATACAAAATATAATTTCGAAAACGTTATAAATGGTGAATTCATCCAATTCTGGCATAATAATTCTATCATTATCTCTCTGCCCGACATCTTCACCATCAACCAATTGGAAGTATACTTTAATGCCAACAATAATCAAACTCACTGTTTCGTACAAGGGGCTACATGCAACGGCCTTCCACTCCCACTCGATCACGACTATGTCTCATATGAATTACCAACGCCATCAGCCAACGTTACCATAACAAATGGCGATTTGACCGACGAAAAAGACAACAATGATTACCTCAGATCCCAAGTAAACAAGATCATTGTCCACTATAACTATTCTGCACCTGAAACCCAACCATCAATCCCCGTTACTCCATCACCATCACTGCTGCAATATGACAAAGCCGCCAACCTTGTTTTCCTACAAGTCATCGGTGACGATGGCACTCCTGTAGAGAATGCAACTATAACCTACGCCTTTTCTCAGGAAACAACTCAACCCGAACAACTCACAGAAATCTATGACCCGACCACCGGTATAGATCTCAAACAGCAACAACCCGGACAATGGACTCTATGGGCTGCAGCCTCAATGGATAATGCCATACCAAGTCTTCCAACCATAATCGACACCTTCGACATTTCAGAACAGGATTATACACCTACAATCAGCTATAATGAAGTATCTACCGACCTCGTTTGCGACAACTGGTATATTATCACAACAGTTCTCGACGGTTCACTGTATGCCATGAGGAAACCCGACACAAATGGCAATCACGCCATAATAAAGATAGCCGATAACGAAACTGAAGTTAAAGCAGCCCTCAATCAGTTTGACAAAATGGGTGTTCTTGAATTCACCGTTAACAAAAATGGGCACCTGGTCGAAAAAAACTCCAAACAATTCCTGCAGCCTCGTCAAGTATCGCGCTCACTTTCATCTACAGAGCCTCAGACAACCGTCTTTTCAATTAATTCAGATGGGTCACACTCTCTCATTGTCAACAACCAAGAATTAGGCACAGATGGCAAAACAATAGGATTTTCTCTACCAGGCAATATCAAATTATATACCACTGGCAACAATATGAACACAAGCATCGACATCATTGTTGAGAATAGCTACACGATACCCGTCATCTACTACAATCTACAAGGCATACAAGTACAATCACCCGTAAGAGGTATATATATAAAACGGCAGGGCAATAAAACGACAAAAATAAAACTCTGACAACCCCATATAGATCTAATAGAAAGCCGCAATGCGATTAGTGATTGCGGCTTTTTTATGTCCATAAATATGACTCGTACATCTTCCAAACAATAAAAATAGCAGAAATCATATGCCAACCAATACAAAAGTAAAAAAACACCAAGGATGGATCAGCAACATGAAACAAGTTGGTGATGATCTCCGCTCAGTCAACCGATGCGATATAGAAAAATAACACTATGACCCTCAAACAGCCATCTGAAATATCGGGTCTGCGGATATGGGCGGTTGGTAGTGGTCAGCGAATATCGAGGCTCATAGTAAAAAATACCTACCGCCCCTATCCGGTGACCAATGAATCCCGAATCCAAGCTGTTAGGGT